>NZ_JAVFWO010000002.1 GCF_031085295.1 Microbacterium psychrotolerans | reverse complement strand
AGGGTGGATTGCCGACGTAGACCGCATCCAGGAGGATCGAAGAATGGCAGAGCAGGAGCCGCGCGACGACAGACGCGCGCCGAGCGAACGATCCGACGGGAAGCAGCCGCCGGCACGAGCCGACCGCAAGCCGTACCAGAAGCGCGACAGCGATCGGAAGCCGTATCAGAAGCGCGAGAGTGATCGCCCGTACGCTGCCCGCGAAGGCGATCGCAAGCCGTATCAGAAGCGTGACGGTGACCGTTCCTACACGCCTCGTGACGGCGGAGACCGCAAGCCGTATCAGAAGCGTGAGGGCGATCGTCCCTACGCGCCTCGCGACGGTGAGCGTTCCTACGCCCCGCGCGACGGTGGGGATCGCAAGCCGTACCAGAAGCGTGTCGGCGACCGCAGCTACGCGCCTCGCGACAGTGATCGTTCGTACCCGCCGCGTGACGGCGGGGACCGCAAGCCTTATCAGAAGCGGGACGGCGATCGGCCCTACGCTTCCCGCGACGGCGACCGGAAGCCGTATCAGAAGCGAGAAGGTGACCGTCCGTACGCAGCCCGGGACGGTGACCGCAAGCCGTACCAGAAGCGCGACGGCGACCGCACCTATGCTCCTCGTGACGGTGAGCGGTCCTATCCGCCTCGTGGTGGTGGGGAGCGTAAGCCGTACCAGAAGCGTGAGGGTGACCGACCTTACACGCCCCGTGATGGCGGTGACCGTAAGCCGTACCAGAAGCGCGACGGCGACCGGCCTTATACGCCCCGCGACGGCGGTGACCGTAAGCCATACCAGAAGCGCGACGGCGACCGCAGCTACGCTCCTCGTGACGGCGAGCGTCCTTACACGCCCCGCGATGGGGGAGACCGTAAGCCGTACCAGAAGCGCGACGGCGACCGCACCTATGCTCCTCGCGACGGCGAGCGTTCGTACCCGCCCCGCGGTGGTGGGGAGCGTAAGCCGTACCAGAAGCGCGACGGCGACCGCACCCATGCTCCTCGCGACAGTGATCGTTCGTACCCGCCGCGTGACGGAGGAGACCGCAAGCCGTACGAGCGCAGCGCGCGCCCGACGCGCGGCGGGGCGAACCGCCCTGACCGTGAGGTTCGCGAGGGAGAGATCCGCCCGGTCCGTGCACGGCACGACGACCCGTTCATCCCCGATGACGTCACGGCGCGTGACCTGCCGCCGGCCGCGCGCAACGAGTTGAAGACACTGAGCAAGGAGAACGCCGACGAGGTCGCGCGCCACCTGGCGATGGCGTCGGAGCTCATCGACGAGGATCCCGAGCTGGCGCACCAGCATGCACTGTCGGCATCCCGTCGTGCCGGGCGTATCGCGGTCGTCCGCGAGACGCTCGCCATCACCGCCTACGCGACCGGTGACTTCGCTCTCGCGCTGCGCGAGCTGCGCACCTACCGACGCATCTCGGGCCGCGACGACCAGATCGCGCTCATGGTCGACAGCGAGCGCGGCGTCGGGCGCGCCGATCGTGCCCTCGAGGTCGGCCGCTCCGTCGACCGTGCCACGCTGGACACTCCCGTCCGCGTCGAGCTTGCCATCGCGATGTCGGGCGCCCGTCTCGACCTCGGCGAGCCCGAGCGCGCTCTCCAGGAACTCGACATCCCCGAGCTCGACCCCGATCGCGCCTTTGAATGGAGCCCTGGCCTGTTCGCCGCACGAGCCGCCGTGCTCGAAGAGCTCGGACGCACCGACGAGGCCGCGCAGTGGCACCGACGTGCCGTCGTCGCCGGAGAGGCGATCGATGCGGCGACCGGTCTCGGCGATCTGGAGACGGTCCTCGTCGAGGAGGTCCTCGAGGAAGACGAAGAGGACGAGTCCTACGACGAGGTCGCGGATCGCGACGAAGCCGAGGATGAGGACGCGTCTTTCGACGAGGTCGGCGCCGATGACGAGGTCGACGCCGAGGGCGGGTCCGCACTAGAGGATGAGGATGAGGACGCGTCGTTCGACGAGGTCGACGCCGAGGGCGGGTCCGCACCTGAGGACGAGGATGAGGACGCGTCGTTCGACGAGGTAGAGGTCGGGGCTGAGGACGAGCCCGACACCGAGGACGAGCCCGAGGACGAGCCGCAGCTGAGCCCGCAGGAGGAGCTCTCGGTGGCTGACGAGGTCGCCGAGATCCTCGAGGAGGCCGGCGTGGACGAGCCGCAGCCCGAAGCTGCTGCAGGCGCGGATGCGGAGGCGGAGGCGGACGCAGACACCGACGAGGCCGGGCGCTGATGGCGCTCTTCGGGAGGCGGGCGGCCACGCCCGCCCCGCTCGACGGCGTCGATGTCGTGCTCGCCGACCTCGATGGGGTCGTCTACGCCGGCGCAGGAGCGCTGCCGCACGCGGTCGAGAGTCTGAATCGTGCGCGGGACGGCCGGTCCCTGGCCTACATCACGAACAACGCGGCGCGCACCGATGCATCGGTGGCGGCGCACCTGAGCGAGCTCGGGCTGCCGACCGTCGCACGGGATGTCGTCACCAGCCCGCAGGCCGCGATGCGGCTGCTCGCTGAGAGGATCGCGCCCGGGTCGACCGTGCTCGTGGTCGGCGGCGACGGTCTCGTGGTCGAGGTGGAGAAGGCCGGCTTCGTGGTCACGCGGAGCGCCGACGAGGCCCCGGCGGCGGTCGTGCAGGGGT
Source organism: Microbacterium psychrotolerans (assembly GCF_031085295.1). GTDB lineage: Bacteria > Actinomycetota > Actinomycetes > Actinomycetales > Microbacteriaceae > Microbacterium > Microbacterium psychrotolerans. The sequence goes on along the minus strand of NZ_JAVFWO010000002.1, from coordinate 932,226 downwards.
TCGCGCCCGAGGTCGGGTGGACGCAGCTCGCCGAAGCGGCGTTCGCTCTCAAGACGCCCGAGGAGGAGGGTGGCATCCCCTGGGTCGCCACCAACACCGACTGGACGATCCCGCAGTCACGCGGCATCGCCCCGGGCAACGGCACGCTCGTGTCCGCGGTGCACACGGCGGTGGGCCGGCTCGCGACCGTGGCGGGCAAGCCCGAGACGCCCATCTTCCAGGAGGCCGTCGCGCGCTTCGAAGCGCGGCATCCGCTCTTCCTGGGCGACCGGCTGGACACCGACATCCTCGGCGCGAACCGTGCGGGCATCGCGTCGGCGCTCGTGCTGACGGGGGTGGACAGGCCCAAGCACGTGCTGGCGGCGCCGGAGAGCTCGCGTCCGACCTACATCCTCGGCGATCTTCGCGAGCTTCACGAGCCGTACCCCGAAGTGCACGTGAAGGACGGCGTCGCCACCGTCCGCGGTGCGCGCGTGGCGATCGACGGTGCCGACATCCGCATCCTCAGCGAGGGGGACCGCGCGGTCGACCTGGTGCGAGCGGGCGCCGCGGCCATCTGGTCGACCGGTCGTGCGATCTTCGGATTCCGCGTGCCCGAGCGGCTGTACGCCGACCCGTTCCACCGGCCCTGACCGGCTACCGCCGCGCCGAATCCGGTCGACTGTCCCGGTGCCCCCGTATTCTGGGGGCATGGACCAGGCCAGCCCGCACGACGACGAGACCGGCGACCTCCTGTCGACCCTCGAGGTGATCGAGGCGCAGCCCCTGGCCACGCGCGCCGACGCGTACGACACGCTGCATGACACGCTCGCGCGCCGCCTCGAGGCGACGCCCGGCTCCCCGTCATGACGAGCCGGCTCGACGCCGCTCTCGCCGCCCGCGGTCTCGCGCGCTCGCGCACGCATGCCGCGACGCTGATCGCCGAGGGGCTGGTGACCGTCGACGGACGCCCCGTGGTGAAGGCCTCGACGCCCGTGCGCGACGACAGCCTGATCGAGGTCGCCGGCGCCGATCACTACGTCAGCCGCGCCGCTCACAAGCTGATCGCCGGGCTGGACGCGTTCGCCGTCGACGTCCGCGGCCGTGTGGCGCTCGACATGGGCGCTTCCACTGGCGGGTTCACCCAGGTGCTCCGCGAACGCGGCGCCGAGCCCGTCATCGCGGTCGATGTCGGACACGGACAGCTCGCCCCGTCCGTCGCCGACGACCCCGGCGTCGTCTCGATCGAAGGGTTCAACGTCCGCTACATGACGCCCGAATCGCTCGCCGAGGCGAGCGGCGTCGCGGCGGCGCCGTCGGTGATCACCGGCGACCTGTCCTTCATCTCGCTGTCCCACGTGCTGCCGGCGGCGGTGGCGGTGGCGGCATCCGATGCCGATCTCGTGCTGCTCGTGAAGCCTCAGTTCGAGGTGGGGCGCACCGCGGTGAAGGGCGGCCTCGTCACCAACCCGGTGCTGCGTGCCGACGCCGTCGCGCGGGTCCTCTGGTCGGCATGGGATGCGGGACTCGGCACGTGCGGCATCGTCTCCTCCCCGATAGCGGGCACGCACGGCAATTCCGAGTTCATAGCCCACCTCGCGCCGGGGCGGGGGAGCAATCCGACAGAATGGTCAGGCACTGTGAACCGACTGGCGGGGAGCCGATGAACAACGCCGACGCACCGCACGACACGCAGGATCACGCGCAGGCCGAGCGCAGCATCCTGGTCGTGGCGCACGCGCATCGCGCCGAGACCGTCACTGCCGCTGAGCGGGTCGTCGACGCACTGCGCGCGGCGGGTGCCCGGCCGGTGTTCGCCCCCGACGACGCGGAGGAGCTGCTGGCCGCAGGTTCCACGCTCGGCGATGTGGCGCTGCTCGGACGCGATGTGCCGGTCGGCGAGGTCGAGCTCGCGATCGTGCTGGGCGGCGACGGCACCATCCTGCGCGCCGCCGAGCTGGTGCGAGACGGACGCGCGCCGGTGCTGGGCATCAACATGGGCCACGTCGGCTTCCTCGCCGAGACCGAGCGCGACGACATGGACGAGGCCGTCCGCCGCGTCATCGCCCGCGAGTACGAGGTCGAAGAGCGCATGGCGCTGCAGGTGCGGGTGAAGGACACGGTCGACTCAGTGATCTACGAGACCTGGGCGCTCAACGAGGCGACGGTCGAGAAGGCGAGCCGCGAGCGCATGCTCGAGGTCGTGGTCGAGATCGACGGGCGGCCGCTGTCGACGTTCGGCTGCGACGGCATGGTCGTGTCGACCCCCACCGGGTCGACCGCCTACAACTTCTCCGCCGGCGGCCCGGTCATCTGGCCGACCGTCGAGGCGATCGCCGTGGTGCCACTGTCGGCGCACGCGCTCTTCGCGAAGCCGCTCGTGGTGGGCCCGGAGCACTCTGTAGCGATCGAGGTGCTCGAGCGCACGAACGGCACGGGCATCCTGTGGTGCGATGGGCGCCGGTCGCACGACCTGCCACCGGGCGCCCGCGTGGTGGTGCGTCGGTCCGAGCGTCCGGTGCGCCTGGCGCGCCTGCACCCCGCGCAGTTCACCGATCGCCTCGTGCGCAAGTTCCGCCTTCCGGTCGAGGGCTGGCGCGGCCCGGCGGCGATCACCGGCGTGCTGCCCGTCTCAGCCGAGGTGGCGCCGTGATCGAGGAGATGCGCCTGCGCGACCTCGGCGTGATCGCCGAGGCGACGCTGCCCATCGGCGCGGGCTTCACGGCGATCACTGGCGAGACCGGCGCGGGCAAGACGATGGTCGTCACCGGCCTGGGCCTGCTGCTCGGCCAGCGCGCCGACTCCGGCGCCGTGCGCGCCGGCGCCTCGCAGGCGACCGTCGACGGTGTATGGATCGTGCCCGAGGACGGGCCCGTCGCCGCGCGCGTGCGCGAGGCGGGCGGCGACGTCGAGCCCATCGGCGGCGGCCGCGCCGAGCTCTACATCGGCCGCTCGATCTCGAGCGAGGGCCGTGGCCGGGCCTCCGTCGGCGGGCGCGCCGCGCCGGCCGGTGTGCTCGCCGACCTCGCCGACGAGCTCGTGGTGGTGCACGGCCAGTCCGACCAGCTGCGCCTGCGCTCGGCGGCGGCGCAGCGCGACGCGCTCGACAGGTTCGGCGGCGAGGCCGTCCACACCGCGCGAGACGCGTACCGGCGGTCGTTCGAGCATTGGCGTGCGATCGATCGCGAGCTGTCGCAGCTCACCGACGATCGCGACATGCGTGCGCGCGAGGCCGAAGACCTGCGGGCCCAGCTGTCCGAGATCGAGCAGGCGGCTCCGCAGCCCGGTGAGGACACCGAGCTCGCTGCGCGCGCCGAGCGGCTGGCGAACGCCGAGGAGCTGCGCGTCGCCGCTGCGACCGCCCACGACGGCCTGTCGGGCGAGGGTGACGAGCCTGACGCCGCCACGCTGCTGGCCGAGTCCCGTCGAGTCCTCGAGCGCGTGCACGATCCGGTGCTCGAAGAGCTCGCCGGCCAGCTCGCCGACCTCGGGTATCGCGTCGCCGACGTCGCCGCCGCACTCGCCGGCTATCTCGCCGACCTCGACGAGTCGGGTCCGCACGAGCTCGCCGCCGTCGAGGAGCGTCGCGCGGTGCTGGCAGGGCTCGTGCGGGCCCACGGCACGCTCGACGCCGCGATCGACCTGCTCGACACCGGCTCGTCGCGTCTGGCGGAGCTGGACGACGACTCCGATCGGATCGAACGGCTGACCGAGGAGCGGGATGCCGCGGCCGCCGCTCTCGACGAGGCCGCCGCCGTGCTCACCGCCGCCAGGACCGAAGCGGCCGCGCGCCTGGGCTCCGCCGTCACGGCCGAGCTGCGTGCCCTTGCGATGCCCGATGCCCGCCTCGAGGTCGCGGTCACCGCCGGCGCCGAGACGGCGTCGGGGCGCGACGACGTCGCGATCCTGCTCGCCCCGCACCCGGGTGCCGAGCCGCGCGCGGTCTCGCGCGGCGCGAGCGGGGGAGAGCTCAGCCGCGTCATGCTCGCGATCGAGGTCGTCATCGCCGCCGTCGACCCGGTGCCGACCTTCGTCTTCGACGAGGTGGATGCCGGCATCGGCGGCGCCGCGGCGATCGAGGTGGGCCGGCGGCTCGCCCGCCTGTCGGAGTCCTCGCAGGTGATCGCCGTCACCCATCTCGCACAGGTCGCCGCGTTCGCCGCCAACCACCTGACCGTCGTGAAGGCGAACGACGGCTCGGTGACGGCATCCGATGTCCGTCGTCTCGAAGGAGCCGATCGCGAGGCCGAGATGGCCCGCCTGCTGTCGGGCATGCCCGACTCGGATGCCGCGCTGACCCATGCCCGCGAGTTGCTGAGCTTGCGCACCGAAGTCGACTGATAGGATAAAAGCCCGTGATGCAGACTTCTGGTTCTTCCCGCGGCGACAGTTCGAACGACACCACCAAGCACATCTTCGTGACGGGTGGTGTCGTTTCCTCTTTGGGCAAAGGCCTCACCGCCGCGAGCCTCGGGAACCTCCTCACGGCGCGCGGTCTGCACGTCGTGATGCAGAAGCTCGACCCGTACCTGAACGTGGATCCGGGCACGATGAACCCGTTCCAGCACGGCGAGGTCTTCGTGACCGACGACGGCGCCGAGACCGATCTCGACATCGGTCACTACGAGCGCTTCCTCGACATCGAGCTGAGCCAGGCAGCCAACGTCACGACGGGCCAGATCTACTCGCAGGTGATCGCGAAGGAGCGCCGCGGCGAGTACCTCGGCGACACCGTGCAGGTGATCCCGCACATCACCGACGAGATCAAGCGCCGCATGCGCCTGCAGGCCGACGAGACGCCGAAGCCCGACGTCATCATCACCGAGATCGGCGGCACCGTCGGCGACATCGAGTCGCAGCCGTTCATCGAGTCGGCCCGCCAGATCCGTCATGAGCTCGGCCGCAACAACGTCTTCTTCGTGCACGTGTCGCTCGTGCCGTTCATGGGCGCGTCGGGCGAGCAGAAGACCAAGCCCACCCAGCACTCGGTCGCGGCGCTGCGCTCCATCGGCATCCAGCCCGACGCGCTCGTGTTGCGCAGCGACCGCCCCGTCACGGAGTCCAACAAGCGCAAGATCGCGCTGATGTGCGACGTCGACGAGGGTGCCGTCGTGAACGCGGTCGACGTGCCGAGCATCTACGACATCCCGTCGATGCTGAACGAGCAGGGCCTCGACGAGTACATCGTCCGGACTCTCGGCCTGTCGAAGGCCGCCGACGTCGACTGGTCGCGCTGGCAGCGCGTGCTGAGCGCCGTGCACAACCCGAAGCACGAGGTCACGATCGGCCTGGTCGGCAAGTACATCGACCTGCCGGACGCTTACCTCTCGGTGACCGAGGCGCTCAAGGCCGGCGGGTTCGCGCAGGAGACGCACGTCAACATCCGCTGGATCCCGTCCGACGAGTGCGAGACGCCCGAGGGTGCCGCGAAGGCTCTCGCGCCGCTCGACGGCATCGTGATCCCGGGCGGGTTCGGCATCCGCGGCATCGAAGGCAAGATCGGAGCGCTGAAGTTCGCGCGCGAGCAGGGCATCCCGACCCTCGGCATCTGCCTCGGCCTGCAGTGCATCGTCATCGAGTACGCGCGTCACGTCGCCGGCATCGCCGATGCGTCGTCGAGCGAGTTCGATCCCGACACCGAGCACCCCGTGATCGCGACGATGGAGGAGCAGGTCGACATCCTCGACCACGGCGACCTCGGCGGCACGATGCGCCTCGGTCTCTACCCGGCCGACCTCACCGAGGGCTCCATCGCGGCCGAGGTGTACGGCGCGACCCGCGCCTCGGAGCGCCACCGCCACCGCTACGAGGTCAACAACCGCTACCGCGACCGGATCGCGGAGGCGGGGCTCGTGTTCTCGGGCATCAACCCCGACCTCAACCTCGTCGAGTACGTCGAGCTGCCGCGTGACGTCCACCCGTACTACATCGCGACCCAGGCGCACCCCGAGCTGCGCTCGCGCCCCACCGACGCGAACCCGCTGTTCCGTGGACTGGTCGGCGCGGCGCTCGAGCGCCACCGCGCCAGCGAGCTCTTCGAGGTCGAGCCGTTCGATGAGCTCGCGGGACGGTGACGTGACGGACGAGCGCGCGCCGCAGCCCGGCGCTCCCGCGACGCCCGGGCCGGCGCTTCTCGCGGACGAGCCCGTCGACGCAGCGATCCTCGAGAGCGAGCTGGTCTACGAGGGTCGCGTGTGGGATGTGCGCAGCGACACCGTCGCCTATGGTGACGGCCAGATCGTGCGCCAATACGTCGACCATCCGGGGGCGGCCGCCGTCGTCGCGGTGGACGAGGATGGGCGGGTGCTGCTGATCCAGCAGTACCGGCATCCGATCCGCCTGCGCGACTGGGAGATCCCGGCGGGACTGCTCGATATCGCAGGGGAGTCGCCGCTCGAGACGGCCCGCCGCGAACTCGCGGAGGAGGCTGACCTGGTCGCCTTCTCCTGGGAGCCGCTGGTGAGCATCTTCACCACACCCGGCGGGAACGACGAGATCGTCCATCTGTTCCTCGCCCGCGACCTCATGCCCGCCGATGACGTGCACGCGCGCACGGACGAGGAGGCCGACATCCGCCTCGAATGGGTGCCGCTCGCCGATGCCGTCGCCGGCATCTTCGCCGGACGGCTCCGCAACGGCATCCTCACTGTCGGCGTGCTGGCAGCCGCGGAGCGGCTGCGCGGCGCGAAGGAGTCCTCGGGCGCCTGATATGAAGACGACCTGACATGAGGATCGATCTCGCCGTCGACGCCTACCTGCGTCATGTCGCGATCGAGCGCGGACTGTCGGAGAACACGGTCGCGGCGTACCGGCGTGATCTCGCCGGCTATGCGGAGTGGCTGCGGGAGCAGGGCATCGATGACACGGCCGCGGTCACCTCGGTGACGCTGGCCAGCTTCGTCGCCGACAGGGCGGCCGGGCAGCCGCCGATCGCGGCATCGTCGCTGGCGCGCCTGCAGTCGTCGGTGCGGGGGCTGCACCGCTTCCTCGCGCGCGAGGGCATCGAGCCGGCCGATCCGTCGATGAACCTGCGGCCGCCGAAACAGGCGCGACGGCTTCCGAAGGCGCTCACCATCGAGCAGGTCGAGTCGCTGCTGGATGCGTCCGGCCCCGCGCCGTCGACCGACGCCGACGTGGCGGGCACCGCGGGCGGAGCGCCGGGCGACCTGCTCGCGACGCGGGATCGCGCGCTCCTGGAGCTGCTCTACGCGACCGGGGCCCGGGTATCCGAGATCGTGCAGCTCGACGTCGACGACGTCGCGCACGGGGATGTGCTCCGCGTGCGCGGCAAGGGCTCGAAGGAGCGGATCGTGCCGGTGGGCTCGTATGCGCGGGCCGCGGTGGACGCCTATCTCACCCGCTCGCGTCCCGAGCTGTCGCTCCGCGGGCGGGCGACGCCGAAGCTGTTCCTCGGGGCGCGCGGCGCTCCGCTGTCGCGCCAGAGCGCGTGGCTGATCATCCAGTCCGCGGCCGAGCGCGCCCACCTCACCGCGCACGTCTCGCCGCACACCCTGAGGCACTCGTTCGCCACCCACCTGCTGCAGGGCGGCGCCGACGTGCGGGTCGTACAGGAGCTCCTCGGGCATGCCTCCGTGGCGACGACGCAGATCTACACGTACGTGTCGGTCGACGCGCTGCGCGACGTCTACGCCACGTCGCATCCGCGGGCACGTTAAGGATTTCTCACGGAGTTCGAAAGTCGGCCAGACTGTGCGATTGGGGATCCGCCACCCGGGCGGACCAACGATCTCCGGGGGGATCGAATGAACAACAGACGTGCCCGCATCTCGCTGGCTGCCGTCGTCGTGGCGGCGGCGGTCTCGCTCAGCGGCTGCTCGATCATCGACCAGTTCCTGCCGTCGTCGCAGCCGGTCCGCGACGCCGAGACCGGCGAGGTGACCGAGCAGGTGGACAACGCGGACGTGTTCGCCATCCGCGTCGGCGACTGCCTCAACACCGCGGACATGGACACGACCGAAGAGGTGAGCGACGTGCCCGTCGTTCCGTGCGACGAGCCGCACGACGACGAGGTGTACTACTCGTACTCGCTGGCCGACGGCGAGTTCCCGGGCGAGGATGCCATCATCGCGGATGCCGACACCACCTGCGTGGCGGAGTTCGCGACGTTCATCGGCCTGGCGTACGAGTCGTCCACGCTCGACTACTGGCCGATGTACCCGACGAGCGGGTCGTGGGAGAACGGCGACCGCGAGGTGCTGTGCATCGCGTGGGATCCGTCGGGTGCGAAGCTGACCGGCACCCTCGCCGGCGCCGCGCGCTGATCGACGTCATGGCGCCCGCGCTCGACGCGGGCGCCATGACGCGCGCATGTCCCGCTGCCGCGGCGCTTTGCTGAAGGATTCGCCTAGGGGCCACTAGGATCGAGCGAGCACGAGGAAGCGGGAGCACGGTGGCTGACAGCACGGCGAAGACCAGATCGGGGAAGGCCTCGGAGTCCGAGGTTCCCATCGGGCCTACCGGGCGTCCCTACCAGGGCTTCCCCACTCCGCCGAAGCTCGACGGCCACGGTCCTGCTCGTATCATCGCCCTCTGCAACCAGAAGGGCGGCGTCGGCAAGACGACGACCACCATCAACCTCGCCGCCGCGCTGGCGAACTACGGCCGCAAGGTGCTCGCGGTCGACTTCGACCCGCAGGGTGCGCTGTCGGCCGGTCTCGGCATCCAGACGCACGAGATCCCGACGATCTACGACCTGCTGCTCGACGGCAAGCGCGACCCGCACGACGTCATCGTCCACTCGCGCGTCGAGAACCTCGACGTCATCCCGGCGAACATCGACCTGTCGGCCGCCGAGGTCCACCTCGTCAACGAGGTCGCGCGTGAGCAGACGCTGTCGCGCGCGCTGCGCAAGGTGTCCGCCGACTACGACGTCGTGCTCATCGACTGCCAACCATCGCTGGGCCTGCTGACCGTCAACGCGCTCACCGCCAGCCACGGCGTGGTGATCCCGCTCGAGTGCGAGTTCTTCGCCCTGCGCGGCGTCGCGATGCTGATCGAGACGATCGACAAGGTGCGGGACCGCCTCAACCCGACGATCACCCTCGACGGCGTGCTCGCGACGATGTACGACGCACGCACCCTGCACTCGCGCGAGGTGCTCGAGCGCGTGGTCGACGCGTTCGGCGACGACGTCCTCGAGACGGTCATCGGCCGTACGGTCAAGTTCCCGGATGCCTCGGTCTCGGGCATGCCGATCACCGAATTCGCGCCGGAGCACGCTGCCGCGCAGGCCTACCTGCGGCTGGCGCGAGAGCTGGTCGCCCGTGGCGCTGTCGCCTGAGGCCTCGACAGGCTCATCCGCGAACGGCGAGGGCGCCGCGCCCCCGCTCGAAGATTCCGCGTCGCCCGCTGTCGAGGACTCCTCGTCGCCCGCTGTCGAGGACTCCTCGTCGCCCGCTGTCGAGGACTCCTCGCCGGCGACCGAGGCGATGGTCGATGCCGGGCAGGGATTCCGCGTCGCGCTGGCCAACTTCGACGGACCGTTCGACCTGCTGCTCACGCTGATCTCGAAGCACGAGCTCGACATCACCGAGGTGTCGCTGTCGCTCGTGACGAACGAGTTCATCGCGTACCTGCGCGATCTGGGCCCCGACGAGGACCTAGACGAGGCGTCCGAATTCCTTGTCGTCGCCGCGACCCTCCTCGACATGAAGGTCGCCGGGCTGCTGCCGCAGGGGGAGCTGGTGGATGCCGAGTCCGTCGCCCTGCTCGAGGCGCGCGATCTACTCTTCGCGCGACTGCTGCAGTACCGCGCGTTCAAGGAGGTCTCCGCGTGGTTCGAGCGCTGCCTTCGCCGTGAGGGGGTGCGCCACACGCGGTCGGTGCGGCTCGACGAGAAGTACCGGCAGGCCGTTCCTGAGCTGGTCTGGTCGCTGAGCCCCGACGACTTCGCGGCCCTCGCGCTGCTGGCGATGACCCCGAAGGAGATCCCGCGCATCGGCTTCGACCATCTGCATGCGCCACTGGTCAGCATCCGCGAGCAGGCCGCGATCGTGGTGACGCTGCTGCGGGATGCCGGGTCCCTGACCTTCCGCGAGCTCATCGCGGGGGTCGGGCAGCCGGGTGTCGTCGTGGCGCGATTCCTGTCGGTGCTGGAGCTGTATCGCCACGCCGCCCTGTCCTTCGAACAGCTCGAGCCGCTCGGCGAGCTGACGCTCCGCTGGAGCGCGCAGCGCTGGAGCGACGAGAACCTCGCCAGCTTGGGAGCCGACTATGACCGATGACGCAACGACAAGCTCCGCGACCGCAGGCGGGAGCCCGGCCGCCGAGGGCGCACGCCCGGCCGGCGATGGCGCACACCCCGCCGTGGCGACGACCGACGTCGCGCGACGGCTCGAGGCGATCCTGCTGATCGTCGAGGAGCCGCAGAGCCTGGTGAGCCTTGCCGCCGCCGTCGGCGCCCCCGTGCCCGCGGTACGGCAGGCGATCGAGACGCTCGTCGACGACTACGACGGCAAGGCGGGCGGCCCGGTGCGCGGCTTCGAACTGCGCGAGGTCGGCGGCGGCTGGCGCCTGTACGTCCGCGAGGAGCTCGACGACCTCGTCAGCGAGTTCGTCGGCGGCCAGGCGCCGTCGCGGCTGTCGCAGGCCGCGCTCGAGACGCTCGCCGTCATCGCCTACAAGCAGCCGGTCACCCGCAGCCAGGTCGCGTCGATCCGCGCGGTGAACGTGGACTCGGTCGTGCGGACGCTCCTCGCGCGCGGGCTCATCACCGAGCTGTTCGCGGATGCCGAGACCGGCGCCATCAACTACGGCACGACCGACGCGCTGCTCGTGCACCTCGGCATCAACTCACTGGACGAACTGCCGCACATCTCACCGCTGCTGGACGGCGCGGACGAAGTCGGCGACAGCCTGGACGAAGGGATACGTCGATGACCGGCGGAGCAGCACAGGGCCCGGGCGCGGAATCCACCGAGGGCGTGCGCCTGCAGAAGGTGCTGGCGAACGCCGGGGTCGCGTCGCGACGGGTCGCGGAGGACCTCATCGTCGCGGGCCGCGTCCGCGTCAACGGCGAGGTCGTCACCGAACTCGGCTCGCGCATCGATCCGGAGAACGACCTGGTGGACGTCGACGGCACCGCTGTGCAGCTCGACCAGTCCAAGCGCTACGTCATGCTCAACAAGCCCACCGGCGTCGTGAGCTCGATGAAGGACGACCGCGGCCGTCCCGACCTGCGCCGCTTCACGAAGGACTGGGACGAGCGGCTCTACAACGTGGGCCGATTGGATGCCGAGACCAGCGGTCTGCTCGTCCTGACGAACGACGGCGAGCTGGCGCACGTGCTGGCCCACCCCTCGTTCGGCGTCACCAAGGTGTACATCGCCAAGGTGGACGGCCGGGTGACGCCGCAGACAATCCAGAAGCTCGTCCGCGGCGTCGAGCTCGAGGACGGCCCGATCGCTGCCGACAAGGCCCGTCTGCTGTCGTCGTCAGCCGAAGGCGGCGGGTCGCTCGTGGAGCTCACCCTCCACTCGGGGCGCAACCGGATCGTGCGCCGCATGATGGCGGCCGTCGGGCATCCGGTGGTCGAGCTGGTCCGCCGGCAGTTCGGGCCGCTCCACCTGGGAACCCTGCCAGCCGGGCGCGCCCGCGAGTTGACTAAAGTGGAGCGGGGCGCTCTGCTGACTCTCGCGCGCAGTGCGACTTCTTCCACGCCGGCGGAGGACGCGCCCGATACCCGCGATGGCGATCCGTCCGCGGAGTGAAGATCCCTCCCTGCGGGGCGAACAGGAGACGCAAGTGACCGACACGAGGCCGACCTCGGCGCGCGAGCGCGCCGCAGAGTCCGCGCTCGCCCCGCGCGTGCAGGGCACGGTGCGGATCGTCGGCGCAGGCCTTCTCGGCGCCAGCATCGGTCACGCGCTGACCGCCCGGGGCGTCGACGTGGCACTCGACGACACCTCGCCGTCGCAGCTGCGCCTCGCTGTCGACTACGGGGCCGGTCGGCACGCCACCGACTCCGACGATCCGTCCCTCGTCGTGGTCGCGGTGCCGCCGGACGTCACCGCTGACGTCATCCAGCGCGAGCTCGCGCGCTACCCGCGCGCGGTCGTGACGGATGTCGCGAGCGTCAAGCTCGAGCCTCTCCGCACGCTCCGCGAACGCGGCGTCGACCTCACGCACTACATCGGCTCGCACCCGCTCGCCGGACGCGAGCGCGGGGGAGCGATCTCTGCCCGCGCCGATATCTTCGTCGGACGGCCGTGGGTGGTGTGCCGCGACGAGGAGACGCCGTCGGCCGACCTCGCTCTGGTGGAGGGCCTGGCGCTCGATCTCGGCGCCACGCCGCTCGAGATGAGTCCCGAAGACCACGACCGCGCCGTCGCGCTCGTCTCGCACGTGCCGCAGCTGATCGCCAGCCTTCTGGCCGGTCGCTTCGTCGACGCCCCCGACGGGTCGCTGCGCCTCGCGGGCCAGGGCGTCCGCGACACCACCCGCATCGCGGCATCCGCCCCCGAGCTGTGGGTGCAGATCCTCGGCGCGAACGCGGCGCCCGTCGTGGACGTGCTGGACCTGCTGGCAGCCGACCTGACGGCCGTCGCCGACGCGCTGCGCGCCCCCGACGCCCCCGGCTCGCGGCGCGCCGTCGCCGACACGATCCGCCGCGGCAACGACGGCGTCGAGCGCCTGCCCGGCAAGCACGGCCAGAACCGCCGCTTCGAGCAGGTCGTCGTCATGGTCGACGACACCCCCGGCCAGCTCGGCCGCCTGTTCGGCGAGCTCGGGGAGCTCGGCGTGAACGTGGAAGACCTGCGCCTCGAGCACTCGCCGGGCGCCCAGTTCGGCCTCGCCGAGATCAGCGTCGTCCCGAGCGCCGTGCGCCGGGCCGTCGACGGCCTCGAGTCACGCGGCTGGAAGATTGCGAGCACCACCAATGACTGACCCCTCGACATCCGCCACGACCGAGGGCGGCTCCGGCGGAGCCGACGTCGTGGTCGTCGCCATCGACGGGCCGGCCGGCAGCGGCAAGTCGAGCGTGTCGAAGCAGGTGGCCCGCCGTCTCGGCTACGGGTACCTCGACACCGGCGCTGCGTACCGCGCACTGGCGTGGCACGCCCTCGAGCGTGGCATCGACACGTCGGATGCGGCATCCGTCCTCGACGTCACCGGCGATTTCGACTACGCGATCTCGCTCGATCCCGATGCGTACTGGGTGCGTGTCGGCGCGGCCGACGTGACCGAGGCGATCCGCGAGCCCCGGGTGTCGGACGCCGTGAGCGGCGTCGCCCGTGTGCCGGCGGTGCGCGAGTCCGTCAACCGGATGTTCCGCGCGCTGGTGGCAGACTCCGGGCGTCCCGGTGTCGTCGTCGAAGGCCGCGACATCACCACGGTCGTCGCGCCCGACGCCCCCGTGCGCATCCTCCTCACCGCCGCACCCGAGGTGCGCGCGGCTCGTCGGAGTGCCGAGGTGACGACTCAGGATGCCGCAGCCGTCGCCGCCGCACTCCACCGGCGCGACGCCTCGGACTCGGCCGTCGTCGACTTCCTCACCGCCGCACCCGGCGTCGACGTCGTCGACTCGACCCACCTCGATTTCGACCAGACCGTGGACGCCGTGCTCGGCGTGATCCGGGCCGCGCAGCCGGCCCCGATGATCCAGGGCACCCCCGCGGTCGACCCACTGCAGACAGGAGCCTGAGATGGCCGCTGACAACCCCGCCGACTTCGACGAGTTCGAAGACACCGGCGACGACCACCTCGCGGAGAACCTCGCCGCGCTCGACGACGATCTTGCCGAACAGCGTGCCGCGGCGCTGCGCGCCGGTCTCGAGGACTACGACCTCGACCCGGAGGACGCCGAGCTCCTCGAAGGGCTGGTGCGCGGCGAGGACGGCATCGAGTTCCTTCCGGCGCTGCCCGTCGTCGCCATCGTCGGCCGGCCGAACGTCGGCAAGTCCGCCCTCGTGAACCGCATCCTCGGCCGCCGCGAGGCCGTCGTCGAGGACACCCCCGGCGTCACGCGCGACCGCGTCACGTACAAGGCGGAGTGGATGGATCGCCGGTTCACGATCGTCGACACCGGCGGGTGGGAGCCCGACGCCAAGGGAATCGACCGCTCCGTCGCCCTGCAGGCCGAGGTCGCGATCGACCTGTCGGACGTCGTGATGTTCGTCGTCGACGCGATGGTCGGCGCCACTTCGACCGACGAGCACGTCGTGCGCCTCCTCCGCAAGGCCGGCAAGCCCGTCTTCCTCGTCGCCAACAAGATCGACGACGCCCGTCAGGAGCCCGAGGCCGCAGCACTGTGGAACCTCGGCCTGGGCGAGCCGTACCCGGTCTCGGCCATCCATGGCCGTGGCGTCGCCGACCTGCTCGATGAGATCGTCAAGGTGCTGCCCGACGTGTCGGCGGTCGCCAAGCATGAGATCGGCGGCCCGCGCCGCGTCGCGATCCTCGGGCGCCCGAACGTCGGAAAGTCGTCCCTTCTCAACAAGGCCGCCGGCGAGGAGCGCGTCGTCGTCAACGAGCTCGCCGGCACGACCCGCGATCCCGTCGACGAGATCGTCGAGGTCGGCGGCAAGCTGTGGCGCTTCGTCGACACCGCCGGCATCCGTCGCCGCGTGCACCTGCAGCAGGGCGCGGACTTCTACGCGTCGCTGCGCACGTCGGCCGCGCTGGAGAAGGCGGAGGTCGCCGTCGTGGTGCTCGACGTCACCCAGCCGCTCAGCGAGCAGGACGTACGCATCATCGACCTGGTGCTGGAGTCGGGGCGCGCGCTCGTGCTCGCGTTCAACAAGTGGGACCGCCTCAACGACGACGACATGGACGGGCAGGACCGCCGTCGCTACCTCGAGCGCGAGATCGAGCAGGACCTCGCGCACGTCGCCTGGGCACCCCGTGTGAACATCTCGGCGCGCACCGGCCGTCACCTCGACAAGCTCGTGCCGGCGCTCGAGACCGCGCTCGAGTCGTGGGATCAGCGCATCCCGACGGGAAAGTTCAACGCCTTCCTCTCCGAGCTCATCGCCGAGCACCCGCACCCCCTGCGGGGCGGCAAGCAGCCGCGCATCCTGTTCGGCACCCAGGCGTCCACGCGCCCGCCGACCTTCGTGCTGTTCACGACGGGCTTCCTCGACCCCGGCTACCGCCGCTTCATCCAGCGCCGTCTCCGGGAGCTGTACGGCTTCGAGGGAACCCCTATCGTCATCAACATGCGGGTGCGCGAACGCCGCCAGCGCTGACACCGAGCGCTGCGATCGTGCGGCTGACGGATGCCGCCGGCCGCGGCTGGGCGCACGGGCCTCGAGCCTTCCCGCAGCGCGCCGGCGCTGCGTGAACAGCGCGGGGGACCGTCACCCGCTGGTGCGGCGCGCGAGCGCCGGCCGCACCATGGCGCTCTGGTCGGGCTCGGCGAAGCCGAACTGCCGGTACAGCCCGTGGGCGTCGCCGGTGAACAGCGTCCAGCGCATGTCGGCGCCGGGCCCGTCGTCGATCATGAGCTGCAGCAGCCGCTTGCCGAGCCCGTGGCCGCGGTGGGCCTCGAGCACGAACACGTCGGCGAGGTACGCGAAGCCGACGCCGTCGGACACCGCGCGGGCGAACCCGACCTGCTCGCCGGTGTCGCTCCGGTACGCGCCCACGACGCGCCAGGCGTTGCCGATCTGGGTCTCGACGTCGGCACGTGTGCGCCAGCGCCCCCAGTAGGCCTCCGTCGACAGCCAGGCCCACACGACGTCGTGCTGGATGCGGGCGGGGTCGTCGTCGAGGTCGTAGTCCATGGCGTCCATTCTGACGAGTCCTCTCGTGACGAGCGGCGGTCCGGTCCTCGGCCGGTGGCTCGGTGGTATGACAGGCTGGCGGTGAACGAAAGGCCGGCACTGTGACGATCGAGCCCCCCGCCCCCGGTGAGCCCCGGCGCCCTCACGGGCCGCGCGACCCGGGCGACGCCTGGGTGGTCGCACCCACGGGGGAGCGCTACTGGGGTCGCTTCGGCGCTGCCGGACTGCTCGCAGTGGATGCCCAGCGAGGGGTGCTGTTGCAGCACCGGGTCTCGTGGAGTCACTTCGGCGACACCTGGGCGCTCCCGGGAGGAGCGCGCCACGAGGGCGAATCGGCGTGCGATGGAGCCCTCCGCGAGGCCGCCGAAGAGGCCGGCGTGCCGGACGCCGCCGTGCAGCCGCGCGTGCTGAGCGTGTTTGACCTCGGCTACTGGAGCTACACCACCGTCGTCGGCGATGTCGTCCAGCCCTTCGAGCCCGTCATCAGCGACCCCGAGAGCCGCGAGCTGGCATGGGTGCCGGTCGCCGAGGTCATCGGCTATCCGCTGCATCCCGGTTTCGCCGCATCATGGGAGGCGCTGCGCGGTCTCGTCGACGTCCGGCCGGCCGTGATCGTGGACGTCGCGAACGTCATGGGCTCGGTGCCCGACGGCTGGTGGAACGACCGCCCAGCTGCAGCCAGCCGCCTTATCGCCCGGGTCGTCGAGCTCGCGCAGCATGGCGTGCCGGCATCCGCTCTCGAACTCCCCGAGCACACCTGGTACCCCGAGTGGACCGCGGTCGTCGAGGGCCAGGCGCGTTCGGTGGCGGACGTCGACGGCGTCGACGTGGTGCGGGCCCAGGCATCCGGTGACGACGCGATCGTCGTGGCCGCCGAGCAGGCGGTCGCGCGCGGGCGCCTGGTGACGATCGTCACGAGCGATCGCGGACTGGCGGAGAGAGCGACGGATGCCGGGGCCGCCGTCCGCGGCGCACGCTGGCTGCTCGACCTGCTGCCCGCCTCCTGATCCCCCGACGCGCGGCGCGGATCACGCTACGGCCGCGCTCGCCCCGGTCTCGTCGACACGTGCGAGGTCGCTGAGCACGTCGAGGCGCGCGATGGCGTGAATCTCGCGGGGCCGAGCGCCGTGCGCGGATCGCGCACGTGGGCCGAGTACCTGCAGGGCCGGGTCGCGGTGCCCACCGCGGCATGACACGCGGCGCGTCGGCGGCACTCAACGGTCCTGGCCGCGCAGCCGGTCGATCTCGCGGCGTTCCCGCTTGGTCGGCCGGCCGGCTCCGCGGTCGCGCTGCGCCATCACCGGGGTGGGATCGCGCGGGGGCGTGCGGTCCTCCATGGCGGTGGCGACCAGCGGGGCGCCGACCCGCTTGGAGATCGGCTGCTTCACGACGAGCATCCGGTCGAAGCCGTCAATGCGCACGCGGATCTCGTCGCCGATCCGCACCGGCTGCGCCGCTTTCGCGCGCTCGCCGCCGACGCGCACGTGGCCGGCGCGGCAGGCGGTGGTCGCGGCCGACCGGGTCTTGTAGACGCGCACCGCCCACAGCCAGGCGTCCACACGCACCGCCTTGCCGGCTGTCGAGGAGTCGGTCATGCGGTCACCACCGGCGTGGGGATCGGTCGCCGCGCGTGGACACTGACGAGCACGCCAGCGACGATGAGTCCCTGTCCGAGGCAGTACGTCAGCATGACGAGCGGGCTCGTCCAGTCCGGCATCACGTCGGGCAGGAACAGCCGGAACGCGAGCACCGAATCCGAGGCGAGGAAGAACACGCTGCCCCACACGACCAGCGGGTGGCATCGGGATGCCGCCACCGCCGTGCCGCCGAGCACGACCCCGTAGAGCGCGACGGCGAGGGCGAGGCCGCCGAGGTGCGGCCACAGCACCGCGAGGAGCACGATCCACCACACGGCGTAGACGGCTGCCCAGGGCGGCACGCGCCGGACCGCGAGCATCCGCCAGAAGAGCCAGATGTAACCGAGGTGGGCGAGTCCGAAGAAGAGCAGCATGGCGGGCACGGTGGGCAGCCACGGCAGGAAGGTGCCGGCGCCGTCACCGAGCCAGGACAGCCCGAGCGCCACGACGAGGAGCGTCTGCGCACGGGTCCAGCCGGAACCGCTCGTGCCCCACGCGACGGCGACGACGAGGAGCGGCATCAGCGCGAGCTTCGTGGGCCCGGCGATGGCCGTCGCGCCCACCGCGAGAGCCGTCACGTGCACGAGGGACACCGCGATGTACGGCACGAAGCCGAGCCACAGCCGACGCATGGTCCTCCTCGAGATGCAGGCCGACCATCATCGTCGCACGCCGGAGGCCGCTGCGAACGCGAGTGGACGCGGCTCACTCCGCGAGCTCGAGTGAGACGATCGCGAGGTGGGGCTGCGGGCGGGCGACCTCGCGGAAGCCGGCCTCCTCGAACGTGGACAGCACGCCGTGGTAGAGGTCGTTGACGGGGATCTTCTTGCCCGCGCCGGGATCGAGCGGGTACGCCTCGATGACACGTGCGCCGCTGGTGCGGGCGTAGTTGATCGCCGCGTCGAGGAGACGCGCGTTGAGGCCCTGCTTGCGGTGGTCCTTGCGGACCACGAAGCAGCTCACCGTCCACACCGAGTCGTCGTCCCACGGCTCTTCGGAGTGCGCGGTGATATTGCGGGTGCGGCCGATGCGCACCTGGCGCGTGCGGGGTCCCACCCGCACCCAGCCCGCGGCCTCGCCGTCGACGTAGGCGATGAGGGCCGGTGGCGGCCCGGCGTCGATCTCGGTGCGCAGCCGCCCCTCCCGCTCCTCGCGCGATGTCTTCTGCCACTCGCTGTTCGGCATCATCCACCACTGGCACTGGCAGCCGTACCCGTCGCCCCCGCCGCTGAGGGCGTGCTGGGCGTCGTCGAAGCGATCTGCGGTGGCCGGTTCGATGGTGATCGTGGTCATGCCGCGACGCTAGTGCCTCCCGCTGACACCGGCAAAGGACCGACAGGTGCCACGCCCGGGCGCCACACCGGTTCGCGAGGCCACCGCGGAGCGGGTAGGATGGGGGAGTTGTCCGCGCGCAAGCGAGGGCATCGGGATGTGGCGCAGCTTGGTAGCGCACTTGACTGGGGGTCAAGGGGTCGCAGGTTCAAATCCTGTCATCCCGACGGAAAAGCCCTGATGAGGATTCGCTCCTCATCAGGGCTTCGTCGTTTCCGTCATCCGTCCCGCGCGGTCAGAGCACGCTGGCCAGCTGGTCGAGATCGTCGTTCGGCAGTTCGTCGGCGACGGCGGCGACCGCCGTGCTCACCAGGCGTGCGCGGCCCGAGATGACGTTGAGGAACGCCGTGTCGGCGGCATCCCTGCCGGTGGCGATCCTCACGAGAGTCGATCGCGGCGCCAGCGTCGTCGCATCGACCGCCCGCCACGCACGGTCCACCCATGCCTCGGCGACCGCGTGGAAGTCCATCGGGTCGAGGCCGGGCGCGTAGACCGCGACCGACCTCGCCGGCACCCCCTGGGCGCGCAGCAGCGCCACGCACAGGTGGGAGTAGTCGCGGCAGACGCCGCGCCGGGCGAGCAGCGTGCGCACCGCGCCGTCTGTCGGAAGGGAGGAGCCCGGCATGTAGCTCAGGCGCGTGCCGACCCACGACGACACCGCCGTCAGCAGTTCGGCGGCACCCCGGATGCCGCGGAACTCCGCGGCAGAGGTCTCGGCGAGCTCGTCGGACTCGGAGTACCTGCTGGGGCGCAGGTACGTCAGCAGCTCCACGTCGTCGCGGGCCATCGGCTCGGCCTCGCCCTCGATGGTCGCCTCGTAGCTCATCACGAGCTCGCCGATGCCGCTCTCAACCCGATGGAGGCGCGTGGAGTGCACATCGGTCAGCTCGGCGATCGAGACGGGAGCGCCGTCCAGAGTCGCGGTGATGCGCTCCCTGCTCAGTTGGTAGACGCCGGCCGCCGCGATCGAGAAGACCAGGTCGGCGGGCTCGGTGATGTCGAGGACGATGGTGCTGGTGGCCGTGCGCTGCATCTGCCCAAGCCTGCCCTGATCGCCGCGAGAAAGCGAAAATGCCGGGAAATGCTCAGGTCCAGGCGCTGTCGATCGGGATGTCGTGGCCGAGCACGTTGACGGCCGCGCGGTGGCCGGAGTACACGGCCGCGGTCACCGTGGCTGGATCCTCGGTCCAGGTCGCTTCCCCGGCGAGGTGCAGGACGCCGCCGATCGGCGTCGCGAGATCGTCGTGGTCGGATGTCATCGACCCCACGGTCATGTAGGCATACGACCCGTGCGACCATGGGTCGTCCTGCCAGTCGGTGACGTGCACGTACGTGGGCTTCTCGACGCGATCCCCGTACAGACGCCGCAGCTGCACGAGGATCGACTCGACGATCTCCTCCTCGGCCCAGTCGCGTGTCTCGACGGCCGCAGGTCCCGCGGCGAACGTCAACAGCGTCGGGGTCTCGTGCAGCGCGGTGAGGTCGTACCACGAGTGCCACCATCGGCTCTCGGGCCCCTGCTGCCGGATGGCGTAGACGCCGTCGTCCCAGAACCTGGTCGGGAAGCGCAGGAACACCTTCTCGAAGGCGTTCATGCGCAGCCGGGCCAGAGCGCCGGCGACCGGCTCGGGCAGCGCAGGCTCGATGACGAAGTCATCCGACTGCAGCACCCCGACCGGCACCGTGACGACGGCGGTGTCGGCGGAGAACGCGCCGTGGTCCGTCGTGACGACGACCCCGTCCGCCGACCACTGCACACGGGAGACGACATGGATGAGACGGATGTCGATGCCCTCGGCCAGCCGCCGCGGGAGGCGGTCGTACCCGTCGGGGAACACGACCTCGTCGCCGTCGATCGAGTCGTCGTCGAGGCCGTGGGCGGCGAGATCCTCGATCCAGGCCCCGTACTGCTCCTCGGAGCGGTGCTCCAGGTACTCGCGCACGCGCTCGGTCCGTTCGGCGTCCCACCCTTGTGCGGCGAGCGCGGTCTCGGTGGCGTCCCGATAGGAGGCATCAGGAGCGGATGCGGCGACCACCTCGAGCAGGGCGGCGTCGAGCGCGTGGATGTCGTCGACGAACGCCCGCGCGGCGGCATCCGTCAACCGAACGCCGTCGGGGCCGTAGTACGCGATCGGACGGCTGTCGGGCTGGAAGCCCCCGACGGTGAACTCGACCATGCGCATGCCGAACGCCTCGGCCGCGGCGGCGACCGGGGAGTCTGTGATTCCGTGGATCCAGGACGCGCCCATATCGGTGACGAGCCCGAAGCGGCGGTCGGTCGACACCCGGCCCCCGACGCGGTCGCGCGCCTCGAGCACGACGACATCGCGCCCGGCCTCGACGAGCAGACGTGCCGCGATGAGGCCCGCGACCCCCGCGCCGACGACGATCGTGTCGAAATGGTCCATGTGCACCGTCCTCCCGCTCGCGCAGCACCGCGCGCTCCGACGCTATCGGCACGGCGCCGAGGGCGCGAACGGTATTCGGCCGAGACACCGCTCTACCCCTCGTTGAGGGCCAGTGGGACGATGAACCATGGCGACTGGGGCCGAGCACCGCGACGACACCGGCGACGCCCGCACTGACGCGGCCCTCGCCCGCAGACTGCAGATCCTTGCGACCGAGCATTGGGGATTGCTCGCGGCGCGCAGCACCGCGCAGAACGAGGTGCTCACCCGTATCAGCATCTACCTCACGTTGGTGTCGGCGGGGCTCGTCACCATCGGCCTGCTCGGCCAGGCCACCCAGTTCCGATCGTGGTTCCCGGTCGCCGCGCTCGCGATCCTCGGCTTCCTGACCGTCGTCGGCCTGCTGACACTGATCCGCATGCTCACGGTCTCGGAAGAGGACATGATGTTCGTCGTCGCGATGAACCGCATCCGGGGCGGCTACGCAGACGTCGACCCGACGGCGGCCGAGTACTTCCTCGCCTCGACCCACGACGATTTCGTGGGAATGGCCGTCACGTATTCGTTCCTCCGGCATCGCGGCGGGTTCGAGCAGGTGCTGGGCTCGTCCCTGATCATGAGCGCCCTCGTCACGGGGTCGGTGGGCGGGATGTTCGCCGGCGGCCTGTGCGCGGCGCTGGGCATGCCGACCGGCGGGGCGGTGACCATCGGCGTCGTCGTGGGGCTGGCGATCGTCGCCACCACCGCCTGGTACGGGGGCTACCGCTTCAGGGGCGCGTGGCAGACCTACACCCCCAGGCGACCGAGCTCGGGGCCGCCGGCGCAGTGGGGATCGCGCTGAGGTCACCCCCGCGCAAGACCGTGAGAGTGTGGTGCGCGTGGCATCGTCTGCTCCGCTCCCGTCGCACGGCCCGGCTCTCGTCATCCGCCAGCAAGAGCGAGCGGATGCCGAGGCCGACCTCGAGCGCTCGGTCGAACTCCTGAGGGACGTCGCCACCGGCGTGATCGCACAGGATCGCGTCGTGCGCGTGCACGCCCCCGCGCCCACGGTCGCGATGAGCCGCCGCGAGAGCCGCCTGCCCGGATTCATTACCGCGAGCCGGGCGTCCATCGCGCACGGCTTCGCGCCGGTCATCCGTCCTACCGGAGGCCGGGCCGTCGCGTACGACGAGACGTGCATCGTGTTCGACGTGATCCAGCGCGAGGAGGACGGCGCGATCGATCAGGCGCGGTTCTTCCGGGAGATCGGCGGTGCGCTCGCCGCAGCGCTGCGTGGGCTCGGCGTCGACGCGCGGGTCGGCGATGTGCCGGGGGAGTACTGCCCGGGCGAGTTCAGCATCAACGCGCGAGGTGCGGTCAAGCTCGTCGGCACCTCGCAGCGGGCGGTGCGCGGCGCCCGGCTGCTCAGCGGGATGCTGCCGCTCGCCGGGGTCGAGCGGTTCGCCGATGTGCTCCTCGAGGTGAACGCGGCTCTCGGACTGGAGTGGGACCCGGCGACCTTCGGGAGTCTCGGCGCGGAGACGTCGGGGCTCCCGCGCACCACGGCCGAGGACGCCCTGATCGCGGCGCTCGCCGGAGGCTGATCGGGTCAGCCGCCGGTCGAGCCGAGCGGCTGCGGGATGCCGCCGCCGGCGGGACGGAGTGTGCGGGCGTAGTCCTCCTTGAGCACCGCGAGGTGGAACCAGGCCTCGACGTTCGCCACGCCGGGGATCGCCCGGATGCGCTCGAGGCTCGCGTACAGGGCGCCGGCGGAGGGCTCGACCAGCGTCGTGACGACGTCGAAGCGGCCGAGCGTGCGCGCGGCGAAGTCCACGCCGCGCCAGGTGCGCAGGGCCTCGGTCACGCGGTCGTCCGCCCCGGCGAGGTTGAGGCCGACTCCCATCGAGAGCTGCCGGTGCACGAGCCCGCGTGCCTCGACGGCGCTGATCTTGATCACCCCGCCGTCGACGAGCCGCTGCACGCGCGTTGTCACCGCCGACGGCGAGAGCCGCACGGCCTCGCCGAGCGCTCGGTAGCTCTTGCGGCCGTCGCGCTGCAGCTGCTCGATGAGGGCGGTGTCGATGGCGTCGATGGTGACGTCGCCGTGGTATTCCGAGACGAAGAACCCCTTGACCACGTCGGTATAGATGAGGGTGTTGATGTCGGCCACACCCGGGAGCGCACGGATCTGTGCGAGCAGGTCGTGCAGGGCGGGCATGGACCCCAGTCGCACCTCGGTCACGAGGTCGTGGGCGCCGCCGACGGCCGACACGAGCACCGTCTCGCTGAGCCCGCGCAGGTGCTGCGCGACGGGCTCGACGCCGCCGCGGGTGCGGATGGAGACGTGCGCGAGCACGTGCTGTCCGAGGAACACCGGGTCGACGGCGGCGACGACCCGCACGGTGCCGTCGGCCAGCATCGCGCTCAGGCGCGACGAGACCGCGGCGCGCGACTGACCCAGGCGGCCGGCGAGGGAGTGAATGCTGGCGCGGCCGTCGATCTGCAGCTCGCGGATGAGTTCGGCGTCGAAATCCATCCCGATCCTCAATTTCGTCGATTTTCCCGAGATCGCACGCTGTCGTGCGCAGAAATCGAGTCTAGGGCGGATTTCGCCGGACGTGACGCGGTGTTCTGTGCACACCAGCGCACAGAACACCGGTCACAAGCGCTCACTGCTGGAGTTCTGCCCTTGCCTGCCGCATCCGATCGTCCCTAGCATCCAATCCATCCCGACACATCCGCAAAGGAGCGGCCATGACCACGACCAGCAGCAGGGCGCGGCGCGCAGGAATCGCCGCGTTCGTGGGGACCACCATCGAGTGGTACGACTTCTACGTCTACGCGACCGCCGCGGCGCTCGTGTTCGGACCGCTGTTCTTCCCCAGCGGCGACCCGCTGGCCGAGACGGCGGCGGCGTTCGCGACGTTCGCCGTGGCGTTCCTCGTCCGCCCGCTCGGCGGCATCATCTTCGGGCACATCGGCGACAAGCTCGGGCGGCGCGTGTCGCTCGTCATCACGCTGCTGCTGATGGGGATCTCCACCGTGCTCGTGGGCTGCCTGCCGACTTACGAGACGATCGGCATCGTCGCGCCGATCCTGCTCATCCTCCTGCGGGCGATGCAGGGCCTCGCCGTCGGCGGAGAGTGGGGCGGCGCCGTGCTGATGAGCGTCGAGCACGCACCGGCCGGCAAGAAGACCTTCTACGGCGGCTTCACGCAGCTGGGCAACCCCGCCGGCGCGCTGCTCGCCTCGGGCATCTTCGCGATCATGTCGCGCTTCGGTGACGACTTCATCATGAACGGCGGATGGCGCATCCCGTTCCTCCTGTCGATCGTGCTCATCGCCGTGGGCTTCTGGGTGCGCTACCGCGTCGAGGAGTCGCCGGTGTTCGAGCAGAAGGTGGAGGGGCGCAAGCAGAGCATGCCGCTCGCCTACGCCCTGCGCGTCAACTGGAAGCCGATCCTCCTCGGCATCGGCGTGCTGCCGATCTCGACCGGCGGGTACTACCTCGCGACGACCTTCGCGACCGCCTACGCCACGAGTGAGCCGATCAGCATGAGCCCGCAGCTGATTCTCGACGCCATGACCATCGCGTCGTTCATCGAGTTCGTGGTGACCCTGCCGGTCGCATGGCTCGGCGACAAGTGGGGCCGCAAGAACGTCATGTACATCGGCCTGGTGACATCTGTGCTCACCTTCGTGCCCTTCATGCTCGTGCTGCCCGGCAAGGTCGAGCCGGTGATCTTCCTGCTGGCGTCGCTCGTGCGCATCGCCATGAGCGCCACCTACGCGCCGATCGCCGCGATACTCGCGCAGATGTTCCGGCCGCAGGCGCGCTACACGTCGATCGCGCTGTCGTACGGCGTCGGCGCCGCGATCTGGGCCGGATTCTCGCCGTGGTTCGCCACGCAGCTCATCGCGTGGACGGGCAGCATCTGGTCGGTCATCGCGATGTTCACCGGCATGGCGATCCTCGCCGGCATCTGCACGTGGCTCGCACCGCAGCACTCGGACGAGGCGCCCGTGACGGACTCGTTCACGCCGCGCACCGACACCACGACGGCGCGGACCGCCTGAGCCCGGCTCGGCACCGCCCGGCACGACCGACCCTGAGGAAGACATGCGCAAGCTCGCCCCGTTCGACCGCCCCGCGCAGCAGACCCCGCGTCTGCTGACGGCCGCCGCGATCCACACCGTCGATGAGCTCGACCGCACCGCCACGGCGATGCTCACCGACCGCGGGCGGATCGTCGCGATCGGCACGGCGGCGGAGTGCCGGGATGCCGCAGCCGCCGCCGGCCTCGACCCCGAGGTCGTCGATCTCGGCGACGCGGTGGTCGTGCCGGGGTTCGTCGACGCGCACGCCCACCCGCTCATGTACGGGCAGCTCATGACGTGGGTGGACTGCGGACCCGAGAAGGCGGGCAGCATCCCCGAGATCGTGGCGCTGCTGCAGGCCGCCGCGGCCGAGCAGCCCGCGGGACGGCCGGTGCGCGGGTACGGCTACGAGCACCGGAACCTGGCGGAGCAGCGGCATCCGACGCGGTTCGAGCTCGACGCGGTCGCGAGCGATCGCGAGGTCTACCTCATGAACGCGTCGGGGCACGGCGGGGTCGTGAACTCGTACACGTTCGCGCAGAACGGCATCGATCGCGACACCCCGAACCCCGACGGCGGCGAGATCTTCCGCGACGCCGACGGGGAGCTGACCGGGGAGATCTCGGATGCCGCGTGCAACATGCTCACGGGCGTGCACGGCGTGAAGATCGGCCACCACGGCCCGAACTTCCACCTCGCCGACGAGCCGGAAGAGCATCTGCGTCAGCTGGATGCCGCGACGCAGCGCTTCCTCGCCGGGGGAGTGACGACGCTCGGCGACGCGCAGGTGTCGCGCCGCGAGTTCGACATGTACCTGCGGCTCGCCGAGGCCGGGCGGCTGGAGCTGCGGGTGTCGATGTACCTGCTCTCGCATCTGCTCGACGAGGCGCTCGAGATGGGGCTGGTCGGCCAGTTCGGCAACGCGCACCTGAGCTTCGCCGGCATCAAGCTGTACGCCGACGGCACGCTCGGCGGGTGGACGGCGTACTTCCCCGACGGCTACGTCGGCGACCCGTGCCGCACCGGCCAGCTGTACCACGAGCCCGCCGAGTACACCGAGCTCATCCGCAAGGCGCACGCCGCGGGGCTGCAGACGGCGACGCACGCGCAGTCCCCGACCGCGATCGAGATGGTCGTGTCGGCGATCGAGGCGGCGCTCGCCGAGCGCCCCGACGACGATGCGCGCCACCGCATCGAGCACTGCGGGCTGCCGACACCGGAGCAGATCCAGCGGATGGCTGCGGCCGGCATCCGTCCGGTGAACCAGACCCAGCACTACTTCAACTGGGGCGAGGGGGTCGAGCAGGCGATCGGCACGCCGGGGGAGCGGTTCAACCCCATGGGTGAGTTCGAGGCGGCGGGGGTGCCGTTCACGATCTCGTCGGACGCGCCGGTCGCCGAGCCCATCCCGCTCGAGGCGATCCAGACGGCCGTGACGCGGGTCACTCGCCGTGGGCACAAGCTGGGGCCCGACGGCCTGCGCGTGTCGGCGCGCGCCGCACTGCGCGGGCACACGATCGAGGGGGCAGTGTCGCTCGGCCGTGAGGACGACCTCGGCTCGCTCGAGGTCGGCAAGCACGCGGACTTCGCTGTGCTCGGCGGCGATCCGCTGGCCGTGGATGCGTCGGAGATCTCGCGGATCCCGGTGCTCGAGACATGGGTCGGCGGCGTGCGCCGATTCGCGGCATCCTGAGGCGGGGGCTGGCATGGACGCATACGACGAGATCGCGGCGGCGTACGCCGACACCACCGGTCGGGCCGTGCTCGAGACCGTGCGCGCCTACGGCGTGACAGCGGTCTTCGGCATCCCCGGCACGCACAATCTCGAGCTCTACCGGCCGCTCGCAGACCTGGGCCTGCGCGCGGTCACCAATCGCCACGAGCAGGGCTCGGGGTACGGTGCCGACGGCTGGGCGCAGCAGACCGGGCTGCCGGGTGTGGTGATCACGACGTCAGGTCCGGGGCTGCAGAACGCCATGAGCGCCATCGGCACGGCGTTCTGCGAATCCCGGCCGCTGCTGGTGATCTCGCCGGGCGTGCCGCTCGGCGCCGAGTTCCAGGACGTCGGCACGCTGCACGAGACGAAGGACGCGACAGCCATGGTCGGCGCGATCGCCGAGTGGTCGCGGCGCGTGACGAGCGGAACGGATGCCGTCGACGCCGTGCACGACGCCTTCGCGCTGTTCCGCACCGGGCGCCCCCGCCCCGTGCACATCGAGATCCCGCTCGACGTGCTGGAGGCGGCCGCCGACGTTCCCGCGGCGGCACGGGCGGCGCGTCCGTTGCCGGTAGCCGTCCGCGGCAACGCCGACGCCGTGCGCGAGGCGGTCGCGCTCCTGACTTCGGCCCAGCGGCCGGTGATCGTGGCGGGCGGCGGCTCGACCCGCGCCGGCCGGCAGGTGACCGCGCTCGCGGAGCGGCTCGGAGCGCCGGTCGTCACGACCCTCAACGGCAAGGCGACCGTGGACGAGCACCACCCCCTCTCGCTCGGATCGAATCTGCGGCTGGAGTCCGCCCGCCGCGTCGCCGAAGACGCCGACGTGCTCGTGGTGCTGGGGTCGAAGCTCGGCGAGGCCGAGCTGTGGGCGCCCCGGCTCGAGGCTCGCGGTGCGGTCGTGCGCGTCGACATCTCGGCCGAGCAGCTGCACAAGAACCTCGATGCCACGGTCGGCATCGTCGGGGAGTGCGCCGCGGTCGTCGAGGAGCTGCTGTCGGGTATTCCCGCAGCACCGCGCCCGCCTCGACACCTCGCGGATGAACGCGCCGCGATAGCCGACGAGACCCGTGCCGCGCTGCCCGACACAGTCGAGCTGGCGAAGGTGATCGCCGCCGCGCTGCCGCATGACGCCATCGTGGCG
Source organism: Microbacterium psychrotolerans (assembly GCF_031085295.1). Lineage (GTDB taxonomy): Bacteria > Actinomycetota > Actinomycetes > Actinomycetales > Microbacteriaceae > Microbacterium > Microbacterium psychrotolerans. Next base: position 904,192 of record NZ_JAVFWO010000002.1, on the reverse strand, counting down.
GGGGACTCCTCGCAGATCGTCTACATGGCGCTCGCCAACGTGCTGAGGCAGTCTGCGCCGCACTCGCTGCTGTACACGCCGACCTACGCGACGCTGGGCTACGGCCTGCCTGCGGCGATCGGCGCACGCGTGGCGCAGCCGGCCGAGGGCGCACGACCCGTCGTCGCGGTGGTCGGCGATGGGGCGCTCATGTTCAGCGTCAATGAGCTCGCCACCGCGGTCGAGCAGCGGCTCGACCTGACCGTGGTGTGCGTCGACAACGGCGGGTACGCCGAGATCAAGCAGAACGAGGTGGACCGCGGCATCCGTCCGGTCGGCGTCGATCTCGTTCAGCCCGACTGGGTGGCGCTCGCCCAGGCGTTCGGTGCCACCGGGCGACGCGCCGAAACCCACGATGAGATCACGTCGGCGCTCGCCGCAGCGCTCGCCGCAGGCGGCGTGCAGCTGGTCCACATTCCGCAGACGAGCAGCGTCCCGAGCGCCGCGTCGTCCACTTCGAAGGATGAGTCATGACCGAACACCGGCCCGTCGGCCCCGTCGACGCGTCCGTCCATCCCCGCTACGCCGGCATCGCGACGTTCGCGCGGTTGCCGCGCATCGAAGACGTGCCGCGCGCCGACATCGCGATCGTCGGCATCCCGTTCGACACCGGCGTCAGCTACCGCCCCGGCGCTCGCTTCGGCCCTTCGCACGTGCGCGACTCGTCGCGGCTGCTGCGTCCCTATAACCCGGCGCAGGACGTGTCGCCCTTCGCCGAGGCTCAGGTCGTCGACGCCGGTGACATCCCCGCGAATCCGTTCGACATCGGCGCGGCGGTCGCCGAGATCGAGCAGGCCGCCCTCGACCTGGGCTCCCGGGTCGAGCGCATCGTCACGGTGGGCGGCGATCACACGATCGCCCTGCCGCTGCTGCGCGCCGTCAACCGGAAGCACGGCCCGGTCGCCGTGCTGCACTTCGACGCGCACCTGGACACCTGGGACACCTACTTCGGCGCGCCCATCACGCACGGAACGCCGTTCCGGCGCGCGAGCGAGGAGGGACTGATCGACCTCACGGCCAGCTGCCACGTCGGCACGCGCGGACCGCTGTACTCGAAGCGGGACCTCGACGACGACGAACGGCTCGGGTTCTCGATCGTCTCGAGCGTCGACATCGAGGAGCGCGGCATCGAGGCGGCGGTCGAGCGCGTGCGGCGTCGCATCGGCGACCGGCCGCTGTACATCTCGATCGACATCGACGTGCTCGACCCTGCGCATGCTCCCGGCACCGGAACGCCTGAGGCCGGCGGCATGACGAGCCGGGAACTGCTCCGGATGCTGCGTGCCCTGAGCGACCTCGACATCGTGGGGGCCGACGTGGTCGAGGTGTCGCCGGCGTACGACCACGCGCAGCTGACGGGCATCGCCGCGAGTCATGTCGTCTATGAGTTCGTGACGCTGATGGCCGCCCGGATCGGCGCCGAGCGGAACGGCGGAGAGCAGGGCTAGCGCGGTCGCACCCCGTCTGCAACCCCCTGCCCGGGGCGCCGCGTGCGTTCCAGGGTGGAAGCACATGCAGAGGAGGACGCCATGAGCGGCTATGCAGATGATGGGCGGAACCCGGAGCAGAACATCGGCGCCGGCGACGCGATGACCGGCGCGACGACGGACGCGGCCACGGGCGTGACGCGCGACGCGACGACGGGAGCGACGACGGATGCGACCACGGGTGTGACGCGAGACGTGACGAGCGGTGTGACGCCCGGCGAGACGCCGAGCGCGATGTCGGGCGCCACGACCGAAGCCCACGAGTACAACGCCACGACGGATCACGAAGTGATCCGCAGGTGGGCCGACGACCGCCACGCCACGCCGGCCACGGTGGGCGGCGCCGAAGGCGACGGCATCGTCGGAGAGCTCCGTCTGGACTTCGACTTCGGCAACGACCTCGAAGACCTGCGGGCGGTCACCTGGGACGAGTGGTTCGCCGCCTTCGACGAACGCGGCGACCAGTTCGTCTACCAGGACACCACGCGCGCCGACGGGTCGCGCTCGAACGACTTCCACCTCGAGGAGCGGCGAGCGCGCTGAGCCGGACCGGGGCCGCGCGGGAAGACGCCGGCCCCGGTACGCGAGACTGGGCGCATGGGTTTCACGCGCGCAGAGCTGCAGACGTATCGCGGGCGCAGCATCCCCGACCTGATGCCCCCGCATCCGCGGCTCGTGTTCGTCGGGATCAACCCCGGTCTGTGGACCGCCGCGACGGGGGTGCCCTTCGCACACCCCGGCAACCGCTTCTATCCGGCCCTCGTCGAGGCCGGGATCATCCCGCGGATGCCGCACATCGACGTCGACGGCATGGCCGAGGCCGACCGCCGCATGATCCTCGACGCCGGCATCGGGATCTCGAGCGTCGTGCGCCGCGCGACCGCGCGGGCGGATGAACTCACCCCCGCCGAACTACGCGACGGTGCGCAGCGGCTCGCGCGCGACGTCGCCGGCTGGAACGCGCGCGTCGTCGCGGTCGCCGGCCTCACCGCCTACCGGCAGGGATTCGGCAAGCCGCGGGCGGTGGCCGGCCGCCAGACGGAGAGCCTCGGAGGCGCTGAGCTCTGGGTGGTGCCGAACCCGAGCGGCCTGAATGCGCACGCCACGGTGGCCACCTTGGCGCAGGCCTACGCGGAACCGGCGCGCGCGGCCGGGGTGATCGCGTGAGCGCCGACACCGGCGAAGCGATCCCGGAGGCGCGCGCGCGGCCGGGCACCCGTCGCCGTGTGATCGCCGCCGTCCTGCTGGTCCTCACGATCGCCGCGGGGCTCGTCGTGCACGCTGCGCTGCCCGACAGCAGCGCGACCGACATCGCCGGGGACGCACTCTACGCCGTCGCCGCGTACCTCGCCGTCGTGCTGGTCGCACCTCGGATGCCTGCACCCGCCGTGGGCGCCGTGGCCATGCTGTGGTGCGTCGGCGTCGAGCTGTTCCAGCTCACCGGCCTTCCCCTCGCGTGGGGCGCCGAGTTCGCCCCCGCGATGCTCCTGCTCGGGACGGTCTTCGACGGGCGCGACCTCGTCGTGTACATCGCGACCATCGCGGTCGCCACCGTACTCGACGCGGTCATCCCCTCGCGCACTCGTTCCGCTCGCTGACAGACGTCGGAGGGTCGGCGTTTCACGAAGCAACGGGACGGATGCCGCGACGTCAGGCGCCGGCATCCGATTCGGCGTCCGTCGCACGGGCACGGGCGACGACGATCCCGCGCTGCGAGGCGGGGAACCGGTCGAGCATCGCGCGCAGCTCGGCGCTGTCGACGTCGGCGCCGAACGCCTCGGCGCCCGGCTCCAGCATGATGCCGGCGGCGAGCGGACCGGCGACCACCGGATCGAATCCGAGATCGTCGACGAGCCGGGTCACCAGCGCCACGTCATCGGCGCGGTCCCCCGCGACGGCGATCGCCTTCCGCCCGGGAGCGCCGGCGGGGCGGGCCTCTTCGTCGAGGTCGCGGTAGCCCATGTGGTTGAAGGCCTTGACCACTCGTGAGCCCGGGAGGAAGCGCTGCACGGTCTCGCTGGTCGAGGTGCGCAGGTCGCCGAAGTCGGCGCGGAGCCCGTCGACCTCCCACCAGTAGTTCATGGCGTCGATGACGAGGGCGCCGTCCAGCGCGTCGACCGGAAGGGTGCGGTGCTGGGGGAGCGGCAGCGCGAGGATGACCGCGTCGGCGTCGCGCGCGACCACGGATGCGGCGGCGGGGACCGCGCCCGGAGCCGCAGCGGTGAGGGTGGCCGCGATGCGCGACGGATCGCCCGATCCCGCCACGAGCACCTCGTACCCGGCGGCGACGGCGAGGCGTGCGAGCACCTGGCCGACGCGTCCTGCGCCGATGATGCCCAGGACGTGGATGGTCCGGTCGGCTTCGCGGCGGTCCGGCGCATGCCGCGGATCTCGGCCGTCACTGCTCACCGGCCCAGGCTAGTCACCGACGCGCAGTTGCGGCATCCGTCCCCGCACCCGACCATGGGGGGATGGGGGATGCCGAGACCGACGGCCCGGCTGCGGACGCGCTTGCGGCGCCGGACGCACAGCCGACGGCTCCCGCGCCGGCCGGTCGGCCGTGGCGCGTCTGGCTGCTGGCCGCGCTCGCCGCGGTGATCGTCGCCGGCGGGCTGGCGGCGGCGTGGCTGCTGCAGCCGCCCGTCACCGAGGCATCCGCTCCGCCGTCGCCCTCGCCGACCCGCACGGCGACCGCGGAGCCCAGTCCGACGCCGACGCCGACCCCCACACCGACGCCCACCGGCTTCCCGGCGAACTCGGCGGGGTACGACGTGACCACCCTGCCGCAGGTGAACGTGTTCGCCGTCATTCCCGGGCTGGCCGTCGACGACGCCGCATTCACCGCTCCACTGCCCCTGCGCGCGGTCGCGCTCGGAGTCGGTGCGCCGGTGTGGGCCGACCCGACTGCGCAGCCGGTCGCGTATCTGCCGCACGAGTACCCGTACGACGGCACCGCCGTGCCGGTCGTCGAGGAGCAGGAGCACTGGGTGAAGGTGCTGCTGACCGGGCGGCAGGCGGTGCCGTCGCAGGGCAATCCCGCCCAGGTCGCCGGCTGGCTGCGCAAGAGCGACGTCGAGCTGGCGCCGAACGACGCGACCGTCGTGGTGAGCATCTCGGGGCGCACGATCGACATCGTCCGCGGCGGCGTTGCCGAGCGGGTCGCGACGGACTTCGCCTGGGGCACGGATCGCACCCCCACGCCGATGGGGCGCGCGTTCATCATGACGACCCGCGTCGTGCCCGAATACGGCTACACCCGCGGATACCCGATCGTGTACCTGTCGACACAGTCGCCGACCATGGATGGCTTCGGCGGAGCGGATGTCGCGGTCGCGGCCTTCCACTACCACGATGACCGGTCGGGGCCCATCTCGAACGGCTGCCTGCGGGTCGATCCCACGGCGATCACGAAGCTCGCCGAGCTGCCCCTGGGAACACCGGTGATCGTCAATCCGTGACGGGTGCGTCTGCGCCGGCGGTCACGCGCTCCGGGAGCGGGTCAGACGAACGGTCGGGAGACGTCGATGATGCGGCGGAGGCACAGCTCGACAGCGGCACCGGCCGCCAGCTCGGCGCGGCCTCCCGCTTCCGGGGTGCCCAGCGCGCTCTGATAGTCGGCGAGTGCCTCGCTCGCCCCGCGGAACCGGTCGGATGCCGCCGGGTCGCCGAGAGGGGTGGCGATGAGGTCGGCTGATTCCCGGATCGCGCGGGCGAGGCGGTCGCGCACCGCACCGGTGATCGCGACGTCGTCCGACGCCTGCAGCTCGACCAGCAGGTCGATCAGGTCGCGCGTGAGGAACGCCGTGCGCTCGAGCGCGCTCATGCGGCGGGCGTTCTCCTCGCGCTCGTCCTGGTGGCGCCGACGGCGAGGATTCGCGCGGGCGCTCTCGTCCGCTTCATCGACGACCTCGGTGACCGCCGACCGGGTCCGGCCGAGTTCGTCCAGCGCCTCACGGAAGCGGTCGGGATCCAGCCGGTCCTCGGCGACGGCATCCGCCGCGTCGCGCAGCAGTCCCGTGACGGCGTCTCGCAGCGCCGACAGCCGCTCGCTCGCACGGCGGAGGTACAGAGGAGGCACGACGATGAGATTGACCGCGATGCCCACCACCACGCCGAACGCCGTTGTGCCGAGGTATGAGATGGAGAAGCCCTCCGGATCGCCGCCTGCGGCCAGCAGCACGAACAGCGCCGCGAGGGCGACCCAGTCCCCGCCGGCGCCGAGCAGCCGCCATCCGCCGAGCAGCACACCGACGCCGATGACCGCTCCCAGCACCACACCGCCGGGGACCCCCAGCCGGAGTGCCGCGATGCCGCAGAGGCTGAGGGCGATGCCCAGGGCGAGTCCCATCAGCACCTGCACACCAACTTGAGCGGACCGGGCGATGGTCGGGTGCATGGTGACCAGCGCGCCGAGCGGGGCGTAATAGGAGTACTGGTCCTCGGTGAACGGGATGAGCGGTGCCAGGTACCACGCCAGCACCGCCGCCAGCGAGGTCTTGACGGCCAGCAGCAGGCGCGGCTGATCGGCGAGGCGCGCGGTGTACGAGACCGCACGGCGCAGCGGCCGGGTGTGCTCGGCGATGGCGGCCTCCCTCCCGTCGGTCGCAGGCCAACGTACTCGTTCCCGGCATCGGGCTCAGCGGGCTTGCGCCCGTCGGTGTGCACAGGTAACGGCCCTCGGGAGGTGGCCGGCAGGCCTCGACCGGGTCACCCGTGCGATGCTGGAAACACCCATCGATCAACCCGGAGGATCCTCATGCAGCAGCGCGCACTCGGCCGCACCGGACGCGCGGTCTCGGCGATCGGGCTCGGCACCTGGCAGCTGGGCGCCGACTGGGGCGCGGTCTCCGAGGAGGATGCGACGTCCGTGCTCGCGGCATCCGTCGACAACGGCGTCACGCTCTTCGACACCGCCGACGTCTACGGCGACGGCCGCAGCGAGTCGATCATCGGGCGCTTCCTCGCCGCCCGACCCGGCCACGGCATCACCGTCGCCACCAAGATGGGCCGGCGCCTGGCGCAGGAGCCCGAGAACTACACGCCAGAGAACTTCCGCGCGTGGACGGATCGGTCGCGGCGCAACCTGGGTGTCGACACGCTCGATCTCGTTCAGCTGCACTGCCCGCCGACCGCGGTGATCGAAGACGACGCCACCTACGACGCGCTCGACGACCTCGTCGCCGGGGGAGCGATCGCCGCGTACGGCGTGTCGGTCGAGACGTGCGCACAGGCGCTCGCGGCCATCGCGCGGCCGAACGTGACCAACGTGCAGATCATCTTCAACCCGTTCCGGCTCAAGCCGCTCGACGAGGTGCTTCCGGCAGCAGAGGCGGCGGGCGTCGCCATCTTCGCTCGCGTGCCGCTGGCCTCGGGGCTGCTGTCGGGCAGGTACACCGCGCAGACGACGTTCGCCGCCGACGACCACCGCACGTACAACAGGCACGGCGAGGCGTTCGATCGGGGCGAGACGTTCTCGGGCGTCGACTTCGAGACCGGCGTCCAGGCGGCCGCCGAGCTCGCGGGCGCCCTGCCCGACGGCGTGACGCTGCCCGCCGCGACCCTCGCGTGGATCGCCTCGCAGCAGGGGGTGACGAGCGTCATCCCTGGCGCCCGCAACGTGCGGCAGGCCGAGAGCAACGCGGCCGCCGGTGCGCTCCTCGCCGCTTCTGCTCAGGGGTTCGACGTCGCCGCGTTCGACCGTGTCGTGCACGAGGTCTACGACCGCGACCTGCGGGACGCCATCCACCCGCTCTGGTGACAGGATGCCCCGGCCCGGCCAAGAGCGCCGGTCCGGGGCATCCGTTCACTCCATGCCTTACGGTGCCGGGTAGTCGATCACGAACTGCGGGGTGCCCGTGTTCGTGTTGTCGGCCTGGCCGCCGATGCCGTCCACGACGTGCTGGACCGTGCCCGCCGACAGGTTCACCGTCATGATGTGGTGCAGCCGCACGCCGGGCGTCTCCGGTACCTCGAACCCGTTGGCCGTCAGGATCGACGGGTTGTTCTGGTTGAACACGTACACGCCTGCGCCGTCGAGGCGATGCGTCGTGACGCCATCGGCGACCTTGTACCCGGGATAGCCGAGCGTGCCGTTCGGCTGCGTCCAGTCGGCCTGCGTCGGCGGGTCGTACGGCAGCTCGTTCTGGTACAGCACGACGCGGCCGTTCTCGCCGTTCCAGAGCGTGTTGTACGTCTGGAAGTGCTCGACGAACAAGCCCGTCGCGGTCACGTCGTCGCCGTTGACGATGACGCCGGTGGTGCCGGTGTTGGTCTGCCACCGGTCCGTGTCGCCGTTGACGCCGTTCGTGAAACCCTCGACGCCGTGGTCGCCGCGCCACACCCAGGTGTGGTCGATGAGCACGTCATCGGCGTTCACCTCGAGCGCCGTGGTCGCCTTGCCGATGTGCGGCCCGCCGACGCGGAAGTACACGTCGCTGAGCGTGATCGGGTTCGCCGGGTCGAGCACCTTGTCGCTGTCGGCCGCGCCCACGCGCAGCAGCACGGGCGAGAGCTGGGTGCCCGCATCGATCGTTACGCCCGCGATGACGATGCCTTCGGCATCCTTCACCTCCAGCGGCACCGCACCGCCCACCGCGGTGAGGGTCGCGTGCCCGAGTCCGAGCACCACGGTGTCGGCGCGCTTGACCTTGATCGTCTGAGCGACGTCGTACACGCCGGGCGTCAGGATCAGGTGCTGGCCGCGTGCGAGCGCGTTGTTGATGTCCTTCACCGAGTCCGCCGGGGTGGCGATGTAGAAATCGGTGATCGGGATGCTGCGCCCCGCGGTCTCGCCGTCGGCCCAGGTGACGCCGCTCGACTCGTGCTGTGCAGCCGGCACGCGGACGCTGTAGCGGCCGTCGGCGTCGACGTACAGGTACGGCTTCTCGCGGCTGACCGGCGTCGTATCGAGCGTCGTGTACGGCGGGTTCGGGAAGCCGGCGTCGTCCGGTGCACCGACGACGCCCGAGAACACCTGGTTCCAGACGGCGTTCGACCAGTTCGCAACCTCGCTGTTGCGGATCAGCCACTGCTGCTGCGAGCCGTTGATCACGTTCGGCAGGCGCGAGTCCGCGATGAAGCCACCGCTGGCGTACTGCGGCCCGGCCGTGCAGTAGTCCATCAGCGACAGGTTGCCGCCGGCGACGTCGAGACGTCGCATCGAGACCGCCTGCGACACCGCCCAGAAGTCGGTGCCCGTCCGGCAGCCGCGGTCCGCGGCCTGGATGTCGATCGACAGGTTGGCGATGGTCCGCCAGAAGTTGACGAGAGCGAGGCAGTTGCCGGTGCCGCCATCGGCGAGGCAGCGGTTGTAGACCTCGACGGCGCCGTGAACGGTGACGTCCTCGGGTGACGCGCCGAGGCCCGCGATCTCGGTGTAGTAGCCGACCTTCACCTGCAGCGGATCCGCGGCCGACCCGTACTCGCCGGGCAGGAAGTAGACCGCCTGGCGCTCGGTGCTCATCTCGGCGTCGACCTGCCGAGCGTGCAGGGCGTCGAGATCGGCGCGGATGTCGGCGACGGGCGTGTCGGGGGAGTAGATCGTCACGTTCGGTCCGAAGTCGGGGTGGAACGGGTCGACCGTGCGCGGCGGAGCCGCGGTGGCGGGCGTCGCCAGCAGTGCGCTCGCGATCAGTGCGGTGCCGGTCGCGAGCGCCGCGATGCGTGCGGTGCGAGCGGCACGCGTTGTCGGCGCCACGAGGCGGGGAACGGGGGCGGGCATGGGGAGTCCTCTCCGTTGAGGGAGTGCACGGCGGGGATGCCGATTACTTACTGGAATGTAACCAAACGTGGGAGCGGTCTCAAGCACCAGTTTCGGAGAGCGTTTGCTCGTGTCGTCAGAAGTCGAGGCGCATCACGAGCCGCCGCTTCGTGGGATGCGACACCTCGCGGAAGCCGGCCGCGAGGAACGACCCGACGGGCCCGACGTTGAGTTCGTCCCAGATCACGTTGCCGCCCCCGGTCAGCATCGGGTAGCCCTCGACGGCCGCCGCGCCGCGCGAACGGGCGTGTTCGGCGGCCGCGGCGACGAGCGCGTACGTGAGGCCCTGACGGCGGTAGCCCTTGCGCACGATCATGCAGGCGATCGCCCAGACGGTCTCGTCGTCGGGGTCTTCGTGTCGTCCCTGCCACGGCACGGGCGATCCTCGGACGCGTCCGTAGACTCCGCGGCGGTCCACCGCGCACCATGCGACGGGCTCGTCGTCCTGGTAGGCGACGATGCCGATCGTCTCGGTCGCGCGCGGGTCGTCGCAGTGGGTCTCGGCGCGCAGAATGGCGGCGCGTTCCGATTCGGGCATGTACCACCAGTCGCGATCGCCGAGGCGCTGGCGCTGGCACTGGCAGCGCCCGGCGACGCCCGTGAGGATGGCTTGCAGGTCGTCCCACGACGCCTCATTGGCGGGCACGACGCGCAGTCCGTCCATGTCGGCAGGGTAGCGCCGCCCGCCGACACGGCGGGAGTAGGGTGGCGCTTGTGCCCCTCGCCCCTCGCGTCGCCGTGGTCATTCCGTGCCGGAACGACGCGGAATATCTCGATGCGTGCCTCGCCGCGCTCGCGGTGCAGACGCACCCCGCCGACGTCGTGATCGTCGTCGACAACGCCAGCACGGATGCCTCGGCCGCCGTCGCACGCGTCTACGACGCGGTCGTCGTGCCCGAGTCGTCGATCGGTATCTGGCCGGCTGCCGCGCGCGGCTACGACGAGGCGCTGGAGCGGGCGGACATCATCGCGCGGCTCGACGCCGACTCGCGCCCGCATCCCGACTGGATCGCGAAGCTGGTCCGTGCCTTCGTCTCGGACCCCACTCTCGGCGTTCTCACCGGAGGTGCCGAGTTCTACGGCGGCACGCCGCTGCAGAACTACCTCGGCGAGCGCTGGTACATCGGCGGCGGCCACTACTGGATCAAGAAGTGGCTCGGTATCCCGCTTGTCTTCGGGTCGAACTTCGCGATGCGCGCGCAGGTGTGGCAGCGGGTGCGCGAACACGTCGACCGCGACAACGCCCGCATCCACGACGACCTCGACCTGACCATCCGCCTGAGGCCGTCCGACGGGGTCCGGTACGACCCGCAGCTGCGCATGCCCGTGTCGGCGCGTCCGGTGCAGACCCTGTCGGGCCTGTCGCGCCGGGTGTTCAAGGTCGCGTCGACCTTCGCGGTGAGCTGGCCCGAGGGTGCCAGGTGGCGCCGTGCGCAGCCGTCGGCCGGTACGGCATCCTCCGCCGAGTGGGTTCCCGACGGAGACGACTGGGCGGCCGAGTACGGGCGCTGACGTGGCGGCGGAGTGCGGGCGCTGACGCAGCGGGTGCGGGCCGGCGCTGACATGGCGGCAGAGCACGGGCGTTGATGCCGTCGCACCGGTCTGCGCCCGCGCTGCACCGAATGGGGGTCGTCGCACGTTTGTCAACCCCCAGTCGTCGCCGCTCGGTGCGGACTTAACCTCCGGCGTGGGAGGGGTTTTCGTCGTTGACGAATCCATCCCGGACGCGAGAAGGACGGCGACCCGAGGGTGGAGTAACCCGAATACCCGCCCCCGGGTCGCTTCTCGCGACGGCGCGGAGAAATCGCTGGCGCGAGGTGTCAGAACAGGGGCGCGCCGGCGACGACGTACACGCCCGCGGCGAGCACGAGGACGTTCACTCCGACCGTGCCCCAGAACGCCCGGCGGAACGAGCGCTTGCACGTCTTGTGTCGGAACAGCTGCTGCGCGACGAGCGCTCCGGGCCAGCCGCCGATGAGTCCGAGCAGCAGCAGGGTCTGCTCCGGGATGCGCCCCGCACCGCGGCGGGCGGCGGACTTGTCGATCCCGTACGCGGCGAAGGTCACGAGGCTCGCGGCGCCATAGAGCGCCGGCACCCACCACGCGAGTCCGAACACGAAGCAGGTGACCGCGAACGCCGCGGCGAAGACGACGAGCGTGATCCAGCTGAGCGCCGGCGGAAGCGGCTTCGAGAGGTCGCGGCCCGGGCGGTCCGGCGTGGCGAGGGAGGGCCGGGGGCGCGCGTTCGACATGCGCTTGATCCTATGGGGGACGCCCGGCGTACGGTGTCAGCATGCATGAGCTCACCGAAGAGGCGCTGGTGGCGGCATCCGTGGATGTTGTGTGGCGCGAGTTCACGATCGCCGACCTGCTCGCCGAGTGGTTCTGGCCGCCCCGGTTCGAGACGACCGCGGTCGTCGAGGTGCGCGAGCTGGGTCGCTGGGAGGTGCGGTCGGAGCCGGCCGACATCGCCGTGGAGGCCACCGTGCTGACGTTCGAGGCGCCGCGCGTGCTGCGACTCGGGTGGCGGTGGGCGGGGGAGGAGCACGCCACCGACGTCGAGATCGCGCTGGAGTCGGCAGCGGATGCCGCGACGCGCGTCATCGTGCGCCAATCCGGATTCGCGAGCGGCGAGGAGCGCGACCAGCACATCGACGGTTGGTCGAGCTGCCTGCAGCGCCTGGTCGACCGGCACGGTGGGGCTCCCGGCGAGCACCTGTGATGCGTGTCGCCGGCCGGCGGTAGCGTCGGTGGCGTGATCATCGAGTTCGACAGCGATGTGTTCCGCTGGGCGGCGCGCGAAGACTCGGCGTGGTTCTTCACCGCCGTCCCGCCCGAGCTGAGCGAGGAGATCCGCGAGATCCCGCGGCCGTACCGCGGATTCGGTTCGGTGCGCGTGCGCGCGCGGGTCGGTGGCAGCGAGTGGACGACGTCGATCTTCCCGTCGTCGGACTCGGGTTCGTACGTGCTTCCGCTCAAGAAGGCGGTGCGGGATGCCGAGCAGCTCGTCGACGGCGGCCCGGTGACCGTGCGGCTCGAGGTGCTGGACGGCTGAGCCCGTCGTCGGAGCGCCCCATCCGAGCGGCGGTCGTCACTCGGTAGCCGACGCCCGCCGGCGGGGGTGGTTGTAGGGAAGGCGATGGCGCGCTCGCTGTTCCACGTTCACACTGGACGTGAGGTAACGAGCCGAGCTATGGCACTCGCAGTCTCATCGGTCCGGTAGGTTGGGCCGCAGCGAGAATCATTCTGCTGGGGAGCATGATGTCGGAAGGGTCTCAGGGGGGACCGCCGCCCGGGTGGTACGCGGACACATCGCGCCCCGACCGCCTGCGGTGGTGGGACGGTGCTGCCTGGACGGACCAGTTCCGTCTGCAGGAAGCGGATGCCGCAGCCGCGGCTGACCAGCCCGGCAACCCTGCGGCGCCGATGAGTCGCGCGCAGTTCCGCGCTTCGCATTCGTTGCCGGCTCACGAGGAGACGGAGGCGGATGAAGCGCCAGGCGTCGCGGACGTGAGTGACGAGATGCGCGGCCGGGCGCAGGGTGCGGCGCCGGCGTGGCCTGCGCCGTCGTCACTCGCGGTGCCGGCACCGGCGCGGGGTACGACTCCCGCCGCTGCGGAAGCCGGCCATGTGGCATCCGATTCGGAATCCGTCGTGCCGCCTGCTGAGCCAGACGCCGCGTCGCCCGGCGGGCCGATGACGGCTGGGGCGCGCGCACCGCGAGCCGGCGGCTTTCCTGACCAGATCGTGCCGCGTCGGACCGCGCCGCCCGACGATCGCATGCCTACGCCGATCGTGTACGAGCCGGTCTCGAGCGCGTACATCGGCGGGATGCGGCCGCCGATTCCCGAAGCCGCGCCCGCGAACATTCCGGCCCGAGCGGCAGTCGTCCTGATCGCGCTTGCGGCAATCGGGGGCGTGGCGGTGGTTGTGTGGCTGGGGAGCCGTGATCAGACGATTGCGGGCATGGTGAGCTTGGTCAGCGTGGCTCTCGCGGCCGGTGCATTCTTCCTCGCGATCGGCGGACTTATCGTCTCCCGGCAGCGCGGAACGGGCCGGGTGATGTCGCTGGTGGCACTAGCCGTGTCGGTCGTGCTCGTGGCGTGGCTGGTCTTCGTCGCGACCGACCTGGCGCTCGCGATTCTGGCTTGATGCGTTCCGCACGACGGGGCGGTCCGGCACATAGGTGGATGCGGCGCCGGCCACCCGCGGCCGGTGCCAGCGCTATTCGTCTTGAGGAAGTCCTGAGGCAACACTGTGTGCGTTCGCGTTGACAAGAACCGCCCGGGCTGACACCGTCGTCCGTGGGAGGGGATTCGCGTTTGGGCGCGTGTCTCGAACCCAGCTCTGACAGAGTCTGGGAGTTCGTTACTGGGGTTACATGTGAACCGGTACTTGCTGTGCCGGCGGGTCAGAGCTGACCAATCAATTCACACACTGGGGAGACACCACGCCATGCGTGCATTCATCAAGAACTATCTCGGGGCCGAGAAGGCTCGCCGCGAGGAAGAGGGCGAGAAGGGCTTCTCGCTCATCGAGCTAATCATCGTCGTCGTGATTCTCGGCATCCTCGTCGCGGTTGCGATTCCGATCTTCGCAAACATTCAGACCACCGCCCGGCATAACGCGCTGTCGGCGGCGGCTGCCAACGGCGCTACCGCAGTTGCAGCCGCGATCGCAAACAACAAGGCGGCGGCGGACGTAACCGCCGCCGCCGCGTCGGCCGGCACGCCGCCCGCCATCACGGTAACGATTGCTACCACTCCCGCGGGTTCGACATCAGATGCGTCGGCAATCTGCGTGCGCGCCACAAACAACGAGACGACGCCTGAGTGGGCGCAGGCGGGCACTCTGACCGCCTGCAACAGCGACAGTTGGTGATCGACCATCGGCATCACGAGGGCCGAGGGATGTACTCCTCGGCCCTCGTGGCATGATTGGCTTGGGGATTCTGCCACTTGGGGAGGTGCGCGGATGAGGGATCGTGGCATCGATGCTGCGGGGTTCAGCCTCGTCGAGGTGATCATCGCGATGTTCTTGCTGGGCATTGTCGCGGTGGCCATCCTGCCCGCTCTTTGGCAGGGGATCGTTCTGTCGTCGCAACAGGCTTCCACAGCGACCGCAACGCGCTATATGAACTCCATCATCGACGATGCGCGAGCAACGCCGACCTGTGCGTACCTCAACTCGATCTCATCACTTCCCACGGTGTCCGACGGTCGTGGCGTCTCACTCTCCGCGTCAACGAGCTCTGTAACGGGCTGCGCCATCGGCGCGACCGCTACCCTCACGGTGACCATCGTGGGCGAGGGTCGCGCCCTTGCCTCTAGCAGAGCGCTGGTCTACATCCCATGACTCCTCGCTCCAGCACGAACGACGACGGCCTCGGCTTGATTGAACTGGTCGTCGCCATGGTTGTGAGCGGTCTGGTGATCGCGGCGATTGCGACCATCCTCGTCAACTCCTGGCGGACGCAAGAACAGGTGACCAGCGTTACCCAGGCGACCAACCGCGGCCAACTCGTCTCTTCGACAATCGAACGTGCAATGCGGAACGCGCTCTACTTCGAAGTAACCGAAAGCGGTACGGTGCTGCGGGTGAGCACCTCGCTCGCGGGCAATCAGAAGTGCCAGGGGTTCCGCCTCACCGACCCTGGGGCACAGTTCGCTGCCGACGCCGCCATGCTGCCGTCGCCAAACACCACTTGGCCGAGCTGGCAGACGGGCATCACGAAGCAAGGAACGACGCCGTACTTCGTTCGTACGGCGGCCAACTCGCTGACCTACACGTTCAAGATCACGACCGAAGCATCGCCGGTGAGGTTTTCCGCTGACGTAGCGCCTCGGTCGCTGCAGGAATCAGGGAGCGACGGATGCTGGTGATCGATCGACTGCGCAACCCGCAGCAACGCAAGAACCCCGGTCTCGACGAGGACGGCGCAGTACTAGTGACTGTCGTCGTGGTCATGTTCGTCGGCTTCATCATCGCCGCAACCATCGCGGCGTCTGTGATCTTCACGATCGGCGCGAACGTCGACAACAAAGACCAGACACAGGCATTCATCGCCGCCGAATCGGGTCGCGACGTCGCCGTTGCCTCGTTGAAGAGCGCCATCACCTCCACAGGGCTGAACTGCGGTGCGGTGGTGATGTCCGCCAACTCCGCGGCTGGCGCCTACCCGAAATACTCCTACTCCATCCGTTCCACGGACGTGCCAGTTCGGCCGTCCGCCTGGGACGCGGGCGGAGTCACCGCCACGTGCCCCAGCGCAACGACGAAATGGGTCGTGATCAGGTCCACTGGCACGGGTACCGACGACGCGCAAGCGACGATCGACGCGATCTATCCTTGGTATCACGGGCCTGCGACGACTCCGTCCGGCACGGTCGCATTCTTCGAAGGCGAGTTCAAAGCAACCAAGTCCACCTACACCGGTGATCTGGTGATCCGTGAGGGCGACTACGAGTGCAACAACGGTGCGACCGGGGCCATCGACGGTGATCTCTGGGTGCTGCGCGGCGGATTGACGATCACCGACGATTGCACTGTTACCGGCAGTGTCTACACGCGCGACACGATCGAGATCAAGAATAAGAGGTTCACGGTCGGTGGCGATGTGATCTCGGTCGCGGGTCAGATCAAACTCAACGTAAACGGGGTGACGATCGGTGGGGATGTCTACGCGGCCGGCAACATCGACACGAAAAACGGCAAGGGCACGGTTGACGGTTCCTTCCGCACCCATCTTGCGATGGTCGACCACGTTTCGGCGGACTGGAAGAAGGCAGATGGCGTCAGCCCTGTGCCCGTCGTCACAGGAGAACCGACACCGGTGATTTCGCCAACGCTCGCCCAGGTATTCAGTGCGACGGCCTGGATCGAACTCACCGCGAGCACGTCGTGGAGTTCCGCAGCGCTGCCGGTCGTTGCGCCTGCCGCGGGGACAGTTTGCACGACGACGCAGCTCCAGGCGGTTTTGAGCGCCACCGGAACTCGTGCCGTCATAGATATGACGGGGTGCCCCGCGGGGGGTAGCGGCATCAAGGTGGCGCCAGGCAATGTCACGCTGGCGCGCGATGTCGTCCTTCTCGTCCCAGCCAGCGAGAAGATGGACCTGGAGCTCACCGATACGATCTCTAGGCCCGTGGGAACAACTCTGGCGACGGGGCCGCAACTGCTCATCGTGCATCTCGACCCGAACGGCAGCGACGGAAGGCCGCCGACATGCTCGTCCTCGGCGCTGGACAAGTTCACCGCCGGAACCACGATCAACGTACGGACCTTGATCTACAGCGCGTGTGGAATCAACAGCACGATGTCGCTCACCATGTCGGGTCAGCTCTACATGGGCAGCGACGGCCTACACCTCAACGGTGGCACGTTCACCTGCATGCCCATGTCGTGGGCGCCGACACTCCCTACTATCAGCTGCGGAATCAAGGGCACGGGCGGAATCTTCGATCCCTCGAACACTGTCACGCGACTGGACAACCTCGCCTACCAGTCAGAGCGCTAGCCCATGGCCGAGTTCACCATATTCCTCGTCGTCGTCGCAGGAATCTTCGGCCTCCTCATCGGGTCGTTCCTCAACGTCGTCGCCTATCGCGTGCCGGCGCACATCTCGCTGACGCGCGAGAGCCGGTGCCCGCACTGCGACTCGCCGATCAAGCCGTGGCAGAACGTGCCGGTCGTGTCATGGATCGCCCTGCGTGGGAAGTGCGCGAACTGCAAGGCGCCGATCTCGGCGCGGTATCCGATCGTCGAAGCCGTGACGGGCGTCGCGTTCGCCGTCGTCACCTGGTGGGGGCTGGCGGTCTACGAGGGGCTCCTCGGTTCCACGCTGCTGACGTACCTCGCCTCGACGGCGTGGGACGGCGTGGTCGTGCCCTCCGACGTGTGGGCTGCCGTGCTCGTCATCGTCGCGTTTCTGTACTTCGCGGCGATCTCGATCGTGCTGACGCTCATCGACCTCGACACGCACCGGCTGCCGAACAGCATCGTGCTGCCGAGTTACCTGGTCGCCGGCATCCTGTTCACCGTATCGGCCTGGCTGATCGGCGACTGGGAGCTGCTGCTGCGGGCCGCGATCGGCATGGTCGTCATGTACGTGTTCTACTTCCTGCTGCGTTCGGTGCGACGCGGCGGGATGGGCGGGGGAGACGTCAAGCTCGCCGGAGTCATCGGTGTGTACCTCGGCTGGGTGGGCTGGGGAGCCCTCGCCGTGGGCGCGTTCGCCGCATTCCTCTACGGGGGACTGTTCGGCATCGCACTGCTGCTGCTCCGGCGAGCAGGGCGAAAGACCGCCATCCCGTTCGGCCCGTGGATGATCCTCGGCGCCTGGACGGGAGTGTTCGCCGGCGAAGCCGTCGGCCGATGGTACGTGAATCTCTTCGTCGGCGCGTAGGCCCGGCGGATCTTGGGGAAGGGAAGAACATGGCGAAGACGATCGTGGGGCTGGAGGTGACCGAAGAGAGCGTGCGCGCTGCGGAGCTCTCACTAGGTCGCAAGCCACAGCTCATCGCATACGGCGAGGTGCCGCTGCCGCCTGACGCTGCGAAGGACTCGGAGGTCCTCGACCCGGGCGCCGTCGCCGTCGCGCTCCGGCAGCTGTGGACCGGCGCAAAATTCAAGAGCAAGGATGCCGTGCTCGGCGTCGCCAGCCGCCGCATCCTGGTGCGCGAATACACGACCCAGGCGATGCGGCCCGACCTGCTGCGGGAGGCCCTGCCCTACCAGGTGCAGGACCTGCTCCCCGTGCCCGCGAGCCAGGCAGTGCTCGACTTCTTCCCGCTCGCGCAGAACGGCGACCAGGTGTCGGGCCTGCTGGTGGCCGCCGTATCGGACAGCATCGAGCAGATCATCTCGACCCTTGCGAAGGTCAAGGTGCGCGCCCAGGCCGTCGACCTCGGCGCCTTCGGACTCGCCCGCGCGACGGCATCGCTCGCGGCACCCGATGAGACTGTGGCGACCGTCAGCATCGGCGACCACACCACGCAGGTCGTGATCTCGCGAGGCGGGGTGCCGCTCTTCGTGCGCCTCCTGCCCATCGACGTGGCCACCGCAGCGGTTCGCCGGCACAACGCGGAGATCGCCGAACCCGAACTCGAGCTCGCTGCGGCCGGCAACGGCGCTGCGGTCACGGGTCGCACGCGCGGCGCGATCCGCGCGGCAACGCCGCCCGGAGCCTCAGATCTCGCGGCACGCGTCCGGAGCACGCTGGCGTTCTTCGGCAGCCGAGCGGGCGCGGCGCCGCTGACACGGCTGTTCGTCACCGGCGCCGGCGCTGCAGTCGAGGGCGTCATGGCGGCGCTCGCGGCGGCCATCGACACGCCGATGACCATCGTGTCGGCGGGAGACGTCGTCTCGATGTCGACGCCGCCACCCGCGGGCGACGTCTCGCTCAACCTCGTGGGCACCATCGGCATCGCACTCGGGGAGGTCGGCCGATGACCGCCATCCCCGCCCCGTTCTCGGGGGTCCCCCGCGTCAACCTGATGCCGCGCAGCGAGGTCGTGCGCCGCGAACGCGACAAGCTCGTGCGTCAATGGGTCTGGATCGTGCTCGGCGCCATCGTCGTCGCGCTCCTCATCATCGTGGGCGCCTTTGCGTTCAAGTTCCTCGCCGATCAGCGCCTGGCCGCCGAACAGGCAGAGACGAACGCACTCCTCGTCGAGATCTCGTCGCTGTCGGAGGTGAGCCGGGCGCTCGCGACCGAGTCGGAGCTCACCGACTATCGCACCGAGGCGACGGCTGCGGACCTCGCCTGGACGCCGGTGATCGCCAAGATCACCGGCATCCTCCCCGCCGAGACCACCCTCACCGCCTTCGATTTCAACGTCGGCGGCGTGGCGCAAGGCGATGACCCGACCGCAGAGCAGGGCGTCGTCGGCACGGTCACGATCGACAGCCCGACACCGCTCGACATCGTCGCGATCATCCGCTCGCTGCGCGGCGTCGATGGCGTGTTGTACGCGGACGGCCAGTCGCTCACTTCGAGTGAGGCGTCGGAGGCACGGTACGCGTATCTGCTCGACGTCGAGTTCGACCAGACCGTGTACTCGAATCAGTTCGCGGCCGAAGAAGGGGGCGAGTGATGCCCAAGCAGCTCGTCACAGCCATCGGACTGATCGTCTCGCTCGGTGTCATCGCCCTCGGCGTGTTCCTCGTCGCCATGCCGCTGTACTTCCAGGCGGTCGGCGTCGACGGGCAGACAGCTACCGTCACGAACACCAATGCGATCTACCAGGCCCAGGTCGACCACCTCACCGAGGAAGAGGAGAACCTCGAGCGGATCAATGCCGAGGTCGCTGAGCTTCGTTCGCAGATTCCCGCCACCGCGCAGCTCGACGACGTCTTCGAGGTTGTCGGACGGGCGGCGGAGGCCTCCGGAGTCTCCCTCACCTCCGTCACCGCCGGAGAACAGGTGCTGTTCACGACCCGCATCGGCGTCATCGACGGAGACACCGCGGCGGTCGCTCCCGCGCCGACTCCCGAGCCGACGCCGGCGGCGACGGAGGGTGCAACCGACACCATCACGGGAACCACGACGGAAGCCGCGGCCGGTGCAGGAATCGCCGACGCCGCAGGCCGCCAGCAGGTCGACTTCGTGATCACCGCCAGCGCGACCGACATGGCGCAGGCCACCGCGTTCCTCGACGCGCTGCGGGCCGGGCCGCGCTTGCTCAACAGCGTGACGGCGACGACGAGTCAGGGCAGTGAAGGCACGTTCGACATGCAGATCACCGCGCTGACCTTCATGGACGCGGAAGGGTGACGGCGATGGACGAACTGGACTTCGAGACGCTCCTGGCGCGGGGCGCGCGCTACCGCGCATCGGACGTGCACATCACCGCCGGCGCATCGCCGCTGCTCCGCGTCGACGGCGATCTCGTGCCGGTGCCCGGGTACCCCGAGGTGCTATCGGACGAGTGGGTCGAGCGCACCGCGTTCGGCATGATGAGCGAGGGGCAGAAGCGGGAGTTCCTCGAGCAGGGCGAGGTCGACCTCGCCCACGCGACGGCGGGCATCGGTCGCTTCCGCACGAACGTGTACCGCCAGCTCGGGTCGATCGCGATCGCGCTGCGGTACATCCCCGACCGCGTGTACACGCTCGAAGAGCTCGGCGCTCCGCCGATCGCGCGCGACCTCGCGCTGCGGCCGCGCGGGCTCGTGCTGCTGACGGGGCCGACCGGGTCGGGCAAGTCGACCACCCTCACGGCGATGGTCGACATCGTCAACCAGCTGGTGGCCGCGCACATCATCACGATCGAGGACCCGATCGAGTTCCATCACCAGTCCAAGCGCGCGCTCATCCACCAGCGCGAGGTCGGCCGCGACACCAACTCGTTCGCCGAAGCGCTGCGCCGGGTGCTGCGACAGGACCCCGACGTGATCCTCATCGGCGAGCTGCGCGACCCAGAGTCCATCTCGACGGCGCTGTCGGCTGCCGAGACCGGACACCTCGTGCTGTCGACGCTGCATACGCAGGGCGCGGCGAAGAGCATTAACCGCATCATCGACGTATTCCCCGCCGACCAGCAGCACCAGATCCGGACGCAGCTGGGCGACACGCTGCAGGGCATCATCAGCCAGACGCTGCTGCCGCTCGCGCAGGTGAACGGGCGCACCATCGCGACCGAGGTGCTCATCAACACCCCCGCGGTCGCGAACATGATCCGCGAGGGTCAGGTCGCACAGATCTACTCGGCCATGCAAGCCGGGTCGGAGGTCGGCATGCACACGCTCGACCAGGATCTGCGCCGCCTCGTCGCCGACGGCACCATCGCGCGCAACGTCGCGATGGACTTCGCGGTCGACCCGAAGAGCCTCGACGGCGTCTACATCAAGCCGCGCGACCTCGACGCCGAGGAGTGGGCGCACCACGCCGGCGAATGGCGGCAGGCGGATGCCGCGGCATCCGTCCCTGCCAATGCCGCAGCGGGAACCGGCGTAGGCATGGGCTCGCGCTTCGGCACGCCGACCGTGGGCGGGCGCGTGGACCCGACCGCGCGCGACGTCGACTGGTCCGGTGTCGACGACGACACGTATCTGAACGATGCCGAATCGTGGGCCGAGCTCGGCCTGCCCGCGCCCGAGAAGGGGGCCTGACATGGCTGTCGTACAGGAGTTCGTCTATCGAGCCGTGGACCCGCGCGGCGGATCGGTCGTGAAAGGGACGATCGAAGCGGCGAGCGAGTCTGCCGTCACGGGAAAGCTCAAGGCTCAGGGCCTCACGCCTCTCGAGGTCACTCTGAAGTCGAACACCGGCCTGAACCGCGACATCAAGCTGCCGGGAGGCACCAAGACCGTCTCTGCGCGCACGCTCGCAGTGTTTTCGCGGCAGATGGCCGGCCTGATCAACGCCGGTCTTCCGCTCATGCGGACGCTCGCGATCCTCATCGAGCAGACAGACGACAAGCGCCTGCAGCCCGCGCTCGTGCAGGTTCAAGCAGACGTCGAGTCGGGCTCGTCGTTCTCGGCGGCGCTCGCGCGGCACCCCCAGACCTTCCCGCCGCTGATGCTCAGCATCGTGAAGGTGGGTGAGGCCGGCGGCTTCCTCGGCAGCGCGCTCAGCTCGATCGCCGACAACTATCAGCGCGAGGCCGAGTTGCAGAACAAGATCCGCGCGGCCGTCACCTACCCCGCGATCGTTCTCGTCATCGCGATCATCGGTGTGCTCGTGATGGTGACTTTCGTTGTGCCGATCTTCGAGGGCATGTTCAAGGGACTCGGCAGCTCGCTGCCGCTGCCGACGCAGATCCTCGTGTCAATCTCGAACAACATGTGGTGGATCATCCCCGCCATTGTGATCCTCGTGACCGTCGCGGTCATATGGTGGCGCGCGAACCGCCACACCTTGCAGTACCGGAAGGTCTTCGATCCCATCAAGCTGAAGATGCCCGTCTTCGGCAAGCTGACCACGAAGATCGCGGTCGCGCGGTTCGCACGCAACCTCTCCATGATGCTCAACGCGGGTGTGCCCATCATCCAGGCGCTCTCGATCGTCGGCCAGGCGTCGAACAACTGGAAGATCGAGGAGGCCGTGCGCGACGTGCAGGAGTCGATCCGCCAGGGCCGCTCATTCGCGGGGCCGCTCGCCAAGGCCGAGGTCTTCCCGACCATGGTGCCGCAGATGGTGTCGGTCGGCGAGGAGTCGGGCACGCTCGTCGACATGCTCTCGTCGATCGCGGACTTCTACGAAGACGAGGTCGAGACGGCGACAGCCCAGCTCTCGTCGACGATCGAGCCGATCCTCATCGTCGGTCTCGGCATCGTGATCGGCGGCATGGTTGTCTCGCTCTACCTGCCGATCTTCACGCTGTACGGGGAGCTCGCCAAGCAGTAGGAGGAGGCTGGGTCTCGCTCGTTTAGCGACCGGGTGCTGGGGCAGTGGCGCGCTTCGACAGGCTCAGCGACCGGGATCGCGACAGGCGCCTCACACAGTGACCCGAAGCACCTCTTCGATCGTCGTCAACCCTTGAGCGACCTTCGACCAGCCGTCCTCGCGCAGCGAGATCATGCCCTGCTCCAGGGCGACCTGGCGGATCTCACTGCCGGTCGCCCGCGTCACCACGAGCGTCTCGATCTCGTCGCTCAGCGTCATGATCTCGTGGAGCGCGACGCGACCGCGATATCCGGTGTTCGAGCAGGCCTGACACCCGGCTGCCCTGTACAGCTGCGGCGGATCGGCCGGGTCGTGCGGGAAGCCGAGGGAGGTCAGCACGTCGCTGGTCTCGACGAGCGGCTCGCGGCACCGCATACACAGGCGGCGTGAGAGGCGCTGCGCGATCACTGCCGACAGTGCCGTGGCGACGAGGAACGGCTCGCAGCCGATTTCGGTCAGGCGCGTCAGCGCGGACGGCGCGTCGTTCGTATGCAGCGTCGACAGCACGAGGTGACCGGTGAGGGCGGCCTCGATGGAGATGTTCGCGGTCTCGAAGTCGCGGATCTCACCGACGAGCACGACGTCGGGATCGGAGCGGAGGATCGACCGCAGTGCCGTAGCGAAGGTGAGGCCGGCGCGGTTGTTCACCTGCACCTGGTTGATGCCGCCGATGCGATACTCGACCGGGTCTTCGACGGTGATGACGTTGATCTTCGGGTTCGCGATCGAACGCAGCGCCGTGTAGAGGCTCGTCGACTTGCCCGAACCCGTCGGGCCGGTCGCGAGGATCATGCCGTGGGGCTTTGTGATCGCCTCGCGGAACCGCTTCTCGTTGGTGCTCGAGAACAGCAGGTCGCGCATCGTCATGACCTGGCCGGTGTTGTCGAGGATGCGCATCACGATCTTCTCGCCCCACACGGTAGGGAGCGTCGCCACGCGGAGGTCGACGGTGCGGTTCTCGTGCGTGACCGACAGACGGCCGTCCTGCGGCTTGCGCTTCTCAGCGATGTCGATCGACGACATGATCTTCAGGCGCGAGATGATGCCGTCCTGGATGGCGCGGTCGGCCTTCTGCATCTCGTGCAGCACCCCGTCGATGCGGAACCGCACCGTCAGCTGCTTCTCGCCGGGCTCGACGTGGATGTCGCTGGCACGGTCGTTGATGGCCTGCGCGATGAGCAGGTTCACGAAACGGACGATCGGCGCGTCGTTGTCCTGCTCCTCGAGGTTCTCGGTGAACGCGGTCTGGTTCGCCTCGCTCGATTCCTCCATCGACATCGACAGCTCGCTGAGCTCTTCGTCGGAACGCAGGAACCGCTCGAACATCTGTGTCAGCGCGTCCTCGGCGACGACGACGGGCTCGACGAAAAGGTCGGTGATGCTCGCGACGTCGTCGAGCGCGACGATGTCGGTCGGGTCGAGCACGCCCACGGTGAGGCGTTCGCCGCGGAGGTCGACCGGGATGAGGCCATACTTGCGGCAGAGGTTGCCCGGGACGAGGGCGACCACGTTCGGGTCGAGCGGCATGCTCGCGAGGTCGACGTAGCGGTGGCCTGTATGCAGGGCGATCGCCTCGGCGACCTGCCCCTCGGTCACGAGCTTCGAGCTCACCAGCAAGCGCTGCAGCTCCGGCCCGTCGGCGCCACCGGCTTGCGCGATCGCGGCTGACATGTCGGCGGCTCGTACGGCTCCGGTGAGCACGAGCGTCTGAGCGAGACCTCTCATGGTGATTCCCCTATCCCCATGGGACATACTATGTGCCGCGCGTCAAGCCTGGGCAGGGGACCTGCACGCACTCGATAGGGTGACGCCATGGCGGACCTGATCGCGAAGCTGACGGCCTGGGCGCTGTCGCTGCGGCTCGTGCGGGTGTGGCTGCACTACGCCGAGCGGCGCGGCCCGATGCTCTCGGACAGCATCACCTACCGTTCCCTCTTCTCCGTGTTCGCGGGCGTGCTGCTGGGATTCTCGTTCGCGGCCATCTGGCTGAGCGACAACCCCGCGGCGTGGAAATCGCTGGTGGACGCGGTGGATGCCGCGATCCCGGGGCTCGTCGGCGAGGACGGGCTCGTCGACGTCTCCGACATCCAGGCGCCTGCGGGACTGACCGTGGCAGGGATCATCGCGCTCGTCGCGCTCGTCGGAGCGGCGATCGGCGCGATCGGATCGCTGCGCGTGGCCATACGCACCCTGGCCGACCGGGTGCACGACGACGTCTTCTTCGTCTGGGTGCTGCTGCGCAACCTGCTGCTCG
Organism: Microbacterium psychrotolerans; assembly: GCF_031085295.1. Lineage (GTDB taxonomy): Bacteria > Actinomycetota > Actinomycetes > Actinomycetales > Microbacteriaceae > Microbacterium > Microbacterium psychrotolerans. Next base: position 879,269 of record NZ_JAVFWO010000002.1, on the reverse strand, counting down.
CCATCGCCATCGGCGGCGGCTTCGTCCTCTCCGCTGGCGCGACGTTCGTCGGCACCTCGTTCATCGGCGCCGTGCTCGACTGGGCGGGGATCGCCCAAGACGACTTTGCGACGATCGCCACGCGCAGTGTCTCGATCGGCGTCGTGTTCCTGCTCGACATGGCCGTCGTCGCCCTCGCGTTCGTCAGCTTGAGCGGTGTGCGCGCGCGTCAACGCGCGCTGTGGTCGGGGGCCTTCCTCGGCGCGGTCGGGCTCACGGTCCTCCAGCAGCTGTCGGGACTCTTCGTCGCAGGCGCCGGCTCCAACCCTCTCCTCACCACCTTCGCCAGCCTCATCGCGCTGCTGCTGTGGCTGAACCTGTCCGCCCAGGTGATCCTGCTCGCCTCGACCTGGATCATCGTCAGCGAGCGCGAGCACGTCGACCGAGTCCGCGAGCGGTTCGGCTCGCCGACGTTCGCGCTGCGACGGGTGCGGCAGGCGGAGGATGCCGTGCGCGTCGCCACCGAGGAGCTCGCGCACGCGCGCGCCGACGCCGACCGCGAGCGCCTCGCCGCGCAGAAGAAGCAGTTGGACGAGAAGAAGCAGGCGGACGAGAAGAAGCAGGCCGACGAGACGGCAGCCGCGCCGGCGGAACAGGAACAGGTCGGGGCCGGGAAAGAGCAGTCGTGAGCCACCGCGTGTCGACGTACACGGCCGAGCAGGTCCGCGCAGCCGAGCGCCCCCTCCTCGACGCCGGCGCGCCTCTCATGCGCCGCGCCGCGGCGGCTCTGGCCGACATCGTCCGCGCGGAGCTGACATCGTCGCAGACCGCCACGACCGTCACCGGCGCGCTGGAACCCATGACGCTCGATCATCTCGACACGCCCCGCCCGCGCGTGCTCGTGCTCGCGGGAAGCGGCGACAACGGAGGCGACGCGCTGTACGCCGCCGCACAGGTCGCCGCTGGCGCCGATGTCGACGCGCTGCTCGTCGCCGACCGCTTCCACGAGGGGGCCCTTGTCACAGCCGTCGGCGCCGGAGTGAGGAGGGTCGACCTCGCTGAGGTCGGCGACACGGCCCACCGCTACGGTCTCATCATCGATGGCATCCTCGGCATCGGCGCTTCGCGCGACCCGGCGCTGCGTGGCACCGCGAGAGAGGCGGTCCCTGCGCTCCTCTCGGCCATCTCGAGCGACGGCAGCAGGCCGCGGATCGTGGCCGTCGACATCCCGAGCGGCCTGCACCCCGACACCGGCGTCGCGGATGACGCCGTGCTCCCGGCATCCGTCACCGTCACATTCGGCGCCGTCAAGCAGGGACTCGTCGCCGGGCGCGGCCCTGAGCTCACCGGCGAGCTCGTGCTCGTCGACATCGGACTCGGCGCGGCGCTGGAGTCGGTTGAACCCGCGGGCGAGGCAACCGTCTCGCGCGTGGTCGCAGCGCAGGGCGACTGACCAACCCCGCGCGGCGCCCGGGGACCCGTCAGTGCCTCACTCGTCGTCGGAGTCGTCCTGCCCGCGACCGTTGTTGCCGGGGAAGTCGGGGGAGTCCTTGTCGTGCCCGAACGCGTTGCCGCGGCCGTTTTCGCCGGGCCCATCATCGCCCGAGGCGTCGCTGCCGCCGGTGCCGCGACCGTTGTTCCCCGGGAAGTCAGGGGAGTCCTTGTCATGACCGAACGCGTTCCCGTTCCCGCCGTTGCCGTTGCCGCCCTTGTTCCCATCCCCGCGGCTTCCGCTATCACCAGGGAAGTCGGGGTCGCCCTTGTCGTGCCCGAACGCGTTGCCGCGGCCGTTCCCGCCGGGGCCGTCATCCGACGTGGCGGCGAACGTCGCAGGGATCAGCTGGGGGAGCGGAGCGCCGGTCGCGACGCTCGGCACCAGGATCGCGGCCGCCACGACGACGGCGATCGCGGCGCCCGTGAGGAGCAGCTTCTTCGAACCCATGACGCACCTCGGTTTCGGGCGGCGGAGGCAGCCGGTGCGGGGAGCGTACCACCGCCGAGGCGCAGTGCGAAGGGCCTCGGCTAGCGCGCGTAGCGCGTGACGAAAGTGCGCAGCATCCGACTCGGATGCGAGACCGCCGCGCGCCGCACCGCGGCGAGGGTGAGCTCGAGCTCGTCGGCGGCGAAGTACCCGTAATCCGCGTACGCGTGGATGCGCGTGGTGATGCCCTCGACGTCGAGCTCGGGGTGGAACTGCGTCGCGTACACGTTCTCTCCGACCTGGAACATCTGCACCGGGCAGCCGGGCGACGACGCCAGCAGCGTCGCCGAAGCGGGCAGCTGCGAGATCGCCTCCTTGTGTCCGACGAATGCATCGAACGTCGTCGGCATGCCCTCGAGCAGCGGATCGGATGCCCCGGCCTCCGTGATCGTCACCGGAACGACGCTGATCGGCTCGGGGTAGGTGCGGTCGATCACCGCGTTCTGGTGCGCGCCGAGCGTGCCGATCCCGTAGCAGGCGCCGAGGAACGGGAAGTCGCGGTCCACGACCTCGTCGAGCAGCGTTGCGAACTCCGCCTCCACGCGCCGCTGCACCTTCGACTTCTTCTCGAGCGGGTCGGACGCGTTGAACGGGCCACCGCCCACGAAGATGCCCGACAGCGCGTCGAGATCGAACCGCGGCATCGGCTCCGCCTCCAGCCGCACCCGCACGAGCTCATCGGGCGTGAGCCCGGTGTAGCGCAGGAACAGCGCGTACTCCTCGTCGGCGGGCACGTCCTCGGCACGGGTGGCGAGGAGGACGAACGGCTTCACCGCACCAGCCTACGTGGGCGGGCGCCGGCGTTTCGCGTGCGGCTTCGCGTGGGCCGGGTGCACAGAATCGGAGGGTTCTCGGCGACGCGCCGGTGTGCGGCATCCGGGGTCGGCGTGTCGTGCGGGGTTTCCGATGTTGTGCGTCGCGGCCTTGCGTGGGCGGGGTGCACAGATTCGGAGGTTCTCGGCGACGCGCCGGGGTGAGGCGTCCGGGGTCGGCGTGTCGTGCGGGGTCTCCGATGTTTTGTGCGAGCGCCGGGGTTCCTTCCCAGACGGCACGGCCCACGCCTTGTGCACAGATTCCAGGAACACGGTCGAGGTCGAGGGCATCGCCGCTGAGCATTGAGCGCGTGTGCACTTGCCCATCTCCTGGCGTCACGACGTTCGGGGAGCTGCGCGCGTCGGGAATCCCCAGGTCGAAGATCGCAGAGGCGCTGCAGACGGGCGCGCTCTCGTCGCTTCGGCGAGGAGTGTACGAACGCGTCGGAGCGTGCGAGGACCTCAAGATCGCGGCAGCCCATGGTGGATCGATCGCCTGCGTCAGCGCGGCAGAGCATCTGGGTCTCTGGGTTGCGGAACACGGCGCCGAACTCCATGTCGGACTCCGGCCCCACGGGCGCGTCTACGAGCATCAAGACTGCTCCTGCGTCGTCCACTGGAACGACGAGGAAACGAAGGGCAGCGCTTTCGGTGTGCCCTCGGTTCGCGTGGTGTTGCGGCAGATTCTTCGGTGCCAGGGGCTCGAGTCGTTCTTTGTGTCACTCGAGTCGGCACTGCGGCAGCGCAAGCTCACGAGCGCCGACCTCGCGTGGTTGCGGAACAACACGAACCGGCAGGCGCGCGACGCGATCGCTTTCGCGCATCGTGATGCGGACAGTGGCCTCGAGTCTCTGTTCCGCTGGCGGCTCCGACGGCATCGGCTCGATGTGCGGACTCAGCAGGAGATCGTCTCGGTCGGCCGGGTCGACTTCGTGATCGGCGAGCGGTTGATCGTTGAAGTCGACGGGGCGCCGAACCATGACGGCGCGTCACACCGGCATAAGGACCTCGTTCGCGACGCGAACGCCGCGGCGTGGGGGCTCGTCAGTCTTCGCTTCGACTACGCCATGGTCGTCCACGACTGGGAGACGGTCGAACTCGCGATTCTCGGCCTCGTCGACCGCGGGCTGCACCTCGCGTAAGAAGTGCGCGCACAGGATCGGAGCCTTTCGGCGACGCGCCGGGTGGCAACATCCCGCCCCGGCGTGTCGTGCAGAACATCCGACTGTGGGTCCGACACCTTCCCCACGGACGGATGCCTCGGCCCCGCGCATCTGCGCCGGGCCGAGGCATCCGTCTGACTGGCGTCAGTCGTTCGGCTCGAACCGGTGGGTCCAGCTCGACACCGCACCGGCGTCGACCGCGAAGCCGGCCTTCGGCACCGCCGTCACGCGGACCTCGGATCCGGCGGGAACCTTGACCAGCGGCTTCTCGGCCTTCACGCCGTTCACGTAGTAATCGAACGCCGGGTCGGGCGCGACGATCACGTGGTCGGAGCGCGAACCGCGCGGGTCGACGAACTTCGGCTCGCGGGGGGTCGCCGCCGTCGTGCGCGTGGGCACGTTCGCGAAGTCCATGCCGCTCGCGAGGTGGTAGCTCGTGTACGACGGCTGGTTGTAGGTGGTGTTCTGGCGGGCCACCTCGGCGCGGTACTGCACGTCGTGCATCAGGGTCGGCAGCTTGTGCGTCGTCGCCTCGGTGCTCGTGTAGACACGCAGGGCGCTCGAGTCGACGGTGCGCACCAGCAGCTCCTCCCGCCAGTCGCCGAACACGTCGGCGACGAGCGAGGGGTTGCCCTTCGTCCCGTTGTTGGTGCGAGTGCCGTCTGCGGTGAGCAGCGTCCCGCGCGTCCAGTCCTTGATCGTCGGCGTCACTTCCTGCGCGCCGTCGACGATCTGGGTGGTCAGGTCGCCCGCCCAGCGGATCGACTGGTTGGTGCCCGGCGTGCCCGCCTCGAGGGGAGACCCGGACGCGCTCAGCAGGCCGGATCCTTCGGTACCGTTCGGCATGCTCGCCCACACCTCGATGCCGGGCACGTCCGCCCGCACATCGCCGATCATGCTCCGGCCGGTGTCACGCCCCGAGTACGCCCCGAAGAGCACCTCGCCGGTCGCGGCATCCCGCATCGCCGACCCGTACGGCGCGTACGTCGCACCCTCGTGCGCCGTCCAGATCTCGAGACCGGGGCGGGTCGGGTCGATGTCCGTGACGTGCATCGCATCGCCGTGGCCGAGACGGACGACGTCGCCAGGAGCGGCGCTGCCCTCCGGCAGCGTGTCGAACGAGCTGTAGAGCAGTCCGCCGTCGTCGTCGATCGTGGCCGCGCCGTAGACGATCTCGTGCTTGCCGTCGCCGTCCACGTCGGCCGCGCTCAGCGAGTGGAAGCCCTGCGTCGTGATCGTGCCGAACACGGGGTCGGTGCCGTCGCGGCCGTGGGGGCCGTCGTTGAACGGGTTCGTCATCGGCACGTGGCCGCTGTCGACCGCCCAGCGGGTCGTGAGGTGCTCGCCGTCCCAGTCATAGGCGTGGATCGTCGTGCGCGTGTAGTAGCCGCGGGCGAAGACCGCCGAGGGGTGCGTGCCGTCGAAGTACGCGACGCCGGCGAGGAAGCGATCCACGCGGTTGCCCGGCTCGATGCGCGCCATCGCGTAGTCGCCCCACAGCAGGCCGTCGTCGTCGCGGCCCGGCTCGTAGCGCACGGTCTCGAGCTCTTCGCCGGTCGCCGAGTCGAAGACGGTCAGGTACTCAGGCCCGTCCACGATGAAGCCCTCGAATGTCGTGAGGTCGTTGCGGGCGCTGCGCGACGGCGCGTAGGTGGTGATGAAGTAGTCCACGAGCTCGGTCGCCGACGCCTCTGACAGCGGATACTCGTGCGGCACGGGGATGCCGAACGCCTCTTCCAGCGTCGCCGGCCAGTGGCCCGCGACGACCTCGGGGTGATCCGACCAGCCCTCGAACACTTCGATGAGGTGCCGGCGGTAGTCGGCGGCGCTCATGCGGTAGTCGTCGGTGGCCTTGTACCCGGCAGCGAGGTCGTCGGCGAGCATCGTGATGTTCGCGGATGCCGCGACGGTGCCATCGGCGTTGTAGCGCGTGGACTTCGTGCCGGGCGCCGTCTTGAGCATGGTCTCGGAGCGGCCGTCGCCGTCGAAGTCGTAGACCATGAACTGCGTGTAGTGCGCTCCGGCGCGGATGTTGACGCCGAGATCGATGCGGTTCAGCAGCGTGCCGTCGAGCTCGTACGTGTCGACGTACACCGTGCCTGTGTAGCCCTTCTGCGACACGTCCTTGGAGTTGGACGGATCCCACTTCACGACGAACTCGTAGGCGCCGTCGCCATCGACGTCGGCCACCGACGCGTCGTTCGCCGAGTAGGTGAACGCCTCACCGGCGGGTGTGACGCCGTCGGCGGGCTTCTGCAGCGGCAGGTCGTAGAACCCGTCGCCCCACACCGACACCGGTGCGGACTGCTCGCCGGTGACGTCGTGCCAGGCGGCGGCGACCGTGTAGACGGATGCCGCCGACCCGTCCGGGTCGGCATAGTTCGTGCTGTCGTCGACCGTGGCGATCCGCTCGCCGTCGCGGAACACGGCGAACGACGGGCCGCTGACGCCGGTCTCGGTCGCCGGTCCGGCCTCGGTCGCCAGCAGGCGCCAGCTGAGGAAGACGCCTTCGCCGGTCGCGACCGCGACGAGGCCGCGATCGAGGGCTTCGAGCTGCGCGCCCGCGGACGCGTCGCCGGAGGGCGGCGGCGCCTGCTGCGCCAGCGCGGGGGACGCCAGGCCGAGGGTCAGGGCGCAGGCGGCCGTGCCGGCCACCATCGCGCGTACGGAGGTTCTGTGGAGATTCATCGTCGAATCGCTCTCCCGAGGTTGTGGGCCGCGTGGGGTACGGACCGTTGCATCGTTTCAAACGTAGGGAATACGTTTTCCCGAGCGACCCTAGTCCCGGTGTCTCGAGGAGGTCAAGGCTTCCGGCGTCAACATTGGAACGATTTAACGCGTCTGGTCTGTGGTGACCGGATCCACAGATGAGGAGCGGAGCCGGGCTGAGGGCGGTCGCACGGCGTCTCGCCCCTCATCTCGGCGCAAGTCCCCAGATGAGGGAACGCCCGCGCGCAGCGGCCCACCATGAACGAAACGGATGCCTCGACCCGGCGCAGCACGCCGGGTCGAGGCATCCGTGATCGGTGCCTTACGAGGCGTACGTGACGTAGCCGAGCTCCACCGGCGACACGAGCTGCGGGTGCGCGGGCCGGACGCGGACCGTGTACCCGAACGTGCCCGTGACGCTGAGCGGCAGGGTGCCGGTGAAAGTGCGGATCCCGTCGACGCCCTCGCCGGTGGGGGAGAGGCGGTACACCGAATGGTCGCGCGCGAGCGCGTCGTCCTCGTCGGTGCGGCCGTAGAGGAGCTCCACCGCGACATCGTCGGGTGAGAGGCCGTCGAGCCTCACGTCGGCGCGCACCTCGAGCGCGTCGCCGGCTTGCGCCTGCGCCGGGATGCCGGAGCTGTCGACGCTCGCGATCGAGATCCGGTTCCAGGCGCCCTTGATTCGCCCGACGAACGCGGCGACCTCGCGGGCCAGGGCGAACCCGTTCGCGCGCAGCGCCACGTCGTGCGCGGCAGCAGGCACGTACAGCCGCTGGACGTAGTCGCGCACCATGCGGTCGCTCGTCGCCTTCTTGCCGAGATCGGTCATGGTGTGTCGCACCATGCCCAGCCACGCGGTCGGGATGCCGCCCTCGCGCTCGTAGAACTTCGGCACGAGCTGGTGCTCGATGAGGTCGTACAGCGCCGCGGCCTCCGCGTCGTCGCGCTCCTCGTCGTTCGACGCGGTGTCGGCCGTCGGGATCGCCCAGCCGTTCTCGCCGTCGAACCACTCGTCCCACCAGCCGTCGAGGATCGAGAGGTTCAGCGCGCCGTTGAGCGCGGCCTTCATGCCGCTCGTGCCGCAGGCCTCGAGCGGGCGCAGCGGGTTGTTGAGCCACACGTCGCAGCCGGGGTACAGGTCCTTGGCGAGCGTGATGTCGTAGTCGGGCAGGAAGACGATCCGCCCGCGCACCTTCGGGTCGCGGCTGAAGCGCACGAGCTGCTGGATGAGGATCTTGCCGGAGTCGTCGGCCGGGTGCGACTTGCCGCCGATCACGATCTGCACCGGCCGCTCGGGGTCGGTCAGCAGCTTCGTGAGCCGCTCGGGATCGCGCAGCATCAGCGTGAGTCGCTTGTATGTGGGCACGCGTCGCGCGAAGCCGATCGTCAGCACCTCGGGGTCGAGCAGATCGTCCACCCAAGCGGGTGTGTGGTTGCCTCCGGTGGACAGGGATGCCGCGACGCGCCGCCGTGCCTCGGCGACGAGCCCGCCCTTCATCTGCTGACGAACACCCCAGAGCTCGGCATCCGTCACGGCTGCGCGGTCGGTCCAGTCGTGGGTGTCGGTGTGCGCATCGCCCCACGCGCGCTCGCTCACCGCCTTGAGTGCCGGATGCACCCACGTCGGGGCGTGCACGCCGTTCGTGATCGACGTGATCGGCACCTCGTCGGTGTCGACGCCCGGCCACAGCATGCCGAACATGCCGCGGCTCACCTCGCCGTGCAGCACCGAGACGCCGTTGGCGTGCTGGCCGAGGTGCAGGCCGAGCACGGCCATGTTGAAGACGCCCTGATCGCCGCCGTTCCACGTCTCGAGGCCGAGCGCGATCGCGCGCCCCGCGTCGAGGCCCTGGAAGAGGCCGCTCGTGAGCACGTTCGCGATGAGCTCTCGCGAGAAGCGGTCGATGCCCGCCGGCACCGGAGTGTGCGTCGTGAACACCGTGCCCGCGCGCACCTGGGCCAGGGCCTCGTCGAAGCTGAGTCCGTCGTGCGTGATGAGCTCCGACATCCGCTCGAGCCCCTGGAACCCCGCGTGGCCCTCGTTCGTGTGGTAGACGTCGGGCGCGGGGCGGCCGGTCAACTCGGACCACGCGCGCACTGCGCGCACGCCGCCGACGCCGAGCAGCAGCTCCTGCAGCAGGCGGTGCTCGCCGCCGCCACCGTAGAGGCGATCGGTGACCCGGCGCATCTCGTCGGTGTTCGACGGCGTCTCGGAGTCGAGGAGCAGCAAAGGGATCCGCCCGATGTCGGCGATCCACACGCGCGCGTGCAGGCGGCGGTCGCCAGGCAGGTCGAGCGCGATCTCGACCGGTGTGCCGGCGCGGTCGCGCAGCAGCGTCAGCCCGAGGCCGTACGGGTCCAGCAGGGGATAGGCCTCGCGCTGCCACCCGTCATCGCCGATCGACTGGCGGAAGTATCCCGCGCGATAGAAGAGCCCGACGCCGGTCAGCGGCACGCCCAGATCGGACGCGCTCTTGAGGTGGTCGCCGGCGAGGATGCCGAGTCCGCCGGAGTACTGCGGCAGCGAGCCGTCGACGCCGAACTCGGGGGAGAAGTAGGCGATGTGGACCGGCTTGTCTCCCTCGAGGCGCTGGAACCAGCGGTCGCCCTCGAGGTACGCGGTGAGTCGCTCGTCCTCTTCGCGGACCCGCGCGAGGAACTCCTCGTCGCGTGAGAGCTCGTCGAGGCGAGACTGACCGAGTGCGCCGAGCATGCGTGCGGGGTTGGCGCCGATGTCGTCCCACAGTGCGGGATCCATCGAGGCGAACAGCGCGTGCGTCGCGCGACTCCACGACCAGCGCCAGTTCGAGGCGAGGCGATCGAGCGGGGCGAGGGTTTCGGCCAGCACAGGGCGGACCGTGAACGTTCGGATGGCCTTCACGCTCGCGATTCTAGGGGCAGAAGCTGGAAGCGCTTGCACCGCTGTCGCCGCGGCGGCCGAACAACGCGAGTCGCCGCGGGGAACATCGCCGGTACGCTGACACGGCCACCTGCGGAGTGCAAGGGTGCGGATGGCGTCGGGCGCCGGGTCTACGCTGGGGTCATGGCCATCGCACGACTTCACGGAGGCCCGCTCGACGGGCAGCTCCTGCCCCTCGAAGACCCCGAGCTCGACCGCTTGATCGTCCCCTACAGCGAGACGCAGGTCGTCTACGAGCGCAAGGGAGCGCCCGAGAACACGGGCGACGGCGATGGACCGACCGAAGCCGAGTTCTGGTTCATCGAGGCCGAAGACGACATCGATCCGTACAGCGACACCGCTCGTGAGCGCCGCTGACAAGCACCCTGCGGAGCCGACCGAACCGAGCCATTCGGTCGAGGTCGAGCTGAAGTTCGACGTCGAGGACGACACCCCGCTGCCCGACTGGTCGGGTCTGCCCGGGGTGTCGTCTGTCGGCGCGGCCGAGCCTCGCGCGCTCGACGCCGTGTACCTCGACAGTGACGACCTCGCCCTTGCGCACGCCGGCTACGCGGTGCGCCGCCGCACCGGCGGTCCCGACGAGGGCTGGCACATCAAGGGTCCCCGCGACGCGGAGGGCGGCCGGGTCGAGCTGCACTGGCCGCTCGGCACCGACGACACGGTTCCGGATGCCGTCGCCGACGCCCTCGCGGCGGTCTCGGTGACATCGCACCTCGCGCCGATCGCGCGCATCCGCAACCAGCGCACGGCGTACGCCCTGTGCGATGCCGAGGGCGGCGTCGTCGCCGAGTTCGTCGACGACCGGGTGGTCGCCACCGACGAGCGCGACGGCGTGGAACGCACCTGGCGGGAGTGGGAGTTCGAGCTCGGCCCCGCCGCACCCGGTGCCGCGGACGACCGTGCGGCGCTCTTCGGCGCCGCCGACGCCGCGGTGCGACGCGCAGGAGGCCGGCCCGCGGCATCCGCCTCGAAACTGGCCCGCGCGCTCGGCGCCTGACACTTCGCCTCGCAGGCTCGCTCGACGAGGAAACGCCCCGGACCCTTCGAGAGGATCCGGGGCGTTTCGGCGTCAGGCTGTGATCAGAGGTTGATCATGTGGCCGGCGAGGCCGTGGAAGGCCTCCTGCACGGCCTCCGACAGCGTCGGGTGCGTGTGGACGTTGCGCGCGGCCTCGAGAGCGGTGAGGTCCCACTTCTGCGCCAGCGTCAGCTCGGGCAGCAGCTCCGAGACGTCGGGGCCGATGAGGTGACCGCCGAGCAGCTCGAGGTGCTCGCCGTCCGCGATGAGCTTGACGAAGCCGATGGGCTCGCCCAGGCCGTTCGCCTTGCCGTTCGCCGAGAACGGGAACTTCGCGACCTTGACGTCGTAGCCGGCGTCGCGCGCCTGCTGCTCGGTGAGGCCGAACGAAGCCACCTGCGGCGAGCAGAACGTCGCGCGCGGCATCATGCGGTAGTCGCCGAGGGTCATCGTCTCGGCCTTGCCGATCGTCTCGGCGGCCACGACGCCCTGCGCCTCGGCCACGTGGGCCAGCTGCAGCTTGGCCGTGACGTCTCCGATCGCGTAGATGTGCGGCACGTTGGTGCGCATGTGGTCGTCGATGTCGATGGCGCCGCGGTCGGTGAGCTTCACGCCGGTGTTCTCGAGCCCGAAGCCCTCGACGTTGGCGGCGAAGCCGATCGACATCATGACCTTGTCGGCGTCGATCGAGCCGGTGGAGCCGTCCTTGGCGGTGTAGGTCACGGTGACCTTGTCGCCCTGGTCGACGACGGTCTCGACCTTGGTCGAGGTGAGGATGTCGACGCCGTAATTCTTGTACTGGCGCGCGATCTCCTTGGAGACATCGGCGTCCTCGTTGGGCAGCGCACGGTCGAGGAACTCGATGATCGTGACCTTGACGCCGTAGTTCACCATGACGAAGGCGAACTCCATGCCGATGGCGCCGGCGCCGACGATGACGATCGACTGCGGCAGGTCGCGGGCGAGGATCTGCTCCTCGTACGTGACGATGTTGCCGCCGATCTGCACGCCCGGGAGCAGGCGGACCTTCGAGCCGGTTGAGATGATCGCGTTGTCGAAGGTGACGTCCTCGGTGGAGCCGTCGGCCTTGGTCACGCGGATCGTGTTCGGACCGGTGAACGATCCGCGTCCCTCGTACTCGTCGACCTTGTTCTTCTTCATCAGGTAGTGGATGCCCTTGACATGGGTATCGGCCACCTTGCGGCTGCGATCCCACGCGACGCCGAAGTCGAAGTGCACGTCACCCGAGATGCCGAACAGATCGGCCTTGTGGTGGAACTGGTGCGCGAGGTCGGCGTTCTTGAGCAGAGCCTTCGAGGGGATGCAGCCGACGTTGAGGCAGACACCGCCCCAGTACTTCTCTTCGATGATCGCGACCTTGAGGCCGAGCTGAGAAGCACGGACGGCCGCGACGTACCCGCCGGGCCCCGCGCCGAGGATGGCGACGTCGTAGTGAGGCATGCTTCCAGCCTAGTGGTCGGCCGAGGGCGGGGATCCGGGCGGCGAGGGGCCGCCCGGAGCGCTCGCAGACGGGCCGGTGAGGGCCTTCTCGCGCCGCGAACGCGACACCAGCAGGTACACGACGGCGGCGATCAGCGCGAGCGCCAGCAGTCCTGCGACGACCCACGGCCACGCGCTCGGTGCGTCGTCGGAGGTCGGCAGGCTCGTGGCGGTCGGGGTGGGTTCGACGGTCTCCGTCGGCGCAGCGGTCGCCGTCTCCGACGGCGTCGGCGATGCCGTCGGGGTGGGCGACGGCGCTCCTGCGACTGCGAACGAGAACTCGCCCGAGATGGGATGCCCGTCGCTCGATACGACCTTCCACAGCACTGTGACCGCACCGGACGCCTCACCCGCGAGGGGCTGCGTCAGCACGTTGTCGTTCACGACCGGCGCGCCGGCGGTGAGCGTGGCGCCCGCGGCATCCGTCACCTCCACGACCGACGCGCCCTCGTCGTCGGCGATCTCGGCGCTGAACGTGAGCGTGAGCTGCGCGGGAAGAGCGTCGAGGCTGCTGTCGGCGGCGGGATCGCTGCCCAGCAGCTCATCATGCGCGTCGGCAGGGGATGCCGTGACCAGCACGAGTGCGAAGGCGGCGAGCAAGGCGGCGACCAGCGCCGCGACGGGGGCTGAGAGCCGTTTGTGAACTCTGTGTGACATCACCTGATCGAGCCTATCCGCCCCTTCGATCCGGGCGTCCCGAGGTCTAGCATGGCCGCAAGGCGGGGGATCTGCCCGCCCGCCTGGTGACGGAAGGATGGCGGCGATGGACTCCATGATGATGGACGCCATGTCGAAGGACATGATGTCGATGCCCGGCATGGACACCATGGACATGTCGGTGATGCAGGCCTGTATGGACGCCTGCTCGGCCTGCGAGCAGGCGTGCACGGTGTGCTCCACGCAGATGATGTCGTGTGCCCCCGCGTGCATGAACTGCGCGGACATGTGCAACACGATGATGCGCGCCATGATGCGCATGCAGGGTATGAACCCGGCCACGATGATGTCGATGCTGGACGCGTGCATCGCGATGTGCCAGCTCTGCATGGACGAGTGCATGGAGCACGCCGACCACAGCGAGGTCTGCAAGATGTGCGCTCAGGCCTGCCAGGCGTGCATGGACGCCTGCATGGCGATGAAGAACTCGATGATGGCGATGGGCTGAGGGCCCGTCGCCTTTCTCATCCCTGCGCGATCCCTCACGCAGGCAGGACCGCGGCGGGGCCGCTCAGGCTTCGGCGAGCTCCGCGCGGAGGACGTTGAACCGTGCGCCGCCGACGGCGAGCACGTGGTAGCGCTCGTGCAATGCGACGGGCGTGCCCGGGGTTGCGGTCGCCGCGGCGCCCACGCCGTTCCACAGCACGATCGACGTCGCGTCGGTCAGCGTCCGGACGATCACGAAACCGGACCGCTCGTCGGACTCCTCGACGATGGCGTCCGCCCACTCCGACGGCGTCGCCGAAGCCAGGCGCGCCTGGATCAGATGCAGCGCGTGGCCGGGAGCGAACGAGGAGCAGCTGCCGCCGTGGTCGCACATGCACGCCGCACGCTCACGCACCTGGAGGGGCGGGATGTGGCTGTGCGGGCTGGACACGGTGGTCTCCTTCTCATTCGACGAATCGTCTACGGTCCTGCCAGGCTAGGCGGGCACGTGTTCCGGGGCATCTCACGCGAAACGCGGCGAAACATTGCAGTACGAGCGCTTTTCCGAGAGCGTCGGGGCTTCGCTTCGGCTCGCGGACGTGCCGGGGCTCTCGACAGCGCCGGCGTCGGCGACCGGGTGAAGTCGACCGCAAACGACCTCGTCGCAGCCGAGGTCGATCGGATAGGCTGAACGGATAGAGGAGGAAACCGTGGAGCACGACCGCCGACCCGATCAGGGCGACATCCGCCGCGCAGCAGGGGCCGACGCACACGAGTCCGACCGTGCCGCCGACACCACTCAGACGTTCGGCCACGATTCCGATCTGTCGTTCGTGCCGTTCGGCAGCGAGCTCGGCGATGCGGAGCTCGACGCGATCGACGCCCTTCCTTCCGGTGCTGCACTGCTGCTCGTCCGTTCCGGACCCACAGCAGGCGCGCGCTACCTGCTGGACTCCGACGTGACGACCGTGGGGCGGCACCCCGAAGCCGACATCTTCTTCGACGACGTCACCGTCTCGCGCCGCCATGCCGAGATCACACGTTCGGGAACGACCTTCGAGCTGGTCGACCAGCGCTCTCTCAACGGCACCTACGTGAACGGCGAGCGGGTAGACAGGGCCACGCTCACCAACGGCGCCGAGGTGCGCGTCGGAAAGTTCCGCCTCAACTTCTTCGTCTCGCCGGCCGACCTCGTCCGGGCGGCGGACGCCTGATGCCCGCGGCATCCGCCCGTGAAAGGGCGTCGTCCGCGGGTCTTCTCAGCATCGGGCAGGTTCTGGCGCGCCTGTCGCCGGAATTCCCGTCCCTGACGTCGAGCAAGCTGCGCTTCCTCGAGGTGCAGGGGATCGTCACACCGCTGCGTACCGAGTCGGGGTACCGCAAGTTCTCTCAGGACGACCTGGAGCGGCTGCGCCTCGCGCTGACGCTGCAGCGCGACCACTACCTGCCGCTGTCGGTCATCCGCGACTACCTCGAGGACGTCGACGCCGGCCGCGACCCGGCCACGCCGACCGCGGTGCCGCCGCCCTCGATCGTGCCTGCACCCCGCCGCTACCGCCGCGACGAGATGCTCGCCGCCGCCGGGGCCGCCCCTCAGCTGCTCAACGACGCGATCAGCACGGGCATCATCGCCGGCGCCGAGTCGTACACGGAGCAGTCGGTCACCCTGCTACGTGCGCTCGTCGCGCTCGACCGGCACGGCATCGAGCCGCGTCACGTGCGTGCGCTGCGGCAGAGCGCCGAGCGCGATGTCGCCCTCGTCGAGTCGGCATTGGCTCCCCTCCTGCGGCGGACGGATGCCTCGTCCCGCGGTCGTGCCGGCGAGCTCGCCCCGGAATTGGCCCGGCGTCTCGACGACGTGCGGGCGATCTTCGTGCGCGCCGCACTCGACCGCATGCTCGCCTGATCAGAGCGACAAACCAGGCCAGGCGAACAACGGCCGCCGAGTCCAGGACCGGT
The DNA here is from genome assembly GCF_031085295.1 of Microbacterium psychrotolerans. Lineage (GTDB taxonomy): Bacteria > Actinomycetota > Actinomycetes > Actinomycetales > Microbacteriaceae > Microbacterium > Microbacterium psychrotolerans. The sequence goes on along the minus strand of NZ_JAVFWO010000002.1, from coordinate 864,086 downwards.
CGCGGAGCGCGGCCAGGCGTGCGACACGCCGACCTGCGAACAGCGGATGTCATTGCCGCGAGGGGGAGGCTGATCTAGCGTTGAGTTATTCGATTCCGGAGGGGGGAACGAGCATGACCGGAGACGTGGCTGCAGGTGAGCCATTCGGTGCCGAACTCCTCTTCACCGACGGACTTCCTGCGATGGACGACGAGGTCGGCTATCGCGGTGCCGTGGCGGCGAAGGCCGCCGGCATCACCTATCGTCAGCTCGACTACTGGGCTCGCACCGAGCTCGTCGAGCCGACCGTGCGGGGTGCCAGCGGGTCGGGCTCCCAGCGGTTGTACGGCTTCCGCGACATCCTGGTGCTGAAGCTCGTCAAGCGACTCCTCGACACCGGCATCTCCCTGCAGCAGATCCGCACCGCCGTCGATCAGCTCCGTGCCGCCGGCATCCGCGATCTCGCCGGAACGACCCTCATGAGCGATGGCGCGTCGGTCTACCTCTGCACGTCGAACGACGAGGTCATCGACCTCGTCAGCCGCGGCCAGGGCGTCTTCGGCATCGCCGTCGGCAAGGTGCTGCGCGAGGTCGAGTCCGAGCTCGTCGAGTTCGAGTTCGAGCGGCCCGACCCCATGGACGAGCTCGCCGTCCGTCGCGCCGCGCGCTCCGCCTGACTCACGCGAGCGCCGGCTCGACCCGTCCCCGCGCCCCCGTGGTGGCGCTGAAGGCCTGCGCCAGGTCCGCGATCAGATCGGCCGGGTCTTCGAGCCCGATCGACAGGCGCACCAGCGCGTCCGAAGGCTTCGCGTCCGACGCGACCGGGCGATGCGTGAGAGCGGCCGGATGCTGGATGAGCGAATCCACGCTGCCCAGTGACACCGCGTGCGTGAACAGCTCGACAGCCGCCGTCAGCGACGATGCGGCGTCGAAGCCGCCGGTGAGGTCGATCGCGATCATCGCGCCCGGACCCGACTGCTGAGTGCCCACGAGGCCGTGCGGATCGCTCGCCGCGAAGCCGGGGAAGTGGACGCGCGCGACCTCGGGCCGCGTCGTGAGCCACTCCGCGACCACGCGGGCGCCTTCCTGCTGTGCTCGCATGCGCACCGGCAGTGTCGCGAGACCGCGGTGCAGCAGGTACGCCGAGAGCGGGTGCATGATCGCACCCGTGATGGCGCGCGTGCGGCGCAGCGACGCGGCGAGCCGTGCGTCGCAGGCGACCACGCCGCCGACGACGTCGCCGTGACCGCCGAGGTACTTCGTGGCGCTGTGCAGCGACAGCGCGGCACCGAGATCGAGCGGATGCTGCAGCACCGGTGTGGCGAACGTGTTGTCGACGAGCACGGGCACATCGCCGGCCGCAGCGACGACGGCACGGATGTCGACGAGCTCGAGCGTCGGGTTCGCCGGGGTCTCGAGCACGACGAGCGCCGTGTCGTCGCGCATCGCCTCGGCCACGGCGTCGGGGGCGCAGAACGTGGTCTCGACGCCGAGCAGCCCCGACGCCAGCAGATGATCGGTGCCGCCGTACAGCGGACGCACCGCGACGACGTGGCGGCGTTGGGACTCGTGCGTCAGCGCGAGCAGCACCGCGGTGACCGCGGCCATGCCCGACGAGAACGCCACCGCCTCCTCGGCATGCTCGAGGCGGGCGAGGGCCTCTTCGAACCGGGCGACCGTCGGGTTCCACAGCCGGGCGTAGACGTTCGAGCCACCCTCGAACGGGTGGCCTCCGGTCGCCAGCACCTCGTACGACATGCCGCCGAGCTCGATGCCGGGCAGCGGATTGGTCGAGGAGAGGTCGAGGGGGAGTGCGTGGACGCCCAGCGCTGCGAGATCGTCGCGGCCGGCGTGCACGGCAAGGCTGTCAGGGTGCAGCGTCATCGATGCCATGGCGATATGGTCAGTGATCGCGAGGCGAATCGCAAGTCGTGATCACTCATCCACGAACAACGTGCGCAAATTGTTAGACGGGTGAGCAGCGCGGTCACCCTCCACGAATGCGGGGATGCCGGCATCCGGCGCGGTCAGGAGCGCGTGTCTTCGGGAACCGGGATGCGGCCGGTGCGCATCACGCGGTCGAGCAGCGAGTCGAAGTCGGCTGCGAGCTCCTGGGCCGAGTCACCGGGCCAGATGTGCAGCGGCTTCGCGGCGCCCTGGGCTTGCTGCAGCGAGGTGCGCTCGGGAAGCTGCGGGCTCAGCACGAGCGGTCCGAACATGTCGCGCAGCTCCTTGATGCGGAACTGGTGCTCGATGGACTGAGGGCGCACGCGGTTGACGACGATGCCGAGCGGCTGCAGGCGAGGGGAGAGGCCGCGGCGGATCTCCTCGATGGCGCGCAGCGCGCGGTCGGCGGCCGCGACCGAGAACAGGCCGGGCTCGGTGACGACGATGACCCGGTCGGATGCCGCCCAGGCGGTGCGCGTGAGCGCGTTCAGCGACGGCGCGCAGTCGATGAGCACGAGGTCGTAGTCGGCCTCGATGGTCGCGAGCGCCTCTTCCATCTTCCAGACGTCGCGCACGCTCGGGTGCGGACCGTCGAAGTTGATCGCCGAGGGGCTGCCGATCATGACGTCGATGGTGCCCGGATGCACCTTGGCCCACCCGCTGGAGGTGATGGCCTGACGGACCGTCTTCTCCTTCGGGTTCGCCAGGACATCGGCGACATTCAGTCGACCGGCGACTTGGATGTCCATGCCCGTCGATACGTCGGACTGCGGGTCGAGGTCGACGACGAGCGTGCGGACACCGCGGGCGAAGGCCGCCGACGCGAGTCCGAGAGTCACGGTCGTCTTGCCGACGCCACCCTTGAGCGAGCTGACGGATAGGACGTGCACAAGGCACCACGTTACCGTCCCCTAGGCTGTGAGCACACTCAGCCTGTTTCCAGAGGCCCACCCGCGCCGCCGCTCACGGAGGTCGAATGTTCCGCAAGATCCTGGTCGCGAACCGAGGCGAGATCGCCATCCGGGCTTTCCGCGCCGCGTATGAGCTGGGGGCCCGCACCGTCGCGGTGTTCCCGTACGAGGACCGCGGCTCGCTGCATCGGCAGAAGGCGGACGAGTCATATGAGATCGGTGAGAAGGGCCATCCGGTCCGCGCCTATCTCGATGTGGACGAGATCGTGCGCGTCGCGAAGGAGGCCGGCGCGGACGCGATCTACCCCGGCTACGGCTTCCTCTCGGAGAACCCGGAGCTCGCCGAGAAGGCCGCCGCGAACGGCATCGCCTTCATCGGTCCGCCGGCGAAGGTGCTCGAGATGGCCGGCAACAAGGTCACCGCCAAGCACCACGCAGTCGCCGCAGGCGTGCCCGTTCTGCGCTCGACCGAGGCTTCGGACGACGTCGACGCCCTGCTCGGCCAGGCCGACGAGATCGGCTTCCCGATCTTCGTCAAGGCCGTCGCCGGTGGCGGCGGCCGCGGCATGCGGCGCGTCGAGCGTCGCGAGGAGCTCGCCCCTGCCCTCGCCGAGGCGATGCGTGAGGCGGGGAGCGCCTTCGGCGACGCCCGCGTCTTCCTCGAGCAGGCCGTGCAGCGCCCGCGCCACGTGGAGGTGCAGATCCTCGCCGACGCGACGGGCGAGACCGTGCACCTCTTCGAGCGCGACTGCTCGGTGCAGCGTCGTCACCAGAAGGTGATCGAGATCGCCCCGGCGCCCAACCTCGACCCGGCCGTCCGGGATGCGCTGCACGGCTACGCCGTGGCGTTCGCACGGTCGATCGGGTATGAGAACGCGGGGACGGTCGAGTTCCTCCTCGAGACAGCCGGTCCTCGCACCGGCGAGGTCGTCTTCATCGAGATGAACCCCCGCATCCAGGTCGAGCACACCGTCACCGAAGAGGTGACGGATGTCGACCTCGTGCAGTCCCAGATGCGCATCGCCGCCGGGCAGACCATCGCCGAGCTCGGCCTGACGCAGGACCGCATCCAGCTGCGCGGCGCCGCGCTGCAGTGCCGGATCACGACCGAGGACCCGTCGCAGGGATTCCGGCCCGACACCGGCCGCATCACCACCTACCGTTCCCCGGGCGGCGCCGGCATCCGGCTCGACGGTGGCACCACCGCCGCCGGGTCGCAGATCAGCCCGCACTTCGACTCGATGCTGGCCAAGCTCACCTGCCGCGGCCGTGACTTCCCGGCCGCGGTGGCCCGTGCCCGCCGCGCCCTCGCGGAGTTCCGCATCCGCGGCGTCTCCACCAACATCCCGTTCCTGCGGGCGGTGCTCGACGATCCCGCGTTCGTCGCGGGCGACGTGAGCACGTCGTTCATCGACGAGCGTCCCCAGCTGCTCACCAGCAACCCGTCCCGCGACCGCGCGACCAAGCTGCTGAACTGGCTCGGCGACATCACCGTCAACCGCCCGTACGGCGACAAGCCGCTCTCGGTCTCGCCGGGCAGCAAGCTGCCCGACATCGACCTCGCGGCCGCGCCGCCCGCCGGCGCCCTCGCCCGGCTGCGCGAGCTCGGCCCCGAGGGCTTCGCCCGCGCGCTGCGGGAACAGAGCGCCCTCGCCGTCACCGAGACGACGTTCCGCGACGCCCACCAGTCCCTGCTCGCCACCCGGGTGCGCACGCGCGACCTGGTGCGGGTCGGCCCGCACGTCTCGCGGATGACTCCCGAGCTGCTGTCGGTCGAGGCGTGGGGCGGTGCGACGTACGACGTCGCGCTGCGCTTCCTCGCCGAGGACCCCTGGGAGCGTCTCGAGGCACTCCGCGAGGCCATGCCGAACATCCCGATCCAGATGCTCCTGCGCGGCCGCAACACCGTCGGCTACACCCCGCGTCCGGTAGCGGTGACGGACGCGTTCGTGCGCGAGGCCGCGGCCACCGGCGTCGACATCTTCCGCATCTTCGACGCGCTCAACGACGTGTCGCAGATGCGTCCGGCGATCGACGCGGTGCGCTCGACGGGCACCGCGATCGCCGAAGTGGCCCTCTGCTACACCTCCGATCTGCTCGATCCGGCGGAGCAGCTCTACACGCTCGACTACTACCTGCGCCTCGCCGAGCAGATCGTCGAGTCGGGCGCGCACATCCTGGCGATCAAAGACATGGCGGGGCTGGTGCGCCCCGCTGCTGCCGCGAAACTCGTCACCGCGCTCCGCGAGAACTTCGACCTGCCGGTGCACCTGCACACCCACGACACCGCGGGCGGCCAGCTGGCGACGCTCCTCGCAGCCAGCGCCGCAGGGGTGGATGCCGTGGACGCCGCAGCCGCGCCGATGTCGGGAACCACGAGCCAGCCGTCGCTCTCGGCACTCGTGGCCGCCCTCGCGCACACCGACCGCGACACCGGCCTGAGCCTGCAGGCGGTGAGCGACCTGGAGCCGTACTGGGAGGCCGTGCGCCACCTGTATCGCCCGTTCGAGTCGGGGCTCGCCTCGCCGACGGGTCGCGTGTACCACCACGAGATCCCCGGCGGACAGCTCTCGAACCTCCGTCAGCAGGCGATCGCGCTCGGCCTCGCCGACGACTTCGAGCTCATCGAGGACATGTACGCCGCAGCCGACCGGATCCTGGGCCGCATTCCGAAGGTGACGCCGTCGTCCAAGGTCGTCGGCGATCTCGCGCTGGCCCTGGTCGCGGTACGCGCGGATCCCGCCGACTTCGAGGCGAACCCGCAGAACTACGACATCCCCGACTCGGTGGTGGGCTTCATGGCCGGCGAGCTGGGCGATCTGCCCGGCGGGTGGCCCGAGCCCTTCCGCACCAAGGTGCTGGCGGGCCGCACGGTCTCGATCGACGTGCCGGAGCTGACCGCCGACGAGCACGAGGGTCTCGCCGGCGACACCGCGCTGCGCCGCCGCACGCTGAACCGGCTGCTCTTCCCCGGACCGGCACGCGAGTTCGAGAAGAACCGCGAGGCGTACGGCGACCTGACGGCACTCGGCACGCCCGACTACCTCTACGGCCTCAAGCCGGGGGAGGAGCACGTCGCCGAGATCGACCCGGGCGTGCAGCTGTACGTCGGGCTGGAGGCCATCGGCGAGGCCGACGCCAAGGGGTTCCGGACGGTCATGACGACCCTCAACGGCCAGCTCCGCCCGGTGTTCGTGCGCGATCGCAGCATCGCCGTCGAAGCGCGCCAGGTCGAGCGCGCCGACACGACGAAGCCCGGGCAGGTCGCGGCACCGTTCTCGGGCGTCGTGACGCTCAAGGCGGCCGTCGGCGATGCCGTGACAGCGGGTCAGCCGGTGGCGTCGATCGAGGCCATGAAGATGGAGGCGGCGATCACCGCACCCGTCGACGGCGTCGTCGAACGCCTCGCGATCGCCGCGACCGCGCAGGTCGATGCGGGCGACCTTTTGGTCGTGATCCGTCCCGCGCAGTAGCCTGGAGGGCGGCATACGCCCGATATGCCCCCGCGGCTCCATCACAGCCGCCGTCTTTCCAGGAGAACTTCGCAGTGACGCCCGATCGCACCGAACACATGCCCGACGAGCCCGAGAACGGGGTGCTCTCCGAGACCGGCAGCATCGACACGACCGGTCTCGGCATCCTGGGCGGTGCAACGGCGCAGGTGAACGTCGAGCTGCCGTCGGAGTCCGATGACGACCTCGCCGATGACGACGTCATCGACGACGAGGTGCCGTTCATCATCGAGATCCCCGCCGACGCGGACCTTCCCGTCATCGCGTCCGCGCCGGCCGCGGAGTACCCGGCCGACACGACCGAGGCGGAGATCATCGAGACGAACGCCGACCTCGAGGAGTGGACGATCGAAGGCGAGGGCTTCGCGGCCGCGCCCCCGGCGGAGGACATCGCCGACGCCGACGAGGTGCTCGAGGTGCTCGAAGGCGACGAGACGTCCCACGCCGCGGAGTACCCGGCGGCCGAGCAGGCGGATGCAGCTGTCATCGCCGACGAGACCGCCGAGGGCGCGGCCGGCCTCGAGCCGAGCGTTGCAGCGGATAACGTCGAGCCCGCTTTCGGAGCCGCCGCCACCGAGTCCGACGAGTCCGACCCCGCCGGCGACCAGCCGGCCGCAGCCGACGCCGTCTTCGCCGACGTCACCCCGGAGCCCGGTGCCGGCGAACCCGCAGGCGATGAGTTCACGGTCGTCGACTTCGACGCCGTCGAGTTCGAGGACGCGGACTTCGACGAGGAGTTCGATGCCGCCGAGTTCGACATCGTCCTCGCCCAGGAAGAGGTCGAAGCGGCTCTGGCGGAGAACGCCGCGACGGGAGACGATGTCATCGCGACCGACGACACCGCGGAGGAGCCCATGAGCGCGAAGACCCCGGCCGACAACGGCGAGGACGCCGGCACGACGGATGCCGCGGCCGCGGCATCCGCGCCCCAGACGTCGCCCGCACCGCCGTCGGTCTCGGCCGCCGCCGCAGCCGCGAAGACCGCCACGGGCTCGACGCCCGCGACGCGTCGTGCGGCGAACCACACCGGAGCGCAGCCCGTCGTCGAGCGCTCGGCCGTCGAGCGCGCCGCGTTCCCGCGCGCCGACGTCGCCCTGTCGTCGAAGCGCCTCGGCGAGTTCGAAGCCGACCGCGAGACCGCCGACCTGCTCACCGCCGACCGGCTGCTCGACCCTCACCAGGTCGTCCGGCCCGAGCCCGAAGGCGCCTGGCAGCATTTCGTCTACTCGATCTCGGGTCGCCGCATCAACCTCGGCGACAGCAAGCGTGCGAAGGCCCGCAAGGATCTCGACCGCCGCATCGCGGCGCCGCTCACCGGCGGTGCGCGCTTCGTGCCGGTGCTGTCCCGCAAGGGCGGCGTCGGCAAGACGACCGTCACCGCCCTTCTGGGCCAGGCGCTGGCCGATGCCCGCGACGACCGCGTGATCGCGGTGGACGCCAACCCGGACCGGGGGACGCTCGCCGAGCGGATCTCGAGGGACAGCGGCAAGACCGTCCGCGACCTGGTGCGCATCAGCCCCGAGGTCGTCGGCTTCAACGACCTGTCGAACATCGTCGCGCGCGACGAGACGCGGCTCGACGTCGTCGCCTCCGACACCGACCCTCGCGTATCGGAGGCGTTCAACGACGCCGACTACCGGAACGTCGCGGCACTTGCGGCCCACTACTACTCGGTCGTGCTCACCGACACCGGCACCGGCATCGTGCACTCCGTGATGGGTGCCACGCTCGATCTCGCCGACCAGCTCGTGATCGTCGCCGGTCTCAGTGTCGACGAGGCGCGCCTCGCGTCGGAGACGCTCACCTGGCTCGAGACGAACGGATACGCGGACAAGGTGCGCAGCGCCGTCGTGGTGCTCAACAACGCGCGCCCCGGTCAGCCTCTCGTGCAGCTCGACGAGCTGGAGTCGCACTTCCGCAGCCGCGTGCGCGCCGTGGTCCGCGTGCCCTACGACGCCCACATCGCCGCCGGCAGCGCGATCGTGTTCCGCGAGCTGCAGCCGGCGACACGGGATGCGGCACGCGCCCTCGCGGCGACCGTGGTCGAGGGCCTCCGTTCGCTCGCTCCGGCGGCCTGAGGCATCCGATGGCTGTTCGTCCCATCCGTGTCTTCGGCGACCCCGTTCTCACGGCCGTCAGCGCGCCCATCGAGAAGATCGACGACGGCGTGCGCGCCCTCGTCCGCGACCTGCTCGACACCGTCGAGCTGCCCGGGCGCGCCGGCGTGGCCGCCCCGCAGATCGGCGTGGGCCTCCGTGCCTTCAGCTACAACATCGACGGCGACATCGGCTACATCCTGAACCCCGTGCTGGCGGAGGTGTCGGGGGAGCCCGAGGCCATCGGCGAGGGCTGCCTGTCGGTGCCGGGACTCTGGCACGATGCAGTCCGCTACCCGTGGGCGAAGGTCGTCGGCATGGACCTCGACGGCAACGAGCTCGTGCTCGAGGGGGAGGGGCTGCTCGCCCAGGCCCTGCAGCACGAGACCGACCACCTCGACGGCATGCTCTACCTGAAGCGTCTCACGCCCGAGGAGCGCCGCATCGCGATGCGCGAGATCCGCGAGTCCGACTGGTTCTGACCCACGCCGGATGACAGAAGCCCCGGGCCCTCAAGGGCCCGGGGCTTCGGCATCCGTCGTCCGAGCTACGAGAGCGAGACGTTCGTGGTGTTCACCGGCACGGCGTAGATCTCCTCGATGTCGCCGGCGAAGTCGGCGAGGATCACGTTGCGCTTGATGCTCATCTTGGGCGTCAGGTGACCGCTCGCCTCGGTCCACTCGCTCGGGAGGATCGTGAACTTGCGGATCGACTCCGCGCGCGAAACCGACGTGTTCGCCCGGTCGATCGCACGCTGCACCTCGGCGCGCACGGCATCGTTCTTCGCGGCATCGGCGAGCGACATGTCGGCGGCCAGGCCGTTGTTCGCCAGCCACGTGGGCAGCATCTCGGGGTCGAGCGTCACCAGCGCCGCGATGAACGGCTTCTGGTCGCCGACGACGACGACCTGGCCGACGATCGGATTGGCCCGGATCGGGTCTTCCAGAGCGGCGGGCGCGACGTTCTTGCCGCCCGCGGTGACGATGATCTCCTTCTTGCGACCGGTGATCGTGAGGAAGCCCTCGTCGTCGAACGCCCCGATGTCGCCGGTCTTGAACCAGTCGCCGTCGAACGCGTCGGCGGTCGCCTCGGGGTTGCGCCAGTACTCCTTGAAGACGTTGACGCCGCGGACCTGGATCTCGCCGTCGTCGCCGAGGCGGATGGCGACGCCGGGGATCACGGGGCCGACCGTGCCGATCTTCGACTTGCGAGCCTGGTTCACCGTCGCGGGCGCGGTGGTCTCGGTCAGTCCGTAGCCCTCGAGGATGGTGACGCCGAGGCTGTGGAAGAAGTGTCCGAGGCGGGGCCCGAGGGGCGCCGAGCCGGACACCGCGTACGCGATGTTCCCGCCCATGGCGGTACGGAGCTTGCTGTAGACGAGTCGGTCGAACAGCGCGAACTTGATCTTCGTGCCCAGCGGGACCTTCTTGCCCTCCTGCTTCAGGCGCGAGTGCTCGACGGCGGTGTGCGCGGCGGCGCGGAAGATCTTGCCCTTGCCGCCGGCCTCGGCCTTCTGCTCTGCGGAGTTGTACACCTTCTCGAACACGCGCGGCACGGCGAGGAGGAAGGTCGGCTTGAAGGAGCCGAGAGCTGGCAGCAGCTGCTTCGTGTCGGGCTGGTGCCCGGTCTTCACCCCCGCGTGGATGTTGAGGATGGAGATGAACCGCGCGAACACGTGGGCCGTCGTGATGAACAGCAGCGTGGACGAGCCCGGGGTGGCGAAGACCTCCTGGTTCGACAGCGTCGCGTTGCGGGTGAGCTCGACGAAGTTGCTGTGCGTGAGGACGCAGCCCTTCGGCCGGCCGGTCGATCCCGACGTGTAGATGAGCGTCGCGATGTCGGCGCCATTGGCGAGGTTGCGCCGCCGTTCTATCTCGTCGTCGGTGACCGATGCGCCTTCGGCGGTGAGCCGGTCGAGGTCGCCGCTGTGCATCTCCCAGGCCGAACGGATCAGCGGCAGCTCGTCGCGCGCCTCCGCGAAGCGGGCGGTGTGCTCCGGCGATTCCGTGATGAGCGCGACCGCGCCGGAGTCGGTCAGGTTCCAGGCGATCTGCGCCGTCGAGCTGGTCTCGTAGATCGGCACCATCACGGCACCGGCATAGAACAGCGCGAAGTCGACGAGAGTCCAGTCGTACGTGGTGCGGGCGATGAAGCCCACCTTGTCGCCGGGCTCGATGCCGCCGGCGACGAAGCCCTTGGCGAGCGCGACGACCTGCTTCTGGAAGTCGGCCGCGGTGATGTCGCGCCAGCCCTCGCCGTCGGGCACGGCGAACAGCGCGCGGTCGGGCGTCTCCTTGACGCGTTCGACCAGCAGGTCGGTGATGTTTGCCTGCGGATCGGCGGGGACGATGGCAGGGACTTCGAACTGGACCACGGCAGCTCCTTCGGTACCGGACGAATGAAATCTCGGGTGGATCTCATCCGAGTCTAATCCGCCGTCACACCGCGTTCAGTGGCGGGTGTGGAGGAACACCGCCTGGATAGACTTCAAGGCGCTGTCGTACGTGCGGCGGCCGGAGAGGGAGATCGTGCTCAAGGTCGGTATCGACATCGGCGGAACCAAGATCGCGGGAGGCGTCGTCGATTCCGACGGCGGCATCGTCGAACAGCTCCGCGTCGACACCCCGACCGACACGGCCGCCCTGGCGCAGGCCGTGGTCGACATGGCCCGGTACTTCCGCGCGACCCACCAGGTCGCCGCCGTCGGCGTCGCCGCCGCGGGGTTCATCGACCGCGATCGTGCCACCGTCATCCACGCGCCGAACATCGCCTGGCACAACGAGCCGCTGAAGGCGACGCTCGAGGACGGCATCGGTCTGCCGGTCACGATCGAGAACGACGCGAACGCCGCCGGCTGGGCCGAGTTCCGCTTCGGCGCGGGACGCGACGTCGACCACATGGTCATGCTCACGATGGGCACCGGCGTCGGCGGCGCCATCGTCCTCGACGGCAAGCTCTTCCGCGGCGGCCACGGCATCGCCGCCGAACTCGGCCACACGCGCTTCATCCGCGACGGCCTGCTCTGCGGATGCGGGCAGCATGGCTGCCTCGAGCAGTACGCCTCCGGCCGTGCACTCCAGCGCGAGGCCGGCGAGATCGCCGACGCGGGCGGGATCGGCGCCGCCCTGGCTGCCCACCGCGCCGAGCACGGCTCGATCAGCGGCCCGGCCGTCTCGCGGCTCGTGCTCGCCGGCGACCCTGGCGCCGCGGAGGCCCTGCGCCGCGTCGCGACCGCGCTCGGTGAGGCGTGCGGCGGCTTCCAGGCGGTGCTGGACCCGGAGCTGTTCGTCATCGGCGGCGGCGTCGCCCAGCTCGGCGACGCACTGCTCGCTCCGATGCGCATGGCGTACGAGCGGTCGCTCCCCGGCTACGGCGACCGGCCGATCGCGACCTTCGCCATCGCGAGGCTCGTCAACGACGCCGGCCTGATCGGCGCCGCCGACCTCGCGGGCACCGAGGCGTAGCGCGATGTTCTACTGGCTGATGAAGTACGTGGTGATCGGGCCGATCGTCAAGGCGATCTGGCGCCCGTGGATCGTCGGCCGGCGTAACGTGCCGGCCGAGGGTGCCGCGATCCTCGCCAGCAACCACCTGTCGTTCGTCGACTCGATCTTCCTGCCGCTGATGCTCGACCGTCCGGTGTCGTTCCTCGCCAAGAGCGACTACTTCACGGGCAAGGGCCTCAAAGGCTGGGCGACGCGCATGTTCTTCAAGGGCACCGGCCAGCTGCCCATCGACCGCTCCGGAGGCAAGGCCTCGGAGGCGTCCCTCAACACCGGTCTGCAGGTGCTGGGACGCGGTGATCTGCTCGGCATCTACCCCGAGGGCACGCGCAGCCCCGACGGCAAGCTGTACCGCGGCCGCACCGGCATCGCGCGCATGGCTCTCGAGGCGCACGTCCCGGTGGTGCCCGTGCTGATGGTCGACACCGACACGATGATGCCGATCGGCACCACGATCCCGCGGATCGTGCGGGTGGGAATCGTGGTCGGCGAGCCCCTCGACTTCTCCCGCTTCGCCGGCATGGAGGGCGACCGCTACATCCTGCGCTCGATCACCGACGAGATCATGGTGGCGCTGCAGCGGCTGGGCGAGCAGGAGTACGAGGACGTCTACGCGTCGACGGTCAAGGATCGGCTCAAGAAGAAGACTCGCTGACCGCCCGGCGGACAGGCGTCACGCGGCGCCGGCGCCGACCTCGCCACGGCTAGACTCGAGGGATGCTTCAGCAGCTCGACGCACTCGACCACTGGCGGACCCTGCCCATCAAGCAGCAGCCCCAGTGGTATGACGCCGAGGCCGCGGTCGCGGCATCCGCAGAGCTCGCCACACTGCCCCCGCTGGTGTTCGCGGGTGAGGTCGACAACCTGCGCGACCGCCTCGCCCGTGCGGCGTCCGGCCGGGCGTTCCTGCTGCAGGGCGGCGACTGCGCCGAGACCTTCGCAGGGGCGACCGCCGAGCAGATCCGCAACCGCATCAAGACGGTGCTGCAGATGGCGGTCGTCCTCACGTACGGCGCGTCGATGCCGATCGTGAAGATGGGCCGCATGGCGGGTCAGTTCGCCAAGCCGCGTTCGAGCGACACCGAGACGCGCGGCGACGTCACGCTGCCGGCCTACCGCGGCGACATCGTCAACGGCTACGACTTCACCGAAGGCTCGCGCCAGGCAGACCCGCAGCGACTGCTGAAGGGGTACCACACGGCCGCGTCGACCATCAATCTGATCCGCGCATTCACGCAGGGCGGGTTCGCCGACCTCCGCGAGGTGCACTCCTGGAACAAGGGCTTCGCACAGAACCCCGCGAACCAGCAGTACGAGCGTCTCGCGACCGAGATCGACCGTGCGATCAAGTTCATGGAAGCCGCGGGTGCGGACTTCGACGAGCTCAAGCGCGTCGAGTTCTACACCGGTCACGAGGGACTGCTCATGGATTACGAGCGGCCCATGACGCGGATCGACTCGCGCACCAACACGCCGTACAACACGTCGGCGCACTTCCTGTGGATCGGTGAGCGCACCCGCGATCTCGACGGCGCGCACGTCGACTACTTCTCGAAGATCCGCAACCCCATCGGCGTGAAGCTCGGACCGACGACCACCCCCGAGACGGCGCTGGCGCTCATCGACAAGCTCGACCCGAACCGCGAGCCCGGCCGCCTCACGTTCATCACGCGCATGGGTGCGGGCAAGATCCGGGACGCGCTGCCCCCGCTGCTGGAGGCCGTGCGTGACTCCGGCGCCACCCCGCTGTGGGTCACCGACCCGATGCACGGCAACGGCATCACCACACCCACGGGCTACAAGACGCGTCGCTTCGACGACGTCGTCGACGAGGTGCGCGGCTTCTTCGATGCGCACCGCTCGGTCGGCACCTTCCCGGGCGGCATCCACGTCGAGCTCACCGGCGACGACGTCACCGAGTGCCTGGGCGGCTCCGAGCACATCGACGAGGCCACCCTCGCCACGCGCTACGAGTCGCTCTGCGACCCGCGTCTGAACCACATGCAGTCGCTCGAGCTGGCCTTCCTCGTCGCCGAAGAGCTCGAGAAGCTGACCGCGCGCGCCTGACACGAAACAAGATCCCGGATGCCTCGGCCGAGGCATCCGGGATCTTCTTGTTCTGCGGTCAGAGCGCGGCGGCGATGCGCAGCGAGATCACGGTGCCCCGGGGCTCCAGGTCTTCGGCGTCGGGCTTCTGCGACTCGACCTGCGTGAACGGGTCAGGGAACGCATCCCAACGGTCGTCGTAGTCGATGGTGAAGCCGGCATCGGTGGCCGCCTTGCGGGCCTCGGCGAGCGTCATGCCGACGAGATCCGGCACCGCGAACAGCGGGGGACCGGTCGACACGACCAGGGTCACGGTGTCGCCCGGGGCGAGCCAGCCGCCGTCCTCTTTGCCGATGACCCGGATGACGCGACCCTCCTCGACGGAGTCGCTCGCCTCGGTCTGGCTGTCCGCGACGGCCAGGTTGAGGCCCTCCAGGGTACTGCGGGCCTTGCCCTCGCTCTCGCCCGAGACGTCGGGCAGGGGACCGAGGGAAACCTGGAGCCGGGCGCTGTCGCCCTGGTGCACGGTGCAGCCGTCGATGCACGGGACGTCCTGCGAACCGTCGTCGGGTGCGCCGGCGGGTCGGACGAAGGCGCCGATGACGGTGCCGGCGGCGGCATCGGTGAAGAACGTGGCGCTGTCGTCGGCGACAGAGACGGACTGGGCCGTGAAGGCGGATCGGGCATCGGCTTCCGACAGGCCCGCCAACGATGAGAAGGTCGCCTCGGCGGGGCCGAGCGAGACGAAGACGTTGACCTCGGAGTCCTTGTCGACGCGTGTGCCCTGCGGGGGATTCGTGCGGATGACCTGCCCCGCAGCGACCTCCAGGCTGTTCTCGCCCTGCTGCACGGCGACGAGGGAGTCCTGCTCGAGGCGAGCTGATGCCTCTTCGTACGTCATGCCGGTGACATCGGCGACGGCGACCAGGGATCCGGGTCCGGAGCCGAACCACCATCCGAGGCCGCCCGCGAGGGCAGCCAGCAGCAGCACGAGCACGATGAGCCAGGCGCCCCGCGAGCGGCGCCGCTGCGTGGCGCGGCGAAGACGGCCGGCGTTGTCGACCTCTTCCATCGCGGTGGTCGGCCCGGTCGGCGTGCCGGGCAGGACGGCGGTGAGCTCGCCCGTTGCCGTGGCGTCGTCGCGCACGATGCCGATCGGACCGGTGCGCGCGACTACGGGGGAGATGCCGAGCTCGCGCTCGATGTCGCGCAGACGCTGCAGCATCTCGCGCGCGTCGAGCGGGCGCTCGTCGGGCGACTTCTCGGTCGCCCACAGCACCAGTTCGTCGAGCGGCTCGGGCACCCCGGGATTCTTGACGCTCGGCCGCGGCACGGAGTCGGTCGCGTGCTGGAAGGCGATCTGCATCGGCTGCTCGCCCTTGTAGGGCTGCTCGCCGGTGAGCATCTCGTAGAGCATGATGCCGATGGCGTAGATGTCGCTGCGCGCGTCGGCGGTGCCGCGCGTGACGAGTTCGGGAGCGAGGTAGGCGATCGTGCCGAGCAGCTGCGCGCCCGAGGCGGTGTTCGCCGTCGTGGCGCGCGCCAGGCCGAAGTCGCCGATTTTGATGCGACCGTCCTCGGCGAGGAGCACGTTCTCGGGCTTGACGTCACGGTGCACGATGCCGGCCTTGTGCGCGGCGGCGAGCCCCGACAGCACGGCGTCGAGGATCGACACCGCCTGCGGCACGGTCAGCCGCCGCTGCTCGCGCAGCAGCTCACGCAGCGTGATGCCCGGCAGATACTCCATGACGAGGTACGCCATGTCGCCGTCCTGGCCCTGGTCGAACACGTTCACCACGTTCGGGTCGGCCAGCCGGGCGGCCGCGCGGGCCTCCTGGATGAACCGGCTCTGGAACACGGTGTCGTCGCTGAGGTGGCCGTGCATCACCTTCAGAGCGACGCGACGCTCGAGGCGCAGATCGGTGGCGACGTAGACGGTCGCCATCCCGCCGCGGGCGATGCGAGCACGCACCCGGTACCGGCCGTCGACGAGACGGCCGATCAGCGGGTCCGTCTGCTGACTCGTGCTCACGCTGAGAGTCTACGGACGCGGGCCTGCGAGGAAGCGGAGCGCCTCACCCCGCGAGATCGTAATGTGACGGTTCCCGGATCAGCCCAGCGCCGCCAGCCACGCGTGCGCTGAGGCCTCCCACTTCGCGTACGCGTCGGGATAGGCCGAGATCTGCACCGCCTGGGCCGCCTGAGTGAACGTCAGGCCCTCCCAGCCGGCGATGTCGAGGAGTCCGCGCGTGCGCGACCCGTTCGGGTCGCCGGAGCCGCCGAAGAAGGCGCGGGTCGCGCGCGCGGCATCCTGCACCTCCGCCTCGGTGCCCCATCCGTAGCTCGGGCGCTGCTGGAACAGGCCGAGCGAGTCGCGATCGCCCCACGTGACGTTGCGCAGCGATGACTCCTGCATCGCCGTGCCGAGCGCGATCGCGATGCCGTGGTCGGACACCCCGAGCTCGCGGCCGATGCGGACGATGAGCTGCGCGTTCGCCACCTGCTCCGAGGTCAGGCCCGGAACAGACGAGGCGGATGCCGGGATCCTGAGGGTCTGGCCGGGATAGATGATCGAGGACCGGTCGAGCCCGTTGGCCGACAGCACGGCATCGATGGTCACGCCGTACCGCTTCGCGATCGCGGTGATCGTGTCGCCCGCCGAGATCGTGTGAGTGCCGGCGGCCGGCGTGCTCGGAGCGGGAGCCGGGGCCGGTGCGGGCGCCGGGGCCGGCGCGGGAGCGGATGCGGCGGGCGCCGCGGCGCCCGGAATCGTGAGCGTCTGGCCGGGGTAGATGATCGACGCCCAGCCGAGACCGTTGGCCGACAGGATGGCGTTGGTGGTGACGCCGTGGCGCTTCGCGATCGCGCTGACCGTATCGCCCCCCTGCACGGTGTACGAGGCGCCGGCGGGCGCCGCTGCCGGGGTCGCCGGCGCGGGCGCCGCGATCGCGCCTGCGGCGAGCTTCAGCACCTGCCCCGGATAGATGGTCGAGGACCAGCCCAGGCCGTTGAGCGCCAGGACGTCGCCGGTGCGCAGCCCGAAGCGGGCGGCGATGCGGCTCACAGTGTCGCCGCGCTGAACGGTGTACGTCGCCGGGGCGGCCTCGGTCGTCACGAGGGCGACGGCGGGAACGGCCGTCGCCGCCGCGGGCGCGCCGGCGACAGTCGCAGGCTCGACGACTGTACGGGGCGCGGAGACGGTCGGCACCGCGGGGCCGGCGGAGCGGATGCCGCGCAACACGTTGTCGGCGCTCGGAGGGGCGGCATGCATCGTCGCAGCATGCGCGGGAACAGCCGAGAGCGTCAGCGCGATCGAGCCTGCAACCGCCGCCGGAACCCCGGCGAGGAGTGCCCGCGACGTGGCGGCGCTCCGATGGACATTCTTCCTGGTACTCCGCACCTGTCGCACGAGTTTTCCCCCCTCAGTCGACTCCGAAAACCGTGTCACGGAAGTCATTTGATGTCAACGCCTGTTATAAGGAGGGGCGCATGTGACAGGAGTGGCTGAAGTGCGATGGACTCGGCTGCGCTGCGATCTGAGATAGTTGCTTTCGTGACCTCTGACGCGCCCCGCTTCGAGACCGATTGGCTCACCCTTCCCGACCTCGTGGAGGTGCTCGGCGAACCTCTCGGCCGCGTGCGCCGGCTGCTGGACGAGTTCCACCTCGTCGGATCCAAGCGCGACGGCGTTCTCAAGGTCCCGGCCGTCTTCATCGTCGACGGGCACCCGCTGCCGTCGCTGCGCGGCACCGTGTTCGTGCTCCACGACGTGGGGTTCTCGGACGACGAGGTCATCGACTGGCTGCTGAGCCCTGAGGAGTCGATCGGCATGTCGCCGATCGAGGCCCTGCTCGCCGGTCGCAAGAGCGAGGTCCGACGGGTCGCGCGCACGGTGGTCTGAGCCGCGGCATCAGCAGCCCCGCCCGGCCGGCCTCGGCGGTCCTGCTCAGGTGGTGCGGACGGTCGCCGCGTGAGCCAGATCCCGCAGCTCGGCGACGGCGGCGTTGCCCAGCCGTGCTCCGGACAGGGCGCGGTCGGCCTCGTGCGCGTAGTCCGCGATGAGGCGCTCGATGCGGTCGAGTGCGCCGGTCTCGACGATCGTCTGCTGCAGCGACGCGATCTGCTCGGCATCCAGGTCCGGATCGCCGATCAGCTCATCGACGATGCGGCGCGCGCCGGGAGCCAGGGCCTCACGCGCGTAAGCGATGAGCACGGTGCGCTTGCCCTCACGCAGATCGTCGCCCGAAGGCTTGCCGGTGGCGGCCTCGTCGCCGAACACGCCCAGCACGTCGTCGCGCAGCTGGAACGCCATTCCGAGCGGATGCCCGAACGCGGCGAGCGCGGCCGCCTGTGCGGCGTCCGCTCCCGCGAGCGCCGCGCCGATCGCGAGCGGCTGCTGCACGCTGTATCGGGCGGACTTGAAAGAGGCCACGCGCAGCGCCCGCTCGGCATGGCGGTCATCGGGCTCCGTGACGAAGGCGGACTCCTCGGCGATGTCGAGGAACTGGCCGAGCGTCACCTCGCGGCGCATCAAGGCGTACTCGCGGCGGGCGGCCGCCGCGCGGGCGGGCGACGTCTCGGCGAGCCCTTCTTCGAGGAGGTCATCGCTCCAGGCGACGAGGAGGTCGCCGAGCAGGATCGCAGCCGACCGGCCGAAAGCGTCGGCATCGCCGCGCCAGCCGGAGTCGCGGTGCCCCGCCTCGAGTGCGCGGTGCGCCGCAGGGCGGCCGCGCCGCGTGTCGGAGTTGTCGATGAGGTCGTCGTGCACGAGGGCCGCAGCGTGGAACACCTCGAGTGCAGCCGCGGCTGCCACCACCGGCTCCGGAGCCTCGCCGGCGCGGACCGACGCCTCCTCCACAGCCCTCCACCCGGCGATGCAGAAGCGCCCGCGGAGCCGTTTGCCGCCCGTCGCCGCATCGGCTGCGGCCGAGACGAACCGCGCCGCCTCGGTGCCGGCATCCGTCACACCCTCCCGCTGGGCCGAGATGAAGATGTCCACTCGCTGGGAAATGGCTTCGATCGGTTCTGCGGGTGCGGACACGGGCCTAGCCTAGTGAGGAACGGCACGCGTACAATCGAGCCACCGAAGTACAGAGGGGGATGCATGCCACTCTCCGAACAGGAGCAGCGCCTGCTGGACGAGATGGAACGCCATCTCATGCGCAACGACGCGGATGTCGTCAGCGCGCCCCGCGACGGACGCACTCTGAGCTATCGAAACATCGTCTACGGCACGATCCTCGTGCTGCTGGGGCTCGGCGGTCTGATCGTCGGGGTCTCGCAGCAATTGATCGTCGTCGGCGTCATCGGCTTCGTCGTGATGCTGGGTGGAGTCCTCCTCGCCGTCACGCCGGGTCGCGGTCCCGCCAAGATACCGGCCGAGCCCGACCGGCCCGCCAAACCACAGAATGCCTCCTCGTTCATGGACCGCATGAACGACCGATGGGACAAGCGGCAAGGAGAGCGCTGAGCGCCACCGCCGGCTGAGTCCGCAAGAGAAGCACCGACCTTCGGGTCGGTGCTTTTTTGTTGCCCGGGTGCCGCCCCAGGGGTGCCGCGAGGGCGCGCGGGGGAGTGCGCGGCAATCCATTGGTAGCAAAGTGGAGGAGAGTGGAGTAAAGTGGCGAGCAACCCGGGGGGCCGGACGAAGGGGGTGTGATGTACCGATGCTTTTGGGCACGCACACACCCAAGCTCGATGACAAAGGACGCGTCATCCTCCCGGCCAAGTTCCGCGACGACCTTGGTGGGGGTGTCGTCGTGACGCGCGGACAGGATCGCTGCCTGTACGTGTTCAGCGAGAAGGAGTTCGAGCGGGTGCACGATCGCATCCGTGAGGCGCCGCTCGCGAACAAGCAGGCGCGCGACTTCCTGCGCATGTTCCTCTCGGGCGCGAGTGCCGAGAAGCCCGACAGTCAGAACCGCATCACGATCCCCCCTCCGCTGCGCGCTTACGCCGGCCTGGAGCGCGACCTCGTCGTCACCGGCGTCGGCGCCCATGCCGAGATCTGGGACGCCACGGCATGGAACACCTATGCCGAGGCCAACGAAGAGACATACGCCGAGCTGGAGCAGGAGGTGATTCCGGGCCTGTTCTGACGCGCCCTGTCGCCTGGACCCCGACTCCCAGCCGCTCCCGCCCTGTCGCCACTTCCCCGGTGCCAGGTCAGAGCGGATGGGGATCAGGATCCAGGGGGCGGAGCCGCAGAGGCCCCGACGATCATGAACCTGCGCGACATCCACACCCCGGTCATGCTCGAGCGCTGCATCGAGCTGCTCGCACCCGCCCTCCAGCGCGACGGCGCCGTCTTCGTCGATGCCACGCTCGGCATGGGCGGCCACTCCGAGGCATTCCTCGAGCGCTTCCCGAACCTGCACCTCGTCGGTCTCGACCGCGACACCGACGCACTGCGCATCGCAGGGGAGCGGCTGGCGCGCTTCGGTGATCGCGTCACGCTCGTCCACACCGTCTACGACGGGATCGCGGATGCCGTCACCTCGAGCGGCTTCGCCGCGGCCGACGGCATCCTGTTCGATCTCGGCGTCTCGTCGCTGCAGCTCGATGTCGCCGATCGCGGCTTCGCATATGCGCAGGATGCCCCGCTGGACATGCGCATGGACCAGTCGGCGGGAACGACGGCGGCCGACATCCTCGCCACCTACGGCGAGGGGGACCTCCGCCGCATCTTCGAGCGGTACGGCGAGGAGAAGCTCGCCGGCCGGTATGCCCGTGCGATCATCGCCGCCCGGGCGCAGGAGCCGATCGAGCGATCCGGCCGGCTGGTGGAGATCCTGCAGGCGGCGACACCCGCGGCCGTGCAGCGCACGGGGCATCCCGCCAAGCGCGTGTTTCAGGCCCTGCGCATCGAGGTGAACCGCGAGCTGTCGGTGCTCGAGCGCGCCATTCCGTCGGCCCTCGGCATCCTGCCCGTCGGCGGGCGCATGGTCGTGCTGTCGTACCAGTCCCTCGAGGACCGGCTGATCAAGCGCGCCTTCGCCGAGGCATCGGCGTCCACGGCGCCGGCGGGTCTTCCCGTCGAACTGCCCGAGCACGCCGCCAGATTCCGACTGCTCGTCAAAGGTGCCGAGCTCGCCACCGACGAGGAGCGCGCGGTCAACCCGCGCGCGACGCCGGTGCGCCTCCGCGCCGCAGAGCGCGTGAGGCCCGAGCACGCGGAGGGTGCCGCATGAGCACGATCGCGAACACCATGACAGCAGCCGGGCTCTCGGGCTCCGCCGCGCGCCGACCGGTCGGCAGTGCCGCGCCGGATCGATCGGACGCACCCCGCCGTCGTCTGCAGGTGGTCGACGCGCCGTCTCGCCGGCGCCGCCCCAAGCTCTTCTACGGGATCGTCGCCGTGCTGGGCGCGTTCCTCATCGCCGCCGCGCAGATGTCGCTGTCGATCATGACGACGCAGAGCACGTACGAGCTCGCCGCTCTGTCGAAGGAGCAGCGAGACCTGACCTACGAGAAGCAGATCCTCTACGACGATGTCGCCGGGCTGAGCTCGCCGCAGTATCTGGCGGCGAACGCCGCCGCGCTCGGAATGGTGATCAACGAGGCGCCGAGCTACCTGCGGCTGAGCGATGGCGCGATCCTCGGTCCGTCCGAGGTGGCCATGGGGTCGTCGTCGGTGGATGCGATCGGTCGCGGCGCGGTGGCGAACGCCCTCATCACCGACACGCCCCTCGTCACCGTCCCCGACGCGACGATCGACGGAGTGCCCGTCGAGGTCGCCGATACGCCGGACGGCGGAGTCGGCAACACTCCGCCGCCGCTCACCGACGGACTGCCCACTCCGAGCACACACTGAACCGACGGCACCGCCGGCGGTCGACACGAGAACGCGAGACCAGAGCACGAGACGCAGATGACGACACGAAGCACGAGAAGTCCCCGCCGCCGCACCGTCGTGGCCCTCGCCGTCGTCCTCGCCGTCCTCGCCGGTTTCATCGTGCGTCTCGTCGACATCCAGGTCGTGAACGCCGACGACCACATCAAGGACTCACTCGACACTGCGTTCGCGGGCAAGCAGACGCTGTACGGCACCCGCGGCTCGATCGTCGACGAGACGGGCCAGACGCTGGCCGGCAGCATCCTGCGGTACGACTGCCAGCTCGATCCGCTGCTCATCACCCAGACCGACGCGGACGTGTTGGACAAGAAGTCGAAGTCGCGGCTGTGGGCCGACGTGTCGAACGACGTCGCCGAGATCACGGGGCAGACGCCCGAGGAAGTGCGCGCCATCGTCGGCACCGCGCTCGGGGATGACCCGGACACCCAGTACGCCGAGCTCAAGAACGGCGTCTCGACCGAGCAGTTCCGCGCGCTGGCCGACCTGAAGATGCCGTACATCACCTGCGTCTCCCACCCGGCTCGCGCATACCCCGACGGCGCCGTGGCAGGAAACCTCGTCGGGTTCATGGGCACGGACGGTGAGGCGCTGGAAGGCCTCGAGCTGTCGCAGAACGACTGCCTCGCGGCGACCGATGGCGAGCGGCTGTACGAGCGGGGCAAGGACGGCGTCGTCATCCCCGGCACCGAGACCGAGGTGCCGGCGGCCGACGGCGGCACACTGCAGCTCACCATCAACCGCGACCTGAACTGGTACCTGCAGCAGCTGATCGCCGAGCAGACCCAGAACATGGCCGCGCAGCACGGCTCGATCCTCGTGTACGAGGTGAAGACCGGAAAGGTGCGGGCGGCGGCCGAGTACCCGACCGTCGACCCGAACAACGTGGACGCCACCCCCGCCGACGATCGCACCAGCCAGATCCTGCGCGGCACGTTCGAGCCCGGTTCGACGTTCAAGGGCCTGACGGCCGCCACCGTCATCGACGCCGGCGGGCAGACGCCCGATTCGACCGTCGTGGCGTCGGGGCTCGAGAACTTCCCGAACGGCGCTCGAGTGCGGGACTCGTTCCAGCACCCGGCGTACACCTACACGCTCACCGGCGTGCTCATCGACTCGTCGAATGCCGGCATCTCGAAGTTCAGCGAGAAGGTCGACAAGAAGACTCGCTACGACTACTTCAAGCGCTTCGGGATCGGTGACGGCACCGCGACCGGCTACCCGCTCGAGGCGAACGGCCTGATCCATCCGGTCGAGGAGTGGGGCGCTCAGACGGCGTACAACACCGCGTTCGGGCAGGGCGTGACCACCACGATGCCCGAGCTCGCCCGCGCGTACGGGGCGATCGTGAACGGCGGCGTGAAGATGCCGCTGCAGATCATCGAATCATGCACCAAGCCGGATGGGACCGTCGTGGAGCCGGAGCTCGCCGCGCCCGAGCGCGTGATCAGCGAGAGCACCTCGGCGCAGATGCGCGAGATGCTCGAGAACGTGTTCCTGCAGGCTCCTTACGCCAAGACCGTGGAGATTCCCGGCTACCGCATCGGGGGCAAGACGGGCACCGGCGAGAAGGCCGACCTGGTCAACGGCGGTTACAAGGCTGGGGTCTACTACACGACGATGGTCGGCTTCGCTCCCGCAGACGACCCGCAGTACGTGGTGGTCGTCACTCTCGACGAGCCGACGAAGGTAACATCGTCTGCGGCCAACGCGACCGCGTTCCAGAAGGCCATGACCCAGGTGCTCAAGACCTACCGCGTCATGCCCTCGACGACGTCGCCGGAGCTGCTGCCCAAGTTCGGGTAGTCTCCCCACCCGACGGAGAGTTCCCTGATGATCGCGCTCACCATCGCCCAGATCGCCCATGCCGTCTCGGGCGAGACGCACCTCGCCGACGGCGACACACCCGACACCCTCATCGAAGGCGCTGTCGACACCGATTCCCGACTCATCGCTCCCGGAGGCGTTTTCGTCGCGAAGCCCGGCGAGGAGACGGACGGCCACCTGTTCGTCGACGCCGCCGTCGGCAACGGCGCGGCGCTCGCGCTCGTCGAGCGCCGGGTCGACGCCGGCGTCAGCCAGATCGTCGTGCCCGACGTCGTCGCCGCCCTCGCCGACCTCGCGCGCGAGGTCGTCTCGCGGGTACGCGAAGGCGGCGCTCTGCGCGTGGTGGGCATCACCGGCTCGAACGGCAAGACCACGACGAAGAACCTGCTCGCCCGCATCCTCGAAGGCGAAGGCGAGACCGTTTCGCCGAAGGCATCGTTCAACAACGAGGTGGGCGCGCCGCTCACGATGCTGCGCGTCACCGAGACCACGGAGTTCCTCGTGAGCGAGTTCGGCGCGAGCGCCCCCGGCGAGATCGCGCGTCTCGCGGGTCTGGTGGATCCCGATGTCGGCGTGGTCCTCATGGTCGGCATGGCGCACGCCGGCGGCTTCGGCGGCATCGAGGCCACCTTCCACGCCAAGTCCGAGCTCGTGCGGGCGCTGAGCGCCGGGGGAGTGGCGGTGCTCAACGCCGACGACGCCCGCGTCGCCGCGATGGCGCCGATCGCCGCCGAGCAGGGCGCGTCCGTGCGGTGGTTCGGCCGCGGCCCCGCTGCCACGGACGTGCGGGCCGACGACGTCGTGGTGACGGCATCCGGAACCTCCTTCACGGTGACCACCGACGGCGTTTCGCTGCCCCTGCGCCTGCGCGTACTGGGCGAGCACCACGTGATGAACGCCCTCGCCGCCATCGCCGCCGCGACGACTCTCGGCGTGTCGCTCGCCGATGCCGTCGCGCGGCTGGAGACGGTCGAGATCGCCGAGCGCTGGCGCATGCAGCCGCTCGGGTCGGATCGCGTCCGCATCATCAACGACGCGTACAACGCCAGCCCCGACTCGATGTCGGCGGCCCTGCGCACGCTCGCCCAGATCACGGGCCCGGGCGAGCGCACCGTGGCCGTGCTGGGCGCGATGAGCGAGCTGGGCGAGTACGCCGAGGAGGAGCACGACCGGATCGGCCTGCTCGCGGTGCGCCTCGGCATCCAGCGCATCGTCGTGGTCGGCGACGCTGCGCGACGCATGTACCTCGAAGCGGTCGCGCAGGGCTCGTGGGACAACGAAGCCGTCTTCTTCTCGACCGCTGACGAGGCGTTCGCCTACCTGCAGGGCGAGCTGCGAGACGGCGATCGCGTGCTCGTGAAGTCGTCGAACTCGGCCGGCCTCCGGTTCCTCGGCGATCGTCTGGGAGAATCGTTCTCGTGAGATCTCTCCTTACTGCGGCGGCGATCTCGCTGGCATTCACGCTCTTCCTCACCCCCGTCTTCCTGCGGCTGTTCCGCAAGTGGGGCTGGGGTCAGGTGATCCGTACCCCGGAGGACATCCGGAACCCCAACCACCACACGAAGCGCGGCACGCCCACCATGGGCGGCACGATCTTCATCGTCGGCACGATCGTCGGGTATCTGGTCGGCTGCTTCGCCGGCAACAACCCGCCGACGATCTCGGGACTGCTCGTCATCTGGATGATGGTCGGGCTCGGTGCCGTCGGCTTCATCGACGACTACATGAAGGTCCGCCAGCAGAAGTTCATGGGCCTGAGCGGCTGGCGCAAGATCGTCGGCCAGGTCATCGTCACCGTGCCGTTCGGCATCGTGGCGCTGAACTTCCCCAACCAGTTCGACCAGACTCCGGCGTCGCCGTACGTGTCGGTCTTCCGCGACGTCCCGGTGCTCGGATTCATGACGCTCGGCCTCATCGCCGGCTGGATCCTGTATCTCGCGTGGGTGACCTTCATCGGAGTGGCGTTCTCCAACAGCACCAACGTGACCGACGGCCTCGACGGGATGGCGGCGGGGGCGGGCATCTTCGTCGTCGGCGCCTACAGCCTCATCGCGTTCTGGCAGTTCAACCAGGCGTGCTGGGGAGGCGAGGGGCTGTCGGCCGCCGCGAAGGCCGCGTGCTATCCGACCCGCGATCCGTTCGATCTCGCCATCATCTCGGCCTCGTTCGTCGGCGCGCTCGTCGGGTTCCTGTGGTGGAACGCCCCGAAGGCCAAGGTCTTCATGGGCGACGTCGGTTCGATGGCGATCGGCGGCGTCATCGCCGCGATGGCGATCCTCACCCGCACCGAGCTGCTCGCGGTGCTCGTCGCCGGCGTCTTCATCATCGGTCCCGGCTCGGTGATCCTGCAGCGCCTGTACTTCAAGCTCACCCGCGGCAAACGGCTGTTCCTGATGAGCCCGTTCCACCACCATCTCGAGCTGCGCGGCTGGTCCGAGGTCACGATCGTGGTGCGCATGTGGATCATCGCCGGCCTCCTCGCCGTGTCGGGCGTCGGATTCTTCTACGTCGAATGGCTCTCTCGCACATGACCTCGGAACGCCTGTCCACCCTCACCAGCTGGAACGCCGACTGGAAGGGCCTGCGGGTCGCCGTGCTCGGGCTCTCGGTCACCGGCTTCTCGGTCGCCGACACGCTGGCGGAGCTCGGAGCCGAGGTGCTCGTGGTGACGGAGAAGGCCGACGAGGAGTACGCGCGCCTGCTGCCGGTCATCGGCGCCCGTCTCTGGACCGGTCTCCTCGATGAAGTGCCGGCGGAACTGGCAGACTTCGCGCCCGAGGTTGTGGTGGCCTCGCCCGGCTTCGCGCCTCGGCATCCGCTCATCACGTGGGCGCGTGAGAACGACATCGCGCTGTGGGGAGACGTCGAGCTCGCCTGGCGGGTGCGCGACAAGGTGGTGCGGACCGACGGCTCGCCGGCCGACTGGATCCTCGTCACCGGGACCAACGGCAAGACCACGACCACGCGCCTCGCGGCGACGATGCTCGTCGCGGGCGGCCTGAGGGCGGCGCCTGTCGGCAACATCGGCACGCCCGTGCTCGACGCCGTGCGGGATCCGTCGGGCTTCGACGCACTGGTCGTGGAGCTGTCGAGCCACCAGCTCTGGTACCTGGGGCTGCAGGACTCGCCGGACCCGGTCTCCCCGTGGGCCGCGGTCTGCCTCAATCTCGCCGACGACCACCTCGAGTGGCACGGCTCGTTCGACGAGTACCGGGCCGCGAAGGCGCACGTGTACGACAACACACGCGTCGCCTGCGTCTACAACAAGTCGGATGCCGCCACCCAGCGCATGGTCGAGGACGCAGAAGTCGTCGAGGGCGCGCGCGCCGTCGGCTTCGACCTGGGAACGCCGGGGCCGAGCGATCTCGGCGTCGTCGAGGGCATCGTCGTCGACCGCGCGTTCCTGGAGGACCGGCGCACCAGCGCGCTGGAGCTCACGACGGTGGAGGAGCTCGCCTCGCTCGGTCTCGCGGCCCCGCACATCGTCTCGAACATCCTGGCCGCCGCCGCCCTGGCGCGGTCGCTGGACGTCGCCCCCGCAGCGATCCGCGAAGCGCTGCGCGGCTTCCGGCTCGACCCGCACCGGATCGAGGTCGTCGCGCGGCACGCCGGCATCACCTGGGTCGACGACTCCAAGGCCACCAACCCGCACGCCGCCGCCTCTTCGCTCGCGGCCTACCCCGGAGCCGTGTGGGTCGTCGGCGGACTGCTCAAGGGCGTCGACATCTCAGAGCTCGTCTCGGGCCGGGGTGCGGGCGCGAAAGCCGCCATCGTGATCGGCGTCGACCGCGAGGCGGTCATCGCCGCGTTCGAGCGACACGCCCCGGCGGTGCCGGTCTTCGAGGTCGAGGCCGATGAGACTGAAGGAGTCATGGCGCAGGTCGTGGAACTGGCGGCAGGGGTGGCGCGTGACGGGGACGTGGTTCTGCTCGCTCCCGCTGCGGCATCCTTCGACCAGTTCGCGTCCTACGCGGACCGCGGGCGGCGATTCGCCGCTGCGGTGAGGGAACGGATCGGAACGGGGGACCCGGGTGACCACGACACAACCGCCGGGGACCCGGCCGACGCGCCCCGCCCCGACGACGCCGGGCCAGACGACCGAGGCTGACCAGTCCGCGCGGCGAGGACTCGCCGCGCGCGTGTCGTTGGGCCGGGTGTTCGCACCCGTGCCGAGCGAGTTCCTGCTGATCGCCTCGACGGCGCTCCTGCTCACGGTGTTCGGGCTCGTCATGGTGCTGTCGGCGACGTCCGCCACCGCCACGGCCGCCGGCGAGGCGCCGTGGGAGATGGTGATCAAGCAAGTCGTCTTCGCCGTGATCGGCGTTCCGCTGATGTTCATCGCGAGCCGCCTGCCCGTCTCGTTCTGGAAGAAGCTCGCCTGGCCGGCGCTCATCTTCGGCGTCGCGTTCCAGCTGCTGGTGTTCACGCCCCTCGGCCACGGCGCCGACGGTAATCGCAACTGGATCACGATCGCCGGCTTCCAGGCACAGCCGTCGGAGTTCCTCAAGCTGGGACTCGCGCTCTGGGTCGCGTACGTGCTGTTCCGCAAGCGGTCGCTGCTGACGAAGTGGCAGCACGTGTTCATCCCGCTTGTCCCGGTGGCCGGGCTGGCGATCGCGACCGTCCTCGCCGGCGACGACCTCGGCACGGCGATGATCCTCGTGCTCATCGTGCTCGGCGCCCTGTTCTTCTCGGGTGTGAAGCTGCGCATCTTCATCCTGCCTGCGATCGGCGCGGCGGCGGCGGTGGCATTCCTCGCCGTCACCAGCCCCGACCGCATGCGGCGGTTCATGAGCTTCCTCAACCCGAACTGCCTCGACGACTACTTCAACGACTGCTATCAGCCGCTGCACGGCATCTGGGGTCTCGCGAGCGGGGGCATCTTCGGCCTGGGGCTCGGCAATTCACGCGAGAAGTACGACTGGCTCCCCGCCGCGGCGAACGACTACATCTTCGCCATCGTCGGCGAGGAGCTCGGCCTCATCGGCTGCGCCGTCGTGCTCAGTCTCTTCGCCCTCTTCGCGGTCGGCGCCTTCCACGTCATCCGCAAGACGGACGACCCGTTCGTGCGGATCGCCGCCGGTGGCATCACGGTGTGGATCGTCGGACAGGCGCTCATCAACATCGGCGTCGTGCTGCGCGTCTTCCCGGTGCTCGGCGTGCCGCTGCCGTTCATGTCTCAGGGCGGCACGTCGCTGCTGTCCGTGCTGATCGCCTCGGGCGTGCTTCTCGCGTTCGCACGCTCGCTCCCGGCGTCCATCGCCCGTCGTGAGGCGGCGATCGCCTCGGCCCGCGCGGCACGCGAGCGGGCGAAGCTGCGCGCCGTCCGCTGACCGCGTCGACCTCGTGCCCGATGCCCCGGGTTCGGGCGTCCCGGTCGCCGAGCCGATGCGTCCGGTTCCGCGCCCTCACGTTCGGTGTTGCCCGGGTTCGGGGCGCGCCGGGGCCGTTCGGGGCGCGTCCCGTGCGCCCCGGACGACAGCCGAGCGCCCCAAGCCCCGTCGGCCCGGCCGGGTAGGCTCGGGGAGTGACGACGTACCTTCTGGCCGGCGGCGGCACCGCCGGACACGTGAACCCGCTCCTGGCGGTCGCTGACGCGCTGCGCGCCCGGGATCCCGAGGCTGTGGTGCTCGTGCTCGGCACGCGAGAGGGACTCGAAGCGCGGCTCGTGCCCGACCGGGGCTACGAGCTGCTGTTCGTGGACAAGGTGCCGTTCCCGCGCCGCCCCGACAAGGCCGCCGCTGCATTCCCGGCGCGGTTCCCGCGCGCGATCGCACAGGTGCGCGCCCACATCGCCCAGCGCGACGTCGATGTCGTCGTGGGCTTCGGAGGCTACGCCTCAGCCCCCGCCTACGTGGCGGCCCGCCGCGAGCGCGTGCCGTTCATCGTCCACGAGGCGAATGCGCGCCCGGGCCTCGCGAACGTCCTGGGCGCCCGTCGGGCGGCGGGCGTCGGAGTCGCGTTCGAAGGCACGCCGCTGAAACGGTCGCGGGTCGTCGGGATGCCGCTGCGCCGCGAGATCGTCACGCTCGACCGCGACGCACTCCGAGGTGAGGGGGCCGTGCACTTCGGGCTCGACCCCGAGAAGCCGGTGCTCCTGGTGTTCGGCGGATCGCTCGGCGCGCAGCGCCTGAACGCCGCGTTCGGCGAAGGGCACGGCGCCGCGTGGCGCGATGTGCTCGACGCCGGCTGGCAGCTGCTGCACATCACAGGGGAGCGGTCCGAGCTGGTCGATCCCGGCGTCGCCGGGTACGCGCTGCGTCGCTACGTCGACCGCATGGACCTCGCGTTCGCGCTCGCGGACCTCATCGTGTCGCGCTCCGGCGCCGCCACCGTCAGCGAGATCAGCGCACTCGGCATCCCCACGGTCTACGTGCCGTACGCCGTCGGCAACGGCGAGCAGGCCCGCAACGCCTCGTCCGCCGTCCGCGCCGGCGCCGCCATGCTGATCGCGGATGCCGACTTCACGGGAGATCGCGTGCGCTCCGAGATCGTCCCGCTGCTGGCCGACGACGCCCGGCGCGCGGCGATGGCGGCGGCTGCGGCATCCGTCGGTACCCGTACCGGAACCGAGAACGTCGTCGCGATGATCGACGACGCACTGCGGCGGTCAGGACGCCGGTGACGCCTCTCCGCCGCGCAGCGCGGCGGTGACGACCGCGAGCGCATCGTCGGCGTCGAGGCGGAGGTCGCGCACCTGCGCGGCGAATGCGGCGGCGGCACGCTGAAGCTGCTGCCGCGCCGGGTCGGCGTCGAAGGCGACGAAGGTGCCGTTGCGGCCGCGGGTCTCGATCATGCCGGATGCCTCGAGCTCGCGGTACGCGCGCGCGACCGTGCCGGGCGCGACGCCCAGGTCCTCGGCGAGGCGGCGCACGGTGGGCAGCCGCTCCCCGGGGCCGAGCTCGCCCGAGGCCACCGCGTCGACGAGGCCGGACCGGAGCTGCTCGAACGGCGGGACGGGCGACGACGGGTCGATGACGATCATGCGGGACCTCCCATGACGGCGGGGCGGCGCAGCCACTCCGGATAGAGGTCGGCGCGAAGGCGCCGACCTGTGCTGGGGTAGACGAATGTGAGGGCGATGAGCCCCCACGTGGGCACCTGACTCGCGAACGTGCTGATCAGCCCGTCTGCCCCCAGCCACAGGGCACCCAGTGCAAGGGCGCATGCCAACCAGGCGGAGAGCGCCGCCGAGAGTCGAAGCGCGCTGAGCGCCGTTGTGCGGAAGGCGTCGTCCCATGCGAGCTCAAGGGTGTCCGTGGCGGGCTGCGGCTGCGCCAGCACGAGTCGCTCGACAGGAGGCAACGCGACGAACACGACAACGGTGACGAGCAGGGCGAACAGCGCAGCGGCAGCGAACGCGTCGTCGACGCGGGAGGGCTGGCGGATCCATTGCAGGGCCAGCACTGTGAACGCGAGCACCGCGGCGACGGCGAGAACCCAGGGGAGCACGAGCCTGAATCGATCGAGATAGTCGACCGCGCTGAGCGCACGGGCTCGGGCGACTCGCGGTGCGTCCGGTGCGGGGCGGAACAGTCGCTCCCGGACGTTGACGACGGCCGAGGCGAACCCGGTCGCCACGAGCAACGGGATGACGACGATGATCGGAAATGCCGGGTTGGCAGCGACCGGAGTGAGCAGCAGCGGCGAGAGGACCACGGTCGTCGCCAGCATCGTGACGGCGGTTGTGAGACTGCTGACGCGACTGCGCCGGGCGACCGAATCCCGCGTCGTCGCCGTTCCGTACGGAAGGCGTACGCGCACGGAGAATCGGTCAGCGCGCGCGTAGGCGGACGTCGTCGACGACATCGCGACGACGAGCCCGATGCACAGCATCAGCATCACGAGGAGGAACGCTCCGCTGAGAGTCCGTATGAGCTCTTGATCGATGTCCACGCCTCTTTTGTACGCGTTCTGTATCAATGTGTCAACACAAAAGATGCCGGGGCTGCGTCCGTGCAGCGCGCCGGGGCCGAGGTCGCCGCCGCCCAACTTAGGATTGACGGGCCATGATCAGACCCGATCTCAGTCTTCCCATCCCTGACGACATCACCGCCGCCCATTTCATCGGAATCGGCGGATCCGGCATGTCGGGGCTCGCCCGCATGTTCCTCGAGCGCGGCATCCGCGTGTCGGGGTCCGACCGCGCCGACAGCAAGGGCCTGCGCGAACTCGCCGAGCTCGGGGCGACGGTCTACGTCGGCCACGACGCCGCCAACCTCGCCGACGACGTCGACACCGTCGTGCACACCGGGGCGATCTGGCCCGAGAACCCCGAGTTCGTGCTGGCCAAGGAGCGGGGCCTGCACGTGATCCACCGTTCGCAGGCGCTGTACTGGCTGATCGGCGGGCGACGGCTCGTGTCGGTCGCCGGTGCGCACGGCAAGACGACGTCGACCGGCATGATCGTGACGGCGCTGCGCGACCTGGATGTCGATCCCACGTTCGTCAACGGCGGTGTGATCGCACAGCTGGGCGTCTCGAGCGGCAGCGGACGCGACGACCTCTTCGTCATCGAGGCTGACGAGTCGGACGGCACGTTCCTGCTCTACGACACGTCGATCGCCCTCATCACCAACGTCGACCCCGACCACCTCGACCACTGGGGCACCCGCGACGCCTTCTACGCCGCGTTCGCCCGGTTCGCGAACGAGGCGCGCGAGGCGGTCGTGATCTCGTCCGACGATGCCGGCGCCCGCCTCGTGGCTGCCCAGCTCACCCATCCGCACGTCGTCACGTTCGGCGAAGCGGAGGATGCGACGGTGCGGGTGAGCGACATCGTCACCGAGGGGCCGGTCTCCTTCCGCATCACCCACGCGGGAGTCGCCGTCGACGCGCAGCTGCCGATCCCCGGCGCGCACAACGCGATCAACGCGGCTGGAGCCGTGGCCGTACTCCTGACACTCGGCCACGACCTGGAGCCGGCGGTGCGCGCCGTCGAAGGCTTCGCAGGAACCGTGCGGCGCTTCGAGCTGCACGGGGTCGAGCGCGGAGTGAGCGTGTTCGACGACTACGCCCACCATCCGACCGAGGTCGCTGCGGCTCTGGCAGCCGCCCGCACCGTCGTCGGCGACGGGCGGATCATCGCGATCCAGCAGCCGCACACCTACTCGCGCACTCAGGAGATGTACCGCGAGTTCGCCGAGGTGCTCGAGCACTACGCCGACCACACCGTCATGCTCGACGTGTACGGCGCCCGCGAAGATCCCGTTCCGGGAGTCACCGGCGAGCTCGTGAGCGACGCCTTCGCCGACCCGTCGCACGTGCACTTCGTGCCCGACTGGCAGGAGGCCGCCGACTACACGGCGTCGGTCGCCCGCGAGGGCGACTACGTCATCACGCTCGGCTGCGGCAACGTGAACCTCATCATTCCTCAGGTCCTCGAGTCGCTCGCCCGACCGGGCAGCGGTGCGACCAGCCCCGAGACCCCGGGCACGACGGAATAGACCCATGCGCCGCCCATCGCCGTTGCCGCAGTCGCCGGTCGCCTCGCGCGGCGCGGCGGATGCGGCGACGCCGTCGTCGCGACGCGCGCGGCGGCGCGATGAGGCGACGACGGTGATCACGGACCCGGTCGAGTCCGTCGAAGCGCCGCTGACGGAGCGCGACGACACGACGGCTCCGATCATCCCGCTCGCGCTTCCACCGGTTCGTCCCGAGCCGGGCTCCGTGGCGCAGACCCCAAGCGCCGGGACGGATGCCGGCGACGTCGGTTTCCGCGAGGTCTGGAAGGCCTCGCGAGCCCGGCGCAAGGCGTTGCGCGCAGAGATCCGCCGCTTCACCGTGCGGCAGCGGCGGCGGCGGGCGATCTGGCTCGGAGCCGCGGCATCCGTCCTCCTGCTCGCCCTCGGAACGCTCGGTGCCGCGTACAGCCCGCTGTTCGGTGTGGAGAAGATCTCCGTGGTCGGGGCGCAGCAGGTGTCGCCGGACGCCATTGCGGATGCGCTGGCGGGACAGCTCGGCACCCCGCTGCCCCTGATCGACGAGAGCGCGGTCAAGGCGGAGCTCGTCGCGTTCCCGCTCATCGAGACCTATGCGCTCGAAGCCCGGCCGCCGCACGAGCTGGTGGTGCGCATCGTCGAGCGCACCCCGATCGGCCTCATCGAGACCCGCGCCGGCTACACGCTCGTCGACGCTGCGGGCGTCGCGCTGTCGACCACTGCAACGCCCAGCCCCGGCACGCCGCTGCTCACGATCACCGGCGGCGTCGACTCGGACGCCTTCGCGGCGGCCGGCCAGGTGATGCGATCGCTGCCCGACGACATCCGGGCCCAGGTGACCGAGGTGGCCGCGTCGACGCCCGACGATGTCACCCTCACGCTCGGCGGGTCGAACGCGCAGATCGTCTGGGGGAGTGCCGACCAGTCCGGCAAGAAGGCGATGGTTCTGGCGACCGCCATGGCGGCGCGTCCGCCTGCCGACGTCCTCAGTTATGACGTGTCCTCGCCCGACGCGATCGTCATCCGCTGATCAGCCCTACCAGCGCGGCTTCCGGCACCGGATGCCGCGACACGCCGTCCCGGTCCGCTCGCTGGCGCGGCATCCGCTTACTTTCGAGTCAAGGAATTGCATACCGGGCAATTCTTTATACCTCTACTAGAGGTTGAAGGTTTAAAAGGTCCAGGGCTACGGAGGCCGGCATGAGCCAGAACCAGAACTACCTCGCCGTGATCAAGGTCGTCGGCGTCGGCGGCGGCGGCGTCAACGCGGTCAACCGCATGATCGAGCTCGGTCTGCGGGGCGTCGAGTTCATCGCCATCAACACCGACGCCCAGGCGCTGCTGATGAGCGACGCCGACGTCAAGCTCGACGTGGGGCGCGAACTGACCCGGGGGCTCGGCGCAGGTGCCGACCCCGAGGTGGGTCGGCGCGCCGCCGAAGACCATGCCGAGGAGATCGAGGAGGCGCTCCGCGGCGCCGACATGGTCTTCGTGACCGCGGGCGAGGGCGGCGGCACGGGCACCGGCGGTGCCCCGGTGGTCGCGAAGATCGCCAAGTCGATCGGCGCCCTCACCATCGGTGTCGTGACCAAGCCCTTCTCGTTCGAGGGTCGCCGTCGTCAGCAGCAGGCCGAGACGGGCGTCGGACGACTCAAGGAAGAGGTCGACACCCTCATCGTGGTGCCGAACGACCGCCTCCTCGAGATCAGCGACCGTGGCATCTCGATGATCGAGGCGTTCGCGACGGCCGACCAGGTGCTCCTCGCCGGTGTGCAGGGCATCACCGACCTCATCACGACGCCGGGTCTGATCAACCTCGACTTCGCCGACGTCAAGTCGGTCATGCAGGGAGCCGGATCCGCCCTCATGGGCATCGGCTCGGCACGCGGGGCGGATCGCGCCATCAAGGCTGCCGAGCTCGCGGTCGAGTCCCCGCTGCTCGAAGCGTCGATCGAGGGTGCGCACGGCGTGCTGCTGTCGATCCAGGGCGGGTCGAACCTCGGCATCTTCGAGATCAACGACGCCGCGCAGCTGGTCAAGGAGGCCGCGCACCCCGAGGCCAACATCATCTTCGGCACGGTGATCGACGACACCCTCGGCGACGAGGTGCGCGTCACGGTCATCGCGGCAGGGTTCGACGGTGGTGAGCCTCAGACGCGCATCGAGCCGATCACCGCCTCGCGCATCGTCTCGACACCCGCTGTGCCGGCGACGCCCGCCGACGAGGCGGCGAAGGACCGCGACGTCGTCGAGCAGTCGGTCGTGCCCGTGTCGGTCGGCGCCGTCACCGAGTCCTCGTACGACACGGCCTTCGGCGACGACGACCTCGACATCCCCGACTTCCTCAAGTAAGCCCATCGGCACGCTCGCGGATCGCCCTCCGACAAGCCAGGACACCGTGGGAGACCTAC
The DNA here is from genome assembly GCF_031085295.1 of Microbacterium psychrotolerans. Taxonomy (GTDB): domain Bacteria; phylum Actinomycetota; class Actinomycetes; order Actinomycetales; family Microbacteriaceae; genus Microbacterium; species Microbacterium psychrotolerans. Next base: position 828,562 of record NZ_JAVFWO010000002.1, on the reverse strand, counting down.
GTTCGCGCCTCGCGGCGATCGATGAGCGGATCGCGGATGCCGCACGCGCGGCAGGCCGTGATCCCTCGGAGCTCACCCGCATCGTCGTGACGAAGTTCCACCCCGCGTCGCTCGTCGAGGAGCTGTACGACCTCGGCGTGCGCGACGTGGGGGAGAACCGGCAGCAGGAGTTCAGTCGCAAGGTCGGCGAGGTGGGCAGCCTCGCCGGACTGCGGTGGCATTTCATCGGGCAGGCGCAGACCAACAAGGCGCGAGCGATCCGGGCGGCGGCATCCGTCGTCCATTCACTCGATCGCGCCCGCCTCGCCGACGCTCTGGATGCGGCTGCCGAGCCGGGCGATCCGTCGCTCGACGTGCTGCTGCAAGTCAACCTCACCGACGACCCCGGTCGCGGCGGCGTGGCGCCTGCGGAGCTCGAGGCCCTCGCCGCACACACGGCAGCGCTGCCCTCGCTGCGCGTACGCGGCGTGATGGCGGTCGCGCCGCTCGACGAGCCGCCGGCGCCCGCGTTCGCGCGCCTGAACGCCCTCGCGGGCGTCGTGCGCGCGGTCGTGCCCGACGCCGACTGGATCTCGGCCGGCATGACCGCGGACTTCGCCGAAGCGATCGCGGCCGGCGCGACACACCTTCGGATCGGTTCGGCAATCACGGGCCCCAGACCAGAACCCGGTTAACCTCGGAACAGATGAGCACTACGGAGGATCAGATGTCGAACCCGCTCAAGAAGACCATGGTGTACCTCGGACTCGCCGACGAGGAAGAGGTCTACGAAGAGCCGGCGCCCCAGCCGCGTGCTCGCAAGTCGGAGCAGGTCGTCGATAAGCCGGCCGCGCCGGTGACCCCGATCCACCGGCCCGCGGTCGTCCGTCAGCCGGCGCCGGCGACGATCAACGAGATCCTCACGGTGCACCCCAAGCAGTACCGTGATGCCCAGGTCATCGCCGAGAACTTCCGTGACGGCATCCCCGTCATCATCAACCTCTCGCAGATGAGCGACGCCGACGCGCGGCGCCTGATCGACTTCGCCAGCGGCCTCTCGCTGGGCCTGTACGGACGCATCGAGCGCGTCACGAGCAAGGTCTTCCTGCTCTCGCCCGAAAATGTCGCCGTATCGGGCGACGGTGCCGTCGCGCAGGCCGATCCGGAGTCGGTCCCCTTCACGCAGCCGTAGTCTGGCTACGTGGCCGTCGTCCAACTCATCGCAGCGATCCTCAACCTCGCGCTGCTGCTCTATGTCTTCGTGTTGCTCTCGCGGCTGATCCTCGACTGGATCCCGTTCTTCAACCGCGAATGGCGCCCGCGCGGCGCCGGGCTCGTCGTTGCGGAGCTCATCTACACCGTCACCGACCCGCCCATAAAGCTGTTCCGGCGCTTCATCCCGCCGCTGCGCGTGGGCGCCATCGCGATCGACTTCGGGTTCGCGCTGACGATGCTGGGCTGCTTCATCCTGCTCAGCATCACGCGCACGCTCGCGGGCTGAAGCGCGACGCGCCGCGACCCGGGCGTCGCCTTCGACACTCTCAGAACCGATGACTATGCTTTGCTGATACGAACGGCCGCCAGCCGGCGGTCGCCCCGACATCGGCCAGCGACCAGACGCTCGAAAGAGGAATCACCATGGCATTGTCCCCCGATGACGTCGTCACCAAGCAGTTCCAGCACGTCCGCTTCAAGGAGGGTTTCGACCCCGACGAGGTGGACGATTTCCTCGACGAGATCGTCGTGGAGTGGCGCAAGGCTCTCACTGAGAACGAGGAGCTGAAGGCCAAGCTGGCGGCGTACGAGTCGGGTGCCGCTCCCGCACGTGCCGCCGAGCCCGCTCCCGCCCCGGCATCCGAGGCCGCTCCGGTCGCCGGTGCCGCCCCCGCCGCGAGCGCAGGCATCATCGAGCTGGCCCAGCGCCTGCACGACGAGCACGTCGCCGAGGGCATCGCCCAGCGCGACCAGCTCATCTCCGACGCCAAGTCGCAGGCGGCCTCCATCGTGTCCGAGGCTGAGACCCGCGGCCGCGAGGAGCTTGCCAAGCTCGACCGCGAGCGCACCACGCTCGAGGGCCGCATCACCGAGCTGCGCAACTTCGAGCGCGACTACCGCGCTCAGCTGCGCAGCTACATCGAGGGCAAGCTGCGCGACCTCGAGACCTCGGCGACGACGTCCGGCGCACAGCCGGTCTCGGCGCTGGGCCTCTAGGCCTTGACGCGTCGACCTCCCCTTCGTCAGGCGGCGGCCGGCATCATCATCGCGAGTCTCGCGGTGCTGGTGCTGGCCGCCGACCAGTTCGCGAAGTATCTCGCTCTCGAGAATCTGCCGTACCAGGAGCCCGTGGAGGTCCTCGGCGACTTCCTGAGCTTCTATCTGACACGCAATCCTGGTGCCGCCTTCTCGCTCGGCGAGGAGGTCACGTGGATCTTCACGATCGCGCTGGCCGCTGTGGCCGGCGTCATCGCGTGGCTCGCCGCGACACGGGTGCGCTCACGGCTGTGGGCCGTCGCGCTCGGACTCCTTCTCGGCGGGGTCCTGGGAAACCTGACCGACCGGCTCTTCCGCAACCCCGGGTTCGCGGTCGGGCATGTCGTGGATTTCATCAACACGCCGTGGATGTGGTTCTTCCCCGGCATGTCGCCGGCGATCTACAACATCGCCGACATCTTCATCGTGTGCGACATGATCGCGATCGCACTGCTGGTACTCGTGGGGGTGCACATGGACGGATCGCGCGACCGCGGCCGCAATGACGAAGAGGAAACCGAAACCCTGCTGGGCGCCGACGGCGACCAGTTCGCACCGGGCGGTGCGGTGGCAGGATTCGGCAGCGAGTTCCCGGTGGCGGATGCCGATGCCGGCATCCCCGCCGACGAGCGCGGTCTCCCGCCGCTGACGGAGAGCGAGCAGCTCGAGGTCGAGGCTGAGGCCGAGCGCGAGGCGGAGGAGTACGAAGCCGAGCCGGAGCACCGCCGCCCTGGGCGCGACGCCGAGATCTGACGTGGAGTCGCGGAGCCTTCCCGTTCCCGACGGGCTCGACGGCACGCGCGTCGATGCTGCACTGGCGAAGATGCTCGGGTTCTCGCGTACCTTCGCGGCGGACGTGGCCGATGCCGGCGGCGTGACGATGGACGGGCGGACGCTCGCGAAATCCGACAAGCTCCGCGGCGGCGCGTGGCTCGACGTGTCGTGGGCACCCAAGGAGGAGCCGCGCGTCATCCCCGTCGAGGTTCCCGACCTCGGCATCGTCTACGACGACGACGACATCGTGGTGGTCGACAAGCCCACCGGAGTCGCCGCCCACCCGTCGCTCGGGTGGGAGGGGCCGACCGTGCTCGGCGCCCTCGCCGCCGGCGGCTACCGCATCGCGACAACAGGTGCCGCGGAGCGCCAGGGCGTGGTGCACCGCCTCGACGTCGGCACGAGCGGCCTCATGGTGGTCGCCAAGACCGAGAGCGCCTATGTCGCGCTCAAGCGCGCGTTCAAGGAGCGCGAGGTCGAGAAGATCTACCACGCCGTCGTGCAGGGCCACCCCGACCCCCTCGCCGGGACGATCGACGCGCCCATCGGGCGGCATCCGTCCCACTCGTGGAAGTTCGCCGTGACGCCCGACGGCAAGGACTCCGTCACGCACTACGAGACGCTCGAAGCTTTCCCCGGCGCCTCGCTGCTCGAGATCCACCTCGAGACCGGTCGCACGCACCAGATCCGCGTGCACATGGCCGCGCACCGGCATCCGTGCGTCGGCGACCCCCTCTACGGCGCCGACCCGACGCTGTCCGCCAGGCTCGGCCTCACCCGCCAGTGGCTGCACGCCCGCGAGCTCTCGTTCGCCCATCCGAACACGGGGGAGTGGGTCACCTTCACGTCGGCCTACCCCGCCGATCTCGCTCACGCGCTCGCGATTCTGCGCGGCGACTGAGCCCGCCGACCCCGCCGCCATCACGGCGCGAGGCAGGTCAGCGACCGCCCTCGAAGCGGGCGACGTCCTCCTCGCGCAGGGCGGCCTGGATGCGTCCGCGCATGTCGTCCGAGAGCTGGAGCGCGGGCAGCGCATCGAGCGCGTACCAGCCGACCTCGCTCATCTCCCCGTCAGCCGGATAAGGCTCGCCCGATACGAAGCGGCACCGGAAGGTCAGGTCGAGGTAATCGCTCTGGTCGCCGTTCTCATAGGTGACGCGCGGGATCTGGTGCACCCAGGCGAGGCGCTCGGCGCGGCATGCGACACCAGCCTCCTCCAGCGTCTCGCGCACCGCGGCGTCAGCCGGCTCCTCACCAGGATCCACGATGCCGGTGACCGGCGTGAGGGCGCCGTTGTCGCTGCGGCGGCCGAGAAGCACGCGGTCGTCGTGCAGTACGACGGCCGTCACGCCGACGAGCGGCAGCGGCCGGGTGCCGACGAAACGGCGCAGATCGAGGACGAAGTCGGGGGTGGGCATGACATCACCCTAGAGCGACCCAGGCGGGGGTGAACCGGGCGCTAGACGATGTCGGATGCCGGGGGCACAGTGGTCGCATGACGATCGAGGTGCGACCGGCCACGGTGTTCGAGGACGTCGCGACTCTGGTGGGGCCGAAGAATCCGGCATCCAATGTGTGCTTCTGCCTGAGCTACCGCATCCCAGCGAAGGAGGCGACCGCCCTGCGCGGGCCGGAGCGCGCCGAACGCGTGCGCCGGCTCATGGACGAGGAGGGGCCGATCGGGGTGCTGGCGTACGACGGCGACGAGCCCGTCGGCTGGGCGGCGGTCGCGCCTCGCACCAGAACGCACTTCGCCACCTTCCGCAAGATCCCCCATGTCGATGACCTCGATGTCTGGTCGCTGTGGTGCTTCCGCGTACGGCCGGGTCATCGCAAGAAGGGTGTGATGCACGCGCTGATCGACGGTGCGGTGGACTTCGCGCGCAGGAGCGGAGCTCCCGCGATCGAGGGGTACCCGGTCGACAACGGCGACGCCAGGGTGGATCTCACGATGGCCTACGTCGGCACGAAGCGCCTTTTCGAGCAGGCGGGCTTCGTCAAGGCAGCCGACACGACGTCGGTGCTCTCCGGATTCCCCCGTGTGCTCATGCGCCTCGACCTCTAGCGTGGACGCGTGAACGACCTCCTGCGAAGCCGCCTCGAACGTGCGAACACCCTCTACCTCGACTTCCTCGACACCATCCCGCCCGAGCAGCTCGGGTCGCGCCTGGCAGATCTTCCCTCCGACACGATCGGCCATCAGCTCTGGTGCGTCCTCGGCGCCCGGGAGAGCTTTCCGCGCGCCGCGCGAGCGGGGGAGTGGCAGGGGTTCACGAGCCCTGTCACCGCCGATGGCGGATCGGATGCGGCCACTGTGCGCTCGGCATTCGTGCGGACCTCGACAGACGTCGACGAGTGGATCGGCGGCATCGACGCCGGCGACGACGACTCGCTGCGCTACGTGCTGGCGCTGCTCGAGCACGAGACCATGCACCAGGGTCAGCTGATCCGCTACCTCTACGGCCTCGGCATCGACAGGCCCCACTCCTGGCAGCAGCAGTACGCGCTCGACGAGGACTTCTGAGAATTCCGTGAACCGTTCCCGCGGCATCCGGCAATACCCGATGTGAGCCCAACAACAGGAGTGAACACCGACCGCGAGATCATCCGCCGGTCCCTCGACGCCCCATCAGCGTTCGCCGAGCTGTTCGAGCGGCATGCGCGGGTGATCGGCGCGTTCGCGGCGCGGCGGGTCGGGTCGGATGCCGCGCAGGACGTCCTGAGCGAGACGATGCTGGTCGCATTTCGGCGGCGGGCTGACTTCGATCACACGTGGGAGTCGGCGAAGCCCTGGCTGCTCGGCATCGCCTCGCGAGTGATGAAGAAGCATCGCGCCGACGAAGCCCGGCAGTGGCGTTCGTTCGAGGCCTCGGTCTCGCGGGGCGACCACGTGAGCGACGGCGCGATCGAGCAGGCCGCGGCGAGAGCGGATGCATCCGCCGCCGTCCGCGCGCTGGCGCCGCGCATCGCCGCTCTCGGCGTGCGCGACCGGGAGACGCTCCTGCTGTACGCGTGGGGCGACCTCACGTATGAGGAGGTCGCCGTCGCGCTCGGGGTGCCCGTCGGCACCGTGCGGTCGCGTCTCAATCGCGTGCGCCGCAGGCTCGCGCCACCGGGGTCGAGATCGTCCGCCCGGCTGACCTGGATCGCGAAGGAGGAGACCGATGGAGCTTATGGAACGAGTGCGTGAGATCGGGGCCGACGCCCTGCCGGTGGGCCCTGCCGGCATCGATGAGGCGCGTCATGCCCTCCTGCGCGAGATCGCTCGGGAGGAGCGAGCGGGTGCCGTCGCCATTCGCGGCCGGACAGCACGGTGGATCGGCGGCTCGGCGCTGGCCGGTGGGCTCGCCGCGACGGCGCTGGTGATCGGGTTGGTCGCCGTGCCCGCCACGGCGCCGGCAGCGTCGGCCGCGGAGGTGCTGGAGAAGGCGGCGGAGGCGAGCATCAGGGCGGCCGAGGAGGTCGTGCCTGCAGGGAGTTACACGCGCATCGACACCGCATTCACATGGGCGACGACGTACGACGAGCAGATGCCGCCAGGTGCGAAGTTCAACAACGCATCCCGTAGGGACGCGGAAGCCGTCCTGCTGATCGAGGACGAGTCGAGCGTCTATGTGCCCGCCGACCCCGGGGGCGAGTGGGTGCGGGAGCGGACGGCCTATCACGTGGCCGAGTCGGTCGGACCGCGGTCCGCGGAGGCTTCCGAGACCTGGGGGCGGGAGATGAATCCAGGGGCGGGGTTGTCGGGCGTGACGCGGTACCCCGCCGGCATCGTCGAGGGCGGTCGGGACGGCGATGTGGTGACCTACCACCTGGACGGCCGGGAGACCTACGCGGACATGCCGACGGACCCCGGCGGAGTGGTCGCCTGGTTCGAGGAGCGGTACGGCGCGGAAGGCGAGTCGGACGGTATGGCCCACTTCTTCGTGGAGACGCTCGGCGACCTCATGTCGTTCAATCTCGCGCCGGCGGATGCGCGGGCCGGAATGCTCAGGGCGTTCGCATCGCTGCCAGGCGTCGAGGTCGTGTCCAGCGACGGGGACCTCACCACGCTCGCTTACGAGCAGGGCTTCGAGGCGGGTTCCGCTCGGGTCGAGTTCGTCCTCGACACCGCCCGCGGCTACATCGTGCAGTCGACCAACTGGGGGATGGGGGAGTACGTCGAGCCCATCGCATTCGACGGCGTTCCCGACTGGCAGAGCCGGACCGTCTCGACCGTCTCGACCGTAGACGCGGCGCCCTGATCATCAAGGAGAGCAGCCTCACGACAGTGGCGAGCGGACATATCCGCTCGCCACTGTCGCGAGTGGCGCGGTGAGTTCACCCTTCGCCCTCAACTCTCCACGTGAGGGTGAGCCTGTGTCGCGAACCTCACTTTCACCTTCGACTGGAGGGTGAACCGACCTCTCCGCGCGAGTCCGCGACTCACGCGAGCACCCGCGGCCGGTGTCGGCGGCCGAACCTAGACTCGATCCGTGGCATCCGACTCCTTCGTTCATCTGCACGTGCACAGCGAGTACTCGATGCTGGACGGTGCCGCCAAGATCGGCGCCATGACGCAGGCCGCGGCCGAGTACGGCATGCCGGCCATCGCGGTCACCGACCATGGCAACACCTTCGCGGCGTTCGAGTTCTACAACGCGGCCAAGGCCGCGGGCGTCAATCCGATCATCGGGCTCGAGGCGTACGTCACGCCCGGCACGCATCGCAGCGACAAGTCGCGCGTCGCGTGGGGCACGCCCGAGCAGAAGGGCGATGACGTCTCGGGCTCCGGCGCTTACACGCACATGACGATGTGGAGCCAGACCACGGAGGGGATGCACAACCTCTTCCGGTTGAGCTCCCTCTCGAGCATGGAGGGCTACTACTTCAAGCCCCGCATGGACCGCGAGCTTCTCGAGACCTATGGCAAGGGCCTCATCGCGACCACGGGGTGCCCCTCCGGCGAAGTGCAGACGCGCCTCCGCCTGGGGCAGTACGACGCCGCCCGCGCGGCGGCCGCGGAGTTCCAGGACATCTTCGGCAAAGAGAACTACTTCGCCGAGATCATGGACCACGGCCTCTCGATCGAGCGCCGAGTCATGACCGACCTGATCCGGCTGTCCAAAGACCTCGACATCCCGCTCGTCGCCACCAACGACTCCCACTACACGCACCAGCACGAGGCCGACGCGCATGCGGCGCTGCTCTGCGTGCAGTCCGGGTCGACGCTCGACGACCCGAACCGGTTCAAGTTCGACGGCGACGGCTACTACATCAAGACCGCGCAGGAGATGCGACAGATCTTCCGGGACCACCCGGAGGCCTGCGACAACACACTGCTCATCGCCGAGCGGTGCGAGGTCGAGTTCAACACCAGCGCGAACTACATGCCGCGCTTCCCGGTCCCGGACGGCGAGACCGAAGACAGCTGGCTCGTGAAAGAGGTCGAGGCAGGTCTCCACTACCGCTACCCCGGCGGCATCCCCGACAAGGTGCGCAAGCAGGCCGAGTACGAGACCGGCATCATCCTCCAGATGGGGTTCCCGGGCTACTTCCTCGTCGTCGCCGACTTCATCAACTGGGCGAAGGACAACGGCATTCGCGTCGGTCCCGGCCGCGGCTCCGGCGCCGGCTCCATGGTCGCCTACGCGATGCGCATCACCGACCTCGATCCCCTCGAGCACGGCCTCATCTTCGAGCGGTTCCTGAACCCGGACCGCGTCTCGATGCCCGACTTCGACGTCGACTTCGACGACCGCCGCCGCGGCGAGGTCATCGACTACGTCACAGAGAAGTACGGTTCCGAGCGCGTTGCGCAGATCGTCACCTACGGCACGATCAAATCGAAGCAGGCGCTGAAGGACGCGGGGCGCGTGCTCGGCTTCCCGTTCAGCATGGGGGAGCGGCTCACCAAGGCCATGCCGCCGGCCGTCATGGGCAAGGACATGCCCCTGAGCGGAATGTTCGACGCGCAGCATCCCCGGTTCAAGGAAGCCAGCGAGTTCCGCGCCCTCATCGACACCGACCCCGACGCGAAGACGGTCTTCGATCGCGCGCTGGGGCTCGAGGGCCTCAAGCGTCAGTGGGGCGTTCACGCAGCGGGCGTCATCATGTCGAGCGAGCCGCTGCTCGACATCATCCCGATCATGCGCCGCGAGCAGGACGGCCAGATCGTCACGCAGTTCGACTACCCGTCGTGCGAGACACTCGGACTCATCAAGATGGACTTCCTGGGGCTGCGCAACCTCACGATCATCTCCGATGCCCTCGACAACATCCGCATGAACAGGGGCGAGGAGCTCGACCTCGAACACCTCGCGCTCGATGACCGCCCCGCCTACGACCTGCTGACGCGGGGCGACACCCTGGGCGTGTTCCAGCTCGACGGCGGGCCGATGCGGTCGCTCCTGCGCCTGATGAAGCCCGACAACTTCGAAGACGTCTCGGCTGTGATCGCGCTGTACCGTCCGGGCCCGATGGGCGCCAACTCGCACATCAACTACGCGCTGCGCAAGAACGGTCAGCAGGAGGTCACGCCGATCCACCCCGAGCTCGAAGAGCCGCTCCGGGACATCCTCGACATCAGCTACGGCCTGATCATCTATCAGGAGCAGGTGATGGCGATCGCCCAGAAGGTGGCCGGGTTCTCGCTCGGACAGGCCGACATCCTCCGCCGCGCCATGGGCAAGAAGAAGAAGTCCGAGCTCGACAAGCAGTACGAGGGCTTCTCGGGCGGCATGAAGGAGCGCGGCTTCGGCGAGGACGCCATCAAGGCGCTGTGGGACATCCTGCTGCCGTTCTCCGACTACGCGTTCAACAAGGCGCACTCGGCCGCGTACGGCCTCGTGTCGTACTGGACCGCATATCTGAAGGCCCACTATCCGGCCGAGTACATGGCCGCGCTCCTCACCAGCGTGGGTGACTCGAAAGACAAGATGGCGGTCTACCTCAACGAGTGCCGCCGCATGGGAATCAAGGTGCTGCCGCCCGACGTGGGCGAGTCGATCCGGTACTTCGCGGCCGTCGGAGAGGACATCCGGTTCGGGCTGGGTGCTGTCCGCAACGTGGGCGCCAACGTCGTCGACGGGATCGTGGCGGCACGCAAGGACGGGAAGTTCACGTCGTTCCACGACTTCCTGGTCAAGGTCCCGATGCACGTGGCGAACAAGCGGACCATCGAGTCCCTGATCAAGGCGGGCGCGTTCGATTCGATGGGTGACACCCGTCGAGCGCTCCTGGAAGTCCACGAGGACGCCACCGAGGCGGCGGTCGATCGCAAGCGCAACGAGGCTCAGGGAGCCATCGGGTTCGACTTCGACAGTCTCTACGACGCCGTCGAGGAGGTCGTACCGCCGAAGGTCCCGGCACGGCCGGAGTGGACCAAGAAGGACAAGCTCGCCTTCGAACGCGAGATGCTCGGTCTCTACGTATCGGATCACCCGCTCGCAGGTCTCGAGATCCCGCTCGCGAAGCACGCGTCGACCAGCATCCACGACCTGCTCGCCTCGGAGGACGTCGGCGATGGCGACCAGGTCACGATCGCGGGGCTGGTGACGAGCGTCCAGCATCGCGTCGCCAAGCAGAGCGGCAACCCCTACGGCATGATCACCGTCGAGGACTTCGACGGCGAGATCACCGTCATGTTCATGGGCAAGACCTACACCGAGTTCCAGCACATGCTGCAAGCCGACTCGATCCTCGTCGTACGAGGACGCGTGTCTCGGCGCGACGACGGGATGAACCTGCACGCGCAGTCGGCGTTCACGCCCGATCTGGGCACGACGGACGACTCCAGTTCGCTGGTGCTGGTGATGCCGGAGCGCCGCGCAAGCGAGGCCCTCATCGGCGAGCTGCTGCAGACGCTGAACCGCCACGCGGGCGACACCGAGGTGTCGTTGAAGCTCCACAGCGGGACGGTGGCGAAGGTCTTCGAGGTCCCGCACACGGTGCGGATAACCCCTGACCTCTACGGCGAATTGAAGGGTCTGCTCGGGCCGCAGTGCCTGGGTTGAGGCGTGACACACAGGCGGCGACGGATGCGGTGGACGCCGCGCGTGGTCTCATCGGCGTCTCATACGCCGTGGGTAATATCGGGTCGACGCGGGCTTCAGGCCTGCCGGAAGGGACGATCGTGACGGACGAGAATCAGGACGGGAACATCGACGAGGCGGTCGCGACCGAAGAGCCGCCGCAGTACGGAGTAGGGCCCTTCTCGATCCGCGAAGTCGCCCTCGCGGGCACGTGGCTCGTCGCGTTCGTGGTGTCGTTCTTCCCGATCTACGGCGCTCTCGGTGAAGGTCCGTCGGTCTGGAGCAGCGGTATCGACTGGGTGCTGACCGTCGGTGTGCCCACGGTCGCGGTGTTCCTCATCGTGCTGCGCCGGCTCTCGCCGCAGGGCATCCGCCGAGTCGGATCGCTCGGCATCGACCAGTTCGCGTCGGTCGCGTTCTCGGTCTCCACCGTGCTGTGGCTGACGATCATCTGGAACTCCTTCATCCGGCTCGCGAGCGGGCGCGTGTTCGTCGCGACCTGGGTGGTCTGGGTCGAGTTCTTCCTCATGCTCGCCGGCGTGGTGCTGACGGTCCTGGCTCCGTTCATCGCGCCGTTCGCGCAGGACTTCCGCGGGCGCCCCGAGATTCCGGCGCACCGCAACGCCCGTCCCGTCCTGCCGGTGGCACCCCGCCCCGCCTACGTCCGCCCGGAGCCTGCGGCCGACGCCGACTACACGCCCTACGCTGACGACTCCGCCGAGGCCGCGCCGCAGGCACCCGCAGCTCCCTATGCGGCAGCCGGGGACGCGGAGACGCGCGGGTACGACCTGGAGGACACCCCCCGCGCGACGACGGACGACGCGGAGACCACGGTGATCCCGCTCGACGAGCGGGAGGCCGCGGCGGCGGACGAGTCGGTTTCCGCGGAGCCGGCGACCGAACCCGCCGCGACTGAGCCTGCGCACGCCCGTGAGTCGTTCGAACCCGTCGACCACCCCTCGACGACGGTCGAGCCCGCCGCCGCCACCGCTCCGCAGCATCAGGCGTTCTGGGCGCTCGTCCCGGAGGAGCGCGACATCGTCGACGAGATCGGCATCCCGGTGTTCCGCATCGGTCCGACAGCGTGGGCGCTCGTGATCGAGGACCGCGGCGACGTCTTCGTGGTGCGCCACGAGGACGGTCGCATCGGATACCTGCACGACGTCTCCGGCGTCACCCGCGGCTGATCTCGATACGCGACGCCGGGCTCGCGCCCGGCGTCGCTGCTCGATCCGGCGGGTCTCGATATGCGACGCCGGGCGATAGCCGTCGTCGCTGCGGGATCCGGCCGAGGTCGTCTCATCGGCGCGGTACCGTAGACGGATGCTCCGGACGATCGACCTGCGCGGGCGCACGCTCTCGCCCGCCGAACTGCTCGCGACCGTTCCCCGCGCCGCCGCGGCACGGGAAGAGGCTCTCGCGACGGCCGCCCGCATCGTGGACGACGTCGCCGCCCGCGGCGAAGTCGCGCTGCGCGAGCAGGCGGAGAAGTTCGACGGAGCCTCGGGCCACGACATCCGTGTTCCGGCCGCCCACCTCGACGAGGCGCTCGCGGCGCTCGACCCCGCGGTGCGCTCTGCGCTCGAAGAGGCGATCGCGCGGGTACGCGAGGCCTCGGCCGCTCAGGTGCCCGCGCCGACCGTGACCGAGCTCGGACCCGGCGCGCGCGTCACCCAGCGCTGGCAGCCGGTGCGCCGCGTCGGCCTCTACGTCCCCGGCGGCAAGGCCGTGTACCCCTCCAGCGTCGTGATGAACGTGGTGCCCGCGCAGGTCGCCGGCGTCCGCGAGATCGCGCTCGCCTCACCGCCGCAGCGGGAGTTCGGCGGCCGTGTGCACCCCGTGATCCTCGGAGCGGCCCGCCTCCTCGGCGTCACCGAGGTGTATGCGATGGGCGGGGCGGGGGCCATCGGCGCGCTCGCGCACGGTGTCGCGTCACTGGGCCTCGAGCCGGTGGACGTCGTCACGGGCCCAGGCAACAACTTCGTGGCAGCGGCGAAGCGGGCGGTCGCCGGCCTGGTCGGGACGGATGCCGAAGCCGGCGCGACGGAGATCCTCGTGGTCGCCGACGACAGTGCCGATGCGCGCCTGGTCGCCGTCGACCTCATCAGCCAGGCCGAGCACGACGAGCAGGCCTCGGCGGTGCTCGTGACGACCTCCGAGCAGCTCGCCGACGACGTGCAGGAGGCGATCGCCCCGCGCTCCGCCGCGACGCGCCACGCCGAGCGCGTCGCGACAGCCCTCGCCGGCCCGCAGTCGGCGATCGTCCTCGTGGACGACCTCGCCGCCGCGACGGCGTTCAGCAACGCCTACGCTCCCGAGCACCTGGAGCTGCACCTCGCCGACCCGCGTCCGGAGGAGTTCGTGCACGCGGGCGCGGTGTTCGTCGGCGCCGACTCGCCGGTGAGCCTCGGCGACTACCTGGCCGGGAGCAACCACGTCCTGCCGACCGGCGGGCAGGCGCGGTACTCGGCGGGGCTGTCCGCCGCGACGTTCCTGCGTCCGCAGCAGGTCATCGAGTACGACCGCGCCGCCCTCGCGGTCGTCCGCGATGCGATCGTGACGCTTGCCGAAGCCGAGGCGCTGCCCGCGCACGGCGAGGCGATCACGGCCCGGTTCGAGGACTGAGACCGGATTCCCGGCGTAGGCTGTCTCTGCCATGCACTGCCCGTTCTGCCGCCACGCCGATTCGCGCGTCATCGACTCGCGCACCAGCGACGACGGTCTCAGCATCCGTCGCCGTCGTCAGTGCCCTCAGTGCGGCGGCCGCTTCACGACGATCGAGACCGCCAGCCTCAACGTCATCAAGCGCTCCGGCGTGATCGAGCCGTTCAGCCGCGAGAAGGTCATGTCCGGCGTAAGAAAAGCATGCCAGGGCCGCCCCGTGACGGATGCCGATCTCGCGGTGCTCGCGCAGACGGTGGAGGAGAGCATCCGCCAGACCGGCGCCTCGCAGCTCGACGCCAACGAGATCGGGCTGGCGATCCTCGGGCCGCTGCGCGACCTCGACGAGGTCGCCTACCTGCGGTTCGCGAGCGTCTACCAGGCCTTCGACTCACTCGAGGACTTCGAGGCCGCGATCGAGCAGCTGCGAGTGGACCACGGACGCGTGCCCGCACCCGATGACGGTGCGGCGGCCGCGGGGGAGTGACCGGATAGCCTAGGAGGGATGTATCCCCTCCTCTTCCGCACCGTGCTGTCGCGCATGGATCCCGAGTCCGCCCACCACAGCGCGATGGTCGTGATCCGACTGCTGGGGGTACCCCCCTTCTCGTGGGTGACGCGAGCGATCACGCGTCCGGCGCCGCAGCTTGCGACCACGGCTCTGGGGCTCGGGTTCGAGTCGCCGTTCGGTGTCGCCGCGGGGTTCGACAAAGACGTCACGGGCGCCGCGGGCCTCCACGCGCTGGGCTTCGGCCACGTCGAGGTCGGCACGGTGACCGCGATCCCGCAGGACGGCAATCCGCGACCGAGACTCTTCCGGCTCATCCCGGATCGCGCCGTCGTGAACCGCATGGGTTTCAACAACCACGGCGCGGAAGCGGCGGCGGCACGCCTGCGGCGGCTGCGCAAGCGCTCACGCCGTGCGGTGCTGGGCGTCAACATCGGCAAGAGCCGGGTCGTCGACGTCGCCGATGCGACGGCCGACTATGTGCGCAGCGCAACCCTGCTGGCGCCGTTGGCCGACTACCTCGTGGTCAACGTCTCGTCGCCGAACACGCCCGGTCTGCGCGGCCTGCAGGCGGTCGAGACGCTGCGCCCGCTGCTGGACGCCGTGCGTGCCGCGGCAGGCGTGGCGCCGTTGCTGGTGAAGATCGCACCGGACCTGTCCGACGACGAGATCGTCGCGATCGCGCAGCTCGCCGTCGATGCGGGGCTCGCGGGCATCATCGCGACCAACACGACCATCTCGCGCGAGGGCCTCGCCACCGACCCGGCCACGATCGCCGCGGCCGGGGACGGCGGTCTGTCGGGGGCGCCGCTGAAGCCGCGCGCGCTCGAGGTGCTGCGGCTGCTGCGGGAGACCGTGCCCGCCGACTTCGCGGTGATCTCGGTCGGCGGGGTCGATACCGCCGCCGACGTGCAGGAGCGGCTGGATGCCGGCGCCACGCTCGTGCAGGGCTACACGGCCTTCCTGTACCGCGGGCCGCTGTGGGCCCGGCAGATCAACCGCGGGCTGGCGAAGCGCCGCTGAGGCCCTGCGGCCCCGGGCGCGCAGTGATCACGCCGGCTTCTGGCCGCGCTTGACCTGAGGCTTCGGCAGCCGCAGGAACCGCATCTGCACCGTCCGCATCGCGGCGTACCAGCCGAGGCCCTTCTCGACCTTGCCCTCGCCGAACTTCTTCTTGACCGCGCGCTTGATGGTGATCGACGTGATCACCATGTCGCCGACGACGAAGAAGATGAAGATCCAGAGGCCGACGAACGCGTAGTACTGCAGCGCCGGGATGGGAAGGAACGTCGCCAGGATCACGAGCACCATCGCGGGCATGACCGCCTCGCCGAGGTGCCAGCCGGCGTCGACCCAGTCGCGCACGAACTTGCGCTGGGGGCCCTGGTCCCGAGCGGGCAGGTAGCGCTGGTCGCCGTTGGCCATGCCGATGCGGGCCTTCTCGCGCTGCGTGGCGAGGTCGGCCTTCGCGCGAGCCCTCGCCTCCTTCGTGTCGGCGACGAGGGGCCGCTTGCGCGCGGCCTCCTGCTCGGCGCGGGAAGGAGTGGGGCGTCCCTTGGGCGAAGGACCGCCGAGGGGGACGCCGTTCAGCGCGGTGCCCTCCGACGGTGCGTCGTTGGACGAAGGTGCTGCAGGTGTCTTGGCCACGGATGATCCTCGATGTACGGAGTAGGGGTGCACTTAAGATTACCCGCATGACCTCTGACCTCTCCCGACAGGATGCTGTGCGCGAAGCCGCGGCATCCGGCATTCCTTCCGCCCTGGCCGATCTCGGGACGCTGGTGCGCATCCCGTCCGTCGCATTCCCCGGGTTCGACCCCGCAGAGGTGCAGCGCAGCGCCGAGGCGGTCGCCGGGCTGGTGCGCGACACCGGACTGTTCGAGACCGTCGAGATCCGCTCGGCCGTCATCCCCGGCACGGGGGAGCAGGGCAGCCCTGCAGTCGTGGCCACGCGCGCCGCGCGCAACGGTCGCCCGACGATCCTGCTGTACGCGCACCACGACGTGCAGCCCGTCGGCGACGAATTGCTGTGGGAGTCGTCGCCGTTCGAGCCGACCGTCCGCGGCGGCCGCCTGTACGGCCGCGGCGCCGCCGACGACAAAGCCGGCATCATGGCCCACCTCGCCGCGCTCCGCGCGCTCAAGGAGGCCCTCGGCGACGACTTCGACCTCGGTGTCGCGCTGTTCTTCGAGGGCGAGGAGGAGGCGGGATCGCGCTCGTTCGCGCAGTTCCTCTCCGACAATGCGGACGCCCTCCGCGCCGATGTGATCGTCGTCGCGGACTCGGGCAACTGGGATGCCAAGACGCCCGCCCTGACCGTGTCGCTGCGCGGCAACACCCGCTTCACGCTGCGGGTGCGCACGCTCGAGCACGCGTCGCACTCCGGCATGTTCGGGGGAGCGGTGCCCGACGCCATGATGGCAACGGTCAAGCTGCTCGCGACACTGTGGGACGACGACGGAGCAGTCGCGGTGGCCGGCCTCACGGAGCGGGATGCCGACACCCCGCCGTACAGCGAGGAGACCCTGCGCGACGAGGCCGGGCTTCCGCAGGGCGTCTCGCCTGTCGGACGCGGCACGATCCTCAGCCGCATCTGGAACAAGCCGTCCATCACCGTGACCGGCATCGACGCTCCTACCGTGGTCAACGCGTCGAACACGCTGAGCCCCGAGATCGCCGTGGTCATCAGCGCGCGCATCGCCCCCGGTCAGAGCGCACGCGACGCATATGCCGCCATCGAAGCGCACCTGCGCGCGCACGCCCCGTTCGGGGCGCGGCTCGAGTTCAGCGACCAGGACTTCGGCGACGCGTTCCTCGTGGACACCTCGGGCTGGGCCGTCGAGGCCGCGCGGGAGGCCCTGCGCGAGGGCTACGGCGTCGAGTCGGTCGACATCGGCGTCGGCGGGTCGATCCCCTTCATCGCCGACCTGGTGCGGGAGTTCCCGGGCGCCCAGATCCTGGTGACGGGCGTCGAGGACCCCCACGCCAAGGCGCACAGCCCGAACGAATCGCTGCACCTCGAGACCTTCCGCAACGCCGTCCTGGCCGAGGCGCTGCTGCTCGAGAAGCTCGACGCGCGCACCTCGCAGGCGTAGGCCGTCTCCGAGATCGGCGTGGACACGCCGATCTCGGAGCCTCCTCCCTGCCGGGCCGCGTAGAATCGACGCATCCCGCCGCCCGCAGTGGAAGATCGATCAGGGCGGCCCTTCCGGAGGAGTGCCATGACCGACACCGCACTGACGACCGAGCAGACCGCCCGCGAGCATGGCGTGCTGCTGACCGACGCCGCCGCCGGCAAGGTCAAGAACCTGCTCGAGCAGGAGGGTCGCGACGACCTGCGCCTGCGCGTCGCCGTGCAGCCCGGTGGCTGCAGCGGCCTGATCTACCAGCTGTACTTCGACGAGCGCTACCTCGACGGCGACAAGACCGTCGACTTCGACGGCGTCGAAGTCATCATCGACGACATGAGCGTCCCGTACCTCGACGGCGCCACGATCGACTTCAAGGACACCATCTCGGAGCAGGGGTTCACCATCGACAACCCCAACGCAGCGGGCTCCTGCGCCTGCGGCGACAGCTTCCACTGATCGGTCTCGGATCCGACACTTTTCCGGCGGGTCCGGTGCGCTTCGAATGGCGCCCGGGCCCGCCTTTTTTGATCCCTGGGACACGATCCAACCTGGGCGGATGGCCTGAATCCCCTGGACGCTTGCCCTAGACTGGCGGGAGTCCTGTTCGTGATCGGAAAGGTGCACCGTGCCTTCGAAACGCCGTATCCGCTGGGCCGTTCTCCCGCTCGGGATCGCAACGGCAGCAGTCCTCGCCGGATGCACCCCGACCGAGCTGCACGGCTTCCTCCCCGGGTTCACCGAAGACGGCCAGCCGGCCACGAACCGCACCGACATGGTCGCGGGCCTCTGGGTCAACTCCTGGATCGTGCTGCTCGCCGTCGGCGTCGTCACGTGGGGTCTCATGGGCTGGGCCGCGATCGCCTACCGGCGTCGCAAGGGCCAGATGGGGCTGCCCGTCCAGCTGCGTTACAACATGCCGATCGAGATCTTCTACACGATCGTGCCGCTCATCCTCGTCATCGGCTTCTTCGCCTTCACGGCGCGCGACCAGACGGTCCTCGAGACGCAGTACGACGACCCCGACGTGTCGATCACGGCGATCGGCAAGCAGTGGTCGTGGGACTTCCAGTACGACGGCGAGACCGACGACGACACCGTGTGGACCATGGGCGTCCAGGCCCAGACCGACGAGCGCGGCGACGTCATCAGCGAGCTCCCGACCCTGGTGCTGCCGGTCGGCGAGACGGTCAAGATCAAGCTGCAGTCCCGCGATGTCATCCACTCCTTCTGGATCATCGACTTCCTGTACAAGAAGGACATGTACATCGGCAAGGACAACTACTGGTCGTTCACGCCGACCCGCGAGGGCACGTACGCCGGCAAGTGCGCCGAGCTGTGCGGCGAGTACCACTCGATGATGCTGTTCAACGTGGATGTCGTGAGCCCGGAGGAGTACGAGGACTACCTCGACTCGCTGCGCGAAGCCGGTCAGACCGGTGACATCAACGACGCCTACGACCGCCTGCAGAACGAGCCCGGGACGGGCGCTACCGGCGAGGCGTCAGACGAAGAGGGAGACCACTGATCATGGCGACGACGCTTCCGCTCCAGGAGACGACGCAGGGTCGCCCGACCACCCTGCCGCCGCGTCAGGCCGCACTGCTCAGCGCTTCGCGCGTCGAGCAGAAGGGCAACATCATCGTCAAGTGGATCACCTCCACCGACCACAAGACGATCGGCTACCTGTACCTCATCTCGTCCGTCATCTTCTTCCTCCTCGGCGGAGTGATGGCGCTGATCATCCGTGCGGAGCTCTTCGAGCCGGGCATGCAGATCATCCCGACGAAGGAGCAGTACAACCAGCTGTTCACGATGCACGGCACGATCATGCTGCTGATGTTCGCGACGCCGCTGTTCGCAGGCTTCGCGAATGCGATCCTGCCGCTGCAGATCGGTGCGCCGGACGTCGCGTTCCCGCGTCTGAACGCATTCGCCTTCTGGCTGTTCCTCTTCGGATCGACGATCGCCGTCGCCGGCTTCCTCACCCCGCAGGGCGCGGCGTCGTTCGGCTGGTTCGCCTACCAGCCGCTCGCCAACGCCAGCTTCTCGCCGGGCGCGGGAGGAAACCTCTGGATGCTCGGCCTCGGCATGAGCGGTTTCGGCACGATCCTCGGTGCGGTGAACTTCATCACCACGATCATCACGATGCGCGCGCCGGGCATGACCATGTGGCGCATGCCGATCTTCTCGTGGAACACGCTGATCACGAGCATCCTGGTCCTGATGGCATTCCCGGTGCTGGCCGCCGCCATCCTCGCCGCCGCGGCAGACCGCGTGCTCGGTGCTCACATCTACGACCCGGCCAACGGCGGCGTGCTGCTGTGGCAGCACCTGTTCTGGTTCTTCGGTCACCCCGAGGTGTACATCATCGCGCTGCCGTTCTTCGGCATCGTGTCGGAGATCTTCCCGGTCTTCAGCCGTAAGCCGATCTTCGGCTACAAGACGCTCGTCTACGCGACGATCGCGATCGCGGCCCTCTCGGTCGCCGTGTGGGCCCACCACATGTACGTGACCGGCGCGGTGCTACTGCCGTTCTTCGCCCTGATGACCATGCTCATCGCGGTGCCGACCGGCGTGAAGATCTTCAACTGGATCGGCACCCTCTGGCGAGGCTCCGTCACCTTCGAGACCCCCATGGTCTTCGCGCTCGGGTTCCTGGTGTCGTTCGTCTTCGGTGGTCTCACCGGCGTCATCCTCGCGTCGCCGCCGCTGGACTTCGCGCTGTCGGACTCGTACTTCGTCGTAGCGCACTTCCACTACGTGGTCTTCGGCACGGTCGTGTTCGCGATGTTCGCCGGCTTCTACTTCTGGTGGCCCAAGTGGACCGGCCGCATGCTCAACGAGCGTCTCGGCTACGTGCACTTCTGGATGCTGTTCATCGGCTTCCACATGACCTTCCTCATCCAGCACTGGCTGGGCGTCGACGGCATGGTGCGCCGCTACGCGGACTACTCGGAAGCCGACGGCTGGACCTGGCAGAACCAGGTCTCGACGATCGGTGCCGTCATCCTCGGCGCTTCGATGATCCCGTTCCTCTTCAACGTGTGGATCACCTCGCGCAAGGCGCCGCGCGTCACCGTCAACGACCCGTGGGGTTACGGCGCATCCCTGGAGTGGGCCACCTCGTGCCCGCCGCCGCGTCACAACTTCACGTCGATCCCGCGCATCCGCAGCGAGCGCCCCGCGTTCGACCTGAACCACCCCGAGGCGGGTATCCCGGTCGGCGTCGGTCCCGCGAAGGATGCGCCCGACGCCCCGGTTGCCGACCTCGCCGAGGGAGAGGTGAAGTAAGTGCGTACCAATGCCGGACTCTGGTGGCTGCTGTCCGCCTTCTTCCTGCTCGTCGCCGTGGTCTACACGGCGTGGAACCTGTTGTCGCACTGGGACACCAATGCGACCGGCGGCCAGTCTTACTGGGAGACCGTCACCCTCTCGATCGAGTGGGTCGGCAGCATCGCGCTACTGTTCACGGCTCTCATGGGCGCCCTCATCGCGTTCTACATCGGCCGGGTGCACAACGCCCAGGGCGGCGAGCTGCCCGAGGACGTCCTGACCGCCGACATCGATGACGGCGATCCGGAGCTCGGCGAGTTCAGCCCGTGGTCGTGGTGGCCCATCGTGCTCGCCTTCTCGGCAGCGCTCGGCATGATCGGCCTGGCGGTGGGCGCATGGCTCATGCCCATCGGCATCGGCGTCTTCGTCGTGGCGATCGTCGGGTGGGTCTACGAGTACTACCGCGGATACTTCGCTCGCTGATCGGCGAGCCGACGCTCCGCGTGACCTCCAGCACGACGTGCCCGGCGGCCCGTTCATGACGGGCCTCCGGGTACGTCTGCATGCCGCCGCGTCGTCCGACATCGGCCCGCACCGCGCAACGAACCAGGATGCCGCGTTCACGGCATCCTGGGGTGCGGCAGTCGCAGACGGCGTCGGCGGCGGACCCGCCGGCGACCTGGCCTCGGCGACCTTCGTCCATCGCCTCGCGGCGGGCCGCTTGGACGGCCTCGAGCCGGTGCAGCTCGCCGACAGCGTGCGTTCGGCCAACTGGGATCTCCGCGCCCACGTCGAGCGTGATCCGTCGCTGAGCGGGATGGCGACGACGTTCACAGGAATCTTCGTCGACCGCGACGGCGGGGTGCTGCTCGCACACACCGGCGACTCGCGCGCCTACCGACTGCGCGCAGGCGAGCTCACGCAGATGAGCCGCGACGACTCGCTCGTGCAGGCGCTCGTCGACCAGGGACTGGTCTCCATCGCCGAGGCCGCCTCGCACCCGCGCCGCAACCTCATCACCGCGTCGCTCAGCGGCGGGGAGCTCGACGCCGCGGTAGTGACGGCCTTCGACGCGCCCGTCGGCGACCGGTGGATGCTGTGCAGCGACGGCCTCACCGACTACGTTCCGGACGACGACATCCGGGCGATCCTGAACGGCATCGACGACGCGGAGGCGGCCGCGCAGGCGTGCGTGACCCTCGCTCTGGACGCCGGCAGCCGAGACAACGTCACTGTCGTGGTGTGCGACGTCGTCGATCCCGTGCCGGCCAGCGCGGGGGTCTTCGCCCAGACGGCGTTCTACGGATCGGCCGCTACGCGATACATGGAAGGGCTCGAGTCGGCCTGAAACCGCGGGTCAGCTGCCCACCTTCGTGCGGACGACCATCACCTGGGAGTCGAAGACGCGGGGGAGCGCGCCCTCGTCGTTCTCGGTCGGCTGGCCTTCACGGACCCAGTACTCGTATCCGCCGATCATCTCCTTCACGGAGTAGCCCAGCTGCGCGAACTCGAGCGCGCCCTTCGCACCGGCGTTGCAGCCGGGGCTCCAGCAGTACACGACCACCGGTGTCGAGGCGTCGATCTCTCGCGGAGCGCGTTCCGCGATCTCGCGATAGGGCATGTGGATGGCCCCACGGATGCGTCCCTGCGCCCACGCCTCGTCGCCGCGGACGTCCACGAGGACGAAGCGCTCCCCGTCCTTCTGTGCGGCGTACACATCGGAGGCATCGGTCTCGAGGGCGAGCTTGGCGGAGAAGTACGAGAGCGCGTCTGTCATGAGTCCCACGCTACGTCAGGGCCAGGGTCGGCGGTCCCGGAGGCGCTGTCAGAGGGCGTACGATTCCTGCCGATCCACGGGGCGTCGTGAGCGGCGGGGGAGCCCTGGCCTCGCGTGACGGCCGTCGCCGGAGAATGACGGATGCCCCGGCACGATCGTTGCGATCGTGCCGGGGCATCCGTCGGCGAAGCGGTGACGCCCTACTGGTCAGAGTCCTTCTTGCGGTTCCTCGGCGACTTCGTTCCGGGCTCCGGCTCGGGCACGATGACGTTCGAGGGACGCACCGGCACCTCGCTGTTCTTGCCATCGTCGATCGGCCTGTGAGGGGCATCGGGGACGCCGGCGCGCTCGTGCGCACCCTGGATCTCGATGTCCTCCTCCTCGGCGATGTGGCCGAGCTCGTGGTGCTGGTGCGCCAGCGCCGCATCGAGCTCGCTCTGCGAGACAGGGGTGAGGCGATCCTCGAAGAACCAGCGCGAGATCGACGCGCGAAGGTTCTCGTGCCACGGGATGCGTCCCTTGGCATTGGGGCGGACCACGAGCGGCTCATAGGTGTCGAAGTCGGCCAGCTTGAAGCGCTCGTACTCGTCGACGGGCTGGTGCACCTCGATGTACTCGCCGCCGGGCAGACGGACGATGCGTCCCGACTCGTAGCCGTGGAGGGCGATCTCGCGGTCCTTCTTCTGCAGCGCGACACAGATCCGCTTCGTCACGAAGTACGCGATCACCGGTCCGATGAACAGCAGCGCCTGCAGGGTGTGGATGACCCCCTCCATCGTCAGCCAGAAGTGCGTGGCGATGATGTCGGAGGCCGCTGCGGCCCAGAGCACTGCGTAGAACGTGACACCGGCAGCACCAATCGCCGTGCGCGTCGCCGCGTTGCGCGGACGCTGTGCGATGTGGTGCTCGCGCTTGTCACCGGTGACCCACGACTCGATGAACGGGTAGATCAGGACGAGGACGATGAACAGACCGAGCGCGACCAGCGGCACGATGATGTTGAACGACCACGTGCGGTTGAGGAAGACGAACTCCCAGCCCGGCGGCACCAGTCGGAGTGCGCCGTCCGCGAAGCCGATGTACCAGTCGGGCTGGGTGCCGGCGGAGACGGGGGACGGGTCGTACGGACCGTAGTTCCAGATCGGGTTGATCGTGAACAGCGACGCGATGAGGACGATCACACCGAACGTGATGAACAGGAAGCCGCCCATCTTGGACATGTAGACCGGCATCATCGGGTAGCCCACGACGACGCTGTTGGTGCGCCCGGCGCCCGCGAACTGCGTGTGCTTGTTGATCACCATCAGCATGAGGTGGACGACCAGCAGGCCGACCAGGATCGCAGGCAGCAGCAGGATGTGCAGCGTGTACAGACGCCCCACGATCGCGTCACCCGGGAACTGCCCGCCGAATAGCAGGAACGAGGTCCACGTGCCGATGATCGGGATGCCCTTGACCATGCCGTCGATGATGCGCAGGCCGTTGCCCGAGAGCACGTCGTCGGGGAGCGAGTAGCCCGTGAAGCCCTCGCCCATCGCGAGGATGAACAGGATGAAGCCGATCACCCAGTTGAGCTCGCGCGGCTTGCGGAACGCGCCGGTGAAGAAGACGCGCAGCATGTGCACGCCGATTCCGGCCACGAACACGAGCGCGGCCCAGTGGTGCATCTGGCGAACCAGAAGACCGCCGCGGAGGTCGAACGAGATCTCGAGGGTCGATGCCATCGCGGCCGACATCTCGATGCCGCGCATCGGGATGTACGCGCCGTTGTAGTGCGTCTCGACCATCGACGCCTGGAAGAAGAAGGTCAGGAACGTGCCCGAGAGCAGCACGACGACGAATGCCCAGAGCGCGATCTCGCCGAGCATGAACGACCAGTGGTCGGGGAAGATCTTGCGGCCGAGCTCCTTGACGAAGCCGGAGAGACTCGTGCGCTCGTCGATGTAGTTCGCGGTGGCGCCGATGAAGCGGCCGCCGAGGGGCTTGTCGCGCCCGTTCGGCGACACGGGCGCCGCGGGCGGAGCCTCAGGCTGCTCGGTGACGGTTGAGGTGCTCAATGACGCTCCCAGAAGCTCGGGCCGACGGGCTCGTTGAAGTCGCTCCTCGCGATGAGGTAGCCCTCGTCGTCGACGGTGATGGGCAGCTGCGGCAGCGGACGCGCGGCGGGTCCGAAGAGGACCTTCGCGTGGTCGGTGACGTCGAACTGCGACTGGTGGCAGGGGCACAGGAGGTGGTGCGTCTGCTGCTCGTACAGCGCCACCGGGCAGCCGACGTGCGTGCACACCTTGGAGTAGGCGACGATGCCGTTGTACGACCACTCCTTGCGCTCTTCGGACTCGACCAGCTGCTCAGGGAGCAGACGGACCAGGAGCACGATCGCCTTGGCCTTCTCGTCGAGGTAGCCCTCGCTGTGCGACACTTCGGCCAGAGCCTCGGGAATCACGTGCACGGCGGAGCCGAGGGTGAGGTCCGCAGCGCGGATGGGCTCGCCCGAAGGATCGTGCGCCAGGCGCATGCCCTTCTTCCACATGGTGTGCTCGAGCAGGTACACGGGGTCGCCCGCGTGCGGCTTCTCGGGCGAGTTGAACGGTGCGAGTCCGCGGAACAGGACCACGCCCGGGACGACCGAGGCGACGAGCGCGGCGATCAGCGAGTTGCGGATCATCACGCGACGGCCGAAGCCGGACTCGGCGTCCGCATCGGCGAAGGCCTTGATCGCGGCCTCACGCGTCGTGTCGCGACCACGCGTGGCGTGACGGGGCTCGACGAACTCCCGGTCGGACATGACGGCCTTGGACCAGTGGATCGCGCCGACGCCGATGGCGAGCAGTGCGAGTGCGATGCCCAGACCGATGAAGAGGTTGTTGTTGCGGATGTCGACGATCCGCCCGCTCTCGATCGGGAACAGCATGTAGGCGGCGATGGCCCAGATGCTGCCGGCGATCGACAGGTAGAAGAGCGTGTAGACGCCCCGGACGGCCCGCTTCATCGAAGCAGGGTCCTTGTCTGTCATCCGCTCGCGGTGCGGGGGGAGACCAGGGTTGCGCACCGGGTCGGGGACCGCGACGGCGAGCCCGGGGGAGGGCTTCCAGGAAGCCCTCTCGTGCTCGAGCGGGTCGTCCTCGTGGGCCATGCTGCTCCTCGTCAGTGTTGCGTGTGTCGTACGTAGATCAGTTGGACTTCGCCGTGATCCACACGGTGATGGCGATCAGCGAACCGATGCCGAAGATCCAGATGAAGAGGCCCTCGGAGACGGGGCCGAGCGAGCCGAGCGAGAATCCGCCGGCCGACTCGTTGTCCTGCAGATAGAGCAGGTAGGTGATGACGTCGCGCTTCTCTTCGGTGGTCAGCGTCATGTCGTTGAACACCGGCATGTTCTGCGGTCCGGTCACCATCGCCGCGTACATGTTGAGCGGTGAGGTGGTGTGCAGGTTCGGGGCGTACTTGCCCTCGGTGAGCGCACCACCGGCGCCGGCGACGTTGTGGCACATCGCGCAGTTGATGCGGAAGAGCTCGCCGCCCTCGGACGTGTTCCCGCCGCCGTCGAGCACCTCTTCGTCGGGGTAGGTGGGGCCGGGGGCGATCGACTGGACGTACGCGCCCACCGCGGCGATCTGCTCCTCGGTGAACTGAGCCGGCTTCTGCGGAGCCTGAGGTCCCTGCATCTGCAACGGCATGCGACCGGTGCTCATCTGGAAGTGCACCGCGAGCTCGCCCACGCCGTACAGCGACGGACCGTCTTCGGTGCCCTGCACGTCGAGGCCGTGGCAGGTGGCGCAGTTCGCCTGGAACAGCTTCTTGCCGTCCTCCACGGTGAGCGCGGAGTTGGTCACCGTCTCGGGAGTGGTGGCCGCCATCGCGGCGGATGCCCCGGCGTAGACGCCGCCGGTGATGAGCAGGCCGATGCCGATCAGTGCGGCTGCGGCCCAGGGGCTGCGGCGGCCTTTCGAGCGGCGCGTGGACTCTCGTGCCATTTCGGGTTACAGCTCCGCTCTCACTTGAGGAAGTAGATGACGAGGAACAGGGCGATCCAGACGACGTCGACGAAGTGCCAGTAGTACGACACGACGATCGAGGACGTCATCTCTTTGCGCCCGAAGTTCTTGACGGCGTATGCGCGGCCGATCACGAGGAGGAAGGCGATGAGGCCGCCCGTGACGTGCAGGGCGTGGAAGCCGGTGGTGAGGTAGAACGCCGACGCGTACGAGTTCGCGCTGATGGGCATGCCCTCGGTGACGAGCTGGGCGTACTCCCACACCTGGCCCGAGACGAAGATGGCGCCGAGCGCGAAGGTGAGCCAGAACCACTCGACCATGCCCCAGCCGAGCCAGCCGCGCTTCTTCAGCGAGTAGGGCTGGAAGCGCTCGGCGGCGAACACGCCCATCTGGCACGTCACGGAGGACAGCACCAGGATGATCGTGTTGACGGTCGCGTAGGGGATGTTCAGCAGCTGCGTCTCCTGCGCCCACAGTTCGGGCGAGGTGCTGCGCAGGGTGAAGTAGATCGCGAACAGGCCGGCGAAGAACATCACCTCGCTGCCGAGCCACACGATGGTTCCGACAGCGACCGGATCCGGCCGCTTGACGGACCGCATGGCCTGGGAGTAGGTCGCTGTGGAGGTCGTCACACTCCCCATTATGGCCGATCCAGGGCCGCGATTTTCGCATCGGAGGGCATGTCTTCAGCCGTGCTGGAACTTAGGGGAGCCTAAGAGGACACTGCGACTCTGCCGTGAACACGTGGTGAAGACGCAGAATCGCACGAGACGGGACGCCGTGTCACGAAAAGGTTCCGATTCGCGTGCCCGGCTAGGCTTCTCGGTTATGGCGGAGCTGTACACCTGGCCGGGAATCCTCACCACGCTGCTCGAGCGGCGCGACCTCAGCGTCTCGGAGTCGACGTGGGCGATGCGGCAGATCATGTCGGGCACCGCCACGCCGTCCCAACTGGGCGGATTCCTGGTCGCGCTGCGCGCGAAGGGTGAGACCGTCGACGAGATCGTGGGCTTCCGCGACGCGATCCTCGAGGCGGCCGTGCCGCTGCCCGTCGACGCAGCCGTGCTGGACATCGTCGGCACCGGAGGCGACCGCTTCGGCACCGTCAACGTCTCCACCATGGCGGCCCTCGTGGCCGCGGCATCCGGAATCCCCGTCGTCAAGCACGGCAACCGGGCCGCCAGCTCGTCGTCGGGGTCGTCGGACGTGCTCGGCTCACTCGGCATCGACCTGGCGCTCTCACCGGACGCCGTCGCCGAGACGCTCTCCCGCGCCGGCATCACATTCGCGTTCGCGGCCGCGTTCCACCCCGGCTTCAAGCACGCCGGAGCCACGCGCAGCGAGCTCGGCGTACCCACCGTGTTCAACTTCCTCGGGCCTCTCTGCAACCCGGCGCGCGCCGAGGCGAACGCCGTGGGCGTCGCGCACCTCGATCGTGTGCCTCTCATCACCGGGGTGTTCCAGACCCGCGGCGCGACGGCGCTCGTGTTCCGCGGCGACGACGGCCTCGACGAGCTCACGACGACCGGACACAGCCGGCTGTGGGAGGTCAGCCGCGGCGACATCCACGAGCACGACCTCGACCCGCGCGACCTCGGCATCCCGCTGGCGGACATCGACGACCTGCTCGGCGGCGACCCCGTGCACAACGCCGCTGTCGTGCACCGCGTGCTGGGCGGCGAGCAGGGACCGGTACGCGACATCGTCCTGCTCAACGCGGCGGCCGGCATCGTGGCCTACCGGCTGTTCCGGGACGCCACGCAGGTGCAGCGGCCGATCCTCGAGCGGCTCGCGGAGGCGCGCGACGACGCCGCGGCCGCGATCGACTCGGGCGCGGCCACGGCGACTCTCGAGCGCTGGGTCGAGACCACGAAGGCGCTGTCGAGCTGACGAGGGACGCGCCGGTTTCACACGGCGCGCGGTCTTCCGCCGCACCGGCGGGCGCCGATAGCGTGTGCCCCAACGCACCGTGATCGAGGAGGACGCATGAGTCAGGAAGAGCCCCGCACCGCCGACGTGATCGAGCCTCCCGAGAAGAAGGTCGGCCTGGTGAAGGCGATCGGCATCCTCGGGATCGTGGGCGGAGTCCTGCTGATCGTGGTCGGCGTGATCGCCTGGATCGGCGTGACCAACCAGCTGACGGCCGAGAACATCACGATTCCCGACGACGCCGCAGCGTTCCAGGGCCAGCAGGTGACCGGACCGTTCACGGCCTACGTGCAGGCCGACATCATCAACCACCACGCCCTGGAGGCATCGGACGGCAAGACCTACGCCGAGCTCGACCAGGACGACCCGGTGCGCGCCACGGTGATGCAGGCGTCGTTCCTGCGCGCCTCGCTGTTCACCTCGATCGTCGCGTACGGCGTCGCTCTGTTCGCGGCCGGCATGGGCGTGCTCGCGATCCTGTTCGGCTGGGCCATCCACCGACTCGCGAGCGTGCCGGTGGTGATCAAGCGGGCGAACGTCGTCTGACGAGGCGGCCGTACACGACGTGAACCCCCACGACGCTCTCAGCGAGATCGCGACGCTCCTCGAGCGCGAGCGGTCGTCACGGTACAAGTCGAAGGCGTTCCGTGCTGCCGCCGACGCCATCGAGGGGCTGACCGACGCAGAGCTGCGGGATTCCGCAGCCCTGCGCCGGCGCAAGGGCATCGGCGAGTCCACGTTCGCGGTGATCCAGCAGGCGCTGGGCGGCGAGGTGCCCGGCTACCTGGTCGATCTGCGCGAACGTGCGGGCGTGCAGCGCGCCTCGACCCTGCGGCCGCTGCTGCGCGGCGATCTGCACGCGCACAGCGACTGGTCGGACGGTCTCACCTCCATCGACCTCATGGTGGAGGCCGCCCGGGCGCTCGGCCACGAGTACCTCGCACTCACCGACCATTCGCCGCGCTTACGGGTGGCGAACGGACTGTCGCCCGAGCGCCTGCGTGCGCAGCTCGACGTGGTCGCCGGGATGAGCGGCGACGGCTTCACGCTCCTGTCGGGCATCGAGGTCGACATCCTCGAGGACGGCTCGCTGGACCAGGAGAGCGAGATGCTCGAGCGGCTCGACGTCGTCGTCGCCTCCGCCCACTCGAAGCTGCGGATGGAGCGTGGGCCGATGACACGCCGGCTCGTCGCCGCGGTGTCGGACCCGCACACCGACGTGCTCGGCCACGTCACAGGCCGGCTCGTCGAGGGCTCTCGGGGGACGAGACCGCCCTCGACCTTCGACGCGCGTGCGGTGTTCGAGGCGTGCGAGGCCCACGGTGTCGCGGTCGAGATCAACTCCCGGCCGGAACGCCAGGACCCGCCGGATGAGCTGATGACCCTGGCGCTGGAGATCGGATGCCTCTTCTCGATCGACTCGGACGCGCACGCGCCGGGACAGCTCTCGCTGCTCGACTACGGCGCCGAGCGCGCCGAGCGGCTGGGCGTGCCGCCGGAGCGCATCGTCACGACGTGGCCGCTCACCCGGCTGCGCGAGTGGACCGGACGCGATCGCGGCGCCTGACCCGCCGCAGCCGGCCCGGCGCCGCTCTCGCCCGGGGTCGTCAGTGCGCCGCGTTGGCGCGCAGCACCTCGAGCCGGGCGCGGAACTCGGTCTCGTCGATGTCGCCCTTCGCGAAGCGCTCGGCCAGTGTCGCCTCGGCCTGGCGAGCGGGCGTCCGCCCGTAGGGCCCGTAGCCGTTCTCGACGGCGGCGCGCCGCCAGCGGCGTCCGAAGACGGCGAAGAGGATCGCGAAGAGCGCGATCCAGAACAGCGGGATCAGCAGGAACCACCAGCCGAAGCCCCACGGGCCGACGGCATGAGTGGCCACGATCCCCGGGCCGGCATCGAGTGCGGTGGCGAGTGCAGTGGACATGAGGATTCCTCTCTCGGACCGATCGCGCCGGAATGGGCGACCGGATGCCTCGAGTCAACGCGGGTCGCGGCATCCGCGAATCGGCCCCCCGGAGTGATCTCGACTGCTCTCGGGGGAGTAGTGCCGGGCTATGGCCGTTCGGAGCCGACCAGACCGGATTCGTACGCGACGATCACGAGACGCACGCGATCGCGTGCCGAGAGCTTCTGCATGATGCGCGAGACGTGGGTCTTCGCGGTGAGGGGCGACAGGTACAGGCGGGCGCCGATCTCGTCGTTCGTGAGACCCTCAGCGACCAATCGCAGCACTTCGACCTCGCGATCCGTGAGCGCTTCGAGGAGCCGGGGGTCGGGGACGACGCGCAGCTGCGAGGCGGCACGATCCAGCAGCGTGCGGGTGACGCCGGGGGAGAGGAGCGCGTCGCCGGCGGCCACAGCGCGCACCGCGCGGATGAGATCGGCGGGCTCGGTGTCTTTCACCAGGAATCCGCTGGCACCGGCGAGCACCGCGCGGACGACGTACTCGTCGAGTTCGAACGTGGTCACGATGACCACCCGCACCTCCGACAGCGCGGGGTCGGCGGCGATCTGCTCGGCCGCCCACAGCCCGTCGCCGTCCGGCATGCGGATGTCGACGAGCGCGACGTCGACGGCCGTCTCGCGCAAGGCGTTCAGCAGCTGCTGGCCGCCCGACGCCTCGGCGACGACCTCGATGTCGGGCTCGGAGGCGAGCAGCGCCCGGAACCCCGCCCGCACCAGCTGGTGGTCGTCGGCCAGCGCGACGCGGATCATGTCGCGCCCTGCCACGGCAGTCGGGCGACGACCGTCGTGCCGCGTGCGCTGCTGCCGACCGTGAGCCGCCCGCCGGCGAGCTCGGCGCGCTCGCGCATGCCTCTGAGCCCGCCGCGTTCGGATGCGGTCGCCGGGATGCCGGCGCCGTCGTCCACCACGGTGAGGACGAGGTCGCCGGCGTCGCGCGCGACGCTGACGGTCGCGTTCGAGGCCGCGGAGTGGCGGACCACGTTCGTCAGCGCCTCCTGCGCGATGCGGTAGGCGGTCGTCTGGACGGCGCTCGGCGGCGCCTCGCCGGCGAGCTGGTCGTCGAGGACCACCGCGAGACCGAGTCCGGAGCGGCCGGCGACGAGTCCTGCGAGCTGGGCGAGCTGCGGCTGCGGCGTGAGGGGGGCCGTGTCAGGCGCACCGAGCTCGTCGCCGCGGAGGAACGCCAGCACGCCGCGCACCTCGTCCAGACCGGTGGCGCTGAGACCGCGGATGTTCGCGAGCGCCTCGCGCGCGCGCTCGGGCTCGCGATCGAAGAGGTGAAGCCCGACGCCGGACTGCACCGCGATCTGGCTCAGGGAGTGCGCGAGCACGTCGTGCAGCTCGCGGGCGATGCGCGTGCGCTCCTCCTGCTCGGCCGCGCGCCGGCGGGCGGCGAGCTGCGCGCGGCGTTCCTCGGCGCCGCGCATGCGCGCGCGCATGCCTTCACCCAGCGCGAAGCAGAGCGCCAGGCCCACGGTCGCGAGCGCGATGCGTGCCGGGTGCCAGTCGACCCCGACGAACTCGGCGCCGACCACGACGGCGAGCCACACCGTGCCGACCGACACGAGTGCCCACACGCGTGCGCCGCGCACCACCGCGCCGACGATGGCGAAGACGAGAGCCACCGGCGGCGGGCCGCCGAACGGCGCGATCAGCAGGTCCGCGCCGGCAAGCACCGCGACCATGGCGACGGTCAGGCCGGGGAAGCGGCGCGCCGCGAGGAGGAGCAGCGCGGATGCGGCGGCCAGCGCGACGCTGGTCACAGCCGACGGGAGCGGCACCCGCTGCCACCACGACAGCGCGATCGTCCCCGGCACCTGCACCAGGAGGGAGACGAACACCGGCACGAGGAGCACCACCGCGGCCGGGGGACGGAACCGCGGCCAGGCGTCTTCCGCCGTCGTCACCTGCCCCAGGGGGCGGCGCGTCGCCGAGTCGTCACGCGCGGGCCGGGGCATGCGCCGATGCTACGCCGCGTGCCACTGTGAGGAATCTGACCGCGGGAGCCCTCGGCCTACTCCCGCGGGAGTAGGCGGATCGGGTCAGACGGCGTCGAGCGCGTCGACGATCCGCGTCATCGCCGTGCCGAGCGCCCAGCGTTCGGCGAGAGCCGCGGCATCCGACTTCGCCTGCTCGTCGAGCGGACGCAGCCGGGAATCGGGCACCTCGAGCGGCAGGTCGCGAACGACGGCCACGACCTGCGGGGCGACGGCGAGGTACGGCAGGCCCGCGAGAACCTTGGCTCGCACGCCGGCGGACATCCCCTCGCCGAGCTCGGCCGCGGCGATGATCCCGGCGAGGTCGCCGAAGGTCGCCAGCAGCCCGGCCGCCGTCTTCTCGCCGATGCCGGCGACACCGGGCAGGCCGTCGGAGGAGTCGCCGCGGAGGGTGGCGAAGTCCGCGTACTGCGACGGCAGGACGCCGTACTTGGTGACGACGGCGGCGTCGGTCAGCACCTCGAGGTTGCTCATGCCGCGGGCGGTGTACACGACGCGGACGTCGCGCGCGTCGTCGACGAGCTGGAAGAGGTCGCGGTCGCCGGTCACGATGTCGACGGGCATGGTGGCCGTCGACGCGAGCGTGCCGATGACGTCGTCGGCCTCGTGGGCCGCTGCGCCGACGATGCGGATGCCGAGGGCGTCGAGCGCCTCACGGATCACCGGCACCTGCACCTCGAGCGGGTCGGGCACCTCTTCGACGTCGGGGCCGCCGGCAACCACCTCGGCGACGCGATGCGTCTTGTACGTCGGGATCAGGTCCACGCGCCACTGCGGCCGCCAGTCGTCATCCCAGCACGCCACGAGGTGCGTCGGGCGGTACGTCGTCACGAGCCGCGTGATGATGTCGAGGAATCCGCGGACCGCGTTGACGGGCCTGCCGTCAGGCGCTCGCACCGTGTCGGGCACCCCGTAGAACGCACGGAAGTAGAGGGATGCGGAATCGAGCAGCATCAGGCGGTCGGTCACGCGTTCATCCTGGCATGCGGCTCGGACGCCCGCACGAGCGCCGACGACACCCGTCGTTCATCTGCCGGACCGGCGGGCGTCGCACGTCGGCACCCGTCGCGTTCACGTCTCGCGCCCACCGTGGGGAGACAGCCGTGAGCCGCTTGCGAGGGCACGGTCGCGAGAGGAGACGCCATGGGTCGCGAGGATGTGCTGGCCTGGGTCGAGTCGCCCCTGCAGCTGATCGGCGCCGCCGAGTGGGCCGCGGCGCACCATGCGACGGTGCCCGTCGCCGGACGGCTGACCCCGCAGATCTCCGCCACCGCGGACGAGCTGCTCGCTCGTGGGGCGCGTTTCGGCGAGCTGGCGCCGTACCTGGGCATCCCGTGGAACCTCCTCGCCCGTCACGGCCACTGGCTCGTCGGCGACGGCTTCTCGGGACAGTTCCGGCTCGCCGCCGCCGTGCTCCGCCCGCACCGCGTCACGTTCCTCGACGACGGCGCGTACGCGATCGCGTACGCCGACGCGTTGCTGGGCCGCCGCCCCTACGCGCGTCCGAACGTCGCGGAGCGAGGGCTCACCACCGCCGTCGCACCGTTCGCCGCCGAGCTCGTCCATCGCCGGGCGGCCTCGCGACGCGCCGGAATGTTCACGGCGTTCGATCTCGGCGACGACCGCCTCGACGCCCTCGCCGACCGCGGCTTCGGCGTCCGCCGCCACGACTTCTCGTGGACGCGCGCCGCCGCGCCCGCCGCGCCGGCGCTCGGCCGCCGCATCGTGCTCGGCAGTGCGCTCCCGGTCGACGGACGCGTGATGCTGATCGACTACGTGCGGTGGCTGCGGGATGCCGCAGCAGGCGGCGCCGTGTACCTGCCGCATCGACGGGAGACGTCCGAGCAGCTCGACGCCGTCGCGACCGTGCCCGAGCTGCGGATCCATCAGACCGGGCTGCCCGTGGAGCTCGTGCTCGCCGGAGCCCGGCAGCCGCTCGACGTGCACACGCTGCCGTCGAGCACGACCACCACGCTTCCCCTGGTGCTCGCGGGTACCGGGGCGACGGTGTTCACGGACGTGATCGGGCGCAGTGGCCGCGCGCGCCGCACGGTGCGGACGGCAGCGGCATGAGCGAGACGGTGGCGATCATCCCGGCGCGCGGCGGCTCGAAGGGCATCCCGCGCAAGAACCTGCAGCGCGTCGGCGGCGTGCCGCTCGTGGCGCGCGCGGTCGAGGCGGCGCGGACGTGCCCGGCGATCGACCGGGTCGTCGTGACGACCGATGACGCCGACATCGCCGCGGTCGCCGCTGAATGGGGTGCCCAGATCGTCGAGCGCCCCGCCGACCTGTCGGGCGACGAGGCGCGCAGCGAGACGGCCCTCCTCCACGCCCTCGACACGCTCGAGGAGCGCAAGGTCGACGTGGGCGTCGTCGCGTTCCTGCAGGCGACCTCGCCGTTCATCGACGCCGAGGCGCTCGCCGCGGCCGTGCAGCTCGTGCGATCACGACGTCGCGACAGCGTGTTCTCCGCGGTCGAGACGTACGGCTTCCTCTGGGAGAAGGGCATCGGCGACGCGGCAGAGCCGATCAACCACGAGATCGACGTGCGCCCGCGCCGGCAGGATCGTGAGCCGCACTACCTGGAGACCGGCGGGTTCTACGTCGTGCGCGCTGCGGGCTTCCGCGCGGCGCAGCACCGGTTCTTCGGCAGCGTCGGCATCGCCGAGGTCGATCCGCGCACGGCGATCGAGATCGACTCCGTCCACGAGCTGGAGCTCGCGCGGCGGCTCGCAGCCGTCATCGACCGCGACGCCCGGGCCGATCGGGCGATCGCGGTCGACGCCGTCGTGACGGACTTCGACGGTGTTCACACCGACGACACCGCGCGCGTCGACCAGAACGGCCTCGAATCGGTGACCGTGAGCCGGTCGGACGGGATGGGCGTCTCGCTGCTGCGTGCCGCCGGCGTTCCCTTCCTGATCCTGTCCACCGAGGCGAATCCCGTGGTCGCGGCCCGTGCGCGCAAGCTCGGCGTCGAGGTGCGCCAGGCAGCGGCCGACAAGGCTGCGGTGCTGCGGCAATGGGCGGACGACCAGCGCATCGCACTGTCGCGGGTCGCGTACCTCGGCAACGACGTCAACGACCTCGCCTGCCTCGAACTCGTCGGGTGGCCAGTGGCGGTGCCCGACGCGCACCCCCTCGTCCTCTCCGCCGCCCGCGTCGTCCTCGACCGCCGAGGCGGTGAGGGTGCGGTGCGCGATCTCGCCGAGCGCGTGCTCGCGAGCGCGTCTCGCGCCGGCACCGCCCGTCGAGCGGCCGCAGGCCCGGGCGCGCGAGGCGAAGCATCCGATCACCCCACTGCACCACTGGAGGCATCATGACCGTCACCATCGGATCACGCGTCGTCGGAGGCGGGCGTCCCGCCTACGTCATCGCCGAGATCGGCCTGAACCACAACGGCGACGTCGAGCTCGCCAAGCGGCTCATCGACGTCGCGGCCGATGCCGGCGCGGACGCGGTGAAGTTCCAGAAGCGCACGCCGGAGATCGCCACGCCGGAGCACATGCGCGACATCCCGCGCGACACGCCGTGGGGCCGGATGACGTACCTCGAGTACCGTCGCCGCGTCGAGTTCGACCGCGACCAGTACATCGAGATCTCGGACCACGCGCTGCTGCGCGGCCTGGAGTGGTTCGCGTCGCCGTGGGACGTGCCCAGTGTGGCCTTCCTCGAGGACCTGGGGGTCGTCGCGCACAAGGTCGCCTCGGCGTCGCTCACCGACGTCGAGCTGCTCGAAGCGCTGTGCGACACCGGCAAGCCCGTCATCCTGTCGACCGGCATGTCGACGAGCGAACAGATCGATGCGGCCATCGAGGTGCTGGGCACCGACCGCCTGGTCCTGATGCATGCGACGTCGACCTACCCGATGGAGCCCGAAGAGGCGAACATCCGCATGATCCCGGCCCTCCGCGATCGCTACCCGGGTGTGCCCGTCGGCTACTCGGGACACGAGCGCGGACTTCAGATCTCGCTCGCCGCCGTCGCGCTGGGCGCCGTCGCGGTCGAGCGGCACATCACCCTCGACCGCACGATGTGGGGCTCCGACCATGCAGCCTCGCTCGAGCCGGCGGGCCTGCAGCACCTGGTGCGCGACATCCGCGTCATCGAGGCGGCCCTGGGCGACGGCGTCAAGCGCGTGTACCCCGGTGAGCTCGCGCCCATGGCGAAGCTGCGCCGCGTCCCCGCGTGAGCCCGCACGCGCCGGTCGACGGCAGGCCAAGCATCGTCGCGATCGCCGACACCGACTCCTACGTGAAATGGGCGGCGGCGCTTCTCGGCGGCGTCGCGGATCGATGGGATGCCGCGCTGCTGGTCCTTGAGACGCCCCTGGTGGTCAGCGACGCGCAGCTCGCCTCCGCCCTGAGCGGCAGCCGCCTTCCGCGCGAGCGCGTGGAGCGCATCTCCTACGGCCGCCTGAACGCGCGCCTCGCCGAGCTGGAGGCGGACGTCGTCGTGCTGGGTGCGCGCGGTCCGCTCGTACGTGTGCTGGCGCGGGATCTCGCGGCGCTCCCGCAGCGGCCGGTCGTCGTGACCGGCCTGCCCGGGATCTCGATCCCCGCCACGCGCCGGGCCGTCGTCTACCGGCTGCAGTGTGATCTCTTCGTGGTGCACTCACGGCGCGAGGTGCGCGAGTTCGGAGCGCTGTCGGCGCGCACCGGATACGCGCATCGGTATGCGCTCGCCACGCTGCCGTTCGCCCGCGGCGCCCGGGTGTCGGGATCGGGCGGCGGAGGAGGCGGCGACCTCGTCTTCGCCGCGCAGGCCAAGGTGCCCGCAGAACGCGCCGACCGTCTGGGGATCGCCCGGATGCTCGTGCGAGCGGCCGAAGCGGACCCTTCGCGGCGGGTCGTGGTGAAGCTCCGCGCCGCGACTGGCGAGCATCAGACGCACGTCGAGCAGGACGGCTACCCCGAACTGCTCGCCGCCCTCGGGCCGCTGCCGCCGAACCTCGTCACCTCGACGGCCCCGATGCGGAAGGCGCTGGCGACGGCGGAGGGACTCGTCACGGTCAGCTCCACCGCCGCGATCGAGGCGATCGCGCGCGGCATCCCCGTCATCGCGCTCGACACGTACGGCGTCTCGCCGCAGCTGATCAACGAGACGCTCGCCGACGCCGACCTGCTCGCCGGCGAGGAGGACGTCGTCGCGCGCCGGTTCCGGCATCCGGATCCGGAGTGGCTCGACGAGAACTACTTCCACCCGCCTGAGGCGGACGACTGGACCGACCACGTGGAGGCGCTGCTGGCGCAGCGGTCGGCCGGACGTCTGCCCCCGCGCGCCGGGTTCGTGCGGCGCGGCGGCACCCTGCGCGACGCCTGGGAGCGTCGGATCGCCCTGGGGCGCGGCGACACCTCTGCCACCGGCACCGTCGCGTACGCCGTCGGCCTGCCGCTGCGTTCCGCCGTGCGCCTCGCCCACGGCGCGCGCCGACTCGTCGCGGGCCGGCCTCAGCAGCCGGGACCCGTGGGGTCCTCGGCGCAGGTGCGGTCGACGAGCGCCGTCCGCACCTCGACGACGCGCACGCCGTAGCCGCCGACCTGGGCGCGGACGACGCCCGGCACCGGTCGCCAGCCGGTTCCGAAGTCGACGGATGCCGCGTACTCGACGGTCACCGACACCGCGTACGTCCCGCGGGCACCGTAGGCGTGGCTGGTCGCGGTGGGGGTGAACTGCCCCTGCCCGAGGCTGGCCCAGGCCGAGCCGCCGGTGTCGGCGCGGGTCGTGGTGCCGTCTCCGTTGTCGAACACGTACGCGGTGGGCACGAAGCGCACGGTGACGTCCCAGCCCAGCACGGTGCCCGGGATGCGCTCCTCGGATGCCGAGGCCAGCAGGTTCGTCGGCATGCCGACGACGCCGAACCCCGCGGGTTCCCCGCCGAGGGTCGGAGCGGCCGGCCGGAACGAGGCGAGGTCGGCCAGCGTCACCTCGGGGAACCCGACGACGGTGTAGTCGATGCAGCGGTTGAGCGGGCCGCAGTCCTCGGGAGGGGGTGGGGTGGTGAGCCGCGTGGTCTGCTGCGACTCGCGCGGCGAGCCTCCGGACGACTCGTTCCTCTGAGTTTCAGTCGCCGAAACGGTAACTTCTTGCTCCGTTGCTGTCGCGGTGGGGCAGCCCTGGACCAACGCTGTTCCAGTCCCGCAGGTGCCACTACCCATCACCACGACCGGGCCGCTGAGGGTGAGAGCGGCGGTCAGCAGAGCGGCTAGCACGTTGCCTCGTCGGACAATGCGGAGATGGACATGATCGCAAATCCTGTGGCGGAGTCCGGTGACGGCGTCAAAGTGATTGCGAGCGGCTGCTGGTCCGGCCTGTCCGAGGAGACGACTGACCCTCCTTCGGCGTTCAGGATGTCGACGCCACTCACGTCGTAACAGGCCTGGATTGCAACTTCTCCGCTCTCAGGGTCATATCGCCCTTCTGTCACGGCTTGGACTTTGGCCTCGCCCGACTTCGTGAGCTCCTGGGCGTGCCACTCCGCGAATTGCTTTCGGTCCGAAGCGTTTAGCTCGCCGACCGTCCAGCCATAGAGGTCTTCGAACGTCTCCGGGTCGCTCAGATCCACCTGGTTCAGCGCGTCCACGTACGCCCGGTAGGTCGCCTCGGCTGCGGCGAACGCCTCCTCTTCGGAGGAGAACGCGGGCGTCGGCGTCGGTTCTGTCGACTGCGGAGTGGCGCAGCCGGCAAGCGCCATCACGAGGATCGCGCCGAGCGCTGCGGCCGTGACCCGAGTCCTCACGCCCCCACGTTAACCGTTGGCATCGGCGCGTCTCCCGAGTTATCCACAGCGCGGATCGAAGAAGCCGGCGATCGCGTCCGGGGGGTTGCGGATCGCCGGCTCCGGGCGGGTCGGTGAGACCGCCCCTCGTGCCCTTCGGGGTGGGCACGAGGAGCGGTCCCCGGCGACACAGCGCCGTTCGGGGGTTCGCGGAGCGGGCAGGGGGCACTCGCTGCGCGATGCCTCCAGCGTCCCGGTCCGACCTGGGAGATCCCTATCGCCCGACCGCGTGAACGCCTCACGCTGGCCGTGCAGGCGCTGTGCTGCGATCATGACGCCATGAGCTTCGCCAGACCCGTCGCTGCGCTCCTCGTCGTCGTCGCCCTCGCAGGGATCGCCGGGTGCGCGGCGTCGGAGCCGGTCGTCACGCCGGTGGTGCGCGATGTGGGTGATCTGCAGGGCACGACCGTGGAGCTCGAGGTCGGCCAGGTGCTCGACATCGACACCGGCGACCTCGCGGTCGACAGCTACAGCGGCGTCGTCTCCGACCCCTCCGTCGCGACGTTCACACCCGGACGCGAGGAGGACGGCGCGACGTTCAGCCCGGGGGTCGAGGCGCTCGCCGAGGGGTCGACCGAGGTCGTGCTGTCGAATGAGGACGGCGGCATCCAGGACGTCACCTTCACGGTCGAGGTGTCGGACTGACCTCCGCCGATCCGTCGTGACCCCTGCACCCCGATCCGGCACGGCAGCCGCCGCACCGAGACCAGCGGGCGTATCCTCGTGCGATGACCACCGCCGCGAGCCGGACCGAGCTGCGAGCGCTCCTCGACGAGCTGCATGACGCGGCGACGGCGCGCGTCGCGGCGATCGACGAGAACCTGGCCGAACTGCGCGCCGATCGCCGCGGCGACGTCGCCGACGACGAGCACGATCCCGAGGGCGTGACGCTGTCGGGCGAATGGTCCCGTGCCGTCGCCCTCGAAGAGGCCGCCCGCCGCGAGATCGCCGAGATCGACGAGGCCGTCCGGCGCTGGGAGGGCGGCACCTACGGCGTGTGCGTCGACTGCGGCCGCGGCATCCCGATCGCCCGCCTCCGGGCGCGCCCGTTCGCCACCCGCTGCGTGACGTGCGCAGAGAAGGCAGGCGTCTGACGTGTCGTTCGGCGCTGCGGCCTCGCGAGCCGCACAGGACGGCTTTGCGCGCGTGGCGGACGGGGATCCGTGCCCCTGCGGCAGCGGGGATCGCTTCGACGGATGCTGCGCCCCCGCGCTGCGGGGAATCCCGGCCCCTACGGCCGAGGCACTGATGCGCTCTCGCTACACGGCGTTCGTCGTCGGCGACGCAGGGTATCTGGAGGAGACGTGGCACCCCGGCACGCGACCGGACGAGCTCGCCCTCGACGCCGCCCAACGGTGGACCGGACTCGAGATCCTGGATGCCGACGCCGGGGCCGAGGGCGACACGCGCGGTGTCGTCGAGTTCCGCGCGACGTGGCGCCATGGTCGCGAACGAGGCTCTCTGCATGAACGCAGCCGGTTCCTGCGGCAAAGCGGACGCTGGTGGTACCTGGACGGCGAGATCCGTCCGTCCTGACCGGCCCTCGATCGTGCACGGCGCCGATAGCGTGACATGCATGACCACTCAGGCTGAGAAAGCACAGACCCTTGCGCAGCTCCACGCCGCGCCCGAGATCCTGCGCGTCGTGAACGTATGGGACGCGGTGTCGGCCCGCGCCGTCGCCGCCCTTCCCGAGACGCGTGCCATCGCGACGGCGGGCCACGCGATCGCCGCGACCTTCGGCTACCCCGACGGCCAGATCCCGCTCGAGATCACGCTCGACATGGTCGGCCGGATCGTGGATGCCGTGGGCGACCTCCCTGTCACGACCGATCTCGACGACGGCTACGGCGATGCGGGCGAGACCGTGCGCCGCGTCATCGGCAAGGGCGTCGTCGGAGCCAACGTCGAAGACCGTCTGCGCCCGCTCGACGAGGCAGTCGCCGCCGTCGAGGCGATCGTCGCGGCCGGCGCCGCGGAGGGCGTGCCGTTCGTCCTCAACGCGCGCACAGACGCGTTCGTGCGCGCGGGCAAGCGCCCGGTCGAGGAGTCGCTCGCGGACGCGATCGAGCGCGGCCGCGCGTACCTGGCGGCGGGTGCCGACCTGGTGTTCGTGCCCGGCATCCTCGATGCCGACATCACCCGGCGCCTCGTCGAGGGCATCGGCGAGCGCAAGGTCAGCGTCATCGGCCTGCCGGGCGCGCTCTCGGCGGCGGAGTACGAGGCGCTCGGCGTCGCTCGCATCTCGTACGGCCCGCTGCCGCAGCGCGTCGCGCTGACCGCTCTGCAGGACGTCGCTGCCGACCTCTACCGCGACGGCGTGATCCCGGCATCGACCCGAGCCCTCAACTGAGGCGACCGTCGCGATCGCCGCGGCCGGACCGCGGGAATCCCCGCGGGCCGGACGCTGTTGAGCCGGGCATGGAGCCCGCAGCCGTCGATGTCGTCGTGATCGGCGGGGGACAGGCGGGGCTCTCTGCGGCCTACCATCTGCACCGTCGTGGGTTCGTGCCGCTGCAGCGGGCGACCGGCGCGGAGCCGACGTTCCTCGTGGTCGACGCCAACGCCGCTCCCGGCGGAGCGTGGCAGCACCGCTGGCCGTCCCTCCGGATGGCGACGGTCAACGGCATCCACGAGCTGCCGGGCTTCGCGGTGCCGCCGGCGGACCCGGTCGCGGCGAGCCGCGACATCCTCCCGTCGTACTTCGCCGAGTACGAGGAGCGCTTCGCCCTCGACGTCCTCCGGCCCGTACGCGTGAGAGCCGTGCGGCGTGCCGATGAGGATCCGGCCGGCCGGCTGATCCTCGAGACGGACCGCGGGAGCTGGTCCGCACGATTCGTCATCAACGCGACCGGCACCTGGACGCGGCCCTTCCGGCCCCACTACCCGGGGCAGGAGCGCTTCCGCGGCCGGCAGCTGCACGTCGCCGACTACGTCTCGGCAGAGGAGTTCCGCGGAAAGCGCGTCGTGGTCGTCGGGGCCGGCGTCTCGGCGGTGCAGCTGCTGGACGAGATCTCGCACGTGGCCGACACGTTCTGGGTGACGCGTCGTGAGCCGGAGTGGGTGGAGGCGGACTTCGACATCCCGGCGCGCGTCGCCGCCATCGCCGGCGTCGAGGACCGTGTGCGCCGCGGGCTGCCGCCCGGGAGCGTGATCTCGGTGACCGGCATGCACTGGACGCCGTGGGCCCGCGCCGCGCAGGCGCGAGGCGTGCTGGTGCGGCATCCGATGTTCGCCTCGATCGAGGAGGACGGGGTTCGGATGCCGGACGGCTCGTTCGAGCCGGCCGACGTGATCCTCTGGGCCACGGGGTTCCGCCCCGCACTCGACCATCTGGCCCCGCTGCGGTTGCGCACGCGCGAGGGTGGCTTCCGGGTGGAGAACGGCCGTTCCCTCGACGAGCCGCGGCTCTTCCTGATCGGCTACGGCCCCTCGCAGTCGACCGTGGGCGCGAACCGTGCCGGCCGCGACGCGGTACGCGCCATCATGGCCGACCGGGTCGCGGTCGCGGCCTGAGCCCACCCGCCGCGTGCGCGCCGGTCGCCGGCCGACGGCACCGCCTCCACCCGGCGGGCGGACGCACGCTCGCCGTGTCCGGTCATAGACTCTCGTGCGATCACGGTCGCCGACAGGAGCGGACGAAATGAGCTTGGCCCGAGAGCTGTTCCGGCGGAAGCCGGTGACGCCGCCCGCGCCGTCGCCGGGCGGTCTCACCCGGGGGATCGGCACGTTCCAGCTGGCGATGCTCGGAGTCGGCGCCACGGTCGGCACCGGCGTCTTCTTCGTGATGCACGAAGCCGTGCCGCTCGCCGGACCCGCCGTCATCCTGTCGTTCCTCGTCGCCGCGATCGCCGCCGGGCTGTCCGCCGTCTGCTACGCCGAGATGGCCTCAGCGGTGCCGGTGTCGGGCTCCACGTACGCGTACGCCTACGTGACGCTCGGCGAGATCGTCGCGATGGGCGTCGCCGCGTGCCTCATGCTCGAGTACGGCGTCTCGACCGCCGCGGTCGCGTCGGGGTGGAGCGGCTACCTCGACCGCCTCGTCGGCGACCTGTTCGGCTGGGACATCCCGGCGGCGCTGACGGCCGGCCCGCTCGAGGGCGGCATCGTCAACCTCCCCGCGGTGATCCTCGTCGGCCTGTGCGCGCTCCTGCTCATCCGCGGCACGCGCGAGTCGGCGGCGGTGAACACCGTCATGGTGATCATCAAGCTCGGCGTGCTCCTCATGTTCGGCGCGATCGCCGTCACCGCGTTCCAGGCCGACAACTTCGCCGACTTCGCCCCGCACGGCGCGGCGGGAGTCACGGCGGCCGCGGGGACGATCTTCTTCACGTTCATCGGACTCGACGCCGTGTCGACGGCGGGTGACGAGGTGCGCGACCCGCAGCGCTCGCTGCCGCGGGCGATCCTCATCGCACTCGTGACGGTCGTCGCCGTGTACCTCTTCGTCGCGATCGCGGCGGTCGGCGCGCAGCCGTGGACGGACTTCGAGGACCCGGGTCAGCAGAGCGCCGGTCTCGCCGTCATCCTCGGCGACGTGCTGGGCGCCGCGTGGCCCGCCACCGTGCTCGCCGCGGGCGCGGTGATCTCGATCTTCTCGGTCACCCTCGTGACGCTGTTCGGACAGACCCGGATCCTCTACTCGATCGGCCGGGACGGCCTGCTTCCTCGGGCGTTCGCCCGCGTCGACCCGCGGACCCACACGCCGGTGTTCTCGACGGTCGTCGTCGCGATCGCCGTGGCGCTCCTCGCGGGCTTCATCCCGCTGTCGAGCCTCTGGGACCTCGTG
The DNA here is from genome assembly GCF_031085295.1 of Microbacterium psychrotolerans. Taxonomy (GTDB): domain Bacteria; phylum Actinomycetota; class Actinomycetes; order Actinomycetales; family Microbacteriaceae; genus Microbacterium; species Microbacterium psychrotolerans. Next base: position 784,749 of record NZ_JAVFWO010000002.1, on the reverse strand, counting down.
TCGATGGGGACTCTCGTCGCCTTCATCGTGGTCTCGATCGGGGTCATGGTGCTGCGACGCACGCGCCCCGACCTGCCTCGCGCGTTCCGCGTGCCGGGTTATCCGGTGACGCCGGTGCTGTCGATCCTCGCCTGCCTGTACCTGATCACCGGCCTCGGCTGGTCGACCTACGCGTGGTTCGCGGTGTGGGTGGCGATCGTGCTCGCCTACTACCTGCTGTGGGGCCGCCGGCACAGCCTGCTCGCCCGGACTGAGCGGGAGACGGATGCCGCCACCGCCGCCGGCCCGCCATCCGCCGACGTCGATGAGGGCAGGGGCGGCTCCGCCACCTAGACGGCAGCGGCTCGGGCGTATCGTGGCCTTCGACGGAGGGAGACCCATGGCCCGCATCCTGATCTTCGGCGGACACGGCAAGGTCGCGCTGCTCCTCGAGCCGCTGCTCGTGGCCCAGGAGCACACCGTGACGGCCGTCATCCGAGATCCCGCACACGAGGCGGAGGTCGCCGCGACCGGCGCGCAGCCGGTCGTCGCCGACATCGAGATCCTCGACGTCGACCAGTTGACGAACCTGATCGCCGGCAACGACGTCGTCGTCTGGTCGGCGGGCGCAGGAGGCGGCGATCCGGCGCGCACGTACGCGGTGGACCGCGACGCGGCCGTGCGCTCGATGGACGCCGCGGCGGCGGCCGGCGTGCTCCGCTACGTGATGGTGTCGTGGATCGGCTCGCGCGCCGACCACGGGGTCGACAGGGAATCCTCGTTCTTCCCCTATGCCGACGCGAAGTGGGCGGCAGACGCGCACCTCGCCGGAAGCGCGCTCGACTGGACGATCCTCGCGCCGGGCACCCTCACCCTCGACGCGCCGACCGGGCGGATCGAGCTCGATCCGGAGGGCTCCGGGTCCGTGCCGCGCGCCGACGTGGCCGCCGTCATCGCCGCGACCATCGCGGACGACAGCACCATCGGGCGCACCATCCGGTTCGGGGCCGGTGACGAGGTCATCGGCCACGCCATCGCAGGCTGAGCCCTCAGTCCTCGCTGGAGTGCAGTCCGCGCCGGGCCGACAGCAGCGTGACCTCGGGGCGGTCGGCCACGAGGCGTTCGGCGTGGTCGAGCACGTCCCGGACGTGCGACGAGCCCGAGGCGACGACCGACACGCCGACGGTCGCCCGACGGTGGAGGTCGTGCTCGCCCACCTCGGCCGCGGCCGCCTCCGTGCGGCGACTGAGCTCGGCGATGAGGGGCCGCAGCACGCTGCGCTTCTCCTTCAGCGAGCGGATGTCGCCGAGCAGCAGGTCGAACTCGATCCACCCGATCCACATGCGTCCATGGTGCCAGCGGCGACGCGCGGACGGCCCTGGTCTTAGGCTCGATGCATGCTCGCCACCGTCATCCACGCCGCGCGCGACATCCGCGTCGAGACCGTGCCCGACCCCGCGCTGTCCACCGGCGCCGACGCGATCGTGCGGGTCGTGGCGGCGTGCGTGTGCGGCTCCGACCTGTGGCCCTACCGCGGCGTCACGCCCACGAAGGAGCCTCACCGCATCGGCCACGAGTTCGTCGGCATCGTCGAGGAGGTCGGCGCCGACGTTCGGGTCATCCGCCCGGGCGATTTCGTCATCGCCCCGTTCTACGTGTGCGACGGCACGTGCGCGAACTGCCGGAACGGCGTGAGCACGTCGTGCCTGCACGGAGGCTGGTGGGGAAGCGATGACCGCTTCGGCGGGTTCGCCGACGGCGGCCAGGGCGAGCGGGTGCGCGTTCCCCTCGCGGACGGCACCCTCGCGGTCGTTCCCGGACCGGTCGGCGATGACGAGATCCCGGGCCTGCTGACCCTCAGCGACGTCATGGGCACGGGCCATCACGCGGCGGTGTCGGCGGGTGTCGGTCCCGGCGACGCGGTGGCGGTCGTGGGCGACGGCGCCGTGGGCCTGTGCGCCGTCATCGCCGCGAAGCGGCTCGGCGCCACGACCATCATCGCCATGTCGCGGCATCCGCAGCGCCAGGCGCTGGCCCGCGAGTTCGGCGCCACCGACATCGTCGAGGAGCGGGGGGATGCCGGCATCGAGGCGGTGCGCGCTCTCACCGGCGGCATCGGCGCCGACCGTGTGCTCGAGTGCGTCGGCACGAAGGAGTCGATGGACCAGGCGCTGCGCTCCACCCGCCCCGGCGGGATGGTCGGCTACGTCGGCGTGCCCAACGGCGGGCCGGAGCTGCCGGTGCGTCAGATGTTCAACCGCAACGTCGGCGTCAACGGCGGGGTCGCCCCCGTGCGCGGCTACATCGACGAGCTGCTCCCGGACGTCCGCTCCGGCGCGATCCGGCCGGGCCGTGTGTTCGACCTCGAGCTTCCGCTCGCCGAGGCCGCGGAGGCGTACGCCGCGATGGACGAGCGCCGCGCCACGAAGGTGCTGCTGCGACCGTGAACTCCGGCTCGGCGCAGGGGCGAACGCATCTCCCGTCGAATGGCGACGCGCCCGCGCGCCTGCGCACGCATCGCCCGCCGTGCGGTAGAACAGCAGAAGTCGAAGGGAACCCCGGACCGTGAAGCTCGTCAAGCGCATCGTCGTGGTGCTCGTCATCGCGTTCGCGGCGTTCTACCTCATCACCCGGCCGCAGGACGCGGCGAATGCGGTGCAGGGCGCCATCGGCGCCGTCTGGGGCGCGGGTGCCGCCGTGGTCGACTTCTTCATGGCTCTCGCCGCGGGCTGAGCATGTTCGATCCGCGGATCGAGAAGCACCTGATCACGGATCAGGGGGAGCACGTCGTCGACGAGGTGCGCAAGCACTGGACGGCCACGGTCTCGGCCGTCTTGGAGCTGTTCGGCGGCATCGTGGTGCTCCTTCTGTCGTTCTTCGTGCCGGCGCAGGCCTGGTGGGTGCCCGCACTCCTCGGCGCCGCCGTCACCGGTCACGCCATCTGGCGGTACTTCGAGCAGCACACCGATCGCTTCGTCATCACCAACATGCGCGTGTTCCGCGTGCACGGCATCCTGTCGCAGCGCATCGCGACCATGCCGCTCGCGCGCATCCTCGACATCTCGGTCTACAAGCCGGTCGTCGGCCGTGTCTTCGGCTACGGGCACTTCGTCTTCGAGTCAGCCGCCCAGGAGCAGGGCCTCCGCGAGATCCGCTATGTCGGGGATCCCGACGAGCGCGGCCTCACGATCCAGCGCGTCATCCAGCAGGCCGGTCTTCGCGGCGCGGCGGGCCGGGCCGAGCAGTTCGGGGGCGCCCACATCGTGGCGCCCCCGACGCCCGCGCCCGCTGCCGCGGCATCCGTCACCGCGGCAGACGCGGCGCACGACGACAACCCCACCGCGCCGGTCCCCGACGTGCGTCCCGCCACGAATCCTTCGGGGTGGGACTGGCTCGCCGACGCACAGCGGCGCGAGGACGAGCGGCTGGCGCAGCTGCGCGGCGAACCGACGCCGGCGCCTGCCCCGTTCGACCCCGACCGCACCAACACCGCGCCGATCCAGCTGCCCCGCTGAGCCGACGTTCCACCGCGGCCCGTGGGGCCTCGTGACGCCGGATTTCGAGGTGCGCGGGAACATCGCGGGCGACCCGGCCGTTCTGTTACCCTGGAGTGTCACTCGTGTGGCTGTTTCGCCACGCTCGGGTACCGGTTCGCGCCGGTGTCCCACATCCCGCAAGGGTCCGAGCGACATCGCTGGAAAATCCGCTTCGCCTCGGCCCGAGGCATCCGTTCGCCCTTGCGCGAAGATGCCGCTGAAAGCCGGAGCCCGACACCAAACCCAACAAGGACAACCCACTACATGACTACCGCAACGACCGCCCCGGCCACCAAGCAGGTCGCGATCAACGACATCGGATCTGCCGAGGACTTCCTGGCCGCGGTCGAGAAGACCCTGAAGTTCTTCAACGACGGCGACCTCATCGAGGGCACCGTCGTGAAGATCGACCGCGACGAGGTGCTCCTCGACGTCGGTTACAAGACCGAGGGCGTCATCCCCTCGCGCGAGCTCTCCATCAAGCACGACGTCGACCCCAACGAGGTCGTCAAGGTCGGCGACGAGGTCGAAGCCCTCGTTCTCCAGAAGGAGGACAAGGAAGGCCGCCTCATCCTCTCCAAGAAGCGCGCGCAGTACGAGCGTGCCTGGGGCGACGTCGAGAAGATCAAGGAGAACGACGGTGTGGTCACCGGCTCCGTGATCGAGGTCGTCAAGGGTGGTCTGATCGTCGACATCGGCCTGCGCGGCTTCCTGCCCGCTTCGCTGATCGAGCTCCGCCGCGTCCGCGACCTCACGCCGTACCTCGGCCAGGAGATCGAGGCGAAGATCCTCGAGCTCGACAAGAACCGCAACAACGTCGTGCTCTCGCGCCGCGCCCTGCTCGAGCAGACGCAGTCCGAGTCGCGCACCACGTTCCTCAACAACCTGCACAAGGGCCAGGTCCGCAAGGGCACGGTCTCGTCGATCGTCAACTTCGGTGCGTTCGTCGACCTGGGCGGCGTGGACGGCCTCGTGCACGTCTCCGAGCTCTCGTGGAAGCACATCGAGCACGCGTCGGAGGTCGTCGAGGTCGGCCAGGAGGTCACCGTCGAGATCCTCGAGGTCGACCTGGACCGCGAGCGCGTCTCGCTGTCGCTCAAGGCGACGCAGGAGGACCCGTGGCAGGTCTTCGCCCGCACCCACGCGATCGGTCAGGTCGCTCCGGGCAAGGTCACCAAGCTCGTTCCGTTCGGTGCGTTCGTGCGCGTCGCGGACGGCATCGAGGGCCTCGTGCACATCTCGGAGCTGTCGGGCAAGCACGTCGAGCTCGCCGAGCAGGTCGTCTCGGTCGGCGAAGAGGTCTTCGTCAAGATCATCGACATCGATCTCGAGCGTCGCCGCATCTCGCTCTCGCTGAAGCAGGCGAACGAGTCGGTCGACCCCAACGGCACCGAGTTCGACCCGGCGCTGTACGGCATGGTCACGGAGTACGACGAGAACGGGGAGTACAAGTACCCCGAGGGCTTCGACCCCGAGACCAACGCGTGGCTCGAGGGCTTCGACGAGCAGCGCGAGAAGTGGGAGCAGGAGTACGCCGCTGCCCACGCTCGCTGGGAGGCCCACAAGGCCGCCGTCACGAAGGCTCTCGAGGCCGAGGCTGCCGCCCCGGTCGAGACCGGCTCGTCGTCCTTCTCGTCCGACAGCAGCCCGGTGGGCACGCTGGCCGACGACGAGGCGCTCGCCGCTCTGCGCGAGAAGCTCTCGGGTCGCTGATCCTGAGCTGAGCCGCCTGGTTCTCTGAACCGCTGGTTCCGAAAGGGCCGTCACCTCCGACCGCAAGGTCGGCGGGGGCGGCCCTTTCGCGTGCCTCGGGCATGCACGCCACGGCTCGGGATGACGCGTCGGTGGGGGCGGGTACTGTCGCGGTGTGCCTGCGAACCGAGTCTCCGTACACTGCCTGGTGGACGACGACGGCTGCCGGGGCTCGGTGCCCGCCGACGCGCCGGTCCCGCTCTGCGAGCGGCACCTCGCCGCCGCGGCGGACTGGGGCGCGGCGCATGACGGGCTCACCGATGTGCTGCCCTCGCCGTGCGGACTGTGCGGATCGCGCCTCGGCGTCCGCTACCCGTCGGGATGGCTCTGTGCGGTGTGCGAGTGGCGCCACGGCGATATCCCCGACGCTGAGATGCCGCCCCCGCGCGTCGACGTGGTCTACTACCTGCGTTACGCCGATCGCGTGAAGATCGGCACGAGCGCGAACCCGCGCCAGCGTTTCGGCGCGATCTGGCACGACGAGCTGCTGGCGTTCGAGCGCGGTGGGCGCGCCCTCGAGCAGCGACGGCATGTGCAGTTCGCGGCCGACCGGTTTCCCGGCACGGAGTGGTTCCGTCGCTCGGAAGCGCTCACCGCTCACATCGCGGTGCTGGCGGCCGGCGTGGACGATCCGTGGCAGCTGCACGCGCGGTGGCTGAGCGAGGCGCTCGCGGCACAGGGGTGATCCGCACGCTCTCGGTGAACCGCGGCCGATCCTCCAGCCCTCTCCGAGGAACCGCGCCTACCGTGGTTGTCCACCCGCCCCCAGGACCCGCGCAGTCGTCCCTCGGACGGGCCAAGCTGAGAAGGAGCGCCACATGGGATTCCTCGATCGACTGTTCGGAGACTCGGATGCCGAGCGCCAGGCGCCGCCTGTGCCGCCGAACCGCTACGGCACCTCGGCACCCGGTGCGCCGGCACCCGGTGCGGCAGCGCCCGGTGCACAGCCCCCGCGGAGCGAGGACGAGATCGCCATCGAGCGCTATCGCTACCTGCTGAGGACCGCACCGCCCGAGACCATCGAGCAGGTGCACGCCGAGGCATTCGGCAGGCTCACCGAGCCGCAGCGCCAGCAGGTGCTCGCCGAGCTCTCCGCGGGACTCCCGCCGTACGAGCAGCCGCGCTCGAGCGACCCGCAGACGATGGCCCGCGCCGCGACGCGCGCCGAATACCTCAACCCCGGCTTCATGGAGCGCACCCTCGGGCCGCAGCGGCAGGGCCCGTCGTTCGGCTCGATGCTCGGCTCGTCGATCCTCGGCACCGTCGTCGGGTACGTCATCGGCTCGGCGCTGGTGAGTTCGTTCCTGGCGCCGACGTTCGCGTACGACCAGGGCTACCAGGATGGTGCCGCGGCGGACGGCGGCGGCGACGCAGGCGCCGACACCGGAGGCGACGGGGCGTCGGCCGATGCGGGCTGGGGCGACAGCGGGTCCGGCTGGGGTGGCGACACCGGCGGCGGCTGGGGCGGTGACGCGGCCGGCGCCGACGCGGGCGGGTTCGGCGACTTCGGGTTCTGACGACGCGTCCCCCGGCGCGCCGTGCCGCGCCGGGGGAGCGTGACACCCAGAGCGCGCCGTTCCCACACCGGGGCGCGGCATCCGTTACCGTCGCGGTATGACCGCCGCGACGCCGGGCGACACGGGGGCACCCGCGGTGCGCTCGCGCCCTGGCGTGACCGCACCCGAGGCCGCCGACCGTACGCGCGGCCGGACCGCGATGCTCAACCAGCTGCTGCTGTCCGCCGTCGTGTTCGTGCTCGGCGTGCTGGTGGCGGTCGGCCCCTTCGGCGGTGAAGAGGTGCTCTTCTTCAGCGGGGTCGTCGTGGTGGTGGCGGTGACTGCCGTGACGCTCGTGGTCCCGTGGAGCCGCCTGCCGTACGGGTGGGTCGCCGCGGTGCCCGCGGTCGACATCCTCGCCATCACGCTCATGCAGATCGCGGCACCCGACACGGTGCTCGGCCTGCTCTGGATCTTTCCGACGATGTGGCTCGCCGGCGGGTTCGGTCTGCTGGGCCTGTTCGGCGTGATCGTCGCGATCGCCGGCATCGTCAGCGTGCTGACCGCGCTCAGCGCCACCGAGGTCACCTACCGCACCTTCCTGCTGCCCCTCGTGTTGTTCGCCGTCGCCGCGACGAGCCATCTCAACGCCCGCCGGTCGGACGCGCAGCGCATGCTGCTGGCGAAGCAGTCGCAGCTGCTGCAGAGTGTCCTCGCGCGCACGCGCCGGCAGGAGCAGGTCGTGACAGAGGTGCTGGATGCCGTGGACTTCGGCGTCGTACGCATCGGTCCCGCCGGACGGGTCGCGGTCCGGAACGAGGCGCACGGCCGGCTGCAGCAGGGTCTCGAGCCCGACGACGATCGGGCGGAGGTGCTCGCCTTCCGCGACGACGGCAGCTCACCGCTGCCGCCGGACGAGCTTCCGCTGGAGCGCGCGCGGCGCGGCGAGGCGTTCGACGACCAGGTGGTGTGGTTCGGGGCGGAGCCCGGTCCGCGTCGGGCGCTGACGATCACCGCGCGCCGGATCACCGATCCCGACGGGGGCGACGCCGGCGCCGTCGTCGTCTCGAGGGACGTGACGGCGGAGCTGACCGCACTCCGCGCACGCGACGATCTGGTCGCCTCGGTGTCGCACGAGCTGAGGACGCCGCTGACCTCGATCCTGGGCTACCTCGACCTCGCGATCGAGGACCCCGACACCCCCGACGCGGTGCGCGCGAGCCTCGACGTCGCCGAGCGCAACGCCGAGCGCCTGCTGCGCATCGTCGCCGACATCCTCGCGGCCTCGAGCTCCTCGCCGTCGTCGGTGGAGGCGTCCCTCGCTCCGCAGCTCGTCGACGCGCGCGAACTCGTCGCCGCCGCCGCCGACGACGCCCTCCCGCGCGCCGCCGGGCGGGCCATCACGATCGACACGACGGGGCTGGAGCCGGCGACGGCGTGGGCGGATCCGCTCCGTCTGCGGCAGGTGGTCGACAACCTCGTGTCGAATGCCATCGCCTACAACAAGGACGGCGGCACGGTCTTCGTCGGCACGACCACGGACGGCGACTCGAGCTGGATCCTGGTGCGCGACACCGGCGTGGGCATCTCTGACGCCGACCGCTCGCGGCTCTTCCAGCGCTATTACAAGGCGGGCGTTGATCGGCGGACCGGCACCGGCCTCGGCCTTGCGATCACGCGCGACATCGTGCGCGCGCACGGGGGCGAGCTCGCCCTGCACAGCGCGCCCGGGATCGGCTCGACCTTCATCGTGAAGCTGCCCGCGATCGCCCCCGAGGGAGATGCACCATGACCCTGGATCTGGCGAGCGTCCTGATCATGACCGCACTGGTGGTCAACGTCAGCGGCGTGCTGTTCATCCTCGAGACGCTGCTGCGACGCGACGAGGGCGCCGGGCGCATCTGGTCCGTCGCCTTCCTCGCAGCCATGCTCACCACCCTCGCCTACACCGTCTGGGTGCAGTCCGACGGTGCGTGGTGGGCCATCGCGATCGGCAACGCCGCCTTCGTGGCCGGCACCGGATGCATGTGGCTGGGATGCCGCCGCTTCAACGGTCGCCGCATGCGCTGGTCGTCGATCCTCGTGGCCGCCGCCGTTGTCGCGGCCGCGCTCGGCGTGGCGTTCGAGGGCGCCGACGGCGGCGACTGGGCCGGCGTCCTGTGGATGTTCGTACCTCTGCTGGGCTTCGCCGGCGCCGGCGCGGTGGAGTGCCTCCGCGGCGACATGCGGGAATCGCGCACCGCGTGGGTGCTCGGGGCAGTGCTGGGGTTCCAGTCGCTGTACTACGTGTCACGGACGACCGCGTTCCTCACGTCAGGTCCTGACAGCGCCCTGTTCCAGGCGGCGTTCGGCACCGTCAGCACGAGCTTCCTGACGGTGACGCTGACCATCGTCGCCGTCGTCGTGACCTCGGTGCTGCGGGCGAGTCGCGCCCCGATGCGGGGGTATCTGCGCGACGCGCAGAGGGTCGACCAGGAGCACGGGATCGTCAGCGACGAGTCCTTCCTGCTGCTGCTGGACGGCATCTGTCGACGCGCGGAGCGCGGCCGCGAATCAGTGGCGGTGACGGCCGTGCGCCTCGACGACCTCGATCCCATCTCCACCGCCTTCGGCAGCGACGTGGCCGGATCGGTGGCGGCGACCTGGCGAACCGGCGTGCGCCATCACGCGCCGACCAACGCCATCGTCGGCCAGGACGGGCCGACCGGGCTCGTCATCGGGCTGGCGGTGGCGTCCGAGCAGGAGGCGCGTCGCCAGGCGGGTGTGATCTACCGTGGCCTGTTCGACGATCTCGGCAAGGTCGGCGGGGGAGTGATCCCCGTCGTCGGCGTCGGCGTCGCGCTGAGCGACACCGCCGGGTACGACCCGGCGGAGCTCGTCCGTGCGGCCCGCGAGGCCGCGAGCCGCGCGGCCGTGAACGTCGAGACGTCCGTGCTCATCGACGACGGCGAGTAGCGGCTTCGTCCCAGCAACCCGCGACACGAGGCGACGCGCCTGCTTCCGATGGGGGCGCCCGGGCGCGAGGGCGTGATGCGCTCGAGTCCCTCAGGCGGTGAGCCGGTAGCCGACTCCGCGCACTGTCTCGATCCATCGCGGCTGGGTCGGTGACTCGCCGAGCTTGCGTCGCAGATTGGCCATGTGCACCTCGATGGCGCGTGCGTCGCTGTCGGAGACGAAGTCGCTGACCGCATACTGGTCGCCGCGGAGCATGAGGGCGAGGTCCGACTTCGCCCGGACGCGCCGCCCGGCCACCAGCAGATCGGCCAGGATGTCGAACTCGCTCCGCGTCAGTTCGACATCCTGGTCGTCGACCGTGACCAGGTGGGTGGCGGCATTCAGCCGCAGTCCGTGGTGCTCGAGCCAGACGCCGTCCGTGGACACGGGCGTCGGACCGCCGTCCGGTTCGGGGGGCGTCACCTGCCGCGGTCGCCGCAGCATCGCGTCGATGCGCGCACGCAGCTCACGAGGGCGGAACGGCTTCGCGACGTAGTCGTCGGCGCCAGCCTCGAGCCCCTGGAGCGCGTCGATCTCCTCGCTGCGGGCGCTCAGCATGACGATGTAGGTCGAGCTGATGGCCCGGATGCGCTTGGCGGTCTCGAAGCCGTCGATGCCGGGCATGTTGACGTCGAGCGTCGTGACGAGCGGCCGGTGCTCTCGGACGAGTTCGACGCCGTCTGCGCCGTTGGCTGCGCCATGCACTTCGAAGCCCGCCTGGGCGAGGACCGTCGCGAGGAGCGACCGGATGTCCTCCTCGTCTTCGATCACGACGGCGACGCGCGCTTCTTCCACCGATGCACCCTCCGGATCCGGGGGTGTCGACGGATCCTGGACGTCGGTCATGATATCCCAGAACGCGCTCCGGAACGGGTGCGACGAGGCGCCCATCACGCGCGGCGTCCGCACATGTGCGGCTCCGGAGAGCCCGGCCCGCGCAGCGGCAGCCCTCCTTGCAAGGCACGGGCCGCGCGTAGGGCGGGAGATTTCCCCACATCCCGCCCTGCGCGCGTCCTCGGTGCACGGACCTCGGCCGCCTTGGTCCCCACGCGGGCGGCCCGCCCGCACCTCAGAACCGTCCGCCCGCCCCTGTCGTCGCGAAGACGTCGGGTGCGTCGCATGCAGCAGAACGCGTTGTCGTCGAACGCCACGATGTCGCGTCCAACGTTCACTTGCGCCCTTCCCCAGCTGTATGGGTGGACTGTCCTTCGGGTGCACCGAGGCTATCGCCGACTGCTCAGCGCTCGCTCAGGCCCACCTCAGGAACGCGTCAAGGACGGGGCATGGCATGCTCGATGCATGCCGCTCGTCGCGCTCACCGGAGGCATCGCCTCAGGAAAGTCCACCATCGCCCGTCGCCTGGCCGAGCACGGCGCCGTGATCGTCGACGCGGATCAGCTCGTGCGCGAGGTGCAGGCGCCGGGTGGACCGGTGCTGGCGGCGATCGCCGGCACCTTCGGCGATGACATGCTGCGCCCCGACGGATCGCTGGATCGCGCGGCCCTCGCCACGCGCGTGTTCGGCGACGCGGAGGCGATCGCGCAGCTCAACGCGATCGTCCATCCCGCCGTGCGCGCCGAGTCCGCCCGCCGCTTCGCTGCGGCGTTCGCGGCCGACCCGCACGCTGTCGTCGTCTACGACGTGCCGCTGCTGGTCGAAGCGCGCGTGCAGGACCCCTGGCAACTCGTCATCGTGGCCCACGCGCCGGCCGATGTGCGGGCGCAGCGCCTCGTCGAACTGCGGGGTCTGAGTCACGAGGATGCCGCCGCGCGCATGGCATCGCAGGTGCCGGACGAGGCGCGGCTCCGGATCGCCGACGTGGTCATCGACACGGCGGGCGCCATCGACGACACGCTGCGCCAGGTCGACGAGCTGTGGCAGAACCTCGACGAGCACGTGGCGCGGCGGGCAGCCGCCTCCTAGCGGTCACGGAGGCGGTCGTCGAGCCGGCGCTTCGCTGTACCGCGCCGACGCCCTGCGGGCTAGCCTGGGATCAGACCCGAGGAGGTGTCGCATGGGTATGCTCTCCAGGTTCCGGCGGCGTCGTGCCCCCTATCGTGCGGCGAGCGAGGAGGAGCGCATCTCGCGCTACGTCTACCTGCTCGGAACGCTCCCGGCCTCGGTGATCGAGAGCGCGCACGCCTCTGCCTTCGCCGACGTTCCGCCGCAGCGTCGCCGCGAGATGTTCGAGCAGCTCCGCCCGTTCCTGGCGGAGTCCGAGCGAGACGCGGCGGCCGAGGATCCCACGGTGATCGCGCGTCTCGTCCGTCGCGCCGAAGAGCACCGCGCGCGGCGCACGCAGAACGAGGGCACGGATGCCGCGACGCGAAGCGCGGCCGATCCGGCGCGCGCGGCGGTCGGCGTCGACGACGCCGACCCACGCGATCGGGTCGACGTGCAGAGCATGCTCACGAACGTCGGGATCATGGCGATCGTCGCGAACCAGTTCCTGCTGTCGACTTCGGTCACCGCGTACTACACGATGGGTGCGGGCTCGCTCATGCTCGGCTCCGAGCCGGCATGGGTGGGCGAGACGTACGATCCCGGCTTCACGGGGTTCGACGGCGGCGGCTCGGGCGGGTTCGACGGCGGCGGCGGAGCGTTCGACGGCGGGGGCTTCGACGCCGGAGGATTCGGCGGCGGGGGCTTCGACGGCGGCGGGGGATTCGGCGGCTGACCCGCGGGGGGCCGGCCGCGGCATCCGCTCGTCGCGAACGCGGCCCCGATGTCGGAGGCGCCGCCTACGCTGGTTGAGTGCAGACCACTCGATCCGTGCGGCCGTTCGAGGTCGTGAGCGAATTCGCCCCGTCGGGCGACCAGCCGCAGGCGATCGCCGAGCTGGCGGCGCGCATCAACGCCGGTGAGACCGACGTCGTGCTGCTCGGTGCGACCGGAACCGGAAAGTCGGCGACAACGGCCTGGCTCGTCGAGGCCGTGCAGCGGCCGACCCTTGTGCTCGCGCACAACAAGACGCTCGCGGCGCAGCTGGCCAACGAGTTCCGTGAGCTCATGCCGCACAACGCGGTCGAGTACTTCGTCAGCTACTACGACTACTACCAGCCCGAGGCGTACGTCCCGCAGACCGACACCTTCATCGAGAAGGACTCCTCGGTCAACGCCGAGGTCGAGCGGCTGCGGCACTCGACGACCAACTCGCTGCTCAGCCGGCGCGACGTCATCGTGGTCAGCACCGTCTCGTGCATCTACGGACTCGGGGCGCCCGACGAGTATCTGCGTGCGATGGTCGCGCTGCAGGTGGGCGAGGTCTACGACCGCGACGCGCTCATCCGCAAGTTCATCGCGATGCAGTACAACCGCAACGACGTCGACTTCTCGCGCGGCAACTTCCGCGTGCGCGGCGACACCATCGAGATCATCCCGGTGTACGAGGAGTACGCCATCCGCATCGAGATGTTCGGCGACGAGATCGAGGCGCTCTTCATGCTGCATCCGCTCACCGGCGATGTGGTGCAGCGGCTCGACAGCGTGCCCATCTTCCCGGCGTCGCACTACGTCGCCGGCACCGAGACGGTGCAGCGCGCGATCGGCACCATCGAAGACGAGCTGGCCGAGCGGCTGAAGGAGCTCGAGTCGCAGAACAAGCTGCTCGAGGCGCAGCGCCTGCGCATGCGCACGACGTTCGACCTCGAGATGCTGCAGCAGCTCGGCTTCTGCTCGGGCATCGAGAACTACTCGCGACACATGGACGGCAGGGCGCCCGGTGAGCCGCCGCACACGCTGCTCGACTTCTTCCCCGACGACTTCCTCATGGTGATCGACGAGTCGCACGTCACCGTCCCGCAGATCGGGGCGATGTACGAGGGGGACGCCTCGCGCAAGCGCACGCTCGTCGAGCACGGCTTCCGCCTGCCGAGCGCGCTCGACAACCGGCCGCTGCGGTGGGACGAGTTCAAGAACCGCGTAGGTCAGACCGTCTACCTCTCGGCGACGCCGGGTCGCTATGAGATGGGCATCGCAGACGGCGTCGTCGAGCAGATCATCCGCCCGACCGGCCTGATCGACCCCGAGATCGTGGTCAAGCCCTCCAAGGGGCAGATCGACGACCTCCTCGAGGAGATCCGCCTCCGCGTCGAGCGCGACGAGCGCGTGCTCGTCACCACGCTCACGAAGAAGATGGCGGAAGAGCTCACCGACTTCCTCGGCGAACATGGGGTGCGGGTGCGCTACCTCCACTCCGACGTCGACACCCTGCGGCGCGTCGAGCTGCTCAGCGAGCTGCGGGCCGGTGTGTACGACGTGCTCGTCGGCATCAACCTCCTCCGAGAGGGCCTCGACCTTCCCGAGGTGTCGCTGGTGTCGATTCTCGACGCCGACAAGGAGGGCTTCCTCCGCAGCGGCACCTCGCTGATCCAGACGATCGGCCGCGCGGCGCGCAACGTGTCTGGCCAGGTGCACATGTACGCCGACACGATGACCGACTCGATGGCGAAGGCGATCGAAGAGACCGACCGGCGCCGCGAGAAGCAGATCGCCTACAACACGGCCCACGGCATCGACCCGCAGCCGCTGCGCAAGCGGATCGCCGACATCACCGAGGTGCTGGCGCGAGAGGCGTCCGACACGGATCGGATGCTGCGCGGCAAGGCGGCGGCGAAGACCAAGTCCGGCATGGGCAAGAGCCCGACGCCGCAGCTGCGACGCGAGGGCATCGCGGCCGAGGGTGCGGAACAGCTCGAGGCGACCATCGCCGATCTCAGTCAGCAGATGCTCGCCGCCGCCGGCGAGCTCAAATTCGAGCTCGCCGCGCGCTTGCGCGACGAGGTGCAGGACCTCAAGAAGGAACTGCGCGCCATGGAGCGCGCGGGGCACGCGTAGTCGCGCCCGCACCTCGCGGCCCGCCGGTGCCCACTCACGGTCAGCGCATCAGGTGCGGTGCATCAGGTGCGGTGCATCAGGTGCGGTGCATCAGGTGCGGTGCATCAGGGGCAGTGCATGAGCGGCTTCGGTCCCGAGCGGTCGAAGGTGTGCTGCGAGATGGGCGCTCCGCACAGTGGGCACGCCCTTTCGGCTCGCTCGGCCGCCGTGGGTGGGGGAGCGGTCTCGTATGGCCCGACGGCCGCGGGTCCCGCAACGCGAATGAGGTTCGCGTTGAGGTACGCGTACCACCCACCCGCCTCGCGCACGCGTTCGCGGAGCGGGCGGCGGGCGGCGGGAGCGGCATCCGGTTCAGACATGCTTATTAGTGTACTAACGATTCGTGCACGATAGGATGGCGGACGTGAAGAAAGCAGACCTCAGCCCCGATGACCTGCTCGCACTCGACAACCAGGTGTGCTTCGCACTGGTGACCGCCGCGCGCAACGTCGTCGGTCTGTACCGGCCCATCCTGGAGCCGCTCGGGCTGACGCACCCGCAGTACCTGGTCATGCTCGCTCTCTGGGAGCGCTCACCCCGGTCACTGCGCGAACTCGCCGCCGAGCTTGCCCTCGAGCCTGCGACCCTGTCGCCGCTCGTGAAGCGACTCGAGGCGCAGGGTCTCGTGACGCGTTCGCGCCGCGACGACGACGAGCGCGTGCTCGACGTGCGACTCACCGACGCGGGCCGCCGACTGCGGGAACAGGCCCTCGAGGTGCCCGGCAAGGTGATGGCGAGCGTCGGGACGGACGCGGAGGCGCTCCTGGCACTCCGCGACGCGCTGCGACCCTTCGCCGGCGCACGCTGACCCGGCCTCCGCTGCCGACGGCCCGTTTCCGAACCGTTGTGGGACTGTTCACTGCGCCTCTAGGTGAAAGCGCAGGATTCTCTTAGTCTCGATCTCGGCGCGGCGTGGTCCCCCCGAACCCGGCCCGATCCGGCGCGCCGCTCTGCATCGCACAAGAGAAAGAAGCAGGCACCTATGCGCGCTGGTCCGCGTTCCGCACCTCCCTCTCCCCGCCGTCGAATCGCGCTCGGCGCGTCGGCGCTCACCGTCGCCGCCCTGGCGGCGAGCGCGCTCGCCGCCCCCGCCGCCAACGCAGCGACGACCGACATCCAGATCCTCGCCACGAACGACTTCCACGGTCGCATCCTCGACAACACCGGTGGCCTCGAGGCGGGCGCCGCGGTTCTCTCCGGCGCTGTGAAGCAGCTGCGCGCCGCCAACCCCAACACGGTGTTCGCCGCCGCGGGCGACCTCATCGGCGCATCGACGTTCGAGTCGTTCATCCAGCACGACAAGCCCACGATCGACGCGCTCAACGAGGCCGGCCTGGAGGTTTCGGCTGTCGGCAACCACGAGCTCGACCAGGGCTACGACGACCTCGTGAACCGCGTCATGGCACCCTACGACGCCGTGACGAACCCGTACGGGGGCGCCAAGTGGCAGTACATCGCGGCCAATCTCAAGATGAAGGCCACCGGCGATGACGCGGTCCCGGCCACGTGGATCAAGACCGTCGGCGGGGTGGAGGTCGGGTTCGTCGGCGCCGTCACCGAGGACCTCCCGACGCTGGTGAGCCCCGGCGGGATCACCGACATCCGGGTCGAGGGGATCGTGCAGTCGGTCAACACCGAGGCGGCCGACCTTGTCGCGGAGGGCGCCGACCTGGTCGTCATGCTCGTGCACGAGGGTGCCCCCTCGACCGACTGCGCGACGATGGACGACTCCGGCACATGGGCGAACATCATCAACGAGGTCTCGCCCGACGTCGACGCGATCGTCTCGGGTCACACGCATCTGGCGTACAACTGCTCGTTCCCCGTGGCCGAGTGGGCGAGCGAAGGGCGCGCGGTCACCGATCGCCCCGTGGTCTCCGCCGGTCAGTACGGCATGAACCTCAACCAGCTGGTGTACACGGTCGACGACGCCGGTCAGGTGACCGCCAAGACGCAGCAGGTGCTGGCGCTGGAGAAGACCGTGGCCCCGGTGCCGCCGTCGACCACGCCGACCTACGTGCCCCTCTACCCCGTGGACGCCGCCACCGCGGCGATCGCGACGGATGCCTCGGCCAAGGCCGAGGTGCTCGGCGCTGTGGAGCTCGGCAAGCTCGCCGGCGGGTTCAACCGCGCCAAGTTCGCGAGCGGCGGCGAGAACCGCGGTGGCGAGTCGACCCTGGGCAACCTCGTCGCCGAGGTGCAGCAGTGGGCGACCGAGACGCCGGAGGCGGGCGCCGCGCAGATCGCCTTCATGAACCCCGGCGGGCTGCGCACCGACATGCTCGGCACCGACCCGGGCAACGGCGCGTACCCGCGCACCCTCACCTACAAGCAGGCCGCGGTCGTCCAGCCGTTCGCCAACACGCTGGTGAACATGCAGCTGACCGGTGAGCAGATCAAGAAGGTCTTGGAGCAGCAGTGGCAGCGCGATGCGCTCAACAAGGTGCCGACCCGCAACTTCCTGCGCCTCGGCGTCTCGGAGGGCTTCGAGTACACCTACACGCAGAAGGAGGTCACCGAGTACCCGCTCGACGACCCGCGGACGCCTGACGTGAACGAGTCGCTGACGGCGTACAAGGGCACCCGCGGCACGGTGACCGGGATGTGGCTGAACGGCGAGCCGATCGATCCGGCGGCGACCTACTCCGTGACGGTGAACTCGTTCCTGTCGACGGGTGGCGACAACTTCTTCGAACTGGCCAACGGCGCGTCCAAGCGCGACACCGGCAAGGTCGACCTCGCCGCGATGGTGGACTACCTCGCGACGTTCGCCGAGACGACCCCGCTGCCCGTGGACTACGCGCAGCACGCGGTCGAGGTCGCGTTCCCCGCGAACGCCCCCACGGCGTACGACCCGGGCTCGGCCGTCGCGTTCGGGATCAAGTCGTGGGCGATGACCGCCCCGACGGACGTCAAGGACGCCGAGGTCGTCGTCTCACTCGACGGCGAGCGGCTGGGAGCCTTCCCTGTCGACAACTCGGTGAACACCACGACCGTGCTCAACGACGACTACGGCACGGCCGCGGTGTCGGTGACCCTGCCGGACGACGTGCCCCTCGGAGGATCGGTCGAGCTCAGGCTCACCGGTGCGACCACCGGCACCTCAGTCGTCGTCCCCGTCGCCATCGATCGCGCCGACAGCACCACCGTCGGCACGCCGAACAAGCTCTTCGCCAACTCGAAGGGCAACGGCGTCATCAAGTACACGACGACCGTGACCGCACAGTTCGGCGCGGAGATCACCGGCGCGATCACGGTCTACGACGGCGACGAGCCGATCGCGACCGCGATGCTCACCGCCCCGAGCGCGGGCACCGTCACGCTCACGCTGCCGAAGCTGGGCAAGGGCCAGCACGAGCTGTCCGTCGCCTACGCGGGCAGCGAGACAGTGAAGCCGTCGACGAGCGAACCGGTGACACTCGTCGTCAAGTGACGCGGAGCTGATCCGACACGGATGCCGCGGGGCCGAGTGCCCCGCGGCATCCGTTGTCTTCGCCGACGGCGAACGGCTCCCAGGCCCCATGTCGGAGGCCCCGCCTACACTTGACTGGTGCCCATCGTCCCTGTCGCCCTGCCCGCGAACATGCCCGCAAAGACCGCCGGCGGCACCAGCGGAATGCTGAGCGTCCGCGGTGCCCGCGTGCACAATCTGAAGGATGTCGACCTCGACATCCCGCGCGATTCGCTCGTCGTCTTCACGGGGCTGTCCGGCTCCGGCAAGTCGAGCCTCGCGTTCGACACGATCTTCGCCGAGGGGCAGCGCCGGTACGTCGAGTCGCTGAGCGCGTACGCGCGCCAGTTCCTGGGACAGGTCGATCGCCCCGACGTCGACTTCATCGAGGGTCTGAGCCCTGCCGTGTCGATCGACCAGAAGTCGACCAACCGCAATCCTCGCTCGACCGTCGGCACGATCACCGAGATCCACGACTACATGCGCCTGCTGTGGGCTCGCATCGGCGTGCCGCACTGTCCCGAGTGCGGCGAGGTCATCCAGCGCCAGACGGTTCAGCAGATCGCCGACCAGCTCATCGAGCTGCCCGAGCGCACCCGCTACCAGATCGTCGCCCCCATCGTCACCCAGAAGAAGGGCGAGTTCGTCGACCTCTTCAAGGAGCTCGGCGCCAAGGGCTACGCGCGCGCGATCGTCGACGGCGAGCTCATCCAGCTGGCAGAGCCGCCGGTGCTCAAGAAGAGCTACAAGCACGACATCGCCGTCGTGGTCGACCGCCTGGTCGCGGCGCCCGCCATCCTGGATCGCGTCACCGACTCGGTCGAGACCGCGCTCTCGCTTGCCGGCGGCGTCATGCAGGTCAACTTCGTCGACGAAGAGGGCGACGCCGCCTGGCAGTCCTTCTCCGAGAAGCTGGCGTGCCCGAACGGGCACCCGCTGCAGCTCACCGAGATCGAGCCGCGGACGTTCTCGTTCAACGCCCCGTTCGGCGCATGCCCGGCGTGCTCGGGCCTCGGTACCCGCATGTCGGTCGACGTCGAATTGATGCTCGGCGACGAGGACCTGTCGATCCGCGAGGGCGTGCTCATCCCGTGGACCACCCAAGGTAAGGGGCTCTTCCAGTACTACGAGCGCCTGCTCGAAGGACTGGCGAACGACCTGGGTTTCTCGCTCGACACTCCGTGGAAGAAGCTGCCGTCGGACGTCCGCGAGGCAGTGCTGCGCGGCGAGAACTACAAGGTCACCGTGCGGTGGAAGAACCGCTATGGACGCGAGATGCGCTACTCGTCGGGCTTCGAGGGCGTCGTGCCCTACATCGAGCGGCAGTACACGCAGGCCGAGTCCGACACGCAGCGGCAGCGCTGGTCGGAGTACCTGCGCGAGGTGCCGTGCCCCGTGTGCGACGGCGCGCGCCTCAAGCCCGAGGTGCTGGCCGTGCAGGTGCACGGACACTCGATCGCGGATGCGTCGCGCCTGAGCCTCGGCGAGGCGCGCGAGTACTTCGCGAAGCTGACGCTCACCGAGCGCGAGGCGACGATCGCCGCGCAGGTGCTGCGCGAGATCCGCCTGCGACTGGACTTCCTCATCCGCGTGGGTCTGGATTACCTGAGCCTCAGCCGTGCCGCCGCGACCCTGTCGGGCGGCGAGGCGCAGCGCATCCGGCTGGCGACGCAGATCGGCTCCGGCCTGACGGGCGTGCTCTACGTGCTCGACGAGCCGTCGATCGGCCTGCACCAGCGCGACAACCGCCGCCTCATCGAGACGCTCGTCGCGCTCCGCGACCTCGGCAACACGCTCATCGTCGTCGAGCACGACGAGGAGACGATCCACGCCGCCGACTGGGTCGTCGACATCGGCCCCGGCGCCGGCGTCAACGGGGGAGAGGTCGTCCACTCCGGCCCGATCGAGGAGCTCCTCGACGACCGAGACTCGATCACCGGCGACTACCTGTCGGGGCGTCGCGCCATCCCCACGCCGAAGAAGCGCCGCAAGATCGACAAGAAGCGTCAGATCGGCGTCGTAGGCGCCCGTGAGAACAACCTGAAGAACGTCACCGTCGACTTCCCGCTCGGCGTGCTCACCTCGGTGACCGGCGTGAGCGGCTCCGGCAAGTCCTCGCTGGTCAACGGCATCCTGTACCAGGTCCTGGCGACGCGCCTCAACGGCGCCCGCCGGGTGGCGGGCAAGCACACGCGCGTGACCGGGCTCGAGAACCTCGACAAGGTCGTCCACGTCGACCAGGCGCCGATCGGACGCACCCCGCGGTCCAACCCGGCGACGTACACCGGCGTGTTCGACCGCATCCGGACGCTGTTCAGCGAGACGCCCGAGGCGAAGGTGCGCGGCTACCAGCCGGGCCGATTCAGCTTCAACGTCAAGGGCGGCCGGTGCGAGGCGTGCTCGGGCGACGGCACGATCAAGATCGAGATGAACTTCCTGCCCGACGTCTACGTCGACTGCGAGGTCTGCCACGGCAAGCGGTACAACCGCGACACCCTGGCCGTGCACTACAAGGGCAAGAACATCGCCGAGGTCCTGGAGATGCCGATCGCCGAGGCGGCCGAGTTCTTCGAGCCGATCCAGGCGATCCACCGCTACCTGAAGACACTCGTCGACGTCGGCCTCGGCTACGTGCGGCTGGGGCAGTCCGCCACGACGCTGTCGGGCGGCGAGGCACAGCGCGTCAAGCTCGCCACGGAACTGCAGCGCCGCACCAACGGCCGCTCCATCTACGTCCTGGACGAGCCGACGACGGGCCTGCACTTCGAGGACGTCCGGAAGCTCCTCGAGGTGCTGAACGGCCTCGTCGACAAGGGCAACACCGTCATCGTGATCGAGCACAACCTCGACGTGATCAAGTCCTCCGACTGGGTCATCGACCTCGGCCCCGAGGGGGGTGCCGGCGGCGGTGAGGTCATCGCGACGGGCACACCCGAGCAGGTCGCGCGCGTCGAAGCCAGCCACACCGGCGTCTTCCTCGCCGAGGTGCTGGGCGTCGGCGGCCACGCGGAGCTCGTCGAGGCCCGCAAGGCCGGCTGAGCGGCATGGCGCGCTCCGCTCCCACCGTCCCGTACAAGCCGAACCCGGGCGAGATCCCCACCAATCCCGGGGTGTACCGTTTCCGCGACCGGGACGGTCGCGTGCTGTACGTCGGCAAGGCGAAGAACCTCCGCGCCCGCCTGTCGAACTACTTCGCTCCGCTGCACACGCTCCACGAGCGCACCCGTCGCATGGTCACGACGGCGGCCTCCGTGGAGTGGACGGTCGTCGCGACCGACGTCGACTCGCTCCAGCTCGAGTACCAGTGGATCAAGGAGTTCGATCCGCCGTTCAACGTCCGCTACAAGGACGACAAGTCGTACCCGTTCATGGCGATCACCCTCGCCGATGAGGCGCCGCGCGTCATCGTGACGCGCAACCGCCGCATCCCGGGCGCCAAGTACTTCGGTCCGTACCCCAAGGTGTGGGCGGTGCACGACACGATCGACCTCATGATCAAGGTCTTCCCGATCCGCACCTGCAGCGACTCGTCGTACAAGAAGGCCATGGCGACCGGCCGCCCCTGCTTCCCGGGCCAGATCGGGCGCTGCGGCGGACCCTGCTCGATGAAGGTCACGATCGAGGAGCACCGCGCGATCGTCGACGACTTCATCGCCTTCATGTCCGGCGGCGACCAGCGCTTCACGAAGCAGCTGACGGCGCGCATGCGCGAGGCATCGGCGGCGATGGACTACGAGGCCGCCGCCGTCTACCGCGACCGCCTGCACTCCATCGACGCCGTGCTGAACAAGAGCGCGCTCGTGCTCGCGGCCGACACCGACGCCGACCTCTTCGGCATCGCCGAGGACGAGCTCGCCGCCACGGTGCAGCACTTCGTCATTCGCGGCGGCCGCGTGCGCGGTGTGCGCGCGACGACGATCGAGAAGGAGATCGACATCTCCGACGGCGATCTCGTCGACCAGGTCATCCAGCGCACGTACGGCAACGCCTCGGGCGCCGACATCCCGAGACAGGTGCTGGTGCCGTCCATGCCGGACGACGCGGCCGACCTCGAGGAGTGGCTGCGGACCCGTCGGGGCAGGAGCGTGACGATCCAGGTGGCGCAGCGCGGCCGCAAGGCGGATCTCATGCGCACCGCCACCCTCAACGCCCAGCAGGCGCTGATGCTCCACAAGACCCGGCGCACCAGCGACTACGTCGCCCGCAGCCAGGCGCTCACCGACCTGCAGGAGGCACTCGACCTCGCCGAGGCTCCGTTGCGCATCGAGTGCTTCGACGTGTCGCATCTGAGCGGCACAAACGTCGTGGCCTCGATGGTCGTCTTCGAGGACGGCCTGCCGCGCAAGGATCAGTACCGCTCGTTCGGCGTCGCCGAGACCACGGACGACACCGACTCGCTCTACCAGGTGCTCACGCGACGCCTCGCCTACCTGGACCGCCCGGAGGAGAACGAGACGACGCCCGTGCCCGACGTGACCTCCGACGAGACCGTCGTCACCGAGCGGCGCCGCCCGCGCTTCGCCTATCGTCCTCAGCTGCTCGTGGTCGACGGCGGCAAGCCGCAGGTGGAGGCGGCGGCCCGCGCCCTCCGGGATGCGGGCCACGAGGAGATCGCGCTGTGCGGCATCGCCAAGCGGCTCGAGGAGGTGTGGCTGCCGGGGGAGGAGTACCCGGTCATCCTGCCCCGCACCTCCGAGGCGCTCTACCTCCTGCAGCGACTTCGCGACGAGGCCCACCGCTTCGCGATCACCCATCAGCGCAAGCGGCGGCGCCGCGACATCCAGAGCGTACTCGCGGAGGTGCCGGGTCTCGGCGAGGCCCGCATCAAGGCGCTCCTGCGGCACTTCGGATCGGTGTCGGCGCTGCGCAAGGCGACCCCCGAAGAGATCGCCGAGCTGCCGGGCGTCGGTCCGAAGCTCGCGGCGGCGATTCACTCGCACCTCGCGGAGCCCGCACCTGTCACCAGTGGGTAGGCTGGGCTCGACGGGGGTGGTCATGGGCGAGGCGACGCGTCACGACGTCGGGGAAGTGCTGATCGTCACGGGGATGTCGGGCGCCGGGAGATCGACCGCGGCCAACTCGCTCGAGGATCTCGACTGGTATGTGGTCGACAATCTGCCGCCGCAGATGCTCAAGCCGCTCCTGGACCTCACCGAGCTGGCCGGGGGAGTGCTGCCGAGAGTCGCCGTCGTTGTCGACGTGCGCGGCCGCGACCTCTTCTCCGACCTGCCCGATGCGATGCGGGCGCTCCGCGAGCGCCGGCAGATCCGGGTGATGTTCCTCGACGCCTCGGACGAGGTGCTCGTGCGCCGGTTCGAGGCGGTGCGGCGCCCCCACCCGCTGCAGGGCGAGGGGACCATCCTCGACGGCATCCGTCGCGAGCGTGCGCGTCTGGCTGCTGTCCGCGAGGACGCCGACGTCATCATCGACACGTCGTCGTACAACATCCACCAACTCGCGACCAAGGTCGCCGACCTCTTCACCGAGGAGGGGACCGCGCGGCACACGCTCACCCTGCAGAGCTTCGGCTTCAAGTACGGGCTGCCGCCCGATGCCGACCTCGTGGCCGACATGCGGTTCCTGCCGAACCCGTTCTGGGACGAGCGGCTCCGACCGTTCACCGGTGAGGACGCCGAGGTGCGCGAGTACGTACTGGCGCAGACCGGTGCGGCCGAGTTCCTGGAGGCGTACAGCGCGGCGCTGCGCCCGGTGCTCGAGGGGTATCAGCGCGAGAACAAGAGCCACTCGGTCGTCGCCGTGGGCTGTACCGGCGGCAAGCACCGCTCGGTGGTGATGGTCCGCGAGCTCGCGGAGCGCCTCGGGGCGGTGCCCGGCGTGGCCGTCCGTGTGACGCATCGCGACCTCGGGCGGGAGTGATGAGGCGCGTCCCGGCCGGTAGGGTGGAGGGTCGTTCCCGAAAGACCCGCGAAGGAGTCCCGTGTCGCTGACCGCTGACGTGAAGGCCGAGCTGATCACCGTGCGAGACCCGCGCCCCACCGCGCGGGTCGCCGAGCTCACGTCGCTGCTGCGATTCTCGGGCGGCCTGCACTCGATCGCCAACCGCGTCGCGGTCGAGGCCGAACTCGATTCCGACATCCTCGCCCGGCGCACCGCCCGCGACCTCGTCGAGCTGTACGGCGTGCGCCCGGAACTCGTGCACGTGCAGGGCTCCGGTGCCCGCACCGGCAGCCACTATGCGGTGCGAGTGATCGAGGGCGGCGAGACCCTCGCCCGCCAGACCGGCCTCCTGGACCAGCGCCGCCGGCCGGTGCGCGGGCTTCCGAACAAGCTCACGACGGGCTCGCGCGGCGACCTCGCGGCGATCTGGCGCGGCGCGTTCCTGGCGGCCGGCACGCTGACCGACCCGGGTCGTTCCGCCGCGCTCGAGATCACGTGCCCGTCCTCCGAGGCCGCGATGGCCCTCGTCGGCGCCGCACACCGTCTCGGCATCGCCGGCAAGGCCCGGGAGGTGCGCGGCATCCCGCGCGTCGTCGTGCGTGAGGGCGAGGCGATCCGCGCCGCCCTCGCCGCCATGGGCGCCATGCGCGCGGCGGCCGACTGGGACCAGATGCGTCAGCGCCGCGAGGTGCGTGCGGGTGTCAACCGGCTCGTCAACTTCGACGACGCGAACCTCCGTCGCTCCGCCCAGGCCGCCGTGGCCGCCTGCGCGCGTGTCGAGCGCGCACTCGCGATCCTCGGCGACGAGGTGCCCGAGCACCTCCGCCAGGCCGGTGACCTGCGTCTCGCGCACCGAGACGCGAGCCTCGACGAGCTGGGCCACCACGCCGACCCGCCGCTGACCAAGGACGCCGTCGCCGGCCGCATCCGGCGCCTGCTCGCGATGGCCGACAAGAAGGCCGAGGCGGAGGGCCTGCCGGGCACCGAGTCGGCCGTCCCCGCCGGCATCGAGGACTGATCCTGCGCGGCTGATGTCGCGGGCCGGGGCCGTACGCACACATCCAGGGCTCCGCACCGCGCGAAGCCCTGCGGGCAGCCGCCGCGGGACCGTGTTCCACACGTCACAGTGGGAAGCAACCCCGTCGCCCGTGCGTTGCCGCTCAGTAGGATGATTCCGTCACCCTCGCTGCGCCGGGGATTTCGGCGCGCGCCGACAGGAAGAAGAGAACATGGCGAAGTACACCTTGCCCGACCTCCCTTACGACTACGCCGCCCTCGAGCCGCACATCAGCGGCAAGATCATGGAGCTGCATCACAGCAAGCACCACCAGGCGTACGTCACCGGCGCGAACACCGCGCTGGAGCAGCTGGCCGAGGCGCGCGAGACCGGCAACCTGGCCAACGTGAACAAGCTCGAGAAGGACCTCGCGTTCAACCTCGGCGGTCACGTCAACCACTCGATCTTCTGGACGAACCTCTCGCCCGAGGGCGGCGGAGAGCCCGAGGGCGAGCTGCGCGCCGCGATCGACGAGTTCTTCGGCGGCTTCGACAAGTTCCAGGCGCACTTCACCGCCGCCGCGACCGGCATCCAGGGCTCGGGCTGGGCCGTCCTCAGCTGGGACCCGATCGGCGAGCAGCTGATCATCCAGCAGCTGTTCGACCAGCAGAGCAACACCGCGCAGGGCACGATCCCGGTGTTCCAGCTCGACATGTGGGAGCACGCCTTCTACCTCGACTACCTGAACGTCAAGGCCGACTACGTGAAGGCCGTCTGGAACATCGCGAACTGGCAGAACGTGGCGCAGCGCCTCGACGCCGCCCGCCAGAAGACCTCGGGCCTGCTGGTACTGTCATAAACAGGCGCGGCTGTCCCGGCGGGACGCCCGCCGGGACGCCGTTGTCCTCGTTCGCATCGCACCAACCGCGCACTCGCGCACGACACATCTCAGGAGAAACTCCGTGACTGTCAAGATCGGCATCAACGGCTTCGGCCGAATCGGACGCAACTACCTCCGCGCGGCACTCGCGCAGGGTGCGGACCTCGACATCGTGGCGGTGAACGACCTCACCGACAACAAGACGCTCGCTCACCTGCTCAAGTACGACTCGGTGGGCGGCCCGCTGGACGCCGAGGTGTCCTACGACGAGGACTCCATCACCGTCGGCGGCAAGAAGATCAAGGTCTTCGAAGAGCGCGACCCCGCCAACCTCCCCTGGGGCGAGCTGGGCGTCGACATCGTCATCGAGTCGACCGGTCGCTTCACCAAGGCCGACGACGCCAAGAAGCACGTCGCCGGCGGGGCCAAGAAGGTGCTCATCTCCGCTCCCGCGACCGGTGACGACGTCACCGTCGTCATGGGCGTCAACGAGGGCGACTACGACCCCGAGAACCACGTCATCATCTCGAACGCCTCCTGCACCACGAACTGCCTCGCCCCGCTGGCGAAGGTGTTCAACGACGCCTTCGGCATCGAGCGCGGCTTCATGATGACCGCCCACGCGTACACGGCCGACCAGAACCTCCAGGACGGCCCGCACAGCGACCTCCGCCGGGCCCGCGCCGCCGCGATCAACATCGTCCCGGCCTCGACCGGTGCTGCGAAGGCGATCGGCCACGTGCTCCCCGAGCTGAACGGCAAGCTCAGCGGCTCGTCCTACCGCGTGCCGGTGCCCACCGGCTCGATCGTCGACCTCACGATCGTCACCCCGACCGAGGGTCTCACGGTCGACCAGGTCAACGCCGCCTACCAGGCTGCCGCTGCTGACGGCCGCCTCGCCGGGTACCTCCAGTACACCGAGGACCCGATCGTCTCCAGCGACATCCAGGGCAACCCGCACTCGTCGATCTTCGACTCGGAGCTGACCAACGTGAGCGGCAACCTGGTCAAGGTTTCGGCCTGGTACGACAACGAGTGGGGCTACTCCAACCGCCTCGTCGACCTCACCGAGTACGTGGCCGAGCGCCTCTAAGCGATCACCATGGCTCTGCGCACCCTCGATTCGCTGGGTTCGCTCGCAGGCAAGCGCGTCATCGTCCGCTGTGACCTCAACGTTCCTCTCAAGGACGCGGTCATTGCGGACGATGGCCGTGTGCGGGCATCCCTTCCCACGCTCAACGCTCTGATCAATCAGGGCGCACGCCTCGTCGTCTGCTCGCACCTCGGTCGCCCCGACGGGGCTCCCGATGCGAAGTACAGCCTCGCACCGGTCGCGCAGCGTCTTTCGGAGCTCCTCGGCAAGCCCGTCGCGTTCGCCCGCGACACCGTCGGCGAGTCCGCCCACGAGGCCGTCGAGGCCCTCGAGGACGGTGACGTCGCGGTGATCGAGAACCTCCGGTTCAACCCGGGCGAGACCGCGAAGGACGAAGGGGAGCGCCGCGCGTTCGCCGAACAGCTCGCCGCACTCGGCGACGCGCTCGTCTCGGACGGCTTCGGCGTCGTCCACCGCAAGCAGGCGTCGGTGTACGAGCTGGCCGAGATCCTGCCGTCAGCAGCCGGCCTGCTCATCGCGACCGAGCTGGACGTCCTGGACCGCCTCACCGAGAACCCCGAGCGGCCCTACACGGTCGTCCTCGGCGGCTCGAAGGTGAGCGACAAGCTGGGCGTCATCTCGCACCTGCTGCCGCGCGTCGACCGGCTGCTCATCGGCGGCGGGATGCTCTTCACGTTCCTCGCCGCCCAGGGCCACAAGGTCGGCTCGAGCCTGCTCGAGGCCGATCAGCTCGACACCGTCCGCGATTACATGCGCCGCGCGGAGGAGTCGGGTGTCGAGCTCGTGCTGCCGACCGACGTGGTCGTCGCCTCGAAGTTCGGCGCCGACGCGGAGCACGTGGTGACGCGCGCGGATCAGATCGAGCAGACGCCGTTCGGGGCCTCCGGGCTGGGCCTGGACATCGGGCCCGACACGGCGGCGCGGTTCGCCGAGCTCGTCCGCGACTCGAAGACGGTGTTCTGGAACGGCCCGATGGGCGTGTTCGAGCTCGCACCGTTCGCGGCCGGGACCAAGGCCGTCGCACAAGCGCTCACCGAGGTCGACGGCCTGTCGGTCGTCGGCGGAGGCGACTCCGCCGCGGCGGTCCGCCAGCTCGGGTTCGCCGACGACGCCTTCGGCCACATCTCGACCGGCGGTGGCGCCAGCCTCGAGTTCCTCGAGGGCAAGAAACTCCCCGGACTGGAGGTCCTCGGATGGCAGTAGCAGGTCGTACCCCGCTCATCGCCGGAAACTGGAAGATGAACCTCGACCACCTGCAGGCGGTCGCCTTCGTCCAGAAGCTGCACTGGACGCTCAAGGACGCGAAGCACGAGGACGGCTCGGTCGAGGTCGCGGTCTTCCCGCCCTTCACCGATCTCCGCACGGTGCAGACCCTCCTCGACGCCGACAAGATCCCGTTCGCGCTGGGCGCGCAGGACATCTCGTCGCACGACTCCGGCGCCTACACGGGCGAGGTGTCGGGTGCGTTCCTCGCGAAGCTCGACAACCGCTACGTGATCATCGGTCACTCCGAGCGGCGCGAGTACCACCATGAGGGCGACGACATCGTCGCCGCGAAGGTGCAGGCCGCGCTGAAGCACGGGCTGGTCCCCGTGATCTGCGTGGGCGAGACCGCCGACGACCTCGAGAAGCACGGCGCGAGCGCCGTCCCGGTCGGTCAGCTCCAGGCCGCGCTGGAAGGCGTGAAGGCGGATGCCGACATCGTCGTGGCCTACGAGCCGGTGTGGGCGATCGGATCCGGCCAGGCGGCGACCCCTGAGCAGGCGCAGGAGGTGTGCGCCAAGCTCCGCGAGGTCATCGCCGAGAAGCTCGGACCGGATGCCGCTGCCCGCACGCGGGTTCTCTACGGCGGCTCGGTGAAGGCTGCGAACATCGCAAGCTTCATGCGCGAGCCCGATGTCGACGGCGCCCTGGTCGGCGGTGCGAGCCTCGTCGTCGACGAGTTCGCCGCGATCATCCGGTACCAGAAGCACGTCGGCGTCTGACCTCTGACCGGCGGGCGGCGAGGATTCCTCGCCGCCCGCCGGCGTACACGTATACTTGACCCTTGTGCGGTCGGCGAACGATCGCAGCGAAAGGCTTCAACGACTGTGCAGATCCTCGAGTTCGTCCTGCAGGTGCTTCTCGGCATCACGAGTCTCCTGCTGACCCTCCTCATCCTGCTCCACAAGGGGCGCGGTGGCGGCCTGTCCGACATGTTCGGCGGCGGCATGACCTCCGCCATGGGCTCCTCGGGCCTCGCCGAGCGCAACCTCAACCGATTCACGGTGGTCCTCGCTCTGGTGTGGTTCGCATCGATCGTGGCGCTCGGCCTGATCACGAAGTTCCAGGCCATCTGATGGCCACCGGAGGCAACGCGATCCGCGGCACCCGCGTCGGTGCCGGTCCGATGGGCGAGCAGGACCACGGCTTCCACGCCGAGCGCATCGCCATCTCGTACTGGGACGCCCTGGGCAACGAGACGGTGCGCTACTTCGCAGCGGGCATCCCCGAGGAAGAGATCCCCGACACGATCGACTCGCCCCACTCGGGCCTGCCGGCCGGACGCGACAAGGAGAACCCTCCCGCCGTCGCGAAGACCGAGCCGTACAAGACCCACCTCGCGTACGTGAAGGAGCGCCGCACCGAAGAGGAAGCAGAGACGCTCCTCGACGACGCGCTGAAGCAGCTCCGCGAGCGCCGCGGACAGGGCTGACCAGAGACAGACGTCACACACGAGAAGAGCGGATGCCGAGGCATCCGCTCTTCTCGTGTATTCGGCGTCCGGTGTCGGGCGTCAGTACTCGCGGTCGATGAGTTCCGGCGGCACCTGCGCGGCAGCCGCCTCGTCGACGAAGAACGTCGTGCGCTTGCGGCCCTTCGCGCCGGCTGCGGGCACACTGGCATAGCTCGCGCCGGCCAGCGCGAGCCCCAGCGCTGCGGCCTTGTCGGCGCCCGACAGGACGAGCCAGACGCGCTTCGAGCTGTTGATGACGGGACGGGTCATCGTGATCCGTTCCGGCGGAGGCTTGGGGGAGTCGCGCACCGCGACCACCGAGCGATCCGTGATCTGGATCTCGGCACGGTCCGGGAAGAGCGACGCGATATGCCCGTCCGGCCCGACTCCGAGGAAGCACACGTCGAACGAGGGCCATGCTCCTTCGGCGCCGGGGAAGCGGGCGAGCTCCTCGGCGTACGCGGCGGCGGCGGCATCCAGCTCCACGCCGTCATCGCTGCCGAGCGTGGCGTGGATGTTCTCCGCCGGGATGTCCAGGCCGTCCAGGAACGCCTCACGCGCCTGGCGGTCGTTGCGGTCGGCGTCGCCGAGCGGGACGAACCGCTCGTCGCTCCACCAGAAGTGCACGCGCGACCAGTCGATCCGGGCTGCGCGCGGACTGCGTCCTGCGGCGGCGAGCACCGCCGCACCCATCGATCCGCCCGTGAGGGAGATGTGGGCGAGCTTGCCTTCGTCGACGCGCTTGGCGACCCGGCTCAGGAAGCGCGGAGCGACGGATTCGACGAGCGCACTGGGATCGGGACTGATGATGACGCGTTTCTCGGCCCAGCCCTCAGGCATTCGTCGTCGTCCTGTCCGTCACCCGTGCACTGTCCATCAGGCCTGCGTCCCCTTCGTCGCCGGAGGGTCGAGCAGCTGCCAGCCCTCGGTGATGACTCGACCATACAGGACGTCCGGGTCGAGGCGACGGAGCTCCTCGGCCAGGCATTCGCGCAGCGTCCGGCGCGGGAATGCCAGGTCGTGGGTGGGCTGTCCGGGCTGTGTGAGGATCGCCACGCCGGGCGTCGGGCGCTCCAGGAGCACCTCGCCGCTCGGACGCACCAGCGCGACGGACTTGATGCCGTGCGGCCACTCCTCGGCGTCCAGATACGCCCAGTCGACGGGGACGTCGAGCGTGAGACGCAGCCAGGCCGCCAGGAGCGCGGTGGAGGGCGAGTCCGACGCACCACGCACGCGCACGCCGACCACCGGCTCGTACGGCGGCTGGTCGAGGATGGCGGCCAGCTGCTCGCGCCAGCGGGTCAGCCGCGTCCACGCCAGGTCGGTGTCGCCGGGTGCGTACTGCTCGCCCAGGCCCGCGACCCACGCCGACGGGTCGGACTTGGTCGCGGCATCCGTGATCCGGCGCTGCGCGATGCGGCCGATCGAGGTCTTCGAGATGTTGTCGGGCGTACGGTTCGGCCACCACACCACGACGGGAGCGTCGGGCAGCAGCAGGCCCGTCACGAGGCTCTCGAGGTTCGAGTGACCCGCGTCGCCGAACGCCCGCAGGGTGACGACCTCGCTCGCGCCGGCGTCGCCGCCCACGCGGATCTGGGCGTCCAGGCGCGGTTCGGCGTCGTAACCGTCGGGGATCAGCAGAACGATGACGCGCATCGGGTGCTCGCGCGACGCGTCGTTGGCGGCCTCGATGACCTCTTCGACCGCGGCCTCACGCGTGAGGATGACGAGGGTCAGCACACGGCCCAGCGCGACCGCGCCGCCCTCCTCGCGCACGTTGACGAGCGCACGCGAGATCTTGCTGACAGTGGTGTCGGGAAGATCGACGATCACGGGCGCCTCCAGGTCCGTCCATCGCGGGCGAGCATCTCGTCCGCGGAGTCCGGGCCCCACGACCCGGGTGAGTACTGTTCGAGCGGACCGCCCTGGGCGTCCCAGAATCGCTCGATCGGGTCGAGGATCTTCCACGACAGCTCGACCTCTTCGTGCCGCGGGAACAGCGGCGGGTCGCCGAGGAGCACGTCGAGGATGAGGCGCTCGTAGGCCTCGGGGCTCGCCTCGGTGAAGGCGTGGCCGTAGCCGAAGTCCATCGTGACATCGCGCACCTGGGCGCCCGCGCCGGGCACCTTCGAGCCGAACCGGATCGTGACGCCCTCGTCGGGCTGCACGCGGATCACCAGGGCGTTCTGGCCCTGACCCGACGTCTGGCTGCGCGAGAACAGCAGCTCGGGAGCGCGCTTGAAGACGACGGCGATCTCGGTGACGCGGCGGCCCAGACGCTTGCCTGTACGGAGGTAGAACGGCACGCCCGCCCAGCGACGGGTGTTCACCTCGAGGGTGACGGCGGCATACGTCTCGGTCGTCGAGTGAGGGTTCATGCCGTCCTCCTCGAGGAAGCCGAGCACCTTCTCACCGCCCTGCCAGCCGCCCGCGTACTGACCGCGCGCCGTCGAACGGGCCAGGTCCTCCGGCAGGGTGACGGCGGCGAGCACCTTCTCCTTCTCGGCGCGGAGGTCCTTGGCGTCGAACGAGATGGGCTCCTCCATGGCCGTCAGCGCCATCAGCTGCAGCAGGTGATTCTGGATGACGTCGCGTGCCGCGCCGACGCCGTCGTAGTAGCCCGCGCGGCCGCCCACGCCGATGTCTTCCGCCATCGTGATCTGCACGTGGTCGACGTAGTTGCGGTTCCAGATCGGCTCGTACAGCTCGTTCGCGAAGCGGAGCGCCAGGATGTTCTGGACCGTCTCCTTGCCGAGGTAGTGGTCGATGCGGAAGATCGAGTCCGTCGGGAAGGCCGAGCGCAGCACGTCGTTCAGCGCCCGAGCCGACTCCTGGTCGTGACCGAACGGCTTCTCGATCACGACACGGCGCCAGCGGTCGGGCTGGTCAGCGGTGTCGTCCACGAGACCCGACGACTTCAGCTGCTCCGCCACCAGCGGGAACGCCTTCGGCGGGATCGACAGGTAGAACGCGTGGTTGCCCATCGTGCCGCGATCCGTGTCGAGCCGGTCGACGGTGTCTTTCAGGCGACGGAACGCGTCGGGGTCGTCGAACTCGCCCGACACGAAGCGGATGCCCTGGAGCAGCTGCTGCCAGGTCTCGTCGCGGAACTCGGTGCGCGCGTACTGGCGCACCGCGTCGTACACGACCTGGGCGAAGTCCTGGTCGGCCCAGTCGCGGCGCGCGAAGCCGACGAGCGCGAAGCCCGGAGGCAGCAGGCCGCGGTTCGCGAGGTCGTAGACGGCGGGCATGAGCTTCTTGCGGGAGAGGTCTCCCGTGACGCCGAAGATGACGAGCGCGCTCGGACCGGCGATGCGGTTGAGGCGACGGTCTTCGGGGTCGCGCAACGGGTTGTGCCCGCGCGAGATCTCGACGGTCATGTGGGGCTCGAACTCCTACTGGGCCGCTTCGAAGAGCGAGAGCACTTCGATCTGGGGATCGGTGAGGGTCAGGGTCACGACCGGTCTGCCGTGGCCATCGGCGAGAACGGCCGCGTCTCCCGCGGCCTGCGCCTGGATGAGCTGGCCGAACGTGAACGGCCGGCCGGGGATCTCGAGGTCGACGTCGGTCTGCTCGAGGATCTGGAGGAACACGCCGTTCGCGGGGCCGCCCTTGTGGTACTGGCCGGTCGAATGCAGGAACCGGGGGCCCCAGCCGAACGTGGTGGGACGCCCGGAGTCCGCGGCGACGAGTTCGCGCAGGCCCGCGAGCTGCGACAGCTCGAGCCGGTTGACGTACGCCTGGATCGCGACGTACCCATCCTCGGGCAGACGTGCCCACAGCGCGTCGAGCACACCGGCGACGGTTCCGGATGCCGCGAGCGCGGGGTCGGAGACCCGCACCTCGACGCCCTCCACGGCGAACGCCGGAGCCGTCGGCTCGGGGCGCGCGTCGAGGAGGCCGCGCGCGGCCACCTTGGCGGATTCGACATCGGGCTGATCGAAGGGGTTGATCCCCAGCATCCGTCCCGCGATCGCCGTCGCGTACTCCCACACGACGAACTGCGCGCCCAGCGAGCCGCTCACGAGCAGCTCGCCCTCGTGGTGCTCGAAGAGGTGGAACTGCTTGGCCTCGTCGACGAGGCGCACGATCTGCAGGTCCGCCGGCTTCGCGTCGACTTCGGGGGAGACCGGGAGCAGGACGACGGGCAGGATGCCGGTGCCGTTCTTGCCGGTCGACTCGGCGACGAGCTGCTCGATCCAGTCCGGCAGGCCCACGATGTGCGTGCCGTCGGTGATGAGACCCAGCTTGTCCTTGCGGGAGGCTGCGCCGTCGACCTCCTGGCCGCCCGCGATCGCCGCGGCCAGTACGAGCGCCGGGTTGTCGGGGCTGTCGATAGACACCTCGAGCAGCGTCGCCTCTGCCTCGTCGAGGAGCTCGGAGATGTCGGCGCCGGCAAGACCCGCCGGCACCAGCCCGAACGCGGTGAGTGCCGAGTAGCGGCCGCCGACGGTCGGATCGGCGTTGAAGACGGTGTATCCGTCCGCCCGCGCCTCCTGGTCCAGCGGGGAGCCGGGGTCGGTGACGACGACGATGCGTTCGGCCGGGTCGATCCCCAGGTCGCGGAACGCCGCCTCGAACGCCCGCTTGGCCGAGTCGGTCTCGACGGTGGAGCCGGACTTCGACGACACGACGAGCGCCGTGCGCGTGAGGTCGCCCGCCTGCGCGTCGCCGTCGATCGCCGCGAGCACCTGGCCGGGAGCCGTGGAGTCGAGGATCACGAGGGGCACACCGGAGGTCTGCGCGATCACCTCGGGAGCGAGCGACGAACCGCCCATCCCCGCGAGCACGATGCGCGTGACGTTGCGCGAGCGCAGCCGCTCGCGGAGGGCCAGGATCTCGGCGACCAGCGGGCGCGAGACGCTGACGGCCTCGACCCAGCCCAGGCGTCGCGACGCCTCGTCCTCGGCCGCAGGACCCCACAGCGACGCGTCGCCGCCGGTGATGCCCGATGCCACGAGGCTCGACACGAGCTCGGGCAGCGTGGCCTCGACGACGGACTTGACGTGTCCGCTGAGGTGGATGTCGAAGCTCATCGGGTGGCCTGGAGCGCGTCCTCGAGCGCCGTCTTGACGGTGCCCTGCAGGTCGTGCCAGGAGGCGATGAACTTGTCGACCCCTTCGTCTTCGAGGACCTGGGTGACGTCGGCGAAGTCCACGCCGACGGCGGCGAGGCGGTCGAAGACCTCGTGCGCGGCGGCGTAGGTGCCCGTGACGGTGTCACCGGCGATCTGGCCGTGGTCGAAGGTCGCCTCGAGCGTCTTCTCGGGCATCGTGTTGACGGTGCCGGGGGCGACGAGCTCGGTGACGTAGAGGGTGTCGGGCAGGGACGGGTCCTTGACTCCGGTCGACGCCCACAGCGGCCGCTGGAGGTGCGCGCCGGCATCCGTCAGCGCCTTCGCGCGGTCGGTGGCGAACGCCTGCTCGAACAGCTCGTACGCGAGACGGGCGTTCGCGACGCCGGCGAGCGACTTGAGCCCCGTGGCCTCGTCCGTGCCGATGGCGACGAGCCGCTTGTCGACCTCGGTGTCCACGCGCGAGACGAAGAACGACGCGACCGAGTGGATCTTGGAGATGTCGTGGCCGTTCGCCTGCGCCTGCTCGAGGCCCGCCAGGTAGGCGTCGATGACCTCGGAGTAGCGCTCCAGGCTGAAGATCAGCGTGACGTTGACCGAGATGCCCTCGCCGAGCACGGCCGTGATGGCGGGAAGGCCGGCCTTCGTGGCGGGGATCTTGATGTGCACGTTCGGGCGATCGACGGTGGCCCACAGCTCCTTGGCCTGGGCGATCGTCGCCTCGGTGTCGTGGGCGAGGTCGGGGGAGACCTCGATCGAC
Source organism: Microbacterium psychrotolerans (assembly GCF_031085295.1). Classification (GTDB taxonomy): domain Bacteria; phylum Actinomycetota; class Actinomycetes; order Actinomycetales; family Microbacteriaceae; genus Microbacterium; species Microbacterium psychrotolerans. The sequence continues at coordinate 749,227 of NZ_JAVFWO010000002.1, read as the reverse complement.
ACGCGGCCGTCGACGCCGTCCGTCGAGTCGTAGACCGGGCGGAAGATGTCGGCCGCGTCGCGCACGTCGTCGGTCGTCGCGGCGAAGATCGCGTCGTCGACCGACGCGCCGGCCGCAGCCAGCTCCGAGATCTGCGTGGCGTAGGAATGCCCGCCGCCGCCGATCGCGCCCTGGAAGATCGTCGGGTTCGTCGTGACGCCGCTGACGTTGCGCGTCGAGATGAGCTCGGTCAGATTGCCCGACGTGATGCGCTCGCGCGACAGGTCGTCGAGCCAGATGCTCACGCCCTCGGCGACCAGCTTCTCAGTGGGGGTGCTCATGCTGCCTTCTCCTCGTGCTTAAACGTCGCTCGCGGCCGCGAGCGTCTCGCGGGCGGCCTGGACGACGGCGTCGGCGGTGATGCCGAACTTCTGGAACAGGGTCTTGTAGTCGGCCGACGCGCCGAAGTGGTCGATCGCGACGGAGCGGCCGGCGTCGCCGACGATGCCGCGCCAGGTGAGCGCCGAGCCCGCCTCGACCGACACGCGCGCCTTCACCGCGGCGGGCAGGACCTTCTCGCGGTAGGCCGCGTCCTGCTCGTCGAACCACTCGAGCGAGGGCGCCGACACCACGCGGGCGTTCACGCCCTCGGCGGCGAGCGTCTCGCGGGCCGACACGGCCAGCTGCACCTCGGAGCCGGTCGCGATGAGGATCACATCGGGCGTGCCGCCCGGCGCCTCGGCGAGGATGTACGCGCCCTTGGCGACGCCGTCCGTCGACGCGAAGACGTCGCCGTCGGCCTCACCCTGACCCCGCTCGAACACCGGGATGTTCTGCCGGGTCAGCGCGATGCCGATCGGGCCTCCCTGGCGACGGACGATCTCGAGCCACGCGGCCGAGGTCTCGTTCGCGTCGGCGGGGCGCACCACCGTGAAGTTCGGGATGGCACGCAGCGTCGCGAGCTGCTCGACCGGCTGGTGGGTGGGTCCGTCCTCGCCGAGCGCGACGGAGTCGTGCGTCCAGACGAAGATCGACGGGATGTCCATCAGCGCGGCCAGCCGCACCGAGGGGCGCATGTAGTCGCTGAAGATGAGGAACGTGCCGCCGAAGGGGCGTGTCGGGCCGTGCAGCTTGATGCCGTTGACGATGGCGCCCATCGCGTGCTCGCGGATGCCGAAGTGCAGCACGCGGCCGTACGGGTCGCCCGACCACTCGTGCGTCGACCATTCGACCGGGATGAAGGACTTCGCGTCCTTGATCGTCGTGAGGTTGGACTCGGCGAGGTCGGCCGAGCCGCCCCAGAGCTCCGGCAGCTCGGCGGCGAGGGCGTTGATCACGATGCCCGACGCGGCGCGCGTGGAGACGTCCTTGCCCGCTTCGAACGAGGGGAGGGCTGCAGCCACGTCGGTGGGCAGCTCGCCGGACTCGAGGCGGTCGAACAGCGCCTTGCGCTCGGGGTTCGCCGCCGCCCAGGCGTCGAACGACTCCTGCCAGGCCGCGCGCTCCTCGGCGGCGCGGTCCTTCAGCGAGCGCGTGTGCGCGAGGACGTCCTCGGCGACGACGAAGGACTGCTCGGGGTCGAAGCCGAGCACCTTCTTCGTCGCGGCGAGCTCGTCGCCGCCCAGCGCGGAGCCGTGGATCTTGCCGGTGTTCTGCTTGCCGGGCGACGGCCAGCCGATGATCGTGCGGAGGATGATGAGGGACGGCTTGGCCGTCTCGCCCTGCGCCGCCTCGATGGCGGCGAACAGCTCGGCGACGTCCTCGACGTACTCGCCCGTCTTCTTCCAGTCGACGACCTGCACCTGCCAGCCGTAGGCCTCGTAGCGCTTGGCGACGTCCTCGGTGAAGGCGACGTTGGTGTCGTCCTCGATCGAGATCTGGTTCGAGTCGTAGATGGCGATGAGGTTGCCGAGGGCCTGATGGCCGGCCAGCGACGAGGCCTCGGAGGTGATGCCCTCCTGCAGGTCGCCGTCGCCGGCGATCACGTAGATGTGGTGGTCGAAGGGCGACGTGCCGGCGGCGGCGTCCGGATCGAACAGGCCGCGCTCGTAGCGGGCGGCGTAGGCGAAGCCGACGGCCGACGCGAGGCCCTGGCCGAGGGGGCCGGTCGTGATCTCGACGCCCTTCGTGTGCCCGTACTCCGGGTGTCCCGGCGTGAGCGAGCCCCAGGTGCGCAGCGCCTTCAGGTCGTCGAGCTCGAGCCCGAACCCGCCGAGGTAGAGCTGCACGTACTGCGTGAGCGAGGAGTGCCCGGCCGACAGGATGAACCGGTCGCGGCCCACCCAGTGTGTGTCGGCGGGGTCGTGACGCAGCACGCGCTGGTAGAGCAGGTACGCCGCCGGCGCCAGGCTCATCGCGGTGCCGGGGTGGCCGTTGCCGACCTTCTCCACAGCATCCGCAGCCAGGACGCGAGCAGTGTCCACCGCGCGCCGATCGATCTCATCCCAACGCAGTTCCGACACCGGGCCGCCTTTCTCGAGGAGGTGCGCCCAGAATGTGGCCGGCTCGCGGCCCTTGTCCGGATGGATAAGGGGGAATCGGCGACGGGCGCGCGTGTTTCTCAGCATAGCGAAGGGGTAGACCGCCGAGGCCATGCGAGACGTGTATGTGACGCAGTCTTGCGAAGGGCTGTGCGCCGTCCATGACATCCGGGTGTCGCGGGCGTCACGTTCTGCTCACCTGCGACGAACCCCCGTTGTGATCCGCCGCGCCGTCGAGGGCGGTCACCGGGCGCGGGGCGCGACACGCCGATGCCCTAGACTTGGGGCGAATCTGCAGGCGGCGATTGCGGGGGTCATGGACAGCACGAAGACGGCCGGGGCTGCGGCGGAGTCCGCACGCGCGGACGTGGGGACCCTCGACACACCCCGCCGGCCTCGGCAGAGCTTCGGCCGCACCATTCGCGCCTACGTCGCGCTGATGAAGCCGCGCGTGCTCGAGCTGCTGCTGGTGACGACGGTTCCGGTGATGATCCTCGCCGAGGGCGGCTTCCCGGACGTCTGGCTGGTCGTCGCCACCGTCGTCGGCGGCACGGCGAGCGCCGGCTCGGCGGCGGCATTCAACATGTACCTCGATCGCGACATCGACGCCCACATGCAGCGCACGGTGAACCGGCCGCTCGTCACGGGCGAGGTCTCGCCCCGCGGTGCGCTGATCTTCGCCTGGTCGCTCGCGGTGTTCTCGACGGTGTGGCTGTGGCTGACCACGAACTGGCTGGCGGCGACCCTGTCGGCGGCCGCCATCTTCTTCTACGTCGTGATCTACACGATGATCCTCAAGCGCCGCACGGAGCAGAACATCGTGTGGGGCGGCATCGCCGGGTGCTTCCCGGTGGTGATCGGCTGGACGGCCGTCACGGGCTCGCTGGCGTGGCCGCCGGTGATCCTGTTCGCGCTGGTGTTCCTCTGGACGCCGCCGCACTACTGGCCGCTGTCGATGAAGTACAAGGACCAGTACGAGGGCGTCCAGGTGCCGATGCTCGGAGCCACGCGCGGCGGCTCGCAGGTCGGCCTGCAGGTCATCCTGTACGCGTGGGCCACCGTCGTGTGCTCCCTGCTGCTGATTCCCGTCGCCGGCATGGGCCTGGTCTACACGGTGTCTGCGCTCGTCTTCGGCGGCTGGTTCATCTATGAGTCGCACGTGCTCTACAACCGCGCGGTGCGGGGCACCGAGCCGCGCCCGATGCGTGTGTTCCACGCCTCGATCACGTATCTGACCCTGCTCTTCGTCGCGATCGCCGTCGACCCGCTGCTGCCGTTCTGATCCGCGGCCCTGTCGATTCCGGCGGGGGCTCGTTCGTCGGATGGATGAGGGGCACAATGCCTCTCGACGGCGAAGGAGGACGGCATGGCGCAGTATCTGATCCTAATCTACGGCGACGAGGCGCAGTGGGACGCCCGCAGCGAAGACGAGAAGCGGGCGGTCGATGGCGCTCACGCCGCGTTCCGCGAACGCGGCGGCTCGGCGATCATCGCGTCGGGCGAGCTGGAGTCGAGCCGGATGGCGACCACCCTGCGCGCCGGTCGAGAGCGGCCGCTCGTGACGGACGGTCCCTTCCTGGAGACCAAGGAGGTCCTCGGCGGGTTCTACCTCGTCGACGTGCCCGACCTCGACGCGGCGCTCGGCCTGGCCGGCCTGCTGCATGAGACCTCCGAGGGCCACGGCGGCGTGCAGGTGCACCCGCTGGTGGATCACTCCTAACGATGGTTCCCACGTCCGCTCCATCGGGCGCCGGCGCCGGCGCGGCGCACGGGACGTCCGGCCGGCTGGGCCCAGCCGGGGCGTCGACGGCTCCTGGCGTGCAGGTCCGCGTCGCTCTCGCCGGCGCGCATCGCTCCGAGTGGGCGGCGGTCGTCGCGGCGACGGCGCGGCTCACCGGCGACCTCGACCTCGCCGAGGAGTGCGCGCAGGAGGCGTTCGCGCGGGCGGTCGATCTGTGGCCGACGCGCGGCATCCCGGATCGTCCGGGTGCGTGGCTGACGACGGTCGCCGCCAACCGCGCGAGGGACGTCTTGCGACGGGAGGCCGCGTTGCGGCGCCGCCTCCCGCTGCTCGTCCGGGAGGACGTGCCCGCCGACGAAGAGTCATGGCACTCGGACGATCGGCTGCGGCTGATCTTCACCTGCTGCCACCCCGCCCTCGCCCGCGAGGCGCAGGTCGCGCTCACGCTGCGGCTGGTGTGCGGCGTGTCGACGGGCGACATCGCAGCGGCCTTCCTCGTGGGCGAATCCGCGATGGCGGCGCGCGTGACGCGCGCGAAGCGCAAGATCGCCGCGGCACGCATCCCGTTCCGCGTGCCGGACGCCCGGGAGCTTCCCGAACGCGTCGGGGTCGTCTGCGATGTGCTCTACCTGGTGTTCACCGTCGGGCACGCGCCGCCCTCCGGGGATGCCGTCGTCCGGACGGACCTCGTGGAGGAGGCCATCGCGCTCACCCGGATGCTGCACGGACTGCTGCCCGCCGATCGCTCGGTGGCGGGGCTGCTCGCCCTCATGCTGCTCATCGACGCCCGCCGCGACACCCGCGACGAGCTGCTGGCCGACCAGGACCGCACCCGGTGGGACCGCGCGCTCATCGACGAGGGCCTCGCGCTGCTCGCCACCGCGTCGAGGGGGGCGGTGGACCGCTTCGCGATCTCGGCCGCGATCGCCGCTGTGCACGCGCAGGCGCCGACGTGGGCGGACACCGACTGGACGCGGATCGCCGACCTCTACCGGCTGCTGGCTCAGGCCTGGCAGAGCCCCGTGGTCGCTCTGAACAGCGCCGTCGCGGTCGGCATGCGCGACGGGCCTGCGGCCGGGCTGGCGGCCGTCGACGCGGTCGCCGCCGATCCTGCGCTCGTGCGATACCCGTACCTGCCCGCGGCGCGGGCCGCGTTCCTCATGGATCTCGGCCGCTGGGCCGAGGCGGCCGACGCGTACGCGGAAGCCGCCCGGCTCGCCGGGAGCGAAGCGGAGCGCCAGCGGCTGCGCGAGCAGACCGCGCGGGCACGGTCGCTGGCCTGACGGCGCGGCGCAGGCGGATACGAAGAAGCCGCAGAGAGCACGGGGCTCCCTGCGGCTTCCACGTCTATCAGCGCGAGGCGACGGGTGCGTCGACCTCGGTGTCGACGGCCGGCTCAGCGGCGTCGGTGCGCTCGGGCGCGGCGTCGATCGTGTCGGCCTCGGAGTCCCAGTCGATGGGCTCGACGACCTCGACCGGCGCGTGCGGGCGCAGCGTCGAGAGGGCGGCGATGCCGAGCGCGAGGAGGATTCCGACGATGCCGGCGCCGATGAGGATCCCGCCGAGCTGGGCGATGGACTGGCCGACGTAGACGTCGACACCGGTCGCGGTGCCGTCGGTCAGGGTCGTCGTCATCGAGGCGATCTTGTCGGTGGTGATGAACCAGCCGCCGGCGACGGTCGCCAGCGAGACGACGACGAGGCCCCAGAACGGGATGCTGCGGATGAGACGGGGACGGGTGGACATGTGTCGATCACTCCTCGGGATGCGCGACCCGTGGTGGCCGCGGCATCCCACCCTCGCAAAGGAGTCCGTGCGACGCCAATCGGGTTGCTATGGATCAGCTGTGGACGCTCTGGCGCGCGGTCGCCTTGAGATGCATGACGACGGCCGTCATCGCGGCGACGAGCCCGACGGCGAGCACCATGTGGATGTTGACGAGCACGATCGGCAGCCCGGTCCGCGCCTGCCAGAGTCCGACGACGATCTGAACGAGTTCGATTCCGAGGAGGAGCAGCGTCCACAGGCGCAGACGCAGCGCCGGGGGAGTGCGCCACGAGCCGGCCACCAGCACCAGCGTGAGTGTGAAGGTGATGTATCCCGGCCACGCGTGGATGTGCTGCATCAGCTCGGGGTTGAGGCCGTTGCGGGCGGCGCCGCCGTCGCCGGCGTGGGGGCCGGAACCGGTCACGAGGATGCCGACGACGACAGTGAGGAGGACGAACGCCGTCGTCACGTGCGTCACCGCGGCGTACCAGCGGGGCACGGCGAGCACGCGCGGGCCGGGCTCGGCGTACACGCGCACCACGAGCACGGCAGCCAGCGCGACCAGCAGCACCGACGCGAAGTAGTGCAGGCCCACGACGTAGGGGTTGAGGTTCGTCAGGACCGTGATGCCGCCGATGACGGCCTGCAGGGGCACATAGAGGCCGATCAGCAGAGACAGCCAGAACAGGTCGCGGCGCTCGCGGCGCATGCGGACGACGAAGAGGAACATGATGATCGCGACGGCGACCAGCACGAAGGTCAGCAGGCGATTGCCGAACTCGATGAAGCCGTGCACGCCCGAGACCTCGGGGACGGGGACGAACGAGTCCTCGTTGCACCGCGGCCACGTGTCGCAGCCGAGGCCGGAGCCGGTGAGGCGGACGAGGCCGCCGGTGCCGACGATGCCGATCTGAACCACCAGCGTCGCCCACGCGGCCGCGATCACGCGGCGGTCGACGCGATCGGGAAGCCACAGCCAGAAGCGCTGCAGGATTCCCGGGGCCGTCGTCGTGGACTGTTGCGCGGACATGCTGGTCGTCGCCTCCTGGCAGAGGCTCCGAATGCCGCGCGTGACGTACGGGGCGCGTCCGCGTCGGGGTGGAACCTGTAGAATCGAGGGGTCGGTAGCGGTGCAGTTCCCAGCACCGCGCACCACTGACAGTCTAGGCGCGATGATCGGCGCCGCTTGAGAGGGCCCGAGAAGCGGCATCCCCCCTCCGGTATCTCCACCGGAGAACACGGATGCCGGGGCGGATCACACCGCTAGGACCCGGAGGAGAACGTGACGATGTCTGATGTGCTGATCGATCGCCCGGAGCTGGACAGCCTGGGTGTCTACGAGTTCGGGTGGCATGATGCCGACGCCGCGGGAGCCGTGGCGAAGCGAGGCATCGACGAGTCCGTGGTGCGTGGCATCTCGGCGCTCAAGAACGAGCCCGAATGGATGCTGAAGACCCGGCTGAAGGGCTATCAGCTGTTCGGCCGCAAGCCGATGCCGACCTGGGGCGCCGACCTCAGCGAGATCGACTTCGACAACATCAAGTACTTCGTGCGCTCCACCGAGAAGCAGGCGGGGTCCTGGGAAGAGCTTCCCGAGGACATCCGCAACACGTACGAGAAGCTCGGCATCCCCGAGGCGGAGCGTCAGCGCCTGGTCGCGGGCGTCGCGGCCCAGTACGAGTCCGAGGTCGTGTACCACCAGATCCGCGAGGACCTCGAGGCGCAGGGCGTCATCTTCATGGATACCGACACCGCGCTGCGCGAGCACCCCGAGTTCTTCGAGGAGTACTTCGGCACGGTCATCCCGGCCGGCGACAACAAGTTCGCGGCGCTGAACACCGCGGTGTGGTCGGGCGGCTCATTCGTCTACGTGCCGCCGGGCGTGCACGTCGAGATCCCGCTGCAGGCGTACTTCCGCATCAACACCGAGAACATGGGCCAGTTCGAGCGGACGCTCATCATCGCGGACGAGGGCTCGTACGTTCACTACATCGAGGGCTGCACGGCCCCGATCTACAAGAGCGACTCGCTGCACTCGGCCGTCGTCGAGATCATCGTGAAGAAGAACGCCCGCGTGCGCTACACGACGATCCAGAACTGGTCGAACAACGTCTACAACCTCGTCACCAAGCGCGCCGTGGCCCACGAGGGCGCGACGATGGAGTGGATCGACGGCAACATCGGCTCCAAGGTCACGATGAAGTACCCGTCGATCTTCCTGATGGGCGAGCACGCCAAGGGCGAGACGCTGTCGGTCGCCTTCGCCGGTCCGGGCCAGCATCAGGACGCCGGCGCGAAGATGATCCACATGGCGCCGTACACGCAGTCGTCGATCGTGTCCAAGTCGATCGCCCGCGGCGGCGGCCGCGCCGGCTACCGCGGCGAGGTGCGTGTGGACGCGAACGCCCACCACTCGGCGAACACGGTGCGCTGCGACGCGCTGCTGGTCGACACGATCTCGCGCTCCGACACGTACCCGGCGATCGACATCCGCGTCGACGACGTGCAGCTCGGTCACGAGGCGACGGTCTCGAAGGTCAGCGAGGAGCAGCTCTTCTACCTCATGAGCCGCGGGATGCCGGAGGACGAGGCCATGGCGATGATCGTGCGCGGCTTCATCGAGCCGATCGCTCGCGAGCTGCCCATGGAGTACGCGCTCGAACTCAACAAGCTCATCGAGATGGGCATGGAAGGATCCGTCGGCTAGATGAGCCCCACCACTGAGGCCCCCACCATTCCCGGCGCGAAGGGCCACACCGATGGCGCCGGCGCGTTCGTGCCGGTTCAGACTCGCTCCGAGCGTCCCTGGTCGTTCGACCCCGCCGACTTCGAGGTGCCCACCGGCCGCGAGGTCAACTGGAAGCACACGCCGACCGCCAAGGTCCAGCCGCTGTTCGTCGACGAGACAGGACCGCACGGTGTGGTCAACGTCGACGTCGACGCACCGGCCAGTCTCGTGCAGGAGCGACTGACCATCGGGACCGCCCCCCGCGGCGAGGTGTTCCGCCCCGAGGATCTGCCGAGCGCTATCGCCTGGAAGCAGGAGACCGAGGCGCCGCTGCTGCGGATCCCGGCCGGCGCCGAGTACACCGAGCCGATCGTGGTGTCGCTGACCGGCACCGGCGGCCTGGCGCACGCGCACGTCGTGGTCGAGGCGCAGGCGAACTCGCACGCCACCGTCGTGTTCCGCCACAGCGGCACCGCCCAGCACGCGCAGAACGTCGAGATCATCGTGCGCGAAGGCGCACACCTCGAGCTCGTGACCGTGCAGCGGTGGGACGACGACGCCGTGCACGTCGCTTCCCACCAGGCCCGCGTCGAGCGCGACGCGACCCTCCGCCACGTCGTCGTCAGCTTCGGCGGCGGCGTCGTTCGCGTCAACCCGACGGTGGAGCTCGCCGGCACCGGCTCGCGCGCCGAGCTCTACGGCCTCAGCTACTCCGACTCGGGGCAGCACCTCGAGAGCCAGGTGTACCTGCACCACAAGGGCGCCGAGACCTCGGGTGACGTGCTGTACAAGAGCGCGCTGCAGGGCGCGGCAGCCCGCACGGTGTGGATCGGCGACGTCCTCATCGGACCGGATGCCGTGGGCACCGACTCGTACGAGGCCAACCGCAACCTCGTCCTGACCGAAGGCGCGCGTGCCGAGTCGATCCCGAACCTGGAGATCGAGACCGGCGACATCCGCGGCGCGGGCCACGCGAGCGCCACCGGGCGCTTCGACGACGAGCAGCTGTTCTACCTGCAGGCGCGCGGCATCGCCGAGGAGGAGGCGCGACGGCTCGTCGTGCTCGGCTTCCTCGCCGAGATCGTGCAGAAGATCGGTGTCGCAGACCTCGAGGCGGAGCTGTTCGCCGCGATCGAGGAAGAACTCGCCAAGGAGGCCGGCCGATGACCGCGCAGCGCGTGTGCGCCCTCAGCGACCTCGTCCAGGACGAGGCCCGCCGTGTCGAGGTGGACGGCGTCGCGATCGCCCTGGTGCTGGATTCCAGCGGCGAGGTCCACGCGATCGGCGACGTCTGCACCCACGGCGACATCTCGCTGTCCGAGGGCTTCGTCGACGGCGAGTCGCTCGAGTGCTGGGCCCACGGCTCGGCGTTCTCGCTGCGCACCGGCAAGCCCCTCAATCTCCCCGCGTACGAGCCGGTCCCCGTGTTCGCGGTCACCGTCGACGGCGACGACGTGCTCGTCGACGCGACCGTCACGCTCGAAGTGAACTGAAGAAGGTACTGAAGAATGTCTGTTCTCGAGATCCGCGACCTCCATGTGACGGTCGAGACGGATGCTGGCACCACGCCGATCCTCAACGGTCTGTCGCTCACGATCCGCACGGGCGAGACCCACGCGATCATGGGTCCCAACGGCTCGGGCAAGTCGACGCTCGCCTACACGATCGCCGGCCACCCGAAGTACACCGTCACGAGCGGCTCGATCACGCTCGACGGCGAGGACGTCCTCGCGATGTCGGTCGACGAGCGGGCGCGCGCCGGTCTGTTCCTGGCGATGCAGTACCCGGTCGAGATCCCGGGCGTGACCGTCACGAACTTCCTCCGCACCGCGAAGACCGCGATCGACGGCGAGGCGCCCTCGATCCGCACGTGGACCAAGGACGTCAAGGCGTCGATGAAGAACCTGCGCATGGACCCCAAGTTCGCGCAGCGCAACGTCAACGAGGGCTTCTCCGGCGGCGAGAAGAAGCGCCACGAGATCCTCCAGCTGGAGCTGCTGCGGCCGCAGATCGCCGTTCTCGACGAGACCGACTCGGGCCTCGACGTGGACGCGCTGAAGATCGTCTCGGAGGGTGTCAACCGCGCCAAGGCCGACAACGACCTCGGTGTGCTGCTCATCACGCACTACACCCGCATCCTGCGGTACATCCATCCCGACTTCGTGCACGTGATGGTGCAGGGGCGCATCGTCGAGGAGGGCGGCCCGGAGCTCGCCGACCGGCTCGAGGACGAGGGCTACGACCGCTACCTCCCCGCGGGCGAAGAGGAGCCCGCCGAGGCTCCCGTCGCCAGCGAAGCGTAGGATCGACCTATGACGGCGACCCTCACTTCCGAGAAGTACGACGAGGTGACCGAGGCCCTCAAGGACGTCATGGACCCGGAGCTCGGGATCAACGTCGTCGACCTCGGCCTCATCTACGATCTCGCATGGGACGACGAGAACGACGCGCTGGTCATCCACATGACCCTCACGTCGGCCGGCTGCCCGCTCACGGACGTGCTCGAGGAACAGACCGCACAGGCGCTCGACGACATCGTCGAGCGGTTCCGCATCAACTGGGTGTGGATGCCGCCGTGGGGCCCCGAGCGCATCACCGACGACGGGCGCGACATGATGCGCGCGCTCGGCTTCGCGATCTGACGCCTGGGCCGGTTTCACACGGTGACACGCGGCGGCGGCATGTCGCCGCGGCTCGATAGGGTCGAATGATGAGCGTCACCCCCCTGAAAGCACTGCCCCTCGACGAGCTGCGTCAGCGCACGAGCACGAAGTGGCGGAAGTACGGGGAGGACGTGCTGCCGTTCTTCGTGGCCGAGACCGACTACGCCCTGGCGCCCGAGATCACGCGCGTCCTGACGCGAGCGGTGCAGCTCGGGGACACCGGCTACACCCCGCCCGACCCCGGAGTCCGCGAGGCCTTCGCCGGCTTCGCCGAGCGCCGCTGGGGGTGGAACGTCGACCCCGCCGACGTGTTCTGGACGGGCGATGTCATGATGGGCGTGGTCGAGATCCTGCGCAAGGTCATCGAGCCGGGTGACCGTGTCGTGGTCATGCCTCCCGTGTACCCGCCGTTCTACGACACCGTCGAGGAGGCGGGAGGTGTCGTCGAGCGTGTGCCGCTCACGGCGAGCGAGGCAGGCTGGGAGATCGACCTCCTCGGCGTGGAGACCGCCCTCTTGAGCGGCGCACGCGCCGTGCTGCTGTGCAACCCGCATAATCCCACGGGGACCGTGCACACGCCCGAGAGCCTGGCGGCGCTGGCGGATGTCGCCGAGCGGTTCGGCGCGACCGTGATCAGCGACGAGATCCACGGTCCGCTGACCTACGCGCCGACGGCGTTCACGCCGTTCCTGGCGGCGTCGGATTCGGCGCGACGCGTCGGCTACGCGGTGACCAGCGCGAGCAAGACCTTCAACCTCGCCGGCCTCAAGTGCGCGGTGATGGTCGCCGGCGGCGACCCCCAGCGCGCCAAGCTGCGCTCGCTGCCGTGGGAGGTCGAGTGGCGTACCGGCCTGTTCGGCGCGCTCTCGAACGTCGCGGCCTATTCGCCCGAGAGCGACGAGTGGCTGGCGAGTCTGCTCGCCGCCCTGGACGCCAACCGCCTGCTCCTGGCGGAGCTGCTCGCCGAGCACCTGCCGCAGGCGCGCTACCTGCCGCCCGACGCCGGCTTCCTGGCGTGGGTCGACCTGTCGGCGTACGGCTGGGGCGACAACCCCGCGGTGAAGGTGCTGCGCGACGCGAGGGTGGCGCTGCATCACGGACCGCTGTTCGGCGTCGAGGGCACGGGGCACGTCCGCATCAACTTCGGGTGCGCGCCCGAGCTGCTCCGCGAGGCGGTGGAGCGCATCGGCGCCCTGGCGCGATCATGAAGACGGCGTCCGAGCCCTCGACGGGCATCTGGCAGGGCCGGTTCGTCTGGGTGACGGTCGGCGCCGTCGCCCTGATCTTCCTCGCGGCGATCCAGTCACTCGCGGTGACGACGGTGATGCCGGTGGTGAGCGCCGACCTCGACGGTGAGCGCCTCTACGCCGTGGCGTTCGCCGGAACTCTCGCCACGAGCGTCATCGGCATGGTCGCCGTCGGCGCGTGGTGCGATCGTGGCGGCGTGCTCGCACCGCTGAGCACGGCGGTCGGCCTGTTCGTCATCGGACTGCTCATCTCGGGCCTCGCCCTCACGATGCCGGCGCTGGTCGCCGGGCGGCTGGTGCAGGGCCTCGGCACCGGCGGGCAGACCGTGGCGCTGTACGTGGTCGTCGCCCGTGTCTATCCGGGTGCGATGCACGGTCGCGTCTTCGCGGCGTTCTCGGCCGCGTGGGTGGTGCCCTCGCTCATCGGCCCGTTCCTGGCGGGAGCCGTGACGGAGTTCCTGCACTGGCGGTGGGTCTTCCTGGGCGTCGCCGCGCTCACGGTCGTCGCCTTCGCCATGGTGGTGGCGCGCCTGCACGGCCTCCCGCTCCACACCGACGAGCCGGCGACCTCGCGCATCGCGCCGCGGCTGGCCTGCGCCGTGGCGGTCGCCGTCGGCGCCCTGGGCCTCAGCCTCGCGGGCGAACTGGGCACGTGGGCGTGGGCGGCGGTGGCGGTATCCGTCGTCGTCATCGGGCTCGCATCGCGGCCGCTGCTGCCGCGCGGCACATTGCTCGCCGCTCGCGGACTGCCGAGCGTGGTGCTGATGCGCGGGCTGATCGCCGGTGCGCTGTTCGGCGCCGAGATCTACGTGCCGTACCTGCTCATCGACGAGTACGGGTTCTCGCCGACATGGGCGGGGCTCGGCCTCACGGCCGCTGCGCTGGCGTGGGCGAGCGCCGCCGACGTGCAGGGCAGATCCGGCGACCGCATCGGCAACACCCGCATCACGCTGATCGGCACCGCGCTGCTCGTGGCGGCGCTGGTCGTCGCCGCAGCCACGGCGCTCCTCGGACTGCATCCCGCGGTCGTCATCGCGGGCTGGGCGCTCGCCGGTGGGGGCATGGGCCTGATGTACCCGCGCCTGACCGTGCTGACGCTGGCCTACTCGACCGCGCAGAACCAGGGGTTCAACTCGTCGGCGCTGTCGATCTCGGATGCCGTCGGCTCGGCGTCGTCGATCGCCGTGATGGGTCTCGTCTTCACCGCGCTGGCGGGGACGGATGCCGGATTCCCGGCCGTGTTCGTCATCGCCATGGTGCTCGCGCTCGGCGCCTTGGTACCCGGTCTCCGGCTCGGCCACGCGCACGAGGCGTCGCCGCGCGGCTGACGCCGGCGCGGCGCCGACCGCCCGAGGCGGTGCTCAGGTGTTCTCTGCGCGGCCGAGACGCCAGTAGCCCATGAACGCGACCGCGCGGCGGTCGACGCCGCGCTCCGACACCAGGTGGCGGCGCAGCGCCTTGATCGCACCGGCCTCGCCCGCGAGCCAGGCGTACAGCCGCGCGCTCTTGAGCGCGGCTCCGCCCTTGGCGGTGCGAGGCACCTCCCACAGGATGCCGGTGTCGATGTCGACCTCCTCGACGTCGGCGCCGGTGCCGGCAGGCACCAGCCGGGCCGCGGCATCCGTCACCGACTCGACCAGGTGCGCGTGACGGTCGCCGTCACCGCGCGCGCCGATGCGGTACTCGAAGCCGGGGTGCTGCGGGAGGTAGGCGGCGTCGTCGGCGTGCGGCAGCTCGACGGCCACCACTCCGCGCGCGTCGCGGGGCAGCTGCTCGAGGATCGCGGCGATCGCCGGAGCGGCCGTCTCATCACCGGCGAGCAGGATGGCGTCGACGCGGGCCGGCGGCACGAAGTCGATGCCGAAGCTCACGCCGCTGTGCGCCGCGGTCGGCGCGTAGATGAGCACCTCGTCCCCTATGCGCGCGCGGGCGATCCAGTCGGAGGCCGGCCCGATCACGTCGTGCGACACCATGTCGACGTCGACCTCGCCGACGTGATTGCGGACGTACCGGGTCGTGTACGTGCGGAACGGCAGACGCCGGTCGTCGGGAAGCTCACGCCACTGGGCGTACCAGTCGTCACCGGTCGGCATCTGGTCGAGGCCCAGCGTGCGCGTCGGGAACACGATCTTGACGCGCTGATCGAGACCCGGGTCCCCGTAGTCGCCGAGATCGTCGCCGCCGAACGTGAAGCGGCGGAAGCTCGGCGTCACATCGGCGATCGCGGTGACACGCGCGCGGAAGAAGCGGTAGGGCACATCGGCGTCGGACAACGGGGCTCCTGTCAGGATGAGGCGGACGCGCCGACGGACGCGGCGGCGGGCATCGTGGCGGACACGTGGTGCCGGCCGCGGGGGAGGACGATGGGGGACCCCGACACGGGATCGGGCACCACGAGCGCGTCGAGATCGAACACTTCGCGGATGAGCTCGCTCGTCATGACGTCGCCGGGGGCGCCCGCGGCGACGATCCGCCCGGCGCGCAGCGCGAACAGGTGGTCGGAGTAGCGTGCGGCGAGATTCATGTCGTGCAGCACCATCACGATCGTGGTGCCGCGCTCCCGGTTGAGGTCGGTGAGCAGATCGAGCACCTCGACCTGATGGGCGACGTCGAGGAACGTGGTGGGCTCGTCGAGCAGCAGGATGTCGGTCTCCTGCGCGAGCGCCATCGCGATCCACGCGCGCTGGCGCTGGCCGCCCGAGAGCTCGTCGACGGAGCGGTCGGCGAGGTCCTCGATCCCGGTCGCCGCGAGGGAGCGCGCGACGACCTCGTAGTCGTGGGCGCTCCAGCGCGCCAGCAGCTTCTGGTGAGGGTGACGGCCGCGTCCGACGAGGTCAGCGACCGCGATGCCCTCGGGGGCGATGGGGCTCTGCGGCAGCAGCCCCAGCGTCCGCGCGATCTCCTTGGTCGGGCGACCGTGCAGCGCCTTGCCGTCGAGGACGACCTGACCCTCTCGCGGTGAGATGAGGCGCGCGAGCGCGCGCAGCAGCGTCGACTTGCCGCATCCGTTCGCCCCCACGATCGCGGTGATGCTCCCGGGCGGGACGACGAGATCGAGGCCCTCGACGATCGTGCGGTCGCCGTATGACAGCGTCAGCTGCTCGGCCGACAGGCGGTGTGATTCGGTCATAGCGAGCCTCCCGCTCGATTCGTCCTGATGAGGAGGTAGATGAGGAAGGGGGCGCCGAGAACGCCGGTGACGACCCCGACCGGGTAGCGGCTGTCGAACGCGAATTGCCCGAGCAGATCGGCCAGCTGCACGAGCAGCGCCCCCACGAGGGCGGATGGCAGCAGGAGCGAGCCTCCCGGGCCGACGATCCGCGCCGCGATCGGGCCGGCCATGAACGCGACGAACGCGATGGGCCCGGTCGCGGCGGTCGCGAAGGCCAGCAGGGCCACGGCCGCCACGATGGTGATCACCCGGCTGCCCTGCAGTCGCACGCCGAGGCTCGCCGCCGCGTCGTCGCCGAGGCGCATGACGTTGAGGTCGCGGCCCCGGGACAGCAACGCCGGCACGAGCACCACGCTCGCGAGCGCGAGGGGAAGGACCGCCGACCAGGTGGCCCCGTTGAGGCTCCCGGTGAGCCAGCGCATGGCCGCCTGCAGGTCGTAGGACGCCGCCTTCGACAGGACGTAGGTGACCGCCGCATCCAGCATGGCTGCCACGCCGATGCCGATGAGGATCAGCCGCGTTCCGGCGAAGCCGCCCTTGTTCGAGAGCAGGTAGATCGCGAGTGCCGTCAGCAGCCCGCCGGCGACCGCGAGGATCGAGACGGCGGTGTCGTCGAGCGACAGGATGACGATGCCGAACACGGCGGCCGCGCTGGCGCCGGCCGTGATGCCGATGATGTCGGGAGACGCGAGCGGGTTGCGCAGCATCGTCTGGAACGTGACGCCGGCGATTCCGAACGCGCAGCCGGCGAGGATCGCGAGGACGGCGCGGGGCAGGCGCAGCTCGCCCACGGTGAACGACGCGCCCGGCACGGTCTCGCCGAGGATGACGCGCACGACGTCGTCGAGTCCGTAGAAGGTCTGCCCGATCATGAGCGAGGCGGCGAAGACGAGGACGACGCCGAGGGCGAGGGCGACGGTCACCGCGGTGCGCCGCCGCGCGCGGCGTCGACGACCGGTGACCACCATCTGGGCCGACACCGGGGAGAGGGTCTGGGTGCTCACAGCTCCCTCACCTTCTGGCGCCGGACGATCCAGATGAAGAACGGGGCGCCGACGAGCGCGGTCAGGATGCCGACCTCGATCTCGTCCGGTCGCGCGATGACACGACCGACGACGTCGGCTGCGAGCAGCAGGACCGCTCCGGCCACGGCCGAGAAGGGGAGGAGCCAGCGATGGTCGGTTCCGACGAGCAGCCGGCAGAAGTGGGGGATGATCAGGCCGACGAACGCGATAGGCCCGGCGATGGCGGTCGCGGCGCCGCACAGGATGACGGCGCCGGCCGACGCGATGAGCCGCGTGCGCATCACATGCTCGCCCAGACCGGTGGCGACGTCGTCGCCGAGCGCCAGCGAGTTCATGCCGCGGGCGCAGGCGATAGTGATGATCGCACCGATCGCGAGCACGGGGAGGATGGTGGCGATCCGCTCCCACGTCGCGCCGCCCACACCGCCGATCTGCCAGAACCGGAAGGTCTCGAGCAGGTCGACGCGGGGAAGGAGCACAGCGCTCACGAGCGACATGAAGGCGGCCGACGTCGCTGCTCCCGCCAGCGCCAGCTTGAGCGGCGTCGCGCCGCCGCGACCCAGCGAGCCGACGGTGTAGACGAAGACCGCGGCGCCGCCGGCGCCGATGATGGATGCCGCGATGAAGGCGTACGGGTCCGACATGCCGAAGAAGGCGATGCCGATGACCACGGCGAGCGCCGCTCCGCCCGAGATCCCCAGGATGCCGGGATCGGCGAGCGGGTTGCGGGTCACCGCCTGCATGGCCGCGCCCGACATCGCGAGCGCGGCGCCCACGGCGATCGCGAGCACGGTCCGGGGCAGGCGGGCGACTACGGCGGCCTGCGCGACGCCGCTCGTGTCGCCGGTGAGGCCGGCCAGGATGTCGGCCAGGCCGACATCGCGGGCACCGAACGCGACCGAGGCGACGCACAGCGCGGCGAGCACCGCGAGACACGCCGCGAGCCACGCCAGCCGCACCGCCGCCGGACGCCGCAGGGATGCGGCGTCCGGCAGCGTGGCGGAGGTCTCGATGACAGCCACTCCGATCAGACTCCGGGTGGGATCAGCCGAGCGCGCCGGCGAGCAGCGCGAAGTACTCATCGACGCCCCAGCCGATCGACAGCGGCGACGGGTTGGCCGAGGCGGCCAGCGGCGTCGACTCCTCGAGGATCGCGATCCGGCCTTCGGCGATGGCCGGGATCTGCGACAGCAGCGGGTCGGCCTGGAGCTGCGCGATGATCGAGCCGCTGGCGTCGCCGTAGGTGACGAAGACGTCGACGTCGGCGAAGCGGTCCGCCTGCTCGGCACTCACCGTGGTGTAGAAGGCCTCGCCGTCCGACTCCTCGGTCACGACGGTCGGCACGGGGAAGCCGAGGCTCTCGAGGAATCCGGGTCGCGTGTCGGTGCTCGTGTAAAAGCCGATCTGGCTGAAGTCCGACGGGTCGATGTACGAGAACAGCACGCGTGAGTCGGCCAGCTCCGGGTAGTCCGCGAGCGCGGCGTCGACTTCGCCGTGCAGCTCTTCGATGAGAGCATCGCCCTCCTCCGCCAGGCCCAGCGCCTGCGAGTTGAGGCGGATCGTGTCCTCGTACGACGTGCCCCACGCCGCCCCGGGGTAGGCGACGACCGGCGCGATCTTGGACAGCGTGTCGTACTCCTCCTGCGTGATGCCGGAGTTGGCGGCGAGAATCACGTCGGGCCGCGTGTCGGCGACCGCTTCGAAGTCGATCCCGTCGGTCTCGTCGAACAGCACGGGCGTCTCGGCGCCGAGTTCCTCGAGCTTGTCCTCGACCCAGGGCAGCACGCCGTCGCCGTCGTCGTCGCCCCACGTGACCTCGGCCATGCCGACCGGGACGACGCCGAGCGCCAGCGGCACCTCCTGGTTCGACCACGCCACCGTCGCGACGCGTTCGGGCTTGGACTCGATGACGGTCTCACCGTACGCGTGCTCGATCGTGACCGGGAAGCCGTCGTCGGACGCGGAGCCGGTCGTGGTGTCGTCGTCGGCGGCTGCGTTCGCGCACCCGACAAGGGCGATCGCGGTGATGGCGAGCATCGCGGTGGCAGCAGCGGGGCGGTTCAGGCGCACGGAATCCTCCGGAAGATTAGGTAAGGATGCCCTTATTCGGGCGCAGTAAGGCCAACCTTACCCAGCCGTTTTCCAGATTGCCAATCCGCGCCGACACATACCGCACGTGCACGACAGCCCCGGCCGATCCGGCCGGGGCTGTCGATGACGGATGCCTCGTGAGGAGGCATCCGGTCACTCCTTCGTCTTGTCCGCCGCGCGCACGAGCGCCCACGCGCCGGGGATGATCGCCGCGGCGAGCGCCGCCTTCACGAGGCCGCCGACGATGAACGGGAGCAGGCCCGCCTCGAGAAGGGCCCCGAACGAGTAGTCGAGACCCATGACCACGTTCAGGATGAACGCCATGTACGGGATGCCGAACAGGAACGGCACGGCGCTGGCCGCGGCGAAGCCGAGGAACGCCAGTGCGGGCCGGCGGTCCCAGGCGCGTTCGGCGAACCAGCCGGCGACGAATGCCGAGAAGATGAAGCCGATCACGAAGCCGAAGCTCGGCTTGCCGACGGCGGCGAGCGTACCGGTGAAGCCGGCGAAGACCGGGAGGCCGGCGAGCCCCACCAGCATGTAGGTCGTGAGCGCGGCGGCGCCGCGCCACGCCCCGAGGGCGGCGCCCACGACGATCACGCCGAGCGTCTGGCCCGTGATCGGGACAGGCCACAACGGGATCTCCACCTGGGCGAGGAGAGCGACGATGGTCGCACCGGCGATGACGAGACCGGCATCGAGAGCGAACGCGCGCGCGCGCGAGGACGGGCGGGCAATGACGTCGGCGAGCACGCGACGGGTCCCTGCGGAGGCGGTCGGGGCAGCGGCGATGGATGACATGGCACTCAGCCTAGAGGGACCCGCGCGGGGCTTCTTGGACGCTGTCCACCAATGATCGACCGATCCGCTGTCCGCCATCTACGACATCCGCGGTGTGGGCCGTGCCGCGGGGACGCACTCGCGCTCACGCGAGTGCCAGGCGTCGCGCGGTGGGCGCCGGCCCGCGCGCACTGTACAGGGCAGTACCGAGAAGCGCGACGGCCACCAGCGCGGTGACGACTGAGGTGCCCGCGACCAGCAGCATCGCGACGGCGGCCGTTCCCACCACGGCGGCCGTGCCCACACGCCACGCGGAGCGCGCCGCAGTGGGGGCGGG
Source organism: Microbacterium psychrotolerans (assembly GCF_031085295.1). GTDB lineage: Bacteria > Actinomycetota > Actinomycetes > Actinomycetales > Microbacteriaceae > Microbacterium > Microbacterium psychrotolerans. Next base: position 729,217 of record NZ_JAVFWO010000002.1, on the reverse strand, counting down.
CAGGGCCTCGACCGGCGCGAGCGACCGTGCGACGAGGCCGGTCGCGGTGAGCGCCAGGGCCAGCCACAGCGGGCGGGTGAGCCACCACGACGCGCTGTCGACGGCCGGCAGCGGTGCCTCGGTCACCACCGCCGCGGCTGCGGTCAGTCCCGCGAGGCCCAGGAGGACGGGCATGTGCCACAGATACACGGTCATCGCACGCGGGGTGGCGAACTCGGTCAGCGCCGAGGGGAGCCGCCGCTCTGCGAGGCGCTCAAGTGGGCCGCGGAAGAGCGAGAACAGCGCGGTGTGCGCGATGCCGACCAGCAGCAGCGCCGTCGTGGGCGGGTTGATGTTGGCGACCAGATCGGGGGAGTGGATGCCGCTCGTGAACGAGATCGCGAGGCCTGCGACCGCCGAGATGACCCAGAGCGCCCGCGCTCGTCGCGACAGCGCATCGATCCGGCCGTCGGCGAGGAAGAACCCGAGCTGCTGCATCGCCAGCCAGACGAAGGCCAGGTTCAGGAATCCGAGTCCCTCGATTCCTGTCGTGAGCCGCGCGACGTCGACCACTGCCGCGGCCAGGGCGAGTGCGGCGATGCTGCGCAGCGGCGCCCGCTCGTGAAGGCGCAGCAGCGCGGGGAGAAGTGCCTGGCATACGAGGAAGACGCCGAGGAACCACAGCGGCTGCGCGAACCGGAATCCGGCCAGGGTCACGAGGTCGGAGGGCACCCCTGCCGCCGCGAGGAGCGCCAGCATCCCGCCCGCGGCGCCGATCGTGACGAGCGCGGGAAGGAGCAGGCGGTGTATGCGGCCCGCGACGAAGCCGACGCCGTCCACTCCCCGCGCTCGGGCCCTGCGGAACGCCGTCGCCCCGGAGAACCCGCCGATGACGAAGAACAACGGCATGACCTGGAGCGCCCAGCTGAGCGGCACGATCCACGCGGTGCCGTCGCTCGCGTTGACGAACGATGGCCCCGCATCGGTCACGGTGACGCCGACCATCATCGCGTGCAGGACCACCACCGCGCTGATGCACAGGGCACGGGCGAGGTCGATCGCGCGGTCTCTGCCGCCCGGTGCGGTCGGAGCGACCGCGGTGGCGGTGGGGTGGACGGTGGTCATGAGGCCTCCTCGGGGTACGTTCCGGAAGGCTATGGAGGCGGCGACACCGAGGGCATCGCTCCGTGGTGCTGTTGTCCTCTCACCCCGTGGGGTGATCAGGAGGCGGCTTCGACCAGGCCGGCGTCGTAGGCGAAGATGACCGCCTGCACCCGGTCGCGTGCGCCGAGCTTGGCCAGCACCTTGCCCACGTGGGTCTTCACGGTCTGCTCCGAGATGAAGAGCTCGCCGGCGATCTCGGCGTTCGAGCGTCCGCGGCCGATGAGGGTGAGCACCTCGCGCTCGCGATCGGTGAGTTCGCGGAGCGTTGCCGTCGCTCGGCCGGCCCGCGGCCGACGGGCGGCGAAGTGCTCGATCATGCGCCGGGTGACGCTCGGCGCGAGCAGCGCGTCGCCCGCGGCCACGACCCGCACCGCGTGCACCAGGTCCTCCGGCAGGGCGTCCTTGAGGAGGAACCCGCTCGCACCCGCCTCGAGCGCGTCGTAGACGTAGTCGTCGATGTCGAACGTGGTGAGCATGAGAATGCGCGGAACGTGCGCGGCGGCATAGCCGGGGCCCAGGATGCGGCGCGTCGCGGCGATGCCGTCGAGTTCCGGCATGCGCACGTCCATCAGCACGACGTCGGGGTTCAGCCGGGCGGACAGCGAGACGGCCTCGGCGCCGTCGGCGGCCTGGCCGACCACGCGGACATCCTCCTGGGCGTCGAGCAGGGCGGCGAAGCCCGCCCGCACCATGGCCTGGTCGTCGGCGATGAGGACGGAGATCGTCACTGTGGGCCTTCCGTGGTCGTCAAGGTGTCCGGGTCGGTCGCGATGCCGGCGAGGGGGATCAGGGCGCGCACCGTCCAGCCCCCGTCGGCGTCGCGTGCGGCAATGAGCTCACCGCCGACGAGTGCGGCGCGCTCGCGCATGCCGAGCAGCCCGTGTCCGCGCGGCGACGGCAGTGCCGGCGGCTGCGCGGGATCGGGCGGGCCGTTGCGGACGACGATGCGCACCGCCGCGGCATCGGCCTCCACCGCCAGCGTGACCCGCGTGCGGGGAGCATGGCGCACCGCGTTGCTCAGCGCTTCCTGCACGATGCGGAACGCCGCGATGTCGACCGCGCTCGGCACACCCTCGGGTGCCGGCGCGATGCTCGCGTCGATCTCGGCGCCCGCGCGACGGAGCCCCTGCACCAGGTCCGGGATGTCGCGCAGACCCTGCTGCGGGACCAGATCGACCTGCTGGTCATCGGTGCGCAAGACGCCGAGCAGCCGCCGCATCTCGGTGAGTCCCTCGCGTGCGGTCTGTGCGATCTCGTCGAACTCCTGGAGCGCCTCGTCGGAGAGCCCGGGGACGCGGTACCGCGCGGTCGACGCCTGCACCTGGATGAGCGACATCCCGTGCGCCACGACGTCGTGCAGCTCGCGCGCGATGCGGGTGCGCTCCTCGACCAGCACACGCCGGGACTGCTCGCTCGCCGTCAGCTCGCGTTCGCGGCTGAGCTCAGCGCCCACGCGCAAGCGGCTCGCGACCAGCACGGCCACGAGTAGCGCCGCCCCCGAGACCGACGTCACGATCACCAGGTTCACGATGCCTGCGGCCACGGGGAGGGCGCCCGCCAGCCCGATGACGACCGTGAGCGTGCCCACGATGGCGAGCAGCCACGCGACGAGCGCGAGACGCCAGCCGTGCACGATCGCGAGCACGCCGACGAAGAGGATGAGCACGAGCATCGCCGGAACCGACCACGGCCACGGCCACGTGGTGGCCGCCGCCTCTGCGGCGGGAAGCGGCAGGGCGACCGCGGCGACAGCGAACAGCGCGATCGACGACCGCGGGAACCAGACCGCGACCACGGGAGCGGCGCACAGCAGCGCGCCGAACAGGAACGCCAGCGGCGCCGGCTGCAGGTACAGAGCGATGTGCACCGGCACCAGCACGGAGAAGAGCGCGACCGACGCCAGCGCCAGCGCACCGAACGCGAACGTCCGCGGGCTCAGCCGGCGCTTCGCGGTCTCGGCAGCTGCCGGTGAGGAGGTCGCGCGCATCCTGTCATCCTGTCAGCCGTCGGCGTTCACACGGGCGCCGCGACACGGCGCGCGCGGAGCGCGATGACCCGATCGACGACGAGACCGATCGCGAGGGCCAGCACGATGCCCACCACCGCGCTGAGGAGCGGCTGGTCCTTCAGCCAGGCGCCGGCCAGGAGGCCGATCGCGATGCTGTAGGCGGCCCAGCACAGCCCCGCCGCCACGCTCAGGAGTGCGAACCGCCGCCACGGATAGCCCAGTGCGCCCGCGGAGAGGTTGACCGCCACCCGCCCGACCGGGATGAAGCGCGCGCCGAGGATGAGGCCTGCACCGCGACGGTCCAGTGCGGAGCCCGCCCATGCGAAGGCGCCGGCGACCCGCGGCCGCCGCATCCAGGCGAACCTGGTCGTACCCGTGCGCCGGCCGATGGCGAAGGCGATGTTGTCACCGACCGCGGCTCCGGCGGCCGCCACGACGCCGAGGAGCAGCAGATCCGGGCTGCCCGAGGATGCTGCGACCGCCGCCGCGGCGACCAGCACGGTCTCGCTAGGCACCGGCGGGAAGAAGCCGTCGACGATGGCGACGACGAGCATCACGAGGTACAGCCACGGCGAGGAGACAGCCTGCAAGACGAGGTCGGTGATGAGATCCACCCCGGAAAACTATGCGCGGGGTATGTGGCGCGGCATCCCTCTGAGGTATCGACCGGATCCCTCTGCGGAGGTATTCGGTCGATCGGGCGCGGAGGACGCCCCGTATACTGGATGGCTGGCCATTCGGTCATCACCCCTCTCCACCGACGGAACGGACATCCGCTGTGCTCGCCGTGCACGACCTCGAGATCCGCGTGGGCGCTCGCGTGCTCATGTCGGACGTCTCCTTCCGCGTGTCGGACGGCGACAAGATCGGACTGGTCGGCCGCAACGGCGCCGGCAAGACGACGCTGACCAAGGTGCTCGCGGGAGACCTCATCCCCGCCGACGGCAAGGTGGAGCGCTCCGGCGAACTCGGCTATCTGCCCCAGGACCCCCGGTCGGGCGATCCCGAGATGCTCGCCCGCACCCGCATCCTCGATGCTCGCGGCCTCGGCACCCTGGCGATCGGCATGCACGACGCGTCGCTCGCGATGGCCAGCGAGGACGAGGCCGTCGCCGCTCGCGCGATGCGCAAGTACGCCAACCTCACGGAGCGCTTCGAAGCGCTCGGCGGCTATGCGGCCGAGGCGGAGGCGGCGTCGATCGCTCACAACCTGTCGCTGCCGGATCGCATCCTCGACCAGCCGCTGAAGACCCTGTCGGGTGGTCAGCGCCGCCGCATCGAGCTCGCCCGCATCCTGTTCTCGGATGCACAGACGATGATCCTCGACGAGCCCACCAACCACCTCGACGCCGACAGCGTCGTATGGCTGCGCGAATTCCTCAAGGGTTACAAGGGCGGCCTGATCGTCATCAGCCACGATGTGGAGCTCGTCGGCGAGACGGTGAACCGCGTGTTCTACCTCGACGCGAACCGCCAGATCATCGACGTCTACAACATGAACTGGAAGAACTACCTGCGCCAGCGGGTGGCCGACGAGGAGCGCCGCAAGAAGGAGCGCGCCAACGTCGAGAAGAAGGCCACGGTGCTCCAGCAGCAGGCGGCCCGGTTCGGTGCCAAGGCGTCCAAGGCGGCAGCGGCCCACCAGATGGTGGCGCGCGCCGAGAAGATGCTCGCCGGGCTCGACGAGGTGCGCCAGGAGGAGCGCGTGGCCAAACTGCGCTTCCCGAAGCCGGCTCCGTGCGGCAAGACGCCGCTCATGGCGTCGGGACTGTCGAAGTCGTACGGCTCGCTCGAGATCTTCACCGACGTCGACCTCGCGATCGACCGCGGCTCGAAGGTCGTCATCCTGGGGCTCAACGGCGCCGGCAAGACGACGCTGCTGCGCATCCTCGCCGGTGTCGACCAGCCCGACACCGGGCAGCTCGAGCCCGGCCACGGCCTGAAGATCGGCTACTACGCGCAGGAGCACGAGAACCTCGACGTCTCGCGCTCGGTGCTCGAGAACATGATGTCGGCGGCGCCGGACATCACGGCGACCGAGGCGCGCAAGGTGCTCGGCTCGTTCTTGTTCACCGGCGACGACGTGCTCAAGCCCGCGGGTGTGCTTTCCGGCGGCGAGAAGACGCGTCTCTCGCTCGCGACGCTCGTGGTGTCGTCGGCGAACATGCTCCTGCTCGATGAGCCCACGAACAACCTCGACCCGGCGTCGCGGGAGGAGATCCTCGGTGCGCTCGCGCACTACGAGGGCGCCGTGGTGCTGGTGTCGCACGACGAGGGCGCCGTCGAGGCGCTCAACCCCGAGCGCGTGCTGATCCTGCCCGACGGTGTCGAAGACATCTGGGGTCGCGACTACGTCGACCTCGTCACCCTCGCCTGACGCCGTCGCGCGCACGGACGCGCAGATGAGGCGGCACGCGTCGGAGACGGATGCCGCGAACCGGCGTGTCGTCGAGAACCTCCGGGCGTCCGCTCTCGACGCGCTCGCTCGCGGTCAGCGGCCGGCGGCGTCGAGCAGGGCGTCCTCGTCCTCGGCGTCGCGGTCGCGGCGACGACGGGGAGCCGGCGGGGCCGGGGGAGCGTCATCCGATGATTCCGCCCCGGCGATCTCGGCATCCTCGGCGTCCTCGCGGCGGTGCCGCCGCTCGGTGCGGATGACGTAGCCGATGAAGACGAAGCCCATCACCGCGAAGAGGATCCACTGGATCGCGTACGACAGGTGCGGGCCGGGGTCGTCCGACGGCGGCTCGAGCGCGCTCGGCACGGTGGCCGGCGACGGGTCCTCCGAGACCATCACTCCGTAGGCGCTCTGCTCGAGGGCGTCGCCCACCTCGGCGGGGACGGTGTCGGCGATCAGCCCGAGGTTGATGGTCGGAACCTGTCCCTCCGGCGCCGAGCGGCCCGACGACGGCAGTGCCTCACCCGGCCGCAGTCGCACGACGACCGTCGCCTCACCGGACGGCGGTGCGGGCACGGCGTCGGGGACGGGCTGGTCCTGCCCGGGCGCCACCCAGCCGCGGTCGATGAGCAGAACCCGGCCGTCGTCCAGGCGGAACGGCACCAGAACCTCGAAGGCCGAGGTGCCGCCGTGCGGCCGGTTGCGGGCGAGGAGCTCGTCATCGGCGAGGTAGTTCCCGGTGAGGACGACCGGACGCCACTCGTCCTGCGGGTCCAGCTCGCCGCCGGCCGGGATGAGCTGGGCGAGCGGAACCGCCGGTGCGTCGTAGTTCTCGGCGACGAGGGCGAGCTGCCCGGAGCGCTCCTGGTTGCGCGTGAACTGCCAGTTCGACAGGAACGCGCACGCGATGGCGAACACCACGGCGAGCGCGATGTAGATCGCCCAGCGACCCGCGCGGGGGAGGTGCTGCATGCTGACGGAGCGACGGCTCATCGTGCGGTCTCCGTGGGAACGAGCGGCGCCACCCAGACCGGGAAGTCGCGCGCCGCGAGGAAGTCGCGCAGGTAGCCGACGTGCTCGTCGCACGCCACCCATGTCTTGCGTCGGTCCTCGGCGTGGATGCGGGGATTGCGCCAGTCGATGCGCCAGCTCGCGTCCGCGCGGCACCCTGCCCGCGAGCAGGTCGCGTCGACGGCCGGCTCGGGTACGACCTCGTTCATGCGGGCCTGTCGGGGGTGTTCGGAGCGGCGGGGCGCGTCTCTTCGATGCGGATCACACGCGCTGCGGGCGGTGGCAGCGGTGCCGTGGGCGCTGCCGGCAGAGCCGCCTCGGGGTCTTCGCGGCGGTTGCGGCGCCCCTCCTGGCCCACATTGGCCGACACGACCGCGATGTACGGAAGGAAGATGGCGGCCGCCCCGAAAACCCACGTGTACCAGCCGTACGGGGTGATGACGACCATGAGGACGAAGCACGCCACGCGGATGCCCATCGTCACGAGATACCGGATCGAGCGCGCGTCGACGTCGTCGCGCGGTGCGCGCGGCAGGGACGTGGCCGACGGGGCGTGGCTCGAGCTCTTCACGGTACTTCCAGGGTACGCCGGTTGCACCGCTCGGGAGCCCCGGGAACGTGTCCCGGGGCTCCGCGATTCAGTACGTGCCGCCGGTCTGCTGGTAGACCGACATGAAGAACGCGAAGAACGCGATCGCCGCGATGATGCCGATGATCGCCAGGCCCAGACCGACCCAGCCGACGATGGTGCCGGCAAGAGCCATGCCGCGTCCCTGCTCGCCGCTCGTCTTCAGCTGGTTGAGCGACATGTGGCCGGTGATGACACCGACGACCGAGCCGATGAACGGCAGGATGACGAAGCCCGAGATGGAGGCGATCAGCGAGACGATCGCCAGGGTGTTGGTCTTGGCCGGTGCGCCGTAGCCCGGTGCGGAGCCGTACGCGGGTGCGGCACCGTACGCCGGCGCGGTCCCGTAGGACGCAGCAGCGCCCGGGGTGGGGGCGCCGTAGGCCGGCGGGGGATACGCGCCCTGTGCGGGCGGCGGGTACGCGCCCGGGGCAGCCGGTGGCGCCGGCTGCGTTGCTCCCGGAGCGGGCGGAACGGGCGGGTACGCGCCCGGCTCCCGTGCGGGGTTCTGAGGGGTGGGGTCGCTCACGGCGGGCCTTTCGTCGGTGTCTGGACCCAGCGTCCCAGCGGCGCACCGGGGTGTCAAACGAGCCGGGGGCGCGAGGCGCGCGCCGATAGGCTGGTGCGGATCCGCCACAACCCCGGGAGTGCCACCATGTCCACCGATCGCGTCGTCCTCGTCACCGGCGGAAACCGCGGCATCGGCCGCGCCATCGCGGAGCGCTTCGTCGCCGAGGGGTACAAGGTCGCGGTGACCGCGCGCTCCGGCGAGGGACCCGCCGGCACACTCACCGTCCGTGCGGACGTGACGGATGCCGCATCCGTCGATGCCGCGTTCACCGAGGTCGAGAACGCGCTCGGCCCCGTCGAGATCGTCGTCGCGAACGCCGGCATCACGAAGGACACCCTGCTGCTGCGCATGACGGAGGACGACTTCGACAGCGTCGTCGCCACGAACCTCGGCGGCGCCTTCCGTGTCGTCAAGCGCGCCTCGAAGGGGATGCTGCGCGCGCGGTGGGGCCGCGTCGTGCTCATCTCGAGCGTCGTCGGCCTGTACGGCTCCGCCGGGCAGATCAACTACGCCGCGTCCAAGAGCGCTCTCGTGGGCTTCGCCCGCTCGCTCACCCGTGAACTCGGCGGACGCGGAATCACTGCGAACGTCGTGGCGCCCGGCTTCATCGAGACGGACATGACGGCCGAGCTCTCGGACGACACGCAGGCCGAGTACAAGAAGAGCATCCCGGCCGGGCGCTTCGCGTCGGCCGATGAGGTGGCCGGTGTGGTGACGTGGATCTCGTCCGACGACGCGGCCTACATCTCCGGAGCCGTCATCCCCGTCGACGGCGGCCTCGGCATGGGGCACTGACCCGGGCACGCACAGCCCCTCCGGCTCGTGAGGCCCGCGACCGGCGTCACGCGATCGCGCGGAGGATCGCCTCGGCGACAGCGCCGGGGCGGGAGAACTGCGGCCAGTGGCCGGTGGGGTCGCCCGGCGCACCGAGCTCGATCACTTCGAGCTTCTCGAGCGCGGCGAGCTCTGCCGCCCACGAGGGTGCCTTCTCGACGATCTCCCTGATCTGCGCCTCGGGCACCGTGCCGGTGATGATGGTGGCCGGCACCGCGCGGCGCCGTTCGTCGGAGAGCCGAATGGGATCGGTGGGCACCCGCTCGGGTACCGACTTCGCGCGAGCCGCGACATCCGCTCGTGTCTGGGGATCGAGGTCGGCGACGTCGGAATCGTCGAAGAAGTCCCACCCGGGGAACGGGACCACGCCGTCCACGACCGGGAACTCGGAGATGGACCCGCCTTCGCCCGGCGGGAACGTGTCGAGGAACACCACGTGGTCGACGCGGTCGGGGCGCGCGTCCACCGCCCCATAGGCGACGTTGCCGCCGCCGGAGTGTCCGACGACGGCCACAGGGCCGTCGAGCCGATCGAGAGCGTCGACGGTGGCGGCGACCCAGTCGGCGATGCCGATGCCGGCCGACTCGGCGCCGGGCGCGCCGACGCCCGGCATCGTCAGCGCGTGGGTGCGGTGCCCGGCGGATTCGAGGGCAGGGGCGACCTCGCCCCAGGAAGACGCGTCGAGCCACAGCCCGGGAACGAGGATGATGTGCATCCTCCGACGGTAGCGACGGCGACCGACATCCGGACCCCCCTTGCGCCCGCGGCGAAGCGGAGGGGCGCCGCCTACGGCAGCAGCGCGATGACCTCGGCGAGGTCCACCGGCCCGATGACCACGTCGGCGCGCGCGCGGACCGCGGGCTTGGCGTTGAACGCGACGCCCAGCCCGGCGACCGCCATCATCTCGAGGTCGTTGGCGCCGTCGCCGATGGCGATGGTGGACGCGATCGGCACGCCGCGGTCGGCGGCCCATTCGCGCAGCGCCGCGGCCTTGCCTGCGGCATCCACGATCCCGCCGTCGACGTGCCCGCTCAGCACGCCGCCGCGCGTCGCCAGCCGATTCGCGCGCCAGACGTCCACGCCGAGGTCGGGGGCGACGGTGTCGAGGATCTCGTGGAACCCACCAGACACGACGCCCACGGCGCCGCCGCGCTCGTGCACGGCGGCGATGAGCTCGCGCACCCCGGGCGTGGGCTCGATGCGGGCCAGCACGCGCGCGAACGCGGCGACCGGCACGCCCTGGAGCGCCTCGACGCGCGAGCGCAGGCTGCTCGCGAAGTCGACCTCGCCGCGCATGGCCGCTTCGGTCGCCGCCGCCACCTCGGCGCCGCGCCCTGCCTCATCGGCGATCAGCTCGATGACCTCGTTGCGGATGAGGGTCGAGTCGGCGTCGAGCACGACGAGGAAGCGGGCGGCAGCGGCAGGCACCCTTCCACGCTAGCGGCGTGCGCATGCCGCGCCCGACCGCGTGTCATCGCTCGACGCGGAATCCCTTGCCGACGACCGTGATGCCGCTGTCGGTGATCGTGAAGCCGCGCGCGAGATCCTTCTCGCGATCGACGCCGACGGTCGCCCCGTCTTCGAGCACCACGTTCTTGTCGAGGATCGCGCGGTGCACGCGGGCGCCCGCGCCCACGTGCACATGGTCGAAGAGCACCGAGTCGGTGATCGTCGAGCCGCCGCCGGCGAGCGTCCAGGGACCCACCACGCTGCGCTCCAGGTGGGTGCCCGACAGCACCGAGCCGAGCGACACGATCGAGTCGATCGCGTTGCCGATGCGGCCCACCGAGTCGCGCACGAACTTGGCGGGCGGTGAGTTGACGGCCTGCGAGTGGATCGGCCAGTCGGTGTTGTACAGGTTGAAGATCGGCAGCGTCGAGATCAGGTCGCGGTGGGCGTCGAAGAAGGAGTCGATCGTGCCGACGTCGCGCCAGTAGTACCGGTCGCGCGGGGTGGACCCGGGCACGTCGTTGCGGTTCATGTCGTAGACGCCGGCTTCGCCCCGATCGACGAAGTAGGGGATGATGTCGCCGCCCATGTCGTGGTTCGACGTCGGCAGCTCGCCGTCGGATTCGACCGCCTCGATCAGCGCGTCGGTGTCGAAGATGTAGTTGCCCATCGAGGCCAGCACCTGGTCCGGGGCGTCGCCGAGCCCGACGGGATTCTGCGGCTTCTCGAGGAACTCGCGGATGCGCACCGGGTCCTCGGGATCGACGTCGATGACACCGAACTGGTTCGCGAGCGAGATCGGCTGGCGGATGCCGGCGACCGTGGCCCGCGCCCCCGATTCGATGTGCGCGGCGAGCATCTGCCGGAAGTCCATCCGGTAGACGTGATCGGCGCCGATCACGATGACGATGTCGGGCTGCTCGTCGTTGATGAGGTTGAGGCTCTGCAGGATCGCGTCCGCCGAGCCCGAGAACCATCGCTTGCCGAGGCGCTGCTGCGCGGGCACCGAGGTGACGTAGGAATCCAGGAGCGCCGACATCCGCCAGGTCTGCGAGATGTGTCGGTCGAGGCTGTGGGACTTGTACTGCGTGAGCACGACGATCTGCCGCAGGCCCGAGTTGATGAGGTTCGAGATCGCGAAGTCGATGAGCCGGTACTGGCCGCCGAAGGGGACCGCGGGCTTGGCGCGATCCGCGGTCAACGGCATCAGCCGCTTCCCTTCGCCGCCGGCGAGGATGATTCCGAAGACCTTGGGTGCAGCTGGCATGGCCCCCACACTATGACGCGTTCCGGCCCGTGTACTAGCGTTCGACACATGCGAGTCGACATCGTCACCAAGGAGTACCCGCCGGAGATCTACGGCGGCGCCGGCGTGCACGTGACGGAGCTCGTGAAGGCGCTCCGCTCCCGTATGGACGTCCGGGTGCGCGCGTTCGGCGCCGACCGCGACGAGCAGGGGACGACGTCGTACGGCGTGCCCGCCGAGCTCTCCGGCGCGAACGCGGCGGTGCAGACGCTGGGCACCGACCTCGAGATCGTGTCGGATGTCGCGGGCGCCGACGTCGTGCACAGTCACACCTGGTATGCGAACCTCGCCGGGCAGCTGGCGTCGCTGCTCCACGGCATCCCGCACATCGTGACCGCCCACAGCCTGGAGCCCCTGCGGCCCTGGAAGGCGGAGCAGCTCGGGGGCGGCTACGCCGTCTCGAGCTGGATCGAGAAATCGGCCTACGAGGGCGCGGCGGCGATCGTCGCGGTCAGCAACGGCATGAGGGAAGACATCCTCCGCAGCTATCCGGCACTGGACCCAGACCGCGTGCGCGTGATCTACAACGGCATCGACGTCGACGCCTGGCATCCCGTCGAGGACCCGGCTCTGCTGGGGGAGCTCGGCATCGACCCCGCGCGTCCCTCGGTCGTCTTCGTCGGCCGGATCACGCGACAGAAGGGCCTGCCGTACTTCCTGCGTGCCGCCGAGCGGCTTCCGGCGGACGTGCAGGTCGTCCTGGCGGCCGGCGCGCCCGACACGCCCCAGATCATGGCGGAGGTGGAAGGCCTCGTGCGCGGCCTGCAGGAGACCCGCGGCGGTGTCGTCTGGCTGGACCGGATGCTGTCGCGCCACGAGCTGTGCACCATCCTCAGCGCGGCGACGACCTTCGTGTGCCCGTCGGTGTACGAGCCGCTCGGCATCGTGAACCTCGAGGCGATGGCGTGCGGCGCCGCGGTGGTCGGCACGGCGACCGGCGGCATCCCGGAGGTGGTCGTCGACGGTGTCACCGGGCGCCTCGTGCCCATCGAGCAGGTGCAGGACGGCACCGGAACGCCCACCGATCCCGAGCAGTACGTGGCGGATCTCGCGCGCGTGCTCACCGAGGTGGTCAGCGATCCGGAGCGCGCCCGGGAGTACGGCGCCGCGGGCCGCCGGCGTGCCACGGAGGACTTCAGCTGGCAGCGCATCGCCGACCAGACGGCCGAGCTCTACGCGGAGGTCGCCGCCGACGGCCGTTAGGCTGTGAGCATGCCACAGGTGCTCGAGTTCTCCGACGTCGTCGTCCGCCGAAACGCCCGGAACATCGTCGATCACCTGAACTGGACCATCAACGACGACGAGCGCTGGGTGGTGCTCGGACCGAACGGCGCCGGCAAGACGACCGTGCTTCAGATGGCCGACACGCTCCTTCACCCGACCTCGGGAACCGTGACGATCCTCGGTGAGCGGCTGGGCCGTACCGACGTCTTCGATCTGCGGCCGCGGATCGGATTCGCGTCCTCTGCGATGGCTCGTCGCGTGCCGCCCGAGGAGACGGTGCTCAACGTCGTGCTGACGGCCGCGTACTCGGTGCTGGGCCGCTGGCGCGAGGACTACGAAGACATCGACGAGCGGCGCGCCCTGCGGGTGCTGGCCGAGTGGAAGCTCGACCACCTCGCCGATCGGACGTTCGGCACCCTCAGCGACGGCGAGCAGAAGCGCGTGCAGATCGCGCGCGCCGTCATGACCGACCCCGAGCTGCTTCTCCTCGACGAGCCCACCGCGAGCCTCGACCTCGGCGCGCGCGAAGAGCTGCTGATCCTGCTCAGCGGCTATGCCCAGGCGCCCACCACACCGGCGATGATCATGGTCACGCATCACGTGGAGGAGATCCCGATCGGCTTCACGCACGTGCTGCTGCTGCGTGACGGCCAGGCGGTGGCGTCCGGCCCCATCCGCGAGACCCTCACGGCCGAGGCCCTGACCGACACGTTCGGCGTTCCCATCCGCCTCACCGAGGACGGCGGCCGCTTCGCCGCGCGCGCCGCGCACTGAAGCCCTCCGAGGGCCGGTTCGGCAAGCGCTCGCGAGACTGATAGAATCCTTCTTTGGTGCGCTCGCACCCCAGACTTTGACCGCCCTGGCAAAATCCAGGGCACCACCCTCAAAGGACCATCATGAAGACTGACCTCCACCCGGACTACCAGGCCGTCGTGTTCCGTGACCTCGGCTCGGGCGAGACGTTCCTCACCCGCTCGACGGTGACCAGCGACAAGACGATCGAGCTCGACGGCGTCGAGTACCCCGTCATCGACGTCGAGATCTCGTCCGCCTCGCACCCGTTCTACACGGGCAAGCAGCGCATCATGGACTCGGCCGGTCGCGTCGAGAAGTTCAACCAGCGCTTCAAGAACTTCGGCGGCGCTTCCAAGTAAGCCCGCCCGCTCCGACGGCGCGCGACCGGCTGCCGGTCCGCCTCGGAACAGAAGACCCCGCCTCGGCGGGGTCTTCTTCGTTTCGCCGGACAGCCGTACCCGGCGAGAGCGTGATCCTGCGCCGGCTCAGCGGATCGGCCAGCGGCCGTCGAGCTGCTCGTCGGGATCCAGCCGGCCGATGCCGATGAAGTACTCGGTGAGGCTCTCGGCCTGCGCCCGTGCCCAGCCGATCTGACGGGTGTGGAGTTCGTGCACGGTCTCGGGAAGCCACGGGGCGAAGCGCTCGGCGAGCGCCTGTGCGACTCTTCCGGCGGCGACGGCATCCGCAGACGCCTCGTGTGCCGCATCCAGTCGCACGGCATAGTGCGCCGCGACGACCTGGAGAGTGCGCTTGCCCTTGCGCCACCGGTCGTACGCCTTGTCGACCACGAGCGGGTCGATGACGGGCGACGGGTTCTCGATCGGCACGACGCCGTGGCGCAGCGACTCGTACTTCAGCAGCGAGAAATCGAACGGCGCGTTGTAGGCGACGACCGGGATGCCGGCGTCCAGCAGGGCGCGGACGGCCTCGACCACCTCGCCCACGACGTCGACCGCCGGTCGTCCCTCGGCGCGCGCCTGTGCGGTGGAGATGCCGTGGATCGCGCTCGCGCCCTCGGGGATCTCGACGCCGGGATCGGCGAGCCAGTCACGCGCCCGGATGACCCGGCCGGCGGCATCCAGCAACCCGACGTGCGCCGTGACGATGCGATCCGCCGTGACGTCGACGCCGGTCGTCTCGAGGTCGAAGACTCCGATCATCCGCACCCAGTCCGGCACATCCCACAGCGGCAGCTGTTCGGGGTGCGCGCGGCTCATGCCGATCACGGTATGCGTCGCCTCCGACATCGGCGCCGAGGCGCTCCGCGCACAGGCGAGGCCCGGGTGTGACTCGTAGACTCGACGGGTGACCACGCCGAACCCCTACGCACCTCTGCTCGAGGAGATCCCCGTCGAGCGGCGCGAGGTCGGCGTGCTGGGCGGCGACACGGCGTACTGGGTCTACGGTCCCGCAGATGCGGCCGTCACGATCGTCGCGGTGCACGGGTTCCGAGGCGAGCACCATGGCCTGGAGCCGGTGGTCGCGCACCTTCCGGCGGTGCGGGTGATCTCACCCGACCTCCCGGGTTTCGGAGAGACCGCGCCGGTGCCGCGGCGACGACACGATCTCGGTCTCTATGCGGAGTGGCTGCGCGAATTCGCGACGGCGGTCGCGCCGGGCGCGGTGATCCTGGGTCATTCGTTCGGCTCGATCGTCGTGGCGGCCGCGGTCGCGGGCGGTTTCGAGACGCCGCAGGTGATCCTCGTCAACCCCATCGGAGCGCCCGCGCTGGAGGGTCCGCGCGGGGTGCTCACCCGGCTCGCCGTCTTCTACTACTGGGCGGGGGCGAGGCTTCCGAAGCGGCTCGGCGACGCGCTGCTGCGCAACGGCCTGATCGTGCGCGTGATGAGCGTGTCGATGGCGAAGACGAAGGACCCCGGCATCCGTCGATTCGTGCACGATCAGCACGACACCTACTTCTCGCGCTTCGCCGACCGCGACGTGCTGCACGACGCGTTCCTCGCGTCGGTGTCGAACGACGTGCGCGCGTTCGCTCCGCGCATCGCGCAGCCGACACTGCTCGTGGCCGCGCAGCGCGACGACATCACGCCCATCGAGGCGGAGCGACGCCTGGCGACGATGTTCCCGGACGCGCAGCTCGTGGAGATCCCCGACGTCGGGCACCTGATCCACTACGAGACGCCGGCGGCCGCTGCCGGCGCGATCACGCGGTTCGTCGGGCCTTCCGCTGCCGATACGCGTTGACGTTCATGCGGTTGCCGCAGTTGCCGATGTCGCAGTAGCGCTTCGAGCCGTTCTTCGAGAAGTCCACGTAGACACCGTCGCAGTCGTCCGCGGCGCAGATCCGCACGCGGTCGTACTCGTCGGCGCGGATGACGTCGACGAACGCCAGCGCCGCCTCGACGAGCACCCGGGTGGCGAGCGGAGCGTCGTCGCTGGTCGCATGGATGTGCCAGTCGAAGCCGTCGTGGATGACCAGGCGGGGGAGTGCCCTGCCGTCGCGGAGCATCTCGTTGACCAGGGGAACGGCGCCCTCGCGGTCGACCTCCCACAGCTGCCGCAGACGCGGCCGGACGTCGCGGAGGGCGGCGAGCTCGGCGGCGTCACGCCGGATCAGCCCCGTGTAGGGGTTGACGCGCAGGTAGTCCTCGAAGTCTTCGAGGGTGGTGAGAGTGTCCTCATCGTCGTAGCCGGGCAGCGTGTTCACCAGGTAGGACGCCGCGCGCAGGTTCTGCTCCGTGTCATGAATGAAAACCACGTTGACTCCTGACAAGTCGGTCCGGTACTGTCACCAGTGTAAACACCTTTCACTCCTGACAGTCGGATGCCGCCCATGACCTCGACCGCGTCCCGTGCCGTCGCCCTCCCGAGCGCGGCGCCCGGCTCGAGCGCCCGGCTGCGCACCACCGGCCTGATCATGGGCGTCGCCTCGGCGCTCGCGTTCTCGTCGAGCGGGCCGTTCATCAAGCCGCTCCTCGAGGCCGGCTGGTCGCTCGGTGCGGCGCTGCTCGTGCGCATGGGCGTCGCGGGCCTCGTGCTGTCGCCGGCGCTGTTCCTGGCCATGAAGCGGCAGCGCGGCTTCGTGCGCCGGCACTGGCGCCTCATCGTCGGCTTCGGCCTCATGCCCGTGCTCGGCTGCCAGCTCTTCTTCTTCTCCGCGATGCAGCGGATGCCGGTGGCCGTGGCGCTGCTCATCCAGTACCTCGCGCCCGTCATGCTCGTGGTCGCCGTGTGGGTGCGCACCCGCAGGGCGCCGTCGGCGCTCGTGCTGTGGGGGTCGCTGGTCGCGATCGTCGGCCTCGTGCTGGTCGTCGACATCTCGGGCGCGTCGTTCGATCTGATCGGGACGCTGCTCGCTCTCGCGGCGGCCGTCTGCGTGTGCGCCTATTTCGTGATCTCGGAACGTGCCGGCGACGATCTGCCGCCGCTGGCGCTGGCGGCGAGCGGCCTCCTGACCGGCGCGATCGTCATGGGGATCCTCTGCGTCACCGGCATCATGCCGTTCGAGGCGCCTGCCGTCTCGGTGGTGCTGGCCGGCGCCGCCGTGCCGTGGTGGATGCCGCTGCTCTGGGTGGCCGGCGTCGCGACGACGCTCGGCTACGCCTTCGGCGTGATGGCGGTTCCTCGCATCGGCTCGCGCGTGGCGTCGTTCGTCGGGCTGTCGGAGGTGCTGTTCGCCCTCATGTTCGCGTGGATCTTCCTCGCCGAGGTGCCCGCACCGGTCCAGTTCGCCGGGGGCGCGCTGATCCTCGTCGGCGTCGTGCTGGTGCGCGCCGACGCGTCGTCGACCGTGCACCCGCGCGACGAGGCGGCTGTGCTCTCCTGAAGAGAGGCTTCAGTCCCGTCGAGCCAGGTCCATCAGGGGCGTGACGCGGTGGGCGATGACCTCGCCCATCACGAGGGATGTCTCGGTGCGCTCGACGCCCTCGATGGCGAGGATGCGCGCGTCGGTGTCGAACAGATGCTGCGTGTCGCGGCACGCGACGCGCACCAGCAGATCGACCTGACCCGACAGGCCGTGCGCCTGCACGACCTCGGGCACCCGGGCGAGTTCGACGGCGATGCGGGGGAGATCCGCCTGTCGCACGATGACGCTGATGAACGCCTCTATCGGGAAGCCCAGCGAGGCCGACGAGATCGCCCGTTCGTAGGAGAGGAACACCCCCGCCTTCTCGAGTCGTGCCATGCGAGCCTGCACCGTGTTGCGTGAGAGACCGAGCCGTTCGGCGAGTGCGACGACGGTCGCGCGGGGATCGGCGGAGAGCGCTGCGAGCAGCTCCAGGTCGACGTGATCGAGGGCACTCATAGTGCGAAACGTTAGCACGCTCTGGGTGGTCATGACTTATCAACATGCTCAAGCGGAGCGCGAATGCTTGAGCGAGGTGCGATGCAGACGTAGCCTCGAGGTAGTCGGCGACGGAGCCGGCGGACGCGAAGCGGCTCCTCACGAGGGGGCCCGCAACGAGGAGTGATGACGATGACGCACACCCTGACACCGACAGCGGACCTCGCCACGGACATCGACGATGTCGCGCGACTGCTGACACCCGACGGCGAGCGCATCGCCGACCCCGAGCTCGATCGCTGGGTGGCCGACGTCGACGCCACGACTCTGCGCGGTCTGTACCGCGACATGGTGCTGCTGCGGCGCATCGACACCGAGGGCGTCGCACTCCAGCGCCAGGGCCAGCTCGGCCTGTGGCCGCCCTGTCAGGGGCAGGAGGCCACCCAGATCGGCACGGCGCGGGCGCTGCGCGCCGATGACTTCGCGTTCCCGAGCTACCGCGAGACGGGCGTGGTCTACGCACGCGGCGGAAAGCCCTCCGACTTCGTGCTCGCCTGGCGCGGCGAAGAGCACTCGACGTACAACCCCTACGACATCAACACCGCGACCCAGCAGATCATCATCGGCGCGCAGGCGCTCCACGCCGTCGGCTATGCGATGGGCGTGCAGCGCGACGGCACCGACCAGGTGTCGGTCGCCTACTTCGGCGACGGTGCATCCAGCCAAGGTGACGTCAACGAGGCGATGGTCTTCGCCGCCTCCTTCGGCGCGCCCGTCGTCTTCGTGTGCACCAACAACCAGTGGGCGATCTCGGAGCCCGTCACGGTGCAGGCCAAGTTCCCGATCGCCGGCCGGGCGCCCGGATTCGGCATCCCGAGCATGCGCGTGGACGGCAATGACGTGCTCGCCTGCTTCGCGGCGATGCGCTGGGCGCTCGACATCGCGCGCCGCGGCGAGGGTCCCGCCTTCATCGAGGCCGTGACGTACCGCATGGGCCCGCACACCACCTCCGACGACCCCACGCGCTACCGCGACAAGGAGGAGGTCGAGAAGTGGCGCCGCCGCGACCCGATCACCCGGCTCGAGGCGCTGCTGCGCGCGCGCGGCGAGTTCGACGAGGCATTCGTCGGCGCGGTCGAGGCCGATGCCGATGCACTGGCCGCCGGCGTCCGCGAGGCAGCCATGTCCGCCACGACCCGCGCACCGCTGACGGTGCTCGACAACGTCTATGCCGAGCCCCACTCGGGGATCGACGAGCAGCGCGAGTGGTTCGGCGCCTACCTCGACGGTTTCGCCCCGGCCACCGAGGAGGTGTGACGATGGCGCAGCTGACGATGGCGAAGGCCATCAACGAAGGACTCCGCCGCGCGATGGCCGACGACCCGAAGGTGCTCGTCATGGGCGAGGACATCGGCAAGCTCGGCGGCGTGTTCCGCATCACCGACGGACTGCTCGACGAGTTCGGCGCGCAGCGGGTCGTCGACACGCCGCTGGCCGAGGCGGGCATCATGGGCACCGCCGTCGGCCTCGCCTTCCGCGGCTACCGGCCCGTCGTCGAGATCCAGTTCGACGGCTTCGTGTACCCCGCGTTCGACCAGATCGTGTGCCAGGTCGCGAAGCTGCACTACCGCACGCGCGGCAACGTCACGATGCCGATCACGATCCGCATCCCGTGGGCCGGCGGCGTCGGCGCGGCCGAGCATCACTCCGAGTCGCCCGAGGCGTACTTCGTCCACACGTCGGGGCTCCGCGTGGTCGCGGTGTCGAACCCGCAGGATGCGTACGTGATGCTGCGGCAGGCCATCGCGTCGAACGACCCGGTGGTCTACTTCGAACCCAAGCGGCTCTACCACTCCAAGGGCGAGGTCGACCTCGACGTGCAGTTGGCAGACGCGCCGCCGATGGGTCTCGCCCGCGTCGCGCGGGAGGGAAGCGATGTGACGCTCCTGACCTACGGCTCGCAGGTCGGCACCGCGATGGATGCCGCGACCGCGGCCGAGGACGACGGCGTCTCGATCGAGGTCATCGACCTTCGATCGATCTCGCCCGTCGACTATCGCACGGTGACGGCATCCGTCCGCAAGACCGGCAGAGTCGTCGTGACGCACGAGGCGGCGCGGGAGGCGGGGGTGGGCGCCGAGCTCATCGCGAGCGTCACCGAGCGGTGCTTCAACTACCTCGAGGCCGCGCCGCAGCGGGTCACCGGCCACGACATCCCCTACCCGCCGGCGAAGCTGGAGAAGCACCATCTGCCCGATCTCGACCGCATCCTGGACGCCGTCGATCGCGTCATGGACCGGCCCAACAGCATGAGCGGGGTGCGCGACTGATGGCACAGGACTTCCGTCTTCCCGACCTCGGCGAGGGCCTTCCCGAGGCCGAACTCGTGCAGTGGCTGGTCGCCGTGGGCGACACCGTCGCACTCAACCAGACGATCGCCGAGGTCGAGACCGCCAAGGCCGTCGTCGAGCTGCCGTCGCCGCACGCGGGCACCGTGACCGCCCTGCACGCCGCTCCCGGCGATGTGGTGGCGGTCGGCTCGGTGCTGATCTCGTTCGACACCGGCGCCGCGACCGCTCCCACGCCGGCTCCGGACGCCACCGCCGAGTCATCGGCCGCCGAGGCCGCCGCATCCGACGCTCCGAGCGCGGCTGCGGCGCCGGCGTCCGAGCCGAACCTCGTCGGCTACGGCGCCGCACCCCGCAGCGCCGCACGGCCGCAGCGTCGCGCACGCGTCGCGGGGCGGGTGGCCGCGGCATCCGACACCGCGGTGCTCGAAGCGGCTCCGCACGATGCGATCCAGTTCGCCGATGTCGTGGAGCGTGCGGTCGAGCGTCCCCGTTCGACGCCGCCGGTCCGCAAGCTCGCCAAGCAGCTCGGCGTGGATCTCGCACTCGTCGAGGCGACGGGCGCATCCGGCGTGATCACCCGGGCCGACGTGGAGGCCTACGCGGAGCGCGTCGGCGCCGTCCCGGCCGCCCCCGTGGCGGCGGAGTCCGCCGAACCGGTGGAGGCGTTCGAGCTGCCGCGGTCGGAAGACGCGAGCGCGCGCACGACGCGCACGCCCATCCGCGGCGTCCGGCGCATGACCGCGGAGGCCATGGTGCGCAGCGCCTTCACGGCGCCGCACGTGACCACGTTCCTCACGGTCGACGTCACGGCGACCAGTGAGCTGATCGCGTCGCTGCGAGCGGACCGCGCCCTCCACGAGCACCGGATCGGCATCATGGCGGTCGCCGCGAAGGCCGTGTGCCTCGCGCTCGCGCGCCACCCTGGGCTCAACTCGAAGTGGGACGAGGCGGCGGGCGAGATCGTCGAGCACCACTACGTCAACCTGGGCATCGCCGCGGCGACCGGGCGTGGCCTCGTCGTGCCGAACATCCGCGATGCGCAGGAGCTCACCCTCGTCGAGCTCGCTGACGCCATCCGCGGCCTCGCCGAGACCGCGCGCTCGGGCAGGACGGCGCCGGCCGACATGATGGGCGGCACGTTCTCGATCACGAACGTCGGCGTGTTCGGCGTCGACGCGGGCACGCCGATCATCAACCCGGGGGAGGCCGGCATCCTCGCCCTCGGCGCCGTGCGTCGCCAGCCGTGGGAGCACCGCGGCGAGATCGCCCTGCGCGACGTCATGACGCTCGCCCTCTCGTTCGACCATCGGCTCGTGGACGGCGAGCAGGGGTCCCGCTTCCTCGTCGATGTCGCCGACATCCTGCGCGAGCCGGGGCGGGCAATGCTGCTGCGTTAGAAGGCCGCTGGCCGGCCGGCACCTTGGGGGTCGGCCGGTCAGCTCTTCTTCGGGTAGAAGAGGCCGAGGCCGTGCTTCTGGAGCACCTCGTACGCCTCGGCGTAGGTCTCCGGCTCGGGCGCACCGGGCGCGGCGTAGCGCGCGAGCAGCAGGCCCAGCAGCCCCCTGCCGGGCGGGCTGAGCGGCTTGTTCTTGTGCTGCCCGTCACGGAGGTCGATCCGCTCGTCCTCGTGCGGATTGGGCGGCACATACATCGGGTGCACGACCGGCCACGTCGACGGATCCCGCGGAGCGTCGAGATTGACCACCGAGAAAAGGTCCCGCGCCGTCGCGTCGCGCCGGGTGAGCGGGCGCAGGCCATGAAGGCGCGCCAAGGTGGCGATCACCGCGCCGTGGTGCATCTCGTCGTGCACGATGGTGCCGCTCTGCGTGTACGCCGACACGGCGATCGCGGGGACACGCACCCCGAGGCGGTCGAACGTGAAGCCCATCTCTCCGGGTGCATCATCGGCGACGGGCGGGACAGCCGCCGGGGGAGGGACATGGTCGTACGTGCCCCCGTGCTCGTCGAACGTGATCAGCAGCAGGGTGTTCAGCGCGTTGGAGCCGTCCGGCGTGGCGCTGGACTTGATGGCGTTGTAGATCTCGGCGACGAGCTTCTCGCCGGCGCGCACGTCCGAGATGGCGGAATCCAGCACGGGCGTGCCCTCGACGTCGCTCTCGCGGTACACGCCGAAGGGCGGGTGGAAGTCGTTGTGGTTGTAGACCATCCGCGGTTCGATGAACGCGTAGGCCGGCAGACGCCCGGCGGCGGCATCCTCGGCGAACTCCGACATGTGGCCGAAACGGCCGGTGCGCCAGTACTGCTCGAGCACGGGGGCGTGCATCATGCCGGTCAGTGACACCAGCTGCATCTCGTCGAAGTAGATCTTCCACGAGATGCCGGCGTCCTCCAGCCGGTTGAAGATCGTCGGCGCCGCGGGCGCGTCGAGCCACTTGTCGTAGCCGCCGCCGTGCTTGTTCGTGACGAAGCCGTGCGAGGTCGAGGCGTGGAAGAACGACCGGTTGCAGTAGGTCTGCGACGGGACGGCGGCGAACCAGGCGTCGAAGACGGCGAAGCCCTTGGCGAGGGTGGAGAGCACCGGCAGTTGCTCGGGGGAGAAGCCGCCCATGATGTGGGTGGCCTCCTGCAGCGTGGGCGCCTTCCCACGGCGCAGCCGCTCGACGTTGTTCCAGTAGTCGCGCACGAACCCGTCCATCGTCGGTGCGGTGCCGGAGGGCGGTGCATTGAAGGGCGCCGCCATGTCGCCGACCTGGCTCGTCGCGTTCGACGCGGGTGCGACCGTGCCGAACAGCTGCGTGTTGACGTGCGGGAACTCTTCGCCGGGGTCGGGGTTCGGGCGGCCCATCACCTCGTCGGTGGGGCCGCTGTAGGTGTGCGCCGCGATCGGTTCGCCGCTCGGGGCGGTGTTGGCATAGTCGCCGAACGCGAGCCCGTCGAACGTCGCACCGTCGGGGAGCGTGTCGGGCGTATAGAGCCAGCCGAGCAGGTTGTCGAACGAGCGGTTCTCGCCCATGACCACGACCACGTGGTCGAAGCCGGGCTCGGAGCG
Source organism: Microbacterium psychrotolerans (assembly GCF_031085295.1). Taxonomy (GTDB): domain Bacteria; phylum Actinomycetota; class Actinomycetes; order Actinomycetales; family Microbacteriaceae; genus Microbacterium; species Microbacterium psychrotolerans. The sequence goes on along the minus strand of NZ_JAVFWO010000002.1, from coordinate 706,246 downwards.
CGCGGGCAGGGCGGCCAGATCGAGGGATCCCTCGCGGACGCCGAGCTCGTGGCCGATCGTGGCGCCCGCCGCTGCGCCGACCGCGCCGCCGACCACGAGCCCCGCGGTCGCGATGCCACCGAGCTTCAGGAAGTCGCGACGCGAGCTGTCGGTGCTCTCCGCACGCGGGCGCACGACTCCTTCCGCGTCGCCGTGATCCTTCGGCTGCGCGTCGTCCGTGTGGCCATCCCCCGCCATGGTCCGTCCAGATTAGGCCAAGGGCCGAAGTCAGGCGGTGAGCGAAGCGCGCGCCATCGAGCGGAGGATGCCGCGCATGTCGCGCTCGCCGGGGCGCGACCGCGACGCGCGCACCGTGTGGGGCGTCGAGTTGATGAGGCCGAAGCACGCGTGGGCGCGCACGCGCAGGTCGTCCTCGTCTCGCTCGGGATGGATCGTCGAGAGGATGCCGATCCACACCTCCACGTACTCGCGCTGGAGGCGCCGCACGGTGTGGCGGTCGTCGTCGCTGAGGCTCGCGAGGTCGCGGTCCTGGACTCGGATGACGTCGGCGTCGCGGAGCGCGAACTCGACGTGGAACGCGATGATCGCGTCGAGCTGATCGGCGGGGTCATCATGCTCGGACAGCACGGCCCGGCCGCCGGCCAGCAGCCGCTCGCTCACCTCGACGAGGATGGCGCCCAGCAACGCCTGCTTGTTCGCGAAGTGCCGATAGAGGGCAGGGCCGCTGACGCCGACCGCCCCGCCGATGTCTTCGAGGCTGACGCCGCTGAAGCCGCGTTCGGCGAACAGCGCGGCCGCCTCGCGGAGGATCGCTGCGTGGCGGTCGGCCTTCGCGCGATCGCGGTCGGTGGCGGCGCTTGTCATTCCGGTTCCCCGCTTGTGATTCCAGTTAATGGTCGCTAACCTGAAGCTCAGTTAGTGAACACTAACCAATCCGATCGCGTCAGGACAACGGACGTGATCCGATCGTGACGTCGACGGAGATGACACGGGAGGGCGCAGATGGGCGTGCTGAGTACCGCCGCGGTGCACGACGAGGCCTTCGTGCGCATCCACGAGGGTCAGCAGGGGCTGGCTCGAGAGCTGCGCAATCGGCTGGCTACGGCGTCCCTGGGCGGGCCCACCGCCTCTCGCCAGCGCCATGTCGCGCGCGGCAAGCTGCTGCCCCGCGACCGCGTCTCGCGGCTGCTGGACGAGGGGAGCCCGTTCATCGAGATCGCGCCGCTCGCCGCCGACGGGCTGTACGGCGGGGAGGCCCCGGCCGCCGGCGTCATCGCCGGCATCGGCCTCGTGCACGGGCGCCAGGTGATGGTCGTCTGCAACGACGCGACCGTGAAGGGCGGCACCTACTATCCGCTGACGGTGAAGAAGCACCTCCGCGCCCAGGAGATCGCGTTCGAGAACCGCCTGCCGTGCGTCTATCTGGTCGACTCGGGGGGCGCGTTCCTTCCCATGCAGGACGAGGTGTTCCCCGACCGCGACCACTTCGGACGCATCTTCTTCAATCAGGCCCGGCTGTCGGCCGCCGGCATCCCGCAGATCGCCGCGGTCCTCGGCTCCTGCACCGCCGGAGGCGCGTACGTCCCCGCCATGAGCGACGAGACGGTCATCGTCCGGGGCCAGGGCACGATCTTCCTCGGCGGCCCGCCGCTCGTGAAGGCCGCGATCGGCGAGGTCGTCACCGCAGAGGAGCTCGGCGGGGGAGAGCTGCACGCCCGACGCTCGGGCGTCGTCGACCACCTCGCCGAGGACGACGAGCACGCCCTCGAGATCGTCCGCGACATCGTCGCCACCCTGCCGCTTCCCGCCGCGCCCGCGTGGGATGTCGTGCCGAGCGTCCCGCCCGCCGTCGACCCGTCCGACCTGTACGGGGTCGTCCCCGTCGACGTCAACCAGCCCTACGACGTGCGCGAGGTCATCGCCCGGCTGGTCGACGGGAGCGAGTTCCACGAGTTCAAGCGCGAGTACGGCGACACGCTGGTCACCGGCTTCGCGCGCATCCACGGCCACCCCGTCGGCATCGTCGCCAACAACGGCGTGCTGTTCAGCGAATCCGCGCAGAAGGGCGCCCACTTCATCGAGCTGTGCGACCAGCGCGGCACACCGCTGCTGTTCCTCCAGAACATCTCCGGCTTCATGGTGGGACGGGACGCCGAGGCCGGCGGCATCGCGAAGGACGGCGCCAAGATGGTCACCGCCGTCGCCACCACGCGCGTCCCCAAGCTCACCGTCGTCATCGGCGGCTCGTTCGGCGCCGGCAACTACTCGATGTGCGGCCGGGCGTACTCGCCGCGGTTCCTCTGGACCTGGCCCGCGAGTCGCATCTCCGTGATGGGCGGGAACCAGGCCGCGTCGGTGCTGTCGACCGTCAAGCGAGACCAGCTGGAGGCCCGCGGCGAGGAGTGGTCGCAGGCGGACCAGGCGGCGTTCGAGGCACCGATCCGCGCCCAGTACGAGGATCAGGGGAGCCCCTACTACGCCACCGCCCGGCTCTGGGACGACGGCGTCGTCGACCCGCTCGACACCCGCGACCTGCTCGGACTCGCGCTGGACGTCGTCTCGCGCACCCCGCTGCCCGAACCGCGCTTCGGCGTCTTCCGGATGTGATCCCCGTGACCTCCTCTCCCGCCTCCCTCCGTGAGGCCCGCCCCACTATCGCCGATTCCGTCGACGGGCCCCCGTTCGCCACCGTCCTGGTCGCCAATCGCGGCGAGATCGCACGCCGCGTGATCCGCACTCTGCGGCGGCTCGGCATCCGCTCGGTCGCCGTCTACAGCGACGCCGACGCCGACGCGCCGCACGTACGGGAGGCCGACGTCGCGGTGCGCATCGGGCCGGCTGCGGCATCCGCGTCGTACCTCGACATCGCGGCGGTGATCGCCGCCGCCCGTGAGACGGCTGCCGAGGCGATCCACCCGGGTTACGGGTTCCTGTCCGAGAACGCGGGCTTCGCGCGCGCCTGCGCCGACGCGGGGATCGTGTTCATCGGTCCGGGGGAGCGCGCCCTCGACGTGATGGGCGACAAGATCCGCGCGAAGGAGCACGTGACAGCACACGGCGTGCCGACCGTCCCCGGCTTCAGCGCCGTCGGGATGACGGACGCCGACATCGCCGCCGCGGCGGGCGAGACGGGCTATCCGCTGCTGGTCAAGCCCTCGGCGGGCGGGGGCGGCAAGGGCATGCAGGTGGTGCGAGCGGCGTCCGAGCTGCCGGAGGCGCTGGCCACCGCCCGTCGCGTGGCTGCGGCGGCTTTCGGCGACGACACCCTGTTGCTGGAGCGCCTCATCGTGCGCCCGCGCCACATCGAGGTGCAGGTGCTCGCCGACGCGCACGGCGACGTCATCCATCTCGGCGAGCGTGAGTGCACACTGCAGCGCCGGCATCAGAAGGTCATCGAGGAGGCTCCCTCCCCGGTGGTGGATGCCGCCACCCGCGCGCGCCTGGGGGCCGCGGCGTGCGCGGCCGCCGCGAGCGTGGACTACCGCGGCGCAGGCACCGTCGAGTTCCTCGTGGCCGGCGATCGGCCCGACGAGTTCTTCTTCATCGAGATGAACACGCGACTGCAGGTCGAGCATCCGGTGACCGAGCTCGTGACCGGGGTCGACCTCGTCGAGCAGCAGCTCCTCGTCGCGGCAGGCCGTCCGCTCGCGCTCGCGCAGGACGACATCCGCCTCGACGGTCACGCGATCGAGGCCCGCGTGTACGCCGAGAGCCCCGAGCGCGGCTTCCTGCCGGCGACCGGCGACGTGCTGGTGTGGCGCGAGCCCGCAGGGGTGCGCACGGACGCCGCGGTCGAGTCGGGCAGCGTCGTCTCGTCCGATTACGACCCGATGATCGCGAAGGTCATCGCGCACGGCTCGGATCGCGCGCAGGCGATCGAACGGCTCGATGCTGCGCTCGCCGAGACCGTGCTGCTCGGCGTCGACAGCAACCTCGGATTCCTGCGGGCGCTGCTGGCCGATCCGGGAGTGCGCGGCGGCGACATGGACACCGGACTGATCGACCGTCTGCCGCCGTATTCGGCCTCGGAACCGTCGCAGGCGGCGCTCACCGCCGCAGCCCTGGCCGGAGAGCTCGCGCGCGTGCGCGCTTCGGAGCCTGTCCGAGCAGCGGCCGGCCCGCTGTGGCTCACCGGCACCGGCTGGCGCGCGGGAAGCGCACCGGTCGGTCGCACGGTCGCGGTCGAGGCGGAGAGCGGCGCCATCGCCGTCGTCGCGGCTCCCGACCTCGCGCCGGCGTCGTTCTCCGCCATGGATTCACGGCGGCGTCGGGAGTCGTCAGCGTCCGGCCGTGTCGGCCCCGCACCGCACGACGGATCGCACACCACCGAGCAGGCGAGGGCCTCCGGCGTGACGGTGGCGACGGACGCCGCAGGGTGGATCTGGGTGCACGCCGACGCCGCGACACACCGGCTGCGCCCTCTCACGCGCCGGGAGGCGATGGAGAAGCGCCTCGCCGCCCGCGAGCGCGATGCCGCCGCGACCGATCCGGAGCTGCGCGCCCCGATGCCGGGCGCTGTCGTCGCCCTCCACGTCGCCGACGGCGCCGCGGTCGCCGCCGGCGACCGGATCGTGACCATCGAGGCCATGAAGATGGAGCACCCCGTCGTCGCGCCCCACGCGGGCGTCGTGCGTCTCGACGTCGTCACGGGCGACCAGGTGCGCCGCGACCAGGTTCTCGCTCACGTCACCGCCGCAGAACCCGCCCACGAGGCATCCGACACCCCCTCCTGAAATCCGAGGCAGCCATGGACCACTTCAACCTGACCGACGACGAGCGAGAGCTCGCCCGCATGGTGCGCGACTTCGCCGACGAGGTCGTCGCCCCGCAGGCCTACGAGGCCGACCGCACGAAGACCCTGCCGATGGACGTCGTCGCCCAGATGGGCGAGCTGGGCCTGTTCGGCCTGCCGTTCCCCGAGGAGTACGGCGGGCAGGGTGGCGACTACTTCGCACTCTGCCTCGCGATCGAGGCACTCGGACGCGTCGACCAGTCCATCGCCATCACGCTCGAAGCCGGCGTCAGTCTCGGTGCGATGCCGGTGTTCCGCTTCGGCACGGAGGAGCAGAAGCAGGCGCTGCTGCCGGATCTCCTGGCCGGCACGGCGCTCGCGGGCTTCGGGCTCACCGAGCCGGAGGCGGGCTCCGACGCCGGCGCCACGCGCACCACGGCGAAGCTCGAGGCCGGCGAGTGGGTCATCAACGGCTCGAAGCAGTTCATCACCAACTCGGGAACGCCGATCACCCGGTTCGTGACCGTCACGGCGGTCACCGGGGAGCAGGACGGCCGCAAGCAGATCTCGACGATCATCGTGCCGTCGGGCACGCCCGGCTTCACGGTCGAGCCCGGCTACGACAAGGTCGGGTGGCACGCGTCCGACACGCATCCGCTGACGTTCCAGGATGCGCGTGTGCCCGAGGGGAACCTGCTGGGCGAGCGGGGTCGCGGCTTCGCGAACTTCCTCCACATCCTCGACGAGGGACGCATCGCCATCGCGGCGCTGTCGACGGGTGCCGCGGAGGGATGCCTCGAGGCCGCCGTCGACTACGCCAAGAAGCGGACGGTGTTCGGCGACGCGCTCGCGACGAGACAGGGCATCCAGTTCCTCCTCGCCCGGATGCAGCTTCGCGTGCACAACGCGCGTCTCGCGTGGCATCACGCCGCCCGGCTGCGCGACGCGGGGAAGCCCTTCAAGACCGAGGCGGCGATAGCCAAGCTCACCGCGAGCGATGCGGCGATGGACAACGCGCGCGACGCGACCCAGGTGTTCGGCGGCAACGGGTTCATGAACGAGTACCCGGTCGCCCGTCATTACCGCGACTCGAAGATCCTCGAGATCGGTGAGGGCACGAACGAGGTGCAGCTGCTCGTGATCGCACGGGCGCTGGGTGTGGCCTGAGGGTAGCGTGACAGACGTGATGCCTGACCCCGCCGAGAACCCCGCCCCCGACGGCGGTTCCCCCGAGGTCGTGCAGCGGGGACTCTGGTACGACGAGCTCGCGGTGGGCACGACGTACCTGCATCGCCCCGGTCGCACGGCTACCGAGGCGGACAACGTGCTGTTCTCCTCGCTCACGATGAACACGCAGGCGCTGCACCTGGATGCCGCCTTCGCAGAGTCGCAGCCGTTCGGACAGCGCCTCATGAACTCGATGTGGACGCTGGCGACGATGGTCGGGGCGTCCGTCTCGCAGATCACGCAGGGAACGCTCGTCGCGCAGCTCGGCCTCACCGACATCTCGTTCCCGGCGCCCCTGTTCCACGGCGACACGCTGTACACCGAGACGGAGGTCGTCGACAAGCGGCTCTCGGCCTCGCGTCCCGGGCAGGGGATCGTGACCCTTCGTCACACCGGACGCAACCAGCGCGGCGAGGTCGTCGCCGTGGCCACGCGGACCGCCCTGATGTGGTGCGCGCCGCCGATCCCGGGGAGGACCCCATGAACTTCGACCTCGGCCCCGCGCTGCTGTTCTGCCCGGCGGACCGCCCCGAGCGGTACGCCAAGGCATTCGATCGCGCGGACGCCGTCATCCTGGATCTGGAGGACGCGGTGGCGCCCGCGGACAAGACGGCGGCCCGCGGTCACCTCATCGAATCGGAGGTCGACCCCGCGCGCGTCATCGTGCGCGTCAATCCGGCCGAGACCGACGCGTTCACGGCCGACATGGCGACGCTCTCGCAGACCGACTACCGGCGCATCATGCTGGCCAAGTCCGAGTCGCCGAAGCGCATCGCACGCATCGACGCGCGCTTCGAGGTCGTCGCACTGTGCGAGACGGCGAAGGGCGTCGCCCAGGCCGACCGTATCGCGGCCCTCGACAACGTCGTGGCGCTGATGTGGGGAGCGGAGGACCTGGTGGCGAGCCTCGGCGGCACCTCGAGTCGCAAGCCCAACGGCCGCTATCGCGACATCGCGCGCTACGCCCGCGCGCGGGTCCTGCTTGCGGCGGGCGCGCGCGGCAAGGCCGCGATCGATGCCGTCCATCTCGACATCGACGATGCGAAGCGCCTGGCGATCGAGGCGGCCGATGCTGCGGCATCCGGATTCCGCGCCACCGCGTGCATCCACCCCAGCCAGGTCCCCGTCATCCGCGCCGCGTACCGCCCCGACGAGAAGACCGTCGCGTGGGCGCGTGGCGTGCTCGGCGCCGCGCAGACCGAGCGCGGCGTGTTCTCCTACGAGGGGCGCATGGTGGACGAGCCCGTGCTGCGGCACGCGCGCGGCGTCCTGGCCCGGGCAGACGGCTGAGTCGCGACGCCGCCGGCGTCAGGCCCCGAGCCCCGCGTAGGCGATGAGCCGGAGGTGGTCGCGCTCGTAGACGAAGTCGTGCGTCGATCCGTTCGCGAGACGCTCGCCCACGGGCGGCAGCTCGCCGGCCGTCGCGTGGCGGATCAGCTCCCGGATCAGCGCTCCGTGACTCACGACGATGAGGTTCGCGGCCGCCGGCGCGGTCGTGCGGCGGTGATCGCGGACGGCGCGGCCGAGTGCCGCGATGCCCCGCTTGCGCAGCTCCGGCCACGGCTCGGCGCCGGGAACCTCCGCACTGTGCCAGTCGCCCCAGCGGGCGCGGAACTCTTCCACGTCGATGCCCTCCGCCTCGCCGTACGACCGCTCGCGCAATCCGCGATAGGTCCGGGGTGCGGCGAGGCCCAGCTCGGCGGCGATGATCTCGGCCGTCTCGCGGGCGCGGGCGAGATCGCTCGAGACGATCCTCGCCGGCACGGTCGCGTCGAGGCGCCCGCGCAGCACCGCCGCGGTGGCGCGGGCCTGTGCGCGACCCGTGTCGTTGAGGGGGATGTCGGTCGCACCCTGGATCCGCCGATCGCGGTTCCAGTCGGTCTCGCCGTGGCGGATCAGGGTGAGAGCGGTCATGCTCCGACCCTACCCGGGGCGCCTGAACGGGAGATGCGTCAGGCGAGGGAGGGGAGGCCGTCAGCCAGTGCCCGGAGGACCTCGCTCGTGCCGGCGTCGATCTTGACCGTCGCGCGGGCATCGCCGCGGGTGATGCCGCGGTTCACGATCACGACCGGCAGGCGCCGGCGGCGCGCACGCTCCAGGAGCCGGATGCCGGAGTTGACGACGAGCGAGGATCCGGCGATGAGGAGGGCCCCGCTGGTGTGCACCAGCTGCTCGGCCTCCCGGAACTTCTCCGCCGGTATGAACTCGCCGAAGAAGACGACGTCGGGCTTCAGCATTCCGCCGCAGACGCTGCAGGCCGGGATGCGGAAGCCTTCAGTGCTCTCGGGGAGCACGTCGCCGTCGGGGCCGAGTGCGACATTCGCGGGGACGCGGATCCACGGATTGTCGTCTTCGACGCGGCGGGCGAGGTCGCGGCGGTCGAACACCTGGCCGCAGTGCGTGCAGAAGATGCGGCGCATCGTGCCGTGCAGCTCCACCACACGCCGGCTGCCGGCGCGGACGTGAAGACCGTCGACGTTCTGCGTGACGACCCCAGTGGCAAGCCCACGCGCCTCCAGGTCGGCGATGGCCCGATGGCCGGCGTTGGGCTCGGCGGCCGCGAACGCCTTCCAGCCGAGGTGGCTGCCCACCCAGTAGCGCCGCCGCGAGGCGTCGCTGGAGAGGAACTGCTCGACCGTCATGGGGGTCCGCACGGGCGCACCCGCACCGCGATAGTCGGGGATGCCGGAGTCGGTGGAGACACCGGCCCCTGTCAGCACCGCGATGCGACGGCCCGAGAGCGTCGCGATGGCCTCGGCCACGGCATCCGTCGTGCGGGCGTCCAGTCCGGTCGAAATCGTCGTCACGGCGCACCCCCTTCGCGTCGAGTGTAGGCCTCTCGGTTTTCCGGGATGTTACGGCGCCCGCCCGCGTGCCAGGATGAGCGCGTGGGCAGCTTCGGGAATGTCAGCGCCGAGGCGTACGCGCGGTTCATGGGCCGCTTCTCGACGCCGCTCGCGGTGCCGTTCGCCACGGTGGGGCTCGAAGGCGTGGCCCCCCAGACCCGTGTGCTCGACGTGGGCTGCGGCCCGGGCATGCTCACGCGCGAGCTCGTGCGACGCAGGGGCGCGGCGGCAGTGAGCGCGGTGGATCCTGAGCCCGTGTTCGCCGCGGCGACCGCCGACGCATGCCCCGGAGTGGACGTGCGCGTGGCCGCTGCCGAGGACCTTCCCTTCGGCGCCCGGGAGTTCGGGGCCGCCCTTGCGCAGCTCGTCGTGCACTTCATGACCGAGCCCGTGCGGGGCGTAGGGGAGATGGCGCGCGTGACCGCCGTCGGCGGACGAGTCTCGGCGTGCGTGTGGGATCACGCCGGAGGCGGCGGACCGCTCTCGGACTTCTGGCGCATCGCTCGCCGACTCGACCCCGACGTGCGCGGCGAGGCCTCTCTCAGCGGTGCCGCCGAAGGGCAGCTGGTCGAGATCTTCGAGCGCGCGGGCCTCGCGGACGTGACGCAGACGGTCGTCGAGAGCACGGTGGCGCTGAGCGGCTTCGACGATTGGTGGCAGCCGTTCCTCCTCGGCGTCGGGCCGGCAGGGCGCTATGTGGCGACGCTGGACGAATCCGGCGCCGCCCGGCTGGAGAGTGCCCTGCGTGACGAGTTCGGCGAGGGGCCGTTCACCGTGACGGCGCGGGCCTGGACGGCGGTCGGCACGCGGGTGTGAACCTCGGCGCGTGCGACGATGGGACGCGATGCACGCGATCCACATCACCGACGCCGCCGACGAACGACTCGCGGACTACCGCGATCTCACCGACGTCGCACTCCGCCGCGTGCTCGAGCCGGAAGGCGGTCTGTACATCGCCGAATCGGCCAAGGTCATCGCGCGCGCGCTCCGGGCGGGCCACCGCCCGCGATCGGTGCTCGTGCAGGAGAAGTGGCTCGGCGACATCGAGCAGGTGCTCGCCGACGCGGCGGTGCCGGTCTACGTCGTCGCTCCGGAGATCGCCGAAGCCTTGACCGGCTACGCCGTGCACCGCGGTGCGCTCGCGTCGATGCACCGGCCGGAGCTGCCGACCGTCGCCGAGGTGGTCGCCGGTGCGCGGCTCGTCGTCGTGCTCGAGGACATCGTCGACCACACCAACGTCGGCGCCATCTTCCGCGCGGCGGCCGGGCTCGGCGCCGATGCCGTGCTCGTCAGCCCGCGCTGTGCGGACCCGCTCTACCGGCGCAGCGTGCGGGTGAGCATGGGGACGGTCTTCCAGGTGCCGTGGACGAGGCTGCCGGAATGGAGAGAAGCGCGCGCGGTCCTGCACGAGTCGGGCTTCGTGCTCGCGGCACTCGCGCTGGCCCACGACGCCGTCGCGCTCGATGAGTTCAGCGCTCGGAGGCCCGAGCGGGTCGCGCTGATGCTCGGCGCCGAAGGCGATGGCCTCTCGCGCAGCGCGCTGCAGGTCGCCGACACCGTCGTCACGATTCCCATGGACGCCGGCGTGGACTCACTCAACGTGGCCGCGGCGAGCGCGGTCGCGCTGTGGGAGCTGCGGACGCGCTGAGCCCCGTCGCGCCGCCGTCGCCGGCCGGGCGGCGCGTGGCGGCGTCCGCTCAGGCGCCCGGGCGGATCGTCAGCTCGGTGAGATCGGCGTCCCGCGGCAGATCGAGCGCCGCGAGGATCGCGGCGGCGACCGAGGCCGGCTCGATCCACTGCGACGCGTCGTAGTCCGCGCCCTCCTGCTGGTGCACCTTCTCCTGCATGGGCGTCGCCGTGCGGCCGGGATACACCGTCGTCACGCGTACGCCGTGGGCGCGCTCCTCCTCGCGGAGCGCATCGGCGATCGCGCGGACCGCGAACTTGCTCGCGGCGTACGAGCCCCATTCGGGACTCACCCGCAGTCCCGCGCCCGAGTTCACGAACACCACGCGCCCCCGCGCGGTGCGCAGCGCAGGCAGCATCAGCCGCGTGAGCTCGGCCGGCGATACGGCGTTGACGTTGAGCTGATGCTGCCACGTCGCCACCGGCGTCTCGCCGACGGCGCCGAGCTCCACGACGCCGGCGACGTGGATCAGCGAGTCGAGCTGCGGCGGCACGCTCTGGTGGCTGAACGCCCACGACAGGCGTGCGGGGTCGGAGAGGTCGCCCACCAGGGTCCGCGCGTCCGGGAAGCGTTCACGCAGCTGCGCGGCACGCCCGGCGTCGCGCACGAGCAGCCAGAGGTCGTCCCCGCGTTCGGCGAGCCGTTCGGCGAGCGCCGCGCCGATCCCGGAGCCCGCTCCGGTGACGAGATGCGTCGTCACCTCACACCTCCTCAGGGCGATCGGCGAGGCCGGCGTCGCCCGCGGGCGCCGACCGGGAACCCTGCTGTGCCGGCGCCAGCGTGATGACCGGCAGCGGGTCGGGGCGCTTGGCTTTGACGTGATCGCCCGACGACTGGTGACGCACGCGCCGCAGCACCCACGGCACGAGGTACTCCCGAGCCCACACGAGGTCGACCGCGCGCGCCTCGCGCCACGTGCGGAGGGGGAGCGGGTCGGGCTGCATCGGCTGCAGGTCGTTCGGCACGTTCAGCGCCCGCAGCACCATGCGTGCGACCTCGTGATGGCCGAGGGTGTTGTAGTGCAGACGGTCGTCGTCGAAGAAGCGCATGTCCTGCACCTCTTTCAGGGCCCACTGGTCGGCCACGATGCAGTCGTACCTGTCGGCGATGGCGCGGATGTTCTCGTTGTAGATGGCGACCTTGCCGCGGATGCCGCGGAAGACCGGCGTGAATGCGGTGTCGATGCCCGTGAAGACGACGACCGTGGCGCCGTCGCGCGAGAGGCGCACGACGGCGTCCTCGAAGAGCTGCGCGATCCTGTCGGGGTCGCCGTTCGGGCGGATGACGTCGTTGCCGCCCGCCGAGAAGGTCACGAGGTCGGGCTTGAGGGCGATGGCCGGCTCGACCTGCTCCTGCACGATCTGGGCGATGAGGCGGCCGCGGATGGCGAGATTGGCGTACGCGAAGTCGTCCACCTGCTCCGACAGCACCTCGGCGACCCGGTCCGCCCATCCCCGGACGCCGTTCGGGGCCGCCGGCTCGCGATCGCCGACACCCTCGGTGAACGAGTCGCCCAGGGCGACGTAGCGCCGCCAGGGGTGCGTCTCGGCGTTCTCGACGTAGGGGGTGCGGGGATCTTCTGTCGTGGGCATCCGTCTTCCGTTCCTCGGCTCGTGACCGAGAGTCAGGCTACCCCCGGTCGCCGACGCTCGATGTCGTGCCGGTCGTCTATCGTGGTGACTCGTTGTCTACGGGGGAGGTGCATTCGGTGACGGACGAAACGACGATCGAATCGCAGGCTGCGTCCCCCTCGACCCCGATCGCCGATCCGCACAGCGCCGAGCCGCACATCGGCAGCTTCGCGGCCGAGCACCTGTCGCCGACCTACCCGCAGCGCGCGCCGTGGGGCACCGCGCAGCGCCTGCGCGCGTGGCAGGCCGAGGCGCTCGACCTGTACTTCGGCATGGACGGGCCCGACGGCCCGGGCGGCGGTCCGCGCGACTTCCTCGCGGCGGCGACCCCGGGCGCCGGCAAGACGACGTTCGCCCTCCGCCTGGCGAGCGAGCTCCTGCGGCGCCGCATCGTCAACCGCGTCGTCGTGGTCGCGCCGACCGAGCACCTCAAGACCCAGTGGGCGGATGCCGCGGCCCGCGTCGGCATCCGCCTCGATCCCGCCTTCAGCAACCGTCACGTCGCTCCCGCCCGCCAGTACCACGGCGTGGCCGTGACGTACGCGCAGGTCGCGGTGAAGGCATCCGTACATCAGCGCCTGACGATGGACGCGCGCACGCTGGTGATCCTCGACGAGGTGCATCACGGCGGTGACGCGCTGAGCTGGGGCGACGCGCTGCGCGAGGCGTACGCGCGGGCGACCCGGCGCCTGCTGCTCAGCGGCACGCCGTTCCGCAGCGACACCGCGCCGATCCCGTTCGTCGAGTACCACCCCGACCCCAAGGGCATCCGGGTCTCGCGCAGCGATTACGCGTACGGCTACCGTCGGGCGCTCGAGGACGGCGTGGTCCGGCCGGTGATCTTCCTCGTGTACGCCGGCCACATGCGGTGGCGCACCAAGACCGGCGACGAGATGGAGGCGCATCTCGGGCAGGACAACACCAAGGACATCACCTCGCAGGCGTGGCGCACCGCGCTCGACCCGGAGGGGGACTGGATCCCGGCCGTGCTGCGGTCGGCCGACCGGCGCCTCACCGAGGTGCGCGAGCACGTGCCGGATGCCGGCGGACTGGTGATCGCGACGGATCAGACCGCCGCGCGCGCGTACGCCGGGATCCTGCACGAGATCAGCGGCGAGGCCCCGACGGTGGTGCTGTCGGACGAGGCCGAGGCCTCGAGCCGCATCGAGGAGTTCTCCGCGTCGACGAGCCGGTGGATGGTCGCCGTGCGGATGGTGTCTGAGGGCGTGGACGTGCCCCGCCTCGCCGTCGGCGTGTACGCCACGAGCGCGTCGACGCCGCTGTTCTTCGCGCAGGCGATCGGCCGCTTCGTGCGCGCCCGACGTCGCGGCGAGACGGCGAGCGTGTTCCTTCCCAACGTGCCGCAGCTGCTCGCGCTCGCCAACGAGATGGAGCGGCATCGCGATCACGCGCTCGACCGCGACACCGACGGCGAGGACGAGTGGAACGCCGAAGAAGACCTGATGGACGCCGCCGAGCGCGAGGACAAGGCGTCTGACGCGCTCACCGAGGAGTTCACGTACCAGGCGCTCGGCTCGCTCGCACACTTCGACCGGGTGCTGTTCGACGGCAAGGAGTTCGGTCAGCTCGCCGTTCCCGGCACGCCCGAGGAGGAGGAGTTCCTCGGCATCCCCGGCCTGCTCGAGCCCGAGCACGTGCACGAGCTGCTCATGCAGCGGCAGTCGCGCCAGACGCGCCACCGCCACGCCCGCGAAGCGCACGACCGCCAGGCTCAGCAGGACGGATCGGACGGCGCCCCGCAGCAGCCCGCGCCGCCGCAGGCCCTGCACCGCACGCTCAAGGAGCAGCGCCAACTGCTCAACAGCCTCGTCGGCCTCTATGCCCGGCAGACCGGCGAGCCGCACGGGCTGGTGCACGCCGAGCTGCGGCGCATCTGCGGCGGCCCTGCGGTCTCGCACGCCACGGTCGCGCAGCTGCAGTCGCGCATCGACGTGCTGCGCAAGCGCGTCCGCTCCTGACGCGCCCGCCCGCCCCGTACCCCTCGTCCGGGGTGGCCGTCCGAGGGCGCGGGCATCTGCCCATCCCGCCGCCGTTCGGAGCCCCGAAATGCTGGCAATCATCGATTTCGGGGCGGACGGCCTCGGTGCGGTGGCTAGCGTTGACGGGTCCCGCACCCCGACTGGAGGCTCCGTGAGCACGCCCCCCGCACCCACCGATCGCGACCGGCGCCGCTGGGCGACGTATCTCGTGAACGAGCGCGCCGAGGCACGCGTGTACCGCGAGCTGGCGGGTCGGCGCACCGGCGAGGAGCGCGAGATCCTCCTCGCGCTCGCCGAGGCGGAGGGCCGCCACGAGGCGCACTGGCTCGAGCTGCTGGGGGCGGAGCCCGCCCGGCTGCCGCGACCCGACGTGCGCACGAGGCTGCTCGGCTGGATGGCGAAGAGCTTCGGATCGATCTTCGTGCTGGCCCTCGCGCAGAACGCCGAGGCCCGCTCGCCGTACGACGACGAGCCCTTCGCGACCGCCACGATGGCGGCGGACGAGAAGGTGCACCACGAGGTGGTGCGCGGCCTCGCCGCGCGCGGCCGCCGCCGTCTGTCGGGCACCTTCCGGGCGGCCGTCTTCGGCGCGAACGATGGACTGGTGTCGAACCTCGCCCTGGTGATGGGCATCGGGGCGACGGGCGTGTCGAGCCAGTTCGTGCTCTTCAGCGGCATCGCCGGCCTCCTCGCCGGCGCGCTGTCGATGGGGGCGGGCGAGTTCGTCTCGGTGCGGTCGCAGCGCGAGCTCCTGGCCGCGACCGAGCCGAGCGACTTCGCCGACAGCGGCATCCCGCATCTCGACATAGACGCCAACGAGCTGGCGCTCGTGTACCGGACGCGCGGGATGCCGGAGGCCGAGGCATCCGCGCGCGCCCGGCGCGTCGTCGAGGCCGCGCGGGCAGCCGGGCAGGGAAGCGCCGACACCGGGCCGATCGTCGTCGCGGACCACGGCGAAGTGGTGGGCAGCGCCTGGGCGGCAGCGCTGTCGAGCTTCCTCTTCTTCGCCTCGGGCGCGATCATCCCGGTGCTGCCCTGGATCTTCGGGCTCTCGGGTCTCACCGCAGTCGTTCTCGCGCTGATTCTCGTGGGGATCGCGCTCATGTCGACCGGTGCCGCGGTGGGCCTCCTGTCGGGAGCTCCGCCGCTCCGGCGGGCGCTGCGGCAGCTCGCCATCGGATTCGGCGCCGCCGCCGTCACCTACGTGCTCGGGCTCCTGTTCGGAGTGTCGATGGGGTGACGCGCCCGGGCACCGGGCGATTCGTTGAACCTCCGGTGACGTGGTAATGTCATTCCTCGGTTGCGAAACCGGAAACCACTTGCGCGGGTGGCGGAATAGGTAGACGCGCTAGCTTGAGGTGCTAGTGCCCGTATAGGGCGTGGGGGTTCAAGTCCCCCCTCGCGCACAGAAGGTCGAAGGCCCCCGAAAGGGGGCCTTCGTCGTTGCGGCGGCACGCCGGCCGTTTCAGATCCAGCCACGCTCCTCGGCGAGCAGGACGGCCTGCTGGCGTGTGCTCACCGCGAGCTTGCTCAACACCGCCGACACGTGATTGCGCACCGTTCCGGGCGCGAGCGAGAGCGTGCGGGCGATCTGCCCGGTGGTCTCGCCGCGGCGTCCGGCACGGAGCACGTCGAGCTCGCGGTCGGTCAGCGGGCAGCGTTCGTCGCTCAGCGCGTCGGCGGCGACCTCGGGGTCGACGTAGCGTCCGCCCGCCGCGACACGTCGGATGACCTCCGCCACTTCGTCGGCCCCGCGCGACTTGGGCAGGAAGCCCGACACGCCCGACGCCAGTGCCCGCCGCAGCACGCCAGGGCGGGCGTGCCGCGTCACGACGATGCACCGCGTCGCGACGACGCGCGTCACCCGGGCGGCGACCTCCACGCCGTCCAGGCCCGGCATCTCGAGGTCGAGGAGGCAGACGTCGGGGGAGAGGCGCAGTGCTGCGGCCACGGCCGCGTCCCCGTCGGCGCACTCCGCGACGACCTCGATGTCGGGCTCGAGGCGCAAGAGGGCGGCGAGGGCGGAACGGATCATCGCCTCGTCGTCCGCGACGAGCACCCGGATCACCGGGATCCCTCCGCCGCGACAGGGACGCGCACCACGACGGCGAACTCCTGCGGTCGGCGCCGTATCCGGACGGACCCGCCGCCGTCCTCGACGCGACGGCCGATCCCGTCCAGCCCCGCGCCGTCGGCGCTCGGCGCGGCATCCGTGGCATCGTTCTCGATCTCGTAGCGCCAGGCCTCCGCGTCGCGCGTGAGCGAGAGACGCGCCCACCGGCCGCCCCCGTGCCGCAGCGCGTTGGTGGTGGTCTCGCGGATGACGGGACCGAGAACGGATGCCGGAGCCCGGTCCGCGTCGGCATGCACCGACACCTGCACCGACGTGCCCGCCGCTCGCAGCAGGTCGGCGGCGTTCTCGATCTCGACCGTCAACGGCACGGAGCGGAAACGCAGCGCGAGGTCTCGCGTGCCCTGTCGCGCCTCGTCGACGCTGCGCCGAGCGGCCTGCAGCTGCGTGAGAGCGGCGTCCGGATCCTTCGGCATGAGGCGTTCGGCGAGCTCCAGCTGTAGTGCGATCACCTGCAGGTGGTGACCCTGCAGGTCGTGAACGTCGGTGGCGACGCGCAACCGCTCCTGCGTCGCTGCGAGGCGGGATTCGGAGGCGCGGGCGCGGTCGACCGTCATGAGGACGTCCCACCACCACAGCGTCAGCACCGTCATGGCGGGAAGCGACACGGAGAAGAACCCGAGCAGCCACCACGTCGACCCCGCGCCGGGCGGAACGACCAGGCGGCCGTCGTTGAACCACAGGACGACGAGCAGGGCGGTCGCGGCGATCACCACGCGCAGCCGCATCCCCTGCGGCCAGTTGAGGAACATCGACGTCTGGACGAGGGGGACGACACCCAACAGCCACAACCCCGACACGAGCCCCGCGACGAGGCCGAAGCACGCCGCGATCACCAGCGCGACGAGGACCAGCGGCCGGGGAACGAATCGCTCGTGCTCAGTGCGCTGCCGGTACTCGCGCATCAGCAGGAAGGTCGAGACCCACCACACGAGGCCGCCGAGGCCGACCGTCGCGATGGCCGCGGTGCTGCGGCCCGCTTCGGTGAGCGCCCCCGTCCAGACCGCCACGATCATGAGCTCCAGGAACACCACCGCCGAGACGGTGTACCACCAGGTCGCGGTGATGCCGCGAGACAGGCGCAGCCTCCCTCGTCGCTGCGCCGCTGTCTCGGTGCCCGCGGGTGGCACGGGGGAGCCGGTCATGCGTCCCACCATAGGTCCATGACACATGTCATGCCCGAGACGTGCGAACCGCCCGGAAAGCGGTGACACCGCGGCACTTCCGGCATCACGGGGGTGGCGATGGACTCGTTGTGCGACGGACGATGCCGGGCACCGTCGCCATCGGATCCCGCCCGCAGCTGCCGTCAGGAGCACCTCATGAGTCTCGTCGACACCTTCCAGGACCTCGTCGCCCAGGTACCCGACCTCGTCCAGCCGCTCGTCATCGCGGCGGCGGCCGCCGTCCCGTTCATCGAAGGCGAGGGTGCCGCGGTGATCGGCATCATCGGCGGCATCCCTCCGGTGATCGCCGCCGTCGCCGCGATCGTCGGCAACTTCGTGTGCGTCGCGGTGCTCGTGCTGCTCACGGCGCGCACACGGTCGGCGGTCGTCACGCATGCCCGCGCGCGCCGTCTGACGGCCGCCGGCGGGGGCGACATCGTCGAGACGTCGCCGGCCGAGCCGGCCGGCGAGAGGACGACCGCACGGCGGGCGAAGTTCCAGCGGGCCCTCGAGCGGTACGGCGTGCCCGGCGTGAGTCTGCTCGGACCACTTCTGCTGCCCACGCAGTTCACGGCGACGATGCTCGCGGGAGCGGGTGTGCGAACCGCACGCATCCTGTTCTGGCAGGGGCTCGCGATCGTCGGATGGACGACGGTGCTGACGTTCCTCGTGGGCGGCGCCATGTACGCCGTGCACTGAGCCGTGGGCGCCGGCGGAAGACAGCGGCCGGCTGCCGCGAGGCGGCCGGGCGCGCCACGCGCCGGTCGTACGGTCCGGTAGGTTTGTCCGCATGCCTTCTCCCGACCCCGGCCTTCCCGAAGTCGCGTCGGTGGCACGGGATCTCATCCGCTTCGACACCACGAACCACGGCGGCGGCCGCGCCGCGGGCGAGCGCGAGGCCGCGGAGTACGTGGGCGCCTACCTGTCGGACCTCGGGCTGAAGCCCGAGTACTACGAGCCGATCCCGCGCCGGACCAACGTGATGGCGCGCGTCCCCGGGCGCAACCGCGACAAGCCGGCCCTCGTGCTGCACGGCCACCTCGACGTCGTCCCGGCCATCGCAGAGGACTGGAGCGTCGACCCGTTCGAGGGCGTCGTCCGCGATGGGATGCTGTGGGGCCGCGGTGCGGTGGACATGAAGGACATGGACGCCATGATCCTGACCTCGGTCGCGGACATCCTCCGCTCCGGCGGGCAGCCCGAGCGCGACCTCGTTCTGGCGTTCTTCGCCGACGAGGAGAACGGCGGTGTCGAGGGGTCCGCGCTCGTCGTCGAGAACCGTCCGAGCTGGTTCGAAGGCGCGACGGAGGCGATCAGCGAGGTCGGCGGCTACTCCATCCCGCTCGGCGATCGCCACGCGTACCTCCTCCAGGTGGGGGAGAAGGCCCTCGTGTGGATCCGGCTCGTAGCGCGCGCTCGTGCCGCCCACGGCTCCAGCTTCCACTCCGACAACGCGGTGACGCGTCTCGCCGAGGCCGTGGCAGCGCTCGGGCGCATCGCCTGGCCGGTGACGCTCACCGACACCACCCGCGAGATGACCGAGCGGCTGGCGGCGCTCACGGGGCAGGCGGCCGACGACCCTGACGCCGTCGCGGCGGCCGCGGGTGCGGCATCCGGATTCCTCCGCTCGACGCTGCGCACCACCACGAACCCGACCGGACTCGTCGCCGGCTACAAGCACAACGTCATCCCCGACCGCGCCGAGGCCCTGGTCGACGTGCGCGTGCTGCCGGGCACCGAGCAGGCCGCCCTCGCCGACATCCGCCGTATCGTCGGCGACGGCGTTGAGGTCGAGGTGGTCCACCAGGACATCGGCCTCGAGGTGCCGTTCTCGGGAGACCTCGTGGACGCGATGGTGGCGGCGCTCGGCCGGCACGACCCCGGCGCGCCGGTCGTGCCGTACCTCATGGGCGGCGGCACCGACAACAAGGCGCTGGCCGCGCTCGGCATCGCGGGCTACGGCTTCGCCCCGCTGCGCCTTCCGGCCGATCTCGACTTCACCGGAATGTTCCACGGCGTCGACGAGCGCGTCCCGATCGACGCGCTGGTCTTCGGCCAGGCTGTGCTCACCGACCTGCTCCGCACCTACTGAAGTCCCCGTCGGACACCGCGACAGCGCGGCATCCGTCAGGCCCGTCTGAAAGGCGCCCATGCTTCTCGAAGCGATCATCCTCGGCTTCGTCCAGGGACTGACCGAGTTCCTGCCGATCTCGTCCAGCGCCCACCTGCGCATCCTCGGCGAGTTCCTGCCGTCGGCGCAGGATCCCGGCGCCGCGTTCACCGCCATCACGCAGATCGGCACCGAGGCTGCGGTGGTCGTGTTCTTCTGGCGCGACATCGTGAGGATCATCGGGCACTGGTTCCGCGCCCTGTTCGGGCGGATCCCGCGCAACGACCCCGACGCGAAACTCGGCTGGCTCATCATCATCGGCAGCATCCCGATCGTCGTTCTCGGCCTCCTCTTCCAGGACCAGATCGAGACCGTGCTGCGGTCGCTGTGGATCACCGCCGGGATGCTGATCTTCTTCGGCGTGCTTCTCGGCATCGCCGATCACGTCGGAGCCAAGAAGCGCAAGCTCCAGGACATCACCATCGGCCACGGCGTGATCTACGGCTTCGCCCAGTCCCTCGCGCTCATCCCCGGTGTCTCGCGCTCGGGCGGCACCATCACCGCCGGTCTCTTCATGGGATACGAGCGCGCGGCCGCCGCCCGCTACGCGTTCCTGCTCGCGATCCCGGCCGTCTTCGGCAGCGGCTTCTTCCAGCTGTTCAAGAGCCTCGACGAGCCGGGCGTGTTCACACTCGGTGAGACGGCCGTGGCGACGGGTGTCGCGTTCATCGTGGCGCTGGGCGTGATCGCGTTCTTCATGAGCTGGATCTCGAAGCACAGCTTCCTGCCCTTCGTGGTGTACCGCGTCGCGCTGGGCTCGCTGCTCCTGGTGCTGCTCAGCATGGGCGTCATCAACCCGTAGCGGCTACCTGTCGCAGAAGCCGCGATCCGGTCCCTGAGTTCGTCGAACGGCGCTTCGACGGGCCCAGGGGCCGGAGTGCGGTCCGCGGTCGCCTCAGCGACCGTGCGGAAGACGGATGCCGCTCAGCGGCGCGGGTCGTCGCGTCCGGGCTTGCTCGGCCCGTCACCGGGCTTCCCGTCGGTGCGGCGCAGGTAGCGCTCGAACTCCTGCGCGATCGCATCGCCCGACGCCTCGGGCGAGTCCCACGTGTCACGGGTGCGCTCGAGCTGGTGGATGTACTCAGTCATCTCCTCGTCGTCGGCCGCGGCCGCGTCGATCGAGGCTTCCCAGGCCGCCGCCTCGGTGGCGAGATCGCCGCGGGGGACCGGCGCGCCCGTGAGGTCTTCGAGCTTGTCGAGGAGCGCGAGCGTCGCCTTGGGCGAGGGCGTGTGTCCGGCGACGTAGTGCGGGACGCTCGCCCACAGGCTGGCCGTCGGGATGCCGGCGCGCTCCGCGGCGTCGCCGAGCACGCTCAGGATGCCGACCGGCCCCTCGTACGAGCTGCGCTCGAGTTCGAGGGCGCCGCGCAGGTTCTCGTTGTCGCTGCCCGCGAACACGGAGATCGGGCGCGTGTGCGGCACGTCCGACATCATCGAGCCGATCGCGACGAAGCCCGTGATGTCCTCCCGCAGCGCCATGTCGATGAACTCGGACGAGAACGCCTGCCACGCGCGGGCCGGCTCGACTCCCGTCAGCAGCCACAGCTGGGTGCCGCGGGTGGCGCGCGCCGGGCGCAGCAGCGAGGCCTCCGGCCAGCGGAGCGTGCGGCGTCCGTCGCCGTCCGCGGCGATGTGCGGGCGCGTGTACTGGTAGTCGAAGTAGAGCTCGGGATCCACCGAGAAGACGGTCTCGTACGACCCGCCCTCGCGCAGCTGCGTGATGGCGGACGACGCGGCTTCGCCCGCGTCGTTCCACCCATCGAATGCGGCGACGAGAACACGACGACCCAGTCCGTCCACGGGACCCCCTCCGCCCGCATCGGCCGCGGGCTCCATCCAGGATATGCCCCCCTCTCCACGGAGGGCCGGAGCCCTCTCGTAGGATTGCACGGTGAATGAGCCCCGCCTCTCGGCCGTCCTGTGGGATATGGACGGCACCCTCGTCGACACCGAGCCGTATTGGATGGCGGCGGAGACGCCGCTCATCGAGAGCTTCGGCGGGACGTGGTCGCACGAGCAGGCGCTCGGCCTGGTGGGCCTGGGGCTCGAGGATTCGGCGCGCATCCTGCAGGGGACGGGGGTGCGCATGAGCACCGACGCCATCATCGATCACCTCACCGACGACGTCATGCGCCAGCTGAACGTCACGGGGGTGCCGTTCCGTCCCGGTGCGCGCGAGCTGCTCGCGAACCTCCGCGATGCCGGCATCAAGACGGGCCTCGTGACGATGTCGATGCGGCGCATGGCGCAGACGGTCGTCGACCTCATCGACTTCGAGGCCTTCGACGTCGTGATCGCGGGCGACGACGCGACCCGCCCGAAGCCCTTCCCCGACCCGTACCTGCAGGCGTGCGAGGCGCTCGGCGTGGCGCCGCACGAGACGGTGGCGATCGAGGACTCCCCGAACGGCCTGCGCTCGGCCGTGGCATCGGGCGCCGCCGTGATCGGCGTGCCGCTGATGGTCTCGCTCACCGGGGCCGGCGCGCACACCCTGTGGGACACGCTCGACGGACGCACCGCCGACGACGTCATCGCCTTCCACGCGGCGCACCGCGCACGCGTCCACGCTTCCGACCCGGCCGAGGAGATCGCCCGATGACCGAGAACCTCGCCACCGCCGCGGCACGACCGAGCGGCCCCTTCCGTCTTGGCGACCGCGTCCAGCTCACCGGCCCCAAGGGTCGGCTCCACACCATCACGCTGCGCGCGGACGGCGAACTGCACACGCATCACGGCGTCCTCAAGCACACGCAGCTCATCGGCCAGCCGGACGGGTCGGTCGTGGCCAACAGCGGCGGCCACGAGTACCTCGCCCTGCGCCCGCTGCTACGGGACTTCGTGATGTCGATGCCGCGCGGCGCCGCCATCGTCTACCCGAAGGACGCCGCCCAGATCCTCGCCGAGGCCGACATCTTCCCGGGTGCCACGGTGGTGGAAGCCGGGGTCGGATCGGGAGCGCTGTCGCTGTGGCTCCTCCGCGCGATCGGCGACCACGGGCGCCTGGTGTCGTTCGAGCGTCGTGACGACTTCGCCGCGGTCGCCCGCGCGAACGTCGAGACCTTCATCGGCGAGGTCCCCGCCAACTGGGATGTGGTCGTCGGCGATCTCGCCGAGGAGCTCACCGAGACGGTGGCACCCGCATCCGTCGATCGCGTCGTCCTCGACATGCTGGCCCCGTGGGAGTGCATCGACGTGGTCGCCGAGGCGCTCACGCCCGGTGGCGTGGTCGTCTGCTACGTCGCGACCGCGACCCAGCTGAGCCGCGTCGCGGAGTACATCCGCGGCACCGGGCTGTTCACCGAGCCCGACGCGAACGAGACGATGGTGCGGGGCTGGCACGTCGAAGGGCTGGCCGTGCGTCCGGACCACCGCATGGTCGCCCACACCGGCTTCCTGATCTGGGCGCGCCGCCTCGCACCGGGGGCCGTCGCACCGGAGGTCAAGCGGCGGGCTTCGAAGTCCAGTTACGGGGACGAGGACGTCGAGCTGTGGACGCCCGGGGCGGTCGGCGACCGGCAGATCACCGACAAGAATCTGCGCAAGCGCGTCCGCGAGGCCGAGCGCGCTGCGGAGGGCGCTCGTCAGGCGGCGGGACGCGCGGGCGAGCCCGACGGCACCGCCTAGACTGTTCCGGTGCGCAAGATCCCCGCTGCCCTCGCCGTCCTGGGACTGGTGACCGTCGGCCTGGCCGGATGCTCGATGCCCGGCTCGTCGTCCGACTGCTCCCGTCCCGCCGTGTCCGACGCCGACGTCATGGACCTCATCGACGTCACCGGCGACACCGAGGACCAGCCCGAAGTCGACGTGTACACGCCGCTGCATGCGCCGCACCTCGCCTACGAGGACGTCGTCACCGGTGAGGGCACGCCGATCACCGCGCAGAACCAGCTCATGGTGGTGGATGTCGCGCTGTTCAGCGGCACGACCGGCGAGCCGATCGTGGCGACCGCGTACGACGGCGACCTGTCGCGGGTCTCGTCGCCGGATCAGTGGACGACGAACTTCCCGGGCTTCGAAGAAGCCCTGCAGTGCGCCACCGAGGGCTCGCGCATCGCGGTCGCGATGTCGCCCGACGACATGTCGCCCGACGTCTCGGTCGGTTTCGGCCTCGACGAGGAGGACACCGTCGTCGCCGTCATCGACCTGCGCAAGGTGTACCTGCCCGCTGCGGACGGCCAGAACCAGTTCAACAGCGGCTTCGGCCTGCCCACCGTGGTGCGTGCGCCCGACGGCCAGCCCGGCCTCATCATCCCCGACGGCACCCCGCCGACCGATCTGGTCGTCCAGACCCTCAAGAAGGGCACCGGCGAGACGGTGACCGGCGATGCGCCGGTGCGCGTCCACTACAGCGGTGTCGTCTGGGGTGAGGACGAGACGTTCGACAGCACATGGGGCGACCAGCCCGCGTCGGTCACCGCCGACTCGGTCGTCCCCGGTTTCGCCAAGGCGCTCGAAGGTCAGACCGTCGGCTCGCAGGTGCTGGTCGTCGTCCCGCCCGACCAGGGCTACGGCGACGACGCGAACGGCGCCGTGCCGGCCGGGTCGACGCTCGTCTACGTCATCGACATCCTCGGCGTCGACGTCCCGCCGGCGGAGTGACCGGGGTCCGCGACCCGGGTCGCGGGCGGCTCTAAGATAGGCGGGTGCCTGCCACTGCCGCCGCGAAGATCCCGCCCGAGGAGCGCCTTGTCAACCTCGTGGTGGCCCTCATCGCGACCGACCAGGGGCTGACGAAGGACACGATCCTGACCTCCGTCGCCGGATACCGCGAGCAGAGCGAGGCGGGCGCGTCGAAGGACGCGCTCGAGAAGATGTTCGAGCGTGACAAGGAGTCGCTCCGCGGCCTCGGCGTGCCGATCGAGACGATCGGCGACTGGGCCGACCCCGATGACCTGCGCGAGGCGCGCTATCGCGTGCCGAGCGCCGAGTACGAGCTGCCCGAGGACATCGAGTTCACGCCCGCCGAGCAGGCGCTCCTCACACTCGCCGGCGGCGTGTGGAGCCAGAGCTCGATGTCGGACGACGCCCGCAGCGGTCTGCGCAAGATCCGCGCGCTCGGCGACCTCGTCGACGAGCCCATCATCGGATTCTCGCCGCGCCTCAGCCTGCACGATCCCGCCTTCCCCGGGCTGCAGCAGGCGATCGAGTCGAGCCGCGTGGTCACCTTCCCGTACCTCAAGCCGGGGGAGGAGGCTCCTCGCATCCGGCGCGTGCAGCCTCTGGCGCTCATCGAGTACGAGGGCCGCTGGCACGTGTTCGGCATCGACCTCGACGTGCGCGCCGACCGCACCTTCCTGCTCCAGCGCATCGTCGGGCCCGTCACCCTCACGCGCACCTCGTTCGACCCGGCGCTGCGCGAGGGCGCAGGGGAGCGTGCGCTGGCGGGCCTCGACGAGGTCGCCGCCCGCAATTCAGCGCTCCTCGAGGTCAACCCCGGCACCGAGGCCGCGCTGCGGCTCGCCCGCCGCGCGAAGCCGGCCGAGCAGGGCATCCGCGTGCCGTATGTCGACGCCCACATCTTCGCCGACGAGCTCGCCTCGTACGGGCCCGAGGTGCGCGTCGTCGCGCCCGCCGACCTGCGCGACCGCGTGATCGACCGCCTCGCCGCCACACGCGACCTGCATGCCGGAGCGTCGACTGACATGAGGAGCAGCCGGTCATGACGGCCCGTAAGCCACTGGTGGCGACCGATCGCGCCGCGCTCATGCTGCAGCTGGTGCCGTACCTCATCGGCAAGGGCGAGGTCTCGCTCGCCGAGGCGGCCGACGAGTTCGACGTCGCACCCGAGCAGATGCGGTCGATGGTCGAGAAGCTGACCGTCATCGGCCTTCCCGGCGACCGGGGCTACTGGCAGATGTCGAACGACCTGTTCGACATCGACTGGGACCTCCTCGACGAGCGCGACCTCATCGTCATCACGAACTCTGTCGGCCTGGAGCGGTCGCCGAAGCTCACGGCCCGAGAAGCCGCCGCGCTCCTCGCGGGCCTGCAGCTGGCGCGCTCCATCCCGGGCGTGGGAGACACCGAGCTCTACGCGGGGCTGCTGGCAAAGCTGGCACGCGGAGCATCCGCCACGCCGGCGGAGGTGATCCTGGCTCCCGAGCCGGTCGATGCCGTGCGAGACCTCGTAGCCGACGCGCTGCGTCGTGGCGTCGCCGTCTCGTTCACCTACAAAGCGCCGGACGCCGCCCCCACGACCCGCACCGTCGACCCGGTCAAGGTGCACATCGCGAGCGGGCAGTGGTATCTGCAGGGCTGGTGCCATCTGCGTGAGGCGATGCGCACGTTCCACCTGGACCGCGTCAGCGACCTCGAACTCACCGGCATCCCGAGCACTCATGCGGGAGAGCAGGCGCCCGACTGGTTCGACACCGACGCCGGAGACGTCGTCGCACGTATCCGCTTCCCCGAAGAAGTCGCACCGCTGCTCGGCGACTACCTCGACCGCGCGACGCTCGAGACGTCCGGCGGGGTCACGATCGCCACCATGCGGGTCGCTGACGAACTGAGCCTGCGCCGTCTCGCGGCACGACGCGGAGGCGCCGTCGAGGTGCTCGAGCCCCCCGGCGCGCGCAGGGCCGTGGCGGAGTGGGCCGAAGCCGGGTTGGCGCAATACCGCTGAGGGCGGCTCGGAGCCGCCGTCACAGGGTTACACTGGAGCCACATCCGCACCGACAAGGAGACTCCGCATGGGCGCATTCGGATGGCCGCATCTTCTGATCATCCTCGCGGTGATCCTGCTCCTCTTCGGGGCTGCAAAGCTGCCGGCTCTCGCCAAGAGCCTCGGTCAGTCCGCCCGGGTGTTCAAGGGCGAGATGAAGGCGATGAAGGAGGACGACTCCTCGGCCAAGTCGAAGGCCGAGAACGTGTCGTCGGAAGCTCCGAAGGCCGAAACTCCGGCGAGCTCGAGCAGCACCGCAGACCCGTCCTCCTGACCCGGCGTGGTCACCACGGATCCACCGCGCATCGAGGAGCCCGAGCAGCCTCGGCGCGATAAGCGGATGTCCCTCGGCGGGCATCTGCGCGAACTGCGGAAGCGATTCTTCATCGCGGCAGCCGGCCTCGTCGTCGGCATGGTGGTCGCATTCCTCATCAGTGGCTGGGTGATCGACCTTCTGTCGCAGCCGATCGTGGAGATCGCGGGGGAGCGGGGCGACCAGTACATCGCCCTCAACTTCACGACCGTCTCGAGCGGCTTCGATCTGCACATGCGCATCGCCTTCGCGATCGGGCTGCTGATCTCGGCGCCGGTGTGGCTGTGGCAGATCTGGGCGTTCATCATGCCCGGACTCACCCGCAAGGAAGTCCAGTACACGGTCGGCTTCCTGGCCGCGGCGATCCCGCTCTTCATGGCCGGCCTCTACGTCGGCTGGCTGATCATGCCGCACATGGTCGTGCTGATGTCGAACTTCGTGCCGAACGACCAGGGCATCGCGCAGTTCTACGACTACGCCACGTACTACGACTTCGTCTTCAAGCTGCTGCTGGTGATCGGCGTCTCGTTCGTGACCCCGGTGTTCCTCGTCGCCCTCAACCTTGCGGGCGTGGTCTCGGGCCGCGACATCCTGAAGGGCTGGCGCGTGGCGATCATCATCATCACGGTCTTCGCCGCCGCGGCGACTCCCGCCGCCGATGTCACCTCGATGCTGCTTCTCGCGGGGATCCTCTGCGTGCTGTACTTCGCCGCGGTCGGGCTGTCCATGCTGTTCGACCGCCGCAAGGCGAAGCGCGCCGCCACGCTCCTGCCGCCCGAGGCGCCGTGAGCGACCCCGCTCCCGCCGAGCGCTATGCGCGAGCCAGCGCATCCGCCCGGCTCGACCGCACGCACCCCCTGACGGCCGCGTTCGCGGAGTCCCAGAGGTTCACGCTCGACCCGTTCCAGATCGAGGGATGCCGTGCGCTCGAAGACGGCCGGAGCGTTCTGGTCGCCGCGCCCACCGGCGCCGGCAAGACGATCGTCGGCGAGTTCGCCGTGCATCTGGCCATGCAGACGCCGGGCGACAAGGCGTTCTACACGACGCCGATGAAGGCGCTGTCGAACCAGAAGTTCCGCGAGCTTCAGGACGTCTACGGCGCCGATGAGGTGGGTCTTCTCACAGGGGACACGAACATCAACGGCAACGCGCGCATCGTCGTCATGACGACAGAGGTGCTGCGCAACATGCTCTATGCCGACTCCCCGGCGCTCCGCGGCCTTCGGTACGTGGTCATGGACGAGGTGCATTACCTCGCCGACCGGTTCCGCGGCGCGGTGTGGGAAGAGGTCATCATCCACCTCGCGCCGGGCGTGCGACTGGTGTCGCTGTCGGCGACCGTGTCGAACGCCGAGGAGTTCGGCGACTGGCTCGACACCGTGCGCGGCGACACCGAGGTGATCGTCTCCGAGACCCGCCCGGTTCCCCTGGAGCAGCACGTGCTGGTGCGCGGCGACCTCCTGCCGCTGTTCGACGACCGTGCCGGCATCGCGACGGCACAGGTCAACCAGGAGCTCATGCGCATCCGGTCGTTCAAAGGCCCGAACTTCGAGAACAACCGGCGCGCGCAGCAGCTGCGCAGCGGCGACCGCGGCGAACGCGCTCGCTACGCGGGCGGCGGGTACGAGGCATCCCATCGTCGTCCGAGCCGGGGCAACAAGCGCCCGGTGCGCTCGGCGAACGTGCAGCGCATCGAGCGTCTCGATCGCCCGGACGTCGTCGAGCTGCTGTCGCGGGCGAACCTGCTGCCGGCGATCTTCTTCATCTTCAGCCGCGTGGGCTGCGACGCAGCGGTGCAGCAGGTCCGGCGTGCCGGCGTGCGCCTGACGTCGCAGGATGAACGCCGCGAGATACGCGCGGTGATCGAGGAACGCACCCGCACCCTTCTCGAGGAGGACCTCGCCGTCCTGGGCTTCTGGGAGTGGCGCGAGAACCTCGAGCGGGGCGTCGCCTCCCACCATGCCGGGCTGCTGCCCGCGTTCAAGGAGGTGGTCGAGGAGCTCTTCCAGCGCAAGCTCGTGAAGGTCGTGTTCGCGACCGAGACTCTCGCGCTCGGCATCAACATGCCCGCCCGCACCGTGGTGCTCGAAAAGCTCGAGAAGTTCAACGGCGAGGCGCGCGTCGCCATCACGTCGGGGGAGTACACCCAGCTCACGGGCCGCGCGGGGCGTCGTGGCATCGATGTCGAGGGCCACGCGGTGATCCAGTGGACCGAGGCGCTCGACCCGCAGGCGGTCGCCGCGCTGGCGTCGCGGCGCACGTACCCGCTGAACTCCAGCTTCCGTCCGACCTACAACATGGCGGTCAACCTCATCGACCAGTTCGGGCGGGCGCGGGCGCGCGAGATCCTCGAGTCGTCCTTCGCGCAGTTCCAGGCCGATCGGGCGGTGGTGGGCCTCGCCAGGCAGGTCCGGGAGCAGGAGGAGTCGCTCGCGGGGTACGAGAAGGCGATGACGTGCGATCGTGGCGACTTCGCGGAGTACTCCGGCATCCGCCGCGAGCTGAGCGATCTCGAGAAGGTGAACCGCAAGGACGTCAGCGCCTCGCGGCGCACGCGCGACGAGCGGCAGCGCCAGATCTCCAGCCTGCGCAAGCGCATGCAGCGGCATCCGTGTCATCAGTGCCCGGACCGGGAGCATCACGCCCGCTGGGCCGAGCGCTACTGGAAGCTCAAGCGCGAGATCGACAAGATGCGGCGTCAGATCGACACCCGCACCGGAACGGTGGCGCGGATCTTCGACCGCGTCGTCGACGTGCTGGGGGCGCTCGAGTACGTGGCGATCGCCGACGACGGGGTCACGACGCTCACCCCCGCCGGTCGCACGATGCGACGCATCTACGGCGAACGCGATCTGCTGGTCGCCGAGTCACTGCGCCGGGGGATCTGGAAGGACCTGGATGCCGCCTCCCTGGCGGCCCTCGCCTGCTCGCTGGTGTACGAGCCGCGCCGCGACGATGCCGGGCCGGGGGAGCGCGGGCTGCCGCGCGGGGCGTTCCGGCCGGCGTTCGAGGCGACGACGTCGCTGTGGCAGGAGCTCGACGACCTCGAGCGCGAGCACCGGCTCCCCGGAAGCGAGCCCGTCTCTGCGAGCCTGGTCCAGGCGATGCACACGTGGGCGCGCGGCGGCATGCTGGATCGCGTGCTGACCGAGGCCGACATGGCCGCGGGCGACTTCGTCCGCTGGGCGAAGCAGACGATCGACCTGCTCGACCAGCTGTCGATCGTCGCCGACCAGCCCGTCGCGAGCACCGCCCGCAAGGCGCTGGATGCCGTGCGTCGCGGCATCGTCGCCTATTCGGCCGTCTGACCCTGCGGCCGCAGAGCATCGTCGTCACGCTCGCTTAGGGTGGAATCCGTGCCACCCGACGCGCCGTCCCGCCCACCGCTGCCGCGCCCGCTCCTGCCCCTGTGGGCGGCGGTCATCGCGGCCGCCGTCGGCGGACTCGCCCTCACGACCGCCTTCCCGGCCCTCGCGTGGTGGCCGATGGTGTTCGTCGCGATCCCGCTGACCCTGATCAGCCTCATCGGCCGCCGGGTCTGGAGCGCCGTCCTGGTCGGCCTGGTCTTCGGCCTGGCGTTCTTCCTGGTGAACGTGTCGTTCACCGCGCGCTATCTGGGCCCCGTCCCGTGGATCGCCCTGGCGACGCTCGAGGCGCTCCTCACAGCGGTGACGGCGGTCCCGATCGCGCTGGCGTACCGGTGGCTCCCGCGGGTGCGGACGGGCGCCTGGGCGCGCCTGGTGGCCCTGCCCGCGATCGTGGCGGCTCTGTGGGTGCTGCGCGAGCAGCTGCTCGGCACCTGGCCGTACGGAGGCTTCCCGTGGGGCCGCGTCGGCATCTCGCAGGCCGACGGCCCCCTTGCGAGCGTCGCATCCTGGGTGGGCGTCGCGGGGCTGTCGTTCTTCATCGTCATGGTGTGCGCGAGCGCGGTCGAGTGGGCGCGGATGCGCCGGTATCGCGACCTCCGCACGGCGGTTCCCGTCGTCGTCGTCGCGATCCTGCTGTTCGCGCTGCCGCAGTTCCCGACGACGGATGCGGGCACCATGCGCGTCGGCGCGGTCCAGGGCAACGGTCCCGCCGGCTACTTCGACGAGCGCGGCCGCAACGACGTGCTGAATGCGCAGCTGCAGGCCACGGCTCCGCTGTTCGGCGAAGACCTAGATGTGCTGCTGTGGCCGGAGGGCGGCGTCGACTCCGACCCGACGGCTAATGCGAGCACGGCCGCGACGCTGGATGCGCTGGCGGATCGGCTCGATGCGCCGCTCGTGGTCGCGGCGGTCACGCAGCGCGGCGACGAGTACTTCAACTCATCGCTGCTGTGGGAGCAGGATGCCGAGAACCCGGTCGACGTGTACGACAAGCGGCATCCCGTGCCGTTCGGCGAATACGTCCCCGATCGCTGGCTCTACCGGCTGTTCGCGCCGGACCTCATCGATCTCGTGCAGCGCGAGTACACGCCGGGCGGCTCCCGGCCGTTCTTCGACGTCGGCGGTGTCGGCGTCGGGCTGGCGATCTGCTTCGACGTGATCTACGACGACGTCATCTGGGACGGCGCGCAGGACGGCGCCGAGATCTACATGTTCCAGACGAACAACGCCGACTTCCGCGGCACCGACGAGAACCTGCAGCAGCTCGCCTTCGCTCGCATGCGCGCGGTCGAGACGGGTCGCTCGGTCGTCAACATCTCCACGGTCGGGACGAGCCAGATCATCGCCCCCGATGGATCGGAGATCGCCGGGATCCCCGCGGACACCGCCGGTCACATGCTGGAGGACGTGCCGTTGCGCACCGGACTCACGCCCGCGGTGACCTTCGGTGGCGCGATCCAGCTGCTGCTCGTGTGGGGCGGCGTGATCTCGCTGGTCTGCCTCGGAGTGCTCGGCCGCCTGCGCCCCGGGAACGCGAAAACGCCGGCCCCGTAGGGCCGGCGTCGCGCGGATGCGGGTCAGGCGCTGAGCTTGTCCGCCGTGACGTTCTCACCGGCTCCGCGGCGGGCGCGGATGTAGGCGAGTCGCTCCTCCAGAAGCTCTTCGAGCTCGGGAAGGGTGCGGCGCTCCAGAAGCATGTCCCAGTGGCTGCGGGGGGTCTTGTCGCCCGAGTGATCGACGGTCGCGGTGCCGTCGCCCACCCGCAGCAGCGCCTCGGCGCCGCACGTGCGGCACTCCCAGGCGGGCGGAACCTCGGCGTCGGCCGCGAAGGTCAAAGTCGTGTCACGTCCACACGACGTGCACGTGTAGATGTGCTGTGCGCGCTCATGGAACACGACGCCCTCTTCGCTCTGTAGGCTCTGGGCGCCGAGTCGGATGCCGCGCAGACTGCGGTCTGCCATTTTGTGGTCCTCTCGTCGCTGTACAGGTATAACGAAGTGACCTGTGCGGATCATCCGAAGGAGCCCTGTTCATCGACCTTTCACAGTGGATGCACAGCGGGGCTCGCGCTCGGTCATACCGGCGTGCTATGTCAGTGCAGAGAGCGCGACGTCGGCGCGGTCGGTGACGATGCCGTCGACGCCCATCGAGACGAGGCGGGTCATGTCGTGGGGCTCGTTCACCGTCCATACGTGGACCTCGACGTCGTGCCGGTGTGCGGCCGCGATGAGCCGAGGCGTGACGATGCGCAGGCGCCCCTGACGTTCCGGCACCTGCAGGGCGTCGATGCCCGCGAGCGCACGGGTCACCAGCCGGTCCGACCGCGACGCCACGGCGGCCAGCACCCGCCCGATGGTGCCGCGGCCCGCAGATGTCGCAGGCCGAACGCCGCGGCCGCTCTCCGCGGCGGCGTCGAGGGCGGCCCGCCGACGTGCGTCGGAGAAGCTGGTCAGCAGCACGCGATCGCCGAAAGGCGCGACCGTCCGGCCGACGATGGACGCGGCGGCCGTCGCCTTCACATCGAGGTTGAACCTCGTCACCGGGAACGCGTCCAGCGCCTGGGCGAGCGTGATGAGCCCGCCGCGTCCGGTCATGAGCTCTTCGAGCTCCCGCACGCGGACGTCCGCCACCTTGCGCGGGTCGCCGGTCACACGCGACAGGTCGTCGTCGTGGAAGAGCACCACCACGCCGTCCGCGGTGAGGTGGCAGTCCGACTCGACGTAGTGAGCCCCGGCGGAGTGGGCGGCGGCCACGGCGGCGAAGGAGTTCTCCACGACGCCGCCGCGGGCGGCGTCGGGCGTCACCAGTCCGCGGTGCGCGAGGACGCGCGGCGTCGCGACGCCGGTGAACCACGGGTGGGTCACGGGGTGGGCGGGGTGACTGCGGGCGGCGGGCCGCCGAGTGCGGCGCCGCCCGAGGGCGTGCCCGTGCTCTGCGCGCGACCCTTGGCCGCGGCATCCGTCATCACACCGGCGAACGACCCGGTCAGACCCTTGAGCGCCTCGGTGAACTCGCTCGGGATGATCCAGAGCTTGCTGGATGCGCTGTCGGCGATCTTCGGGAGCGTCTGCAGGTACTGGTACGCCAGCAGCTTGTCGTCGGGGTTGCCGGAGTGGATCGCGTCGAACACGGTCTGGATCGCCTCGGCCTCGCCCTGCGCGCGCAGCACCGCGGCCTGCTTGTCGCCCTCGGCTTTGAGGATCTCGGCCTGACGGCGGCCCTCCGCCTCGAGGATCTGGGACTGCTTCGAGCCCTCGGCAGTGAGGATGGTCGCGCGACGCTCGCGCTCGGCCCTCATCTGCTTCTCCATCGAGTCCTGGATCGAGTGCGGCGGGTCGATGGCCTTCAGCTCGACACGGGAGACGCGGATGCCCCACTTGCCGGTGGCCTCGTCGAGCACGACGCGCAGCTGGCCGTTGATGTTGTCGCGGCTGGTGAGCGCCTCTTCGAGGTTCAGCCCGCCGACCACATTGCGGAGGGTGGTCGTGGTCAGCTGCTCGACCGCTCCGAGGTAGTTGGCGATCTCGTATGTGGCGGCACGCGCGTCGGTGACCTGGAAGTACACGACCGTGTCGATCGAGACCACCAGGTTGTCTTCGGTGATCACGGGCTGCGGCGGGAACGAGACGA
The DNA here is from genome assembly GCF_031085295.1 of Microbacterium psychrotolerans. Taxonomy (GTDB): domain Bacteria; phylum Actinomycetota; class Actinomycetes; order Actinomycetales; family Microbacteriaceae; genus Microbacterium; species Microbacterium psychrotolerans. The sequence continues at coordinate 672,684 of NZ_JAVFWO010000002.1, read as the reverse complement.
CCTGCTCGCGCATGTCGATGAGCGGACGCAGCCGGTCGATGAACGGGACCAGCAGGTTCAGGCCCGGCATGAGGGTCTTGTGATAGCGGCCGAGGCGCTCGACGATGCCGGCGTTGGCCTGCGGGATGATGCGGATCGAGCGGAAGATCACGACCAGCACGAAGATGAAGACCGCGATCGCGAGGATCCATCCGATCGCGGTCGGGATGGCCGAGCTGATGTCGTTCATGCGAGCGGGTCCTCAGATGCGGGGGACAGGGGAGTGGGGGAGTCGGACCGCACCACCGCGGTCGCGCCGTCGATGCGGGTGACGCGCACCGGCGTGCCCGGGTCGAGGTCGCCGGATTCGGTCCGGGCCGTCCAGATGTCGCCGTTGGCGAGCTTGACCTGGCCGCTGTGCGCGCCGACCGACGAGACGACCGTGCCGCGCAGCCCGATGAGGGCGTCGACGTTGGAGGGCGTCGGGTCTTCGCCGCGGCGGAGGCGGCGCAGCAAGGGCGGTCGCAACAGCAGAACGAGGATCGCGGCGACCCCGGCGGCGATGATCACCTGGAGCCAGATCGGAGCGCCCAGCAGGTCCGTGAGCAGGCCGGCCAGACCGCCGATGCTGAGCATCAGGAAGGTGAAGTCGAGAGTCAGCATCTCGATCACGAGGAACACCAGGATCAGCACCAGCCAGCCGATCCACGCCCATTGTTCGACGGTCTCGATGAGCTCCACGATGCGCCTCCTACGCTCGAACCTAGCAGGTAGGGTCTACACGTGACTGAGACATCCAACCCGCTTCCCGAGAGTTCCCTGAGCGGCAAGACAGCACTCGTGACGGGCTCGTCGCGCGGCATCGGCGCCGACACCGCGCGCTACCTCGCACAGGCCGGCGCGAACGTCGTCATCAACTACCGCAACAAGGCTCCGCGGGCCGAGAAGCTCGCGACGGAGCTGCGTGAACTCGGCGTGCAGGTGCTCGTCGTCGGTGCGGATCTCACGGATCCGGCATCCGTCCAGGCGATGTTCGACGAGGTCGGTCGCACGTTCGGAGCGCTCGACATCCTCGTGCTCAACGCGTCGGGCGGCATGGAGTCCGGGATGGCCGAGGACTACGCGCTGCTGCTCAACCGCGACGCCCAGGTGAGCGTGCTCGAGACCGCGCTCCCGCTTCTGGGCGACGGCTCGAGGGTCGTGTTCGTGACGAGCCACCAGGCCCACTTCATCCGCACGACTCCGACGATGCCCGAGTACGAGCCGGTGGCCCTCTCCAAGCGCGCCGGCGAGGACGCCCTGCGCGAGCGGATCCCCGCGCTGACCGAGCGCGGCGTCGAGTTCGTGGTCGTCTCGGGCGACATGATCGAGGGCACCATCACCGCGACGCTGCTCGAGCGTGCGAACCCGGGCGCGATCGCCGCCCGCCGCGAGGACGCGGGCAAGCTCTACAACGTCTCCGAGTTCGCCGCCGAGGTCGCCCTCGCCGCGCTCGAGCCGGTGCCTGCCGACAACACCCGTCTGGTCGGCGACGTCACGTCGTTCGGGGCGGAGTGATCGATGCGGGCACAGGACATCGAGACCCTCGTCTCCGTCGGACGCCCCGAGATCGCCGCTGACGGCTCCTTCGCCGTCTTCGCGTCGTCGCGTCCCGACATCGCCGCCAACCGGGCCGTCGGCCAGCTGTGGCGCGTAGACCTTCCCGACGGCGCTCCGCGCCGCCTCACCCGCGGCGTCGCCGACGGCTCCCCGAAGCTCTCGCCCGACGCCTCGCGCATCGCCTTCGTGCGCGCCGACGCCAAGGGCAAGCCCCAGGTCCACGTCGTGGCGGCAGGCGGCGGCGAGCCGGTGCAGGCCACCGACGCCACGCTGGGCGTCGAGGACTTCGCCTGGTCGCCCGACGGCGCCACGATCGCGTACCTCGCGCGCGTGCCCGAGAAGGGCCGCTACGGCAGCGTGGAGGGGCTGGATGCCGCGGCCGAGGCGCCGCGGCACATCACCGGCATCCGCTGGCAGGCGAACGGTCTCGGCTACATCGGCGACCGCCCCGCGCACGTCTTCGTGATCGCGGCCCCGGAGCCCGACTCCGAGCCGTTCTACGAGCCCGCCGCGGCCGTGCGCCCCGACGACGCGACGGCGCCGAAGAAGACCGTCGTGGCCGCGGAGGCGCGTGCGCTCACCGACGGCGCGACCTCACACGGCGGTCTGGCGTTCACCGCCGACGGCCGCGAGGTGATGACCGTCCCCGACGACATCGAGGCGGACCGCCGCGATCTGCGCAACCGCCTCGTCGCGATCTCCGTCGACGGCTCAGGCGAGCGCGAGCTGCTGTCGGCCGACGCCGGCCTCTCGCTGTCGGCGCTGGACGTCGCCGAGGACGGCACCATCGCGCTGCTCGCCAACGAGGTCGGCGACGGCGTCGATTTCGTCGCTCCGGCCGTCGGTCTGTGGCTGCTCGAAGAGAGCGGGCCGGTCCGGATCACGGATGCCGAGACGATCGACCTCGGCGAGGTCGGCAGTCACATCACGGCCGTCGGAGACGGCTTCCTGGTGCAGGACCGCACGCGCGGCCGCGTGCGGCTGATCCGCATCGGCCGCGACGGTGCCCTCTCCGAGGTCCTCGGCGGCGACGTCGAAGTGACCGGACATGCGGCCGGAGGCGACCATGTCGTCGCCGCCGTGGCGCGCCCCGACTCGTTCGGCGAGCTCGTGCTCGTCGAGAACGGCAGCGCCCGCACCCTGACTTCGTTCGGAGCGCCCGCCGCGGCATCCGGCATCGCTCTTCCGCGCGAGCTGACCGTGACGGGTCGCGACGGTTACCCGGTGCACGGCTGGATCGCGGCACCCGAGGGCGAAGGACCGTTCCCGGTCATCCTGCAGATCCACGGCGGACCGTTCGCGTCGTACGGGGTGCACCTGTTCGACGAGACACAGGTGCTCGTGGATGCCGGCTACGCGGTGGTCTACTCGAACCCCCGCGGCTCGGCGGGCTATGGACGAGCGCACGGGCGCAGCATCCGTCAGCAGATGGGCACCGTCGACTTCGCCGACGTCATCGACTTCCTCGACGGCGCCATCGCCGACGACGCGCGCCTGGACGGCCAGCGGGTCGGCGTGATGGGCGGCTCGTACGGCGGCTACCTCACCGCCTGGGTCATCGCGCACGACCACCGCTTCGCCGGCGCGATCGTGGAACGCGGCTTCCTCGAACCTCTGTCGTTCCAAGGCACGAGCGACATCGGCTCGTTCTTCGGCGACGAGTACGTCGGGATCTCGGCCGACGACATCGCCCGGCAGAGCCCTATGGCCGTCGTCGGCCAGGTGACGACGCCGACCCTCGTGATGCACTCGGAGCTCGACTTCCGCTGCCCGCTGGAGCAGGCGACACGGTACTACGCGGCCCTCAAGCGCCAGGGCACCGAAGCCGAGCTGCTGGTGTTCCCCGGCGAGAACCACGAGCTCACGCGTTCGGGTCAGCCGCGTCACCGCATCGAGCGGTTCGACGCGGTGCTCGACTGGTGGCACCGCCACCTGCCGGTCGACTGATCGTTGATACCAAGAAGACGCCGGCCCCGGGAGCGATCGCTCCCGGGGCCGGCGTCTGATCCGGTTGGGATCAGATGTCGCCCTTGAAGGTGAAGGCGCGCACGATGTTGATGATGCCGAGGACGATGAGCGAGATGCCCAGGATCCACCAGAGCACGATGACGCCCCAGATCGGTGCGAACAGCACGATGATGCCCGCGATGATGCTCAGAATGGCGAAGAAGATCGACCATCCCTTCGAGGCGGCGTCGCCGAGCGTCGACAGCGCGACGATGCCTTCGACGATCCACATGATTCCGATGAGGATGCCGAGGAACAGCGCGAGCCACGCGGTCGTCTGACCGATGTTGAACAGCGCCACGACGCCGGCGATGATGAACAGGATGCCGAGGGCGATGTGGCCGACGCGCGCCCACCCGCCCTTCGTCTTCGAGAAGATCCCGAGACCGGCGTAGACGAGACCGGCGGCGATCGCGTAGATCGCGATGATCACGGTGACCACGGCGGCGGTCTTACCCGGCCAGACCAGGATCAGGACGCCGACGATGAGTGCGAGGACGCCGCCGACGCCGAGCGCCGTGCGGATCCCGTTGACGGCCGACTTCTCGGCTTCGGATGCAGTAGACATTGGGGGGCCTTTCTGAGAGTTCCCTGTATGTGGTGCGGCTAAAGCTTAGACCCGTTGTCGAACTTGGCAATGAGCGTGAACGTGTGTTGCCGGATGCCCATCGCACCGGCGGTGCCAGCCGCGCTACCGTGAGCGTGCGTGACCGTGAGTGTGCGCCACATCACGCCGCACAGGAGGAGGAGTTCGATGGCCGTCGTCTCGAGGGGATTCGGAGCCCGGCGTCGCGAGAGCGATCCGCGACTGCCGCCCGGCCAGTATCTGACCGAGGACTTCCCGGTGCTGTCGGCGGGACCGACACCGCGCATCGACCTGGATGAGTGGCGGTTCGGCATCCGCACCGAGGCAGGCGCGGAAGTCTCCTGGACCTGGGACGAGTTCCAGGCGCTGCCGATCGAGGACGTCGACACCGACATCCACTGCGTCACGCGCTGGTCGAAGCTCGGCACCTCGTGGCGGGGCGTGTCGCTGGACACCCTGCTCGACGGCGTCCAGACGGACGCGGCGTACGCCATGGCGCACTCGTACGGCGGGTACACCACCAACATCCCGCTCGACGAACTGCGCGAAGGCCGGGCATGGGTCGCATTCGAGTTCGACGGCGAGCCGCTCGACCCCGAGCACGGCGGACCGGCGCGACTGCTCGTGCCTCATCTGTACTTCTGGAAGAGCGCGAAGTGGGTGCGCGGCCTCACGCTGATGGACGACGACGAACCCGGCTTCTGGGAGCAGAACGGCTACAACATGCACGGCGACCCCTGGACGGAGGAGCGGTATTGGTGACCGTCGGCGGCTGGCAGCCCGCTCGCGTCGTCGATGCCGTCGGTGCGACGCCGTCGGCTCGCCTGCTCCACCTGCAGGTGCCGGGCTGGCCCGGGAATGACGCGGGTCAGCACGTCGACATCCGGCTCACAGCCGAGGATGGGTACCAGGCTGTGAGGTCGTACTCGATCGGGTCCTACGGGCCCGGTGAGACCATCGAGCTCGCGGTGGACGAGATCCCCGACGGCGAGGTGTCGCCCTACCTCGTGCGTGACGTGCTTCCCGGCGACGAACTCGAGGTCAAGGGCCCGCTGGGCGGCTACTTCGTGTGGCGGCCCGGGGGAGCGGAGCGGGTGCAGCTGATCGCGGGCGGCTCGGGCATCGTGCCGCTGATGGCGATGACGCGTGCCGCGACGGATGCCGGAGCCGCGGCATCCGTCCGGCTGCTGTACTCGGTGCGAACCCCCGAAGACGCGATATATCGCGAGGAACTCGAACGGAAGGCTGCCGACGGGGGAGTGGGCCTCACCTGGAGGTACACGCGGGCCGCGCCGAGCGGCTGGGAGGGAGCCGTGGGACGCATCGACGACGACGCGCTCCGTGCCGCCACATGGGAGCCCGGACAGCAGCCGATCGTCTACGTGTGCGGCCCGACGGGTTTCGTCGAGCACGTCGCCGACGCGCTCGTCGGGCTGGGGCATCCGCCGGCCCGGATCAGGACCGAACGTTTCGGAGGTGCATGATGCGTGCAGAGATCGCGGGCAGCACAGTCGACGGCAACGCTGCCGCAGGGCTGCTGTGGGATGTGTTCGAAGCCGACGTGACGGCTCTGACAGCGATATGCGGCGGATGTCGTGAGGGCGCCCCGGTCGCCGAGGCGATCGTCGAGATCGACGAGGCGGCGGCCATCGTGCGGTGCCGCACCTGCACCCACACGCTGTTCACGGTGCTCCGTCACGAGGGCGGGGTGCGCCTCGTGGTCGGCACCCTGCACGAGCTCGTCCGCCCCTGACGCGGCGAGCTGCCCACGCTATCCCAGCAGCAGCGTCACCAGGATGAGCACGGGGACGCAGCCGATCGTCGTCAGGAAGACGGTGTCGCGCGAGATCGTCTCGCCCACGTCGTAGCGCTGCGAGTAGTTGAACACGTTCTGCGCCGTCGGCAGGGCAGCGAGCACCGTCACGACCAGCACGTCGTGCGCGGAGAGGTCGAAGACGAACTCGGCCACCGCCCAGGCGATCACCGGCATGGCCACCAGCTTCAGGACGCTGGCGAGCACGATGTCGCGCCGGCGCCCCGACGGCGCCAGCACGCGCTGCCCGTGCAGCGAGATGCCGTAGGCGATCAGCAGGATCGGCACGCACGCGTTCGCGATGAGCACGGCGGGCTCCATCGCGATCGGCGGCAGCTCGATGCCCGAGACCGACACGAGGGTGCCGAGCAGCGAGCCGAGCACGATCGGGTTCGTTGCAACACGCGCGATCGCACGCCACAGCGACGCGCGGGCGGTGGTGACCGCATCCAGGATCGCCATCGTGATCGGGGTGAACACCAGCAGCTGCATCAGGATCACCGGCGCCGGATACGCGGCGCTGCCGAGCAGGTACAACGACAGCGGGATGCCGATGTTGTTGGAGTTGACCTGGCCGGCGCTCAGCGCTCCGATCACGGTCTCGCCGACCGAGCGCCGCCAGGCGACCCGGGCGATGAGCGCGTGCGCGAGGATCACGGCCACCGCGGCGATCGCCGAAACGGGCAGCAGTGCGGAGAACAGGGTGTGCACGTCGGCCTGCGCCAGCACGACGAACAGCAGGAACGGCGAAAGCACGAAGAAGGTCAGCCGCGCGAGGACCGGCCGGGCGTGCTCGCCGAGGAGATCGATGCGGCCCAGGATCCACCCGACGAGGATCGCCACGCCCACCACGACGAACCCGGTGAGCGACTCCAGCATGGTTCGAGCCTAGGAAATCGTTCTCTCATGAGCGAATCGCGCGTCGCTGTCTGACAGACTGGCACGCGCCGAACCAAGGGAGCCACCGATGCCTGAACCCCGCGACCGCGCGAGCCGCAAGGCGGATCTGCTCGCCGCGCTGACAGCACCCGCTGCCGACGTCTGGGTGGCGACGGCGTCGCCCGACGCAGCGCCGCACCTTGTGCCGCTGTCGCTGGCGTGGGTCGACGACCGTGCGGTCATCGCGCTCGAGGAGCGCTCGGTCACGGCGCGCAACATCGGCGCATCGGGAGTCGCGCGCCTGGCGATCGGACACACCCGCGACGTCGGGATGATCGACGCGGTGCTCGAGCGGTCAGCGGGTGTCGACGACGACGAGCCGCTGGGAAGCGCGTACGCGGCACAGGCCGACTGGGACCCGCGCGGACTCGCCGGATACGTCTTCCTCGTCCTGCGCCCGACGCGCATCCAGGCGTGGCGCGAGTCGAACGAGCTGGCCGGACGCGTCCTCATGCGCGACGGTGCCTGGCTGGTCTGAGCGTTGACCGCGGTGCGGAGTGGACCGGATGGGCTGCAGAGTTCAGTGGTGGTGAGGGTGCTCCGCCGGGGAGCTCTCCGCGGCCTCGCCGAGATCGTCGACGTGGCCCGCGCGGATGCGGGGCCACTGCGCGGTGGGCCGGCCCTTGAGGCTCATCTGCTGCCCACGCGTGTCGAACTGCTTCGGCCAGCCGGCGGGGGAGTCCTCCCAGAACTCCTGCCTTCCGTACACGGTGAGGTCCATGAGCGCGTATGAGGGTGCCATGCGCTCGTTGCCGCGACCGGTCGTCCAGTAGGTCTCGTAGACGCGGTCGCCGTCGCGCAGGTAACAGACCAGGATGCCGAAATCCCGACCCGCCACGAGTCGGTCGACCGACTCCGCGGGCACGGCGTACCAGGGCATCGTCCATCCCATGAAGTCCCGGTAGCGCGAGCTCGCCTCATAGGGGCCCTCGCAGAACGTCGCATAGGTGATGTCGCGCGAATTCAGATACGACAGCTCGTTCATGTGGCTGGTCGAGAACGTGCACCCGACGCACTGCTCGGCCGCGGGCTTGCCGGCGTGCCACATGTGGAAGTACGCGATCAGCTGAGCGCGCCCCTCGAACACGTCGATAAGCGGCACCGGACCGTCCGCGCCGATCACCGGGGTCGTCGGGTCGACCTCGACCATCGGCAGCGTGCGACGTTCTGCAGCGAGTTCGTCACCGACGCGCGTGTGGGCCTTTTCTTTTACAAGCAGGGCGTCGAGTCGGCTCTGCCACTCGCTGCGGTCGGTGATCTCGGGCAGCGGCCGAGCGCCGGAAGGGGTTTCTGTCATGGCCCCTCTCTAGTGTCCGGACGGGAGTGGCGCAATGGGCTGGATTCTCCGTAGACGCCGATAATGCACATTATGTCAGTTCACATTGGGCGATGGCTCGCCGATCGCAACCCCCTCCCCTTTGCCGCGCTGTGGACGGAGGCTCGGGCTATGAGTCATCCAGACGACATCAAGCAGCCCTTGGATCACCTGCCGCCGCTGGAAGAGCGAGACAAGGCCATCGAGATCGAAGAGCCGCACTACCCCGGTACCGACGGACCAGACGAGTCCTCTGCGGTCAGCCCGGCGACGGCCGCGGAGCCGGACCGAGCTCGGCGTCACGGCCTCGACAAGCCACCGACGAGCGGGGCGTGAGCAAGCGCTCGCCAGAAAGAAGACCCGCATCTGAGGATGAATCGCTGTCGAGGGCGCGTACGGATCCGGGCTTCTCGTCGAAGCGGCACCGTCTGGCAGACTTCCGGGATGCCGCACTCCGACATCCTCACCCGCCTCTGGCCCGCGTCAGCCGTTCGCGTGAGTGCCGGCGACCTCGAGCTGCGCTGGATCGATGACGAGCTTCTGCTCGAACTCGCCGACCTCGCTGGACGCGGCATCCATGATCCTGAGGCGATGCCGTTCGAGCACCCGTGGTCGCGTGGGTCTGCCGACGAGGTCGCGCGCAGCGTGCTGGCCTACCAGTGGGGAATCCGCAATCGGATCTCCCCCGCGGCCTTCGTCCTCGAACTGGCGGTGCTGCACGAGGGGGCACCCGTGGGCATCCAGGGACTCACCGCGAAGGACTGGCCGGTACTGCGGAATGTCACGACGGGATCGTGGCTGGGCCGCGCGCACCAGGGACGCGGAATCGGAACCAGAATGCGGATGCTCGCCCTGCATCTGGCCTTCGAGGGTCTGGGCGCGCGGGAGGCGATGTCAGGGGCGTTCGTGGACAACGGCGCATCGAACGCCGTCTCGGAACGCGTGGGGTACGAGCAGGACGGCGCGTTCCACGTCGCCCGCGAAGGCGCCGCCGTCGTTCACAATCGCTACGTCATGTCGCGGGAGCGCTGGGAGTCTGTCCGGTCGTACCACGCCCAGAGCCTGGGTGGCGCCGTCGAGCTTCACGGGATCGACGGCCTTCGGGCCCAGCTCGAGCCCATCCCGTCCGGCGCTGAGGCCGGACAGCACTGACCGCGGGCGCGCCGTAGCGCCCGCGGTCAGCGTGTTCGTCAGAGACCCGCTGCGTCGTCCGTCGAGCTCGTGCTCTGACGGGTCACCCGCTCGTTGACGGTCGGGTCGACAGCCGTGTGCGTGACGGACTCCGACCGGCGGCGGCGTGCCAGCAGAACGATGCCGACGATGAAGATGACGGCTCCGGCACCCATGAGGATGTAGCCGATCATGTCGAGATTCACCCACTCGACCTCGACGTTCACCGCGAACGCGAGGATCGCGCCGATGGCGAAGAGGGCGATGCCTGCTCCGATACTCATGCGAGGTGTCCTTTCCGGGGCACGGCGGTCAGCCCTCCCCTGTTCCGGGACGCGTTGTCCCATATCTACGCTGGCGCATCCGCGCGTGCCGTAAGAGGGGGTTGACAGAGCACGCAAGCGTTGCCCCGGTTTTCGAGCGGTTCCGCGATGCGCGGCGCGGCTCCGAGCCGCTCTGTCACGATCGGGGGCATCCGCGGCGGTGACTACTGTGGAATGGTGCACAGTCTGTCACGTCCCCGAGCGACGGGACCGGGACTGCGCGCCTGGGCGATCTGGGCGGTCGGGGTCGCCGCGTATGTCCTCGCGATCACGAACCGCTCGTCGCTGAGCGCGGTGGGCGTCGATGCGGCCGCCCGGTTCGATGCCGACGCGGCGACCCTGTCACTGTTCGCGGTCGTGCAGCTGGCCGTCTACGGAGGCATGCAGATCCCCATCGGGGTGCTGCTGGACCGCTATGGAGCGCGGCCGATCATGACGGTGGGGATGCTGCTGATGGCGGTGGGGCAGCTCACCATGGCCATCTCCCCCAGCGTCGGCGTCGCCATCCTCGCCCGCATGCTGCTGGGGGCCGGAGACGCCGCGATCTTCCCCGGCGTGCTGCGTCTCATCGCCACCTGGTTCCCCGCCCAGCGCGGACCCATCATGGTGCAACTCACCGGCATCGTGGGGCAATCAGGACAGCTGGTCGCACTGATCCCCCTCGCCGCGCTGCTGCACGCCACCTCGTGGACGATCACGTTCGGCAGCATCGCCGGTCTCGGCGTGCTGTTCGCGATCCTGGTGTTCCTCCTGATCCGCAACCACCCACCCGACCGCGACGACGACGTGTCGGTGGACACCGACACAGGCGCCATCCGGGTCGTGACGTCGTCCGTCGACAACGGTGTCGGCATCCGTGCCGCATGGGCTCATCCGGGAACGCGACTCGCCTTCTGGTCGCATTTCACGACGCCGTTCGCCGGCACCGCGTTCGTGCTGCTGTGGGGCATGCCGTTCCTCACCGCCGGCGAAGGGCGTACGACGGCAGAGGCCGCCTCGATCATGTCGCTGTACGTCGTGGTGGGCATGGCGCTGGGACCGATCATGGGCGAGCTGTCGAGGCGGGTGCCGCACCTGCGCTCGCGCGCTCTCGTGCTCCCCACGGTGGCCGTGCAGGCCGTCGCCTGGCTCACCGTCATCGCGTATCCGGGACCGGCGCCGCTCTGGCTGCTCCTCGCGCTGGCGGTCGCGCTGGCGACCGGTGGCCCCGCCTCGATGATCGCGTTCGACCACGCACGCACCCACAACCCTTCGCATCGCCTCAGTACCGCCACAGGCGTGACGAACGCGGGCGGGTTCCTCGCCGCGCTGCTGGCGATCCTGCTCATCGGTCTTGCGCTGGATCTCCAGGGTGCCGGCACGCCGGCCACCTACAACCTCGACGCCTTCCGGATCGCCTTCCTCACTCAGGTTCCGCTCTGGCTCCTCGGCGGCGCGTTCATCGTGATCGAGCGCAAGCACACCCGCATCCGGCTCGGGTTGGAGCCGCCGCGCGCGCCGCGTCGCCGGCGCTGACCGCTTCCGGTGGGATGTCGAACAGAACGTGTCGGCGCGTCGCGGCGTCAGATCGGTACTGTGACCCTAATCGGCTCCACCGTTGGTTCCGATCGAAAGGATGCCCGTGTCCGCTCCCCTCGTGATCGCCGCGGAGGTCCAGGAGGCCGTCGCGGCCGGCGAGCCGGTGCTCGCGCTCGAGTCCACGATCTTCACGCACGGACTGCCGCGCCCCCGGAACCTCGATGTCGCCCTCGAGGCCGAAGCGCGTGTGCGTGCGTTCGGCGTCGTGCCGGCGACCATCGGCGTTGTGGACGGCCGCCCCACCGTGGGGCTCTCCCCCGACGAGATCGAGCAGCTCTCGACAGCGGACGAGGTTGTCAAGGCGAGCGTCCGCGACATCCCCGTCGTCGCCGTGAAGGGGCTGAGCGCCGGCACCACGGTCGCGGCGACCGGGTACCTCGCGTCGCGTGCCGGGCTGCGCGTCTTCTCGACGGGCGGTCTCGGCGGTGTCCACCGCGGTGCCCCCCAGACCTTCGACGAGTCGGCGGACCTGCTGACGCTGGCCGGCCTGCCGCTCGTCGTGGTGAGCGCGGGCGTGAAGTCGATCCTCGACATCCCTCTCACGCTGGAGCGTCTCGAGACGCTCAACCTCGCCGTGGTCGGGTATCGCACCACCGACTATCCCGGCTTCTACATCGCCGACTCGGGGCACGACATCGAGTACTCGGTGGACTCCCCCGCCGAGATCGCGGCGATCGCACGCATGCGCGACGGCTTGGGCATCTCGTCCACCCTGCTCGTCGCCAATCCCGTCGCCGCCGAGCGTCAGCTGGATCCCGCCCTGCACGACGACGTGCTCGCCCGCGCACTGTCCGCCGCGAATGCGAGGGGCGTCTCCGGCCACGACACGACGCCGTTCCTCCTCGACTTCCTCCAGCGCGAGACCGGAGGTCGCAGCCTCGAGGTCAACGTCGAGGTCTATCGTGGCAACGTCGGTCTCGGCGCGCGCATCGCGCTGGCCCTCGCGGACGCCACCGGATGATCGTCGTGATCGGCGACCTCGTCGCCGACCTGATCGTGCTGGGCGGGGCGGCGCTCGAGCGCGGCACCGACAATCCGGCGGAGGTGCGCCTCACGCGGGGAGGCAGCGCCGCCAACGTCGCCGCTGCTGCGGCGCCGCGGCATCCGTCGCGCTTCATCGGATGCGTGGGAGACGACACGCTCGGGCACGCCCTGGTCAGCGAGCTCGAGGCCGCGGACGTCGACGTCAGGGTGCAGCGCGCGGGGCGCACCGGTTCGATCGTCGTTCTCGTCGACACCGCCGGCGAGCGCACGATGATCACCGACCGAGGCGCTGCGGCGGAGCTCGGCCCGGTCGATCCTGCGTGGATGGCCGGCGCTGAATGGGTGCATCTCCCCCTGTACGGCTTCGCGTCGGCACGCTCCAGAGACGCGGTGACGGATGCCGCTACCCGCGCCGCCGCGCGAGGCGCCCGCGTCAGTCTCGATCTGTCGAGTGTGGCGACGCTGCGGGATCTCGGCCGCGCAGAGCTGCAGCGCATCCTTGCGGAGCTCCGCCCGGATGTCGTCTTCGCCAACGAGGATGAAGCACGCCTGACGGCCGAACTCCATGTCGAGCCGGCGGGGGTCTACGTCGTCAAGCGCGGCGCCCACCCGGTGCTCGTCCGCGTGGACGGGCAGACGCACGCTGTTGCCGTCGAGAGAGCCGAGGACGTGCTGGACTCGACCGGCGCCGGCGATGCCTTCGCGGCAGGCTACATCGTCGCGGCGCTCGGCGGTGCCGACGCATGCGAGAGCGCCCGGGCGGGCAGCGAGCTCGCGATGAGCGCACTGCGCCGTCCGGGCGCACTCTGATCCGCCCTCTGAGGCTCAGGCGTTCTGGAGCTGCGCCAGCACGTCCTCGATGTCGTCGATGAATGCGTTGTAGCCGGCGATGGTGGCCGCGACCTGCTCGTCGGAGAAGTCGCTGCGGTCCTGGCGGATGGTGAGCACAGTGCCGTCGCCCGTCTCCTCGAGGTCGAACAGCACGGGCAATCCGGCGTCGTCGCCCGGCTGATCGGTCAGCGTCATCGCGAGGTGGGACGGCGGCTCGACGACCTGGTACTCCCCGGCCCAATCGATCCGGTTGCCGTCAGGCAGCAGCATGACCGCGCGGAACGCGCCGCCCGGGCGCACGTCCATCGTCAAGCTGTCCTGGGGCACTTCGACGGCCGCCGTGCCGAACCACACGGCGAAGTGCTCGGGCTTGGTCAGCGTCTCGAACACCAGCTCGCGGGGAGCCTGCAGCGTGCGCGTGACGGTGAAGTACTCAGTCATGGTCGTTCTCCTTCTGGGTGGGTGCGGCGTCGCCGCCTGTCGGTGTGTCGGTATGGTCGCCCAGCTGCTGCAGGGCGTTGAGATAGTGGTCGAGGGCTCCCAGGCTGTCCTCCCAGAACTTCGCGTAGCCGCCGATCCAATCGGATGCCGCCGCGAGCGGACGTGCGTCGAGCCGGGCCGGCCGGTACTGGGCGTTGCGGCCCCGCGTGACCAGGCCCGCTCCCTCCAGCACGCGCAGGTGCTTCGACACGGCGGCGAACGTCATGTCGAACGGCGCGGCCAGCTCCCCCACCGTCGCCTCCCCTTCGCTCAGCCGCGTGAGCATCGCGCGCCGGGTCGGATCGGCGAGCGCCGAGAACGTCAGGCTCAGTGCGTCCGTCATCTCGTCTCCTTGTTCAACTGATCAGTACAATACCGAAAGGTTGAATATGCGTCAAGGGCCGTGTCCGCGGTGCCGAGTACGGTGACGGCATGCCCCGAGTGATCTTCTACACGGCCACCACGCTCAACGGATTCCTCGCCGACGACCAGGACTCGCTCGAGTGGCTCTTCGCCGCGCCCGGCGGAGAAGGCGGCGACGACGACTTCCAGCGCTTCCTCTCCGGCATCGGCGTGCTGGTACAGGGTTCGTCGACCTACCGCTGGGTGCTGGAGCACGAAGATCTCGTGGCGCACCCCGAGAAGTGGCCGTCGTACTACGGCAGCAGGCCCACGTGGGTGTTCACCAGCAAGGAGCAGCCGGTGGTGCCAGGCGTCGACATCCGGTTCGCCTCCGGACAAGTCCGCGACGTGTGGCCGCAGATCCGCGACGCGGCCGGCGAACGGGACGTCTGGGTGGTGGGCGGCGGTGACCTCGCCGGTCAGTTCGCCGACGCGGGTCTCCTCGACGAGATCCGGGTCTCCGTCGCGCCGGCGACCCTGTCTTCGGGCAAGCCGCTCCTCCCCCGCGACCTGGGTCCCGACCGCCTGGAGCTGACGTCCGTCCGCCAGGCCGGTGCCTTCGCCGAGCTGACCTATGCGGTGACCGGCGTGGCGGTGTGAGCGACGGGCTCAGCGCCGTGCCGGCCGCGCCGAAGAGCCCCGGTCCGGCTCAGTGCGCTCGGGGTGCGAACTCGGTCCACTGAGCGAACTTCGGCTCGCGACCATCCCCCGACGACGTGCCGGTCAGACGTCGGCGCACCCAGGGGCCGACGTGCTCGCGGTAGTACGCCGCGCCACGGGCGCCCCGGGGTGGCAACGGCGGCAGCGACCACCATTCCTGCGGCACCGACTCCACGCCCAGCGCATCCAGGACGCGGGCGGCGACGCGATGGTGGCCACGCGCGTTCATGTGCAATCGGTCCTCCGACCAGTACGGCGGCGTCGCGAGCTCCTCGTCGAACCAGTTGTACGCCTGCACGACGTCGGTGCGCGATGCGAGTCGCTTCTCGACGGCGTGAGACAGCAGGTCGCCGCGGCGCTGGATGACCCGCCGCAGTGGCAGCTGCCCGGTGGGGTTCGCGCCCGACAGCACGATGAGGTGCACGCCCTCCTCGTCGCAGCGCCGGACCACCGTCTCGAACGCGGTGAGGACGTGCGCGATGCTCGTCCGTGGTCGGAGCATGTCGTTGCCGCCGCCGTTGAACGACAGGTGAGTCGGCTTCAGGGCGAGCGCCGGTTCCAGCTGCTCATCGACGATCGGCCACACGAGCTTGCCGCGGATCGCCAGATTGGCGTATTCGATCGGCTCGCCGGCGGCGTCTGCCCAGCCCTGTGCCACGAGGTCGGCCCAGCCGCGGACGTGCCCGTCGGGGAGCTGGTCGCCCACACCCTCGGTGAAGGAGTCGCCGATCGCGACGTATCGAACGGATGCCACGCGCTCCAGCCTACGGCCGGTCCGGCGAGCGTCCGGCCAGGGTCACCGGTCGTCGAGCGCCACGCCGCGGCGATCGACGAGTCCCCATGCGGCTGCGGCCGCGATCGCGAAGAAGACGGCGAACACGACGAAGAGCACGGGGGCACCGCCGGCGAGCAGCAGCGGCGGCACGACCAGTGGCGCGACGATGGACGCGATGCGACCGACCCCCGCAGCCCATCCTGTGCCGGTGGCCCGCAGCGAAGTGGGGTACATCTCGGGTGTCACGGCGTACAGGGCGCCCCAGGCGCCGAGGTTGAAGAACGACAGCGCCATGCCGGCCGCGATGATCGCTCCTGGCCCCGTGGCAGTACCGAAGAAGACAGCCGACACGGCCGAGCCGACCAGGAACACCGAGAGCGTCAGCCGGCGCCCCCACACCTCGATCAGCCAGGCGGCCACGGCGTAGCCCGGCAGCTGAGCGAGCGTGATCACGAGGGTGAAGCCGAACGAGCGCACGAGGTCGTAGCCCTGTGCCACGAGGATCGAGGGGATCCAGATGAAGGCGCCGTAGTACGAGAAGTTGACGCAGAACCAGACGAGCCAAAGGCACGCGGTGCGTACCCGGAACTCGCGGGCCCACAGCGCGCCCAGACGCTGTCGGACGGACGTCGCGGCTGCGGGGGGCGCGTCGGAGCGCACGGGCGCTGATGCGGCCCCGGCCGATCCTGCGGCATCCTCGAACGTGCGGACCACCGACTCGGCCTCGGTGAAGCGGCCACGACGCTCGAGCCAGCGTGCCGACTCGGGCAGCCCCCACCGCACGATGAGCGCGTACGCCGCCGGGATCGCCCCGAGCGCGAACGCCCAGCGCCATCCGTTCTCGGACGCAGGGATCACGAAGTAGCCGATGAGCGCCGCGAGCGTCCAGCCGACCGCCCAGAACGCCTCCAGGATCACGATGAGACGGCCGCGGATGCGGGCGGGGGCGAACTCGCTGACGTAGGTGCTCGCGACCGGCAGCTCGGCGCCGAGACCCAGCCCGACGAGGAAGCGAAGCACGAGGAGCGCTGCGAGCCCGCCGACCAGCGCACTCGCGCCCGTGGCCACGCCGTACACGAGAAGCGTCAACGCGAACACCTGGCGTCGGCCGAAGCGGTCGGCGAGGAGCCCGCCGACACTCGCGCCGATGGCCATGCCGACGAAGCCGATCGACGCGATCCACGCCGTCTCGCTCGGAACGAGGTTCCATTGCGCCGCCAGCGCGGCGATCACGAAGGAGATGAGCCCGACATCCATCGCGTCCAGGGCCCAGCCGATCCCCGAACCGGTGAGCACGCGCAGGTGCACGCGGGTGAACGGCAGTCGGTCGAGCCGCTCCGAGAGCGTCGACGTGCGGGTTCCGGCATCCGTCATAGCGTCATGCTACGGATGCCGGAGCCCGAGCGGGCGCTACGACAGCATGTCGCGGACGCGCGGAGCCACCTCGGCGCCGAACAGCTCGATCGAGCGCAGCATCTTCTCGTGTGAGAGCGTCCCCGTGGAGAACTTCATGTCGAATCGCGACGCGCCGAGGGTCTGCACCGTGTCGGCGATCTTGCGGGCGACCGTCTCCGGCGAGCCGACGTACAGCGCACCCTCCGGACCGACGTCGTGCTGGAAGCGAAGGCGGTTGTAGGTCGGCCAGCCGCGCTCGCGCCCGATCGAGTTGTTCATCGCCTCGAAGCCTTCGTACGCCTCGTCCCACGCCTGCTGGTCGGTCTCGGCGATATGGCCCGGCGAATGCACCCCGACCGGAAGCTGCGGCTGGTCGAAGGTGTCGAGCGACCGACGATAGAGGTCGGCGAACGGCCGGAAGCGGGCGGCGGGGCCGCCGATGATGGCGAGCATGAGTCCGTATCCGTACCGGGCGGCGCGGACCGCCGACTCCGGCGTGCCACCGACACCGACCCACGCGCGCAGTCCGTTCTCGGTCTTGGGGAACACGTCGGCGGCGTCCAGCGACGCGCGCAGGGTGCCGCTCCACGTGACGGGCTTCTCGGTCAGCAGCTGTGAGAACAGCTCGAGCTTCTCGTCGAAGAGCGCCTCGTAGTCGCGCAGGTCGTAGCCGAACAGCGGGAACGACTCGATGAACGATCCCCGGCCGAGGATGACCTCGGCACGGCCGTTCGACACCGCATCGAGCGTCGAGAACCGTTCGAACACGCGCACCGGGTCGTCGCTCGAGAGCACGGTGACGGCTGTGCCGAGATGGATCCGCTCGGTGCGCGCGGCTGCGGCCGCCAGCACGATCTCGGGGCTGGAGACGGCGAACTCGCGGCGGTGGTGCTCCCCCACGCCGAAGAACGACAGACCGACGCGATCGGCCAGGACGGCCTGCTCCACGACGTTTCGTATCGTCTGCGCGCCGCTGATCAGCTCGCCGGAGGCGTCGCGCGTGACGTCGCCGAAAGTGTCGAGTCCGAGCTCGAGGGATGCGGGGTCGATCGAGGTCATTGCCCTCTCCTTCTATTCGCTTGCATGAACCTGCAACGTGCCTGAGGCATTCCCCGAGACGCGCGGCCGCCGCGAGCGTAGCGTGGTGGGCATGGCCCTCTTCGCGGATCGCCGCGCCGCCGGACGAGAGCTCGCCACCGCCCTCGGGGAGTGGCGAGGAACGGATGCCGTGGTCCTGGGGATCCCTCGCGGGGGCGTCGTCGTGGCCGCGGCGGTCGCCGAAGCGCTGGGACTGGAGCTCGATGCCGTGGTGGTGCGCAAGCTCGGGGCGTCCGGGCACGAGGAGTTCGCCGTCGGAGCGATCGCCGACGGGGTTCGCATCGTCACCCCCGACGCCGTGCGGTGGGCCGGGATGTCAGCGACGGACCTGGAGCGGGTCGAGGCGGCAGAGCGCGACGAGCTGGCACGGCGGACGGACGCATACGGTTCGCGCCTCGTCGACCTGACGGGGCGGACAGCCCTCGTGGTGGACGACGGCGTGGCGACGGGTGCGAGCGCGGTCGCCGCCTGCCGGGCGGTGCGGGCTCGCCATCCGGACCGGGTGGTGCTCGCCGTCCCCGTCGCACCCGAACGCTTCATGGCACCGGCGGACGCCGCCGACGACTTCGTGTGCCCGCACCGCGAATCCGACTTCTGGGCCGTGGGCGAGTATTACGACCATTTCGGGCAGACGAGCGACCGTGAGGTGGTCGCGCTGCTGCTCGCCGCTTCGACAGGCTCAACGACCGGAGATGGTCACTGAACCTGCCGAAGGGCGGTCGCTGGGTCCGTCGAAGGGTCAGCGCGACAGGGCCATGCGCAGTGTGTCGAGTCCGACGCCGCCGAGATCGAGCGCGCGCTTGTGGAACTGCTTGATGGAGAAATCGGCACCCTCGCGCTCGGCGACTTCGTCGCGCAGCTGCTCCCAGATGCGCTGGCCGACCTTGTAGGACGGCGCCTGACCCGGCCAGCCGAGGTAGCGGTTCACCTCGAACCGGACGAACTCGTCGGGCATGTTGACGTTGCGCAGCATGAACTCGAGAGCGAAGTCGGCGTCCCATGGTCCCTGACCGTCGGGGCGCGGCTTCTCGAGGTGCACGCCGATGTCCAGCACGACGCGCGCCGCGCGCATGCGCTGGCCGTCGAGCATGCCCAGCCGGTCCGCCGGATCGGAGAGGTAGCCCAGCTGCTCCATGAGGCGCTCCGCGTACAGTGCCCAGCCCTCGGCGTGGCCCGAGGTTCCGGCGAGGAGGCGGCGATAGGTGTTCAGCTGTGCGCGGTTGTACACGGCCTGCGCGATCTGCAGGTGGTGGCCCGGGACGCCCTCGTGGTACACCGTCGTGAGCTCGCGCCAGGTGTCGAACTCCTCGACGCCCTCCGGCACCGACCACCACATGCGGCCGGGACGCGAGAAGTCGTCGGTCGGCCCCGTGTAGTAGATCCCGCCCTCCTTCGTGGGCGCGATCATGCACTCGAGGCTGCGGATCGGCTCGGCGATGTCGAAGTGGGTCTTGCCGAGCTCGGCGATCGCCCGATCGCTGGTCTCCTGCATCCACTTCTGCAGCGCGTCCGTGCCGTACAGCTTGCGGCTGGCGTCCTGCTCGAGGAAGGCCACGGCCTCTTCGACCGAGGCACCGGCCTTGATCTCGTTGGCGATCGACTCCTGCTCGGCGACCATCCGCGCGAGCTCCTCGGTGCCCCACTCGTAGGTCTCGTCGAGGTCGATCGTCGCTCCGAGGAACCGGCGCGAGTGCAGCGCGTACAGCTCGCGGCCGACCGCGTCCTTCTCCTGCGCCGCGGGTGCCAGTTCGCCGCTCAGGAACGTTGCGAGCTGGTCGTAGGCGACGCGCGCCGCGTTGGCGTTGTCGGCCAGGTCGCGGGCGAGGGATGCCGGGAGCTGACCCTCTTCGGGAGCCGCTTCCGCGGCGAACGTCGCGAAGAATCCGCCGTCGGCCGTGTACCGGGCGATCTGCGTGGCGACCTCGACCACCTGGCGCCGCGCGGGCACGACGCCTTGGTCGATGCCCTCGCGGAGGGTGGCGATGTAGCCGTCGATCGCCCCGGAGACCGCGCCGAGACGTGTCGCGATCACCGACCAGTCGTCGGGCGTCGCGGTCGGCATGAGGTCGAACGCGGAACGGATGTTCTGTGCGTGCGAGGCGATCACGTTGATGTCGCGCAGATGCCACTTCGCATCGTGCAGGTCGAGCTCCAGCTGGATCTCTCGCGAGAGGTCGTCTTTCGTCACTGCGTCGACGTCGTCGGCGACGGCCGAGGCCTCGAGCGCGGCCAGTGTCTTGCGTCCCTCTTCCACGAGGCGCTCCTGACCGGCCGGGCTGTAGTCGCCGAACCGGTCGTTGTACTCGGACCGACCGATGTAGGTCGCGAGCGTCGGCTCGAGTTCGGCGAGGGTGTCGACCCACGCATCAGCGATCTTGTCGATCTGCGTGGGCGTGCGGGTTTCGTCTGTCATGGCTCCGAGCCTAGGCATGAGACGCGGTGCCGACAAACGAGAATCCCGGTCCGAGCGCTGATACCTGCGCGCCGCGCGATCAGTGGCCGGCGGCGTTCCAGTCGTCGCCGCGGCCGATCTGCACGTCGAGCGGCACCGACAGCTGCGCCGCATCGCCCATGCGGGTGCGCACGATGCGCTCGGCGGCATCCCACTCCCCCGGTGCGACCTCGATCACGAGCTCGTCGTGGATCTGCAGCAGCACCCGGGAACGCAGCTGCGCCGCCGCGAAGTCGTCGTGGATGTGGAACAGCGCGATCTTCATGATGTCGGCCGCGCTGCCCTGGATCGGGGCGTTGAGCGCGGCGCGCTCGGCGTTCTCGCGCAGCACGCGGTTGGGGCTGGCGAGGTCGGGGAACGGGCGCCGCCGTCCGAAGATCGTCTCGGTGTAACCGTCGATGCGGGCCTGCTCGACCGACGAGCGGAGGTAGTCGCGCACCGCGCCGAAGCGGGCGAAGTACTCCATCATGAGCTGCTTCGCCTCGGCCTGCTCGATGCGCAGCTGCTTCGAGAGACCGAAGGCGGAGAGGCCGTAGACGAGGCCGTACGACATCGCCTTCACCTTCGTGCGCATCGCCGGGGTGACGTCTTCCGGAGCGACGCCGAACACCCGCGAGCCGACGAAGCGGTGCGTGTCCTCACCGGAGTTGAACGCCTCGATCAGGCCGGGGTCCTCCGAGAGGTGCGCCATGATGCGCATCTCGATCTGCGAGTAGTCGGCGGTGAGCAGCGTCTCGTACCCATCGCCCACCATGAAGGCGGAGCGGATGCGGCGGCTCTCCTCGGTGCGGATGGGGATGTTCTGGAGGTTCGGGTCGGTGCTCGAGAGCCGGCCGGTCTGGCTGCCGGTCTGCACGTACGTGGTGTGGATGCGTCCGTCCGCACCGCTGGTGCGGTCGCCGCCGATCGCACTGTCGAGCGACTCGATGATCTGGCGCAGCTTCGTCGCCTCGCGGTGCTGCAGCAGCAGATCGAGGAACGGGTGCGGGTTGGTCTCCTGCAGGTCGGCCAGGACCGCGGCATCCGTCGAGTACCCGGTCTTGGTCTTGCGGGTCTTGGGCAGCTGCAGCTCGTCGAACAGCACCTCCTGCAGCTGCTTCGGCGAGCCGAGGTTCACCTCGCGGCCGATGGCGGCGTACGCCTCGAGAGCGAGGGCATCCGCGCGTGCACCGAGCTCGCCGGAGAACGCCGACAGCCTCTCATGCGAGACGGCGACGCCGGCGAGCTCCATGTCGGCGAGGGTGTGCAGCGTCGGCAGCTCGATGTCGGTGAGCACGGCCGCCACGCTGTCAGGCAGCTCGGCCCGCACCGCACGGACCACGCGCACCAGGTACCACGACAGCTGGCCGGTGGTCGCGCCCTCGGTCTCGGGCACGAGCTGCGCGGGGTCTGCCTCGGGCAGCTTCTCGTCGAGGTAGCGGTCGACCAGGTCCGCGAGCGTCTTGTCGGGGAAGCTCGGCCGCAGCAGCCAGCCGGCGATGATTACGTCGAAAGCCAGGCCGCCCACGCGCAGGCCGGCGCGGCGGAGCGCCTTCACCTGGGGCTTCGCGTCGGCGAACGCCTTCGGTGCGTCGGACGCGAGCCAGGGCTCGAGTGCGGCGGCGAGCTCCGGGGTCCACGACGCCTCAGCAGCCGCATCCGCCGTCGCCACGCCGATGCGTGCCGGCAGTCCGCCCTCGACGGCGAGGGTGACGCCGACCTCGCCCTCCCTGTTCGCGAGCCACGCGGCGAAGTCCGCCGGGGCGAGCTCGGCAGCGACCGGCGCCAGCTCGGCCGCGGCCGACGTGACCGCGGCCATCTGCTGCTCGATCCCGGCGAGCTCGGCTACCCGCGGGATCAGCGTCTTGAACTCGAGCCGCGAGAAGATGTCGCGCACGGCCTGGGCGTCCATCGGCTGGACTTCGAGGTCGTCCGGGCCGAGAGGCAGTTCGACGTCGGTCATCAGCCTGTTGAGACGGCGGTTGCGGCGGACGTCTTCGATGTGGTCTCGCAGGTTGCCCCCGACGACGCCCTTGATGGCGTCCGCGCCGTCGAGGAGCGCGTCGAGCGAGCCGAACTGGTTCAGCCACTTCACAGCGGTCTTCTCGCCCACCTTCGGCACGCCGGGGAGGTTGTCGCTGGTCTCGCCGACGAGCGCCGCCACGTCGGGGTACATCTCGGGCGGCACGCCGTAGCGCTCGATGACCGCGTCTCGGTCGTAGCGCTTGAGCTGCGAGACGCCCTGCACATTCGGATACAGCAGCACGACGTCGTCGTTGACCAGCTGGATGGTGTCGCGGTCGCCCGAGCACACGAGCACCCGGAAGCCCTTCGCGACGCCCTGCGTGGCGAGGGTCGCGAGGATGTCGTCGGCCTCGATGTCCTCCTGCTGGAGAACCCGGATGCTCATCGCCGCGAGGCAGTCCTGGAGCAGCGGAATCTGGCCCTTGAACTCGGAGGGCGTCTCGGAGCGATTGGCCTTGTACTCGGTGTACTCGCGGGTGCGGAAGGACTGGCGCGAGGTGTCGAAGGCCACGGCGAGATGGGTCGGCTTCTCCGCCTTGATCAGGTTGATCAGCATCGCGAGGAATCCGTAGATCCCGTTCGTGTGCTGCCCGTCCTTCGTCGAGAAGTTGTCGACCGGGAGTGCGTAGAACGCCCGATATGCCAGCGAATGGCCGTCCACGACGAGAAGGGTAGGCTTTGCGGAGTCCGTCACCCTGCAAGCCTAGTCAGGGCCGGCGACAGTCGATTTCCTCGTCGCAGCGCCCCACTGCCGACCCGATTCGAAGGTGAGCCATGCCCGACCACTCCCCCGCTGCCGTCGACGGACTCGAGTGGGCGCTGGGCCGTGGGATCGGTGCGCTCGCCGAGAAGATGGGCTTCGAATGGCTCGAGTTCACGCCCGAGCGCGCCGTAGCCCGCATGCCGGTCGAGGGCAACACACAGCCCGTCGGACTGTTCCACGGCGGCGCCTACGTGGTGCTCGGCGAGTCGCTGGGTTCGATGCACGCGAACTTCCACGCCGGCCCCGGCCGGCTCGCCGTCGGTGTGGACATCAACGCCACGCACACGCGTTCGGCGACCTCCGGCCACGTCACGGGCGTGTGCACGCCCATCCATCTCGGCCGGACCCTCACCGTCCACGAGATCGTCGTGACCGATGACCAAGGCCGGCGCTGCTCGACGGTGCGCATCACCAACCACATCAAGGACCTGCCGCAGGCATGAGAAGAGCGGATGCCTCGATCGAGGCATCCGCTCTTGCAAGAAGTGTGTGGTCAGCCCTTCTTGGGCGCGAGCTGCTCGATGATCGCCTTGGCGACGTCCTGCATCGTGAGGCGGCGGTCCATCGAGGCCTTCTGGATCCAGCGGAACGCCTCGGGCTCGCTGAGCCCCATCTTCTCGTTGAGCAGGCCCTTGGCCCGGTCGACGAGCTTGCGGGTCTCGAAGCGCTCGACCATGTCGGCGACCTCGGCCTCGAGCGTGATGATCTGCTCGTAGCGGGCGAGGGCGATCTCGATCGCCGGCAGCAGGTCGTTCGGCGTGAAGGGCTTGACGACGTAGGCGAGGGCGCCGGCCTCGCTCGCGCGCTCGACGAGCTCCTTCTGGCTGAAGGCGGTCAGCAGCACGACCGGGGCGATGTGATTCTTGCTGAGCTTCTCAGCGGCGGAGATGCCGTCGAGCTGCGGCATCTTCACGTCCATGATCACCAGATCGGGGCGCAGTTCAGTGGCCAGCGCCACCGCGGTCTCACCGTCTCCTGCCTCTCCGACCACGTCGAAGCCGTTGTCGCGGAGGATCTCGACGATGTCGAGTCGGATGAGCGACTCGTCTTCGGCGACCACGACGCGGCGGGGGGTGGATGCCGTCGATGCGGCGGTCTGCTCCTGCTCAGTCACCATTGAATCCTACGGTATGGTCGTTCGCGGACGCGCGGCATGCCGCGCGGGCCGGTGTGGCGGAATGGCAGACGCGACCGACTCAAACTCGGTTGCCCGCAAGGGCGTGTGGGTTCGACTCCCACCACCGGCACCTCAGGAGGATCCCGAGCCGGTCGGCGACAGCGTGCGCATCGCGACGCCGAGTCCGCCGGCCCAGTCCCGGATCAGCCGGCGCTCCGTCTCATCGCAGACGTAGCCGTACCCGACGTTGACGTCCCACCCCTCGTAGGGGCTCGTCCACACCTCGTGCTCGAGCGTCCAGCCATCGAGGAAGGTGAGCGCGTAGCAGTCCGCCATCGTCTCGGCGTTGCCGTCGAACGCCTCCAGTACGGGTCGCGTGGCCCCGGGATTCGTGAACTGCAGGACGTGGGCGAACTCGTGATACGCGACTCCCTGCCGGATCCAATCGGTCATGGACGGGTCCGACTGACTGGCTGCGTTGAGATGCACGACGAGGGGTTCGGCCTCGAAGACGCAGCCGAGCGCGGTCACCAGGTCGCACGTCACTGCCGCGTCGTCGATGCGCGTGGCGACGTAGCCGCGACCGAGCTGGTCGAGCGTCGCCTCCCATGCGGTCCCCGACGCGTTCGTCGCGGCCTCGAGCGCGGCGGCCGATTGCAACGCCTGCATCTCCTGGGCGGCGCGCTGTGCGACGAGGATGGCGGCATCCATCGCCTCGGCATCCCATCTGCTCGAGTATCCGGTCTCCGCGATCTCCTGGTACCTGTCCCACGGAACCATCGAGGCGAACGGAAGACCTTGCAGCGGCTCGATGCTCTC
The DNA here is from genome assembly GCF_031085295.1 of Microbacterium psychrotolerans. Lineage (GTDB taxonomy): Bacteria > Actinomycetota > Actinomycetes > Actinomycetales > Microbacteriaceae > Microbacterium > Microbacterium psychrotolerans. The sequence continues at coordinate 647,595 of NZ_JAVFWO010000002.1, read as the reverse complement.
CTGGATGCCCGCCACGGCGGCGCCGAAGGCCTCCTTCTTCTCGATGAGGTCGTGCTGCTCGTCGATCAGGTCGCTCTGGCGCTCGAGGCGGGCGTTCGCCTGCTCGAGTTGGAGGAACAGCCACACCGCGACGCCGACGGCCCCGAGCAGGACGACGCCGAGCAGTATCGCCACCACTGCCAGCCCGCGCCCGCGACGTTGCGGGGCAAGATCCTCGCGCTTCGCCGCGGCGAGCTGCATCGCCTCGCGGGGTGGCTCGGACTCGCGCGGCTCCTCTCGCCCGTCCGTCTCGATCGGCCCCGGTTTCGCCGAAGCCGCGGTCGCCCTACCCGCCGGATCGTCAGTCAACTCTGCCTACTCTCCCTGTGATCTGGACTCGGACACTACACGGTCGGCAAGGAAGAGAATTTGCTAATCGGTGTTGCTAAGTACCGGTACCTAGTGTTACTGTCTACCAGTAGTCAACAACACTGAGTACTGAGGAGGTGCGAGATGGGCAAGCAGGAGACCGAGATGCTCAAGGGCACGCTCGAGGGGATCGTCCTGGCGATCCTGTCCGGGCGATCCGCCTACGGGTACGAGATCACCTCGTGGCTGCGTGACCAGGGCTTCTCCGACATCGCCGAAGGCACGGTGTACGCCCTGCTGGTCAGGGTCGAGCAGCGCGGCCTCGTCGACGTCGAGAAGGTCCCTTCGGAGAAGGGGCCCCCGCGCAAGGTGTACTCCCTCAACGCGCAGGGCCGCGAGCAGCTCGCGGAGTTCTGGAGGACATGGAGCTTCCTCGCAGAACGCATCGAACAGCTCCACCACCAGAACGCAGACAACGAACCCCACACCCCGAAGGAAGAGGACTGATCATGGCCGCCAAGTGGTACGAAGTCGTCACCGGCTCGCTCGAGCAGAAGAAGCAGTACCGCCAGTACAAGGCGCGCATCGAGGCTCTGCCTGAGCCCTACCACGCCGCCGCCAAGGCGCTGGACCGGTACTTCATGACCGTCGGCGGCATGACCGACGGCGTGACGATGATGCAGATGCTCGGCGACTCCGCCGACCTCTGGGAGCGCGCCGCCGCCGACGGCACCCCCGTGCGCGACATCGTCGGCGAGGACGCCTCGGCGTTCGCCGAGGACTTCACCGCCGCGTATTCCGGCAAGCAGTGGATCGACAAGGAGCGCGCTCGCCTGAACAAGGCGATCGACGAGGCGGAGAAGGGAGAGGGGAAATGACCACCGACACCGCCATCAAGGTCCAGGGGCTCGAGAAGTCCTACAAGGACCTGCACGTGCTGCGAGGCGTCGACTTCGAGGTGGCGCGCGGAAGCATCTTCGCGCTCCTCGGGTCGAACGGCGCCGGCAAGACCACGGTCGTGCGGATCCTGGCGACGCTGCTCAAGGCGGACGCCGGCGCGGCAGCCGTCGCGGGGTTCGACGTCATCGGCCAGGCGCAGAAGGTGCGGGAGACGATCAGCCTCACCGGCCAGTTCGCCGCTGTCGACGAGGTCCTGACCGGGCGCGAGAACCTCGTGCTCATCGCCCAGCTGCGCCACCTCCCCGACCCCGGCGGGATCGCGGACGGGCTCCTCGCCCGGTTCTCGCTCACCGAGGCGGGCTCGCGCAAGGCGTCGACCTACTCCGGCGGCATGCGCCGCCGGCTCGACATCGCGATGAGCCTCATCGGCAACCCGCCGGTGATCTTCCTGGACGAGCCGACGACCGGCCTCGACCCGGCGGCGCGTATCGAGGTGTGGGACGCCGTCAAGGAGCTCACCCGCGGCGGCACGACCGTGCTGCTGACGACGCAGTACCTGGACGAGGCGGAGCAGCTCGCCGACCGGATCGCGATCCTCCACAAGGGCCGCATCATCGTCAACGGCACCCTGCAGGAGCTCAAGCAGCTGCTGCCGCCCGCGAAGGTCGAGTACGTCGAGAAGCAGCCGAGCCTTGAAGACGTCTTCTTCGCCCTGACCGGCGAGGACGACACCGAGACGCCGGCGGACGAGGCTTCGGCCGCCGCCAAGACAGGGAAGGAAGGACGATGACCGCTCACGTCATCGGCGACACCGCCGTACTCACACGTCGGTCGCTGCGCCATATCCTGCGCAGCCCCGACACCATCATCACGACCGCGGTCACCCCGATCGCCTTGATGCTGCTGTTCGTCTACGTCTTCGGCGGGGCGATCAACACCGGCAAGGGGTCGTACATCGACTACATGCTGCCCGGCATCCTGCTCATCACCATCGCGTCGGGGATCGCCTACACGGCGTACCGGCTGTTCCTGGACATGCAGGGCGGCATCTTCGAGCGGTTCCAGTCGCTGCCGATCGCGCGATCGGGGGTGCTCTGGGCGCACGTGCTGACCTCGGTCGTGGCCATCACGGTGTCGCTCGCGATCGTCATCGGCGTCGCGCTGCTGATGGGCTTCCGGACCGGTGCCGGCTTCGGCGCGTGGCTCGGCGTGATCGGCATGCTGCTGCTGTTCACGCTGGCCCTCACCTGGCTCGCGGTGATCCCGGGCCTGACGGCGAAGACGGTGGACGGCGCGAGCGCCTTCTCGTACCCGCTGATCTTCCTGCCCTTCATCAGCTCGGCGTTCGTGCCGACCGAGAGCATGCCGGGGCCGGTGCAGTGGTTCGCCGAGAACCAGCCGGTGACCTCGATCGTCGACTCCATGCGAGCGCTGTTCGCGGGCGAGCCGGTCGGCAGTGACATCTGGGTCGCCATGGCCTGGCTGGTGGGCATCCTCGTCGCCGCGTACATCGCGTCGATGGCGATCTACCGCAAGAAGATCAGCTGACCGCACGCACGCAGAAGAGCGGATGCCTCGGGCCGAGGCATCCGCTCTTCTGCTGTTCCCGGCTTACGCGCCGAAGTACTGGTGGCCGAGCGCCTTGCTCTTGAGGGCGTCGAACTCGCCCTGCGAGATCGTGCCGGCGTCGAGGAGGGCTTTCGCCTTGGCGATGTCCTCTGCCGGGCTTGCCGATGCGGCGGGGCGGTAATCGTCGGACTCGGCGACCACTCCCCCGCGGGCGGCCTGGGCCCGCTCTGCCATGCCCTTGCCGCGGGCGATGATGTAGACGATCGCCGTCAGGAAAGGCAGGAACACGAGGGCGATGATCCACAGCGCCTTGAGCCAGCCGTTCAGGTTCTCGTCGCGGAACAGGTCCGTGATGATCACGATCACCACGTACAGGTAGGCGATGAAGTAGAAGCTCCACAGCAGGAACCACCAGAAGTCACCGAAGAACATCGGCGCCACCTTTCTCGAAAAAGCCGGGACGGCTGCGACCACAGTAGTGGTCGCAGCCGTCCGTGGGAGAGAGGTGTCAGTCCCGTGTCTTGTAGATCGGCGCCTTGCCGTGCACCGCATCGCCCACCTTGTGGATGCGGATGTCGTTCGTGGAGCCGATGATCCCGGGAGGCGATCCCGAGATCACGACGACCTTGTCGCCGACCTTCGCCAGGTCGTTCGACAGCAGGTAGTCGTCGACCTGGATGAACATGAGGTCGGTGTGAGCGACATGCTCGACCAGCGTCGACTGCACGCCCCACGTGATCGCCATGCGACGACGGATCGCGGGCTCGGGCGCGAAGCCGATCATGGGGATGCGCGGGCGCAGCCGCGACATACGACGCGCGGTGTCGCCCGACTCGGTGAAGATGCAGAGGAACTTCGCGTCGACGAACTCGGCGACCTCCATCGCGGCCAGCGTGATGGCGCCGCCCTGGGTGCGAGGCTTGGTCGTGAGCGGGAGGATGCGGTCCAGGCCGTGCTCCTCGGTGGAGTCGACGATGCGCGCCATCGTCTCGACGACGCCGACCGGGTACTTGCCGACGCTGGTCTCACCAGACAGCATGACCGCGTCCGCGCCGTCGAGCACGGCGTTGGCGACGTCGCTCGTCTCGGCGCGGGTCGGGACCGGGTTCTCGATCATCGACTCGAGCATCTGCGTCGCCACGATGACGGGCTTCGCCATGCGGCGGCACAGCTCCACCGCGCGCTTCTGCACGATCGGCACCGCCTCGAGCGGCAGCTCGACGCCCAGGTCGCCACGGGCGACCATGATGCCGTCGAACGCGTCGATGATCTCCTCGAGGTTGTCGACAGCCTGCGGCTTCTCGATCTTGGCGATGACCGGGACGTGTCGCCCCTCCTCGGCCATGATGACGTGGACGCGCTGGACGTCCTTCGCGTCGCGCACGAAAGACAGCGCGATGAGGTCGGCGCCGGCGCGCAGGCCCCAGCGGAGGTCGGCTTCGTCCTTCTCGGACAGCGCCGGCACGTTCACGGCGACGCCCGGGAGGTTGATGCCCTTGTTGTTGGAGACCGGGCCGGCGACGATCACCTTGGTGGTGACGACGGTGTCGTCGGTCTCGACGACCTCGACGCGCACCTTGCCATCGTCGATCAGGAGGAAGTCGCCCGGCTTGACGTCGTTCGGGAGGCCCTTGAAGGTGGTGCTGACGATCTCCTTGGTGCCCAGGATGTCGTCGGTGGTGATCTTGAAGATGTCGCCGACCGCGAGCTCGTGCGGTCCGTTCTCGAACTTGCCGAGGCGGATCTTCGGACCCTGCAGGTCGACGAGGATCGCGACCGCCCGTCCGGCGTCGTCGGCGGCCTTGCGCACGTTGGCGAAGTTGTTGTCGTGGACCGAGTAGTCCCCGTGGCTCAGATTGAAGCGGGCGACGTCGACGCCGGCATCGATGATCGCGCGGACCATCTCATATGTCGACGTGGCGGGCCCAAGGGTGGCGACGATCTTGGCGCGTCTCATCCGTGGTATCTCCGGGTGGGTTGAAGGTGGCGAGTGCCTCGGCAAGCCTACGCGGGCTGCAAGCCGATGGCGACATCGGTCGGGCGGACCGGAGCAGGCAGCTCCGTGTCCCCCATGAGGAAGCGGTCGACGCTGGCTGCGGCGGCACGTCCCTCGGCGATCGCCCATACGATGAGCGACTGTCCGCGGCCGGCGTCGCCGGCCACGAACACGCCCGGGGCGGTCGTCTGGTAGTCGTCCTCGCGGCGCACGTTGCCCCGCTCGGTGAAGCGAGCGCCGAGCTGCTCCTCGAGGAGGGCGCGCTCGGGACCGGTGAAGCCCATCGCGATGAGCACCAGGTCGGCGGGGATCTCACGCTCGGTGCCGCTCTTGGGCACGCGGCGTCCGTCGACGAACTCGGTCTCGGCGACGCGCAGGGCGCGCACCTCGCCGGCGTCGTTCGCGAGGAACTCGACGGTCGAGGCAAGGTAGGTGCGCTCGCCGCCCTCCTCGTGAGCCGACTGCATCTCGAACACGAGCGGGTCCATCGGCCACGGCTGGTGCTCGGGACGCTCGCCCGGAGGGCGGCGGCCGATCGCGAGGTTCGTCACGCTCAGCGCGCCGTGACGGTGGGCGGTGCCGATGCAGTCCGCGCCGGTGTCACCGCCGCCGATCACGACGACGTGCTTGCCTTCGGCCGTGATCTGGTTCGGCACGGCATCGCCGGCGACGGCCTTGTTCGACTCGACGAGGTACTCCATGGCGAAGTGCACGCCGGCGAGGTCGCGACCGGGGATCGCCAGCTCGCGCGGCACCGTGGAGCCGGTCGCGATGACGACCGCGTCGTAGCGGGCACGCAGGTCCGCCCACGAGATGTCGCGGCCGATCTCGACGCCGGCGCGGAACCGCGTTCCCTCGTCCTGCATCTGGCGAAGACGCGACTCGAGGTGCTTCTTCTCCATCTTGAAGTCCGGGATGCCGTAGCGCAGGAGTCCGCCGATGCGGTCGTCGCGCTCGAACACGGCCACCGTGTGACCGGCGCGGGTGAGCTGCTGCGCGGCGGCGAGACCGGCGGGACCCGATCCGACGACCGCGACGGTCTTGCCGGTCAGGCGCCCCGGCGGCTCGGGCTCGATCCAGCCGTTCGCGAACGCCTCGTCGGCGATCGACACCTCGACCTGTTTGATGGTCACGGCGGGCTGGTTGATGCCCAGGACGCACGAGCTCTCGCAGGGCGCCGGGCACAGGCGTCCCGTGAACTCCGGGAAGTTGTTCGTCGCGTGCAGACGCTCACTGGCGGCGCGGCCTTCGCCGCGCCACGTGAGGTCGTTCCACTCGGGGATCAGGTTGCCCAGCGGGCAGCCCTTGTGGCAGAACGGCACGCCGCAGTCCATGCAGCGCCCGGCCTGCCGGCGGAGCACCGCACTGTCGCCCGGCTCATAGACCTCTTTCCAGTCCATGATGCGCACCGGCACCGGCCGCCGCGGGGGCAGCTCGCGCTCGGTGACCTTGAGAAAGCCCTTCGGGTCAGCCACCCGTCACCTCCAGAATGCGGTTCCAGACGACGTCGCCGTCGGGGTCGAGCCCCTCCGCGACGGCCGCCTGACGGGTCTCGAGCACCGCGGCGTAGTCGCGTGGCATGACCCTGACGAAGTTCGCCAGCTCGACCTCGAAGTCGTCGAGGAGAGCCTGCGCAAGAGTGGATTCGGTCTCGGCGACGTGCTGCTCGAGCAGGTCGCGGAGGATCTCCGCGTCTCCCGAGCCGAGTTCGCCGAGCTCCAGCTCGCCCGAGGCGAGCGCCTCGCGGTTGACGAGCTTGCTGTCGAGCCGGTACACATACGCGGTGCCACCCGACATCCCGGCGCCCAGGTTGCGTCCTGTCGCGCCGATGATGACGGCGAGACCGCCGGTCATGTACTCGAGGGCGTGGTCTCCGACGCCCTCGACGACGGCGGTGGCACCGGAGTTGCGGACGAAGAAGCGCTCGCCCACGACCCCGCGCAGGAACATCGTGCCCAGCGTGGCGCCGTAGCCGATGACGTTGCCCGCGATGACGTTCTTCGACGCGTCGAAGGTGGCGCCGCGCGGCGGCCGCACCACGATCTGACCGCCCGAGAGACCCTTGCCGACGTAGTCGTTGGAGTCGCCCTCCAGGCGCAGCGTGATCCCCGAGGGCATGAACGCTCCGAAGGACTGCCCCGCAGACCCGGTGAGGTTCACGACGATGCTGCCCGATCGCAGGCCGTTCTCGCCGCGCTCCTTCGTCACGTGGTGACCGAGGAGCGTGCCGACGGCGCGCTCGGTGTTGCGGATCGGCAGGTCGATGGTGATCTCGCCGCCGTTCGCGATGACGTCCTGGGCGCGCTCGATGAGCGCGACGTCGAAGTGCTCGTCGAGCTCGTGCAGCTGCGCGGTCGTGTTGCGGCGCGGCTCGTCCTCCGCGAAGGCGGGGCCCTCGAGCACCGGGGCGAGGTCCAGGCCGTTGGCCTTCCAGTGGTTGACCGCGCCGTTGACGTCGAGCAGGTCGCTCCGGCCGATCGCCTCGTCGAGCGAGCGGAAGCCGAGCTCGGCGAGGTACTCGCGCACCTCCTCTGCGATGAACTCCATGAAGTTCACGACGAACTCGGGCTTGCCGTTGAAGCGCTGGCGCAGGACAGGGTTCTGCGTCGCGACGCCCACCGGACAGGTGTCGAGGTGGCAGACCCGCATCATGATGCAGCCCGACACCACGAGCGGGGCGGTCGCGAAGCCGAACTCCTCGGCCCCGAGAAGGGCTCCGATGATGACGTCGCGGCCGGTCTTGAGCTGGCCGTCGACCTGCACGACGACGCGGTCGCGCATGCCGTTGAGCATGAGCGTCTGCTGCGTCTCGGCGAGACCGAGCTCCCACGGTGTTCCGGCGTGCTTGAGCGAGTTGAGCGGGCTCGCGCCGGTGCCGCCGTCGTGGCCCGACACCAGGATGACGTCGGCCAGCGCCTTGGCTGTGCCCGCCGCGACCGCGCCGATGCCCGACTGGCTCACCAGCTTCACGTGCACGCGCGCACCGGGGTTGGCGCGCTTGAGGTCGAAGATCAGCTGCTTGAGGTCTTCGATCGAGTAGATGTCGTGGTGCGGCGGCGGCGAGATGAGACCGACGCCGGCGGTCGCGTGGCGGGTGCGGGCGACCCACGGGTACACCTTGGTCGGCGGCAGCTGTCCGCCCTCGCCGGGCTTGGCGCCCTGCGCGAGCTTGATCTGGATGTCGTCGGCCTGCGTGAGGTACAGGCTCGTGACGCCGAAGCGGCCCGAGGCGACCTGCTTGATGGAACTGCGGCGCTCGGGGTCGAGCAGGCGGTCGGTGTCTTCGCCGCCCTCACCGGTGTTGGACTTGCCGCCGATGCGGTTCATCGCGATCGCCAGGGTCTCGTGCGCCTCGCGCGAGATCGACCCGTAGCTCATGGCCCCGGTCGAGAAGCGCTTGACGATCGACGAGACCGACTCGACCTCGTCGATCGGCACCGGCGTGCGGCCTTCGGTCTTGAGCGCGAACAGACCGCGCAGCGTCTTGAGCTCGCTCGCCTGGTCGTCCACCAGCTTCGTGTACTCGCGGAAGATGTCGTAGCGACGGGTGCGCGTCGAGTGCTGCAGCCGGAACACCGTGTCGGGGTTGAACAGGTGCGGCGAGCCGTCGCGCCGCCACTGGTACTCGCCGCCGGTCCACAGTCGCTCGTGCGCGCGGACAGCCGCGTCCTCGGGGTACGCGTACGTGTGACGCGCGGCGTTCTCCGCCGCGATGACGTCGAGCCCGACGCCGCCGAGCTTGGACTCCGTGCCGGTGAAGTACGTGTCGACGAAGTCCTGCGACAGGCCGACGGCCTCGAACACCTGCGCGCCCGCGTACGACGACACGGTCGAGATGCCCATCTTCGACATGATCTTCAGCACGCCCTTGCCGAGCGCGTAGATGAGGTTCTTGACGGCCTTCTCGGGCGAGATCCCGGTGATGAAGCCCGCGCGCACCAGGTACTCGACGGTCTCCATCGCGAGATACGGGTTGACGGCGGATGCGCCGTACCCGATGAGCGTCGCCACGTGGTGCACCTCGCGCACGTCGCCGGCCTCGACCACGAGACCGCACTTCATGCGCGTCTCCTTGCGGATGAGGTGGTGGTGCACGGCGGCCAGCATGAGCAGCGACGGGATGGGCGCGAGGTCCTTGTTGGAGTCGCGGTCCGAGAGCACGATGAACTCCGCGCCGTCCTCGATCGCCTGGTCGACCTCCTGGCACATCTGCTCGAGGCGCTTCTTCATGCCCTTGTGGCCGGCCTCGACGCGGTACAGGCCGCGGATCGTGACCGACGTCCGCCCGGGAAGGGCGGTGTCGATGTGCTGGATCTTGGCGAGCTCGTCGTTGTCGATCACCGGGAAGTCGAGGGTCACGACCCGCGTGTGCTCGGCGCCCCACTCGAGGAGGTTGCGCTCGGGACCGAGTCCGAGACCCAGTGACGTGACGACCTCTTCGCGGATCGAGTCCAGCGGCGGGTTCGTGACCTGCGCGAACTGCTGCGTGAAGTAGTCGAACAGCAGGCGGGGGCGCTCGCTGAGCACGGCGACGGGCGTGTCGGAGCCCATGGCGCCGAGCGGCTCGGCGCCGTTCTGACCCATCGGGGTCAGGAGGATCTTGACCTCTTCCTCGGTGTAGCCGAAGGTGCGCTGACGGCGCGTGATCGAGGCGATCGGGTGCACGATGTGCTCGCGCTCGGGAAGCTCGGCGAGCCGTACGCGCCCCGCGTCGAGCCACTCCTGCCACGGCTCCTGCTCGGCCAGCTGCGCCTTGATCTCGTCGTCCTCGATGATGCGGCGCTGGGCCGTGTCCACGAGGAACATGCGGCCGGGGCGCAGGCGCCCGCGACGCTTGATGCGCTCGGGCTCGAAGTCGAGCACGCCGGTCTCGCTGCCGATGACGATGAGGCCGTCGGTCGTCTCGGTCCAGCGTCCGGGACGCAGCCCGTTGCGGTCCAGCGTGGCGCCGACGAGCGTGCCATCGGTGAAGATCAGCGCGGCGGGCCCGTCCCACGGCTCCATCTGCATGGAGTGGAACTCGTAGAACGCCCGCAGCTTCGGGTCGATGTCGGCCTGCTTCTCGTAGGCCTCCGGCACCATCATCATGATGGCGTGCGGCAGGCTGCGGCCGGTCAGGGTGAGCAGCTCGAGCACCTCGTCGAACGACGCGGAGTCGCTGGCGCCGTCGGTGCAGATCGGCAGCAGCGGGCGGATGTCGCCGAGCAGCTCGGACTGGAGCTGGGACTGCCGCGCCCGCATCCAGTTGCGGTTGCCGTTGACGGTGTTGATCTCGCCGTTGTGCGCGAGCATGCGCAGGGGCTGCGCGAGCGGCCACGACGGGAAGGTGTTGGTCGAGTAGCGGGAGTGCACGACGGCGAGCTCCGAGGCGAAGCGCTCGTCCTGCAGGTCGGGGTAGAACGGCTCCAGCTGGAGCGTCGTGACCATGCCCTTGTAACCGAGCGTGCGCGCGGACAGCGACACGAAGTACGCGTCGAGCTCGGTGCGCGCACGCGTGCGCAGGCGATAGGCGCGCCGGTCCAGCGCGATACCCGAGAGGGCCGGCCGGTCGCCCGACGCCGGATGCGACACGAAGACCTGCTCGAAGACCGGGCGCGCGGCGAAGGCCAGCTTGCCCAGGTGCTCGTCGGAGGTCGGCACCTCGCGCCAGCCGAGGACGGTCAGGCCCTCGGACGCCGCGATCCGCTCGATCCCCGACTTCTGGGCTGCCCGCTCGTCGGCGTCGCGGGGCAGGAACACCATGCCGGCGGCGTACTCGCCCACCGGCGGCAGCTCGAAACCGGCCACCGCGCGCAGGAACGCGTCGGGCATCTGCGTGAGGATGCCCGCACCGTCGCCGGTGCCGGCATCCGAGCCGATCGCGCCTCGGTGCTCGAGGTTGCGAAGGGCCGTCAGGGCCAGATCGATGATGTCGTGGCCGGCCTCGCCGCGCAGGGTCGCGACCATGGCCAGGCCGCAGGCGTCCTTCTCGAAGGCAGGGTTGTACATCCCCTGCTTCTGCGGGAAGCCGGCGCGGCCGGACGAAGCGGGGAAGTTCGCCTCCGAAGAGACGACGTGACGGGGGCTCGAAGCCATACCTACCGTCCTCACGTTGATAGTCAAGATGGGACGACGTCGGCCCTGGGCGCACGCTCCTCGGGAACTGAGCGGCGTTATTTGGTGGCAGGAGTGCTTGTGGCGCTGACCTCTTCGACCTCGGACGTCGGGGGTTCGCTGACGTCGACGAAGTCGTCGGTGTTCTGCGATTGTACAGCCTGTCCGGCATTCCACTCGCGGCCGGACACATAGGGCGACGGCTCGAGACCCGGGTGGCGGCGCTTCTGCACGAAGAAGATCACCAGACCGATGACCACGCCCAGGATGGCGGCCCAGACGTTGGTGCGCAGCCCCAGGAAGATGTCGCTCGGGTCGATGCGGATCGACTCCCACACGATGCGCCCGGCGCTGTACCAGATGAGGTAGACGGCGAACAGGCGGCCCCACTGCAGGCGGAAGCGTCGCCCGACCCACACGATCACCAGGACGCCCAGCGCGTTCCAGAGGACTTCATAGAGGAAGGTGGGGTGGAACAGCGTTCCCTCCGGAAGACCGATCGGCCACGCGGGGTTCGGATAGTCGATCTCGAGGCCCCACGGCACGTCGGTCGGCAGTCCGTACAGCTCCTGGTTGAACCAGTTGCCGAAGCGGCCGATGGCCTGGGCGAGGAGAAGGCCGGGCGCGAGCGCGTCGGCGAAGGTCCAGAATCGGATGCCGGTCCACCGGCAGCCGAGCCACGCACCGACGGCGCCGCCGATGAGGGCGCCGTAGATGGCGATGCCGCCCTCCCAGATGTACAGCGCCGACAGCGGGTTCGCGCCTTCGCCGAAGTAGAAGCTCCAGTGGGTCAGCACGTGGTAGATGCGTGCGGTGATGATCGCGAGCGGCACCGCGAGCAGGGCGATGTCGATGACGACCCACGGCTCCGCGCCGCGCTTGGTGAGGCGGGCGTTCGTCCACAGCACCGCGACGATGATGCCCGTGATGATGCACAGCGCGTAGATGTGGATCCGCAGGGGGCCGATGTCGAAGTAGCTGATCGACGGGCTCGGGATGCTGGCGACGACGCTCGCGGCGGCGGTGATCATGGGAGAACCGTGTCCTTGCTGGATCCGTGCGGGAGGGGCCGGCGCACGCGCCGACCTGAGAAGTCTAGTTCGCGCTGCGCGCGGTGCCGGCGGCGAGGCTGCGCGCGGTCGCGGCGAGACCGTCGATTCCCCCTTCGCGCAGCGCGCGGACGAGGGCCGTGCCTACGATCGCGCCGTCGGCGTACTCCAGCACGCCCGCCACCTGGTCGGCGTTCGAGATGCCGATGCCCACGCACGCGTGCTCGACCCCGTGCTCGCGCAGCCGGGCGACCAGCGTGCGGGCGGCGGCATCCAGCTGCGCCCGTTCGCCGGTGATGCCCATGGTGGACACGGTGTAGACGAACCCGGTGGACTGCCGGACGATCAGCTCGAGGCGTTCGTCGGTCGAGGTGGGCGCTGCGAGGAACACGCGGTCGAGTCCCGTGCGCTCACTGGCGGCGATCCACTCGGGCGCGGCTTCGGGCGTGATGTCGGGGGTGATGAGACCCGCTCCCCCGGCGGCGAGGAGGTCGTCGGCGTACCGGTCGACCCCGTACTGCAGGACGGGGTTCCAGTAGGTCATCACGAGCACCGGAACGTCCACGCGGCGGGTGATCTCGCGCACCGCCGTGAACGTGTCGCGCAGCCGGAAGCCGCCGGCGAGAGCCGCCTGCGTGGCCTCCTGGATCACGGTGCCGTCCATCACCGGGTCGGAGTAGGGCGGGCCGAGCTCGAGGACGTCGGCGCCGTTCTCGGCGAGGGCGACGGCCGCATCGATGCTCGTGCGCAGGTCGGGGAAGCCGATCGGCAGGTAGCCGACGAAGGCGCCGCGGCCCGCGGCGTGGGCGGCGTCGATCGCCGCGGCGACGCGCGAGGTCATAGCTTGGTGCCCTCTCCCTTGGCGGCGTCGTCGGACGGTGCCGTCTCGACCGGCCCCGCACCCTCCGTGGCTGCAGCGGCAGCGGCGTCGTACAGGTGGAAGTACCGCGCGGCGGTGTCCATGTCCTTGTCGCCGCGGCCGGAGAGGCACACGGCGAGGATCGCGTCCGGGCCGAGCTCGCGCCCGATCCGCAGCGCGCCGGCGAGGGCGTGCGCCGACTCGATCGCCGGGATGATGCCCTCGGTCTCGGAGAGCAGCCGCAGCGCCTGCATCGCCTCGTCGTCGGTCGCGGGGATGTACTCGGCGCGGCCGATCGAGGCGAGCCAGGCGTGCTCGGGTCCGACGCCCGGGTAGTCGAGTCCTGCCGAGATGGAGTGCGACTCGACGGTCTGGCCGTCTTCGTCCTGCAGCACGAAGGTCTTCGCACCGTGCAGCACCCCGGGCCGTCCACGCTCGATCGATGCGGCGTGGCGAGGGGTGTCCACGCCGTCGCCGGCGGCCTCGACCCCGTAGAGCTTCACGTCGTCGTCGAGGAACGCGTCGAACATGCCGATGGCGTTCGAGCCGCCGCCGACGCACGCGATGACGGCATCCGGAAGCCGGCCCGCCTCTTCGAGCAGCTGCGCGCGCGCCTCTTCCGAGATCACCTTCTGGAAGTCGCGGACCATCGCTGGGAACGGATGCGGCCCCGCGGCGGTGCCGAAGATGTAGTTCGTCGTCTCGACGCTGGCGACCCAGTCGCGGTAGGCGTCGTTGATGGCGTCCTTCAGCGTGCGCGAGCCGGTCTTCACCGGCACGACCTCGGCGCCCAGGAGGCGCATGCGGGCGACGTTGAGCGCCTGGCGCTCGGTGTCGACCTCGCCCATGTAGATGGTGCACTCGAAGCCGAACAGCGCAGCCGCGGTCGCGGTCGCGACGCCGTGCTGGCCTGCGCCCGTCTCGGCGATGACGCGGGTCTTGCCGAGGCGCTGGGTGAGCAGCGCCTGGCCGAGCACGTTGTTGATCTTGTGCGAGCCGGTGTGGTTGAGGTCCTCGCGCTTGAGGAACACCCGCGCTCCCCCGGCGTGCTCGGCGAACCGCGCCACCTCGGTGATCGGCGACGGGCGGCCCGCGTACGAGTGCAGCAGGCGGACGAACTCGGCCTGGAACGCGGGATCGGCCTTGGCGGCCTCGTACTCGGCCGCCAGCTCATCGATCGCGGCGATCAGGGATTCGGGCATGTAGCGCCCGCCGAACTCGCCGAACAGCGGCCCGGGGGCCTCGCGAAGACTCACTGCGTCACCCTTCCTTCGTTCGGTGCATCGCCCGCGCCCGCCTCCAGGAAGGCGCGCAGGGTGGATACGGGATCGTTGGTGACGAGGGCTTCGCCTACGAGGACGACATCGGCGCCGGCCGCCCGGTAATGGGCGACGTCGCCGGGCACGAGCACGGCCGACTCGGCGATCCTGACCGCGCCGGCGGGTATGCGCTCCGCCAGCCGCCCGAACAGGTCGCGGTCGAGCTGGAACGTGGACAGGTCGCGCGCATTGACGCCGATGAGCTGCGCGTCCAGTTCGGCCGCACGATCGACCTCGACGGCCGAGTGCGTCTCGACGAGCGCGGTCATGCCCAGCTCGCGCGTGAACGTGTGCAGACGGGCGAGGACGTCCTGCTCGAGCGCGGCGACGATGAGCAGCACGAGATCCGCACCGGCGGCGCGGGCCTCGAGCACCTGGTACTCGGTGGCGATGAAGTCCTTGCGCAGGACCGGCAGGGTGACCGCGGCCTTGACCGCCTCGAGGTCCGCGAGGCTTCCCTTGAAACGCCGCCCCTCGGTGAGGACGGAGATCGCGGACGCGCCGCCTTCCTCGTAGCGACGGGCCTGCAGTGCGGGATCGGGGATCGCGGCGAGGTCGCCGCGCGAGGGGCTCGCCCGCTTGACCTCCGCGATGATCTTGACGCGGTCGGACGGAGAGAGGGCGGCGACGGCGTCGATCGCGGGACGCTGCGCCAGCGCTGCGGCCTCGACCGCTGCCACTGGCCGCACCGAGGCGCGTGCCTCGGCATCCTCAACCGCGCCGGCCGTCAGGTCGGCGAGCACGATCAGTGCTCTTTCGCCACGTACTTCGAGCCGTTCACGCCGTAGCCGGCGCGGGACATCGCCCAGCCGACGATGGCGCCGACGACGAGGAGGCCGGCGGAGGCCCAGACCAGGGCGGGGATGTCGAGGAAGTAGAAGAGAGTTCCGAGTGCGACCGCCACGAGCATGATCACGACGGCCGTCCAGGCGGCGGGCGAGTGTCCGTGGCCGGGGTCGCCGATGTTGTTGCTCATGGATATCTCCTCGTGAAGCCTGGGAAGCGCGGGATGACGCCAGTCTAGCGGTCAGGCGGTGGGATCCTCGCCACGCGACAGGTCGTCCCAGTCGTCGATGGCCTGGGATCCGGCGGCATCGTGAGGGCGCGAGCCGTCGCCGCCGGAACGGCGGGAACCGGCCCGCAGAGCCGGCTGTGCGGGGTCGTCCGTGCGGTAGCGCCGCCCGGTGCGCGACCAGCCGTGGGCGGTGGCGAGGACGAATCCGCCGGCCGCGATGAGCACCACCCAGACGGCGAGGGTCACAGCCGGCCACAGCGTCGCATCGATCGACGCGACGAGCGTCGCGACGGACGACTCCCCCGCGATCCCGGTGGATTCCGTGACGACCGAGGCGACGGCCGAGATGGGATGCTCCAGCACGATGCGGGCGGTGAGCCACGCCAGCACGCCGCCGATGAGCACGGCCAGTGCGCCGAAGACGAACCGCAGCGCGAGCCCCACGATCGAGAGAGCCGCGCCTAGAGCGAGGACCGCGAGACTGAGCGGTGCCAGCACCGGCAGCGCCGAGGCGCCCGGCACCTCGAGCACATGGCGGGCGGCGTCCTCGAGCACGACGGTGAGCCACGTCTGGGTCGACGAGATCACGCCGAGCGCCCCGCACAGCACCGTGACGACGACGGCGAGCAGTCGCGCCCTGCGGATCACGCGACGGCCTCCGGGCCGCGCACGGCCTCGAGGTCGTCGGCATCGAAGCAGGTCCGCGTGCCGGTGTGGCAGGCGGGTCCGATCTGCTCGACCTCGACCAGCACGGCGTCGCCGTCGCAGTCCAGGCGCGCCCCGCGCACCAGCTGGATGTTGCCCGACGTGTCGCCCTTCCGCCAGTACTCCTGGCGGGAGCGCGACCAGAAGGTCACGCGACCCTCGGTGAGGGTGCGGCGGAGGGCCTCGGCATCCATCCATCCGAGCATGAGGACCTCGCGGGTGTCCCATTGCTGGATGATCGCCGCGACCAGGCCGTCGGCCGTGAACGTCACGCGTGCGATGCGCTCGTCGACGCTCTCGCTCATGCCGCCACCTCCCGCACCGCGATGCCTTCGGCCGCCATCGCGGCCTTCACATCCCCGACGGTCAGCTGGCCCGAGTGGAAGACGGATGCCGCAAGCACGGCGTCGGCGCCTGCGGCGATGGCGGGCCCGAAATCGGCGGCCGAGCCTGCCCCTCCCGAGGCGATCACCGGCACACTGGCGACCTCGCGCATGAGGGCCACGAGCTCGAGGTCGAACCCCTGCTTCGTGCCGTCGGCGTCGATCGAGTTGACCAGCAGCTCGCCTGCGCCGCGCTCGACGGCTTCGCGCGCCCATTCCAGCGCGTCGAGCTCCGTCTCGGTGCGGCCGCCGTGCGTCGTGACGACGAAGCCCGACGGCACCCGGTCGCGCAGGTCGGGCGAGGCGCGCTTCACGTCGAGCGAGAGCACGAGCACCTGTGCGCCGAACCGGTCGGCGATCTCATCGAGGAGCGCGGGGCGGGCGATCGCGGCGGAGTTCACGCCGATCTTGTCGGCGCCGACGGCCAGCAGCCGGCCGACGTCGTCGGCCGAGCGGACCCCGCCGCCGACGGTGAGCGGGATGAAGACCTCTTCGGCGGTGCGCCGGACGACGTCGTAGGTCGTGGAGCGCTCGTCGACGGTCGCCGTCACGTCGAGGAAGGTGATCTCGTCTGCGCCCTGGCGGAAGTACTCCCGAGCGAGTTCGACGGGATCGCCCATATCGCGCAGGTTCTGGAAGTTGACGCCCTTCACGACGCGCCCCGCCGCGACGTCCAGGCACGGGATGACGCGGCAGACCAGGCTCACGACACCACTCCGTTCGTCGGTGCTGTCCCGTCCATCAGAGCCTCGCGTTGTGGATGGCGGTCACGAGGATCGCGCGGGCGCCGATCGCGTACAGCGCGTCCATGACCTGGTTGACGCCCTTGCGGGCCACCATCACCCGCACCGCCACCCATGCCGCGTCGCGCAGCGGGGAGATGGTCGGCGACTCGATGCCGGGAGCGATCTTGACGGCCGTGTCGACGAGCTCCGCCGGAAGGTCGTAGTCGACCATGACGTAGCGCTGCGCCACCATGACGCCCCGGAGGCGTCGCAGCAGCGTCTCCACGCCCTCCGCCTCGGTCGGCGCGCCGATGAGCACGGCCTCGGACTTGAGGATCACCGGCCCGAAGACGTCCAGGCCCGCCTGGCGCAGGGTGGTGCCGGTCTCGACGACGTCGGCGATCGCGTCAGCGACGCCGAGCTCGACGGCCGACTCCACCGCCCCGTCCAGCGGCACGAGGTCGGCCGCGACGCCGTGCTCGTCGAGGAAGCTGTCGACGAGTCCCGGATACGAGGTCGCGATGCGCGCGCCCTCGAGGTCGCTCACCTCGGAGAAGCGCCCGGCGGGTGCCGCGAAGCGGAAGGTGGATGCCGCGAACCCGAGCTGCTCGATCTCGCGGGCGCCGGGCATCCGCGCGTCCAGCAGCAGGTCACGCCCGGTGATGCCGACGTCGAGCGCGCCCGAGCCGACGTACGTGGCGATGTCCTTCGGGCGGAGGTAGAAGAACTCGACCTCGTTCTGAGGGTCGATGACGTGGAGGTCCTTCGGGTCGCGGCGCCCGGTGTAACCCGCCTCGTGGAGCATCTCGGAGGCGGTCTCGGCGAGCGATCCCTTGTTCGGCACGGCGATTCGCAGCATGGCAGCGTGGCTTTCGGGTTCGAGGACGGATGGGGATGCCGGCTCAGAGATGTCGGTAGACATCCTCGAGGCTCAGCCCCTTCGCGAGCATCAGCACCTGCAGGTGGTACAGCAGCTGCGAGATCTCCTCGGCTGCGGCATCCGCCGACTCGTACTCGGCCGCCATCCATACCTCGGCGGCCTCTTCCACGATCTTCTTGCCGATCGCGTGCACGCCCGCGTCCAGCTGTGCGACGGTTCCCGAACCCTCGGGGCGCTCGGTCGCTTTCGCGGCGAGCTCGGCGTACAGCGTGTCGAACGTCTTCACCATGCCAGGGTATCGCCCTTCGCTACACGCGCCGCGCGCGTTACCCGGAGCCGGCAGCCGGATGCTGCGCCGCGAGGCGCGAGCCCGGGGCCGGCCCGGCGCGGGCGTCAGTGCGCGAGGATGCTCAGCCCGATCACGAGCATGCCGAGCAGCGTCGTCGCCAGGAGCCCGGCGATGCGCCAGGGCCACGAGCTTCCGTTGCGGGCGGCGTTCGCATAGCCGATCACGGCGAGCAGCACGATGCCGCTGCCGAGTGCGAGGAAGTAGGCCGTGTATTCCTCGACGAGGCCGAGTGCGCCGAGCAGCAGCAGTGCAGCGGGAACGAGCATCGCGATCAGCATGCCCGAGGAGTGGCGGGCGCCCTCGCCGATCGCCGTCATCAGCGGCTTCGCCGGGCGGACGGCACGGCTGGCGACCACCGCGGCGTAGATGTGCGCGAGCCAGAAGATGACCACGGTCCCGAAGACGAACAGCAGCACTTCGAAGTCGGTGTCCTCCTCCCAGCCGATCGCGACGAGCGCCGTCACGAGCACCAGGCCGTAGACCGCGTGTTCGCCGCTGTACGCGTCGAGCAGCCGGTGCAGCCGGCGGCGATGCCGGGGCTGCGGAGGGGACGTCTCGTCGTCGGTGGCCATGCGCTCCCTCTCGAATCGATGACGCGCGGTCGCCGGCGTCAGTGGGCGTGGGTGCGGGCCGACGCCCGGAGCCCGGTGATGGCGTTCGCGGGGTCGTCCGCACCGAACACGGCGGAGCCGGCGACGAACGTGTCGGCGCCCGCCTCCGCGGCCTGTGCGATCGTCGACTCGCCGATGCCGCCGTCGACCTGCAGCCAGACCGACGACCCGCGGCGGCGAGCCTCGTCTGCCAGGCGCCGCAGCTTCGGCATCGTCTCGGGCATGAACGACTGGCCGCCGAACCCGGGCTCCACGGTCATCACGAGGATCTGATCGAAGTCGTCGAGCAGGTCGAAGAGGCCGTCGACGGGCGTCGCCGGCTTGACGGCGACTCCGGCTCGCGCGCCGATCTCGCGGAGGCGGCGTGCGAGAGCGACCGGCTCCTTCGCCGCCTCGAGATGGAAGGTGACCGATGCGGCACCCAGTTCCGCATAACCGGGCGCCCAGCGGTCGGGGTTCGTGATCATGAGGTGGACGTCGAGCGGCACCGGGCTCGTCGCCTGGATCCGCTCGACCATCTGCGACCCGAACGTGAGGTTGGGCACGAAGTGGTTGTCCATGACGTCGACGTGGACGAAGTCCGCCGTCGCGATGCGTGCGAGCTCCGCCTGCATGTTCACGAAGTCTGCGGCCAGGATGCTGGGATTGATGCGGATGCCGACCTGGCGGCCGTTCTCGTCGATCGGGAGCACCCGTCCATTATGGTCGACCTGTGGACCCCATCACCGTGCTCCTGGACGAGGTCCTCGAAGACATCCGGCCGCTCCGCGACGGCGCTCCCGCGGGCTACATCCCCGAGCTGGCCGCAGCCGACCCCGAGCACCTGGCGCTGGCCGTGGTCGGCCCGCGCGGGCGCGTGAGGGCCGTCGGCGACATCGGGCACGAGTTCACGATCCAGTCGATCTCGAAGCCGTTCGTCCTCGCGCTCGCTCTCGCCGACCGGGGCCGCGACGCGGTGCTGCGCAAGGTCGGAGCGGAGCCCAGCGGCGAGCCGTTCAACGCCATCAGCCTCGAACCCGGCACCGGACGCCCGGCCAATCCGATGGTCAACGCCGGCGCGATCGCGACCTCGGCGCTCATCCCCGGCGACGGCGTCGACGACCGCACCTCCCGTATCGCGGCGGGCCTCTCGGCCTTCGCCGGACGCTCCCTGTGGGTCGACGAGCAGGTGTACGAGTCGGAATCGGCCACGGGCGACCGCAACCGCGCGCTCGCGCACCTGCTGCGCTCCCACGGGATCCTCGAGGGGTCGGTCGACGTCGCCGTGGAGACGTACTTCCGCCAGTGCTCGCTGCTCGTGACCGTGCGCGACCTCGCGGTGATGTCGGCGACGCTCGCCTTCGGCGGCGTCAACCCCGTCACCGGCGAGCGGGTCGTGGAGGAGGTCGTGGCCCGTGACGTGCTGTCGATCATGACGAGCTGCGGCATGTACGACTTCTCGGGCGAGTGGCTGCTGCGCGTCGGGCTGCCGGCGAAGAGCGGTGTCAGCGGAGGCCTCCTCGCCGTCGCGCCGTCGCAGTTCGGCGTCGCCGCGTTCAGCCCGCGCCTGGACGTGCACGGCAACTCCGTGCGGGGCATCGCCGTGCTCGAGACGCTCGCCGAGCGATTCGGCATGCACACGCTGGAGCCGCACGACAGCGTCGCGATTCCGGCCTTCACCGTCGAGGACACCGACGACGGGCGCGTGCTGCGGCTGGCCGGCGAGCTCGGCCTCGCGGGCACGGAGCGCGTGGTCGCCGTGCTGCGGGAGCTGGCCGAGTCGCTGCCGCAGGGCGCCGAGGTGACCGTCGACGCGCGCGACCTGGGGCGCACGCACAGCGCGGCGCTCGTCGCCCTGCGTGCGGAGTTCGAGCAGATGCCCCACGGGATCCGTCTGCGCGAGTGACGGCGGCAGCTCAGACGCGGCGCAGCAGCGACACCGACATCGCGTCGGTGTTGTGACGGTGCGGCCAGAGCTGGGCGCGCCCGCTGCCGTCGGCCTGCGGCGGAAGGCCGGGATCGGCATCCGACAGCGATGTGATGACGTCGCGGGCAGAGAGCTCCTCGAGCGCCCCGCCCCATTCGCGGCGGATGTCGGCCACGACGCCCGCCGTCTCGGCGAGATGGGGTGAGCAGGTCACGTAGGCCACCACGCCGCCGGGTCTGAGAGCGCTCACCGCCTCGGTGAGCAGCTCGCGCTGCAGCTGCGTGAGCGCTGGAACGTCGCTCGGCGCCTTGCGCCAGCGCGCCTCCGGCCGGCGACGGAGCGCGCCGAGGCCGGTGCAGGGGGCGTCGACGAGGATGCGGTCGTAGGTCTCGGGGGCGTCCTGCGCACGCAGCCGCCCGTCCTCCTCCGAGACGGGCACGTCGAGGGGGACGCCCGCGAGCGCCTGGCGCACGAGACCGGCGCGCGCGGGCGAGATCTCGTTGGCCTCGAGCGACGCGCCGTGCACGAGCGCCTCCGCCGCGAGCACGGCGGTCTTGCCGCCGGGGCCCGCGCACAGATCGAGCCACCGCTCCCCCGGCGTCACCGGCAGGGCACGCGTCAGTGCCAGGGCCGCGAGCTGAGATCCCTCGTCCTGCACCCGGATACGACCGCCCGAACCGCGCACCGTCGAGTCCGGGTCGCCGCCGCCGAGACGGAAGCCGATCGGCGAGAACGGCGTGCGGCGCGCGTCCTCCGGCACGTCGGCGACGCCGGGAAGGGCCGCCATGGTGACGCGCGGCGACGCGTTGTCGGCGGTGAGCAGCGCCTCGAGCTCCTCGGCCCGGCCCTCGGCCGCCAGCGCACGCCGGAAGGCGCGCACCACCCAGACCGGATGCGAGAACAGCAGCCCGAGCTGCTCGTCGTCGGAGCGCGCGCTCTCGGCGACGTGGGTCATCCAGTCCCCCGGGGTGTCGCGAGAGACACGGCGCAGCACGGCGTTGGTGAAGCCTGCCGCGCCCCGGCCACCGGCCGCGCGCGCGAGCTCCACGGACTCGTTGACGGCGGCGTGCGAGGCCACCCTTGTCGACAGCAGCTGGTGCACTCCCAGCCGGAGCGCGTCGAGCACGGCGGGATCGATGTCGGCGACGGGCCGGTCGGCGGCGATCTCGATGACCGCGTCGTACGTGCCCTGGCGGCGCAGGGTGCCGTAGGTGAGCTCGGTGGCGAGTGCCGCGTCGGGCGTCGCCAGACCGGCGCGGGCGATCGCGGTCGGAAGGAGCAGGTTCGCGTAGGCGTCCGACTCGTGCACCGCCCGCAGGGTCTCGTAGGCGACGCGGCGCGCCGCGATCGTGCGGCTCACGATCCCGCCACCGGAGTCGTGTCGCGCAGGCCCCGCCACCAGTCAGCGGCGCGCATGGCGCCCTTCCCCGCCGGCTGGACCGTGTCGAGCACGATCGGCGCTGACGCGGTGCCGGCCACGACCCTCGCGCCGTGCAGCGCGAGGGCGCCTGGCTGCAGCGACGGGGCGTCCGCCGGCGCTGGCGAGACGGCGAGCACCTTCAGCCGCACGCCGCCGATCGTCGTGTGGGCGCCCGGTTCGGGCGTGACGCCGCGGATGCGTCCGAGCACGGCGTCTGCGGGCTCGTCCCAGCGCACGCGGCCGTCGTCGTCGCCGAGCTTCGAGGCGTAGGTCGCGTCGCCGGCCTGCGGGCGTGAGACCGCGGAGCCTGCGGCGATCGCATCGACGACGTCGGCGAGCAGCCCGGCGCCGTCAGCGGCGAGCGCCGCGAGCAGCGACCCGGCAGTCGCGTCGGCGGGCACGTTGATGGCGAGCTCGCCGAAGACGTCGCCGGCGTCGAGCTCGGGGACCAGCTGGAAGACGCTCGCGCCGGTGCGCGCATCGCCCGCGATGAGCGCGTGCTGCACGGGTGCCGCGCCGCGCCAGCGCGGCAGGAGCGAGAAGTGCAGGTTGATCCACCCGTGTGCGGGCGTCGACAGCAGCGGCTCGCGCACCAGGCCGCCGTAGGCGACGATCACCCCGAGATCGGGCTGGAGGGCGGCGATCTCGGCCGTGACGGCTGCGTCGAGCCGGTCGGCGCGGATCACGGGGATCCCGAGCTCCTCGGCGGCGGCGGCGACGGGAGACGGTGTGAGCACGCGCTTGCGCCCGAGCGGAGCGTCCTGGCGGGTGACGACGGCGACGACGTCGTGAGCGGTGGCCGCGAGCCGCCGCAATGACGGCACGGCCGGCTCGGGCGTGCCGGCGAAGACGAGGCGCATGACGGTCCTGAACGATCGAGGGTCAGAGGTCGAGATCGGGCACGTCGACCCGAACCTTCAGTGTATGGGCGGCTCCCGGTGTGCGTCCCTTCGCGGGGCGGCGGCCCTTCACGGCCTGGCTCACGACCGACGCCCGCAGGCTCTCGGTCACGCGGGCTCCCAGACCGTAGTCGAACCTCACCAGCGCGCGGACCGACTCCTCGTGGGTGAGCGGCCCGAGCACCGCCTCGGCGTCCAGCTCGGGCACCGCCTGCCGGAGTTCCGCCAGAGCGGTATCGACGGCGCGCCGCGGGCCCTCGACCGCCGCCACCCGCACCGTCGGCGGCATGCGCAGCGGCGCGCGGTCGGCGAGCTCCGCGCGGGCGTAGGCGGCCTGCGTCCACGTCGCAAGCGCACGCGCGACCTCTCCCCCTACGCCGACAAGGTGCACCGGGGCGCCCCGAGCGGCGAGTGCGGCGGCGTTCGACCACCAGCGCAGGCACGACTCGCCGATGCGCAGATCCTCCGCCATCAGCATCCGGTCGCCGTCCAGCAGGATCACCGCCCGGTAGCCTCCGATCGCCAGCGGCTCGGCTCCGCGCGTCGCGACCACGAGCGCCGGCCGCCCGTCGACCTCCGTGACCGGGTGGTCGCCGTCCGCGATGATCACGCGGGTGCCGGGAAAGGCCCGCCCGAGCTCGTCGGCGGTCCGCTCGCTGCCCGAAGACGCCATGCGCAGCAGCGTCGACGAGCACTCCGGGCATGCCCAGGCGTGGGCGGCGCGACCGCACCACGTGCACGTCGGCACCGCGCCCTGCCGGGCGGCGTGCAGCGGTCCGCCGCAGTGCGGGCATCGGGCGGGGTGGCGGCACTTCGCGCACACGAGAACGGGCGCGTACCCCGGGCGCGCGACCTGTACGAGGACAGGCCCATCGACAAGAGCCTCCCGCGCGGCGGCGAACGCCGACGACGGCACGCGCGCGGCCCGTGACTCGCCCTCGCGGTTCGCGCTGAGCACCACGCGCGGGCTCAGCCGGCGCGCGGCCGGAAGGTCGCGCACCCAGCCCACGGCGACGAGTCGCTCCACATCGGTGGTGCGGGTGTGCCCTGCGAAGACGAGGGCGCCGCCGTGCAGCTCCTGGCGCAGCAGTGCGGCATCACGGGCGTGGACGCCCGGACTGAGCGGCTCGGCCAGGAGCGGGTCGCCGTCGTCCCATAGCGCGACCATCCCGAGGTCGGCGACCGGCGCGTACACGGTGGAGCGGTTGCCGATGACCACGCAGGGCGCGTCCGCGAGCGTGCGCAGGAACGCGGCATACCGGGCGGGGCCGCTCTGCTTGGCGTCGTCGCGCACGAAGGCGTCGGCAGGGATGCGGCTCAGCAGGGCCGCCTCGAGCTGCGCGCGGTCGCGATGGTCGGGGACGGCGATGACGGCGCTGCGTCCGGCCGCGAGCACGCGCGTCGCCGCAGCGGCGAGGAGGACAGCCCAGGAGCCGACGACGGTGCCGTCCTCGAGCTGAGCGGGGACGGGCGGGGCGTCGAGCGCGAGGCGCTCGCCGCCGTCCAGCGCCTCGGCGAGGCCGGGGTACACGGCGAGCACGTCGGCGGCCCACGCGGCGTCCGCCTCATCGACGCGGGGATGCGCGGGCGGCTCGGCCGCCAGCCACGCCTTCTCGGCGCGGACCATGCGCTTCGGGATCGCCAGCCGCAGGATGTCGCCGGCTGAGCCGGCCGCGCGATCGGCGGCCCGGCGGGCGAGCGCGTAGAGCGCCGGTGTCAGCACCGCCACCGGCGAGACGACGGCCTCGAGCTGCGACAGCGGCCGGTCGGAGGCCTCCGGCTCCCCCAGCTCGACGAGGAGGCCGTCCACGACGCGTCCGGCGCTGCGCAGCGGCACGCGCACCCGCACCCCGGGCTGCGCATCGGCTGCGAGCTCGGCGGGGATCTCGTAGTCGAACAGCCGGTCCAGCTGCGGAAGCGGGGAGTCGATCAACACACGCGCGACGCGGCGCGCGGGTCGCGCACCCTCGCCGGGGCCGTGGTCGTCGTCGTGCACCGCGGTCACGCGGCCGGCGTCAGAGCCCGGCGGCCGCGCGCAGTGCGTCGGCGCGGTCCGTGCGCTCCCACGTGAAATCGGGCAGCTCGCGGCCGAAGTGACCGTATGCCGCGGTCTGCGCGTAGATCGGTCGGAGCAGATCGAGCTGGTCGATGATGGCCTTGGGCCGCAGGTCGAAGACGTCGAGGATGGCCGCCGTGATGGCCTCATCGGCGACGCGGCCGGTG
Organism: Microbacterium psychrotolerans; assembly: GCF_031085295.1. Lineage (GTDB taxonomy): Bacteria > Actinomycetota > Actinomycetes > Actinomycetales > Microbacteriaceae > Microbacterium > Microbacterium psychrotolerans. The sequence goes on along the minus strand of NZ_JAVFWO010000002.1, from coordinate 622,346 downwards.
CCGAACGTCTCGACGTAGAGCCCGACGGGCTTGGCCTTGCCGATCGCGTAGGCGACCTGCACCTCGAGGCGGTCCGCGAGCCCGGCCGCGACCGCGTTCTTCGCGACCCAGCGCATCGCGTACGCCGCCGAGCGGTCGACCTTCGAGGGGTCCTTGCCGCTGAAGGCGCCGCCGCCGTGGCGCGACGCGCCGCCGTAGGTGTCGATGATGATCTTGCGGCCGGTCAGACCGGCGTCCCCCTTGGGACCGCCGGTGACGAACGGGCCGGCGGGGTTGATGTAGAACTTCACGTCGGGAAGGTCGAGGCCCGTCGCCTCGAGCACCGGGTCGATGACCTCGGCGCGGACCGCGGCGCGCAGGGCCTTCTGCGAGATGTCGGGCTGATGCTGCGTCGACAGCACCACGGACTCGACGGTCCGCGGGATGTCGCCCTCGTAGCCGAGCGTGACCTGGGTCTTGCCGTCGGGACGCAGGAACGGCAGCTCCCCCGACCGGCGCACCTCGGCGAGGCGCTCCGCCATGCGGTGCGCCGTCCACGCGGCCATCGGCATGAGCTGCGGCGTCTCGGTGGTCGCATAGCCGAACATGATGCCCTGGTCGCCGGCCCCCTGCAGGTCGTGCGGGTCCTGCGAACCGTCCTCGCGCCGCTCGAACGCCTTGTCGACGCCGGCCGCGATGTCGGAGGACTGCGCCCCGATCGACACGCTGACGCCGCACGAGTCGCCGTCGAAGCCGGTCTCGCTCGAGGTGTACCCGATGCGGTTGACGACGCCGCGCACGATCGCGGGGATCTCTACGTAGGCAGAGGTCGACACCTCGCCGGCGACGTGGACCAGGCCGGTGGTGACGAGCGTCTCCACGGCCACGCGTCCGTTCGGGTCCGCCTCGAGGATCGCGTCGAGGATCGAGTCCGAGATCTGGTCGCAGATCTTGTCGGGATGCCCCTCGGTGACGGATTCGGACGTGAACAGACGCAGGTCGGTCATCGGTACTCCAGTTGTCGTGGCGCCGGTCGCCCTGGTGTCCGACGCCGGGGGGCGGACACCAGTATGCCCCCGGAGACGGACATCACCGTCTTCGGGGGCACAGGGTTCGTAACGGGATTACTCCGCGCGGCGCAGGCGCAGCTTGTCCTCGTGGATCTCGTGCATCGCGATCGTGAGGGGCTTGTCTTCGACGGTCGAGTCCACGAGCGGGCCCACGTTGTCGAAGAGGTTGCCCTCGTGGAGGTCGGAGTAGTAGTCGTTGATCTGACGCGCGCGCTTGGACGCGAAGATCACGAGCTGGTACTTCGAGTCGACCTTCTCGAGCAGGCTGTCGATGGGGGGCTCGATGATGCCCTGGTTCGTTCCGGCCATGGCGAAACCTCCTGGATCGGATGTCGGAATGGGAGTCTGCGGGCCTCGGGGTGCCGAGGCATCCCACCATTCTACGGGACGGCAGCCGTCGCACGGACGTGCGGGGGCGCCGCGGCGGGGCGGATCGATGGAACCGGTGCCGTCAGTGCGCGAGGCGGGCGACCTCGTCCGCCGCGCGGGCGACGTCGTCGTTCACGACGCGGTAGTCGAACTCGCCCTGGGAGGCGAGCTCGGTCTTGGCCGTGCGCAGGCGCCGCGCGCGCTCGGCGGCGCCCTCGGTGCCGCGGCCGACGAGCCGCTGCACCAGTTCGTCCCAGCTCGGCGGCAGCAGGAACACGAGCGTCGCCGTCGGATCGGCCTCCCGCACCTGGCGGGCGCCCTGGAGGTCGATCTCGAGCAGCACCGTGCGGCCCTCGGAGAGGGCCTTCTCGATCGGCTTGCGCGGGGTGCCGTAGCGGTGCGCGTTGTGGACGGTCGCGTGCTCGAGGAGCTCGCCGTCGGCGATCATGCGGTCGAACTCGGCGTCGTCGACGAAGAAGTAGTGCTCGCCGTCGACCTCGCCCGGGCGAGGTGCGCGCGTGGTCGCCGACACGGAGAGAAGGATCTCGGGGTGGTGCGCCTTGATGTGGGCGGCGACCGTGCCCTTGCCGACCGCGGTGGGGCCGGCCAGCACGACGAGGCGGCTGCGGCCGACGCGGGGCGCGGTCTCGGGCCAGCGCGTGTCGAGGAAGCGGCGGAGGTCCTCGCGCTGGCGCGAGCCGAGGCCGCCGAGTCGCTTGACGGGCGAGATCTCGAGGTCGTGGAGGATCCGGTCGCGCTTGCCTTCGCCGATCGCGGGGATGGCGGTGAGGAACTCCGGCACCCGCATCGCGCCAGCCGGCGAGGTCGGGTCTGCGAGCGCGCGCCGCAGCAGCTGCTGCGGCGTGATCACCCGCATCGCGACGTCCTTCTTGAGCGCTGCGCGCTCCCGTCGGGCCGCGACGGCGCGGCGCGAGGCCGCCACGCGGTCGACCTCGGGTGGCCGCGCATGCGCGCCAGAGGGGTGGGGCGGAGCCCCGTCAGGAAGGGTGCGCGAATCGGGCATGTCAATCACCACGGTAGAGAAGGGCGCGCTCGGATATGCGCGCGGCGAGCCGGTCGGGTCCGGCAGCCAGGATGCTGCGGCTCTCCGACGCTATCACCGCTTCCGCCAGCGCGCCGAAGCGCGCGCGGAGCTGATCCGGTTCGGCACCCTGATGACCGAAGCCCGGACCGAGGATCGGGGCGACGGGTGAGAACGTCGAGAGTCCGGCATCCTGCCAGTCCACGGTGCCGCCGATGACCACGCCCAGGCTCCCCCACCGGCCGTCCGGCGTGGTGCGCGCGTTGCGCTCCGAGAGCTCGCGCATGATCGCGGCCGACACCGTCTCGCCGGTCGGGAGGACCGCTCGCTGCGCGGTGAAGGCCTCGGGATTGCTCGTCGCGGCAAGCACGAACACGCCCTTGCCGTTGCGCTCCGCGACGTCGAACGTCCCCTCGAGAGCGCCCACGCCGAGGAAGGGGTTCGCCGTCAACGCGTCGGCCTCCAGCGGGGAGCCGGGCGTGAGCCAGGCCTCTGCGTAGGCATCCATGGTCGATCCGATGTCGCCGCGCTTCGCATCGGCGATCACCAGCAGACCGGCGGCGCGTGCGGCGGCCAGCACGTCCTCGAGCGCTGCCAGGCCGGCGGACCCGTAGCGCTCGAAGAACGAGACCTGGGGCTTGACGACGCCGACGCGGCCGGCGGCCGCCTCGACGACGCGCAGGCCGAACTCGCGCGCACCGGCGGCCGAGGCATCCAATCCCCACTCGGCGAGGAGGTGGACGTGCGGGTCGATGCCGACGCACAGCTGGCCGTGCGCCGCGAAGGCGGCGCGGACCCGCTCGCCGAATGGGATCATGCGCGCGCCCGCCGGTCCTCTGCGTACTCCTGGAGGCTCCTGACGTCGAAGCCCTCGCGGAGCACCGGGAGCGCGCTGACAGCGGCGCCGAGGACGGCCATCGTGGTGAACAGCGCCTTGTCGCCGGCGACCGCGGCCGCGCGGATCTCATAGCCGTCGGCGCGGGCGGCGCCGCCGGACGGGGTGTTCACCACGATGTCGATCTCGCCGGCGTTGATGAGGTCCACGATGTTGGTGGCGCCGGACTCCTGGGTCTCGGAGTACTTGCTGACCACGCGCACCTCGATGCCGTTGCGGGCGAGGATCTCGGCGGTGCCCTCGGTCGCGACCAGGTCGAAGCCGAGCTCCTGCAGGCGATGGGCGGGAAGGATCACGGCCCGCTTGTCGCTGTCGGCGACCGAGATGAAGACGGTCCCGGACTGCGGCATGCCGCCGTAGGCCGCCTCCTGCGACTTCGCGAACGCCGTGGGGAAGTCGCGGTCGATGCCCATGACCTCGCCCGTGGAGCGCATCTCGGGGCCGAGGACCGAGTCCACGGTCTGACCGTCGGCGGTGCGGAACCGCTTGAAGGGCAGCACGGCCTCCTTGACGGCGACGGGGGCGTCCAGCGGCACGCGCGAGCCGTCCTGCTCCGGGAGCATGCCCTCGGCCTTGAGCTCGGCGATGGAGGAGCCCGCCATGATGCGCGAGGCGGCCTTGGCGAGCGGGATGCCGAGCGCCTTCGAGACGAAGGGCACGGTGCGGCTGGCGCGCGGGTTCGCCTCGATGACGTAGAGCACGCCGGCCGAGATGGCGAACTGCACGTTGAGGAGCCCGCGCACGCCGACGCCCTCGGCGATCGCGTGCGTCGCGATGCGGACGCGGTCGATGTCGGTGCGCCCGAGGCTCACCGGCGGCAGGGTGCACGACGAGTCGCCGGAGTGGATGCCGGCCTCCTCGAGGTGCTCCATCACCCCGCCGATGTACAGCTCGGTGCCGTCGAACAGCGCGTCGACGTCGATCTCGATCGCGTCGTCGAGGAAGCCGTCGACGAGGAGCGGCAGGCCCGGGCCGATGATCGCGGCGTCGGCGATGCGCACGAAGTAGTCGCGCAGCGCCTCGGTCGAGTACACGATCTCCATGCCGCGGCCGCCGAGCACGAAGCTCGGGCGCACCAGCACCGGGTAGCCGATCTCCTCGGCCACCGCGACGGCGCCGTCGACGTCGATCGCAGTGCCGTTGCGCGGCGCGACGAGTCCGGCGTCGTCGAGCAGGCGCGAGAACAGCTCACGCTCCTCGGCGAGGTCGATCGCGGCCGGCTTGGTGCCGAGGATGGTGTACCCGGCGTCTTCGATGCCCTTGGCGAGGCCGAGGGGCGTCTGGCCGCCGAGCTGGCAGATGACGCCGAGGATCTCGCCCGACTGCGCCTCCGCGTGCAGCACCTCGAGGACGTCCTCGAGGGTCAGCGGCTCGAAGTACAGGCGGTCGGAGGTGTCGTAGTCGGTCGACACGGTCTCAGGGTTGCAGTTGACCATGACCGTCTCGTAGCCGGCGTCGGCCAGCGCGAACGACGCGTGCACGCACGAGTAGTCGAACTCCACGCCCTGGCCGATGCGGTTCGGCCCCGACCCGATGATGACGATCTTCGTGCGCTCCGACGGCGTGACCTCGGTCTCGGCGTCGTAGCTCGAGTAGTGGTAGGGCGTCAGTGCGGGGAACTCCCCCGCGCAGGTGTCGACCGTCTTGTACACGGGACGGATGCCGAGACCGTGACGCACACCGCGCACCTGGGCCTCGGTGTCCGAGCGCAGTTCTGCGATCTGGGCGTCGCTGAAGCCGTGCTCCTTCGCGATGCGCAGAGTGGCGGCATCCAGCTCCCCCGCCTGGCGCACGAACTCGGCCACCTCGTTGATGAGGACGATCTGGTCGAGGAACCACGGGTCGATCTTGGTCGCTTCGAACGCCTGCTCGACCGTCGCGCCCTTGCGCAGCGCCTGCTGCAGCACGACGATCCGGCCGTCGGTCGGCCGCTTCGCGATCTCGAGCAGCTCGTCGACCGAGCGCGCCTCGTCGCCCCAATGGAAGCTGGACCCGCGCTTCTCGAGCGAGCGCAGCGCCTTCTGCAGCGCGGTCGCGTAGTTGCGGCCGATCGCCATCGCCTCGCCGACCGACTTCATGGTCGTGGTCAGGGTGGTGTCGGCGGCCGGGAACTTCTCGAAGTTGAAGCGGGGCACCTTCACGACGACGTAGTCGAGCGTCGGCTCGAAGCTCGCCGGGGTCACCTTGGTGATGTCGTTGGGGATCTCGTCGAGGCGGTAGCCGATCGCGAGCTTGGCCGCGATCTTCGCGATCGGGAAGCCCGTCGCCTTGGAGGCGAGCGCCGACGACCGCGACACGCGGGGGTTCATCTCGATCACGATGATGCGCCCGGTGGCAGGGTCCACCGCGAACTGGATGTTGCAGCCGCCGGTGTCGACGCCCACGGCGCGGATGATGTCGATGCCGATGTCGCGCAGCTTCTGGTACTCGCGGTCGGTGAGGGTCAGCGCCGGGGCGACGGTGATCGAGTCGCCCGTGTGGACGCCGACGGGGTCGACGTTCTCGATCGAGCAGACGACGACCGTGTTGTCGGCGGTGTCGCGCATGAGCTCGAGCTCGTACTCCTTCCAGCCGAGGATCGACTCCTCGAGGAGCACCTCGTTGGTCGGCGAGTCGTGCAGACCCGCACCGGCGATGCGCCGGAGGTCGGCCTCGTCGTACGCGAACCCCGAGCCCAGCCCGCCCATCGTGAAGGACGGGCGGACGACGAGCGGGTAGCCGAGCTCGTCGGCGGCGGCGAGCACCTCGTCCATGGTGTGGGCGATCCGCGATGCCGCGACGTCGGCGCCCGCGTCGAGCACGAGCTGCTTGAAGATCTGCCGGTCCTCGCCCTTGTTGATCGCCTCGAAGTCGGCGCCGATGAGCTCGACGTCGTACTTCTCGAGGATCCCGTGCTTGTGCAGGTCGATGGCCGCGTTCAGCGCCGTCTGGCCGCCCAGGGTGGGCAGGATCGCGTCGGGCTTCTCCTTCGCGATGATCGTCTCGATCACGCGCCAGTTGATGGGCTCGATGTAGGTCGCATCGGCGAAGTCCGGGTCGGTCATGATCGTGGCCGGGTTGGAGTTCACCAGGATGACGCGCACGCCCTCTTCGCGCAGGACGCGGCAGGCCTGCGTGCCCGAGTAGTCGAACTCGCACGCCTGCCCGATGACGATCGGGCCGGAGCCGATGACCAGGACGGAGTTGATGTCGTCGCGCTTGGGCATTACTTCGCGGCCTTCTTCTCGAGGTTCGCGACGACGAGGTCGCGGAAGCGGTCGAACAGGTAGTTGGCGTCATGCGGGCCGGCGGCGGCCTCGGGGTGGTACTGCACGGAGAACGCGGGGATGTCGAGTGCGCGCAGGCCCTCGACCACCTGATCGTTCAGCCCGACGTGACTGACCTCGATGCGCCCGTAGCCGTGGGGGCTGTCGAACTCGCCGTCCACCGGCGCGTCCACAGCGAACCCGTGGTTGTGGGCGGTGATCTCGACGCGACCGGTCGACTTGTCGAGCACCGGCTGGTTGATGCCGCGGTGGCCGAACGGCAGCTTGTAGGTGCCGAGGCCGAGCGCGCGGCCGAGGAGCTGGTTTCCGAAGCAGATGCCGAAGAACGGCAGTCCGTCGTCGAGCACGTCGCGCAGCAGGGCGACGTGGTCGCCCGACGCGGCCGGGTCGCCGGGGCCGTTCGAGTAGAAGACCGCGACCGGTTCGATCGCGCGGATCTGCTCGATCGTGACGTCCTGCGGCAGCACGTGCACCTCGAACCCGCGTGCGGCCAGGTTGTCGACGGTCGCCTGCTTCACGCCGAGGTCGAGCACCGCGAGGTTGCCGATGCGCTCCCCCTTCGCCCGAGTGACCTCCGCGGCCGCCACCGACACCTGTGCCGACAGGTTCTGGCCGGCCATCTCGGGTGCCTCGCGCACGAGTCGCAGCTGCTCCTCGGCGTCGATCCCCGCGGCCTCGCCCGAGAAGATCGCGCCGCGCATGCTGCCGGCGGACCGGATGTGGCGGGTCACGGCGCGCGTGTCGATGCCGCTGATGCCGACGACGCCGTCCTCGACCAGCGCATCGTCGAGCGACTCGTCGGCGCGCCAGTTGGAGACGACGCGCGAGGGGTCGCGCACGATGTACCCCGACACCCAGATGCGGCGGGACTCCGGATCCTCGTCGTTCATGCCGGTGTTGCCGATGTGAGGCGCCGTCTGCAGCACGATCTGGCCCGCGTACGAGGGATCGGTGAGCGTCTCCTGGTAGCCGGTCATGCCGGTGGCGAAGACGACCTCGCCGATCGTGGTGCCGAGGGCGCCGTAGGCGCGTCCGACGTGGCGGGTCCCGTCCTCGAGCACGAGGACGGCGGGGTCTGTCTGGAAGAGGGAGGTCATGAATCGGTTCCCGTCTGGGTCGGGGGAAGGATGCCGGCCACAGCGTCCGCGAGGGCGCGGGCCGAGGCATCCTGGGGTCGGAAGTAGGTGTCGACGGTCGAGCCGGCGTCGGTGCGCCAGGTCAGCCGGGTGAGACCGCCGGCTTCGACGACGCGGTCGATGGCGACGGTGGACTGCCCGACGTCGACGATGCGATCGGGAGTGAGCACGAAAGGGTCCTGCCCGGTGAGGCCCACGGCGACGCCCTCGTCGGCGACGGTCACGGTCGCCTTCGAGCGGAATGCCATGCCCGGCGCCGCGATGCGCTCCAGCGGAGCGTCGCGGGCGGTCGTCGCGACGTACAGTGCGGCGAACGTCGCGCGCACGTGCGCGTCGGCGGGCAGCTCGCCCGAGTGGACCAGGGGCGTCGCATCGCGCCGCGTGCGTCGCCACCACGCCCACGCCAGCACGCCCAGCAGCGCGATCGTGACGAGCACGATGACGCCGAGGGCACCCTCGCGGGTCATGCGCGCACCCCCGGTGCGTCCAGCAGGGCGCCGTCGGCGACCGTGACCGTTCCCTGGTGGAGGGTCCAGCGCACGTCGCCCGGCAGCTCGCGCCCGAGGTACGGCGAGTTGACGCTCCGTCCGCGCAGATCGTCGGTCGTGAAGGTGCGGCGCGGGGACGGGTCGTAGAAGGCGAGGGATGCCGGCTGGCCCTCGGTGAGCGGGGTGCCGTGACCGGTCAGCCGACCGATGCGCGCCGGCTCGCGCGACATGACCCGAGCGACGTCGCCCCAGGTGAGCAGTCCCGTGTCGACCATCGCCTGCTGCACCACGCGCAACGCGCTCTCGAGCCCCACCATGCCGTTGGCGGCGGCGTGCCACTCGCACGCCTTCGCCTCGGTCGGATGCGGGGCGTGGTCGGTCGCGACGATGTCGATGGTGCCGTCGGCGAGGCCCTCGCGCACCGCCAGCACGTCCTCCTCGCGCCGCAGCGGCGGGTTGACCTTGAAGCGCGCGTCGTAGTCGCGCACCAGCTCGTCGGTGAGGAGGAGGTGGTGCGGGGTCACCTCGGCGGTGACGTCGACGCCGCGGCGCTTGGCCCAGCGGATGATGTCGACCGAGCCCGCCGTCGAGAGGTGGCACACGTGCAGGCGTGAGCCGACGTGCTCCGCGAGCAGCACGTCGCGCGCGATGATCGACTCCTCGGCCACCGCGGGCCAGCCCGCGAGGCCGAGCTCTGCCGAGACCGCGCCCTCGTTCATCTGGGCGCCCTCGGTGAGCCGCGGGTCCTGCGCGTGCTGGGCGATCACACCGTCGAACGCCTTCACGTACTCGAGCGCTCGCCGCATGATCAGCGGGTCCCACACGCAGAATCCGTCGTCGCTGAAGACGCGCACGCGCGCCCGGGAGTCGGCCATCGCGCCCAGCTCGGCAAGACGCTCGCCCTTCTGGCCGACCGTGACGGCGCCGATCGGCTGCACCGTGACGAAGCCGGCCGCCTCGCCGAGGGCGAGCTCCTGCTCGACGACGCCGGCCGTGTCGGCGACCGGTGAGGTGTTGGGCATCGCGAAGACGGCGGTGTAGCCGCCCGCAGCGGCGGCGCGCGAGCCGGTGAGGATCGTCTCGGACGCCTCATAGCCGGGTTCGCGCAGGTGCGTGTGGAGATCGACCAGGCCGGGCAGCATCACCAGACCCTCGACGTCGACGACCGTCGCGCCGGCACGGCTGAGGCCGGGACCGATCTCGGCGATGACCCCGTCGTCGACGATCACGTCGGCGGCGGAGGATCCCTCGACCTGCGCCCCGCGGAAGAGAAGGGTTTCGCTCATCGGGTGTTCTCCTTCTCTTCGCCGCCGGTGACCGGGGCGTCCGTCGCGGGTGTGGTCTCGCCTGCGCCGTGCTCCGCTCCCGCCAGCAGCAGGTAGAGCGCGGCCATGCGCACCGAGACGCCGTTCGCGACCTGCTCGAGCACCGTCGAGCGCGGCGAGTCCGCGGCTTCTGCGGAGATCTCCAGACCCCGGTTCATGGGTCCGGGGTGCATGACAATGCTATCCGCTCCGAGCGCCTGAAGACGGCGTGCGTCGAGGCCCCAGCGGCGTGAATACTCCCGTTCAGTCGGGAAATACGCCGCATTCATGCGTTCCAGCTGGATGCGCAGCATCATGAGCGCGTCGGGGCCGGCGGCGATCGCCTCGTCCAGGTCGTACCGCACCTGCACGGGCCACCCCGACATGTCCTGCGGCACGAGCGTCGGCGGGGCGACGAGGGTCACCTGAGCGCCGAGGGTCGTGAGCAGCCACACGTTCGAGCGGGCGACCCGCGAATGCAGGACGTCGCCGACGATGGTGACCTTCACACCGGCGAGATCGCGGCCCCGGCTGTCGTCGCCGAAACGGCGCTTGCGGATCGTGAAGGCGTCCAGGAGCGCCTGGGTGGGATGCTCGTGGGTGCCGTCGCCGGCGTTGACCACCCCGGCGCTGATCCAGCCGCTGGTGGCGAGGGTGCGCGGCGCGCCGGACGCGCCGTGGCGGATGACCACGGCATCCGCTCCCATCGCCTGCAGGGTCTGCGCCGTGTCCTGCAGGGACTCGCCCTTCGAGACGCTGGAGCCCTTCGCGGAGAAGTTGATCACGTCGGCCGACAGGCGCTTGGCGGCCGCCTCGAAGGAGATGCGCGTGCGCGTCGAATCCTCGAAGAACAGGTTGACCACGGTCTTGCCGCGCAGGGTGGGCAGCTTCTTGACCTCGCGGCGCTGCGTGTCGGCCATGTCTTCGGCCACATCGAGGATGCGCAGGGCGTCCGTGCGGGCGAGGGTCTGAGTGTCGAGCAGGTGCCTCATGGGCCGACCGTCACCGCCCCTCGATCGTGACGGCGTCCGCGCCGTCGGTCTCGTCGAGGCGCACGTTGACCCGCTCGTCGCGGGAGCTCGGCAGGTTCTTGCCGACGAAGTCGGGACGGATCGGCAGTTCGCGGTGCCCGCGGTCGACGAGGGTCGCCAGTCGCACGGCGGCGGGGCGGCCGATGTCCTGCAGGGCGTCGAGGGCCGCGCGGATGCTGCGCCCGGAGAAGAGCACGTCGTCCACCAGCACGACGACCTTGCCGTCGACCCCGCCCGGGGGGATCTGCGTGCGCTGCGGGGCACGGGTCGGATGGCGGTGCAGATCGTCGCGGTACATCGTGACGTCGAGAGCGCCGACGGGGACGGGCATACCGCCGAACTGCTCGACCAGCGCGCCGATCCGATGCGCGAGGGTGACGCCGCGAGTGGGGATGCCGAGAAGGACCAGACCGTCGGGGCCCTTGTTGGACTCGAGGATCTCGTGCGAGATCCGAGTCAAGGCCCGGGCGATGTCGGCGCCGGTCATGACGGTGCGAGGCTGCACGGTGGGCGTGCTCATCCGCCGCTCCCTTCTCCGCCTCACAGGACGGGGTTAAAGGTTGCTGTGATCGCCCACCAGTCTACGTCACGGCGAAGGCCGGCCCCGAATCGGGACCGGCCTTCATCGCGGTAGGCAGGCGATCATCGCGGCACGGACGCGATCATCGCGGGGCCGGCCCGCGCAGCACCCGGGAGGCGACGACGAGGGCAGCCGCGATCAGCACGACGTTCTTGAAGATGTACTGGCCGGTGAGCGTCGGACCGGCGGCGCCGAAGACCTCGGCGGGCAGCAGCACCACCGGGGAGAGGATGCCGACGAACGCGAGTGCGAGCACCGCGAGGCCGATGCGGGCGAACGAGCCGCCGGCGATCAGGAGCGCTCCCGCCGCGACCTCGATCAGCGCGGTCGCGACGAGTGCCGCCTGCCCGCTGACGAGTCCGAAGGTCAGCTTCTCCCACGTGAGGCTCACGAGCTCCTCGACCGGGCTGACGCCCGGAAAGAACTTCAGGGCGCCGAAGACGACGAAGACGCCGCCGAGGGCGATGCGCAGTGCCGGGATGCTCCAGCGCTGCAGCGCGACTTTCGCCGACGCTTCGGCGCGCGCCTCCCACGACAGCAGCGCGCGGAGCGCAGCAGGACGACGGGTGGATGCGGGGACGACGACGCCGGCGGCGCCGCGGACGGGGACAGTGGTCATGGCGTGACTCCTTCGGTTCTGATCGCCCGCGATCGCGGGCACGGTGATCAGGATTCCGACGGCCGCGCGATGATACGGATCCGGCAGGATTGGCGCCTTGAGTACACATCTCCCGGCACAGAAGCGCCGTCTCGTTGTCGGAGATCTACAACAAGACGGCGCTTCGGGTCGTTCAGGCCGCGGGCGTGGTCGCCTCGCGGTACAGCGCGTCCTCCACCCGGGACGCGCGGATGGGGTGCCCCTGGCTCGTGAGGCACTTGCCGCTTGCGAGATCCCATTTCCAATCGTGGAGCGAGCAGGTCAGGACGCCGTCCTCGATCTTGCCCGTCTTGGTGAGGTCCGCGCGAAGGTGCGGACAACGGCGCTGCACGAGCCAGTCGCCGAGCTGGGCGTCCTCGGTCTGATCCGTCTGCTCCGCGTACCAGTTCTCGACGTACTCGATGCGATCGCGCGACAGGCACTTGAGGAACGTGGTCAGGAACTCGTTGAACTTGCCGCTGCGCCCCACCTCGAACTGCATCGACAGGAAGATCGAGTTCGACCAGTCGATCTCGCGGTCGGCGATGTTGGTCGAGACCAGGTCCGCGGGGATCGTGTACCAGTAGATGCACTCGTCGTCGGCGTACTCGCGGACCTTCGCCTTCGGGAAGTCCACCACCATGTCGAGCTCGCCGATGCGGAAGCGCACCACGCCGCCGACTCCGTTGCGGATCGTGCGGGCGCGCCGCAGCAGCGGCTCCCACCACTCCTTGATCGCGGCGAGCATCTCGTCGGGCGGCAGCACGGCGGCGCGCGTCGCCTCTTCGGCGCGGATCTCGTCCTGACGGGAATCGCGCTGCTCGGCGAGATACGACCACTTGTCGTCGAAGATGCGGTCGATCTCGGCATCCGTGTACAGCGTCTGCGTGACCGAGATCTCGCCGCCGTTCAGCTCGACGACCGTTCCCGGGAGGAACTCGTAGCCCTTCTGGTCCGGACGCAGCTCCTTCATGTGCTGCAGGAACTGCCGCTGATCGGTGAAGATCGCGTCGCCGTCGAGACCGTAGCCGTTGTACTTGAACAGCTCCTCGCGCAGGAACATCGGCGGGCCCGCCATCGGGAAGACGTGCTCGGCATCGACCTTCTCGATGTAGTACATCGCGCGCTTGTTCTGCGCGTCGCGCTTGAGCTTCGCGAAGTTCTGCTTGGCGTCCTGGGGCAGGTCGTAGACCATCGGCCACCAGATGGCGCCCGACACCTGCGTGAAGTACGCCTCCGGCTTGGAGAAGCCCAGAAGCTTCTCGAGGTCGAGCGGGTGCGAGTCGTTCTGGTTCAGGATGCTGGCGGTGCCGTCGTCGACGCTCAGCGACGAGTCGCCGATCGGCCCGTCGCTCGGGGCTCGGAGCGGCGTGACCATCACCTTGAGGTCGCCGAACTCGAGAGGGACGCCCGCCTGGGTGAAGACGATGTTGTCGTAGCCGACCGCCCGGAGATCCTGCTCGAGGTCGTCGGTGGGGTACTCCGGAAGCAGGACCCTGATGCTCTTCGGAACGAAGCGCTCCATGAGCGCCGGGTCGAAGTGATCACGGTGGCGGTGGGAGATGTACAGGAAGTCCGCGTTGCCGTACTTCTGCCAGTCGAGCCCGCGGTTGTCGGGGAACGGGAACCACGACCCGAAGAAGGTCGGGCCGATCACCGGGTCGCAGAGGATGCTTCCTCCCGCCGTCTCGATGAACATTCCGGCGTGGCCGAGGCCCGTGATGCGCATGGGACTCCTCCCCTATCCAGCAGTCGAACGAACCAGACGAGTCTAGGCGAGGCGCGCCGAGGGTGCCCGACGACCCGGCCGTGGAAAAGCTCCTCCGGTGGCGTCCGCTCAGGCGGTCGGGCGCTGGCGGGAGGGTTTCCGCACCGGGCTCGGCCTCTCCACGGCGAACCGCCGGGCGCGTTGAATACGCCGGAGAGCTGCTGCCGTCATGCCGGGGAGACGGCGAGCGGCTACTCGTCGAACAACCCGCGGATGTCGTCGGCGGTGAGCGCCTGACCGAACAGGGCGTCGTCGTCCATCACCGACCGGAACAGGCGCGCCTTCCGCTGCTGCAGTGCCATGACCTTCTCCTCGATGGTGCCGCTGGCGATGAGGCGGTACACCATGACGCTGCGGTGCTGGCCGATGCGGTGGGCGCGGTCGACTGCCTGCGCCTCGGCGGCCGGGTTCCACCACGGGTCCAGCAGGAACACGTAGTCCGCCTCGGTCAGCGTCAGGCCGAAGCCGCCCGCCTTGAGGCTGATGAGGAACACCGGCGCCTCTCCCCCGCGGAAGGCCTCGACCGCGGCATCGCGATCGCGCGTCGACCCGTCGAGATACGCGTACGGGATGCCGCGCTCCTCGAGCCGCGCCGACACCAGGCCGAGGAACGACGTGAACTGGCTGAACACGAGGGCGCGGTGCCCCTCGGCGAGGGCTTCGTCGAGCTGCTCGAAGAGGGCGCCGAGCTTGCTCGGCGCGATGTGGGCGTGTGCCGGATCGACGAGCTCCGGGGCGAGGCTGAGCATGCGCAGCAGGGTCAGGGAGCGGAACACGATGAAGCGGTTGCGGTCGAGGTCTTCCAGCAGGCCGAGGACCTTCTGGCGTTCGCGCTGCAGGACGGTGTCGTAGAGCGCCCGGTGGGCGGCGCCCAGCTCGATGCGGACCTCCTGCTCCTGCTTCGCCGGCAGGTCGGCGGCCACCAGCTCCTTCGTGCGTCGCAGCACCAGCGGACGGATGCGGCGCCGCAGGCGCGCGAGACGCCCGGCGCGATATGCGCCGCCCTCCTGGTTCTCGGGCACCTTGCCCTTCTCGATGGGGCCGACGTACTCCTCGCGGAACCGGCGAGCCGACGGGAACAGCCCGGGGGCCGTGAGCGACAGCAGCGCCCACAGCTCGGTGAGGCTGTTCTCGAGCGGCGTGCCGGTGACGGAGAAGACGACGTCCGCCGGCAGATCGCGTGCCGCCCGGTAGGCCTTCGTCTGGCTGTTCTTCACGAACTGCGCCTCGTCCAGGATGAGGCCTGCCCACGCGACGCGGCCGAACTCGGCCTCGTCGAGGCGCAGCAGCGTGTACGACGTGACCACGATGTCGGCGGAGGCCGCGGCATCCGCCACCGTCGTGCCCCGCTTCGCGCGCGTCGCGTCGATCACGGCCACACGCAGGTCGGGAACGAACCGCGCCGCTTCGCTGCGCCACGTCGAGAGCACAGATGTCGGCGCCACCACCAGGAACGGTCGCTCCTCGCCGCGCTCACGGGCGTGCGCGATGAGGGCCAGCAGCTGCAGTGTCTTGCCGAGACCCATGTCGTCGGCCAGGATGCCGCCGAGCCGGTGCTGCCAGAGGAAGGCCAGCCAGTCGTAGCCGACCCGCTAATACGGGCGCAGGTCCGCCTGCAGCGCCGACGGGAGCGGCGTGGCGGGCACTCCGTCGGCGTCGCGGAGCGCTTCGACGGTGGCGCGCCATGAGACCGCGGGCTGTGCCTCGTCGGCGAGATCCTCGAAATCCGCCCACAGCGCAGTCTGGTATCGGCTGATGCGCGGCCCGGTCTCCCACTCGTCGAGCTCTCCGGCTTCGTCGATGAGGTCGCGCAGCCGGTGCAGCGAAGGGTGCGACAGTGAGAAGTAGGCGCCGTCGCTGAGCAGGATCTTCTTGCGGCCGCGGGAGAGCGCGGTGAACAGCGTTCCGAACGGGATGCGGCGGCCGTCGATCGTCACGACGACGCCCAGGTCGAACCAGTCCGCATCTGTCGTCTCGACCGAGGTGATGTCGATCCGGGGATCGCCGGCGAGCTCGCGGTAGGGCGGCCGCTCCCCCGAGATCTCGACGCGCACGTCCTCGTCGGCTTCGAGGAGCGGCAGCAGCTGCGATGCGAACTCCGCGGCATCCAGCCCCGCGAGCGACCCTGCCGCGGCGAAGTCCACGGGGGCGTGATCCCGACACAGCGCCTCGACCCGGCCGCGGATCGCCGCTTCCGCCGCCGGGTCGCGGTCGTCGCCGGTGGAGTCGAGTCCCCACAGCTCGGCGTCGCCGTACCGCCAGGACAGCGTGTAGACGAGCCGGTGGCTCGGTTCGAACCTCACGAGAAGCACTAGCTGCGGGCGGGGCGGCGGCGCGACGTCCAGACCCGGCGCGTCGATCTCCACGCGCCGCGCGAGGCGGGGCAGGTGGTCGCGGACGAACTCGTCGGCCTCTTCGGCCGGGACGGTCACGCCCTCGCGCGCGGTGAGGAGCGCGGGCACCGGGTCGGGCAGGGCGACGGCGGCCAGTACCACGTCGATGCGCTCACGCTGCACCGTGAAGCGGTAGACCCCCGTCCGTCCGACGGGGCGCAGGGAAGCGGGGACGGCCTGCTCGCCGTCGATCGTGACGACGGGCACGACTTCGAGGCCGCGCAGCGTGCGCTGCGCCTGCACGGCGACGGTCGCCCTGGACGCCAGCGCCACGGTGCTGCTGCGCTTCGTCGGGACGAACGGGATGCCGTGGTCGGCGGCGGCTGCCAGGTGCGGCCACAGGAGGCTCGACTCGATGTCGTCCAGCGTCAGCCACTCCGACACGTCGGAGAAGGCGCCGAACGAGCGCACGTCACGGCCGATGCTGTGCAGCTCGGCGAACCAGCGGGCCTGCGCGGGGTCGTACACCGTGGTCGGCCGGCGCAGCGCGTCCCACGACACCCCGCCCTTGATCCACGCGTCAGAACGGCCGGATCGCTCGAGTGGACGGAGCCCCACCAGCACGTCGGCGCCGTGCTGATGCAGACTTCGGGGCGTCGCCGACTCGACGCGCGCCGGCGCCCAAGCCGACGCGCCGCGACGGACGCGCTGGCGCAGCTCGACGCCCAGGGCGAGCGGCGTATGCGTCCGGGACGCCGGAACGGGGGCGGCGAAGACGGCGCGCCAGGACGATCCCCCGCTTTCGGCTGGTGCGGACGCTGCCAGCCGGTTGGCGGCGAGCAGCGTCGCCACCGTGTGCTTGCAGTCGAATTGCACCGGGCACGTGCACGAGGTGGCGGCGATGGGATGGTCGACCCGCTGCGGATCGAGCCGGACCCGGCAGCGGTACGTGCGGCCGGCGCTGCCGGCGACGACGGCCTCGATCACGAGGGTCACCGGGTCCCACTCGAGCCGTTGCACGGCACCGTCGGCGAAGTACGCGGCGCCCCGCTCGTACGAACCGCTGTCGGTGTGGCGGCGGATGTGCCCGGGGTCGACGAACGGCGGGGGTCCGGCGGACGGCGGGGTCACGGCATCCATCCTGCCAAGGCGCGCCGACACAGCGGCGAGCGTGGGGCGATCAGCCTGCGCGCGCGATCCGGGCGAGGACGCCGTGGACGAACGGGCCGGACTCGTCGGTCGAGAACTCCTTGACGAGCTCGACCGCCTCGTCGATGGCCACAGCGGTGGGCACCTCGTCGTTGTAGAGGATCTCCCACGCGCCGATGCGCAGCACGGCGCGGTCGACCGCGGGCATGCGCGCGAGCGTCCAGTCCTTGGCGAACGTGGTGATCTGCTCGTCGATGGCGTCCTGGTTGTCGATCACGCCGTCGACGATCTCACGGGCGTAGAGCCACGAGGCCTGGCGGGCGGGCTCGTTCGCGGCCCGCTTCGCCTCGGCGGCCAGCACGGTCGCCGGCGCGTCGCCGCGGACGTCGGCCTGGAAGAGGATGTCGAGCGCGCGTTTGCGCGCCTTCGTACGGGCACTCATCGGTCAGCGGCCGCCGACCTCAGTTGACGCGGCCGAGGTAGTCGCCGGTGCGCGTGTCGACCTTGACCTTGGTGCCCGTCTCGACGAACAGCGGAACCTGGATCTCGTAGCCCGTCTCGACGGTCGCGGCCTTGGTGCCCGCCGACGAGCGGTCGCCCTGCAGGCCCGGCTCCGTGTAGGTGATCTCGAGGATGACAGATGCGGGCAGCTCGACGTAGAGCGGGTTGCCGTTGTTGAGCGCGATCTGCACCTGCTGGTTCTCGAGCAGGAAGTTGGCGGCGTCGCCGACCGTGGCGGCACCCACGTTGATCTGGTCGTAGTCGGCGACGTCCATGAAGACGAAGTTGTCGCCGTCGTTGTACAGGTATGTGAAGTCGCGGCGGTCGACGTTCTCGATGTCGATCTTCGCGCCCGCGTTGTAGGTGCGGTCGACGACCTTGCCCGAGACCACGTTCTTGAGCTTCGTGCGAACGAATGCGCCACCCTTGCCCGGCTTGACATGCTGGAACTCGATGACGTTCCAGAGCTGACCGTCGATGCTGAGGACGACGCCGTTCTTGATGTCTGCGGTGGATGCCATGAGGTGCGAATCCGTTTCGTTGTGGTGTGAGCGGTGTGAAGTGGGAGGCGGTCGCTGCCCCTCGACAAGCTCAGGGACCGGCAGCGCCGACGTTCGATTCTACGGGATGCCTGGTCCCGGCCGATTCGTCAGCCCTCGGCCTGCCCGGTGAGGATGTCGATGAGGCGCCCGACGGCCGTCGCGTAGCCGGTCACGCCCTCGCCGATCACATGCACCAGGGCGACGTCGGCGACGTACGAGTGGTGACGGAACTCCTCGCGCGCCTTGACGTTCGAGATGTGGACCTCGGCGACCGGAAGGCCGACCCCCGAGAGCGCGTCGCGGAGCACGACCGACGTGTGGGTGAGACCGCCGGGATTGATGACGATGCCGGCGCAGTCCTCGCGTGCGGCGTGGATCGCGTCGAGGAGCACGCCCTCGTGGTTGCTCTGCACCGCCCTGACCTCGAAGCCGCGGCGGGCGGCGGCATCCGTCGTCACCTGCTCGACGTCGGTGAGCGTCGCCGTGCCGTAGACGTCGGGTTCGCGGGTGCCCAGCAGGTTGAGATTGGGTCCGTTGACGAGCAGCAGGCGGCGGGGCGTGGTCATGCTCGCACGATAGCAGCGGGCCGCGATCGCGTGCCCGTCACGGAAGCGGCCGCGCCATGACGATCTCGGGACCGATGGAGCTGGAGAACGTCTCGCCGGTGGGCGCGAAGCCCGCACGCCGGTAGGCGCCCTGCGCGCGCTGGTTGTCGCGATGCACGTCGAGGCAGATCCGGTCGAGTCCGAGGCTTGCCGCCCACTCGGCAGCCGCGGCCAGCAGGACGTCCACCGCACCGGAGCCACGGTGGGCGGGATTGACGTACACGCCCACGACGTCGGCCCTGCGGTCGTCGACGAAGCGGCCGGTGTGGTCCTTCTGTCCGGTGGCGCGGATCAGCACCGAGAGACTGCCGACCCAGACATCGTCGACCGCCGCGACGAACTGTGCGGCGGTCTCGCTGGTCGCGGCGGTGTGCGTGCGCTCCCGCCAGAAGTCATCGCTGCGCGCGGCGACCTGCTCGGGAGTCTCGAGGAACGCGATCCCCGCGTCGGGGTCGCTCGTCGACTCCAGCCGCAGCGCGCGCACGGCGGCCCATTCGTCGGAGCGGATGCGGCGGACCGCGAGGCGAGGGTCGGGCGAAGCCGTCATCCGAGCACCCTATCGGGGCGATCGGCCCGTCGTCAGCCGGCGACCTCCTGGTACGCGGCGAACAGCAGCGACTCGTCGGGCGCCTGGAGCACCGTCGGCTTGGCGATGTCGTCGAGCACGATGAAGCGCAGCATGCCGCCACGGCTCTTCTTGTCGCGCTGCATGGTCGCCAGCAGCGTCGGCCAGCGCCCTGCGCCGTACGTCGTCGGCAGGCCGAGCGAGTCCAGGATGTCGCGGTGGCGCTGTGCTGCGGCGTCCGGGAGCCGGCCGGCCAGCCGCGACAGCTCTGCGGCGAACACCATGCCGACCGAGATGGCGGCGCCGTGGCGCCAGCGGTAGCGCTCGGCGTGCTCGATGGCGTGGCCCAGGGTGTGGCCGTAGTTGAGGATCTCGCGGAGGCCGGCCTCGCGCAGGTCCTCCCCCACGACGCGCGCCTTCATCTCGATGGCGAGCTCGATGGTGCGCCGGAACGCGGCGCTCTGCGGGTCGACGGCGGTCTCGGGATCGGCCTCGACGAGGTCGAGGATCTCGGGAGCCCAGATGAAGCCGGCCTTGACGACCTCGGCATAGCCGGCGACGCGCTCGTTGCGCGACAGCGAGTCGAGCAGGTCGAGGTCGCAGATGACGGCGCGCGGTGCCCAGAAGGCGCCGACGAGGTTCTTGCCCTCGGCGGTGTTGACGCCGGTCTTGCCGCCGACGGCGGCGTCCACCATGCCGAGCACGGTGGTCGGCACCTGCACCACCTCGACGCCGCGCAGCCACGTCGCCGCGACGAAGCCGGCGAGATCGGTGACCGCTCCCCCGCCGAAGCCGACGACGACGTCGGTGCGCGTGAAATCCGCCTTGCCCATCACCTGCCAGCAGAACGCGGCGACCTCGATGCGCTTGCCCGCCTCGGCGTCGGGGATCTCGGCCAGCAGCACCTCCCTGTCGCCCACCAGCTGCGCGCGCAGGCGCTCGGCCTGGGCCGCGAGGGTCGGCGGGTGGATCACGAGCACCTTGCGCGCGGCCGGGGGCAACGCCTCGCCGAGGGAGGAGAGGATGCCGTGGCCCACGGTGATGCCGTAGCTCGCGTCCCCGCTCACGGTGATGGTCGTGGCATCCGTCATGCCGTCTGCTCCTTCTCGCGTGGGTTCCTGTCGCCGGATCGGGCAGGACCCGCCGGCTCACCGGTCTGGCCGCGCACCCAGGCGACCAGGGCGTCGACGACGTCCTGCAGCGGGCCGGTGGACGTGTCGAACGTGATGTCTGCGAGCTCTTCGTAGACCGGGCGGCGCTCTTCGAAGATCGCCGTCCAGCGCTCGATCGCGTCATCGCCGCCCTGCAGGAGCGGCCGGTTCGAGTCGCGCACGCGCCCCGCCACCACGTGCGGCGAAACGGTGAGGAGGACGACGCGGTGGCCCGCGAGCTCGGCGCGCGTGTCGGGATCCATCACGGCGCCGCCGCCCAGCGAGACGATGCCGCCGGTGGCGAGCCCCTCGCTGACGGCAGCGCGCTCGGCCGCGCGGAAGCGCGCCTCACCGTGCTCGACGAAGAGCTGCTCGATGGGTCCGTGGTCGCGGACGACGGCGGCATCGGTGTCGAAGAAGGGCACACCGAGTGCGCGTGCGGCCTTCTTGCCGATGCTGGTCTTGCCGGCGCCCATCGGGCCGATCAGCACGACGGCGTCAGAGTGCGAGGTCATGCTCGGCGAGGCCGGCGTCGCTCTCGGCCGCACTGCGCAGCGCGTCGGGGATGGCGGCGAGGTAGCCTTCGAGGTTGCGGCGTGTCTCGGCGACGCTGTCGCCGCCGAACTTCTCCAGGACGACCTCGGCCAGGACCACGGCGACCATCGCCTCGGCGACGACACCCGCCGCCGGCACCGCGCACACGTCGGAGCGCTGGTGGTGCGCCGACGCGGCGTCGCCCGTCGCGACATCCACTGTGCGGAGGGCGCGCGGCACCGTCGCGATCGGCTTCATGCCGGCGCGCACGCGCAGCACGGTGCCGGTCGACATGCCGCCCTCGGTGCCGCCCGCCTTGTCGCTCGATCGCGTGATGCCGTCTCCGGCCACGAACAGCTCGTCGTGGGCGGCGGAGCCGCGGCGGCGCGTGGTCTCGAAGCCGTCGCCGACCTCCACGCCCTTGATGGCCTGGATGCTCATGAGCGCCTGCGCGAGCTTGGCATCGAGGCGGCGGTCCCAGTGCACGTGCGAGCCGAGCCCCGGCGGCAGACCGTAGGCGAGCACCTCGACGATGCCGCCGAGCGTGTCGCCGTCCTTGCGTGCGTCGTCGACCTCGGCCACCATGGCCGCGCTCGTCGCCGCGTCGAAGCAGCGCAGCGGGTCCGCGTCGAGCGCCTCGACGTCGTCCGGTGTGGGCAGGGCTGCGCCCGCGGGAACCTGCACGGGGCCGATCGAGAGCGTGTGGCTGACGAGACGGATGCCGAGTTCGGCCAGGAACGCACGGGCGAGGGCGCCGAGCGCGACCCGCGCGGCGGTCTCTCGGGCGCTCGCGCGCTCGAGGATCGGCCGGGCCTCGTCGAAGCCGTACTTCTGCATGCCGACGAGGTCGGCGTGGCCCGGACGCGGGCGCGTGAGCGCGGCGCCGCGGCCGCGGGACTTCTCGGTGAGCTCGACCGGCTCGGGGCTCATCACCTCGACCCACTTGGGCCATTCGGTGTTGCCGATGCGCAGGGCGATGGGGCTGCCGAGGCTCGTGCCGTGCACGACGCCCGACGAGATGGTCAGCTCGTCCTCTTCGAACTTCATGCGCGAGCCGCGGCCGTAGCCGAGCTTGCGGCGCGCGAGATCCGCTTGGATCGCGGCGCGGGAGATGGGGACGCCCGCAGGCAGGCCCTCCATGACGGCGACGAGTTCGGGGCCGTGCGATTCGCCGGCCGTGAGCACGCGGAGCATTGGTCCAGTCTCCCACGCCCCGGGTCGCCGTTACGCCGTGGTGGGCTCCTCGAGCGCGCGGCGCATCGCACCCAGCGACTCCGCCTCGTTCGCGAGCGGCGCGTCCGGGTCGCCGTTGCGGAAGATCCGGACCTGCAGCAGTGCCTGGTGCAGCAGCATGCCGAGTCCCGAACGCGCGACGCGGTCCGCTCGATCCCACGCGGCCGACAGCGCGGTGGGCCAGTGCCCGTAGACGACATCGAGCAGCAGGCCGCCGGAGTGCGCGAGCGCGTCGGCTGCGGCATCCGTCACCGGAGCATCGCCGGGGAGCGTCGCGATGGTGAGCTCCACGGCGCCGTGATCGGATGCCGTGAACGACGTCGTCCGCACCGCGATCCCGAGCCGACGACCGAGCTCGGTCAGCGCGGTCACCGCCTCGGGCCGGCGTGCGACCACGTCGACCTCGTCGACCCCGAGCTCGGAGAGCGCGACGAGGGCGGAGGTCGCCGTAGCCCCGGCGCCGACGATGCGGGCCCGCTCGACCGTCGTGATGCCGTCGTCGGCGAGGGCGCGCACGATGCCTCCGACGTCGGTGTTGAAGCCGCGCGGGCCGGCGGGATCGAGCAGCAGCGTGTTGACCGCGCCGGTCAGCTCGGCTCGGCGGTCGCGGGCGGATGCCGCCGCGAAGGCGACGCCCTTCAGCGGCATCGTGAGCGAGAGGCCGCGCCAGCTGTCGTCGAGGTCGGCGAACTCGCCCGCGAAGGACGCCTCGTCGACGCGGCGCAGCCCATAGGACCAGTCCAGGCCGAGCACGGCGTACGCGGCGGCGTGCAGCTGCGGCGAGCGGCTGTGCGCGATGGGATCGCCCCAGACCTCCAGACGCGTCGCGTGCGGGCTCAGCACCCCGAGTCCGGGTGTTCGCCGCACCACGCGAGCCACTGGTCCACGTACTGCAGATGCTCGCTGTACGTGCTCGTGAAGATGGTCTCGCCGGTGTCGAGGTTGACAGTCACGAAGTACAGCCACGGCCCATCGGCGGGATGCATCGCGGCGTCGATCGCCACGTCGCCGGGGTTCGAGATCGGACCGATCGGCAGCCCCGTGTGGTAGTACGTGTTCCACGGGTTCGGATCGTTCAGCGCCTCCTCGGACGAGCTGACAGTGCCGTCGTGCATCTCGCCGAAGCCGTACTGCGCCGTCGAGTCCATCTGGAGCTTGCCGAAGGTCTCCTGATTGCCGGGATCGAGGCGGTTCTGGATGACGCGCGAGACCTTCTGCATGTCGACCTCGTAGCGCGCCTCGCGCTGGATGATCGAGGCGACCGTGAGGATCCGCTGACGTTCTTCGACGGGAACGCCCGCCGCGTCGAGCGACTGCACCGTACGGTCGACGAGCGTCTGGATCGCGGACTGCGCCGTCACGCTGGGGTCGAACGTGTAGGTCGCCGGGAACAGCCAGCCTTCGAGAGGCTGCCCCCCTGCCGCGACGACCGCCGGATCGACGGGGACACCGTACTGAGACGGGTCGGCTGCGGCAGCCTGCAGATCGGCGAGCGGGATGCCCGTGCCCTCGGAGATGCGCTCGAGCGTGCCGTCGAGGGTGTAGCCCTCGGGGATCTGCGCGGTGAACTCCTGCTTGTTGGTCGGGTCGAGCAGCGCCGCGAGCGCCGCCTCGCTCGTCATCTGCTTCTGGAGCTTGTAGACGCCGGGCTGGAACATCGGGTTCTGGCCGCTCGTGATCAGGTAGTCGTAGAAGGCGTCGGGGGTCTTGGTCACTCCCGCGTCGTACAGCGACTGCGAGATGGGCGATCCGGTGTCGCCCGATGCGATCGTGACGAATGCCTCGCCGTTCGCGAGACCCGCCTCGTAGTCCTTGGGCTCTTCCCAGCCCATGACCTCGCGGATCTTGTCCTCGTACGTCGTCCACACGTAGTACGCGCCGCCCGCGATGCCGCCGAGGATGACGAGCACGATGCCGAGGGCGATCCAGCCGCCGATGCGCCGGCGCTTCCTGTCGGGAGGTGGGGGCACGCGTCCGATGTCCTCCGTCGAGCCGGAACCGCTGAACAGGTCATCGAGCGTCGCCGTCGGGCGCACCGGCGGCTCGTCGTCCGTGTCGGGGCGGGAGGCTGCTGCGCCGCGGCCGCCGGGGGGCGCCGCGGAGGCGGACGGAGCGGCGGCCCCGCGGCTGTACGGCATGGCCGGGCCGGCGCCGGCGGACGCGAAGATCCAGGGATCGTCCTCGGCCGAGGATTCCTCGACAGGGATCGGCTGTGTCGGACGGGGCGTGCGCAACGGCACGGGCTGGAAGCCGCTGCCCGGTGCGGGCTCCTCGGCCGCGGCGGGTGCCGCCGGTGGCGCGGGCGCGGGCGTCGCAGGCGCGGACACGGGCGTCGCAGGTGGGGACGCCGCGGATGCCGGCGTGGCGGGCGGAGTGGAACCGCTCCCGGCGACAGGAGTGGCGCCGGTGATGAGCGACTCCCAGGTGGCCGCGGGCTCCGCGGGCGCCGGAGCTGCGGAAGCGGGCGCCGGGGTCGTCGGCGTCATGCCCGGTGTCGTCGGCGTCGCACCTGTCGCGGCCCGCTTCGCCGCCTCGCGGGCGGCGCGGCGCGACGGGGGAACTGCTTCGCCGTCGGGCGATGAGTCGGGCATCAGGCGGGCTCCTGGGGGACGGGGGTTCCGGGAGGTCGTCCGGTGCTCTTCTCGACGTCGAGCGCTTGCTGGAGCAGGACGACCGCGGCGACCTGGTCAACGATGCTACGCGAAGATCGCTGTGATCTGCCCGAACTGCGCAGTGCCGCGTGTGCCGAGACCGTCGAGAGACGTTCGTCGACGAGCCGCACCGGGAGAGCGGATGCCGCCGCCAGGGCTGCGGCGAAGTCGCGCGCGTCCTGGGTGGAAGCGGTGTCCTCGCCGCGCAGGTTCATGGGCAGGCCCACCAGCAGCTCGACCGCCGAGTACTCCTCGGCCAGCGCCACGATCCGCGCCACCGAGGCGTCGCCGCGCGGCACCGTCTCGACCGGCGTCGCGAGCAGACCGTCGGGATCGCTCGTCGCGACACCGACGCGGGCCTTGCCGACGTCGATGCCGAGCCGCCTTCCCCGCCTGAACCCGCTCATCGGCAGAGCCCCTTCACGCGCCGAGTGCATCCTTCACGGCAGTCAGTGCCGCGGTAAGGGCCGCGGCGTCCGTTCCACCGCCCTGCGCCACATCGTCGCGTCCGCCGCCACCGCCGCCGAGCACGCCGGCAGCGCCCTTGGCGAGCACGCCGGCCTTGGCGCCGGCGGTGCGTGCGGCCTCGTTGGTGGCGACGATCACGACCGGGCGCTCGTTGACCACGGCGCCGAGGGCGACGACCGCGGCGTCCGAGCCCAGGCGCTCGCGCACCTGCAGCGCGAGCGAGCGGACGTCGTCGGCGGAGGCCGCCGTGCCGAGGGATTCGGCGACGACGAGCGTGTCGCCCACGCGGGTCGCGGCCGCCGCCAGGGCGGGCAGACGGTCGCCGAGCGCCTTGGACTCGAACGCGGCGATCTTCTTCTCCGCGGCCTTGAGGCTGGCCTGCAATTCGGCGATGCGCGCGGGCAGCTGATCGCGCGGCGCCTTCAGCGAGGACGTGAGCTGCGACACGATGGCGCGCTCGGCCGCGAGCGAACGGAACGCATCGAGGCCGACGAGCGCCTCGACCCGTCGGTTGGACGCTCCGACCGACGACTCGCCGAGCAGGCTGATGAGGCCGATCTCGGCACTCGTGGACACGTGCGTGCCCGCGCAGAGCTCGCGCGACCAGGGGCCGCCGATGTCGACCATGCGCACCGTGTCGCCGTACTTCTCGCCGAACAGCGCCATCGCGCCGAGCGACTTCGCCTCGTCGAGGGGCAGCACCCGCGTGGTCACCTCGAGGTTGTCGCGCACCGCGTTGTTGGCGATCTCCTCGATCTCGGTCTTGGTCGCGTCGGACAGCGCCTGGCCCCACGAGAAGTCGAAGCGCATGTAACCGGCACGATTCAGCGAACCGGCCTGCGTCGCGGTCTTGCCCAGCGTGTCGCGGAGCGCGGCGTGCACCAGGTGCGTCGCCGAGTGCGCCTGGCGGGCGGCGCGGCGGTTCGCGGCATCCACCACCGTGGTCGCCGGCTGACCCACGCCCACCTCGCCGGTCGACACCTCGACGGTGTGGCTGATGAGCCCCGGAACCGGCTTCTGCACGTCGAGCACCTCGAGCTCGTAGCCAGGGCCGACGATGACGCCCTTGTCGGCGACCTGGCCGCCGGATTCGGCGTACAGCGCGGTCTCGGCCAAAATCACCTCGGCGATCTGGCCGACGCCGGCGCGGTCGACCGAGACGCCGTCGACGAGGATGCCGAGCACCTGCGACTCCGCCTCGAGGTCGGTGTAGCCGGTGAAGACGGTCTCGCCCTGCGCGCGCAGATCGCGGTACACGCTGGTGTCGGCGAGCTGGCGCTTGCGCGCCCGGGCATCGGCCTTGGCGCGAGCGCGCTGCTCCTGCATGAGGCCGTCGAACGCGGCACGGTCGACGCTGAGTCCGGCCTCCTCGGCGATCTCGAGCGTGAGGTCGATCGGGAAGCCGTAGGTGTCGTGCAGCAGGAACGCCTCCGACCCGGTCAGCGTCGTGCCGCCGGTCGCCTTCGTCTCGGCGAGCGACTCGTCGAGGAGGGACTCACCCGCCGCGAGCGTGCGGAGGAAGGTCGCCTCTTCGGCGAGGGCGTACTGCGAGATGCGCGCCCAGTCCGCCTCGACGACCGGGTACGCGTCCTTCATGGCGTCGCGGGACGCCTCGAACAGCACGCTGAACGTCGGCCCGTCGACGCCCAGGAGGCGCATGGAGCGGATCACGCGGCGCATGAGGCGGCGCAGGATGTAGCCGCGGCCGTCGTTGGCGGGTGTGACGCCGTCCGACATCAGCATGAGCGAGGAGCGGACGTGATCGGCCACCACGCGGAACCGCACGTCGTCCTCGTGGTTCGCGCCGTAGGTGCGTCCCGACAGCTCGACCGCCTTGTCGAGCACCGGACGCACCTGGTCGGTCTCGTACATGTTGTCGACGCCCTGCTTGATGAACGCGATGCGCTCCAGGCCCATGCCGGTGTCGATGTTCTTGTTCGGCAGCTCCCCGACGATGTCGAAGTCGTACTTCGAGCGCACGTTCGTGATCTCGTACTGCATGAAGACGAGGTTCCAGATCTCGACGTAGCGGTCGTCGTCGGTGGCGGGGCCGCCGTCGATGCCGTACTCGGGACCGCGGTCGAAGAAGATCTCCGAGCAGGGACCGGCGGGTCCTGGAAGGCCGGTGCTCCAGTAGTTCGTGTCCTTGCCGAGGCGCTGGATGCGCTCCGCGGGCAGGTCGGTGAGCTTCAGCCAGAGGTCGTGCGCCTCATCGTCCTCTTCGTAGACGGTGACCCACAGGTCCTTCTGGTCGAAGCCGAGCCCGCCGTCGGACTCCGGGCTCGTCAGCAGATCCCACGCGTAGCGGATCGCGCCTTCCTTGAAGTAGTCGCCGAACGACCAGTTGCCGAGCATCTGGAAGAAGGTTCCGTGACGCGGGGTCTTGCCGACCTCTTCGATGTCGTTGGTGCGGATGCACTTCTGGTTGTCCGCGGCACGCGGGTACGGCGCGGGGACGTCGCCCGACAGATACGGGATGAACGGCACCATGCCGGCCACCGTGAACAGCAGGGCCGGGTCATCGGTCACCAGCGAAGCCGAGGGGACGATGGTGTGGCCGTTCTTCTCGAAGTAATCGAGGAAGCGCTGTGCGATCTCGGCGGTCTTCATTCGGGTCCTTGCGTGTGCGTGCGTGGGCGTGCGTGTTCGGGTGGGGTCTGTCGACGGTGCGGCGGTGCCCGGAGCGGGCGGGAAGAGACGCGGGAGGTCAGTCGGCGAGCTTGTCGGCGGCGTCTTCGACCGCGTCAGAGACGTTCTCGACGACGCCGGACGCCGCGGTCCGGGCGGAGTTCGCGGCATCGACGGCGGCATCCCGCACGTCGCCGACCAGGCCGGCGAACCGTGCTTCCTGCTCCCGGTACGCGTCGCCCATGCGATCGGTGAACTCCGTGATGCGAGCGTCGACGTCGGCGAGGATCTCGTGGCCGCGCGGGTCCTTGTTCATCAGGTGTGCGAGCACGAACCCGCCGGCGATGCCGAACAGGAACCACAGGAGGTTCTTCATGTCACCACTTCCTCGCGGGCCGCCGGGGCGCGGCATCCCACCATCGTATGCCGAAACGCCCATGGCACGCCCAAACGCCCGCGTCGGACGGCGGGTACGACGAAGGGCGCCGGGATGATCCCGGCGCCCTCCGCGCGTACGACTGCTGTCGCTGGGTTCTCGAACCGTCAGCGTGCCGCGTAGTACTCGACGACGAGCTGGACGTCGCAGACCACGGGGACCTCGGCGCGCTTCGGGCGACGCACGAGGCGCGCCTGCAGCTTGTCGAGCTCGACCTCGAGGTAGCCGGGAACGGGCGGCAGGACCTCGGCGTGACCGCCGAGCGCTGCGACCTGGAAGGGCTCGATGCCCTCGCTCTTGGCCTTGACGTGGATGAGCTGCCCGGGCTTCACGCGGAACGACGGGCGGTCGACGAGCTGGCCGTCCACGAGGATGTGGCGGTGCACGACGAGCTGACGCGCCTGCGCGGTGGTGCGGGCGAAGCCGGCACGGAGCACGAGGGCGTCCAGACGCATCTCGAGCTGCTCGACGAGGTTCTCACCCGTCAGGCCCTGGGTACGACGGGCCTCGTTGAACTGGATGCGCAGCTGCTTCTCGCGGATGCCGTACTGCTCGCGCAGACGCTGCTTCTCGCGGAGGCGGACGGCGTAGTCGCTGTCCTGCTTGCGCTTGGTGCGGCCGTGCTCACCCGGCGCGTACGGGCGCTTCTCGAGGTACTTGGCTGCCTTGGGGGTCAGCGCGACGCCGAGGGCGCGGGAGAGACGGACCTTGCGGCGGTCCTGGGACTTCGTTGCCACGAAGTGTTCCTTTCGATGACGCGGCCGTGTCTTTCACGGCCCGCGGACGTATCGCCCTGTCTTCGCCCTGTCCGGACTGCACGCCGGGGCATGCCGGAAGGTAGGTGAGGAAGAGAGGGGATGCCCGAAAACTGCGTTTCGAGCCCCTCCAACCTTACCAGATCCGGCGCCCGGCCCTCATGGGTGCCCCATCGGCGACCGCACCAGCTGCGCAGGGGCGATCCGCCGCTTGGATCGTGATCATCGCTCGCCGTCGAGGATGCGGCGGATCTTCTCGAGGCGCGCCTGCACATCGCGTTCGGCCCCGAGCGCCTTCGGCTCGTAATACCGGCGCCCGCGCAGCTCGTCCGGCAGGTACTGCTGCGCGGCGATGCCGATCTCGGCGTCGTGCGGGTACACATACCCTTTGCCATGACCGAGGCGCTTCGCACCCGGGTAGTGCGCGTCGCGCAGGTGCACCGGCACGCGCCCGAAGCCGCCGGAGCGGACGTCGGCGATCGCGGCATTGATCGCGAGGTACGCGGCGTTGGACTTGGCGGTCGTCGCCAGGTAGGCGGTCGCCTCGGCCAGCGGGATGCGGCCCTCGGGCATTCCGATGAACTGCACCGCGTCGGCTGCCGCCACCGCTATCGGCAGAGCCTGAGGGTCGGCCAGGCCGATGTCTTCCGCGGCCGAGATGATGAGGCGCCGGGCGATGAAGCGCGGGTCCTCCCCCGCCTCGATCATCCGCGCCAGATAGTGCATCGCGGCATCCACGTCGGACCCGCGGATGGACTTGATGAAGGCGCTGATCACGTCGTAGTGCTCGTCGCCCTGGCGGTCGTAGCGCAGCAGCGCGCGATCGACGGCCTGTGCGACGTGCTCCGGGGTGATCATGGGGACCTCCGCCGTTGCGTCCTCCCCGTCTTCACCCGCCTCGTCGTCGTCCTCGTCTTGAGTGGGAACGGCGAGCGAAGCCGCGGCCTCGAGCGCCGTCAGTGCCCGGCGGGCGTCGCCCGAGGCCAGGCGGACGAGCGCGTCGCGCGCCTCGTCGTCGAGCGCGACGGCGCCCGACAGGCCCCGGGGATCGGCGACCGCCCGGTCCACGAGCATGCGCAGGTCGTCATCGGTCAACGGCTTGAGCGTGAGCAGGAGCGAGCGCGACAGCAGCGGCGAGATGATCGAGAACGACGGATTCTCGGTGGTCGCGGCGATGAGGACGACCCAGCCGTTCTCGACGCCCGGGAGCAGCGCATCCTGCTGGGCCTTGGTGAAGCGATGGATCTCGTCGAGGAACAGGATCGTGGACTGCCCATAGAGATCGCGCTGGGTGAGCGCCTCCTGCATGACCTCGCGCACGTCGCGCACGCCGGCGGTGACCGCGGACAACTCGACGAAGCGCCGGCCCGACGAGCGTGCGATGGCCTGCGCGAGCGTGGTCTTGCCGGTTCCCGGGGGGCCCCAGAGGATCACCGACGTCGCGGCGCGGGCGGCGGCCTCGGGATTCGCGAGCGTCACGAGGGGGGAGCCCGGCCGCAGCAGGTGCGACTGCCCCGCGACCTCGTCGAGCGAGGTCGGACGCATGCGCACCGCGAGGGGCGTCAGCCCCTGGAAGAGCGCGGTGGGACCAGTCACCCCACCAGGCTATCCCGCGCCCGCGACACCGGATCGGTGGCGGTTTTGGCCGCCGTCCTGCGGCCCCGTAGGATCAACCCGCCCGGGCGCCGTCCCGGACGCACGCGCCGCATGGCCGGCAGCGACGAGGACTTCCTCGGCGCCACGCGGGTCGAGCGGGCAGGGCGAAGCGCCCGAGACAAGGTGAACGAGGAGGTCACGTGGCGACCGGTGGAAAGAACCGCGATGCGCGGGCTGCGCGGGAGCGCACGCGTCTGTACGAGGCGCGACGCCAGTTCCACGACGGGCAGGCACGCCGCCGCACCCGGGACAACCTGATCGCCGGCATCGTCGGCGGTGTCATCGTCCTCGGTCTCATCGGGGCGCAGACGGTGTACTTCGTGGCCGGTCCGGGTGCCCCGGCTCCATCGCCCTCGTCGACCCCGACGCCCTCGGTGACGACGCCGGAGCCGACCCCCTCGCCCACCACGACGCCGGAGCCGAGCGGGACTCCGGCACCGACCCCCTGACATCCCCCTCCCGAGCCGCAACGGCATCGGAGGCGAGGCGTTCGCCGTACTAGGCTGTGAGCCGTCCTACTCCCTACAGACGGCGCGAGCCGCGATGAGGTGCATCCCGTGACTGCCGCAGCAGACTCCCAGCCCGAGACCGACGCCACCGAGCTCCCCGACGGCGCCGACAACGAGAACCCGGCCACCGCGAACGACGCCGAGACGGCGGACAACGCGGATGCCGCAGCCCCCGCCGACGGAGACGTCGAGGCGGCTCCGACAGACGTCGAGGACCCGGCCTCCGCCGGCGAGCCCGCCGAGGCCGAGGAACCCGCTCACGCGTTGGAGCCGGCTGAGGTCGAGGAGCCCGCCGCCACCGAGGCATCGGCTGATGCGGTGGAGCCGGCTGAGGTGGCTGATGCGGTGGAGCCCGCCGAGGTGGAGGAGCCCGCCGCAGCCGAGGGATCGGACGCGGACGAGACGCCCGCAGCCGGCGACGACGCCGCCGAAGGCGAGCCTGAGGTCGTCGATGTCGAGGTCGTCGAGGTGGACGTCGTCGAGGTCGTGGACGAGTCCGGCGTGACCGAGGTGGAGGTCGTCGAGGTCGTCGTCGAGACAGCCCCGTCGGCCGTTGCCGCGGCTGCCGGTGAGCCCTGGGGTCGTGTCGACGACGACGGCACCGTCTCGGTCCGCGAGGCCGATGGGTGGCGGGTCGTGGGACAGTACCCCGACGGCTCTGCCGAAGAGGCGCTCGCCTACTTCGAGCGCAAGTACAACGACCTGGCGAGCGAGGTGACGCTCCTCGAAGTGCGCCACCGCCGTGGCGGGGCATCGGCCTCCGACCTGCGCTCGACCGCGCGCACCATCAACGGCAAGCTCCAGGATGCCGCGGCCGTCGGCGATCTCGCGAGCCTCGTCGCCCGCGTTGCAGCGCTCACCAAGACCCTCGCCGCCGAGTCCGAGACCGAGGCCGTCGCCGCGAGAGAGGCCGTCGACGACGCCGTCAAGGCGCGCACCGAGCTCGTCGAGAAGGCCGAGGCGCTGGCCGCCCGCGACCCGCGCACGGTGCAGTGGAAGCAGGCCACCACCGAGCTCAACGCGCTCTTCGACCAGTGGCAGGCGCAGCAGCAGAACGGACCGCGACTGCCCAAGTCGACCGCTCAGCAGCTGTGGAAGCGATTCCGTGACGCCCGGGCCACGGTGGACAAGCACCGTCGCGCGTTCTACGCGGAGCTGGACGAGGCGCACAAGGGCGTCCGCGACCGCAAGACCCGCTTGGTCGAGCGGGCCGAGGCCCTCGCGCCGAAGGGCGAGGACGGCATCCCCGCCTACCGCGAGCTGCTCGACGAGTGGAAGACCGCCGGTCGTGCCGGCAAGAAGGTGGACGACGCCCTGTGGGCCCGGTTCAAGGCGGCCGGCGATGCGCTGTACGGTGCCCGGATCGAGCGCGAGACCGCTGACCTCGAGGCCTCCCGCGAGAAGATCGAGCAGAAGCGGGCGCTACTCGAGGAGGCCAGGGTCGTCGCCGACGAACGCGACATCGCGAAGGCGCGTGCGACCCTGACGGCCGTGCAACGGCGCTGGGACGAGGTCGGCCGGATCTTCCCGCGCGATACCGAGCGCTCGCTCGACGACGAGCTGCGCCGCATCGAGAACGCCCTGCGCTCGCGCGAAGAGGCCGACTGGAAGCGCAACGACCCGGAGCAGAAGGCGCGCGCGAACGACATGACCCGCCAGCTGACGGATGCGATCCGCAAGCTGGAGGACGAGCTCGAGGCGGCCAAGAAGTCGGGCGACAAGCGGGCGATCGCGAACGCGACCGACGCGCTCGAGGCGCGGCGCACGTGGCTCAAGGCGCTCGGGGGCTGAGCCGTCGTTCGGGACGTGACGTCGTTCGGGGCGTGACGTTCTCGGCGCCAGGGTTGTCCACAGGAGGCCGGCTGCGGCATCCGTCGTGCTGCGCCGGTGCGGCAGACTTCGGACGTGGGATCGCCCTTCCTCTACTTCACGGATGACCGGCTCTCGAACGCCGAGTTGACCGCCGCCTGCCTCGACGGGCACCTGGTGTCGCTGGGCGATGCCTACATGCCCGCCGATGCGGTGGAGACGCCGGCCCTCCGCGCCGGCTCGCTGGCGCGCACGCTCGGAGACACCCTGGCGGCCACGCACCTGACCGCGGCGTGGATCCACGGCGCACTCCCGGCGCCGCCCGCCCGCCACACCGTGCAGCGTGCCGTGTCGCGCCGCCTCCACGTCGTCCCCGATCGGCAGCTCGTCTACCGCGATCTCGCCGTCGCTTCCGAGGACCTGCACCTGATCGGAGGCGTGCACGTGACGACCCCCGAACGCACGCTCGCGGACCTCGCCCGCGTGGGCGACGCCGTGCATACGCGGGCCGCGCGCCTGCTGGCAGGCGCGGATCCGGATGCCGCGACCCGCGCGATCGCGCGGCTCGAGGCGGGCACGCTCCCCCACAAGCACGCGGCCCTCGCCTGCCTGCGCGAGATGACCTCCATGCGTCAGGAGGATGTGACGCGGTACACGTCGTAGACCGCGTCGATGCGCCGCACGGCGTTGAGGACGCGGTCGAGGTGGACGATGTCGCCCATCTCGAAGACGAAGCGGCTGAGCGCCAGGCGATCGTTCGAGGTCGAGACCGTCGCCGAGAGGATGTTCACGTGGTGCTCGCTGAGCACGCGGGTGACATCGCTCAACAGGCCCGAGCGGTCGAGCGCCTCGACCTGGATCTGCACGAGGAACACGCTCTTCGTCGTCGGAGCCCACTCGACCTCGATCATGCGCTCCGGGTCGTCCATGAGGGACTTGACGTTGGTGCAGTCCGTACGGTGCACCGACACGCCGCTGCCGCGCGTCACGAAGCCGACGACCTCGTCGCCCGGCACGGGGGTACAGCACTTCGCGAGCTTGACCAGGATGTCGGGGGCGCCGCGTACGAGGATCCCCGAGTCGCCGCCGCGCGGTGCGCGCGTCCGTCCGACGACCGGAAGGTCGATCGGACCTGTCGTCGTGTCGTTGGCGGCGACGAGCGCGGTGACCTTCTCGATCACGGACTGGGTCGAGACGTGACCTTCGCCGACCGCCGCGTACAGCGCCGAGACGTCCTCGTAGCGCAGCAGGTGGGCGACCTCGGTGAACGAGTCCTGGCTCATCAGCCGCTGCAGGGGCAGGTTCTGCCGGCGCATCGCGCGCGCGATCGACTCCTTGCCCTGCTCGATCGCCTCCTCGCGGCGCTCCTTCGTGAACCAGCCGCGGATCTTGTTGCGCGCGCGGGTGCTCCGGACGAAGCCGAGCCAGTCTTGGCTCGGGCCGGCATCCGGGTTCTTCGAGGTGAACACCTCGACGACGTCGCCGCTCTTGAGCTCGGACTCGAGCGGCACGAGTCGGCCGTTGACCTTCGCACCCATCGTGCGGTGGCCCACCTCGGTGTGCACCGCGTAGGCGAAGTCGACGGGAGTCGCGCCCGCCGGAAGGCCGATCACGCGGCCCTTCGGCGTGAAGACGTAGACCTCTTTGGCGCCGATCTCGAAGCGCAGCGAATCGAGGAACTCGCCCGGGTCTGCGGTTTCGGCCTGCCAGTCGGAGATGTGGGCGAGCCAGGCCATGTCGGTGTCGAGGGACTTGGAGTCCGTCTTGCCGCCGTTCATCTGCTCTTTGTACTTCCAGTGCGCGGCGACGCCGTACTCCGCCTGCTGGTGCATCTCGTGCGTGCGGATCTGGATCTCGACGGTGCGGCCGCCGGGTCCGATGACCGTGGTGTGCAGCGACTGGTAGAGGTTGAACTTCGGCGTCGCGATGTAGTCCTTGAAGCGTCCCGGAAGCGGTGTCCAGCGTGCGTGGATCGCGCCGAGCACGGCGTAGCAGTCGCGTACGCTGCCGACGAGCACGCGGATGCCGATGAGGTCGTAGATGTCGTCGAACTCGCGGCCGCGCACCACCATCTTCTGGTAGACCGAGTAGAGCTGCTTCGGCCGGCCCATCACGCGACCGCGGATCCGCAGCTCCCGAAGGTCACTGTCGACGGCGTCGATGACGTTCTGCACGTACTGCTCGCGCTGCGGGGTGCGCTGCTTCACCAGACTGTCGATCTCGGCGTACAGCTTGGGATGCAGCACCGCGAACGAGAGGTCCTCGAGCTCGGACTTGATCGCCTGGATGCCGAGTCGATGCGCGAGGGGTGCGTAGATCTCGAGGGTCTCGGTGGCCTTCTTGCGTGCCTTCTCGGGTGGGACGAATCCCCACGTGCGCGCGTTGTGCAGGCGGTCGGCCAGCTTGATGAGGAGCACGCGGATGTCGCGCGACATCGCGACGATCATCTTGCGGACCGTCTCGGCCTGGGCGCTCTCGCCGTACTTGACCTTGTCGAGCTTGGTCACGCCGTCGACGAGCATGGCGACCTCGTCGCCGAACTCGCTCGTGAGCGTCTCGAGGGAGTAGTCGGTGTCCTCGACGGTGTCGTGGAGAAGTGCGGCGGCGATGGCCCGGGGACCGAGTCCCAGATCCGCGAGGATCTGCGCCACGGCGAGGGGGTGGGTGATGTACGGCTCACCGCTCTGGCGCGCCTGCCCGCTGTGCGCCTTCTCGGCGACGGAGTACGCGCGCTCGACGATCGACAGATCGCCCTTGGGGTGGTGCGTGCGCACCGTCCGCAGGAGCTGCTCGACGTCGTCGCGGCGCGCCGAGCGGGAGAAGATGCGCGGCACCAGACGCCGCAGCGACGAGGACTGGGCGGGGGGGACGGTCTCTGTCATTCGATCCCCTCCCCTCCGCCGGACCTCACAATCCTACGCCCGAGCGACGAGGCCTCAGACCGGAGTCCCGGCCAGCTCCCGCGCCGCCACGACGCGCGTGTCGCGCGTCTTGATGGCCGGCTCGTTCTCACGCAGCAGCGAGTACAGCGGCGCCGCGACGAAGATGGTCGAGTACGCGGCCACGATCGTTCCCACGAAGATCGACAGCGACAGGTCGGTGAGCGTCTGCGCGCCCGCCCAGATGAGACCGATGAACAGGATCGCACCGGTCGGCAGGATCGCGACGATCGTCGTGTTGATCGAGCGCACGAGGGTCTGGTTCACCGCGAGGTTGACGGACTCGCCGAACGTGCGCCCGGAGACCTCGCCGTCCTCGCTGGTGTTCTCCCTGATCTTGTCGAACACGACCGTCGTGTCGTACAGGGCGTACGAGAGGATCGTCAGGAAGCCGATGACGGCCGCGGGCGAGATCTCGAAGCCGAACAGGGCGTAGACGCCGATCGTGATGACGAGCACGTCGACCAGGCCGATGATGGCCGAGACCGACATCTTCCAGGTGCGGAAGTACAGCGCCAGGATGATGAACGTCAGGGCGAGGAAGATCGCGAGGCCCCACAGCGACGTTCGCGTGACATCGGCGCCCCAGCTGGGACCGATGAACGCGTAGCTGACCTCGCTCTCGGGCACGTCGTACGCCTCGGCGAGGGCCGCAGAGATCTCGCGGCTCTCGGCATCCGTCACCTGATCGGTCTGGACGCGCACGGCGTCCTCGCCGATCGTGACGACCTTCGTCGTCGCTTCGGGCACAACGGACAGGACGGCGTCGGTCGCGAGCGACTGATCGACGGGCGACGCCACACCGCTGACGGTGAACTGGGATCCGCCCGTGAACTCGATCGAGAACTGGATCGGACGGAACAGCGGGACCAGCGCCGAGCCGATCACGAGGATGGCGGCGATGAGGAACCACAGGCGGCGGCGGCCGACGAAGGGGAAGGACGTCTTGCCCGTGTAGAGGTCGTTGCCGAGCTGGCTCATGGAGCGCATCAGTCGTCTCCCTCCTTGACGGTCGTGCCGGGTTTCGCGTTGTCGGCGGCGGCCAGTTCGGCCTGCTTCCGCTCGGCGATCGTCTGGCGGCGGACGGCTTCGGCGCGCGACTTCGCGTTGCGACGGCCCGCAGCGCCGTTGGCGACCACCGGTTCGCGGAACTGCGCGCGGCCGCGGTAGACCGCGCCCAGCGCCGTCGGGTCGAGTCCGGACAGCGGGTGCCCC
This sequence comes from Microbacterium psychrotolerans, assembly GCF_031085295.1. Taxonomy (GTDB): domain Bacteria; phylum Actinomycetota; class Actinomycetes; order Actinomycetales; family Microbacteriaceae; genus Microbacterium; species Microbacterium psychrotolerans. Next base: position 585,102 of record NZ_JAVFWO010000002.1, on the reverse strand, counting down.
GACCCGAAGAACCGTGTGCGTGCCAGCAGCTGCAGCACCGGGTGCGTGAACAGGATGAAGATCAGGACGTCGATCGCAGTCGTCAGGCCGAGCGTGAAGGCGAAGCCCTTGACCGTCGAATCCGCGAGGACGTACAGCACGACGGCGGCCAGGATGTTGATCGACTTCGAGATGTAGATCGTCCGCTTCGCGCGGCCCCAGCCGTCCTCCACCGCTCCGGTGATGGACTTGCCGTCTCGCAGCTCGTCTCGGATGCGCTCGAAGTACACGATGAACGAGTCGGCCGTGAAGCCGATCGTCACGATCAGGCCGGCGACACCGGCGAGCGACAGGCGGAAGCCCATGCGCCAGGCGAGGATGCACAGCGTGACGTAGGTCAGCACCGCCATCACCGCCAGCGACGCGATGATGATGAAGCCCAGCGCGCGGTACACGATGAGCGAGTAGATCGCGACCAGCAGGAGGCCGATGAGACCCGCGATGAGGCCGATCTGCAGCTGCTGCGATCCGAGCGTGGCCGAGATCGAGTTCGAGCTCTCGACCGTGAAGCTCAGCGGAAGTGCGCCGTACTTCAGCTGGTCGGCGAGGACCTTCGCGCTCTCCTGCGTGAAGCTGCCCGTGATGCTCGGCTTGCCGTCGAGGATCACGCCGTTCATCGACGGAGCAGACAGCACGTAGCCGTCGAGGACGAAGGCGAACTGGTTGAGAGGCGCCTGCGCACCGTAGAGGCGCTGGCTGATCTCGCCGAAGGTCGTGGTGCCGTCCGCGTCGAACTGGAGGTTGACGGCCCACTGGTTGTTGTTCTGCTGCAGGCCGAACGTCGCGTCGTCGATCGACGAGCCGTCGAGTTCGACCGGGCCGAGGATGTACTTCACCGAGCCGTCGGCGTCACACGTGATGAGCGGCTCGTCGGCCGGCGCGTTCGCGGGATCGTTGGCCGGATCCGTGCAGTCGTACGCGAGGAACTCGGCCTGCAGGGCGGGGGTGATCCACGCCGTGTCGCTGCCGTTGGTCGGCGAGGTCGTCGGCGTCGCCTGCAGCGTCGGGTCCGGGGTCGGGTACGGCGTGGCGTTGCCGTCGTCTCCCACGAACTCGGTGGCCGGGTCGCCGGCGTAGAGCACCGCACGAAGCTGGAGCTGCGCGGACGCCTCGATGCGGTTGCGCGTCTCCTCGTCGGCCTGGCCGGGGATCTGGACGACGATCTGGTTGCCGGCCTGGGTCGTGACCTCGGCCTCGCCGACGCCGGAGGCGTCGACGCGCTGACGGATGATCGTCACGGCCTGCTGCATCTGCTCAGCCGACGGGTCTGCACCGTCCTCGGTCTGCGCCTCGAGGACGATCTGGGTGCCGCCCTGCAGGTCGAGCGCGAGGGCGGGGGTCCAGGAGCTCTGACCGAACACGTACACGCCGAGCGCGTTGATGCCGAACAGGATCGCGGTGATCGCGAGGAGTCCGGTCAGCGCGCGCCATGCATGCCGGACGGGAGTGGATGTCGCCACGTCTTTGCTTTCTTGAGAGCCCGAACGGGCGAACGGACGTGCTTCAGCCCTGCGACTTGGTGCCGGGCTCGGCGTCGGGATCGATCTTGTCCTTGCCGGCAGCGGTCTGGTCGTCGCTGATCGAGGTGATGTCGCCGTTCGCGACGCCTTCGGCGTACTCGGCGTGGCTCTCCTCGGCGGCGAGGTACTCGTCTTCGGTGACGACACCGACCTCAGGGGTCACGACACGCAGGATCGCCTGGCTGTGGACCTTGATCTGCACGCCGGGCGCGAGCTCGACGATCGCCGGCTGGTCGAGGTTGTCGGCGTCGTACGAGACGATCGTGCCGTAGAGGCCGCCCTGCAGCAGCACCTCGGAGCCGGGCACCGTCTGGCGGGCCTTCTCCTCCTGCTCCGCCTTCTGCTTCTGCATACGGCGGCGCGAGCTCCAGAACATGAAGACGAGGAGCACGACCAGCAGGATGATGAGGCCGTAATTGCTCAGGAACGTAGCGAAGTCCATGGGAGCTGGAAGCACCTTTCGGATGAGGCAGCCGCCGCGGGCGGCGTTGCCTTGCAGGCGGGGGTGGGCGGAAGCCTCCAGCGATTATAGGTCATTGAATCCGAGCACCGAGTCGGCCGCCGGCACCCCCATGTGCGCGTAAGCCTCGGGCATGGCGATGCGTCCTCGCGGCGTGCGTCCCATGAAACCGATCCGCACGAGGTACGGCTCGACGACGGACTCGATCGTGTCGGGTTCCTCCCCCACCGCGACGGACAGCGTGCCGAGGCCCACCGGGCCGCCGCGGAAGCGGCGCACGAGAGCGTCGAGGACGGCTCGGTCCAGTCGGTCGAGGCCGATCCTGTCGACGTCGTAGAGGTCGAGTGCGGCGTCGACGGCGGCGATGTCGGCACCGGTCCGGCCGTGCACCACCAGATAGTCACGGACGCGACGCAGCAGGCGGTTCGCGATGCGGGGCGTGCCCCGCGAGCGCCGTGCGATCTCGGCACGAGCCGCCGGCGGCAGCGTGACGCCGAGCATCGCCGCCGAGCGCTCGATGACCCGCTCGAGCTCTTCGGGCTCGTAATACTCGAGGTGGGCGGTGAAGCCGAACCGGTCGCGCAGCGGGTTCGGCAGCAGCCCCGACCTCGTGGTCGCGCCGACGAGGGTGAACGGCGCCAGGTCGAGCGGGATGCTCGTCGCCCCCGCCCCCTTGCCGACCATGATGTCGATGCGGAAGTCCTCCATCGCGAGGTAGAGCATCTCCTCGGCCGAGCGCGCCATGCGGTGCACCTCGTCGATGAAGAGCACCTCCCCCGGCGTGAGGCTCGACAGCAGCGCCGCGAGGTCGCCCGCGTGCTGGATCGCGGGCCCGCTCGAGAGGCGCAGCGGGCGCCCGCTCTCGTAGGCGACGATCATCGCAAGGGTCGTCTTGCCGAGCCCGGGGGGACCCGACAGGAGGATGTGATCGGCGGGCCGCTGCTGGATGCGCGCCGCGTCGAGCAGCAGCTGCATCTGGCCGCGCACCTTCTGCTGTCCGACGAACTCCGCGAGCGACGAGGGGCGCAGCGCGCCCTCGATGGCGAGCTCGGTCTCGTCGACGGGCTCGTCGGCTTCGCGCACGTCAACCACTCACGGACTCCTTCCGCGCGGGTCCGAGCGTCGAGAGCGTGCGTCGCAGGAGCGCGGGCACCGAGGCCCGATCCGTGTCGGTAGCCTCGGCTGCGACGGTGTCGACGGCCTCGATCGCGACACGCTCCGACCAGCCGAGCCCGATGAGGGCCTCCACCACCTGTGACGGGATCGTGGCCGAGAGGGCGGCATCCGTCCCGCCCGTGGCCGCGGGCCGCGTCACCGCGATCTTGCCGGCCAGCTGCACCACGATGAGCTTCGCGGTCTTCGGGCCGATCCCCGAGACGCGGCGGAACGGCGCATCGTCGTCGGCTGAGACGGCGTCGGCGATCTGCGGCACGGTCAGGGTGGCGAGCACGCCGAGCGCCGACTTCGGCCCGACGCCGGTGACACCCAGGAGTAGACCGAACACGGTCAGCTCTTCGCGCGACTCGAAGCCGAACAGCGACAGAGCGTCCTCGCGGACGATGAGCGACGTGTGGAGGGTGATGTCGTCGCCGAGGTGGGTGCTGCGTGCGACCTGCGGCGTCACCGCGACGTGCAGGCCGACTCCCCCGACTTCGACGACGACCGCATCCGCATCGACGTGCACGGCGGTGCCGCGGACTGAGGAGATCATGGATCGAGCCTACGGTGCGGTTCGGACGTTTGTTCGAGCGACACGCAGCCGTCGCTCCCGAGCGTCGCTCCTTGCCCGGGTCAGCGGCGGGCGACGCGCTCCGCGTCGGCCCACGCACGCTGCGCCGGGGTGAGGGGGCCCGACGCAGCCGTCGTGGAGGGTGCCCCGCGCCACGCGTGGCAGAGCGCCAGAGCGAGCGCATCGGCCGCGTCGGCGGGCTTGGGAAGCTCTTCCAGCCGCAGCACGCGGGCGACCATGGTCTGCACCTGCCGCTTGTCGGCGTTGCCGTAGCCGGTGATCGCGGCCTTCACCTCCGACGGCGTGTGGGTGGCGGCGGCGATGCCGCGCTCGCCTGCGACGAGGAGCGCGATGCCGCTCGCCTGGGCGGTGCCCATCACGGTGGCGCGGTTGTGCTGGGCGAACACGCGCTCCACCGCGACCACGTCGGGAGAGTGCGCGTCGAGCACGGCACGAAGCCCGGCGGCGATCAGCGCCAGCCGCTCCTCGATCGGGGCGCCCGGATCGGACCGGACGACCCCCACGTGGACGAGGGTCGCGGAGCGATCGGGTGCGACATCGACGACGCCCACGCCGCAGCGCGTCAGTCCCGGGTCGATCCCGAGCACGCGCAGACGACCGCGAGAGGTTCCGGATGCCACTCCCCCACGCTAGGCGAGGATGACGGATGCCGCGGCCAGGCGCGCCTGGCCGCGGCGGGGTCCACGCGCCTCAGTCGACAGGCTGGCGCCGGTGGCGCCAGCAGCGGGCGTGCTCAGTCCTCGTCGTTCTCGAGCTCTGCCTGCACCTCTGCGGTGAGGTCGAAGTTGCTGTAGACGTTCTGCACGTCGTCGCTGTCTTCGAGGGCGTCGATGAGGCGGAAGACCTTGCGCGCGGTGTCGGCGTCGACCTCGACCTTGAGGTTCGGGACGAACTCGACGTCGGCCGACTCGTAGTCGATGCCGGCGTCCTGCAAGGCCGACCGGACGGTCACGAGGTCGGATGCCTCGGTGATGACCTCGTACCCCTGGGCGTGCGGCTCGACCTCCTCGGCGCCGGCCTCGAGGACGGCCAGCATGACGTCGTCCTCGGTGGTCGTCTCGCCGCCGACGACGATGACGCCCTTGCGGGTGAAGTTGTACGCCACGCTGCCGGGATCGGCGAGAGTGCCGCCGTTGCGGGTGAGTGCGGTGCGCACCTCCGCCGCGGCGCGGTTCTTGTTGTCGGTCAGACACTCGATCATCAGAGCGACGCCGTTGGGGCCGTAGCCCTCGTACATGATCGACGAGTACTCGACCGACTCGCCGCCGATGCCCGCGCCGCGCTTGATGGCGCGGTCGATGTTGTCCTTGGGGACGGAGGTCTTCTTGGCCTTGAGCACCGCGTCGAACAGCGTCGGGTTGCCCTGAAGATCGGGGCCGCCGAGCTTGGCCGCCACCTCGATGTTCTTGATGAGCTTGGCCCACGACTTCGCACGGCGAGAGTCGATGACCGCCTTCTTGTGCTTGGTCGTTGCCCACTTGGAATGCCCGGACATGGTCCTCCTGAATTCACGCTCTTCGGCGGGTCGCGTCGACCGGCGCCATCCGGCACGGCCACCGCCGACGGACAATTCTATTCCCCGTGATGCCGCGGTTCGCGATCACTGCGCCGCAGCGCCCCCGCACCGCGGCATCGCGACGCCGCGGGTTCGCCTCCGGGCGGCCGTTCCTACAGGGCGAACTCGAAGCCGAACCTCGACGAGAGCAGCGCGACCAGGTCCCGCGGCACCTTCGTCAGGTATGCCGGCGCCGGGCCGAGCGTGTCCGCCGAGCCGATGAAGGGGAAGTACACCGGCCCGTCCGTGAGCTGCTCCACCCGATCGCGCACGGCGACGATCTCGCCGCCGACGCGTCGGAGGCTCGGGAGCGTGATCGGAGACGCGAGTCGCAGCGTGTCGCTGATCGGCATCCGCCAATGAGGCAGGTCGTCGCCGCGGCGCTCGCGCGTCTCCTCGCCGAGGGGACCCAGGACTCGCCCCCACGCGGCGATGCCGGGCACCGGAAGAGTCCGGTCCCAGACGAACAGCGTGTCGCCGGGCTCGGTGAACCCGACGAGCTCGTGCGACCACTCGAATCGCCGCTCGTCCGCGGCCTTCGGTGCCGACAGCGCATCGCCGACGACGCCGCGCGACGGGGCGATCATCCAGTAGCGCTCCTCCGGGTGCTCGCGCCACCAGTCGTTGATCGTCATGAGTCAGAATCTACCCCGACGTGTCGTCCGCACGCCGTCAGCGCTGCCGCTCGCGCACCATGTCGAGGAACAGGGCGTGGAAGCGGTGCTCGCCCGTCACCTCGGGATGGAACGAGGTGCCCAGGAGCGAGCCCTGGCGGACCGCGACGACCCGCCCGTCATCCAGCGCCGCGAGGCGCTCGACGCCGGCGCCGGCCTCCTCGACCAGCGGCGCTCGGATGAACACCGCGTGGACGGGCGACTCGCCGAGGGCCGGTACGTCGAGGTCGACCTCGAACGAGTCCACCTGGCTGCCGAACGCGTTGCGGCGCACCGTGACGTCCAGGCCGCCGAAAGTCTGCTGGCCCACGATGCCGTCGGTGATGCGGTCGGCGAGCAGGATGAGGCCGGCGCACGTCCCGTATACCGGCATTCCCGTCGCGATGGCCTCGCGCACGGGCTCGCGCATGCCGAACGCACGGGAGAGCTTGTCGATGACGCTCGACTCGCCGCCCGGGAGCACGAGCCCGTCGATGGCGGCGAGCTCCGTCGGGCGGCGCACCGTCGTCACGTCGGCGCCGAGGTCCGTGAGCACGCGCACGTGCTCACGGACATCCCCCTGCAGTGCGAGGACGCCGACCCGCGGAGCCGGCGTCGTCACCAGCCGCGCTCGGCGAGCCGGTGCGGGGCGGGGAGGTCGGAGACGTTGATGCCCACCATCGCCTCGCCGAGGCCGCGCGACACGTCGGCGATGACCTTCGGGTCGTCGTAGAAGGTGGTGGCCTTCACGATGGCGGCGGCGCGCTGCGCGGGGTTTCCCGACTTGAAGATGCCCGAGCCGACGAACACGCCGTCCGCACCCATCTGCATCATCATCGCGGCGTCGGCGGGCGTGGCCACCCCGCCGGCGACGAACAGCACGACCGGCAGCTTGCCGGTCTCTGCGATCTCCGCCACCAGGTCGTATGGCGCCTGCAGCTCCTTGGCGGCGACGTACAGCTCGTCCTTGGACATCGACGTGAGTCGGTTGATCTCGCTGGAGATGGTGCGGATGTGCTTGGTGGCCTCCGACACGTCGCCGGTGCCCGCCTCGCCCTTCGAGCGGATCATCGCGGCGCCCTCGTTGATGCGCCGCAGCGCCTCGCCCAGGTTGGTGGCGCCGCAGACGAAGGGGACGGTGAAGCTCCACTTGTCGATGTGGTTCACGTAGTCGGCCGGCGAGAGCACCTCGGACTCGTCGATGTAGTCGACACCGAGCTCCTGCAGCACCTGCGCCTCGACGAAGTGACCGATGCGCGCCTTCGCCATGACGGGGATCGAGACGGCGTCGATGATGCCGTCGATCATGTCGGGGTCGCTCATGCGCGAGACGCCGCCCTGGGCGCGGATGTCGGCCGGCACGCGCTCGAGCGCCATGACGGCGACGGCACCGGCGTCCTCGGCGATCTTCGCCTGGTCGACGGTCACGACGTCCATGATGACGCCGCCCTTGAGCATCTCGGCGAGGCCGCGCTTGACGCGGTCGGTTCCCGTGTCGGTGGTCACGAGCTTTCCCTTCGAGTGGAGCGCCGCAGCGCATCGGGTGAGGACAATGCGGGTATTGGCCTAGGCCAAAAGATAGCATGAGGATCACCCGCCGTTCGGTGGGTGACCGCAGCGACCAGCAGGGGCGGCAGATGACCCTCGACATCAGCGGACGATCCGCCTCGGAGATCGCCGAGAGCGTGCGCGCGCGCATCGAACGGGGCGAGCTGCTCCCCGGCGATCCGCTGCCTCCGGTGCGGTCGCTCGCCGACGAGCTGGGCGTGAATCGCAACACCGTGGTCGCCGCCTACCGGCAGCTCACGCAGGCGGGCGTGATCGTCACGCGCGGCCGCAGCGGCACACGCGTCGCCGACCTGTCCCCCGTGGCGCAGGAGGGCTTCGCGGCCGGCAGCGTGCTCCGCGACGTGGGCACCGGAAACCCGGATCCCGAGCTGATCCCCGACCTCTCCCGCGCCCTCGCGGGGATGGCGGGCCGCCCCGTCCTCTACGGCGAGCCCGTCATCGACCCCGAGCTGGAGCAGTGGGCACGGGAGTGGATGCGCGACGGCCTCCCACCGGCGGCCCAGCTGCGCCTCACCATCACGAGCGGTGCGGCCGACGCCGTCGAGAGGCTGCTGGCCCAGGCGCTCACGCGCGACGACGCGGTCGCCCTCGAGGACCCGTGCTTCCTCACCAGCATCCACACCGTGCGCATCGGCGGCTACCGGGCGGTCCCCGTGCCCGTCGACGACGAAGGGATGACACCAGACGGGCTGCGCGCGGCGCTCGAACAGGGGGTGCGGGCAGTCGTGCTCACACCGCGCGCGCAGAATCCCAGCGGTGCCAGCCTGTCGGCTCGACGCGCCGAGGAGCTGCGCGGTGTGCTGGAGGACCATCCCTATGTCCTCGTGATCGAGGACGACCACTTCTCGCTGCTGTCGCAGCAGCCGTTCCACTCCGTCATCGCGCCCGGTCACCGCCGCTGGGCGCTCGTGCGGTCGGTGTCGAAGTTCCTCGGACCCGACATGTGCCTGGCAGTGACGGCATCCGATCCCGAGACCGCGGAGCGGCTCGCGATGCGCCTCACTCCGGGCACGACGTGGGTGAGTCACCTGCTCCAGCGCCTCGCCCTGTCACTGCTGACGGATGCCGGCACCATGGCCGCGATCGAGCGCGCGGGCGCGCACTACGCGGCGCGCAACGCGGCGTTCGTCGAGCGGCTCACCGCGGCGGGCGTGCCCGCTGATGCCGGCGATGGACTGAACGTCTGGATCCCGCTCCCCGTGCCCGCGCGGGCGGTCGCGGAGCAGCTGATGCGGCGCGGGTGGCTGGCGCGGCCGGGCGACGAGTTCGTCCTCGGCGGAGACGCCCCGTCGCGCCGCCTGCGCCTCACGGTGCACGACCTCGCCGACCTCGACGCCGAGCGCCTCGCCGCCGACGTCGCGGCCGCGGTGCGGGCGGCCGGAGGGCGGCTCGTCACACGAGAAGTGGCATGATCGAGCGGTGAAGATCCTCTCGATCCAGTCCGCGGTCGCCTACGGTCACGTCGGCAACTCCGCCGCCGTCTTCCCGTTGCAGCGCATCGGCGTCGAGGTCATGCCGGTGTACACGGTGAACTTCTCCAATCACACCGGCTATGGCGCATGGCGCGGCCCGATGATCAGCCCCGACGATGTGCGCGACGTCATCCTGGGCATCGAGGAGCGCGGCGTCTTCCCGCAGATCGACGTCGTCCTCTCCGGCTATCAGGGCGGCGAGGGCATCGCCGACGTCATCCTCGACACCGTCGCACGTGTCCGCGAGGCCAACCCGGCTGCCGTATACGCGTGCGACCCGGTGATGGGCAACGCGAAGTCGGGGTGCTTCGTGGCCCCGGCGATCCCCGTGCTGCTGCGGGAGCGCGTCGTGCCCGCCGCCGACATCATCACGCCGAACCAGTTCGAGCTGGGCTTCCTGACCGGAACCGAGCCCGCCGACCTCGAGTCCACCCTCGCGTCGGCCGACCTCGCCCGGGCGATGGGGCCGAGCACCGTCCTCGTCACGAGCGTCGAGCGCCCCGATCGCCCGGAGGGCACGATCGAGATGCTCGCCGTCACGGACGACGGCGCGTGGATCGTGCAGACCCCGCACATTCCGATGAAGGCGAACGGCTCCGGCGACGTCACGGCGGCGCTCTTCACCGCGCACCTGCGACGCACCGGCGACGCGGCCGACGCTCTGGCCCGCACGACCTCGAGCGTCTACGACCTGCTCGAGCGCACACACGCGTCGGGCGAGCGCGAGCTGCAGCTCATCGAGTCGCAGGAGGCCTACGCCCACCCGCGCCTGCAGTTCGAGGTCACGAAGGTCCGCTGACGATCCACTCGAACGGATGCCGCGGCCCGCGGCATCCGTTCCCTTGCGGCATGCGCTCCCGCGATCAGCCGTGCCAGGCGTCGGCCACCGCCCGGCGCACGTCGCCGAGCAGTTGGGGCAGCGCCTTCGTCTTGGCGATGATGGGGAAGAAGTTGGCGTCGGCCGACCATCGCGGCACGATGTGCTGGTGCAGGTGCTCGTCGACGCCGGCGCCCGCCACATGGCCCTGGTTCATGCCGATGTTGAAGCCGTCGCACCGCGACACCTGACGCAGCACGCGCATACCCTGCTGGGTGAGCGCCCCGATCTCGGCGACCTCCTCATCGGTCGCCTGGTCGTACGTGGCGATGTGGCGGTACGGGCAGACCAGCAGATGTCCGGAGTTGTACGGGAACAGGTTCAGCAGCGCATACGCCGTGCGCCCGCGGAAGACGATGAGCCCGTCCTCGTCGGACTTGCGCGGCGCCTCGCAGAACGGGCACTCCTTGCGCAGCACCTCGGGACCCGCCTGGATGTAGGCCATCCGGTGCGGCGTCCAGAGACGCTGGAACTCGTCCGGCACCCCTGGAAGCGTCGCGGCGTCGACGAGCGCCGGGTCGGCGGCATCCGCATCCGCAGCGCCGCCGGTCCCGGGCTCGTCGACAGGAGTCACGCGAAGTCCTCCGCGGTGTTCACCAGCGCGTGGGAGGCGATGGCCTCGCGGACACGGCGCACCGCGTCGGCGATCGGGACGCCGTTCTCCTGCGTCCCGTCGCGGAAGCGGAACGACACGGTGCCCGCGGACTGGTCCTGTGCGCCGGCGATCAGCTGCAGCGGCACCTTGTGCGTGGTGTGGGTGCGGATCTTCTTCTGCATGCGGTCGTCACTGTGGTCCAGCTCGGCGCGGACTCCCTCGGCCTTGAGCTGGTCGATCACGTCGCCCAGATAGTCCGCGAAGTCCTCCGCGACGGGGATGCCGACCACCTGCACCGGTGAGAGCCACACCGGGAACGCACCGGCGTAGTGCTCGAGCAGGATCGCGAAGAACCGCTCGATGGAGCCGAACAGCGCCCGGTGGATCATGATCGGCCGCTTCTTCTGGCCGTCGCGATCGGTGTACTCGAGCTCGAAGCGCTCAGGCAGGTTGGGGTCCACCTGCACAGTGGACAGCTGCCACACGCGGCCGATCGCGTCGCGGGTCTTGAGATCGATCTTCGGACCGTAGAACGCCGCCTCGCCGGGCACCTCGGTGAGCTTGAGCCCGCTGGCGACCGCGACGTTGCGCAGCGCGTTGGTCGAGTAGTCCCAGAACTCGTCGGAGCCGATCCACTTCTCCTTCTCGTCGTCGCGCATCGACAGCTCGAGCTCGAAGTCGTCCAGGCCGAAGTCGCGCAGCATCGAGATGACGAACTGCAGGACGTTGGTCGCCTCCTGCTCCAGCTGCTCGGGCGTGACGAAGAGGTGGGAGTCGTCCTGGGTGAAGCCGCGCACGCGGGTGAGCCCGTGCAGTGCACCGGACAGCTCGTTGCGGTACACCGTGCCGTTCTCCGCCAGTCTCATCGGCAGGTCGCGGTAGCTGCGCGCGCGCTCCTTGTAGATAAGGATGTGCATCGGGCAGTTCATCGGCTTCAGGTAGTAGTCCTGGCCGTGCTTGGTGATCTCGCCGTTCTCGTCGCGCTCCTCGTCCATCACGATGGGCGGGAACATGCCCTCCTTGTAAGTGACGAGGTGATTCGAGGTGAGGAACAGGTCCTCCTTCGAGATGTGCGGCGTGTAGACGTAGGTGTAGCCGCCGGCGATGTGGCGACGACGCGCGTGCTGCTCCATCTCGCCGCGGACGACACCGCCGCGCGGGTGCCAGACCGACAGGCCCGAGCCGATCTCGTCGGGGAACGAGAAGAGATCGAGATCCTTGCCGAGTTTGCGGTGGTCGCGCTTGGCGGCCTCCTCCAGGCGGGTCTGGTAGGCGCGCAGCTCATCCTTCGACGGCCAGGCGGTGCCGTAGATGCGCTGCAGCTGCGGGTTCTTCTCGCTCCCGCGCCAGTACGCACCGGCGATGCGCTGCAGTGCCCAGCCGTTGCCGATCATCCGGGTGTTGGGCAGGTGCGGACCCCGGCACAGGTCTTTCCACACGGTCTGGCCGTCGCGGTCGACGTTGTCGTAGATGGTCAGCTCGCCCGCGCCGACCTCCACCGAGGCGCCCTCGGTCTTCTCGGCCCCGCCGCCCTTGAGGCCGATGAGCTCGAGCTTGAACGGCTCGTCGACGAGCTCCGCCCGCGCCTCGTCGTCGCTGACGACACGGCGCACGAAGCGCTGGCCCTCGCGGACGATGCGCTGCATCTCCTTGTCGATCGCCTTGAGGTCCTCCGGTGTGAAGGGGTGCTCGACCCCGAAGTCGTAGTAGAACCCGTCCGTGATCGGCGGACCGATGCCGAGGTTGGCCTGCGGGTTGATGCGCTGCACGGCCTGGGCGAGCACGTGCGCGGTCGAGTGGCGCAGGATGGCGAGACCGTCGGGGCTGTCGATGGTGACCGGCTCGACGGCATCCGTGTCGTTCACCACCGTCGCGAGGTCTCTCAGTTCGCCGTTCACCCGCAGTGCGACCACGGAGCGGTCGGGGAACAGGGCGAAGCCGTCGATGGGCAGGGACACAGCGTCAGTCACGGAAACTCTCCTGGGAATGGCTCGGATCAAGGCTACTCAGCTTCAGGCGCACGACACGCCCCGCCCGCTCAGGCGCCGAGCGTTCGCGTGTCGGTCTCGAGTGCCGCAGCAGCGGTCGACCAGACGAGTTCCATCCCTCGAGTGTAACCAGTGCCCGCGCGGGGCCGGGTGCGGGTATGCGGTCCGACTCGCACGTCGTGCCGGATCGTCGCCGGAGGTGCGGCGTAGCCTGAGCGGGTGCGCCGACACTCCCTCGACTCCGCGGCGATCGCCTCGGCCGGCTACGACGCCGACATGGCTGTGCTCGAGCTCGAGTTCAGCTCCGGCGAGCTGTACCGATACTTCGCCGTCCCCCCGTCGGTGTACCGCGGACTGCGCGACGCCGAGAGCGCGGGCCGCTTCTTCCGCGAGCGGATCCGCGACGTCTATCCATCCGAGCACGTCCGCTGACCCGCCGGGGACAGCGAAAACCCCCGCCGAGGCGGGGGTTTCAGGTGGTGGGCGATACTGGGATCGAACCAGTGACCTCTTCCGTGTCAGGGAAGCGCGCTACCGCTGCGCCAATCGCCCGAGTCGAACTCCGGTCGGGACCGGGAGTGGAGGTGGCGACGGGATTCGAACCCGTGTAAACGGCTTTGCAGGCCGGTGCCTAGCCGCTCGGCCACGCCACCGCGTGTGGTTTGACCCCACGTGCCGTGATCCCTGGAGGAGATCCCTGCACTCGAGCGGATGACGAGACTCGAACTCGCGACCCCAACCTTGGCAAGGTTGTGCGCTACCAACTGCGCTACATCCGCATTTCGCTCCCGGGTTGTTCACCCGGGCACTTGAAAGACTCTAACCGATCCTCGCCGTCCTGCAAAACCGAACGCACCCCGCGCGTGTCATGCGCAAGTGGTCCGAGGCACGCTCCGGGATCCGGTAGGATCGGTAGTCGTCCCCCTCGGGGAACGGGCGATTGGCGCAGTTGGTAGCGCGCTTCCTTCACACGGAAGAGGTCATCAGTTCGAGTCTGGTATCGCCCACCACGAAGCCCTCGGAAGCCCCGAGGGCTTTCGCATTCCCGCGTCGGCGACCGTTCGTCCGTGATCGGCCGGCCCCCGCTGTTCAGGCGGCACGGCGGTCTTGGGACGCTTCTCCGGCCTCCGCCGGTCTGGTCGGCTTCTGCTCGTCACGACGGCGGATCATGCGCCCCAGCAGCAGGCCGAGGCCGATGGCGGCCGCGGTCCACACGAGCGCGACGACGGCAAGGACTCCCCAGTCCATCTTGAACTCCCCAGTCGCGGAGTCGTTCGGGTCGTCCGCGATGACAGGATCATAGTCCCGCCGGTCTGCGAAGTCGCGCCTTCGGGGCTCAGACCAGTTCGTCCCCGGGCGACCGAGAAGGGATGTGCGTCGGCTTGAGCGATCGCACCCGATCGCTGTCGACCATGCGTGCGCGGGCGGTCTCCGAGGCGGGTTGCGCAGCCTCGTCGTTCCCGTCGACCAGCTGTACCGGGTCGGTCTGCGCCCGCTGAGGGCTCGGATCGAACGGGGACGGCCGCTGTCTGCTCATTCCCAGACCGTACGTGCCGCACATGTGTGCGCTCACAGGTGACTGCGCCCGCCGACGCGATCTCAGCTGCCGTCGACCCACCCGTAGCGGCGGTGGAGAGCGCCGGCAACGCGTGCGAAGCGCTCCGGATCGAGAGCGGATGCCTCGCGGCGCATGCCGTCGCGATGCACGCTGTAGAGCTGGTCGATGTCGACCCAGGACGGGCGGCCCTGCGCGTCCCACTCCCCCGTGCCGATCGCGAGGAAGTCCCGGTCGCCGTCATGGGCCTTGCTCGTCAGACGAACGGCATAGACGCGGTCGTCGCTCTGCCGCGCGATGACCAGCACGGGACGATCCTTGCCGCGGCCGTCGTTCTCTGCGTACGGCACCCACGTCCAGACGATCTCGCCAGCGTCAGGGTCGCCGTCGCGGTCGGGGGCATACGCCATCCGCAGAGCGGGGGCGGACGGTGGCGGCACCTCCACGGTCGCGGCGCGGCCGCTGCGGCTCTCGGTCGGTGCCCTGGGCACGGGCGGAGCGGTCGACACCGATCCCCTCCGGGGCCGCAGGATGCCGCCCAGGATGCCGAGCAGCCCGTTTCGCCGTGTCACAGTCGTCATCCTAGGAGCGGGAGTCGTCTCCTCGCCCGAACACGGCGAAGGGGCGCCGCGGTGGGGGGAACCGCGACGCCCCTTCGGGCAGTGCCATGCGTCTCAGGCGCGCGTGCCCTCGAGCACGTAGCCCTCCTCGCCGTGGACGACGGTGTCGATGCCGGCGACCTCGTCCTCGTTCTTGACACGGAAGCCGATCGTCTTCTCGATCGCGAACCCGATGACGTAGGCCAGCACGAACGAGTAAACGAGCACCGACACGGCGGCGATCGCCTGGACCAGCAGCTGGGTGCCGTCGCCGGTCCAGAAGAGGCCGGTGGTGGTGGCGAAGAAGCCCAGGTAGAGCGTTCCGATCAGGCCGCCGACGAGGTGGATGCCCACCACGTCGAGCGAGTCGTCGAAGCCCCACTTGTACTTCAGCTCGATCGCGAGGGCGCAGACCGCGCCGGCGATGAGGCCGAGGACGATCGCCCAGATCGGGTCGAGCGAGGCGCAGGCAGGCGTGATCGCAACGAGGCCTGCGACAGCGCCCGAAGCGGCGCCGACCGACGTGGGCTTGCCGTCCTTGATCTTCTCGACGACCATCCACGCGAGCAGCGCAGCGGCCGGCGCGGCGATGGTGTTGACGAACGCCAGGGCGGCAGTGCCGTCGGCCGCCAGCTCGGAGCCGGCGTTGAAGCCGAACCAGCCGAACCACAGCAGGCCGGCGCCGAGGAGCACGAACGGCGGGTTGTGGGGGACGTGGACGCCCTTCTGGAAGCCGAGGCGCTTGCCCAGGACGAGCGCCAGCGCGAGGGCTGCCGCACCAGCGTTGATGTGGACGGCGGTGCCGCCGGCGAAGTCGATCGCGCCGACGCCGAACCATTCCTGCATGCCGTAGGTGATCCAGCCGCCGTAGGCGAAGCTGCCGTCCTCGGCGAGGCCGAAGTTGAAGACCCAGCTCGCGACCGGGAAGTAGACGATCGTCGCCCAGATGGCGGCGAAGATCATCCACGAGCCGAACTTCGCGCGGTCGGCGATGGCGCCCGAGACGAGCGCGACGGTGATGATGGCGAACGTGGCCTGGAACGCGACGAAGGCCAGCGGCGGGTACGCCGCACCCTCGGGCACCTCGAGCAGGCTCTTGAGCCCGATCGCCGACCAGTCGATCGACCACGGCGGCACGAGGCCGTCAGAGCCGGGGAACGCGATCGCGTAGCCGTAGACGACCCACAGGACGCCGATGAGGCCCATCGCGCCGAAGCTGAGCATCATCATGCTGATGACGCTCTTCGCCTTCACGAGACCGCCGTAGAAGAACGCGAGTCCTGGCGTCATCAACAGGACGAGCGCCGCGCATATCAGGATGAATGCGGTGTTGCCTTGATCCATCTCGAAGAGAACCTCTCTGCAGGGACGCAGGTATAGCGTCGGGTCCCCTCAGTGTGACCACGGTCCGTTTCCGCAGCGGGCCGACCCGTGTTTCTCCCTCGTTACACGAGGCCCGTGCACGTAAACATCGTGTTTCGGCGGGCCGAATGCCGGCCGCGAATCCGACCGGAGTCGGCCGGTCCGGCGAGTGTCGTGTCTCTCAGTCCAGTGTCGAGGCGACCAGTCGGGAGATGGCGCGCAGGTACTTCTTCCGGTACCCGCCGGCCAGCATCTCCTCGGGGAAGACCAGGTCGAGCGACGTCCCGGTGGCGCGGATCGGCAGCTGGGCGTCATAGACCCGATCGATGAACGCGACGAACCGCAGAGCCGCGGACTGGTCGCTGAAGGCGGTGACGTCGCGCAGCCCCACGAGCGACAGCCCGTCGATGAGCCGGATGTACCGCGAGGGGTGCACGTGGGCCAGATGGGCGACGAGCGCGTCGAACGTGTCGTCCGACACGAGCCCCACCGCCGCGGCATCCGCGATCGTGGCCTCGTACTGGGGTGGTTCCAGCACGGCGGCGTGACCGTCGACCGCGCGATGACGGAAGTCCGTGCCGTCGATGCGGATCGTCTGGAAGCTCGCGGCCATCGCGTGGATCTCGCGGAGGAAGTCCTGCGCGGCGAAGCGCCCTTCGCCGAGCGCGTTGGGCGGTGTGTTGGATGTCGCGGCCATTCGGGTGCCCGACCCGACCAGCTCGCCCAGCAGGCGGGTCATGACCATGGTGTCGCCCGGGTCGTCGAGCTCGAACTCGTCGATGCACAGCAGGTCTGCGCCGCGGAAGAGCTCGACGGTCTTCTGATAGCCGAGCGCGCCCACGAGCGCCGTGTACTCGATGAACGAGCCGAAGTACTTCCGGCGTGCGGGCATCGCGTGGTAGACGGAGGCGAGCAGGTGCGTCTTGCCGACGCCGAATCCGCCGTCGAGATAGACGCCCGGCTTGAGCTCGGGGCGCTTGGCGCGCCGGAACAGGCCTCCCTTGGCAGGGGCCGACGCTCCGGAGAAGGCTTGGAGCAGATCCTTGGCCTCCTGCTGCGAGGGGTACGCCGGGTCGGCGCGATACGTGTCGAACGTCGCGTCGGCGAACTGCGGGGGCGGTACCAGCGCGGCGACCATCTCGTCGCCGGCGAGCTGCGGGGCGCGCTCCACGAGGTGGACGACGCCGGTGCGTGTGGCGGAGACGGTCATGCGGATCCTGTGTCGGAGTCTTACAGAGGGGCTGTGCACGCCCGTCCGGGAATCTATGGTCGGAGGCGACGGTTCAACCCTAACCGTCGCCCGCGTGCGCCCGCCTCGCCTGACGCCGGATGGCGGATGCGCGTTCGATTCACCCGACTCCAGGAGATCCCATGCCCGTCGAGACCGACACCTCGTCCGAGAAGTTCGCCGCCTATGCCCAGCCGGGCCGCCTCGTCACGGGCGAGTGGCTCCAGGAGCATCTCGGCGAGCCGGGCCTGGTCGTGGTGGAATCCGACGAGGACGTCCTCCTCTACGAGACGGGGCACATCCCCGGTGCGGTCAAGGTCGACTGGCACACCGAGCTCAACGATCCCGTGGTCCGCGACTACGTGGACGGCGAGGGCTTCGCCGCCCTGCTCAGCCGCAAGGGCATCTCTCGCGACGACACCGTCGTCATCTACGGCGACAAGAACAACTGGTGGGCCGCCTACGCGCTGTGGGTGTTCTCTCTGTTCGGCCACGAAGACGTCCGCCTGCTCGACGGCGGGCGCGACAAGTGGATCGCCGAGGGGCGCCCGATCACCACCGAGCCATCGGAGCCGGCGCCCACCCGCTACCCGTTGGTCGAGCGCGACGACGCGGCGCTGCGCGCCTACAAGGAGGATGTGCTCGCGCACCTGGGCAACGGGCCCCTCATCGACGTCCGCTCCCCCGAGGAGTACGACGGATCCCGCACCACCGCCCCGGCCTACCCCGAGGAGGGCGCGCTGCGCGGGGGCCACATCCCGTCCGCGCAGAGCGTGCCGTGGGCGCGCGCCGTCGCCGCCGACGGCGGCTTCAAGACGCGCGCCGAGCTCGACGCGATCTACCGCGACGAGATCGGCCTCGACGACGGCGATTCGATCGTCGCGTACTGCCGCATCGGCGAGCGGTCGAGTCACACGTGGTTCGTCCTGCAGCACCTCCTCGGCTTCGACGACGTCCGCAACTACGACGGATCGTGGACCGAGTGGGGCAGCGCCGTGCGCGTGCCGATCGTGACGGGCTCGGAGCCCGGAGCGGCGCCCGCCCGCTGAGCCGCGACGTCATCCCCCGCCGTGCGAACCCTGTCATCCGCGCAGTCCCGGGACGCACGGCTCCACCGCGTGGGAGGATGGCAGAGATGACCGAAGCCGTCCTGCCCGACCGTCTCGCCGAGATCCGCGACGAGTTCCTGGAGCTGCCCGAACCCGACCGGCTGCAACTGCTGCTTGAGTACTCGTACGAGCTGCCGCCGGTGCCGGCTGAGTACGAGGATCATCCCGAGCGGTACGAGCGCGTGGTCGAGTGCCAGTCGCCGGTCTTCATCATCGTCGACGTGGATGCCGAGGGCGTCGTCGCGATGCATGCCACCGCGCCGCCCGAGGCGCCGACGACCCGCGGCTTCGCGAGCATCCTGGCACAAGGCCTCACCGGACTCACGGCAGCGGAGGTGCTGGCAGTGCCCGGCGACTACCCGCAGACGCTGGGACTCACGCGCGTCGTATCGCCCTTGCGCATCTCCGGGATGACGGGGATGCTCCTGCGGGCGCAGCGGCAGGTCCGCGCCGCCTCGACCGCCTGACGCGCCGCGGTCCGCTCAGTCCGCGATGATCCCCTGGGCGGTCAGCCATGCGCCGATGCTGGTGCTCCAGCGCTCCTGGTCGTAGTTCCAGAGCTTGGTGTGCCGCGCCACTTCGAAGACCTGCATCTCCACCAGGTCGGGGCGGGCCGCGACGAGACCGTGAGACGCGTCCGACGGCACGAAGCCGTCGTCGTCGCTGTGCAGGATCAGGATCGGATGCCGCAGCTCGGCCGCACGGGCGACGACGTCGAGCTGATCGAGGCGGATGGCCGCGCCGGCCCGCGTCAGCGGAGACGCCCACTCGGTCTGAAGCGCGCCCATCGCCAGCCGGCTGACCGCTCCGGGCACGCGCTCCGCGCGAGCCTGATAGTTCAGCACGGTGCGCCAGTCGACGACCGGCGACTCGAGGATCAGACCGGCGATCGCGTCGCCGTGCGGGGAGTTGAGCGCGAGCTGCAGTGCGATGGCTCCACCCATCGACCATCCCATGATGATGATGCGCTGCGCGCCACGACGACGGGCGAAGCCGACGGCCGCGTCGACGTCGCGCCATTCGGTCGCCCCGAGGGTGTAGGTGCCGCTGCGGCTGCGGGGCGCTTCGGCGTCGTTGCGATACGAGACGACCAGGGAGGTGATCCCCAGCGCGTGGAAGACCGGCACGGCCCGGAGGCATTCGGCGCGCGTGGTGCCGCGACCGTGCACCTGGATCACCCAGGTGTCGCCTCCGCCCGCCGGGAACAGCCACGCCGGGCAGGGGCCGACCGTCGAGCCGATCAGCTCTGGGGTGAACGGCAGCTGGAGCTGCTCGGGACGGTCGTAGTACCACCCACTGAACGCGGCTTCGGGCTCCAGACGCGCGTCCGCGGGGATGTGCGTGAGGAGCTTGCGCTTGACGCTTGTCGCATCCTCCGAGAGCACCGAGCCGAGCTTGATGTAGTCGGACGACCCCGTCGTGAACAGACCGTAGCGCCCCGGCAGCTCGGTGTCGGCCGTCCGCGACAGCGTGATGGTCTGCGCGGCCGTGTCGAGCGCGAGGATGCGGGTGTCGGCCAGACGTCGTGCAGGGGTGACCACCTTGCGCGCCATCAGCACGGAGCCGGCGGCAAGGGCGCCCAGCGCGCCGGCCAGTGCCACGCTCAGCACAGTGAGCGCGGCCTTCACGCCGGCGACGAGGGCAGGAGATGCGGCGCGCACTGCGGCGCGCCTGGAGGCGACCATCGAGGAACGATTCTAGTCTGTCCGCGTGGCTGAGCAGCGTCCCCCCGCGGCATCGAGCGCCTTCGAGCAGGCCGCGCAGGCGGTGCGTGACATCCGCTTCCGCGAAGACCTGACGGTGCGGGAGATCGCTGCGCCCCAGGGACTCGCGCCCGACGCGATCGCGATCGCGGGCGATGTGCGCTCCTCGCCCGATGACACGGACTCTCCGTACGGCACCGGTCGTCTCGTGCTGCTGCACGATCCCGACGAACCCGCCCCCTGGAACGGTCCGTGGCGGATCGTGTGTTTCGCGCAGGCGCCGCTGGAGCCCGAGATCGGCATCGATCCGCTCCTCGCCGATGTCGCATGGACGTGGCTCACCGACGCACTGGAGTCGCGAGGCGCGGGCTTCCACTCGGCATCCGGCACCGCCACCAAGACGCTCTCCAAGGGCTTCGGCGCCCTGGCGGCCGAGGGCGATGGGGCGCAGATCGAATTGCGTGCGTCGTGGTCGCCGGAAGGCGCGATCGCTGCGCACGTGGAAGCATGGGCGGAGTTGGTTTGCATGCTGGCCGGTCTTCCCCCCGGCTCGGAAGGGATCGCGATGCTCGGTTCGCACAGGTCGCCGCGTGGCTGAATACGACGTGATCGACGAGCTCGCGCGCGTCGAGGAGACGGCGCGGCGTCTCGCCGCAGGTGAGGGTCCGGTCGCCGTCGACGTCGAGCGCGCGTCGGGCTTCCGCTACTCCCAGCGTGCGTACCTGGTGCAGGTGTTCCGCCGCGGCGCGGGCGTGTTCCTCTTCGATCCGCCGCCGATCGGCGACTTCCGGGCGCTCCAGGCCGCCATCGGCGACCAGGAATGGGTGCTCCACGCCGCGAGTCAGGATCTGCCGTCGCTGCGCGAGATCGGCCTGGAACCGGCGAGCATCTTCGACACCGAGCTGGCGGCACGCCTGCTGGGCCATGAGCGCGTCGGCCTCGGCGCCGTCGTCGAGGACACGCTCGGCATCACCCTCGCGAAGGCCCACTCGGCTTCCGACTGGTCGACCCGGCCGCTGCCGCAATCGTGGCTGGAGTACGCAGCGCTCGATGTGGAGCACCTCGTCGACGTGCGTGACAAGCTCGCCGACGAGCTGGTGGAGCAGGGCAAGACGGAGTTCGCCGCCGAGGAGTTCCGCGCCGTGCTCGAACGCGAGCCCAAGCCCCAGCGCGAAGAACCCTGGCGCCGGCTCTCGGGCCTCCACACCGTGCGTGGCCGGAAGGCGCTGGCGGTCGCTCGCGAGCTGTGGATCGCCCGCGAGGAGTACGCGCGCGAAGAGGATGTCGCTCCCGGACGGCTCGTCCCCGACCGCGCGCTCGTCGCCGCCGTGATCGCCGATCCGCCGTCCAAGAGCGCCCTCGCGGCGCTGAAGGACTTCACCGGACGCGCGAGCCGCTCGCAGCTCGACCGATGGTGGGCGGCGATCGAGGCGGGGCGTGCCGTGACGCAGCTGCCTCTCGAGCGGGCCACCGGCGGAGACACGCTGCCGCCGCCCCGCGCGTGGGTCGACCGGAACCCCGAGGCCGACGCCCGCCTCAAGGCGGCCCGTCCCGTGGTCGAGAAGCGCGCCGAAGAGCTGCACATGCCGACCGAGAACCTCCTGACGCCGGAGCTGCTGCGGCGGGTCGCGTGGTCTCCCCCGCAGCCGCTGACCGCGGAGACCGTCGGAGACGCCCTCGCCGTGCTCGGTGCGCGTCCCTGGCAGATTGCGCAGACTGCACAGGTGATCGCCGATGCCTTTGTGGGTTCCGTGCAAGCCGTGTCGGAGGCGTCGGAACCGGCTTCGTAGGTTTCCGCCACCCGATTCCGGCCGTTCCGCGGCCCCTCCTAGGCTGGCGGCATCCCTATTTTTGGAGGCAGAGTGGCCGAGATTTCGGACGTCTTCTTCGTCGATGGAATGCGCACCCCGTTCGGGCGCGCCGGCGAGAAAGGCATGTACTGGAACACCCGAGCGGACGACCTCGCCGTCAAGGCGACGATCGGACTCCTGGAGCGCAACCCGGGCGTTCCGAAGGACCGCATCGATGACGTCGCCATCGCCGCGACGTCGCAGACGGGCGACCAGGGACTGACCCTCGGCCGCAGCGTCGCGATCCTCGCGGGGCTCCCCCAGACCGTCCCGGGCTTCGCGATCGACCGCATGTGCGCGGGCGCGATGACGAGCGTCACCACGATGGCCGGCTCCATCGGCGTGGGCATGTACGACGTGGCCCTCGCGGGCGGCGTCGAGCACATGGGCCACCACCCGATCGGTGGCAATGCCGACCCCAACCCGCGGTTCGTGGCGGAGAAGATGGTCGACCCCGGCGCGCTGAACATGGGCGTGACCGCGGAGCGGATCTTCGACCGCTTCCCGCACCTCACCAAGGAGCGCTCCGACCGCTTCGGGATGCTGAGCCAGCACAAGGCGCAGGCCGCGTACGACGCCGGCAAGTTCCAGCCCGACCTCGTGTCGGTCGCGATCAAGGACGCCGAGGGCTCGTGGGGCCTGGCGACCGAGGACGAGGGTCGTCGCCCGCAGACGACGATGGAGGACCTCGCGGGCCTCAAGACCCCCTTCCGGCCGCACGGCCGTGTCACTGCGGGCACGTCGTCGCCGCTCACCGACGGTGCGACGATGTCGCTCCTCGCAGGTGGCGGCGCCGTCAAGGAGCTCGGCCTGCGCCCGAAGATGAAGCTCGTCTCGTTCGCCTTCGCCGGCGTGCAGCCCGAGATCATGGGCATCGGGCCGATCCCCTCGACCGAGAAGGCGCTCAAGAAGGCCGGCCTGAAGATCGATGACATCGGCCTGTTCGAGCTGAACGAGGCGTTCGCGATCCAGGTGATCTCGCTGCTCGATCACTTCGGCATCGCCGACGACGACCCGCGCGTCAACCAGTGGGGCGGCGCGATCGCGCTCGGCCACCCCCTCGCGGCGTCGGGCGTCCGACTGATGATCCAGCTCGCGGCTCAGTTCGCCGAGCGACCGGACGTGCGCTACGGACTGACTGCCATGTGCGTGGGTCTCGGCCAGGGCGGCTCGGTCATCTGGGAGAACCCGTTCTACGACGGAAAGAAGCGGAAGTAATCGCGGCATGACGAACTACGACGACATCGACTTCTCCCCGATCCTCGCCGACACCGAGGGCGAGGTGATCACGCAGTCGCGGGTGCGCGACATCCGTCTCGCCTCCGGCAAGGTCATGGCGCTGATCACGCTCGACAACGGGCGGGACCACACCCGGCCCAACACGCTCGGCCCCGCCACGATGTTCCAGCTCGGCGAGACGCTCGACGCCCTCAAGGCGCGTGCCTCCGCCGGCGAGATCCAGGCGGTCGGCATCACCGGCAAGCAGTACATCCTCGCGGCCGGTGCCGACCTGTCCGACATCGGCAAGGTCGGCTCGAAGGACGACGCGCGGCTGGTTGCCCAGCTCGGCCACAAGGTGTTCGGCAAGCTGTCCGAGCTGGGCGTCCCGACGTTCGCCTTCGTGAACGGCCTCGCGCTGGGCGGCGGGCTCGAGATCGCGCTCAACTCGACGTACCGGACGGTGGATGCCTCGGCCGCCGCGATCGCGCTGCCCGAGGTCTTCCTCGGCATCATCCCGGGCTGGGGCGGTGCGTACCTGCTTCCGAACCTCATCGGCATCGAGAACGCTCTCGAGGTCGTGATCTCCAACCCGCTCAAGCAGAACCGGATGCTGAAGCCGCAGCAGGCGTTCGAGTACGGCATCGTCGACGCGATCTTCCCGGCGGCAAACTACCTCGAGGACTCGCTGGCCTGGGCGGACGGCGTGCTGACCGGCAAGACCAAGGTGGACCGCAAGAACGAGCCGGGCAAGATCGAGCGCCTCACCAAGTGGCCCATCGCGATCAAGATGGCCCGGGGCATGCTCGAGTCCAAGATCGGCACGGTTCCGAAGTCGCCGTACGCGGCGCTGGAGCTCCTCGACAAGGCGAAGAGCGGCACGAAGGCCGAGGGCTTCGCGCGTGAGGACGAGGCGCTGGCCCAGCTCGTCACCGGCGACCAGTTCGCGGCGTCGATGTACGCCTTCGATCTGGTGCAGAAGCGCGCCAAGCGCCCGGTCGGCGCTCCCGACAAGCAGCTGGCGAAGAAGGTCGGGAAGGTCGGGATCATCGGCGCCGGCCTGATGGCGAGCCAGTTCGCCCTCCTGTTCGTGCGCAAGCTCCAGGTGCCCGTGCTCATCACGGATCTGGATCAGGCGCGCGTCGACAAGGGCGTCGCGTACATCCACGACGAGATCGGCAAGCTCGAGGCGAAGGGCCGCCTCGACGGAGACACCGCCAACCGGCTGCGCGCGCTCGTGACCGGAACCACCGACAAGAGCCTGTACGCGGACTGCGACTTCGTCATCGAGGCCGTGTTCGAGGAGGTCGGCGTCAAGCAGCAGGTGTTCGGCGAGATCGAGCAGATCGTCGCCGAGGACGCGATCCTCGCGACCAACACCTCATCGCTGTCCGTCGAGGAGATCGGCGGGAAGCTCGCGCACCCTGAGCGCCTCGTCGGCTTCCACTTCTTCAATCCGGTCGCGGTGATGCCGCTGATCGAGATCGTGAAGACGCCGCAGACATCGGATGCCGCCCTGTCGACCGCGTTCATGGTCGCGCGCAACTTGGGCAAGAACGCGGTGCTCACCGCGGACGCGCCGGGGTTCGTGGTGAACCGCCTGCTGGCGAAGGTCATGGGCGAGGCTGCGCGCGCGGTCTACGAGGGCACGGCGGTGGCGGATGTCGAGAAGGCGTTCGCGCCTCTCGGGCTGCCGATGGGCCCGTTCCAGCTCATCGACCTCGTCGGCTGGAAGGTGGCCGCGCACGTCCAGGACACGATGGTGCACGCGTTCCCCGACCGCTTCTATGCGAACGAGAACTTCCACGCGCTCGCGGAACTGCCGGAGGTCGTCGAGAAGGACCGCGGCGGCCGTGTCACCGGCTGGACCAAGGCCGCCGAGAAGCTGCTCAAGCCCGCCGTGGGCTCGTCGCCGGCGTCGGCCGAGACCATCCTGGCCCGGGTGCAGGACGGTCTCGCGCAGGAGATCAAGATCATGCTCGACGACGGTGTGGTGCCCGAGGTGGAAGACATCGACCTCTGCCTCATCCTCGGCGCAGGCTGGCCGTTCATTGACGGCGGCGCATCGCCGTACCTCGATCGTGAGGGCGCATCCGAGCGCGCGTTCGGTGACACCTTCCATCACCCGGTGATCAAGGGCATCGCCGGCTGACACGGTCGAGCCGCTCATGGAAGGGCGCATCCTCTGCGGAGGATGCGCCCTTCCGCATGTCCGCGGGGAGCCGCGGACCGCTCGTCGCGGCCGCGCTGCGAACAGCGATGCTCGCCTCACGGAACGCGACGCGTCCGGCGTATGAACACTCGGCGCCCTCGGGCCGCCAGGGCGCAGCAGCCCTTCTGCGCAGGGCATCCTGTCCCTGTCGGATGGTGCGAACGGGAGGTGTCCGGATGCTGGATGTGATCTCGGGGATGTTCAGCGGCAGCGCGCTGGGGGTGCTGGTCAAGACCAGCGGCGCGGCGTTGACGCTGCTCGTGGTTGTCCCCGCCCTCATGAAGCTGTTCCTGGTGACGGTCGACGAGGGTTCGACCGCGATCCGCACTCGCAACGGCAAGCCGATCATCCGTCGCAGCCGCGGCGCGGACGACGGTCGCGGCGAGGTGGTGGTGCTGCGGCCCGGCACCCATGGCGCGTTCCCGATCTTCTACTGGTACCGGCTGGTCGATGTGCGCGCGCGGTCGACGGATCTGCCCGCCCGCAGTCTCACCGCTGCCAGTGGGCATCAGCATCTGGTGCATGCCTCGTTCGATTGGCGTCCGATCGTGTCGGGGCACGACCTTCGTGTGCTCGAGCTCGACGTCGTCAATGTGCGCGAACGCGCGGGCAACATCGTGGGCGCGGCTCTGCGCGATCTCGTGCACCAGCTGGACGGCGCCGTGCTCCCGCCGAACGACCTCCTGTCGCCGCGGGTCGTCGACGCCTGCTCGGACCTCGTGCGCACCGACTGCGGCATCGAGCTGCTGCGCGTGATCGTCACGGGCGACGCACTCACCGACGGCTACCTGCTGTCGCAGGCGATCACGCCGCGTCCTGCCGACCCGCAGAGCGCGGAATGGGATGCCGCGGCATCCGTCCTCGCGACGCGCCTCTCGTCGGTCTAGCGCCGGTCGTCGCGGCTGCGAGCGAGATCCGGCAGCGTCGGGATCTGACCTGTCGGCGTCGGGTCGCCGCTCTGGGCGCCGCGCGCGACCGGGATGCGGGTGCCGAGCACCTGCGCCACGACGTCCTGCGCGATCTTGGCCGCGGTGAGCCCGGCATCCTCGAGGATCTGCTCACGGCTCGCGTGGTCGATGAACTCGTCGGGCACACCCAGTTCGTCCACTGCGGTGTCGACGCCCGCCTCGCGCAGCACCTGGCGGACGCGGGTGCCGATGCCGCCCACGCGGATGCCGTCCTCGATCGTGATGACGAGCCGGTGGGATGCCGCGAGGTCGACGACCGACGGCTGCACCGGCACGGCCCAGCGCGGGTCGACGACGGTGGCGCCGATGCCCTGTGCGCGCAGGCGCTCGGCCACGTCGACGGCGATGTGCGCCATGGGGCCGATGCCGACGAGCAGCACGTCGTGGGCGTCGGAGCGCACCAGCACGTCGACGCCGTCATCGAGGCGCTCCAGCGCCGGGAGCTCGGGGCTGACGACGCCCTTCGGGAAGCGGATCACGGTGGGGCCGTCGTCGACGGCGACCGCCTCCTGCAGCTCCTCACGCAGGCGCTCCCCGTCGCGGGGCACGGCGATGCGGATGTTCGGCACGAGCTGCAGCATGGCCAGATCCCAGATGCCGTGATGGCTCGGCCCATCGGGTCCGGTGACCCCGGCGCGGTCCAGCACGAAGGTGACGCCGGCGCGATGGAGGGCGACATCCATCAGCACCTGGTCGAACGCGCGGTTCATGAACGTCGCATAGATCGCGACGACCGGGTGCAGCCCGCCGAAGGCGAGACCGGCCGCCGAGGCGACGGCGTGCTGCTCGGCGATGCCGACGTCGTACACGCGGTCGGGGAACCGCTGGGCGAACGGCAGCAGCCCGGTCGGGCGCAGCATCGCCGCCGTCATCGCGATCACGTCGTCGCGCGCATCGCCCACGCAGACGAGCTCGTCGGCGAAGACGTCGGTCCACGCGAGACCGCCGGTCGCACCGAGCGACTCCCCCGTGATGGGGTCGATCTTGCCGACCGCATGGAACTGGTCGGCCTCGTCCTCCAGAGCCGGGGCATAGCCGCGGCCCTTCTCGGTGATGGCGTGGACGATGACGGGAGCGCCGTACGACTTCGCGAGCTCGAGGGTCTCGATCAGCGTCGGCAGGTCGTGACCGTCGACGGGGCCGAGGTACTTGATGTCGAGGTTCGAGTAGAGGGCCGCGTTGTTGGTGAACCGGGAGAGGAAGCCGTGCGTGCCTCCGCGAACCCCGCGATAGACGGCGCGTGCGGCGGGACCCAGCTTGCGGAACAAGTCGTCGGAGCCGCGGTGCAGCGTGCGGTAGGACTCCGCCGTGCGGACGCGGTTGAGGTAGCGGGCCATGCCGCCGATCGTCGGCGCGTACGAGCGGCCGTTGTCGTTGACGACGATCACCAGGTTGCGGTCGTTGTCGTCGGAGATGTTGTTGAGCGCCTCCCACGTCATGCCGCCGGTCAGGGCGCCGTCGCCCACGACGGCCACGACGTGCCGGTCCTTGCGCCCGGTGCGGGTCAGGGCGCGCGAGACGCCGTCGGCCCAGCTCAGGGAGCTCGACGCATGCGACGACTCGACGACGTCGTGCGCGCTCTCCGACCGCTGCGGATAGCCGGCGAGGCCGTTGCGGGCGCGCAGATTCGTGAAGTCCTGGCGTCCGGTCAGCAGCTTGTGCACGTAGGACTGGTGGCCGGTGTCGAAGATCATCGGGTCGTTCGGCGAGTCGAAGACCCGATGCAGTGCGATCGTCAGCTCGACGACGCCGAGGTTGGGGCCGAGGTGGCCTCCCGTGCGTGCGACGTTCTCGACGAGGAAGCCGCGGACCTCGCTCGCGAGCTGCTCGAGCTGATCGGTGGTCAGTCCGTCGAGGTCGCGGGGTCCGGTGATGGACGACAGCAGCGACATCCCCGCTCCTTTCCGGCCCGGGAAGGGCTCTGCAAGTCTACCCGGGGCATGAAGGGGGACCGGATGCCGCGGCATCCGGTCCCCCGTGAATCAGCTGTCAGACCAGCGAACGCAGCACGTACTGCAGGATGCCGCCGTTGCGGTAGTAGTCGGCCTCACCGGGCGTGTCGATGCGGACGACCGCGTCGAAGGCGACCGTCTGCTTGCCCGCGGGCGAGAACTCGCTCGGCTCCGCCGTGACGCGCACGGTCTTGGGCGTGACACCCTCGTTGAGCTGCTCGAGGCCCTCGATCGAGACGATCTCGGTGCCGTCGAGTCCGAGCGACTTCCAGCTCTCGCCGGCCGGGAACTGCAGCGGGACGACGCCCATGCCGATGAGGTTCGAGCGGTGGATGCGCTCGAAGCTCTCGGTGATGACGGCCTTCACGCCCAGCAGACTCGTGCCCTTGGCGGCCCAGTCACGCGACGAGCCCGAGCCGTACTCCTTGCCGCCGAAGACCACGAGCGGGGTGCCCTGCGCCTGGTAGTTCTGGCTCGCGTCGTAGATGTACGACTGCGGGCCGCCCTCCTGCGTGAAGTCGCGCGTGAAGCCGCCCTCCACGATCTGGCCGTCGTTGACCGCGGCGACCAGCTCGTTCTTCAGGCGGATGTTCGCGAACGTTCCGCGGATCATGACCTCGTGGTTGCCACGGCGCGAGCCGTACGAGTTGAAGTCCTTGCGATCCACGCCGTGCTCGGCGAGGTACTTGCCCGCGGGGCTCTCGGCCTTGATGTTTCCGGCCGGGCTGATGTGGTCGGTCGTGACCGAGTCGCCGAGAGTGGCCATGACACGTGCGCCGTGGATGTCGCTGACCGGGGTGAGCTCCATCGTCATGCCGTCGAAGTACGGGGGCTTGCGCACGTAGGTCGATGCCTCGTCCCACTCGAACACGTCGCCGGTGGGCGTCGGCAGGTTGCGCCAGCGGTCGTCGCCGGCGAACACGGTGGCGTACTGCTTGGTGAACATCTCCTGGTTGATGGACGAGTCGATGGTCGCCTGGACCTCCGAGGCGTCCGGCCAGATGTCCTTCAGGAAGACGTCCTCGCCGTTCTGGTCCTTGCCCAGGGCGTCGGTTTCGAAGTCGAAGTTCATCGACCCGGCGAGCGAGTACGCGATCACGAGCGGCGGGCTCGCGAGGTAGTTCATCTTGACGTCGGGGTTGATGCGGCCCTCGAAGTTGCGGTTGCCCGAGAGGACGGCCGTCACGGCGAGGTCGTTCTCGTTGATCGCCGCCGAGACCTCCTCGATGAGCGGGCCCGAGTTGCCGATGCACGTGGTGCAGCCGTAGCCCACCGTGAAGAACCCGAGGTCTTCGAGGTCCTTGGTCAGACCGGCCTTCTCGTAGTAGTCGGTGACGACCTTCGAGCCCGGAGCCAGCGTGGTCTTGACCCACGGCTTGGCCTTGAGGCCCTTCTTCACCGCGTTGCGGGCCAGCAGGCCGGCAGCGAGCATGACCGACGGGTTCGACGTGTTCGTGCACGACGTGATCGCGGCGATCGTCACGGCGCCGTGATCGAGCACGAACTTCTCGCCGCCCTCCAGCGTCACCGGGGTCGGCTTCGACGCCGTCGCCGGCGCGTGGCTGTGATGGTGGTGCTCGTGGAGGCTGTACTCGTCCTCGGGCGAGTTTCCGGGCGGGTCGGACGCCGGGAACGACTCCGAGCCCTCGAGATCGACCAGATCGTGGTCGACCTCCGCGTAGTTGGTGAGGTCGCTCTCGAACTGCTGCTTCGCCTGCGAGAGGACGATGCGGTCCTGCGGGCGCTTGGGACCGGCGATCGACGGGACGACCGTCGACAGGTCCAGCTCCATGTACTCGCTGAAGACCGGCTCGCGAGAGGGGTCGTGCCAGAGCGTCTGCTCCTTCGCGTACGCCTCGACCAGTGCGAGCTGCTGCTCGTCACGGCCGGTGAGGCGCAGGTAGTCGACGGTCACGCTGTCGATCGGGAACATCGCGGCGGTCGAGCCGAACTCCGGGCTCATGTTGCCGATGGTCGCGCGGTTGGCGAGCGGCACCGAGGCCACACCCTCGCCGTAGAACTCGACGAACTTGCCGACCACGCCGTGCTTGCGCAGCATGTCGGTGATGGTCAGCACGACATCGGTGGCGGTCACGCCGGTCGGGATGGCGCCCGAGAGCTTGAAGCCCACGACCTTGGGGATGAGCATCGACACCGGCTGGCCGAGCATGGCCGCCTCCGCCTCGATGCCGCCCACGCCCCAGCCCAGGACGCCGAGTCCGTTGACCATCGTCGTGTGCGAGTCGGTGCCGACGCAGGTGTCAGGGTAGGCGCGCAGGACACCGCCGACAGTGCGGTCGTAGATGACCTTGGCCAGGTGCTCGATGTTCACCTGATGGACGATGCCGGTGCCCGGCGGGACCACCTTGAAGTCGTCGAAGGCCGTCTGGCCCCAGCGCAGGAACTGGTACCGCTCGCCGTTGCGCTCGTACTCGATCTCGACGTTGCGCTCGAGGGCGTTCTCGGTGCCGAAGAGGTCGGCGATCACCGAGTGGTCGATGACCATCTCGGCCGGCGACAGCGGGTTGATCTTCGTCGGGTCGCCGCCGAGCGCCGTGACCGCCTCGCGCATGGTGGCGAGATCGACGATGCAGGGAACGCCGGTGAAGTCCTGCATCACGACGCGAGCGGGCGTGAACTGGATCTCGGTGTTCGGCTCGGCTGCGGCATCCCACGACCCGAGAGCCTCGATCTGCTGCTTGGTGACGTTCGCGCCGTCCTCGGTGCGCAGCAGGTTCTCGAGCAGCACCTTGAGGCTGAACGGGAGCTTCTCGTAGCCCGCGACCGTGTCGATGCGGAAGATCTCGTAGTCGGTGCTGCCGACCGTCAGGGTGCTCTTCGCACCGAAGCTGTCAACCGTGGACACGTCTGTCTCCTTCGTCGGCGGCGGGATCGTGCCGGAGTCCGGCATCCCCATCTTCCCCCGCCCCGAAGCCCGCGGCTAGTGAGGTCGACCTAACGGATCGAGGGAAAACTATCTTGATGTCAAGATAAATGTATCACTTCGGCGCGCGAGGGTAGAGCGCTCGCACGGCGAGCCACGTGACCGCGACCAGCGGCGCGAACAGCGGCAGCCCCATCACCAGCTTGAGCGTGCCCAGCGCCGTCACGTCGCCCGCGAAGTAGAGCGGCACCTGCACGATGAGGCGCAGCGCGAACAGAGAGGCCCATGCGAGCGACAGCCAGAAGAACACCCGGCGCTTGCGCCGATCGGCGCGCCACGCGGTGCCCTCGCCCATCAGGAATCCGACCGCGAGACCGATGAGCGGCCACCCCACGAGCGCCGACACGAGGAACGCCGTTCCGTAGATCGTGTTCGTCAGGAAGCCCGGGATGAAGCTGTCCTCTCCCCTGCCCGTCCAGAGCGACAGACCCGCCGCCGCGGCAGCCGCGATCAGACCGCCGATCGCGGCGCTCGCGGACTGCCGCTGGATGAGCCTCACGATCGTGAACACCGCGGCCAGGCCGACCGACAGCCCGAGGCTCAGCGGCAGGTTGCCCGTCCGCGTCTCGCTGTCGTATGTGAGGGTCCATGCCACCAGGAACACGATGCCCGGAAGGACGGATTCCAGGATGCCGCGCCAGCCGCCCATCGCCGTCCACACGACGTGACCGGTGCTGCGGCCCTCCGCGGGGTCGAGCCCGGCGCGCCGTGCAGCACTGCCGAGAGCCGCGCCGAGCACCTCGGATGCGGACGCCGGCGTCTCGGTCTCGTCGATGGGAGAGCTCCCCCCGTCGGCGGGAGCTTTCGCCGTTCGCTCCGGATCCTGGTCGTCGGGCCGCGGGCTGTCGCTCACGCCGAGCCCGGCGTGGCCGGCATGCGCAGCGGGATGAGATCGCGCGGCGGCATGGGCGATCCGCCGCGGACGACGACGATCGACCGGAACAGATCCTCGACGGCCGCGGCCGCCTCGACGTCGGCTGTCGCCGCGCCGCCGATGACACCGCGGAGGAACCAACGGGGTCCGTCGACGCCGACGAAGCGCGCGAGACGCTTGCCCGCGGTGCCGTCGGGACCGGCGACGACGGGAACCTCGGCGAGCAGCTCGGGGCCGAGCGGGCCCTCGCGCTCCTCGACGCGGCCGCCCTGCTGGCGGATCTGCTGACGGATCTGCTCGCGCGTCTCCGCCCAGAGCCCCGCCGAGCGGGGCGCGGCGAACGGCTGAACCTGCAGCGTCGAGCCCGAGTAGTCCAGTCCGACGGCGACGATGCGCTTCGTCTGCTCCTCGACCTCGAGTCGCAGGTTCAGGCCTTCGCGCGGAAGGATCTTGATGCCGCCGAGGTCGATGTACGGCCGCACCGGGTTGGCTTCGGACTCGTCGAACGGGCCGGTGGTGGCGCGGTCCTCGGGCGCGACCTTGCGCGGTCCGTCGGCGGATGAGGGGTCGGTCATGCGAGGACTCCGTCCTTCTGGTAGCCCGTGGAGCCGAAGCCGCCCTCGCCGCGCACGCTGTCGGGCAGATGCTCCACGGGGATGAATACGGCGCGAGGCACCGGCATGACGATGAGCTGGGCGATGCGGTCGCCCACCGAGATGTCGTGCGCGTGCTCGCGGTCGGTGTTGAGGAGGATGACCTTGATCTCGCCGCGGTAGCCCGCGTCGATGGTGCCGGGGGCGTTGACGATCGTGATGCCGTGCTTGGCTGCGAGGCCGCTGCGGGGCACGACGAAGGCGACGTATCCCTCGGGCAGCGCGATGCGCACGCCGGTGCCGACGAGCGCGCGAGCGCCGGGTTCGAGCCGTACCTCCTCGGCGGCGACGAGGTCGGCTCCGGCGTCTCCGGGGTGTGCGTACACCGGGACGTCGGGGGCGATAATGGGGACGTCCACCGTTTCAGTCACCCAACGAGGGTAATGCAGAACTCCATGCGTCACGCCGATGCTCGAAGCGGCCGCACCGACGGCTACCGGGAGCGGCTCGGACCCTCCCTGTGGATCCTCGTCGCAGCAGCAGTCGCTGCCCCCATGGCGGCCCTCGTCCTCACGCCGATCGACACCACGATCGCTCTCGTCGTGGGCATCTGCGTGGGGGTGCTGCTGATCGCACTGCTCATCGCCGCGGCCCCGGTGGTCGAGGTCCGCGACGGTGAGCTGCGGGCGGGACGTGCTCATATCGGCGTCGAGTTCCTCGGTGCGCCCGTGGTGCACGTCGGCGACGATGCGCGGCACGCGCGCGGTGCGGGTCTCGACCCGCGGTCGTGGCATCTGATCCGCGGCGGGATCGACGGACTCGTCGTCATCCCGGTGACCGATGTCGACGACCCGACGACCGCGTGGGTAATCTCCTCGCGGACGCCGGATCGACTGTCCGCCGCTGTGCGGCGGGCTCAGATCACGCGGAGCACTCCGCGCAGATAGGGCCGTCGGCCGTCTCGTGATCGAGCTGCGAGCGGTGCTTCACGAGGAAGCAGTTCGAGCAGGTGAACTCATCCTCCTGGGGCGGGAGAACGACGACGTCGAGCTCGAGGTCCGAGAGGTCGGCACCGGGCAGCTCGAAGCCCGACGGGTTGTCGGCATCCTCCGCATCGACCGAGCCCGAGAGCTTGTCGGGAACGCGCTCCTTGAGCGCTTCGATCGACTCGCTGTCGTCCTCGGTCTTGCGGGGGGCGTCGTAATCGGTGGCCATGCGTGAACGTCTCAACTTCCGGGTATCGCGGGTTGCGCTCGCCCTTGCGGGCGGCGATAGTTTGCACGACGGTTCCCCTTTTCGCAAATGCGTCCGGCGGTGTCCACCACGTGCGTTCGCGTGAAACTCGCGGCACGCGCCGTATATTCCCGGCCAGCGCACTTCGCTGTGACACGATGGGGCGGATCAGGCAGCATCGGCTGCCATCAGCCCGACGGGGAAGTACAGCCGTGAGCCCAAGGGAAAAGTAAGGGGCGTTCGCATGGAACAGCTCAAGGTCATCGGAACCGAGGACGACAAGCTCATCCTGGCGACCGAGTCCGGCGAGAGATTCTCGCTCGATGTCGACGATGTGCTGCGGGTCGAGCTGCGCAAGGCGCGGCGCGACCGCGGCGGCGACGTTCAAGCGCCGCGCGCGAGTCCGCGTGAGATCCAGGCGCACATCCGCTCCGGGCTGTCCGCCCGCGAGGTCGCCGAGCTCCTCGGCGCGCGCGTCGAGGACGTGGTGCGCTTCGAAGGACCCGTGCTGGCCGAGCGCGAGCACGTCGTCGGACAGGCGCTGGCGGTTCCGGTGCTTCTCGGCGGCGACTTCGAGGGCGACGGACAGACCACCTTCGGCTCCGCCGTGCGCGCCAAGCTCGCCGAGGCGGGCGCGATCGGCGAACGATGGACCAGCTGGAAGGCGCCCACCGGCTGGACGGTCAAGCTCGAGTTCACGGCCAACGACATCGGACACGATGCCCGCTGGGGCTTCGACCCGCGTCGCAGCACCCTGTCGCCGCTGAACTCCGACGCGATCCAGCTCTCCCGCCAAGGGTCGCTCCCCGAAGGGCTGATCCCGCGCCTGCGGGCACTGGACAGCGCGCCGGCCAAGGACGACTCGCGCTTCGACAGCGGCGCCTTCGGACCACGACGGCTCCCGGACGCCGACATCGAATCGCCGGACATCCCCTCGCCTGCCGCTCCCGCCGTCCAGGAGGCGGCGATCAAGCGCGCCAGCGAGCCCAGCGTCGTCACGTCGGCCGAGACCGCCGACCTTCTCGAGGCGCTGCGCCGTCGCCGCGGTCAGCGCGAGCCGCTGCCGGGCGCCGAAGAAGTGGCCGCACCGCAGCGCTCCTCGGCGCCGGTCGCACTGTTCGACGCCCTAGAACCGGGCTACGACGAGGCACCAGCCGACGACGAGCCGCCGGCATCCGACTATCAGGCGCCCACTCCCGCCGCGGTGGCGGAGGCGGGTCGCCGCAAGGGGCGCACCTCGATGCCCTCGTGGGATGAGATCGTCTTCGGCGCCCGTTCCGACGACTGACGCCGGGTCCGCCCGGTCGAGTGCGACGCTGCACGAAGTGCGCCGACGCCATCGAGATCAGGCGAACGCGCCGAGCCGGATGAGCGGCACGACCCGCTCCTCATCGGTGAGCGAGCCGTGCTGTCCCACCATCTTCTGCGGTGCCTTGTCGGCGAGGCGATCGTCGTAGTACGCGATTCCGGCGCGCGGGGCGACGATCACGTCGCCGATCCGGGCGCCGACCTCCGGGTCGACAGCCCCCATGAGTCCCGACGCCTCCAGCTCGGCGCGGGAGAAGACCCAGGAGCGGGATGCCTCCGCCTCGCGCCACCGCGCGAGCACGGCGTCGGCCTGCCCGGCCTCGGTATACAGCTGCAGCATGCGCGGCTCGCCGCCGATGAGGCGGACCCCGTCGAGGAGCTCGCCGGTCTCGTCGAGCAGGATGTGGCGGTGCCGGGGGACGTCGATCATGCCGTGATCGGAGGTGACGACGACGCCGGTGCCGCGGTCAATCGATGCGGCCAGCGTGCGGGCTGCGGCGTCGACCCGTTCCAGAGCAGCCACCCACTCGTCGGACTCCCAGCCGCGCTTGTGTCCCACGGCGTCGAGATCGGCCGCGTACAGATAGACGAGCGAGCCCGGATGCCGCGCCGCCAGGTCGGCGGCGACGCGCACGCGTTCGTCGAGGTCGTCCGCTCCGTGGAACTCGGCTTCGCCGAGCGTCGCGGCCGTGAATCCGGTGCGCGCGTACTCGTTGCGCGACACGGCGAAGAACGGCCGGCCGAGCGTGGCCGACAGTGGCGCTGCGCGCTGGAACGACAGTGGAAGGCCATCGGTGTCCCACCCGCGCAGCATGTTGACGACGTCGTCGGTGCCGGGAACCCGGGCGCGGTAGCCGACGATGCCGTGCTCCCCCGGCAGGGCGCCGGTGAGCAGACTGGTCAGAGCGGCAGCCGTGGTCGAGGGGAACACGGTGCGTGCGGTGTCCCGCTTCGTCCGCGCCTCGCTGAGGAATCGCGCGTGCCCGGCGCGCGCCGCGAGGTTCGAAACGCCCAGGCCGTCGATGACCCACACGATCGCGCTCCGCGCCGGTGCGAACCACTCCGATCCGCCGTTCAGCGCCGCCGACATCTGGGGCACGACACGGGTGAGGCTCCGGGCGCGCGGCGGGTCCGCGGGTAGGCTGAGGGACATCGGGGCCAGTCTCGCACACCGCGGCTGCCCCACCGCTCCCGCCGTCACCCGAGGCTTCATCGACACATGCCCGCTTCCCGCACCGATTCCTCACCCGCCGACCACGGACGCATCGAGGACGTCGACGTCTCGTCCGAGATGCAGACGTCGTTCCTCGAGTACGCCTACTCGGTGATCTATTCGCGCGCGCTCCCCGACGCGCGCGACGGGCTGAAGCCGGTGCAGCGGCGCATCCTCTTCCAGATGGCCGACATGGGCCTGCGCCCCGACCGCGGCCACGTCAAGAGCGCCCGCGTCGTCGGCGAGGTGATGGGAAAGCTGCACCCGCACGGCGACGCGCCCATCTACGACGCACTCGTGCGGCTCGCGCAGCCGTTCTCGCTGCGCGTGCCCCTGGTCGACGGACACGGCAACTTCGGCTCGCTCGACGACGGGCCCGCGGCCCCTCGCTACACCGAGGCCCGTCTCGCCCCTCCGGCGCTTGCGCTCACCGAGAATCTCGACGAGGACGTCGTCGACTTCATCCCCAACTACGACGGACAGTTCCAGCAGCCCGAAGTGCTGCCGGCCGCCTTCCCCAACCTGCTCGTCAACGGCACGACCGGCATCGCCGTCGGCATGGCGACGAACATGGCGCCGCACAACCTCATCGAGGTCGTGGGTGCTGCCACGCATCTGCTCGACAACCCCGAGGCCACCGTCGAAGAGCTCATGGAGTTCGTGCCCGGTCCTGACCTTCCCGGTGGCGGCATCATCGTCGGTCTCGACGGCATCAAGGACGCGTACACGAACGGGCGCGGCAGCTTCCGCACCCGGGCGAAAGTGTCGATCGAGTCGCTCGGTCCGCGCCGCACCGGCCTCATCGTCACCGAGCTGCCCTACCTCGTCGGCCCGGAGCGCGTGATCGAGAAGATCAAGGACGCGGTCACTGCCAAGAAGCTGCAGGGCATCGCGGACGTCAACGACCTCACCGACCGCCACCACGGCCTGCGTCTGGTCATCGGCATCAAGACCGGTTTCGACCCGCAGGCGGTGCTCGACCACCTCTACCGGCTGACGCCGCTCGAGGACTCGTTCAGCATCAACAACGTCGCCCTCGTCGAAGGCCAGCCGCAGACGCTCGGGCTCCGGGAACTCCTGCGCGTCTACCTCGACCACCGCATCAGCGTCGTCACGCGCCGCAGCCGCTACCGGCTCGCCCGGCGCCAGGAGCGACTGCACCTGGTCGAAGGTCTCCTCATCGCGATCCTCGACATCGACGAGGTCATCCAGGTCATCCGCACCTCCGACGACGGCGAGCAGGCGCGCCAGCGTCTGATGAGCGTCTTCGATCTGTCGGAGGCGCAGTCCGAATACATCCTCGAGCTGCGACTGCGCCGGCTGACGAAGTTCTCCCGCATCGAGCTCGAGGCGGAGCGCGACAACCTCAAGAAGGAGATCGCCCAGCTCGAAGAGCTGCTCGGCAGCGACGTGCTGCTGCGCGCGCAGGTCGCCCAGGAACTGGATGCCGCCGCCGAGGCGTTCGGAACCCCGCGGCGCACCCTCCTCCTCAACGGCGGCCCGGTGCAGCCGCGCTCACGCGCCGCCGCAGCGGCTGCCGACCTCCAGATCGCGGACGCCCCGTGTCGGGTCTTCCTCTCGGCCACCGGACGCATGGTCCGCGCCGAGCTGGTCGCCGATGCGCCCGGTGGCGGCGTCGTGCCGCCGGCACGCCGGTCGAAGCACGACGCGATCCGCTCCTCGGTGGACGCGACGACCCGCGGCGACATCGGCGCGGTGACGAGCCTGGGCCGCCTGGTGCGCCTCTCCCCCGTCGACCTGCCCTCGGTCCCCGGCAACTCGGTGCAGTTGGGCGCCGGCACGCGCGCCGATCAGTACCTCGGACTGAGCGGCGGCGAGCACGTCGTCGCCCTGGTCCCGCTCGCCGACGCCCCGCCGATCGCCGTCGGCACGGCGCAGGGGGTGGTCAAGCGGGTCGCTGCGAGTGAGCTCGGCAGCAAGCACGACATCGAGATCATCGCGCTCAAGGACGGCGATCGGGTCGTCGGCGCCGCACCGGCCTCCGACGGCGCCGAGCTGGTGTTCGTCGCGAGCGATTCCCAGCTCC
The DNA here is from genome assembly GCF_031085295.1 of Microbacterium psychrotolerans. GTDB lineage: Bacteria > Actinomycetota > Actinomycetes > Actinomycetales > Microbacteriaceae > Microbacterium > Microbacterium psychrotolerans. The sequence goes on along the minus strand of NZ_JAVFWO010000002.1, from coordinate 546,656 downwards.
TGCGCTTCGACGCGTCGTCGGTGCGCCCGCAGGGCCGCTCCGCCGGCGGTATGGCCGGGATCCGGCTCACCGACGGCGCGCAGGTCATCGCCTTCGACGTCGTCGGGCCGTCCGAGTTCGACGCGGTCGTGGTGACGATCGCCGGCTCGACCACCGCGCTTCCGGGCACCGACGCCGGCAGCGCCAAGGTGTCGCTCTTCAGCGAGTTCCCCGCCAAGGGGCGCGCGACCGGCGGTGTACGCGCCCATCGCTTCCTCCGCGGCGAGGACGCGCTCACGATCGCCTGGGTGGGCACGGATCCGCGTGCCATCGGCTCCGACGGGGCGGTCCGCGCGTTGCCTGCTGCGGGCGCGAAGCGCGACGCGTCGGGGACCGCTCTCGACGGCGTCGTCGGCGCGGTCGGCACCGGCATCCGCTGAGCCGAGCCGGCTCTCCCGCCCGCTGGGGCGAGGCGAGCACGGCTCTCGCGGGGGTTGCCCGCTATGCGGTCTCGACGCGACGAGCATCGTCGCTCGCCGGCACGGTCCTGGGTCGGCCAGGCGTCACGCGTCGATGCGCTCCCGCTCGAGCCGGTCGCTGGAGTCGATGATGAACTCCTTGCGCGGGGCGACGTCGTTGCCCATGAGCAGCTCGAAGACGGATGCCGCAGCCTCGGCATCCTGCATCCGCACGCGGCGCAGCGTGCGGCCGGCACGGTCCATGGTCGTCGTCGCCAGCTGGTCGGCATCCATCTCGCCGAGGCCCTTGTAGCGCTGCACCGGCTCCTGCCAGCGCTTGCCCGCCTTGCCGAGCTTGGTGAGCAGGCCGTGCAGCTCAGCCTCGGAGTACGTGTAGATGGTGTCGTTCGGCTTGGTCCCGGGGTTCATCACGACGACGCGGTGCAGCGGCGGCACGGCGGCGTACACGCGCCCCTCGTCGATGAGCGGCCGCATGTAGCGGAAGAACAGGGTGAGCAGCAGGGTGCGGATGTGCGCCCCGTCGACGTCGGCGTCGCTCATCAGGATGATCTTGCCGTAGCGGGCCGCCTCGAGGTCGAACGAGCGACCCGAGCCGGCGCCGATCACCTGGATGATCGCCGCGCACTCGGCGTTCGACAGCATGTCGCTGATCGAGGCCTTCTGCACGTTGAGGATCTTGCCGCGGATCGGCAGCAGCGCCTGGAACTCGCTGTTGCGCGCGAGCTTGGCGGTGCCGAGGGCGGAATCACCCTCGACGATGAAGAGCTCCGACTCCGCAACATCGTTCGACCGACAGTCGGCCAGCTTCGCCGGAAGCGACGACGACTCGAGGGCGTTCTTGCGACGCTGCGTCTCTTTGTGCGTGCGCGCGGAGATGCGCGCCTTCATCTCGGAGACGACCTTGTCGAGCAGGAGGCTGGTCTGCGCTTTGTCGTCGCGCTTGGACGAGCTGAAGCGTGCGGCGAGCTCGCGGATGACGACGTTCGAGACGATCTGGCGCACGGCGGGAGTGCCGAGCACCTCCTTCGTCTGACCCTCGAACTGCGGCTCGGGCACCCGCACGGTGAGCACCGCGGTGAGTCCGGCGAGGATGTCGTCCTTCTCGATCTTGTCGTTGCCGACCTTGAGGCGCCTTGCGTTCTGCGTGACCTGATCGCGGAGGACCTTCATGAGGCCCTGCTCGAATCCCTGCTGGTGCGTGCCGCCCTTGGGCGTGGCGATGATGTTGACGAACGAGCGCGACACGGTCTCGTAGCCCGTTCCCCACCTGACGGCGACGTCGACGTGGCATTCGCGCTCGACCTCGGTGGGCACCATCGCACCGGACGGCTGCAGCACCGGGACGGTCTCGGTGAAGCTGCCGCTCCCGGTCAGGCGCCAGGTGTCGGTGATCCCGGCGTCGGGCGCGAGGAAGTCGGCGAACTCGGAGATGCCGCCGTCGAAGCGGTAGCTGGTCTCGACCGGCTCCCCGGACTCGGTGCCGGGGCGCTCGTCGCGAATGACGATCTCGAGGCCGGGGACGAGGAAGGCGGTCTGCCGCGCGCGCTGCTCGAGCTCCTGCAGGTTGAACGCGGCGTCCTTGGTGAAGATCTGCGGGTCTGCCCAGTAGCGGATGCGCGTTCCCGTCACGCCCTTCGCCGCGCGGCCGGCCACCCGCAGCTCGCTGCGCTGCTCGAACGGTGTGAACGCGGAGTCGGGGCTGCCGTTGGAGAAGATGCCCGGCTCGCCGCGGTGGAACGACATCGCCCACGTCTTGCCGCCGCGGTCGACCTCGACATCGAGGCGCTCCGACAGGGCGTTCACCACGGAGGCGCCGACACCGTGCAGGCCGCCCGACGCCGCGTACGATCCGCCGCCGAACTTGCCGCCCGCGTGCAGCTTCGTGAAGACGACCTCGACGCCCGACAGCCCGGTGCGCGGCTCGATGTCGACGGGGATGCCGCGTGCGCGGTCGCGCACCTCGACGCTGCCGTCGGCGTGCAGCACGATGTCGATGCGGGTGCCGTGCCCGGCCAGGGCCTCGTCGACCGAGTTGTCGATGATCTCCCACAGGCAGTGCATGAGGCCGCGGGAGTCGGTGGAGCCGATGTACATGCCCGGGCGCTTGCGGACCGCCTCGAGCCCTTCGAGCACCTGGAGATGATGGGCAGAATACTCGGCGGTCACAGTCTCCCATCGTAATCCGCGCGCCTGACACGGCTGCGCAGACACGCTCCACGCCGAGCAGCGCTACGCGCTCAGCGAAATGTCGCCTGTTCGCGGCATTCTCGAAACATCCCCGTGGTTGTATCTCATCACGGCCCAAGAGTTCTACATATACGAGGAGGCACCGAAATGACCACGCTATCGACACCCACAGAGCCCGGCGCCGTCCTCGAGTACCGCCTGACCGCGGTGGACCGCTGCGATTCCTGCGGCGCCCAGGCCTACATCGCCGCCGAGGTCAACGGCAGCGAACTGCTCTTCTGCGCCCACCACGGCCGCAAGTACGAAGAGAAGCTCCGCAGCATCGCGACCTCGTGGCACGACGAGACGGCCCGGCTGGCGGAATAAGGCCCTCCGAGGTCCGCTGCTCCGCAGCCCCCTGACGACCGCCCCGTGAGACGCCGCGCGTCTCACGGGGCTTTCACGTGTAGACGCGCGGGATCAGCGGCGAGATCCTCACCGCGATCTCTTCGCCGATCGTGCCGATGAGCTCGGCGAGGTCGGTCGCCGTCCCCTCACCGGAGCGGCCGGGACCGTAGATGGTGACGACGTCTCCGACCTCGGCATCCGTCCACGTCTCGACGAGCGACTGCACACCGCCCAGCGGGCCGAGCCTTCGCGCACCGGCGGGCGTGCCGACCATCGCGCGACCGCTCAGCGAACTCGGCAGACCGTCGAACGCACCGATGTCGATCCGCACCGTTTCCTCCTGCACGGCGACCACCTCGGCTTCGAGCCGGGCGATCGTGCGCAGTCCGAGCTTGGCGGCCGACGGCCCGCCCGCGGATCGGATGCCGTAGCAGAACGCGCCGACCCGCACCATGTCGTACCGGAACTCGGGCCGAGCGAACGACGCGGCGCTGGCAGCCAGATGCCGGACCCCGGGGAGGATGCCGGCGGACTCCGCCTGCTGCAGTGCCCGCTCGAACACGGCGCGCGCGTCGTCGTCCTCGGCGTCCGAGGCTTCGGCGATGTGGCTCCAGACACCCACGACGTCGATCCGACCGGCGGCCTGCAGCGCGGCGGCCCTTGCGACGAAGGCGCTCCATTCCTCCGGGCGGACGCCGTTGCGGTGAAGTCCGGTGTCGATCTTGAGATGCACGCGAGGTGTGGCGCCGGCGTCGGAGGCGGCATCCGCCAGCTCCTCCAGGAGTTCGGCGTCACCGATGCCGAGGTCGAGCTGCGCCGTGATGGCGGCACGCAGGTCGTCGGGCGACGCGGCGATCCAGGTGAAGATGCGGACCGCGTCGCCGGCAGCGGCACGCACGGCGGTTCCCGTCCGTACGTCGAACGCCCCGAACCACCTCACCCCGGCACGGGTAGCCGTGTTCACGACTGCGTGCAGCCCGTGGCCGTAGGCGTCGTCCTTGACGACGAGCATGAGCTCGGCCGGCGCGACGGTCTCGCGCACTCGCGCGATGTTGTCGGTCAGCGCCGCCAGATCGACGTGCAGCCGCGCCGTCACGCAGCCTCCTCGCGGACCGCGCGAAGGCCCACCATCGTGACGAGCTCTCCCTCGCTGAGTCCGGTCGCCCGCACCCAGCTCTCGAGCGACGGCTCGCCGCGCACAGGATCGCCGAGGAACAGCACCTCGTCGCCGCGCCGGACGGCGGCATCCGAGATCTCCACGACGCAGACGTCCATGGCGACACGCCCGACGATGGGGTGCCGTCGGCCTTCCACGGCGACATCGACGGCCCCGCCCAGCCCGCGCACGATGCCCTGGGCGTAGCCGCCCGTCACGAGCGCGATGCGGGTCTCGGCGGTGGCCCGGTAGGCGTAGCCGTACGACACGCCCTCGCCTGCGCGGAGGTCCTTGACCGACAGCACCGTGCCGGTGAGGCGCATGGCAGGTGTTGCGGACGTGCCGGCGCCGGGGAGTCCGAACAGTGGCGACGGAGTGAGCGTCGTCGCCGGTCGCGCGACGGCGGGTCCCTCGGCGGCGGTGACGACCGACGCTTCCGCCGTGACGAAGCCCTCCGACTCGAGAACTTCGCGCACGAGAGCAGCGCCGTGGCCCCAGGCATCCGCCTCGAACACCGACGGAGCGAACGAGCGGATGCCGCGCTCCCAGGCGGCACGGGCGTTCGCGGTGAGCGCGCCCCGCGAGATCCGGGCGACCGGGCCGCTGCGGGGACCCGATCCCGGCGCGGGCACGCCGCGCCCAGGGATCGAGGAACTCACGCCTCTAGACTATCGGGGTCCCCCGCACCCGATCCCGGAGCACGCATGCCTTCTCAGGGCCTCGCCCTCTCGAACCGCCTTCGCTATCTCGCCGCCCGCGCGCGTCGCATCGACGTCGGATCGGTGATCGAACGCGCGAAGGAGACCTCCCGCGACCACGGCAAGTGGACACCTGCCGTGGTCGCCGACATGCTGTGGTCGGCGGGCTTCCGGCAGGTGGGATTCCAGGACTACGTCGACTACGACTTCGCCATCCTCACGCGGGCGGAGCGTGCGACCTACATGACCCACCCGGTGTCGAACGAGCTGTCGCAGAAGTACGACCACCCGGACTACCGCCACCTCTTCCACGACAAGGTGGCGTTCGACCGCACCTTCAGCGACTTCCTTCTCCGCGACTGGATGGTCGTCGAGGAGGGCAATGCCGACGCCGTGCGCGCCTTCACCGAGAAACAGGGCACCATCGTCACCAAGGAGCCCGTCGGACAGGCCGGCACCGGCGTGCACCGCTACCACGCGGCCGACATCACCGACTGGGACGAGTTCCACCGTGGCCTGCTCTCGCGCGGCGAGCTGCTGATCGAAGAGGTCATCCGCCAGCACGCGGACCTCGCCGCGGTGTGCCCCGGCACCGTGAACACCACGCGCGTCACCGCCTTCTTCGACGGCGAGACCACGCACATCCTGGCGATGGCGCAGAAGTTCGGGCGCGGCGCGGTGAGCGACCAGATGACGTTCGGCGGCTTCTACACGATGCTCGACCAGAACGGGCGCGCGGTCGGTCCCGGGTACGACTCGCACGGGCACGTGCACGTCGCCCACCCCGACAGCGGCTTCCTGATCGCGGACTTCCAGCTGCCGATGATCGACGAGGTCAAGGAGTTCGTCGACCGCGTCGCGCGGGTCGTGCCGCAGATCCAGTACGTCGGCTGGGACATCGTCGTCACCCCTGAGGGTCCGGTGCTCGTCGAGGGCAACTGGGGCGCCGGCGTCTACGAGAACAAGCCCAGCGTCACCGGCATCCGCACCGGCCACAAGCCGCGCTACCGCGAGGCCATCGGTTTCTGACGCTTCGGAATCGCGAAAGGGTATGTTTCCGGCGCCGGAAACATACCCTTTCGCAGTTCTCTACGGTCAGACCGCGCGCACGATCCCGAGCGGCGTGGACTGGTGTCCCTGACCGAGCGGGTTGTCCTTGAGGATCGCGACGAGGCGCTTCTCCCCCGCCTTGTCGAGGGTGGAGCCCAGGATGTTGCCGCCGAGGTCGTTGATGTCGACCACCGCCACCTCGGGCACACCGCCGAGCAGGGCCTTGACGTGCTGGGCGACTTCGCGCGGACGCTCCGGGCCCAGCACGACCGCCTTGTTGTACGGCGGGATCGTGCCCGACGTGGGGCCGTCGATCGCGCGTGCCTTGTCGCCCGCGATGCGGTAGAAGTCTCCCTTGCGCCCGAACAGCTTGGTCACGGCCGACACCGCGGCCGCGAACAGGATGCGGATCGGACCGCACTCGCGCAGCGCCATCTCCATGGTCTCGGGCATGCCGAGACCGATGCCGTACGGCGTGCGGGTGACGTACTTCGAGAGGAAGAACGCGAGCCTGCGGGGCTTGATGTCCTCGACGAGGTACGAGCGGCCCTGCGTGATCGCGACGATCTTCTCCGTCACGAACAGCAGGTCTCCCTCGCGCACGACGTCTGCCGCGTACTCGCGGATGAACTCATCGAGGTCGTCGCCCGGCATCACGACCCGCGTGCGGATCGGGATGCGAGCGAACGACGAGCCTTCGACCTGGACGGTGAGCGCCTTGCCGGCGTTCGCCTCGCTCACTCGAGGTAGTCCCGCAGGGACTGGGAGCGGGACGGGTGCCGCAGCTTCGCCATGGTCTTCGACTCGATCTGGCGGATGCGCTCGCGGGTGACCCCGAACGTGTCGCCGATCTGGTCGAGGGTCTTCGGCTGGCCGTCGCCGAGGCCGAACCGCATGCGGATCACGCCGGCCTCGCGCTCCGAGAGCGAATCGAGGAGCGACTCGAGCTGACGCTGCAGCATCGTGAAGCCCACCGCGTCGGCGGGAACCACGGCCTCGGTGTCCTCGATCAGGTCACCGAACTCGCTGTCGCCGTCCTCGCCGAGAGGCGTGTGCAGCGAGATCGGCTCGCGGCCGTACTTCTGCACCTCGATGACCTTCTCGGGGGTCATGTCGAGCTCGCGGCTGAGCTCCTCGGGCGTGGGCTCGCGACCGAGGTCCTGCAGCATCTGCCGCTGGACGCGCGCGAGCTTGTTGATGACCTCGACCATGTGCACCGGGATGCGGATGGTGCGCGCCTGGTCGGCCATGGCGCGCGTGATGGCCTGACGGATCCACCACGTCGCGTACGTCGAGAACTTGAAGCCCTTGGTGTAGTCGAACTTCTCGACCGCGCGGATGAGACCGAGGTTGCCCTCCTGGATGAGATCCAGGAACTGCATGCCGCGTCCCGTGTAGCGCTTGGCGAGCGACACCACCAGACGCAGGTTGGCGCCCAGAAGGTGGCTCTTCGCGCGCTGGCCGTCGCGGGCGACCCACTGCAGGTCGAGTCCGAGCTGCGAGGTCTTCTCGGCGGCCGACATGTGCGACAGCTTCTCTTCGGCGAACAGTCCCGCCTCGATGCGCATCGCGAGCTCGACCTCTTCGGCCGCGTTCAGCAGCGGCACCTTGCCGATCTGCTTCAGGTAGTCCTTGACGGGGTCGGCCGTCGCGCCGGTGATCTGGGTCGAGTACACGGGGACGTCGTCCTCGTCGCTCGACGAGATGACGATCGCGCCGGTGGGCAGAGGCTCGGTGAACGCGGGCTTCGTGCTCTCCTCGTCCTCTTCCTCGTCGTCGGTCGCGGCGGCGTCGTCGGTGGTGACCTTCGCGTCCTTGGCGGCCGGCGCCGCCTCGGCGGTGTCGTCCACGGCGTCCACTTCGATGTCGTCCGCCTCGATCTCGACGTCGTCGTCGAGCTCCTCGACGTCGTCCTCGAAGTCGTCGTCCGACTTCTTCGCGCGCTTCGACGCGGTCTTGGGTGCCGCCTTCGCCTTGGCGGCGCCCTTCGCTGCGGGAGCCTTCTTCACGGCGGCAGCCGTCGTCTCGTCCGTCTCGGTGTCCTTCGCGGCCGAGCGAGCCTTGGTGTTCGTGCCTGGAGTCACGTTTCGCCTTTCACCGGTCGACACGCCCTGCGCGTCTCCGGTCGGTTTCGGACACTAGTAAGACCCTTGTCAAGTCCACATCTTCAGCCGGAAGCCGGACGAAGACGGTTGACAACGGGTCAGAGCGTCTAGTATCTCATACTTGCCGTGCGCCGCCAGCATCGCCCCGCGTGGACGGGCGCACCTCCATCACAGGATTCAACACGCTGGTCTGGCGTGGAATTCCGTGCACGGTGCGGGCGAAGGATCAGGAGCCGCGCTTGTCGTCCTCCGCCGGCCGCGTCGCGAGGAATCGCTCGAGTTCGGCGGCGAGCTCGTCGGCGCTCGGCAGATCGCCCGTGTGGATCATCGGGGTGGCGAGCGTCGAGCCCGCCATGTACGCGTCGTAGCGCTCTTCGAGCCCCTGCACCATCCGGGCGAGCTCGTCGCTGCCCTCGATCTGCTCGGTGACCTTCTCCAGATATTCGCGGTTCTCGTCGCGCAGATCGTCGCCCGCGAAGACAAGGCCCGTGGCAACGGTGAGACTGTCCAGCGCTGCCAGCGCGGCGGCGGGGTACTCGGTGTCACCCAGGTAGTGCGGGATGAGCAGGACGAAGCCGGCGATGCGCACCCCGGCTGCGGCGAGCCGGTACTCGAGCAGATGCCCTGCGGTGGCGGGCACCTGGGTGTGGGGCTGCCACACCGAGTGCGCCTCGGTGAGCTCGGAGCGTGTGCCGCTGACGGTGGTGCCGATCGGTCGTGTGTGCGGAACGGGCATCGGGATCGCGTGGACCCAGGTGACCGTCGACACGCCGTAGCTCTCGGCGAAGTCGAGCACGGCACCGGCGAAGGCGTCCCATGCGAAGTCGGGCTCGTAGCCCGCGAGCAGCAGGAACGGCTGACCGAGCGCATCGTGGGCGAACGAGAGCTCCAGGCGCGGCGGACGGTAGTCGGTGAGGTGGTCCTTCTCGAACGACACGATGGGCCGGCGCGCGCGGTAGTCCAGCAGCGTGTCGTTGGAGAACACGGCGAGCGGCGAGGGCGACAGGTCGTCGCGGAAGTAGTCGATGACTCGGCTGACGGCACTGCCGGCATCGGTGAACCCGGTGAGGGCGATCACCAGCGGCAGCCCGCGCGGCACGGGCGGCGCGGAAGCCGCACGCTCGAACAGCGGGCCGGGAAGAGGCATGGTCCCATGCTACGAGCCACCCCGACGTGGTCGGGTCGTGTCGGACGCGCTCAGAGCGAACAGTCGTCGTCCCTAGGATGGAGACCATGTCGTTTCCCGACCTCGAGTACCGCACCGCACCCGTCCGAGAGTCCGACGCCGACCTCCTGCTCGTCGCACTCCCCCCGCTCGAGGCCGAGACATCCCCCGACCTCTCCGACTGGCCGGGACTTCGCGAGGCGCTCCTCGGCGTGGGGTTCACCGGCGCTCCGGGATCATGGGTGCGCGCGTACGCGCCGGAGGTCACCGCACTGCCGCTGGCCGTCGTCGGCACGGGATCGGATCCGGATGCCGCCGCCCTGCGCGACGCGGTCGGCGCGGCGATCCGCGCGCTGACCGGATTCACGACGGTGGCCGTCGCCGCGCCGTACGCCGACCCGGCACTGTGGTCCGCGGTCGCGGAGGGCGCGGCCCTCGGCGGCTACCGGTTCGAGGGGTACAAGACCGAGGCGCCCAAGCCGCGCGCCGCGCGTGTCGTGGTCCACGGCACTGCAGAACCCGACGACAACGCCCTGAAGCTCGTCGTCGAGACCGCGGCATCGGTCGCCCTGGTGAAGGACCTCGTCAACATCCCGGCCGAGTGGCTCGGCCCCGCCGATGTCGCCGAGCGGGCCGCCGAGTCCGTGTCGGGCCTGCCCGTCAGTGTCGAGATCCTCGATGAGGAGGCGCTGCGCGAGCAGGGCTTCGGTGGCATCCTCGGCGTCGGCCAGGGATCGGATCGTCCGCCGCGGCTCGTGCGTCTCGAGTACGCACCCGAGGGCGCCACCAGGCACGTCGCGCTCGTGGGCAAGGGCATCACGTTCGACACCGGTGGGCTGTCGCTCAAGCCGGCGGCCTCGATGGTCGGCATGAAGTACGACATGGCCGGAGCTGCGACCGTGCTCGCGGTGCTCAGGGCAGCGGCATCCGTCGAAGCGCCCGTCAAGGTGACGGCATGGCTGTGCCTGGCCGACAACATGCCCTCGGGTCGCGCGACGCGCCCGGGGGACGTGCTGCGCCTGCTCGACGGCACCACGGTCGAGGTGCTCAACACCGACGCCGAGGGGCGCCTCGTGCTCGCCGACGGACTCGTCGCAGCCAGTCGCGAGCACCCGGATGTGATCGTCGACGTCGCGACCCTCACCGGTGCGATCCTGATCGCCCTCGGCACGCGCCACACCGGCGTGATGGGCGACGACGAAGCCGTGGCGGCGTATCTCGCCGCCGCCGCCGAGGCCGGCGAGCCCGCGTGGCAGCTGCCCCTCCCCGGTCACATGGTCGAGGAGCTCGATTCCCCGATCGCCGACCTGCAGAACGCCAAGATCGGCGATCCTGCGGGCGGCTCGCTCTTCGCAGGCCTGTTCCTGCGTCACTTCGTCGGCCGCACGGCCGACGAGGAAGATGCGCCCCGCATCCCGTGGGTTCATCTCGACATCGCCGGCAGCGGCACCCACAAGGGCGCGCCGTACGGCTTCACCGACAAGGGACCGACTGCCGCGACCGTGCGCAGCTTGATCCGCTTCGTCCTGGCTGACCTCGATGAGGAGGCACGATGACCGACCATTCCTTCGATCTCGTCATTCTGGGCGGTGGAAGCGGCGGCTACGCGGCCGCCCTCCGCGCCGCGGAACTCGGCAAGACCGTCGCCCTCGTCGAGAAGGACAAGGTGGGGGGCACATGCCTGCACCGCGGCTGCATCCCCACGAAGGCGCTGCTTCACGCCGCCGAAGTGGCGGACGCCGCGCGGGATGCCTCGGCCATCGGCATCCGTGCCACCTTCGAGGGTGTCGACCCCGCCGGCGTGCGCGCGTATCGCGAAGGCATCGTCGCGAAGAAGTACAAGGGCCTCGAAGGCCTGGTCAAGGCCCGCGGCATCACCGTGGTGAACGGTGAGGGTCGGCTCGAGGCAGGACCGGCCGTCCGCGTCGGCGACGACCTCTATCGCGGCACCGACGTCGTGCTCGCGACCGGGTCGTACAGCCGCACGCTTCCCGGGCTCGAGATCGGCGGCCGCATCCTCACCAGCGAGTACGCCCTCGAGCTCGACGAGATCCCCCGCAGCGTCGTGATCCTCGGCGGCGGCGTCATCGGCGTCGAGTTCGCGAGCGTGTGGCGCTCGTTCGGTGCCGACGTCACGATCGTCGAGGCGCTCGACCATCTCGTGCCGAACGAGGACGTGGCGCTCAGCAAGGGCCTGGAGCGTGCATTCCGCCGCCGCGGCATCCAGTACTCCCTCGGTGTGCGCTTCCAGAGCGCGACGCAGACCGCGGATGCCGTGATCGTGAACCTGGAGGACGGCAAGACGTTCACCGCCGACTACCTCCTGGTGGCCGTCGGCCGCGGACCGGCATCGGCCGGTCTCGGGTACGAGGAGGCCGGCGTGACCATCGACCGCGGGTTCGTGATCACCGACGAGCGTCTGCGCACCGGCGTCGACCACGTGTGGGCCGTCGGCGACATCGTCCCGGGGCTGCAGCTCGCCCACCGTGGATTCCAGCAGGGCATCTTCGTGGCCGAGGAGATCGCCGGCCTGTCCCCCGTCGTGGTCCCCGACGCGCAGATCCCCAAGGTCACCTACAGCCACCCCGAGGTCGCCTCCGTCGGCCTCACCGAGGCGCAGGCCGCCGACGCGCACGGCGCGGACGGGATCGTCGCGTACGAGTACAACCTCGCCGGCAACGGCAAGAGCGAGATCCTGGGGACGAGCGGCATCGTCAAGGTCGTGCGCGCCAAGGACGGACCGGTGCTCGGCGTACACCTCATCGGCGATCGCGTCGGCGAGCTCATCACCGAAGGACAGCTCGTCGTCGGCTGGGAAGCCCACCCCGAAGACATCGCCCCGTACGTCCACGCGCACCCGACGCAGTCCGAAGCGCTCGGCGAGGCATTCCTCGCCCTCGCGGGCAAGCCGCTGCACGCGCTCTGACCCTCGCGGTCGCCCCTCATCACTAAGCTAGATCCGATATTTCTTCAGAAGGAGACATCCTCATGAGCACATCCGTGGTCCTCCCCGCTCTCGGTGAGAGCGTGACCGAGGGAACGGTCACCCGCTGGCTCAAGAACGTCGGCGACACGGTCCAGGCGGACGAGGGCCTGCTCGAGATCTCCACGGACAAGGTGGACACCGAGATCCCGTCGCCGGTCAGCGGCGTCATCGAGGAGATCCTCGTCCAGGAGGACGAGACCGTCGAGGTCGGCGCCGTGCTGGCGAAGATCGGCGACGGCTCCGGTGCCGCCGCAGCGCCCGCCCCCGAGGCCGCCGCTGCCGAGGCTCCGGCTGCCGAGGCACAGGCTCCGGCTGCCGAGGCGCAGGCTCCGGCCGCGCAGGCCGAAGCTCCTGCTGCCGAGGCGGCTCCTGCTGAGGCGACGCCCGCGCAGGCAGCAGCACCCGCCGGCGGAGGCAAGGAGATCGTCCTGCCCGAGCTCGGCGAGAGCGTCACCGAGGGCACCGTCACCCGCTGGCTCAAGCAGGTCGGCGACGAGGTCGCCGTCGACGAGCCGCTCCTCGAGATCTCCACCGACAAGGTCGACACCGAGATCCCCTCGCCCTTCGCCGGCGTGCTCCAGGAGATCCTGGCCGCCGAAGACGAGACAGTCGCCGTCGGCGCTCCGCTGGCGCGCATCGGCGAAGCGGGTGCATCTGCGCCGGCGGCCCCCGCCGAGGCTCCCGGCGCTGCACCGGCGCCCGCGGCCGCTGCCCCGGCACCCGCGGAGGCACCGGCACCCGCTGAGGCTCCGGCACCGGCTGCTCCCGCGCCGGCTCCTGCCGCTCCGGCCCCGACCGCCGCGCCGGCTGCTCCCGCGCCGGCTGCTCCCGCGTCGGCTCCTGCGGCGTCCGCCCCGGCCGCCGCACCCGCCTCCTCGCTCGTCTCCGAGGACGACGGCATCACCTACGTCACACCGCTGGTGCGCCGCCTCGCGCAGCAGCAGGGGGTCGACCTCGCCTCGGTGAAGGGCACCGGCGTCGGCGGCCGCATCCGCAAGGAGGACGTGCTCAAGGCGGCTGAGGCCGCGTCGGCTCCGGCCGCTCCCGCGGCGGCGGCGCCTGCTCCGGCACCGCTCGAGGTGTCGCCGCTGCGCGGCACGACGCAGCCGATGTCGCGTCTGCGCAAGGTGCTGGCCCAGCGTGCTGTCGAGTCGATGCAGTCGACCGCCCAGCTGACGTCCGTCGTCGAGGTCGACGTCACCAAGCTCGCGACGTTCCGCGACAAGGTGAAGAACGACTTCCTCGCGAAGACGGGCGACAAGCTGTCGTTCCTGCCGTTCTTCGCCCTGGCTGCTGCCGAGGCGCTCCAGGCGTATCCCGTCGTCAACTCCACTGTCGACGGCGACCAGATCGTCTACCCGGCGAGCGAGAACCTGTCGATCGCGGTCGACACCGAGCGCGGACTGCTGACCCCGGTCCTTCGCGATGCGGCGTCGAAGAACCTGGCGCAGATCGCGCACGAGATCGCCGATCTCGCGGCCCGCACTCGCGAGAACAAGCTGAAGCCGGACGAGCTGGCCGGCGGCACCTTCACGCTGACCAACACCGGTTCGCGTGGCGCCCTGTTCGACACGCCCGTGGTCTTCCTGCCGCAGACGGCGATCCTCGGGACCGGCGTGGTGGTCAAGCGCCCCGGGATCGTGACGGTCGACGGCAAGGACGCGATCTCGGTGCGTTCGTACGTGTACCTCGCGCTCTCGTACGACCACCGCGTCATCGACGGTGCGGACGCCGCGCGCTTCCTCGGCGCGGTGAAGTCGCGCCTCGAGGCGGCGGCGTTCGAGGGTCAGCTCGGGATCTGACCCGCAGGCCGCTCACTGCTCAGGCTGCTGCGCGACGTCCGAGACGTCGCGCAGCAGCCATTTGTCGTCTCGGCGCAGGATCACGACCATCTGCGACGGGGCGGCCCCGTCCGCGGCGTCCACGCGGAGCACCGCGATGTCGCCGAAGTCGTCCAGGAGCGTGAGCGCCCGCTCGGCGGCGGGAAGGTCGATCGCCCCGCCAGGCAGCGGCGCGGCATCGACGACAACCGACGCCAGGCAGTCGGACGCGTTCCCGCACGCGAGCCGGGCGTCGAGCAGGGCGCCTGCGACCTGAGCGAGATCGGCGGGTGAGCCGGCATCCGTCGGCGCGTCGACCTGATCGGTCGGCGAGCCGTCGCGCGCGGGATCCGTGCCGCTCGGGGTCGGCGTCACGACGTCGACAGGGTCCTCGGTCGCGACACCGCTCGCCGTCGGCCACAGTGCACCGCCGGCGAGGACCGCAGCGGCGACGGCGCCGCCGACGAGCCAGGGAGCTCGCCGAGGCGCAGGCTTTCCGCCACGTTCGGCGCGGCGCAGCCGGCGCCACACCGCCGTCGTCGCCCGCGAGACGGTGTCGGCGAGGTCGTCGTCCACCCCCGCGACAAGGCTGTGCCACATCGAGGGCGGTGCCGGCTCGTGGTCCGGGAGCGCGACGCCCGCGCGAGCGGGGTCGTGGTGGCGCAAGCCGCTCTCCGCCGCGCTGCGCGGGCTGAGGCTCACCGTGCTGAGCGGCTCGGGCGTCGCGATCGCGAACAGCGCCTCCTCGGCCGCCTCCAGTTCGCGCACCGCCATGCGCTCAGCGGTCACCGCGTGCAGAGCGGTCCTCCATGTCCGCTGGGCGCTCGCATCGACGGTCACGCGCTCGAGCACCGCCGCGGCCGCCTCACGCGCCGGACGGGGCGAGGACTGGGTCGCCAGTACCGGGCGACCCGCGTCGTCGAGCCACCAGTCCCCCACCGTCTCGGGTGCCCCGGCGATCTGTGCGCAGCCCCGCAGCACGCTCACGCCGAGCGTCACCGCCTCCCCGAGGCTGAGCGGCATCCGCACTCCACGTCGGCCCACGAACTCCTCGAGACGCTCGACGCAGACCGGCAAAGCCACGTCGTGTCCGTCGGGTCGTCGGCAGATGTCGAGCGGGGCGAGCACGTGGCCCTCGGGCGCGGCATCCCATCCGGTCCACTCCGGGCCGAGGACGTCGGCATCGACCATGACGCACGCCTCGCCGGTCGCCGTGCGCACCAGAAGGCCCGGCCAGGGCCCGTCGTCGCGCGCGCGCACCGGCCGGATCGCACGGTACGGGGCGCCGAGCAGGCCTTCGACGGTCGTCATGGCGACAGTCTGCGGGGCGAGATGTGCGCACAGCCGTCGGAGCGAGCGGTTCTGTGGACCGATAGGCGGAGCGCGGGACTGTGGAGGAGCCGAGGAGGACGCCGCGAAAAGGTAGGCTGAAAGGTATGGCCGCGCGCAGTTCCGCCCCCGAGAAGGGCCCTGGATTCTTCTCCCAGATCCGCACCCTCTACACCTTCACCCAGAAGGAGTTCCGCTGGCTGCCGTACCTGCTGGCCGGCATCCTCCTCCTCGGCACCGCAGCAGGTGTGGGCATCGGGTTCGCGATCCCGCCGGTCGCCGTGTGGAGCATCATCCTGTGGGGCATCACCGGCCTCATGCTCGGCGTCCTGGCATCGATGATGACGATGACGCGCCTGTCCACCCGAGCGATGTACAAGAAGATCGACGGGATGCCGGGAGCCACCGGACACGTCATGTCGACCTCGCTCGGGCGCAAGTGGCAGGCCAGCGAGATGCCGGTCGGCATCAACCCCAAGACGCAGGAGGCCGTCTACCGCGCGATCGGTCGTGGCGGCGTCGTGATCGTGGGCGAGGGCGCCCGCGGCCGACTCACACGCCTCGTCAACGACGAGCGCTCCAAGGTGCAGCGCGTCGCATCGGGTGTTCCCGTGACCGTGCTGTACATCGGCCACGGCGAAGGCGAGGTGCCGATCTCGAAGCTCTCGTCGACGATCAAGGCGCTTCCCACGAAGATCGACCGCGCCACGATGGCAGCCGTCATCAAGCGTGTCGAGTCGGTCTCGCAGTCCCTGACGTCACTGCCCATCCCCAAGGGCATCGACCCCACCAAGGTGCGCGCTCCGCGACCCCGCTGAGCGCACCATCGTCGGGTGCGCGGGCCACCACGAAGGGCGGCCCGGGCGACGCGTCAGGAGCGGATGAGAACCGTGCCTGCGGCCTTGTCGTGCAGGCCGCGCTGATCGGCATCCCAGATGACCGCCGGGATCGCGAGGACGAGCAGTGCCGTGCGGATCACGGGCCGCCACAGGCCCACCCACGCGCCGTCGACACGCACCAGCCGCAGGCCGAAGATGCGGTGACCGGGGCTCCCCTGCAGGGTCGGCAGGAAGACGATCTGGATCGCCGCGAAGATCGCGAGGATCGCGAGCGGGTCCCATCCGAAGAACCCCGAGATGAGATACGCGGCGCCGTAGTCGACGAAGAGTGCGCCCACACGACGGCCGAGCCGGCCGATCGATCCGGTGCCCTCCCGGGGCAGTCCGAGTCGTTCGCCGGGGTAGTCCTGGGTGCTCTGCGTCACTTCCCCAGCGTATACAGGTCGTCGTAACATCCCGGAAACACAAGTGATACTGCCGGGCAATCCCCTGCGGGTAGCTTGCCAGCAAGCCCGGCCCGCACGGGCGGATCCGAATGCCCTACCTCTGGAGTCTTCATGTTCAAAGATTCATCCGAGGTGCTGAAGTTCATCAAGGACGAGGACGTCAAGTTCCTCGACATCCGTTTCACGGACCTTCCTGGCGTGCAGCAGCACTTCAACATCCCGGCCTCCACCGTTGACGAAGAGTTCTTCACGGTCGGCCAGCTGTTCGACGGCTCCTCCATCCGGGGATTCGCGAACATCCACGAATCGGACATGCAGCTGATCCCCGACGTGTCGACGGCCTACCTCGACCCGTTCCGCGAGGCGAAGACCCTCGTCATGGTGTTCGACATCTACAACCCTCGCAACGGCGAGATCTACGCGAAGGACCCGCGTCAGGTCGCCAAGAAGGCGGAGAAGTACCTCGCGTCGACCGGCATCGCCGACACCGCGTTCTTCGCTCCCGAGGCGGAGTTCTACATCTTCGACGACGTCCGCTACGAGGTGAAGCAGAACTCGAGCTTCTACTCCGTCGACTCCGAAGAGGGCGCCTGGAACTCGGGCCGCACCGAAGAGGGCGGCAACCTTGCCAACAAGACCCCGTACAAGGGCGGCTACTTCCCCGTCTCGCCGGTCGACAAGACGGCGGACCTCCGCGATGACATCAGCCTCCGCCTCATCGAGTCGGGCCTGCTCCTCGAGCGCGCGCACCACGAGGTGGGCACCGGCGGCCAGCAGGAGATCAACTACCGCTTCGACACCATGGTGCACGCGGCCGACGACATCCTGAAGTTCAAGTACATCGTCAAGAACGTCGCCAACGAGTGGGGCAAGGTCGCGACCTTCATGCCCAAGCCGCTCTTCGGCGACAACGGCTCCGGCATGCACACGCACCAGTCGCTGTGGCTCGAGGGCAAGCCGCTCTTCTACGACGAGAAGGGCTACGCGCAGCTCTCCGACCTGGCGCGCTGGTACATCGGCGGCATCCTGGCCCACGCGCCGGCGCTGCTCGCGTTCACCAACCCGACGCTGAACTCGTACAAGCGACTCGTCAAGGGCTACGAGGCCCCGGTCAACCTGGTCTACTCGGCCGGCAACCGCTCGGCCGCCATCCGCATCCCGATCACGGGCTCCAACCCGAAGGCCAAGCGCATCGAGTTCCGCGCGCCCGACGCCTCGGGCAACCCGTACCTCGCCTTCGCCGCGCAGCTGATGGCCGGTCTCGACGGCATCCAGAACCGCATCGAGCCGCACGAGCCGGTCGACAAGGACCTGTACGAGCTTCCCCCCGAGGAGGCGAAGAACATCCCGCAGGTGCCGAACTCCCTGCTCGACTCGCTGGACGCGCTCCGCGCCGACCACGAGTTCCTGCTGAAGGGCGGCGTCTTCACGCCCGAGCTGATCGAGACGTGGATCGAGTACAAGATCGAGAACGAGATCCAGCCGCTCAACGCGCGTCCGCACCCGTTCGAGTACGAGCTGTACTTCGGGGTCTGACACCCGGATCACGCGACTCCTCCGGACTCCCGCTCAGGGAGTCCGGAGGAGTTCTGGTTCTCCGGCGGACGCTGTCGTGCGAGTGTGCCCTGACGACGTCCGGACCGGTGGGACGACGCCCGAGCAGACCGCGCCTCTCAGCCGTAGAAGAGCTTCTCGAAGACGCGGCGGGCACGGCGCGTGGTCCCCAAGTAGTCCTCCTCGACCTGCGTGGCCGAGCGCGGCGGGTACTCGAGGAGCCGGCCGATCCCGTCGAGCTTGCTGCGGTCGACGGGGAGCACATCGCTCGTCTGACCCGAGAGCAGCGTGTTGGCCGATCGCAGCCGGCTGGCGAGCCGCCAGGCGGCTGCGAGCCGGTCGGCGGCGGCCGTGGGGATGAAGCCCGCGCGCTCCGCCGCGCGGAGCGCGTCCAGCGTCGACGTCGTCCGCATCTCGGGCACGGCGTGCGCGTGCTGCAGCTGGAGCAGCTGGACGAGCCATTCGACGTCGCTCAGCGACCCCGGGCCCAGCTTCAGGTGCCGGGACGGATCGACGCCCTGCGGCAGCCGCTCGCTCTCGACGCGAGCCTTGATCCGCTTGATCTCGCGTGTCGCCGCCACGTCGACCCGCTCCGGATAGCGGACCTGATCGGCGAGCTGCATGAAGTCGTCGATGAGCTTCACGCTGCCTGCGACGCCGCGTGCGCGCAGGAGAGCCTGTGCCTCCCACGACAGCGCCCAGCGGCGGTAGTACTCGGCGTAGGCGTCGAGCGAGCGTGCGAGGGGGCCGTTGCGGCCTTCTGGGCGAAGATCCGCATCGAGCTCGAGCGGCACGCGGTGGTCTTCGGAGTAGGTGCGCAGCGCGGCCACGAGCTTCAGGGCCAGCTCGCTCGCGCGCTGCGGGTCGACGCCGTTCGGGCGATAGACGTACATGACGTCCGCGTCGGAGCCGAAGCCGAGCTCGGCGCCGCCGAAGCGTCCCATCGCGATGACCGAGAAATCCAGTGCGGCGTCCTCGGGCGGCACGATCTCACGGCGTACGGCTCGCAGCGTCGCCTGGATGGTCACATCGGTGATCGTGGTGAGCGCCGCTGCGACTTCTTCGATCGTCACGCTGCCGAGGATGGCGCCCATGGCGATCCGCAGCTGTTCGCGCCGACGCAGCGCGCGCACGGCGCGCATGGCCTCGGTGATCGTGTCGTGCCGCGTCTGGATGGCGCGCGCCTCCTGTTGCAGGGCCCGTCCGGAGCGCGGACGGAGGAGCTCCGGGTCGTCCAGCCAGGCGGCCGACTCGGGGATCCACTCGATGAGCTCGCCGACGTACCGCGAGCCCGACAGCACGCGGGAAAGGCTCTCGGCCGCCCCCGAGGAGTCGCGCAGCATGCGCAGGAACCAGTGCGTGTCGCCCAGGCGCTCGCTCAGCCGGCGAAACGCCAGCAGGCCGTAGTCGGGGTCGACACCGTCTGCGAACCACCGGATCATGACGGGCATGAGGTGGCGCTGGATGGTCGCCTTGCGGCTGAGCCCGCTGGTCAGCGCGGCGATGTGGCGGAGCGCGCCGGCAGGATCGGAGAATCCGATGGCCGCGAGGCGGTCGTGCGCCTGCGCCGTCGACAGCACGCGCTCGTCGGCGGGCAGCGCCGCCACCGCCGACAGAAGCGGGCGGTAGAAGAGGCGGACGTGGATGTCGCGCACCTCGCGCTTGACCGACTCCCACAGCTTCCAGATGCCCTCGCCGGTGTCGGCGAGCCCGCTCGCGCGGGCGAGCACCCGACGCTCCTCCGGCCGCGACGGCATGAGGTGCGTGCGGCGCAGCTGGCGCAGCTGCACGCGGTGCTCGAGCAGCCGCAGCACCCGGTAGTCCCGTGAGAACGCCGATGCCTCGGCACGGCCGATGTAGCCCTCCGTAACCAGCGCGTCGAGCGCCTCGAGCGTGCCGCGCTGGCGGATCCGGTCGTCGGACAGCCCGTGGACGAGCTGCAGCAGCTGCACCGTGAACTCGATGTCGCGGATGCCGCCGGGGCCGAGCTTGAGCTGGTACGGCACGTCGGCCGCGGGGATGTGCTCGGTGACGCGCTCGCGCATCCGCTGCACGCTGTCGACGAAGTTCTCACGCGCGGCGCTGGTCCAGATCTTGGGCTGGACCGCTGCGGTGTACGCCCTGCCGAGCGCTTCGTCGCCGGCGATCGGGCGCGCCTTGAGCAGCGCCTGGAACTCCCAGCTCTTCGCCCACCGGTCGTAGTACGCCAGATGCGAGTCGAGCGTGCGCACGAGCGCGCCCTGTTTGCCTTCCGGACGCAGGTTGGCGTCCACCTCCCACAGCGGCGGCTCGATCTCGACACCCGAGATTCCGCGCATCGTCTGGACCGCGAGGCGGGTTGCGATGTCGACGATGCGGCTCTCGCCGAACCGCTCGAGGGCCTCGTCGTCGCCGCCCGCCACGAAGATCACGTCGACATCGCTGACGTAGTTCAGCTCGCGCGCCCCGGTCTTGCCCATTCCGATGATCGCGAGCTGGGCCCGCGCGACCTGGTCGCGGGGGAAGAGGCCGGCGCCGACCGCGCCGCCCGACACGCGCGTGCGGGCGACCGCCAGCGACGCCTCGAGCGCTGCGCCGGCGGCATCCGCGAGTCGCGCCGACACCGCGGCGATCTCGTCGACCGGCGAGGGGCTCAGCAGGTCGTATGCCGCAATCCGGGCGAGCATGCGGCGGTAGCGCACGCGCAGTGCGACCCAGGCGCTCTCGTCCCCCTCGGCGGCGAATCCGTCGACCGCGCCGACCGAGTCGAGGAGTTCCGCGCGCAGTTCGTCCGCGGTGGGCAGTCGCTCGCCCGCGCCGGTGAGCTGATCGACCTCGGACGGGTGACGGAAGAAGAACTCCCCAAACCCGGTCGACGCGCCCAGCAGGGACCACAGTGCGCGCCATGCGCCCGGTCGCGAGCGCGCGCGCTGCACCGGCGCGGCATCGCGTCTCGCCAGGCGCGTCAGCGCCTGCAGCGCCTCGTCGGGGTCCGCCGCGGCACCCGCGCCGTCCAGCAGCTCGTCGCGAGGCGCATCCACGAGGTCGGAGAGCTCGGCCAGCAGCGCCTCGGCATCGGTGAGACGGCTGAAGCCCAGGCGAGCGAGTGGGGTCAGAGAACCCGGTCGCTCGCTCGCGGACATGCGTCAGCCGGTCTCAGAGCATCTCGAGGTTGCTCTTGAGCTCGAACGCCGTCACCTGCGAGCGGTACTCCTGCCACTCGCGGCGCTTGTTGAGGAGCACGTAGTTGAACACCTGCTCGCCGAGGGTCTCGGCGACGAGCTCGGACTCCTCCATGTACTCCAGCGCGTGGTCGAGGCTCGCCGGAAGCGGAGCGTAGCCCAGCGCGCGGCGCTCGGCATCCGTCAGCGACCAGACGTTGTCCTCCGCCTCGGCGGGCAGCTCGTACTCCTCTTCGATGCCCTTGAGGCCGGCGGCGAGCATGAGTGCGAAGGAGAGGTACGGGTTCGCCGCCGAGTCGAGCGCGCGGTACTCGACGCGCGAGGACTGGCCCTTGTTCGGCTTGTACAGGGGGACCCGCACCAGCGCCGAGCGGTTGTTGTGACCCCAGCAGATGAAGCTGGGCGCCTCGTCGCCGCCCCAGAGGCGCTTGTACGAGTTGACGAACTGGTTCGTCACCGCCGAGATCTCGTTGGCGTGGCGCAGCAGACCGGCGATGAACTGGCGGCCGACCTTGGAGAGCTGGTACTGGGCGCCCTCCTCGTAGAAGGCGTTGACGTCGCCCTCGAACAGCGACATGTGCGTGTGCATGCCGCTGCCGGGCTTGCCGGTCATCGGCTTCGGCATGAATGTGGCGTAGACGCCCTGCTCGATCGCGACCTCTTTGATCACGGTGCGGAACGTCATGATGTTGTCTGCCGTGGTGAGCGCGTCCGCATAGCGAAGGTCGATCTCGTTCTGACCGGGGCCGCCCTCGTGGTGACTGAACTCGACCGAGATGCCGAGGTCCTCCAGCATGCGCACCGAGCGCCGGCGGAAATCATGGGCGGTGCCGCCGGGAACGTTGTCGAAGTACCCCGCGGAGTCGACCGGCTCGGGGCCCTCCGTCCCGAAGGACGAGGACTTCAGCAGGTAGAACTCGATCTCGGGGTGCGTGTAGAACGTGAAGCCGGCGTCGGCCGCCTTCGCCAGTGTCCGCTTGAGGACGTGACGCGGATCGGCGACGGCAGGCTGCCCGTCGGGCGTCGTGATATCGCAGAACATCCGCGCCGTCGGGTCGATCTCGCCCCGCCAGGGCAGGATCTGGAACGTGGTGGGGTCGGGGTGAGCCAGCAGATCCGACTCGTAGGAGCGGGTCAGCCCCTCGATCGCGGAGCCGTCGAACCCGAGGCCCTCGCTGAAGGCTCCCTCGACCTCTGCGGGTGCGATGGCCACGGACTTCAACGTGCCGATCACGTCTGTGAACCACAGCCGTACGAACTTCACGCCTCGTTCTTCGATGGTCCTCAGAACGAAGTCACGCTGCTTGTCCATCGCGTCCTCTCCGGTGCCGGATCCGCCCGACTTGTCTGTCTGACCGCGGTCGAAGCCAGACTACTGGTCGTCGCCGGGCTCTCCGGACACCGTGTCGGTGCCCCACGAGTCCTCGCGGGCCTCTTCGGCCGCCCACGCGCGGGACCGTTCGCGGATCACCTCGGGCGCCTTCGCGGCCTCCTCCGGAGTGTCGAACGGACCGGCGCGATCGGGCGCGGGCGACTCGAAGCCCTTCTCGACCGCTCCGGTCTTGAGGTTGTACCAGTACTTCTCGCTGTCGTTGGACATCTCGCCCTCCTCGGATCGCGGGCATGCTCGCCGCCAGCACGATCCTACTGACGCCGGGCGGCTCCGCAGGAGCCCTGTCGGCGTGGCTAGGCTGTCGGCATGGCATCTGACGCGGCACGCGCCGTCGGCGTGGACATCGGCGGCACCGGCATCAAGGCGGGCATCGTGGACCTCGAGCGAGGCGAGCTGATCAGCGACCGCGTCAAGGTCGCGACCCCCGAGGGGGCCCACCCGCCGGACGTGCTCGCCGCGGTGACCGAAGTCCTCTCGACGCTCGGCGTCGCCGACGACCAGTCGGTCCCCCTCGGCGTGGCGTTCCCCGCGATCGTCAAGAACGGGCGCACGCTGTCGGCCGCCAACGTCTCGGACGACTGGATCGACTTCGAGGCCGAGAAGTTCTTCGAAGACGGTCTGGGGCGCGACATCCACTTCGCCAACGATGCGGACGTCGCCGGCGTCGCAGAGGTGCGCTACGGAGCCGCCAAGGACCAGGCCGGGCTCACCATCCTCACCACGCTGGGCACCGGGATCGGCTCGGCGCTGCTGTACAACGGCGTCCTCGTCCCGAACTCGGAACTCGGGCACGTGCAGCGCGCCCGCCACGGGAAGGACGCCGAGGCGTACGCAGCGTACTCCGCGATGGAGCGCCACGAGCTCACCTGGGAGCAGTGGGCGAAGCGGCTGCAGTGGTACTACGGGCACATCGAGTTCCTGTTCAGCCCCGACCTCTTCGTCGTCGGCGGCGGCGTGTCGAAGCACGCCGACAAGTTCCTGCACCTGCTCGAGCTCAAGACGCCCATCGTCCCCGCGGTGCACCGCAACAACGCGGGCATCATCGGCGCGGCCGCGCTCGCGGGCCGGCCGACCGCCTGACGTCACGCCCTCGCGCCGGCCCCGCGAAGGCGGGCCGGCGAGAGGGCGAATGGGCCGACCTGTACGCCGGGTTCTGTCCGGGGGCGTGAGCCCCGTGGACGGTCATCTCTCTCGGCGACACGTTGCCGTGCCGCTCCAGCGGCCTACCCGGGGACTCGGCGGGCCGCGTCATCATCCCCTGTCTGGCCTTGCTCCGGGCGAGGTTTGCCGTGCGGGTCGTGTCACCACGACCCCGGTGGTCTCTTACACCACCCTTTCACCCTTACCGGGACCGAGGTCCCGGCGGTCTGCTCTCTGTGGCACTGTCTCGCGGATCGCTCCGGGTGGGTGTTACCCACCGCCCTGCCCTGCGGAGCCCGGACGTTCCTCGGCGCGCGACGGCGAACCGCCCGCGACGCGACCGTCCAGCCGACCCATTCGCCCCGCGAGTCTATCGCCGCCGGCCGTGCCGCGGCTCCGTGTCAGTCCTTGAGCGCGGTCTCGGCGATGTGCACGTCGAGCCGGAAGTCGACCGGAAAGCTGCCGAAGAGCAGTCGTCCCGCGGATGCCGCGGCATCGGCCACGGCCTGTGCAGCGGCATCCGCGTGCTCCTCGGGGGTGTGCACGATCACCTCGTCGTGGAGGAAGAACGCGAGGTGCGCCTGCCGGGCGAACACCGGGCCGGAGCGGGGCGCCGCGTGCTCGGGCGACACTGGCGGAAGCGCGGCGAGGCGTCCGCGCAGATCGGCGAGCCACGCGAGCGCCCACTCCGCGGCGGTCCCCTGCACGACGAAGTTGCGGGTGAACCGGCCACGATCACGGGCCCACCGCCGCGCGTGCGTCTCTTCCGCTCCGGATGCCTCGGCCTCGGTGGCGCGGGACTGCGCGGCCGACCACTCGCGCGAGGGAGAAGGCGACGTGCGTCCCAGCCACGTGGAGACGGCGCCGCCGTCCTCGCCGACGCGGGCGGCGTCGTCCACGAGGCCCATCGCGCGCGGATACGCGCGGCGCAGACGCGGCACCAGCCGGCCGGACTCCCCCGTCGTCGCGCCGTACATGGCGCCGAGGATCGCGATCTTGGCTTCTTGCCGGGTGGCGACGGCCCCGCTCTCTACGATGCCCGCGTAGAGGTCGCGGCCCCGCGCCGCCCCCGCGAGAGCGGTGTCGCTCGACATGGCCGCCAGGACGCGGGGTTCGAGCTGGGCGACGTCGGCGACGACGAGACGCCAGCCCGGATCGGCGCGCACCGCCTCGCGCAGCTGACGCGGGAGTTGCAGGGCGCCGCCCCCGGAGGATGCCCAGCGGCCCGTGACGACGCCGCCGGGGACGAAGACGGGTCGGAATCTGCCGTCCGCGACCCACTCGGAGAGCCACGCCCACCCGTTGGCGGACAGCAGCCGCGACAGCTTCTTGTACTCGAGCAGCGGCTCGATGACCGGATGCCGCTGCTCGGCGAGCTCCCAGCGGCTCGTGGATTCCACGAGCACGCCGGCGCGATGCAGCGCCCGCAGCAGCTTCGGCTGCGAGTCGAGGCTCGCCGCCGGATCCCCCAGCGCGGCGCGCACCCGCTCGGCGGCGTCGGCGAGCCTCGCCGGCTGACCGCCGCCCGCTGGGCGCTCCCCCAGCGTCTCGACGAGGATGCGGTCGTGCGCCTCGGCATCCCACGGCAGCCCCGCGGCCCTCATCTCCGACGCGACCAGTGCGCCGGCGGACTCCGCCGCGATCAGCAGACGCAGCCTGCCCGCCTCGGGGCTGTCCGCGACCGCGGCACGCTGCCGGAGGAATTCGTCCAGGGCGGCGTCGGCGTCCGCGGGCGGGCCCGCGGGCCGCTGTGCGTGATCGAGCTCGAACAGCGCGGGCGCCGCATCCTCGGCATCGACGTAGGGGGCGGCATCCCACTCCACCGCCCGCCGCACCGCTGCCGCGTCGTCGACCAGCGCCGAGTCCCGGAGGATCGCGTGGCAGAGCCGCAGGTCGTGGCAGCGGGCGACGCGGATGCCGTCCGCGAGCAGGGCGCCGTACCACTGCGGGGTGTCATGCCAGACCCAGCGTGGCGCCCAGCGCGCCTCGGCGTCGGCGATCCACGACGTCAGCCGAGCCGGATCGACCCGCTCGCGGCCGAGCTCAGCGGCGGACCCATCCAGCAGGATGGCGTGGACCACGCGGTCGGTCCGTCCGAGGACGATCCAGGCCGGCGCTTCAGCTGCGTCCACGCCGGCACAGTCCGGCTGCGCTCACAGCCCGGATTCGTCGTCGCGCACGAGCAGGCAGCCGCACTCGGGGCAGGTGACGACCTCGTCGTCGGCGGCCTGGCGCAGCACCTGCAGGTCGGTGCCGGCGAGCACCATGTTGCAGCCTTCGCACGTGCGTCGGCGCAGGAACGCCGCGCCGGAACTGCGCACGGCGACACGGTCGTACAGCGCGACGAGGTCGGCGGGCAGGGCACCGGCGATCGCGGCGCGGTCCCGCGTGGCGGCCTCGAAGGCGGCTGTTGCCTCGGCGACGGCGCGCTTGCCCTCGGCGCTGAGCTCGGCGCCCTCGGCGTTGGTCGTCGCGATCAGCGCCTCCTGCTCGGCGACGGCCGCGTCCGCCAGCTCGAGCCGCTCCATGACCGCGAGCTCGGCGTCCTCCAGGTCGCTCTTGCGTCGTGCGAGCGCAGCGAGCTCGCTCTCGAGACCCTGCGCCTCCTTGGAATTGGTGGATGCCGCGAGCCGCTGTGCGTCACGCGCGGCGCGGGCATCGACGACGGCGACGTCGGACTCGATGCGCGACAGCTCCGTGCGCAGGTCATCGCGGGCGCCGAGGCGCGTCGTGAGCTCCTGCGACAGCTGCTGGCGCCGCCCGAGCAGCTCCTGGACGCGACCGGCCTGCGGGGGGTTCTTGCGGGCGTTCTCGGCCTGGCGGATCCGGGCGTCGAGCTGGGCGACCTCGACGAGGCGGCGCTGGTCTGCGGGGCTGGCTTTCACGTGTCCAACCTACCGCGGGGCATCGACGCCGCGATCGGCGGCGGCTAGCATTCGACGACCGGTCCTTCCGATGACGAAAGGCGCGCACCATGGGCGTTCTCCGCACCAAGTCCGTCGAGCGGTCCATCGCCGACACCGATGAACCGGAGTTCCGGCTCAAGAAGTCGCTGACCGCGCTCGACCTCACCGTCTTCGGCATCGGCGTGGTGATCGGGGCGGGGATCTTCACACTCACCGGCCGCGCCGCGCATGAGGTCGCAGGCCCCGCGATCGTCATCAGCTTCGCGGTCGCCGCCATCGCCTGCACACTCGCCGCGCTCTGCTACGCGGAGTTCGCGTCGACCGTCCCGGTATCCGGCTCGGCGTACACGTTCTCTTATTCGTCGCTCGGCGAGCTGTTCGCCTGGATCATCGGGTGGGACCTCATCCTCGAGATGTTCCTGGGTGCGAGCGTGGTGGCGCAGGGGTGGAGCGCGTATCTCGGCACGCTCCTCGAGCAGCTCGGGATGCCGATCCCGGCCGAGATCGGCTACGGCGGCGTCGTCGACCTCATGGCGATCCTGCTCGTGCTCGTGCTCGGCGGGCTGATGACCTTCGGCATCAAGGAGTCGCTGCGGGTCAACATGGTGCTGGTCGCGGTGAAGCTCTTCATCGTGCTGTTCGTGATCGTGGCCGGCCTCCTGTTCATCAACCCCGCGAACTGGTCGCCGTTCGTCCCCGCGCCCGCGCCGACCGACGCGCCGACCGGCCTCAGTCAGCCGCTGCTGCAGTTCTTCTCGGGCATCGAGCCGACCGCGTTCGGCGTCGGCGGCATCTTCGCGGGCGCCGCACTCGTGTTCTTCGCCTACATCGGCTTCGACGTCGTCGCGACGACCGCCGAGGAGACCCGCAATCCGCAGCGCGACCTGCCGATCGGCATCATCGCGTCGCTGGTGATCTGCACACTGCTGTACTGCGCGGTCGCGCTGGTCGTGACGGGCATGGTGCCGTACCAGGATCTCGACCCGGCTGCGGCCCTCGCCAACGCCTTCGCATTCCACGGTCAGACCTGGATGGCCACGCTCATCTCCGCAGGCGCCGTCGCAGGCCTCACCACGGTCGCGCTGACGCTGCTGATCGGAGCGACTCGCATCATCTTCGCGATGTCGCGCGACGCGCTGCTGCCGATGGGCCTCGCGAAGGTGCACCCGCGGTATCGCACGCCCTGGCTCATCTCGATCATCGTCACGATCGTGGTCGCGGTCGTCGCGGGGTTCACGCCCGTCGGACTGCTCGAGGAGATGGTGAACATCGGCACGCTCTCGGCGTTCGTACTCGTCTCCGTCGGAGTCATCGTGCTGCGCGTCAAGCGCCCCGACCTGCCACGCGCGTTCCGCGTGCCGCTCAATCCGTGGCTGCCGGGACTTTCGGCGGCCATCTGCGTCTACCTGATGCTCAACCTCACCGTCGAGACCTGGCTGCGGTTCCTGGTGTGGCTCGTCATCGGCTTCGCGATCTATTTCGCGTACTCGCACCGGCACTCGAAGATCGGCCAGCCCGGCTACCAGGACTTCGCGCTGCCGCATGTCGTCTCGCACCAGCGCGACGACAGCGACGACGATCCGCGGCCGGACCGGGGGTGAGGATGACGGTGGGCCCTGCCGGGATCGAACCGACGACATCCACGGTGTAAACGTGGCGCTCTACCAGCTGAGCTAAAGGCCCTCGCAGCCAGTCTACGAGGTGCGTCCGGTTCGTCCTGAACTCGCTAGGCTGGCAGATGGTGCGTTGTGGAGGGCTGACAAAGCCCGCGGCGCTCCGGTAGCGATTCCCTGGCATGATCTGCCAGACGACGAAAGGTCTTCTGTGACTGTCAACGATCAGGATCCGTACTCGCAGGAACCCCTCGACAGCGATCCCGATGAGACCTCCGAGTGGCAGGAGTCCCTCCAGCAGCTCGTGCAGGCGAAGGGCCACGGTCGTGGCCGCGAAATCATGCTGAGCCTGCTGCAGACCTCGCACGAACTGCAGCTGAACGTCCCGCAGGTTCCCACCACGGACTACATCAACACGATCGCGCCCGAGAACGAGCCCGAGTTCCCCGGCGACGAAGAGCTCGAGCGTCGCTACCGCCGGTGGATCCGCTGGAACGCCGCGGTCACTGTCCACCGCGCACAGCGGCCCGGCATCGGCGTCGGCGGCCACATCTCGACGTACGCGTCGTCGGCCTCGCTGTACGAAGTGGGCTTCAACCACTTCTTCCGCGGTCTCGACGACCCCACCGGCGGCGACCAGATCTTCATCCAGGGCCACGCCTCCCCCGGCATCTACGCCCGCTCGTTCCTCGAGGGGCGTCTCACGTCGGAGCAGCTCGACGGCTTCCGCCAGGAGAAGTCGAAGGCGCCGAACGCGCTGCCGTCGTACCCGCACCCCCGTCTCATGCCGGAGTACTGGCAGTTCCCGACGGTATCGATGGGTCTCGGCCCCATCAACGCCATCTACCAGGCGATGTCGAACAAGTACCTCACCAACCGCGGGATCAAGGATCTCTCGAACTCCCGGGTGTGGGCCTTCCTCGGCGACGGCGAGATGGACGAGGTCGAGAGCCGCGGTCAGCTCCAGGTGGCCGCGAACGAGGGCCTGGACAACCTGACGTTCGTCGTCAACTGCAACCTGCAGCGCCTCGACGGTCCCGTCCGCGGCAACGGCAAGATCATCCAGGAGCTCGAGAGCTTCTTCCGCGGCGCCGGCTGGAACGTCATCAAGGTCGTCTGGGGCAGCGGTTGGGACGAGCTGCTGGCGAAGGACACCGACGGCGCGCTCGTGCACCTCATGAACACCACCCCCGACGGCGACTTCCAGACCTACCGCGCCGAGGACGGCGCCTTCATCCGTGAGCACTTCTTCGGGCGCGACGAGCGCACGGCGGCTCTGGTGAAGGACTGGTCGGACGACGACATCTGGGGCAAGCTCCGCCGTGGCGGCCTGGACTACCGCAAGGTCTACGGCGCCTACAAGGCGGCGACCGAGCACAAGGGTCAGCCGACCGTCATCCTCGCGAAGACGATCAAGGGCTACGGTCTGGGGCATCACTTCGAGGGCCGCAACGCGACCCATCAGATGAAGAAGATGACGCTGCAGGACCTCAAGTACTTCCGCGACTCCATGCGGATCCCGGTCTCTGACGCGCAGCTGGAAGAGAACCCGTACCTGCCGCCGTACTACAACCCGGGCGGCAACGACGAGACGATCCAGTACATGCTCGAGCGTCGCCGGGCGCTGGGCGGCTTCCTGCCGGAGCGCCGCACGCACCACGTCGGCCTGCAGCTGCCGGGCGACGAGGCGTACGCGCTGCCGAAGAAGGGTTCGGGAACGCAGGAGATCGCCACCACGATGGCGTTCGTGCGTCTCCTCAAGGACCTGCTGCGGTCGAAGGACTTCGGCCACCGCATCGTGCCGATCATCCCCGACGAGGCGCGCACGTTCGGCATGGACGCGTACTTCCCGACGGCGAAGATCTACAACCCGCACGGTCAGAACTACACCTCCGTGGACCGCGAGCTGCTGCTCGCGTACAAGGAGAGCCCGCAGGGTCAGATCATCCACGTCGGCATCAACGAGGCCGGCGCGGTGGCCGCGTTCACCGCCGCGGGCACCTCGTACTCCACTCACGGCGAACCGCTCATCCCGGTGTACGTCTTCTACTCGATGTTCGGGTTCCAGCGCACCGGCGACGCCCAGTGGGCGGCGGGCGACCAGATGGCGCGCGGGTTCATCATCGGCGCGACGGCAGGACGCACGACGCTGACCGGTGAGGGCCTGCAGCACGCCGACGGCCACTCGCTCCTGCTGGCCTCGACCAACCCCGCCACCGTGTCGTACGACCCGGCCTACGGCTACGAGATCGCGCACATCGTCCGTTCGGGCATCGAGCGCATGTACGGCGGCAACCACCCCGACCCGAACGTCATGTACTACCTCACGGTGTACAACGAGCCGCTGGTCCAGCCGGCGGAGCCCGAGGGCGTGGACGTCGACGGCATCGTGCGCGGCATCCACCGCGTCTCGACCGCCGAGGGCGAGGGCCCGAAGGCCCAGATCCTGGCGTCGGGCGTGGGCGTGCCGTGGGCGCTCGAGGCGCAGCAGCTGCTGCGCGACGACTGGGGCATACAGGCCGATGTGTGGTCGGTCACCTCGTGGAGCGAGCTGCGCCGCGACGGCCTGGCGGCCGACGAGCACAACTTCCTGCACCCTGAGGAGGAGCCGCACACCGCGTACCTCACGAACAAGCTGCGGGATGCCGCAGGCCCGGTCGTCGCGGTGAGCGACTTCATGCACGCGGTCCAGGACCAGATCCGCCCGTGGGTGCCGAACCGGTTCGCGACCCTCGGGGCCGACGGCTTCGGGTTCTCGGACACACGCGCCGCCGCCCGTCGCTTCTTCAAGATCGACGGACCGTCGGTCGTCGTCCGCACGCTGCAGGCGCTTGCCGAAGAGGGCGCGGTCGACCGCAGCCTCGCCGCGCAGGCGATCGAGAAGTACCGTCTGCACGATGTGACGGCCGGCACGAGCGGGAACGCGGGCGGCGAGAGCTGACCTGACGACGATGGGCAAACCCGCCGAGGTGATGGACAAGGTCGAGACGCTCGCCTGGCTGCGACGCATCTCGGGTGACCTCGCCACCGTCACGATCAAGCGCCTCGACGACACGCTGCCCTGGTATGCCGAGATGCCGCCGGCCCGACGCTCCGCCGTCGGGCTGG
Organism: Microbacterium psychrotolerans; assembly: GCF_031085295.1. GTDB lineage: Bacteria > Actinomycetota > Actinomycetes > Actinomycetales > Microbacteriaceae > Microbacterium > Microbacterium psychrotolerans. The sequence goes on along the minus strand of NZ_JAVFWO010000002.1, from coordinate 515,155 downwards.
TGGCACAGGCGGGCATCACGTCGTTCATCCAGTGGTACGACGATCCTGCCTCGACGCCCTGGATCGCGGCCGACATCTTCGCGGCCGCTCCCCGGGAGCTCCTGCGGAGCGTGAGCCTGACGCAGACGCTGCAGCTGATCCGCGTGACGGTCGAGGTGACGGAGGAGCGGGTCGCGGGCAAGGGCGAGCATCTGCGAGAGGCGATCCTTCTGTACTCGCGCGAGGTCGCCTTCGCCGCCGCGGACGTGTACGCCCGGGCGGCGGAGGCCCGTGGACTGTGGGATGCCCGGCTCGAGGCCCTCGTGGTCGACTCGATCCTCACGGGCGAGGCCGACGAGGAGCTACCGAGCCGCATCGCAGCGCTGGGCTGGCACGGCCACGGCGAGGTCGCGGTGCTCGTCGGCACGACTCCCCCGCAGTTCGACGTCGATCAGCTCCGCCGCACGGCGCGCAAGCTCGGTGTGGACGTGCTCATCGGCGTGCAGGGCTCTCGCCTGGTGCTCGTCGTGGGGCGCGCCGAGCCGGCCGCCATGGCCGAAGACGCCGTGACGGACCTGCCGTTCGCCGAGATCGCGCGACGCCTGGAACCCGGCTTCGGGGCCGGGTATCTCGTGCTCGGTCCGACGGTGCCCGCGCTCGTGGACGCGAGCCAGAGCGCTCGGGCTGCGCTGGCGGGCTTCGCCGTCGCGAGGGCGTGGCGGCACGCGCCCCGCCCTGTCGAGGCCGATGACCTGCTGCCGGAGCGCGCCCTCGCCGGCGACCCCCTGGCCAAGCTCACCCTGGTCGACCGCATCTACCGGCCGCTCCAGGCGCACAGCGCCGACCTGGTCGCGACGCTGTGGGCCTACCTCGACAACGGCCGCTCGCTCGAGGCCACGGCCCGTGAGCTCTTCGTGCATCCGAACACGGTCCGCTATCGCCTAAAGCGCGTGTCGGAGGTCATCGGATGGGACGCGACGGGCCCCCGCGAGGCGCTGATCCTGCAGACCGCGCTGATCCTCGGCTCCATCGGAGCGGATGCCGCCCGCCGCCGCCCGCCGGCGGCGCGACGCGGCGCCGGCTGACGCCGAGAACTCCGGACGTGTGGACCACGCACAAAGGCAACCGCGATTCTTGTGACGGTGTCGCCAGAACCCCCTCCACGATCCTTGACAGGATGGAACGGTGAGAATCGCGGTCTTCCCCGGACAGGGCTCCCAGTCCCCCGGCTTCCTGGCACCCTGGCTCGACGCGGACGGCGCAGCCGATCGGCTCGCCCAGTACTCCGAGTGGTCCGGCGTGGACCTCGTCGCCGCAGGCACCGAGTGGGATGCCGACCGCATCCGCGACACGCAGGTGGCGCAGCCGCTCATCGTCGCCGCGAGCCTGATGTCGTGGAACGCGCTACCGGACCGTGAGCGCATCGCCGGCGTCGCCGGTCACTCCGTAGGCGAGTTCGCCGCTGCCGCCGCGGCCGGCGTCCTCAGCGAGCAGGCCGCCCTGACGCTCGTCGGAATCCGCGGTCGCGCGATGGCCGAGGCCGCGGCTGCCGCCGAGACCGGCATGAGCGCGGTGATCGGCGGCGAGGAGGCGTCCATCCTGGCGCGTCTCGACGAGCTCGACCTCGCGCCGGCCAACTACAACGGCGGCGGCCAGCTCGTCGTCGCCGGAGCTCTCGGCGCGTTGCAGGCGCTGGCGGCGGAGCCGGTCGCCGGCACCCGCGTCATCCCGCTGCAGGTCGCCGGAGCCTTCCACACCCGCTACATGGCGCCGGCCGTCGAGACGCTCCGTGCGGCAGCGGACCAGGTCGCGGCATCCGATCCTGACGTCGTGCTGTGGACGAACCGCGACGGCTCGCCCGTGACGTCCGGACGCGCATTCGTAGACCTTCTGGTCGATCAGGTCGCCTCTCCCGTGCGTTGGGACCTCTGCATGGCGTCTTTCGCCGACGCCGGCGTGTCGGGCCTCGTGGAGCTGTCTCCGGCGGGGACGCTCGTCGGGCTGGCTAAACGCGCGCTCCGCGGGGTGCCGGCCGTCGCCGTGAAGACGCCCGACGACCTGGAGGCCGCCACCGCCCTGGTGGCCGTCGACGCATGACCGGAGTATTCGCATGACCCGCATCCTCGTCCAGCCCACTGGTGCCGCGCACACGCGCATCTACGCGTACGGCGCCGCCCGTGGTGAGATCGCCGTGCCGAACGACGACCTGATCGGTCCGATCGACTCGAGCGACGAGTGGATCCGCCAGCGCACCGGCATCGTCACGCGCACGCGGGCGGTGCCCGAGACCGATGCGATCGATCTGGCGACGGATGCCGCCCGCGAGGCGATCGAGCGCTCCGGCGTCGACCCGTCGCAGGTCGACGCGGTCATCGTCGCCACGGTCAGCAATCCGAAGCAGACCCCGTCGGTGTCGGCCATCGTGGCGGATCGTGTCGGCGCGAATCCCGCCGCCGCATACGACCTGAACGCCGCGTGCGCCGGGTTCGCTTACGGCGTCGCCCAGGCCGACGCCCTCATCCGCGCGGGCGCCGCCCACTACGCGGTCGTCATCGGCACGGAGAAGCTCAGCGACATCGTCGACCCCACCGACCGCAGCATCTCGTTCCTGCTCGGTGACGGCGCAGGCGCCGTCGTGATCGGCCCGAGCGACTCCCCCGGTATCGGGCCGACCATCTGGGGCTCCGACGGCTCGAAAGCCGACGCCGTCGGCATGAACCACACGCTGACCGAGTTCCGCGACGGCACCGCACCGTGGCCGACGCTGCGCCAGGAAGGACCGACGGTCTTCCGCTGGGCGGTATGGGAGATGGTGAAGGTCGCCCGCCAGGCGCTCGAAGCCGCAGGGGTCGAGGCATCCGACCTCGCCGCCTTCGTGCCGCATCAGGCCAACATGCGCATCATCGACGAGTTCGCCAAGCAGCTGAAGCTGCCCGACACGGTGCTGATCGGTCGCGACATCGAGACGACCGGCAACACGTCGGCGGCCTCCATCCCGCTCGCGACTCATCGCCTGCTGCAGGAGCACCCCGAGCTCAGCGGCGGCCTCGCCCTGCAGATCGGCTTCGGCGCCGGACTCGTGTTCGGCGCGCAGGTAGTCGTGCTCCCCTGAGCCGGCGGAGCACGACCCTAGACTGAGACGGCCCGTTCGGGCCCCCGCAACCCCTAGAAAACAGGAGAACCCCATGGCATTCACCAACGACGAGGTCCTCGCCGGACTCGCGGAGCTCATCACCGACGAGACCGGCATCTCGGCCGACGAGGTCGCCCTCGAGAAGTCGTTCACCGACGACCTCGACATCGACTCGATCTCGATGATGACGATCGTCGTCAACGCCGAGGAGAAGTTCGGCGTCACCATCCCTGACGACGAGGTCAAGAACCTCAAGACCGTCGGCGACGCCGTCACCTTCATCACGTCGAACCAGGCGTAAACCCTCCGGTGGGGGCTGCGGCCCCCACCGGCGCATCCATGAGGATCTAGAACGACATGAGCAACTCCCGCATCGTCGTCACCGGCATCGGCGCATCGTCGCCGCTCGGCGGCACGGCACCCGAGAGCTGGTCCGCGCTCCTGGAGGGCGTCTCCGGCACCCGCACCCTCGAGTACGACTGGGTCGAGAAGTACCAGCTGCCGGTGACATTCGCCGCCGAGGCGAAGGTGCGCCCCGACACTGTGCTCGAGCGTCCCATCGCCAAGCGGCTCGACCCCTCGTCCCAGTTCGCGCTCGTCGCGGCCATGGAGGCGTGGGCGGACGCCGGAAGCCCGGAGATCGAGCCCGAGCGACTCGGTGTCGACTTCGCCACCGGCATCGGCGGACTCTGGACGCTCCTGGACGGCTGGGACACCCTGCGCGAGAAGGGTCCGCGCCGCGTTCTGCCGATGACGGTCCCGATGCTCATGCCGAACGCGGCAGCCGGAAACCTCTCCCTCCACTTCAACGCCCGGGCCTACGCGCGCACCGTCGCCAGCGCCTGCGCGTCGAGCACCGAGTCGATCGTCAACGCGATCGAGCACATCCGCGCCGGTTACGCAGACGTCGTGATCGCCGGCGGCACCGAGTCCGTCATCCACCCGGTGACCATTGCCGCGTTCTCGTCGATGCAGGCGCTCTCCCGTCGCAACGACGATCCCGCGACCGCCTCGCGGCCGTGCAGTGTGGACCGTGACGGCTTCGTCATGGGAGAGGGCGCGGCCGTCCTCATCCTCGAGACCGAGGAGCACGCGCGTGCGCGCGGCGCCAAGATCTACGCGGTCGCCGCCGGCGGCGGCGTCACCGCGGACTCGTACCACATCACCGCCAATGATCCCGAGGGACTCGGCGCCTCGCGCGCGGTGCGCCTGGCGCTGGAAATGGCGGATGCCTCCGCCGACGACGTCACGCACATCAACGCGCACGCCACCTCGACGCCGGTCGGCGACCCCAACGAGTACACGGCGCTGCGCTCGGTGTTCGGCGACCGCATCGACGAGATCCCGGTGTCGGCGACCAAGGCGTCGACCGGCCACCTCCTCGGCGGCACCGGCGCGCTCGAGGCGATCTTCACCGTGCTCGCCCTGCAGGACCGCGTCGCTCCGCCGACCATCAACCTGACGACGCAGGACCCCGAGGTGCCGTTCCGCATCTCCGGCACTCCCACGCCGCTCGGAGACGGTCCGCACCTCGCGATCAGCAACTCGTTCGGCTTCGGCGGGCACAACGCGGTCGCCGCGTTCGCCTCGGTCTGAGGCCGCCCGGATCGTTGGGTCGGCCTGCGAAGCGCGTCGACCCGTCTCGAACTCCCTCACACGAAGACGCCCCCGGTGAAGCCGACCGGGGGCGTCTGTCGTGTCAGGCGGTGGTTCGCGGTCTCGCTGCCCGGGATTCACGGCCTCCGAGCCTCGGTAGTGGCGCCTCGCACCGCCTGCGTCTGAGAGAGTCTCAGCCGACCTTGTGCAGCCACACGACGGGCGCGTCGTCGCTCGCGTGCCGGAACGGCTCGAGCTCCTCGTCCCATGCGGCGCCGAGCGCGACGTCCAGTTCTCGCCGAAGCTCGAAGGCGTCGCCGCCGGCGATCTCCATCGCATAGCGGATGCGGTCCTCGCCGATCACGACGTTGCCGGCAGTGTCGGTCTGGGCGTAGTGGATGCCGAGGCCCGGGGTGTGCAGCCAACGGCCGCCGTCACTGCGCGGGGTGGGATCCTCCGTGACTTCGAAGCGCAGGTGCTCCCAACCGCGGATGGCCGTCGCCAGCGCCGACCCGGTGCCGGCGGCGCCCTCCCAGTAGAACTCGGCGCGGCGGCTCCCGGTGAGGACGGGCTGATCGACCCAGTCGAAGCTGACGGCTCGGCCGAGTGCTCGACCGACCGCCCACTCGAGGTGCGGGCACAACGCCCGTGGCGCGGAGTGGATGAAGATCACCCCACGCGCTTTTTGTGTCGCCATGATCTCTCCGTTCGTCAGGTGCGTCTTCCCCTACGACCTGTGACGGTGTCATGACGTGCTGTTCGGTTGTGCTGCCGCCCATTATTGCGGAGAGGGCGGGGAAATCACAAGACTGTGATTTCCCCGCCCTCTCTGGTCTGTAGGAACGAGGAGGCTCAGGCCTCGCTCATCGCCTGGACCTCGGCCTTGCCCTTGGCCGCGTAGTACGCGGCGCGAGCGGCGTCGCGGCGAGCCTGCTCCGCCTGGCCGGCGTCGAGCACATCCTGAGGGACGTCGACGTAGTCGGTGGTCGGCTTGCCGTGGTACTTCTCGATGTAGGCGTCGAGCTCGGGGCCGGACTCCCACGAGGTGATGAGGCAGTACCGCGGCTCGTCGCCGGTGTGGTGGACGGCGTGCCACAGGCGCTGCGTGTCGACGATCAGCTGTGCGCCGGCCGGGAGGGCGACGCGGTACTCGATGCTCGGGTCGGTGCGGTTCTCGCGCAGCACGAAGTAGCTGTTCTTGTCGTCGGTGAGGTTGAAGAAGCCGCGGACGACCCACCCGGTGCCGTCGGGGTTGAGCCGGTTGTTGTCGTCCTGATGCAGGTTGTACAGCGCGTCGGCGTAGGTGTTGGGCTGCAGCTCGATGACGCGGCAGCGTCCGACGTTGGCGCCCGGCTCCTGCGCGCGACGCGTCATGTCCGGTGCCTTCTCGACCTGCGAGGGGATCCAGACACCGTCCTTGTCGGTGCGCGGCGGCGTGTGGTTCCAGAACCCGTTGCACTCGATCTCGCCCTTGGCCGAGGCCAGCGGCGCGAAGCGCGTGTCACCTGACGACTTCCAGTCGACGTACTCGATGGACAGCCATTCCTTCGGGTCGAGCTCCCTGTCGTAGGGGTCGAGGACCACGAAGCCGGTCTCATCGAGAGCGGCAGACTTGATGTAACCCATGACGAATCATGCCTTTCGGTCAGTGAGCCAGCACGTTTTAACAGGCTCAACTTAGGCAAGCCTACCTCGGGCCCCCGAAGGCTCCGGAGGACCGCGCCGTGAATAACCGCCGGGCGCCCGGGCGGCCGGTCCGGCGCGGTGGGCCCATTTAGACTGGACGGGCCATGGTCACTGCCACGAATGTCGACGCCACTGCTGTCAACACCATCGGATGGCTCTCGGCCGCGGATTGGACGATCGTCGTCCCCGTCTACCAGCGGCAGTATCGGTGGGACATCGGCGGATGCGAGCAGCTGCTCTCCGACATCCGCGCGGTAGCCGACCTCGACGATCGGCACATGCACTTCATCGGCTCGATCCTCTCGTCGGCCAGCGGTGAGGGCGAGGACGCCGAGCTCGTGCTGATCGACGGTCAGCAGCGGACGACGACCCTTATGCTGCTCGTCGCGGCGCTGCACCACACCGTCCGCGAGGCGGATCCTGCTCTCGCCGATCAGCTGCAGCGCGTGCTCGTGCACTCCCACGACGCGACGCGGACGAAGCTTCGCCCGCATCGCGCGTGGGCGGCGGTCTTCGAGCGCGTCGTGCTCGACCTCCCACTCCCCCACGGCGAGCAGCGCGACTCACGGTTCGACGACAACTACGCGTTCTTCCGCAGCCAGATCAGCCTCGACGAGGCGCCGCACATCTGGCGGGGTCTGCAGAAGCTCGAGCATGTGGCGATCACCCTCGGCATCGGGGCGAACGCGCAGCAGATCTTCGAGAGCCTCAACTCGACCGGCGAGCCGTTGCGCGACCACGAGCTCATCCACAACTACGTGCTCATGGGCCTCACGCATGCGGAGCAGCGCGAGATCGAAGCAGAGTACTGGCAGCCGATCGAACAGAACACCGGCGACTCGATCGCCGAGTTCTGGCGGCAGTACCTCGTCATGAGAACGGGGCGCGAGGTGACCGTCGTCGGCGGGCGCGGCGTGTACGAGGCCTTCCGGCACGAGTTCCCCCGCCTCGAGTTCGCCGACCTGGTGCGTCACGCCGCCGAATGGCGCCATCTGTCGCGCGTATACGGGGTGCTGCTGCATCCGAGCGAGGCGCCGGATGCCGGGATCACGCGCGAGCTCTCCCACCTCAGCACCTTCGGCACCGGCATGTACCCGCTTATCATGCGGGCGTACCGGGATTTCGAGCTCGGATCCATCGCGCGCGACGAGCTGATCGAGACGCTCGAGATGGTGCAGTCGCTCCTGGTGCGCCGTGCGGTCGTCGGCACCGGAGTGGACCGTCTGGTGGCGCGCCTCTGCCGTGCGCGTGAACAGGGCCGTGAGGCGCTGGTCTCGGCGATCTCGCGCATCACTCCGTCGGACGAGCGCGTCGCGGTCGCGCTGAAGTACTCCGAGCTCCCCCACGCCGGGTACGTGCTGGGTCGCCTCGCCGGGGTCGACGGTACCGGCGGGCTCGACGTCGAGCACATCTTCCCGCTCGCGCCCGGGGACACCTGGTCGGGCGATGGCGAGCGCGAGTGGGCGGCGTACAGCGACGACGAGCAGAACAGCCATCGCGCCCTGGCGAACACGATCGGCAACCTCACGATCCTCGAGGAGGATCTCGCGCTCCGCGCGTTGGACCGCTCCTTCCCGCAGAAGCAGGCGCTGTACGCCCGCAGCGCCATCGGGACGACATCGGCGCTGGCGGAGCTGCCCGGGTGGGGAACGGCGGCCATCGCCCAGCGATCCATGCAGCTCACAGAGCGCTTCGTCGAGGTGTGGAAGCGGCCCGGCGGTCCCGCGATCGACGACGACGGGCTCACCCCGATCCTGGACGCCGTCCGCCGGCGCGGGTGGCCGCCGGGATGGCACCGCGAGTGGTCGTACGTGGAGTACTGCGGCGAGCACTGGGAGGTGCCCGACGTCAAGTACCTCTTCAACCGTGTCTTCAAGCGGCTCTGGGCCGACTCACGCGACGCCGTGGTCGCGTACAGCGCACGACGCGGCGGACCTGTCTATACCGCGCAGTCGTGGAACGGCCAGTGGGATCGCCTCGACGACGAGCACTCGCTCTACATGGGATGGGACTCCAGCTACATGCTGAGCGCCGTGCAGGGCGTGCTCGAAGAGGCAGGCCTCGCCGCCGAGGTCTTCGTCAAGTACTCGTACATCGGCAACGCGATGTGAGAAGGGGACGGATGCCTCGAACCGAGGCATCCGTCCCCTTCATCGTGGGTCGCGCGCGGGCGTCACTCGAACGTGACAGCGGCGTTCTCGTTGTTCAGCACGATCACCGGCGTGATCGAGGGGTGGCCCGCTGCCTCGATCTTCGCCAGGTCGAAGCGGAGAAGCGGCGTGCCGGCGGTGACCTTCTGCCCCTTCTCGACGAGGGTCTGGAAGCCGTCGCCCTTCATGCCGACGGTGTCGATGCCGACGTGGATCAGCAGCTCGGTGCCGTCACCCAGGACGAGCGCCACCGCGTGGCTGCTGTCGAATGTGGCCCCGATGGTGCCGTCGGCGGGAGCGACCACCGTGTCACCGGTCGGCTCGATCGCGACTCCCGGACCCATGATGCCCTGCGCGAAGGTCGGATCAGGCACGGCGGAGAGCGGAACCACTCGTCCTTCGAGCGGCTGGCGCAGGGTCACGGTCGTGGTGGCCGGGGTGTCGGTGAGCACCGCGGTCGTGCCCGCGGCGGGAGCGATGGCAGGCTCGGGCGCTGCGCCTGCCGGCACGGCGACATCTCCCGCGATGATCTGCTCCATCGCGTCCTTCACGAACTGGACGTTCGTCCCGTAGACCACCTGCACCGACTTGCCGCCGGGCTTCATCGTGCCCGCAGCCCCGGCGCGCTTGAGCGCGGTTTCGTCGACCTTGCTCGGGTCGTCGATCTCCATCCGCAAGCGCGTGGCGCAGTTCTCGAGCTCGAGGATGTTGTCCTTCCCTCCGAGCGCATCGATGAAGCGGCTGCCCGTGACCAGGTACTTGTCGTCGGCCGCGTGCGTGTCGTACTCCGTGCCCTCGCCGAGGATGTCGTCGTCTTCACGGCCCGGCGTCTTCAGGTTGAACCGCTTGATGAAGAAGTAGAACACCACGAAGTAGATGAAGAACCAGAACACGCCCATGACGGGGATGAGCCACGGGTTCTGCGCCATCGGGTTCATCCAGTTGAGGACGAGGTCGATGAAGCCGCCCGAGAAGCCGAAGCCCATGCGCACCGGCAGGATCTGGCTGATGGCCATCGAGATGCCGGTGAAGATCGCGTGCACCAGGTACAGCACGGGCGCCAGGAACATGAAGGCGAACTCGAGGGGCTCGGTCACGCCGACGAAGAACGACGAGATCGCGCCGCCGAGCAGGATGCCGTAGGCGAGCTTCTTGCGCGTGGTCTTGGCGGTCAGGTACATCGCGAGGGCCGCACCGGGCAGACCGAACATCATGATCGGGAAGAAGCCCGTCATGTACTGACCGGTCACGCCGTAGGTGCCCTCACCGGAGAGGAAGTTGTTCAGATCGTTGATCCCCGCCACGTCGAACCAGAACACGGAGTTCAAGGCGTGATGCAGTCCGACGGGGATCAGCAGGCGGTTGAGGAAGCCGTAGATGCCCGTGCCGAACGGTCCGAGGGTGACGATCCACTCGCCGAACGTGACGAGGCCGCCGTAGACCCAGGGCCATACGAAGAACAGTGCGACGGCGACCACGAGAGAGGCGCCGGCCGTGACGATCGCCACCGAGCGCTTGCCCGAGAAGAACGACAGTGCGTCGGGGAGCTTGGTGTCTTTGAACTTGTTGTAGCAGTACGCGCCGATGAGTCCGCAGATGATGCCGACGAACACGTTCTGCACCTTCAGGAAGGCGGGATCGACCTCGTTGACGTCGGCGACGCCGGTGTAGAGGGCGACCGTCTCCGGCTTGAGCAGCGTGGTGACGACGAGCCACGACACGAGCCCGGCCAGCGCCGAGGTGCCGTCGGACTTCTGTGCCATACCGAGTGCGATGCCGACGGCGAACAGCAGCGCCATGTTGTCGAGCAGCGACCCTCCGGCAGCGCCGAGGAACGCCGAGACGAGGTTGGGACTCTTCCCGCCGTTGCTGATCCAGTAGCTCAGGCCCGACAGGATCGCGGCGACCGGCAGCACAGCCACCGGCAGCATGATCGATCGGCCGAGCCTCTGCAAGAACTTCATTGTTCGCCTCCGTGAGGGCCCAGGGGACAGGTGATGTCGATGACGCTACAGGCAAAGGGAGGTGCGCGTCACCGGGCCCCCCTCCGAAAGTAAGGAGGGTGAACGAATCCTGCGCCGCCGTTCTCGCCGGTACCCGCCGGTACCGGTCAACCGAATGGAGAACCGCCGCGACCCCTCGGGCAGCGGCGGTTCTCACTTCGTAGGGCGGGTGGGACTTGAACCCACGATCGTCGGGTTATGAGCCCGCTGCCTTGACCAGCTTGGCCACCGCCCCTCGGCACGGAGTGCGCAGACGAGCCTACCGGTCCGGCCCGAGCGACGCGTGCGTCAGCGCTTGTCGGGATCGTCGAGGCGATCCTTGACCGGCGGCTCGGGCCACACCTTGGCCACTGCCTCGGTCACCTTGACGGAGCCGGTGCGCGGGTGCGCGGCATCCGATATCCCCGCGTCGCTCCCCCGCTGGATCGGCAGCTCCTGGCTCTCGCTGAGCACCTGCGGGTGGTGTCGCGCGAGCTGGAACACCCCCCATACGGCGACGCCGCCGACGACGGCGAACGAGATGTAGACCCACAGCGGGGCGCCGGCAGCCTCTTGGAGCACCGTCAGACCGATGATGATCGCGACGATCGGGTCGATGACCGTGAGGCCCGCGACCACGAGATCCGGCGGGCCCGACGCGTAGGCGCTCTGCACGAAGTAGGCGCCCACGATGGCGCCGATGATGAGCGCGGCCAGGCACAGGAAGGTGAGCCAGTTGAAGTCGCTCACTTTGACTCGCTCGATGACGACCTTGGCAAGAGTCGCGACGAAACCGTAGATCACGCCGGCGGCCGTGATGTAGAACAGCGCGCCCATGCGCTTGCGCAGCCAGATCCACAGTCCGGCGAACACCAGCGTGACGACGAGCAGCAGGACCAGGATGGTGATCAGCTGCCCGTTCGACACCGGCTTCTCGGTCGCGAACAGGGCGGCGATCGTGACGAAGATGAAGATGCCGCCGACGCAGGCGGCGATCGCGATGAGCGAGCGCTTCGTGGGCCTGTGCCCGCTGATCTGAGCGTTCAGCAGCGTCGTGATGACCAGGGCGAACGCGCCGAGCGGCTGCACCACGATGAGCGGCGCGAAGTACAGGGCGGACAGCTGACAGACGATGGCGAGCCCGAGCATCACGGTGCCGATCACCCAAGACGGGCGGGCGAGCAGCTTCAGCAGGTGACTGGGGCCCAGACCTTGGCTGGAGTGTCCGCCGCTGAGGCGCTCCACCTTCGTCACGCCGCGGTGCTGATACTGGGCGCCGAACGACATGAACACCGCCCCGAGCAGGGCGAGCGGGATGCCGATCAGGATGCCGGGGTTCTGGAAAGCGCCGACGAGCTGATCGCCGACGTCCTCGAGTTCCACCGATGTCCAGAGCACGTATCGACACTAGCCGCAGGCGCCGCTCGATAGGCTCAAGGCGTGGCTGTTCTCCCCATTCGCATCATGGGCGATCCCGTCCTGCACTCCCCCGCGTCCGCCGTCGAAGAGATCACGGACGAGATCCGCACACTCGTCGCGGACATGTTCGAGACGATGGATGCCGCCCCCGGCGTGGGCCTGGCGGCCCCTCAGGTCGGCGTTCCCCTGCGCATCTACACGTACACCTACGGCGATGACGACGGCGCGCCCTGGCGCGGCGTGATCATCAATCCGGAGCTGTGGATGCGGCCGCTCGAGCCGGGTGCGCCCGACCCCGACGAGGAGTCCGAGGGGTGTCTGTCGTTCCCGGGTGAGCGGTTCCCGCTGCGCCGCTCGGAGGAGGTCCTCGTGACCGGCATCGACCTCGACGGCGCACCCGTGAGCGTCCAGGTCGACGGATGGCGGGCGCGCATCATGCAGCACGAGTTCGATCACCTGGACGGCATCCTCTACGTCGACCGCCTCGACGACGGCGACTGGAAGACCGTGCAGAAGATCGCGCGCAAGCGCGGCTGGGGCCGGCCGGGCAGCTCTTGGACCCCCGGCCTGGACGACATCGAGGCGTGATCCTGGCGCCGGCGACCCGCCCGGCGGGGCGTCAGGCGTCGCTGCGGCGATTCTGACGCTCGACCCACCGGCGCAGCTCGGCCTCGGCCCCGGGAGGCGCCTGTGCGATCACGTTCATGCCCTGGCGCACGAGCGTCGTGCCGGTGCGCATGGGCCCCCACACCCGGGCCGTGGTCAGCTCGCCGGTGTCGACGTCCCGTACCTGCACCTGCGTGGTGTCCGTGGTCTTGCGTGCGCCTGCCCTGCCCGCGACGTGCTGCACGACCAGGACGGGAAGGCCGTGGGCGGCGGCGGTGGCGATGACGGAGTCCAGGTCGTGCGCGGCCCACTGACTGCGGATGCCGCGCACGGCCCACAGGGCCACGAGCACGACGAGCATCGTCGCGATCCCGGTCGGCACGAGCCAGCAGCTCACGACCGCCAGAGCAAGCGACCAGAGGGCGATGCCGCGCACGGCGAGCAGGATCGCCACGACCGACGGCACGAGCGCGAGGAACAGCCAGGGCTCCGGCGCGGACACGGGGAACATCCACGGCTCTCCGCCGAAGAGCACGACGAGCCCCACCCACCCCACCGCGCCCGCGAACAGAGCCAGCGCGCCGAGCAGCGGCGCGGAGCGGTAGATCGGTGCCGGCGCGGGGACGCCGCCTTCGACCGCCAGCAGCGGTGAAGGCTTCGCGCGACCCGCCATGTGCACCCCTCGATCTGGTCCGGAGACGAAGAAAGCCTCGGGGGTGGAGCCCCGAGGCTTTCGCTCCCCCACTTGGACTCGAACCAAGAACCTATCGGTTAACAGCCGATTGCTCTGCCAATTGAGCTATGGAGGAATGGTCCGCACTTTCGCGCGGGCAACCAGACCATACTAGCAAAGCTCAGCCCGTGCTCATGACCATGGCGGGCTCTTTCACGAGCTGACGAGGCGCCTGTCAGCTTCGCCGCCAGGGGTCCAGAGGAGGTCGTCGGTGCCGTGCCCGTAGGCGACGGCGTGCCCGGCACGCAGCACCAGGACGTCCGCGTCCAGCTCGTTCACGACGTCACGCTCGTTGGTCACGATGAGCGCTGCCATGGCGAGCTCGCGCCGGCGTCGCAGCACGGCTTCGCGAGCTGCCTTGCGCACCTCGACATCCATGTTCGCGAAGGGCTCGTCTGCGATCAGCACCCGCGGCTGCAGGACGAGTGCGCGCGCCAGCGCGACGCGTTGGCGCATGCCGGCGCTGAGTTCGTACGGGTACTTGGCGGCGGCCCCGAGGGGCAGCATCAGCTCGTCGAGCAGCGAGGCCACCCGGACGGCGAGGGCGCGCGCGCTCACTCGGCGGTCGCGGCTGGTGATGGGCTCTCCGATGACATCCGCCACAGTGAGCCGCGCGGGCAGACGGGCGCCTGCGGACTGCGGGAGGTAGCCGGCGTAGTACGTGAGCTGGCGATGCGCACGACCCGGGCGCCGCACCGAGATGCCCTCGACGAGACCGTCGCCGCCGACGACGGCGAGTCCCGTCTCGTCGGCGCCCGCCAGCACGGCGGCGAGCGAGGACTTGCCCGAGCCGGTCGGTCCCATGACCGCCAGGATGCCACCGTGGGGCAGGCGGAACGACACGCCGTCGACGACGCGCTGGGACGGCCCGCCCCGGCCCGCGCGGCGAGCGATCGAAAGGTCGGAACAGTCGATCGCGACATCCGCGTCTCGTCGGCGAGCCATCTGTTCATCCTGCCGCGCGAGCGCCGTCGGCGCCAGCCGGGATCCGCGCGTCACGATGCTTCGTCGACGAGTGCCTGGCGCTGCGCATCCAGTTCACGCAGTCGCAGCCGGATGCTGCGCCCCTCTTCCGAGGCCGCGGGCACACGCTGGATCGCGCCGAGGAGCTCTGCCTTCTCTCGATCGAAGCGCCGCAGGACGAGGCGTCGCGCGAGATCCCCCGCCGATGTCACCGCCGCGTCGTCGTTCAGCGCCGGGAAGTCGCCGGCGAGCAGCTCTGCGGCCAGCGAGCGGTAGGGCTCGCGCACCGTGGCGACGGCATCCGCCGACCAGCCCGGCCGCTGCATGCCGGGGGCGTCGCGAACCGCGACGCGGACGGCGTCGAGAGCGGCGTTGCGGAACGGCAGCTCGAGAGCGCGCTCCACCAGCGTCGCGTCCATGCGGTGGCCGAACTGCAGCACCCCCATGAGGGCGTCGCGCTCCAGACCGACTTCGGGACTGCGGGGCAGCGTCGCCAGCGTGACGCGGAGCGCGCCGTCGTCGACGGAGGGCTCGACGGTCTGCGTGCCGGGCGCGGCGTCGCGACGGCCGCCGCCGCGGCCCGCCCGCTCGACCTCGCGGCGCACGTCTTCGGTGTCCATGCCGAGCCGGCGGGCGAGCACCCGCACGTACTCGGGCTGCAGGAGCGGGTCTCGCAGCTCTGCGACCACCGGGGCTGCCGTGCGCAGCGCACCTACGCGTCCTTCGACGCTGGCGAGGTCGTAGCCGGAGATGCGCTGATCGAGGACGAACTCGACCATCGGCACCTTCGTCTCCAGCAGCGCGCGCACTGCGCCGTCGCCCCGCGCGAGCCGGAGGTCGCAGGGGTCGAGGCCTTCCGGGCCGGTGGCGACATACGTCTGGGCGTTGAACCGCTTGGCGTCGGCGAAGGCGCGCAGCGCGGCCTTCTGGCCCGCGGCATCCGGGTCGAAGGTGAAGACGACTTCGCCCGCCGTGGAATCGTCGCCCATCACGCGGCGGAGCACGGTGATGTGGTCGGAGCCGAACGCGGTGCCGCACGTCGCGATCGCGGTCGTGATCCCGGCCAGGTGGCACGCCATGACATCGGTGTACCCCTCGACCACGACGACGCGGTGCTCCCGCGACACGTCGCGCTTGGCGAGGTCGAGCCCGTAGAGCACCTGCGCCTTCTTGTAGATCGTCGTCTCGGGGGTGTTGAGGTACTTGGGACCGTTGTCGTCGTCGTAGAGCCTGCGCGCGCCGAAGCCGATGACCTGACCGGTGACATCGCGGATCGGCCACACCACCCGGCCGCGGAACCGGTCGTAGACGCCGCGCTGGCCCTGCGACACCAGGCCCGCCGACGAGAGCTCCTCGTCGGTGTAACCCTGGGCGCGCAGCGCCGAGTGCATGCCCGACCAGCCCTTCGGGGCGTACCCCACGCCGAAGTGCCCGGCGGCGCCCGCGTCGAACCCGCGCTGCCCGAGGAAACGCCGCGCGATATCGGCCTCGGGCGTCATCAGCTGCGCGCGGAAGAACTCCGCCGCGGACGCGTTGGCGGCGTACAGCCGCGCACGCCCCGTGTGCTCGGGGGCGGCGCCGCCGTCCTCGTAGTGCAGCGTGAAGCCGATGCGGCCGGCGAGGCGCTCGACCGCCTCGGTGAACGTCACGTGGTCCATCGCGCGCAGGAACGAGTACACGTCGCCGGACTCACCGCAGCCGAAGCAGTGGTAGAAGCCCGCCTGCGGGCGCACGTTGAAGCTCGGGCTGCGCTCGTCGTGGAACGGGCAGAGACCCTTCAGCGATCCGACGCCCGCGGATTTCAGCGCGACCCGTTCGCCGATGATGTCGGCGATGTTGGTGCGGGCCTTCACCTCGTCGACGTCGGCCTGACGGATGCGCCCCGCCATCAGCGCACCCCGGACGGATCGCGGGCGGTGCGCGCGGCGGCGTCCATCGGGCGGGCGCCCGGTGCCCAGACGCCGACGGATGCCGGATCCACCGGCCCGACGAGCGACCCATGCCACGCGATCGCCAGCTGGTCGGTGAGGCTGGCGACCTGGTCGACGACGACCCGCCGGCGTGCGGCATCCGTCTCCGCCGCCGCGAAGTCCTCCGCGTGCAGGGGGTCCAGCGCGTCCGGGCGATCCCAGAGCGCCGTCGCCAGGCGCTTCAGGAGCCGGCGCTGCTCCTTGTAGAGGTCCTTGCGCCCCTCGATCGACACCACCGCGGCGCCGATGATGCCCTTGAGCACCGCCATCTCGGCCTCGACGATGCGGGGCACCACGAGGTGACCGCGGTAGCGCGTCAGCACCGAAGTCGCGTACGACTCCCGGGTCGCGGTCGTCGCAGCGCGGGCGAACCGGCCGATGAGGTCGGACGTGAGGTTCTTGAGACGCGCCAGGTCCGCACGCGTCCCGTCGAAGGAGTCGATCCACTCGGGCATGCGTGTGAGGCGGAACAGGGCGTCCTCGAGTTCGTCGCGCGCGAAGTCGAAGCCCACCCAGGACTGGATCGCGGTGAGGAGCCACTGGTGCTCCCGCGCGTCGACGAGGCGGGCGGGGTCGAGGTAGCCGTTGACCACGGCGTCCTCGAAGTCGTGGACGGAGTAGGCAATGTCGTCGGAGAGGTCCATGACCTCGGCCTCGATGCACCGCACGCGCCCCGGCGCATCCGCCCGGAGCCAGCGGAACACCTCTTCGTCTTCGGGGTACACGCCGAACTTCAGGCGTCCGCCGGGATCGGGCAGCGGGTGGTCGGCCGTCCACGGGTACTTGCAGGCGGCGTCGAGGCTCGCACGCGTCAGGTTCAGGCCGAAGCTGCGGCCTTCCGCGTCGATGACCTTGGGCTCGAGGCGCGTGAGGATGCGCAGCGTCTGCGCGTTGCCCTCGAAGCCGCCGAAGCCCTCTGCCCACTCGTTGAGAGCCCGTTCGCCGTTGTGGCCGAACGGCGGGTGACCGAGGTCGTGGCTGAGGCAGGCGGTGTCGACGACGTCGGCGGCGAGGTCGAGCGCTGTCGCCAGCTCGCGTCCGACCTGCGCGACCTCGAGCGAGTGGGTCAGGCGGTTGCGTGCGAAGTCCGCCGGGCTCGCGGGGCTGAGCACCTGGGTCTTCGCGGCGAGGCGACGCAGCGCCGCCGAGTGCAGCACGCGGGCGCGGTCGCGCGCGAAGTCGTCCCGCTGCGATCGATGGCGCTCGGCGTGGAAGCGGGCGGCGTCGGCGTCTTCGTACCCCGCCGGGCGGTCGGACGCGGCGGCCACGTCACCCGCCACTGTGGTCGAGTTCCGCTTCGGCGAGGGCGGTGGATGCCGCGGCCCCCAGCTCGCGCGAGTTCAGCCAGCCATCGGGCAGCGCCGGACGCTTGGGAGTGCCGGCGCGACCCCGCTGGCCCTCCGCCGCGGCGCCAGGGTAAGGCGCGTCGAGGTCGAGGGTCGCGAGGAGGTCGTCGATCTCGGCGAGGGTAGAGGCGGTGGCGAGGCTCGCGCGGAGGTCGCCGCCCACCGGGTACCCCTTGAAGTACCAGGCGACGTGCTTGCGGATGTCGCGGCAACCGCGGCCCTCGTCCTCGAAGAACTCGACCAGCAGCTCCGCGTGGCGGCGGAAGGCGCGGGCGACGAACCCCAGGGTCGCGTCGACCGGCTCGGCGAGTGCGGAGCCGGGTGCGCCGAGCGCGCGGGCGAGGTCGCCGAAGAGCCACGGACGCCCGAGGCAGCCGCGACCGACGACGACGCCGTCGCAGCCCGTCTCGTCCATCATGCGGACCGCGTCGTCGGCGGACCAGATGTCGCCGTTGCCGAGCACCGGGACGCTCGTGACCGCTTCCTTGAGATTGGCGATCGCCGACCAGTCGGCCTGCCCCGAATAGAACTCCGAGGCCGTGCGGGCGTGCAGGGCGACGGCGGCGACGCCGGCATCCTCTGCGATGCGTCCGGCGTCGAGGTATGTCAGGTGGTCGACATCGATGCCCTTGCGCATCTTGACCGTGAGCGGGATGTCGCCGGCGGCGCGCGCCGCGCGCGTGACGATGTCGCGGAACAGTCCGAGCTTCCACGGCAGTGCCGCTCCCCCGCCCTTGCGGGTGACCTTGGGGACGGGGCAGCCGAAGTTCAGGTCGATGTGGTCGGCGCGATCCTCCTCGACCAGGAGGCGGACAGCCGCCTCAGTGGTCGCCGGATCCACGCCGTAGAGCTGGATCGAACGCGGCTTCTCGGACTCGTGGTGCGTGATGAGCCGCATCGTGGTGGCATTGCGCTCGACGAGGGCGCGCGTCGTGATCATCTCGCTGACGTAGAGGCCGGCGCCGTACTCGCGGCAGAGTCGCCGGAACGCGGTGTTGGTGATACCCGCCATCGGCGCCAGCACGACGGGCGCATCGAGTTCGATGGGCCCGATGCGCAGCGTGCGCGCGGGAGCGAGGGCAGTCGTCACGCCTCCATTCTCTTACAGGAATCCGTCCCTTGGCTGAACGGGGCGCTTCCCTGTGCGGGGCAGAGGCTCCCCGGCGCCCGGTTCGATGGCGGAGACCCTCGAGGACCCGCTGACCTGATGCAGAGAACGGGCCCGTCGCGATGATTCGCGGCGGGCCCGTTTCGTGTGCGTACCTGGTCAGGCCTCGACGCCTGCGGGCTCGCGGTGCTCGGACCACACCTGGCGGACGATCTGCGCGAACGCCTCAGCGGGCTGCGCGCCCGATACGCCGTACTTGCCGTCGATCACGAAGAACGGCACACCGTTGATGCCGTACGCCGTGGCCTGAGCCTGGTCGGCGCGGACGGCGTCCAGGTAGCGGCCGCTCTGCAGGGCCTCGCGCGCCGCGTCGGCGTCGAGTCCGGCATCCGTGGCGAGGTCGACGAGCTCGTCCTCGCGCCCGAGGTGGCGGCCCTCGGTGAAGTACGCCGCCATGAGTCGCTCGGCGAGCTCGTGCTGGCGTCCTTGCTCCTTCGCGAAGTGGAGCAGTTCGTGCGCCTTGACGGTGTTGGTGTGCTTGAGCAGGTCGAAACGGTACTCCAGCCCGGCATCGGCGGCGACGCCGGTGACGCGCTCGAGCATCTGCTGCACCTGTTCGCGGCGCATCCCCTTGTGCTTCGCGAGGAAGTCGAGTTCATCGCCTTCGAAGTCGACGGGCGTGTCCGGCGACAGCTCGAACGAGTGGAAGGTCACCTCCACGGAGGGGGCGTCGTCATCCGCGGATGCCGCGGCCAGCCCGTTCTCGAGGTTGCGCTTGCCGATGTAGCACCAGGGGCAGGCGATGTCGCTCCACACGTCGATCTTGATGGCATCCGTCATGCTGAGGACAACGGTCCGCGCGCACGCTTCTATTCCGTCGAATGCGTCGGGAGACGCGATGCTCAGGGAGTCGGTGGGTCCGCGTCGGGGACGAACCGGAATCGCACCCGCACATCGTCGTACGGCACGACGATCGTCGAGGCATCCGGCGACCACGTGTCCGGCACCAGGTACAGCCGGCCTCCGCCCTGCGCGAGAAGCCGGAGACCGAAATAGCGGTAGCCGAACGCGGGGCCCCCGGCGGCGGGATCTTCGGTGGATGCCTCGTCGCCGAGCTGCCGGAACGTGATGTCGTCGTTGCCGGGGTAGAGCCGCTCGTGTGTGTCGAGGACGACCGCAGGCAGTGTGGTGAGGTCGGCCGCGAGCGACCGCGCCTGCCCGAGACCCCACCACTGCGCGATGGTCGCCGTCGACCAGAACGTGCCCGCGATCATCACCAGGACCAGCAGGACCACGACGCTCCGGCCACCGCTCGCGGTGTTCAGGGCGCGCACGGTCGACGCCGCGTAGGCGGCGAGGCCCGCGCCGATCGCGAGGAACAGCGGCGTCAGCAGCTGACCGTATGTCCATCCGGGGAGGAACGGCACGACGAAGGCGAGCGCGAGACCGGCGAGCACGAACGCGATGCCGGTCCACGCGACGATGCCGACCACGCGGCGCTGGGTCGCGCGCTGCTGCACCACGAGCCACTTCCGCAGCGCCCGATGGCCGAGGATCGCCAGGACCGCCAGGAGTGTGAGGACCATGACGGGGATGAACAGCGCTCCGGGGCTGCGCATGACGAACTCCTGGGAGCTCAGCCCGATGATGTCGACGTCCACGCCGAAGTAGCGGAAGAACTCGCGCGTGGAGACGTAACCGAAGTAGAACAGGAGCGCCGTGACCAGAGTGAGCGGGGCCACGAACGACGACAGGAACCCCATCCACTTCTCGAAGCCGAGTCCGGGCTCTCTGGGCAGCGCGGCGGCGCGGTCGGGAGGTGCTGCCGCGGTGACCGTCGTCTCGGTCGCCTGCGCGGGCGCGTCGACGGCCGATCGTTCCGGCCGCGGACGGCGTGGCCGGCGGGCCATCACCCGCTCCCCTCCTCCTCCTGCTGATCCTCGTCCTGGTCCTGGTCCTGGTCCGGGTCCTGGTCCTGGTCCTGCTGGTCCTGCTGGTCTTGCTGCTCCTGCTGGTCTTGATCCTGGTTCTGCTCCTCGTCGTCCGAGGCTTCCGGGTCGACGACGATGATCGGCGGTCCTGGGTCCACCTCACGGGCGGCGACGATGTCGCAGATCTCGGCGGACGGGCACTCCAGCGTGCCCACGAAAGTGATCGCGGTGCCGTCCTGGAAGTCGCTTCCAGGACGCAGGACGAGGCTGCACCTGATCTGGGACTGGTTCGCCTCGACGGTCATGTCGAGGCACCCGCGATCGGCTTCCCGCGAACCGCAGACATCGCTTTCCACCGCGAGGCCGGCGCGGTCCGTCACCGCGCTCTGAAAGGTGTAGCGGACACCGTCCGGCACGTCCCCGCCCCAGAAGACCGCGATGGTCTTGCACCACAGGCCCGCCTCGATGATCTCGGCGTCGCCCTGGTCACCGTAGGCCGGACCGCCGTACTGGGCGACGGGCCCGGTGCGCACACGGTCCTGGGCCGGGTCTTCCCCGCCGTCCTCGTCGCCGCCACCCTCGTCGCCCCCGCCGTCCTCCGTAGGCTCGGGCGTGGGCTCCGGAGACGGACTCGCACTCGCGGTCGTCGTGCGACCGGTGCCCTCCTCGGTCACCGGGGTTCCGCATCCCGACAGGGCGAGCAGCAGCACGATGCTCAGGCCCGCGGCAATGCCGACCCCAGGTCGTGACAGCGCCATGATGCGCCTCCTGACCGGCCGCGTACGCGGCTCACGTCAATGATGAGGGCGCTGGGGCTCGCTGGATACCCCGGCGGTGTGCCGGCCCCGAATCAGGATGCCGACGCGTCGGGCGCGTCGACGGCGCCGCCGAATCGGCGGTTGCGACCGAGGTACGTGTCGATGCCGTGCCACAGGTCCTGCCGCGAGAAGTCAGGCCACAGCGTGTCGAGGAAGACGAACTCGGCGTAGGCCGACTCCCACAGCAGGAAGTTCGAGGTGCGCTGCTCACCGCTGGAACGCAGGAAGAGGTCGACGTCCGGCATGTCGGGACGGTACAGCCGCCGCTGGATGAGCTTCTCCGACACGGCTGATGGCTTGAGCCTGCCGGCCGCGACGTCGTCGGCGATGGAGCGCATCGCGTCGACGAGCTCGATCCTTCCTCCGTAGTTGACGCACATCGTGAGGGTGAGGACGTCGTTGCCCGCCGTGAGCCGCTCCGCGAACTGCAGCTCCTTGATGACGCTCGACCACAGCCGCGGCTTGCGTCCGGCCCACTGGATCCGCACGCCCCATTCGTTGAGCTGGTCGCGGCGACGGTGCAGGACGTCGCGGTTGTACCCCATCAGGAAGCGGACCTCTTCGGGCGAGCGCGACCAGTTCTCGGTGGAGAACGCGTACACCGACAGGTGCTTGACGCCGGCCTGGATGGCGCCGGCGACGACATCGAGGAGCGCGGCCTCGCCGGCCTTGTGACCCTCGATGCGCGTGAGACCCCGGCGGTTGGCCCACCGGCCGTTGCCGTCCATCACGATGGCCACGTGGTTCGGCACCGCCCCGCGCGGATAGGCGGGAGGGTAGACACCGGTCCAGTCCAGGGGGCGATACGGCACCGCGTCGCGATGCGTGTAGGGCTTCGGGGTCACCGGCTGCCTTCCTGCGGGGCTGAGACGTGCGAGAGCGAACGGATGCCGCGCTCCAGGTGCCACTGTGCGTAGGCGGCGATGAGCCCCGACGCGGCGGCCGTCGAGCCGGCGGATGCGGCATCCACCAGGTCCCACTCCCCCGCCATGAGCGACTGGAGAAGCGACACGGTGGCGGCGTCAACGCGGGCGGCGCCCGTCGGCGCACAGTCGCGGCAGATGATGCCGCCCTGCTGTGCGACGAACGTGTCGTGCGGGCCGCTGCGCCCGCAGCGGGCGCACTCGCCGAGCCCGGGAGCCCACCCCGAGAGCGCCATCGCGCGCAGCAGGTAGGAGTCCAGCACGCTGCGCGAGGCGTGCTCGCCGCGCGACAGGGCGCGAAGCCCGCCCACGAGCAGCAGGTACTGCTGCGGCGTCGCCTCGGCCTCGTTCAGCCGATCAGCGGCCTCCACCATCGCGTGGGCGGACGTGTAGCGGTCGTAGTGCGCGACGATCTCGGCGCCGTAAGAGCCCAGCGACTCGGCCTGCTGCACGATGTCGAGCGAGCGCCCCTGGTAGAGCTGCACATCGGCGACCATGAACGGCTCGAGCCGCGCGCCGAACCGCGACGACGTACGACGCACCCCCTTCGCGACCGCGCGCAGCTTGCCGTGGCGACGGCTGAGCATCGTCACGATCCTGTCGGCTTCCCCCAGCTTGTGGGTGCGCAGGACCACGACTTCATCGCGGTAGGTGGGCACCCGTCAATTATGGATGCCGTCTCCCCGGCTCGGGCCCTGACGCCCCGGACGCCGTCGCGCTGAGCGCCGCGGCGACCTCCGCGAGATCGGGCAACGCCCGGTCGATGGTCTCCATCGTGGCTGTGAGCGACATCCGGAAGTGGCGCGGCTGGTCGAAGAGCGTGCCGGGCATCACATGGACGCCGCGCGCGGCGAGGGCGTCGCAGAAGCCGGCCGCATCGCCGCCCGGGGCCTCGCCCCACAGGTAGAAGGTGCCCTCGGGGCGGGTGACACGCACACCCGCGTCGACGAGCGCGCCGAAAAGCCGATCGCGCTTCCGGGCGAGTTCGGCCATGTCGAGGGACACCGACTCGAGCGCGGGCACGGAGTACTGCATCACGGCGTCGGGGAATCCCCATCCGATCGCGAGACCCAGGGGCATGAGCGCGGTGCGCAGTTCGTCCCGTTCGGCAGGCGGGATGAGCGGGGACAGGGCGAGGTACCCGAGGCGCTGGCCCGGTGCGAGCAGCACCTTGCCGTAGCTGTAGTCGATCACCGTCCACGGATACGAGGCGGCGGGGCTCGCGAAGTCGATGCCGTCGAAGCGGATGCGCCGATACGGTTCGTCCGATACGAGCCAGATGCGGCGACCGTGCGTGCGCGAGGCCTGCTCGAGCACGTCCGCGAGCGCCTGCCACGTGTCCTGCGAATAGACGCGTCCGGTCGGGTTGGCCGGAGAGTTCGCGACGACGAGCCGTGTGCGCGGTCCGATCGCGCGGGAGATCGCGCCGACGTCGAGATCGAACGTCTCGGGATCGAGCGCGGCGCGCACGGGAAGGAGGTTCGCGGCATGGAGCATCGGCTCGTAGCAGAACCATCCGGGCACGGGGATGATGACCTCGTCGCCCGCGTCCGCCAGCAGCGCGAACGCCAGCGAGAGCGCGCCGAAGGCGCCCTGGGTCATCGCGATGTCGTCGGGCTCGAAGTCGAGGGCGAGCTCGGTGCGCAAGCCTGCCGCGACCGTCTCCTGCGCAAGCCGCTCGCTCGTCTTGTAGGCGAACCAGTCCACCGACCGCGGCTCGACCTGGGCCTGCATGGCCGCCGTTAGCCCCGGAAGAGCCAGCTCGTGCGGGTTGCCGAACGTGAAATCGAGAGCGTCGGGGTCGTCCGCCGTCGCCTGGATGCGTGCGAAGAACGCCGTCACGACGTCGACCGCCGCTTTCGCCCGTGTCGCGCGATCGGACATCGCCGCCATCGCGATCACCTTTCCCCAGTACCGCGTGAACCATCGCAAGGATCCCAGCGGACTCGGCGCAGGTCAACCCTCAGCAACATAATGTATTCTGTTCACTATGTCCGGAACGCAGGTGCTCGATTCGCTGCTCGCGCTGACCCAGGTCCTCCAGGCCGATCAGGAGCGCGAGCTCGACCGTCGGGGGCTGACCGCTCCCCGCACGCATCTGCTCTGGGTGCTCCACCACGGCGGACCGGCCACGCAGGTTCAGCTGGCCGAGGCCCTCGACGTGACTCCACGCCATATCACGACGCTGGTGGATGCCCTCGACGCGACGGGCCTGGCACGCCGCGAGCCTCATCCCACCGACCGGCGTGCCGTGCTCGTCCACCTCACCGATCGAGGGCGCACGCTCATGCAGGCCATGGACATCGAACTCGCCGAACTCGGCGCCGCCCTCGTCGACGGCCTCGACGCGCAGACCGTCGACGCGATGGTCCGCGGCATCGACCACGTGCGCGGCAGGCTCGAGCACCTGATCGCCGAGCACGAGCGCGCGCAGCGCGAGAGGGAGGACTACGCATGACCGACGTCACATCCGCCGCCGTTCCGCGCACTCCGCTCGCCGCGCGGATCGCCAAGCTGGCCCGCGCCGCCTGGCGCGCCGAGATCGGGGTGTGGAAGAGCCTCTACCGCTGGCTGTTCCGCCGGCCGCGGGTGCCGCGCGGGGCATCCGGCTTCTCCTACCACTCCCCTGTGCTGACGATCCTGGTGATCTTCATCGTCCTCTCGGCGATCGAGATCCCGATCGTCGACCTGATCGTCCACGACTGGCCGTGGCTGCGCATCCCCCTCCTCGCCGCAGGGATCTGGGGCGTGACGTGGATGATCGGCCTCCTACTGGGCTTCCTCACCCGTCCCCACGCCGTCGGTCCGGACGGCATCCACGCTCGCTCAGGCGCCGAGGTCGACATCGACCTGCCGTGGGAGACCGTGGCGAGCGTCGAGAAGTCCCGGGATGTGCTCGAGAAGGCGCCGAAGATCCGCGACGAGCCGCATGGACGCACTCTCGCACTGCGCATGCAGGACGAGACCAACGTCCTCGTCATCCTCGAGCGTCCGGTGGCCGTGCGGCTCGGCGACACCGCCGCCGAGGTCGACGCCGTGCGGCTCTGGGTCGACGACCTGGACGGGTTCATGACGGCGGTGCGCACGCACATCCCCTGACGCGCCCCGACAATGGAGGGGTGGACGAGCCGATCTTCGTGATCCCGCTATGGGCGGACCTCACCGCCGTCGGACTCGGCGGGATCCAGGGCGCCCTCTTCGCCTCGGGATTCCGTGGCCAGCGGCGGCTCGACCTCCTCGGGGTGGCCATCATCGGCATCGTCGTCGGGATGGGCGGCGGTCTCATCCGCGACCTGCTCCTGAACGTCACGCCCACCACGCTGCAGAGCAACTGGTACCTGCTGACGGCCACCGGCGCGGCACTGCTCGGGATGCTGCTCGCCGGCCTCTTTCAGAGGCTCAACGGCGTCATCGTCGGCCTCGACGCCCTGGTCATCGGCCTGTTCGGCGCCTTCGGCACCAGCAAGGCGCTCGCGCTCGGTCTCCCCCTCGTGCCGGCTGTCTTCGTCGGCGTGTGCGCGGCAGTCGGCGGCGGCATCCTCCGCGACATGATCATGGGCCTCCCGGTGGCGATCATGCACGTCGGCTCGCTCTATGCGGTCGCCGCCGGAGCCGGGTGCCTCGTCCTCGCCGTCGCGAACGCGCTCGGGCTCGATCTGGTGATCGCGGCGATCGTCGGCATCGTGGTCACCACGGTGATCCGGCTGCTCGCGGTGATGTTCGACATCTCGCTGCCGGAGCAGCGCGCCCTGTATCGCCGCAAGGTCGCCGTCGAGACCTCGACCATCCCGATCGTCAAGCCCTGATCGACCTGCTGCCCCCCCGCCGGCACGGACGCACACCGACGGGCGCGCACGGGGATCACCCGCGCACACCCGTCGACGGTTCGCGCTCAGACGGCCGCGAGGGCCCCTGAGCGCTGCCGCGTGCGGATGGCGCGGTTCACTCCCGACACGATCGCTTTGAGCGATGCGGTCGAGATGTCAGAGTCGATGCCGACGCCCCACAGGCGCTCGCCGTCGACCTGAAGTTCGATGTACGCGGCGGCCTGGGCGTCGCCACCGGCACTGAGAGCGTGCTCGACGTAGTCGTACAGCGTGACGTCGAACCCCTGCGCGCGGACGATCTCGAGGAACGCCGCCACGGGGCCGTTGCCGCGGCCCGAGGCCTCGAAGCGCTGATCGCCGTCGCGCAGCGTGATGTCGAGCGCGACATCACCCGACAGATCGCTGCGGGTGCTCGTCGCCAGCAGCTCGAAGCGGCCCCAGCGCTCGTCGGCGACCTCCGACGGCAGGTACTCGTCGGTGAAGATCTTCCAGATCTGGTCGCTCGTGACCTCGCCGCCCTCGGCGTCGGTCTTGGCCTGCACGACGCCGGAGAAGTCGATCTGCAGCTTGCGGGGCAGGTCGAGCGAGTGGTCGGTCTTGAGCAGGTAGGCGACGCCGCCCTTGCCCGACTGCGAATTGACGCGGATGACGGCCTCGTAGGAGCGGCCCAGATCCTTGGGGTCGATGGGCAGGTACGGCACGGCCCAGTCGATCTCGTCGACCGTGACGCCGGCCGCGGCGGCGCGGGCCTCCATCGCCTCGAAGCCTTTCTTGATGGCGTCCTGGTGCGACCCGCTGAAGGCGGTGAAGACCAGGTCGCCCGCCCACGGGCTGCGCTCGTGCACCGGCAGCTGGTTGCAGTACTCGACGGTCCGCTTGACCTGATCGATGTCGCTGAAGTCGATCTGCGGATCGATGCCCTGCGTCAGCAGGTTGATGCCCAGCGCGACCAGGTCGACGTTTCCCGTGCGCTCACCGTTGCCGAACAGGCAGCCCTCGATGCGATCGGCGCCGGCCATGTACCCGAGCTCCGCCGCGGCGATCGCGGTGCCGCGGTCGTTGTGGGGGTGCAGCGACAGGATGACGTTCTCGCGGTGCGCGAGGCGACGGCTCATCCACTCGATCGAGTCGGCGTAGACGTTGGGGGTCGCCATCTCGACGGTCGCGGGCAGGTTGATGATGACCTTGCGCTCCGGTGTGGGCTCGAAGATCTCGATCACCTGGTTGCACACGTCCACGGCGAACTCGAGCTCGGTGCCGGTGTAGCTCTCGGGCGAGTACTCGTAGAAGACCTGCGTCTCGGGGATGCGCTTCTCGAACTCGCGGCACAGCCGCGCGCCCTCCAGCGCGATGTCGATGATGCCCTGCTCGTCGGTGCGGAACACGACCTCGCGCTGCAGCACGCTGGTCGAGTTGTACAGGTGCACGATCGCCTGCTTCGCACCGGCGATCGACTCGTAGGTGCGCTCGATCAGGTGCGCACGCGCCTGCGTGAGCACCTGGATCGTGACGTCGTCCGGGATCAGGTTCTCTTCGATGAGCTGACGCACGAAATCGAAGTCGGTCTGGCTCGCCGAGGGGAAGCCGACCTCGATCTCCTTGTAGCCCATGCGCACCAGGAGGTCGAACATCACCCGCTTGCGCTCAGGGCTCATGGGGTCGATGAGCGCCTGGTTGCCGTCGCGCAGATCGACCGCGCACCAGCGGGGTGCGCTCGTGATGCGCCGGTCCGGCCACGTGCGGTCGGGCAGTTCGACGGTGATCTGCTCGTGGAACGGCAGATACTTCTGAACCGGCATGCCCGAAGGCTTCTGATTGTTCTTCATGTTCGATCGCTTCTCTCGTCTGTCTCGAGCCGTCAACCCGATCGGGGTGGCTCGAAGCCTGATGATGCGGGCCAGGCGAAAGCTCCGCGACGAGGAAGGCCCTAGAACGAGGTCTCGTCGCGGCGGCTAAGAAGGAGAAGCCGGCCGAAGCGCATGAGACCAGGCTACACCCGGTTCTGCGCGCAACGCGAACAGCTCGGACTCGGATGCCGCAACATCCGCTGCTGAGACGATCGGGGGACGTGCGACACCATCGAGGTATGAGAGGTCTTCGCCGCCCGCTCGGCATCGCCGCCACCACCCTCTTCGTCGGGCTCGTCGCCGTCGCATGCGCGAGCGCCGATCCGGCGAGCACGCCCCCGCCGGCCGCACTCGGGTCGATCACGCCGGTTCCGCCCGAGGGTGAGGTCGCCGCGACAGGCACGGTGCTGGATGCCGCGGGCGACGTTGAGCTCTGCCTGGGTCCGGTGGCGGAGTCGTACCCGCCGCAGTGCACGGGGATCCCGCTCGAGGGCTGGAGCTGGGACGGCGTCGAGGGTGCCGACTCGTCGGGCGACGTGACCTGGGGCGCCTATGCGGTACGCGGCACATACGACGGCACGTCGTTCACCGTGACGCAGCCGCCCATCCTGCTGGCCCTGTACGACCCGATCCGTCCTGAGGACCCGACCGGCGGCAGGCCCGGCGCGGGCGACGAGGCGACGCTCGCCGCCATCCAGGACGAGCTGCCCGAGCGCCTCGGCGATGCGTACCTGAGCTCCTCTCCGCAGGACGGGTGGCTGTGGGTCGATGTCGTCTGGGACGACGGCAGCTGGCAGGACGCCGCGAACGCGGAGTACGGCGACGACACCGTGATCATCAGGTCGGCGATGACGCCCACCGGCGGCTGATCGACGCGCGACAGGGGGCGCCGCGCCGTGTCAGAAGCCGAGGCGCCCGAGCTGCTTCGGATCGCGCTGCCACTCCTTGGCGACGCGGACGTGCAGCTTGAGGAACACGTTGGTGCCCACCAGCGGCTCGATCTGCGCGCGGGCCCGCGCGCCGACGTCGCGCAGGCGCGAGCCCTTGTGGCCGATGATGATCGCCTTCTGGCTGTCGCGCTCGACGATGAGGTTCGCATGGATGTCGGTCATCGACCCGGTGTCGCGCTCGGAGATGTCCTCGATCGTGACCGCGATGGAGTGCGGCAGCTCATCGCGCACACCCTCGAGCGCCGCCTCGCGGATGATCTCGGCGATGCGGTCCTCGATCGACTCGTCGGTGACGACCCCATCGGGGTAGAGCGCGGGACCCTTCGGCATGAGTGCGAGCAGCTCGTCGGTCAGCACGTCGAGCTGATCGCGGGTGAGTGCGGAGAGCGGGATGACGGCGGCCCAGTCCTCGCGCAGCTGGTCGACCTCGATCAGCCTCTCGGTGATCTGGTCGCGGGACGCGGCATCCGTCTTGGTGACGATCGCGACCTTCTTCGCCCGGCCGTAGCCGCCCAGCGACTCGGCGATGCGACGGTCGCCGGGGCCGACCTTCTCTGTCGCGGGAACGCAGAAGCCGATGACGTCGACATCGCCCAGCACCTGCTCGACGAGGTCGTTGAGCCGCTGACCCAGCAGGGTGCGGGGCTTGTGGAGGCCTGGCGTGTCGACGATGACCAGCTGGCCGGCGGGGCGGTTCAGGATGCCGCGAATGGCGCGCCGCGTGGTCTGGGGCTTGTCGCTGGTGATGGCGACCTTCTCGCCGACGAGGGCGTTCGTCAGGGTGGACTTGCCGACGTTCGGGCGGCCGACGAAGGTGACGAAGCCGGAGCGCCCGTCGGCAGGCTCGGGGGCCTGAGCGGAGGCGGGGACCGCAGCGGGCCCAGAAGCCGGCGTGGCGTCGTTCTCGGTCATGGGGTGTCTTCCTTCTTGGGCAGCCGGATCTCGCCGGTGCGAGGGCTCGGAATGCGGATCTCGCCGGTGCGCGGCCGGCCCATGTCGAGCGTGGGCGCGCCGCGTTCGACGAACACCGTGGAGATGCCGCGTCCGCGGCCGCGCGACGCGCCGCCGGTCAGCACGAGTCCGGCGTACTCGGCGGTCGCACCGGGCTGCGGCACACGGCCCAGCGCCTTGCCGAGGAGTCCTCCGATCGAGTCGACGTCCTCGTCCTCCAGCTCGAGGCCGAAGAGATCGCCGACCTCGTCGAGTCCGAGGCGGGCACTCACCCGGTAGTGACCGGGCTCGAGCTCGGTGACCTCCTCGGCCCGGGGGTCGTACTCGTCGGAGATCTCACCGACGAGCTCCTCGATGAGGTCCTCCAGGGTCACGAGCCCCGACACGCCGCCGTACTCGTCGACGACGAGGCAGACGTGCACCGCGTCCCGCTTCATCTGCTGCAGCAGTGTCTCGGCCTTCATCGACTCGGGCACGAAGACCGCGGGCCGCGCGATGCGGCTGATCGGGGCATCGCGCCACCCCGACTCGTCGCGGAAGCCGAACTGCACGAGGTCCTTCAGGTAGAGCACCCCCACGACGTCGTCGGCGTCGTCGTCGACGATGGGCACGCGCGACACGCCCTTCTCGAGGAAGATCGACATCGCCTCGCGCGTGGAGGCAGAGGCATCCACGGTCACCATGTCTGTGCGCGGCACCATGACAGCCCGCACGAAGGTGTCGGTGAAGTCGAACACCGAATGGATGAGCTCGCGGTCATCCTGTTCGATGAGCTCGTTCTCGGCGGCCTCGTCGATGATGCTGAGCAGCTGCTCCTCGGATGCGAACGACGAGCCGCGAGAGGCGCCGGGGGTGATGCGGGTGCCGAGCGCGACCAGCCCGTGGGCGAGGGGGCCCAGGATGATGCGCACACCGCGGATGACCGGCGCGGCGCCGCGCAGCAGCGCCTTGGCGTGGAGCCTGCCGACGGTGCGCGGGCTCGCCCCCACGATGACGTACGACACGCCCGTCATCAGGATCGCCGCGGCGAGCATGGCCCACCAGATGTTGTTGAACAGGTCGGTGAACGCGACCGTCACCAGCACCGCCGCGGTCGTCTCGGCGAGGACGCGGATGAAGATCACCGCATTGGCGTGGGCGTCGGGGTCGGCCGCGATCTTGCGCAACGGCTCCGGATTGCGGTCCCCCGCCGCCAGTTCGGCGAGATCGGCGCGCGAGGTGACGCTGAGCGCCGCGTCGATGGCGACCATCAGGGCGCCGAACGCGAGCAGCAGCGCCGCCGCGACGAGGAGGAGGGCAGCGGTCATGCGCGCGGTCGTCGACGCTCGGACG
The DNA here is from genome assembly GCF_031085295.1 of Microbacterium psychrotolerans. Taxonomy (GTDB): domain Bacteria; phylum Actinomycetota; class Actinomycetes; order Actinomycetales; family Microbacteriaceae; genus Microbacterium; species Microbacterium psychrotolerans. The sequence goes on along the minus strand of NZ_JAVFWO010000002.1, from coordinate 483,905 downwards.
CCTGGAACGAGGTGATGAGCTCCCGCTGCAGTCCGAACATCTCCCGCTCCTCCTCAGGCTCGGCGTGGTCGAAGCCGAGGAGGTGGAGCAGGCCGTGCGTGGTGAGGAGGATCAGCTCGTCGAGCGTCGAGTGCTTGGCGGCCACCGCCTGCGTCTCGGCGACCTGCGGGCACAGCACGATGTCGCCGAGGAGTCCGGGGGGCGTCGGGGCGTCTTCGGTGCCCGGGCGGAGCTCGTCCATGGGGAAGCTGAGGACGTCGGTCGGACCCGGCTCGTCCATCCACTGCACGTGCAGCGCTTCCATCGCGCCCTCGTCGACGAGGAGGATGGCGACGTCGGCGTCGGGGCTGACGTGCAGCTCGGCGAAGTTGTGCTCCATGAGCCGCAGCAGCACCGTCTCGTCGACGGCGATCCCGGATTCGTTGCCGATCTCGATGGTCATGAGCGTCCTCGCTTCGGAAGGTGGTCACGGGGTCCGCCGGTGCGCGGGATGGCGGCGCGGCGATCCGCTCGGTTGGCGAACTCCGAGGCTTCGTCGCGCTCCCGTCGTGCGGCCATGCGACGCTCGTCGTACACGCTGTAGGCATCGACGATCCGTCCCACGAGCGTGTGCCGCACCACGTCGTCGCTCGTGAGGTACGCGAAGTGGATGTCGTCGATGTCGCCCAGCACGCGGGTCACGAGGCGGAGTCCCGACGCGCCCTGCGGCAGGTCGATCTGCGTGATGTCACCCGTGACGACCATGCGCGTGCCGAAGCCGAGCCGGGTGAGGAACATCTTCATCTGCTCGGGCGTGGTGTTCTGCGCCTCGTCGAGCACGACGAACGAGTCGTTCAGGGTGCGTCCGCGCATGTATGCCAGCGGCGCCACCTCGATGGTGCCCGTCGCCATCAGCTTGGGTACCAGCTCGGGGTCCATCATCTCGTTCAGGGCGTCGTACAGCGGCCGCAGGTACGGGTCGATCTTGTCGGTGAGCGTACCGGGCAGGAACCCCAGCCGCTCCCCCGCCTCCACTGCAGGACGGGTGAGGATGATGCGGCTGACCTCCTTGCGCTGGAGCGCCTGAACGGCCTTGGCCATCGCCAGGTAGGTCTTGCCGGTTCCCGCCGGACCGATGCCGAACACGATCGTGTTCTCTTCGATCGCGTCGACGTACGCCTTCTGGCCCAGCGTCTTCGGGCGGATGACCCGGCCGCGGGACGACAGGATCGCCTCGCCGAGCACCTCGGATGGCCGTGGACCGCCCTCCGTGCGCAGGATGCGGTTCGACGAGGTGACGTCCTCCTCGCCGAGCGAGTGCCCCGCCTTCGTCATCGCGAGCAGCTCGTCCACCAGCGACCGCGCCGCGGCGACGGCGTCGGCCTCGCCCGTGAGGGTGATCTCGTTGCCGCGCACGTGCACGTCGACACCGGGGTGCTCACGTTCGACGACCCGCAGCAGGCGATCCTGGGGACCCAGCAGCTGCACCATCGCGACCCCGTCCGCGTAGACGCGGTCGCTCACGGTTTCATGACCGTCTTGATCAGGCACCGACACTCTTCTCTTCCAGGCCTCCCGCGAGCACATGGGCGTGCACGTGGAAGACGGTCTGGCCCGCGTTCGGGCCGGTGTTGAACACGAGGCGGAAGTCCCCGTCCGAATGCTCCGCGGCGAGCGTGTTCGCCAGCCCGACGAGCTCGGCCATCAGCTCGGGATCGCCGGCGGCGAGTTCGACGACGTTCCGGTACTCCTCGGTCTTCGGGATCACCAGCAGGTGCAGGGGCGCCTGCGGCGAGATGTCGCGGATCGCGAACGCATTCTCGGTCTCCGCGATGATCTCGGACGGGATCTCTCCGTTGCGGATGCGCGTGAAGATCGACGGCTCGCTCATGGTCGCCAGTCTAGCGACGGGGGCGTCGGACGGGCTCGGAGACCGGTCGGTGAGCCTGTCGGACGGCTCACCAGCGCCCGAGTGCGGTGCTCACGACCGCGAGGGCCGCCGGACCGGCCGTCGACGTGCGCAGCACGGTGTCGCCGAGGCGCACCAGTCGCGCTCCGGCGGCGGCGAGGGCCTCGAGCTCGTCGGGTGCGATGCCGCCCTCCGGACCGACCACCAGCACGACGTCGCGGGCGTCGCCGGGCTCCACCGCGAGGGCGCTGAGCGGCTCGGCCGCGGTCGGCTCGAGGACGAGGATGCGGGATGCCGCGGCCCGGCGCACGAGCCCGGCCGTCGAGGTGAGCTCCGTCACTTCGGGCACCCAGGAGCGGTGGGCCTGCTTCGCCGCCTCGCGCACGATGGTCGTCCAGCGCGCACGGCCCTTCACAGCCTTCGCCGCGTCCCATCGCGAGACGCTTCGTGCGGCCTGCCACGGGACGATCTCGTCGACTCCGAGTTCCGTCGCCGCCTGGACCGCCAGTTCGTCGCGGTCGCCCTTGGCGAGCGCCTGCACGAGCACCACGCGCGGACTCGCCTGGGCGACGTCCGCCCGCTCGCGGATGCGCACCACGACCTCGCGTGGTGCCACCGACTCGACGACGCCCGTGAGCCACGCGCCGTGGCCGTCGCCGACCGTCACCTCCTCGCCGACGCGCACCCGCCGCACGCTGGAGGCGTGGTGCGCCTCGGCGCCGGTGAGGGCGACTGCATCGCCCGGCGCAGCCGCCGGCCCGTCGAGGAGGAAGTGGAGGGCCACCGGTCAGGCGTTCCGGAAGCGGTCGCGCAGCTTGGCGAACAGGCCCTGGTGGAACTCCGACAGCCGCGGGGCGGGCGCCTTGGTGCGCTTGGCGAACTCCTCGATGAGGGCCCGCTCCTTGTGGTCCAGGCGCGTGGGCGTCACGACGTGCACTCCGACCCTCAGATCGCCGCGCTGCGAGCCGCGCAGCGGGGTGATGCCGCGGCCCTTGATCGTCAGGATGTCGCCGGCCTGCACGCCCGGGCGCACCTCCAGGTCCACAGGGCCGTCGAGCGACTCGATCGTCGTCGTGGTGCCGAGGATCGCGTCGGGCATCGACACCTCCAGGGTGGCGAGCAGATCGTCGCCGTCGCGGCTGAACACCTCGTGGGGCGAGACGGTGACCTCGATGTACAGGTCGCCGTTCGGGCCGCCGGCGGGGCCGACCTCGCCCGAGCCGGGCAGCTGCAGCCGCAGGCCGGTCTCGACGCCGGCGGGGATGTCGAGCGAGACCGTACGGCGCGCGCGCACGCGGCCCTGACCCTGGCACGTCGCGCAGGGGTAGGGAATCGTCGTGCCGTAGCCCTGGCACACGTTGCAGGGCTGCGTCGTGACCACGTTGCCGAGGAGGCTCCGCACCTGCCGCTGCACGTTTCCGGTGCCGTGGCAGATGTCGCAGGTGACCGGGCTCGTCCCCGGCTGGCAGCACGAGCCCTGGCACGTCTCGCAGAGCACCGCGGTGTCCACGTCGATGTCGCGGTGAGTGCCGAACACGACGTCGCCGAGCTCGAGCGTCACACGCACGAGGGCGTCCTGGCCGCGTTCGCGCCGCGACCGCGGGCGCCCGCCGCGCGAGCCGCCGGCCGCGCCGAAGAAGGTCTCGAAGATGTCGTTGAAGCCGCCGAAGCCGCCGGCGCCGCCGAACGGCGACTCGCTCCCGCCCATGTCGTACCGGGCCCGCTGGTCGGGGTCGCTCAGCACGTCGTACGCGTGCGTCACGAGCTTGAACCGCTCGGAAGCGTCCTCGCCGGGATTCACATCCGGGTGCAGCTGCCGAGCGAGCTTGCGGTACGCCTTCTTGATCTCGTCGGTGGTGGCGTCGCGTGAGACGCCGAGGACCTCGTAGTGGTCAGCCACTTTCGCCTTCCTGCCGCGGTCGAGCCGCGGAATCGATGATGCGCGTCCGCGTCAGCGGGAGTTGTCGTCCTGCTCGAGCATCCGCGTGAGATAGCGCGCGACGGCACGGACCGTCGCGAGGTTCGTGGGATAGTCCATGCGCGTCGGGCCGAGCACACCGACCCGGGCGAGTGATCCGGTCGCGTCGTAGTCGCTGGCCACGACGGATGCCTCGGCCAGGCCGAACGCCTCGTTCTCACGCCCGATGCTCGCGGCCAGGCCCTGCTCGTCGGCCACCATCTCGCCCATCAGCCGCAGCAGGGTCACCTGCTCCTCGATCGCCTCGAGGAGCGGGTAGATGCTGCCGCGGAAATCGGACTCGCTCCGCGCGAGGTTCGCGCTGCCGGCCATGACCAGCTTGTCCTGGCGGAACTCTTCCAGCTCTTCGGCGACGGCGCGGATGATCTCGTCCGTCGCTCGCTCGTGCGCGGGCGCCTGGGCATCCGGCACCTCGAGCCGCTCGGCGATGCGCTGGAGACCCTCGCGGACGGGTCGGCCCACCAGCAGCGTGCCGAGCCGGGCGCGGATGTGCGCGAGATCGGTGTCGTCGAAGTCCTCTCCGACGAAGGTCAGCCGCTGCGACACCCGGCCGGTGTCGGTGACGACGATCACCAGCATCCGTCCCCCGCCGAGCTGGACCAGCTCCACGTGCGTGACGTTGGCACGGGCGAACGACGGGTACTGCACGATCGCGACCTGGCCGGTGAGCTGCGTCAGGGCGCGCACGGTGCGCACGAGCACGTCGTCGAGGTCGCCGGAGCCGTCCAGGAACGAGGCGATGGCCGAGCGCTGGGCCGACGAGAGTGGACGGATCTCGGCGAGGTGGTCCACGAAGACGCGGTATCCCTTGTCGGTCGGCACGCGTCCGGACGACGTGTGCGGCGCGACGATGAGCTCGTCGTCTTCCAGCAGAGCCATGTCGTTGCGGATCGTCGCCGCGGAGACGCCGAACGCATGCCGCTCGACGATCGTCTTGCTGCCGACCGGCTCACGCGTGTCGACGTAGTCCTGGACGATCGCCCGCAGCACCTGCAGGCCTCGCTCGCTGACCATCCCGCCTCCTCACGCTGCTGTCGGCACCAGGGCGTCTGGCACTCGCATGACTGGAGTGCCAATTCTATCCGATGACCCTGTCAGGATCGCCGAACGACGCCGCGCCGGGTGGAGCCGCGCCGCGGCGGCACGGCGGAGCCTCGTCACTCGGTGAGCGCGCGTACGACGGCGTCCGCCAGCAGACGTCCGCGACGCGTGAGCACCACGCGTCCGCGCAGCGCCGTGGGACCCTCGATGAGGCCGTCCGCGATGAGCGCGGCGACCGCGTGACGCCCCTCCCCCTGCAGCTCGCCGACGGGAAGCCCTTCCCGGACCCGCGTGCGCAGCAGCACGCTCTCGAGCGCCCGGGCCTCGGCATCCGGCGTCTCACGACCGGCTGCGGGCGACTCCCCCGCAGCGAGCCGCTGTGCGTAGGCCGCGGGGTGCTTCACGTTCCAGAAGCGCACTCCCCCGATGTGGCTGTGGGCCCCGGGTCCGAAGCCCCACCAGTCCGACCCCACCCAGTACGCGAGGTTGTGCCGGGACCGGTGGGCGGCGTCGCGGGCCCAGTTCGACACCTCGTACCAGTCGAATCCCGCGCCGGCGAGCAGATCGTCGGCCAGCTCGTACATGTCGGCCTGCAGGTCGTCGTCGGGCGCAGCGACCTCGCCGCGGCGGATCTGGCGCGCGAGCTTGGTGCCGTCCTCGATGATGAGGGCATAGGCCGAGATGTGGTCGGGCTCGAGTGCGATCGCGGCCTCGAGCGACGACCGCCAGTCCGCGAGCGATTCGCCCGGAGCGCCGTAGATGAGGTCGACGCTGACGTCGAGACCGGCGTCTCGGGCGGCCGACACCGCGGTGCGCACGTTCTCGGGGTCGTGCGTGCGGTCCAGCGCCGCGAGGACGTGCGGAACAGCGGACTGCATGCCGATCGAGAGCCGCGTGACGCCGGATGCCGCGAGCTCGGCAGCGACTGTCGGCGAGACGGTGTCGGGATTGGCCTCGACCGTCACCTCGGCGCCGTCGACGATGCCGAACGTGTCGCGAACGCCGCCGAGCATGCGGGCGAGATCCCCCGGGGGAAGGAGCGTCGGCGTGCCGCCGCCGAAGAACACCGTCGTGGCCGGGCGGTTCCCCCCGGCGCGCTCGAGCACCGGCGCCGCCAGGGCGACCTCGCGCAGGAGCGTGTCGGCGTACTGGTCCTGGCGTGCGCCCCGCAGCTCGGAAGCCGTGTACGTGTTGAAGTCGCAGTAGCCGCAGCGGACACGGCAGAAGGGCACGTGCAGGTACACGCCGAAATCGGTCGAGGGATCGATGCGGATGCCCGACGGCAGCGAGCCGTCCGCGGGAACGGGCTCGCCGAGCGGAAGAGCGGAGCCCATCAGCGCCTCACGCGGGAGTCGTGTACAGCGGCGAGATGGCGCGCAGGTACCGCGTGAACAGCTCGCGCCGACGGCGCTTGGTGAGCCCCGGCAGTACGCGATAGAGGACGGCACGGGGTGCGTCGAACGCACGCACCGTGAACCACACCTCGTCGTTGTCGTACCAGTCGAGCATGAACGACTCTTCGCCGCTGACGACCGAGTCGCTCACCGTGCCCAGCGCGAAGCCGATGCGACGGGGCTCCTCTACGGCGAAGATGACACGCAGCTCCGCGTCGGCCCGCAGGCCTTTGACGCGGCCGTCGACGCGGATGGTCGTGCCTGCGCTCACGTACGGCGTGCCGTCGGCGTCGAAGCGCTGCTCGGCCTCCGTGCGGCTGGGAGCGACCGGGGTGCCCTCGGCGTCGAAGCTGACGCCCGAGTACATGGGGCCGGAGGCGGGCCGCACGTCGCTCAGTTCGAGGCCGGCGCCGCGTTGGGCGGTCCACGACAGCAGCGCTTCGCCGGCGGCGCGGAATCGGGCTTCGCCGCTGCCGATGCGCCACGACTCCTCCGCCGGGATGCTGCGCTCCGGCGGGTAGTGCATCAGATCCGGCGCCTGCGTCGCCCCGACGGCGGCGTAGTCGACGGTGTCGTCACGGAAGGTTCCTCGACGCATGCAGACCAGCCTACTTGGCGCCCTTGCCCTCGACGTCACCCGAGAGCGCGGCGATGAACGCCTCCTGGGGGACCTCCACGCGACCGACCATCTTCATGCGCTTCTTGCCCTCCTTCTGCTTCTCGAGGAGCTTGCGCTTGCGCGTGATGTCGCCGCCGTAGCACTTGGCGAGGACGTCCTTGCGCATGGCACGGATGTTCTCGCGCGCGATGATGCGCGCGCCGATCGCCGCCTGGATGGGCACCTCGAACTGCTGGCGCGGGATCAGCTTGCGCAGGCGCTCGGTCATCATCGTGCCGTAGGCGTACGCCTTCTCACGGTGGACGATCGAGCTGAACGCGTCGACCTTGTCGCCCTGCAGCAGGATGTCGACCTTCACCAGGTCGGCTTCCTGGCTGCCCGCGGGCTCGTAGTCCAGACTCGCGTAGCCCTGGGTGCGGGACTTCAGCTGGTCGAAGAAGTCGAAAACGATCTCGCCGAGCGGCATGTTGTAGCGCAGCTCGACGCGTTCCTCGCTGAAGTACTCCATGCCCAGCAGCTGGCCGCGACGCGACTGGCACAGCTCCATGACGGTGCCGACGTAGTCCTTCGGCGTCAGGATGGCGGCCTTGACGACGGGCTCGCTCACCGTGGCCACGCGCCCGTCGGGATACTCGCTCGGGTTCGTGACCGTGACCTGCTCGCCGGTGTCGGTGGTGACCTCGTAGATGACGGAGGGCGCGGTGGTGATGAGGTCGAGGTCGAACTCGCGCGCGAGCCGCTCGGTGATGATCTCGAGGTGCAGCAGGCCCAGGAAGCCGCACCGGAAGCCGAAGCCCAGCGCGACCGACGTCTCGGGCTCGTACTGCAGCGACGCGTCCGAGAGCTTCAGCTTGTCGAGGGCCTCGCGCAGGTCGCCGTAGTCGCTGCCGTCGATCGGGTAGACGCCCGAGAAGACCATCGGCTTGGGATCGGTGTAGCCCGCGAGCGCATCGACGGCGGGCTTGCGCGCGGTGGTGATGGTGTCGCCGACCTTGGACTGGCGAACGTCCTTCACACCGGTGATGAGGTAGCCCACCTCGCCGACGCCGAGCCCTCTCGTCGGGACGGGCTCGGGGCTCGACACGCCGATCTCGAGGAGGTCGTGCGTGGCCTTCGTCGACATCATCTGGATGCGTTCGCGCGGCTCCAGCTTGCCGTCGACCATGCGGACGTACGTCACCACGCCGCGGTAGGAGTCGTACACGGAGTCGAAGATCATGGCGCGGGCCGGCGCATCCGCATTCCCCCTGGGTGCCGGGATCTGCTCGACGATGCGGTCGAGGAGCGTCTCGACGCCCATTCCGGTCTTGCCCGACACGCGCAGCACGTCGTCGGGCGAGCCGCCGATGAGGTTCGCCAGCTCTGCGGCGAACTTGTCGGGATCGGCCGCCGGCAGGTCGATCTTGTTGAGCACGGGGATGATGTGCAGGTCGTTCTCGAGCGCCAGGTACAGGTTCGCGAGCGTCTGCGCCTCGATCCCCTGTGCCGCGTCGACGAGCAGGATCGCGCCCTCGCACGCGGCGAGCGACCGCGAGACCTCGTAGGTGAAATCGACGTGGCCGGGCGTGTCGATCATGTTCAGCGCGAACGTCTGATCGCCGGTCGCCCACGGCATCCGCACCGCCTGCGACTTGATCGTGATGCCGCGCTCGCGCTCGATGTCCATGCGGTCGAGGTACTGCGCACGCATATCGCGGTCGGAGACGACGCCGGTGATCTGCAGCATGCGGTCGGCCAACGTCGACTTGCCGTGGTCGATGTGGGCGATGATGCAGAAGTTGCGGATCAGCTCGGGCGGCGTGGCGGAGGGCTCGAGGGGCTTCAGGGCGCGGGGTGACATGTCCAGACGATTGTACGGGTGCGGGATGCCGAGACTCTGCGAGTCGCCGGGCTGTGACGGCGGGGCTCTCGGCGAGCGGGGTCCGCGCGATGCGCCGGGCGCCCGTCAGGCGGGTGCGGGCAGTCGGCTCAGGCCCTCGAGCAGTTCGCTGCGGTCGCTGGCCAGGCACACGCGGATCCAGCCCTCCCCCGATGCGCCGAACGCACTCCCCGGCGCGACGGCGACCCCCTGCTCGTCGAGGAATCGCTCGCACCACGCCATGACGTCACCCTGCGAGACGTGCGAGACGTCGATCCACAGATAGAACGCGCCGGTGGGCGTCAGGTGGCGCAGACCCCGCGTCGACAGCAGTGCGGTGGCGGCGGCGAGGTTGTCACGATAGTGCGCGGCGCTCTGCGACACGGCGCCCTGGTCGCCGGTGAGCGCCTCGGTCGCGGCCCGCTGCGACGGCTCGTCGACGCAGCTGACGACGGACTCCTGCACGCGCAGCATCGTCTGCCGCCAGCCCGGAGGCGTGACGAGCCAGCCCACACGGGCGCCCGTCATGGCGTACGTCTTCGACATCGAGAACACCGACAGCACCCGGCCGTCGCGATCGAGCGTCGCGGGACTCACGTGCGGGGCTCCCCACGTGAACCGCTCGTACACCTCGTCGCTGAGGATCCACAGGTCGTGCCGCCGGGCCAGCGAGATGAGTGCTTCCAGCGTCGAACGATCGAAGGTGGAGCCCAGCGGGTTGGAGGGCGTGTTCACAATCAGCGCACGCGTGCGCGGCGTCACGAGCGACTCGAGCTCCGCGAGGTCCGGCTGGAAGTCCCGTTCCGGGTGCAGCGGATAGGGCACGGGCACCGCCTGCAGCAGGTGGGCGTTCATGGTGAACGTGGTGTAGCCGGGATCCGGCACCAGCACCTCGTCGCCGTGCGACAGCGTGAGCGCCATTGCCAGATGGAGCGCCTGCGTGGCGCCGACGGTGACCCAGATCTGCTCGGTGTCGACGTCGAGGCCGTTCTCACGCGCGAGCTTCTCGCGGATCGCGTCCCGGAGCGGCGGGATGCCGCCGTTGGGCGTGTAGCGGATGGCGCCGGCACGCCAGGCGTCGGCCGCGGCGTCCCGGATCCTGTCGGGCGCGACCTCGCCCGGCTCGCCCACCGCGAGGATGATCGTGCCGGGTCGGCGCAGTGCACGCTCGAGGATGTGGCGCACCCCCGAGCCGGGCATGTGCGCGATGTGCGGAGCGATCTCGGGCATGCCGCCATGCTAAGGCGGCGCCCACGGCTAGCCTGTCGTCATGGTGGTCCAGGTCGTGCTCGTCCACGGCATCCGGACGTCCGCGACGATGTGGCGCGCCCAGGTCGATTACCTGACCGACCGCGGCACGCCGGTCACCGCCGTCGACCTGCCCGGTCACGGATCGCGCATGGCCGAGGAGTTCACGCTCGAATCGGCGATGGCGACGATCGACGGCGCGGTGCGCTCCGCAGCCGCGCGCGGACCGGTCCTGCTCTCGGGGCACTCGATGGGCGGACTGCTGTGCGTCGAATACGTGGGCGCGGAGGATCCGCCTCCCGTCGCGGGTCTCATCGCGGCATCGTGCACCGCCATCCCCCGGAGTGTGGGCCTCGCGGCCTACCGCATGCTCGCGCGCGGCTTCGACTCCCTGCCCGATCGCGGCATGTGGCTGACGGACCGCATGCTCGATCGGATCCTTCCCGATGAGACCCGCGCCGACTTCGGCGCCGGCGGCTACGCGCTGGATGCGCAGGACACCGCGCTGCGCAGCCTGTCGGTGCTGGACCTGCTCGCCGCGCTCCATCGCATCGACGTGCCGCTGTGGTTCGTCAACGGGCAGTACGACCAGCTCCGGGTGAACGAGAAGCTGTTCATGCGCATCGCGCAGCATGCCGAGCTCGTCGTCGTGCCCCGCACGACGCACCACGTCACCGTGATGCGCCCGCGCGTGTTCGACGCCCTCCTCGAGGTGGCACTGACGACCCTGGAGTCCTCAGACCGCTGATGTCGTGCGATCGCGCATGCGGATCGCATAGGTCATGAAACCGCCGACGATCGACAGGACCCCGCCCACGAGGAAGAGCAGCCAGAAGCCGCCGACGAGCGCCACCAGCCCGGCGCCGAGAAGCGGGCCGATGAGCTGACCCAGGCTCGCCGAGACGTTGACGAAGCCCAGGTCGCGGGCGTGGTCCTCCGCGTACGGAAGCAGGTCGGTGCCCAGGGCCAGACTCACCGACATGTAGGCCCCGTAGCCGACGCCGAGGAGGGCGGCGGCGATCATGGCCGAGGTGAGCGACGGCGCCACGACGAGGAGGATCGACGCGAGCCCCTGGATCACGGCCGGCCACACCACGAACGGAAGACGCCGACCGGTGCGATCGGAGATCCAGCCCGACACGATGGACGACACGACGACGAACAGCGTGTACACGAGGATCAGCAGCAGCAGCTCGTCCTCGGCGGTCGCGGCATCCCGGTGCAGGCCGTACAGGAGGAAGAACAGCAGCAGCCCGGTTCCGAGCGCATTGCCGATGTTGACCGTCAGCCGACCCGCGAGCAGCCAGGCGAAGTCGCGGTCGCGCAGCGCGGCGAGGCGCTCGCGCAGCGTCCTGACCTCCCGCGCCGCGGACACCTCGGCGCGCGCGGGCGGGTCGGGAAGGAGCAGGGCCGCGATGGTCCCCACGACGACGAGGAAGCCGGCGAGCGCGAGGTAGCCGACCACGACACCGAGCTCCAGGAGCACGATCACCCCCACACCGACCACGATTCCGAGCGCCTGCGAGGAGGAGACGGCTGCGGATGCTGCGCCTCGCTGGGTCGTCAGCTGGTCGGCGATCAGTGCGGTGAAGGCCGCCGAGGCGACGGCGACGCCCACCGAGACGCCGACCCACGCGAGACCCACGCCCCAGGGACCCGACGCGAACGCGATGGCCGTGAGGGAGGCCGTGCCGAGCCAGACCCCCCCGAGCGCCCACGGCCGCCGTCGTCCCCATCGTCCGCGCGTGCGGTCGGACAGTCCACCCGCCAGCGGGGCGGCGATGACACCCGCGACGCCGCCGATGGCCAGGACGAGTCCGGACGAGACCACCCCCGACACCCAGCCCGCGGCGTCGTCGGGGGTGTCGAGCTGCAGGGGTATCAGCAGCTGCAGCGGCGTCAGCTGCACCGTCCACAGCGCGAGCCACGCCAGGGTGAAGAGCGTGAACCAGCTCGCGCCGACCTTGCCGCGCTGCCGCGCGCTCACGAGCGCGCCTCGGCGATGAGCGAGCGGTACCAGTCGAACGACGCCTTCGGCGTGCGCTGCGCCGTGTCGAAGTCGACGTGCACCAGCCCGAAGCGCTGCGACCACCCCTCGGCCCACTCGAAGTTGTCGAGCAGCGACCACACGGTGTACTCGCGCACGTCGACGCCCGCGCGCACGGCAGCGCCGAGGGCGTCGATGTGGCCGGCGAGATACGCGATGCGGTCCCCGTCGCCGACGGGGCCGTCGACATGCTCGGGCTCGGGGAACGAGGCGCCGTTCTCACCGATCACAAGCGGAGGAAGGCGGTCGCCATAGCGTTCGCGGAAGTCGAGCAGGAGCTCGGTGAGCGAAGCGGGCACGATGGGCCATTCCGGACCGAACCCGGTGACGGGTGCGCCCGGCGTGGGAACGATCTCGAACGGGACGGGGCTGCCCTGCGCGGCGTCCGCGACCGTCGTCGGATTGTAGAAATTGATGCCGTAGAAGTCTCCGGGCGCCGAGATCAGCTCGAGGTCGCCGTCCTCGACCGGCATCGGCGGGATGCCGAACGCCTCCAGGTCGGGGTACGACCCGACGAGCACCGGCTCGGCGAAGACCCGGTTGTGGAGCACGTCGTACACCGCGGCGGCGGTGACGTCGGCATCCGCCCCGCTCGCGGGCAGCACGAGCGTGTGGTTGTTGACGATGCCGACCTCCTCGGCGCCCGCGGCTCGCAGCGCCCGCTGCGCCAGACCGTGGGCGAGAAGCTGATGGTGGACGGTGGGCAGCGAGCCGAACAGCAGCTGACGACCCGGCGCGAGCGTGCCGACGGCATAGCCCTGCAGCGACGTCGAGACGGGTTCGTTGAGCGTGTACCAGTGAAGGATGCGATCGCCCAGAGCCTCGGCCACGACCGCGGCGTACTCGCCGAAGCGCTCCGCGGTGTCGCGCGACAGCCATCCACCCTGCTCTTCGATCGCGCTCGGCAGGTCCCAGTGGTACAGCGTCGCGAACGGGGTGACGCCGACATCGAGAAGGTCGTCGGCGAGGCGGCGGTAGTAGTCGAGTCCCGCCTGCAGGACCGGGCCGCCCGGCTCGGGCTGCACGCGCACCCAGGAGATCGAGAAGCGGTAGCGGTCGACGCCCAGACCTGCGAGCAGCGCGACGTCTTCGCGGTGTCGCCGATAGCTGTCGGGGCCCGGGTCCGCTGTCGCGGCGTCGCGGACGGCGCCGGGAGCGTCGACGAAGTCGTCCCAGATCGAGCGGCCGCGTCCGTCGGCGGTGCGCGAGCCCTCCACCTGGAACGCAGCGGTCGCCGCGGACCACCGGAAGCCCGGCGGGAACGGTGCGAGGTCGACGGACGGATGCTGCGGCACGGTGGACTCCTTCGTCATGGACGCACGCCTCGGGTGCACGCACCCACGCCTAGATCATGCATCATCGTGCCCCTGCCGCATGCACGCGTCCGGGCGTCCGTGGCACGTCGACCGACCTGATAGAATCCTTGTTTGGCTTGCGTGTGGGTTCGCCCTCACGACCGTCGCGAAGCGCCCCTCTCTCGCTGACCGGCACATCCATCCGATTCCCTTCGAACGAAAGAACGTCGACACGTGGCGAACATCAAGTCGCAGATCAAGCGCAACAAGACCAACGAGAAGGCGCGCGAGCGCAACAAGGCCGTCAAGAGCGAGCTGAAGACGCACGTCCGTCGCACCCGCGAGGCCATCGCCGCGGGCGACAAGGCCGCCGCCGAGAAGGCTCTGGGCACGGCGTCCAAGAAGCTCGACAAGGCCGTCAGCAAGGGCGTCATCCACAAGAACCAGGCGGCGAACCGCAAGTCGGCCATCGCCAAGCAGGTCTCCGCGCTCTGAGACTTCGACACGCTCCGCGGCCGTGAGGTCGCGACCGGCCGCGAGATCGCCCGGTGAGCATGCGTCGAAAAGGCCCGTCCCGTCACGGGGTGGGCCTTTCGCGTACCCGCGTTCAGGCGCCGTACGGCGCGCGCGTCGCGATGACCGTGATCATGCGCTCGAGGGCGAAGACCGCATCGCGAGAGCCGCCCTTGACCTCGGCATCCGCCCTCGCCGTCGCCTGGATCGCGCGGCCCAGGCTCTCTTCGTTCCACCCCATCAGGTCGCGGCGGGCGCGATCGACCTGCCAGTCCTTCATGCCCAGCCGGGCCGCGAGAGCCGCCGAGGGCTCGCGGTTGCCCGCCACCCGCGCCATGGTGCGCAGCTTCATGGCCACCGCCGCGACCAACGGGACGGGGTCGGCACCCGAGGCGAGTGCGTGGCGGAGGGCGATCAGCGCCTCGCCGTAGCGGCCGGCGATCGCGGTGTCGGCGACCGTGAACGCCGAGGTCTCGACACGGCCGCCGTAGTAGCGCTCGACGATCTGGTCGGTGATGTCGCCCGGCACGTCGGCGATGAGCTGCTGGCACGCGGCGGCGAGCTCGGTGAGGTCGTCGGCGAAGGCCGACACGAGCGCGCGCAGGGCGGTGGGTGCGATGCGCTTCTTGGCCGCCTGGAACTCCCCCGCGGCGAAGTCGAAGCGATCGGAGTCGCGCTTGACCGCAGGACATGCGATCTCGACGCCGGAGCCCTCCCCGGCGCGGATCGCGTCGAGCAGCTTCTTGCCGCGGACGCTGGCACCGGTGTGACGGAGCACCACGGTCGCGCCGTCCTGCGGCGCCGACAGGTACGAGACGGCTTCGGCCAGGAAGGTGTCGGAGCACTTCTCCACACCGCTCACGCGCACCAGGCGCGGCTCGCCGAACAGCGATGGTGACGTGACGCCCAAGAGGGTTCCCGCGGTGTAGTCGTCGGCGCGGATGTCGGAGACTTCGAGCGTCGGATCCTCGGCGCGCAGATAGTCCCGCACCCCCGCGATCGCCCGCTCGGCGCAGACCTCTTCGGGACCCGACACCAGCACGATCGGCGCGGGCTGGGGCGCCCGCCACGACAGCTGGGGAATGGCGCTGCGCGCCGCCTTCGCGGGGGCTCGGCGAGCGGGAGAAGCCATTCCCCCAGCCTACCGACGACCACCGACGGCGAACGTCGGCGCACGTCGGCGCCGCTGCAGCGGGACCCGTCTACGTCGCCGAAGACACGGTCGCTCAGCCGCCGCGTTCGCGCCAGATCGCGACGGCTCCGTCCGACGACCAGAGCGCGATCGCGCCGTCTTGGTCGGTGCGCACGATCCGCGCGCCCACGGTGTCGAGGATCGTGAGCGTCTCCGATCGCGGGTGGTCGTAGTCGTTGTCGATCCCGACCGTGACGAGGGCCACCGCGGGCTGGGCGGCGAGGTACAGCTCGGCATCCTGGTCAGCACTGCCGTGATGGGCGACCTTGACGATGGCGTAAGGGGGTGCGAGCGCGCCGGATGCCGTGAGCACGCGCTGCGGCGACGCGGACAGGTCGCCGAGCGCCAGTGTGGGCGGAATGCCGCCGCCGCGCACGTCGACGACGACGCTGGCGTCGTTGCCCACCGGGAACGCCCGGCTGTCGGGCTTCGGCCAGAGCACACGCCACCGGGCCTCGCCGAGCGAGCCGGTGAGGCCCGCGGATGCCTCTGTCGCCCGCGCTCCCTGTGCCGTCAGCGCGGCGATCTGCGCCTTGCCCTCGGCGTCGCCGGGACCGTGGAGCACGCTGCCGACCCGGCCGCGCACCGCCGCGAGACCGCCGATGTGGTCGAGGTCGTAGTGGGTCAGCACAAGCAGGTCGATGCGCTCGATCCCGGCCCGCGAGAGACAGGCGGCGAGCGGCTCGGGAGCGGGGCCCGTGTCGATGAGCGCGGTGGCCCCGGCCGAACGGAGCAGCACCGCGTCGCCCTGGCCGACGTCGCAGGCGAGCACCGCCCAGTCGGCGGGCAGTGTCCACCGGCCTGCGATCGAGGTGAGCGCGCCCGCGCCCAGCGCGGCGCCGGTGACCACCGCCACGAGGCAGACCGATCCTGCTCGAGCCAGCCGCTGTATACGCGACGCTCCCCGCCCCCGCACGACGACCAGCCCGATCGCCAGCCCGAGGATCGCCAGAGCCACAGCTCCGGGCCACCCCTCCAGCCATGGCAGCGCGCCGCCGGGCAGGACGGCTGTCGTGGTCGCCGTCGCCGCGATCCAGGATGCCGGCACCCACGCGAGAGCTGCGAGACCGGACTGCAGCCAGGGCAGGGGCGCCGCAGCACACGCGGCCAGCCCGAGCACCGTCGCGACCGGTGCCGCAGGACCTGCGAGGAGGTTCGCGATCACGCCGTAGACGGGCACGGTGGGCTCGATGAGGATGAGCAGTGGCCCGCAGGCGAGTTGGGCGGCGAGCGGCATGGCCACCGCCAGCGCCAGGGGCCGGGGAACATGATGAGCGAGGCCCGCCGCGAGCGGCCGCGCGCACAGCAGCAGCGCGGCCGTCGCTGCTGCCGAGAGCGCGAAGCCGAGCGAAGCCGCGAGCCAGGGATCGGCGATGAGAAGCACCGTCACCGCCGTGGACAGGAGGGCGATCCCGACCCCGGCCCGGCCGAGCAGCACCGCGAGCATCGCGATGGCGGCCATGGCGGCGGCGCGCACCACACTGGGCTCCGGCGTGACCAGCACCACGAAGCCCACGAGCACGACGAGACCGCACACGACACGCCCACCCCTTGACGCACCGCACGCGGCGGCCAGGGCGAAGGCGATGCCGACGACGAGCGCACAGTTCGCGCCCGACACCGCTGTGAGGTGCGACAGGGACGCCGCCTTCATCGCCGTGTCGAGCGTCGGCGACACGAGCGAGGTGTCGCCGACCGCCAGTCCCGGCACGAGGCCGGCGCCCATACCCGGCAGACCCGCCACCGCGCGGAGGAGCCCGTGGCGAAGGTCGGCGGCTACTGCGGTGAGACCCTCCGGTGGGCGCACGACGTCGACGCCGCGGGAGGCCCACAGCACCATCGCCGACCGCTCGGCGGGACGGCCGGGTGCCGCGGTGCCGCGGGCGTCGACCGCGGCGCCGACGTCGAGTTGCCGGAGACGATCCACGTCGTCCCCGGCAACGCGCACGGTGACGTCGACATCGGCCGCATGCGTCTCGGCGCCGATCGCGATCTGCGACGTCCGGGCATCGAACGAGAGCGTCCCGTCTGCGCGGCGCTCGACCTTGCCGACGACCTGTGCGCGCACCTCGACGGCGCGTCCGCCGTCGATCGCCAGGTCGGCGATGCTCGCGCGCGCAGGCTGGGCCCAGGCGACGTGGGAGGCGGCCGCTGCCGAAGCGGCGGCGGCGAGCACCGCGACCACCAGGATGCGCCGCAGCGCATGGCGCGGCATCCGGAGCGGCTGCGGATGCTGCGCGGGGCGCGGGAGGGATCTCGTACCGTCACTCAGGATCAGGACGGCGAGGGTGGTCGACGCGACGATCGCCCACAGGGCGAGGGCGATCCAGTGCGCGGCGGCGGGCACGAGGGCCGAGGCACCGGCCGTCGCCCAGCACATCCCGGCGACGGGTACCAGTCTCAGCGCCGGGGCCCGCGGCATCTCACACCGTCACGAGGTCGCGGAGGGACTCCAGCATCTTGTCGCCGATGCCCGGCACCGCCAGGAGGTCTTCGATGCTGGTGAAGCCGCCGTTGTCGTCGCGCCACGCGATGATCCGCTCGGCGAGGGCCGGGCCGATGCGTGGCAGCGTCTCGAGCAGCGCGGCATCCGCGGTGTTGAGGTCGACCCGACCGTCGGCGGGTGCGGCGGCGGTCCCACCGACCGGCGGCGCCTCGCCCTCGCGGGGCACGGGCAGCTGTTCGCCGTCGTCGAGGGTCCGGGCGAGGTTCACCGCATCACGGTCGGCGTCGTCGGCGAAACCGCCCGCCGCGGCCACCGCGTCCACGACGCGGGCGCCGACGGGAAGCACGTACAGTCCCGGGACGCGCACCGCCCCCGACACGTGCACGTAGAGGTCGGCCCCCGTCGTGGCGACCGCAGCCGGCGTCTGCTCGACGACGATCTCGTCGACCGGCGCCAGCGCACCGCGCAGGATGCCGATGCCCACCGTGATGGCCAGTGCCGCGATCACGAGCACGACGACGGCGCCGATCCCGATACGGCGCCGCGCCGCCGAGCGATGCGCCGCGGGCGGCTCGTCGCGGTCACCGGCTGTCACCGGATTCACGCTAAGTGGCCGGTGACAGCCGGTCGGCGCGCCGGCGCAGGGATGTGGACTTTCCCCGACGCCGCCTTCCTGGGGAGGAAGGTCAGTGCGTGCTGAAGCTCACGACCTTGGGCGGCCGCACGACGGTGCGGGTGATCTCACGGTCGCCGAGGGCACGGACCACCTTCTCGTCGGCGCGGGCGAGGCGTTCGAGCTCTGCGGCGTCGATGCGGGCGGCGACCTGCAGGGTGCCGCGCACCTTGCCGTCGACCTGCACGATCGCCGTCACGCTCTCCTCGACGAGGAGGGTCGGGTCGGCGTTACGCCACGGCACGAGACCGACGAAGCCGTCGTAGCCGAGGATCTGCCACATCTCCTCCGCGAGGTGCGGGGCGAACAGGTCGAGGATCATCGCGGTCGCCTCGGCGGCCTCGCGCACCGCAGGGTCCGCCGGGCCTGCGCCGGTGTCGATCACCTTGCGCGTCGCGTTGACCAGCTCCATGAGGCGTGCGACGACGACGTTGAACTTCGTCTGCTCGACGAGGCCCGGGGCGTCGGCGAGCAGCCGGTGCGTCACCCGGCGCAGCGACGCATCGCCCTCCGCCCAGACGACGTCGGGGTCGCTCGTGACGTCCGTGGCGACGCGCCAGGCGCGCGCCAGGAACTTCTGGGCGCCGGTGGTCGACACGTCCTCCCAGTTGATGTCGTCCTCGACCGGTCCGGCGAAGGCGATCGCCACGCGCACGGCGTCGGCGCCCGGATCGACCATGCTCGACGCGAACTCGACCAGGTTGCCCTTGGACTTCGACATCTTCGAGCCGTCCAGGAGCACCATGCCCTGGTTGATCAGGCTGGAGAAGGGCTCGGTGAAGTCGATCAGCCCCATGTCGAAGAGGACCTTGGTGATGAAGCGCGCGTACAGCAGGTGCAGGATCGCGTGCTCGACGCCGCCGATGTAGGAATCGACCGGCGCCCAGCGGTCCGCCTCGCGCGACGAGAACGCCTCGGTGGCGTCCTTCGGCGCGAGGAACCGCAGGAAGTACCACGAGCTGTCGACGAACGTGTCCATCGTGTCGGGGTCGCGCAGTGCCGGCTCCCCCGTCTCGGGGTCGGTCGTCTGCATCCACTCGGTCGCGCCGCCGAGCGGCGACGTCCCCTTCGGCGCGAGGTCGAGGCCCTGCGCGTCGGGCAGGCGCAGCGGCAGCTGGTCGGCGGGGACGGGCACGATGCGGCCGTCCTCGGTGTGGATCATCGGGATCGGGGTGCCCCAGAAGCGCTGGCGCGAGATGAGCCAGTCGCGCAGGCGGTACGACTTCGCCGCACGGCCCGTGCCGGCGGCCTCGAGCTGCTCGATGATGCGCGCGATGGCGTTCCGCTTCGACAGGCCGTCCAGCGACCCGGAGTTGATCAGCCGCCCCTCGCCGGTGAGCGCGATGCCGGTGCGCGCCGGATCGATGTCGGACAGCGAATCGAGCGGGCCCGGATCGATCGGCACGCCGTCGTCGTCGAGCTCGATGACGGGGATGGCGCCGGTGATCGGTGCGGTGGTGTCGACGACGACCTTGACCGGCAGATCGAAGGCGCGCGCGAAGTCGAGGTCGCGCTGGTCGTGTGCGGGCACGGCCATGACGGCACCGTGCCCGTAGTCGGCGAGCACGTAGTCGGCGGCCCAGATCGGCAGGCGGTCGCCGTTGATCGGGTTGATCGCGAACCGGTCGAGGAAGACGCCGGTCTTGGGGCGGTCGGTGCTCTGCCGCTCGATCTCGGTCTCGCGCTGGACGCTCTCGAGGTAGTCCTGGAAGCGCATGCGCACCTCGGCGGACGAGCCTGCGGCCAGTTCGGCGGCCAGGTCGCTGTCTGGTGCGACGACCATGAAGGTCGCCCCGTGGAGCGTGTCGGGGCGCGTCGAGAAGACGGTGACCTTGTCGGCACGGCCCTCGATCTCGAAGTCGATGTCGGCGCCCACCGAGCGGCCGATCCAGTTCCGCTGCATGCGGATGACCTTCTGGGGCCAGAAGCCCTCGAGCTGATTGAGGTCGTCCAGCAACCGGTCCGCGTACTCGGTGATCTTGAAGTACCACTGCGTGAGCTTCTTCTTGATCACCTCGGCACCGCACCGCTCGCAGTGCCCGTCGATGACCTGCTCGTTGGCGAGCACGGTCTGGTCGTTCGGGCACCAGTTGACCGGGCTCTCCTTGCGGTAGGCCAGGCCGCGCTCGTAGAGGCGCTGGAAGAGCCACTGGTTCCAGTGGTAGTACTCCGGGTCGCTGGTGTGGAGGATGCGGCTCCAGTCGTACGACGAGCCGTACTCGCGGAAGCTCTTCTTGTGCTGCTCGATGTTCGCGTAGGTCCACTCGCGCGGGTCGGCGCCGCGCTGGATGGCCGCGTTCTCGGCGGGCAGGCCGAACGAGTCCCATCCGATCGGGTTCAGGACGTTGTAGCCGCGGTGGCGCCAGAACCGCGCCACGATGTCGACGTAGGCGTAGCTCTCGGCGTGCCCCATGTGCAGGTCGCCCGACGGGTACGGGAACATCCCGAGCACGTACTTCCGCGGACGCGTGTCGTCCGCGCCGCCGGCGCGGAACGGGTCGGCCTCGGCCCAGCGCGCCTGCCACTTCTGCTGGATCGAGTACGCGTCGTAGCCCTCCGCGGGCGCAGAGGTGACGGGGGTGTCGGTGTGACTCACGAGGGAAGTACCAATCATGGGATGCCGGGAAGCGCGCGCAGCGCGCGAAGCGCGTCTTCCAGGTTAGCGGAACGGCGGGTTCACCAGCCGGGCGGCAGCGCGGCCCCCAGCGCCGCCAAGGGCGCGCGCGCCTTGATGCCGACCTCGGCGACCTCGGCCGCGGCATCCGATCGCCACGTGATGCCGCCCCCGGCTCCGACGTAGGCGCTGTCGCGGCGGACGACGATGGAGCGGATCACCATGGCGAGGTCGAGCCCGCCGTCGTCGCCGATCCAGCCGAAGCAGCCCGAGAACACGCCGCGAGGCGCCGCCTCGAGGCCATGCAGGATCGTCATGGCGGAGAGCTTGGGGGCACCCGTCATGGAGCCCGCGGGGAAGGTCGCCTCGAGCAGGTCGCCGACCGTCGTGCCCGGCACCAGGCGGCCGGACACCGTGCTGACGAGCTGATGCACGGCGGGGTACGACTCCACCTCGAGGAGCGCGTCGACGCCGACGGTGCCGGGCAGGCACACACGCGAGAGATCGTTGCGCATGAGGTCGACGATCATGACGTTCTCGGCGCGCTCCTTCTCGCTCGCGCGCAGCTCGTGGGCGAGCGCGGCATCGCTCGCCGGATCCGCGCCTCGCGGCCGCGTCCCCTTGATCGGCCGGGTGCGGACGATGCCGGCCCCGTCGCCGCTCGGCGCCACGTGGAGGAAGCGCTCGGGACTGGCACTGAGCAGCGCGATCTCCCCCGAGCGCAGAAACCCGCCGTGGTGCGCGGGGGTCGCTCGACGCAGTCGCCCGTACGCCTCGACCGGGTCGACGGACGCCGCCACCTCGAACCGTGTCGTCAGGCACAGCTGATAGGCGTCACCCTCGCGGATCGCGTCGCGACAGCGCTCGATGAGGCCGGCGTACTCATCAGGTGTGTGCCGAGCGCTCGCGAGTGCCCGACCGAGGGCGACCGGCGGTTCCGGCGCCGCCGCGGCGGCGGTGAGCGCCGCCGCCAGCCCAGGGAGATCGTCCGACGAGGTGAACACGTGGATCCGCTGCGTGTCGTGTTCGAAGGCGACGAGCCGATTCACCCGCAGCCAGAGGTCCTGCGGCACGCCGTCGGCGTCGCGGAAGGAGGGCGCACCCGCCCGCGCGGCCGCGTCGTCGTAGCCCGTCCAGCCGACCCACCCGCCGCGGAACGGGATCTCGCGCCGGCCGTCATCGCCGGACTCGCCGCTGCACACGGTGGCCGTGGCGCGCGCCGGGTCGTCGGGCGTGCCGCTGCCCATCCAGCTCCAGCCGGCGGCGGCGCCGGGTCCGGCATCCAACCAGAAGGCGTGCGGCTCCTGCGCGAACAGGGTGGCGAAGACGGATGCCGGATCCACCCACTGCGCGATGCGCGCGGCGGCGAGGGTCTCCGACATGTTCCCAGGTTAGAGGGGCGCAGCGGCCTCTAGGCTCGTGGCGTGAACGAGTTCCTCACCTGGCTGCTCGACGCCGTTCAGAGCGTCGATCCGGTGGTGAGAACCCTTCTCGCGGGCTTCGCGATGATGCTCGAGACGAGCGTGCTCATCGGGCTCGTGGTGCCCGGCGACACCATCGTCATCGTTGCCGGCACGGCCGTCGCATCTCCGCTCGAGGGGGTGCTGCTGGGCGTCGCGGTCGTGGTGGGAGCCCTCATCGGGGAGAGCATCGGCTTCTGGCTCGGCCGGTTCCTCGGCCCGAAGATCCAGCACTCGCGGCTGGGCAGCCGCATCGGGGAGGCGAACTGGGAACGCTCCGAGAGGTACCTGCGCCGCCGTGGCGGCCCCGCGATCTTCATCTCGAGATTCCTCCCGGTGCTGCACTCGCTGGTGCCGCTGACGGTGGGCATGAGCGGCTATCCGTACCGGCGCTTCCTCGCGTGGACGATCCCCGCATGCGTGATCTGGTCCACCCTTTACATCTCGGTGGTGGCCCTCGCCGCCGGCACGTACCGTGAGCTCGCCGACCAGCTCCACTACGCGGGCTACATCTTCGTCGGCGTCATCGTCCTGTTCCTGGTGCTCGTGTTCGTCAGCAAGAAGGTCATCGAGCGGGCCGAGCGCAAGCACCTCGACCACGAGGGTCCGGACGAGGCGTCCGTTGCGGACGTGAAAGACTGAGGGGATGCCTCAGACGGATCCCCAGCCCGTGCGCGCCAAGGTTCTGTGGCTCGCACGCCTGGAGTACGGGTTCCACGCGTGGCGCGAGCGCCGTGCGCGCCGGCGTGGCCAGAAGCCCACGGTGACCCCGTTCCCCGGGTACGGCGGTCCGGGATGGGTGCGCGTGCTGGGTCGCGTCATGATCGTGCCGCCGGCGAAGGTCTCCGAGGGCGGCGAGTATGCCGGGGTGCGCGGCTGGCGCAGCTTCGTGGCCGTGCCGATCGGGTACGCGCAGGTCACGGTGACCATCGCGGGCGTCGAGCACGAGGTCGTCGCCGACCGCGGCGGAGTGATCGACACCCGTCTGCCGGCGGCTCTCGAGCCGGGCTGGCAGACGTTCACGATGTCGGTCGAAGGCGGCGAGCCGATCGAGACGCGCGCGTTCGTGGTCGCTCCCGACGTGCGGTTCGGCATCGTGTCGGACGTCGACGACACCGTGATGGTCACGGCGATCCCCCGTCCGCTGCTGGCGGCCTGGAACTCCTTCGTCGTCGACGAGCACGCGCGTCAGCCGGTTCCGGGCATGGCCGTGCTGATGGAACGCGTCGTGCGCGAGAACCCCGGAGCGCCGCTGGTCTACCTGTCGACCGGCGCGTGGAACATCGCCCCGACCCTGATCCGGTTCCTGAGCCGCCACGTGTTCCCGCCGGGGGCGCTCCTGCTCACCGACTGGGGGCCTACCCACGACCGGTGGTTCCGCAGCGGCCGGGCGCACAAGCTGTCGAACCTCCGCCGTCTCGCCGAAGAGTTCCCGCACGTGCGGTGGCTCCTGATCGGCGACGACGGCCAGCACGACGACTCCATCTACACGACCTTCACCGACGAGCATCCCTCGCGAGTGGTCGCGGTCGCCATCCGCCGCCTCTCCCCCGCCGAGGCGGTCCTCGCGGGCGGGCGCACCGCCGTCAACGACCACGCCGCGGCCGAGGTGCCCTGGGTGAGCGACAACGACGGAGCCGGCCTCCTGGAGCGGCTCGAGTCCGTCGGCGTGCTGGGAAGCACCGGTACCGCGACGGTCTGACGTCGGAGCCCGCGCGTAGGCTTGCCGCATGTGCGGACGCTTCGTAGTGGCCAGTGCCGGTTCCGAGCTCGTCGGGGTGCTGCGTGTCGATGTCGAGGGCGACGACCTGCCGGAGCCGTCTTTCAATGTCGCACCCACGAATCGCGCCGCGATCGTGCTGGACTCGGCCAAGACCGAGCCGCCCACGCGGCGACTGGAGGCGGCCCGCTGGGGGCTGATCCCGTCCTGGGCGAAGGACACCAAGATCGGCGCGCGCGCCTTCAACGCACGCGCGGAGGAGCTCGAAGACAAGCCGATGTTCCGCAGTGCGCTCGAGAAGCGGCGGGCGGTGGTGCCGACATCCGGCTATTACGAGTGGAAGAACGTCGACGGCGTCAAGGTCCCGCACTTCATCCATCCGGCCGACGGCGAGCCGCTGTTCCTCGCCGGGCTCTACGAGTGGTGGCGCGACAAGACCAAGGGCGACGACGACCCCGAGCGGTGGCTGCTCAGCTTCACGATCCTCACCCGCGACTCGATCGGGCACCTCGGCTCCATCCACGACCGGATGCCGCTCTTCCTCGATCCTGATCACGCGGACGCCTGGCTCGATCCGACCACCGACAACGTGCGCGACGTGCTCGACGCGGCGATCGACGCAGCCCCCGCCCTCGCCGACACGCTCGAGGACCACGAGGTCTCGAAGGCCGTGGGCAACGTCCGCAACAACTCCCCCGAGCTCATCGAGCCGGTGGAGCCCTGACCCGCTGAGGGGCGGGCGGGCGGGACCACCCGCGTATCCTCGTACGGTGACGATCGCGCCTCCTGCCGTCCCGGTGCTCGCGGGCGACGTCTGGCGTGCGAGCGAAGCGGCGCACGAGGCCCGTGCCCGGGCGCTGACGAGCGCCCATCGTGAGCGCGCGGCGCGCGGCGAAGCGCACCCGGTCGAGGACTTCCTCTTCACCTACTACTCGTACAAGCCCTCGGTGCTGCACCGGTGGCATCCGGGCGAGGGCGTGGAACTGGCGGATGCCGCCGCCGACCCGCGGGCCGCCTGGCGCTGGTACCGACCCGGCATGACGGAGGATTCGATCTCCGTCGACGGGGCGGGCTTCCGCGCCGAACGGGGCGCCCTGGTCGCGAACGTGTGCAGGATCCTCCGCGCCACCGCCGACCGCGCCCCCGGCTTCGGCTGCTTCGGGCTGCACGAGTGGGCGATGGTTTACCGTCAGCCGCAGCACCGGCATCCGGTGCCGCTGCGACTCGGGCAGGACGCGACCGACGCCGTCGTCGAGGTCCACGAGCTGCGCTGCACGCACTTCGACGCGTTCCGCTTCTTCACGCCCGAGGCGGCGCCCCGCAACCGGGAGACCCCGACGCGGGAACGGCAGGCGGATCTCGAGCAGCCCGGGTGCCTTCACGCCGGGATGGACCTGTACAAGTGGGCGGTGAAGCTCGGACCGCTCGTTCCAGGCGAGCTGCTCCTCGACGCATTCGAGCTCGCCCGCGACATCCGGGTGCTCGACATGCGCGCCTCGCCGTACGACCTCGCCGACTGGGGCTACGACGCCGTGCCCATCGAGACGGCCGAGGGCAAGGCCGCCTACGTGCGCGCCCAGCGGACGTTCGCCGACCGCGGCGGAGTGATCCGGCGGCGACTGATCGACGTCTCGGCGGGCTGAGCTCAGTCCGTCGGGGCGCAGGTCGTGCAGGGCAGGTCGCCATCGCCGGCCTCGGCGACGGCGAGGCGCAACTCCATCACGCGTGTCGCCGCTTCCTCGAGCCGTTCGGCCGGCAGGGCGCCCGACTCCACGGCGGCCACGATGCCGTCGACGACGCGGGGCGCCGTGTCGGGCGTCGAGTACACCACCGTCAGGACCATGTCGTTGCCCGCCGCCAGAGCGGCGACGGCGTTGGCGACCGGATCCGCGTACTGCGGCTGCCCCGAACCCTGCAGCATTCCCAGGTCGTCCGTGATGGTCACCCCGTCGAAGCCGAGCTCCTCCCGCGCGATCCGGTGCCACTCGGGCGACAGGCTCGCAGGCGTGGGATCGACGGCGGTGTAGGCCAGGTGGCCGAACATCAGCAGCTCGGCGCCGGCGTCGATGCCGGCCTGGAACGGGAGCGCGTCCGCGGCACGCCACTGGTCCAGCGTCAGGGCGGTCGACGGGATCGCGGTGTGCGAGTCGCCGGGGGCAGCGCCATGCCCGGGGAAGTGCTTGAGCGTCGAGAACACCGAGCCCTCCTCTCCCCGCACGGCGGCGGCCACGCGCGCCGAGGCGGCGTCAGGCGTGGTTCCGAGCACGCGCCGGTGGATGAACGAGTCGGCGTCGGCCGTGACGTCCGCCACGATGCCGAAGTTCACCAGGATCCCAGCCTGGCGTACGAGCGCCGCACGGCCGGCGAACGCCGCCTCGGCGGCCGGCGGGTCGGCCTGCTGCAGGTCGAGCGGGGCGGGGAAGCCATCCCAGGGCAGGCGCGACACGTCGCCGCCCTCCTGATCCACAGCGATGAGCGGGGGTCGTGCCGGGTCCACCGTGAGTGCGGCGGTGATCGTCTGGAGCGCCGCTTCGTCGCCCGGGATGTTAGCCCCCATCAGGAGGAAGCCGCCGACGCCGGAGGACGCCATGTAGGCGTGGAGGGCGGCGGCATCCGTGGTCGGGATGTGCCCCATCACGACGCTCGCCGCACGCTCGCGCAGGGACATCTCCCTCACGGTCGCTTCGGCCGGCGTCGCCTCGGGCGTGGACGACGGCTCCGGCGCGGCCGAGACCGTCCGTGACGGCGACGCCGACGGCTGCACAGCCGGCCCCGGGGCGCACGACGCGCACATCGCGGCGAGCGCCACGACCGCCGCGAGCAGGGCGAAGCGCGGCGCAGAAGTCATCCGGCAAGCCTATGCGTGCTGCGTGCAAGGGGACTGGGAACGGTAGGCGACGTCAGTGGCGCGCGACGATGGCCGCGGCATCCGTTCCGATCGGCAGCACGCCGTACTGCGCACCGCGCTCCTCGCCCAGACGCGCGGCGATGAAGGCCTCCGCGTCGCGCCCCGGCGCGTGTCGCAGCATGAGCGACGCCTGGAACGCCAACGCCAGATCCTCGCTGAGCCGGCGGGCCTGCGACGCTGCCTCACCCGGATCCGCCGTCAGCCGCTGCAGCAGGCCCAGCGTGCGGTCGACGTGGCGATCGAGCGCGACGGAGGCGCCCGCGGTACTCCCGAGCTCGTCGGCGAACGCGTCGCCCGAGTCGCGGTCGCGCGTGAGCGCGCGCAGCACGTCGAGGGCGATGACGTTGCCCGAGCCCTCCCAGATCGCCATCACGGGCTGCTCGCGGTAACGGCGGGCGAGCGGGAACGACTCGGTGTAGCCGTTGCCGCCCAGGCATTCCAGCGCCTCGTACGCGTGCTGCGGGCCGCGCTTGCACACCCAGTACTTCGACACCGGGGTCGCGAGGCGACGGAGGGCGACGTCGCGATCTGACGCCTCCGCTTCGAAGAGCTGTGCGAGACGCATGCCCGTGAGCATGGCCGCCTCGTACTCGAGTGCGAGGTCGGCGAGCACGCCGGTCATAGCGGGCTGATCCACCAGCAGCGCGCCGAACGCCGCACGCCCGCGGGCGTGCCAGAGCGCCTCGGCGAGGGACTGCCGCATGCCGGCCGCGGTGCCGAGCACGCAGTCGAGGCGGGTGCGCTGCACCATCTCGATGATGGTGCGCACCCCCCTGCCAGGCTCTCCGACGAGGAATCCGACGGTGCCGTCGAACTCGACCTCCGCCGAGGCGTTGGAGCGGTTGCCGAGCTTGTCCTTCAGCCTCTGGATGCGGAAAACGTTGCGCATGCCGTGCGGCAGGACACGGGGCACGAACAGGCAGGTCAGCCCCTCGTCGACCCCGCTGCGGCGCGTCTGCGCCAGCACGAGGAATCCGTCCGACATCGGCGCCGAGCAGAACCACTTGTGGCCGGTGAGCTGGTACGCGTGACCGCCCATCGACTCGCCGACGGTCGTGCCGGCGCGCACGTCGGAGCCGCCCTGCTTCTCGGTCATCGCCATCCCGATGAGCGCACTGGCCTTCTCGCCCTCGACGATGAGACGCGCCTCGTACTGGCGGGAGTGCAGTCGCGGCAGCCAGGTGTCGGCGATCCAGGGCGAGCCCTTGATCGAGGCGACCGCGGCGTGGGTCATCGAGACGGGGCAGGCGTGCCCCGGTTCGACCTGCGCGAAGAGCATGAACATGGCTGCGCGCGCGACGTGCGCGCCCGGCCGCGGGTCGGCCCAGGCCGAGGTGTGCGCCCCGCGGGCGATGGCCTCGCCGATCACACGGTGATACGAAGGGTCGTACTCGACCTCGTCGAGACGGTAGCCCCAGCGGTCGTGCGAGTACGCGACGGGTGTGTGGATGTTCGCGAGCTCCGCGTCGCGCTGGAACGAGCCCGAGCCCACCACTCCCCCGGCCTCGCGCAGCCCGTCCTGCGCCCAGTCGGCGCCGAACGCGCGAACGGCGCCGCCCAGCGGCGCGTTGAGCGCGTACTCGTCGACATCGACGCGCCAGGGCGGCTGGTTCTCGACGTAGTGCGTCGCCGCGCCGATCACCCGCTGCCCTCGCGCGAACGAGGTCATGACCGCTCCGTCTCCACCGCCATCGCGAGGGCGTACTGCTCTCCCGGGCTGAGCGGGGCCCGCGTCACGATGTCGTGGACGAACGCGAGTTTGTGGCGCACCGGCGTCACGATCGTGAACGGGTAGAGGTCGCCGAAGCCCATCGAGCGGTTGATGCGGTTGAATCCCTGCGACAGCCACTCCCAGTCGGTGAGCAGCCGCTGGATCGGCTCGCGCTCATAGGAGTCGAGCGGCACGACATCCGTGTCGCGGAGGTTGGTCACCGACGCGTCGAGGTGGATGCCGATGACTGCCGCGGTCTGGAGGGTGCCGGTGATGTGAAGGTAGTGAGCGAACGTCTCGGCGAAGTCCTCCCACGGATGCATCGTCGCGTACTCAGAGATGAACGAATGGCTCCAGTCGGACGGCGCACCGACCCGGTAGTGACGCTTCAACGCGTCACGGTAGCTCGTGCGCTCGTCGCCGAACAGCTCACGGCAGCGGGCCCACAGCTCGTCGTCGGTGAGCAGCACGTTCTGGTAGTAGTGGCCGACCTCGTGCCGGAGGTGCCCGAGGATCGTCCGGTAAGGCTCGCCGAGCCGCACGCGCAGCGCCTCTCTCCGGTCGTCGAGGCTCTCGGCCAGGTCGATCGTGATGATGCCGTTGGCGTGCCCGATCGTGACGGGCTTGCCGTCGGACAGGCTCGAGATGAGGTCGAACCCGAGTCCGCCCTTCTGGACGTCCCAGCCGACGATCGGCAGGCCGAGGTCCGCGAGCTGGAGGATCAGGCGCCGCTTCGCCTCCTCCGTCTTCGCCAGCTTCTCGAGCGCGACGGTGTCGTTACTGGCCGGCTGGCGGCGGGTGAGGCGGCACGAGAAGCAGCGGCCTGCCGGCGCGTTCTCCCACACCAGCCAGTTGCACGCCCACTCGCGGTTCGAGCACGTGTACCAGTTCTCGCCGTCGATGGTGACCTGACCGTGTCGGATACCGTGGAACTCGCGCGTCTGCAGGTGGTAGCCGATCTCGGCCTCGCAGTTCGGACACCGCAGGGTGTCGAGGTAGACGAAGTGGCGACAATGCGGACAGCGGGGCTGCGAGCTCACGGTCTCACCGTAGCGTGCCGCCGCGGCGGCGGGAGCATCCGTCACGGCGCCCGAACGAGCTCCACCCGCAGCAGCTTGTCGTCGTCGGGTCGCGGCGACCCCCGGCCGTCGGTGTTGCTCGTCAGCAGCCACAGCGAGCCGTCCGGCAGGGCCACGACGTCACGGAGACGCCCGAACTCTCCGGCGAACGCGGCCGTCGGCACGCCGACCGCCGCGCCCGCGCGCGTGTCGAGCTGCCAGAGCCGCTCCCCGCGGAGACCCGCGACGAACACCGTGTCGCCGACGGCGGCGATGCCGCTCGGACTCGCCTCGCTGGTCGCCCACTGGACGACAGGGTCGGCGAATCCCTCTCGTCCGGCGATCCCTTCGACGACGGGCCAGCCGTAGTTCGTGCCCGGTTCGATGCGGTTGACCTCGTCCCACGTGTTCTGCCCGAACTCGCTCGCCCACATCGTCCCGTCGGCGGTCCATGCGATGCCCTGCACATTGCGATGGCCCATAGACCAGATGCGCGTGCCCCACGGATTGCCCGGGGCAGCCTCACCGTCGGCGGTGATGCGCAGGATCTTGCCGCCCAGTGCGTCGGGATCCTGGGCGGCTTCGCGCTGCTGGGCGTCGCCCGTCGTGACGTACAGGTAGCCGTCCGGGCCGAACGCCAGACGACCTCCGTCGTGGGTGTTCGCCCGGGGGATGCCGTCCAGCACGACGTCCGGCTCGCCCAGCTCGAACGATCCCGGCTCGCCGCGCAGCGGCATCCGCACCACGCGGTTGTCGTCTGCAGCGCCGAAGTACGCGTACAGCATCGGTGTCTCGCCGGTCATGAGCAGGGCGAGTCCATGGAGCCCCGACTCCCCACCCGAGACGACGCCCGGCACTGCGCCGACCTGACGCACCGATCCGGCCGTCGTCAGTTCGAGCACCGCGCCGTCATCGCGCTGCGATACGAGTGCTCCTCCGCCGGCGAGCGGCAGCACCGACCACGGCGCGGCGAGACCCGACGCGAGGGCCCCGGTCACGTCGCCGGTCCGCCACCAGGTCTCCGCCGCCGGCGATCGGCTCGGGCCGACCGTGGGCACTTCGGTCGAAGGCGCGGGCCTCGGCGCGGCGACGGTGCAGCCAGGTGCGGCGATCAGCAGCAAGAGGAGGCATCCGATCGCGGTTGCCGAAGCGCGTCGCCTCATCCGTCCGCCACGGCCGCTTCGAGCACGATGAGATCGATCCGGCGCATGCGCAGCATCGCCTGCACCGCCCGGTGCGCGACGTCGGGGTCGGGGTGACGGATCAGCTCGACCAGTCGGTCGGGGATGATCTGCCACGAGAGGCCCCAGCGGTCCTTCAGCCAGCCGCAGGGCTGCTCCTGCCCGCCGTCCGCGGTCAAGGCATCCCAGTAGCGGTCGACCTCGGCCTGATCCCGGCAGGGCACGTACAGCGAGAACGCCTCGGTGAAGGGGAACTGCGGCCCGGCATCCATCCCCAAGTAGTCGCGTCCTCCCAGCCGGAAGTGCACGTGCATGACCTTTCCGCCCATGCCCGGCACCTCGTCGGGATACCGGTCGATCGTCACGATCTCCGAGTCCGGGATGAGCGCCGTGTAGAACGTGACCGCCTCTTCGGCGCTGTCGTCGAACCAGAGGAAGGGGGTGACTGCGCTCATGCGTCCCACACTCGCCGACGGGAGGGATGCACGCAATGGGTGGATGCGCGTCTCACGCGTGCTGCGGCAGCCGCACCGTCACCCGCAGACCGCCATCCGGGCGTGGGTCGATGCCGAGCGTCCCCCCGTGAGCGTCCGAGATGCTGCGGACGATGGCGAGTCCCAGCCCCACGCCCGCATGGTCGTCGGTGCGCACGCGCTCGCTGCCCCGCTGGAACGGCTGGGTCAGCGTCGAGACGAGCTGCGGACTGAGCTTCTCGCCCGTGTTCTCGACGACGATCTCGGCGGCACCGGCGTCCACGGTCGTCACGAGATCGACCGTGCCGCCATGCGGAAGGTTGTGGACGATCGCGTTGTGGAGCAGGTTCGACACCAGCTGCAGCAGCAGCGCGGGAGATCCGTGCGCGGGCGTGACCGTACCCTGCGTCCGCAGGGTCGTGCCGCGCGCCTCGGCGAGGGGCAGCAGCGCCTCCGCCGCCTCCTCCGCGATGAGCGACAGGTCGACGGGCTCCCGCCGGAACGAGCGCTGGTCCGCCCGGCTCAGCACCAGGAGCGCCTCGGTGAGGCCGATGGCGCGAGCATTCACGATGCGCAGACGCTCGATCAGTTCATCGACATCGCGATCCGGATCGTTCCGCGCGACGTCGAGCAGCGTCCGCGTGATCGCCAGCGGCGTGCGCAGCTCATGTGAGGCGTTGGCGGCGAACCGGCGCTGCTCCCCGACGTGCGCCTCCAGCCGCGCGAGCATCGCATCGAAGCTGTCCGCCAGTTCGCGGAACTCGTCGTCGGCGCCTTCGAGCTCGATCCGGTGCGACAGCGAACCGCCCGCCGCGAGTCGGGTGGCCTCCGTGATCCGCCGCAAGGGCGCCAGCATCCGCCCTGAGAGGAACCACCCGCCCAGCAGCCCGAACGCGAGCAGGAAGAGCAGCGCCCAGACGGCCGCGGGGGCGAAGGCACGGATGAGGTCGCCGCGGTTCGGCACGAACGGACCCGGGCCCGTGATCGGCCCGTTGGGGACGTAGCGCAACAGGAAGACCCAGACGATCGCGAGCAGCACTCCGCCGGCGACCATGAGGAACGCCGCGTAGCTCAGTGTCAGCTTGAGCCGGACGCTGAGCCCCGGCTCCCTAGTCACCGCCGCCACTTCCCTCCGCGTCGATCCGGTAGCCGACTCCAGGGACGGTGGCGATCACCCATGGCTCGCCGAGCCGCTTGCGCAAGGCCGAGACCGTGATGCGCACCGCGTTGGTGAACGGGTCGGCGTTCTCGTCCCATGCCCGTTCCAGCAGGTCTTCCGCGCTGACGACTCCGCCGTCGGCGGCCATGAGCACTTCGAGCACCGCGAACTGCTTCCGGGTGAGCGCCACGTAGCGATCGTCGCGATAGACCTCGCGCCGGAACGGATCGAGCCGGAGTCCTGCGATCTCCCGCACGGGCGGCCGGCTGTGCGCACGGCGACGATCCAGTGCGCGCAGGCGCAGCACGAGCTCCTGCAGATCGAACGGCTTCGTCAGGTAGTCGTCGGCGCCGAGCCCGAAGCCCGTGGCCTTGTCGTCGATCCTGTCGGCAGCAGTGAGCATCAGAATCGGGATGCCGCTGCCCGAAGAAACGATGTGCCCGGCGATCTCATCCCCGGAGGGCCCCGGGATGTCGCGGTCCAGGACGGCGATGTCGTAGGCGTTGATGCTCAGCAACTCGAGCGCGGTGTCGCCGTCTCCCGCGATGTCGGCCGCGATGGCCTCGAGACGCAGGCCGTCGCGGATCGCCTCGGCCATGAGAGGTTCGTCTTCCACCACCAGCACGCGCATGCTCCGATCGTACGAGTCGGCGCATATCGTCCGCCTATGCGAATCCGCATACGCCGTCGCAACGCGCGCGCGTGTGGAGTGGCAGCATGTCTCGTACTGCTTCCGCACCCTTGAAGCCTTCCGTCGCCGTGTGGGGAGTGATCCTCGCACTGGTCCTCGTGTGCGCGGTCTCCGTCGGGGCTGCGCTCCACCAGTCCGCAGCGGGCGCCGACCGATCCGTGCCGGGCACCGTCCCCGCGCAGGGGCCCGGTCCAGGTCCAGCGCAGGACCCCGCGGAGGTCGTCGCCGACGGCGTCGTCACCGAGGAGGACGGCATCCTTCCCGATGGCGTCACGGCGTTCGACGGCGCCTATCCGGGCATCACGCGCCTCTCGCCGGATCTGCTCGACGCGTTGCGCCGGGCGGCAGAGGACGCCGGGCACCAGGGCATCGTGATCCACGTCAACAGCGGGTGGCGTTCCCCCGAGTACCAGGACGAGCTCCTTAAGCAGGCGGTGTCGCAGTACGGGTCCGAGGCCGAGGCAGCCCGATGGGTGGCCACCGCTGCCACCTCGGCGCACGTCGCAGGAGAAGCCGTCGACATCGGCTCGTTCGACGCCGTCGCCTGGATGTCGGAGCACGGCGACGCCTACGGACTGTGCCAGACCTACGGCAACGAGTCGTGGCACTTCGAACTGCGCCGGGAGGCGGTCGGTGGTGGATGCCCCGCGCCGTACGCGGACCCGACGGAGGATCCTCGGATGCAGGGATGATCCGCCGTCGTGGGTGCGATGTTCGCGATGCGACGCCGGGAAAACCCAAAGGCCGCCCTAATCGGGCGGCCTTTTTCGGTGGACCTGAGGGGACTCGAACCCCTGACCCCCTGAGAGGCGTGCACGAAATCCGGATCCTTTCTGTTGTTTCGACTTCTCAGTCGCTAGAAGGGATTCTAGGTTGTCGTCCCGCACCGCCGGAGGCTCGACGACGCGGTTGATTCGGGTTGGTTCCAGTTGAAAAGGCGAATAGAAAGCCACCACCAACATGCCGTGTGAGGCGCACCCCGCTCCCCTGCGGCTCCCGCGCGTAGAGCGCCGGCTCGTCGTGCATCGGAGCGCGCGTGCTAATCGAGCGCGGTCACATCCGGTCGGATGATCCGCTCGTCGTGGTCGTCGCGACATGCCCAGCGCTCGCTAAGGGACCCGCATCCGGCCGTCGAGTGTGAGTACAGCATGTAGTCCGCGGTTACCGTTGGCTCATGGAACACCACCGGCTGGTCACGATCATGGCCACTCCTGGCGAGGTCGCCGCGACCGTTGATCGTCGTCGTCGGCCTGTGCACGTGACTCTTGTCGGGAACTTCCACGTCGACCCAAAGGCGCACGACGTTCTTTCGACGGATTTGGCCACTGTCACCAGTAGCGTCCAGGCTTTTCAAGTTCGACTCGGGCCCGCTGCGCAGTTCGGAGGCTCACATAACATTCCCGTGTTGCTTGCCGAGCATCCGATGTTCCACCTGTTGCACACTGCTCTCGCCGCGCGGGTAAAGGGGCTGACCGGATTCGCGGCGGCGGAGCCTGCATATTGGACGGGTGGGTATCGTCCACACGTCACGCTTGGGACCGTCGTCAACGCCGTCGAAGGGGAGCTGTTGACCGTGAACTGGATCACCCTGGTCGCCCTCGAAGGACGCACGGGACGACGCTTATCGACAGTCCAGCTCACCCCGCGATGAAGCCCGCGGGGTTGGACCACTGCGCCGCCCAGGTACGCCCGAAAGTGGACCCGCTTGCGGACCGAGGACCCCGCCAGATCACTACGCGTTCTCGGCGCTGAGAGCACGAACCGCATCGATGAATCGTCCGACCGCGCACGTTGCCCCAACCGGCTACCGCACGGCGCAGGTCTATGCTCCCGAGTTGTGCACCACATCCTGATCACTGGAATGTCTGGCGTCGGAAAGTCATCGGTCCTTTGTGAGCTTTCCCGTCGCGGCCATCGAACGGTCGACACGGACTACGGCCAATGGGTGCGCGCAGACGGCGCGTGGGACGAACCACGAATGACTGCTCTGCTCTCCGCCGCGTCCCCCATCATCGTCTCGGGGAGGGTAGAGAATCAGGGGCGCTTCTACGACCGCTTCCGTGCCGTGATTCTCCTCAGCGCACCGATCGACGTCCTGCTACACCGCCCCTCGGCGCGAACGAACAATCCCTACGGAAAGTCAGAACGCGATCAGGCCGAGGTACGCCGATATGTGCGGGACGTCGAGCCCCTGCTGCGTCACGGCGCGACTCAGGAGCTTCATGCGTGCCGACCCATCAGCGAACTCGCCGATGAGATCGAGAAGCTCCTAGCACGGCCCGGCTCCAGTAGCGCACGGTAAGCGACCCGTCAGCGCGCACCGTTTTCTAGACGCGCCTCCTAGAGTGGTCGGATGCGCCACCGCCTCACCTTCGCAGCATCGGTTCTGGCAGCCCTCGCCTTGACCGGATGCGCGACCGGTCAGACGCCTGCGGGTGAACCCGCCCCGGCAGCCGCCACCACGCCCGAGCCGACACCGTCTCCCTCTGGTGTCATCGAATCGGGAAGCGACGACGAGCAGGCACATGCGCAGGCCCAGGCATGGCTCGACGACATCTCCCTCCCGCCCGGCTCGACTACCGCCACTTCGACGGTCGCCTCGTTCCTCTCCTACACGGGCTGGCCGTGCGGGCCGGTCTCTGAGCTTGAGGCGTTCTGGCTGGTCCCCGATGCCACTCTCAGCGATACCGCCGACTGGCTCGACCAACACCCCGCCGGCGGTCTCGTCTCTGTGTGGGGAGACCACCGGCCCGACGGCATGAACAGTGACGGGATGACCCTCGGGTACATCCCGGAACCGGGCGCTCAGGAGGGAATCGTGTACACCCTCCGAATCGTTCCGGACGGCGTCGCTGTGCGTGCGGAGATCGCAGCCCAGACAGCTGCCGCTTCTTGCCCGGAACTGCCGGATGGAGCCCAACATGGGGCGCCCGGCATGGGGTGAGACGGAAGCTTGGTCTAGACACACGGCGCATTCGGGATCGCAATTGCGCGTTCCGGTTCCTCTCACGCGCGGCGACCGTAAGAGGATGTCTCCGCACGGCGCCGATCAACTCCCGTGGTGTGCTGTTATTGCTAACCAGTTTCCTGTGGTTGAGGGTCAGGCGGCGCGTACAGCTCCGGCGGGCGAGTCCCCACGCTGAAGGCGCGGCCGTTGAATGAAGGCAGCTAGGGGCGCATCTCGACAGGTATTGCGAAGTGCCGCTGGAGTGTGCGGAAGTCGCCCTCGTCGATGTCCGCGCCGACGTCGGCGAACTCAACTACGAGGGCATCGCGGTGCTCAACGAGCGCAGCGGCAGCCGCAGCGTCGCCGCGTGCGGCGGCGTCAGCGGACGCGCAGAGCCAGTCGTAGACGACCGTCCGCGGCGCGCTCTCCACGCTGGCGATCCGGTCCGTAGCAGTGGGCCACTTGTAGCCAGTCGGCAGTGAGCGTCCCCACGCGGCGGCGGCGGCATCGTAGGCGGCGACGAGTGCGGCGGAGCGCTCAGCCCAGTCTTCCTTGGTCGGGCGCAGCACGAGGACATCGCCGGGCTGAATCACCATCGGGCCGTTGCGGCCGTTGTAGCTCGCCAGGGAGAGGAAGTCGATGCAGAAACGGTTACCGATCGACTCGCCGGCGTCGCCGGGCTGCACAGTGTAGGTCGCGATCTGTCCTTCGGCGTCGTAGCCGACCTGCCCGTCGGCGAGCTCCGTCGGGCCGTTGTCGACCAGCGTGCCGACCAGCGCTGGGAACTCGCTCTGCACCCAAGGAATGTGGGCGCGGGAGGCGCACAGTGCTTCGTTAGCGACGACCGCGGACTCCGGCTCGGCGGCCACGACGCGCGTCTTGTTCTTCGTGCCCTGGGCGTCGATTGAGTGGCCAGCCGCGGTTGCGACCGGTGCGAAGCCGACGCCCGACGTGATGGCTGCTGCGGCGAAACCGATCCCCACGACGGCTGCTGCGCTGGCGACGACGACCGTGGTGACCTTGGCTGCTCGGTTCATGCTCGTGAATCTAGCGGGTATGACGGATTGACCACACGATGAAGCCCCTCAACCGCGCCGTGCACGTTTAGGGATCGATGCGTACCTCTCGGAGAGACCTGTCGCGAGGTATCCGCTCAGCGTCGTTCGGCACTGTCGGTCGAACGATCGCGACCGACGGCGTCGTGTGCGAGCAGGCTCTGTGCTGTATCGACGATCGAGTCCTCGATGGGTCGCGGACGCCATCCGAGGAGGTTCTCCGCCTTCGCGCTCGTGGCAGGGAAATGGTGGCCGAGTTGAGGGCGAAGAGACCGTAAAGCAGGGTTGACGATGCTGAGCGCGCGCGCGAGCAGTAGCGGCATCTCCCAGGTCGGCGCCTTCGCCGCCTCGTTGCCGAGACGCTGGCGGAGAATGCGCGCGACCTCGATCACGCGCAGACTGCGCCCTGCGATCGCAAGGAACCGCTCCCCGTCGGCCGCAGGGTCGATCATGGCGCGGATGTGGAGATCGGCAACGTCTCGGACGTCGACCCATCCGGTACCGAATGGCGGCGCCGCCGGCAGATCGCCACGAAGCATCCCCCTGATCGTTCGCAAAGACGGCGGATCGTCGGGCCCGAGCAAGGGGCCGATCACCGCGGTCGGATTGACAACCGCGAGCTCGAGACCGCCACTCTCATCACGGATGAACTGCCACGCGGCGCGCTCCGCCAGCGTCTTGGACTTCTGGTACGGCGCGATGTCGGCGGTGACGTCCGTCCAGTCCTCTTCGGTGAAGGGGCGGGACTCGTCCTTGTGGCCGTAGACGATCGCACCCGACGCGCTGGTAAGAACCACTCGGCGCACGCCCGCATCTCGTGCAGCCGACAGCACCCGCAGCACCCCGCCGCGCGCAACGGCGATCATCTCCTCCTCGCTCGCGCCACCGCTGCGCAGCGTCGGAGAGGCCACGTGCAACACGTAGTCGCACCCCGTGAGGGCATCGGCCCACCCGGCGTCACTCTGCAGATCCGCGAGGACCACAGTGAGGCGCGCATCGTCGAAGTCGGCTGCGGCGTGTAGCTGCTGTCTCAGCAGTTGCTCCTTTTCCGCGCTCCGCACCGTCGTTCGCACCGTGTGGCCGGATTGGAGGAGCTCGAGGATGCACCAGCTCGCGATGAAGCCAGACCCTCCGGTGACCAGTACGTGTGCCATGCGCGTCCTTTGCTAGTGTGGTGGAGAACTCTCCGGTTACAGTAACGGAGACCTCTCCGGTTAGCAAATGAGGGCTGATGGTCAGATCCGATGCACGCGAAAACCGCGGACGAATCATGGATGCCGCGCGCGCTGCATTTGCCGAGACGGGCGACGTCTCGATGAATCAGATTGCTCAGACGGCGGGCGTCGGAGCGGGCACGCTGTATCGCCACTTCCCCACGCGCGAAGCTCTCGTTCTGGCCGTCTATCAGGAGGAGGTCGAGCGGATCGTCGGGTCGGTTACTCGCCTGCTAACTGAAATGGCCCCCGTCGACGCACTCCGGTTCTGGACCCTTGACCTGGTCGAAGCAATGCGCAAGAAGCACGGACTTGGCGATGCCATCAGCGCCTCCGCACTGCACAAGCTGAACGAGGAGACCTACGACCCGGTGATTACCGCGATCACACAGCTGCTGGACGCCGCCAAGGCCGACGGTTCGATCCGGCCAGACGCCGACCCAGGAGACTTCCTCCAATTCACCGGTGCGCTCTGGCGCGCGCAGGCCGACGGCGAGAACCGCGCCCCACGGATGCTCGACCTCGTGATCGACGGGCTTGAGACCCACTGAATCGAGCGACCACCGGTGATCACTGCTCGCCACCCGCTGAGGGATCCGAAAGATGCGCGGACGTCGCTCATGCGTTCGACGCTTGGATCGAGCAAAGTCGTGGCCATATCCGGTTGCGCGTCTCTGTCACCGTGCGCTTCCCCCGGTCCGGACTAGAACCGATCGATGATCGTCGCCTTCTTCGTCGCGAGCTCTTGTTCGGTCAGCAGTCCCGCGTCCGCGAGCACACGCAACGCGCGAAGAAGATCGGCAGCCGATGCCGCGTCATCACCCGAAGACGATGACGGGATCGCCCGATTTCGTCGGTCGAGTTCTGTCGCTATGGCCTCAGCGAGAACCTTCGCTTCCGCCGGCTCCTCGAAGCTCGCGAAGACGTGTGTTCGTCCGTCATGTGCGAATGCGAGTTGACCTGTGGTCGTGACACCACCGGTGCCATCGTAGGAACTGCCTCCGCTGGTGGCGACATATGAGACCGGTCCCAGCTTCGCGTAATCGAACATTTGGGTCGTACGCACTTCTCCGGGGGGGCACGAGGAATTCTCTGTGCCAGGCAATCCGTGCGCGAAGCACGGCAGCCGCGAAGTCGGGGACAGCGATGCGACGGATGGAGTGCTCCGTCTTGGGGTGGTCTTGCCGGACGGCGCCGCTGCCGGTGCGCAACACGACCGTTCGTGTCACGGAGATCGTCATCCCGCTGGGACCGTCGTCGACATCGCACACACGGAGCGCGAGGCACTCACCGATGCGGAGCGCCGTTCCGAGGAGCACTTCGATGATGTCGCGCACCTGACCGTCGGGCTTGGGACCCTTTGACATCGGGACCGGTCCGCCAGCGACTGGCGGCGTCGCGGATTGCGCTGATCTGCTCGACGTTCAGCGCCTGCCGCTCGCCCTGCGGCCGCCGTAGCGGACCCGTGCCCTGCACTGGATTCCGCGGAATCGCGTCGTGCCGGAGTAAACGCGAAGAGCTGATAGAGGACTGTTCGCGAGTGGTGCGCGCGCGAGAACGACGCGGCGCTTTCGGATCGGAGGAACCACTCCACGCGGCCTGTGGTGATCTCACCGAGTGAGAAGTGCTCAAACTGCGGCCTCACTCGAAGCCGGAGATCATCGCGATAGTTCTTCTTCGTCCCGTCCGATAGCTCGCGCAGCTCCAGATCCTCGAGCCACAGGTCGGCGAGGTCTCGGAAAGAGCTGCTGAGGTCGAGGAGTCCGCCGGCCCCGAAGCCGGCCCTGTCGGCGTCACGGATGCGCGCGAGAGCCACGTACGAGGTGCCCCGCCTGCTGACACTGATGGCTCCGTACGAGCCGATCAGGGTGCGCGGCCGCCCGCCGTTCATGACGCGCCGCCGGCGTGGCGCTGTTCATCGGCCAGCTCCATGCGCGCGACCCAGGCATCGATCTCGCTCTCGCGAAACCTCAGCTGCGCGCCGACACGGAAACCACGAGGGCCGCGACCCTTGCTCCGCAGGTCGTAGATCGTCTGCACCGAAACTTTGAGCTGCGCGGCAAGCTCCGCCAACGACACGTAGCTTCCGTGTGCCGACTCTGAGGTGCTCGCACTATCCATACAGCGAAGGTGCACGGGCGTTGCCGCGTACCTTCCAGATACTTCGAGAACGCTCGAAAGCGGCCTGCGGCGACTTGGCGAAGTGTCCAGTAAACGACTACCAAACATTCAAACTCCCGGATCAGGGAGTGAAGATTCGGTGCTTTACCGGGAGTTTTGGTGGACCTGAGGGGACTCGAACCCCTGACCCCCTGCATGCCATGCAGGTGCGCTACCAGCTGCGCCACAGGCCCTGACGCTGCTCCCGCTCTCGCGGGGCAACTCGTCAAGCTTACAACATTCCGAGCCGTGCTCCGAACCAGGCTCAGTCCTCGGCGGCCGCCGGCGCGGGAAGTTCGACGGGAACGAGAGGGCAGTCCTTCCACAGGCGCTCGAGCCCGTAGTACACCCGCTCTTCCTCGTGGAAGACGTGCACCACGAGGTCGCCGAAGTCGATCAGGACCCAGCGCGACTCCTGCCGGCCCTCTCGGCGCAGCCGCTTGTGGCCGGCCTCGAGCAGCTTGTCCTCGATCTCGTCCGCGATGGCGGCGACATTGCGTTCGCTGCGCCCGGTGACGAGCAGGAAGATGTCGACCAGCGGAAGCGGCTCCGACACGTCGAGGGCGACGAGGTCCTCGCCGCCCTTGGCGTCCGCCGCGGCTGCGGCGATCTGGAGCATGTCATGCGACTGCGCACTCGCGACCATCAGAAGACTCCTGTCACGAAGGCGAGGATCAGCACGCCGACCAATGCGAGGGCGAGGACGCCCGCTGTGATGGCGAGCGACATCATCAGCTTGCCGCCCTTTTCGGGTGTCGGCGGCTTGATGACATCGCCGGGCATCTTGACCGTGCTCACTGCGGCACTGGCCGCGATCGGCGTCGGCGACGAGTGGGAGGGCAGCTCGCCGTCCACGAGGGTGGCGTCGATTTCCTTGCCGTCGGCGGTCCCCTTGGCGCGGCCCGTCGAGCCGAGTCCCTCGGGAAGGTTGAAGGTGCCGGTGACGATGACCTCTCCCGTGGCGGTGACCGGAGCCACCAGCGGCGAGACTTCGGGTGCCTGCGACACGATCAGCGTGTTGGGGATCGCGACGGAGCCCGTGGTGCGCGACAACAGCTGATCGAACGAGGGCGGGAACTCGACGGCGGTGGGCTCGCCGGGCACCGGTGCGGCATCGAGCAGACTGGCACCCAGCAGCGGGCTGACCGCCTTCGGCACGGCGACCGGCTCCTCGACTGCCTCTTCCGCGGCCGCGTCGTCCGTGTTCGCGACGTCGCCGAAGACGGACGAGAACTGCTCGACCTCCGGCTGGGGTGCTTCCGATGTCTGCGGTGCGGTGGCGAACTCGGGAACCGCGATGCTCGCCGCGACTGCCGGCTCCTCCCAGCGGGGGGCGGCAGCCGCCTCCTGTGGCGCGGATTCGCGCGGCAGGCCGAACAGCGCGTGCATCCCACTGTCGGTCGGCACCTGAGAGTCATCCTGCGGGGCGGTGACCAGCGGGTTCTCGGTCTCCCGGAATGGGGCGACAGGCGGCGGCGCCGCCGGGAAGGCGAACGCGGGCGCAGCGCCCGTCGACGCGGCGGCATGCGCCGCGACGACCTCGGGGGTGATCACGGGCACGGATGCCGTCCGGATGCGCTCCTGCTGGCGTGCCTGGCGGCGCGTCAGCGGAGAGACTCCGAGGTCGACCGCGGAATCAGGAACCGGCGCGGGCGCGACGGCTACCGGCTCGGCGGGTCGCGGGAACGGCGCGGCTGTCACGGGCGCTGCCGCGGCGGGTGCCCCGCTGAACGGCGAGGGAGGCGGTGCCACCGGCGCTGCGGCGACCGGAAGCGCCTCGGCGGGCGTGGCGGGGTCGTCGACGGGCTCGTCGGACGTCGGGGTCGCAGTGATGACGGGAGTGGATCCCGTGTTCCGCAGTTCGCGGATCTGCTTGCGGGTGAGGGC
Organism: Microbacterium psychrotolerans; assembly: GCF_031085295.1. Taxonomy (GTDB): domain Bacteria; phylum Actinomycetota; class Actinomycetes; order Actinomycetales; family Microbacteriaceae; genus Microbacterium; species Microbacterium psychrotolerans. The sequence goes on along the minus strand of NZ_JAVFWO010000002.1, from coordinate 441,475 downwards.
TGGCGTTGCCGGGTGCTCGGGTGTGCTCATTCCTTGCTCCGGTAGAGATGATGCTTCGCAATGTATTGGACGACCCCGTCGGGCACGAGGTACCACACGGGGTGTCCTCGCTGAACTCGATCACGGCAGTCCGTCGACGAGATGGAAAGGGCGGGGATCTCGAGCTGGCTGACGTCGTCGCTGGGCAGGCCGTCGGTGTTCAGAACGTGTCCGGGCCTGGACACAGCCACGAAGTGGGCGAGGTCCCACAACTCATCATGGTCTCTCCAACTGAGAATTTGCGCTATGGCGTCCGCGCCCGTGATGAAGAACAGCTCCGCATCCGGGCGCTGGGCCTTCAGATCGCGGAGCGTGTCGATGGTGTAGGTGGGTCCGTCCCGGTCGATGTCGACGCGGCTGACGGTGAATCGGGGGTTGGATGCCGTCGCGATGACAGTCATCAGATAGCGGTGCTCGCTCGGCGAGACGTCGGCCTTCTGCCAGGGCTCACCCGTCGGCACGAAGACGACCTCGTCGAGGTCGAACCACTGCGCGACCTCGCTGGCAGCCACCAAGTGCCCGTGATGGACCGGATCGAAAGTGCCGCCCATCACTCCGACCCTGGGGGCTGTCGTCACCGACATGCAGAGGACCTCAGTGGCCGTGCCCCGCTCGCTGTACGTCATCCGCGTGGGCCCTGGCGTACGCCTCGGCCTTCTGCGAATGGCGGTTCGCCACGTTGCGGTACGACAGGGTCACCAGGGCCAGCGCGCCGAAGACCACGATCGCGGTGATGCCGTACCCCACGGTCTCGAGGGCGACGTTGCCGTGGTGCTCGGTCTCCTCGGCAGCGAGGGCGATGATCGTGGCGAGTGTCATTCGGGCTCCGTTCGGGTTCGCCGCGGGGACGCGGGACTGATCAAGTCTATTCCGTTACGCGCGCACCTGCCCGGCACCCCGCGCGAGCCACTTCGAGCTGGTGAGCTCGGCGAGTCCCATCGGGCCGCGGGCATGCAGCTTCTGCGTCGAGATGCCCACCTCGGCGCCGAACCCGAACTCGCCGCCGTCGGTGAAGCGCGTCGAAGTGTTGGCCATGACCACGGCCGAGTCGACCTCCGCCAGGAAGCGCGCCTCGCTGGCGGCATCCTGCGTCACGATCGACTCCGTGTGATGCGTCGAGTAGTGGCGGATGTGGGCGAGCGCGTCGTCGAGATCGTCCACGACCCGCATGGCGAGGTCCAGGCTGAGGTACTCGGCGGCCCAGTCCTCGTCGGTCGCGGGGACGATGCCTGATGCGAGTCGCCCGACCGTCTCGTCGCCGTGGACGGTGACGCCGCTCTGCTGCAGCGCCGCGACGACCGGGCCGACGAGGCGATCGGCGGCGGCACGGTGCACGAGCACCGTCTCGACGGCGTTGCAGACGCTCGGGCGCTGCGTCTTCGCGTTGACCACGATGTCGCGCGCCCACTCCAGCGGCGCGGTCTCGTCGAGGACGATGTGGACCACGCCCGCGCCCGTCTCGATGACGGGGACGGACGACTCGGTGACCACGGTCTCGATCAGCTGTGCGCTGCCGCGGGGAACGAGCACGTCGACGATGCCGCGCGCGTGCATCAGCTCGCGCGCGCCTTCGCGTCCGAACTCGTCGACGGTCTGGATGGCCTCAGGGTCGATGCCGCGGTCGGCCAGCGCCCCGCGCATGGCACGCACGAGCGCCGCGTTGGTGTGCTCGGCGGCCGAGCCTCCGCGCAGCACGACGGCATTACCGGAGCGCAGCGCCAGGGCGGCGATGTCGACCGTGACGTTCGGGCGGGCTTCGTAGATCGAGCCCACGACGCCGAACGGCACCGACACCTTGGTGAGCGACACTCCGTTCGCGAGCGTGCGCTCGTCGAGGGCGCGGCCGACGGGATCGGGCAGCTGGGCGATCTCACGGACGGCGGCCGCCAGGGCCGCGACGCGGGGTTCGTCCAGACGCAGACGGTCCTGCAGCGCCGCGGACAGACCGCCCTCGCTTCCGCGCCGCAGATCGTCGGCGTTGGCGGCGACGATCTCGGGGGCGGCGGCCTCGATGGCGTCGGCGATCGCGAGCAGCGCATCGCGTTTGGCATCGTCGCCGAGAAGGCCGATGCTGCGCGCCGCATCCTTGGCGAGCAGCATCCGTTCCTGTGCCGTCGTGGCGGTGGTGGTCATCAGCCCAGTGTATCGACCGCGGTGCGCACCGGACCGGTGGCGGCGGGCGCCGTCGGCTCGGGGTTCGGCTGGAACCAGGTGCCGATCTCTTCGCCCGACAGCGCCTCACCCACGAGGTCCGCGCTGGTCACGAGCACGCCGATCCCGGATGCCGCGGCCAGCCGCGCCGCCGACACCTTGGTCGCCGCTCCCCCGGTGCCGACGCTGTTGACCACGACAGAGCCGAACTCGAAGCCGTGCAGATCGTCGCCGTACGTGACGTGCGGGATGGGCCGGGCGCCGGGCTCGTCGGGCGGACGGGTGTAGAGGCACTCGATGTCGCTCAGCAGCAGCAGCGCGTCGGCACCGATCAGCTGGCCGACAAGGGCGGCGAGCCGGTCGTTGTCGCCGAAGCGGATCTCGTGCGTAGCGACGGTGTCGTTCTCGTTGACGATCGGCAGGATGCGCAGGCCCAGGAGCCGCTCCATCGCACGCCGCGCGTTGGAGCGGTGAGTCGGGTTCTCGAGGTCACCCGCCGTCAGGAGCACCTGGCCGGCCACGATCCGGAACGGCCGCAAGGCCTCCTGGTACCGGTAGATGAGCACGTTCTGCCCCACCGCCGCAGCCGCCTGCTGCGTGGCGAGGTCGCTCGGACGCTCGTCGAGCAGGAGGTACGGCATCCCCGTCGCGATCGCGCCCGAGGAGACGAGCACGACCTCGGTGCCCCGCCCGTGGGCCGCGGCGAGGGCGTCGACGAGCGGCTTGATCTTGTGGGCGTTGTCGCCGCTGATCGAGGAGGAGCCGACCTTGACGACGACCCGGCGGGCCGCCGGGAGGTCGCGGCGCTCGCGGGCGCTCACTCCGCGTCCTCCTCGTTTCGGTAACGCTCGGCGATCCGCTCGGCCTCGAGCTCGGCGCGGGCCTCGGCCTTCGCGTCCATCATGTCGTGGTACTTCTCGCGTCGCTCCGACGTGGTGCGGCGGCTGTCCCGCAGCAGGCGCGGGTCGGTGCCGCGCGGCGCGGTCATGAGCTCGGCGTTCGACGAGATCGAGGGCTCCCAGTCGAAGATGATGCCGTCGCCCTCGCCGATCACGACAGTGGCACCCGGCGTCGCGCCGGAGCGGTAGAGCTGGTCCTCGACGCCCAGCTTCTGCAGCCGGTCCGCCAGGTAGCCGACGGCCTCCTCGTTCTGGAAGTCGGTCTGCTGCACCCACTTCACCGGCTTGTCGCCGAGGATCCGGTAGATGTTGCCGTACGTGCCGCCCTCGACGCGCACCGAGAACTCCTTCTCGGAGCCGCGCGGGCGGATCACGATGCGCTCGGGCGCGGGCGTCGCCGCCAGCTCGGCACGATGCGCCGCGACGATGTCGCCGAGGGCGTACGTCAGCTGTCGCAGACCTTCGTGGCTCACCGTGGAGATCTCGAACACGCGGAAGCCGCGGGCCTCGAGATCGGGGCGCACCAGGTCGGCGAGGTCCTTCGCCTCCGGCACGTCGATCTTGTTGAGCGCGATGAGCTGCGGGCGCTCCAGCAGCGGCGTCTGCCCGTCGGGAACAGGGTAGGCCGCCAGCTCGGCCAGGATGACCTCGAGGTCGCTGAGCGGGTCGCGACCGGGTTCGAGCGTGGCGCAGTCCAGGACGTGAACGAGAGCCGTGCAGCGCTCGACATGGCGCAGGAACTCGAGCCCGAGACCCTTGCCCTCGCTGGCGCCCTCGATCAGTCCGGGCACGTCGGCGACGGTGTACCGCTGCTCCCCCGCCTGCACGACGCCGAGATTGGGGTGGAGGGTGGTGAACGGGTACTCCGCGATCTTGGGCCGTGCGGCCGAGATGGCCGCGATGAGGCTGGACTTGCCCGCGGAGGGGAAGCCGACGAGCGCGACATCCGCGACGGTCTTGAGCTCCAGGAGGACGTCGCCCTCCCAGCCGGGCGTGCCGAGGAGCGCGAAGCCCGGCGCCTTGCGCTTGGGGTTGGCGAGGGCGGCATTGCCGAGCCCGCCGAGGCCGCCGGGAGCCGCCACGAAGCGCATGCCCGGTTCGATCATGTCGACGAGTGTTTCGCCCGATTCGTCCTTGACCACCGTGCCGACCGGGACGAGCAGCTCGAGCGATTCCCCGGCCGCGCCGGAGCGGTGATCGCCCATTCCGAAGCCGCCGTTGCCGGCGGAGCGGTGCGGCGAGTGGTGGTACGAAAGCAGCGTCGTGACCTGGGGGTCGGCGACGAGCACGACGTCGCCGCCGTGACCGCCGTTGCCCCCGTCAGGGCCCGCGAGCGGCTTGAACTTCTCGCGCTTGACCGACACGCAGCCGTTGCCGCCCTTGCCGGCGCGCAGGTGCAGCGTCACTCGGTCGACGAACGTGACCATGCGGTCCCCCTGAGGTCTGGATGCTTCCCGCCGGTGCGGGAAAGCGATAAAGGGAAGGGGCGAGCCGAAGCCCGCCCCTTCCGGAAGTCTGTGCGACTGGCTGGATTACTCCGCGGCCGCCACGATGTTGACGACCTTGCGGCCGCCCTTGTGGCCGAACTCGACCGCGCCTGCGGCGAGAGCGAACAGCGTGTCGTCGCCACCGCGGCCGACGTTGGCGCCGGGGTGGAAGTGGGTGCCGCGCTGACGGACGATGATCTCGCCGGCGAGGACCTGCTGGCCGCCGAAGCGCTTCACGCCCAGTCGCTGAGCGTTGGAGTCACGACCGTTGCGGGTGGAGCTTGCGCCCTTTTTGTGTGCCATCTCTGCGTCTCTTCCTGGACTTACTTGATGCCGGTGACCTTGACGCGCGTGAGGTCCTGACGGTGCCCCTGGCGCTTCTTGTAACCGGTCTTGTTCTTGAACTTCTGGATCACGATCTTCGGGCCGCGCTCCTCACCGAGCACCTCGGCGGTCACGGTGACCTTCGCGAGCTTGTCCGCGTCGGTCGTGACGGAGTCACCGTCGACGAAGAGCACCGCGGGGAGCTCGATCTTGTCGCCGACCTTGGCCGCCTGGCGATCGAGGACGACGATCGTGCCGACCTCGACCTTCTCCTGCCGGCCTCCGGCGCGCACAACTGCGTAAACCACTTCACACCTGTTTCTTCTGGGAGCGCACGCGCTCATGACGTCATCCAAGACTTGGCGCGGATATCTCGACGCACCAAGGGTCTACTTTATCAGATGCGCGATCAGTCCGCGAAAGCACGCCCCCGCCGTGTCGTGGCGTCCCCGTAGGATCTGCACGTGGCCATCCTGATCGACGATCCTCGCTGGCCGGCGCACGGGCGTCTGTGGGCGCATCTGGTGTCCGACTCGGACCTCGACGAACTCCATGCCTTCGCCGCGGCGAACGGCATCCCACGCCGCGGCTTCGACCTCGACCACTACGACGTGCCCGAAGAGGCGCACGCGCGACTGATCGCCGCGGGTGCGCAGCATGTCAGCGGCCATGAGCTGGTCAGGCGGCTCATCGCGTCGGGACTGCGGGTGCGGGCCCGCGATCGTCACTGAACCGCAGACGCGGGCGCAGCCGAGAGCTCGAGCACGTCGGCTGCACGGCGTGTGCCACCGTGCTCCGCCGCGAGAACGCACGCGCTCCCCGCTCCGGCGACGGCCAGGGCGGGGAGCGACGTGGATCTCAGTCGTCGGAGGGCGTGTGAGGCACCGGGGTGCCCGTCAGCGCCGCGGTGGTGACGCGGCGGCGGGAGCGGCCCTGACCGGGAGCCTTGGGCTCGGGGAGCGCATTGAGCACCGAGTCGAGGAGCAGGTCCTTCTCGGTCCGGCTCTCCTTCTTCGACCCCGAGTCCGGGCGCTTCTTGCGCTGCTTCTTGGGGCGCTCGACGGGCGCCTGCTCGATGACCGCCGCCGGCTCCGCCGGTACCGCCTCGTCGTTGTGATGGATCGTGGATGCCGCGATCTGCGCGAGCGCCGACTTCACGCCCTCGGTGATGACGTGGGTGCCGTTGGATCCGCCGTTCGCGGGCGCCGGCGCGCCGCCGCGCGGTCGGCGGCCCGAGGTCGGCGCGCCGGCAGCGGGTGCGCGGTGCTTGACGACCGGGTCGTGGTGGACGATGACGCCCCGCCCCGCGCAGACCTCGCACGCCTCGCTGAACGTCTCCAGCAGGCCGAGACCCAGCTTCTTTCGGGTCATCTGCACCAGACCGAGCGAGGTGACCTCGGCCACCTGGTGCTTGGTCCGATCGCGGCTCAGGCACTCGACCAGGCGGCGCAGCACGAGGTCGCGGTTGGACTCGAGCACCATGTCGATGAAGTCGACCACGATGATGCCGCCGATGTCGCGCAGGCGCAGCTGCCGGACGATCTCCTCAGCGGCCTCCAGGTTGTTCTTGGTGACCGTCTCTTCGAGGTTGCCGCCGGATCCGACGAACTTGCCGGTGTTGACGTCGACGACCGTCATCGCCTCGGTGCGGTCGATGACCAGCGAGCCGCCGGAGGGCAGCCAGACCTTGCGGTCGAGGGCCTTCTCGATCTGCTCGGTCACGCGGAAGGCGTCGAACGGGTCCTGTTCGCCCTCGTAGCGCTCGACCCGGTCGAGGAGATCGGGCGCGACCGACTCGAGGTACTTCGAGATGGTGTGATGCGCGTCCTCGCCCTGGATGAGCATCTTCGAGAAGTCCTCGTTGAAGACGTCACGGACGATCTTCACCAGGAGGTCGGGCTCCGAGTGCAGCAGAGCGGGTGCCTGGATCGTCTCGATCTGCTTCGAGATGTGCTCCCACTGGTTCGTGAGGCGCTGCACGTCGCGGGTGAGCTGGTCTTCGGTGGCTCCCTCGGCGGCGGTGCGGACGATGACGCCGGACGACTCGGGAAGCACCTCCTTGAGGATCTTCTTGAGGCGTGCGCGCTCGGTGTCGGGCAGCTTGCGCGAGATGCCGTTCATCGCACCGCCGGGCACGTACACGAGGTACCGGCCGGGGAGAGAGATCTGGCTCGTCAGACGGGCACCCTTGTGGCCCACCGGGTCCTTGGTCACCTGCACCAGCACGCGGTCGCCGGTCTTGAGAGCGAGTTCGATGCGGCGCGGCTGGTTGCCCGTCTCCACGGCATCCCAGTCGACCTCGCCGGAGTAGAGCACGGCGTTGCGGCCGCGGCCGATGTCGACGAACGCCGCCTCCATGCTGGGGAGTACGTTCTGCACGCGCCCCAGGTAGACGTTGCCGATCAGCGACGCGTCCTGGTTGCGCGCAACGTAGTGCTCGACGAGGACGTTGTCCTCCTGCACGGCGATCTGCACGCGGCCGTTGCGCGAGCGCACGATCATCACTCGGTCTACCGACTCACGACGCGCGAGGAACTCCGCCTCGGTCACGACCGCGCGGCGGCGCCCCGCCTCGCGGCCGTCGCGGCGGCGCTGCTTCTTGGCCTCCAGGCGCGTCGATCCCTTGATGCGCTGCGGCTCGGTGATGAGCTCGACGGCACGCTGGCGCGGCTGCGACGGCGACTGCGGCTGCTCGGCGGGGGCGGATGCCTCATCCCGGCCCTCGCCGCCACGGCGACGGCTGCGCCGGCGCGAAGTGCTCGACGAGCCGGCGGTCTCCGGCTCCTCCTCCGGCTGACGCCCGGAACGCGGCGGCAGCGGGGCGATCTCGGGCGCGTAGAAGACCAGCTGCGTCGACACGGCCGAGACGAAGTCCTCGGGCAGCAGGCCGAGGCTCACGGCGGTCAGGCGTTCCGGCTCCGACGGGGCGTCGGCTTCCGACGGGGCGTCGGGCTCCGACGGGGCGTCGGCGTCCCCCGACGCCTCAGCCTCGGCGGCGGCGCCCGCCTCGGGCGTTTCCGGAGTGGTGGACTCGGCGGCAGGCTCGACCTCGGTCGCCGACTCGTCAGGCACTGCGACGGGGACGGCGCTCTGCGGCGAGGCGTCGGTGGCGCCCAACGGCACGGCGTCGTCCTCGGAATCGGACTGCACGTCGTCGGCAACAGCCTCGGAAGAGGCGCGCTCGTCCGATTCCTGGGGTTCGCCGGTCGTCTCCGAGGCCTCGACCGCCGTGTCCGCCTCGGGGGCGGGCACCGCATCGTCCGCTGGCGTCAGCGGCGCGTCGGGTTCGGTCTGAGGGGTGAATTCGGCATCGTTTCCATCAGCCATCACTGGCGTACTCCTAGCGGGGCGACACCGCGCGTCGCCCGGCGAAATCTCGTGCGGCGCCGCCCATGCCCACCGGACGGGGCGGTGCCGCGAACTCACTCGGTCTGCAGCGGATATCCGGCGCTAGGCGGATGCTCGCGCTGCCAAGGGCATTCGTCGCCCTGAAGTCTTCTGGTGATGATCGTCACGGCGCGGCCGCGAGTCATCGACCCCCATTATCGCACTTCCCCAGCCAGAATGCCCATTCGCACCGCGCGAGCGACTTCCCCACGCCGCGGCGGCCCGATTTGCCACGGCGGCCGGTGCGGCATCCATGCAGATCGCGATGCCATAATCCGAGTCATGCCCGAGCAGCAGACCCACACCCGTCCCACGGGACTCGCCATCTGGCTCGTGATCGCCGGGGTCGTCGGGTGGTGGGCGGCTTTCTCGCTCACGATCGAGAAGCTCCACGCACTCGCGGATCCCAACGCGATCGCGTCATGCGACTTCAGCGTCCTGGTGCAGTGCACTGCGAACCTCGGCTCGTGGCAGGGAAGTATCTTCGGCTTCCCCAACCCCCTCCTCGGAATCACCGGCTGGGTGGCGCCGATCGTCGTCGGCATGGCGATCCTCGCACGCGCCCGGTTCGCGCGGTGGTTCTGGTGGTGCTTCTGGCTGGGGATCGCGTTCGCGTTCGGCCTCGTGATCTGGCTCATCGGCCAGAGCATCTACGCACCCAACCTGCACACGCTGTGCCCGTGGTGCATGGTCACCTGGTCGGTCACCATCCCCACGTTCTACGCGGTGACGCTGCACCTGCTGCGTGCCGGACTCGTACCCGCCTCTGAGCGTGTGCGCAACGCCGCCGATCGGCTCATGGCCTGGGTCCCTCTGGCCGCCATCGTCAGCTTCGCGATCATCCTGCTGCTCGCGCAGCTCGAGATGAACGCCGTCGTCAACATCTGGCAGACACTGTTCGGCTGACCGCCGGTGTCTCCGGGCGGCCAGCCGGCGGGCTGATCAGCCGAACCAGATCTCGAGCTCGCGCGCCGCGGACTCTGTGCTGTCGGAGCCGTGCACGAGGTTCTGCTGAACCTTGAGGCCCCAGTCACGGCCGAAGTCGCCGCGGATGGTGCCGGGGGCGGCCGTGGTGGGATCGGTCGTTCCCGCGAGCGACCGGAAGCCTTCGATGACGCGGTTGCCTGCCAGGCGGATCGCGACCGAAGGGCCCGACATCATGAACTCGACCAGCGGCTCGTAGAACGGCTTGCCCTCGTGCTCGGCGTAGTGGCGCTCGAGGGTCTCGCGATCGGGCTCCACGAGACGGATGTCGACGAGGGCGTATCCCTTCGCCTCGATACGGGCGAGGATCGCGCCGGTGAGGCCGCGCGCGACGCCGTCGGGCTTGACGAGGACGAGGGTCTCTTCGGTGGCCATGCGGGTCTCCGTTTCGGATCGGTTATGAGGGGGGATTCGCCGCGAGCTGCGCATTGCGCCGGTCGAGAGCAGCTCCCTTGATCGTCGCATACCCGTACATGGCGCCGAAAATGAGGGCGACGATCGCCAGCGCCGGCACGAGGAACGCGCCGAGCGCGACGATCCCCTGCAGCACCCAGCCGAGGACGATGCCCCAGCGATAGCGCACCACCCGGGTCGTCGCGATCATCAGCAGCGCGAGCACGGCGCCGGCGACAACGCCCCACCACGGCGCGATCTGCGCGGGCAGCGCCCTGAGCCCGTAGATCACGAGTCCCGCCAGGAAGGCGACGATGGACTCGAAACCCAGCACGATCGTCGCCAGCGACTCGGCTGCACCACGCGGGCGCCGGGTGCGGGGTGCGCGCTCGGCGCTCATTCGCTCCACCCGGCCTTCCAGTCCTCCGCCGCGGCGAGAGTCAGCGCCTCGCCGGCGAGCAGCACGGATCCTGCGATCACGACGGCGCGGCGATCGGATGCCGCCGCCCACGCCCGCGCCGCCTCGGCGGCCTCCGCGAGATCCCGATGCACCGAGACCCGGAGGTCGTGCGCCTCGGCCAGGTCGGCGATCGCGTCGGCGTCCTCGGCGCGCTCCGAGTCCGGTGCGGTAGCGAACACATGTGCCGCGACGGGTGCGATCTCGGCGACGATGCCCGCTGCGTCCTTGTCGGAGAGCACGCCGAGCACGACGCCCCACTCGTCGAAGTCGAAGGCCTCGCGCAGCGCGGTCACGAGCGCGCGGGCGCCGTGCGGGTTGTGGGCCGCGTCGACGAGCACCGTCGGGCCGGCGCCGATCAGCTGCAGACGGCCGGGCGAGGTCGCGCCGCCGAGGCCGTCCGCGAGCACGTCCCCGGCGATGGGCTGGGAGCCGCCTCCGACGAGGGACTCCACAGCGGCGATCGCGAGAGCGGCGTTGAAGCCCTGGTGCGCGCCGTACAGCGGCAGGTACTCGTCCTCGTAAGTCGCGGCGAGCCCGCGCACGGTGATCTGCTGCCCCCCGACGGCCAGTCGCTGCTGGGCCAGCGCGAACTCGGCGCCCTCGAAGGCGATCGAGGCGCCGTGCGCCGCAGCGGCCGAGCGGAGCACGGCCTCGGCGGCGGCATCCTGTCGTGCTGAGACGACCGCGGCGCCGTCCTTGATGATGCCGGCCTTGACCGTGGCGATCTCGGCGATGGTGTCGCCCAGGCGGTCGGCGTGATCGAGATCGATCGGCGCGAAGACCGCCACGTCGCCGTCGGCGCTGTTGGTCGAGTCCCACGAGCCGCCCATGCCCACCTCGAGCACGAGAACGTCGATCGGCGCATCGGCGAACGCGACGAACGCGAGAACCGTGAGCAGCTCGAAGAACGTGAGCCGCGCATCGTCGTTCGCCGCCAGCTCGGCGTCCACCAGGTCGACGAACGGAGCGATCTCATCCCACGCGTCCGCCACAGCGGCATCGTCGATGGGCTCCCCGTCGATCATGATGCGCTCCGTGAAGCGCTCGAGATGCGGACTCGTGAACAGTCCGGTCCTCAGGCCGTGGGCGCGCACGAGGCTCTCGATCATGCGGCTGGTCGACGTCTTGCCGTTGGTGCCGGTGACGTGGACGACGCGGTAGGTCTTCTGCGGGTCGTCGAGCAGCTCGAGCACCCGGCGCGTGCGCTCGACACGCGGCTGCACCCACTGCTCGCCCTGCCGCTGCAGCAGCGCCTCGTAGACGGCGTCGGCCCTGCGGCGCTCACGATCGCTCATGCCGAGACCCCCGTCCGGCCGACCGAGACGGTGAATGCGCCGCGATTGGCATAGGTGCCCGCGTCGATCACCGCCTCGTACTCGACGGGAGCGCGGCCGTCACCCGAGGCGGTCAGCTCGGCGACGCGGGAGCGCACCGCGTGCGTGACGGCGAGGGTCTCGCCGGCCACGTTCGCGACGTCGAATGCGGCGGCGACCGCCTCGGCGTCCGCGGGGTCGTCGAACAGCAGTCCGAGCCCGATGCGGTCGCTGACGTCGAAGCCGGCTGCCTTGCGGGTGTCCTGCACGGCGCGGATGACGTCGCGGGCCAGGCCCTCGGCCTCGAGCTCGGGCGTCGTCGTGGTGTCCAGCAGCACGAAGCCGTCGCCCGAGAGCAGCGCGATGGCCGTGCCGTCCGCGACGCCGCCCGCCTCGAGGGTGAGGTCGTACTCCCCCGGCTGCAGCGCGATGCCGTCGACCACCACGCCGCCGTCGCGCTCTTCCCACACTCCGGCCTTGGCTCCCGCGATGACGTGCTGCACCTGCTTGCCGAGGCGAGGCCCGGCGGCGCGCGCATTGACGGTCAGGCGCTTGCTGATGCCGTAGCGCGTCGAGACGTCGTCGCCGAGCTCGATCAGCTCGACCGACTTCACGTTGAGCTCGTCGCGCAGGATGCCGTCGAACTGGGCGAGGGACGCGGCATCCGCCACCGCCACGGTCAACGCCGGCAGAGGCAGGCGCACGCGACGACCCTCCTTCTTGCGGAGGGCGTTCGCCACGCTGGAGGCCTCGCGCACGGCATCCATCGCCGTGCGGATGTCGTCCGCGGCGGGGAACGCGTCGGCGTCGGGCCAGTCCTGCAGGTGCACGCTCCGGCCGCCGGTGAGGCCCTGCCAGACCTTCTCGGCCACCAGCGGGATCAGCGGCGCCGCGACGCGGGTGAGCGTCTCGAGCACCGTGTACAGCGTGTCGAACGCTTCCCTGCTCTTGGGGTCGTCGGAGACGCCGACCCAGAACCGGTCTCGAGAGCGGCGGATGTACCAGTTCGTCAGCGCCTCCGCGAAGTCGCGCAGCTTCGCCGCCGCGAGCGTGGAGTCCAGCACCTCGAGGTCGGCCGCGACATCGCGCACGAGGTCGCCCGCGAGCGCCAGGATGTAGCGGTCCAGCACGTCAGTCGAGTCGGTGCGCCAGGAGGCCTGGTAGCCCTCGCCGGTCGCACCGCCTGCTGCGTTGGCGTAGGTCGCGAAGAAGTACCAGGCGTTCCACAGCGGCAGCAGGAACTCGCGCACGCCGGCGCGGATGCCCTCCTCGGTGACGATGAGGTTGCCGCCGCGCAGCACCGAGCTCGACATGAGGAACCACCGCATCGCGTCTGAGCCGTCGCGGTCGAAGACCTCACTGACGTCGGGATAGTTCTGCAGCGACTTCGACATCTTGAGTCCGTCGCTGCCGAGCACGATGCCGTGGCACGACACCCCGGTGAACGCGGGGCGATCGAACAGCGCCGTCGACAGGACGTGCATCACGTAGAACCAGCCGCGGGTCTGCCCGATGTACTCGACGATGAAGTCGGCCGGCGAGTGCTCGTCGAACCACTGCTGATTCTCGAACGGGTAGTGCACCTGGGCGTACGGCATCGAGCCGGAATCGAACCAGACATCGAAGACGTCCTCGATGCGGCGCATCGTGCTCTTGCCGGTCGGGTCGTCGGGATTCGGGCGCGTCAGGTCGTCGATGTACGGCCGGTGCAGATCGACCTCTCCCTCCGCGTTGCGCGGGAGGCGACCGAAGTCCCGCTCGAGATCCTCCAGCGAGCCGTAGACGTCGACGCGCGGGTGCTCGGGGTCGTCGCTCTTCCAGACCGGGATCGGCGAGCCCCAGTAGCGGTTGCGGCTGACGGACCAGTCGCGCGCCCCCTCGAGCCACTTGCCGAACTGGCCGTGCTTGACGTTCTCGGGCACCCAGGTGATCTGCTCGTTGTTCGCGAGCATGCGGTCTTTGATGTCGGTGACGCGGATGAACCAGCTCGACACGGCGCGGTAGATGAGCGGGTTGCGGCACCGCCAGCAGTGCGGGTACGAGTGCTCGTAGCTCGCCTCCCGGAGGAGCCGCCCCTCCTGGCGGAGCAGCCGGATCAGCGGTCGGTTGGCGTCCATCCACAGCTGGCCGGCGACATCGGTCACCTGCGGCAGGAAGCGTCCGCCGTCGTCGAGGCTCATGATGAGCGGGATGCCGGCGGCCTCGGTCACCCGCTGGTCGTCCTCACCGAAGGCCGGCGCCTGGTGCACGATGCCGGTGCCGTCACCGGTGGTCACGTAGTCGTCGACGAGGATGCGCCAGGCGCGCTGCGTGCCCCAGATGGCGGCATCCGCGTAGTAGTCGAAGAGACGGTCGTAGGTGACGTCCTCGAGATCGGCGCCGAGCACCGTCTGCTCGACCGCCTCGCGGGCGGCCTCGGCCGAGTCGTAGCCCAGGTCCTTCGCGTACCCGGCGAGCAGCTCCTCGGCCAGAAGGTAGCGGTGCGACTCCGCTTCCGCGGGCTCGTCGTCGCGGTGCACGTCGGCGGCCCCGTTCGGCCCCCCGGGCACGACCACGTAGCGGATGTCGGGGCCCACCGCGAGCGCGAGATTCGTGGGCAGGGTCCACGGCGTCGTCGTCCAGGCCAGCGCGCGCACGGCGGTGAGGCCCAGCGCCTCCGCCTTGAGGCCCGTCAGCGGGAACGTGATCGTCACGGACGGGTCCTGACGCATCTTGTAGACGTCGTCGTCCATGCGCAGCTCGTGCGCCGAGAGCGGCGTCTCGTCGCGCCAGCAGTAGGGCAGGACGCGGTGACCCTCATAGGCCAGACCCTTGTCGTAGATGGTCTTGAACGCCCACAGCACGGACTCCATGTAGGTGAGGTCCAGCGTCTTGTAGCCGCGCTCGAAGTCGACCCAGCGTGCCTGCCGGGTCACGTAGTCCTCCCACTCGCGGGTGTAGGCGAGCACCGATTCGCGGGACTTGGCGTTGAACGCGGCGATGCCCATCGCCTCGATCTCACTCTTCTCGGTGATGCCGAGCTGCTTCATCGCCTCCAGCTCGGCGGGCAGTCCGTGCGTGTCCCACCCGAACACGCGGTCCACCTTCTTGCCGCGCATGGTCTGGAAGCGCGGGAAGAGGTCCTTGGCGTAGCCGGTGAGGAGGTGGCCGTAGTGGGGCAGACCGTTGGCGAACGGCGGACCGTCGTAGAAGACCCACTCGTCGGCGCCGTCGCGCTGATCGATCGAGGCGCGGAAGGTCTGGTCGGCCTTCCAGAACGCGAGCGTCTCCCGCTCGATGTCGGGGAAGCGGGGGCTGGGGACGACGGGACTCGCTCCGGTGCCCGGGCGTGCCGAAACATCGGCCGCAGGTCCGAAGGCGGAGGGGCGGGGATAGGTCATTTCTCTCGCAGGTGCTCGCTCGTGTGCTTCCTGCGGGGACGACATGCCTGGAACGGTGACCAGACGTACCGCGGTACCACCCTGCGTTGACGTCTCGGTCCTTCGCGGGGACCGAGCTGCCCTCTCTCACTGCGGCTGTGACGGGCCTGACCCGCTCGGTTCTAGTGGGGAATCCGCCTGAGCGGGCACCTTTTCTTCCGAGAGCTCCCCGGTGATGGCCGGATCGACGCTGCTGACACGAGTGTACCGTGGCTGCGCAAGCGGGGAATGCGGAGCACGGCGCCGGGGTTTCTGGACTCGTGCCAAGATTGACATCCGTGACCGCAGCAGCACCCGAATCCGCTCTGGTTCCCGAATCCGCCCCGACGCGCAGAGTCGCGTGGGCCTCGATGGTGGGAACCTCGCTCGAATCCTTCGACTTCTACCTTTTCGCCTACTTCTCGGCGTTCTTCGTCGGGCCGCTGTTCTTCGACCCGCTCGGGCAGTTCGGCGCCACGAGTGCGGCATTCTTGACGATCGCGCTCGCCTTCGTGGTCCGCCCCATCGGTGCCGTGATCTTCGGCTACATGGGCGACCGCGTCGGTCGCAGGGCCACCCTGCTGTGGACCGTCGGCATCATGGGCGTCGCGACCGGTCTCATCGGCCTCCTGCCGACCTACGCGCAGGCGGGCTGGCTCGGAGCCGTGCTCCTGATCCTGCTGCGCATCGTGCAGGGTCTGTCGCTGGGCGGCGAGTGGGGCGGGTCGATCCTCATCGCGACCGAGAACTCCGGCCCGGTCAAGCGGGCGTTCTACGCCGCGATCCCCCAGCTCGGCTCCCCCGTCGGATCGATCCTGTCGGCGGCCGTGTTCATCGTCCTCACCGCGGTGCTCCCCGCCGAGCAGATCGCCGAGTGGGGATGGCGCATCCCGTTCCTCCTCGCCATCCCGCTGCTGCTCGTGTCGCTGTATCTGCGGTGGTCGATCTCCGAGACCCCCGTCTTCGAGGGGGTCGTGGCCGAGGGACGCCGCGATCGCATCCCGTTCATCACGATGTTCGCGAAGCGCCCCGGAGCCATGGCGATCGCGATCGGTGCGGCCCTGCTGGGCATCGGGTCGTACTCGCTCATGAACACCTACACCGTCAACTACGGGGTGGAGCAGCTGGGGTTCAGCTTCCAGGACCTTCTCATCGCGACCACCATCGGCGGCCTCCTGCAGCTCGTGACCATCCCGCTGTTCGGGGGCTGGGCGTCGCGCATCGGCTCGGCACGCGTCGTGCTCTGGGGCGCGCTCGGGACCCTGCTCATCACGTTCCCGATGTACTTCCTGCTCCAGTTCGCGACCTTCCCGATCCTCGTCGCGACGATGCTGATCGGCGGCATCCTTCCGACGATGGCCTGGGCGGCGCTCGGCGGGCTGATGAACGACCTCTTCCCCGACCGGTTCCGCTACTCCGCCCTGTCGTTCGCGTACGCGCTGGCGGCGACCATCAGCGGGTTCGTCCCGTACCTCACGCTCACGCTCGGCGAGGCGACGGATTACGCGTGGTGGCACCCCGGCGTCATCCTGGCGATCATGTCGGCCGTGACGCTCGTGTCCGCATGGCTGGCCACGCGGCGCGCCGTCGAGCCGGAGCTCGCGACGGATCCTGCCAGCGCGACGGCGACGGCCTGAACGCAGAGCCGCCCGAGAGCGGACGGATGCCGGCTGCCGCGGCATCCGTCCGCTTTTCCTCGTCCAGCGGGCCCGGGCTAGAATCGAGCGACATCCCACACTCAGGCACGCTCACACAGTGCCGCACATATCGCTCGAGGAGTTCCGCATGACCGACGGCCGCCCCGCACAGGGACAGATTCCGGACAAGCCCGCACTGGAGGGCCTCGAGGACAAGTGGGATGCCGCGTGGTCCGAGCAGGGCACGTACCTGTTCGATCGCGCGCGCGCCGCCGAAGTGGGCCGCGAGGGCGTGTACTCGGTCGACACTCCGCCGCCGACTGCCTCGGGCAGCCTGCACATCGGACACGTCTTCTCATTCACGCACACCGATCTCAAGGTGCGGTACGAGCGCATGCGCGGCAAGACGGTGTTCTATCCCATGGGCTGGGACGACAACGGCCTGCCCACCGAGCGTCGCGTGCAGAACTACTACGGCGTCCGCTGCGATCCGTCGCTGCCGTACGTTCCCGGCTTCACTCCTCCGTTCGAGGGCGGCGACAACAAGTCCAGCCGCGCCGCCGACCAGGTGCCCGTCAGCCGCCGCAACTTCATCGAGCTGTGCGAGCGGCTCACGGTCGAGGACGAGAAGCACTTCGAGGCGCTCTTCCGCCAGCTCGGGCTGAGCGTCGACTGGACGCAGACCTACCGCACGATCTCCGACGACACGATCCGCACCAGCCAGCGGGCGTTCCTGCGCAACCTGGAGCGCGGCGAGGCCTACCAGGACCTCGCGCCCACGATGTGGGACATCGACTTCCGCACGGCCATCGCACAGGCCGAGCTCGAGGAGCGGGAGCAGCCCGCGGCCTTCCACCGCGTCGCGTTCCACAAGACGGACGGCACGGGCGACGTGCACATCGAGACGACCCGGCCCGAGCTGCTCGCGGCCTGCGTCGCGCTGGTCGCGCATCCCGACGACGAGCGCTACCAGCCGCTGTTCGGCAGCACCGTGCGCACCCCGCTGTTCGACGTCGAGGTGCCGGTGCTGGCGCATCCCCTCGCCCAGCCCGACAAGGGCTCGGGAATCGCGATGATCTGCACCTTCGGCGACGTCACCGACATCATCTGGTGGCGTGAGCTGAACCTGCCGAACCGCACCATCCTCGGACTGGACGGGCGCATCGTGCCCGACGCGCCGGAGGCCATCGTGACGGATGCCGGCAAGGCGGCGTACGCCGAGCTGGCCGGCAAGACGGTGTTCAGCGCCAAGAAGCGCGTGGTCGAGCTCCTGCAGGAGTCCGGCGAGCTCATCGGCGAGCCCAAGCCGTTCACGCACGTGGTGAAGTTCTACGAGAAGGGCGATCGCCCGATGGAGATCGTCTCGACGCGCCAGTGGTACATCCGCAACGGCGCTCGCGACGAGGCGCTGCGCAACAAGCTCATCTCCCTCGGCGCATCGATGTCATGGCACCCGGACTTCATGCGGGTGCGCTTCGAGAACTGGACCAACGGCCTCACCGGCGACTGGCTGGTGTCGCGCCAGCGCTTCTTCGGCGTGCCGATCCCGGTGTGGTACGCGCTCGACGAGAACGGTGAGCGCGACTACGACCGCGTCATCACGCCCGACCACGCATCGCTGCCCGTCGACCCCTCGACCGATGTGCCGGCCGGCTACACCGCCGACCAGCGCGGCGTGCCAGGCGGCTTCGAGGGTGAGAACGACATCTTCGACACCTGGGCGACGTCGTCGCTGACGCCGCAGCTCGCCGGGGGCTGGGAGCGCGATCCCGAGCTCTGGAACCTCGTCGCGCCGTTCGACATGCGCCCCCAGGGTCAGGACATCATCCGCACGTGGCTGTTCTCGACGCTGCTGCGCAGCGCGCTCGAGGACGACCGCGCTCCGTGGACGGATGCCGCGATCTCGGGCTTCATCGTGGATCCCGACCGCAAGAAGATGTCGAAGTCGAAGGGCAACGTCGTCACGCCGGCCGACATCCTCTCGCAGCACGGCTCGGATGCGGTGCGGTACTGGGCGGCGTCGAGCCGGCTCGGCACCGATGCGGCGTTCGACCCCCAGAACCCGACGCAGGTGAAGATCGGCCGTCGCCTCGCGATCAAGGTGCTGAACGCTGCGAAGTTCGTGCTGTCTTTCCCCGTGCCCGAGGGCGCGGAGGTGACGCACGCGCTGGACGCGTCGATGCTGACCGCCCTGGACACGGTCGTGCGCGACGCCACCAAGGCGCTGGACGCCTACGACCACGCGCGTGCGCTCGAGGTCACCGAGTCGTTCTTCTGGACGTTCTGCGACGACTACCTCGAGCTGGTCAAGGAGCGCGCCTACAATCAGGCCGACGTCGGCCAGGCATCCGCGGCTCTCGCGCTGCGCATCGCCCTCTCCACACTCCTGCGCCTGTTCGCCCCGGTGCTCGCCTTCGCGGCCGAGGAATCGTGGTCGTGGTTCAACGAGGGCTCGGTGCACAATGCCGAGTGGCCGGAACCGCTCGGCATCCAGGGCGACCCGGCGGTGCTCAGCATCGTCGGCGAGGCGCTCATCGGGGTGCGCCGTGCGAAGACCGAGGCCAAGGTGTCGCAGAAGGCGGAGGTGTCGCAGGTCACGATCGCCGCGCCGGCCGAAGCCATCGCGGCACTGCGACTCGCCGAGGGCGACCTCAAGGCCGTCGGGCGCATCGCCGAGATCGACTATGCGGAGGCCGACAGCCTGTCGGTGTCGGAGATCGAACTCGTCCCCCAGGAGGCATGACATGCAGCTCGGAACGCGCTGGACCTCGGGCGACGAACCGCCTGAAGCCGTACCGGAGGCGCTGCGTCGCGGCATCCGCTCCGTCGACGAGACGATCCCCGGCGACCAGCTCGGTCAGCCGCGGCCGCGCTGGACCCTCACCTGGCTCGAGGGCAAGCCGATCGCCGAGCTCGACACCGGTGTCATCGTGACACTCGACGCCGACGGTGAAGCCGTCGCCCGGAACGATCCGGACGACGGCTTCGGGTAGACCGGAGCCTCACTCCTCCGGTTCGTTGTGGGTGGAGGCCGAGAGCAGCAGCCGTACCGCTACCGCGGTGGCCACCAGCGTGACCCCCGCGGCGAGCAGGAACGGCAGTCGCAGATCGATCCGCGCCACCCAGCCGCCGAGAAGCGTCGCGAACGGGAAGATCCCCCACGTCAGGGTCCGGCTGATGCCGAGCACGCGGCCGAACAGATGCCCGGGCACGATCCGCTGACGCAGTGCGCCCCACGGCACGTTCCAGATCGACACCGCTGCCGCCATGGTGGCGTACGCGATGGTCGCCGAAATCGCCTCCGGCGCCGCCCACACTCCCGCCAGTCCCACCGCCGCGACGATGTTGGCGCCGAGCATGACCTTGCCGCGTCCGAACTTCGTGACGAGGGACGCCGCGACCAGCGAGCCTCCGAGGCCGCCGAGCCCGATCCCCGCGGTGACGAGCCCGATGGCGGCCGGCGCGACACCGTGCACATCGAGGAAGTAGAGGAACACCGGCGCCTGGGCGAAGGCGAACGCGCAGCCCACGATGGAGGTGAAGACCACCATCGACCGGAGGAAGCGGTGCCGCCACAGGTATACGAGAGCTTCGCGCGCGGACACGTTCGACGCTGCCGAGGCCTCGGAGGCCTCCACCTCTGCGCTCGCCTCGACCTCGGCGTCCATATCGGCCGCTGCGAGCGGCTCGCCCGCTGCGACCGCGGCCTCGGCCGTCGTCGTCGCGCTCTTGCCCGTCGGTGCCTCGGTCCGCAGCGGGCGCGCGGCTGACAGCGGCAGCATCACGGCGAGGACGATGGGGATGAGATAGCCCGCGGCTCCGACCCAGAGCGGCAGCGCCAGCGCCACGGCGAACAGCACACCGCCGATAGGAGAGGCGATGAAGCTGTCGATCGTGATCTGCGCCGCCTGCAGCCAGCCGTTGGCACGGTCCAGCGCGGGGCGCTGCACCACGCTCGGGACGATCGAGTTGGTCGCGTTGTCGAAGAGAGTCTCCCCCAGGCCGAACACGAGCACACCCGCGAACAGCCACCAGATGTCGATGGCACCCGTGACGGTGAGAGCGGCCAGCCCGACGGCGGCGAGGCCGCGAAGGCCGTTGGCGATCGCCATGACCCATCGGCGATCGAACCGATCGACGATCATCCCGGCGGGGAGACCGAAGAGCAGCCACGGCAGGAACGCGAGCGCGCCGAGCGCGGAGATCGCGAGCGGATCGCGGGTGAGCGTGGTCGCGATGAGCGGGACGGCGACGCGGCCCACCCCGTCCGCCAGGTTGCTGAAGGCCGCAGCGGTCCACAGTTTGCCGAAATCGCGGCCGAGCGGGACCCTGCGTGCCCGCCCGGCCGACGACCCCGGCCGCTCCGCGGTGTCGACGCTCTCGCTCATCGCGGGAGCATCCCCGTCGCAGCGAGCGCCTCGGCGTCGCGCCGTGCGCCGCTCGCGGCGGTCTGTGCGGTCAGTGCGCGGCGCCGTTCGGCGCCGTCCCGCCGCTCGACGCGTGCGATCACGTACGCGTCGATGGCGGATGCCGCGCGCAGCAGCGCGCGGTCGAATCGTGTGGCAGATGCGCCGAAGCCGCGTGCCGCGAGTTCGCCTGCCGTGATGGTGGTCATGACTGTCCTCCTAGTTGCGGAAGCGGGAAGACGTCAGCCCGGATCGTGACGGGGCGTACGTTCTCGCCGGTCTGATTGCGGTAGTTGTCCACGGCCTCGTCGATCAGGGCCATGATCTTGAGGGTCAGCTCTTTGCTCTGCTCGGGCGTGAGTCGCGCGGTGGCTGTGGAGATGAGCGTGCCGTCCTGCCAGAGCTCGTCCTCGCCCCCGATCCCCCGGTTGACGAACTCGAGGAGCTGGTCGTTCCGGTTTCGCAGGAACTCGTTCATGACCACCTGGGTGGCTGCGCGGCCGGCGGGCGTGGACATCGCGTCAGGGTTGGCGAACGACACGCCGCCGACCGGACGCTCCCACCACCGCTCGCGGCCGGTGCCGCGGTCGGCGGCCTCGCGGATGAGGTCCTGCTTGGCGAGTGCGCGCAAGTGGTAGCTCGTCGAGCCGCTGGACTCGCCCAGGCGCTCGGCGAGGGAGCTGGCCGTCTGCGGTCCGTACTGGCTGAGGATGTCGTAGATCCTCACGCGGAGGGGGTGCGCCAGCGCTCGCAGGGCGCCGGAGTCGAGGACGCGGTCCTCGTTGTGACGCTGCTCGCTGCGGGCCGCGGCATCCGCCTGCTGGTCCTCGTTGTCTGCCATGCCATCAGGATAGCTATGCAAAGAACTCTTTGCAAGCATTTCTTTGCAACCGATTGTTTGCAAAGGGATCGCGGCATGATCGTCGTGCGTGACTAGGCTGGACGCCATGCCGAACGACAACCCGCTTCTCGCGCCCAGCACTCTCCCCTACGGGCTCCCGGACTACTCCGCGATCCTCCCCGAGCACTATCTGCCCGCGTTCGAGCAGGCGTTCGCGGCACACGCGGCGGAGGTGTCGGCGATCACGCGAGTGCGGTCCATGCCGACGTTCGAGAACACCCTCGTCCCGCTCGAGGAGAGCGGGCGCCTCCTGGGCGATGTCGCCCGGACGTTCTACACCGTGTCCTCGGCGGATGCGACGGACGAGATCCAGGAGATCGAAGAGAAGCTCGCGCCGCTCATGTCGGCACACCAGGACTCGATCCAGCTCGATTCGGCGCTGTACTGGCGCATCAAGACGATCCACGATCAGCTCGACCAGCTCGACCTCGCGCCGGAGCAGCGGTATCTCGTCGAGCGCCACTACACGGAGATGTCTCACGCGGGCGCCGGCCTCGACGACGATGCCAAGAAGAGCCTGACCGAGCTGAATCAGCGTCTGTCGACCCTCACCACGCAGTTCGAGAAGAACCTGCTCGCCGACACGAACGACCTGGCGGTCGTCTTCGACGACGCGGCCGAGCTCGACGGGCTCTCGGAGGGCGAGCTTTCGGCAGCGGCACAGGCGGCGGCCGATCGCGGCCTCGACGGCAAGTGGGTCGTGACGCTGACGCTCTTCACCGGACACCCCTACCTCTCGAGCCTGACCGACAGGGAATCCCGGGCCCGGCTGCTGACGGCATCCCGTTCCCGCGGTTCCCGCGGCAACGAGCACGACAACCGTGCCACTCTGCTGGAGATCGTGCGCCTGCGGGCCGAGCGCGCGGCGCTCCTCGGCTACGACTCGCACGCCGCGTACATCACCTCGGACGAGACCGCGGGCTCCCCCGCAGCGGTGCACGACCTGCTGCGTCAGCTCGCGGTGCCGGCGGCCCGCAATGCGCGCAGGGAGCAGGAGAAGCTGCAGGCGATCATCGACGCCGGCAGCGCCCCGTTCCCGCTGGAGGCGCACGACTGGGCGTTCTACACCGAGAAGGTGAGGGCGGCGGAGTACGACCTCGATCGGTCCGCCCTGCGTCCGTGGTTCGAGGCCGAACGCGTGCTCCAAGACGGCGTGTTCCGCGCGGCGACCGATCTCTACGGCATCACGTTCACCGAGCGCGGCGATCTCGGCGGCTATCACCCCGACACCCGCGTCTTCGAGGTCCACAACGCCGACGGATCCGCCCTCGGGCTCTACATCCTCGATCTGTACACCCGCGACACGAAGCGCGGCGGTGCCTGGATGAACTCGATCGTCCTGCAGTCGCGCCTGCGCGGCACGCAGCCGATCGTGGTCAACAACCTGAACGTCCCGAAGCCCGCGGAGGGGCGGCCGACGCTCCTGAGCCTCGACGAGGTGACCACGCTGTTCCACGAGTTCGGCCACGCGCTGCACGGCCTGTTCGCGACGGTGACGTACCCCCATTTCGCAGGCACCAACGTCTACCGCGACTTCGTCGAGTTCCCGAGCCAGGTCAACGAGATGTGGATCTACTGGCCCGAGATCCTGGCGTCGTACGCCCGCCACATCGACACCGACCAGCCGCTGCCGGCCGAGATCATCGAGAAGCTGCACGCCTCGGAGGCGTTCAACCAGGGCTTCGCGACCAGCGAATACCTGGCGGCGGCGTGGCTCGACCAGGCGTGGCACTCGCTCTCGGTCGACGCGGCGTCGCCCGATCTCGACGTCGCCGCGTTCGAGGCCGGGGCTCTCGCCGACATCGGTCTCGACAACCCCGTCGTGCCGACGCGGTACTCGTCCACGTACTTCGCGCACGTGTTCTCGGGCGGCTACAGCGCGGGCTATTACTCGTACATCTGGAGCGAGGTGCTGGACGCCGACACCGTGGAGTGGTTCCGTGAGAACGGCGGCCTCCGCCGCGAGAACGGCGATCGCTTCCGGGGCCGCCTTCTGGGCGTCGGTGGGTCGAAGGATCCGCTCGAGGCCTACCGGGACTTCCGCGGGCGGGATGCCGAGATCCAGCCGCTGCTGGAGCGCCGCGGCCTCGCCGGCTGATCACCGGGCCGCCGGCTACTGCGCCGGCGTGCTCGTCGACGCGATCGTGAGGAGTTCGTCGGCCAGGTCGTCGGTGCGCGACCACATCGGCCAGTGGCCGGTCGGCAGGTCCACGAGCCGCACCGAGGTGTAGCGTCCGAGCTCTTCGAACCACGGATGCCGCGCGTCGACCATGTCGCGCACCTGCTGTGCCGACATGCTCGAGCACACCAACGTCACGGGTACGTCCCGGCGCCGTTCGTCGTGGAGCGCGATCGGCTGACGCGCGGCGGCGGCGGGATGGGGCACGGCGCGACGCCGGAACTCCGCGAGGTCGTCGTCATCGAGGCCGGCGAGGCTGGATCCTGCCGCTTCCAGCGCCGCCCAGTCGGGCAGGTCGAGCGCGCGGACGTCGTCGGCGAGTTCGGGCGACGCCACTGCGCCGTCGGCGACCGGACCGCTGTCGACGAACACCAGGTCGTCGACCAGGTCGGGCACGGTATCCGTCGCTCCGGTGACCACCGCACCGCCGCCGCTGTGACCGACGAGGACCACGCGACCCTGCGCCCGGCGCACCGCGTCGACCACCGCGGCGATCTGATCGTCGAGGGTCGCATCCGCCTCGCCGGCTGCCGCTGCCGGCTCGAGTCCGGGAAGTGTGAGGGCGTCGACGATCCCTCCCCGGTCGCGCAGCCTGTCTGCCACGCCGTCCCAGGCCCACCCGCCCAGCCAGAATCCGGGGACCAGGACGAACGTCGTCACATCGGTCATGCGGCCACCCTCCCATCCCTTGCCGTCAGCGTCCAACGCCGACGTCAGAGCAGCTCCAGCTCGCGCGCGAACGTCCGCACGCGGTCTGCCATGACCTCCGGCACTTCGGCGACCGCGAAATGCCCGCCCTCGTCGAGGCGCTCGAAGGTGCGCAGGTCGAGGTAGAACCGCCGCGCGAGCGATTCCGGATAGTCGCCTTCGTGGCGCTGGATGTGCACGGATGCCGGGATCACCACCGGCGGCATCTCATCGGGCT
The DNA here is from genome assembly GCF_031085295.1 of Microbacterium psychrotolerans. Classification (GTDB taxonomy): domain Bacteria; phylum Actinomycetota; class Actinomycetes; order Actinomycetales; family Microbacteriaceae; genus Microbacterium; species Microbacterium psychrotolerans. The sequence goes on along the minus strand of NZ_JAVFWO010000002.1, from coordinate 416,592 downwards.
GGTCGGCCCCCTCGTAGTACGGCCGGAAGGACGAGCCGATGCTCTGCGTCGTCCAGTAGATCATCGCCTCGGTGAGGATGCGTTCCCGCGAGATCCGACGTTCCACCGCCCGTGGATCCGCCGACGGTGTGTCACTCCACTCGACGAGCTTCTCAGCCAGCCAGGCGATCAGCCCGGCCGGGGAGTCGTTCAGCGCCGCCGCCAGGGTGTCGGGTCGCGTCGCCTGCACGTGACCGTATGCTCCGTTGACGCCGCCCCATTGCTGAAGGCGTGCGAAGAACGCCACCTCGTCGGGTGCCGTGAGCCTCGGTCGCTCGGCTGCCGACGGGAAATGCGAGTGCGTCACGATGACGCCGCTCACGGCGTCGGGATAGGAGCCGGCGATCAGATCGTTCACGTTGGCCGACACGTCCTCGCCGTACGTGAGGTACTTCTCGTAGCCCAGCACATCCGTCATGAGCGCGTGCATCGTCGAGGCGAGACGGACCTCCGTGACAGGCCCCTCGGCATAGGCCGAGGAGTAGGCGAAGCCCGGGAAGCTGGGCACGACGACGTGGAAGTCCGGCAGCAGATCGGCGAAGTCCAGCTGCAGGGCGAAGGTGTGGGGCCAGCCGTGCATGACGAGCAGCGCCGGTGCGTCATCCCGCTCGGACCGCAGGTGGGCGAAGTGGACCGTGCTGTCGCCGATCTCGGCGAGGAACTGCGGATGCCTGTTCAGCCACACTTCGCGGCCGCGCCAGTCCCACGTGCGCCATGTCGCGACGAGCTCGGCGAGGTAGTCGGCACTCATGCCGGACTCCGGTCGGCGCGGTGAGTCCGGCAACGGCCGGAATCGCGCGAGACGATCGCGCAGATCGGCGAGTTCGGTATCGGGCACCTGGATCGAGAAGGGGCGCGGGCTGTTCACACGCCGAAGCTACTCGGCGCCTCCGACACGCTCCCGTATGGCCTGCATGGCCTCGCGCGTCCGGGCGAAGGTCCGCACCTCGATGTTCGCGAGGGCCGACACGGTGATGCCGGTCGCCGGATCGTGCCGGCTCACCGCCGTCACTCCGTGGTCGCCGCCCGCCATGACCAGGTCGCCCTCGTCGAGCCATACGCCGCGTCCGTATCCCAGTCCGTCGTCGGCGTCCGCCGTCGTGGGCTCGATGGCGCGTTCGACCAGCTCCGGCGGGAGGATCGTGCCGGAGCGGAGGGCGACCCAGAACCGGTGCAGGTCAGCCACGGTCGAATGAGCCCCGCCATCGCCGGAACCCACGACGGGCAGCTCGAAGACATTGGTCCGCCCGTCGTCCTTGTAGCCGGTGGCGGTCCCGGGCGGCAGCAGGTCGGAGCGCGGGAAGCCGGAAGCCGTCATCCCGGCCGGGGCGAAGACGCGGGCCGCGACGAGCTCGCTGAACGGCATGCCGGCGGCGCGCTCGGCGATGACCGCGAGCACCACGTACCCGCCGTTGCAGTAGGAGAACCGCTCGCCCGCGCTGAACTTCGTCGGGAAGCCGTCGAGCATCGGCAGGTACGCCGGAGTCGAGTCCAGCCGCTGAGCAGGGACGGTCAGGGGTGCGAGCGCGTCCACCTCTTCATCGAGGTAGTCCCCGATGCCGGAGGTGTGCGTCAGCAGGTGATCGACGGTGACGTCGTCGGCGATGAGCGGGAGGTCGTCCGCGAGGAGTTCGCGCGCGGCGGTGTCGAGATTCAGGATGCCGTCGCCCACCAGGGACAGCACGGTCACCGCCGTGAAGGTCTTCGTGCCGCTCGCCAGTCCGAAGCGCGTCTGGGGCGTGTTGGCGACGTCGAAGGTGCGGTCCGCGAGACCGACCGCCCACTCTCCGATGACATCGTCGCCACGGCGAATGCTGATGACTCCATTGAACCCGTCGAGATCGGGAGTGAACGCGTCCATCCTCGAACTGTATCCGCGCTGCGGTGCGGGCGCTCTCGCCAGATCGCTGCGCCGCGTGCGGGGACGGTCAGGCGCTCTTGCGCTTCTCCCGCAGCACGAGCGTCGGCGGAGCGCCCTCTTCGACGGCGGCCCGGGTCACGACGACCTTGTCGACGTCGTCGGTGGAGGGGATCTCGAACATGATCGGTCCGAGCACGTCCTCGAGGATCGCGCGCAGGCCACGAGCACCCGTCTTGCGCGCCACGGCGAGGTCGGCGATGGCCTCGAGCGCCTCACGTTCGAACTCCAGTGAGACGCCGTCGAGCTCGAACATGCGGTGATACTGCTTCACGAGCGCGTTCTTGGGCTCCGTGAGGATCTCCATGAGCGCTTCACGGTCGAGCGGGGAGACCGAGGCGACGACGGGGAGCCGTCCGATGAACTCCGGGATCAAGCCGAACTTGTGGAGGTCTTCGGGCTGCACATCGCCGAAGAGGTTGAGGTCTTCGTCCTTACGGTGCAGCGAAGCGCCGAAACCGACGCCGTGCTTGCCGACACGCGACGAGATGATGTCTTCGAGGCCGGCGAAGGCACCGGCGACGATGAACAGGACGTTCGTGGTGTCGATCTGGATGAACTCCTGATGCGGGTGCTTGCGTCCGCCCTGGGGCGGCACCGACGCGACCGTTCCCTCGAGGATCTTCAACAGCGCCTGCTGGACGCCCTCTCCCGACACGTCACGCGTGATCGACGGGTTCTCGGCCTTGCGGGCGATCTTGTCGACCTCGTCGATGTAGATGATGCCGGTCTCGGCGCGCTTCGTGTCGAAGTCGGCGGCCTGCAGCAGCTTGAGGAGGATGTTCTCGACGTCTTCGCCGACATAGCCGGCTTCGGTGAGTGCGGTGGCGTCGGCGACGGCGAAGGGCACGTTGAGGCGCTTGGCCAGCGTCTGCGCGAGATAGGTCTTGCCGCAGCCCGTAGGGCCGAGCAGGAGGATGTTGCTCTTGGCGAGCTCGATCTCGTCGGCGCGCTGCTCGGCGGACTGGATCGTGCCGTGCGCGCGGACGCGCTTGTAGTGGTTGTACACGGCGACCGACAGGGCCCGCTTGGCATCGGTCTGACCGACGACGTACTCCTCGAGGAACGCGAAGATCTCGCGGGGCTTCGGCAGATCGAAGTCGGCGACGACGCCCGACGAGGACTCGGCCATGCGCTCTTCGATGATCTCGTTGCAGAGCTCGACGCACTCGTCGCAGATGTAGACGCCCGGTCCTGCGATCAGCTGCTGGACCTGCTTCTGACTCTTCCCGCAGAAGGAGCACTTGAACAGGTCGGCGCTCTCACCGATGCGTGCCATTCCGCTCCTCCTCGTGACGTCGGGGCAAGCCCCCCAGCTGTTCTCCGAGCCTAATAGCTGACACCGACATGCGGCGGCATTGCGACACACGTTGTGGAATCGTCGGTTTCGCGCTCAGCGGACGCGGTATGCGGCAGCACGACGACGCCCCGCCGGCCGGAGGATCCGGGCGACGGGGCGCCGATGAACCGCTGCGGTTCGAAGCGGCTACTTCGTCAGCGCAGCCTGCTGACCGCGCTTGCGCGTGGTGAGCACCTGGTCGACGAGACCGTACGCGACGCTCTCCTCGGCGGAGAGGATCTTGTCGCGGTCGATGTCCTTGTTGACCTCTGCCTGCGTCTTGTTCGAGTGCTTCGCGAGCGTCTCTTCGAGCCACGTCCGCATGCGGAGGATCTCTGCGGCCTGGATCTCGATGTCGGACGCCTGACCGTGCCCGGCCTCGCCGACGGCGGGCTGGTGGATCAGGATGCGGGCGTTCGGCAGTGCGAGGCGCTTGCCGGGGGCGCCGGCGGCCAGCAGGACCGCGGCGGCGGAGGCCGCCTGGCCGAGCACGACCGTCTGAATCTGCGGCGACACGTACTGCATGGTGTCGTAGATCGCGGTCATGGCCGTGAACGAGCCGCCCGGCGAGTTGATGTACATGATGATGTCGCGGTCGGGATCCTGGCTCTCGAGCACGAGGAGCTGGGCCATGACGTCATCCGCCGACGCGTCGTCGACCTGGACGCCCAGGAAGATCACGCGGTCCTCGAACAGCTTGTTGTACGGGTCCTGGCGCTTGTAGCCGTAGGCCGTGCGCTCCTCGAACTGCGGCAGGATGTAGCGGCTGCCGGGCATCTGGAGGCCCTGGGGTGCCAGCGGGGCTCCGCCGAAGGTGGGGGTCTGCATTCGGATTCTCTCTCTTTCGCCTTCGGGTGCCGTCAGCTCGCGGATACGGCGGTGCCGCCGCCGCCGATGACGTCGAGTGCCGAGTCGCGGATGTGGTCGACGAAGCCGTACTCGAGCGCCTCAGGCGCGGTGAACCAGCGGTCGCGGTCACCGTCGGCGTTGATCTGCTCGACGGTCTTGCCGGTCTGCGACGCCGTGATCTCGGCGAGGCGCTTCTTCATGTCGAGGATCAGCTGCGCCTGCGTCTGGATGTCGCTCGCGGTGCCACCGAAGCCACCGTGCGGCTGGTGCAGCAGCACGCGGGCGTTGGGCGTGATGTAGCGCTTGCCCTTCGTGCCGGCCGTCAGCAGCAGCTGCCCCATCGACGCCGCCATGCCGATGCCCACGGTCACGATGTCGTTGGGCACGAACTGCATGGTGTCGTAGATCGCCATGCCGGCCGTGATCGAGCCGCCGGGCGAGTTGATGTAGAGGTAGATGTCCTTCTCGGAGTCCTCAGCGGCGAGCAGAAGGATCTTCGCGCAGATCTCGTTGGCGTTGTCGTCGCGCACCTCCGACCCCAGCCAGATGATGCGGTCCTTCAGCAGCCTGTCGAAGACGCTGGTCGCGACAAGTGGTTCGGCCATTTGTACTCCTGTTTCCTTGGGTCGCCATCGAATCTACCGGCGCGCCACGAGCGACCCGCCCGTGTTCGCCCTGGGCAGAGCGGGGGCGGACGCAAGAGGACGGATGCCGCGGCATCCGTCCTCTTGCGTCAATCGGTCACTGCGAGAGCGCCGGCCGAAGCGCGTGTCACTCGGCGGCGGCGGCCTTCTTCGCCGGAGCCTTCTTCGCGGGCGCCTTCTTGGCCGGAGCCTTCTCGGCGGCGTCCTCATCGGCGTCGGCGGCCTTCTTGGCGGCGGGCTTGCGCGCGGGGGCCTTCTTGGCCGGCTTCGCGGACGCTTCGGCCTCCTCGGCCTCGATCACCGCGTCGGCGTCGGCCGCGGCATCCGCGATCTCCTCCGCCTCTTCGACGACCTCTTCCTCGTCCGCGGCCTCGTCCTCGGTGGCGACGAAACCGCTCAGGTCCACCGGGTTGCCGTTGGTGTCGACGACGGTGACCTTGCCGAGGGCGACGGCCAGAGCCTTGTTGCGGGCGACCTCGCCGATCATGGCGGGCAGCTGGTTGCCCTCCTGCAGCGCGTTGACGAACTCCTGCGGAGCCATGCCGTACTGGGCGGCCGACTGCACGAGGTACTGCGTGAGCTCGTCCTGCGAGACCTGGACGTTGACCGTCTCGGCGATCTTGTCGAGGAGCATCTGCGTCTTGAACTGCTTCTCGCTGGCCTCGGCGACCTCGGCGCGGTGCACGTCGTCCTCGAGACGGCCCTCGCCCTCGAGGTGGTTGTGCACCTCGTCCTCGATGAGCTGCGGCGGGACGGGGATCTCGACCTGCTCGAGCAGCGTCTCGATCAGCTTGTCGCGCGCGGCGGAGCCCTGCGTGAAGGCGCCCTGCTGGCCGACGCGCTCCTTGAGGCTGTCGCGGAGCTCGGCGATGGTGTCGAACTCGCTCGCGATCTGGGCGAAGTCGTCGTCTGCCTCGGGAAGCTCGCGCTCCTTGACGGCCTTGACGGTCACCGAGACCTCGGCCTCGTCGCCGGCGTGGTCGCCGCCGACCAGCTTCGAGCGGAAGGTGGTGTCCTCACCGGCGGTCAGGGACTCGATGGCCTCGTCGATGCCCTCGAGCAGCTCGCCCGAGCCGACCTCGTACGACACGCCCTCGGCGCGGTCGATCTCGGCGTCGTCGATGGTGGCGACGAGGTCGAGCTCCACGAAGTCTCCGGTGGCGGCGGGGCGGTCGACGGTCACGAGCGTGCCGAAGCGGGCGCGGAGGCGGTCGAGCTCCTCGTCGATGGCGGCCTCGTCGACCTCGATGGCGTCCACCTCGACGGTGGTGCCCTCGAACGACGGCAGGTCGAACTCGGGGCGCACGTCGACCTCGACGGTGACCTCGAGGTCGCCCGAGAAGTCCTTCTCGTTCGGCCACTCGGTGACCTCGGCCGACGGGCGGCCGAGCACGCGCAGCTCATGGGCCGCAGCGGCCTCGCGGTAGAACGTGTCGAGGCCCTCGCTGACGGCGTGCTCCAGCACCGCGACGCGCCCGATGCGCTGGTCGATGATCGGTGCGGGCACCTTGCCCTTGCGGAAGCCGGGGATCTGCACGTCCTGCGCGATGTGCTCGTACGCGTGCTTGATCGACGGCTTGAGCTCGTCGGGGCTGACCGTGATGTGCAGCTTCACCCGGGTCGGGCTGAGCTTCTCGACGGTGCTGTTCACCATGCCTGTACTTCTCCTCTATCGGACCGCGCGAGGACGCGGCAGTTGAAGGTCTGGGTTCGGAATTCTGAGGGCCGTGATGTCGGGGCGACAGGATTTGAACCTGCGGCCTCCCGCTCCCAAAGCGGGCGCTCTACCAAGCTGAGCTACGCCCCGGGCGGGTTCGCACGCGTGCGTGCGCCTTTCGGCCCCGAGAAGTCTAGCCGACCTGCCCGTGCCCTTCCTGCGCGGGCACCGGATGGACTCCACGAGGGCGGCCTACCTCGCTGCCGCGGCGAGCGGTGTCACCCGGAGCGGCGTCTCTCGGACGAGTCCCGATGTACTACGATTGGGCGGTGCCCGTTCGCGGGCGCACGGGGATGTAGCTCAATGGTAGAGCCTCAGTCTTCCAAACTGATGGTGCGGGTTCGATTCCCGTCATCCCCTCCGATGCCCCGCGAGGCCGGCCGTAGGTCGCCCTCGCGGGGCGTTCGCGTGGTTGGCGGCGGAGCCCACGTGCTTCGGGGGTCACCCTCGGCGCGTCCTACTGTTGCGCGCGCCCCTCGACGCGGCAGACTGTGGAGCATCCGTCCCATGGCCTGCAGGAGCCGCGATGAGCAGCCCGACCCCCGCCCCGCAACCGGGACCGCCGAAGAAGCTTCCGCGACGCCCGGCATCCAGCCTCGCCGAGAAGTGGACGCGCATCGACGACGTCGACGTCTTCTATCGCGAGTCGCCGCGGCCGTCCCGTGATCCTCGCGTCATGGCGCACGTGCACGGGTTCGGCCTGTCGGGCCGTTATCTGCTGCCGACGGCGGAGATGCTCGCCGACGAGTTCCACACATACGTCCCCGACCTGCCCGGCTTCGGCCGCAGCGGCAAACGACGGGACATGCTCGACATCCCCGACCTCGCCCGCGCCACGCTCGACTTCCTCGACGATCGCGGCGTGGAGAAGGCGACGCTCGTCGGCAACTCGATGGGCTGCCCGGTCATCATCGAGTTCGCGCACCGCTACCCCGACCGCATCGACCGCGCCGTGCTGGTCTCCCCCGCCGGCGGGCTGTTCAATCAGCCGCTGCGCCGGGCGATGAGGCAGCTCACACAGGACGCGCCGAGGGAACCCGTCCGGATGGCGCGCGTCGCCGTGCCCGACTACGTGCGGTTCGGTGTGCCGAGCACGATGCGCATGTTCCGCTCGCTCACGCAATATCCGTCGCTGCAGCGACTGCTCGAGATGCGCCTCCCGACGCTCGTCGTGCTGGGTCAGCGCGACCCGCTGCTGCCGCACGCGCACCGGGTCGACGAGATCGCCAGCCAGACCGACAGCCACGTCCTCGTCGTGATGCTCGAGGGCGCCGCGCATGCGATCAACTTCAGTCACCCCGGGCAGCTCGCGCACGTCATCCGGCACTTCATGGACGACCTGCCGATCGAGAACGACCCGGCGTGGCCGGGGCACGTCCGCCTCTACGAGGTGCACCGGGGCAAGCACCACCCGCCGGCGAGATCGCAGGACTGATTCGTCCCGGGCGATCCCGCGCGCGGGCGCTGCTCAGCCGAGGGGGCTCGCCTCGAGGTGCTCCCGCACGTGCGCCAGGTAATGCTCGGCGTTCGCGAGCAGGCCGGCGCGCTCCTCGTCGGTGAGTTCGCGCCGCACCTTGCCGGGCACGCCGGCGACGAGCGAGCCGTCGGGGATCTCGGATCCCTCCAGCACGACCGTGCCGCCGGCGATGAGGCATCCCGATCCGATCCGGGCACCGTTGAGCACCACCGCTCCCATGCCGATGAGCGAGCCATCGCCGATCGTGCAGCCGTGCACGACGGCGTTGTGGCCCACCGACACGTTCTCGCCGATCACGACGGGTCTGCCGGCGTCGACGTGCACCGAGACGTTGTCCTGCAGGTTGCTGTTGGCCCCGACGGTGATCGTGTCGCCGTCGGCGCGGAGCACGGCGTTGTACCAGACGCTCGCGCCCCGGGCGAGGGTGACTCCCCCGACGATGCGCGCACCGGCGGCGACGAACGCCGTGGGGTCGACGTCGGGCGTCCTGCCGGCGGCGGCGAGCACCGAGGCTCCGGGTGCGATCGTCATGGCTGGCCTCTCTTCGCGAGCGCGGTCTCGATCGCGTCGGTGTACCAGGGCGCGAGGGTGTCGGCGAACGTCACCGTGAGGTGGTCCTGGTCGCGGTAGATGTTCGCGCCTCCGACGACGGGGACGCACAGCTCGGCGCCGCAGTAGACGTCGGTGAAGTCGAGCAGCGTCGCAGCGTCGAGACCGGATGCCGCATCCTTGAGCGGATCGTCGGCGACGAGCACGTCCGAGCGGACGCCGTCGCACTCCGCCACGTCGCGCGTCCGCAGGCACTTGTTGGGGTCGGTCTCCCAGACGGGGTTGTCGACCACGGTGATGACGGGGATGCCGCGATCCATCACCGTGCTCCACGCCTCGCGGTAGCCGGCCACGGCAGCGTCGTGCGACGAGTCGTACCCGGCGGACGAATACGGCGTCGTGGCGAGGGCCGCCGTGAACACGGCATCCAGCTCCGCGTCGTCGATCGCGCTCTGGACGCGCTCACGCCACTCGGTGCACGCGGCGCCGAAGGCTCCGGGTGTCGACAGCGGCGTCGTGTTCCAGGGGCACGCGCCCTTGAACCAGGTGACCAGCTGCCACCCGTTCTCGTCGGCCATGCGCTGGAACGTCGAGAGCAGCTGGTACGCGTGGCTGTCGCCGATGAGGGCCACCCGCGGTGCGTCGGGGTCGTCCGATCCGAATGTGCACGACACCGGCCGCGAGTCCGTCAGCTGTACGAAGCACTGCGGGTGCTCCGGGCGGTCGATGCCCGCGAACCCCGGAGCGGGCAGGATCTCGCTGCCGAAGTCGGCGTCGGCGCAGGAGGCGTCGAGGACGGATGCCGCGCCGAAGCACTCCGGCGGGTTCTCCTGCAGCGCGGCGATGTCGCGGGTGCCTTGGTTGTAGAGCGGCGCGTTGACGAGCCATGCGGTGCTCGCGACGAGGGCGACGACGACCATCGCCGCCAGGGCCGACCAGAGGGTCACCCGTGGCGGTCGCGAGGTCAGCACCTTCCAGCCGCGCGCGGGGTCTTCGACGAACCGCTTGGTCAGCCATGCGAGCACGAAGCAGAGGCCTAGGAGCGCCACGCGGTGGTAGATCGTGAGACCCCAGAACGGGACCGACGGCGCGATGACGATGAGGGGCCAGTGCCACAGGTAGAGCGAGTACGAGATGTCGCCGACGAACTGCGCGGGGCGGATGGCGAGGATGCGGGTCGGGTACCACCAGCGGTCCGTGTTGGACGCGGCGATCACCGCGGCGGCACCGAGCGTGGGCAATGCCGCCATATACCCGGGGAACGGCGTCTGGGCATCGAACGTGAACGCGACGTAGAGGAGCATCAGGATGCCGGCCCACCCGAGCACGAAGCTGCCGAGTGCGTTGCGCACTCGCAGCATCGGCACGAGGGCGATCAGCGCGCCCACGCCGAACTGCCACATCCTGCCGAACGTGACGAAGTAGGCGGGCGCGGGGTTCGTGATCGTGAAGATGACGCAGAACACGAAGGACACCACGGTGACGATGCCGAGCGCGGCGATGACGGTGCGGCGTCGCTCGCCGCGGAACCACTTCACGCCGATCCAGGCCGCCAGCAGCATGATGAGCGGCCACATCACGTAGAACTGCTCTTCGAGCGACAGCGACCAATAGTGCTGGACGGTGGTCGGCGAGCCCGCGTGGTTGAGATAGTCCGCCGAGTTCAGCGCCAGGTACCAGTTCTCGACGTAGAACGTCGACGCCAGGATCTCGCGCACCTCGTTCGGCAGAGCCGAGGTGGGCATGAGGTACGGCGACATCACGACGACCGCGCAGAACAGCAGCACGAGCAGGGATGCCGGAAGCAGGCGGCGCGCACGGCGCGCCCAGAACTGGCCGAGCCGGACGGTGCCGGTCGCGGTGAGCTCGCGCATCAGGTGGGCCGTGATGAGGAAGCCCGAGATGACGAAGAAGATGTCGACGCCGATGTACCCGCCGGTGAGACGGCCGGGCCAGAAGTGGTACAGCACGACGCAGAGGACGGCGATCGCGCGGAGCCCCTGCACGTGCGGGATGAAGCGGGAGGGCTCGGCGTGTTCAGGCGAGCGGTCGCGGGGCTCGCGGGTCACGGTCTTGGCGGGAACGCTCAGATGCTGCGGTCCGAGGTCGTGATCGGCGGAAGGCACGAAACGACGTTAGCCGCTGTCGCGCGTCTGCCCCGCACCGACAGCGTGGATTCGCCGGTTTAGCCCAGCCTTGTCTTGCTTGCGGAATGACTCCCGGTGAGTAGCGTTGCAGTCACTGGAGGGCGATCGCCGAGCTGAGCGACCCTCCGCACGATGGAGGCGACAGATATGACGAACACCCAGACCACCCCCGCAACCGCAGCGAACCCCGACGTCGCCGCCGCGACGGCGCAGTTCCTCACCCCCGTCGTCCTGGGCCTGCAGGCCTTGGCCGTGAACGGGAAGCAGGCGCACTGGAATGTGCGCGGCGCGAACTTCATCGCGATCCACGAGCTCCTCGACTCCGTCGTCGCCCACGCGCAGGACGGTGCGGACCAGGCCGCGGAGCGCATCGTCGCCCTCGGACTGCCGGTCGACGCCCGCGTCGGCACCGTGGCTCAGAAGACCGCGACGGCCGTGCCTGCCGGATTCACCCAGTGGGACGCGCTCATCCGCAACGTGATCACCGACATGGACACCGTCATCGCGGACGTCCAGGCGGCGATCGACGGACTGGACGAGTTCGACCTGACGAGCCAGGACATCGCGATCGGCATCAAGGAGTCGCTCGAGAAGGACCGCTGGTTCCTCTTCGCGCACCTCGCCGAGTGAGCTGATCTCACGATGAAGACCCCCGGGGATCCCGGGGGTCTTCGTCGTCTCACGGATGCTGCAGGTAGGCGAGGACCGCGAGCACCCGGCGATGCTCGGTGCCCGACTCCTCCAGGCCGAGCTTCGCGAAGATCGCGCTGATGTTCTTCTCGACCGCGCCGACGCCGATGAAGAGCCGCTCCGCGATGCTGGCGTTGCTGCGTCCCTCCGCCATGAGCGTGAGCACGTCGCGTTCGCGCGGGGTGAGCGCCGCCAGCGGGTCGGGTCGGGCCGAGAGCAGCCCCTGCACGACGAGGGGGTCGAGCACCGTGCCGCGTTCGCGGACGCGACGGACGGCATCCGTGAACTCGTCGAGGGATGTGACGCGATCCTTCAGGAGATAGCCGACCCCGCCCTCGCCGCCTGCGAGCAGCTCCCGCGCGTAGACGCCCTCGACGTACTGGCTCAGGACGAGGATGCCGACGTGGGGAAGGGCGGCGCGCACCGCGAGTGCGGCACGGATCCCCTCGTCACGGAAGCCCGGCGGCAGGCGCACATCGAGGATCGCGACGTCGGCGTGCGCGTCGCTGACCCGCGTCACGACGTCGTGTGCATCGCCCCAGGCACCGGCCGTCGTGTAGCCGGCCTCGTCGAACAGCCGGACGAGCCCCTCGCGGAGCAGGACCGAGTCTTCGAAGAGAACGACGCGGAGCGCGGGCGAGTCCTGCGAGGCGGCCATCTCCTCAGAATAGGCAGCGGTCATGGTGCGACCACCAGCGGGATGTGCGCTCCGACGGACGTGGGCCCGCCGACGGGGCTCGTGACGACGAGGATGCCGCGCAGACCCGCGACGCGCTCGCGCAGCCCCTCGAGGCCGTGTCCCGTCGTGATGACGGCGCCGCCGCGACCGTTGTCGACGACCCAGACGTCGAGGTGTGTGGGCGCACCGGCGGCGTTGCGGCGAAGCGACGCGCGCACCGTCGCTGCGGTGGCGCCCGAGTGCTTCACGGCGTTGGTCATCAGCTCGGCGACCACGAAGTACACCGTCCGGGCGACTTCCTGGCTCACCGCGCGGTCGATGGCCGGGTCGATCTCGACCTGCGCCCACAACGGCGAGCCGGCCGCCAGCGCGTCGAGCGCGGCGGCGAGGCCGCGATCCTGCAGGAGCGGTGGCGCGACGCCGCTGGACAGCGCGCGCAGCTCGTCGAGCGCAGCCTTCGCGTGGCCGCGTGCCTCGCGGGCGAGTTCGGCGGCAGCATCCGCGTCTCCGGCTTCGGCCCGACGCTCGAGCGCCGCCAGGTCCATCTGCAGGCGCACCAGGCGCTGCTGCGGTCCGTCGTGGATGTCGCGCTCGAGGCGGCGAAGCGCGACGTCCTCGGCGTGCACCGCGGCGCTCCGGGCAGCGGACTCCGCGCGCACCTCGGCGGCGAGCTCATCGGAGTTCCAACGGCCCAGCATGCCTTTGGCGACGGCGTGGTGGCCACGGGCCAGCCCGCCGAGCACCCACGGCATGGTGACCGTGAAGACGATGCCGGCGACGAGGTACAGCGTGACCTCGACAGCCCAGCTGGACCATCCGCCGAACAGCCACGGCAGGTAGTCGGCGACGAAACGGCCCCATTCGCCGTCGCGTCCGTCGCTGCCGCCGCGAGGGATGAACGACCCCCAGAACCAGTAGGTCAGTCCCCCGAGGCCGACGCTCAGCCATACCGTCGTCAGTGCGAACGAGATGGTGCTGATGATGGGGCTCACGATCATGCCGTGCACGAGATAGAGCCAGTAGTGCGCGTTGCGGATGGGTCGCGTGAGCGTCATCCAGAAGCCGGTGCTGTCGGTGGTGTCGCGGTTCCACTCCGGCTCGTCGATCTCGGGAAGACCCGTGAGCAGCAGCAGGAACCGGTCGGCGACGCCGAACCCTCTCGCGATGAGAAGGGTGAGCACACCGAGCGGCAGGCCGATCAGGATGACCAGCAGACCGACGCTCGTCCAGAACAGCGGGGCCAGCACGCTGATCGAGATCATCGCGAGGACGAAGACCGCCAGGAGGTAGAGCGCGCTGCCCGGCGTACGGATCCAGGCGCGCCCGTAGGACGCCCAGAACCCGGTGGCGGGTGCGGACGCGTCCGGCTGCAGCGGGGCCGGCTCAGTGATCGTGGCGGTCATCGGTGTCTCCCTCGGGACGCTTCAGGTCGGGCTGCTGGCCCGGTTCGACGACCAGGAACTGTCCCATCATGCCCTGGTCCTCGTGCCACAGGAGGTGGCAGTGATACATGTACGGAGTGGTCGCATCGGCGTAATCGTCGAACCTCACCAGCAGGCGGTACTCGCGGTCGCGCTCGAGCGCGATCGTGTCTTTGAAGCCGGCCAGCCGGGCCGGCGGAGCGGCGCCGTCGACGCTGAGGATCCGGAACTGCGTGTCGTGCACGTGGAACGAATGCGGCAGCGGATTCTCGTTGCGCACGGTCCACACCTCGCTGGTGTCGACGGTGGCGACGACGTCCGCGCGGCCCAGGTCCATCTGCCGGTCGTTGATGTTGTGGCCCGACATGACGAAGTCGCGCTCGGCCGCAGCGCCGGTCGCATCCGCCGCCGGCACGTCCGCGAGCCGTGACGGAACCTCCGGTGAGGCTGTCAGCGATGACGCGGCGCGCAGCTCCATCACATCGAAACTGGCCGCGCCCGCGTTGAGCGCCGGGTCGGGCGCGAGAGACCGGAGCACGATGCGCTCCCCCGGCTTCATCGACACCACGATCTCGGCCCGCTCGCCCGGGGACAGCGGGATGTCGGTCGCGGTGACGGGCGCCTGGAGCAGACCGCCATCGGTGCCGATGAGGTCGAACTCGCGGCCGTCGGCGAATGCGAAGTCGTACATGCGCGCGCTCGACCCGTTCAGCAGGCGCAGGCGCACCCGCTCGGTGGTGACATCCAGGTAGGGCGCGACCGTGCCGTTGACCAAGATCGTGTCGCCCAGCACTCCGTCGAACTGCATGCCGAGACCGCCGGCGAACGACCCGTCGGAGTTGAAGGAGCGGTCCTGCACGATCACGGGCAGATCGTCGACGCCGTACTCGCGGGGCAGGGCGAGTGCGGCCTCCTCGTCGTCCTGCACGAGGAACATGCCGGCGAGCCCGGCGTCGACCTGCTCACGCGTGCGCCCGTGAAGATGGGGGTGGTACCAGAGGGTGGCCGCAGGCTGGTCGATCGTCCACTCGGGCTGCCACAAGGCACCCGCGGTGATCGGCGAGTAGGGCCCGCCGTCCATGGCGGCAGGCAGGTGCATGCCGTGCCAGTGCACGGTCGTCGGATCCGCGAGGCCGTTGGTCACGTCGACGCGCACCTGCTCGCCCCGCTCGGCGACGAGCGTCGGGCCGAGGTACGCGCCGTCGTAGCCGAGAGTGGGAGTCCGCCCCTCGGGCACGAAGGACGAGCTGCCCTCCTGCGCGGTCAGCTCGAAGACGCGAACGCCGTCCTCGACGCGCGACGGCGCCAGCGGTGGGACGGCGAGCGGTGCGCGGAAGTCGATCGTCCCCACGGCGGGTGGTGTGGCTCGCACGGCGTTCGTGGCGAACCAGATCCCACCCGCGGCGATGAGCAGGGCGACGACGGCCAGCGGGATCGCGACGAGGACGATGACGAGCCGGCGACGTCGCCGGCGTGGCGTGGCGCTCGGCGGGTCCATGGCGGGCGGGGACGGCGGCCGCGGGGCTCGCTGCGTGGGCGGCGGGAAGGTCATGCATCCAGCCTCGCGACGACGCCGTCGCGGCGGCATCCGACCCCCTCCCGAACCCGTATGGGGGTAGACCCCCGGATCGCGGGGAGGGCTTTACGCCAGGTGCGTCAGGCGCCCACCCAGGAGCGTCGCGCCGACGCGCATGCCGCGGAGCCCCGTCTCGTCGGCGGCGAGCGGGTCGCGCTCGCAGATCGCGAGGTCCGCGACGTCCCCCGGCTCGATGCGTGCGGGCTCGATCGACCCGCCGCGGGTGGATGCCGAGAGCGCAGTGGCGGCGTCCACTCGCTGCTCGGGCTGCCAGGCGGCGCGGCCGTCGCGCGTGCGGAACACGGCCGCCGCCATCGTCGCCCACGGATCGAGCGGCGCCACGGGCGCGTCCGAGCCGAACAGCAGGTTCGCCCCGGTGTCGGCGAGGGCGCGCAGCGGGTAGGGCTGTGCCGTCTGGCCCGCCCAGACGCGATCGGTGAGGTCGCGGTCGTCCAGTGCGTGCTCGGGCTGCACGCTCGCTCCCACGCCCAGACGCGCGAAGCGCGGGATGTCGGCGTGCGCGACGAGCTGCGCATGCTCGATGGTCCCCCACGCGCCGGTGGCGGCGAACGCGTCGAGCGCGTGGGAGTTCGCCACGTCGCCGATCGCGTGGATCGCGGACGCGATGCCGGCCGCGGTCGCGCGTGTCATCAGATCGACCAGCGTGGCGAGGTCGACCGTCAGCACTCCGTGGTTGTGCGGATCGCCTGGATAGGAGTGGGAGGTGGCCGCTGTGCGGGTGCCCAGCGAGCCGTCGGTGATGACCTTGAGCGGACCCACTCGGACCAGGTCGGATGCCGCGCCGCGGGCGACATCACCGGTCTGAAGTCCCTCCGAGACCGCCCGGTCGAGGAACTCGGGGTAGATCCCGAACACGACCCGGAGCGCGTCGAAGCCGTCGGCGAGGCGCCGCACCCACGCGTCCTCGTTCCACGCCATGTCGAGATCGACGAGGCCCACCACGCCCCGGGCTGCGGCATCCTGCGCCATGCGGCCGACGAGCGGATCCGACACCGATGCGTCGACGGCGTTGAGCCGCCGCGAGATCTCGAACGCGGGCTCCTCGCGGAGCACGCCGACGCCGTCGGGTGCGAATCCCTCGCGGCGCAGCGCGGCGGTGTTCAGCCACACGCTGTGCACGTCGGCGTTGATGAGGTAGGTCGGCACATCGCCGGTCGCTGCATCGAGGACGGCGAGGTCCGGTGCGTCGGGCCAGAACGCGTCGCGATACCCGCTGCCCACTCGGCGTCCGTCGGACATCGTCTCGGCGGCGGCCATGAGCGCGGCCGCGTGTGCGGCGGACTCGGCCCCGCCCAGAGCGACGCGCTGAGCGGTGAGTGCCCACTGGACGGTGTGCACATGGTGGTCCCAGAGGCCCGGGATGACGCAGCCGCCGCCGGCGTCGAGCACGCGACCGTTCCTCGGCAGCGCCCCGGCGGGCGCGATGTCGACGACGAGTCCTTCGGCAAGGTGCACGTCGACCGGGTCCGATCCGAAGGGGTCGGTGCGCTGGGATCCGGTCAGCCGCGCGTTCGCGATCACGTCGGGGGCGTCACCGCGGGCGAGCGTCACCGGGCGGCCTTCCGCGTCTCGAGGTCGCGGCGCATCTCGGCCGGCAGCCGTGGATCGGCGTACGGGCCCGCACCGGCCTCGAGCTCGACGATCACCGTCTCGACGACCTCGTCCGGCTTGTTCTGACTGAGCTTGCGCTTGCCGACGACCCGGGTCGGCGTGAGGCGGAACCCCGCCGTCCCCTTCTCGAGGCGGCGCACGAACTCGGGGTCGTTGGGCGGCGCCCACATCATCCGGGGCTGCGGCATGCCGCTCTCGAAGCGCGCGACGAGGCGTTCGAGCACGGCGAGGTTCTCCTCGGGCGTCAGCAGCTCCGGAATGCCGGTGAGGTGCGCCGAGACGAAGTTCCAGGTCGGCACGCTCTGCACGTCGCCGTACCAGCCGGGTGAGATGTACCCGTGGGGACCCTGCACGACGACGAGAAGCTCGCGCTCGCCCAGCCCGTGGATGAGGTCGTCGGGCTTGCCGACGTGACCCACGATGGTGAGGTCGTCCCGGTCGGCGTCGAGCAGCACCGCATAGTGCGAGGCGACGAGTCCGGCGTCCGTGGAGCTGACCATCGTGACCCACGGATTCTGCTCGATGAGCCGGCGGATCTCGCCGACATCCGACATCGCGAAGCTCGGGTTCTGGCGCATGGACTCAGCCTATTCGGGCGGCGCAGCCGTCAGCTGCGGTGTCACGCCTGACAGGAGGGGCACCAGTAGAGCTTGCGGGTGGCGACCTCTTCGACGACGATCGCGGTGCCGCACACCCGGCAGGGCAGCCCCGCGCGGTGGTACACCCAGTGCCGATCGTCACGGCTCGCCATCGCCTTGCGGTACGCGTCCGGGTCGAGGTCGTCCATCGTCATCATCTGACCGGTCTCGACGCCGATCGCGAGCAGCCGCACCCAGTCGCGCCAGATCCCGCGCACGACCTCCTCTGGCACCTCGCGGCCCGGTGTGTGGGGGTTCTGGCGCGCACGGAACAGCAGCTCTGCCCGGTACACGTTGCCGATGCCGCTGACGACGGTCTGGTCCATGAGCAGCAGGCCGATGGATGTCGGTTTGCGGCGCACCACCGAGGTGAACCGCTCCTCCCCCTCCGTGACGTCGTCGACGAGCGGGTCGGGGCCGAGCTTCGCGATGGTGGCTGCGACCTCGTCCGGGCTCTGGAGCTCGCATGCCGTCGGACCCCGCAGATCGGCGCACGTGACATCCGTGAGGAGCCGCAGCCGCACCTGCCCCACCACGGGCGGGGGCCACTCGTCGCCCTCGTCGGCGAGACCCGTGGTCTGCTCCGACATCCGCACGTGCACGCGGGTCCGTCGCGGCGCTCCGATCGAGGTCAGCGAGTTCTCACCGGCGCCGTCGAGGACCACCTCGCCGAGGTCGGTCCCCCGCTGATTGGTCTGCCCCATGCGGCCGTTCGCCGAGGCGATCGTGGGGTCGACCACGATGTCGCCGGCGAAGTCCCATGCACCGTACATGCCCAGATGCACGCGCAGCCACAGGTCGTCGTCGAACTCGAGGAACATCTGCTTGCCGACGGCCCGCACCCGCGTCGCGGTGCGCCCGCTGAGGATTGCGGCGCCTTCGACGAAACGACCTTGCGGACTCGTGGCCGCGACGGCGCGGCCGACGAAGTTGCGGTCGAACTGGCGGGCGATGCGATGGACGGAATGGCCCTCGGGCATCGGGTCAGCCGGCTTCGGGGTCGAACGAGCTGTCGTCGGCGGCCAGGACGTCGGGCTGCTGAGCGGCGCGCGGGTCGGGCTGCAGCGTTCCGTCCTGCTCGTAGGCGGCCAGCTGCGCGATGCGCCGCGCGTGGCGCTCCTCGCCCGAGAACGGGGTGGCGATGAAGCGGTCGATGAACGTCGTCGCCTCTTCGAAGGTGTGCTGGCGGGCGCCGATCGCGATCACGTTCGCGTCGTTGTGCTCACGCGCGAGCTCGGCGGTGGCGATGCTCCACGCCAGAGCCGCACGGACGCCGACGACCTTGTTCGCCGCGATCTGCTCGCCGTTTCCGGAGCCGCCGAAGACGACGCCGAGCGTCTCGATGCCGGCGGCCTGGTCGCGCACGACGGCCTGGGCGGCACGGATGCAGAACGCCGGGTAGTCGTCGAGCGGGTCGTACTCGAGGGGGCCGTGGTCGACGACTTCGTGACCCGCCGCCGCGAGATGGTGCTGCAGCTGCGTCGAGAACTCGAGGCCGGCGTGGTCGGTCGCGATGTGGATGCGCATGGGCTCAATCCTAGGGAAGCCGGAGGGGACGGTGACGGATGCCGGCACGTCGGTGCCGGCGCTGCCGTGGTGCGGATCCGGTGGCTCAGGGCGCGACGCCGGCGGCAGCGGGCTTGAAGCCCGCGCGCACGTTCTCGCAGCAGGCCGGGCGGCACACGTCGAACCACGGCCCGAGGTCCGTCGCGTGCGGGCGCTGCGCTGCCGGGGTTCCGTTCAACCGCTCCTGGACGAGGTCGATGAGCCCCGACACGAACACCGGGTCGACACCGGGCGTCGGCGTGCGCACAGCACGGATTCCCGCCTCCGCCGCGGCATCCATCGCCTCGGTGTCGAGGTCCCACAGAACCTCCATGTGGTCGCTCATGAAGCCGAGGGGGACGATCGCCACCGCCTGCACGCCGGCCGAGGGAAGCTCGGCGATCACGTCGTTGACGTCGGGCTCGAGCCATGGCTGGCTCGGCGGGCCCGAGCGCGACTGGTAGACGAGATCCCACGCGACCCGGTCGGCGCCCGGCACCTCCGCCGCGACCGCCGCCATGACCACCTCGGCGACGGCGAGGTGCTGGGCCGCGTAAGCGCCCCCCTCGCCGAGATCACGGTGCTGCTCGTCCCCTTCGCGCGGGCCGGACCGCTCGGCATCCGCGGTCGGAATGCTGTGGGTCGAGAACAGCACGCGTATCGCCTCGGGGGCGATGCCGTCGGCGAGGAATCCGCTCACGGCGTCGCGCACGCCGTCGACGAAGGGCTGTACGAAGCCGGGGTGATCGAAGAACTGGCGCACCTTGTCGATCGTGACGGTGCCCTCCAGTCCCGTCTCGGTGAGCACGCGTGCGAAATCCTCGCGGTACTGCCGGCAGCTCGAGAACGACGAGTAGGCGCTGGTGGCGAGGCCCAGGAGCCTCGTGTCGCCCGCGGCCGCGGCATCCGTCACCGCCTCATCGAGATACGGCGCCCAGTTGCGGTTGCCCCAGTACACCGGAAGATCGATGCCGCGGGTGGCGAGCTCCGCCTCGAGCGCAGCCTTCAGCGCACGGTTCTGCGCATTGATCGGGCTCACCCCGCCGAAATGGCGGTAGTGGTGGGCGACCTCCTCGAGGCGCTCGTCGGGGATGCCCCGACCGCGCGTGACGTTGCGGAGGAACGGGATGACGTCGTCCTGGCCCTCGGGACCCCCGAACCCGGCGAGCAGGATGCCGTCGTAGGCGACGGCCTGCTCCACGTACGGAGCCCCGGAGGCGGCGGCGGGCGATGCGAACGGTACGACGTGCTGCTCGGGAGAGGTCACCCCTCCATCCTGACACCCGGAGCGCACGATTCCGCCCACGATCGGTGCTTCACACGGCGGCTGACATAGGCTGGACCGGTTGTCATCGGTGCCAGCAGCGCTGATGGCGGCCGCCGGATCGAGTGTCCGCGCAACGGGCTTATCGAGATCATCCGTCATCCTCACCCATGGGAGCCAAAGCAGTGCCTGGAGAGAACCTCACCCGGATCGAGGCGCAGGAGCGCCGCGCGATCGTCGACACGCAGTCCTACGAGATCGCGCTGGACCTGACGAAGGGCGCCGAGATCTTCGGATCGCGCACCGTCGTCCGCTTCACCGCCACTGCGGGCGCCGCGACGTTCATCGACCTCATCGCGCGCGATGTGCGCGAGATCACCCTCAACGGGCGGTCCATCGACCCGGCAGCCGCCTTCGCGGACTCGCGGATCGCCCTCGACGGCCTCGCCGCCGACAACGAGCTCGTCATCGACGCCGACTGCCTCTACACGAACACAGGCGAGGGCCTGCACCGCTTCGTCGACCCGGTCGACGGCGAGGTGTACCTCTACTCGCAGTTCGAGGTTCCCGACTCGCGCCGCGTCTTCGCGGTCTTCGAGCAGCCCGACCTGAAGGCGACGTTCGCGTTCACGGTGACCGCGCCCGAGCCGTGGAAGGTCGTCTCCAACTCCCCCACCCCCGAGCCCAAGAAGCACGGGGACGGCACCGCGACGTGGCGCTTCGAGCCCACTCCGCGCATCTCGTCGTACATCACGGCGCTCATCGCCGGCCCCTACGAGGCGACGTTCTCGGAGCTCACCAGCTCGTCGGGCCGCGTCATCCCCCTCGGCGTGTACGGCCGGAAGAGCCTCTGGCAGTACCTCGACTCCGACTACATCTTCGACAAGACGCGTCAGGGCTTCGCCTACTTCGAGGAGAAGTTCGACTACGCCTATCCGTTCGCGAAGTACGACCAGCTGTTCGTCCCCGAGTTCAACGCGGGGGCGATGGAGAACGCCGGCGCGGTGACCTTCACCGAGACCTACGTGTTCCGCTCGAAGGTGACGGATGCCGTCAAGGAGCGTCGCGTCGTCACGATCCTGCACGAGCTCGCGCACATGTGGTTCGGCGACCTCGTCACCATGAAGTGGTGGAACGACCTCTGGCTGAACGAGTCGTTCGCCGAGTGGGCGTCGACGATCGCCACCGCCGAGGCCACCGAGTGGACCGAGGCGTGGACGACCTTCAACGCCATGGAGAAGACCTGGGCGTACCGCCAGGATCAGCTGCCCTCCACGCACCCCGTCGTCGCGCAGATCAACGACCTCGAAGACGTGCAGGTCAACTTCGACGGCATCACGTACGCCAAGGGCGGCTCGGTGCTCAAGCAGCTGGCCGCGTGGGTCGGCATCGACGAGTTCTTCGCGGGCGTGGGCGCCTACTTCAAGAAGCACGAGTGGTCGAACACCGAGCTGTCGGACCTGCTCTCCGAGCTCGAGGTCACCAGCGGCCGTGAGCTCTCGACGTGGTCGAAGAAGTGGCTCGAGACCGCCGGCGTGAACACGCTGTCGCCCGAGATCGTGACGGATGTCGACGGCACCATCACGCGCTTCGCGATCGTGCAGACCGCGCCGGCCGACTACCCCACGATCCGGCCGCACCGTCTCGGCGTCGGCTTCTACGAACTCGACGGCGACGCCCTCGTGCGCGTGCACCACGTCGAGCTCGACGTCGACGGCGACTTGACGGAGGTACCGGAGCTCAAGGGCCGCACGCGCCCCGCGCTCGTGCTGCTGAACGACGAGGACCTGGCGTACGCCAAGATCCGCCTCGACGACCGGTCGCTGCAGACCGCGATCGATCACCTCGGCAAGATCAGCGACCCGCTCGCGCGGTCGCTGGTGTGGGGTGCCGCGTGGGACCAGACGCGCGACGCCGAGGCATCCGCCTCGGACTACGTCGACCTGGTGCTGCGCAACATCGGCGCCGAGACCGAGTCGACCACCGTGCGCACGACGCTCGCGCAGCTGCAGCTCGCGGCGAACTCGTACGTGGCGCCCGAGAAGCGCGACGTCACCCGCGCCCACGTCGCCGATGCGCTGTGGCAGCTCGCCGAGGCAGCGGAGGCAGGCAGCGACAGCCAGCTGCAGTTCGTCACGGCGTTCGCCTCGGCGGCCGCCACGCCGAGCCAGTGGGAGAAGGTGCGTCAAGTGCGCGACGGCGAGGTCACCTTCGCCGACCTCGCGATCGACACCGACCTGTCGTGGCAGCTGCTCGTGTCGCTCGCGGCCGGCGGCGTCGTGACGGCGGACGACATCGACGCCGCGCTCGCAGCCGACAACACCGCCAAGGGCGGGGAGTTCGCTGCCCAGGCCAAGGCCGCCCTGCCCTCTCCCGAGGCGAAGGCCGCCGCGTGGTCGTCGCTCGTCGACAGCGACGACCAGCCGAACACGATCGTCCGCGCCGCCGCGCTCGGCTTCGTGCACCCGGCCGGCCGCGAGCTGCTCGACGGCTTCGTCGCGCGCTACTTCGACGCACTGCTGCCGATCTGGGACTCGCGCACCTACCAGATCGCGCAGTACCTGATCGTCGGCCTCTACCCCGCGCCGCTCGCGAACGTCGCCCTGCGCGACGCCACGCGCGCCTGGCTCGAGGCGAACGTCGACGCCGCCCCGGCGCTGCGCCGCCTGGTGGCCGAGAACCTCGCGGGCGTCGAGCGCGCGCTCTCGGTGCAGGACCGCGACGCCCAGTAGCCGACACACGGATGCCCCGGCCTCGGCAGTCGCCGAGCCGGGGCATCCGTCGTTGCGGCACCGTGGTACCACTCGTCGAGGCGCATGTTCGTCCTCCAGGTGGACGCGCCCGAAGCGGCGCGCTCCTAGCGTGGGAGCATGATCGTTGCAGAGAATCTCACGAAGCGATTCGGAGACAAGACCGCCGTATCGGACGTTTCGTTCACGGTGCAGCCGGGCAAGGTGACCGGGTTCCTCGGTCCGAACGGTGCCGGCAAGTCCACCACCATGCGCATGATCGTCGGCCTGGACCGGCCTACGTCGGGCACCGTCACCGTCGGTGGGGAGCCCTACTCGCGGCTTCGCGCGCCGCTGACAGAAGTCGGGGTGCTGCTCGACGCCAAGGCGGTGCACACGGGGCGCTCGGCCCGCAACCACCTGCGGGCGATGGCCGCGACCCACGGCATCGGCAATGCGCGGGTCGATGAGGTCATCGAGCTCACCGGCATCGGATCCGTCGCAGGCAAGCGCGCCGGCAAGTTCTCCCTCGGCATGGGCCAGCGGCTCGGCATCGCTGCGGCCCTGCTCGGCGACCCCCGGACCCTGATCCTCGACGAGCCGGTGAACGGGCTCGATCCCGAGGGCGTGCGGTGGGTGCGGCAGTTCGTCCGCCATCTCGCGGCCGAAGGACGCACGGTGCTGCTGTCCTCACATCTCATGAGTGAGATGGCGCAGACCGCCGATCACGTCATCGTCCTCGGCCGCGGCCGGGTGCTCGCCGACGCCGAGCTCTCCGAACTGGTGCGCGCCTGGACCACCAACACCGTGGCGGTGCGCTCCCCGCGCCTCACGGAGCTCGTCGCGGCGCTCGGGGGCCCCGACATCGCGGTGACCGCGACCGAACCCGGCGCCGCGGAGATCTCGGGCGTCACCGCCGCCGTCGTGGGTGACCTCGCCGCCTCGCTCGGCATCCCCGTGCACGAGCTGACCTCACGAACCGGATCGCTCGAGGACGCCTATCTCGCCCTCACCGGCGAAGCCGTCGAGTACGCCTCCAAGGAGATCTCATGACCACGCTCACCGCGCCTCCGGCCCACGCGACCCGGGCCGCCTCCGCCCACCGCCTGACGTTCGGCCACCTCATCCGCAGCGAGGGGATCAAGCTCGTCAGCCTGCGGTCGACCTGGTGGTCGCTCGGCATCGCGGCAGCCCTCTCGGTGGGCATATCGATGATGATCGCGGCAGCCTCCTCGTCGTTCGGACCGGAATTCCCCGCCGTGAGCGCCATCCTCACGCCCACCCAGTTCACGATGCTCGTCGCGGGCATCCTCGGTGCCATCGCGATCACGGGCGAGTACTCGACCGGCATGATCCGTTCCACCCTGACCGCGGACCCCCGCCGTGGGACGGTGCTCGCCGCCAAGGCGGTCGTCGTCAGCGCGCTGATGGCCGCGACGACGGTCGTCATGTACGCGATCGCCATCCTCGCGACCTCGCCGCTGCTCTCCGAGCAGATCGACTGGTCGGATGCCGCGCAGTCGTGGATCCCGCTCGCCTACGGCGTGCTGTCGATGGTGGCGTTCACGCTCATCGGGCTGGGGTGGGGGTTCCTGGTCCGAAACGGCGCGGGAGCCATCGCGGCGACCGTCGGCCTGCTGTTCGTGCTGCCGATCGTCACGAGCATGTTCGCCATGGCGGGCGAGGCATGGCAGTGGATCGTCGACCTCGGGGAGTACCTGCCCATGGCCGCCGCGAGCACCATCTCCACTCCCGGCGCCGAAGACGTCCTGCCGGCACTCCTCGCCCTGATCGGCTGGGTCGCCGTGCTGCTCGTCGGCGGCTGGGCGGTGCTGCGCACCCGCGACGCGTAGAGTCGGCCGGATGCCCCGTCGCACTCTCACGGCCGTCGTCGGCGCCCCTCCGGGCGCCGACGACGGTCTGCTGCTGCCGCGGGAGCCCGGCTTCTTCCGCCGCTACTGGGCGCGGCATCGGCGCATCGCCGACGCAGTCATCGCATTCGTCGCGCTGGTGCTGTCGGCACCGGCCGTGACACTCCGCGCGGAGTTCGGTGCGCCGCCGACGGACGCGCAGGTCTGGCTCGCGGTCGTCCTGATCCTGCTCGCGTCCGCCGCGCTGATGCTCCGCCGTGATCGGCCGCTCGCGGTGTTCGCCGCCACCATGGTGCCGGTGCTGGTGCTTCCGCCGAGCCTGGTTCCGGCATCCCATCTCCTCCCGGCCTTCGCCCTCTACGCCGTCGCGGTGTACCGCTCCGCACGCGCCTGCTGGATCGCCCTGGGGGCGGCGACGGCGGCGATGACGCTGGCCACGGCCATCACGGTGCTCGCGCTGCCGTCCGAGCTGACGTCGCTCGTCACCACGCTCGTATCGGCGGTCGTCGTCCTGCTCATCGCCGCGCTCATCGGAGTGAACGTCGGCAACCGGCGGCGGTACCTGGAGGCGCTCATAGACCGCTCACGGCAGCTGCTCGTCGAGCGCGACCAACAGGCGCGGCTGGGAGCCGCGGCCGAGCGCACGCGCATCGCGCGGGAGATGCATGACATCGTGTCGCACAACCTGACCGTCGTCGTCGCATTGGCCGAGGGCGCGACCGCCACCACGGATCCGGCGCGCGCCCGGGTGGCGACGGAGCAGATCGCCGCGACCGCTCGCGGTGCGCTCGCCGAGATGCGGGCGATGCTGGGTGTGCTGCGCGACCCCGACCCGTCACCCGGAGCACCCCTGTCGCCGGTCCTGCCCGCGACGGCGGGCGACGCCGTGGAGGCGGCCCAGCGTGCCGGCTTCCCGGTGCGCCTCCACACGGAGGGGCGCATCGACTCCGTACCCGCCGAGGTGCGCTTCGCGGTGACACGGATCGTGCAGGAGTCACTGACCAACGCCATGCGGCACGCACCGACCGCGTCCCGCATCGACGTGCGCATCGTCGTGGGCGACGACGTCGAGGTGGAGATCGTCAACGACGGCGTCCGCGCGCGCCCTGAGCCGGCAGGCGATGCCCGCGGAGGCTATGGGCTGCCGGGTCTACGCGAGCGCGCCGCGCATGTCGGCGGACAGCTGACCGCCGGACCCGCGGAGGGCGGGCGCTGGATGGTGCGGGCCTCGCTCCCGGCCGCCGGGGCGAGTGACACCGGGCTCGATCCCGGGAAGGAGAATCCATGACCGACGGCATCCGCATCCTGCTGGCCGACGACCAGGAGCTGATCCGTCTCGGCTTCCGGCTCGTTCTCGAGGCCGAGCCCGAGTTCGAGGTGGTCGGCGAGGCCGCCGACGGTGAGGAGGCCGTTCGCGCCGTCGCCGAGCACTCCCCCGACGTCGTGCTCATGGACATCCGGATGCCGCGCACCGACGGCATCGCCGCGACGCGCGAGATCGTCGCGGCCCATCCCGCGACGCGCGTGCTCGTGCTGACGACGTTCGACCTGGACGAGTACGCGTTCGGTGCCCTCGAGGCCGGTGCCGGCGGGTTCCTCCTGAAGGACGTACAGCGCGCCGAGCTCACAGCGGCCATCCGTGCCGTGCATCGCGGTGATGCCGTGCTCGCGCCCGCGGTCACCCGCCGCCTGATCGAGCGGCTGCACGCCGCGCCGAGCACCCCGCTCGCACCGCCACCGGCGCCTGCCGATCCCACTTCTGAGCTGACCGAGCGGGAGCGTGAGGTGTTCCTCGCGATCGCGCACGGCATGACGAACGCGGAGATCGCGCAGCACCTCTTCGTCAGCGAGTCGACGGTGAAGACGCACGTCGGACGTGTCCTGGCGAAGATCGGCGCCCGCGACCGCGTGCACGCCGTGATCCTCGCGCACCGTCTCCGTCTCGTGGATGCAGCGTCGCCGGGGCGACCTGGCGGCGGTGGCGGGGCTGACGGCAGCAGCCAGACAGCCTGAGTACGGCCTCAGGCCGAGCGGCGGGTGCGCCGTTAGGATCGTCACGATGATCAGCGCTCCCCTCGACAACGCCACGCCTTCGCCCGAGACCGTAGACCTCACGGACGCGGCGTTGTGGCAGGAGGTCGGCGCATTCTTCACGAGGGCAGGTCTGAACCTGGCCGCTGTCGCCGGCATCATCGTCGGCGCGATCCTGGTCACGTGGATCCTGCGCCTCGTCATCCACCGCGTGGTGAACCGGATCGTCAACGGCGCGAAGAACAAGGCGAACGTCGACGACACGCAGGCGCTGGAGCGGTCACCGCTCGCGTCGGTGCGGCTCGTCCAGCGCACGCGCACCCTGGGCTCGATCCTCAGCAACATCGTCAACGTGACGATCGTCATCATCGCGCTGCTGCTGATCCTCAACGTCCTCGCCCCGACAGCGCTCGGCTCGCTCACCCTGCTGACCGCCGCCATCGGCGCCGGCCTCGGCTTCGGTGCCCAGAACATCGTCAAGGACGTGCTCAACGGCATCTTCATCGTCGCCGAGGATCAGGTGGGCATCGGCGACGTCGTCGACCTCGGTCTCGCGACCGGCATCGTGGAGTACGTGAGCGTCCGCGTGACCCACGTGCGCGACGTCAACGGCACACTCTGGTACGTCCGCAACGGCGAGATCACGCGCATCGGCAATCTGTCGCAGGGCTGGTCCCGCGTCATCCTCGATCTGTCCGTCGCCACCGACTCCGACATCGACGAGGTCGAGAAAGCGATGCTCGACACCGCCAAGGCCCTGGCGAAGGACCCCAAGTGGCGCACGCGGATCCTCGAGCAGCCCGAGGTGTGGGGACTCGAGTCCATCTCGGGCGACGCGCTCGTCATCCGCCTCGTGATGAAGACCCGCGCCAACGCGAAGGACGACGTCGCGCGCGAGCTGCGCATGCGGCTCAAGCACACGATCGACGAGATGGGCATCACGCTTCCCGCGCTCACCGCAGTGATGCCCACGGGTATCGAGGGCGCTCAGCGCGTGCGCGGCGCCAACCCGCCGAGGACCAAGCCCACCCCCGTGACGTCCACTCCCGAGCGTGCCGTGTGGAAGCCCAAGCGTACGAGCAAGAAGACCGCGTCACCGGACGATCAGCTCGGCACGACCCCCGGAGGAACGCCATGACCGACCCCACGCCTCCCCTGCCGCCCGCCGGCGCCCCGGGCGACGCGGGCGCCTCCCCTCTGCCCGCCGCGGAACCGGCTGCGCCGCTCAGCTTCTACGACGAGGTCGGCGGACATGACACCTTCGTGCGGCTCGTGGACGCGTTCTACCGCGGCGTCGCCGACGACGAGCTGCTGCGGCCGATGTACCCCGAAGAGGACCTCGGTCCCGCGAAAGAGCGCCTGACCCTCTTCCTCGAGCAGTACTGGGGCGGCCCGACGACGTACAGCCAGGAGCGTGGGCACCCGCGCCTGCGCATGCGGCACGCCTCGTTCCATGTCGATCCCGGCGCGCGCGACCGGTGGCTCGCCCACATGCGCGTCGCGGTGGACGAGCTGAAACTGCCGCCCCTGCACGAGGTGACGCTCTGGGACTACCTGCAGCGTGCCGCGTATGCGATGGTGAACACCTTCGAGCCTTCGGGCATCGGACCCGCCGCAGGCGCTCGCAGCACGGCATCCTTCCCCGTGACGGCAGCCCCGCCCGCGGAGCCCGGCACCGCTCGCTGAGACACGGTCTCGGTCTTCACCCCCGCCGACGAAGGAGTCGACATGCCCCCCGCCGCCCACCACACCGACATCCTCGTCATCGGATGGGGCCTCGCCGGTCTCGTCGCGACGGCGGAGGCCGTCGCCGCCGGAAAACGCGTCACGATCGTGGACCAGGAGCCCCGCTCCAATCTCGGCGGTCAGGCGTGGTGGTCGTTCGGCGGGCTGTTCTTCATCGATTCGCCGGAGCAGCGCCGCCTCGGCATCCATGACTCGCTCGACCTCGCCCGTCAGGACTGGCTGGGCAACGCGGGCTTCGACCGCGACGAAGACCTCTGGCCGCGCCGCTGGGCCGAGGCCTACCTGCAGTTCGCCCACGAGGAGAAGCGCTCGTGGCTGCGCGAGAAGGGCGTCGGCTTCTTCCCGATCGTCGGCTGGGCCGAGCGCGGCGGATACTCCGCCACCGGACCCGGGAACTCGGTGCCCCGGTTCCACGTGACCTGGGGTACCGGACCGGGCGTCGTGGCCCCGTTCCAGGCAGCCGTCGAAGCCGGCGAGGCGGAGGGACGCGTGACGATCCTGCCGCGCCACCGCGTCACTTCGCTCACGCTGGACGCCGGCACGGTCACCGGTGCCTCGGGCGACGTGCTCGCACCGTCCGGGGCGGCGCGCGGTGCGGCGAGCTCGCGGGAGGTCGTCGACGCGTTCTCGATCACCGCGGGCGCCACGATCGTTTCGTCCGGAGGCATCGGGGGCAACCACGAGCTGGTGCGCAAGTGGTGGCCGGACCGCCTGGGCACTCCCCCGGCGACGATGCTGACCGGTGTCCCGGCCTACGTCGACGGCTCCCTGCAGCCGGTCAGCGAGGCGGCGGGCGCCCGTCTCATCAACGGCGACCGCATGTGGCACTACGTCGAGGGCATTCAGAACTGGGACCCGGTGTGGCCGGATCACGGCATCCGCATCCTCCCCGGCCCGTCGTCGATCTGGCTCGACGCGACGGGCAACCGCCTGCCGGTCCCGCTGTTCCCGGGGTTCGACACCCTCGGCACCCTCGCGCACCTGCGCGCCACGGGATACGACCACTCGTGGTTCGTGCTGTCGCAGCAGATCATCGAGAAGGAGTTCACGCTCTCGGGCAGCGAGCAGAATCCGGATCTCACCGGCAAGGACGTGCGGCTGCTCGCCAAGTCCCGCCTGGGCAAGGGCGCGTCCGGCCCGGTGCAGGCGTTCATGGACCAGGGCGCCGACTTCGTCGTGCGCAACACACTCGACGATCTCATCGCCGGCATGCAGGCTCTCCCCGGAGGAGATGCCCTCGACCCCGATCGCGTGCGAATCGAGGTCGAAGCACGGGACCGCGAGATGGCCAACGACTTCACCAAGGACGCGCAGATCGCCATGCTGCGCTCGGCACGGGCCTTCCGCGGGGACCGGCTCATACGCACGGCGAGCCCCCACCGGATCCTCGATCCCAAGTCCGGACCGCTCATCGCCGTCAAACTGCACGTGCTCACGCGCAAGTCCCTGGGCGGCATCGAGACCGACCTGTCCGCCCGGGCGCTCGGCGTCGGTGGCGAACCGGTCCCCGGACTGTACGCCGCGGGAGAGGCGAGCGGGTTCGGCGGCGGCGGCGTGCACGGCTACCGCGCCCTGGAGGGGACATTCCTCGGTGGATGCCTCTTCTCGGGGCGCGTGGCCGGCCGGGCCGCCGCGGCGGCCGTCTGACCTCGCGTGTGATCAGACGTCCGGGCGGACCGGACGTCGGCCTCAGCTCGCGGCCGGACCTGTCCGGCGAACGGGCGTGAGACCGGTGGCCACCGGTCCGCGCATCAGCACGTGCCCCCGCGTGAGGCTCACGCGTCTCCACGGCCCGCTCGAGAACACCCGGGCGGTCTCGCCGCCGCTGATGAACCCGAGGCTGAGCGCAGCGAAGGCGACGCCGAGCGGCAGCCCGCCCAGTTCGTCGTCGGGCGCCCCCCACACCGCGGCGCGCACCGTCCGCACGACGTCTTCGCCGGCATCCGTCGGCACGGCGTCGGCGACACGGGCGATCCCGCCCTGGGCCTTCGCGGCAAGGGTCGACGCGTCGATGCCGGGCCGTGCTTCCCAACCGCTGCGGGGCGGCGTGATGCCTGCCCACGCCGGCGACAGGGCGGTCTCGGGAAGCGTCAGCGCCCGCGCATCGTCGGGAGATGCGGAGAGAGCGGAGGCATCGACCACCAGGTCGCACACGAGCTCCGGATCCGCCCCGAGGGTGCGCAGAGCCAGCACCGTGGGCGTCGGGTCGCCGAACCCGCGGGGCGCGAGCGGGGCGGCGGTCATCGCGAGCACGCCACCGGAGGCCTGCAGCCGCACGCCCTCGACCGTGAAGCGCGCGGCGCGGGCGGCGAACGTGAGGGCGTCGGCCGCGGACTCGGGGTCGGCAAGCAACAGGCGCGGAGACATCGTCTTCTAAGCTACCAACCGGACCTGCGGGCGGTCGCCGGCCGGGAGAGGAGCACCGTGGAAGCCGAGCCGAACGCCGAGGCGGCGCCCGAGACCGATCCGGTCGCGTCGATGCTGTCGGTGATCGACTTGAGCGCCTCGGATGCCCGCACCACCGAGGACATCTTCACGGGGCGGTCGCAGTCGATGCCGCTAGGCCGCGTATACGGCGGTCAGGTGCTGGCGCAGTCGATCGTCGCGGCGTCGCGGACCATCCCCGACGAGCGGATCGTGCACTCGATGCACGGGTACTTCCTGCGCCCCGGCGACTCGACGAAGGGCATCACCTTCTCGGTCGACCGCATCCATGACGGACGCTCCTTCTCGACGCGGCGTACGCAGGCGTACCAGGAGGGCGTGCCGATCTTCTCGATGATCGCCTCGTTCCAGGACGAGGACCCGGGTCTCGACCACCATGAGCCGATGCCCGAAGGCCTGCCGGCACCCGACGAGCTTCCCGACGTCGAATCGCACCTTCAAGGCCTGCACCCGATGTCGAAGCGTCTGTTCACCGACCGGCCGGTGGACCTGCGCCACATCCCCGCGCCGATCTACGTCGCCGCGGACCCCGAGCGCGCTCCGCGGCAGGCGGTCTGGATGCGCGTGCGCCGACAGATCCCCGACGACCCCGCGACCCACCGGGCGGCGCTCGCCTACCTGAGCGACCTGACGATCCAGGAGTCGATCCTCCGCGCGCACGGCGTCTCATGGGCCACTCCCGGGCTCAAGGTCGCCAGCCTCGATCATGCGATGTGGTGGCACCGCTTCGGCCGTGTCGACGAGTGGATGCTGTACGTCCAGGAGTCGCCGAGCGCTCGCGGCGGGCGAGGCCTGGCGACCGGACGCATCTATGCTGCTGACGGCACGCTGCTGGCCAGCGTCGCGCAGGAGATCATGGTCCGCGTCCCCGACGAGGCCGGGGCCGCCGGCTGACGCGCACCCGGCGTCTGCGCCGGTGCGCCAGCGCCTCCGGGGCGGCGCCGGAGGCGTGAGCGCCCGACCGTCAGCGCGATGCGGCGGCGCCGGAGCGTCGGCGCCAGAGAATCGAAGCGATGGGTGCGCGCCGGAGCGTCAGCGCGGAGCGTCGGAGCGATGCGTCGGCGCCGGCGGCGTCAGTGACGGTGGGCGTAGACGATGGGCTCGCCGATGTATGGTCGCCACGCGGCCCGCTCCTCGGGGCTGAGTCGGAGCGGGCGGCCTGACGCGGCGTCCACCTTCACGATCACCGTCGTGGCGCGCGCGTAGAGGGTCTGGCCATCGGCGCCCGTCTCGACGGGGCTGCGCACCTCGTAGCAGACCTCGATGCTCGAGCCGCCGAGCTTGCCGAACCACATCTGCACGTCGAGCGGGTGCCGCTGGTACGGCACCGGCGCCAGGTACTCGATCTCCTGCCGGGCGATGAGGGTCAGCATCCCACTGAAGATGCTGGAGTCGAGCACCGCGGTGTCGGGCGCGTCCTCCCCCGGTTCCGGCAGCCAGAACGCCCGCACGCGCGCCTCTTCGAGGAGCTTCAGCATGGACGTGTTGTTGACGTGGTTGAACGCGTCGAGGTCGCCCCACCGCAGGTGGATGGGGATGTGCAGGCGGCGGCCGGCTCCATCGAGCGCGACCGCCGCGTCGCGGGTGTCAGTCACGCGTGAGCTTGCGGTAGGCGGTGCGGTGCGGACGCGCGGCGTCGGCACCCAGGCGCTCGATCTTATTGGCCTCGTACGCCTCGAAGTTGCCCTCGAACCAGTACCACTGGTCGGGGTCCTCATCGGTGCCCTCGTACGCGAGGATGTGCGTCGCGATGCGGTCGAGGAACCACCGGTCGTGCGTGA
Organism: Microbacterium psychrotolerans; assembly: GCF_031085295.1. Classification (GTDB taxonomy): domain Bacteria; phylum Actinomycetota; class Actinomycetes; order Actinomycetales; family Microbacteriaceae; genus Microbacterium; species Microbacterium psychrotolerans. Next base: position 383,865 of record NZ_JAVFWO010000002.1, on the reverse strand, counting down.
TGACCACAGCGCAGCCGGGGAACTCCAGGAGCGCGTTCTCGAGCGACTGCAGGGTCTCGACGTCGAGGTCGTTGGTCGGCTCGTCGAGGAGCAGAAGGTTTCCGCCCTCCTTGAGCGTCAGCGCGAGGTTGAGGCGGTTGCGCTCACCACCCGACAGGACGCCGGCCTTCTTCTGCTGATCGGGTCCCTTGAAGCCGAACTTCGACACGTAGGCGCGCGACGGAATCTCGGTCTTGCCGACCGTGATGATGTCGAGCCCGTCCGAGACGACCTCCCACAGCGTCTTGCTGGGGTCGATGTTCGAGCGGGACTGGTCGACGTAGCTGATCTTCACCGTCTCGCCGATCTTGAGGTCTCCGCCGTCAAGCGGCTCGAGGCCGACGATCGTCTTGAACAGGGTCGTCTTTCCGACGCCGTTGGGGCCGATCACGCCGACGATGCCGTTGGGCGGCAGGCTGAAGCTCAGACCGTCGATGAGCGACCGGCCGTCGAAGCCCTTCTGGAGCTTCTTCGCCTCGATCACGACGCTTCCCAGGCGCGGCCCCGGCGGGATCGTGATCTCCTCGAAGTCCAGCTTCCGCGTGCGGTCGGCCTCAGCGGCCATCTCCTCGTAGCGGGCCAGACGCGCCTTCGACTTCGCCTGGCGGCCCTTCGCGTTCGAGCGCACCCAGTCGAGCTCCTCGGCGAGACGCTTGGCGAGCTTCGCGTCCTTCTTGCCCTGGATGGCGAGACGCTCCGCCTTCTTCTCGAGGTACGTCGAGTAGTTGCCCTCGTAGCCGATGAGGCGGCCGCGGTCGACCTCGGCGATCCACTCGGCCACGTTGTCGAGGAAATACCGGTCGTGCGTGATGGCGATCACTGCGCCGGGGTACTTCTGGAGGTGCTGCTCGAGCCACAGCACGCTCTCGGCGTCGAGGTGGTTCGTGGGCTCGTCGAGCAGCAACAGGTCGGGCTTCTGAAGCAGTAGCTTGGTCAGTGCGACACGCCGCTTCTCACCGCCCGACAGAGGGCCGATCTCGGCGTCCCCGGGCGGGGTCCGCAGCGCGTCCATCGCCTGCTCGAGCTGCGAGTCGAGGTCCCACGCATCTGCCGCGTCGATCTCTTCCTGCAGTACGCCCATCTCGGCCAGCAGTGCATCGAAGTCCGCATCGGGGTCGGCCATGAGGCCCGAGATCTCGTTGAAGCGGTCGACCTTCGCCTTGATCGCGATGCCGTCCTCGATGTTCTCCAGCACGGTCTTGGTCTCATCGAGCTCGGGCTCCTGCATGAGGATGCCGACACTGAAGCCGGGGCTCAGCTTCGCCTCGCCGTTCGACGGGGTGTCGAGGCCCGCCATGATCTTCAGGATCGTGGACTTTCCGGCGCCGTTCGGACCGACCATGCCGATCTTCGCGCCGGGAAGGAACGCCATCGTGACGTCATCCAGGATCAGCTTGTCGCCGACGGCCTTTCGGGCGCGGACCATGGAGTAGATGTACTCAGCCATGCGGGTTTCTGCTCTCCTCGGACTTCGGACGTCAGCGTCCCAGCCTACCGGCCTCTCGACCGACCGACTCCCGGTGCGAGCCCGCGAGCTGCGGACCGCCGCCGTCCGGCGCGTCCCACGCGACGGCGGGTGTCACCAGTCGATGGGTCGTGTCTGTCCGACGAGGCAGGTTCCTTCGGCGAGGACCGGCACCACCACCGTGACCGGGTTCCCGGTCGCCGGACCCACCTGGCCGACGAGGCATTCGTCGCCCCAGCGCACCGCGAACTGGATGCTCTCTGCCGGGTTGCCCACCGTCGTCTGATCGGCGGTCACCTGCATCGCCGCCTTGTCGAAGCCGGCGGCCGCTAGCGCGTCCACGTATGCACGTCCGGTCACTCGGCCTTCCGACGCCCAAACCGCGGCGGTCACCGCCGCGAACAGCGGGAGGTTGTCTGCGGCCGTACCGTCCGGCATGAGCGTCGCCTCGGCCGGGCTCTCGGGGGTCGAGCTCGGACCGGGCTGAGCGGTCGTCGCGGTGACGGTCGGCGAGGACGTCGGGTCGGGGACGGTTTCCGGAGCGCACGCGGTCAATGCGGCGGCGAGCAGCAATGCCGCGATCGCCGATGCGATAGGGCGGTGCCGGGCTTCGAAGCGAGCGCGGGGCGGGAGGTCTCGGGCCACGGGGAGAGTTTAGGGCCGCCCGCCCGGCGCAGCCTGCACGCGTCAGAAGGGTGTCTCGTCGCCGTCGACTGCCGAAGAGGCAGCGGACACTGCCCCGACGAGCACCGGCGGCGCATCCGGACCGTCGCTGCCCGCGGGAGCGGATTCGACACCGGGAGCCGCCCACGCGTCCTCCTCCGCCCCCTGCGGCAGGACGCGCGCAGCATCCATCGTCGCGTCCTGCGAATCCTTCAGGAAGGTCGTCGTCCCCCACCGCAGATCGTGACCGATCGCATCGGCGTCGATCTCGACCGCGGTCCCCTTGCGGGTGCCGTTGTCCCACTCGCGCACGCGCAGGTGGCCGGTCAGGATGACGCGATCGCCCTTGCGGAGCGAGTGGTGCGCGTGCTCGGCGAGGGTGCGGTAGGCCGACACCGTATAGAAGTTCGTGCCCGCATCGGCCCAGGCGCCGGTCTCGCGGTTGTACCGCCGAAGGCTCCTCGCGACGCGGAAGGTCGTGATCACCACACCCCCCGGCGTGCGCTTCAGCTCAGGTGGCGTGGCCACATTCCCGGTGATCGTGATGGTGTCGCCTCTGTCGCTCATATCGTGTCCCGTCTCTCAGGCCGGGGACTCTCCCCGGGTGGTACCGCCGGCGCCCCGTGCCCGAGGACGCCGGCGGTGGGTCCAGCCTCACCCGGCGACCCGGTGCATGGGCTGGGCAACCGGCGATCTGGGGAGAGCCCGTGCCAGGGGGGATCTGGGGAGGAATCGCCGGAGGCCGCGCGAACATGGAATGTCGCAACCCGTAGATATGTTCGAGCGGAAGGAGGAATCATGTCGACCGTCATCGAAGCTGGACAATCCCGCACACCTCGCCTCACCTCGAACCCGCGCGTGCATCTCGTCGCCGCGGCGCCCGCACTCTGGCGCGTGCTGGATCACGCGGGCGTGGTCATCGGCCACCTGCAGGGGGTGCCGCATCCCGGCGGGAGCCGCTTCCGGGCGCGCCGTTTCCACGCGCCCTCCCACGCGTTTCGCGACCTCGGGGACTTCTGGAGCGCCGACGACGCCGTGGAGTGCCTGCGATTCGCGCGGTGAGGAGCGTGCCGGGCGCCCGCTCAGATGACCGCGTCGGCTCGCTCCGCGATGGACGACGGGGCACCTGCCCGTACCGCCTCCCATGCCTCGGCGAGCACGCGTGAGGCGCGCACCATCTCCTCGGGCGGGGCGGTGAACGGCACCCGCAGGTGACGTTCATGGCCACCCTCGACGGAGAACCGCGGTCCCGCACTCAACAGCAGACCGCGGGAGCGTGCCTCCATGACCAGCGCCGAACTGAGCGGCGCACCGAGTTCGATCCACAGCGACACTCCTCCGTGGACGGCCGGGATGTCCCATGACGGGACAGCCGCGCGGAGCGCAGCCACCAGCGCGTCGCGACCGGACCGCAGCAGCTGCGATCGCTGGGTCACGATCTCGTCGAAGCGGGTCAGCAGGCGTGTCGCGATCGCCTGTTCGAACTCCGGCGTTCCCAGGTCGTGCGCCGGCCTCGCCGCCACGAGCCGGCGGATGAGCTCGCCGTCGGCGCGCACCCAGCCGAGCCGCAGCCCGCCCCATACCGTCTTCCCGAGCGAGCCGAGCCGCACCACCGTCCCCGGTTCAGAGGGTTCGAAACCCGGTGGCAAGGTGCCGCGATCGATGTCGAGATCGGCAGTCGTCTCATCGAGCACGAGCACGGATCCCGAGCGTTCACCCGCCACGAGCATCGATTGCCGTTCCTCGGCGGTCATACTGCGCCCGGTCGGGTTCTGGAAGTCGGGCATCAGGTACGCCATGACCGGGAGCGTGCGCACGAACGCCTGCTCGGCGCGGTCGATGTCCCACCCGTCGTCTGTCGTCACCGGTATTCCGACGAGCCGCGCTCCTACGCGTCGGATGGCGTCCGCCGCGTGCGGGTAGGTCGGCGTCTCGACGAGCACACGGTCGCCGCGTCCGATGAGCACCGACGAGACGAGATGGATCGCGCTCTGCGCACCCGTCGTCACGAGCACCTCGTCCGGATGCGTCGGCACGCCCCGGTCCGTGTAGCGGCGTGCGATGGCCTCGCGAAGCTCGATGCGTCCGAGCACGTCGTATCCGACGCGGGACACCAGCGAGGATGCGCTCGCCGCCGTCTCCGCCATGATGCCCGCGAGCCCCGGCCACGCCGGTGGGCTGGCCTGCTGCAGATCGATCATGCCGTCCACCGCGTCGACGCGGCCGGCGTCGCGGCGTCCGAGCGGCAGGGTGACGCTGCCCGATCCTCGCAGGCTCGCGATGTGGGCGGTGTCGCGCAGACTCCGATAGGCCGCAGCGACGGTACTGCGACTCACGTGAAGTGCGCCGGCCAGCTCCCGTTCCGCGGGCAGGGCGGTCCGCGGCGCGAGTCGGTTGTCGAGGCAGAGCAGCCGGATGCCGTCGGCCAGTGCCTCGTACGCGGGCTCTCTCGTGCGCCAGCCGCCGAGGGAGGCTGCCAGGGCGCGCGCCGAGACCCGAGAATCCATAAGGCCAGCGTAGTCATATTGGACTGCATGTCGCAGGCCAATCATGAGATTGGATGGAGTCATGCCCCGCCGCATCATCCAGCTGCTCGTCGGCCTGTTCCTCTACGGAGCCGGCTGCGCCCTCACTGTGCAGGCGGGACTGGGCGTCGACCCCTGGACTGTTTTCGCGCAAGGACTCTCCGTGCGAACGGGCATCGGCATCGGCTGGATCACAAACATCGTGGGCTTCATCGTGCTGCTGCTGTGGATTCCGCTGCGGCAGAAGCCCGGTGTCGGAACCATCGCGAACATCCTGCTCGTCGGCACCAGCATGCAGCTCGTGATCGGGGTCGTCCCGCCGGTGACGGGGTTCCCCGCACAGCTCGCGACGCTGCTGGGCGGCATCCTGCTGGTCGCTATCGCCTCAGGCCTCTACATCGGTGCGCACTTCGGTCCCGGGCCGCGTGACGGGCTCATGACCGGCATGAACGCGCGGCTCGGCTGGCCGATCTGGCTCTGCCGCGCGCTGGTGGAACTCACCGTGCTACTCATCGGATGGCTCCTCGGCGGCACAGTCGGCATCGGTACCGTGCTCTTCGCGGTACTGATCGGCCCGCTCGTCCACGTCGCACTTCCCCTGCTCGACACGCGCCGACGCGAGGCCGTGGTGGCCGAACGGGCGCGCTGACACCGCAGCCACACGCGGCCCACTCTCGCCGGTGGCAGCGGCGTCGGACGGAGAGCCGCGCTCAGTGCTCGCGGAAGAGCGGCCAGTCGCTTCCCGGCGCCATCCGCGAATGCAGTGCGCTCTTCGCGATCTCCATGGTCGGATAGGTGCCCGCCGAGTGGTCGGCGCCCGCCATCGTGACGGTGTAGCCGTCGTCGTCCTTGCGGATGCTTCCTGCCACGCCCGACGCGCCGTAGGCGACCCAGAGCGGGTGGTGCGTCTCTGTGGTGCTCATCGTGAACTCCTTTCGATGCCTCCGATGCCGACGGTACGCCGCGCCGGCCCGATCCACCAGCGTCCGCGACGGCGTGGTGCGACCCGGTAGTGTGGAAACACCTTTCCCTCCGTAGCTCAGGGGACAGAGCGAGCGGTTTCTACCCGCAAGGTCGGGGGTTCGAATCCTCCCGGAGGGGCAACGGGTCCGGCGTGGGAGCCGGAACTCGGGTCCAGGCCCGTGGGATGTCTGGACTTGCGACAAGGATGGAGCACATGGTGGGTGCATCCGAGAACGACCGTCTGGTGTGGATCGACTGCGAGATGACGGGGCTCGACCTCGGCGTCGACGAACTGGTGGAGATCGCCGTCGTCGTGACCGACTTCGAGCTGCGACCGCTCGACGCGGGCTTCGACGTCGTGATCAAGCCGGACGATTCGGCGATGGCGAACATGAACGAGTTCGTGACGAACATGCATCGTTCGTCGGGACTGCTGGACGAGATCCCTCACGGCGTGAGCCTGGCGGATGCCGAGTTCCAGGTGCTGGAGTACATCCAGCGCTTCGTGCCGCTCGAAGGAAGGGCCCCGCTCGCGGGGAACACGATCGGCACCGACCGCATGTTCCTCGCGAAGTACATGCCGCGCGTCGACCGCTGGCTGCACTACCGGAACGTCGATGTGTCGAGCATCAAGGAGCTCGCGCGGCGCTGGTACCCGCGCGCGTACATCCACGCTCCGGCGAAGGACGGCGGCCACCGGGCCCTCGCCGACATCCTCGAATCGATCCGCGAACTCGCGTATTACCGCCAGGCGGTGTTCGTTCCCGAGCCGGGTCCGACGAGCGACGGCGCGCGCGCAGCAGCCGCTGCCGTGGTGTCGTCGTTTGCCCCAGAGGTGTGAGAGAATCGTCTGGTTGCCCGCTCAGGCGGGAGACATGGTGGGTATAGCTCAGTTGGTAGAGCGCTGGCTTGTGGTGCCGGATGTCGCGGGTTCGAGTCCCGTTACTCACCCCAATTCCGGTCGAATGGGGCGCGTATTCGCGCCCCATTCGCGTCGAGGCGAGGCATCATGATGGAGATGGATGCCGCGACCTTCGAGCAACTCGTGACGGATGAGCTGGATGCACTCCCCGACGACATGGTGGAGGGCCTCGACAACGTCGTCTTCGTCGTCGAAGACCGCCCGGAGGACGGCAGTCTGGATCTGCTGGGACTCTACGACGGCTGGGCGCTGACGGAGCGCGAGCGGTACGGAGTCGGCGAGCTGCCGGACCGCATCATCGTCTACCGTGAGCCGCACCTGGCGGCGTGCGACGACGAGGACGAGCTGCGTGACGAGGTCCACACGACCCTCGTGCACGAGATCGCCCACTTCTATGGGATCGACGACGACCGTCTGCACGAGCTGGGGTGGGCGTGATGACACCCGTCGCCGTCCCCTCCCTCGACCACGAGCTCGATCTCGCAGCCCGCGTCGACCCGGCACGACCCTGGCAGACGGTCGTCTGGGACGACCCGGTCAACCTGATGAGCTATGTCACGCATGTGTTCCGCGAGTACTTCGGGCTCGCGCGCGCCGAGGCGGAGCGCCTGATGCTCGCAGTGCACAACGAGGGCCACGCGGTGGTCGCGCAGGGGGCCCGGGAGCAGATGGAGCTGCACGCCCAGGCCATGCACGACTACGGCCTGTGGGCGACCGTTCGGCAGGAGCCCGCATGAGCGACCGTGTCGTGGTGATGGAGATCACCCGTCTGGAGGCCGCGCATCTCGCCGGCCTCGTCGGCCAGTTCGCCGAGCTGCTGCGTGACTCCGCGCCCGAGGACGGCGATCCCGCGCTCGAGCGGCTCGTGCCCCCCGCGTACTCCGACGATGACGACGCCGCCAAGGAGTTCCGCGCGCTGACGCAGTCCGATCTGCTGGACCGGCGCGCCGCCGACGCCGCCGACGTCCTGGCGTCGCTGCAGGAGGCGGCGACGATTCCCGAGGATCCCGACGACCCGGCTCTGCTCGAGCAGGTCGAGATCCGGCTCGAACCGGCTGCGGGACACGCGTGGCTGCGCACTCTCGCGGCGGTGCGGCTGGTCCTCGCCACGCGTCTCGGTGTCGTGGGCGAGGACGATCACGACACCACCGACCCGCGCTTCGGCATCTACGACTGGATCGGGTACCGGTTGGACGGCCTCGTGAACGCGCTCGACACCGACGACTGACGCCCGACGTCAGGGCACGGGGAAGACGAGGGTGGCCAGCCGCATGGGATCATCGCGTGCGACGTGCCGCTGCTCCTGGCGCGCCCAGCGCTCCCAGTGCGGACGGTAGGCGTCGCCGTCGCGGGCGAGCGCCCGCTGTTTGCGTGAGGCCGCGGGCGATTCGAGCCACACCCGCACGTCTCCGAGCCGCGCGGTCGCCGGGGTGAGCAGTCCGGCACCTTCGACGATGAGCGGCAGCGACGGATCGACCGCATGCGCCTCCGCCGGCTCTCCCATGGTCCAGTCCCACCGCTGCCATACGCCCACGAGGCCTCGGGCATGCGGTCTCAGGATCAGCTCCCGCGCCAGCTCGACGCCGTCGTCCAGACCGTCCCACCCCGGATAGAGGGAATCCAGCGCGACGACCTGCACGCGGCCGCGCAGCGGCCACCGTGCGACGAGCGCGCGTGCCAGCGACGACTTGCCGGCACCGCTGCGGCCGTCGATGAGGACGACGGGATTGGATGCCGAAACCGCCGCGATCGCCTGGCTGATCTGGTCGACCGCGATCGCAAGCGAGTTGCCGACTGCGTCCGTGCTACTTCTTGATGGTGCGGATGACACGGCTGAGGGCGCGGCCGGCGAAGAAGACGAACGGGACCGCGACGGTGAGCAGCGCGATGAGGTTCGGCTCGAAGCGAAGGTCGTCCCCGCGGCGGATATAAGCGCCGACGGGGATCGCCCAGCCGCCTCCGCCACCGCCGCCGTTACCGGCCTCGTCGGAGCCACCGCCGAAGCCGGACCACGTCAGCGCAACGGGGATGATGCGGACGCCGTCGACGTCCTGCTGGTCCCCGTATGCGCTCTTCACGCCGAAGGAGGCGGACTGCTTGCCGAGTTCGAGTGCGATGTTGGGCATGGGTCAACGGTAGCGGCCCGGGGCCTTCCGGCACACCCGCTGCGGCGACATGAACCGGCCCCGACGCGCGGAACCACGTCGGCGGGGTCAGCCCTGGTCCAGGCGCGGCGCGGGAGGGCTCGTCGGAATGCTGCCGCCCCCGCGGGTGCCGAGCAGCGTGGCGCGTGTGACAGCGCCGCGGCCGAACTTCGCCGTCGCCCCGTCGAGAGCGTCCTCGATGCGCCGCCATCCCTCGTCGTCGTCCCACAGCGTCGGCGCCGCGGCGCCGGCGGTGCGCAGCTTCTCCGCACGAACGCCGATCAGCCGGACGGGAAGCGTGCGCTCGAGCGAGCCGAAGAGCTCGAGGGCGGCGTCCCCGATCCGCTGGCCGACGGCCGTCGGCTCGACGAGTGTCTGTGAGCGGGAGATCGTCGTGAAGTCGGCGAAGCGCACCTTGATCGCCACGGTCGAGGCCTCCCAGCCGTTGCCGCGCAGCCGAGCGCCCACTCGGTCGGCCAGACGGCGCAGCTCGGAACGCAGGATCGCTGTGTCAGCGATGTCGTCGTGGAACGTCTCCTCGTGGCCCACGCTCTTCTCGACGCGGCGCGTGTCGACCTCCCGGGCGTCTATCCCGCGCGCCAGGTGCCACACCCGGTCGCCCATCGCCGAGCCCAGCGCGCGATCGAGGATCTCGCGCGGTGCCTCGATCACGTCGGCGATGGTGCGGATCCCCCGGTTCTCGAGAGCCTCCGAGGCCTTCGGACCGACGCCCCAGAGCGCGCGCACCGATCTCGGGGCGAGGAACGCCGCGGTGTCCGCCTCCGCGATGATGAGCAGCCCGTCGGGCTTGCTGATGGTGGAGGCCATCTTCGCGACGTGCTTCGTCGCTGCGGCGCCGATGCTGCAGGTCAGCCCGGTCTCGTCGAGCACTCGCTGCCGCAGCATGCGCGCGATCCTCCCGGGGCTCCCCCACAGCCGGCGCGCTCCGCGCACGTCGAGGAACGCCTCGTCGATCGACAGCGGCTCGACGAGCGGCGTGACGTCGCGGAAGATCCGCATCACCTGCGACGACATCTCGAGGTACCGCTCGAAATGGGGAGGGACGACGATCGCCGTCGGGCAGAGCCGGAGCGCCTGGCCGACCGGCATCGCCGATCGCACGCCGAATCGACGCGCCTCGTACGACGCGCTGGACACGACCGACCGGCTCTCAGGGGCGCCGATGATGATCGCCTTGCCTCGGAGCGACGGGTCGTCGAGCTGTTCCACCGAGGCGTAGAACGCATCCATGTCGACGTGCAGGATGCCGGCACCGGTGTCGTCGGCGTTCTCGGGCGAGACGAGACGCCCGGATCCGTCACCACGCCCCATGTCGTCCATTGTCGCAGCAGCCGCCGACATCGACGCGAGAGGGCGGACCCTGCCGGGTCCGCCCTCTCGGGGTTCGATCAGGTGCGGGCACCCGGATCAGCGGCTAGGCGTCGGTCGCGCTCGCGCGCTCGAGGACCAGTTCACGCACGCGTGCGGCATCCGCCTGTCCCTTCATCGCCTTCATGACGGCGCCGATGACCGCTCCCGCCGCCTGCACCTTGCCGTCGCGGATCTTCGCGAGCACGTCGGGCTGCGAGGCGAGCGCCTCGTCGATCGCGCCGATGAGGGCGCCGTCGTCCGAGACCACGGCGAGACCACGGGCATCCACGACCTCCTGCGGGGAGCCTTCGCCGGCGATGACGCCCTCGAGCACCTGACGGGCGAGCTTGTCGGTGAGCGTGCCGGCGTCGACGAGCGCCTGCAATGCAGCGACATCGGCGGGCGTCGCCAGCTCGGAAGCCTCACGACCTTGCACCTTCGCGATGCGGGCGATCTCGCCGGTCCACCACTTCCGAGCGGTCGCCGGCGAGGCGCCGGCGGCGACGGTCGCCTCGATCTCGGGCAGGATGCCGCTGTTCGCCGCGTCCTGGAACTCGAGGTCGGTGAAGCCCCACTCGGTCTTCAGGCGGCGACGGCGTGCCGCGGGCGGCTCGGGGAGCGCTGCACGGAGCTCTTCGATCAGTTCGATCGAGGGCGCGACCGGCAGCAGGTCGGGCTCCGGGAAGTAGCGGTAGTCGTCGGCATCCGACTTCGGGCGACCCGGCGACGTGGTGCCGGTGTCCTCGTGCCAGTGCCTGGTCTCCTGCGTGATCGTGCCGCCCGCCGCGAGGATCGCGGCCTGGCGCTGGATCTCGTAACGCACCGCGCGCTCCACCGAACGCATCGAGTTGACGTTCTTCGTCTCGGTGCGCGTGCCGAGCTTCTCCTGGCCGCGGGGGCGCAGCGAGACGTTCGCGTCGCAGCGGAGGTTGCCGCGCTCCATACGCGCCTCCGAGATGCCCAGCGAGATCACGATGTCGCGGATCGTCGCGACGTACGCCTTCGCGATCTCGGGCGCGCGGTGCTCCGCCCCGAAGATCGGCTTCGTGACGATCTCGACGAGCGGCACGCCCGCACGGTTGTAGTCGACCAGCGAGTACTCGGCGCCCTGGATGCGACCGGTCGACCCGCCGACGTGCGTCAGCTTGCCGGCGTCCTCCTCCATGTGGGCGCGCTCGATCGGCACCGTGACGATCTCGCCGTCGGCGAGCTCGATGTCCACGGAACCTTCGAAGGCGATCGGCTCGTCGTACTGCGAGATCTGGTAGTTCTTGCCGAGGTCGGGATAGAAGTAGTTCTTCCGCGCGAACCGGCTCGAGGGGGCGATCGAGCAGCCGAGCGCGAGACCCAGGCTGATCGAGTAGCGCACCGCGGTCTCGTTGACCACCGGGAGCGCGCCCGGCAGGCCCATGTCGACCGGCGCCACGAGCGTGTTCGGCCCTGCCTCGTGGTTCGCGGAGTTGGCGGGGTTCGCCGCCGCGGAGAACATCTTGGTCTCGGTGTTCAGCTCGACGTGCACCTCGAACCCGAGCACCGGCTCGAACCGCTCGAGGGCCTCGTCGAAGTCCATCAGCTTGTCCTTGGCCATCAGCGCGCTCCTCCGTTCGCGCCGAGCTCCGGCGCCTTCTCCAGCATGGGAGCCCTGTCCAGGAGCTGGCCGCCCCAGGAGTCGACGAGCAGGGCTTCGAGCGCCGCCCCCACGCGGTACAGCCGCGCGTCCTCGTGCGCCGGCGCGAGGAACTGGATGCCGACGGGAAGACCGTCCTCGGACGCGAGCCCGGATGGGATCGAGATGCCCGGCACGCCGGCGAGGTTCGCCGGAATCGTCGTCACGTCGTTGAGGTACATCTGCAGCGGGTCGTCGATCTTCTCCCCCAGGCGGAACGCCGTGGTCGGCGCCGACGGCGTCGCGATGACGTCGACCTGCGCGAACGCCTCGGCGAAGTCGCGCTGGATGAGGGTGCGGACCTTCTGCGCCGAGCCGTAGTAGGCGTCGTAGTATCCCGCCGACAGCGCGTACGTGCCGAGGATGATGCGGCGCTTGACCTCGTCGCCGAAGCCGGCGTCGCGGGTCTTCGCCATGACGTCCTCGACGGTGCCGCCCGGCACGTCGACGCGCAGGCCGAAGCGCACGGAGTCGAACTTCGCCAGATTGCTGGATGCCTCCGCGGGGAGGATCAGGTAGTACGCCGCGACGCCGTACTCGAAGTGCGGTGCGCTGATCTCGACGATCTCGGCGCCCTGTGCCTCCATCGCCGCCAGCGCGGCACGGAAGGACTCCGAGACGCCGGCCTGGAAGCCGCTGTCGGGCAGCTCGCGGATGACGCCGACCTTGAGGCCCTTCAGCACCTGACCGTCGGCGCCCTCGCGCGCGGCGTCGGCGAACGACGGCCAATCGTGGGCGAGAGAGGTCGAGTCGTGCGGGTCGTGCCCGCCGATGACGTCGTGCAGCAGTCCGGCGTCGAGCACGGTTCGCGTCACGGGGCCGACCTGGTCGAGGCTGGACGCGAGCGCGATCGCGCCGTACCGGCTGACGCCGCCGTAGGTGGGCTTGATGCCCACCGTTCCGGTGACGTGCGCCGGCTGGCGGATGGAGCCGCCGGTGTCGGAGCCGAGCGCGAGGGGTGCCTCGAACGCGGCGACCGCGGCCGCCGAACCGCCGCCGGAGCCGCCGGGGATTCGGGTGAGATCCCAGGGGTTGCGGGTCGGACCGTAGGCCGAGTGCTCCGTCGACGAACCCATGGCGAACTCGTCCATGTTCGTCTTGCCCAGCGGGACGAGCCCGGCCGCGCGGGAGCGCGCGACGACGGTCGCGTCGTAGGGCGACATGTAGCCGTCGAGGATCCTCGAGCCGCTCGTCGACGGCATGTCCGTCGTCACCAGGACGTCCTTGATGGCGAGCGGCACGCCGGCGAGCGGGCCGAGGTGGTCACCGGCCGCACGGCGGCGGTCGATGTCGGCAGCCGCGTCCAGCGCGTGCTCGTTGACGTGGAGGAAGGCGTGGACGTCGGCGTCCACCGCCGCGATGCGGTCCAGGTGGGCCTGCGTCGCCTCGACGCTGGACACCTCCCGGGCGGCGAGCTTGTCTGCGAGCGCGGCAGCGCTCAGCTTCGTGAGATCGGTCACGTCGGGCCCCTTACTGCTCTTCGCCGAGGATCGCCGTCACGCGGAACCGGCCGTCCGCGGCATCCGGTGCGTTCTGCAGCACCTGCGCGGGCGTCAGCAGGTCTCCTGGAACGTCCGGCCGGAACACGTTCTCGAGCGGGATCGGGTGGCTGGTGGCGGCGACGTCGGGCGTGGCGACCTCGGAGACCTTGGCGATGTTGTCGACGATCGCGTCGAGCTGGCCGGTCAGGCGCTCGACCTCCTCGTCGCTCAGCTGGATCCGGGCGAGCACACCGAGATGGCGCACGAGATCGGGGGTGATTTCAGACACCCCTCCAGCCTACCGGGGCCGCGCCCCTGGCCCACGGCGGCCCCGGCGTAGGCTGATCGCGTGACGACCTACGACCCGCCGCGCCCCTGGATCGCCAGCTACGCCGATGGTGTCCCAGAGGACCTCGCACCCGTGACCGGCTCTCTCGTCGACATCGTCGACGCGTCGGCGCGCGACTATCCGGATGCCGCAGCCCTCCAGTTCTTCGGACGGGAGACGTCGTACCGCTCGCTGCACGAGCAGATCGAGCGTGCCGCCGCAGGGCTCCGAGAACTCGGCGTGAAGGCGGGCGACCCCGTCGCGATCGTCCTCCCGAACTGCCCGCAGCACATCGTCGCCTTCTACGCCATCCTGCGACTCGGGGCGGTCGTCATCGAGCACAACCCGCTGTACACGCCGCGAGAGCTCCGCAAGCAGTTCGAGGACCACGGCGCGAAGCACGCGATCGTGTGGACCAAGGTCGTGGCCAGCGTGCAAGAGTTCCCCGCCGACCTGGCCGTAACGAGTCTCGTCTCCGTCGACGTGATCAAGGCCATGCCGTTCGGCACGCGGGTCGCCCTCCGGCTCCCCGTCGCGAAGGCGCGCGAGGCGCGCGAGGCGCTCACCGAGCGCGTGTCGGGCACCGTCCCGTGGGAGCAGGTCGTGGGCAGCGCCCCGCTGCCGGCATCCCACCCCCGCCCCGGTACCGACGACCTGGCCCTCATCCAGTACACGAGCGGGACCACCGGCACCCCCAAGGGCGCGGCGCTGACCCACCGCAACCTGCTCTCCAACGCCGCGCAGGCGCAGGCCTGGGTCCCGTCGATCGTTCGCGGCGACGGCTGCGTGGTCTACGCCGTGCTGCCGATGTTCCACGCCTACGGACTCACGCTGTGCCTCACGTTCGCGATGTCGATGGGGGCGCGCCTGGTGCTGTTCCCGCGCTTCGACCCCGACATGGTGCTGGAGGTCACGAAGAAGCACCCCGCGACCTTCCTGCCGTTGGTGCCGCCGATCGCGGATCGGCTGCTCAAGGCGGCGCGCGAGAAGGGAGTGTCGCTCGCCGGCACCGAGGTCGCGATCTCCGGGGCGATGGCACTGCCGCACGAACTCGTCGTGCCGTTCGAGGCGGCCTCCGGCGGGTTCCTCGTCGAGGGGTACGGGCTGAGCGAGTGCTCGCCGGTGCTGATGGCGAACCCGGTCGCCGACAACCGTGTGCCCGGCACCGTCGGTCTGCCGCTGCCCGGCACCGAGTGCCGTGTCGTGGATCCCGACGACCCGACACAGGATGTGCCCGCGGGCGAGCGGGGTGAGCTCGTCGTCCGCGGTCCCCAGGTCTTCGGCGGGTACTACGGCAAGCCCGAGGAGACCGAGGCGGTCTTCGCCGACGGCTGGTTCCGCACGGGCGACATCGTCACCATCGACGACGCGGGATTCGTGCGCATCGTCGACCGCATCAAGGAGCTCATCATCACTGGCGGCTTCAACGTCGCCCCCACCGAGGTCGAGAACGCTCTGCGGCAGCATCCGCAGGTCGAGGACGCAGCCGTCGTCGGCCTGCCCAGCGAGCACTCGGGTGAGGAGGTCGCCGCCGCGATCGTCGTGGGGCAGGGCGAGGAGATCGACGTGGAGGCGGTGCGCGAGTTCGCGCGCGGCATCCTGACGCCGTACAAGGTGCCTCGCAGGATCTACGTCGTCGACGAGCTTCCGAAGTCGCTCATCGGCAAGGTGCTGCGGCGGCAGGTCCGCGACCGCCTGCTCGCGTTGAACACGGGAGTCTGACCCTCACTCCCCCAGTCCGTCGCGGGCGACCGCGATCCGGTACGGATGGACTGTCGCGTCGAAGACGCCTGCCGCGACCGCGGGGTCGGCGTGCATGATCTCGCGAGCCGCCCCTTCGTCGTCCGCCTCGAAGATCGTGATGCCGAACGTGCCCTCGGCCTCCTGCGTCCGGCCGGCGAGAAGCAGGATGCCGCGATCGCGGAGCGCGACGAGGTACGCGAAGTGATCCCCGACGATCCGCTGCTCGTCGGGCGTCGGATCGCTCACCATCGCGGGCCGCGTAGGGACGATGCGATACAGCCACTGCGCCATGCCGCCATCATCCCAGTCGCGGCGCGCGACCGCACGGGTCAGCCGGCGTCGGAAGCAGCCGTGTCGAGCGCCTCGGGTCCTTGGGTGACCAGGACGTGGAACTGCGCGGCATCGAGGATGCGGATGCCCAGCTCCTCGGCCTTCGCGAGCTTCGATCCCGCACCCGGTCCTGCGGCCACGAAGTCGGTCTTCTTGGACACGCTCGAGGCCGCCTTGCCACCGGCTTTGAGAATCGCCTCCTGCGCGCCTTCGCGGCTGTAGCCATCGAGGGACCCGGTCGCGACGACCGTGATCCCGTCGAGCACTCCCCCGGCGTCGATCGCGGCGCCCGGCCCGGGGTGGCCCGGCGTGGCCAACTGGGCCCCCGCTGCCGCCCAGCGCTCGACGATCTCGCGGTGCCAGTCGACCTCGAACCAGTCGAGAAGAGAGTCTGCGATGATGCCGCCGACGCCCTCGACCCCGGCGAGCTCGTCGCGCGACGCCGTGCGGATCGCCTCGACCGAGCCGAACCACTGCGCGAGTGCGCGGGCTGCGACGGGACCGACGTGGCGGATGTTCAGGGCGACCAGGTACCGCCACAGCTCCTTGGTCTTCGCCCGCTCGAGCTGATCGATGAGCGTCAGCGCCTGCGCCGACGGCTGGGCTCCGGTGGAACCGGCCTTCTTCTCGGCCTGCGTCGGGTTGCGCCGGAAGGGCGAGCGGCGGACGATGGCACCGGTCTTCTCGTCGATGCGCGGCTCCCCGGTCTCGGCGTCGCGGACGACCACCTCGATCGGCACGAGCTGCTCCACGGTGAGCTCGAAGAGGGTCGCCTCGGTCTCGAGGGGCGGCACGTCGGGAACCGACGGCTGGGTCAGCGCCGCCGCCGTGACCTCGCCCAGCGCCTCGATGTCGAGCGCGCCCCGCGAGCCGATGTGCTCGACGCGCCCGCGCACCTGCGCCGGGCAGGCGCGCGTGTTCGGGCAGCGCAGATCGATGTCGCCCTCCTTGGCCGGCGCCAGGGGCGACCCGCACTCGGGGCACGCCGAGGGCATCACGAACTCGCGCTCGGTGCCGTCGCGCAGCTCGACGACGGGTCCGAGGATCTCGGGGATGACGTCGCCCGCCTTGCGGAGCACGACGGTGTCGCCGATCAGGACGCCCTTCGCGCGGACGACGTCCTGGTTGTGCAGGGTCGCCTGCCGCACCACGGACCCCGCGACGCGGGCGGGCGCCATGACCGCGAAGGGCGTCGCGCGACCGGTGCGGCCGACGGAGACGACGATGTCGAGCAGCTTGGTGTTGACCTGCTCCGGCGGGTACTTGTACGCGATGGCCCACCGCGGAGCACGGCTCGTCGCGCCCAGCTCGTCGTGCAGCGCCAGCTCGTCGACCTTCACGACGACCCCGTCGATCTCGTGCTCGACGTCGTGGCGGTGCTCGCCGTAGTGGGCGACGAAGTCCAGCACGCCGTCGATGTCGTCGGAGGTGCGGAAGTACGGGCTCGTCGGCAGTCCCCACTCCGCGAGCAGCGCATAGATCTCGCTCTGCGAGTCGACCGGGGGGCGGCTCCACGCACCGATGCCGTGGACGAACAGCCGCAGGGAATCCAGCCGAGCCTGCCCCGCCTCGCGCTCGAGGCCGTCCTTCTTGTCGAGCTGCTGGCGCAGGCCCCCCGAGGCCGCGTTCCGCGGATTCGCGAACGACGGGAACCGCCGCTCGGCGCTCAGGCGCGCCTTCGCCTCGTCGAACGCGCGGCTGCGTGCGCGGGTCTCGTCGACGGCGCGATCCCGCATGGCGGCCTGAAGGGCGTTGAGCTGCTCGAATGCGGCGACCGGGATGAACACCTCGCCGCGCACCTCGACGAGATCGGGGTGCCCGCTGCCGGCCAGTCGCTGCGGGATGCCGGCGACGCGAACGGCGTTCACCGTCACGTCCTCGCCGATCCGGCCGTCGCCGCGGGTGGCGGCAGAGGTCAGCACGCCGCGCTCGTAGCGCAGGCTGATCGCGAGTCCGTCGATCTTGAGCTCGGTGAGCCAGCGCACCCGCCGGCCGGCCGACGCCTCGGCCTTGAGGCACCAGTCGCGCAGCTCGTCGAGGCTGAACACGTTGTCGAGGCTCAGCATCCGCTCGGCGTGCTCGACGGGAGCGAACATCGAGCTCTCGGCCGCGCCGACCGTCTGCGTCGGCGAGTCCTGACTCTGCAGCTCGGGGTGGAGCCGCTCGAGCTCCTCGAGCCGATGCATCCAGCCGTCGTATGTGGCGTCGTCGACGATCTCGGCGTTGCGGCCGTAGTAGGCGTCTCGCGCGTCGAGGATGCGCTCGGTCAGCGCCTCGGCCTCGGCGCGTGACGCGTCGAGACCCGCATCGGCGGCGAGGCCTCCGTCGGCGGCGAGGGCGGTCGGCGCATCGAGCGGCGCGGTGGCTGGCGTACCGAGGTCATCCGTCACCACGCCAGTCTAGAAGCGGGCTCCGACAGCAGGCAGGCTCGACGGGCCGCGCTGCGCCGGGCGGCCCGGTCGCCGCCGCGTGCGCTCACGCGTCTGCGGGGACGGCCGATACGGTGCGATCGATCGTGAACTGGCCGATCACCCGCGTGCCCTCGTAGAGCACGGCGGTCTGGCCCGGGGCGACGCCGTCGAACGGCGTTTCGGGAACCACGGTCAGCAGGCCCGCCGCCAGCGTGGCCGTCGCCGGCACCGGATCGGCGTGCGCGCGGATCTGCACGTGGCATGCGAACTCCCCCGCCTCCTGCGGACGCCCGGCCCAGGAGAAGCGCTCACCGGCGATCTCCGCGGTCGCGAGGGCCTCCTTCGGCCCGACGACGACCGTGTTCGAGACAGGGCGCACCTCGAGCACGAAGCGCGGCTTGCCGTCGGGTGCGGGCACACCGAGCTGCAGGCCGCGGCGCTGACCCACCGTGAAAGCGTGAGCGCCTTCGTGCGAGCCGACGACCGCCCCCGTGCGATCCAGGATGTCGCCGCGCTCCGCCCCGACCTTGTCGGCAAGCCAGCCGCGGGTGTCGCCGTCCGGGATGAAGCAGATGTCATGGCTGTCGGGCTTGTGCGCGACGGTGAGCCCGCGCTCCTCGGCCTCGGCCCGCACGAGCGCCTTGGACGGCGTCGCCCCGAGCGGGAAGTAGGTGTGCGCGAGCTGCTCGGCGTTCAGCACGCCGAGCACGTAGGACTGGTCCTTCGCCGCATCCGAGGCCCGGTGCAGCTCGAGGCCTTCCGGTCCGTCCACGAGCGTGGCGTAATGACCGGTGCACACTGCGTCGAACCCCAGCTCCAGCGCCCGCTCGAGCAGAGCCGCGAACTTGATCTTCTCGTTGCACCGCATGCAGGGGTTGGGCGTCCGGCCGGCGCGGTACTCGGCCACGAAGTCGTCGATGACGTCGTCGCGGAACCGCTCGGAGAAGTCCCACACATAGAACGGGATGCCGAGCCGATCGGCCGCGCGCCGCGCATCCATGGCGTCCTCGATGGTGCAGCAGCCGCGGCTGCCGGTGCGCAGCGTGCCGCCGGCGCGTGAGAGCGCGAGGTGCACGCCGACGACGTCGTGTCCCGCCTCGACGGCCCGGGCGGCCGCGACAGCGGAGTCCACTCCGCCGCTCATGGCCGCAAGGATTCGCATGGGTCCAGTCTACGAACCCGGAGCTGACCGGGACCCGGATGCCGCGCGCGCCCGCTCCACGACACCGGGAAGGGCGGCGAGCACCGCGTCGATGTCGCCGTCGACGGTGGTGCGGCCGAGCGTGAACCGCAGCACCTGCCGCGCCTCGGCATCCGTCCGCCCCATGGCGAGGACGACGTGCGAGGGCTCCGGCACTCCGGCCTGGCACGCGGACCCGGTGGAGACCGCGATCCCGGCGAGGTCAAGCAGGAACAACAGGGTCTCCCCGGACGCTCCGGAGAACAGGACGTGGGCGTTCCCGGGGATCCGGTCGACGGGGTCGCCGAGCAGTTCGGCATCCGGAATGCTGCGACGGATGCCGCTCACGAGCCGATCCCGCAGCGCCCCGAGGCGCGCCGCCTCGGCTTCACGCTCATTGCGCGCGGCTTCGGCGGCCACGGCGAAGGCGACCGCGCCGGCCACATCCTGCGTGCCGGCGCGCAGCCGCCGCTGCTGGCCACCGCCGTGCTGGAGCGGCGCGAGCTCGGCGCCGCGCGCGACCACCAGCGCTCCGACGCCCGTCGGCCCGCCGATCTTGTGTGCCGAGACGCTGAGCGCCGCGAGCCCGGCGCGGCCCTGCGCGTCGCCGCGCCAGCGGCGGAACGACACGGGCACGTGGCCGAACGCGGCTACCGCGTCGAGGTGCAGCGGCACGCCGGCCTGGGCGGTCGCGGCGGACAGTGCGGCGGCGTCGTTGACCGTTCCCGCCTCGTTGTTAGCGACGACGGCCGTGGCGACCGCGGCCCCCGGCAGCGCCGCGGAGAACTCGGAGAGGCTGATGCGGGCGGCGGCGTCGATCCCGACGTGCCGTACCCGCGCACCCTGCCCTTCGAGCCATTCGACCGCGTCGAGGGTGGCGTGATGTTCGCCGTCCGGGAGCACGACGGCATCGGCATCGGCCGGCCGCGCCCACCACAGGCCCTTGACGGCGAGGTTCACGGCCTCGGTGCCGCCGGACGTGAAGACGACCTCGATCGGGTCCGCCTCGATCACCGCTGCCAGGCGCTCGCGGGCCTCTTCGAGCACGCGGCGTGCGTGCTGGCCCGCGCCATGGATCGACGAGGCGTTGCCGACCGCAGCGGAGGCATCGAGCCACGCGTCGCGCGCCTCCGGACGCAGCGGTGCGGTCGCAGCGTGGTCGAGGTAGATCTGCACGTCGCTCATGACCGCTCGACCTCCTTCACGATCGCCTGCCCGTCTGGTGCATCCGAGTCCCGTGGACCGCGGAACCGGGTCTCGTAACAAGTCCGACTCGGACCATGGTTATGGTAGTCCGCATGGTCAGCCCGGAGTCCGTCCTCTCGCCCCCAGCCGCGGGTCTGCTCAGCCCGCAGCTCGACGGGCTGGGCGTCGTGCTGCATCCCGACGGCGGTCGGTTGCGGGTCTGGTCGGGTGCAGCTGATGCGGTCGACCTCGTCGTCTTCGACGACACCGACCTCGACTGGATCACCGCGACCGAGCCCCTCGCCCCCACGGGCGGTGGCGTGTGGGAGATCTCGACCCCGCTCCTGCGGCCGGGCACCCGCTACGCGATCCGCGTCGACGGCCCGCAGGGCGCCGGCAACACGTTCAACCGCGGCACGCTCCTGCTCGACCCCTACGCCCGCGGCCTGGAACGGACCGGCTACGACGGCTGGCGGTCAGCCGTCGTCGAGGGGTCTTTCGACTGGGGCGGCGTGTCCAAGCCCGCAGTCCCGATGGACCGCACCGTCCTCTACGAGGGCCACCTCAAGGGCATGTCGAAGCGGCATCCGGATGTCCCGGGGAGTTTGCGCGGCACGTATGCCGGGCTCGCGCACCCGGCGATGGTGAAGCACTTCCTCGACCTGGGCGTGACGAGCATCGAGCTCCTGCCCATCCACGCGTTCGCGACCGAGCCGAGGCTGCTCCAGCACGGCCTCGCGAACTACTGGGGCTACAACTCGCTCGGGTTCTTCGCGCCCCACGGCGCGTATGCCACCGAGGAGGCCCGCCGGCAGGGTCCCGAGGCCGTCCTGCGCGAGTTCAAGGGCATGGTCCGGCTGCTGCACGAGGCGGGTCTCGAGGTGATCCTCGACGTCGTGTACAACCACACGGCGGAAGAGGGCATCGGCGGCCCCCGCTCGAGCCTGCGCGGCATCGACAACCGCGCGTACTACCGCCAGCAGGACGACGGGGTCTACATCGACGTCACGGGCTGCGGCAATTCGCTGAACACCTCGACCGATGCCGCGGCCCGCCTGGTGCTCGATTCGCTGCGCTACTGGGCGAACGACGTGCAGGTCGACGGATTCCGGTTCGATCTCGCCGCGACGCTCGGCCGCGACGAGACCCATGCCTTCACTCCGGAGCACCCGCTGCTGCGTGCCATCGTGGACGACCCCGCGCTGGCCGGGGTCAAGAAGATCGCAGAGCCCTGGGACGTCGGCATGGGCGGGTGGCAGACCGGCAACTTCGGAGACGGCTGGACCGAGTGGAACGACCGCTATCGCGATCGCGTCCGCAACTTCTGGCTGAGCGACGTCGACTACGCACGACGAGCGTCCACCTCCCCCGTCGGCATCGGCGGCTTCGCCAACCGGCTCGCAGGTTCCGCGAACACGTTCGCCGAAGCGCGAGGGCCGCTCGCGGGAGTGAACTTCGTGACCGCCCACGACGGTTTCACGCTGCGCGATCTCGTCTCGTACGACGTCAAGCACAACTTCGGCAACGGCGAGCACAACCGCGACGGTGCCGACACCAACCGCTCCTTCAACCACGGCACCGAAGGGCCGACGGACGACCTGGGGATCCTCGCCACGCGGCGCAAGGCCATGCGCAACCTGCTCGGCACGCTCCTGCTGTCGGCCGGCGTGCCGATGCTGACCGCGGGCGACGAGTTCGCACGAACGCAGCGGGGCAACAACAACGCGTACTGCCACGACTCGGTGCTGACCTGGTTGTCGTGGGAGCACGCGCCCTGGCAGCGCGACCTGTACGCGCACGTGCGGCATCTGCTGCGGCTGCGGCGGGAGAACCCGGCCCTGCGCCCCAGCCGCTTCGCGCGTCTCGGCGAACGCACGCCCTCGGCATCCGTCATGGAGTGGTATGACGAGCGCGGCGAGACGATGTCGCTCGAGCGATGGACCGATCCCGCACACCGCACGCTCCAGTACGTGGCGGCGTCCACGCCGGAGTTCGAGGGGTTCAACCGTGTGCTCCTCATGGTCCACGGCACCGAGCATCCGACAACGGTCACACTTCCCGATGTCGAGGACGTGACACGCTACGTCTCGCTGTGGTCGAGCGCCGACGAGACGCCCTCCGAGCTGACGCCGACCTTCGAGCCGGGCGACACCGTCGCGCTGCCCGGCACTTCGATGCGCCTCTTCCGTGCCGAGTAGACCAGAAGCAGTGACCCGGCGGACGCGCCCCGTCACGTCGCTGTCATCCCGGTCGGTCGCGCGATAGGTTCGAGACGTGGTCACGACGACGCGCTCCGCGCGCTCCCGCCCGTGGCGGAGCGCCACGGCCCTCCCTGTTCGCGACATCCATGCCTGGCAGGCTGAACGAGACACCGCCGCACGGCGCGTCCCGCTCGCCCAGCCGTCACCAGCCGTCCCCTGGGGTGACTACCGGCCCAAGGCGTACAACGGCGAAGCAGTGCCGTTCCGCGTGACGGCGTTCCGCGAGGGACACGACCGCATCGGCGTCCACGTGCGTCTCTTCTCGCCGTCCGGCGATGAGTCCCTGCATCGCCTCGAGTCGCTCGACGACGGCTTCGACCGCTGGCAGACCGAGGTGGTGCTGCTCGAGCAGGGCATCTGGAGCTTCCGGTTCGAGGCGTTCGGCGACGACTTCGCCACGTGGGAGCACGCCGCGTCGCTCAAGATCGCCGCGGGAGTGGATGCCGCGCTCATGCGCGAACTCGGTGCGCTCCTGTTCGATCGCGCCGGCGCCGAGAAGGGGCGCCCGGTCGCCGAGCGCCGCGCGCTCGCCGCGGCTGCGGTATCCCTCCGTGACGCGACGGTCGATGACGCGGCCGCACTGAGCATCGTCGAAGACCCGGTGATCGCCGGCTACTTCCGAGCGCGCCCCCTCATGTCGCTCGGGACCGTCGGCGACGACCTCGAGCTGCTCGTCGAGCGCGAGCGCGCGGGAGTGGGCGCATGGTACGAGTTCTTCCCCCGGTCCGAGGGCGCCCGGCAGCTCAAGGACGGCACGGTCAAGAGCGGCACGTTCCGCACCGCGACGAAGCGTCTGCCGGCCGTGGCGGACATGGGCTTCGACGTGCTCTATCTGCCGCCGATCCACCCGATCGGCACCGTGAACCGCAAGGGACCCAACAACACCCTCGATGCAGGTCCCGGCGATCCCGGCTCGCCGTGGGCGATCGGCTCGGCGGACGGCGGGCACGACACGGTCCATCCGGACCTCGGCACGCTCGCCGACTTCCGGGCTTTCGTGCGTAATGCCCGTGCCGCCGGCGTCGAGGTCGCGCTCGACCTCGCGCTGCAGGCCGCTCCCGACCACCCGTGGGTCGCCGCGCACCCGGAGTGGTTCACCACGCTGCCCGACGGCTCCATCGCGTACGCCGAGAATCCGCCCAAGAAGTACCAGGACATCTACCCGGTCAACTTCGACAACGACCCGGCCGGCATCCGTGCCGAGGTCCTGCGCATCGTGCGCCACTGGATCGCACAGGGCGTGCGCATCTTCCGCGTCGACAACCCGCACACCAAGCCCCTGCAGTTCTGGGAGTGGCTCATCGCGACCGTCACCGCGGAAGACCCCGACGTGGTGTTCCTCGCCGAGGCCTTCACACGGCCCGCGCCGCTGCAGAGCCTCGCGTCCGCGGGCTTCCAGCAGAGCTACACGTACTTCACCTGGCGCAACACCAAGGCCGAGCTGGAGGAGTTCCTCTCGGGGCTCGCCCACGAGACCGACGACTTCCTGCGTCCGAACCTCTTCGTCAACACGCCCGACATCCTCACGGAGTACCTGCAGTTCGGCGGGCGCGCGGCCTACCGCATCCGCGCCGCCATCGCGGCCACCGCCGCGCCCACCTACGGCGTGTACGCCGGCTACGAGCTCTACGAGAATGTGGCGCGTCCGGGCTCGGAAGAGAACATCGACAACGAGAAGTACGAGTACAAGTTCCGTGACTGGGCGGGCGCCGCCGAGCGCGGCGACTCGCTCGCCCCGTTCCTGGCCAGGCTCAACGAGATCCGGCGCGCGCACCCCGCTCTCCGGCAGCTGCGCAACCTCAGCGTCCACTGGAGCGACGACGACGCGATCCTCGTGTACGCCAAGCACCTGGACGCGGCGCTCTCCCCCGACGGTCGCAGCGACACCATCATCGTCGTCGTCAACACCGACCCCCACTCGGTGCGCCAGACGATGGTCCACCTCGACACCCGCATCTGGGGCGTCGAGCCCGGTTCGCCGTACGAGGTCGAGGACCTCGTCACCGGCGGTCGGTGGACGTGGTCGGATCACAACTTCGTGATGCTCGACGCGTTCACCGAGCCCGTCCACATCCTCCACGTCAAGGGGCCGCGATGACGCTCACCGACCAGATCCTCGATGCCGTCTCGACGGGCTCGTACCACGACCCCCACGCCGTGCTCGGCATCCATCCCGACACGGATGCCGAGGGCACCGCGACGTGGATCATCCGCGCGCGCCGGCCGCTCGCCCGCAGCGTCACAGCGGTCTTCGCCGACGGCACGCGCGTTCCGCTCGAGCACGTGAGAGCGGGGATCTGGGAGGGCACGCGCGCCGGCGCCCTCACCCGCTACGAGCTGCTCACCACCTACGCGCACGGACCCGACTACGTGGCGGACGACCCCTACCGTCACACGCCGACGATCGGCGAGCTCGACCTGCACCTCATCGCCGAAGGGCGCCACGAAGAGCTGTGGCGCGCACTCGGCGCCCATGAGCGCGAGCACGACGGCACGATGGGCACCGCCTTCACGGTGTGGGCGCCCAACGCGCGGGCCGTCCGGGTGGTCGGCGACTTCAACGGCTGGGACGGCCAGGGCCACGCCATGCGCTCCATGGGCGGCAGCGGCGTGTGGGAGATCTTCGTCCCGGGCATCGGCCAGGGCACCACTTACAAGTTCGAACTGCGCGGTCGCGGCGGCGAGTGGGCGCTGAAGGCCGACCCCATGGCCCGGTTCGCCGAGGTGCCGCCTGCGACGGCATCCGTGGTCGTCGGCTCGTCGTACTCCTGGGGCGATGCCGCCTGGCTCGCCGAGCGGGCTCGCTCGACGCCCGTGTCGCGACCCATGTCGGTGTACGAGCTGCACTTCGGCTCATGGCGTCAGGGACTGACGTACCGCGACGCCGCTGATCAGCTGATCGACTACGTCACGGGCCAGGGATTCACGCACATCGAGTTCCTCCCGCTCGCCGAGCATCCGTTCGGCGGCTCGTGGGGTTATCAGGTCACGGGCTACTACGCGCCCACCAGCCGGTTCGGGCACCCCGACGATCTGCGGTACCTCATCGACAGACTCCACCAGGCCGGCATCGGCGTGATCATGGACTGGGTTCCGGGCCACTTCCCGAAGGATGCCTTCGCGCTGGCCCGGTTCGACGGCGAGCCGCTGTACGAGCACGCGGATCCCCGACGCGGTGAGCACCGCGAATGGGGCACGTACATCTTCGACTACGGCCGCAGCGAGGTGCGCAACTTCCTCGTCGCCAACGCGCTGTACTGGTTCGAGGAGTTCCACGTCGACGGTCTGCGAGTGGATGCCGTCGCGTCGATGCTGTATCTGGACTACTCCCGCAACGAGGGCGAATGGGCGCCCAACGTCCACGGCGGCCGTGAGAACCTCGAGGCGATCCACTTCCTGCAGGAGGTCAACGCCACCGCGTACAAGCGCTATCCCGGCATCGCGATGATCGCGGAGGAGTCGACGAGCTTCCCCGGAGTGACGGCACCCACGAGCCAGGCGGGCCTCGGATTCGGGTTCAAGTGGAACATGGGCTGGATGAACGACTCGCTCCAGTACATCAAGCGCGACCCGATCTACCGCGCCCACCATGAGGGCGAGCTGTCGTTCTCGTTCGTGTACGCGTTCAGCGAGAACTACGTGCTGCCGATCAGCCATGACGAGGTGGTCCACGGCAAGGGCAGCCTGTTCGCGCGGATGCCGGGCGACCACTGGCAGCAGCTCGCGAACATGCGCGCGTTCCTCGCGTACATGTGGGGGCACCCGGGCAAGCAGCTGCTGTTCATGGGCCAGGAGTTCGGCCAGCTGTCGGAGTGGTCGGAGGGGCGCTCACTCGACTGGTGGCTGCTCGATCAGCCCACCCACGCCCAGCTGCAGCAGTTCGTCGGCGTCCTCAACCGGGTGTACCGCGAGCAGTCCGCTCTCTGGGCGCGTGACAGCGACGGTGCGGCGTTCACACGGCTCGGCTCCCCGAAGTGGAACCCGAACGTGATCGCGTTCGCCCGACGGGACTGGCACGGCAACACCATCGTCGTCGCCGCGAACTTCTCGGGCCAGCCGCTCACGTCGTACGAACTCGACCTGCCCGAGAGCGGTGTGTGGCACGAGATCCTCAACACCGACGCGCAGGCGTACGGCGGATCCGGGGTCGGGAACCTGGGCGTCGTCCACGCGGGCGCCGACGGACGAGCGTCGCTCGTGCTGCCGCCCCTCGGGGTGCTGTGGCTGCGTCACGAGACGAGCGCACACATCCCGTCACCGACGCGGGGCTGACCCGCCGTCGGTCCGCGCGACTCAGAACAGCAGCGAGGCGAGGCGACCGCGTGCCGCGATGACGCGCGGGTCAGCGTCGCCCACGAGCGCGAAGAGCTCCAGCAGGCGCTCCCGTACGGGCGTGCGCTGGTCGGCAGGCAGCTGCGCGAACAAATCGAGCAGGCGACCGAAGGCATCCTCGACGTGTCCGCCCGCGAGGTCGAGATCGGCGACTGTCAGCTGGGCGGGGATGTCCTGTGGAGCGGATGCCGCGGCCGCACGTGCCGCCTGCAGGTCGACGCCCTGGACGCGGAGCAGAAGCTGCACCTGACCGAGCCCGGCACGTGCCTCCGCGTCGCGGGGGTTCTCTGCGAGCGCCTTCTCGTATGCCGTGACGGCACGGGCGTAGTCGCCCTCCTCGATGGCCTCGAACGCCTCGGCGTGCAACGGCGGGAGCGCGGGCTCATCGGCCGCCTCGTGCGGCGCCTCGCCGTCGACGGCGACCGTGCCGGTCACACCGTTCTGCGCTGCGAGCTGGAGAAGCTGGGCGAAGACCTCGCGCACCTGCTGCTCGGGCACGGCCCCGGTGAACATCTGCACCGGCTGCCCGGCGACGAGCGCGACGACCATGGGGATGGACTGCGCCCGGAACGCCTGCGAAAGCTGCGGATTGGCGTCCACGTCGACCTTCGCAAGCACGAGGCGGCCGCCGAGCTCGAGGACGACCTTCTCGAGGATGGGGCTCAGCTGCTTGCACGGGCCGCACCATTCGGCCCAGAGGTCGACGACCACCGGAACGGTGCGCGACAGCTCCAGCACCTGCGGGAAGGTCTCGTCGGTGACGTCGAGCACGAGTGACGGGACGAGGGCCCCGCTGCCCGCGGGGGCCTCCTCACCGGGTGCGGCCGGCCCGGTGGACGCGGGCCGATTGCGGAGAGTGGACAGGTCGACGGCACCACGCAGCGAGGCACCAAGAGTGGG
The DNA here is from genome assembly GCF_031085295.1 of Microbacterium psychrotolerans. Classification (GTDB taxonomy): domain Bacteria; phylum Actinomycetota; class Actinomycetes; order Actinomycetales; family Microbacteriaceae; genus Microbacterium; species Microbacterium psychrotolerans. The sequence continues at coordinate 355,956 of NZ_JAVFWO010000002.1, read as the reverse complement.
ATCGGTCACTACAGAATCTTCGCATCGAGAATGTCGGATGAGTAACCGAGCAGGCGGATCTTCTCGTTCGAACCGGCGTTCGGCACGTAGAAGAACACCTGATCGCTGAACGTCGTCTCGAAGCCCGTGGCGGACTGGTCGGCGCCTGCCAGCGTCTTCACCGTCCGGTTGTTCTCCACCTTGATGACGGCATCCGCGTTGGTGGGCTTGGCCGTGTCGACCTCGTTGATGTTCACGGCCACGATCGCGCCGCTCTCGACCGTCTGCAGCGCGAAGGGCGCCTGAGGCCCGGCCACGGCACCGAACTCGAGGGTGCCCGTGGATGCGCCGGAGTTCGCGGTCTGGTTGAACTCGTCGCGCCGTCGCTGACGGTCTGCGGCGATGCTCGCCCGCAGCTGATCGCCGTCGGCCTCGAAGAGGTCGTAGTACTCGCTCTCCTTGTCCTTGCTGATGACGTCCGCGTACGCGGCAGCCACCTGATCGGGCGGCAGCACGAGGAAGGGCGAATCGGGCTCGACCGCCGCCGCACCGATGTATGCCGGGGCGAGATCCGGGATGGCGGTCGACGCCTCCAGGCTCCCGACGTACGACAGCTTGTACTCCGACCACTGATCCTGCTGGGTGAGGACCATGATGCTCGAGGTCTTCGACTCCTCGTCGTCGGCGATGGCGATCACCGAACGCGGCCACGCGTCGTAGGCCTGCGGCAGGATGATCTCGAGCGGCTTCGAGAGGATCGGGGCGGGCGTGGGATAGTCGCCGAGCGCCGAGCGCAGCTTGTAGTTCGTGTCGCGTGCAGCCAGAGCCGCACCCTCGAGCCGCGTCTCGGCGAGGTCGCCGTCCATCGCCGCATCGGCGTCCGCCACGGTGGCAGCGATGCGGGTGAGGATCCGCTCGGCCTGTGCCTTGGTCACGGCAGGCGCCTGCTGGCCGTCGGGCGCGATGACGGTCGCCGTCGGCGTGGGGGTCGGCGACGCACCGAGCTGCGGCCAGGCATCGGCGGAGCAGCCCGTGAAGAGCAGGGCCGAGACGGCGATGACCGGCAGCACCGCGAACGCACGGCGGCCGCTCGCGACCGCGCGCGGGGTACGACGCGAGCTGCTGATGACGCCCTTGTCGTCGCCGTCGATGGCGATGTCGATCGGCTCGGTCACCGGCAGGGGCAGGCCCTTGCGGCGGGGTCCCCGCTTGCGACGGGCGTGGCGGATGCCGAGGATGTACAGGAACACGCCGGCGGCCATGAGGATGCCGCCGCCGACGATGAGCGGACCCGCCCACGGCGTCGAAGTCTGTAGCGGCCAGGTCACGGTGACCTTGCTCGGTGCGGGTGCGGTGCCGTCGGCGGCGACGAGCACGCTCATCTCCTCCGGGAGCTGGAGGGGCGCGATGAGGAGGTCCTTCTGCTGATACTCGTCGAGCCACAGGTCCGAACCGACCGGGCTGCGGCCAGCCGCGTCGGTCGCGGCATCCGTCGACGCGTCAGCGGCAGCGTCGTCTGTCGCGGAGCCGTCCGCGGGGGCGTCCGTCGCGGGGTCGGCGATCGCGTCGATCTCGGGCTCGACGACCGCAGTCTCGACGTCGCCGTCGCCCGCCAGGGTGACGTGGGTGTACGTGGTGTCGGACAACCACGCCTCCATGTCGGCCGTCCGCCCGTACGAGGCGAAGATGTCGCCCTCGGCCTGGGCGCGGAGCGTCTGGGTACCCGGCTTCTGATTGAGCACGGCGCCGTCGATCAGGAGGTAGGGAGTCTCCTCCTCGACCGAGATGGCCGTGGTCTCGGTCCTCGGACCCTGGAAGATCGTCCGCTGGGCGATGCCCGCCCCGATCATCACGGTGGCGAGCACGAAGGCCGCCACGGCCCATACGAAACGCACGAAGAACACCTTTCCCGGGCGCGCAGACGCAGCGCAACCCTTCGATTCGACGTTTCAGACTAGCGGGAATGACCTGTGAGGCGCGTGGGAGGGACCATTCCACGGACTGGGCACTCCACATGCGTATCCTGGGCGGACACAACGCATCGACGGGAAGTCGATCGGCAGGGGGACCTCGATGAAGCTGCACAGCCCGTTCCGCACCGCGCTGCTCGCGACGCTCGGTGTCGGCTTGGGTCTGCTGCTGATCGGCAGCATCCAGAACCTCCAGACGATCCTCCTCTACGTCGGCACCGCTCTGTTCCTGTCACTGGGTCTCGACCCGATCGTCGCGTGGCTCGAGCGCCGCAAGCTGCCGCGCTGGGCGGCCGTCCTCATCACGATCCTCGGCGTGCTCGCCGCGTTCGCGGGGATCGTCCTCATGATCGTCCCCATCATCGTGCAGCAGATCGGCCAGCTGGTCACCACGATCCAGGACCTGGCCGAGAAGGGCACCTTCGACGACCCGGTGGGCGCGATCCAGGACTGGCTGCACACGGTGTTCCCCGCACTCAACGTGGATGAGGTGTGGGGCTACATCGAGGACTGGTACGCGTCGCTGGACGTCGGGGCGATCGGCTCCGAAGTGGGCGGCAGCATCATCACCATCATGGGCGCGCTCATTGCCGGGTTCGCCGGGGCGTTCATCGTGCTCATCCTGACGATCTACTTCACGGCGTCGACTCCGAGCCTGAAGCGGGCCGTCTACCAGCTCGTGCCTGCATCCAAGCGCGCCCGGTTCATGGACCTCGGGGAGCAGATCACCGATTCCGTCGGCTACTACGTGATCGGCCAGTTCCTCCTCGGCCTCATCAACGGCGTGCTGAGCGCGATCTTCCTGTCGATCATCAAAGCGCCGTTCCCCGCGGTGCTCGCAGTCATCGCCTTCTTCTTCTCGCTGATCCCGCTCGTCGGCACCCTGACCGGCTCCGTCATCATCGTCCTGACATGCCTGGTAGTGGGCTCCCCCACGACCGCGCTCATCGCGGCCATCTACTACCTGATCTACATGCAGATCGAGGCGTACGTGATCTCGCCGCGCATCATGGGCAGAGCCGTCTCGGTCCCCGGAGCGGTCGTCGTGATCGCCGCCCTCGCCGGCGGATCGCTGCTCGGACTGCTGGGCGCCCTGGTCGCGATCCCGGTGGCCGCCAGCATCCTGATCATCTACCGCCAGGTCGTGATCCCGCGGCAGAACGAGCGCTGAGGCCGGTCGCACCCGGGCCGGGTCAGAGACGCGCCGAGGTGCGGATCAGGCGTCGGCGACGACGGGTCCGTCCCACTCCAGAGGCAACGGCAGCGCGTCCGGATTGACGGCCGCCACGATCTCGGTCAGCACGCGCCGAGTCTGGTTCTCGCCCACCCACAGGTGCTTGCCGCCCTCGACCGGGATCAGGATCGCCTCGGGGACGCTCGCGAAGCGCTCGGTCGCGGCATCCGGTCGGAGATAGTCGTCGAACTCCGGAACGAGCACGATCAGGCGCCTGTGGTCGCCGGCCCACGCCGCAACATCTTCCGTGGTCGCGCGGTGCAGCGGCGGCGAGAGCAGGACCGCGCCTTCGACCGCGTGATCGCGCCCGTACTTCAGCGCGAGTTCGGTGCCGAACGACCATCCCACCAGCCAGGGCCGCGGCAGGCCACGGCTGTGCACGAAGTCCATCGCGGCCGCGACATCGAAGGCCTCGGCTCGGCCGCCGTCGAAGGCGCCGTCACTCGTCCCCCGGGGCGAGGTCGTGCCCCGCGTGTTGAACCGCAGCACCGCGAGATCCGCCAGCGCGGGGAGGCGCCCGGCCGCCTTGCGGATGATGTGCGAGTCCATGAATCCGCCGGCCGTCGGCAGGGGATGCAGCGTGACGAGGGTCGCGACGGGATCCCGGCTCTCGGGCAGTGCGAGCTCACCGACGAGCGTCAGTCCGTCGAGCGTCTCGAGCTCGATGTCCTCACGCCGTGCGGGCAGCAGCATCGGTCCGCGGATCTCCATGTCACGCCACCTTCCAGCAGTGCTGATGCCAGTGCCGGCGCGCGGCGAGATCCGCGGCGTCGCCGAGCACTCCGTCGGCGCGCCAGGCCACCAGATGGGCGACGCCGACGTCCACCTGGCGACCGCAGCCCGGGCATGTGTAGGGCTTCTGAGCCTGGGCGGCCGAGACCGGCTGCACGATCCACTCCACGCCTCGCCGCATCTCACTGCGCTTCCAGCCGGCGAGGAGTCGCTCGAAGGACTCGTCGCCGCTCGGATCAGGACGGCGGCGGTTCGATCGGGGCACGGCTCAATACCAGCCCGTGCGCTGCGAGTGGTCCCAGGCGCCGCACGGCGTTCCGTAGCGACCGCCGATATAGCCCAGGCCCCAGGTGATCTGGGTCGCCGGGTTGGTCTCCCAGTCGGCACCGGCGGTCGCCATCTTGCTGCCGGGCAGCGCCTGAGGAATGCCGTAGGCGCCGCTGCCGGCGTTGTAGGCGTTGACCCGCCAGCCGGACTCCTTCTTCCACAGCGCCACCAGACAGGCGAACTGGTCGTCGCCCCAGCCGCGAGCGAGCACCATGTCGTAGGCGATGGCCTGCGCCGTGCCGGGGTCGGGGGTGACGAACGGAGGCCGCCAACCACCGGACGACGATGACGAGGCGGCCGTCGGCGCCACCGTCGGAGTGGGCTTGGGCTTGACGTACACGGAATAGCCGCCGCGGTCGAGCGCTGCAGGCTCGGCCTCTGCGCTTCCATCGCCACTCAGGGACTGGACGTCGTCGAGCGAACTCGCGTAGAGCGAGACCTGCGGAGCTTCTTCGGCCGTCGCCTGCGCGAGGGCGAAACCGGTCGGACCGATATAGGCGACCACGAACCCCAGCACCGCGAACGCTGCGAAGCCTCCCAGCACACCGCGGCGACGTGACCATCGGGCCGGGGAGCCCGCCGGGCGGGCTGTCGCCGCCGGAGCGACGGTCGGAGTCGAGACGACGCGTCCCGCAGCCCGGGTCGACACCTCGTGACGACGGGCGCGCCTGGTCGGGTTCAGCTCGTTTCCAGAAGTCACAGTGCCCCGATTCTCGCATACCGGCACGAGGCCGTGCCATCCGCGACGCCCGCGCGTGTCACTTCACCGCGAGCATCACCTCGACGACCGCGTCGAGCACGGCATCGACCTGCGTCTCGCGGTAGCCGCCGCGCTGCATGCGGAACGCGACCGCGCGCACCTGCTCGACGGTCACGGAATCGCCGGTCTCGAGAAATCGCGCGAGCTTGTCGGTGACCAGGTCGACCTCGGCGACCCGGTAGCCGTAGCGCAGCCGCGACACCCGGTCGAAGCGGCGCCCGGTGGGGCGCGACAGGCGATCCAGCACCTCCTGCGCGAGCTCCCGGGTGTGGCCGACCCATGCCTGGACGCCTGCGGCCGCCATCGCGGAAGCGCGCTCACGCGCAGCGAACGCGTCTTCGATGCGACCGAGCGCCGCGTCGACCGATGCGATCGCATACCCGTGCCGCACCAGCGGGAAGGCCACCTGGCGGACGTCGGCCGACGTGAGGGACTCGCTGCCCTGCTCGAACGACGCGCGGGCGCGGGCGAGGAACTCGTCTACCGGCTGCTTGTCGTAGCCCTTCTCGCGCCCGCGGGCCTCGGGGAAGGATGCCCGGGAGGTCGTCTCGGATGCCGTCATGATGCCACCAGCGGAGTGAAGAGGTAGTAGAGGGACAGCGCCGCCACGACCGACAGCAGGATCGAATCGAGTCGATCGAGGACGCCGCCGTGACCGGGCAGCCAGGAGCTCATGTCCTTGATGCCGAGATCGCGCTTGATCATCGATTCTCCCAGGTCGCCGACCGTGGCCGTTGCGAGGATGAGGATGCCGAACACCGCGCCCATCCACCACTCGAGGCCGAGCATGAACATGCCGACCAGCACGCCTGCGATGGTGGCCGCCGCCGCGGCGCCGGCGAAGCCCTCCCACGTCTTCTTGGGGCTGATGCGTGGAGCCATCGGATGCTTGCCCAGGGTGATGCCTGCGATGTACGCACCGGTGTCGACGGCGACCGCCACGATGATGAACGACAGCACCCACCACTCGCCGCGGTCCTGGCTCAGCAGCACGAGGCAGAGGCTCGTGAGAAACGCCACGTACAGCTGCAGGAAGGCGGCGATCAGCACATCCCCGAGCACGGCGGAGTAGACGCGGCCGTCGTGGGAGGCCATCTGCGCAACGAGCCGCCACACCACGAGGAACGCCAGGACGACGAAGAGCAGAACCCACTGCAGCCACGCGTCCACGAAGTAGGCCGACAGCATGACGACGGCACCCGCGACGAGCTGCGGGACCAGGTCGACGCGGCGTCCGCTCGCGATAAGCGCGCGGGAGAACTCGAACATCGCGAGCAGCGCCGCCGCCAGGGCGAACGGCACGAACGCCCACTTCACGAAGATCAGCGAGCCGAGCAGGGCGACCCCGATGGCCAGCCCGATCAAGGTCGCCACGATGAGATCTCGTCCGGTGCGCTCCTTGATGCGCTCGTTCGCCTCCTCGAAGTCGGCCCTCGCCTGCGCGACCTGGCTCTCCAGCTCACTGCGCGCGGCGCGCAGATGCGCCTGCAGCGCCGGCGGGGTGTCGTGGGCCTCCGCGTTACGCCGTGCGTCGCCCGCTTCGCGCCGCGTCTGCGGAGAAGCGGCCTCTTCGCCGCGCGGCGGGTCCGATGCGTCGGTCATGGGCAGACCTCAGACTTCGAGGAGCTCGGCCTCTTTGCGCTTGAGCGCGTCGTCGATCCCGTCGACGTGGGCGCGCGTCAGCGCGTCGAGTTCCTTCTCGGCGCGGGCCAGCTCGTCCTCACCGACCTCGCCCTTCAGCGCGTCGATGTCGTCCTTGGCCTTGCGGCGGATGCCGCGCACATGCACCTTGGCGTCCTCGCCCTTGCCGCGCACGAGCTTGACGTACTCCTTGCGACGCTCCTCGGTCAGCTCGGGCATCGTGACGCGCACGAGGTTGCCGTCGTTGGTCGGGTTGACCCCGAGGTTCGGGATGTCGCGGATCGCCTGCTCGATCGCCTTCAGCGCCGACTTGTCGTACGGCGTGATCAGGAGGGTGCGCGCCTCGGGGTTGTTGATCGACGCGAGCTGCGCGAGCGGCGTCGGGCTGCCGTAGTAGTCGACGAGGACCTTCTGGAACAGCTGCGGGTTCGCGCGTCCGGTGCGCACCGTCGCGAAGTCCTCCTTCGCAGCCTCGACAGCGCGGTCCATGCGCACTCCGGCATCGGCCAAGACGTCCGCGATCACAGTGTCTCCTTCAGGTAGATGGGGCTGGTCAAGTGTATCGGCGGCAGCGTCGTCACGCCGTGACGAGCGTGCCGATGGTCTCGCCGAGGAGGGCCTTCGTCACGTTGCCGGCCGGCTCCATGCCGAACACCCGCATGTCCATGCGGTTGTCCATGCAGAGGCTGAATGCGGTCGAGTCGACGACCTTGAGGCCTCGCTGCAGCGCGTCGAGGTACGTGATGCGATCGATCAGCGTGGCCGAGGCATCCTTCTTCGGGTCGGCCGTGTAGACGCCGTCCACGCCGTTCTTCGCGACGAGGACCTCCTGCGCGTCGATCTCGAGGGCACGCTGAGCGGCCACGGTGTCGGTGGAGAAGTACGGCAGGCCGGCGCCGGCGCCGAAGATCACGACGCGGCCCTTCTCCATGTGCCGCTCGGCGCGGCGCGGGATGTACGGCTCGGCGACCTGGGTCATCGAGATGGCCGACTGCACGCGCGTCGCGGCGCCCGCCTGCTCGAGGAAGTCCTGGAGCGCCAGGGCGTTCATCACGGTGCCCAGCATGCCCATGTAGTCGGCACGCCCGCGGTCCATGCCGCGCTGGCTGAGCTCGGCGCCGCGGAAGAAGTTGCCGCCGCCGACGACGACGGCGATCTCGACACGGTCGACCGCGGCAGCGATCTCCTGCGCCATCTGGCTGACCACGTCGGGGTTCACACCCAGTTGGCCCCCACCGAACGCCTCGCCGGACAGCTTCAGAAGGACGCGGCGGCGCCCGGTGTTCTCGTTGATCACTGTGGTCCTCTCGTCTACGACAAACTACCGAAGGGCATGAGAAAAGGCCCGCATCGGATTGCCGATGCGGGCCTTCTCAATGGATCAGGCGCCGACCTTGTAGCGGGCGAAGCCCGTGAGGGTCAGACCGGCATCCTTCGCGACCTGCGCGACGGACTGCTTGTTGTCCTTCGCGTAGTCCTGGTCGAGAAGCGAGACCTGCTTGAAGAACGCGTTGACGCGGCCCTCGACGATCTTCGGAAGGGCAGCCTCGGGCTTGCCCTCGTTGCGCGAGATCTCGGTGACGATCTCGCGCTCCTTGTCGACATCCGCCTCGGGGACCTCGTCGCGCGACAGGTACGACGGGTTGGCGAACGAGATGTGCTGCGCGATGCTGCGCGCCGTCTCGGCGTCGTCGCCCGAGTAGGCGAGCACGACGCCCACCTGCGGCGGCAGGTCCTTGCTGGTCTTGTGCAGGTAGATCTCGAAGTTGTCGCCCGAGAGCGTGCTCACGCGGCGCAGCTCGACCTTCTCGCCGATGATGGCGGCCTCGTCCGAGATGAGCTCGGCGACCGTCTGGGTGCCGGCGGGCGCGGCCAGCGCAGCCTCGGCCGACTCGGCGTGAGCGGCAGCGGCGGCGTCCAGCACCTTGTCGGCGAGGGCGATGAAGCGCTCGTTCTTCGCGACGAAGTCGGTCTCGGTGTTGAGCTCGATGATCGTGACCTGACCGTCAACCTCCTTGGCCGCGACGAGCCCCTCGCTCGTGGAGCGGTCGGCGCGCTTGGCGTTGCCCTTCGCGCCCTTCAGGCGCAGGATCTCGACGGCCTTCTCGAGGTCGCCGTCGGCCTCCTCGAGCGCCTTCTTGGTGTCGACCATGCCGGTGCCGAGCTGCTCGCGCAGGGCCTTGATGTCGGCGATCGTGAAGTTTGCCATGGGTGGCGGCTCCTTGAATCTCGTGAGTTCTCGTGGATGCCTCGGCGGGACCGTCCGGCCGTGGGGCCAGGACGATCCCGCCGAGGCGGAGTGTGAGTGGGGCTTACTCGGCGGGGGTCGCCTCGGCGACCTCGGCAGCGTCAGCGGCCTCGGCGGTCTCGACGACGTCGGCGGTCTCGACGACCTCAGCGGCCTCGGCGCCGGCCTCATCGGCGGCCGACTCGGTCGCGATGGTCTCAACCTCGGCGACGTCGGTCTCGACGGGCGCACCCTGCTCGAGCAGCTCGCGCTCCCAGTCGGCGAGGGGCTCCGCGTCAGCGGTCTCGTCGGTGGGCTGGTGGCGCTGGATCAAGCCCTCCGCGGCGGCGTCGGCGATGATGCGCGTGAGCAGGCCCACCGAGCGGATCGCGTCGTCGTTGCCGGGGATCGGGTACTGGAACTCGTCGGGGTCGGCGTTCGTGTCGAGAATGCCGATCACGGGGATGCCGAGCTTCGACGCCTCGTCGATCGCGAGGTGCTCACGCTTGGCGTCGACGACCCAGATGGCCGAGGGGGTCTTCTGGAGGTTGCGGATGCCGCCGAGCGACTTGTGCAGCTTGTCGAGCTCACGCTTCTTGAGGAGGAGCTCCTTCTTGGTGAAGCCGCTCGCGGCCGGGTCCTCGAAGTCGAGCTCCTCGAGCTCCTTCATGCGGGCGAGACGCTTCGACACGGTCGAGAAGTTGGTGAGCAGACCGCCCAGCCAGCGCTGGTTGACGTAGGGCTGGCCCACGCGGGTCGCCTGCTCGGCGATGACTTCCTGCGCCTGCTTCTTGGTGCCGACGAAGAGGATGGTGCCGCCGTGGGCGACGGTCTCCTTGACGAACTCGTACGCCTTGTCGATGTACGTCAGCGACTGCTGCAGGTCGATGATGTGGATGCCGCTGCGCTCCGTGAGGATGAAGCGCTTGACCTTCGGGTTCCACCGGCGGGTCTGGTGTCCGAAGTGCACGCCGCTGTCGAGCAGCTGGCGAATGGTGACGACGGCCATGGCCGTTCTCCTGTTCCGGCGCGTACGCGCCTGTTGCGGTTGTTCTCGCGCCGGCATGGAGCCGGCGAGCCTGGTGCCCGGCACATTCCCACCCCGCGCCCGCTCATGAGCGTTCGCAGGGACCGTTGGGAGTGGATGCCGCGCCGTCACCCTTCGTCAGACTCGGGGTATGTGGCGCTGTGGGCACGCGGAGTCACTCCGACACGCGGAGTGCGCATCCAGTGTATCAGCAGGCGACCGGGCCGACCCTCCTCCCCCCTCGGCGCCCGCCGACGGTTCTCCACGAGTTCCCTGCGCGGCCGTCGCGCCCGGACGACATGCGGAAGGGTCGGGCCATGCGTGTCATCCCACCCACCTCTTTCCGGCGCTTTCGCGCCGTGACGGCGCTCGCACTCGTCGTGTGGATCGCAGCGGCGCCTGTGACCGCTTCAGCCGCGACGCCGGATGAGGGCGACCCTCCGGCGGGGGGCGGCGCGGACGCCGGGTCGGTCTCACTCGCACGCGATTGGCTGTGGCCCGTGAAGCCTTTCCGCCTCGAGCGCCCCTTCGTCGCCCCGGCTCACGACTACGGCCCCGGACACCGGGGCATCGATCTCGCCGCGATCGGCGAGGACGTCGTCCACGCCCCCGCGCCGGGCGCTGTCGCCTTCTCCGGCCAGGTGGCCGGGCGCGGCATCCTGACGATCGACCACGGGGAGGGCCTCGTGTCCACCCTCGAGCCCGTGGAGTCCGACCTCGTGGCCGGCACGCCGGTGGCCGCCGGCGCCGCCGTGGGGCGCGTCTCCGTCGGCGGCCACACGACGCCCGGCGTGCTGCATCTCGGCGTGCGCCTGGACGGCCGGTACATCAACCCGCTCGTGCTGCTGGGCGGCGTACCGCGAGCGGTGCTGCTGCCCTGCTGCTGAACGCCTGCTCATGCGCGCGGGTGGGCGAGGCGGTAGGAGGCCGCCAGCCGCTCGCTCGAGACGTGAGTGTAGATCTGCGTGGTTCCGAGGCTCGCGTGGCCGAGCATCTCCTGGACCGCGCGCAGGTCGGCGCCGCCGTCGAGCAGATGCGTCGCCGCCGAGTGCCGCAGCGCGTGCGGACCGACCTGGGCGCCGAGTTCCGGCCCGAGCTCACGAGAGACCAGATCGTAGACAGCACGAGGCCCGATGCGGGCGCCTCGCGCGCCGAGGAACAGGGCGGAGGCGGCGGCACCGTCGACTCGACGCGCCGCGAGCGCCGGCCGCCCCCGCACGAGGTACGCATCGACGGCGCGCAGCGCGGGCAGCCCGAAAGGCACCACCCGCTCCTTGGAGCCCTTGCCCAACACGCGGGCCGTGCGTCGTTCGCGGTCGAGGTCGCCGACGTCCAGTCCGCACAGCTCGGAGACGCGCACCGCGGCCCCGTAGAGGAGCTCGAGCATCGCGTGGTCGCGCAGTGCCAGCGGGTCGCCGTCGGCGGCCGCGGATTCGAGCCGCTCCAGCACGCTGGTCAGCGTGTCGGCGGTCGCGACTTTCGGCAGCGTACGGCCTCGCTTGGGAGCGACCAACCGCAGGCTGGGGTCGGACGCCACGGCGCCGCTCTCGGTCGCCCAGGCGAAGAAGCCGCGTACGGCGGCCGTCCGGCGCGCGATGGTGGCGCGGCTGTCGCCCCGCTGCACCGCCTGCCACAGCCAGTTGCGGAGGTTCTCGAGGTCGACGACGGCGAGATCGACGTCGCCGCACGCCACGGCGAGCCCGGCGAGGTCGGAGCGGTACGCGCGGACCGTCGCCGGCGACAGACGACGCACCTCCGCCAGATGGCGCAGGTACGCCTCTGCGGCGTCGACGATCTCCATGCCTCCAGCTTGCGCCCCGGTGAGGGGCGCGGCGCGGCGACGCACCGCGCGGTTGCCTCTTGCCTCGCGAGCTCTCGCTGGATGGCGCGTCGAAGCCGGCGAGAACGGCACGGCGATGAGCTCGTCGCCACCGCGCGTTCGGCACGGACGGCCCGGCACGGACGGCCCGCGGCACGGTGGTGCGCTCCACGGCGTTGCGCTCCACGGCGTTGCGCTCCACGGCGTTGCGCTCCACGGCGTTGCGCTCGCCACGCCGCTGGCTTCCCACGGCCGTGCCCTCGCACACGACCTCGCGCTCCCGACGGCTGCGCGCTCCCCACGGCTGTGCGCTCCCCACGGCTGCGCACTACCCACGGCTGCGCACTACCCACGACTGCGCGACCCGCGACTGCGCGCCCCCACGGCTGCGCGCCAGTCACGACTGCGCGACCCGCGACTGCACGCCCCCGCGGCTGCGCGCTCGTCATGCCCCCATGCGTCGCAGCCTCCATCCCTCGGCGCCCGTTTCCACGGCTCCGTCGAGTCGCAGAAGGCCGAGAACACCCTCGACGGCGTCCGCGGCCATCCCCGCCCGGCGCGATGTCGCCGGGGCCGCGCCAGGCGCGTGTGCTCATCGCGTCCATCACGCGGATCGCGTCCGCCGTGTAGCCCGGCACCCGAGTGGCGCCGTCATCCTTCGCCGACGCCAGTCCGAGCAGCTCCCGCACATCGTCGGCCCCGGTGATGCACTGCGCGCCGTACTCGCGGATGAGGCGATGCGTGCCCGCAGACGTCGCCGAGGTGATCGGGCCCGGAACCGCGCCGAGCGGCCTCGACAGCGCCGCCGCATGGCCGGCGGTGTTGAGCGAGCCGCTCCGCCACCCGGCCTCGACGACCACCGTCGCCGCAGACAGTGCTGCGATGAGCCGATTGCGCTGGAGGAAGCGCCACTTCGTGGGAGCGGAGCCGCAGGCCACCTCGCTCGCCACGACACCGTGCCGGGCGATCTCGTCGATCAGACCCGCATGCCCGGCAGGGTACGAGCGGTCGGCGCCGCCCGCGAGCAAGGCGACCGTCAGACCGCTCGCAGCGAGGGTCGCGCGGTGGGCAGACCCGTCGATGCCGTATGCGCCGCCCGACACCACCGCGATGCCGTCACCGGCAAGGTCGGCCGCGAGCTCCATCGCGACATGGTCTCCATAGCGGGACGCCGCCCGTGCGCCGACGATGGCCACGGATGCGTCCAGGCGTCGGAGCGCAGTGGCATCGCCGCGCAGCCAGAGGCACAGGGGGGCATGCGCCTCGAGGTCGTCCAGCTGGCCCGGCCACTCGGGATCGGCCCGCGTCACGAGACTGACGCCGCGCGCTGCGGCCCTGAGGAACGAGTCCTCGACGGCGCGCGCTGAGAGCCGCGGCAGCCACCGCTTGCGGCCCTCGGCCAGTTCGCGCGGGGTGACGTCTGCGAGGTTCCCCTCCGCGAGGACCGCCTCCAGCGCGGGCGCGGCACCGCGAGCGGCGACGATGCGCCCTGCCACGGAGTCGCCGGGCTCGATCAGGTGGCACCACACCGCCGTCGCGTATCGCTCGCGAGCCGCGTCGGCGCTGTGGTGGATGCCCAGCGGTGCGAGCGCACGCCGGGCGGCGTCGGCACTCAGGTCGAACGAGATCACAGGGCCAGCCCCTTCTTCAGATAGAGCGCCCGCCCGATGTGCTCGGCGCTCAGCTGCCCTCTGCCCTCGATGTCGGCCAGCGACCATGCCACCCGCAGCACGCGATCGTAGCCGCGCAGCGTCAGCGCGCCGCGGTGCAGCGCGGCGTCCAACGGCCGCCGGACGACGGGCGGCGGAGCGGCAGGTCCCTCGCGGAGCCAGGTCCCGGGTACGTCGGCGTTCACGCGCCAGGGCGTTCCCCGGAGCCGGTGACGCGCGCGCCCACGGGCCTCGGCGACCCGGTCGCGCGCGGCAGCGGTCGAGATCGTCGGTCCGCGGCCGCGGTGGGCGACGGAAACCCTCGTCAGGGTCAGCTCGATGTCCATCCGGTCCAGCAGCGGCCCGGACAGCCGGCCGAGGTAGCGGCGGATCGCGGCCGGCGGGCACGTGCAGGTGCCGCCGCGGATCCCGTAGTCGCCGCACGGGCACGGGTTCGTGGCAAGCACCAGCTGGAAGCGCGCCGGGAACCGTGCGTACGCGCCGGCGCGATGGATCGTGATGGAACCCGACTCCAGCGGCTGCCGCAGGGCGTCGAGGGCGCTTGCGGCGAACTCGCCGGCCTCGTCGAGGAACAGCACGCCTTCGCTCGCGCGGGCGATCGCGCCGGGCCGGATGAGGCGCGATCCCCCGCCGACGAGAGCGGCGACGCTCGCACTGTGGTGCGGGGCTTCGAACGGCGGTGTCCGTGACAGCTCCACGACGCGCGAGCCCGCGAGGCTGCGGATCGACGCACTCGCGAGCGCCGCGCCGTCGTCGAGTTCGGGCAGGATGCCGGGCAGCCGTCGCGCGAGCATCGTCTTGCCGGCACCCGGCGGTCCGCACATCAGCAGGTGATGCCCGCCGGCCGCTGCGACGATGAGCGCGTCCACGGCATCGCGCTGGCCGATCACCTCGTCGAGATCGAGTGCGGGCTCGGGAGCCTGCTCGTCGTCCAGCAGCGCGACGGGCTCTTCGGCGACGACCTCCACGTCGCCGCCGTGCCAGGCGACCACCTGCGCCAGGTTGACGGCTGCCAGGACGTCCATTCCACCGACGAGCGCGGCTTCGGCGCCGTTGGCGTGCGGCACGACGATCCGCCGATGACCTGCCCGCCGGGCGGCGACCACCGCGGGCAGAACGCCCGGCACGGGGCGCAGGCGCCCGTCGAGGCCCAGCTCGCCGATGTGCACGGCCGACGCGACGGAGGCCGCATCCATCGAGGACTCGGTCGCGAGCGACGCGATGGCGATCGCGATGTCGAAGCCTGATCCCTGCTTCGGCAGGCTCGCCGGTGACAGGTTCACCGTCAGCCGTCGCCGGGGAAGCGGGGTGCCGCTGTTGGCGCACGCGTTGTGGACGCGCTGCACCGCCTCGCCGAGCGCCTTGTCGGGCAGGCCGATGATGCGGAACTCCGGGGTCTGCTGCGACAGGTCCGCCTCGACCTCGACGCATTCGCCCTCGGCGCCGACGAGCGCGACGGCCCACGTGCGTGCGACGCTCACGGCACCTCCACGTCGACGAGGTGCTCCAGGCGAGCCGTCGAGGGCTCCGTCCCCGTGAGGCCGATCGCGTCGATGCGCAGCCGACGCCCCTGCACGAGCTCGCGGTGCTGGCTCGCCCAGGCGACGCCGAGCCGCCACAGTCGTACACGCTTGCGCGCGTCGATGGCCTCGAACGGGTGGCCGAACTCTTCGCCCCGCCGCGTCTTGACCTCCACGACGACCACCGCGGCGCCGTCCGCCACCACGAGGTCGAGTTCGCCTTCACGGCCTCGCCAGTTGCGCGCGAGGACCGTGAAGCCCTGGGTCTCGAAGTACCGTGCGGCGCGGTCTTCGCCCGCTCGGCCGAGCACGTCTTTGTCTGCCATGACGGCATCGTCGCGTGAGCGTGCACGCGCGCGGACGCCCGGCAGCGGCATCCGTTCAGAACCGGTGTGCGTCCCAGGATCGTGCGGGCTGGGGAGGAGCCGGCGGCTCAGGTGTCGAGCGAGAGCTCTTCGGGCAGGTGGAAGTCCCGGCGCGACAGCTCTTCGACGTTGACGTCCTTGAAGGTGAGCACGCGCACCGCCTTGACGAAGCGGTCGGCGCGGTAGATGTCCCACACCCAGACGTCCGACATCGAGATCTCGAAGTAGAAGTCGTGCTCGGTGTCGCGGCGCACGACGTTGACCTCGTTCGCGAGGTAGAAGCGCCGTTCCGTCTCGATCACGTACTGGAACTGCGAGACGACATCGCGATACTCGCGGTAGAGCGCGAGTTCGAGTTCGCGGTCATAGTCTTCGAAGACCTCGTCATCCATGGTGCTCCCATCCTATGGGCGCGAACGGATGCCGCGACGCCGGTCCGCGCGTGGCGAACGCTCAGAAGAGCGTCGGCGCGTCCGCGATCGACCAGGACGCGCGATGGTGCCGGCTGATGCCGTGCGTGCGTATGGCCTCGCGGTGGTCGGGGCTCGCATAGCCCTTGTTGCGCGCCCAGTTGTAGGCCGGAAGCTCGTCGTGGAGCTCGGTCATGAGACTGTCGCGCGCGACTTTGGCGATGACGGATGCCGCTGCCGCCGATGCGCAGTCGCGGTCGGCCTTGATCACCGGCTGCACCGTCAGTCCCCATGCACCGGCGGGGCGGATGTAGTCGTAGTTGCCGTCGAGGATCACGATGGCGTCCTCGGGGACCACCCCGTGAGCGCGGAGGTCGGCGATCGCGCGGATGGCGGCGAGCCCCAGCGCGCGCATGATGCCGATGTCGTCGATCTCCTCCGAGCTCGCCCAGCCGACCGCGCTCGCGGCGACCCACGATGCCGCCCGCGCGGCGACGTCGGCGCGTCGGGGTTCCGGGACGAGCTTCGAGTCGCGGAGCCCCTGCGGGATCCGCTTGCGGGAGCGGGGGGCGTCGACCACCGCCGCGCCGACGGCCACCGGACCCGCCAGCGCACCGCGGCCGACCTCGTCGCACGCGATCACGAGCGTGTGCTCCCGCAGGAGTCGGCGCTCGAGCGTGAGACGAGGCTCCGCGACGGTCACTTCGCGCCGCCCTCCGGCTCCGGCGTGGGAACGCCGGCGAACACGTCGTGATGGAAGTCGAGGAAGCCGAACCGGTCGAACGGCCAGGTCACCAGGAAGGCGCGACCGACGAGGTTGTCGATCGGCACGAAGCCCTTCCCCGGCTGGTCGGTGTTGTACCGCGAGTCCTTGGAGCGGTAGCGGTTGTCACCCAGCACCCAGAGGCTGCCCTCCGGCACGACGATGTCGAAGGGGTCGCCGGATGCCGCCGACTCCCCCGCGGGCAGCTTGATGTAGCCGCTCTCGTCGATGGGAACGTCGTTGACGGTGATCTGACCGATGGCATTGCAGCAGACGACATGGTCGCCCGGGAGTCCGACGATGCGCTTGACGAGGTGGTCATCGCTGTCGGGCGCGGCAAGGCCCACGAGCGACAGCACCCACTCCACGCCCTCCACGATCGGCGGGCGGGCAGGCTCCGTGCTCGGCGGCAGCCAGCCGCCGGGATCCTGGAACACGACGATGTCGCCCCGGTCGTAGGCGCCGAACCGCGGGGTGATCTCGTCGACGAGGATGCGGTCCTTGACGTGGAGGGTGTCCTCCATCGATCCGGACGGGATGTAGAACGAGCGGACGAGGAATGTCTTCACGACGAGCGAGACGAGGACGGCGATCAGGATGATCACGATCACATCGCGCAGGAAGACGAGCCAGCCCCGACGACGCGGCTGATTGGTCGCTGCGGGCTCAGGCCCGGGCGCCGGCTCGGCAGGAGCCGACTTCTCGGTCGTCATGGAGTTCCTTCGCGGGCGCCGACGGTCGCGGCGACCCGCCTTCAAGGGTCGCACATTCCGGCCGCTCCGGAGAACGGACGAGGCCCCGGACGCAAGCGTCCGGGGCCTCGAGACAGCGCTGCAGGCAGCGGGTGTCAGCTGTCGCGCTTCTCCTTGATCTTGGCCTTCTTGCCACGGAGGTTGCGCAGGTAGTAGAGCTTCGCGCGACGCACGTCACCGCGGGTCACGACCTCGATGTGGTCGATGACCGGGGAGTGCACCGGGAAGGTGCGCTCGACGCCGACCTGGAAGCTGATCTTGCGGACCGTGAAGGTCTCGCGCACGCCGTCGCCCGAGCGGCCGATGACGACGCCCTGGAAGACCTGGATACGCGAGCGGTTGCCCTCGGTGATGTTGACGTGCACCTTCACGGTGTCGCCGGCGTTGAAGGCGGGGATGTCGGAGCGGAGCGAAGCCGCATCGACGGCGTCGAGGATCTGCATGATCGTCTCTCTCTGCGGCCGCCACAGGTCGACCGCGGGAAGTAAGGTGAAGGACTCGGTGTGCCGCAGGCCTCCGGCGTGACGCCGTTCAGCTGATTCCCCTGCGGCAGAACCGGTCAGGGCACAAACAGCCATTCTGCCATGGATGCCGCACCCGGCCAAAACGCGTCAGCTCGCGGGCGGCGTCTGCTTCTCGGAGATGATGATGACATCGCGTTCCGCGGCGCGCGGCTCATCGGTCTGCGCCGGGATGTAGGCGACGCCGTCCGAGGTGCGCAGGACGAATCGCGACGGCCGCGCCTCGCTCCACAGCTGCCACAGCTCGAGCCAGAACAGCCCGACACCGGCCAGGATCGTCACGACCATCACAGGAGCCCACCAGGCCTCGGCGAAGAAGCCGAGCGAGATGACGAGCAAGTGCCAGACGGTGAACCCGAGGACGTCCCACCACGAGACGGCGCGATGGGCGCGGACGGTGCCGCGTGCCCGCACCAGAAGGGTGAGGATCAGCTGCCAGACGAAGACGCCGGGTATCGCGAGGAACAGCACCCAGAGGAACGCCCAGCCGCCCGCGTTGAAGACGGCCCATCCGACGAAGAGCCACAGTGGCAGCAGGAAGGCCGCCGGAATGAGCCAGCCGAAGAACGCGCGACGCAGCCACATGCCTCCGATGCTACGCCGCCGATGCGGGTCATGGCGCGGTTCCGCGTGCCACGGGGCATCCTCCCAGCCCGGTGGCGACGAGTCCGACAGAATGGAGGAGGACTGAGAGGAAGCTCCACATGATCGAGTTGCGCACCCCTGCCGAGATCGAGGCGATGAAGCCCGCCGGGCGATTCGTCGCCGAGACGCTCGCGACGCTGCGCGACGAGACCAAGGTGGGCACGAACCTCCTGGCGATCGACCGCCGAGCCCACGAGCTGATCCGCCGGGCCGGTGCCGAGTCGTGCTACATCGATTACCACCCGTCCTTCGGCGCCCGCCCGTTCGGCAAGGTCATCTGCACCTCGGTGAACGACGCGGTGCTGCACGGACTGCCGTTCGACTACGCCCTCCGCGACGGGGATCTGGTGTCGCTCGACTTCGCCGTGTCGATCGACGGCTGGGTCGCCGATTCCGCGGTCTCCTTCGTCGTGGGCACACCCCGTGACGAGGACCTCGCGCTGATCGACACGACGGAGCGGGCGCTGGATGCCGCAATCGCGGCGGCGACGGTGGGCAACCGCATCGGCGACATCTCCGCAGCCATCGCCGCCGTCGCCCATGGCGACGGGTACTCCATCAATACGGACTTCGGCGGGCACGGCGTAGGTCGCGAGATGCACGGCGACCCGCATGTGGCCAACGACGGCAAGGCCGGGCGGGGCTACCCGTTGCGGGCAGGACTCGTGCTCGCCCTCGAGCCGTGGTTCCTGCAGACGACGGACGAGCTCATCACCGACCCGGACGGCTGGACGCTCCGCTCGGTCGACGGGTCGCGCGGTGCCCACTCGGAGCACACCGTCGCGATCACCGATGACGGCCCGATCGTGCTCTCGGACCGTTCGTGGCTCGGCGTCCGCTGACCTCAGCCCACTCCGGTCGCGACCACGAGCGCTGAGCGCGGAGGCAGCGCGAGCGTCCCCTCGTCCGCCGACGCTGCCGGATCCGTCGACAGCAGTATCCGCCCCGGGCCGCTCACCGGCAGGTGGAGGAGCTCGGTCGAGAAGTTGACGACGATCTCCGTGCCGCCGCGATCGAGCCGGAACCAGCGTGCTCCGTCGTCGGCGATGGCCGCGATGTGGCGGAAGTCGGGGTCGGCGAGCTCGGGGCGCTCCCGTCGCAGCGCGAGGAGCTCGCGGTAGAGGGCGAGGACGCTCGCGTGGCTGCCGGCATCCTTCTCCTCCCACCGCAGGGTGGAGCGCCGGAACGTCTCGGGATCCTGCGGGTCGGGAACGACGGACTCGTCCCAGCCCATCCGCGCGAACTCCGCCTTGCGCCCGCGCGCGGTGGCCGCGCCGAGTTCGGGCTCGGGGTGGGAGGTGAAGAACTGCCAGGGTGTGGAGGCGGCCCATTCCTCGCCCATGAACAGCATCGGCGTGAACGGCGCGAGAACCGTGAGGACCGCGGCGATCGCGAGACCGCCTTCGTCGAGCGTCTGCGAGAGGCGGTCGCCGGCGGCCCGGTTGCCGATCTGATCGTGATCCTGCGAGAAAGTAACGAGTCGCCAGGTGGGGATGCGCCGGTCGATGGGGTGGCCGTGCGCCCGACCCCGGAACGACGACCAGGTGCCGTCGTGGAAGAAGCCGCGGGTGGCCGCCTTCGCGAGCGACTCGAGGGAGGCGAAGTCGGCGTAGTAGCCGCTGGTCTCCCCCGTCAGCGCCACGTGCAGCGCGTGGTGGTAGTCGTCGCTCCACTGCGCCGTGAGCCCGTAGCCTCCGGCCTCGCGCGCCGAGATCAGGCGCGCATCGTTCAGGTCGGATTCCGCGATGAGCGTGAGCGGCCTGCCGAGGTGTGCGCTGAGCGCGTCGACGGACTCCGCGAGCTCCTGCAGGACGTGGACGGGGCCCTCGTCCTTCAGGGCGTGCACGGCGTCGAGCCGCAGGCCGTCGACGTGGTGGTCGCGCAGCCACATCAGCGCGTTCTCGACGATGTAGCGGCGGACCTCGGGCTCGTCGAGGTCGACGGAGGACCCCCAGGTGTTCGACTCCGCGTCGCGCAGATACGGTCCGAACTCGGGCAGATAGTTGCCGCTCGGGCCGAGGTGGTTGTAGACGACGTCCTGGATCACGCCGAGCCCGGCCGCATGGCACGCGTCGACGAAGCGCTGGTATGCGGCCGGCCCGCCGTACGGCTCATGGACGACGTACCAGAGCACGCCGTCGTAGCCCCAGTTGTGCGCGCCGTTGAACCCGTTGACCGGCAGCAGCTCGACGAAGTCGATGCCGAGCTCGACGAGGTGTCCGAGCTTCCGGGCGGCGGCATCCAGCGTCCCCTCCGGCGTGAAGGTCCCCACGTGCAGCTCGTAGATGACTCCCCCGGCGAGCTGCCGCCCGGTCCACGCGCTGTCGTTCCACTCGTGGCGGCCCGGGTCGAAGACGGCGCTCAGCTCGTGCACACCGCGGGGCTGCCGCCGTGATCGCGGATCGGGCCGTGCGACCGTCGCGTCGTCCAGGACGAAGCCGTACTCGTCGCCGTGCCCCAGCTCGATGCCGGCGCGCCACCAGCCCCCGCCCACGTGAGTCATCGGGCTGTCGGCGCCGCGACCGGGCGCACGCAGCGCGACTCTCGTCGCCCGCGGAGCCCAGACTTCGGGGATCATGACTGCTCCCCCGGGATGAGCAGCGCGACCGGATAGACGTCGAGCAGCTCCGCCAACGCGATGTGACCCGTGAACGACCGCCCGGTGAGCACGTCGGTGGTCGGTCCGGCGTGCCGCAGCAGAACCGTGTCACCCCACGGGGATCCGGTCGCCTCACCGCGCCGTGCCAGCCCGACCGGGCGACGCGTCGCCACCGCCACCGCGCCGCCGCGGTCTGCCGCGATCGCATGCTCGGCGGCCACGCCGACCACCGTCATCGGCGTATAGCGCGTGAACAGGTCCGGACGGTCGCGGCGGAGCCGCAGGGCGCGGGAGGTGACGAGCAGCTTCGCCGCACCGCTCCGGTCGACGATCGGCTGCTCGCCCGCGTCGATGCGTGACAGCAGCCGACGGCGTTCGTCGAAGTCGACGGCCCTGCGGTTGTCGGGGTCGACGAGGCTCTGCTCCCACAGCTCGCTGCCCTGATAGACGTCGGGGACGCCGGGACCGGTGAGCTGGAGCAGCTTCGCCGACAGTCCGTTGGACCAGCCGGCGCCCTCGATCTCGGAGACGAAGGTCTCCAGGCGCGCCGTCACCGCGGGGTCGTCGAAGGCCGCGTCGACCGCCGCGTGGAGGCGGCGCTCGAACGCCGCGTCCGGCTCCAGCCACGAAGTGGCCTCGCCGGCCTCGCGCGCCGCCTTCTCGGCATATGCGCGCAGCCGCTCACGCGATGCCGGCCAGGCACCCACGATTGCCTGCCAGAGCAGGGCGTCGAAGGGTCCGTGGCCGGTGGTGGCGGCATCCGTCAGATTCTGCAGCACCTCACCCCACCTCTCGGGGATCTCGGAGAGCACCGCCAGCCGCGCGCGCACGTCTTCGCCCCGCTTGGTGTCGTGCGTCGACAGGGTCGTCATCGAGTGCGGCCAGGCGGCGTGGCGTGCGGCCTGGGCGGCGTGGAACTCGTCGATCGACAGCGCGAACACGGAGGGATCGGCGCCCACCTCGGTGAGCGTCCCGAGACGCGTCGCCCGGTAGAACGCCGTGTCTTCGACGCCCTTCGCCATCACCATGCCGCTGGTCTGCTGGAAGCGGAGGGCGGCGGGATGCTGCGGGTCCGCGAGCGCCGGCAGGACCGCCTCGAACGTCGCGGCCAGGTCGGGTCGGTGCGCGCGGGCGGCGGCCTCGGCCGCGTCCAGGTGCTCGCGGCCCGCCGGCAGATAGGAGCGATACACCGGAAAGCGTGCGAGCAGCTCGACGAGCGCGTCCTCGGTCGCCGCATCGTCGGGCGCTCCGAGGTCACGGGCGAGCCGGCGCACCTCGGAGCGCAGGATCCCCTCGCCGATCGCGCGCTTCGTCGCCGCAATCGTCTCGGACCACGGCATCGCCGAGGGGAGGTTCGAGCGCTCGCGCAGCCGCGCGTCGACGGCGTCCAGCTGTGCTTCGCCGGCGGCATCCACGAACACCCGGTCGATCGCGGCGAGCGCCTCGTAGCCCGTCGTGCCGTCGGTCGCGAAGAACTGCGGCAGCGCCTCGCCGTGCTCGAGGATCTTCTCCACGATGACGTAGGCGCCGCCGGTGAGCGCGTCCAGGCGTTCCAGGTACTCGACCGGGGCACGCAGACCGTCGGGATGATCCACTCGCAGGCCGTCGACCAGGCCGTCGGCGAACCAGCTGCCGATCTCGCCGTGGCTGGCCTCGAACACCGCCGGGTCCTCGACACGCACCGCTGCGAGACTCGAGACGCCGAAGAACCGGCGGTAGTTGAGGTCGGAGGCCTCTCGGCGCCACGACATGAGCTCGTAGTGCTGGCGCGCGTGCACGGCCAGCACGTCGTCCGCGTCGGATCCCGCGCTCTCCGGCGCGAGCGGGAAACGGTGGTCGTAGTAGCGCAGTTCGCCGTCCTCGACGCGGAGGGTGCCGGCCGCCGCCGCCTGCTGCGGGGCTTCGCCGAGGACCGGCAGCCGTACCTTGCCTCCGCCGAAGTCCCAGTCGATGTCGAAGGCATCAGCCCAGCGCGACCGGCGACCATGCGTCAGCAGATCCCACCACCACGGGTTCTCCTCGGGGCGCGCGACGCCGACATGGTTCGGGACGATGTCGACGAGGATGCCGCGACCGGCCTCGTGGAAGGCGTGGGCCGCACGCTCGAGCGCCGCCCTGCCGCCTCGTGAGAGGTCGACGGACGTCGGATCGACGACGTCGTAGCCGTGGTCGGACCCCTCGGAAGAGGTGAGGAGGGGCGAGAAGTACACCCAGTCGACGCCGAGATCGCTCAGGTAGTCGCGGAGCGCGACGGCGTCGTCGAGCGTGAACGACGGACGGATCTGCAGACGATACGTGGAGGCCGGACGCGACGTCGGCATGGCTCTTCAGATCCTCTCAGTGGCGGAGCTCTGCGCGCGGAGCGGCACCGCGCACCTCGTCCGGTCCGACCGGATTCGCGGCCGCGAGCGACGCCGCCACGGAGTGGTCGACCTCCGGCTCAGGCAGCTCGTGCTCTCGCAGCACCATCAGCGACCGGGCGGGAACCGCCAGCGTCGACCCCGGCTCGATGGGCTCGGTGTTGGCGTGAAGCCCCGCAGTGTCGACGATGACGTCCCACTTCGGACTGAACTCGACCGCCGGGATCAGGAAGTCCACCGGGTCGTCTCCGGCGTTGAAGAGCACGATGAAATGGCGGTCCGAGATCGCTTCGCCGCGGCGGTCGCGCTCGCGGATGCCGCCGCCGTTGAGGAACACCGCGACGGCGCGGCCGAAGCCCGACCCCCAGTCCTCCGGCTGCATCTGCGAACCGTCGGGACGCGCCCACACGATGTCGGGAATCGGCGCGCCCTCTTCGCGGCGCACCGGGCGTCCGTCGAAGAAGCGACGGCGACGGAACGTGGGATGCTCACGACGCAGCCGCGCCAGGGCCGCGGTGAATTCGAGCAGCGGCTGGTCGGGCGCCGACCAGTCGACCCACGTGACCTCGTTGTCCTGCGCGTAGCCGTTGTTGTTGCCGCTCTGGGTGCGGCCGAGCTCATCGCCGTGCAGCAGCATCGGAACGCCCTGCGAGAGCATCAGCGTCGCGATGAAGTTCCGCTGCTGACGGGCACGCAGCGCCAGCACGCCCGGATCGTCCGTCGGCCCTTCGACGCCGCCGTTCCACGAGCGGTTGTCATCGGCGCCGTCGCGGTTGTCCTCCCCGTTGGCCTCGTTGTGCTTCTCGTTGTACGAGACGAGATCACGCAGAGTGAATCCGTCATGCGCGGTGACGAAGTTGATGGATGCCACCGGCCGGCGCCCCGAGTGCTCGTAGAGGTCCGACGAGCCGGTGAGTCGCGATGCGAACTCGCCGAGGGTCGCCGGCTCACCCCGCCAGAAGTCGCGCACCGTGTCGCGGTACTTGCCGTTCCACTCCGTCCACTGCGGCGGGAAGTTGCCGACCTGGTAGCCGCCCGGGCCGACGTCCCAGGGCTCGGCGATGAGCTTCACCTGCGACACCACGGGATCCTGCTGGACCAGCTCGAAGAAGGTCGACAGGCGGTCGACCTCGTAGAACTCGCGGGCGAGCGTCGACGCGAGGTCGAAGCGGAACCCGTCGACGTGCATCTCGAGCACCCAGTACCGCAGCGAGTCCATGATGAGCTGCAGCGTGTGAGGGTTGCCGACGTTGAGGCTGTTCCCGGTACCGGTGTAGTCGGTGTAGTAGCGCTTGTCGTCGTCTTCGAGACGGTAGTAGGCCTCGTTGTCGATGCCGCGCATCGAGAGCGTCGGGCCGAGATGGTTGCCCTCGGCGGTGTGGTTGTACACGACGTCGAGGATCACCTCGATGCCCGCAGCGTGCAGGGTCTTGACCATGGCCTTGAACTCCTGCACCTGCTGGCCGCGCTCGCCGCTCGAGGAGTACGTGTTCTGCGGAGCGAAGAACGCGATGGTGTTGTAGCCCCAGTAGTTCGAGAGGCCCTTCTCCTCGAGTCCCGAGTCGTTGACGAACTGGTGGACCGGCATGAGCTCGATCGCCGTCACGCCGAGCTTCTCGAGGTGCTCGATGATCGCGGGATGCGCGATCGCGCTGTAGGTGCCGCGAATCTCCTCGGGGATCGCCGGGTGCAGCTTCGTCAGCCCGCGCACGTGGGCCTCGTAGATGAACGACTCCGCGTACGGCGTCTTCGGCAGCCGGTCGCCGCTCCAGTCGAAGTACGGATTCACGACGACGCCCATCATCTGGTGGGACGCGGAGTCTTCGTCGTTGCGCGAATCGGGCGCTCCGAAGTCGTAGCCGAACACGGCCTGCCCCCACCGCACCTGACCTTCCACCGCCTTGGCGTAGGGGTCGAGCACCAGCTTGTTCGCGTTGAACCGCTTGCCTGAGGCGGGGTCGTACTCTCCGTGGACCCGATAGCCGTAGCGCTGTCCCGGCTGGATGGAGGGCAGATAGCCGTGGTACACGAAGGCGTCGACGTCGACGAGGTCGACGCGCGTCTCGGTGCCGTCGTCATCGAAGAGGCAGAGTTCGACGCGCTCGGCGCCTTCGCTGAAGAGCGCGAAGTTGGTGCCGCTGCCGTCGAACGTCGCCCCCAGCGGATACGGGGAACCGGGCCAGATCTGCATGCGACCTCCATTTCGGCGGGGCCTTCACCCTAGCGGGCGCAAGGGAACGGAGGCTCGGGGTGGTGCCCGGCGCCGGAGACACGGTATGCGCGTGGTCGACCACGCCGTTCTCACACCCCTGCCGCTCGGGCTGTGAGAGAAACGTTCGCTCGGGGTAACGGTGGGCGGTCGGGGGGTGAAACACCGCCCTCGTAGCGTCTGGATCACCGAGACCTTCGCCCCACGAGGAGGAGCCATGGCCCACCGGGATCGTGTCGACAGCCGGAAACATGACGCTGACGCTGCTGCAACATCAGCCGCGTACGGTGACCACATGAGCGACACCCCTGCCCTCGGCACCCATGTGGTGGTCGTCGGCGCGGGCATGGTCGCTCACCGATTCGTCGAGAGCCTGCTGAGCCGAGCGGGCGAGCAGTGGCACATCACGCTGATCGCCGAGGAGCAGCGTCACCCGTACGACCGGGTCGGGCTCACCGGCTTCTTCGCCGGGGCGTCCGCCGAGGATCTCGAGCTCGAGCGCTCGGTCCTCGAAGACAGCCGCGTGCGCTTCCTCCGCGGCGATGCCGTGACCCGCATCGATCGCGCGGCGCGCCGCGTGACGACGCGCAGCGGCACGAGCGTCGCCTACGACCGGCTCGTGCTCGCGACCGGCTCCTACGCCGCGCGGCTCGCTGTCGACGGTTTCGGCCTGGAGGGCTGCTTCGTCTACCGCACCCTCGACGACGTCGAGAAGCTCGAGGACTTCGTGCAGCGACGTTCGGCCGAGCTCGGTCGACCGCTCGTGGGCACCGTCATCGGCGGCGGCCTGCTGGGGCTCGAGGCAGCTGGTGCCCTCCAGGGGCTCGACGTCGCCTGCACCGTGGTGCAGTCCTCCGACCGTCTGATGTCGGCCCAGCTGGATCTGCCCGGCGGCAACGCGCTCCGCCGGCTGATCGAATCGCGGGGAATCGCCGTCAAGACCGAGACGGTGACGACGCGACTGGACCCTGACCGGTCGGGCCAGGTGACCGGCCTCGAGTTCCGCGACGGCTCCTATGCACGCACCGACGTCGTCGTGTTCACGGTCGGCGTGCGGCCGCGCGACGAGCTGGCCCGCAGTGCGGGCCTCGACGTGCACGAGCGCGGCGGCGTGCTGATCGACGACGGGTGCCAGACCTCCGACCCGCGGGTCCTCGCGATCGGCGAGGTCGCCAACTACGACGGCATGTGCGTCGGACTGGTCGCACCGGGCTACGCGATGGCGGAGGTCGCCGCGACCCGTCTGCTCGGCGGCGAGGCGTCGTTCCCCGGCTACGACCTGTCGACGAAGCTGAAGCTGTCGGGCGTCGATGTGGCGAGCTTCGGCGACGCCTTCGCCGAGACCCCGGGCGCCCTCGATGTCACATACGCCGACCCGGTGGCCGGCGTCTACAAGAAGCTCGTGCTCTCTGACGACGCGAAGACACTGCTCGGCGGCATCCTCGTCGGCGACGCATCGGCCTACGGCTCGCTGCGGCCCCTCGTGGGCGGCGCGCTCGGCGGCGACCCGGCCGCCTACCTCATGCCCGAGGGCGGCGTCGCGGCTCCCACCGGCGATCTCCCCGACGACGCGCTCGTGTGCTCGTGCAACAGCGTCACCGCCGGCCGGATCCGGCACGCGGTCCATGACGAGGGCTGCACGGACGTCGCCGGCATCAAGGCGTGCACGAAGGCGGGAGCCGCCTGCGGCTCGTGCGTCATGATGGTCAAGAAGATCGTCGGCACGGAGCTCGCGAAGACGGGTGCGGCGCTGAGCAACGCGATCTGCGAGCACTTCGACATGTCGCGCCGCCAGCTGTTCGACGCCGTCCGCGTGTCGGGGCTGACGACCTTCAGCGCCGTGATCGAGCGCTTCGGCACCGGCCGCGGCTGCGACATCTGCAAGCCGGCGCTCGCGAGCATCCTCTCGACGCTGGTGCGCGGGCACGTTCTCGACGGCGAGAACGCGACGCTGCAGGACACCAACGACCATGTGATGGCCAACCTGCAGAAGGACGGCAGCTACTCGGTGGTCCCCCGCATCCCGGGCGGAGAGATCACCCCTGAGGGGCTCGTCGTGATCGGCCAGGTCGCGAAGGACTTCGGCCTGTACACCAAGATCACCGGTGGGCAGCGCATCGACATGTTCGGCGCCCGGCTCGAGCAGCTGCCCGACATCTGGCAGCGCCTCGTCGAGGCGGGGTTCGAGTCCGGACACGCCTACGGCAAGTCGCTGCGCACGGTGAAGTCGTGCGTCGGGTCCACGTGGTGCCGGTACGGCGTGCAGGACTCCGTCGGCATGGCGGTGCAGCTGGAGCTGCGCTACCGCGGCCTGCGCTCACCGCACAAGATCAAGCTCGGCGTCTCGGGCTGCGCCCGCGAGTGCGCGGAGGCGCGCGGCAAGGACGTCGGGGTCATCGCGACCGAGGCGGGCTGGAACATGTACGTCGGCGGCAACGGCGGCTTCACTCCGCGCCACGCGGTGCTGCTGGCCGAGGGCCTCAGCGACGAAGAGCTGCTCACCGCGATCGACCGCTTCCTGATGTACTACATCTTCACCGCCGACCGCCTGCAGCGGACGGCGCCGTGGTTCGAGGATCTGGACGGGGGCATCGAAGGGCTCCGCGCCGTGATCTTCGACGACAGCCTGGGCATCTGCGCCGACCTCGACGCCGCGATGGCCGCGCACGTGGACTCCTACGAGGACGAGTGGAAGGCCACGCTCGAGGATCCCGAGAAGCTGCGCCGGTTCGCCTCCTTCGTTAACGCGCCGACGACTCCCGACCCCTCGCTCGCCTACACCGCCGAGCGCGGACAGCCCCGACCCGCGACCGAGGACGAGCGCGCCGATTCGCGTGTGCTCATCGCCGGAACGACACTGGAGGTGCGCCGATGACGCTCGTCGACCCGCAGACGGCCGAGTACACCGCTCCCGACGGCTGGGTGCGCGTATGCGCCCTCGACGACCTCGAGGTGGAGCGCGGCCGCGCCGCGCTCCTCGGCGGCACCCAGATCGCCCTGTTCCTCCTCCACGGACCGGACGGCTCGGGCGGCCGCGTGCACGCGGTGTCGAACCTCGACCCGTACAGCCACGCGCACGTCATCTCACGGGGCATCGTCGGAACACGCCAGGACGTGCCCACGGTCGCGTCCCCGATGTACAAGCAGGTCTTCGACCTGCGGACCGGCGCGTGCCTCGATACCCAGGGCAAGGAGCCCAAGAGCCTGCACGTCTGGCCCGTCGCGGTGGACGACGGACACGTGCTCGTCCGCTGGGAGGGTGAGAGATGAGCGCGGTCGGGCGCGTCGACCTCATCGGCGGCGGTCCGGGTCCGATCGACCTGCTCACCCTTCGGGCGTGGCGTCTGCTGCAGCGGGCGGACGTCGTCGTGATGGACCGGCTGGGGCCGACCGACATCCGCGACCATGTCGGGCCGGATGTCGAGGTCATCGATGTCGGCAAGCACCCGGGGCACCACCCGGTGCCGCAGGAGGAGATCAACGACCTCCTGGTCGCCCGCGCGCGGAACGGCAAGCGTGTCGTGCGCCTCAAGGGCGGCGATCCGTTCGTCTTCGGCCGCGGCGGCGAAGAGGTCGCCGCCTGCCTGGCAGCCGGCATCCCCGTCGACGTCGTGCCCGGCATCTCGAGCGCCATCGCAGTGCCGCAGGCCGCCGGCATCCCGGTCACGCATCGCGGCGTCGCCGGCGCCGTCCACATCGTCAACGGCCCGTCCGAGGTCACCGACGCGACGCTCGCCGCGCTCCGCGACGACAGCGTGACCACCGTCATCCTGATGGGCGTCGGCGCGCTGCCCCGCATCGTCTCCGACGCGCTGCACGCCGGCGTCCCGGCCGACCGCCCGGTGGCGATCGTCGAGCGCGGGCACCACCGCGATCAGCGGACGACGCGCAGTACGCTGGGCTCGGTGGTGTTGGATGCCGGACGTGCCGGTGTGCGAAACCCCGCCGTCATCGTCGTGGGCGACGTCGCCCGTGCCGGGCTGCTGCAGCCCGAACACCAGCTGGCAGGTGACACCGTCCGTTGAGCTCCACCACCCGCCCCACCCTGTCGGCCGCACTCGACGGCTGCACGATCGTCATCGCCGTCGACCGTCGGTCGTCGGAGCTCGCCGCTGCCCTCGAGCGCCACGGCGCACAGGTCCGCCACGCGCCGGCGCTCACGATCGTGCCGCACATCGACGACGACGCCCTGATCGCAGCCACCCGCGAGCTGATCGCGCGTCAGCCCGACGTCGTGGTCGCGACCACCGGCGTGGGCTTTCGCGGCTGGATGGAGGCGGCCGACGAAGCGGGACTCCTCGACGACCTCCACGCAGCGCTCGGCCGCGCGCAGATCGTCGCCCGCGGCCCCAAGGCCCGCGGCGCGATACAGCAGGCGGGCCTGACCGCCGACTGGGTGGCGGAGTCCGAGACGTCGGTCGAGCTCGGCGAGTTCCTCCTCGCCGAGGGAGTCGCCGGCAGACGCGTCGCGGTGCAGCATCACGGCTCCGGCGCCGACGGCCTCGACGAGCTGTTCACGCGTGCCGGCGCCGACGTGGTCAGCCTCACGGTGTACCGCTGGGGCCCGCCGCCGGATCCGGCGGCGGTCTCGCGCTCGGTCGTCGCGGCCGCGGCGGGCGAGGTCGACGCCGTGCTGTTCACCTCCGCACCCGGCGCCGCCGAGTGGATCACCGCGGCCCGCAACGAAGGCGTGCTCGAGGCGATCGTCGAGCGCGAGACCGAGCGGCGCGTGCTGATGGCCGCGGTGGGGCCGATCACCGCAGGTCCGCTGCAGGATGCCGGCCTTCACCCGCTCATCGCGGAACGCGGCCGCCTGGGCTCTCTCGTGCGCGCCGTCGTGACGCACTTCGGCGGCGGCGGCGCGGCATCCCTCCCGACATCCGCCGGACGGCTCGAGCTGCGCAGCGGTGGGATCGTGCTGGACGGCCGGCACATCGCGCTCTCACGCAGCGCCACCGACATCGTCGCGGCCCTCTTCGACGCACAGGGCGGCGTGGTCTCACGTCCCCGCCTGCAGGCGGCACTCCCCCGGTCCGGAGAGAACACCCATGCGGTGGAGATGGCCGTCGCACGGCTGCGCGAGGCGCTCGGCGTTCCCGACCTGGTGAAGACAGTCGTCAAACGCGGCTACCGGCTCAACGTGATCGAACCCGCCTGAGCCGTGTCAGGGCGCCGACTCGGGCTCGGGCTCCGGCAGCAGATCGGGGCGGTGCGCCCGCGTGCGCTCGAGACTCTGCTCTCGCCGCCACGCGGCGATCGCTCCGTGGTTGCCGCTGAGCAGCACCGGAGGAACCTCCATGCCCCGCCACTCGGCGGGCTTGGTGTAGCTCGGGTACTCGAGCAGGCCCAGCTCGTGCGACTCCTCCACGAGACTCTCGGGGTTTCCGACCACGCCGGGGATGAGGCGCGACACCGCCTCGATGACCGCCATCGCGGCCACTTCGCCGCCGTTGAGCACGTAATCTCCGAGACTGACGAGTCTCACGCGCCCGCGCGCGGCGTAATGATCCACGACGCGCTGGTCGATCCCCTCGTAGCGTCCGCAGGCGAAGACGAGGTGCTTCTCCTCGGCCAGCTCCCGCGCCATCGGCTGCGAGAACAGCTCCCCGGCGGGCGAGGGCACCAGAAGCACGGCATCGTCGCTCAGCAGCTCGTCGAGCGCCTCGCCCCACGGCTCCGGCTTCATCACCATGCCCGCGCCGCCGCCGTACGGGGTGTCGTCGACGGTGCGGTGGCGGTCGTGCGTCCAGTCGCGCAGGTCGTGGACGTGCATGTCGAGGATGCCGCGGTCACGGGCCTTCCCGATCAGCGAGACCCCGAGCACGTCGAAGAACGTCGGGAAGATCGTGACGATGTCGACGCGCATGCCTCCGAGTCTAGGAGGCCGCCGTGTTTCCGGCGTGTGACGGCGCATCCACCTCGGCGCGGGGCCGGCGGTGACGCAGAAGTGATCGAGAAGTAACCGCACGGGCCGACGGGCGGAAACACCGCGTTCCTAACGTGGAGACACACTCACCCCCACGTGTTTGCTCACCCTCAGGGAGGCGCCATGACCACGACCGATTCGCCGTCGTTGACGGATACCGCATCATCGCCCCGCACCACCTCGCCGGCCGATGCGCCGGTCGCCCTCGCTCATCGCCCCGGGCGCTGGATCGACGGGTGGAACGCCGAGAACGCGACATTCTGGCTCGGAGAGGGTCGCGCCATCGCGCGGCGCAACCTCGGGTGGTCGATCTTCGCCGAGTTCCTCGGGTTCATCATCTGGCAGCTGTGGAGCATCGTCGTCGTCATGCTCCCGGCGGCGGGCTTCCAGCTCACGAGCTCTGAGTCGTTCTGGCTCATCTCGCTGCCGAGCCTCGTCGGCGCGACCCTTCGCTTTCCGTACACGTTCATGGTGGCGATCTTCGGCGGCCGCAACTGGACGATCGTGTCGGCAGGACTCCTGCTGATCCCGGCCGTGCTCCTCGGCATCGTGGTCGGCAACCCCGACACGCCGTTCGGGGTGCTGCTTCTCGTGGCGGCGCTCGGCGGTGTCGGTGGTGGCAACTTCGCGAGCTCGATGGCGAACATCACGTACTTCTTCCCGCAGAGGGAGAAGGGCTGGGCGCTCGGCCTCAACGCCGCGGGCGGCAACCTCGGCACGTCGGTCGCGCAGTTCGCGGTCCCGATCGCGGTGACCATCGGCGCGGGTGCCACCCTCAACATCTCCCTCGCCGGATGGATGTGGATCCCGCTGATCCTGGTGGCGATGTTCGGCGCGTGGCGCTACATGGACAACCTGTCGTCTGCGAAGGCCGACTTCGGCAGCTCCGCCGCAGCCCTGCGCGAACCGCACCTGTGGATCATGGCCGTGCTCTACATCGGCACGTTCGGCTCGTTCATCGGCTTCGCGAGCGTGTTCCCCAAGCTCATCGCCGACCAGTTCCCGGAGTTCTCGACCATCCAGGTCGGCCAGGCCGCCGTCTCGCTGGCGTTCCTCGGCGCGCTCGTCGGCTCGCTCGCCCGTCCCTACGGCGGTCGTCTCGCGGACCGCTTCGGCGGCGCGCGGGTCACCGTGTGCGCCTTCGCGGTGATGGCGCTCGGCGCGCTCACGCTCGTCTGGACGCTGCCGCTGCGCAACTTCGCGGTGTTCCTCGCCTGCTTCCTGGTGCTCTTCGCCGCGACCGGAATGGGCAACGGCTCCACCTACCGAATGATCCCGAGCATCTTCGCCGCCCGCACGATCGCCAAGGGCTTCGCTCCGGGCACGCCCGAGGCCGTCAAGATGCAGCGCAAGTCGGCCGCGGCACTCGGCCTCATCTCGGCGATCGGCGCGTACGGCGGCTTCCTGGTGCCGCAGGTGCTGAACGCGTCGCAGCTGGCGACCGGCGGCTATTCGGCCGCGTTCGTGGGCTTCGTCGCCGCCTACGTCGGTCTGCTCCTGCTGACCCTGTTCGTCTACGTCATCCCGCGGCCGTCGCTGGCGAAGCAGCGCATCTGACCGCACGTCGTCACCAGAAGAGCGGATGCCTCGAATCGAGGCATCCGCTCTTTCGTGGTCGTCGGCAGGATCCGCGAAAGGATAGATCTCCGCTCGTATGGAGTCGCGAAGGGTAGGTCTCCGCACGTCCCAGCGTGCGGAAACCTCCCGTTCGCGATTCCCGGCGTTCGGAGGGCAGGTCAGTACACGTCGCGGACGTAGCGCTCCTCGGCGGCGAGAGCGCGCGTGTACTCCATCGCCGCCTCCTCCGAGAGCTTGCCGTGCTGCTGCGCGATGGCGACCAGCGTCGCGTCGACGTCTTTCGCCATGCGCGTCGCGTCGCCGCACACGTAGACGTGGGCGCCCTCCTCGAGCCAGCGCCACAGCCGCGCACCGTGCTCGATCATGCGGTCCTGGACGTAGATCTTCTGCCGCTGGTCGCGCGAGAAGGCGAGGTCCAGGCGCGTGAGGAAGCCGTCCTCGCGCATCTCCTCGAGCTCCTCGCGATAGTAGAAGTCCGTCGCCGCGTGCTGCTCCCCGAAGAAGAGCCAGTTACGGCCGGTGTGCCCGTCTGCCCGGCGATCGTGCAGGAACCCTCGGAACGGCGCGACGCCGGTGCCCGGCCCGATCATGATCATCGGCGTGTCACCGGCAGCGGGCGGGCGGAAGGCAGGAGATCGCTGCAGGTACACAGGAGCCGTGGCCGCATCGCCGTCGGCCAGGAACGTCGAGCACACGCCGCCGCGCGCGCGGCCCGATTCCGTCTCGAAACGCACGACCGAGACCGTCAGCTCGACGGTATCGGGGTCGCTCTTGGGACTAGACGAGATCGAGTACTGGCGCGGCTGCAGCCGCTTGAGCACGCCGACCCAGTCGGCGGCGGTGGCCGTCACCGGGAAGTCGCGCACGAGGTCGACAGCCTGCTGGCTCCACAGGAACTGCTCGAGACGGCCCTTGTTCTCGCGGCGGAGCAGCGCCGACAGCGTGCCGTCGCCACTGCGCTCGGCGATGAACCGGACCAGGTCGAGCGGTGTCTTGGTGATGTCGAGTCGCGTGCGCAGAGCGTCCACGAAGGTCCGCTCCTGGCCGTCGAGTTCGACGATCGTGTGGGGCGCGATCCCGGTGGCCTCGATCCACTCTGCGACGACGCCGGGCGAGTTGGAGCACACCACGCCGAGCGAGTCGCCGGCCTCGTACCGCGCGCCCGTGTCGGAGAGGTCGAACGCGATGCGTCGCACCTCCTTCTGCGAGCCCGGTCCGCTGAGCAGGTCGTTGCGCACGAGCGTCGCGCCCACCGGGTTCGAACGGCTGAAGAACCGCCGGGCGGGCGGCGCCTGGAGCCCGAGTGCTCCCCCGCCCCCGCCGCCGAACGACGCGGTGTCCGCACCCTCCGCCGCGAGCGTCTCGAGGATCTGCGCCAGCCATGCCGCACGCGGCTCGTCGGCATCCGGTTCCAGGTCCACGCGCTCGAGCAGAGCTGTCGCGCCGAGCTCGCCGAGTCTCGCGTCGAACCGGCGGCCGTGACCGCAGAAGTCGTCGTAGTTCGAGTCGCCGAGGGCGAGCACCGCGTAGCGCAGCCCGGACAGCTCGGGGGCGCCGTCCGCGTTCAGCTCGTGCCAGAGCGCCACCGCGTTGTCGGGCGGGCCGCCGTCGCCGAACGTCGACGTGACGACGAGCAGCCGGCGCACCGCGGTCAGGTCCGACGCGCGCAGCTCGGCCATGCTCCGGGCACGCGCCGGGATGCCGCGTGCACCGAGCGCCGCGGTCGCCGCGGTGGCGAACTCCTCGGCGTTGCCCGTCTGCGATCCCCACAGCACCACGACCTCGTCCTGGGCCGCGGCCGCCGGCATCCCGCCGCCGACGGTGGTGCGCGAGAAGGCGCCGGCGAGCACGCCGTCGAACCAGGCTCGCGCTCGCGCACCGAGCGGCGCCTCGACGGGCAGCACGGGAACCTCACCGGGCGCGAGCACCGCCGAGCGCACCGTCGACAGGAACCCCACGAGGTAGGCGCCTTCGAGATCGTCGAGCGCCGGCGGCGCGAGGTCGACCCCGGCGGCGGCCAGCGCCTCGTCGGCGGAACCCGTCGCGGCCGTGCCCGGCGGCGGCCCCACGCGCCGCAGCGTCACGGCGGCGAACTTGAACTCGGGCTGGGCCGACAGCGGGTCCACCGCGTCGTTGGTGACCGCGTTCACGGTCACGTACTCGCCGTGCTCGTCGTTCCAGTGGAACGGGGCGAACAGCGCCCCGGGCTGCACGCGATCGGTGAGCACTGCGGGCACGACGAAGCGGCCGCGGCGCGATGCGACCTCGACGAGGTCGCCCGCCGCGATCCCATGCCGCTCGGCGTCGACGGGGTGCACTTCCACGAACGGGCCGGGGTGCAGCTTCGCCAGCTTCGCGACGCGGCCCGTCTTCGTCAGGGTGTGCCAGTGGTGCGGCAGCCGGCCCGTGTTGAGCACCCACGGATAGTCGTCGTCGGGCAGCTCCGCAGGAGGCAGGTGCGGGCGCGCCAGGAACTGTGCGCGGCGCGACGGGGTCGCGAAGGCGAGGCGGGGCACCGTGCCGTCGTCCTCGACGTGCAGAGACTGGCTCACCCCGTCGTTGAGGTACCGGATCGGATGCCGCGTCGCGGCGTCCTCAGGCGGCGCGGGCCACTGCACCGGCGTCTCGCGCAGCCGCTCGTACGTGACGCCGCGCAGGTCCCACCCGGTCTGCGGGTTCCAGAAGCGGCGGATCTCGTCGAACACCTCATCGCTCGAGGCGAAGTCGAAGCCGGGAAACCCCATCGCCCGCGCCACCTGGCAGATCGTCAGCCAGTCCGGCTGGGCCTCGCCCGGAGCGGGCAGCACGTCGCGCACGAGCGTGAGCGTGCGATCGCTGTTGACGGTGACGCCGTCGGCCTCCACCCACAGCGTGGCGGGCAGCAGGATGTCGGCGTAAGCGGTGGTGGCGGTCTCGGTGTACACGTCCTGGACGATGACCAGCTCCGCCTTCTCCAGCGCCTCGATCACCGTCTTGCGGTTCGCGACCGAGGCGACCGGATTGCTGCAGATGATCCACACCGCTTTGATCTCGCCCTCGGCGGCGCGGCGGAACATGTCGATGGTGCCGGCCCCGGACTCGGCGCGGATCGACCCGGGCTCCAGCCCCCAGACCTCTTCGACGAAGGCGCGGTCCGGCGCGCTGAAGACGGCGCGCTGCCCGGGAAGGCCGGGGCCCATGTACCCCATCTCGCGCCCGCCCATCGCGTTCGGCTGGCCCGTCAGCGAGAACGGCCCGCTCCCCGGCCGGCAGATGGCGCCCGTCGCGAGGTGGAGGTTGCAGATCGCGTTGGTCGACCAGGTGCCATGGGTGGACTGGTTGAGGCCCATGGTCCACAGCGTCATCCACTCGTCGGCCTCCCCGATCCAGCGGGCGGCCGTGCGGATGTCGTCCTCGGCGAGGCCGGTGAGCTCCGCGACGCGCGCGGGTGGGTATTCGGCGAGGACCTCCGCCATATGCTCCCAGCCCTCGGTGTGGGCCGCGATGAACTTCTCGTCGATGTCGCCCGCCTCCACGAGCAGGTGCAGCAGGCCGTTGAGGAGGGCGAGGTCGGTTCCGGGGGCGATCTGCAGGAAGAGATCGGCACGGTCGGCCGTGGTGGTCCGGCGCGGGTCGACGACGATGAGCCTCGCGCCCTGCTTGAGCCGGTCGGCCATCCGCAGGAACAGGATCGGGTGGCAGTCGGCCGTGTTCGATCCGATCACGAAGAACAGGTCGGCGTGGTCGAAGTCCTCGTACGAGCCGGGAGGGCCGTCGGCACCGAGCGACTGCTTGTAGCCGGTCCCGGCCGACGCCATGCACAGGCGGGAGTTCGACTCGATGTGGATGCCGCGCACGTAGCCCTTCACGAGCTTGTTCGACAGGTACTGCGCCTCCATGCTCATCTGTCCCGACACGTACATCGCAATGGCGTCGGGCCCGTGCTCGTCGAGGATCGCGCGCAGGCGCGTGGCGGCATCCGTCACGGCATCAGCCAGCGCGACGGGCTCGGCCGGCTCCCCTCGTGCGCCGCGCACGTGTGCGGAGGTCATGCGGCCCGGAGCCTGCATCAGCTCCGCGTGGGTCGCGCCCTTGGTGCAGAGCCGGCCGGCGTTGGTGGGGTGGGAGCGGTCGCCGGCGACCTTCGCGATGGTGAGCGGCTGCCCGGCCCCGGCGTGAGAGGTCGTCACCGAGATACCGCAGCCGACGCCGCAGTAGGAGCACACGGTGCGTACTTCGCCCATGCCTCCGATGATCCGGGATGGAGGTTCCGGGGCGTTTCCCGCCGTGTTTCCCGCAGATCACATCTGCCGCACGGGCACCGGCGGGCCCGCGTGAGACGGGTCAGCGAGCGGTGTCGTCGTCGTCGACTGCGGCGGAGGTGTCCGCCGCATCGTCGTCGTCGTCGTTGTCGTCCTCGGGGAGATCCTCGAAGAGGCCCGCGGGCGGTGTCACGATGACGCGCCCGGCCGCGATGTCGACCTCCGGCACGATCGCCTTGACGAACGGCACCAGCACCTCGTCGTCGCGAACCTTCACGATGAGCAGGTCCTGCGCGGGGAAGTGATCCACCCGGGCGACCTTGCCGACGACCTGGCCGTCGCGCACGACGTCAAGTCCGACGAGCTGGTGA
This sequence comes from Microbacterium psychrotolerans, assembly GCF_031085295.1. Classification (GTDB taxonomy): domain Bacteria; phylum Actinomycetota; class Actinomycetes; order Actinomycetales; family Microbacteriaceae; genus Microbacterium; species Microbacterium psychrotolerans. Next base: position 318,310 of record NZ_JAVFWO010000002.1, on the reverse strand, counting down.
TCGAACCAGGCGTCCTCCTCGGCCGGCGAGGCCTGGATGTCCTCATCGACCCACAGGATGGCGCGGATGAGCGCCTCTGCGGCGTCGCGGTCGTCGACGTCTTCGAAGAAGGCGACCGGGTGGCTGTTCATCCAGCGGAACTCGCGCACCGTGAGCGGTTTGCCGTGCCAGGGCGACGACTCGGGAACCTGGAGGGTGAACGTGGCACCGGGGACGAAGCGGCCCTCGGGGTCGTCGGTGTACAGCTCGAGCTTGATGGCCCCCTTGAGCCCGTGCGCCTTGACGAGGCGACCGACACGGAGCTGCGTCTTGCCCGCGGGGGGAACGGCATTCACGGGCTTGCGGGCGTCTGCGCCCGATCCCGCGGTGTTCTCGCCTGACACCTCAGTCGTCCGCGACGTCGACGCGCACGCGGCGTCCGTCGGCGAGGGCACTGATGAGGGTGCGCAGGGCTTTGGCCGTGCGGCCGCCGCGCCCGATCACGCGACCCCGGTCATCGGGGTGGACGTGCACTTCGAGCACGTCGCCGCGAGGCGACGTGGACGAGTCGATGCGGACGTCGTCCGGGTGATCGACGATCCCCTTGACGACGTGTTCGAGCGCGGCGGCGAGCAACGGATTACTCTGCGGACTCGGCGGCGGCCTCGTCGGTCGCCTCGGCGGCGGGAGCCTCGGCGGCCTCGGCCTTCTTCTCGGCCTTCGGCTTCACGACCGACTTCTTCGAGGAGTCGATCTCGAACGCAGGCTTCTCTTCGCGGGTCTTCACGGTCGAGACCGCGTTCTTGTCGCCCTTGAACTGACCCCAGTCGCCGGTGAGCTTGAGGAGCGCGCGCACCTGCTCGGTGGGCTGCGCGCCGACGCTCAGCCAGTACTGGGCACGCTCCGAGTCGACCTCGATGAACGAGGGCTCCTCGGTGGGGTGGTACTTGCCGATCTCTTCGATGACACGGCCGTCGCGCTTGGTGCGCGAGTCGGCCACGACGATGCGGTAGTAGGGCGCACGGATCTTGCCGAGGCGCTTGAGACGGATCTTGACAGCCACGATTCTCCTGAATGTGTGGAAAGCGAACGAACCTGTCGCCTGGAGCGTGGGGTGCACACCCGGCGGGAGCTCAGAGGAGGAGCACGACGCTGGATAGAGGGTCGAGCGTGTGGTCCAGCCCTCTATTCTGCCAGATGACGCACCATGCCGCGAACCACCGGAGTCCAGACACGTGCGTGCCAGACTGTGCGCATGACGGTGCCCTTCGCGACATCCGCCCGCTCGTCGGTGGGCCTCGAGTGGGAGCTCATGCTCGCCGACACCGCGACCGGGGACCTGATCCCGCGTGGGCCGGATCTGCTCGCCGCACTCGAAGAGCGCTCCAGCCTCGAGCGGTACACCGTCACCGGCGAGCTGCTCACGAACACCGTGGAGGTGACCAGCGGCATCGGCGACACCGTCGCGGCCGCCGTCGACGACATCGCCGACGCCATCGCCGAGGTGCGCACCTACACCGACCCGCACGGCGTCGACCTCCTCTGTGCAGGCAGCCATCCGTTCGCGCAGTGGTACGACCAGAGCGTCACCGACAAGACCCGCTATCACAAGCTCATCGAGCGCACGCAGTGGTGGGGTCGCAACATGATGATCTGGGGCATCCACGTGCACGTCGGCGTCGATGACGTCAACAAGGTGTTCCCGATCATCAACGCCCTCGCGGTATACCTGCCTCACCTGCAGGCGCTGTCGGCGTCGAGCCCGTTCTGGGCCGGTGAGCGCACCGGCTATGCGTCGAACCGGGCGCTCGTCTTCCAGCAGCTGCCCACCGCGGGCCTGCCGTGGCCGCTCCAGAACTGGAGCGAGTTCGAGGGCTATCTCGACGACATGGTCGGCACCGGAGTCATGGAGGACGCCACGGAGGTGCGGTGGGACATCCGCCCGGCACCTCGCTGGGGAACCATCGAGGTGCGCGCGTGCGACGGCATGTCGACACTCCCCGAGCTGGCCGCGGTCGCCGCCCTGGTGCAGTTGCTGGTCGAGCACTTCTCCCGCCGTCTCGACGAGGGCCTGCCGCTCGAGACGATCCAGCCCTGGTTCGTCCGCGAGAACAAGTGGCGCGCCGCCCGCTACGGACTCGACGCCCGTGTGATCGTCGATCATCACGGCACCCAGCGCCTCGTCACCGAGCACCTGCGCGAGACGCTGGCCGAGATCGGAGACATCGCCGACGACCTCAAATGCGCCCGCGAGCTGGCGGGCATAGAGGCCATTCTCACGGGCGGCGCGAGCTATTCCCGCCAGCTCGCCGTGGCCGATGCGGCCGACGGCGACCTCCGCGAGGTGGTGCGCCACCTGGTCGGCGAGTTCCGCTCCGGCCCCACGCTGCGCGAGCACCTGGCCACGCTCGGCCACTGACCCGCATTCTCGCTTCGCAGGAGGCTGCCATGCCGGGGCCTACGCCGGCGACATCACCTGAGCTCGTCCTGGAAGGGGCGGATGCCGCGGCCGGGGCAGCCGGCTGATGCGGCGTCAGCCGCGACCGAGCATCTTCTGCAGCTCGGCCAGGTCCGCCTCGGTCGGGGCGCCCTTCGCACCGCCGGCGCCGAGCCCGAAGCCCGAGCCGGTGGGTGCCTCGGCGCCCTGAGCCGCGATGCCGGCGTTCTCGGCCGCGCGCTTGGCGGGGTTGCCCGAACGCGAGCCCTTCGCCTTCTGCTGCTTGCCGCGCTTGGACGAAGCGCCCGGCCGGCCGGCGCCGGGGATCGGCCCCATTCCGGGGATGTTCGGCACGCCACCGCGTGCGACGGTCTTCATCATCTTCGCGGCCTGCTCGAAACGCTGCACGAGCTGGTTGACGTCGGTGACGGTCATGCCCGAGCCGCGCGCGATGCGCAGCCGGCGGGAGCCGTTGAGGAGCTTGGTGTTGCGGCGCTCAGCGGGGGTCATCGAGCGGATGATCGCCTCGGTGCGGTCGATCTCGCGCTCGTCGAAGTTCTCGAGCTGATCCTTCATGGAGCCCATGCCCGGGAGCATCCCGAGCATCTTCTTCATCGAGCCCATCTTGCGCATCTGCTGCATCTGGGCGAGGAAGTCCTCGAGCGTGAACTGCTCGGTCGCGAGCTTCTCCGCGACCTTGAGCGCCTCCTCCTCGTCGAACGCCTGCTGCGCCTGCTCGATGAGGGTGAGGATGTCACCGAGGTCGAGGATGCGCGACGCCATGCGGTCGGGGTGGAAGGCCTCGAGGTCGTCCAGGCCCTCGCCCGTCGAGGCGAAGATGATCGGGCGGCCCGTCACCGAGGCGACGGAGAGGGCGGCACCGCCGCGGGCGTCGCCGTCGAGCTTCGAGAGCACGACGCCGGTGAAGTCGACGCCGTCCTGGAAGGCCTTCGCCGTGTTGACGGCATCCTGTCCGATCATCGCGTCGATGACGAACAGCACCTCGTCCGGATCGGTGGCCTTGCGGATGTCGGCGGCCTGCTTCATGAGCTCGGCGTCGACGCCGAGACGGCCGGCGGTGTCGATGATGACGACGTCGTGCTGCTGGCGGCGCGCGACCTCGACGCCGTCGCGGGCGACCTTGACCGGGTCGCCGACGCCGTTGCCCGGCTCGGGCGCGTAGATCGCGGCACCGGCGCGCTCGGCGACGACCTGCAGCTGGTTGACGGCGTTGGGGCGCTGGAGGTCGGCGGCGATGAGGAGCGGCGTGTGGCCGTCCTTCTCGAGCTGACGGGCGAGCTTGCCGGCGAACGTCGTCTTTCCCGAACCCTGCAGGCCCGCCAGCATGATGATGGTCGGCGGGTTCTTGGCGAACTGCAGGCGACGCTGCTCGCCGCCGAGGATCGCCACGAGCTCCTCGTTGACGATCTGGACGACCTGCTGCGCGGGGTTCAGCGCCCGGTTGACCTCGTCGCCGAGGGCGCGTTCGCGCACCTTGGCGGTGAATTCCTTGACGACGGGCAGCGCCACGTCGGCGTCGAGCAGGGCACGCCGGATCTCGCGGACCGTGCCGTCGACGTCCGCGGGCGTGAGCTTGCCCTTGGTGCGGAGGCTGCGGAAGGTCTCGGTGAGCCGGTCGGAGAGGGTGCCGAAAGTCGCCATGATCCCCCGATTCTACGCGAGCGGATGCCGCCTCCCGCCGCCGCTCAGCGACCAGGCACGACGATGCCCGCATCCAGCGCGGCGCGCAGCACGTCCTTCGCCTGCGCATACCGGCCGCGAGCCGTGGATGCGGGGACCCCGAGGACCTCGGCGGCCTCCGCGATGGAGAAGCGCTCCCAGTGGACGAGCCGCACGAGCTCCGCGAGATCGGGCTGCAGGCGGGCGATGGCGTCGCGCACCTCGGCTCCCTCGTCGGCGGCCGCGGCCGCGGCATCCGTCGTCACCTGTCCGCGGATGCGATCGGCCAGCGCCCAGCGGCGACGCTCGCCCCTCGCGTGATTGAGGAGCGTCTTACGGGCGATGCCGAACAACCACATCCGCGCTCGCTCCGGGTCGTCGGGAAGGTCGCCGACCCGTCGCCAGGCGACGACCATCGTCTCGCCGAGAAGATCGGGGGCGTCGTCGTTCCCGACGCGCCGCTGCAGGTAGGCGAGAAGGTCGCCAGATGCCTCGCGCAGCGCCGTCGTGAGCCGTCGCTCGTCGCGGCTCACGAACCGGCACCCATACCGTAGGGCTCCCCGTCTTCGTCGAAGCACTGGATCTGCGAGCCGCGCTCGCTGCCGACGAATCGCTCGTCGGGCACCGCGAATCCGGCCTCCCGGAGCGCCGCCGTCTCGAGGTCGCTCACCACGAGCTCCCACGCGATCCACTCATCCGCCCAGGCGTTGTGCGCGATCGCCTCGGCACGCTCCTGCGGCGACAGTTCCGCCAGCTGGGCATCGAGTTCCGCCTTCTCCTCGGCTGTCCTCATTGCAGCGAGATCCTCCTGCTGCTGTGGAATGCGAGCCTGTGCTCGGCCAACGACATCCGTCGCGCGGTACCAGTCCTCGAGAGTGCGGTTGACGTCGGCGAGGAACGCGGGATCCGATCCTGCCGTGTATCGCGAGAACCGCAGCTCGCAGTCGAACCCGTTCGACATCGAGAACGACACGGCGCCCACGGGGTCCTGCGCCCACGGCGCCCAGCTGAAGCCATCAGTCGCCACCGCGACGCCCGCTCCGCCGACGAGGGCGATCGCGAGGACTCCGGAGGCGATCGCGATCCGATGTCGACGCGGACGCGGAACCTCGGTGCGGGCCTCGGCGATCATCGCGGCGAGGTCGGCGTCGAGCGGTTCGCGGGTCGCCGGAGCCGAGCGGTCGAGCAGATCATCGAACGCGTCGCGGGTCATGGTGCCTCCATCGTCGGGGTGGTCTCACTCCGTACGTGTCCGGCACCCGGCGTTTCGTCCTGGCTACTGCGGCCCGAGCTCCTGGAAGAGCGTCAGCTGCAGGTCGGCCGGCCCGCGAAGCCGCGCGTTGACCGAGCGCCAGGGAGTCTCGCGGGCGGATGCCTCGACCGCCGCTCCCCCGGCCGCCAGCCGATCCGCCGCGGCTGTCGAGTCCTCCACCTCGAGTGCGAGCCGGATGCGCTCGCTCGGCGCATCGCCGTCCGTCTCCACACGGTCGATGAAGGCGACCTGTGCCGGGTTCGACAGCTCGAGGGTCGCGCGCCCCGCGTCGAGGATCGCCACACGGGCGCCGCCCTCGGCCTCGTACGCCTCGGCCTGCGGCATCCCGACGACGTCGCGGTAGAAGCGGAGGGCGTCCTCGAAGTCGGGTGCCTCTACCACCACGCGCAGCTGCCGCACCTCTCCGGCGCGCATGGGTCTGACGACCTGAGCGGCGTCCGCGGCACGCGCCAGGAAGCGCGCGAGCGCGGTGCGTCCGGCACCGTCGTGGGCCCACGCCTCGACGGCGGCGAGCACGGCTCCGCCCCACGCGGCGCCGGCGACCTCGGCGTGCACGCGATCCGAGCCGGCACGGACGAACCGCGTCGCGACCGACCTCGCCACGCGCGCCCGGCGGAGGGCGGCGTCTCGCTCGTACTCGGCCTCGAGTCCCATCGCCGTCGCGTTCACGATGCCCAGCGCCAGGCTGTCGGGCGCGAAGCCCTCGGAGATGGCGAGGGTCGCCGCGCGGACGGCGGCGACGGCATCCGCCTCCTCGTCGGAGCCCAGACGCCCCTCGAAGGCGAGGAGTCGCTCGTCGAGCCCGGCCCACAGCACGTCGGACTTGGATGAGAAGTAGTTGAAGAAGCTCGACCGGCTGACGCCGGCGCGGCTGGAGATGTCGGCGATCGAGGTCTGCTCGTAGCCCTGCTCGAGGAACAGCTCGCACGCCGCTTCGGCGATGGTCTCGCGCGACGACGCCTTCGGTCGTCCCGCGCGCGGCTCGGTGGACATGAAGCCACCTTATGACCGGTGCAGCGCGCGGCATCGGAGTTGCCGGATGCGCCGTGCATGTCGCGACGCGGATGTATTGTTGGACGCAATCCATCAATCGCCACGAGCGAACGAGTGAAGGAGCGCGATGCTCGACATCCAGACGGTCGGCCTCTCCCCCGACTACGTGCCGTACCTCGACGGCTGGGCTCTGCAGCGCAGCATCCACGCCGAGGTGGTGACGGGTACGCGACCCGACACACTGCTGCTGCTCGAGCACGAGCCCGTCTACACCGCGGGCGCTCGCACGGCGCGGCATGAGCGCCCGACCGACGGCACGCCGGTGGTCGATGTCGACCGCGGCGGCAAGATCACGTGGCATGGGCCGGGACAGCTCGTCGGCTACCCGATCGTGCGGCTCACCGAACCCGTCGACGTCGTCGCCCACGTGCGCCGCCTCGAGCAGCTGCTCATCGACGTGCTGGGCGAGTACGACGTGGAGGGCTACCGGGTCGAAGGACGCAGCGGCGTGTGGGTGCGCCGCCCGCTGGGCGAGGACAAGGTCGCCGCGATCGGCGTGCGCGTGCAGCGCGGGGTGACGATGCACGGCTTCGCGCTCAACTGCGACAACTCCCTCGCCGGCTTCCGCGGCATCATCCCGTGCGGGATCACGGATGCCGGAGTGACGACGATCAGCGAGGTCGCCGGCGCGGAGATCGCGCCGAGCGACGTGATCGACACGGTGAGCCGCGTGTTCGCCGCCGACTTCGCCGGGGTGCCGGCATGAGCGCGTGCAGCAGCGGGCCGGGCGCGGCGGGCACGCCGGACGCGGCATCCGCTCCCTCCGGTCCTGACGGACGGAAGCTCCTGCGGCTCGAAGTGCGCAACGCGCAGACTCCGATCGAGCGCAAGCCGGAGTGGATCAAGACCAAGGCCAAGATGGGGCCCGAGTACCAGGCGCTGCACTCGCTCGTGAAGACCGAGGAGCTTCACACCGTGTGCCAGGAGGCCGGCTGTCCCAACATCTACGAGTGCTGGGAGGACCGCGAGGCCACCTTCCTCATCGGCGGGTCGCAGTGCACGCGGCGTTGCGACTTCTGCCAGATCGACACCGGCAAGCCCGCCGACTACGACACCGACGAGCCCCGCCGCGTGGCCGAGAGCGTCGTGCGCATGAACCTGCGCTACGCCACCGTGACCGGCGTGGCGCGAGACGACCTGCCGGACGGCGGCGCGTGGCTCCACGCCGAGACCGTCCGGCAGATCCACGCGATGAATCCGAACACGGGCGTCGAGATCCTCGCCACCGACTTCAACGGCGACCCGGCGCTGCTGGGCGAGGTGTTCGAGAGCCGCCCCGAGGTCTTCGCACACAACGTCGAGACGGTCCCTCGCATCTTCAAGCGGATCCGGCCCGCCTTCCGCTACGAGCGCTCGCTCGACGTGCTGACCCAGGCGCGCGATGCGGGCCTCATCACCAAGTCGAACCTCATCCTGGGCATGGGGGAAGAGCCCGAGGAGGTCGTCCAGGCCCTCGAGGACCTCCACGCCGCCGGCACCGACATCATCACCATCACCCAGTACCTCCGCCCGTCGCCCCGTCACCTGCCCGTCGCGCGGTGGGTCAAGCCCCAGGAGTTCGTCGAGTTCAAAGAGGAGGCCGAGCGGATCGGATTCCTCGGAGTGCTCGCCGGTCCCCTGGTGCGCTCGTCGTACCGTGCGGGCCGCCTCTGGGCGCAGTCGATGCTGTCCAAGGGTCGCGAGATCCCGGCGCACCTCGCGCACATCGCCGAGGACGTCCACGTCGAGCGCGGCTTCGCGCAGGCGGTGTGACGGCGGCGGTCAATCCGCGCTCGTGACCGACAGCACGGCCCCGTCGGAATCCAGGTTGACCAGCAGCACATCGTCGGTGGCGTCGGGATCGAGCGCGTACTCCAGCACCGCGAACGGGTCCGAGCCGCCGTGCTCGTCAGCGAGGATCGTCATGCTCATGAGCTGGAGCGAGCGGATGACGTCGATCTGGACGTCACCCGAGATGTCGACGAGCGTGTCCTCGAGCGCTTCTCCCAGCGTCTCCTGCTGCTGCAGGATGTACTCGGTCACCTCGCTGGTGCGATCGTTCAGCTCGTTCACCATGCCGTTGCGCGCGCTGCGGTCGATGTCCTCGATCGACGAGATGAGCGCGGCGGCGACGTCGAGGGCCGCTTCGGAGACGTCGTCCTGGTCGGGCGCCGTGAGATCCACCGTGACGGACTGGTCTCCGAGTTCGACGTTCTCCGACCAGAAGATCGATCCGTCAGGCCCCGATTCCAGGAGTCCGAAGTAGTCGTGCTCGATCGCCATGACCCCATGAAACCGCAACGAGCCCGTCGGCGATAGCCCGAACACGGCATGGCGCGAATTCGGTCCGCGGCGGCGGTCGGATCAGTCGACGAGAGCCGCCGCGAACACGTGCGGGGTGAAGCCCGTGAGGTCGCCGATGCCCTCGCCCTGGCCCAGCAGCTTCACCGGAATCCCGGTGCGCTCCTGCACGGCGAGTACGAAGCCGCCCTTGGCCGAGCCGTCGAGCTTGGTGAGGACCAGGCCCGTGACGCCCGCGTGCTCCAGGAACGCCTGCGCCTGCATGACGCCGTTCTGACCGGTCGTGGCGTCGAGCACCAGGAGCACCTCGCTGATGGGCGCCTGCTTCTCGATCACGCGTCGGATCTTGCTGAGCTCGTCCATGAGCCCGCCCTTGGTGTGCAGGCGGCCGGCCGTGTCGACGAGCACGATCTCGGTGCCCGTGCTCTTGGCGTACTCGATGGTCTGGAAGGCGACGGATGCCGGATCCTGGCCCTCCTGCTGCGGCCGGACGATCGCCGCTCCGCCCCGCTCGGCCCACGTCGCGAGCTGGTCGACGGCCGCGGCACGGAAGGTGTCGGCCGCACCGACCACCACCGAGCGCCCGTAGCGCTGCAGGAACTTCGCGAACTTGCCGATGGTCGTGGTCTTGCCGACGCCGTTCACGCCGACGACGAGCACGACGGCCGGTCGCTCGGTGAGGCGCAGGGTGGTGTCGAACTTCGCGAAGTGCTCCTCGAGCGTCTCCTTCAGCATCCGCTGCAGGTCGCGCGGGTCGGTCGTGCGATACCGCTCGACCTTCTCGCGCAGCTCGTCGATGATGCGTTCGGTGATGTCGGGGCCGAAGTCCGCCGTGAGGAGCGCCGTCTCGAGGTCTTCCCAGGTCGTCTCATCGATCGTGGGCTTGACGAACATGCCGCGCAGCGCACGGCCGAGCGACCAGGAGCTGTCTGCCATCCCCCCAGCCTAAGTGCCCGCGCCGTTCACCCCGACGCGGGCGCCACCGCGATGCCCAGGTAGCTGCCCAGCAGGTCGGTCACCTCGGTGGCGACGTCCTGTCCTGGCGGGCACTCCACATTCACGACCAGTGACGTGCCGAGGGTGCCGAACGTGCGCCCGAACTCGCTCCAGCTCGCGTCGTCGCCGCCCGCGCCGCCAGTGCCGCCGACCATGCGGATGTCGACCGTCCCCTCCTGCGTCGTCTGGGCGACGTAGTCGTCCGACGCATTGGCGCTCACGTCTGCGCCCGTCACGCCGGGGATCTGCGTGCTGAGCACCGCGGCGAGCATGTTGTCGGTGCTCTCGCGATCGTCCGCTCCGAGCTCGAGGTCGGTGATGGCGCCCTGGTAGAAGGCGACGGTGCACTGGGTCTGTCCATCCAGATAGGCCCAGCTGCCGTTGCCGTCGTCGGGCGACGATGCCGTGAAACGCTCGTCGGCGGCCATCAGCCGATCGTCCCAGCCCACCGTCCATAGCGCGGGGTCCAGCTCCGCGCCCGCCGCGAAGGTGATCTCGGTCGGTGGAGTGCCGGCGTCGTCCGCAGGCTCAGGCGTCTCGGCGGCGTCCGGCGAGGCGGTGTCGGAGGGCTCAGGCGACAGCAGCCGCGCACCCGGTGGAAACGGCGAGCACCCGGTCAGCGCGAACGCCGACAGCAGCAGTCCGGCGATCACCGCGCGCGCAGAGGTGTGCATAGGCGAACGCTACTCCCCAGCCCTGGCGTCCGCGCAGGCTGCCTGCGGAGCCCACGCAGCGATCAGGAGGCCACGCGTTCCACGATGCGCTGACCGACGACGGCCGACACGCCGTCCTGCCTCATCGACACGCCGTAGAGCGCGTCGGCGATCTCCATCGTGCGCTTCTGATGCGTGATGACGATGAGCTGGCTCGATTCGCGCAGCTGCTCGAAGACTCCCAGAAGGCGGCCGAGGTTGGCGTCGTCCAGCGCGGCCTCCACCTCGTCCAGGATGTAGAAAGGGCTCGGCCGCGCCTTGAAGATCGCCGTCAGGAGCGCCACCGCGGCAAGAGAACGCTCGCCGCCGGAGAGCAGCGAGAGCCTTTCGATCTTCTTGCCGACCGGTCGGACGGCCACCTCGATGCCGGTGGTGAGCGGGGAGTCGGGGTCGGTGAGCGTGATCGACCCCGTTCCGCCGGGGAACAGGATCGGGAACACCTCGCCGAAGGCGACCCTCGTGTCTTCGAACGCCGCGAGGAAGATCGACTGCATGCGCTCGTCGAGCTCTTCGATGATCGTCAGCAGATCCTTGCGGGTCTGAGTGAGGTCCGCGAGCTGCTCGGTCATGAACTTGTGCCGCTGCTCGAGGGCTTCGAACTCCTCGAGCGCGAGCGGGTTCACCCGACCGAGTTGCGTCAGCTTCCGCTCGGCCTCCTGCAGTCGGCGCCGCTGCTGGGTGCGGTCGTAGGGGATCGCATCCGCCTCCGTGCCCTCCGCGTCCGGCTCGGCGGGCTGAGTCGTCGCATGGAGTGGAACGGGCTGGTCCGGCCCATATTCCGAAATGAGAATGTCCTCGTCGAGGCCGAGCTCGGACTGCACGCGTGCGAGCAGACCGCCCACGTGCAGCCGCTTCTCGTGGATCTGCAACTCGAGGTTGTGCACGCTCTCGGTCAGGCCGGCCAGTCGCTCCCGCGCCGAGCTCTCCTGGGCGCGGAGTTCGCCGAGCTCGGCGGTCACCGCGGTGCGCTCCGACTCGGCGGCGGCGAGCTCCGCCCGCGCCTGAGCCAGCGAGCGGGAGACCGAGTCGATCACTGCGGGCAGCTGCCCGGCGACGCCGGCTGCGATCTCACGCTGGGCCCGGCGCACCACCGCCCGGCGCGCCGCCTCGGCGGCGGCCTCGCGTTCGCGCTCCCGTTGGCGTTCGAGCCCCGCGACCCGCGCCTCACCGGCGCGGATGCGCTCGCGGAGCGTCTCGACGTCGAGACGCGAAGCCATCTCGGCGTCGCGGGCCGCTTCGAGTGCGGCGAGCATGCCGTCGCGGGCCGACGCATCCAGGATGGGCCGGGGAGCTTCGAGCGCAGCGTTGAGCTGATCCTGCGCCGAGCGCGCAGAGCCCTCGGCCTCTTCGACCGCCGCGGCGGCTTGCGCGAGGCCCGCGGCGAGACGTTCGCACTCGGCGACGGCCGCTTCATGCCGCACAGTCGCGCGGTTCACCTGCTCGGCGTGGGCGGCGAGGGCTGCGTCGTGTTCACGGAGCGTCGCCAGCGCCGTCTTGGTGCGCAGGCGTGCGGAGTCGAGCTCTCGGGTGGCATCGCCGAGCGCCTCTCGCAGCGACTCGGCCACCACCGTGATCTCGTCGCGGCGCTCGGCCGCGGCGTCCCGCTCAGCTGCCAGCTCCAGCCGGGAACAGGACGATCCTGCACCTGCGCGGAGCGAGTACTCGGTGTACACCTCGCCGCGGCGGGTCACGAGCGTGAGCGGTCCGCCGAGTTCTGCGCTCGCGAGCACCGGTCCGGCTTCCCGGGCCGTCTCGAGGTCGTCGACGACCACGACGTACGAGAGCAGGCCGAGCACGCCTTCAGGCGCCGTCACCACTTCGCGCGCAGGGACGACCCCGCGCAGCTGCGGGAACTCAGGTCGCATCATGCCCGCCGACGCGATGACGATGTCGACCATGCCGGCTTCGGCGTCACGCGCCGCGTCTGCCACGGCGAAGGCGCTCTCGCGATCGGCGACCAGCACCCCCTCGGCGATGGGGCCCAGCACGGCCGCGATCGCGGCCTCGAACCCGGATCGCACCTGCACCGCGTCCCCGACGAGGCCACGAACACCGTCGCGGCCCTGCGCGATCAGTGCGGACGCGCCGTTCTTGACATCCAGCGCGCGGCTCAGCGCGGCCGTCTGCGCGGTCAGCGCCTCGCGCTCCCGCTCCGCGGCGTGCAGCCGCTCACGCAACGACGCCACCGACGCCTCCGCCTCGGCGGCATCGCGCTGTGCACGCTCGTAGGCGGCGGCATGGTCGGCCGTCGACGCGTCCGGCACGAGGTCGGGGTCGACACCGGCGAGGGTCTCCTCGGCCTCGGCGCGACGCGCCAGCGCGGCATCCAGCGCCTTCTGCTGGCGCTCGACCGCGGTCTGGACGGCGGCGAGGGCGGATGCCGCAGCCTCGGCCGTGCCGCGCAGTGCGGTGATCCTCATGTCGTGCTCGGAGACGAGAGCGCTCTGCGCGGCGATATCGGAATCGAGGGCGTCGAGCTCGGCGCGCGCGCGCACGACGTCGCGTGCGGCCGCGGCGGCGGCGTCCTGCGCGGCGCCCAGGCCGTCCGACACGTCGTCGATCTCGGTGCGGGCCTCGTCGATCATCGCCTGCGACACGGTGGTGAGCTCCAGGCGCTCCTCGTCCTCGGCGTCCCCGAGCAGCGCGAGACGCTGGCCGGCGAGTGCGTAGAGGCTGCGCAGGCGGTCCTGTGCGCGCTCGAGCCCGAAGGCGACGCGACGAGCACGGTCGACGCTCTCGGATCGCTGGTCGTTCTCCAGCTGCTCGATGCGCGCCCGCACGTTGTCCAGCCGGTCCTGCAGCACCATCCGCTCGGCGTGACGCTCCTGCTCGCTCTGCGCGTGCGACGCCAGCTCGGCGCGGAGGCCCGAGATCTCGTCCGCGAACAGCCGCGCCTTCGCGTCGCGCACGACCGCGGCGATGGTCGCCGCCTCACGGGCGATCTCGGCCTGCCGGCCCAGCGGCTTCAGCTGCCGGCGCAGCTCGCCCGCGAGATCGCTCAGTCGCGTGAGGTTGGCCTCCATCGCGTCGAGCTTGCGGAGCGTCTTCTCCTTGCGACGCCGGTGCTTGAGGATGCCGGCGGCCTCCTCGATGAAGCCTCGGCGATCTTCGGGAGTCGCCTGCAGCACGCTGTCGAGCCGTCCCTGACCCACGATGACATGCATCTCGCGGCCGAGGCCGGTGTCGCTCAGCAGCTCCTGCACGTCGAGCAGGCGGCACGACTCGCCGTTGATGGCGTACTCGCTGGTGCCGTTGCGGAACAGCGTGCGGCTGATGGTGACCTCGGCGTACTCGATGGGGAGGGCACCGTCGCTGTTGTCGATCGTGAGCTGCACCTCGGCACGACCGAGGGGACCGCGCGTCGCCGTGCCGGCGAAGATGACGTCCTCCATCTTGCCGCCGCGGAGCGTCTTCGCGCCCTGCTCCCCCATCACCCAGGCGAGAGCATCGACGACGTTGGACTTGCCGGAGCCGTTAGGGCCCACGATGCACGTCACCCCGGGCTCGAGGGCGAAGGTCGTCGGCTGGGCGAACGACTTGAACCCTTTGAGCGTCACGCTCTTCAGGTGCATGGATCCGCCCCCCACCCGGTCGATTACCCGCCTACGCTACCGGAGCGCGGCCCCGTCGCCCGGCAGACCGGCCGCAGGACCCGGATGCCGCGACACGCCATGCGAAGACCGAATCTGCGAATTCGCTTGACGCCGGCATCCGGCACGCGCTAGCGTGACTCTCCGCGTCTGAAGTCGAGAAAGGAGGTCCCCCGATGATGCTGATGAATCCCACTGGAATCGCCGCCCGTGATGGCGGAGCGATTCGTGCCGTCGCGTCGGGGACCTTCTCCTTCGGCGCTGTGCTGAGCGGCCGCTTCCCCGCCGCCATCTGATCCCCGCAGGGGACGAGTCTGCCCGTTCTCGGGCGATACCCGTCTGTTGCGCCGCATCCGCTTCGCGGTGCTGAGCGCACTCCTGCCTTCGTCCCGTCGTGCTGCGGCATGACATCCCCCGCCTCCGGCGCCGGCCGAGGCATCCCTTTCACAACCGGAAAGAGCAATCATGAATACTCTCCTTGCGCCGCAGCGCCCGTCGGGGCTTCCCGATACGCTGCGGCTCCCGAGCCGCGACACCCGGACCTCGCTCCTGGACCGCCTCGCCCTGCACGTGGGCCTGAGGCTGCTGCTGTGGAGCACCCGCACCCCGCGGCTCGCGGACGACCGCCGCCGGCACGCTCACACGTACCGGCACCAGGAGGCCACCGCGCAGCGTGAACGCACCTACCTCCGCGAGGCCAGCCTCGCACCCCGGCCGTGACGGCCACCGGGTCCGCCGCCCGCACCCGGGCGGCGGACCCCACACCTCCACCATCCGCATCGACCTCGCAAGGACGCGCTGACATGACCACCATCACGGGGCTGGAATTCCGCCCCCTCGTCGTACCCGCCTCGATCGACGGACCGGACGCCGCCGACTTCGTCGAGATGGTCCGGGTCCGCAACGTCATCTACCGGGAGATCTCCGGGCACGACGATCACCGCATCGCCGCCGACGAACTGCTCCCCCACTATCGGCCCACCGAGTACGAGACCCGCCTGTCCTGGGTGATCGTCGACGACGGCGCCATCATCGGCCGGGTCGGCGTCGACATCCCTCATGAGGAGGGATCGAACGCCGCGTTCTGGCTGATCGAGCTGCTGCGCGAGACCTGGGGTCGGGGTATCGGCTCCGCCGCCTACGAGCTTGTCGAGAAGACTGCGCGCGAGTACGGCCGCACCGTGCTGCAGTCGTGGGCCGAGCATCCCGCCGCTCCCGGACCGCAGCTCGCGCCGCCCACCGGGTTCGGTGCGATCCCCGAGGACCACGTCGCGCGGTTCTACCTGCGTCACGGGTACGCGCTGGAGCAGGTGGAACGCAACAGCGCCTTCGATCTGACCGGCTCCTTCGCGGGCGTCGAAAAGCTGCTCGCCGAAGCGCAGGCCGCCTCACCCGACTATCGCGTCGTGCAGTGGTTCGCCCCGACCCCCGAGGAGTTCGTCGCGGGCTACGCCTGGATGAAGTCCCGGATGTCGACCGATGCACCCTCGGCCGCTCTCGAGTTCGCTGAGGAGACATGGGACGCCGCCCGCATCGCCGAGCACGACGGCCGCTACACGTCGTCCGGCCGCACCATCCAGGTCACCGCGGCGCAGCACATCGAGACCGGCAAGCTGTGCGCGTTCAACGAGCTGGTGATCGGCAAGGACCGCACCGAGGCATCCCATCAGGAGGACACCCTCGTCCTCAAGGAGCACCGCGGGCACAAGCTCGGCACGCTCGTGAAGTGCGCCGGGCTCCTGTCCTGGCGCGACGTGGCGCCCGCGTCCGCGCGCGTCATCACCTACAACGCAGAGGAGAACCGACCGATGCTGGACATCAACGAGGCGATCGGCTTCGAGCCGGTCGCGTACGAGGGCGCATGGAAGAAGGTGCTCCATGACTGATCTCGCCGAGACCACCGTCGTGACCGTCCAGCGGATCCCCGTCCCCGAGACGGCCGCTGCCGCGGACGCACGCCTGTTCCTCGAGATGGTGCGGATCGCCAACGCGGTCTGCCTCGCGGACGCCGGCCACGACTACCTGCACGAAGAGCCCGAGGAGATGCTCGGGTTCTGGCAGGACCAGACCGACTGGACCCAGCTCGGGTTCGCCGCGATCCGCGGCGAAGACGTGCTGGGCGCCGTGAAGCTCATGATCTCCAACCAGCCGGACGCGAGCACCGTAGAGTTCGATCTCATGGTCGACCCGCCGCACCGCGGCCACGGCATCGAGGAGGTCCTCCTCGCCGAGGTCGAGCGTGAGGCCCGGGAACGCGGGCTCGGCACGATCCAGACGTGGACGCTGCATCGCCCGCACACGGACGGTGCACGTCTCGAGCCGTCGACCGGATGGGGCTCGGTACCCGCGGAGGATCCGCAGACGCAGTTCCAGCTGGCGAGCGGCTTCACGCTCGAACAGGTGGAGCGCAACAGCGTGTTCGACCTCACCGGCGACCTCTCGCTCGTCGAGCGCATGCTCGACGAGGCTCTGGCGATCGCCGGCGAGGAGTACCGCTCGATCCAGTGGACGTCGCCGACGCCGCCGGAGCACGTCGACGGGTTCGCCTACGCGATCTCGCGCATGTCGACCGACGTGCCGGCGGGCGGCCTGGTCATCGACGAGCAGCACTGGGACGCGGCGCGCGTCGAGCGTCGCGACGCCCGGCTGAAGGCTCAGGGACTCACCGTCTCGGTGGCCGCCGTGCTGCACGTGCCCACCGGGCGGATCGCGGCATACAACGAGCTCGCCATCGGTGAAGACCGTGCCGGGGCGACCCAGCAGTTCGGAACGCTCGTCGTGAAGGAGCACCGTGGCCACCGCCTCGGCACCATCGTGAAGTGCGCGAATCTGCTGCGCTGGCGGGAGCTCGTGCCCGAGTCGCCGCGGGTCTCGACGTTCAACGCCGAGGAGAACCGCCACATGCTCGACATCAACGAGACGATCGGGTTCGTGCCCGCGTCGTACGCGGGTGCGTGGAAGAAGGTTCTCGCGGTGTGATCGCACCGCTGGCCGCCGCGCCCTTCGGACGCCGTCAGCGCGTCACAGGGAGGGAGCGCGGCATCCGCTGGCAGTGCGGGCAGAAGTGACTCGAGCGATTCGTGAACGACACGCGCACGATCGGACGGCCGCATCGGGGACAGGGTTCTCCGGTGCGGCCGTACGCGTTCAGGGAGTGCGCGAAGTAGCCGGCTTGGCCGTTGACGTTCACGTACTGCGCGTCGAAGCTGGTGCCGCCCTCGGCCAGCGCCTTCTCGAGCACGTGTCGCACTTCCGCGAGAAGCCGTTTCACCGCGCGCGTGGACAGTGCCCGCGCCGGCGTCTCGGGATGGATGCGGGCAGCCCACAGCGACTCGTCGGCGTAGATGTTGCCGACGCCGCTCACGACCGTCTGATCGAGCAGCACGCGCTTGATCGCCGAGTCCTTGCGGTCGAGGGTGCGACGGAAGGCCCCGTCGGAGAACGCCGGATCCAGCGGGTCCCGCGCGATGTGGGCGACCTGGGCGGGAACGGATGCCTCGGCCCACCCCTGTCCGCCCGCTGCGGCGTCCGCAGTGGGGATCAGATCGTCGATCGCCAGCGATCCGAACGTCCGCTGATCTGCGAAGACGACGGAGAGCTCGCCGTGGACGGGGTGCGCCAGGTCGATGCGCACGCGCTCGTGCCGCTCCATCGGCGCGCCGGGAGCCCGCAGCAGCATCTGACCGCTCATGCCGAGATGCCCCACGACGGCGTCCGTCGCGGCGGTTCCGTCCGTCGCCGGCTGCAGCGGCAGCCACAGGAACTTGCCGCGCCGCGCGGCGGAGAGCACGACTCGTCCGGTGAGGCGGGCTTCGAACTCGGCGCCGTCTCCGGTGTGCCGGGTCAGCGCGCGCTCGTCGAGCACGGTGGCTCCGAGCACCAGGGCGCCGGTGACCGCGGGTGCGAGGCCGGCACGGACGACCTCGACCTCGGGAAGCTCAGGCACGCCCGCTGAGCTCGCGCCACGCGGTGAGCGCCGCGGCCATCTCGGCGTGCTTCTTGCTCGTCCCGCCGCCCTCGGCGATGAGGTCGCCGACGGTGACGGCAGCGGTGAAGCGCCGGTCATGGTCGGGGCCGGTCGAGGTCACGGCATAGACCGGGGGCTGCAGTCCGCTGTGCGCGGCGAGCTCCTGCAGTGCCGTCTTGGGGTCCATCGCCGCGCCATAGCGCTCGGGGTCGGCGAGCAGCGGCTCGACGAGCCGCAGCACGAGGCCGGTCGCGGCATCCGATCCTGCCGACAGGTAGGCGGCGCCGAAGATGGCCTCCATGGTGTCGGCGAGGATCGAGTCCTTGTCGCGACCGCCAGTGAGGATCTCGCCCCGCCCCAGCATGAGGTGCTCGCCCAGGCCGATGCCGCGCGCGATCTCCGCGAGGGCCACCGTCGACACCACGCCGGCACGGCGCTTCGCCAGAGCGCCCTCTTCGAGATCGGGGTGACCGGTGAACAGTCGCACGGTGACGGCGAGGCCCAGCACGGAGTCGCCGAGGAACTCCAGTCGCTCGTTGTTCGGCACCTGTCCGTTCTCGTACGCCCAGGACCGGTGCGTGAGCGCCAGCGACAGAAGCTCGGGGTCGATGACGACTCCGAGCTTCTGCGTGAGGTCTGCGTGAGCGGTCCGCTCGGCAGCGACGTCTGTCACGTCAAGTGCAGGACGGTCAGACGTCGGCGACCTTGCGGCCCTTGTACTCGAGGAACAGCTCGGTGCCCTGCGAGTCGGTGACGACCTTCGCCTGGTGCGGACGGCTGTAGACCTTCTTGCCGTTCTCGATCGTGGTGGTCAGCGTGATGGGCGCCGCCTTCCACTGCGCGCGACGCGAGCGCGTGTTGGAACGGGAGACCTTCCGCTTCGGGGGGTTGCCTGCCATGGCTAGCTCTCTTCTGTGTTCTCGATGGCGTGTCAGCCGCGGGAGCGCGGTGAATCGTCGTCGTTGGTCGTGGTGAAGTCCTGGAGCGCGGCCCATCGTGGATCGAGAGGCTCGCTCTGCTGCGATCCGGCGTCGTCGGCCAGTCGCTCGCCCGTGACCGGATCTAGGCCGGGGCAATCCGGCTGGCACACCGGCTGAAACGGAAGCGACAGGACGACCGCTTCCCTGACCAGAGTTTCAAGATCCACGTGGTCGTCTTGAACCTCGAAGTCAGTTTCTTCCTCCCCAGGATACGCGAAAAGCTCCTGAAACTCGACTTTGAGCCCCTCGCCGATGTCGATGAGGCACCGGCTGCAGATGCCGGTGTACTCGGTGTCGATCTCTCCGGAGGCGAGAATGCCCTCGTGCACCGACTCGAGACGGACGTCGACGACGACGGGCTCGCCCTCGGCGACGGCCACCAGTCCTTCGCCCCACTTGCCGGGCGCCGGAACTTCGATGGTGTGCTCGCGCATCTCGCCCGAGCGGTGGATGATGTCGCGGATCGGGAGGACGAACGGACCCGTCACATGCTTTCTGACCACCCCTCCAGCCTAGCGGCGGTTCCTGGTGAGATGCCCCGTGGCCGGATACCGCGCGCTCAGAAGGCCTGTGGTCAGATGCCCCGTGCGCCGGTGTCGAGGAACCGCGCCACCGCCGACGGCACGTACGGCGAGACGTCGCCGCCGAGCGCGGCCACCTGGCGCACCAGCGAGCTCGAGACGAGCGCGTGCGCGGGGTCGGGGAGCAGGAACACCGTCTCGACATGCGCGAGGTGGCGGTTCACGATCGCCATCGGCGTCTCGTACGCCACATCGACCTGCGAGCGGATGCCCTTCACGAGGACGCTCGCACCGACATCCGTCGCGTAGTCGACGAGCAGTCCCATACTCCACGAGGCGACGACGACGTCGCCGTCGATGTCGCTCTCGGCGATGGACTGCTCCAGGAGCGCCTGACGCTGCGCGATCGGCAGCATCGCCTCTTTGCCGGGGTTGTGCACGACGAGCACGTGGAGCTGGTCGTACAGCGACGCGGCGCGACGGATCACGTCGAGATGACCGAGGGTCGGCGGATCGAACGATCCCGGGACGACGGCGATCCGGCTGCTCATGCGGACCAGCCTACTGGGCGGCGCCGGGACGGCCGGCCGCGTCAGTTCTTCGCGAGCGCAGCGCGCTCGGCCATGCCGACATTGCGTTCCAGGGCGGCCGCGAGACCGGGGTGCCGCTGCAGGGCCGGATCATCGGCGAGCACCTGCTCGGCGGCGACCCGCGCCTCGGAGATGATGTCGGCATCCTTCACGACGCGCAGCAGTCGCAGCGACGACCGCGCGCCGGACTGCGCGTCGCCGAGCACATCGCCCTCGCCGCGCAGCTCGAGGTCGACCTCGGCCAGCGCGAAGCCGTCGAGCGTCGAGGCGACGGCTTCGACGCGCTCGCGTGCGGGCGTGCCGGCCGGCGCCTCGGTGACCAGCAGGCACAGGCCGGGCACCCCGCCGCGGCCCACGCGCCCGCGCAGCTGGTGCAGCTGCGAGACGCCGAACCTGTCGGCCTCGAGGATCGCCATCGTCGAGGCGTTCGGCACATCCACGCCGACCTCGACCACCGTCGTCGCCACGAGCACGTCGATGTCACCGCGAGCGAACGCCTGCATCACGGCATCCTTCTCGTCGGAGGGCATCTTGCCGTGCAGCTTCTCGACCCGGATCTCGGAGAACGACGGATGCCGAGACAGCAGGTCGGCGACCTGCACGACGCCCCAGCGGGTGCGGCTGGTCTCGCCTTCGGTGTCGCCCGGCGGCTCATCCGCCGTGTCGTCCTTTGTGAGCGCCTCGGCATCGATGGCGGCGCACACGACGAACGCCTGGCGCCCTTGGCCGACCTCCTCGGCGATGCGCTCCCACACGCGCCCGAACCAGCCGGGTCGCTCCGCGAGCGGAGCGACGAAGGTCTCGATCCCGGCGCGACCGGCGGGCATCGTGCGGATCGTGGAGACGTCGAGGTCCCCGAACACGGTCATGGCCACCGTGCGCGGGATGGGCGTCGCAGTCAGCACGAGGGCGTGCGGCGACGAGCCCTTCGCACGCAGCGACTCGCGCTGCTCGACACCGAACCGATGCTGTTCGTCCACCACCACGAGACCGAGGTCGGCGAACGTGGTGCTCTCGCTGAGGAGGGCGTGCGTTCCCACCACGATGCGCGCTTGTCCCGACGCCGCGCGCAGCGCGGCCTTGCGTCGCTCGGCCGCGGGAAGCTGCCCGGTGAGGAGCGTCGGCATGAGCTCGGGCGCGAGCTGCGGCCCCAGCATCCGCGCGATGGAGCGGACGTGCTGGGCGGCCAGCACCTCGGTGGGGGCGATGAGCGCCGACTGGCCGCCGTCCTCGGCCACCTGAAGCATCGCGCGGAGCGCGACGAGCGTCTTGCCGGAGCCGACCTCGCCCTGCACCAGCCGGTTCATCGGCCAGTCTCCTTGGAGGTCGCGCGCCACGTCGTCCCCGACGCTCACCTGGTCGGGTGTCCGCGGGAACGGCAGCGCCTCATCGAACCGCTCTAGGAGCGCACCCGGCACCCGACGAGTCGCCGACAGCGCCCGCACGAACTGACGCTGCTGCAGCAGCGCCACCTGCAGGACGAAGGCCTCCTGCATGCGCAGCGTCTCCCGCGCCGGCTCGATCTCCTCGAGCGCCTTGGGGCGATGGATGCGCTCGATCGCGGTCCGGGCGTCGAGCAGCCCGTGGCGGGCGCGCAGCTCGTCGGTGAGCGGCTCCGGCACGTCGCCCAGCCCGTCGAGGACGAGGTCGACGATCTTCTGCAGCTGCCAGCTGGCGACGGTGCTGGTGGCGGGGTAGATCGGGATCGGGAGGTTGATGTTGGCCTCGGCCGTGAGGCGGGCCTGCTCCTCGTCGTCGAAGAGCTCGTAGTCGGGGTGCGCGAGCTGCTTCGCACCGCGGTACTCCCCCACCTTGCCCGCGAAGATGCCGCGCCGCCCGGGCCGGAGATCCTTGACGCGCCACGCCTGGTTGAAGAACGTCAGCGACAGCTCGCCGTTGCCATCGCTGATCACGACCTCGAGGAGCGATCCGTTGCGGTTCTTCATCCGCCGCTCGTTGACGCGCCTGACCTCGGCCACGATCGTCACCGGCTCGCCCACCGGCAGCGAGGAGATCTGCGTCAGCTCACCGCGGCGCGCGTATCGGCGCGGATAGTGGACCAGCAGGTCGCCGACCGTCGTCATGCCGAATGCGCGCTCCAGCGCCGCCGCCGTCTTGCCGCCGACCGCGCCACCAAGGCTCGAGTCGAGGGTGAAGGACGCCATGAGACGAGTCTAGGAGCCGCCACGGACCCACTGTCGGCCGAACCACAGCGGCGGATCCTAAGGTGGCGAGATGCTCCGACGACTCCTCTCCCGTGTCTACTGGGCCTGCAGTCGCTGGACGCTGTCCACCGAGCCGGCGCCTGACCGCCCCACCGTCCTGCTGGGGGCGCCGCACACCTCGAACTGGGACTTCGTCCTCATGCTCGGCATCGCGTGGCGGCTCGGCATGCCGGTGCGCTGGCTCGGCAAGGCGAGCCTCTTCCGCGGGTGGAAGGGCCCGCTCATGCGCGGCCTCGGCGGCATCCCCGTCGACCGGGCGGATCCCTCACGGGTGGTGGGCGACGTGGTGGCACGCATCCGCGCGGGCGAGGTGTTCGGCCTCGTCGTCACGCCGGAGGGCACCCGTGGCTCGGGCTCCTATTGGAAGTCCGGCTTCTATCGCATCGCCCGCGAGGCGCAGCTGCCCGTCACCCTCGGCTACGTCGACCGCACCACGATGACGACGGGCCTCGGCCCCACCATCGAGCTCACCGGCGACGTGCGCGGCGATATGGATGTGATCCGGGCGTTCTACGCCGACAAGTCGGGCCTCCGCCCCGAACTGCGCACCGTGCCCCGCCTCAGGGAAGAGGATGCCGGAGATATCGTGAGGGGATGACGCGCATCATCGCGGGCCGCGCCGGCTCCCTCGTGCTCGATGTGCCGGACGCCGGCACCCGGCCGACCAGCGATCGGGTGCGCGAGTCCCTGTTCGGGGCGCTCGAGTCCGCGGACGCGCTGCGCGGCGCTGCCGTGCTCGACCTCTACGCCGGATCCGGCGCCCTCGGGCTCGAAGCTCTCAGCCGCGGCGCGGCATCCGCCGACCTCGTCGAGAAGTCGCCCCGGGCGGCGACCGTCGCACAGCGCAACGCGGCCCGGGTGGCGAAGGCCGTGGGCGCGGGAGCCGCGGTGCGCGTGCACCGCAGCTCGGCCGACGCGTTTCTGCGGACCGCGCACGGCCCGTTCGACCTCGTGTTCCTGGATCCGCCCTACGACGTGAGCGAGGCCGAGCTCTCGTCGACGCTCGCCCTGCTCGTGCCGGTCCTGTCAGCGGGAGCGGATGTCGTCATCGAACGCGCTGCGCGCTCACCCCAGCCGACCCTGCCCGACCACCTCGCCGTCGGCCGCTCGAAGCGCTACGGCGACACCGCGCTGTGGTGGGCCGCGGTCGCGGACTGAGTCGCCGGCGCGCCCTCCCAGACCTCCGAGCCGTCGAACCCCACATCGCGCGTGATGCGGAGCCGTCCGCTCGACTGCAGCTCGAGCCGGAACGTCGGCGCGTCGCTCAGGATGCGCAGCTCCGCGACGAACACGTCGTCGTGCCACCCTCCGGCGACCGCCACCTGGTCGCCGTACCACTCTCGTCCCGTCGCAGCATCACCGGCGAACGTCGCCACCGACCACGTGCCGGGGACGCACCGCAGTTCACGGCCGTCGATCTCGATGACGCCGCGGGCGATCCGCAGCTCGCGCACCGGACCGTCGTAGCGATGGCGGACCTCTCCGTCGCGCAGGTCGCCGCCCGGAGCGGGAATCGGCGTGGGGGCGGCACGGCGCGGCCCGGCGTCCTCCGTGTCGAAAGCCGGCAGCAGCTCGTCCCAGACTGCATCGAGGGTCGCCTGCATGTCGGGCAGGCCTCCCGTGATGGCGACGACCGCGTCGGCATCCGGGATCACGATCACGTACTGGCCGAAGGCGCCGTCGCCACGGTAGGCGCCGTGCCGGCAGCGCCAGAACTGGAAGCCGTAGCCCTGGCGAGAGTCCGCATTGTCGGATTCGTTCGCCACCTGCTGGGCCGTGGCCTGGTCGATCCATGCCGCGGGGACGAGCCGCCTCCCCTGCCATTCTCCGCGCTGCAGCAGCAGCTGGCCGAAAGCGGCCAGCTCCTCCGGCCGGATCGACAGCCCGAACCCGCCCGCATCGACGCCGTTCGGGCTCTGCAGCCACCAGGGGTTGCGGAAGCCGAGCGGATCGAACAGCCGCGGGCGCAGGAAATCGAGCAGCCGCTCGCCGGTGCGGGCCTGGATGATCTGCGACAGCAGGTAGGTGGCGGGCGTGTTGTAGAGCCAGTGCGTCCCCGGCTCGTACGCCAAGTCGGCGGACAGGGCGGTGCGGGCCCAATCGCGGTCGTCGAGCGGCGGCTCGGCGGCATGACCGGTCGTCATCGTCAGCAGGTGCCGCACGCGCAGCGCGGCCAGCCGGTCGGAGGGGTCGTCGGGAGCGGCATCCGGGATGAGGTCGACGACGCGGTCGTCGATCGCGAACCTGCCCTCCTCGATCGCGAGACCGACCGCGATCGAGGTGAAGCTCTTGCTCACGGAGTACATCGCCGTCGGCAGATCGCGGTCGTACGGCGCCCAAGTGGCCTCGGCGATGACGTGGCCGTGTCGCAGGACCGTCAACGTGTGGACGTGGTCGATGCCGTCGAGCGCGGCGATGAGGCGGGAGATCGCCGCCGAGGGCACGGACTGCGATTCGGGGGTCGAGCGCGGAAGCAGATCGGTCACCGTGTCACGGTAGCGCCCGGCTGCGACAGCGCACATCACCCCGTTCGGGCGTCCCAGTCGAGATAGGGGTCCCAGCCGCCTCGGCCCTCGTACGGCCGGCCGTCTACCATCACAGCGTCCGCGCCCCGCGGCTGGACGACCCCCACCCGCACGAACCCGTGCGGCAGCGGGCGGCGAGCGGGGAAGGTCGCCAGGAGCGCGTGATCCTCTCCGCCGGACAATGCCGATGCGGGATCGGCGCCCAGCAGCGCCGACTCCAGCGAGAGGGTGACTCCGGATGCCGACGCCAGACGCGTGGCATCCAGCACGAGCCCGTCGGACACGTCCATCATCGCCGTCGCGCCCGCATCCGCAGCGTCGGGGCCCAGCCAGACGGGAGGTGACGGCCGCAGCTGCGCCGCGAGGTCGGTCAGCTCGGTGGACTCGAGGACGCGCTCGTCCACGGCGATCGGAGCACCCGCGGCATCCGTGAAGCGGGTGAAGAGCGTGCGCAGGCCCCGCGCCGCGCGACCCAGTTCGCCTGCCACCGCCACGACGTCGCCGACCTGTGCGCCGGAGCGGAGCACCGGCGCCCGTCCGGCCAACGCCCCGAGCGCCGTCACCGCGATCGTGAGCGTGTCCGACACGGTGAGGTCGCCGCCCTCGACGCGGCAGCCGGGGGCCAGGTCGCGGCACGCCGCGCGGAGGCCGTCGGCGATTCCCGTGACGAACGACAGCCGCGTCTCGTCGGGCATCGCGAGCGCCACCAGCAGAGCGGTCGGCGTCGCCCCCATCGCGGCGATGTCGGCGAGGTTGACCGCGGCCGCCTTGTAGCCGAGGTCGTACGCGCTCGACCAGGCGAGGCGGAAGTCGGGCCCGTGGACGAGCGTGTCGACGGTGGCGACCACGCGACCGTCGGCCGCGGCGATCACGGCGGCGTCGTCGCCCGGGCCGACGAGTGCGTTGGACTCGCCCAGGCGTTCGAGGATCCGCCGGAGGATCCGCCCCTCGCTGAGCTCGCCCACCGTCGGATCCCCGCGCTCGTCGTCCACATCACCACGCTACCGCCGGCGGCGAGGGCGGCCGTCCCGCCGGGTTAGCCTGGAGCGTGCGCGTTCTTCCCCCACTGGCTGCGTTCGGCCTCGCCGCGGTCGCCGTGCTGGGACTCGCCGGCTGCACGTCGACCGTCGACCTCGATCCGGCCGAGGCCGCGAACGATCCCCAGTGCGCTGAGATCACGTCCAACCTTCCCGACACGCTGAGCGGGCAGCCGCGTCGCTGGACGGACGCTCAGGCGACCGGCGCATGGGGCGAGCCGACGAGGGTCCTGCTGACGTGCGGGGTCGAGCCGCCGGGGCCGACCACCCTCCGCTGCCAGAGCGTCGCCGGCGTGGACTGGATCGTGGACGACTCCGATGCGCCGCGCTTCCGGATCACGACGTTCGGCCGCACCCCTGCCGTCGAGATCTACCTCGACACCACCGCCGACGAGGACGGGAACGGCGCGTCGAGCCGCGACGTCCTCGACGCTCTGTCGCCGATCGTGAGTGTGCTGCCGGTCGACGGCGAATGCCTCGACCGCGCCGAGGCGACGCCGGCACCCTGACCACCGAGGCCCGACAAGCGGACGCTCGCCGAGCCGGCGGACTCAGCGTGCGGCCGCTTCGACCGTCGCGCCCGTCGTGCGCTCGAGCGCCGTGTCGATCAGCTCCGTGATCAGCTGCGGGTACGACATGCCCGACGCGATCCAGCACTTGGGGAACATCGAGATCGGCGTGAAGCCGGGCATCGTGTTGAGCTCGTTGACGTAGAGGCCGTCCGCCGTGAGGAAGAAGTCCACACGCGCCAGTCCCTTGCCGTCGACAGCCTGGAACGCGCGGATGCCGAGCTCCTGGATCGCGGCGATCTCGCTGTCCGTGAGATCAGCGGGGCAGACCACCTCGGCGCCGTCGCCGCCGAGGTATTTGCCCTCGAAGTCGTAGAACTCGCGGGTCGTGAGCACGATCTCGCCGGGCAGAGACGCCCGCGGGGCGCCACCGCGGCGTCCCTCCAGGATCGCCACCTCGACCTCGCGGCCGACGATCGCCGATTCGATGAGCACCTTGTCGTCCTCGGCGAACGCGATCGCGAGTGCGCCGTCGAGCTCGGACGCATCGTGCACCTTCGAGACGCCCACGCTCGAGCCGGCGCGGGCGGGCTTCACGAAGGTCGGCTCGCCGAGGGGCGCGGCATCGGCCCGCACGCCTTCCGGATCGCTCTCCCAGCGGGCACGGGTGACCGTGATCGACGGCGACACCGGCACGCCGGCCGCGGCGAGCACGATCTTCATGAAGTGCTTGTCCATGCAGAGCGCGGAGTCGAGCACACCCCCGCCGGCGTACGGGATGCCGAGCGTGTCGAAGAAGCCCTGGACCGTGCCGTCTTCGCCGTGGAGGCCGTGAAGGATAGGAAGCACGACGTCGAGGCGGCCGAGCTCGTCCAGCGCGCCGTCGGCGCGCCGGACCCGCAGCGTGCGGTCGGCGCCGCCCTCGGGCCACACCACCCGCGTGCCGTTGTCGACGACCTCGGGGAGCCGGTCGGCGTCGAGCGCGAACTTGTCGGGGTCGTCCTCCTCGAGGACGAAGACCCCCTCGCGCGTGATCCCGATGGGGATCACGCGGTAGCTGTCACGGTCGATCGCCCGGAGCACCCCGCCCGCCGTTGCGGAACTGATCGAGTGCTCGCTGGATCGACCGCCAAAGAGCACCGCCACCGCCGGCTTGTCCATTCGTCGTCCTCTCGCCCTGGGGGGTGTCATCGTCTGTCGTGAGATGCGGCGCGATGTCGCGCGGATTCATGGTGCCGTCGAGCACCATCTTGACCTGCTCGACGATGGGCATCTGCACGCCCACATCGCGCGCCAGCTGCAGGATGGGCGCGACCGAGGCGAGTCCCTCGGCGGTCTGGTTCATCTGCTTGACGACGTCGTCGAAGCGGTAGCCCTGACCCAGCAGGCGTCCGGCGGTGTTGTTGCGGCTGAGCGGCGACTGACACGTCGCGATGAGGTCGCCGAGGCCGGCAAGGCCCTGCAGCGTCTCGTGCTGCGCTCCGAAAGCCACCGCGAAGTCGGTCATCTCGACGAGGCCCCGCGTGATGATCGACGCCTTCGTGTTCTCGCCGTAGCCGACGCCGTCGACGATGCCGATGGCCACCGCGATGAGGTTCTTGAGCACGCCGCCGAACTCGGTGCCGATGACGTCGGTGTTCACGAAGGTGCGGAAGTACTGGTTGCGGGCACGGCGGGCGACGGCCTCGGCCGTCTCCTGGCTGGTCGACGAGATGACGGCCGCCGTCGGCTGCTCACGTGCGATCTCGAGGGCGAGGTTCGGTCCCGATGCGACCGCGATGCGCGCGGGATCGCAGTGCAGCTCCTGCTCGATCACCTGGCTCATGCGCAGGCCCGTGCGTCGCTCGACGCCCTTCATCAGCGACACGATGGGTGCGTCGCTCTGGGCGATCAACGGCCGGACGGCCTTGAGGTTCTGTCGCACCGCCTGACTGGGGATCGACAGGTAGATCTGCTCGGCACCCTCGAGCGCCTCGGAGAGGTGGTGCGTGGCGTGCATGTCGCGGGGCAGGTTGATGCCGGGGAGGTACTCGCTGTTGCGCTTGCCCTCCTGGATCTCGCTCGCGAGCTCGGGGCGGCGTGCCCACATCGTCACGTGCGCGCCGCCGTCGGCCAGGATCTTGCCGAATGTCGTGCCCCAGCTGCCCGCGCCGACGACGGCGACGCGCGGGCGTGCGGCATCCTGCCTACGGCTCAAGGCGCCCCGTCTCCTTCTGGCCGTGGTCGGCCGGGTTCCAGCGCTCCGGCGGCGCCGGCTCGCCGCGCAGCTGCGAGAGCAGCCCGGCGATGTCGGCCATCACGGCGTCGGTCGCCTCGACGAGGGCGCTCTGCGACGACGCACGCCCGGCGTAGGCCGACAGGTCCACGGGTTCGCCGACGATCACGCGCACGCGGCGGCGCAGCGGCCACAGCTTGAGCTTGCCGTAGCGGGGAAGCACCTGCTGGGCGCCCCAGTGCGCCATCGGGATGACGGGGATGCCGCCGGCCAGGGCGAGGCGCACCGCCCCCGTCTTGCCGCGCATGGGCCACAGATCAGGCTCGCGCGTGAGCGATCCCTCCGGGTAGACGATCACGCCGCGACCGTGCTTGACGAGCGTCTCCGAGGCCTCGAGCGTCGCGCGGGCCGAGGCGGCCGACGTGGCGCGGGCGACCGGCACCATCCCGGTGGCCCGCAGGACGGCGCCGAGCACCGGCACGCGGAACAGGCTCTCCTTGGCCATGAACCGGGGGGCCCGGCCGATGCGCCACACCGCGAGGGCGACGACGAGCGGGTCGATCTCGCTGACGTGGTTCGGCGCAAGCACGTAGGCGCCGTCGCGCGGGAGCTTATCGGCTCCTTCGACCTCGACCTTGAAGATCAGGCTCAGCAGGGGCACGACGATGGCCGCCAGCGGCCAGAAGACGCTCGGGCGGGTCTTCTCGGCCGATGCGCGCCGACGATCGGTCGCCACCGGGTTATCCGATGACGTCGAAGTCGGCGCCGAGCATGTCGAGCTTGGCGAGGAACTTCTCGTAGCCGCGGCGGATGATGCCGACGTTGCGCACGATCGACTCTCCTTCAGCCGCGAGTGCCGCGATCACGTAGCTGTAGCCGCCGCGCAGGTCGGGCACGACCACGTCCGCACCGTGCAGGGCGGTCGGGCCGTTGATGACAGCCGCCTGCTCCAGCGCGCGGCGCGGGACGCGCCGGCCGGGGGTGTCGAGACCACGCGGGTGCACGACGATGTCGGCCCCCATCTGGTTGAGCGCGTCGGTGAAGCCCAGGCGGTTCTCGTACACCGTCTCGTGGACGATCGAGGTGCCCTCCGCCTGCGTAAGCGCGACGATGAGGGGCTGCTGCCAGTCCGTCATGAAGCCGGGGTGCACGTCGGTCTCGACGACCACGGGCTTGAGCGCGCCGTCACGGCGGAACTGGATGCCGTCCTCGCGAACGTCGAACCAGCCGCCGGCCTTGCGGAAGACGTTGAGGAAGGTCAGCATCTCCTGCTGGCGCGCGCCGCCGACGAAGATGTCGCCGTCGGTGGCGAGAGCGGCGCAGGCCCAGGAGGCGGCCTCGTTGCGGTCGAAGATCGCCCGGTGGTCGTAGCCCCGCAGCGTGTCGACGCCCTCGATGAGGATGACGCGGTTGGGCTCGTACGAGATGATCGCGCCCATCTTCTGCAGCACCGCGATCAGGTCCATGATCTCGGGCTCGATGGCGGCGTTGCGGAGCTCGGTGGTGCCCTTGGCCTTGACGGCGGTCAGCAGCACCTGCTCGGTCGCGCCGACGCTCGGATAAGGCAGCTCGATGTTCGCGCCGTGCAGGCCGTTCGGGGCCGTGATCCGGATGCCCTCGTAGCTCTTGTCGACGACGGCGCCGAACGCACGCAGCGCGTCCATGTGGAAGTTGATCGGCCGGTCGCCGATGCGGCAGCCGCCGAGATCCGGGATGAGCGCCTCGCCGAGGAGGTGCAGCAGCGGACCGCAGAACAGGATCGGGATGCGGGAGGCGCCGGCGTGGGCGTCGATCTCCTCGAAGTGGGCGGAGACGGCGCCGCTCGGGTCGAAGTGGAAGGTCCCCTCCTCCTCGCCGTCCTCGACGCGCACACCGTGCACCTCGAGGAGCGACCGCACGACGTGAACGTCGCTGATGTCGGGCACATCGCGCAGCGTGCTCACCGTCTCACCGAGGAGAGCGGCGACCATCGCCTTGGTGACGAGGTTCTTCGCACCCTTGACCTCGACGCGACCGGTCAGCGGTCGCCCGCCCCTGATCGCCAGGACTTCTCCGGTCACTTCCTGTTCTCCCGCCTCGGTGGCAGTGCTCTCGCCCGCGGCGACATTCAGAAGTGGCTTCATCCGGTGGTCCTCACTTGGTGTGCACGAGGGGGCTTGAGAGGGTCGGGCGCCCGTGTTGTGGGTGCCCGGCCTGGCTTACGGAACGGGTAGCGTCCGCGGCCGCCACGCCTCTCGGCGAGCCTCGAACTGCGCGATCTTGTCTTCGTCGCGCAGCGTGAGCCCGATGTCATCGAGCCCTTCGAGAAGCCGCCACCTAGTGTAATCATCGATCTCGAAAGCGAATTCCAGGCGCTCCGCCGCACCCGTCGCCGGGTCGCCGATGGTTGCGGTGCGCGCCGCGAGGTCGACCGTCATGGTGACACCCGGGTTCGCCTCGATGGCCGCCCACGCCGCCTCGAGGTCGGCCTCCGAGATCACCCCCGCGACCAGTCCCTGCTTGCCCGCGTTCCCGCGGAAGATGTCGGCGAAGCGGGGGCTCAGCACGACCTTGAAGCCGAAGTCCCGCAACGCCCAGACGGCGTGCTCGCGGCTCGAGCCCGTGCCGAAGTCGGGTCCCGCGACGAGGATGCTCGCACCCGCGTAGACCGGCTGATTGAGGACGAATTCGGGGTCCTGGCGCCAGCTGGCGAACAGTGCGTCCTCGAAGCCCGTCTTGGTGACGCGCTTCAGGTACACGGCGGGGATGATCTGGTCGGTGTCGACGGCCGACCGCTTCAGCGGGGCGGCGATACCGGTGTGCGTGGTGAACGCGTCCATGTCAGGCCTCCGAACCCTGGGCTGCGGCTGCGACGGGCGCAGGAAGGTCACTGGGGCTGGCGAGGCGTCCCATGACCGCGGTGGCGGCCGCCACCAGCGGCGACACCAGGTGCGTGCGCCCGCCCTTGCCCTGCCGGCCCTCGAAGTTGCGGTTGCTCGTCGAGGCGCAGCGCTCCCCCGGTGCCAGCTGGTCCGGATTCATGCCCAGGCACATCGAGCAGCCCGCGAAGCGCCACTCGGCGCCGAACTCCTGGAAGATCTTGTCGAGGCCCTCGGCCTCCGCCTCGAGGCGGACGCGAGCCGAGCCGGGCACGACCATGACGCGTACCCCGTCGGCCTTGCGATGGCCTTCGATGACGGACGCGAACGCGCGGAGGTCTTCGATGCGGCTGTTGGTGCACGAGCCCATGAACACCGCGTCGACGGGCACCTCCTTGAGCGGGGTGCCCGGGGCGAGGTCCATGTACTCGAGCGCACGCTCGGCGGCGGCACGCTCGTTGGGGTCGGCGAAGTCGTCGGGCGAGGGAACGGTGTCGCTCAGCGACACGCCCTGGCCCGGGTTCGTGCCCCATGTGACGAACGGCTCGAGCTCGTTCGCGTCGAGGAACACCTCGGCGTCGTAGACCGCGCCCTCATCGCTCGGCAGCGTCCGCCAGTAGGCGACGGCGTCGTCCCAGTCCTGACCCTTCGGCGCATGCGGGCGGCCCTCGAGGTAGGCGAACGTCGTCTCGTCGGGCGCGACCATGCCGGCGCGGGCCCCGGCCTCGATCGACATGTTGCACATCGTCATGCGGCCCTCCATCGACAGGGCGCGGATGGCGCTGCCGCGGAACTCCAGGACGTAGCCCTGGCCGCCGTTGGTGCCTATCTTCGCGATGACCGCGAGGATGATGTCCTTGGCCGTGACACCGGGCTTCAGCTCGCCCTCGACCGTGATGGCCATGGTCTTGAATGGCTTCAGAGGCAGGGTCTGCGTGGCCAGCACGTGCTCGACCTCGCTGGTGCCGATGCCGAACGCCATCGCGCCGAACGCCCCGTGCGTCGAGGTGTGGCTGTCTCCGCACACGACCGTGATCCCGGGCATGGTCAGCCCCAGCTGCGGACCGACCACGTGGACGATGCCCTGCTCCTTGTCGCCGAGCGAGTGCAGGCGCACCCCGAACTCGGCGGCGTTGCGGCGCAGCGTCTCGATCTGCGTGCGGCTGGTGAGGTCGGCGATCGGCTTGTCGATGTCGAGCGTCGGGGTGTTGTGGTCCTCGGTCGCGATCGTGAGGTCGAGACGGCGCACCGGCCGGCCCTCCGCGCGCAGGCCGTCGAAGGCCTGGGGACTCGTGACCTCGTGCACCAGGTGGAGGTCGATGTAGATCAGGTCCGGCTGGCCGTTCTCGCCGTGGACCACGACGTGGTCGTCCCACACCTTCTCGGCGAGGGTGCGGGGGCGGTCGGGAATGCCGGATGAATCGGTCGTGCTCATTGCTAGTCGTTCTCCTCTGAGGGACTGTGCCCGCATGGGGTGGGGCCCGCGACGAACTCCGCGACGAGAGAGGCCTGGAAACTAGGACTCGTCGCGGCCGCTAAGGAGAAGGCGAGCGATCCGCACGTGCCCAGGCTACCACCGCCGCTGCGGCGATCGGCTCCCGGACGTCACCCGGCGACCTCGGACGCGGGCGAGCGCTCACGAGGTTCCCTCGAGGATCCAGACGTCGACGGCGTCCTCGGTCAGGACGAAACGCACCACGGTTCCGGTCGGGAAGCGCTCCGTCCATTCCTGCGTCCAGGCGACCGGCACGTCGTAGATCTCGACGCCCGGGTTCGCCGGTGGCGGCACGCACCCGACGGCGAGGAGATCGTCGGTCGCCGGTTCGAACACGAGGAGGCAGCTGTTGCCCAGGCCGCTCTGCGCCTCCCACACCTCCAGCCCGAGGATCGGCTCGAATCCGCGCAGCGTGGTCTTCGACACCATCTGCCGGCGGGCGTGATCCGTGAGACGGAGCACCTGCTCGCTCGGCGCCACCCCCGTCGGGCGCAGCGTGGCGTCCGGCCGCGGGCCGGTCCACAGCATCCACGCGGCTACGGCCGCCGCCGCGGCGGCGGCGACGGCGATGCCCGCGAGGAACGCACCCGTGCGGCCGCGATACCACCAGCTGCGGTCTCGGGGGGCGCCGTCGTCGGGTGCGCCCGTCTCGATCGCCCTCGCCGCAGGTTCTGCACCGCGCGCAGCAGACTCATGAACGGCCCTCGCGAGGGACGCCGCATGCAGCTCCTCGAGCTCGGCCAGCCGTGCCGCGGCGACGGGGTCGGCGTCGATGTCGGCGTCCACTCCATACGCACGTGCCCTCAGGGCGGTCAGCTCCGCGTCGAGAGCGCCGTCCGCGAGGAATCCCCCGCTCCCCATGGCGGCAGTATCGCACCGCCGTGGGTCGCCGACAATGGTGCGCCGTGCGCGTCAGCCGTGGGCTTCCGGGGTGCCGCCGGCTGCGGCATCCGTCAGTCCCCGGCGCTTGTCGCGAGCGGATGCGACGAGGCTGGCGATGGTCGCCACCGTCATCGCGACGATGATGACGCCGAGCGACATCCAGGTCGAGATCTCGGGCGCCCACTCGATGTGCTCGCCGTTGTTGATGAACGGCAGCTCGTTGACGTGCATCGCGTGGAAGACGAGCTTCACGCCGATGAAGGCGAGGATGAACGCGATCCCGTAGTGGAGGTAGCGGAGGCGGTCGAGCAGGTCGCCGAGCAGGAAGTAGAGCTGTCGCAGGCCCATCAGCGCGAAGATGTTCGCCGTGAACACGATGAAGGGGCTCGTCGTGATGCCGAAGATGGCGGGGATCGAGTCGATGGCGAACAACAGGTCGGTGACGCCGATCGCGGCGAACACGATGATCATCGGCGTCCACATCTTCTTGCCGTCCACGACGGTGCGCAGCTTCGCGCCGTCGTAGTGGTCGCTGATGTCGATCCCGCGACGCAGCAGCCGCACGACGAAGTTCTCCTGCTTGACGTCCTCGTCGTGGTCGCCGCCCGGGAAGGCCTGTCGCCACGCCGTCCAAACCAGGAACGCTCCGAAGATGTAGAACACCCAGCTGAACTGCTCGATGATCGCGGCGCCGGCGAGGATGAACAGCCCGCGCAGCACGAGCGCGATGATGATGCCGACCATCAGCACTTCCTGCTGATAGCGACGAGGCACCGCGAACTGGCTCATGATGAGCACGAACACGAACAGGTTGTCGATCGACAGGCTGTACTCGGTGAGCCAGCCGGCGACGAACTGGCCGGCGTACTCCGGTCCCGCGAACACCCACATGAGGCCCGCGAAGATCAGCGCGAGCGTCACGTAGAACACGACCCACAGGGTCGACTCGCGTGTCGACGGGATGTGGGGCCGCTTCAGGATGAGCAGCAGATCCGCGAGGAGGATCAGGATGAGGATCACGAGGGATCCGATTTCGAACCACAGGGGGAGTTCGAGGTCCATGCAGGGCCTTTCGAAATGGGGCGAACGAGGGGTCGGTCGGTGCCGAAAGTCTCTCCCCCGCGACCTGTCGGCCTGCGGCGCGTACCCGGGGTCGCTCTGTCGGGACCCGTGATGACGGATGCGCGGTGTCGGGATACTCCCTCTCGCTCGCAACAGGATACAGGGTCGGGATGCCGCGCCCGGCGTCGCTGAGACGATCAGGGCGGTGCGGACACTGTCACGGTGAGAGACAATTCGGAGGATGGGGATGCCCGACGACGACCTGCCGCGCGGCGCCACCGGCGACGCCGAGCTCGTGGTGCTGGCCGCGGGCGGAAGCGAGCACGCCTTCCGCGCGCTGTACCGTGCGTACGTGCGACCGGTGTACTGGCTGGCGCATGGCCTCGTCGGCAATCCCGCCGACGCCGAGGAGGTCACCCAGGAGACGTTCCTCGTCGCCTGGCGGAAGCTGCCCGGCCTCGACCTCGCCGGCGACTCGCTGCTGCCGTGGCTCGCGACGATCTGCCGCTTCCAGTCGGCCAATCGCGTGCGCCGGCAGCGACGCGACCGACTGCACACCACGGCCGCCGCCGACGAGGATCTGCCCGCCACGGTCGACGTCGAACAGCAGGTGATCGATGAACGGCTCGCGGACGCGATCCTCCGCGAAGTCGCAGGCCTCAGCGAACTCGATCGGGCGATCTTCCGGCTGTGCGCCACCGAGGGGTACGCCTACCAGGCCGCCGCCGACGAGCTCGGCGTCGCACACGGCGTCGTCCGCAATCGTCTCTCCCGCATCCGCACCCGTCTGCGGACCGTCGTGAAGGAGAGCACATGAACACGCAGCCCCCGGTCGCCGGCACCCCGGCACCGCTTCCCGACCTCAGCGCAGAGCGCATCGACGAGATCGAGGACGCACTCTTCGCCGACATCGCGCGGGACCGCCTGCGACGATCGGCCCGGCGTACGCGCCGCGGCCGTCTGTGGATCGCGGGCGGCGCCGCGGCGGCGATCATCGCGGTCGCCGCGGTCATCGCACCGTCCGTCGGCGTACTCGTCGGCGGCGTCGGCGGCGCCGCCGACGAGTACGCCGTCGCCCCGGTCGCCCCCGCCGACTCGGGCGCCGGCTCCGACGGCTCCTCGGACTCGGCGACCACGACCGAATCCGCACCCCTGACCATCGCGCCCGATGCCGCCGCCGGCGACAAGTCGTCCGGCGAGATCGCGGCGGACCGCGACATCATCACGACGGCCTCGGCCACCGTCTCGGTCGACGAGGTCGACGCGGCCACGCGCTCCATCGCCAACTCCGCCGTCGCCCACGGCGGCTACGTCGAGTCGATGAGCATCGGCAGCGACGGCGCCGTCTACCCGGTCACACCGAGCGACGGCGGCGTCGTCTACGACACGATGCCGTACCCGTCCCCCACCGACGGCGCGTGGATCACCGTCCGCGTACCGGCCGATCAGCTGACCGACGTCGTCGACGAGCTCGACGATGTCGGCGAGGTGACGGCGACGAACCTCTCGCGGCAGGACGTCACGGAACAGACGGTCGACCTCGAGGCCCGGATCGACGCGGCGCAGGCGTCCGTCGACCGGCTGACCGAGCTCATGGGCCAGGCGCAGAGCGTCGCCGATCTGATCGCGGCCGAAGCGGCGCTGTCGGAGCGTCAGGCACTGCTCGAGTCGTACCAGCAGCAGCTGGAGATGCTGGACGATCAGGTGGCGATGTCGACCCTGTCCGTCACCGTGGTGCCCGACATCGAGACCGTGACCGCCGATCCGGCCGGCTTCGGCGACGGTCTCGCCGCGGGCTGGAACGGGCTCGTCGCCACGCTCAACGGCATCGTGATCGCGATCGGCTTCCTGCTGCCCTGGCTCGCCGTGGCAGCGGTCGCCGCTCTCATCGTGTGGGGCGTGGTGCGGCTCGTGCGCGGGAGGCGCCGCAGTCGAGCGGATGCCGTACCCCCGGCCCCGCAGACGGTCGATGACCCGCGCGACTGAGCTGCAGCCGGCCTGGGTCGCTCCCGGCATCCTCGGGCTGGTGTTCGCGGTGCTGCTGTGGGCACGGGCGCGGGCGCGCCAGACGCTCGTCAGCCGTGCACTCTTGCATGATCGCCCCGGCGACCTGCCGGGCGCCGGCCTCCTGCTCCTCCTGACGCTCTTCGTCATCGGGTGCGGTGCGGTGTCGGCCGTGATCGTGCTGCTGCCCTACGTCGGTAGCCGCTGACGCGAGAAGCCCGGTCCTCATGGACCGGGCTTCTCGACTTGCGTGTGTGACCCCAGCGGGATTCGAACCCGCGTTACCGCCGTGAGAGGGCGGCGTACTAGGCCGCTATACGATGGGGCCGTACAGCGTGCCGCAGCGGCTGCTGCGACGTTGCTGCCTGACTGGTGACCCCAGCGGGATTCGAACCCGCGTTACCGCCGTGAGAGGGCGGCGTACTAGGCCGCTATACGATGGGGCCGTTCAGGCAACCGTTCGATTATGCCACGTCGCATATGCCCGGTCCAAATCGACACGGCCGGGGCGCAGACCTCCCCTGCGGCTTGCCCGAGCGGCCCCGGGGCGCTTGACTCGTCGCATGCGAGTCACGAAGTTCGAGCACGCCACACTCACCCTCTTCAACGCCGGGAAGACGCTGGTCGTCGACCCGGGGTCGTTCACCGCACCCCTCGGTGAGCTCGAGAGCGTGGTGGCGATCGTCATCACCCACGAGCACGCCGACCACTGGACCTCGGATCACCTCGACCGCATCCTCGGCACATTCCCCGGCATCCCGATCTACGGCCCCGAGGGTGTGGCCAAAGCCGCCGCCGACTACGACATCACCATCGTGCGTCCCGGCGACGTGATGGAGGTCGAGCCGTTCCGCCTGGAGTTCTTCGGCGGCCGTCATGCGCTCATTCACGAGTCGGTGCCGGTGGTCGACAACGTGGGCGTGCTGGTCAACGACGAGTTCTACTACCCCGGCGACTCCTACGCCGTCCCCGAGGGACGTGAGGTGAAGCTGCTCGCGGCGCCCGTCGGGGCGCCGTGGCTCAAGATCGGCGAGGCCATGGACTTCGTGCTGGCCGTCGCACCGCGCCGCGTCTTCGGCACGCACGACCTCACCCTCTCGGTGGCCGGCCGCGACACCGGACGCCTGCGCCTGGGGTGGGCCGCCGAGCAGCACGGCGGCGAGCTCGTGAACCTCGACCCGGGCGACTCCACCGACGTCTGACCCGACGTCGACCGCGAAACGCGGACGACGGATGCCGCAGCAGCTTCGATCTGCGGCATCCGTCGTCTCGGTGCGATCCGCCTGGCGCGGACGCCGTGCGGACGGTCGGGGCCTACTGCGCGTCGAGGTCCGTCTCGAGCAGCGCGACCAGTGCGTCGAGGGCCTCCTCGGCGCCGTCGCCGTCGGCCTTCAGCGTGACGACGGTGCCTTGAGAGGCGCCGAGTCCCATCAGCGACAGGATGCTGCCGGCGTTGAGGTCGGCGCCGCCCTCGACGGCGATGGTCACCGGGACCGACTGCGCCTGCACCGCCTGGACGAAGAGCTTCGCGGGGCGTGCGTGGAGTCCTGAGCTGCTGGCGATGGTGGCCTGACGTTCTGCCATGGTTCTCTCCTGTCTGCGTCGGACCTCTGCGCGGTCGACGAATCCGATTCTGTCGGACGAGGGCCTCAGGCCGCCACGGGTAGGCCGGACTCGACCGCTTCGGCCTGTTCGAGTTCCTTGCGTCCCACCCACTTCTTCAGCGCGATGACGGCGAGAGCGCTGACGACCGTGCCGGCCGCGATCGCCACCAGGAAGCCCCAGACGGGGTTGATGGCGAAGAACACGAAGATGCCGCCGTGGGGCGCGAGCGATTGGACCGCGAACGCCATGCTGAGGGCGCCTGTGACCGCGCCGCCGACGAGCGAAGCCGGGATGACCCGCAGCGGATCCGCGGCAGCGAACGGGATCGCGCCCTCGCTGATGAAGGCCGCGCCGAGCAGCCACGCCGCCTTGCCGTTCTCCCTTTCGACGGGCGGGAAGAGGTCGCGTGCGAGGACCGTGGATGCCAGGGCCATCGCGAGCGGCGGCACCATTCCCGCAGCCATCACCGCCGCCATGATCAGGTAGGGCGTGGTGTTCTCGGGAGAGGCGGTGGCCAGCCCCGCCACCGCGAACGCGTAGGCGACCTTGTTGACCGGCCCACCCAGGTCGAAGCACATCATCAGACCCAGCACGATCCCGACGACGACGATCCCCGACGTGCCTGCGAGCTCGTTGAGCCAGTCCGTCAGCCACACCATCAGTGTCGCGATCGGACGGCCGAGGAAGAGCACCATCAGCCCCGAGGCCACGATGGATGCCAGCAGCGGGATGATCGCGACGGGCATGAGCCCGCGGAGCCAGCGGGGCACGCGCCACGTGCCGATCCACCACGCGGTGACACCCGCGAGCAGACCACCCACGATGCCGCCGATGAAGCCGGCATTCATCGTGACCGCGATCGCTCCGGCGACGAAGCCCGGGGCGATGCCCGGTCGGTCCGCGATCGCGAAGGAGATGTATCCCGCCAGCGCCGAGACCAGGAAGCCCATCGACGCGGCGCCGATCGCGAAGGCGACCGAGCCCAGATAGATCCCGAGTCCGCCTTCGGGCAGGTCCCACAGCGAGTTCGTGACGATCACCTTGGTCGCATTGCCCGGCGCTGAGTAGTCGTCCCCGAAGAACAGGAACCCGAGGGCGATGAGCAGGCCGCCGCCGGCGACGAACGGGATCATGTAGCTGACGCCGGTGAGGAGGATCCGCTGGATGCGGGCGCCCCACGAGAGCTTCTCGCCCGCGACGGCCGTCGCGGCAGCGGCCTCACCGCCGACGCGGGTCGCGTTCGGGTTGTTCGCTGCGGCCACCGCCTCGGCGATGAGCTGGTCGGGCTGTTCGATACCGCGCTTGACGCCGGAGCGCACGACGGGCTTGCCCGCGAACCGCTGCGGCTCGCGCACGTCGACGTCAGTGGCGAAGATCACGGCGTCGGCTCCTTGGATGACGTCCGCCGGGAGTGCCTGGTAGCCGCTCGAGCCCTGCGGCTCGACGACGAGGTCGATTCCGGCCTTCTTGCCGGCCGCCGTCAGGGCGTCGGCCGCCATGAAGGTGTGCGCGATGCCGGTGGCGCAGGCCGTCACCGCGACGACACGGGCGGGGCGGCCGTCGACTGCGAGGCCTGCTACGGCTGCAGGCTGGGCCGAACCTGCGACGGTGGGCGCCGGGGCCTCGGGCGCCGGCGGTGCGGCGGCGGCATCCCGCTCCCCGATCGCCGTCTGCACGATCGCGACCACCTCCTCATCCGTCGTCGCTGCGCGCAGGCCCTCCGTGAAGTCGGCCTGCATGAGACTGCGCGCGAGCTTCGACAGCACGGCCAGGTGCGCCTCGGCGGCGTCGGCGGGCGCCGCGATGAGGAACACGAGGTCGGCCGCGCCGTCCGGAGCGCCGAAGTCGACGCCGGGGGTCAGCCGGGCGAACGCGAGCGAAGGCGTGGTGACGGCCGCGCTCTTGGCGTGCGGGATCGCGATGCCGCCGGGCAGCCCGGTCTCGTCCTTCTCCTCGCGCGCCCAGGCGTCGTCGAAGAGGGCCTGCGCGTCGGTCGCGCGACCCTGTGCGACGACGCGTGCGGCGAGGGAGCGGATGACGTCGGACTTGTCGGCGCCCAGGGGGACGTCGAGGCTGACCAGGCCTGTGGTGATGGTGTCGGACACGGTGACCTCCTGCGGTCGTGGGGTGGGTTTCAGGCGAGACGGGCGACGGGCACGTCGCCCACCGGAAGATCTGCGGGGGTCGGCGCTTGCGTACCCGGGAGGGATGCCGCCGCCGCGCCGTAGCGGATGGCGAGGCGCAGCCGTTCCTCGTGGTCGGCTCCCCGCATCGCGGCGAGCACGTAGCCGGCGAGGGAGCTGTCGCCCGCCCCGACGGTGCTGCGCACCTGGATCCGCGGCGGCCGCGCCAGCCACGCGCCATCGGCCCTGACCAGCACGGCGCCGCGGGAGCCCAGCGTGATGAGGGCGGCGCCGACGCGCGCGGGTACGAGCGATCGGGCGACCTCGAGGACGGCGGCGGTGTCGGCGCCGTCGAGCGGCATGCCCACGAGCTCGCCGAGCTCGTCGTCGTTGGGCTTGATGAGGTCGGGAGCACCGTCGGCGACCACGCAGGCGAGAGCCGGGCCCGACGCGTCCACGGCGATGAACGGGGCGGCCGTGCCGTGAGCGGCCCGCACGGCACGCATGATGCGGACGTAGAAGTCGTCGGCGACACCGGGCGGCAGCGAGCCGGCGAGGACGAGCCAGCCGGCGCCGGCGGATGCGGCCACCACGGCGTCGATGACCGCGGCGGCCTCGTCGGCCGACAGCTCGGCGCCCGGCAGGTTGAGCTTCGTCGTCACTCCGGCAGGATCCGTGATCGCGAGGTTCGCGCGGACGTGACCACGGACGGGCACGGCCTGCGTGCGGAGGGCGGCTTCGCGGAGCGCCGCGTCGAACGGGTCACCCATGGCGAGAGGCAGGACGGCGAGGCAGTCCTCACCCGCGGCGGCGATCGCGCGGGCGACGTTGATGCCCTTGCCGCCGGCATCCTCACGCGCCGAATCGGCGCTCTGGACGTCGCCCACCTGCAGCGGAGCCGGCAGCACCACCGTGCGGTCGAGGGAGGGGTTGGCGGTCAGCGTGACGATCATGCGAGCCAGACCTCCACGTCGGCGTCCGCGAGCGCGTCGGCGAGTTCCGGGTCCGGTGCGGCATCCGTGACGAGCACGTCCACATCCGACAGGCACGCGAAGCCCACGAGCAGCTCCGCGCCGAGCTTCTCGGCGTCGGCGACGACCACCACGCGTCTCGCCGACGCGACGATCGCCCGCTTCACGGCCGCCTCGTCGGGATCCGGCGTGCTGAGGCCGAACGACGCCGACACCCCGTTGGTGCCGATGAACGCGACGTCCGGCCGCATCCCCCCGATGGCCTGAACGGTGTCGGCGCCGACGGCGGCGGCGGTGAGACCGCGCACCCGCCCGCCGACGAAGGAGAGCGAGGCGCCCGGGACCCCGGCGAGGGCGTTGCCGAGGGTCAGCGAGTGGGTGACGACCTCGATCGGCGTGCCCGCGAGGCGCGGAATGAGCGCCGACGCGACCGCCGCCGTGGTCGTGCCGGCATCGAGGAACACCGAGCCGGTGAAGTCGCGGCCGAGCGCGTCCAGCGCCCGCCGGCCGATCGCCTCCTTGGCGGTGCCGTGGTGTTCGAGTCGCTCGGCCAGTGAGGGCTCGCGCGTGCTCCCCCGCTCGCGCCCGACGGCTCCGCCGTGCACGCGGCGCAGGGCGCCGGCGGATTCGAGGTGGTCGAGGTCGCGGCGGATGGTCTCGGTGGTGACGTCGAAGCGGTCGGCGAGGTCGACCACGCTCACCCGACCCTGTGCGGCGAGCAGGCGTTCGATCTGCTCGTGGCGCTCCGTCGCGTACATCTGCACAACCCTTCGTTGGATTCCCACACAATACAACACATTCCAACATAAACACAACCGATATGTTCGGAGGATGCCAGACAAACCCGCTGCCGAGGTCGACATCGACGCCGCACTCATCCGCGCTCTGCTCGCCGAGCAGGCCACGCACGCGATCCCCGAGGCCGCCACGCTTCCCCTCGACAAGGTGGCCGAGGGCTGGGACAGCGAGGTCTGGAGGCTCGGAGAAGACCACGCGGTGCGACTTCCCCGGCGGGCGCTGGCCGCCCCACTGGTGCGGCACGAGCACCTGGTCCTTCCGGCCATCGCCGAGAGACTCGCCCCCGTCGGCGTGCGGGTGCCAGCGCCGGTCGTCCGCGGTGTCGCCGGCAGCGGGTACCCGTGGGCGTGGTCGGTCGTACCGTGGATCGACGGCGAGCGCGCGCTCGACGAGCCAGCGGCCGCCCGCGGCGCGTGGGCCGAGACGCTCGCACGTGCGCTCGGAGCCCTCCACGTCGATGCTCCCGCGGACCACCCGGTCAACCCGTTCCGCGGGGTCCCACTGGCGGGGCGTTCCGGGGCGACCGCGGAGCGACTCGACGCCCTGCGCGCGGCGGGCACGCTGGACGCGGCATCCGCCACCGCTCTCGAGGACGTCTGGGGCCGGGGCCTCGAGGCCGCGGCGTGGGACCGGCCCCCGGTCTGGATCCACGGCGACCTGCACCCCGGCAACCTCGTCTCGCACGAGGGGGTGCTGGTGGGCATCATCGACTTCGGCGACGTGACCTCCGGCGATCCCGCGTACGACCTGGCCGTCGCCTGGCTCGCATTCGACGCGGCCGGCCGCGCCCACTTCATCGCCGCGACGGGCACGCGTTACGACGCCGCGACGTGGCGACGCGCGCACGCGTGGGCGGCAGCGGTCGTGCTGATGCTCCTCGCCCAGAGCAACGACAATCCCGACTACCTCGCCTTGGGGTCGGATGCCGCGGCCGAGGTCATCGCCGACGGCAGGGGATGACGCCACGCGACGCCCGTGCGCGACCCCGTCTCGCCGGCGTCATCGGCTGCTCAGCACCTCGGTCGCAGCGATCTTCAGCACGCCGGCCTCATCCGTGAGCCGGTAGGCCGTGACCTCCTCCACGACGCGGCCGTCTCGGAAGTAGTACGTCAGCGTCGCCTGCCCGCTGTCGGGTCCCGTCGCGGTGACGTCCGCGATCGAGACATCCGAGATCGCAGCCCAGAATTCCTCGTACCCGCCGCGACCGCCGGCGTGGTTCTCCTGATAGTCCGCGGTCATCAGCGGCCAGGCGCCGTCCCGATTATCGGGCATCATCGCGTAATAGCCCGAGATCGTGTCGACCACCCGCTGCTCGGACGATACCGGAACGGGGTCGGGCTCCGTCTCCTCCTCCGGCGGCGCCGACGTGGCCGGCACGGGCGGCACCGTCTCGGGCTCGGCCGACTCCTCGACCGGAGTCGACGACGAAGTGGGCGCCGCCGTCGGGTCCGCGTCGGGCTGTGCCCGCGGCCGCTGGAGGGTGAACAGCAGCGTGGCACCGATTCCGAGCGCGACCAGGACGATCAGCGCGGCGGCGATGACTCCCGCTCGGCGGCGGCGCCGGGCCGGGCGAGGTTCCGCAGGCGAAGCCTCCGTCGTCCATGACGGAGCCTCGCCGACACGGCCCACCGTCGCACTGGCGGGCGCGGACGGCCGCAGCGGTTCCGTCTCGGCCGTCGGAGCCTCGTATCGGGTCGGCTGATCGACCGGGACGGTCTTTCCGGTCGGCAGTCGTGCCGTCGCTGAATCGGCGGGCGTGCGAGGAGCCGTCTCGGACTCGTCCTCGGGGCCGAGGTCCGCAGGGATCGTCGGCGGTGTGCGCGGGACCGGCCGGGCGTCTTCGTCCCTCGCGTCCTCGGACTCGTACTCGTCCTCGGGGCTGACGTCGGCAGGGACCATCGGCGGCGTGGCCGTGTCCTGCGCCGCGGTCTCCGCCTTGCTCTCTCCCACCCATCCTGCCGTGGCTTCGTCGAATCCGAGCGCGAGCAGCCCCGCAGAGACGGCCTGGTCGGCGGCACTCTCGCGCTGCACCGATCCCAGGGCCTCGACGACCCACTCCATGGCCGGCCGCCGCTTCGGCTGGGGTGCGAGCATCTTGCGCAGGATCGGCGTCAGTGGCCCCGCGTGCTTCGGCGGGGGATAACCGCCGCGGGCGACCCGGTGCAGCAAGGCGATCGAATTGCGGTCGGTACCGAACGGCGGCCCGCCCTCGACCATCGCGTAGAGCGTCGATCCGAGCGAGAACACGTCGGAGGCGAAGCTCGTGGGCAGTCCCCGCGCCACCTCGGGGGCGAGGAAGGCCGGGGTGCCGTGGACGATCCCCGTCGCGGTGATGGTCGTATCGCCGAGGGCATGCGAGATGCCGAAGTCGCTGATGAGTGCCGAGCCGTCGCTCGCGACGAGGATGTTCCCGGGCTTCA
Source organism: Microbacterium psychrotolerans (assembly GCF_031085295.1). Classification (GTDB taxonomy): domain Bacteria; phylum Actinomycetota; class Actinomycetes; order Actinomycetales; family Microbacteriaceae; genus Microbacterium; species Microbacterium psychrotolerans. The sequence goes on along the minus strand of NZ_JAVFWO010000002.1, from coordinate 273,522 downwards.
CGTCGCGGTGGACGATCTTGAGCGCGTGCGCGGCGGCCAGCGCGGACGCGACCTCCGCGCCGATGCGCGCCGTCTCGGCCGGCGTGAAGGTGCCGTGCTCGCGCAGGAGCTCGGAGAGCGGTGTGGACTCGATGAGCTGCATCACGATGCAGGGCTGACCGTCGTGCTCGACGACGTCGAAAACGGTGACCGCGTGAGGATGATGAAGCCCCGCAGTGATGCGCGCCTCCCTCATGGCGCGGTCGGTCGCGACCTGGCGTTCCTGGTCGGTGAGCTCCGGCTGGGTGCGCAGCATCTTCAGGGCGACCGGCCGGCGCAGCAGGGAGTCCCAGGCCTGCCATACGATGCCCATCCCCCCCGCACCCAGCATCTTGACGAGCCGGTAGCGGTCGGCGACGAGGGCGGTAGGAGTACTCATGGGTGTGCCGCCCCTCGAACCTCCCGTGAAGGCTACGCCCCCTCCAGCGGCATCAGAGGGGGTTGCGCTGGGCGGCTCCTTGTGGAAGCGGAGACGTCCATCCACCCGCAGAATGGGACGCCGGCTTCACGCGGGAGGCGATGGAGAAGGATGCGGCGGACCGAGCAGTCCCCAGCGCTGCAGGCGCGTCATGCCGCTGCTCGCCGTGGTCGTGAAACGAAAAACCCCCGCTCAGCGGGGGTTATCTCGTTGGCTGGGGTACCTGGACTCGAACCAAGAACAACTGAACCAGAATCAGCCGTGTTGCCAATTACACCATACCCCAAGGCTGTCAGCCGAAGCCGTGCCGAGGATTGAGTCTACGCGACGCCGGCACGTGCTCCAAACCGGGCCGTCACCCGCGCGCGTCGACCAGCGCGCCGAGTCGACGGATCGACTCGGACTTGCCGAGCAGCTCCATGGACTCGAACAGCGGCGGCGACACGCGACGGCCGCTGAGGGCGACGCGCAGCGGGCCGTAGGCCACGCGCGGCTTGAGCCCCAGGCCCCCGTCCTCGACGGGCGAGATCAGCGTGCCGGCGAGGGCGTCCTGCACGGCGGCGGCGGTGAACTCGGTGTCGGGCACGAGCTCGAGGGCGCCGACCGACGCGATGAGCACTTCGTTCGCGTTCGCCGGCAGGGAGGCGAGGGCGTCGTCCTGGTACGTCACGACGTCGGTGAAGAGGAAGCCCAGCAGGCCCGGAGCGTCCCCGAGCAGCTGCATCCGCTCCTGCACGAGCGGGGCGGCCGCCGCGAGCATCGCCGCCTGCGTGGGAGTCGGGCTCGCGTCGATCACGCCGGCGGCCGAGAGGTAGGGCACGAGCCGCTCGGCGAAGTCCGCAGGCTCCAGCATCCGGATGTGGTCGCCGTTGATCGACTCCGCCTTCTTCTGGTCGAAGCGGGCCGGGTTCGGGTTCACGTCGACGATGTCGAACGCCGCGACGAGCTCCTCGAGCGAGAAGACGTCGCGATCCGGCGCGATCGACCAGCCGAGGAGGGCGAGGTAGTTGAGCAGTCCTTCGTGGATGAAGCCCTTCTCGCGCTGCAGGAAGAGGTCGGCCTTCGGGTCGCGCTTCGAGAGCTTCTTGTTCCCCTCTTCTCCCAGCACGAGCGGCATGTGCGCGAAGCGCGGGATGAACGTCGTGATTCCGGCATCCACCAGTGCGCCGTACAGCGCCAGCTGGCGCGCGGTGGAAGGCATGAGGTCTTCGCCGCGGATGACGTGCGTGATGCCCATGAGCGCGTCGTCGACGGGATTGACGAACGGGTACAGCGGCACGCCGCCGGCCCGCACCAGTACGAAGTCGGGGAACGATCCCGCCGGGAACGTCACTTCGCCCCGGATGAGGTCGACATAGGTGAGGTCCTCGTCGGGAACGCGCAGCCGCCACGCGGGCTCGCGGCCCTCGGCGCGGAACGCCGCCTTCTGCTCGTCGGTGAGACCGCGGTCGAAGTTGTCGTAGCCGAGCTGCTTCGCCCGGCCGTTGGCCTCGTTGCGCGCGTCGATCTCTTCGGCCGTCGAGTAGCTCTCGTACACGGCACCGGCGGCGATGAGGCGGTCGAGCACCTCGCGATAGATGCCGTGGCGCTCGGACTGCCGGTACGGTGCGTGAGGTCCGCCCACTTCGACGCCCTCGTCCCAGTCGATCTCCAGCCACCGCAGCGCGTCGAGCAGCTGCAGGTAGCTCTCCTCGCTGTCGCGCGCCGAGTCGGTGTCCTCGATGCGGAAGACCAGCTTGCCGCCGTTGTGACGCGCGTACGCCCAGTTGAACAGCACCGTGCGGATCAGGCCGACGTGCGGCAGCCCCGTCGGTGAGGGGCAGAACCGGACACGGACGTCGGCGCCGGTGGCGGTGGTGGTGCGGGGATCAGGCGAAGAAGGCATCGTGTCCGAGTTTAGTTGGCCGACGCGGCGTCGGTCGGCCCTGCGTTGCCGAGGGATGCCACCGACGCGCGCTCGTCAGCGGCGCCGGCGGTGAGGCGTGCCAGCGCCTCGAGCGTCGCCCGCACGGCGGGCACCCGGTCAGCGCCGCGCGCCGTCACGGTGTGGATGCGCCGCTGCTCCCCGACCGGGAGCGGCACGATCGCCACCCCGGGAAGCTGCGGGAATGACTCCACGGCCATCCTCGGCAGCGTCGCGACGCCGATGCCCTGGGCGACGAGCCCTTCGACCGCGACGAAGTTGTCGGTCTCGAAGGCGATGCGCGGAGCGAAGCCGGCGCGACCGCACAGCTCCAGCAGGTGACCGCGGCACCGCGGACAGCCGGCGATCCAGTCCTCGCCCGCGAGCACGGCGACGTCGAGCGCACCGGCGGTCGCCGCGGGGTGCCCGGCCGGCAGGACGGCGAGCAGCTCATCGGCGCCGACCGTGGTGACCGAGAGTCCGCGGGCGCTCGAGCCGTGCGGGTCGTCGCGGTCGCCCGGATAGCTGAAGGTGAGGGCGATGTCGGTGCGGTCCTCGCGCACCGCCTCCACGGCCTCGGGCGGCTCGGCCTCGACGTAGGTGAGCGAGATCCCCGGATGCCGCTGCGCCAGCTCTGCGAGCAGACGCGGGACGATGGTGGGAGACGCCGACGGGAACGCCACCAGCCGCACACGCGCGGCGCGCAGTCCCCTCAGCTCGGCGAGTTCGCCGGCCGCGGCATCCAGCGCCGTCGTCACGGCCGGCGCGTGACGGGCGAGGACCCTCCCCGCATCGGTGAGCCGGACGCTGCGCCCGACCCGCTCGACGACGGCGACACCGAGTCGCTGCTCGAGGCGCTTGAGCTGCTGGCTGACCGCGGGCTGGCTGTACCCGAGGGCGAGGGCGGCACCGGTGATGGATCCGGCATCAGCAACGGCCTTCACCACCCGCAGTTCGCGCGCGTCGAACCCCGGGTCATCATCGAGCACGTCCGCCACGGGCTAATCATAAGTCTCTGTTATGTGAGGCATGGGACACCTGCCGTAGACATGAGCAATCAGCAGGTTCACTCTGGATGCATGCCCGCCCTCGCCGACTCCCCCGCTCTCGCCGCCGCGCGCCGCGAGTTCGACGGCGGCCGCGACTACCTGGCCGCATGCACCGTGGGCCTGCCGAGCCGCGCGACGCGGCGCGCCGTCATCGCGGACCTGGATGCGGCCGGCGCCGGCCGACCCGACCTCGCCGCATACTGCGCGGCGGTCGAGCGCTCGCGCGGACTGTTCGCGTCACTGGTCGACGTGGGCGCCGAGCGTGTGGCGATCGGCTCGCAGACGTCGGTCGCGGCAGGCCTGGTCGCGTCGGCGCTGCCCGACGGCGCCGAGGTCCTCGTCCCCGACGGAGAGTTCTCGTCGATGGTGCTGCCCTTCGTGCACACCGGCCGAGGCCTCGTCGTGCGCACGGCGCCACTCCACGACCTCGCGGCGCACGTGCGCCCGAGCACGGCGCTCGTCGCATTCTCGGTGGTGCAGTCGGCCACCGGGGAAGTGGCGGATGCCGCTGCCATCGTCGCGGCCGCGTCGCGGCACGGCGCGCTCACGCTCTGCGACGCGACCCAGGCGGTCGGCTGGCTGCCGGTCGCGGCATCCGACTTCGATGCCGTCGTGTGTCACGCGTACAAGTGGCTCTGCGCGCCCCGTGGCGTGTCGTTCCTGACCGTGTCGGACAGGCTCGCCGCGCGCATGACACCGCTCAACGCCGGGTGGTACGCCGGCGACGACCCCTGGGCGTCCTGCTACGGCGGCGATGTCGAGCTCGCCCCCGACGCCCGCCGGTTCGACGTGTCGCCCGCCTGGCAGGCGTTCGTCGGCGCTGCACCCGCGCTCGAGCTGTTCGCCGCACTGGAGCCGACCGAGCTCCACCGGCACGCGACCGGGCTCGCTGCCGCCTTCCGCGCCGGACGCGGCATCGCGGAACCCGAGCGGGCCTCGGCGATCGTCACGTGGGACGACCCCGACGGCGGCGAACTCGCCCGGCTCACGACCGCGGGGATCACCGCGTCGGGGCGATCCGGCCGCGCACGCGTGGCCTTCCACGTCTTCAACGACGAGGACGACGTCGACCTCGCGCTCGCGGCGCTCGGCCACTGACGCCTGCGCCGCCCGGCGCAGACTGCGTAGACTTCCCCCGCGGGTCAGCCGGGGCCTGCGCACCCACGGAGACCGCGATGACTGCCCACCCCCACCGCACGGTGCTGCGCGGAGGGACGGTCATCGACGGAACCGGCGCACCGAGACGGATCGCCGACATCGAGATCGTCGGCGACGTCATCGGCCGGATCGCCGCCGCCATCGAGCCGCGGGACGCGGACCAGACCGTGGACTGCACCGGCCGCCTCGTGATGCCCGGCTTCATCGACGCGCACGCGCATGCCGACGGGGCGGTCTTCCAGACCGACGTCCAGCTCGCACTGCTGCGTCAGGGTGTCACGACCGTCATCGGCGGCCAGGACGGCGTCTCCTACGCACCGGGGGACGGCAGGTGGGCCGACACCTACTTCGCGGCCATCAACGGCCCGCACCCGACGTACACCGGCGGCGGGGTCGGCGAGCTGCTGCACACGTACGACGGCACCACGCCCGTCAACGTCGGCTACCTCGTGCCCGCCGGCACCGTCCGTCACGAGGTCATGGGCATGCGTGCCGGACGAGCGGATGCCGCGCAGCTCGCGCGCATGCGGCAGCTGGTGGCCGACGGGCTCGACGCGGGCGCACTGGGGCTGTCGACGGGCCTCGACTACGTACCCGGCATCTTCGCCGACGCTGCCGAACTCGCCGCGCTGTGCGCGCCCGTCGCCGAAGCGGACGCCCTGTACGTGACGCACATGCGGGGCGGCTACGAGGCGAACTCCGCTGCCGGTCTGCGCGAGGTCGTCGCGATCTGCGCCGCCGGCGACGCGCACGGCGGCGTCCGCGGCCACGTCTCGCACCTGCACGTCGACGCGACCGATGGCGTGCGGCTGCTCGCCGAGGCTGCGGCATCCGGTGCCGATCTCTCGTTCGACATGTACCCGTACACGCGGGGATGCACGCTGGTGTCGATGGCGGTGCTGCCGCCGGAGTACAGCGCCCTCGACGTCGAGGTGGCCCTCGCTCGGCTGTCGGATCCGGCCGAGCGCGCACAGCTGCGCGACAGGTGGTTCCCCGCCGTCGCGCACAAGCCGAGTCTGGGCCCCCAGTGGCCGACGATGATCCGCGTCGCGCACACGCCGGCCGAGCAGTGGGCGTGGGCGCCGGGCCTGACCCTGGCCGAGATCTCCGCGCGGCGCGGGACGCCCGTCGAGGACGCGACGCTCGATCTCCTCGTCGCCGGACGCCTCCAGGTGAGCGCGGTGATGGCGGTGCGCGAGGAGCGACCGGTCGAGAATCTCGCACGTCTGTTCGCGCATCCTGCGCACACCGGGGGCTCGGACGGCATCTTCGTGGGGGCCGTTCCGCATCCGCGCGCGTGGGGCGCCTTCGCCCGGTTCCTCGCCACCTACATCGGCCGGTCCTTCACCTGGGAGGGCGCAGCCGTCCATCTCGCGGCGCGCACCGCCGGCCGCTTCGGGCTGCACGAGCGCGGCATCCTGCGCAGCGGCAACGCGGCCGACATCGCGATCGTCGACCCTTCGACCGCGACGGATGCCGCGACCTACGACGCGCCCCGGCAGCCGGCCCGCGGCATCGACGACGTGTTCGTCAACGGCCGGCACGTCCTGCGCGGTGGCGTGCTAACCGGTGTCCGCGCGGGGCGGGGACTGCGCCGCTCCCCCGCTCCCCCGCCGCGATCGGCGGGCGCAGATCCCCGACCGCGTCAGACCGACCACCCGACCCCGAGGAAAGGAACACCATGACCAAGCACGCCGTCCTCATCGAGAACGCGCCCACGCCCGCGGGACCCTACAGCCACGGCGTGGCGGCGGCCGGGCTGCTGTTCACCGCAGGCTTCGGCCCGCAGGACCCGGCGACCGGAGAGGTCGTGTCCGGCGGCGTCTACGAACAGACGCAGCAGGTGCTGCGCAATGTCGGCAGCGTGCTCGCGGCCAAGGGCGCCTCGTTCGACGACGTCGTCAAGGTCACCGCGCACCTGCAGCACCTCAAGCGTGATTTCGCCGAGTACAACCGCGCCTACGCGGAGTTCTTCCGGGAGCCGTACCCGGTGCGCACGACCGTCGGCTCGGACCTGTACGACATCCTCGTCGAGATCGACGTCGTCGCGGTCCTCCCGGCCGAATGACGCCCGCGTCGCGGCGCGAGGTCGCCCACCGCGTGCTCGGCCCGAGCGACAAGGGCCTCCCGGCAGATGCCGCGGGGCTCACCGTCGCCGACTTCCTGGCCGGTGAGCCGCGGCTGGCCGACCTGTGGACCCCGCTTCTCGTGCTCGACGACGGCGCGCTCGACGACAACATCGCCTTCCTCGCCGGCTGGGTCTCCGAGCGCGGGCTGGAGCTGATGCCGCACGGCAAGACCACGATGGCGCCCCAGCTCTGGAGGCGGCAGCTGGATGCCGGCGCGACGGGCATCACTGTCGCGACGCCATCGCAGCTGCGCGTGGCCGTGGACGCCGGCATCCCGGCCGTCATGCTCGCAAACCAGCTGGTACAGCCCGATGCCATCCGGTGGGTGGCGGGCGTCGTCGCCGCCGGCACGCGGGTGTGGAGCTGGGTCGACGATCCCGCCGGCATCGACGCCATCGAGCGCGCAGTCGGCGACTCCGTCACGCGGCCGCTCGAGGTGCTCGTCGACGTCGGGCGCCCAGGCGGGCGCACCGGCGCCCGCTCGCTCGACGCGGCGGTCGCGGTCGCGCGGCGCGCTGCGGCATCGCCGGTCGTGCGGCTCGCCGGCGTGACGGGCTACGAGGGCGCGGTCGCGCACGGGCGCGGCGATGAGGCGCTGGCCTCCGCACGCGCCTACATCGAGGAGCTGCTCGCCGTGCACGATGCGCTGGCACCGCTCTACGACGACGGTGACGTGCTGGTGTCGGCCGGTGGCAGCGCGTACCCCGACGTGGTGGGTGCCGCGTTCGCGGCGGCATCCGTCGCCGGCGATCGTGCGCGCTTCGTGCTGCGATCGGGTGCGTATGTCGTCCACGACCACGGGTACTACCGGCAGAACTCGCCGTTCGAGGGAGCGGGGCTGCGTCCGGCGGCGCGGGGCCTTGCCCGGGTGCTGTCGCGCCTGGACTCGGGCACTGCGATCGTCGACGCGGGCAAGCGGGACTTCCCGTTCGACGAGGGGCTGCCCGTACCGCTGTACGCGATCGATGCGACAGGAGAGCGGATGCCGCTCCCCGGCGCCGTGATGACGAAGCTCAGCGATCAGCACGGCTTCGTGAGCATCGAGCCCGACTCGCCGCTCGCGATGGGCGATCTGGTGGTGTTCGGGCTCTCACACCCCTGCACGATGTTCGACAAGTGGCGGCTGGTGCCGGTCGTGGATTCGCTGGAAGACCCGTCGACCGCGACTCTCACCGACCTCGTCGAGACGCGGTTCTGAGCGTCAGCCCGGCTGAGACGCCGGGCGGGCGCGGGATGCCCGCCAGCCGAGCGGAGCGAGCAGCACCGACGCGGCGACGAGCACCAGGACGACGAGGGCGAGACCGCCGTAGCCGATCCAGCCGAGCACCGCGCCGGCCGCGATCGCGCCCAGGCCGCCCACGATGCTCATCGTGAAGTCGCTGATCCCCTGGCGCCGGGTGCGCAGCGCCTCGGACGACGACTCGGTGAGCAGGGTCGAACCGGCGACCGTCGACGCGCTCCATCCGAGGCCCAGGAGCACGAGCGCCACCGTCACCGCTGTCGTCGAGAGCTGCCCGAACGAGGCCGTCAGGAGCGCCGCGACGAGGAGGACCTGCCCGATGAGGATGGTGGGAACCCGCCCGACCTTGTCGGCGAGGATGCCGAAGACCGGCGAGAGCACGTACATCCCCGCGATGTGGAGGCTGATCGTCAGTCCGATGATCGACAGGGTCGCCGCCTCGGTCGCGCCGTGGGTCAGATGCGCCAGGTGCACCGGGGTCATCGCCATCACCGACACCATCGTGCCGTGCGCGGCGGCCACCGCGAAGATCGCGTACCGCGCGGCGACCGGCCGGTCGGCCTTGGCGATGAGGCGGCTGCCGGCCCGAGCCGACGCGACGACGCGCTGGGCGAGGAGCAGCGGGTCGGGCCGCATGGCGACGAGGTACAGCACGATGGCGAGGCCCTGAGCGACGAGCGTGAACAGGTACGGCCCGGTGAGCGGCGGCATGCCGATCGCGCTGCCGATCACCTCACCGGGTCCGGTGAGGTTCGGCCCGAGCACGGCGCCCACCGTCGTCGCCCACACGACGATCGAGAGGTCACGGCCGCGCGAGGCATCGGTGGCGAGGTCGGCGGCGGCGAAGCGCGACTGCAGGTTGGCGGCCTGACCGGCTCCGATGATGAGGAAGCCGACCAGCAGCAGGGGGAACGCCCGCAGCGAGACGGCGACGATCACCAGGGCGACGCCGACGAGGGCGACCGCCATGCCCGTCGTGAGCGCCAGCCGCCGCCCGCGACGGCGGGCGATCGCCGCGAGCGGCACGGCCGTCAGCGCGGTGCCGAACGTCACTGCGGCCGCAGCGAGTCCGGAGAAGGCGTCCTCGCCCGAGAGTTCGGCCGCGAGCACCGCCCCGAGCGACAGTGTGGCGCCGAAAGCCAGCCCGCCGAGCACCTGCCCGAGCGAGAGGACCCAGACGGTGCGTCGCTGGACGCCGGCGACCTCTCCGGCCGTGGGCCCGCTATGGGGCGTCAGGACCGAAGGGTCGGCGCCGGGCGCCCGTCTCCTCTCGTCAGGCGTCACGAGCGGTGTTGCGCAGGATGCCGAGACCGGCGATCTCGACCTCGACGGTGTCGCCCGCGACGATCTGGCCGACGCCGGCCGGGGTGCCCGTGAGGATCACGTCGCCCGGCAGCAGCGTGAACGCCGCAGAGGCGTACGCGATCACACCGGCGAGGGAGAAGATCATGTCGCGGATCGGGCCCTGCTGCCGCACCTCACCGTTCAGGCGGGTGGTGATCACGGCCGGGCCGTCGACGTCGAACTCCGTCTCGATGGCGGGACCGAGCGGGCACGACGTGTCGAAGCCCTTCGCGCGGGCCCACTGCCCGTCGGTCTTCTGCCAGTCCCGGGCGGTGAGGTCGTTGGCGATCGTGTACCCGAAGACGTAGTCGAGCGCGTTCTCGGCCGGAACGTTCTTCGCGATGCGACCGATGACGGCCGCCAGCTCGCCCTCGAAGCTGATGAAGTCGGAGCCCTTCGGCAGCACCACGGCATCGCCCGGCCCGATCACGGTGGTGTTGGGCTTGAAGAAGAGCATCGGCGCGGCGGGGACGTCGTTGCCCAGCTCGGCGGCGTGGTCGCGGTAGTTGCGGCCGACGCAGACGAGCTTCGAGCGAGGGATGACCGGCGCCAGCAGCGCGACGTCGGCAAGCGGCACGCGCTCCCCCGTCGTGTCGTACCCCGCGAACATCGGGTCGCCGGCGAGGACGACGAGTTCCCCTTCGTCGACGATCCCGAACTTGATGGCGTCGTTGTGGCTGAAGCGCGCGATCCTCACCGGATCAGCCTAGCCATCCCGCCCGACACGGAAAGCCCCGGACACCGCACACGCGCGGGGCCCGGAGCTTCCGAGAAGCGTCGGATCAGCCGTCGAGGCGCATCAGCCACCCGTGACGGTCGGCGACGCGACCGTACTGGATGCCGGTGAGCTCCTCGCGCAGCGACAGGGCCAGCTCGGACGCCGCATCGCCGTCGTGGACGATCTCGTAGTCGTCGGCGACGAGCTTGCCGATCGGCACGATGACCGCCGCCGTGCCGCACGCGAACGCGCCCACGATGGAGCCGGATGCCGCACCCTCGCGCCACTCGTCGATCGAGACCTTGCGCTGCTCGACGACGAGGCCGCGGTCCTGCGCGAGCTGCAGAACCGACGCCAGCGTGATGCCCTCGAGGATCGAGTCGGACTCGGGAGTGATGAGGCGGCCGTCGTCCGTCACGAGGACGAGGTTCATGCCCCCGAGCTCCTCGATGTAGCCGTCGTCGAGGAAGAGCACCTGCTGGCAGCCCTTCTCGTACGCCTCGGCCTGCGGCAGCAGGCTGGATGCGTAGTTCCCGCCGGTCTTGGCCGCGCCCGTGCCGCCCTTGCCGGCGCGCGCGTAGCGGGTCGACAGTGCGATGTTGACCGGCTGCACCCCGCCGGCGAAATAGGCGCCCGCGGGGCTGGCGATGAGGTAGTACCCGACCTTCTTCGCCGCGCGGACGCCCAGGAACGCCTCTTTCGCGAACATGAAGGGGCGCAGGTACAGGCTCGTCTCGGCGGCCGTCGGAACCCACGCGCCGTCGACGGCGATGAGCTCGCGCAGCGACTCGAGGAAGTACTCGGTCGGCAGCTCGGGAAGCGCGAGTCGCTGGGCCGAGCGCTGCAGCCGGGCCGCGTTGCGGTCGGGACGGAAGGTCCAGATCGACCCGTCTGCGTGACGGTAGGCCTTCAGGCCCTCGAAGATCTCCTGCGAGTAGTGCAGCACGGCCGCAGCGGGGTCGAGCGGGATCGGGCCGTACGGCTGCACGCGCGGCCGGTGCCATCCGCCCTTCTCCGACCAGCAGATGTCGACCATGTGGTCGGTGAAGTGCTGACCGAAGCCGGGATCGGCGAGGATCGCCTCGCGCTCGGCATCCGGTGTCGCCTCGGTGTTCCGCGTGACGTTCCAGACGAGGCCTGCGGCCGAGGGCGCCTGGAGGGGAAGATCGATGGTCATGGGTGGAATCCTCTGTCGGTAGGACGACGTGATCTCAGATTACGCCTGGAGTCGGGCGACGATCGCGTCGCCGACCTGCGTCGTCGTGCGGGTCGCGCCCGCGTCGGAGCCGCGTGCGGCAAGATCCTCCTCGACCGCGGTCGTGACGCGGCGGGCCTCGTCCTGGAGCCCGAGATGGTCGAGCAGCAGTGAGACGGAGAGGATCGCGGCCGTGGGATCGGCCTTCTGCTGGCCTGCGATGTCGGGCGCCGATCCGTGCACGGGCTCGAACATCGAGGGGAACGCGCCGTCGGGATTGATGTTCCCCGAGGCTGCGAGGCCGATGCCACCGGTGACGGCGCCGGCCAAGTCGGTGAGGATGTCGCCGAAGAGGTTGTCGGTGACGATCACGTCGAAACGGCTCGGGTTCGTGACCAGGTAGATGGTGGCCGCGTCGACGTGCACATAGTCTACGGTCACGTCGGGATGCTCGAGCGCGACCTCGTCGACGAGGCGCTTCCAGATGCCGCCGGCGTGGACGAGAACGTTCGTCTTGTGCACGAGTGTGAGCTTCCGGCGACGGCGCTCGGCCAGATCGAACGCGTAGCGGACGACCCGCTCGACGCCGAACGCGGTGTTGACGGACGTCTCGTTGGCGACCTCGTGAGGCGTGCCGGTGCGGATCGATCCGCCGTTGCCGACGTACGGCCCTTCGGTGCCCTCGCGGACGACGACGAAGTCGATGTCACCCGGCGCGGCGAGCGGTCCGGGTACGCCCGGGTAGAGCTTCGACGGCCGCAGGTTGACGTAGTGGTCGAGCTCGAACCGCAGCTTGAGCAGCATTCCGCGCTCGATGTTGGCGTTCTTGAGCCGCGGGTCGCCGGGGACTCCCCCGACCGCGCCGAGCAGGATCGCGTCGTGGTCCTTGATCGCGGCGAGGTCGTCGGCGGTCAGCGTGTCCCCGGTGTCCAGGAACCGGCCGGCGCCCAGCGAGAAGCGGGTCTTGTCGAAGCGGACGCCGCTGCCCGCGGCAGCCGCCTCCAGCACCTTCTCCGCCTCCGCGATGACCTCCGGACCGATGCCGTCACCCGGGATGACGGCCAGTTTCACGACGCGCGACATAGTGCTCCTACGACTTCTGGCGGGACCCTCCCAGGGTAGTGGCCGCGATGACCCCCGCGACGACGACCAGGACGGCGCCGATCAGCGCGGTGACCGTGACGCCGGCGTCGAATGCCGTCGCCGCCGCCTCGAAGAGCGCCTCGCCCGTGCTGCCGCCGATCTCGCCGGCCGCATGCACGGCACCGGCGAGGGTCTCCGACGCGGCCTCGGCCGCGGCATCCGGAACCCCCTCGGGCACGACGAGGTTCGTCCGGTAGAGCGCCGTGAGGATGCCGCCGAGCACGGTCGTGCCCAGCACGGCACCCAGCTCGTACGCCGTCTCGGAGACCGCGCTCGCGGCGCCGGCCTTGGCAGGCGGAGCGCTCGAGAGCACCAGCTCGTTCGACACCGTCTCGGCCGCGCCGATGCCGATGCCGAGGGAGATGAAGGCCGCCACGAGGGCGCCGATGCTCTCGGGTCCGGTCGCGAAGGCCACCGTCACGTAGCCCGCCACCGAGAAGACCAGCGCCACCGGGACGACGATGCGAGCAGGCCACTTCTTGGAGATCGGCACGACCGCGAGACCCGCGACGATCATCATCGCGAGACCCGGGACGAGGGCGAGGCCCGCCTGCATCGGCGAGAGGCCGACGATGAGCTGCAGGTGCTGCGCCACGAAGAACAGGAATCCGACGAGCGCGATGACGCTGAGGAGGTTGACCATCAGCGCACCGCTGAAGCTCCCCCGGCGGAACAGGCGCATGTCGAGCATCGGCGTACGCGCGCGCAGCTGCCGCCGCACGAACAGCACACCGAACCCGAGCCCGGCGAGGATCGGCAGCCACGCCGCGACGGCGAACCCGTGCACCGCGAGCTCCTTGATGCCGTAGACGATGGGGATCATCGTCGCCATCGACAGAGCGATGCTCAGCGGGTCGATGCGACCCGGCTTCGGATCGCGGCTCTCGGGAACGAGCAGCGGCGCCAGCGCGAGCAGCGGGATGAGCACGGGCACCGACAGCAGGAACACCGAGCCCCACGAGAATTGCTCGAGCAGGAGCCCGCCCACGATGGGGCCGAGCGCCGCACCGGCCGAGAACATGGCCGCCCACACGGCGATCGCGAGACGCCGCTGGTCCCGGTCGGTGAAGATGCTGCGCAGCAGCGAGAGCGTCGAAGGCATCAGCATCGCGCCGAACACGCCCATTCCGGCCCGCGCGGCGATCAGCCAGGCGGCGCTGGGGGCGAAGGCGGCGAGCACCGACACCGCGGCGAAGCCTGTCGCGCCGATGAGCAGCATCCGTCGGCGTCCGAAGCGGTCGCCCAGCGTGCCCATCGTCACGAGCAGCCCCGCGAGCACGAGCGGATAGGCGTCGATGATCCACAGTTGCTGGGCGCTCGACGGTCCCAGCTCGAGCGCGATCGACGGGAGCGCGAAGCTCAGCACCGTGTTGTCGACCGAAACGAGCAGCACCGGCAGCATGAGCACGACGAGAGCAGCCCAGCCGCGCCACCCGACCCTCCGGCCCTGGGCGTCGGCGAGCGAGAGTTCTTGTGTGAGAGTCATCATTTCTATACCGTCCAGCCGGTATAGTATCAGGGTTCCCACCCGCCTGTCGATACGATCGAGGCCATGAGCCGCCCTCCCCTCGCCCGCGAGAAGGTGCTCGACGCCTTCGAGCAGATCCTCATAGAGGAGGGCGAGCGCGCCGCGACCATGGACGCCACCGCGAAGGCGGCAGGCGTGTCGAAGGGCGGCCTGCTCTACCACTTCGGCACGAAGGAGTCGCTCGAGTCGGCGATCATCGATCGCCTGCGGACGCTGGTCGCCGAGGATGTGGCCGTGATGGCCGCAGCCCCCGAAGGACCGATCGCGTACTTCCTGCGCACATCGGTCATGGCCAACGATCCGATCGACCGCGCGATCCTTGCCACGTCGCGGCTCGCGCAAGGCGGCGATCCGGTCGCCAGCGACGCCCTGCGGGACGTTCGCGAGCAATGGGCCGCCGCGCTGCGCCCGCACACGAAGGACGAGGTCGCGCTCGACCTCGTGATGCTCGTCAGCGACGGGCTGTACTTCAACAACGCCCTTTCGGGCGGCTCCATCCCGGGGCCCGTCCCCCGCGGTCCCGCGCTCGACGCCCTCATCGCCCTGGTGGAGGGCGCCAGCCGGAGCTGAGCTCTCCGACGGCTGGTGGAGGCCCCGGCCGGAGCTGAGCTCGCTGAGCGCGGCACTCTCCTGCGACCGCGCGTGAGCGCGACGGCGCCCTCGCAGGCGAATGCCGCGTTCGAGCCCGGCGCCTCAGCTCCGCCGGGCGAGGGCGCGGCGGGCACGACGGAGCATCGCGTGCACCACGAGCGGGTGCGCCAGCGACACCGGAGTGAAGTACACCCGCCCGCGCCAGTCGTTGAACGTCACCACTGTGGTCACGCGCACGACGGCGGCCTCGGCATCCACCCCGACACCGCAGCGGAAGGTGAGGTGCTCGTCGGCGTACTCGATGAGCGCCTCTTCGCCCACCACCTTCCGGACGTCGAACACTCCGCGCGGCGCGGACTCCAGTCCGAGAAGCGGGGCGAGCGCCATGCGCAGGCCCATCGCCGCCTTCACCCACACCGGCGCCGACGACGGAGCGAACAGGGTCTCGGCCCACAGCCGCGGGTCGTCCGTGCTGCGCGGCGGCTTGGACGCGAGGATCACGTCGCCGTAGTCGAACCGCGTCAGCCCCTCGAACGCCAGGCTGCGCAAGACAGGGCCCGCGCCGGACGCGGACACGGGAGCGGCCGCCTGCCCGGCTGCCTCCCCCGGTTGCACCGCTCAGTCCTCGGTGACCTCGATGCGGCGGAACAGGTCGGCGCCCACCGCTTCGCGCATCTCGTCGAGGAGGTCCTCCGGCACCGGCGAGTCCACGGTGAGCACCGACAGTGCGCGTCCGCTCGCGTCGGCCTGCGCCACCTGGAGCCCGGCGATGTTGATACCGGCGCTGCCGAGCTTCTGGCCGTAGATCGCGACGATGCCCGGGCGGTCGGCGTACCGCATGACGAGGTGGTGGCGCTCGATCGGAACCTCGATCTCGTACCCGTTGATGCCGACCACCTTCGGCACCATGCGCGTGCCGGCGAGGGTGCCGGCCACCGTGAGCACGGAGCCGTCGGCGAGCGTGCCGCGGAGGATCGTGATGTTGCGGTAGAGCGGGCTCTCGGCCTCGACGATCAGTCGAGTCTCGATGCCGCGCTGCTCGGCGAACAGCGGCGCGTTCACGTACGAGACGTTCTCGCTGACGACGTTGGCGAGGATGCCCTTGAGGGCCGCCAGCCGGTACACGCTGACGTCGTACGCCGCGAGCTCGCCGCGCACCTCGATGTCGAGGCTGGTGAGTGCGCTGTGCGCCAGGCCGGTGAAGAACTGTCCGAGCTGCTCGACCAGCGAGATGCCGGGACGCACGAACGGGTCGATGACGCCGCCCGCGACATTCACCGCGTCGGGCACGAGGTCGCCCTCGAGGGCGAGCTTCACCGACTTCGCGACCGACACGCCCGCCTTCTCCTGCGCTTCGTCCGTCGAGGCGCCGAGGTGCGGCGTGACGACGACGTTGGGCAGGCTCAGCAGCGGGAACGCCGTGCCGTCCGGTGCAGGCGGCTCGCTCGTGAAGACGTCGAGGCCGGCGCCGGCGATCTCGCCGTCGGTCAGCGCCGTGTACAGCGCCTCCTCATCGATGAGGCCGCCACGCGCGACGTTGACGACGAACGCCGTCTTCTTCATGAGGCGGAACTGCTCGGTGCCGATCATGCCGGTCGTCTCGGGCGTCTTCGGCATGTGGATGGTGACGAAGTCGCTCTGCGCGAGCAGCTCGTCGAGCTCGAGCAGCTGCACGCCGAGCTGCTGGGCGCGCGTCGGGGTCACGTAGGGGTCGTATGCGACGACCGACACCCCGAACGCCTGGAGCCGCGCCGCGATGAGGGCGCCGATGCGGCCCAGACCGATGATGCCGACGGTCTTCTCGAAGAGCTCCGTGCCGGTGTACGAGCTGCGCTTCCACGCTCCGCCGGCGAGCGACGCGTGCGCGGCGGGGATGCGGCGGGCGAGGCTGAGGATGTGACCGACGGTGAGCTCGGCCGCCGAGATGATGTTGGAGGTCGGCGCGTTCACGACCATGACGCCGGCCGTCGTGGCGGTCTTGATGTCGACGTTGTCGAGGCCCACACCCGCGCGGGCGACGACCTTGAGCACGGGGGCTGCGGCGATCGCCTCGGCATCGACCTTGGTCGCCGAGCGGATCAGCACCGCGTTCGCGTCGGCGAGGGCCGCCAGCAGCGCCGGGCGGTCGGTGCCGTCGACGTGACGCACGTCGAAGTCGGGGCCCAGGGCGTCGATCGTGGCGGGAGACAGTTCTTCGGCGATGAGGACGACAGGCTTCGGCACGGGTGGTTCCTTTGGGGGCGGTGCGCGAGCGCGCGGAGCAGGGCAGACCGGATGCCGCGCCGCACGCCGTCGGGGGCGAGGCCTGTGCCAGCCTACCGTCCGCGCGGCGACCTGCCCGACCGTATGACGGCCGTCACCCCGCGCACGGCGGCCGCAGGTCGGGAGTCTCAGCCGAGGAAGGAGGCCGAGTTGAGCGTCGTGTAGGCCACGACGTTCAGCCAGAACACGGCGACGAGCGCGAGGCCGGTGAGCATCACGAGGAGCAGCTCGTGCGGCGCGCGCCGGTACCCGATCGCGAAAGCGCCGGCCCACACGATCAGCGGGAACACCGCGGCGAAGATCCAGATGAACCAGCCGAACGCGTTGAGCGTGAGCCCTGCGCCGGCGAACACCTGGAGCGTCGCCACGAGGTTGCCGATCGCGTTCCAGACGGCGTAGGCGTAGAACAGCCCGACGATGCCCGTGATCGCGGCCACCAGCCAGGTGGGCGTCCTGCCCTGACGCACCGGGGGTATCGCGGCGGGGCCGACGCGCTCAGAGGATGCCGGCGACGCGCCGGCGTCGTCAGGAGAAGGCGTGGGGGTCGTGACGTCGTCGCTCATTGTCCGATCGCCCCGATCATCACGAAGGGCCAGGGCAGCAGCAGGACCACACCCACCGCCAGCCACGCGAACCTGACCCATGCGCGCGAGCGGCGGGTGAGCAGGAAGGTCGTCGCGAACCACAGCACCGGCGCGAGCACGGCGAGCCACAGGCTGCCCTGATACATCACGTCGAGCACCAGGTACTGAGCGCGGCCCTGCAGCCGCAGTCCGCCGATGACCCACCCGATCGCGTAGAGCGCGTAGACGCCGCCCAGCACGCCGAGGGCGACGAGCGCGCCGTTGCCGAGCGATCTCGACTCTGCCACGGCGTCGCCGCGGACAGGTGCCTCTTCGTCGACGGATGCCGCATCCGGCGTGTCCGCGGCGCCGACGGTTTCGCTGCCCTTGCCCACCGCGGTGTACCCCGGCGGGAGCTCCGGCGCCGAGGGTCGCGTGGCGGCATCGGGTGCGGGCTCCGTCCCCGCACTCGCACCGACGTCGAGCGTGGGATCGTCGTCACCGTCCCAGGTCAGGGCGTCGTCGTCGCGTCCGGTCGTCACCGTCTCAGAGTAGTGCCGCGTCGCGATGCGGCCGAGAGCCGCCCGGCGTTGCGGAGGCTCGCGGCCTGTGACGGATCACTCGAACAGGCGCACCATCAGCGTGTGCCAGGTGTTCGGGCCGACGACGCCGTCCGCCGGCGGCAGGAACACCTGCTGGAACTGCCGCACGGCCGCGTCGGTCTGCGGCCCGAAGTCGCCGTCGACGGTCAAGTCGGCCAGCAGTGTCTGTACCGCACGCACCGCCTCGCCCTTGGGCCCCTCAGGTCCGTCGCCCTGCTTCACGGTGATGATGAGACTCGGCCAATCGAGCTGGCCGAGGGTGGTCGAGATCTCGACGGCCCGCAAGGTCTGCTGGAACGCCTGGACGGCCTGTCCGCTCAACGGTCCGAACGCGCCGTCCGCGGCGATCGTCGCACCGTGCGCGCGCAGGAGGTGCTGTGCCGCGAGCACGCGCCAGTTCGTCGCCTGCGACGATCCCTGCTTCACGAGCGCCCACGGGCGCTCCCCCGGCATGAAGGTGCTGAAGAACGACCAGGTCTCGCGGCCTGCCACGCCGTCCAGCGAAAGGCCCCACGACTCCTGGAAGAACTCGACGCGCTCCTTGGTGATCGGGCCGAAGTCGCCGTCGACGATGAGCGGGTCCTCCCCCGGCGAACGAGCGAGCCCGAACTGCTGGACGGCGCGGACGGCGTCGCCCGTCGATCCCTGCTGGACCGCGATCACAAGCCGTGGCCAGGTAATAGGCCCGACGATGCCGTCGGACGGCACCCCCTGCGCTGTCTGGAACGCGCTGACGGCCGCCGCGGTCGCAGGCCCGTACGCGCCGTCCACGGCCACGGCGTGGCCGTGTGCGCGCAGCAGGTACTGGATGCCCGGGACGATCGCGGCGGACGATCCCGGTCCGACGGTGCTCCACGGTTCGACGTTCATGACGGCTCCTCTGAATCGGTGTCCGATGCGGGGTCTGGCCCCACTCGCTTCCGAGGTGTCGGCGGTGCGTCGTGATACGTCCGTCCCGAAACGACGCGACCGAACCTCAGCCCGCGGCGGCGACCGCCTCCGCGACGATGCCGGGGTCTGTCACATCGTGTCCGGCCGAGCCGCCGCCGGGTCCCGACGGCGCATCGTGCCCGGCCCGCGAGCGCGCCGACAGATGCACCGCGTCGACGCCGGCGGCGAAGAGGGCGGGGATGTCGGCCGGCTGCACGCCGCCACCCGCCATGACCTCGACGCCGCCGGAGCGCGCCGCGAAGGCGGCCAACGCGTCGATGCCGTCGATCGACCGGGTGGCGCCGCCCGAAGTCAGCACGCGGTCGACACCTTCCGCCACGAGGGCATCGAAGACTGCCGCGGGGTCTGCCGAGGCATCGACCGCACGGTGGAACACCAGCGTCGCCGAGCCGGCGGCATCCCGCCATCTCCGCACGGATTCGACATCGAGGCCGCCCGCCGGCGTCAGCGCCCCGACGACCACTCCGCCCGCACCACGATCGACGCAGGCGCGGATGTCGGCCGAGACCAGCGCGACCTCCTCGGCGCTGTACACGAACCCGCCGCCGCGCGGGCGCACCAGGACGTTCACCGTCGAGGGATCGACGGCGGCCAGCACACCTTCGAGGATCGCGAGCGACGGCGTGAGCCCGCCGACGTCCAGCGCCTGGCACAGTTCCAGCCTTGTGGCCCCCGCCGCCATGGCGACGCGAGCACCCACCGGATCTTGGACGGCGATCTCGACAGGACGCGCTGACATGTCGCGAGCCTAGCGGGGCGCGTGCGGACCCGCGAAGGCCCGGCTCCCGCCCGAGGGAGCCGGGCCTTCGCCGCGCCGGATCAGAAGACCGGGGTACCGGCACGCACCAGCTTCCAGTTCACCTCGTGGAAGTCGGCGGGGTCGATCACGCCCGTCGCGGACGCGTACGCGACGATCGCCTCGCGGATGGCGACCTGGGCGTTGTAGACGACCGGTGCCGCCGCGATGTGCGGGAACCCGCCACCGCCCGACTGCCGGTAGTTGTTCACCGCCACCACGAAGCGCTGGTCGGCGGCGACGGGCGTTCCCTCCCACGCGAGGTTCGCGATACGCGAGCCCTGCGGCTGCGAGATGTCGATGTCGTAGGTGACCCCCGAGAACTGGTCGAAGTTGTAGTCCGGGGTTCCGAGGGCGTTCGTCCACGTGGCGGGCGCCACCGCTGCGTCGGGCGCGACCGTCAGGAAGTACTTGGCGGAGTACTCGAGGTAGTCCTTGATCTGCGCTCCGGTCAGCACCGAGCCCAGCAAAGTGTTGTCGTAGATGTAGAGGCCGGCGACGTCTTTGATCGTCACCTGACCCGCCGGGAACGTCGCCGCACGGTTGAACGGCGCCGCGAGCGAGATGATCGGGAGGGATGCCTCGGGCGTGCCCGCGATCGCCTTCGACACCGTGTCGATCTGCACGTGGTTGACGTAGTCGAGGATCGCGGTGTCCTTCCAGCAGGACTCGGCGGCCGACAGTGTCTCGGTCGAGGTCGCCACCGGTGTGTTCACGTATGCGACGACCGCGTCGTGCTGCGCCTTCACGACCTGCACCAGTGCCGGATCGTCGGCCACCGTGTTGGTGTTCACGGTGAGGGACTTCGCGGCGGCCACGACCCACTGACCGCGCTCCATTGTGAGCTGCAGGTCGAAGACGCTGAGGCGCTGGCCCCAGTTCTTCGGTTCGCTCATCACGACCTCTTTGCCGGTGACCTTGTTGACCACCCGCACTTCCGGCTTGTCGAGGTGCGCGTGCCCGAACAGGATCGCGTCGATGCCCGGCACCTCCTCCGCCAGCATCCGGGCCGCGTTCTCGACCGGGAGGTCGCTGCCGTACGACGACAGGCCGCTGTCGCCGGCGTGCACGCTCACCACCACGACATCGACGCCCTCGGCGCGCATGATGGGCACCCAGCGCGCCGCCGTCTCCACGACGTCCAGCACGTCCAGGCGACCGCTCACATTGCCCTTGTCCCAGATCACGACGCCGGGGTTCGTGAGCCCGAGGACTCCGACGCGGATCGGCTTGTACCCGGGCACGTGCATCTTCTTGACGATGTACGGCCGGAACGCAGGCTCGGTGGTGCCCGCGTGCACGGCATTCGCTGCCAGGGCCGGGGCATCCAGCTGCGAGATCCAGTAGTCGAGGAAGTCGAGTCCGTAGTTGAACTCGTGGTTGCCCAGCGCCACGGCGTCGTAGCCGATCGCGTTGAATCCGGCGGCGATCGGATGCACGGCGCCGGATGCGTTCACCGGGTCCACCGTCGCGTAGTAGAAGCCGAGCGGCGAGCCCTGGATGGTGTCGCCGGCGTCGAAGAGCAGGGTGCGGTCGCGGCCGCGGTCGGCGCGGATCTGGTTGACGAGGCTCGACACGCGTGCCAGGCCGATGGTGTTGCCCGCGCTGTCGCTGTAGGCGGCGTCCTTGTAGTAGTCCCAGTTGAGCGCGTTGGCATGGATGTCGGAGGTGCCCATGATCGTGATCGTGACCGACCTGCCACCGCCCTCGGCCGCCACCGCCCTCGGCGTCTGCGCCCAGCCCGCGGCGGCGAGCACGCTGGCCGCCGAGACGCCGACGAGGAAGTTGCGGCGACTGAGACCCGACCGAGGCGGGGTGTCCGCCAGCGGGTCGATGTCGTGGTCGGATTCTTGATCAGGCATGTGTTCTCCCATGGCGAGGATCACACCACGCCCGCGTCCCCCGCGACAAGGACCGGCTCATGAGGAAACTCTCAGCAAGCGGGATCGCGGATCAGGCGCGGGCTGCGGCGACCGCGGCGGCTACGATGCCGGGGTCGGTGACGTCGTGACCGTCGACCCCGCCGCCGGGCCCCGACGCAGCGTCCAGTCCCGTCCGCCGGCGTGCCGAGAGATGCACGGCGCGCACGCCGGAGTAGACGATGTGGGGAATGTGCTCGGGAGCCACTCCCCCACCCGCTGTGACGTCCAGCGCCGTCCCGGCCAGGCGCGCGTAGGCCGCCAGGCGATCGACTCCGTCGATGCTGCGCACGGCGCCCCCGGAGGTCAGCACGCGGTCCACGCCATCGGCGAGCAACGCCTCGAAGACCTCGGCGCTTCGCGGCGAGGCGTCGATCGCGCGATGGAAGACGAACGTCGCGGGGCCTGCGGCGTCCCGCCATCGCCGCAGCGCCTCGCGATCGGCGCGGCCGTGCGCGTCGAGCGCGCCCACGACAACCCCGGCGACACCGCGATCGACACAGGCACGGATGTCGGCGGCCACCACGGTGATCTCCTCCGTGTCGTACACGAAGCCACCGCCGCGCGGACGGACGAGCACGTTGACCTTCTTACCGCCGACGGCGTCGCACACCGCCTCGATCGTGCCGATCGAGGGCGTGAGTCCCCCTGTCTCGAGCGCCTGACAGAGCTCCAGCCGGTCGGCGCCGGCCGCGATAGCCGCGCGAGCTCCAGCGGCGTCCTGTACGGCGATCTCGACGACTGCGGTCACGGCACCACCTGGAGCGCGGCCGCGGCATCGCCTCGCAGCGCGTCCGGAACGACGGCTCGCACCGCGCCACCCGGGACACGATCGAACACCGCTTCCGGCCCGCCCAGCCATCGGGCGCGCCCGGCTTCCAGCTCGACCGGGAGCTCGAGCAGCCCTGCGCCGGGATCCAGCGCAATGATGTTCACCGCGTCGTCGCCCGCGGTGTAGGCACGCGGCGCACCGGTCTCCTCGAAGGCGCGCACCCACGGCCGCGTGCCGTAGACCGCCGCGCCGTCACGGCGCAGCCACGCGCCGAGCTCCCGCATCGCATGAGCCTGCAGCTCGGGGATCGAGCCGTCGGCGCGCGGTCCGACGTTGATGAGCAGATTGCCGTTCTTGCTCACGACGTCGGCGAGGAGCCGAATGAGCTCCGTGCCTGACAGCGAGTGGCCGGCATCCTCCGCCTGGTTGTAGCCGAAGGAGTACCCCAGCCCTCGCGTGGACTCCCACGGCTGCGGAACGATGTCGGCGACGTGGGTGTACTCACGGGTCAGGAACCCGTGGCGCGGCACGCCCCAGCGATCGTTGACGGCTCCTTCGGGGACCGCCGCGAGATAGCGGCGCAGGAGGGCGGCGACAGCGTAGTCCTCGGAGCCCTTGCCGCCGTCCGGCCACTCGATGTCGTTCCAGAGGACGTCGGGGCGGAATCGCTCGACGAGCTCATCGAGCTGCGCCGCCGCATACCGCGAGAACCACTCGTCGGCGCGACGGAACCGGAACAGATCCGTGTCGGACTCGATCGGCGGGAAGTCGCTGACGTGCCAGTCGAGCGCGCCCGAGAAGTACACGCCGAACCGCGCGCCCGCGCGGCGGGTGGCGTCGTGCAGC
Organism: Microbacterium psychrotolerans; assembly: GCF_031085295.1. GTDB lineage: Bacteria > Actinomycetota > Actinomycetes > Actinomycetales > Microbacteriaceae > Microbacterium > Microbacterium psychrotolerans. The sequence goes on along the minus strand of NZ_JAVFWO010000002.1, from coordinate 250,356 downwards.
TCGGCGATCAGGTCACGGCGCGGACCGCGTCGCACGGCGTTGAACGTCGTGGTGTCGGTGTTCCAGAGGCAGAAGCCGTCGTGGTGCTTCGTCGTGGGCACGACGTAGCGCGCGCCCGCATCGATGAGCGCGTCGACGAAGTCGTCCGCGTCGAAGCGTCCGGCATCCCACCGGTCGGCCAGGTCCTCGTAGCTCGTGCCCGTGCCGTAGAGCTCCTGATGCCGCTGCCACGTCGGGCTGCCGGCGATGCGGACCGTGTTGGCATACCACTCCGCGTACTGGTGGTGAGCGTACGCGTCCTCGACCGGGACGCCGCCGGGCGGATGCGCCGGCGCCCACGCGGGCACCGAGTACAGGCCCCAGTGGACGAAGAAGCCGAGCTTGGCGTCGCGGTACCACTCGGGAACCGTGGCATCGGGGTACTCCGGCGTCGCCTCGCCGAGATCCGGTCCGGTGCGGGTCTCGAAGTTCATGCCCGCACCTCCGCCCCGCGGCGCCGCGCGACGAGGGGGCGCAGGTCGGGCTCGTCACCGGTCTCGCCGAACGGGAAGGTGCCTGGGCGCAGGCGCGAATGCCCCAGCCGCAGCAGGTCCTGGTCGACCCCGCCCGGGGTCAGGGCGAGCGTCCACCCCGCCGCGAGGTCGTACAGCTCCGGCTCGAGATAGCCGATCTTGACGATCACGATGTCAGCGCTCTCGGGGTCGAGACCCAGCATCCGGAAGTCGTCCAGGTGATGGAAGGGTTTCCGGCGCTCGGTCACGATGGCGTGCACCGCGCCGCTGCGCACGACGACCTGGGTTCCTGCGACGGGGTCGCCGTCGGTGATGGAGAACACTTCGCCGGTGATCGCGACGGGGCCGCTGGGCCCGGCATCCACGCGTCCGCCCACCCGCAGGCTGACCGTCGCGCCCACACCGGCGACGCGAGCGGCGCGCACGGCTTGCGGGTCGAACACGGATGCCGCCAGCACGACGCGGGAGCGGTCCGCGAGGTCCGCCCGCCGCAACAGACGGCCCAGGGTCCACGACACGTCGCCGGCACCGCCTGCGGTGGGGTTGTCGCCGGAGTCCGAGATGACGTACGGCCGCGGTGCACCGGCCGCCAGCGCGATGTCGAGCGCATCGTCGAGCGTCGCCGTCGGGCCGACGAACGCGAAGTCCGACCGGGCGTCCCAGTAGCGGCGCGCAAGGCGCTCGGCCTCGCGCTCGATCACATCGCGGTCGTCGCCTGTCACGATGACGTTCGCATGGCAGCGGGGTTCGTCGGCCCAGGCGTAGCCGACCCACACCGCGGCATCCATGACGCCCTGGAGCTCCTCGACGTCGGGGATGGAGTCGTACAGACCCTTCGCCGGTTCGAGTCTCGTGCTCGTCTTCTCGCCGGGCAGCAGCACGGGCACCCGCACCCACGCCTTGTACGGTCGCCGCGCGTCGGCATCCGCTCCCCCGACGCCTCGCAGGCGCTCGAGCAGATTGTGCACCGCGCGCTGCTTGGTGTTCATCCAGTCCTCGTGCGGCGCCATCCGGTAGCAGGTGATCAGGTCGACGGCGTCGAACAGGGCGTCCGAGACGTTGCCGTGGAGATCCATCGACGCCGAGACGAGGGTGTCGGGTCCGAGCGCGTCACGCACGGCGGTCGCGAGGTCGCCCTCGGCATCGTCCATGCCGACGACGCTCATGGCGCCGTGGATATCGAAGAAGAACGCGTCGAACGGGCCCTGGGCGCGGATGCCGTCGATGATCGCCTCCTTCATGCGCGCATACGTCTGCGGATCGACGGCGCCGCCCGGCAGCGACCGCCCGTGGGTCAGCGGCACCCACTCGGCGGCATCCCGCAGCTCCTCACCGTCCGCGAGGAACGGGTAGTACGCGAGGAGGTCGTCCCCGGTGCGGATCGTGAACGCGCCATCGCCGGAGATGTGCGGCGAGAACGTGCTCGATTCGATCGAGATGCCGGCGATGCCGATCCGCGGCCGGGCGAGGCCGGACGGGTGGAGGGGGCCGAGCGGCCCCTTCCAGATCTTGTCGTGGTCAGGACGCGACGTCACGGACGAGCTCACCTTCTGCGAACGGGGTGGAGGAAAAGGACTGATCGGATGCCGACACCAGCGCCGCGGCGCCGAGCACCACCGCATCCCCGCGCAGCGTGCCGGGGACGACGCGCAGCGGGGCGCCCGAGACGGGCGGATCGGACGCCAGTATGGCGGCGACGGAGGGCGCCAGCAGATCCCACGCGGCGGCGACGCCGCCGCCGACCACCGCGAGTGGCACATCGACGAGAGTCGCGGCCGACACGCATGCCAGGGCGACGGCGCGACCGGCCTCGTCGAACACCCGCACGGCGGCCAGGTCGCCGGCCCTCGCGCGCTCGGCCACCGTTCGGGCGGACGCGATGGGTCGGCCCGTCGCGGACGCGTACCGCCGCGCGATCGACGTGCCCGACGCGAGCGTCTCGAGGTGTCCGGTGCGGCCGCACGTGCAGATCAGTTCGCCGTATCCGGGCGTGTGCCCGATCTCACCGGCGGCCCCATGCGGCCCGTGACGGAGTCTTCCGTCGAGCACGAGTGCGCCGCCGACGCCGGTGCCCAGCATCACGCCGAGGACGTCGCTTCCGCGTCCGGAGCCCCACGCGGTCTCGCCGAGCAGGAACGCGTTGACGTCGTTCTCGACGCGCACCTCGAGAGCCAGCCGCTCACGGAGCCGCGCGCCGAGCGGAAAGCCGGCCCAGTCGACGAACATGTCCGACGCGGCGCGGATGCTGCCGGTGCGAGGGTCGACGACCCCTGCGGCTCCCACACCCACCGCGCCCGGCCGCACGCCGGCGGCGTCGGCCAGCTCCTCCACCAGGAGCGCCGCCGTCTCGGCCATGGCCGCGCCCCCCCTGCGCGCCGGCGTGTCGCGCGTCGCGCGGGCGAGCACCGCGCCGTCGGCGGCGACGAGCGCGCCGGAGGTCTTCGTCCCCCCGATGTCGACGCCGGCGACGACCGCGGAGGACGCTGCAGACCCGCTCATCGGCCGCCCAGCCCTGCCATCGCGATGCCCTTCACCAGGTGCTTCTGAAGGACGATGACGAGGATCGTGGTGGGGATCATCGAGATGATGGCCGCGGCCATCTGGAGGTCCCAACGCGTTCCCGTCAGGCCGGAGAAGCTCGCCAGTCCGACGGGAAGCGTCCCGAGCTGCGCGTAGTCGACCGTCACGATGAGCGGCCACAAGTAGCTGTTCCAGAACGACAGGAACGTGAAGACCGCGAGCACGGCCACCGCCGACTTCGACAGCGGCAGGATGATCTGCAGGAACGTCCGGACCGGTCCCGAGCCGTCCACGCGAGCGGCCTCCTCGAGTTCGAACGGGATCCCGCGGAAGAACTGTCGCATGAGGAACGTGCCGAACGCGGTGAAGGCGAAGGGGAAGATGAGCGCCTGGTACGTGTTCACCCAACCGAACCACTGCATGACCTGGAACATCGGGATCACGAGCACCTCAGCCGGCACCATGAGGGTCGCCAGGAACAGGACGAAGACGGCATCCCGGCCCTTCCACCTGAGGCGACCGAACGCGTAGCCGGCCGTCGTGGAGACGACCAGCACCACCAGCGTGCCGGCGACGGCGACGAACAGCGAGTTGCCGATGTAGGTCAGGAACGGGCCGTAGGCGAAGACCTCGGCGAAGTTTCCCCACTTCAGCTGCGAGCCGACCAGGGTCGGCGGCATCGAGAACATCTCTTCGTTCGGCTTGAGCGCCGAGAAGAAGGCATAGACGAGGGGGGCGACGAAGATCAGCGCCGCGGCATAGACGCACACGTGCGCGATCACCAGGCGGATGCGCTCTCCGGTGGTGCGAGCGGCCGTACGACGGCGCGCCTGCGGTTCGGCGACGAACTCGTCCTCGGAGGTCATGAGCAGCGTCTGCTCGACGGCAGCCGCTTCGATGTCGGTGTCAGTGCTCATAGTGCACCCACTTCCGCTGCGCGGCGAACTGCACGCCGGTGATGACGATGATGATGGCGAAGAGGATCCAGGCCGCCGCTGCTGCCAGTCCCAGATCCCCGAAGGTGAAGCCCTGCTCCCAGATGAACATCACCAGCGGCTTCGTCGCGTTGCCCGGTCCCCCGCCGGTGAGCAGCTGAGGCTGCGCGAACACCTGGAGCGCGGTGATCATCGTCATGATCGTCGCGAAGAAGATCGCCGGCGAGATCATCGGGATCATGACGCTCCAGACGAGACGGAAGCCCCGGGCGCCGTCGATGCTGGCCGCCTCCAGCACGCTCTCGGGCAGCTGCTCGAGAGCCGCCGAGAAGATCAGCATGTTGTAGCCGAGTCCCTGCCACACGCTCATGGCGACCACCATGACCATGGCCCAGGACGGGTCGGCCAGGAAGTTCGGGAGGGTCACTCCGAACCAGCTCTGCGCCAGGCCGTTGAACAGGCCCTGCGGCTGGAGCATCATCTTCCACACCAGGACGTTGGCCACCATCGGCACGACGACCGGGATGAAGAAGAGCACGCGCAGAGCTCCGCGCCCGCGGATGCGGGGGCCGAGCCCGATGGCGAGCACGAGCGACAGCGCGATGCTCATCGGCACGTACAGAAGCGTGTACACCGCAGAGTTGCGCAGCGCGGGCCAGAAGTCCGGGCTCTCCGTGAACAGCTTCACGTAGTTGTCCGCCCCGTTGAAGGCGCGTTCGCCGAACGTCGGCCAGTCGAAGACGCTCATCACGATCGACAGCCCCACGGGCACGATCGTGAACAGGGCGAGCCCCACCAGGGCCGGGCTTGCGAAGCCCAGCGCCTGGCGGGACTCGGCCCTGGCGAGCGATCCGCGACGTTTCGTCGTCGTGATCGTCATTGGTCTGCTCTCTTGCTCAGGTGTGAGGACTCGGAACCGGGTCCGGTCAGTTGCCGAACTGCGTCTGAGCGCTCTCCAGCAGGTCCGACATCTCCATCTGGCCGTTGTAGACACTGACGAGGTTGGGCTGGATGTAGCTGTCGAGCTTCTCCCAGTTCTTCGTCATGTACAGCGGCACCGTGGTCTCGAAGGCGGACTCGAAGACCGTCTGGACCTGCTCGCGGTACTCCTCGTCGATCGAGTCGAAGTAGAGCGGCTGCGATTCGGTGCGCGCGGGATACGAGCGTCCGGACGAGGCGATGTAGTCCTGTGCGTCCTTTCCGAGGAGAGAGCCCATCACCTTCAGGGCCTCCTCGGGGTGGTCGCACGTCTTCGAGATGCCGTAGCCCGAGCCGAGGATCGGACCCGAGTTGCCGTGGTCTCCGGTCGGCAGCGGCGCCATCCCGGCGGCGAAGCCGGACTCGTTGCTGAGGTAGCTGACGGCGTTCCATGTGCCGTCGACCGCCATCGCGGCGTTTCCTCCCGTGTACTGGTTCTCACCCCAGCCGGTGTCGGATGCCGACGCGACAGGCGCCGCGACACCGAGGTCGGTCACGAGGCCGGAGTACCACGAGGCGGCATCCACGAAGTCCGCGTCGTCGATGTGGAGGGTGCCGTCTTCAGAAGCGGGCTGCTTGCCCGAGTAGGCGATCGGCATCGACATCCACTGATAGCCGCCCATTCCCATGCCGAAGCCGAACTTGCCGTCGGTCGTCGCAGCCGTGGCGATGTCCTCGAAGTCGTCGAACGTCCATCCGATCTCGGGCGTCGCTGCGCCCGAAGCGGTGAGCATGTCCTGGTTGTAGTAGACCAGCATCGTCGCGACGTCGAACGGCACGCCGTACAGGCCGCCCTCGAAGCTGAGGATGCCTTCCGCGCCGGGGTTGAAGTCGGCGAAGTCGAGGCCGGCCGTCTCGAGGTCGTCGGCGCTCAGTTCACGGAAGCCGTCGGTGAAGCCGCCCAGCTGAGCGCCGCTCATTCCGGTGACGCACGCCATGTTGCCGCTGGCCATGTTCGTCGTGAGCTTCGTGAAGAAGTCGTTCCACGGGGCGGTCTGGAGCTTGACCACGACTTCGGGGTTCTCCTCCTGCGCGATCGCGACCTGCTTCTCGAGCGCGGTCGTGTCATCCTCGCTCCCCGCCCACATGTCCACTACGATCGTCGGCTTGCCGTCGGCGGACGTATCCCCGCCGGACCCGCTCGCGCACCCCGTCAGCACCACCGCTACGCCGGTGGCCGCGGCCACCGCGCCGACGCGCAACTTCTTCATCGAATGTCTCCTCTGTCAGCAGTCTTGGTCAGGTTGTTTCGATTGTCAAACTAACCTTGTACTCTTGTGTCGCAAGTACCCTCGCAGGTTTCGATTTGCGACGCAACCTGAACATCGGATGTTTATCGACGTGTGATACTTCGTCACGTCTCGGAAACACGGCCCGCCCCACCACCTGCGAGAGGCAACATGACCCCGGACACCGACCGCTCCTCCGCCGACGAAGAGCTCTCCCGCCGCATCGTCGATCTGATCGCGCGCGGCGAGGCACGCTCCCGCTCGGAGCTCGCCGCGGCCCTCGGCCTCGCACCCTCTACCGTGAGCCTGCGCGTGCAGTCGCTGCTCGACGCCGGTCTTCTCGACGAGCGCGGCGAGGGCACCTCACGCGGAGGACGCCGCCCTCGGTTGCTGGGTATCGACGAGAACTCCGGCATCGTGCTGACGGTCGACCTGGGCGGCGGCCACGCGCGCGTCGGCGCCCACTCCCTGAGCGGGAAGCTCCGGGAGACGCGATCGATCCCCGTGGTGCTGGCAGACGGGCCGGAATCGACGCTCGACGCCGTCTGCCGGGTCTTCGACGAGCTCGGCCGCGACACCACCATCCGCGCGATCGGCATCAGCCTCCCCGGCCCGGTCGACATCGCCACCGGCACGGTGACCCAGCCCTCGCGGATGCCCGGCTGGCCGGGGTTCCGCGTCGTCGATCACGTCCGCCAGCGCTACGGAGTCACCGTCGCTGTCGACAACGACGCCAACCTCGCGGCGCTCGGCGAGCACCGCGCGCAGTTCGGCGCGACAGGGCACAGCATCACCGTCAAGGCCGGCACGGCCATCGGCAGCGGCATCATCGTCGACGGCCATATCCACCGCGGCGCCACCGGAGCGGCCGGCGACATCACCCACACACGCATCGACGGCAGCGGCGACATCCCGTGCTCCTGCGGCAACACCGGATGCCTCGAGACCGTCGCGAGCGGTGCGAGCCTGGTGCGCCAGATGCGCGAGCGAGGACGCACCGACGTGGCGACGACCGTCGACGTGCTGGCTCTCGCCCGCGATGCCGAGCCGGAGGCGACGACCATCGTGCGGACCGCGGGCACGCACCTCGGGCAGGCGCTGTCCGGCGTGGTCAACTTCTTCAACCCGCACGCCGTGTTCCTCACGGGCAGCATGAGCGCGTCCGAGCCCTTCATCGCGGCCGTGCGCAGCCGCGTCTACGAGGCGTGCCACCCGCTGGCGACGCAGCAGCTGCGGATCGAGGCCGCGCAGACCCGGGCCGACGCCATCCTCTACGGTGCGGCGCGGTGGGCGCTCGACAATCTCGAGCTGCCCACCGCCTGAAGGTCAGCCCTCTTCGAGCGTCAGCTCGATGACCGGAACGAGCACGTCGGGCCGCACGACCGGCAGGTGGACGGTCAGTGTGCCCTCCGCCTCTCCGGCCGGAGTCAGGTTGCTCGCCACCTGCGACGGATCGGCGACCGAGGTGCGCAGCCACGAGCCGTCGTGGAGGAAGCGCGCGTACGACACCCTGCCGGCAAGATCCGGCAGGTGGACGGAGCCCAGCGGCCACGAGAACAGGTGCAGGTACAGCCGGCGGCCACGCCGGGTGTAGACGCCCTCTCGCGGAGGCGCGGCATCCGCATGACCGGCGCCGACGATCGAACCACGGTGCAGCCGCATCCACTCACCGATCTCGGAGAGCGTGCGCTCATCGCGCGGGGCGATCGCGCCGCGGCCGTCCGGCCCGATGTTGAGCAGCATGTTGCCGTCCATCGACACTGAGTCCGCCAGCATCTGCACGAGCAGCGTCGCCGACTTCTGCTCGGTGTTGTCGCGGTGATAGCCCCATGAGCCGTTCATCGTCTGGCAGGCCTCCCAGACCTGCGGCTCGCCGTCGGTCATGAGCGGCGCAGTGGGCTGATACTGCTCCGGCGTCACGAAATCGCCCGGGATGCCGAGCCGATCGTTGACGAGCATCTCCGGCTGGAGTCGGCGGCACATCGCCAGCAGGGCCTCGGCATCCCAGTCCTCCGGGCCCTTGCCGGCCAGCCCGTCCATGGTCTCGGGAGAGGTGAAGTCGAAGAAGAGGTAGTCGATGCGGCCGTAGTCGGTCAGCAGCTCCCGCACCTGGGCGTGCAGGAACTCGCGGTAGCGGGCCATGTTGCGCCCCTCGTTGAGGGCGGCGACGTCATCACCGCGGCGAGGATGGTTCCAGTCGACGGTGAAGTCTGGATGGTGCCAGTCGAGGAGCGAGTGGTAGAGGCCGACGCGCAGCCCCTCCTCTCGGAGGGCGTCCACGTACTCGCGCACGAGGTCTCGGCCGCAGGCGGCCACGGAGTTGAAGTCGCTGACGGCGGTGTCCCAGAGCGCGAAACCGTCGTGGTGCTTCGTGGTGAGGACCACGTAGCCCATGCCCGTCTCCTTCGCGCGGCGCGCGAGCGCCCGCGCATCGAAGAGGTCGGGATCGAAGTGCTCGAAGTACTGGCGATAGTCCTCGTCGGTCAGTCGCTCGTAGTTCTGCACCCACTCATGACGCGCGGCCGCGCTGTACAGACCGAAGTGCACGAACATCCCGAATCGTGCCTCGTCGAACCACTGCTGTCGCATCCTCGCCCCACTCACCTTTCATCTGTGCGTGGCTCCATCCTCGCACAGACATCGGATGTCTGCGGGTGTAGGGCGCGCTCGCGCAGACGAAAGAGCCCGGTCCCTGCCGGGACCGGGCTCTCGATGCCCCGCGAGGTGCGCGAGGCGTGGGCGGTTCAGCGCGCGGCGTTGCCCTCCACGTAGTCCTCGTCCTGCTGCTTCCAGGCGAAGAGCGAACGCAGGTCCTTGCCGACCGACTCGATCGGGTGGGCAGCGGCCTTCTCACGCAGCTCGAGGAACTCGACGGCGCCGTTGTCCTGGTCGTCGATGAAGCGCTTGGCGAACGCGCCCGACTGGATGTCGGCGAGCACGGCCTGCATGTTCTCCTTGACGTGCGGGTCGATCACACGCGGGCCCGAGACGTAGTCGCCGTACTCGGCGGTGTCGGAGACCGACCAGCGCTGCTTGGCGATGCCGCCCTCCCACATGAGGTCGACGATGAGCTTCAGCTCGTGCAGCACCTCGAAGTACGCGATCTGCGGCTGGTAGCCGGCCTCGGTCAGCGTCTCGAAGCCGTACTGGACGAGCTGCGACACACCGCCGCACAGCACGGCCTGCTCGCCGAACAGGTCGGTCTCGGTCTCTTCGGTGAACGTCGTCTTGATGACGCCCGCACGCGTGCCGCCGATCGCCTTCGCGTACGAGAGCGCGGTCGCCCACGCCGAACCCGAGGCATCCCGCTCCACGGCGATGATGTCGGGGATCCCGCGCCCGGCGACGTACTCGCGGCGGACGGTGTGGCCCGGCGCCTTCGGGGCGACGAGAATCACGTCGACGCCCTCGGGCGCCTCGATGTAGCCGAATCGGATGTTGAAGCCGTGCGCGAAGGCCAGCGTCTTGCCCGCGGTCAGCTTGTCCTTGATGCTCTCGTTGTAGATCGAGCGCTGGTGCTGGTCGGGCGCCAGGATCATGATGAGGTCGGCCCATTCGGCCGCGTCGGCGACCGACTTGACCTCGAAGCCCTCGTCCTGCGCCTTCTCGGTCGACTTCGAGCCGTCCTTGAGCGCGATGACGACCTCGACACCCGAGTCGCGAAGGTTCTGGGCGTGTGCGTGACCCTGCGAGCCGTAGCCCACGATCGCCACCTTCTTGCCCTGGACGATGCTCAGGTCGGCATCGGCGTCGTAGAAGATCTCAGCCATCTTCGTGTTTCTCCTTGATGTTGTGGTCTATGGGTCAGCCGCGCAGGACGCGCTCGGTGATGCTCTTGCCGCCGCGACCGATGGCGACGAGGCCGGACTGCGCGAGCTCCTTGATGCCGAACGGCTCGAGGGCGCGCAGGAAGGCCTCGACCTTGCCCTTGTCGCCGGTCACCTCGACGACGAGCGCGTCGGGAGCGTAGTCCACGATCTGCCCGCGGAACAGGTTCACGACCTCGAGCACGTTCGAGCGCGTCTGGTTGTCGGCGCGCACCTTCACGAGCATGTGCTCGCGCTGGACGGATGCCGACGTGTCGAGCTCGACGATCTTGATGACGTTGATGAGCTTGTTCAGCTGTTTCGTGACCTGCTCGAGCGGCAGTTCGTCGACGTCGACCACCACGGTGATCCGCGAGAGTCCGGGGACCTCTGTGACGCCCACGGCGAGCGATTCGATGTTGAAGCCGCGGCGTGCGAACAGCCCGGCGACGCGGGTCAGCAGACCCGGCTTGTCCTCCACGAGGAGGCTCAGCACGTGACTCGTCATGGCCTCAGTCCTCCTGCTCGTCGAAGGCGGGCGAGTGATCCCGCGCGTACTGGACGTAGCTGTTGCTGACGCCCTGCGGCACCATCGGCCACACCATGGCGTCGGCGCTCACCACGAAGTCGATCACCACGGGGCGATCGTTCGTCTCGAGCGCGGTCCGGATGGCGCCATCCACGTCCTCCTCCTTCTCGACGCGGATGGCGAGGCAGCCGTAGGCCTCGGCCAGCTTCACGAAGTCGGGGATGCGGACGGTGCCGTGGCCGGTGTTGAGGTCGGTGTGGGAGTGACGGCCGTCGTAGAACAGCGTCTGCCACTGGCGCACCATGCCCAGTGACGAGTTGTTGATGATCGCGACCTTGATGGGGATCTCGTTGATCGCGCAGGTGGCGAGCTCCTGATTCGTCATCTGGAAGCAGCCGTCGCCGTCGATCGCCCACACGACACGGTCGGGCTCGGCGACCTTGGCACCCATCGCCGCGGGCACCGAGTAGCCCATCGTTCCGGCGCCGCCCGAGTTCAGCCACGCGTTCGGACGCTCGTACTTGATGAACTGCGCCGCCCACATCTGGTGCTGACCCACGCCGGCGGCGTAGATGCCCTCCGGGCCGGTGAGCTCGCCGATGCGCTTGATCACGTACTGCGGCGACATCAGGCCGTCGGTGGGCTGCGAGTACCCGAGGGGGAACTCGTCGCGCAGGCCGTCGAGGAACGACCACCACTCGGCGATGTCGGGAGCGGAGTCGCGGCTCACCGCACGGAACGCGGCGTCGAGGTCGACGAGGACGTCCTTCAGGTCCCCGACGATCGGAACGTCCGCGGTGCGGATCTTCGAGATCTCCGCCGGGTCGATGTCGACGTGCACGACCTTCGCGTTCGGCGCGAACAGCGCCGCCTTGCCGGTGACGCGGTCGTCGAACCGCGCGCCGAGGGCGACGATGAGGTCGGCCTCCTGCAGGGCCAGCACCGCCGGGACGGTGCCGTGCATGCCGGGCATGCCGAGGTGCTGCGGGTGCGAGTCGGGGAACGCGCCCCGCGCCATGAGCGTGGTGACGAGCGGTGCGCCGGTCGTCTCAGCGAGCGAGCGCAGCTCTTCGGAGGCGCGCGCGCGGATCACGCCACCCCCGACGTACAGCACCGGCTTCTTGGCGTCGGCGATCAGCTGCGCCGCAGCCTGGATCTGCTTGCCGTGCGCCTTGGTCACCGGACGGTAGCCGGGAAGGTCGATGTTCGGCGGCCAGATGAAGGGTGCCTCGGCCTGCTGGGCATCCTTGGTGATGTCGACGAGGACCGGACCGGGACGGCCGGTCGAGGCGATCTCGAATGCCGCGGCGATCGCGCCGGGGATGTCCTCGGCGCGCTTCACCAGGAACGAGTGCTTCGTGATCGGCATGGTGATGCCGACGATGTCGGCCTCCTGGAAGGCGTCGGTGCCCATGAGGGTTGAGAACACCTGCCCGGTGATGCACACGATCGGCACCGAGTCCATGTACGCGTCGGCGATCGCGGTGACGAGGTTGGTGGCGCCCGGGCCGGAGGTCGCGATGGCGACGCCGACGCGACCGGACGCCGCGGCGTAGCCCTCCGCGGCGTGGCCGGCGCCCTGCTCATGGCGGACGAGGATGTGGCGCACCGACTCGTCGTCCATGAGCGGGTCGTAGACGGGCATGATCGCCCCGCCGGGAAGACCGAAGACGTCGGTCACCCCGAGCAGGTCGAGCGAGCGGACGACCGCTTCTGCGCCCGTGAGCACGGGCGTCGAGGCGGTGCGGGCTGGCGGCCGGGGAACGGCCGCGGCGGTGTCGGCTGACATGGTGAGATTCCTCACAGATGGGTCGGACGGGATGCCGGAAGCCAGGCTCAACCGGTGGTCGCGCCCTCCGCAGCGGAGCGCACGAGTCGGGAGTACTTGGCAAGAACGCCACGGGTATAGCGCGGGGGAAGCGGCTCCCAGCCAGAGCGGCGGGAGTCAAGCTCAGCCTCGTCGACGAGTAGGTCGAGAGTGCGAGCCGCGATATCGACCCGTATCAGATCACCATCGCGCACGAAGGCGATGGGACCAGCGTCCACCGCTTCGGGTGCTATGTGGCCGATGCACAGGCCGGTTGTGCCGCCTGAGAATCGTCCGTCCGTCAAGAGTAGTACATCTTTTCCGAGCCCCGCGCCCTTGATGGCCGCGGTGATGGCGAGCATCTCGCGCATGCCCGGGCCGCCCTTCGGGCCCTCGTAGCGGATCACCACGACGTCGCCTGCCTGGATCGCCCCGGCTTCGAGGGCGTCCATCGCCGCGCGCTCGCGCTCGAACACACGGGCCGGGCCCTCGAACACATCGGCGTCGAAGCCGGCGGACTTCACGACGGCGCCTTCCGGCGCGATCGAGCCGTGCAGGATCGTGATGCCGCCCTTGGCGTGGATCGGGTCGCTGAACGTGTGGATCACGGTGCCGTCGACCGGATCGGGGTCGAGGTCGGCCAGGTTCTCGGCGAGCGTCTTGCCGGTGACCGTGAGGGCATCGCCGTGCAGCAGTCCCTCGTCGAGCATGGCCTTCATGATGACCGGGATGCCGCCGTGACGGTCCACGTCGTTCATGACGTACTTGCCGAACGGCTTCATGTCGGCCACGTGCGGGACCTTGTCACCGATGCGGTTGAAGTCGTGCAGGCTCAGGTCGACATCGGCCTCGCGGGCGATGGCGAGGAGGTGCAGCACCACGTTGGTCGAGCCGCCGAGCGCCATCGCCAGGGCGATCGCGTTCTCGAACGCCTCCTTGGTGAGGATGTCGCGCGTCGTGATGCCCTGGCGCAGAAGGTTCACGACCGCCTCGCCCGAGCGGTGCGCGAAGTAGTCGCGGCGGCGGTCCGCCGAGGGCGGTGCTGCGGAGCCAGGGAGGCTGAGGCCGAGCGCCTCGGCGACGGAGGCCATCGTGTTGGCGGTGTACATGCCGCCGCACGCACCCTCGCCGGGAGCGATCGCGCACTCGATGCGCTTGAGGTCGGCCTCGCTCATCTTGCCCGCGAGACAGGCGCCCACGGCTTCGAACGAGTCGATGATCGTGACGTCCTTCTCGGTGCCGTCCGAGAGCTTGACCCAGCCGGGCGCGATGGAGCCGGCGTAGAGGAAGACGCTGGACAGGTCCAGGCGGGCGGACGCCATCAGCATGCCCGGGATCGACTTGTCGCAGCCGGCGAGGAGCACGGAGCCGTCGAGGCGCTCGGCCATGATGACCGTCTCGACCGAGTCGGCGATGACCTCGCGCGAGACGAGCGAGAAGTGCATGCCCTCGTGGCCCATCGAGATGCCGTCCGACACCGAGATCGTGCCGAACTGCAGCGGGTAGCCGCCGCCGGCGTGCACGCCCTCCTTGGCGCCCTGCGCGAGACGGTCGAGGCTCAGGTTGCAGGGGGTGATCTCGTTCCAGCTCGACGCGATGCCGATCTGCGGCTTGTCCCAGTCCGCATCCCCCATGCCGACAGCACGGAGCATGCCGCGCGATGTCGTGGCTTCGATGCCGTCGGTGACGACGCGGCTGCGGGGCTTGATATCGATGGTGTTGTCAGCGGGCGAATGGGGCTGGGCCATTCGCTCAGTCTATTGCCGCGCGGCGGATCGCTCTCCCGAGTGACGTGTTCCCCGCGTGCCGACCCGTTCGCCCGGCGCGACGTTCATCCGCGTACGCGCGTCCGCTCCGCCGCGAGCAGTGTCAGAAGGTCCGCGAGGGCGGCGATGTCGGGCACGCGCACCGCCGCCGTGGTCGGCCCGTCGCCGACGCGGACGCCGAGGTCGTGGGCGCCCAGGCTCGCCAGCGCGTCCTCGTCCGTGACATCGTCGCCGGCGAAGAGCACCGCCGTCGCGCCCACGCGCTCGCGCAGCTCGGCGATCGCGGAGTCCTTGCCCTCGTGGCGGAAGGCGAATTCGACGATGTTGTGCCCTGTCCGCCGGCGCCAGTGCGGCGCCTCCGCCGCGACGATATCGTCGGCGAGGCGGTTCGCCTCCGCAGCGGCCTCGGCCGTGGCCCGCCGGGTGTGGACGCCGAACCCGAACGTCTTCGGCTCGATCCAGACGCCGTCCAGCTTCGCCGTCGCCGCTTCGGCGTGCGATCGCATCGCGTCGCGGAGGGCGACATCCGCCTCGTCCTCGCCGTGGCTCTGCAGACCCTCGCCCGGGATCCAGAACTCGGCGCCGTGGGATCCGGCCAGCAGCACGCGGGACGCATCGTCGTGCTCGGCGATCACCCGCAGGTCGACAAGGCTCCGCCCCGAGACGAACGCCACGACGGTGTCGGGCGCGGCGACCACGGCGTTCACCGCGTCGCGCGCGGCAGGCAGCATCCGTGCATCCATCGGCTCGTCCTCGAGCGGCGACAGCGTGCCGTCGAAGTCCAGTGCGACGAGCAGGAGATCGGATGCCGCGACCCCGGCGATCGCGTCGCGCACGTCGTCCGCGAGATCGAGGCTCATCCGCGCGCCTCCGCCGATCGGTTCAGTGCGGGGAACCGGTTGCGCTCGCGTGCCGCGTCGAGGGCGTCGAGGAAGGACTGCGACCAGCGCGCGACATCGTTCTCCACCACCTTGCGGCGCAGCGCCCGCATGCGGCGGCCCTGCTCGGCCGAGGGCATCTCGATGGCGCGCATGATGGCGTCCTTCATCCCGTCGATGTCGTGGGGGTTGATGCGCACCGCACTCGGCAGCTCGTCCGCCGCGCCAGCGAACTCGCTGAGCACCAGTACGCCTCGGTTGTCGATGCGCGACGCGACGTACTCCTTGGCGACGAGGTTCATGCCGTCGCGGAGCGCCGTGACGAGCATGACGTCGGCGGCCAGGAACAGCGCCACCATCTCCTCCCGCGGGTAGGCCTGGTGGAGGTAGCGGATCGCGGTGTGCCCCATCGTGTCGTGGTCGCCGTTGATGCGGCCGACGGTGAGCTCGATCTCGTCGCGCAGCTGCATGTAGGCGGCGACCCGCTCGCGGCTGGGGCTCGCCACCTGCACGAGCGTCACGTCCTCGACCGCGATCTTGCCGTCCTCGAGCAGTTCACCGAACGCCTTCATCCGGTGGCGGATGCCCTTGGTGTAGTCCAGGCGATCGACGCCGAGCAGGATCTTCTTCGGGTTGCCCAGGCTCTCGCGGATCTCCTTCGCCCGCGCCCTCACGTCGTCCTGTCGGGCGAGCTCGATATACGACGACGCGTCGATCGAGATGGGGAAGGCCTTCGCGAGCGCCCGGCGGCTCGTACCGTCCGCATTCGGGACGGTGATGCCCGACGCCTTGGTGTCGTAGCGCAGCTGGCGACGCACGGCGCGGGCGAAGTTGCCGGCGTCGGCGACCCGCTGGAAGCCGATGACATCTGCGCCGAGCAGTCCTTCCAGCACCTGGCGGCGCCACGGCAGCTGCGAGTACAGGCCGTATGCCGGGAAGGGAATGTGGTGGAAGTAGCCGATCGTCAGGTCCGGACGGGCTTGGCGCAGCATCTGCGGCACGAGCTGCAACTGGTAGTCCTGCACCCAGACGGTCGCACCGTCCGCCGCCACAGCGGCCGCAGCCTCGGCGAAGCGCCGGTTCACCTTGACGTAGGCGTCCCACCAGACGCGGCGGTACCGGGGTTCGGCGATGACGTCGTGGTACAGCGGCCAGAACGTGTCGTTCGACATGCCCTCGTAGTACAGCTCGACGTCTTCGGACGTCAGCATCACCGGCACCAGATGCGTGCCCTCGAACTCGAAGGGGTCGACCTCGATGTCGGGCTGCCCGGGCCATCCCACCCACGCGCCGTCGGCCCGGCGCATCACCGGCTCGAGCGCGGTCACCAGCCCGCCCGGCGAGCGTCTCCAGCCTGGCTCGCCATCGGCGTCGACGACGCGGTCGACGGGGAGGCGATTGGCGACGACGACGAGTTCGGCGATTCGGCCGGGCGCGGGAGGGTGGGGCTCTGTCACGCGGGCTCCTGACGGTTTCGTGGACTCGGCAACGGCCCCAGGCTAACAGCGCCCTCATCCGGCCGACCGCCCTTGACGTGCGACGCATGCCCATGTCAAGGGGCGCGTCCGACACGACCGCCGCGCTAACGTGGCCTCATGCGCAAGTACCTCTTCGGCACCGGCATCCTCACCGCGTTCACCGGCGGGCTGACGCTGCTGAGGGGCCTCCGCGAGAACGAGCCGTTCACCTGGCGCATGGCGCTGGCTTGGCTCAGCTGGGGCATCTCGCTGGCGCTCGCGGTCGGGGCCATCGTCGATGTGCGCCGCGCATCGCGCGGCGCGGTCATCGCCAACGACTCCCCCGTCCACGGCCGCGAGAAGAAGCTCCTCAAGCGCCGCCTCGACCGCTGACGCTCGCCGCCGGGAAGCGCGAGAGGGTGGGTTTCCGCTCGTTCCCCGTGCGGAGACCTACCCTCTCGCGATTCCTCGCTGTCTCGGGGTCAGCGTGTGAGGATGAGCGCGTCGCCCTGGCCACCGCCGCCGCAGAGCGCGACCGCGGCTGTGCCGCCGCCACGGCGGACGAGCTCGTGCACCGCGTGGACGACGAGGCGGTTGCCCGACGCCCCGATCGGGTGCCCGATAGCGATGCCGCCGCCGTGCGGGTTGACGACGTCGTCCGCGAGCCCGAGCTCCGCCTGCGAACGGGCAACCACGGCCCCGAACGCCTCGTTGATCTCGACGAGGTCGAGGTCGGACGCGGCGATGCCCTGCTTGGCGAGCGCCTTCTCGATCGCGCGCGCAGGCTGCGCATGCAGCGAGTTGTCGGGCCCCGCGACCTGGCCCGAGGCACCGACGACGGCCAGCACGTTCCAGCCGTTCTCGTCGGCGTGGGAACGCGTCGTGAGCACGACCGCCGAGGCGCCGTCGGAGATCTGCGACGAGTTGCCCGCCGTGATCGAGCCGCCCTGTGAGAACGCGGGTCGCAGGCCCGCGAGGGTCTCGACCGTCGTCTCGGGTCGCACGCCTTCGTCCTTGGTCACCACGACCGGGTCGCCCTTGCGCTGCGGGATCTCGATCGGCACGATCTCGGCCTCGAACACGCCCTCCGCCTGGGCTGCGGCGGCCCGCTGGTGCGAGCGGGCGGCCACGGCATCCTGAGCCTCGCGCGTGATCTCGAACCGCTCGTTGTGGCGTTCGGTCGAAGCGCCCATGCTCTCGCGGTCATAAGCGTCGGTGAGCCCGTCGTACGCCAAGTGGTCGAGAACCTCGACGGAGCCGTACGCCCAGCCGTCGCGCGAGCCCATCAGCAGGTGCGGTGAGCGCGTCATCGACTCCATGCCGGCGGCCACCACGACGGTCGCGTCGCCCGCCCCGACCATGCGGGCGCCGTCGATGATCGCTGTGAGTCCCGAGAGGCAGACCTTGTTGACGGATCCGGAGTGCACCTCCCACGGGATGCCGGCGCCGACGGCCGCCTGCCGCGCGGGGTTCTGCCCGCTGCCGGCGGCGAGCACCTGGCCGACGAGCACGGCGTCGACGGCGTCGGCCGGGATGCCGCCCCTCTCGAGCGCGCCGCGGATGGCGGCGCTGCCGAGCTGCACCGCGGTGAGCGGAGCCAGCTGGCCCTTCAGTCGCCCCTGCGGAGTCCGCGCAGCGGCGACGATGACGACGTCGTCGTGGTTCATGCTTCCACCTTAAGTTCGTCCGAGACGAGGAGCTCCGGTTCGGTCGCGGCGACGACCTCCGCCACCGTGACGCCGGGTGCCGTCTCGACCAGCACGAGTCCGGCATCCGTCACATCGATGACCGCGAGGTCCGTGATGATGCGGTCGACCACACCGCGACCCGTGAGAGGCAGCGAGCACTCGTTCACGATCTTGGCCGACCCGTCCTTGGCGACGTGCTCCATCAGCACGATCACCTTCGCGGCGCCGTGCACGAGGTCCATCGCGCCGCCCGGGCCCTTCAC
Source organism: Microbacterium psychrotolerans (assembly GCF_031085295.1). GTDB lineage: Bacteria > Actinomycetota > Actinomycetes > Actinomycetales > Microbacteriaceae > Microbacterium > Microbacterium psychrotolerans. The sequence continues at coordinate 231,988 of NZ_JAVFWO010000002.1, read as the reverse complement.
CATCTTTCCGGGGATCATCCAGTTGGCGAGGTCGCCGGAGGCCGAGACCTGCATGGCGCCGAGGATCGCGGCGTCGATCTTGCCTCCGCGGATCATGCCGAAGCTCGTCGCAGAGTCGAAGAAGGCGGCTCCGGGAAGAGTCGTGACGGTCTCCTTGCCGGCGTTGATCAGGTCGGGGTCGACGTTCTCCTCCGTCGGGTAGGGCCCGACGCCGAGGATGCCGTTCTCGGACTGCAGCACGACCGTCACCCCCTCGGGCACGAAGTTCGGCACCAACGTCGGCAGCCCGATGCCGAGGTTGACGTACGAGCCGTCGGCGAGCTCGGCAGCCGCGCGCGCGGCCATCTCGTTGCGGTTCAGCGGCATGTCAGGCTCCTTCGGGCATCTCGCGCGAGGCGGCCTGCGCGACGCTGACCGTGCGCCGCTCGATGCGCTTCTCGATGTCGGATCCGACCTCGACGATGCGATGCACGTAGATGCCGGGGAGATGGATGCTGTCGGGATCGAGTTCGCCGGGTTCGACGAGCTCCTCCACCTGCGCGATGCAGACCCGCCCGGCCATGGCAGCGAGCGGGTTGAAGTTGCGCGCCGCCTTGTTGAAGACGAGGTTGCCATGACGGTCCCCCTTGAGCGCGTGAACCAGCGCGAAGTCGGTGACGATCGACTCCTCGAGCACATAGTCGCGAGGCGCGCCGGCGACGTCGAAGCTGCGCACATCCTTCACCGGCGAGGCCACTGCGATGCTGCCGTCGGCCGCGTAACGACGAGGGAGCCCGCCCTCCGCGACCTGGGTGCCGACCCCTGTCTGCGTGTAGAACGCGGCGATGCCCGACCCGCCCGCACGCAGCTTCTCGGCCAGCGTGCCCTGGGGCGTCAGCTCGAGTTCGAGCTCGCCCGAGAGGAACTGCCGCTCGAACTCTTTGTTCTCGCCCACGTAGGACGACGTCATCTTTCGGATCCGCTTGGCGTTCAGCAGGATGCCGAGGCCCCAGTCGTCCACGCCGCAGTTGTTGCTCACGATGCTGAGATCGCTCGTCCCCTGTGCGAGGAGCGCCTCGATGAGGGCGATCGGGTTGCCCGAGAGGCCGAACCCTCCCACCGCGAGCGAAGCGCCGTCGGGGATGTCGGCGACGGCGTCTGCCGCCGAACCCCTGGTCTTGTCGATCATTCTGCTCCTTTGCATGGTGCGGACATCTCATGCTCCGTCCGCGCGCGCTGCAGCGCCAGGGCGTCGCTTGCCATATGGCCACTGTGCGACGTACCGTCCATATTGTGGACAACGCAGCGAAACGCACCATCCCGGGGGCCCAGTCGATCGCGCGCGCCGCACAACTGCTGAGGCTGGTCACCTCCGGCGGCGACGATGGGATGGCGGTGGGAGAACTCGCCCGTCGCGCCGACCTCACTCGCCCCACGACGCACCGGCTGCTCACCGCGCTGCGCCAGGAGGGGCTGGTCGACCAGGACGACCGGACGGGACGCTGGATGCCGGGACCCGAGCTGTTCCTGATGGGCGCGGTCGCCGCATCCCGCTATGACGTGACGGGGATCGCCCGCGACATCGTGCGCTCGCTCGCGGTGCGCACCGAGGAGTGCGCGTTCCTCTCGGTGCGCCGGGGGGACGAGACCGTATGCCTGCTCCGCGAGGAGGGCAGCTTCCCCATCCGTTCGTTCGTCCTGTCCGAGGGCGTGCGCTTCCCGCTGGGCGTCGCCTCGGCCGGGCTCGCGATCCTGGCGTTCCTTCCTCCCCACGATGTGGACGCCTATTTCGAGCGTCATCCCGAGCTGTCCCAGGAATGGGGCGCCGCGCACAGCGAGCCGCGGCTGCGGACGCGGCTGCGCGACACGCAGGAACGCGGCTACGCCGTGAACCCGGGTCTCATCGTCGAGGGCTCCTACGGCATCGGCGCGGCGGTCTTCACGCGCGAGGGCCACCCGCAGTGGGCGCTGAGCCTGACAGGGGTGGAGTTCCGCTTCGGACCCGACCGCCTCCCCGAGCTCGGCCGCACCCTCCTGGCCCACGCCCACCAGCTGTCCACCCGCATCGCCGCGGGCCGCTGAGCCGTCACGCTCGCGCAGAACTCCGATGCCGTTTCCCTGTTGGAGGGGGGCATGTCTCGGCTATGGTGAGCGAGATCCGTCGCTCATGGGGATGCGATGGGCATTGCAGTATCCCTGGGGAGGGACACAAATGAAAATGCGCACAACGGTGCTGTCCGCGATCGCCGTAGCGGTGACCGCGATACTCGTCTCGATCGGCGGAGCCGCAGTCGCGGACGACCTCGTGGTGGACGGCGACACCATAGCCATCGGGACGCAGACCGATATCGACTTCGGTACTCTCGCGTGCGGCGCGAGCGCGACGAGACAAGTGGCGCTCTACGTCAAGAGCAACGGCCACTCCGGCAGCTCCGGGCAGCAGGTCTTCATGAACGACAGCTTCGTCGACGTGACTTCGACCACTTCCGCCCCGGTGTCGGTGACCGTCGCACCAGGAACGGCGGGTGACATCAAAGTGCCCACGAACTGGCAGGGTACCGCGGCCTATCCCAACAACACCCTGACGCCGACCGGTGCGACTGCCACGCTGGCGCCGAACACCTCGGTCGCCGGCGACTTCACCGGCACGGTGTCGTTCGCGGGAACAGGCATCAACGGCAGCGGCCAGGGCATCTCGGTCGGTCCCGTTCAGCTCACCGTCCGCTGGAAGGTCGGTCCCTGCAACGTCGCGACCGCCACCACGACGACCGTCTCATGTCCGGCCTCGATCGTCTACACCGGTTCGGCTCTCACACCCTGCACGGCGACCGTGACCGGTGAGGGCGGGTTCACGCAGACGCTCTCGGTGACGCACGCCGCCAACACGAATGTGGGCACCGCCACCGCGGCAGCCGCGTTCGCCGGCGACGCGACCCACAAGCCCAGCAGCGGGGATGCGACGTTCGAGATCACCAAGGCGTCGTCTACGACGACAGTGGAGTGCCCGGCGTCCGTCACCTACACGGGCTCGGCCCTCACGCCCTGCACGGCGACGGTGACCGGCGCATCGCTGGCACAGGAGCTGGCGCCGACGTACCTCGACAACACGAACGCTGGCACGGCGACGGCCTCGGCGACCTACGGCGGCGACGCCAACCACACCGGCTCGACCGACGCGACGACGTTCGAGATCCTGGCCGCGGCGGCGAGCTGCGAGGTCACCGGCTACACCGGCGAGTACGACGGTGACGCCCACGGCGCCACCGGGTCGTGCACGGGCCTCGGCGGCGCAGACGTCAGCGCCGGGCTCGACCTCGGCGAGTCCTTCACGGACGTGCCGGGCGGCACGGCCCACTGGTCGTTCGACCTGGCGAACTACGCCTCGCAGTCCGGATCGGTCACGATCGGCCTCGACAGGGCCGCGTCCTCCATCTCGCTCGTGTGCTCCGACACCGTCTACACGGGCGCCGCGCAGGAGACGTGCTCGGCGACCGTCACCGGTGTCGGCGGGCTGTCGGAGGATGTCGCTGTGATGTACACCGCGAACACGGATGCGGGCACCGCGACTGCGCAGGCGATCTACGGCGGGGGCGTCAACCACAAGGCGAGCGAGGCGTCCACCACGTTCGAGATCGCCAAGGCGGCGTCCACCACGAAGATCACCTGCACCGAGCCGAACGCGTACACCGGCACCGAGATCACTCCGTGCACGGCCCGCGTCACGGGTGCCGGCGGATTGGACGAGACCTTCACGCCGACGTACGTGAACAACGTCGGAGCGGGGATCGCCTCGGTGTCGTTCCCGTACACGGGCGACGCCAACCACGAGCCGAGCCAGGACGAGACGACCTTCGTGATCGACAAGGCGTCTTCGTCGATCACGCTGGCCTGCCCCGCCTCGGTCGTGTTCACCGGTGCGCCGCACACGCCCTGCACCGCCACCGTCTCGGCCGTCGGCCTTGCCGACTTCGCCATCGACGTGAGCTACATCGACAACACCGAGGCGGGCAGCGCATCGGCCTCTGCAGCGTGGGCGGGTGACCAGAACCACGTGGGAAGCAATGTCACCGGCGGCTTCCAGATCGCCAAGGCGCCCTCGGCCACGGTGGTGACCTGCCCGACAGCGGCGATCCCCTTCACCGGCTCGGCGATCACACCGTGCACCGCACGCGTGACCGGGGCCGGCGGGCTGGATCAGGCGCTGACGCCGGTCGTGTACGCGAACAACACGTCGGTGGGCACCGCGACGGCCTCCGCCGTGTATTCCGGTGACGCGAACCACCTGGGCAGCACCGGCTCGGCGAACTTCGAGATCTCCGCGTGGACGCTGAACGGCTTCTACAAGCCGGTCGACATGGGAAGTGCGGTCATCAACATCGTGAAGGGCGGGTCCACGGTGCCGCTCAAGTTCACGGTGCTGGCGGGGGCCACCGAGGTCACCGAGCTCGCGACGCTCAAGGCGAGCTTCGTCGTGAAGGGCGTCAGCTGCGATCCCACCGATGCCACGAGCGACGATCTGCTCGCCACCACCGGTGGAACCACCCTGCGCTATGACACGTCGGCGCATCAGTGGATCCAGAACTGGCAGACCCCGAAGACGGCAGGCAAGTGCTACACGGTCGTCATGACGACTGCCGACGGGTCGCAGCTGAGCGCGCAGTTCAAGACCAAGTAGCGGTGACGTCCGCCGCTGCGGCGGATCGCGGGCAGCGATCCGCCGCAGCGACTCACGGCCTGATGGGCGTGGTCGCCGCAGCGAGCTCCTCGCGAGCGGCGGCGGCCACGACATCCGCGCCCGCAGGCGACATCACGATCGTGTAGTGGTTGAAGCCGTCGACCCGCTCGTGCGCCACGCGGGGATAGGCGGCGAGCAGCCGATCCAGGTGTGCGGGCGCGTACAGCCCGGGCGGCTCGTTCTGCAGGCCGCGCGGCACGGTGAGGAGACGGGCGGGATGCTGCAGCCCGGCCAGCGCCTCGGGCAGTGCTGTGCCGGCGTTCATGTCGAGCGTGTCGTCGGCGGTCGTCGCGTAGCTCGTCGCCGGACGGAACGCCCCCGCGCCGTCGCCGACGAGGTCGTACGCCAGATACCGCTCCAGCTCAGGCGTCCACGCGCCGTCGAACGCGGGATGCCGCCGCCAGAAGTCGAGGTACTCCCCCGCGTTCGCGAACCTCATCGACAGCCGCGTCGCGGTCGGTCCGAGGATGCCGGCGACGAGCTCGTCGGTGCTGAGTCCCGCCGGGACATCGAGGGGCAGCCCGCCGTCGACGAGGAGCAGCCTCGACACGCGCTCCGGGTGCCGGTGAGCGAGCACGACCGAGACGAACGCGCCCATCGAGTGGCCGACCACAAGCGTCCGCTCGATCCCGAGGGCATCGAGCAGCGCTGCGAGGTCATCGGCATGCGCGGCCATCCCCGCCGGGCCGACGATGCCGTTGCTGCGACCGCGGCCTCTCAGGTCGGGCGCGACGACGCGAACCCCGGGCAGGCGCTCCACGACGAAGGGCCACGCGAGGTGCGAGGCTGTGACGCCGTGCACCACCAACGCGGTGGCCGCGTCGGCGTCGGCATCCGACGGCTCCCACACGGCCGCGTGCAGCATCCCGCCCGCGACCGGAACATCGATCTCGCGGTAGCGGTGTCCCGCCTCCGTCGCGCTCACCGGGCCGTCCATCCGCCGTCCATCGTGTACGAGGCGCCGGTGACCATGCCGGCCTTGTCGGAGGCCAGCCACCCTGCGAGCGAAGCGACCTCGTCGGCCTCGACGAGCCGCTTGACGGCGCTCTCGGTGAGCATGATCTTCTCGACCACTTCGCTCTCGGGGATCCCGTGCACCTTCGCCTGGTCGGCGATCTGCTTCTCGACGAGCGGTGTGCGCACGTAGGCGGGGTTGATGCAGTTGCTCGTGACGCCGTGCGGCGCGCCCTCGAGGGCGGTCACCTTCGACAGGCCCTCGAGGCCGTGCTTGGCCGAGACGTACGCGGACTTGAACGCGCTCGCGCGCAGGCCGTGCGCGCTGGAGATGTTGATCACGCGCCCCCAGCCGCGCTCGTACATCCCCGGCAGCGCGGCGCGGATCAGCAGGAAGGGCGACTCCAGCATCAGGCGCACGATCAGCCGGAACGCCTCGGGGTCGAACTCCGGGATCGGCGCGACGCGCTGGATGCCCGCGTTGTTCACGAGGATGTCGACGTCGAGGGTCAGGTCGTCGAGCGCGCTCGTGTCTGCAAGGTCGACCACCCACGACTCGCCGCCGACGGCGGTCGCAGCCTCGGCCGCGGCATCCGCATTGAGGTCGGCGATCACGACGTGCGCACCGCGCGACGCGAACTCGTGCGCGCAGGCCAGGCCGATGCCGCTCGCGCCGCCCGTGACCAGGGCGCGCTTGCCCGCGAGGTCCTTCTCTGCCATCACGCTTCCTTCTCTCGGTCGCCGCTGCCCGCTCGCGGGGCGAGGGCGTTGTCGATGAATCGGGTCATACCGGCGAACACCACCGGGTCGAGCTGCGCGGGGGGCTTGCCGTCGGCGTCGCGCTCCCACAGCAGGAACCGCATGCCGATCAGCTCGCCCATGCCCATCAAGGCCCACGCGGTGGTCTCGGGGTCGAGGCCGCGGTCGACATCGCCTGCCGCCTGTGCGGCCCGCAGACCCGCCTCGTATCCCTCGACGATGCGTGTGTAGTGCGTACGGAGAACCTCGGGCGACACGAACTCGGCCTCGCGCACCACGCGGTACAGCGCGGGGTGCTCGGCCGTGAACCGGAAGAACCCTGCGAAGCCCGCACGCTCGGCCTCCAGGCGAGAGGATGCCCCGGCCATCGCCTCCGACATGGAGTGCCGTACCCGGCGGTTGAGGTCGAGCACGAGCGCTTCGAAGATCGCCTGCTTGCTGTCGAAGTAGAGGTAGAAGGTGCCGAGTCCGATGCCCGCGCGCTCGGTGATCTTGACGATGGATGCCTCGTGGTATCCCTGCTCGGCGAACACCAGCTCCGCCGCCTCGAGCAGCCGACGCCGGGTCGCCTCGCCCCGTTTGGTCAGCGGTCGGCCGGTCGCGGACGAGACCAGCGCCTCCTCGTGGTCGACCAGTTCATCGGACATACTCATCGGGTCTCCCCCCTCGTGGGCGCGCCGGTCGCGGCCCGCCCGTTCTCCCCGTCGGCGCGCTCCGACGAGCGCGCCACCAGCACCCGAGCCCGATCGCGCAGTCGCGAGCGGGCGAGCTTCTCGATCGACGAGCGCGGCAGCTCGTCGACCAGCTCCACATGCACGGGCACCTTGAACGCGGCGAGGTTGCGGCGGGCGTGAGCGAGCAGCTCGTCCGCCGAGACCGCCGCTCCGAGGGCGGGCACCACGAATGCGACGCCCCGCTCCCCCCACACCTCGTCGGGCACGCCGACCACGGCCGCGGCCGCGACGAGCGGATGCAGGCACAGCGCGTACTCGACCTCGGCCGGGGCGACGTTCTCGCCGCCCGAGATGAAGATGTCCTTGAGGCGGTCGACCACCCGGAAGACGCCGTCGGCATCACGAGACACCAGGTCGCCGGTACGCAGCCAGTCCCCGCTCATCGCTCGTGCCGTCGCCGCATCGTCGCCGAGGTAGCCCGCGAACACGCTGGGGCCGCGCACCCAGAGCTCGCCGGTGGCCTCGCCCTCGAGCGGAAGCTCCGACGCCGGGTCGACCACGCGCACCGAGACGTGCGGGTACGGACGCCCTACGGCACCCGGCGCGCGGGCGGCCTCAGCGGCAGGGAGATGCAGCACGTTGGGTGCCGCTTCGGTGAGTCCGTACCCCTGCGTCAGGGGCATGCCGCTCGCCGTCCACGCCTCCTGCAGCGATGCCGGCATCGTCGCGCCGCCGACCAGGGCGAGCCGCAGGGATGCCGCGGGCATCGTCGTCTCCCATTCGCGGTCGCTCGCGAGCATCGCGTACTGCGTCGGCACGCCCATCATCGCGGTGACGTGCCGGTCGGCGATGAGCTGCAGCACGCGGGTCGGCTGGAAGGAACGCTCGAGCACGACGGTGGCTCCCACCCACCAGGCCAGCAGCGGCTGGCAGTTCCACGCGGCGACGTGGAACTGCGGCAGCATCGCGAGCACGACGTCGTCCTGGCCGAGCGGCAGCGCCTGCGCGAGCGCGAGGTTGTTCCAGAAGCAGTTCGCGTGCGTGAGCACGACGCCCTTGGGGGCCGCCTCGCTCCCTGACGTGAAGATCACGAGCAGTGGGTCGTCATCGCGCACCGGCCGTCGCCGTCGAGGGTTCGCCGCGCGAGGGGCGGAGCTCTCCACCCCTGTCGTACCCAGCAGCGCGACCGGCGCCGCCACTGCCGCGACGCGCAGCGCCTCGCCGGCGAGCGCGGCATGCTCGTCCTCGATCAGCACCAGCGCAGGCTCGGCGCGGGTGAGCACATCGGCGAGCTCCCGCGGCGTGAGCCTCCACGAGAGCGGCACGAACGCCATGCCCGAGATCGCGCAGGCGAAGAACGCCACGACGTGATCGGTCGAGTTGCCCGACACGGTGGCGATGCGATCGCCCGGACCGTAGCCGGCCCGGCGCAGGGCGTCTGCGAGTTCCGTCGCACGGGCTGCGAGCGTCACGTAGTCGGTCGTCACGCCGCGGTCGTCGATCGCGATGCGCTCGGGTGAGCGGGTCGCACGGTCGACGATCCAACGGCCGATCGTGTGCGGCCCGTCGTCGATGTCGGGATCGGCGGTCGAGGTCATGCGCCCACCCGGTCTGCGGCGGTGGGCTCTTCTGCCGCCTCGTCGGTGTCGTCGAGCCGGCGCAGCGCATCGCGCACCCTCTCACCGCGGCGGCGGCGGACGGCGGCGTCGATCGTGCCGGCGATGCCCCCCGGAAGGAACATCACCACGACGATGAACAGCACGCCGAAGAGGAACAGTGGCTCCGAGAGCGGCACGCGCAGCACGTCGGGCAGCCCGGCGATCGCTTCGGATCCGGCGAGAACCGTCAGTCGCTGATCGAGCAGCGTGTAGAGCACACCGCCAACGATCGCACCCCATCGGAACCCGACGCCACCCAGCACCACCATCACGAGCACGGTGATCGTGAGGTCGGCCGACACGGATCGGGGCACCGTGCCCGACTGCAGCAGCATGTAGGCGACGCCCGCGAGGCTCGCAAGGCCTGCGGCGATCACGAAGACGATGAGCCGGACACGGTACGGCGACAGACCGAGCACGCGCACGCGCTGCTCGTTCTCGCGCGTCGCGCGGGCCAGGTGACCGAGGCGCGAGGTGTCGACCCACAACGTCACGAGGTACACGATCACCAGGACGCCGAGGGCGAACCAGTAGAGGTTCCGCGTGTTCACGACGCCGATGAGGAAGTCCGGCACTTGATCCGTGTTCAGGCTCAGTCCCTCCTCCCCGCCGGTGATCTGCGAGTTGCGGCGCACCAGCACCGAGCCCGCCTGGGCGAAGGCCAGCGTCACCATGGCGAACGGGATGCCCGACACCCGCATCGCCACCGCGCCGGTCACCAGGGCGATGATCATGCCGCCGATCAGGGCGATGAAGACGCCCGGCCACAGCGGCACGCCGAAGTGCTCGAGGGCGATGCCGAGGCCGTACGCGCCGGCGCCGAAGTAGAGGGCATGCCCGAACGACAGCATCCCGCCCGATCCGAGCAGCAGGTTGTACGACAGCGCGAGCGCGGCGAACACCATGCAGAGCGACAGCAGCGCCAGCGTCCCGGGCATGTACGTCGGGGTCGGCAGGACTCCCGGGAGCGACAGGTTGAGCAGCGGCAGCACCGCCATGAAGACCACCAGAGCGATGCCGACGATCGCGGGGACGAAGCGACGCACGCGAGGGCGCGGGACATCGCCTCCCGGTCGCCGAGCCTGTCGAGGGGTCATGCCTTCCTCCCGAGGAGTCCGCTCGGGCGCACCAGCAGCACGAGTGCCAGGAGGATCACGACGATGAAGTCGCCGGTGCCGCCGAGGTAGAAGTTCGCGAACTGCTGGAGCACCGCGACGAGCACCGACGCCACGGCGGCGCCGGTGAGCGATCCGAGCCCGCCGACGACCGTGACGATGAACGCGAAGATCAGCAGCGTCTGTCCGAGGTGCGCCGAGACGAACGTCGAGTAGTGCATCGCCAGAACGCCGCCGATGCCGGCAGCGGCGCCGCCGATCGCGAAGACGAGAGTGAAGGATCGCCGCACATCGATGCCGAGAGCCGTGACCATCGAGCGGTTCTCGACGCCGGCCCGGATGATCATGCCGTAGCGGGTCTTCTGCAGGAACAGTACGAGCGCGGCCAGCACGAGGACGGCGGCGACCATGAGCACCCAGTATGTGTTGGGGATGCGGGCGCCGAGCACCTCTGTCGTCTGCTTGAGCCACGGCGGTCCGGCGATGTGGATCGGGTCGGTGCCCCAGATCCCCTCGAAGAGCGCGACGGCCGCGAACGAGAGACCCACCGTGACGAGTACCTGCTCGATGTGGCGTTCGTACAGCGGGCGGATGAGCACGAGCTCGGTCAGGGTCGCGAAGACCGCGCCGACCGCGGCGCCGGCGATCACCGACAGCAGGAAGGACCCCCACGATGCGGTGCCGAGCGCCTGCGCCACCATCCACCCCATGAAGGCGCTCAAGGTGAGGAACGCACCGTGCGCGAAGTTGAGCACGTGCATGAGTCCGTAGATGAGGCTGAGGCCGCTCGCGACCAGGAAGTACAGGGCGCCGAGGCCGACGCCGGTGATGAGGGTCAGGACGAGGGTGCTCATGCGGCGTGCTCCACGTGGACTCCGAGGAGGCGGCGGGTGAGGTCTTCGTCGTCGAGGATGTCGCGTGCCTTGCCGACGTGGGCGACGCGTCCGCCCGCGATGACGATGGCGTCGTCGGCGAGCCGCCGCACGACCTCAAGGTTCTGCTCGACGAGGAGGATCGGGACGGTCTTGGACGCCTCCTGCAGCGCGTCGGCGACCTCGGTGACGATCTTCGGCGCGAGGCCCTTGGTGGGCTCGTCGACGAGCAGCAGGATGTTGTCGTTTATCAGCGCGCGAGCCACAGACACCATCTGCTGCTGGCCGCCCGAGAGCGTGCCCGCCTGCTGGTCCCGCCGCGCGACGAGATCGGGGAAGAGCTCGGCCACGAACTCGCGGCGAGGCTGCCGCTGCCGCTCCGCGAGGGCCAGGTTCTCGGCGACGGTGAGCTTCGCGAAGACCTCGCGGTCCTCGGGTACGTAGCCGACGCCGCGGCGCACGATGCGATGGGTGGGCAGTCCGTCGATACGCTCGCCGGCGAGGCGGACCTCGCCGCGGCGCGAGATGAGACCGAGGATGCCCCGGAGCGTCGATGTCTTGCCGACGCCGTTGCGGCCGAGGACCGCGGTGATGCCGGTGGCCGGGACGTCGAACGAGACGTCCTCGACGACCTGCTGGCCCGCGATGGAGCAGCGCAGGTCGCGCACCGTGAGGACGGGAGCGACCGAGGCTCGCCCATCCGGGGATGCCGCGCTCATGCGGCCTCCGTTCCGGCCGACCCGGTGCCGAGGTATGCGCTTTGCACGAGAGGGTTCTCCATGATCCGCTGGGGGGTGTCGTAGGCGATGATCGTGCCGAAGTACATGACGGCGACCTTCTCGACGAGCCCCATGAGCACGTCGATGTGGTGCTCGACCATCAGCAGCGTGCAGCCCTTCTCGCGCTGCATGGCCCGGATGTTCTCGACGAGGCCGGGCACATCGCCCGAGCCGACGCCGGCCATCGGCTCGTCGAGCAACACGATGCTCGACTCCGTGGCCAGCAGCACCGCGATCTCGAGCTTCCGCTTGTCGCCGTGCGAGATGTCCCCGGCCATCGCGTCGCGCATGTGGCTGAGCCCGACGACGTCGAGCTTGCCCAGTGCCAGCTCGGTGGCGGCATCCGTCCGCCGAGGGAAGCGCAGCAGCGACCCCGAGCCGCCGAGCGACACCTGAGCCGCGAGGCGCACGTTCTCGAGCACCGTCAGCTTCGGGAAGAGGCTCGCCGTCTGGAAGGTGCGCCCCAGTCCCGCTCGCGCTCTCGCCGGCACCGACGCCGTCGTGATGTCCCGGTCGTCCAGCACCACGCGGCCGGACGTGGGCTTCATCAGCCCGGAGATGACGTTGAACAGAGTGGTCTTGCCGGCGCCGTTCGGGCCGATGACTCCCACCAGGGACCCGGCGGCGATGTCGAGTTCGACGTCTTTGAGGATCGTCGCGCCGCCGATCTGAAGGCCGAGGCCCTCGATGCGCAGCGGGGAGCCGCGGCGCGCGGCGTCGGCGACGGGCGGCGCGGACGGGACGGTCTTGCTCATGGGCGCGGTGCCTCTCGTTGTACCTGGTCGTAGAGCGACGAGCGCAGCGAGCAGACGAGACGTGTCGCCACGCGGGGTGCCGTCTCGCTGCGCTCGTTCGCCGACATGGGTCGCCGGATGCCGTTACTCGGCCTCGGCCGGCGCCACGTCATCGGCCGAGACCGTGTCGACGAGCTCGGGCACGAACGTGCCGTCCTTCGCGACGAGCTTGGCCTGGTACATCTCCTGGATGAGGGCGTGGTCGCTCTCGCGGACCGTCATCGCGCCCTTCGGCCCCTCGAACTCGAAGCCCTCGAGCGCGGACACCATCGCGTCGACGTCTCCCTGGCCCTCCTTGATCGCCTGGACGATCATGATCGCCGCGTTGAAGCCATCGGGGCTGAACAGGTCGGCCGTGCCGCCCGCGTCCTCGATCGCCTCCACCATCGCGGTGTTGACGTCGTTGTCGGGAGCTCCCGGGAAGTAGTGGTTCAGGAAGTTGATCTTCTCCGATGCCTCGCCGTAGGCGCCGAACGTCGCCGAGTCGCCGAGCCCGGTCACGACCGGGATCTCGTCGAGGACGCCCTGCTGGCTCATCGCCTGCCACATCGCGCCCGATGTCGCGCCGGCCCACGCGACGAACACGAGGTCGGGGCTGCCGGCGAGCACCTGCTGCGCGAACGGCGTGAACTCGGTGGCGTCCTCCGCGACGAGCACCGAGTTGACGGTGGCGCCCTTGCCGCCGAGGATCGCCTCGACGGCGGCGACGTTGCCCTGTCCGAAGGCGTTGTCCTGGGCGAACACGGTCACCGTCTTGCCCTCGATGTCGTCGAGGAATGTGCCCGCGGTGGCGACATCCTGCGCGCTCTGACGGCCGGAGCGGAACGTGTAGTCGTTGATGCCGGTGATCGCGTCGGCGGCGGCCGGGCCGGAGATGTACAGCACCTTGTTCTGCTCGGCCTGTTCGGCGACCGCGAGCGCCACGCCCGACGACGCCGTGCCGGCGATGATGTTGACGCCCTCGCCGATGAGCTCCTTGACGGCGGTGACCGCCTTGTCGGGGTCTCCCGCGTCATCGCGGTTCTCGATGGTGATGGTCGTGCCGTCGATCTCGCCCGTGCCGTCGGTGGCGTAGTCCAGGCCGGCCTGGAACCCGTCGAGGTACTGCTTGCCATACCCGGCGAGCGGACCGGATTCGCTCGTGACGATGCCGACGGTGACCTCTTCGGGTCCGCCTCCGTCGGTGGACTCCCCGCTCGGCTCGGCCGACGGCGCGCACGCCGCCAGGGCCAGCGCTGCCGTGACGACCACGGAGCCCAGGAGCAACTTCTTCGTAACCCGCATGTGCGTGCCTTTCCCCATTGGAAGGATCTGGTGCCTGGAACCGGTGCTTCGTCTCAAACATGAGATCCGATTCAGGTTCTTGCAATCTAGGAAACGCGCGGCCCCGGCGCAAGTCGAGGGGCATGTCGCCGAGGTGTCGTTATCCAATCGGGACGTGGGCTGATTTGGATACCGCAGGTATATACCAGCGGTATGCTTGTTCGGTGACACACGATCAGGACATCGAGACCCTCATCGTCGCCGCCCACGCGCTGACCCGCGTCGCGGCGCTCGAGACAGCGAACGAGACACCCGCTGCGCAGTGGCGCACCCTCACGATCCTCCGCGACCATGGCGCGCTGAGGGTCGGTGAGCTGGCCCGCCTCAGCCGCGTGACGCAGCCCGGCATGACCCGGCTCGTCGGCCAGATGACCGAGCACGGGCTGGTCGCGAAGACGGCGGATGCCGCGGACTCGCGCGCCACGGTCGTCGAGGTGACACCGCTCGGCCTGGAGGCGCTGCAGACATGGCTGCTGCAGCTGACCGCCGCGCTCGCGCCGCACTTCGACGACCTCGAGCCGGCGGAATGGGCCGCACTGCGGACGACGGCCGCCGTCCTGACGCGCAAGCTCGACCGTACGCGCACGTTCCCCGTCGTGGACGCCGCGGAGGCGGCCCGATGAGCGCGCACGGCGGTACGGCTGTCTCGGTGTGGCGTCAGCCCGCGCAGGTCTGGGCCGTCGCGTTCGCCTGCGTCGTGGCCTTCATGGGCATCGGCCTGGTCGACCCCATCCTTCCCGCCATCGCAGAGTCGCTCGAGGCGAGCCCCGTGCAGACGGAGCTGCTCTTCACGAGCTACCTGCTCGTGACCGGCCTGGCGATGCTCGTCACCAGCTGGATCTCGAGCCGCATCGGCGCGAAGGCGACCCTCCTCATCGGTCTCGCCCTCATCGTCGCGTTCGCGCTGCTGTGCTCCCTGAGCGGCAGCGTCGATGCGATCATCGGCTTCCGGGCAGGCTGGGGCCTCGGCAACGCACTGTTCATCTCGACCGCGCTCGCGACCATCGTCGGTGCGGCATCCGGCGGGAGCAGCGCCGCCATCGTCCTGTACGAGGCGGCTCTCGGTCTCGGCATCGCGATCGGCCCGCTCCTCGGCGGCGTCCTCGGCGAGCTGAGCTGGCGCGGCCCGTTCTTCGGCGTCGTCGTGCTCATGGCGGTCGCCTTCGTCGCGGTGCTCGTGCTGCTGCGCGGACCCGCCGAGAAGCCCGTCCCCGTGCCGCTGTCCGCGCCGTTCAAGGCGCTGCGCATCCCATCGCTCGCGGTGCTCGCCGTGACCGCGCTGTTCTACAACATCGGCTTCTTCGTGCTGCTGGCGTTCTCGCCGTTCCCGCTCGGCTTCGGCGCCATGGGAATCGGCTTCACATTCTTCGGCTGGGGTGTGGCGCTGGCGATCACGAGCGTGTGGGTCGCGCCCCTGCTGCTGCGGTTGCTGGCACGGACGACCGTGATGCTGCTGACTCTGCCGCTGCTGGCGATCGATCTCGTCGTTGCCGGCATCCTCGTCGATGACGCGACGGCGCTGGTCGTCTGCATCATCGTCGGCGGGCTGCTGCTCGGCATCATGAACACCGTGCTGACGGAGTCCGTCATGGAGGCGACCGACCTCCCCCGCTCCGTCGCGTCGTCGTCGTACTCGGCCGTCAGGTTCCTCGGTGGTGCCGCCGCTCCCCCGCTCGCCGCCTGGTTGTGGCACGCCTACGGTCCGACGGTGCCGTACCTGTTCGCCGCGGCATCCATCGTGGTCGCCACCGCGACGATCCTCTTCGGCCGACGGGCCCTCGCCCGCATCGACGAGCGCGAAGCGGATGCCGCCGACGAGGCCGCCGCCGTGCTCGTCGGCGACGCTGCCTGAGACGTCCACCGGTCGCAGCGCACGCCACCGCGACGGCAGAAGGGCGGTTCGTGAGGACCGCCCTTCCTGGTGCTCACCGTTCGGGCCTATCCCGTCATGCGCAGACGCTTCGGGAGCGGCCCGCTGGGTTCGCGCGACAGGGCGGGAACGGTGCGCATCAGCGCCGCGCGCAGCCACACGAGGGCGGCATCCTCGTCGTCCCGCGGATGCCAGTAGACGCACTCCGTCATCGGGATCGTGAAGCCCTGGGGCAGCTCGAAGATCGAGAGATGCAGCGTGCGAGACGCCTTGGCGGCCAGCATCCGGGGCACCAGCGCCACCATCTCGGTGCCCGACACGAGCAGCGGGAGTGACGCGAGACCGAAAAGACGTGCTCCGACCACGTGCTCGATGCCGGCACGGCGGAGAAGGTCCTGCACGTTGTCGCGGTCGGGGTCGTTCAGATACGCGATCGCGTGAGGCAGTTCTGACAGGCGGGCGATGCTCGGCTCCGGTGCGGACAGAGCCGCATTGTCGGGATCGGCGATCAGGACGAAATCGTCGGTGAACAGTTCCTGGCTGTGACCCGAGATGTTGAACCCGACCGGGCCGACGATCAGGTCCACCCGGCTGTACGGGCTGAGCGTTCCGTCGCGCTCCGGCTGCGGCACGAAGTCGACGGACGCCCGCGGCGCCTCTGCCGAGAAGGTCCGCAGCAAAGGCCCGGCGAGGATCGCCGTCATGTAGTCGGTGGCGCCGATGACGAAGCGGCGTTCCGTCTCAGCGGGGTCGAACGACTCCTTCCGGTCGATCACCGGTTCCAACTCGGCAACGGCGCGACTCACCGCAGGAAGCAGATCCCGCGCGAACGGCGTCAGCTGCATCGTGCGGCCGGCGCGCACCAGCAGGTCGTCGTCGTAGTGCCGGCGCAGCCTGGCCAGCGCGGCCGACGTCGCCGGCTGGCTGAGATGCAGCCGCTCGGCCGCGCGGGTCACGTTCCGCTCCTCGAGCAGCACCAGGAGCGGACGCAGCAGGTTCAGGTCGAACGTCGCCATTGGGCTCCAACTATCCATCGCATGGATACCACGCATGCTCGATTGCAGATTGCATGAATACTACGCCGCTGAAACCATGGAGCGTCGCGCGCCGGGGCGCGGCATCCACTTCACCGGTGAAGGAACCAGCACCCTCATGGCCGAGACGATCAGTACGCACACTTCAGCCCAGGCGGCGCCGACCGCTGAATTCCGACGGGGATGGCCGACGCTCGTGTTCAGCACGATCGGCGCGGCGGTCGGGCTCAGCTCGCTGGGCTACATCCTCGGCACGATGGTCGTGCCGCTGCAGGCGGAGTTCGGATGGGGCCGAGGCGAGATCAACCTCGCGTCGCTGGTCAGCTCTCTCGGACTCGCGGCGGCCCTTCCCTTCGTCGGTCGGTTCCTGGATCGGCTCGGTGTCAAGCGCGTCGCCCTCGTCTCGATCCCGCTCTTCGTGCTGGTGCTGGTCATGATCGGCCTGTTCACCTCGAATCTCGCGACGTTCCTCACGTTCTACGCTCTCGCGGGAATCCTGGGCGCCGGCACTTCGGCGGTGACGTACTCCAAGGCCGTGGTCGACAAGTTCGACAGGCGCCGCGGCATCGCGCTCGGCATCGTCGCGGGCGGCCTCGGCGCAGCAGGCCTGTTCCTGCCACCGCTCATGGGCATCGTGATCGCCGACAACGGCTGGCGCGCGGCCTACCTCACGATGGCTCTGCTCGGCGCGCTGCCGTTCGTGCTCGTCTTCTTCGCCCGTCTGAGCGCGCCGGCGTCCGTCGCCGCCGTCGACCGCTCCACCCTGCCGGGCCTCACCGTCGCCGCAGCGCTGCGCAACCGCGCCTTCTGGAGCCTGTGCGTGGTGTTCTTCCTGCTCGGCTGGGCGCTGCTCACGATGGTGCCGCATTTCGTGCCGCTGCTGATCGACTCGGGGGTCGACCCCGTGCGGGCCGCGTTCCTGTCGTCGTTGGTGGGCGTGGGAACCGTCATCGCCCGGCCGCTGATCGGCTGGCTGTTCGACCGGTTCTACGCCACGTACGTCGCCGTTCCCCTCTTCCTCGCCGCCGCGCTCGGATGCCTTCTCCTGCTGTGGGCAGGCCCAAGCGCCGCTCCCCTGACCGCGCTCCTCATCGGCATCGGATTCGGCGCCGAGATCGACCTGATGGGGTACCTGAGCTCGCGGTACTTCGGCCCGCGAGCCTTCGGCATCCTGTACAGCATCGTCTACAGCGTGTTCATGATCGGAAGCGCGTTCGGCCCGGTCACCGCCGGCTTCGCGTTCGACGCCACCGGCAGCTACGACATCCCGCTCATCACGGCCGCGACGATGATGGTGGTCGCCACCGTCATCCTCCTCACGCTGCCGCGCTTCGCCAAGGAGAAGACCGAATGACCGACGCCCCGCAGATGCAGCAGCTCGCGGAAGGTGTCTGGGCGTATGTCCAGCCCGACGGCGGGTGGATGATCAACAACACGGGGCTCGTCGACGACGCGAACGGCGCCACGAGCATCGACGTCACCTCGACGGCCGAGAGGACGCGCGCGTACCTGGATGCGGCCGCGGAGGTCGCGTCTTCGCCCATCCGGCGGGTGGTCCTCACGCACTCCCACCCCGATCACTGCAACGGCGCCTCGCTGCTGCCTGACGCCGAGATCATCGCGCATCGCCGGGTCGCCGATGACCTGCGCGCTCCCCACCGGCTCGCACCGCACATCTTCACGCCGTTCGTGCAGGGCGACGTCACGCCGCGGCTCCCGACCGTCGTGTTCGACGATCGGCTGACGATCGCGCCCGAAGGGCGGCGGATCGAGGTGCGGCACCCGGGGACGCCGGCGCACACGACGGGCGACTCGTACGTCTGGCTGCCCGGGGAGCGGGTGCTCTTCACCGGCGACCTGGTCTTCCACGGCGGCACGCCGTTCGCGGTGTCGGGGTCGCCCGCCGGCTGGCTGCGCGCCCTGGAGCAGATGGCGGCGCTGGAACCCGAGATCGTCGTGCCCGGCCACGGCCCGGTCGGCGGGCCGGAGCTGTTCGCTCCGGTCGCCGACTATCTGCGGTTCCTGATCGACGCTGCGGCGGACGCCCGCGCTCGCGGACTCTCCCCGCTCGAGGCGGCACGCCGCCTCGACCTGGGTCGCTTCGCGGAACTGGCGGAGAAGGAGCGGATCGTGGGGAATCTTCATCGCGCGATCGCCGAAGCAGAGGGTGGGGAGCCCGATATCCCGGCCGCCTGGCAGGACATGTACGAGTACAACGGCGCACAGCCGCTGGAGTGCCACGCCTGACGCGCTCAGGCCGACAGAGGGGACACCCGAATGAGAATCGCCCGCTGGAGTCATGACGGGATCGTCGACGAGGGGTTCGTCGTCGGCGATCGGGTCGTCGCCTTCCCCGATGGCCTGACGGTCACCGATGTGCTGACGGAGGGCCTGGATGCCGCCCACGCGGCGTTCGCACGGGTCGAGGCGAGCACCGGCGCACCGCTCGCGGACGTGCGGCTGCTCGCGCCCCTGGTGCCGGCATCCGTCCGCGACTTCGTCGCCTTCGAGGAGCACGTCGAAGGGGTGAGCGCCGGCGTCGAGGGCAAGAGCCACGTGGCCGACGAGTGGTACGAGGCGCCGACGTTCTACTTCACGAACCCTCACACGATCCTCGGTCCCGACGACGTGCTGCACCCTCCGGTCACCGACCGGCTCGACTTCGAGCTGGAGGTCGCCGTGGTCGTCGGCGGAACGCGCGACCTCGGCGAGTCGAACCTGACCGTCGAGGATGCGGCATCCGTCGTCTTCGGCTACACGATCATGAACGACTGGTCCGCCCGCGACCTGCAGGGCCGTGAGATGAAGGTGCGCCTCGGGCCGGCGAAGGGCAAGGACTTCGGCACGGCGCTCGGTCCATGGATCGTCACGGCCGACGAGCTCGAGCCCTACCTGGACGCCGACGGCTTCCTCGCCATCCGCGCCGAGGTCTACGTCAACGGCGCGCTGATCGGCGAGGACCTCGTCTCGAACGCCGGGTGGCCGTTCCCCGAGTTCGTCGCCTACGCGTCGCGCAACTCGCGCGTGGTTCCCGGCGACGTGCTGGGCAGTGGCACCGTCGGCAACGGCGGCTGCCTCGGCGAGCTGTGGGGCCGCAACGGCGGTCTCGTGCCGCCGCCGCTGCAGGAGGGCGATGAGGTGCGCATGGTGGTGGAGGGCATCGGCGAACTCGTCGGCACGGTCGGCGCAGCGGTGCCTGCCCCCGCCGTCTCCCACGCACGCCCGCGCCCGCGGCTTCGGCACCGCGAGTCCGACACGCACTGACGCGTTCCCGGTCGAGGCGGCGGCTTCGACACCGCTAGGCCGACGCGCAGTGACACGGACCCCGTCGGGCCAGCGGCCGTCACCGCCGATGCCGAGTACCCGCAGGAACGGGAAAGGGCCGGATCGTCCACGGACGATCCGGCCCTTCCGCGTCGATCAGGCGGCTGCGACGGGAGCAGGCCGCTGCCGGCGCAGGACGACGGCGAGGATCGCGGCGACGATCGCGGCCGCGATACCCACGATGCCCACGGCGACAGGCAACGGGGCCCCGGTGGCGGCCGTGATCGCGCCCATCAGCAGCGGCGTGAGGAACTGCCCGAAGAAGAACGATGCGGTCCACCAGCCGGTCGCCCGGCCACGCTCCTCGAACCGGGTCCGCGCCACCACCCACGTGACGAGCGAAGGCAGCAGGATGCCCGAGCCATAGCCCGCGACGATCGCGCCGACCAGCACCCCGGCGAAGCCGCCGAAGAGCCACACGATGATCATGCCGACGGCCTGGAGCCCGAACGCCAGCGGGAGCTGCAGCCGCGTGCCGGCCTTCGCGATCCGCGGGAAGGTGAAGGCGCCGCCCGCCGTGGCGAGCGAGGCGATCGCGGCGACCAGGCCGATCGTGGCCGTGTCGTCGGCGGCCACGCCGGTGCCGACGACGAGGTAGCTGACCTCGATGACCATGACGTAGAAGGTGAAGCCGGCGAAGACGGTGACCACGAGCGGCAGGCCGAGGATGCGCCACGGCACGCGGGCCTTCTCGCCGGCGGGTACGTGGAGGTCGGTGGAGTCGCCGCGGCCAGGCTCCCACAGCGAGAACACCATGGCGACGGCGATCGGGATCGCGATGGCGTAGATCCAGAACGGCGCATGCCAGCCCGCCGAGCCGACCGCGCCGCCGAGGGCGATGAACACGGTCGCGCCGAGGGTCGTGGCGACGGTCTGCAGGCTGAGGTACCTGTTGCGGCGGTGCTCCTCGTGGAAGTAGTCCACGATGAGCGTCGTGCAGACGGTCATGATGGCCGCTTCGAAGAGGCCCACGAAGGCACGGCTGATCAGGATGCCGGTCAGGTTGTCGAGCCACGCCGGCACCGTGCCGGCCACGGCGTAGGCGAACATCGCCACGACCAGCAGGGTCTTGCGACCGGTGCGGTCGATGATCTGCCCGGCGAACGGCGCGAACAGCGCGATCATCAGCGCCGGGATCGCGACGATCATCGGCACCAGCACGTCCGCGCCAGGCTCGTCGCCGAAGTGCGCGGAGAGCTGGGGCAGGACCGGAGTGATGAGGACGGACCCCATCACGGGCATGCAGCTGCCGGCCAGCAGGAGGGTCGCCTGCCAGGCTCCGGCGCGTCGAGTGGTCGTCGTCTGGGCGACCTCGAGGTTGGGCTTCGTCATTGAAATCTCCTTCGACTCCACCCTCATTGAAGGGGGTCCGAAGGCATCAGCGAAGATGGATTCGGTGATCGCGCACATCGATGGCGCGGATGCCGCCCGCAGCAAAAAGCCGCCTCCGCATGTTCTGCGGGAGGCGGCTCTTCTGTTGGTGCACCCCCTGGGACTTGAACCCAGAACCCACTGATTAAGAGTCAGTTGCTCTGCCGATTGAGCTAGAGGTGCGTAGTTCACAACGTGGCGAACCGAGGACCAACATTAGCATCACGATCGCGTCTCGTGAAATCGAGACGGGAACGCCCCGGCTATCCTTGATCCCGTGACCACCCCTCCCCCCTCGTCGACGTTCGACACGCCGTTCGAGGGCGATCTGGGGCCCGACCTCGAGCTGGCGCTGCAGCTGGCCGACGCGGCGGACGCGGCCTCCATGTCCCGCTTCGATGCCGCGGATCTCGACGTCCGGCTGAAGGCCGACGCGAGCCACGTGACCGAGGCGGATCTCGCGACCGAGCGGGCGCTGCGCGCGCTGCTCCAGAGCGAGCGCCCCGCCGACGGTGTCTTCGGCGAGGAGTACGGGGTCACGGGCGACTCGAACCGGCAGTGGATCATCGATCCGATCGACGGCACCGCGAACTACCTCAAGGGCATTCCGATGTGGACGACCCTGATCGCCCTTGCGATCGACGGCGTCCCGCGCGTGGGCGTGGCGAGCCAGCCCGCGATCGGTCGGCGCTGGTGGGCGGCCACGGGGCTCGGCGCATGGACCACCACGCCGTCGGGCGGCACCCGGCGTCTGGGTGTGTCCGCGGTCGATGCGATCGCCGATTCCAGCGTGAGCTTCCAGAGCATCGGACAGTGGCGGGATGCCGGCAAGCTCGACGCTCTGGAACGCCTCACGTCGGCGGTATGGCGCGACCGCGGCTACGGAGACGCGTGGCCGTACATGCTCCTCGCCGAGGGACGCCTCGAGTTCGTCGCCGAGTTCGGTGTCAAGGAGTACGACATCGCCGCTCTGGTGCCGATCGTGACCGAGGCGGGCGGCAGGTTCACGTCCTTCGACGGCCGTGACTCCCTGGCCGAAGGCTCCTCCCTCGCCACGAACGGCGTCCTCCACGACGCGTATCTCGACCTGCTCCACTCCCCCTGACACCCACCCGCCTCCCTTCCCCCACGGAGACCTCACCGATGCCTGCCCCTCGCATCCTCGGCACCGCTGCCGCCCTCGTCCTGTCTGCGGTCCTGCTGTCGGCGTGCGCCGCCGATCCGGACCCCGCACCCGAAGAGACGGGGAACGCTGCCACGCCGACGTCGGCCGCTCCCGAACCCTCGGCCACGGCCGATCCGGAGGCCGAGCCCGAGGCGGCCGAGGCCCCCACGTGCGACACCCTCATCGGGTCTTCTGTCGTCGCCGACTACGAGAGTGTCGGCTGGACATCGCAGGCGTCGCCGCTCTACATCGGCAGCACTGAGATCGAGGACGGACTGCAGTGCATGTGGGCCGATTTCGAGGGCCCCGCCGGCGACCACGGCGCGCTGTTCGGCTGGGCCCCGATCTCGGAGGATGAGGCCGCCGACGCGCAGGACGAGCTCGTCGCCCAGGGCTGGGTGCGCGAGGACGACGCCGCGGGTGTCTACATCACCGAGAGTTCCGAGACGGCGATCGCGCCGGATGCCGAGGGGTACGGCATGACGTACTTCTTCGCGGCCGGCTACGTGACCGTCTCCGACACCAAGCAGGGCCTGCTGCTGATCGAGTGGCCGAAGAGCTGACTCCCCCGCGCAGCAATCGAGCAGCACCCGCTGCACAGACAGCGCGTCGTCTCCGAAGCCGGCTCAACGCACCCCCACCAGCGCGAGCAGGCTCTCGAGGCCCTCGGGCGTGCCTGGCCAATGCCGCTCGATCGCGGGTCGCCCGGCGGTGCGGATGGTGTAGCGCAGCGCGATCGCGACGATGATGGCGTCGTCGGCGTAGCCGAGTACCGGGATGAAGTCGGGCACGAGGTCGATCGGCAGCAGCAGGTAGACCAGCAGCCCGCCCAGCCACCACCGAGTCCCCCGCGGCACCCGCGGATCGGCGACCAGCCGGCGCAGCAGCACGACGACGTCGGCGACGAGCCGCACGACCTGCCGCCAGTCCACATCCCGTCCGGCGCGACGGGCCTGCACCCACAGGATCAGCAGCAGCGCCGCCCAGAGCACAAGAAGACCCGTGAGCACCGCCAGTACCGCGATCGCCCAGTCCGGCATCCGCCGACTGTAACACCGCCGCCGCCCCTCGGCCGCTGACGGGCGAGCCTGAGCCTCTGCACCGCGTAGGCTCGGACGCTATGGCAGTCGGCGCGACGATGTACACCTTTGCGGTTCAGCTGGCCGACGTCGATCGGGGTGTCTACGAGGACCTGTCGGTCCGTGTGGCGCGGCATCCGTCCGAGACCGACGCCTTCATGCTCACCCGGGTGATGGCCTACTGCCTCGAGTACGAGGAGGGCATCGCGTTCAGCGAGGGCGTCTCGGCCACCGACGAACCGGCGGTGCTCGTGCGCGATCTCACCGGTGCCCTGGTCGCCTGGATCGAGGTGGGGGCTCCGGATGCCGCGCGCCTGCACACCGGCAGCGTGCAGGCCGAGCGGACCAGGGTCTACACGCATCGGGACCCGGCGAAGGTCGCCGCGCCATGGGCCGGGAAGCGGATCCATCGCAGCGACGAGATCCTGCTCCACAGCTTCGACCCCGGCTTCGTGGACGCCGTCACGGCCGTGCTGGAGCGCCGCAACACCATGACGGTGTCGATCACCGAGCGCCGGATCTACCTCGATCTCAACGCGACGAGCTTCGAGACGGACGTCCACACGCAGCCGGCCGCCTGATCTCGGTATCGCGGCTCAGTCCGGGAGGAAGTTCTCCCGGGCCAGCGGCGCGATCTCGAGCCCGTCTGCGTCGGCTCGCGTCACCCACCGCAGCTCTTCGATCTCGGCGCCGATCACCGGCTGCTGCGCACCGATGTCGGTCGCGAACACATCCGCGACCACCAAGAATCCGGGTTCGTTGGCCGCGGCGGCGGTGTACGAGCCGAGCGGCCGCAGCGCTTCCGCATCCACCGAGATCCCGAGCTCCTCCAGCAGCTCGCGGCTCAGTGTCTGGCTCGGAGACTCCCCCGGCTCGGGCTTGCCGCCGGGCTGCATGAACGCCGTCGTGCCGGCCTTGCGCACCAGCAGCAGCTCGTCGCGTTCGTTGACGATCACCGCAGCCGAGACATGGATGCTGCGGGCGCGGGTCGGGGCGGCGTCCGAAGTGGTCACGAAGGCACGCTAACAGCTCCCGTGCATGGCGCCCGGCGTAGAATCACGTGTGCTTCCCGATTCCTCCGCCCCCTCCGACCTGCCCCCCAGTGGCATCGACCCGGACGATCTGGCGACCACCCTCCGCGTGCTCGACAACATGGCCGGCCTCGACGAGACGCACCCCGACTTCGTCGCCGTGCGCCGCGCGACCGCGGCGATGTTCAAGGCCGTCAAGAAGGTGAGGCGGCGTGAGATCCGCGAGGCGATCGCGCAGGCCGACCGTGCGGTCGTCGCCGCCACCGCCACCGGAGCGCCCGACCGGATCGACGACGAGACCCGCGGCATCCCGATCTCGACCGCGACCACCGCCCCCACCGCCGGCACCCTCCTCAAGGCCCGCGGCTGCTACATCTGCAAGCAGCCGTACACCGTGGTCGACGCGTTCTACCACCAGCTCTGCCCGGCCTGCGCCGCGATGAGCCACGCCAAGCGCGAAGCCCGCACCGACCTGACCGGCAAGCGCGCGCTGCTCACGGGCGGCCGGGCGAAGATCGGCATGTACATCGCCCTGCGTCTGCTCCGCGACGGCGCGCACACGACGATCACGACCCGCTTCCCCCGCGATGCCGTGCGCCGCTTCAGCAGCCTGCCCGACGCGCCGGAGTGGATCGACCGGCTCAAGATCGTCGGCATCGACCTGCGTGATCCGGCCCAGGTCATCGGCTTGGCGGAGGATGTCGCGGCCGCGGGACCGCTCGACATCCTCATCAACAACGCCACGCAGACCGTGCGCCGTTCGCCGGGCGCCTATCAGCCGCTCGTCGACGCCGAGCTCGCGCCCCTGCCGGACGGGCCGCTCCCCGAGCTCGTCACGTTCGGCCACACCAACGACCGGCACCCGCAGGCGCTGGAGCGCTCTGTGACCGCCCACCCGATCCTCGCCGCGGCAGCCGCGCGCGCCGACGAACTGACCGAGCAGGCCATGGCCGCCGGATCCAGCTCGCTCGAGCGCCTTGCCGCAGGCACGGCGATCGACGCCGGCGGGCTTATCCCCGATCTCGACCACACCAACTCGTGGGTGCAGAGCGTCGACGAGGTCGACCCCCTCGAGATGCTCGAGGTGCAGCTGGCCAACACGACCGCGCCGTTCCTGCTCGTCTCGAAGCTGCGGCCGTCGATGGCGGCCAGCCCGGCGCGCCGCACCTACATCGTGAACGTGAGCGCGATGGAGGGCGTCTTCAATCGCGGGTACAAGGGTCCGGGGCATCCCCACACCAACATGGCCAAGGCTGCCGTCAACATGCTCACCCGCACCAGTGCGCGCGAGCTCTTCGAGACCGATCGCATCCTGATGACGAGCGTCGACACCGGCTGGATCACCGACGAGCGCCCGCACCCGACCAAGGTGCGCCTGGCCGAGGAGGGCTTCCACGCGCCTCTCGATCTCGTCGACGGCGCCGCGCGGGTCTACGACCCGATCGTGCGCGGCGAGGCGGGCGAAGACCTGTTCGGCGTGTTCCTCAAGGATTACGCCCCCGGCGCATGGTGAATCTGCCCGAGCCGGGTCATCGCGTGGTGGTGCGGTATCTGCTGCCGACCGGGCAGGCGACGGATGCGCTCGGCGAGCTGCTGAGCGCGGATGCCGAGACCGTGGTCGTCGACGGCAAGCGCGGCGTCGAGCGCATCCCACGCGGCGCCATCATCGCGGCGAAGGAAGTGCCGCCGCCGCCCGCGCCTCGACGGGCGGCAGCGCTGTAACGGACGCCTTCGCTCAGAAGCGCAGCAGCACCTTGCCGGCGCGTCCCGGCACGGCGCTCGCGGCCGCGGCGGCCCGCGCCTCTTCGAAGGGGTAGACGGCGTCCACCGGAAGCGCGACCTCGCCCGACCCGATGCGCTGCACGAGCTCGGCGAACAGCGCGCCCCGAGTGGCGGCATCCATCGTCCGGCTCACGGTGCTGCCCCAGAAGCCCTTCACCGTCGCCTGCTTGAAGATCAGGTCGCCGGCTGACAGCTTCAGGGTGCTCGACCCCATGGAGCCGAACGAGACGAGCGTTCCGCCTTCGCCGAGGAGCGACAGGAGGTCGCCGGCCGCGTCGCCGCCGACCGAGTCCACCGCCGCGCGCGGCGCATTCGCGCCCAGAATCTCTGCGGCGCGCTCGCGCCATCCGCCGGACTCGGTCGATACGACATCATGGATGCCGAGCCCCGCCAGTTCCGCCACTCCCGCGTCGCGCCGCACGAGCCCGAGGACGTGCACGCCGCGCGCCGCGGCGAACTGCGCCACGAGCCTGCCGACGGCGCCGTTGGCGGTGTTCTGCACGATCCAGTCGCCCGGCTTCACATCGAGGAAGTCGAGCAGGCTCAGCGCGCTGAAGGGCATGGATATGAGCTGCGCGGCGGTCTCGTCATCGATGGAGTCCGGGACGGGCACGAGGCCGGCCGCCTTGGCGACGAAGTACTCGCTCCACACGCCGAACGTGCCGCCCGTGGCCACGCGCTGCCCGACCTGCAGCTGCTCGACACCCTCGCCGAGCGCATCGATGACGCCGTAGGCCTCGGTCCCGGCGCCGGCAGGCAGCTCGGGCTTGAAGCCGTAGGTGCCGCGGATCGTCCAGAGGTCGTGGTTGTGGATCGGAGAGAGCACCGTACGCACCCGCACCTGACCCGCGCCCGGCTCGGGAAGCGGTCGCTCCGCGACCTCGAGGACGTCGGTCGCATCGCCGAAGGTGGAATGGATGAGTGCGCGCACGGTGGTGCTCCTAACGAGATCCATGACCGCCGGATGAGCAGCCACTCGGTGTTATAGCCCAGCCTCCCTCGAACTCATTCCCTCGCCATCGGGATGAGCCGTCGACCTGCGCTGCGGACACCGCCCGCCCGGCGGAAGGTTAGCCTGAGAGCGAACCACGAGAGGCAACCCGGGATGAGCACACGAGACACCCATGGCAGCACGCGCACGAGCTTGCGCACGGCCTGATCGCATGAGCGCACCTGCCAACGCCACGCGCCGCATCGAGCTGACGCTGCACAAGCCCTGGTTCGCCCTCTACGCCCGCATCAAGCCGACGCTCGTGGTCGCCGGCCGCGGCCAGCCCGCCCAGTGGGGACTCGGCACCTGGCAGGTCCCGGCCGATGAGACCGTCGTGGTCGGGGTGTTCCTGTTCAACCGGATGTGGCGCTTCGGTCAGGCCGAGTTCGCACTCGAGCCCCACCACGCGCCGGCTCTGCGCTACCAGGCACCGGCGCTGCCCTTCCTCCCCGGTCGGATCCACGTCGATACCCAGGGATCCACAGTCCCGGGATGACGGCGCCCTGAATCCGCCACGGCGGACGCCCGAGCATGGAGGCGACCCTCGAACAAGGAGCCGCCACCATGCCGAAGAACCTCGACATTCCCGTTCCCGACCTCACCGGCACACTCGCCCTCGTCACCGGCGCGAGCGACGGCGTCGGCTTCGAGATCGCCGCGCGCCTCGCGCGCGCCGGCGCCGATATCGTCATGCCGGTGCGCAGCCCGCAGAAGGGCGAGAGCGCCGCGACGCGGATCCGCGAGCGGACGCCGGATGCCGGCATCCGTGTCCTGCCGCTGGATCTGTCGTCGCTCGACTCGGTGTCGGCCCTCGCCGCTCGGCTCCTGGGCGATGGCCGCCCGATCGACCTCCTCATCGCCAACGCGGGCGTCATGGATCCGCCGACCCGCCGGCTGTCGGCCGACGGATTCGAGCTGCAGCTCGCGACCAACCACCTCGGGCACTTCGCCCTGACTGCTCAGCTGCTGCCGCTCCTCCGCGCCGGACGCGCGCACGTCACCAGCCAGGTGAGTATCGCCGCCGACCAGGGCGCCGTGAACTGGGACGACCCGAACTGGCAACACGGCTATGACCCGATGAAGGCGTACAGCTCGTCGAAGATCGCGTTCGGCCTGTTCGCGACCGAGCTGCAGCGGCGGTCGGATGCCGCCGGCTGGGGCATCCGCAGCAACCTCTCGCACCCCGGCATCACGCCGACGAACCTCCTGTCAGCGCAGCCGGGACTGGGCCGGCCGGACGACACCGCCGCGGTGAGGTTCATCCGTGCGCTGTCGCGCCGCGGCATCCTCTTCGGCACGCCGTCTTCCGCGGCGCTGTCGGCGGTCTACGCGGCGACGAGCCCCGATGCGCGAGGCGGACACCTGTACGGGCCGCAGGGATTCCGCCACCTGAGCGGACTGCCGGCGGAGCAGCCGCTGTACTCACGGCTGCAGAGCGAGGCGGACGGCCACCGCGTCTGGGAGCTGTCGGAGCAGCTCACGGGCGTGCGGGTCCCGGCGTGAACGCCTCTCAGAGAGGGATCCGCGATCCCTGGCTGCGCAGCGACGGATGCCGCAGACTCGGATGATGGACAGAGCACAGCTCGCCGACTTCCTGCGTCGACGGCGCGAAGCCCTTCAGCCCGAAGACGTCGGGCTGCGGCGGGGGCCCCGACGGCGGACGTCGGGCCTGCGCCGCGAGGAGGTCGCCGCGCTCTCCGACATGTCTGCTGACTACTACAGCAGGCT
This sequence comes from Microbacterium psychrotolerans, assembly GCF_031085295.1. Lineage (GTDB taxonomy): Bacteria > Actinomycetota > Actinomycetes > Actinomycetales > Microbacteriaceae > Microbacterium > Microbacterium psychrotolerans. The sequence goes on along the minus strand of NZ_JAVFWO010000002.1, from coordinate 202,971 downwards.
CGAACAGGCCCGCGGACCCCAGCCATCGGAGCAGATGCTCGCGGCGATCGCACGCGGCCTGCGGCTCACCCTCGACGAGCGCGATCACCTGTTCCGGCTCGCCGGTCACACCGCGCCGACCCGGACTCTGCGCAGCGAGCACGTGTCCCCCGGGCTCATGCGCGTACTGGACCGCCTCGCGGACACGCCGGCCCAGGTGATGACCGAGTTCGGCGAGACCCTCGCCCAGACGCCCGCCGCCCGCGCGCTGTTCGGCGACGAGACGCGGTTCGAGGGGTACATGCGCAGTGTCGGCTACCGCTGGTTCCTGGATGCGTCGGCACGAGACGTCTACCCCGTCGAAGACCACCCGATGCACTCGCGGGCCTTCACCGCCGACATCCGCAGCGCCTACGCGAAGTTCGGCGCCGCATCACGCGCCGGTGCGATGGTCGACGCGCTGCTCGCCCAGAGTCCGGAGTTCGCGCAGCTCTGGGAGGCGCACGAGGTGCGTTCCACGCACCCGCGCGAGAAGCGGCTGCAGCACCCCGAAGTCGGGGTGATGGACATGCAGTGCCAGTTCCTCGTCGATCCCGAGCAAGGTCAGACCCTCCTGGTGCTCACCGCCACGCCGGGCACCGAGAGCTACGACCGGCTGCAGCTGCTCTCGGTGATCGGCACGCAGCAGCTCTCGGCGGGCCGCTGAGACGTCGCCCCGCCCGTTGAGGGACGGGCAAGACGAAACGCCCCGATGATCGGGGCGTTTCGTCTGCCTGCGGTCGAACGACCGGCCGCCGGGGATCAGTCGCGCGGCGGGTTCGCCGGCAGCCACTCGTCCAGAGTCGTGTCGAACACCTGCACACCCTCCACCGGCATGAGCGTGCGCTCCTGCATGCGCGCGCCGAAGTAGGGGGCTTCGGGATCGGTCACGACCTCGCGCGGGTCGCCGCGGAACGCCAGGCCGCGCCGGACCAGCTCGTCGAGTCCCATGACCTCGGGACCGGCGATCTCCACGTCGGCGTTCAGCGGCGCACCGGCGGCGGTGCGCGCGACGGCCGTCGCGACGTCCTCTGCGGCGATCGGCTGCATGAGGTTGTTCGGCAGGTGGATGCCCTCGTTCTTGCCCGACACCGCGGCGATGCCGCCGATGAACTCGAAGAACTGCGTCGCGTGCACGAGCGAGTACGGGATGCCCGATTCGCGGATGAGCTTCTCCTGCGCCGCCTTGGCCGCGAAGTAGTCGATGTCGTTGGGCCGGTCGGTACCGACGATCGTCAGGGCCACGTAGTGTCCGACGCCCGCCTCACGCGATGCCGCGACGAGGTTGTTCGTAGAGGTGGTGAAGAACTCCATCACGTCGTCGGGCGCGAACGAGGGCGAGTTCGACACGTCGACCACGACATCCGCACCCCGCAGCACGTCGGCGAGACCCTCGCCGGTGATCGTGTTCACGCCGGAGTTCGGCGACGCCGGCACAGCGTCGTGCCCGTGCTCGGTGAGCTTCGCGACGACCTTCGAGCCGATGAGCCCGGAGCCTCCGATGACGACGATCTTTGCCATGATGTGCCTTTCGTTCGAGGAGCGCGGGGAGCTGTGCGCTCATCAGCTACGACAGGGCAGGCGTGCGATCTGTGACAGCCAGCCGTCAACAGCTCCAGCGGGTCAGCTTCTCAGGGTTCACGACGAGCCAGGCCTCTACGATGCGGCGCCCGCGCACACAGATGCTGAGCACTCCTGTCACCCGTCCCTCCCGGCATACGACGATGCCCGGCGCACCGTTCACCGAATCGACGCGCAGCACACAGCCGGGATCCACCAGCACCTCCACCAGGTACGCCCGGACGGCGGATGCTCCCTCCAGCGCGACGGGTGGCGCGGCCACGACGCCGCCACCGTCGACAGTGAGCCTCACTCCGGGATGGAGCATCCTTTCCACTCCGCGTGTGTCTTCGGCCTCAGCGGTCGAGAAGAGCGCCCGAACGACGCGCTCGTGCTGCACGGCGCTCGACCTCGAGCCCCGCGGTGAGCGATGCAGCCACGACGCGCCGGGTCGCCTTCTCACACTCCGACCTGGGCGACGTGCCCGAGCTTGTCCGGGCTCATCACCCAGAGCAGTTGACGGATGCCGTCCTCCGCCGCCGTCACCGTGACGATCGTCGTGACCTCACCGTTCTCCGACAGGGACGCTGCGGGCTGGCCGTTCACCTCGACCCAGTCGATGGTCTTGCCCCTCCAGAAATGACTGGAGAACGCCGCCACGAATTTGGCGACCCGGCTTCGTCCGGCGACCGGAATGCGTGCCGCCAGCTTGACGCCGTTGCCGTCGGTGTAGCTGATGACGTCCTCGGCGAAGAGTCGCTCGAGATCGGTCACGTCGCCCTTCTGCGCGGCGACCAGGAACGCCTCGAGCAGGCGCCGCTGTTCGGCGGCGGCGACTTCCGCCTTGCGGGCGGACGCGAGGTGCTTGCGCGCACGGCTGACGAGCTGGCGGGCGCTCGCAACGGTGGCGCCGATGACGTCGGCGATGCGCTCGTACGGGTAGTCGAGTGCCTCCCGCAGGATGTAGGCGGCGCGTTCGGTCGGCGTGAGCTTCTCGAGCACGAGGAGAATCGCGAACTGCAGTGCTTCGCCGCGTTCGGCGCCGAGGGCCGGGTCGGCGTCGGTGTTGACGGGCTCCGGCAGCCACGGCCCGATGTACGTCTCACGACGAGCGTGTGCGGACTGGGTCGCGTTGATCGACAACCGCGTCGCGACCGTCGCGAGGAACGCGGCCGGTTCACGGATGTCGGTGCGATCGGCGTTCTGCCATCGGATCCAGGTCTCTTGGACGATGTCTTCGGCGTCTGCCACCGTCCCGAGCATGCGGTAGGCGATGCCGAAGATCCGGCGCCGGTGCTCGTCGAACACGGCGACCGCCGCCGCGATGCCGTCGACGTCGCCCTCGGCTCCAGCCGTCTGTCCCGTCATATCCGCCGTCCCTTTCGCCGCGCTCAGCGTACGCCCGCGGCGGACGGCAGCAGCAGTTCGTCCCCCGCACGCGGAGCCACCTGCCAGTCGTGGAAGCGCGTCTGGGCGATGGCCGCATCGCGGCCGGGAAGCAGCTCCCAGCGATCGAGTTGCGCGCCGAAGTAGGTCGCAAGCGGGTCGGCGACCACCTCCCGCTCGTCGCGCCGGAACCGCAGCTCACGCTCGGCGAGATAGCCGAGCTCGAACACCTCGGGACCGGCGTGCTCCGTGACCCCGCCGGTCGGGCGCGCGAGGGCGGCGCGGGCGACCGCCGTGGCGACATCGTCGGCGGCCATCGGCTGGATGAGGGCATCGGAGACGTGAGCGATGCCACTGCGGGTGGCGGCATCCGTGATGCTGCGGATGAACTCGAAGAACTGCGTCGCGTGCACGATCGAGAACGGGCGACCCGAGGCTGTCAGAAGGCGCTCCTGCTCGGCCTTGGCCTGGAAGTACCCGCCTTCCGAGAGGGCGAGGCGGTCGGTGCCCACCACCGACAAGACGACGTGGTGCCGCACGCCGGCCGCCGCGCCGTAGGTGAGCAGATTCAGCGTCGATCCGTTGAAGAACTCGCGGGCGCCCGCCTCGTCGGTATAGGACGAGTTCGACACGTCGACGATGGTCTCCACTCCGGCGAGCGCGTCGGCCAGTCCCTCCCCCGTGAACGAGTTCACGCCGACCGCGCGTGCGACGACGACGACGTCGTGCCCGGTCGCCAGCAGTCCGGCCACGACCCGTGAGCCGATCAGCCCGGTTCCCCCGATGACAGCGATCCTCATGTCGAACCCTCTCTGTTCATCGCGCGCGGGAGGCGCACGTCTCCAACTGAGACCGGATGCCACGACCATCTGTGACACGTTCTGCGCGTTTCGGCGGATTTCGGTTCAACGGTCACATCCGCCCACGGCGGTCGGTCTTGGCTGACAACACCGCACGTCCACCCTCGAAAGGAACAGACATGTCCGAGCAGAAGCCCACCATCGTCCTCGTCCACGGCGCGTTCGCCGAGTCATCCTCGTGGAACGGCGTCATCGCGCAGCTGCAGCAGCACGACGTCGACGCGGTCGCGGTGGCCAACCCGCTGCGCAGTCTGGCGGGCGACGCCGGCTACGTGCGCGATGTGCTCGCATCGATCGACGGCCCGATCATCCTCGTCGGCCACTCCTACGCCGGGCTGGTCATCACCGAGGCGGCCGCGGGCAACGACGCCGTCGTCGGTCTCGTCTACGTCGGCGCGTTCGTGCCCGAGACCGGCCAGAGCGCGTTCGACCTCTCGAACAGCGCGCCCGGCAGCACCCTCGGCGACGCGCTCGTCGCGTACCCGGTGTCGAGCGGGGGCAACGAGTTCGCCATCCGTCCGGAGCTCTTCCACCACCAGTTCGCCGCCGACGTCTCGGCGGAGGTCGCCGCTCTGATGGCTGCGACGCAGCGCCCGGTCACCCAGGCCGCACTGTCGGAGGGTCTGCCGACCGAGCGCCCGGCGTGGCGCGACATCCCCTCGTGGCACGTCTTCGGCGAGAAGGACCTCAACATCCCGGTCGCCGTGCACCGCGCCGGCGCCGAGCGCGCAGCCTCCAGAGGCACGCACGAGATCGCCGGCGCCTCGCACGCGATCTCGGTGTCGGAGCCCGCTGCGGTCGCGGCGACGATCGCCGAGGCGGCCAAGGCCTACGTCGCGAGCCTCTCCGCGGCGGCGTGACAGATCCGCGGCGCCCCGGATGACGGTCCGGTCTCCGGGGCGCCGCCCCACTCGAGAGGCACCCGCATGCTCACCCCATTCCGCACTCCCCTGCGCACCGTCGACGCCGGCGAGCTCACCGTCGGCTACATCGACGGCGGCGACCCCGCCGCCGAGCCGGTCGTTCTGCTCCACGGCTTTCCGTACGACATCCACAGCTACGTGGACGTCGTGCCGTTGCTGACGGATGCCGGCTACCGCGTGCTCGTCCCCTATCTCCGCGGGCACGGTGCGACGGCGTTCCGCGAGGCCCGCACCATCCGCTCCGGGCAGCAGGCAGCCCTCGGGGCCGACCTGCTCGCGTTCATCGACGCCCTCCACCTGGAGCAGCCGATCCTCGCCGGCTACGACTGGGGCGCCCGCGCGGCCTGCGTCGTGGCCGCTCTCTGGCCCGAGCGTGTGGCAGGACTGGTGTCGGTCAACGGCTATCTGATCCAGGACATCTCGGCAGCCGGCATTCCGCTCCCGCCGGGTCTCGAAGCCGGATTCTGGTACTTCTGGTACTTCGCGACCGAGCGAGGCCGCGCCGGCCTCTCACAGGACCCGAGCGGGATCGCCGACGTCATCTGGCGCCGCAACTCGCCGGCGTGGACGTTCGACGACGCCGCCCTGGCGCGCGCCGCTGCTGCGTTCGACAATCCCGACTACGTCGACGTCGTCATCCATTCATACCGCCACCGGCTCGGCCTCGAACCAGGTGCCCCTCAGCACGTCGACCTCGAGCGCCGCCTCGCCGCGCTGCCACCGATCGCCGTTCCGACGATCACGCTCGACGGCACCGCCGACGGCAACTTCCCTGCGACCGACGGCTCGCAGCACGACCGGTTCTTCACCGGCCCACGCCGGCATCGGCAGATCCCGGAAGCGGGACACCACTTGCCCGCCGAAGCACCGCACGCATTCGCCGAGGCGGTCCTCGACGTCGCCGAGCCGCCGGGCGACGGCGCCGGAACCCCCTGACCACGAAGGAGAAGCAATGTCATCGGATCTGCACGTAAAGGTCGCACTCGTCACCGGTGCCTCCTCTGGAATCGGTCGTGCCACCGCGCTCGCCCTCTCACGCGCCGGGGCGACGGTCGCCGTCGGGGCTCGCCGGGTCGACCGGCTGAAGGAACTCGTCGAGTCCGCGCCTGGGGAGATGCTCGCCGTGCATCTCGACGTCACCGACGAGCAGTCGATCACGGATGCCGTCGCCGCTGTCGTCGAGAAGTTCGGCCGCCTTGACGCCCTCGTCAACAACGCCGGGCTGATGCAGAGCGGCATGATCGTCGGTGCCGACACCCGCGAGTGGGTGCGAATGGTGGAGACGAACCTGCTCGGCTCGATGTTCGCTGTGCACGCGGCACTCCCTCACCTGATCTCCTCGAAGGGCGCGGTCGTGCAGGTCTCTTCGACGGCGGGCCGCACGGCGTCTCTCGGCAGCGGCGCCTACGCCGCCACCAAGTTCGGCATCACTGCATTTTCGGAGTCGCTCCGGCAAGAGGTGACCGCGCTGGGCGTGCGGGTGATCGTGATCCAGCCCGGCTTCGTCGCCACCGAGCTGACCGACCACATCACCGATCCCGTCATGCGGGCTGCGGCTGCGGAGATCGGTCAGTCGATGCGCCCGCTTGCCCCGCAGGATGTCGCCGAGGCTGTCGTATACGCACTGAGCCAGCCGGCTCACATCTCCGTGAACGAGATCCTGGTGCGGCCGACCGACCAGGTGCGCTCATGAGCGGCACGATCTGAGGCATCACGTGCCACGGCGTACACCGACACCGGCATCGGGGCGTCACGGCTCTCGTCGTCTGTTCCGTCGCTGCCGCCGTCTACGCTCGGGGCATGCGGTGCGTCGCCTTCATGCGGAACGTCAATCAGGGTCAGCGCGGCCATCCCTCGACGAGCGACATCGTGGCGGGGTTCGCCGACGCGGGATGCTCCGACGTCCAGACCTTCCAGAGCAACGGCACCATCCTGTTCGACTCCGACGAGCCCGCATCGGTGGTCGAACAGGCAGCGGACGCCGTCGCGGCGCGGTCGGGCCATGAGCGGGAGATCCTCTGGATCCCGCTGTCCGAACTGGCGGCGATCGTCGACGATTACTGCGCCACGCCGGAACCCCGCCGGTTCGAGTTCACGCTGCACAGCGGCGCGATCATCGACCCGGACGATGCCGGAGTCGTCAGCCTCGCCACGGAGCATCGGTGCTCCATCGTCGCGGCCGGGAAGGGATGGGCTCTCGTCCGCAACGTCGTCGAGGGCGAAGGCCACGCGACCCCCGTGCTCGAGAGCCTCACGGGGCGCCGGGCGACTTCTCGGGGGCTGCCGACGGTGATCCGGCTGGTCTCTCGCTTCGGTCGGTGAGGAACGCCGCAGGGCGCGGCATCCGTCGGCCGTCGTAGGTGGCTCGTCGGGCGGGCGCAACCGGGTGTCGGCGCCGTTCGAGCGCACCTAGGCTCGCGTGACATGAGCGTGAACGTCCGCGACCACGACATCGTCCTGCTCGGCGCCACGGGATTCGTCGGCACGTTCACCGCGCGACACCTGGCACGATCGGCGCCCGACGGCGTGCGGATAGCGCTCGCCGGGCGATCACGCTCCCGCCTGGAAGACGTACGCCGCGAGCTGGGCGTCGACTGGCCGATCATCGAGGTGGACACGACCGACGAGACGGCCGTCACGCGAATGGCTGCGTCGACGTCCGTCGTCGCGACGACCGTCGGCCCCTACCTGCGCTACGGCATGGAGGTCGCGGCCGCGTGCGCACGCGAGGGCACCTCATACGCGGACCTGTCCGGCGAGAGCATCTTCGTCGCGCGCAGCATCCAGCGCAACCATGACGCTGCAGAGAAGACCGGCGCGAGGATCGTCCATTCGTGCGGCTTCGACTCGATCCCGTCCGACCTCGGCGTCGGCCTCGCCCATGCAGCCGCCGGCGGCGTGCCGATCGTCGCAGCGACGCTGCGGGTGCGGTCCCTGCGCGGGGGCATCAGCGGCGGGACGATCGAATCGCTGCGTCAGCAGATGAGAGAGGCGAAGACGGATCCCTCCGTCCGGCGCCTCATCGGGAACCCCTACGCGCTGACACCTGGGCCGTCCGTCCGCCTGCCGGGCCATGCCGGCAGCGGGTGGGGCAAGGAGCGAGGCACCTGGCAGGCACCCTTCATCATGGGCGCCTACAACCAGCAGATCGTCCAGCGCAGCAACTACCTGACGGGGTGGAGCTATGGCCAGCTCATGCGGTACCGCGAGGTGGTGACGACGGGACGCGGCGTCGCCGGCTTCGCTTCGGCGGGGGCGATCGGTCTCGGCACGGCGGCCTTCGTGGGCGCCATGTCGTTCGCACCGACCCGCGCGATCCTCGCTCGTGCGCTTCCCGCACCGGGCGCCGGCCCTGGTTCGGATGCCGTCGAGCGCGGGCGCTTCGTCCTCGATGTGGACGTCTATCCCGTGGAAGGCGAGCCGGTACGCGCACGGGTCGCGGCGCCGTTCGATCCGGGCTACGGCGGAACGGGCATCATGCTGGCAGAGTCTGCGCTGAGCCTGACGCTCGACGAACTGCCCGATCGCGCCGGCGTGCTGACACCGATGGTCGCCATGGGCGAGAGGCTGGCGGAGCGGTTGCGGGCTCACCGATTCACGCTGGCCGTAGCCCCGCTGAGCTGATCTCCGCCGACGAAGCGGCGGTCGTTCGGTCTTCCGCTTCCAGCACCCGCGTCAGCCCGCGGAAGTCCCGCAGCAGAATGCGCCTGAGGACGAAAGTCGGCAGCAGGGCTACCAGCCGGAGCCAGCCGGCGACGTCGCCCGCGTAGTCGGCGAGAACGCGTGTGCCCTCGCCCTCTGCCACGCACACGTACTCGACGCGCGAGTTCCACGGTGACGTCGAGTGCCAGACCACGCGGTGTTCGGGCTCGATCACCTCGAGCACGTCGGCGAAACGCACCTTGAACGGGCCCAAGATGCGGTCGACCGCCCACCAGCGGCTCCCGATCTCGGGCAGCCCCTCGCCGATCCGCTGTCGGAACTCCACGGCCGGTGCGAACTCCGGCCAGCGTGCCGGGTCGGCAAGGTACGGAAACACCCGCGCTGGAGGATGGGAGAGCCGCACGTCCAGGCTCACGCGCCGCCACATCGTCGTCACACCATCTCGGGCACCGGGCGGTCGGGATAGAGCTCCCGCATCGCCTGGTCGTACTTGCGCTTCATCAGCACGAGATACAGCAGGCGGATCGGCGCGGGGATGTTCTCGCGCATCCACTCTTCGCGCTCGTCCTCCGGCACACTCGCGATGAGCAGCCCGACCTGCAGCGCCATCACGTCCTTGCCGAGCTCCTTCCGGTGGGCGGCCAGGGTCTCGCGCGTGTGCTTCTCCATCCAGTCCCACTCCTGCTGCGACATCACGACGCCGGCGACCGGCATGATGTCGTCCTCCTCCTGCTGGAGGTGCGCTTTCAAGGTGTCGCGCAGCGTCTCGATGTCGCCGGCGAACGTATCTCGAAGACCGGGATCGGCGGTGGCGACCCAGGGCGCCAGCTGCGGCTCGATGCGGGCGAGCTGTGCAGCGACCTCGGCATGCTGGGCGCGCATCTGATCGACATGCAGCGCACACCCCGGATCCCGCGACGTGAGCCGGTCCCACAGCGCGATGTCCTCGGTCTCGTGATGCATGTGCAGCGCGTAGAAATCGAGATGCGCGTAGCGGCCGACGATCGCCGCACGCTCGACATCCCCAGCATCCACCTCGCGGATCAGCAGCGGCAGCTCGCGGTAGAGCCAACGCAGGATGCGATGCACGAGAATCAGACCCGACGTGTCGCACCCCGCGTGCTGGCCTTCAGGCAGTGCTCCCGACGACGGCAGTTTGGCAGCCATGTCGTACCCCCAGTTCCCCCGCCGACGCCGGGCTCGTCAGCAACGAGGGGCGCAGACAGCCGCACGATACACCCGTGGCGGGTCGGACATCACCCCATGTGAACGCGCACGCCACGGGACCGCGCGCAGTACGAGACGTGCCGCGTCCGAGTGGCGAGAAGTCGGTCAATCCCCGCGTGTGTGGTCTTTCACGTCAGGTTGCGCGCGCATGATGTCTGCGAGTTCCTCCTCCGGGCGCGGGGCGACGGTCTCGTCGACCTCGAGTTCCGGGATGCTCGACTCGCCAGGAGCAGGAACGTGATTCGGAGCGGCGTGTGCGTCGTAGCTGGACACGGGCATTCCTTCCGTCGGCCGCATTGGTAGCGTACGCCGCACGCCGGACGGCGAGGAGATCTCGGTCCACGCGACATGGACACGATCGCCTCTCTCCCGACAACCGAAAAGAGCCCGAGATCCGCGTGATTCAGCGGCTCTCGGGCCCTCTTCCGCGACATCAGCCCCGCTCAGCGGTTGACGGCGGCGCAGTGCCGCGAAGGAAGCGGTCCCGATCGCCGTCTTCAGCTGGGCTGCTGCCGAGTCGTCGACGTCCTTGCTCCTGCTCGGCGATGCCTCCGGTTTCCAGATCGGTCTTGTCGCCGGCATGGCCGTGGTCGTCGCGTTCGTCGTCCTTCTATGGAACGTGTCGTCGAGCCGCTGGTGGTTGATTGTCGCAATCCCTAGCAGCGTGGGAGCGGGCCTGATCCTGGTGCTCGCGATGGTCTTGCTTCCCCTACCGCAACCACGCTTGTTCCGATCCAGCTTGGTGGATGCGAGACGGGGTACGTGGCGGTCGAGCGGTTCGGCGGGGTCGGCAACTTCGTAGGCGTACGCGAGGGCGTCCAGATGGTGAAGGTGCGCGAGTATTGGGCCGATGACTTCGGCATGCCGTTCTCCACCGGGACAGCTTCGGTCCAAGCCAGCGGCGGAGAGATCGGCATCTCGTATCCCGGCGGTCCCGGTTTCGGCCTTCCGATCCTCGAGACCGCGTCCTGCCCTTGATGGTCCAGCGCGCCGCCAACACACCTGAGGCCCTGGCTGACCGCTCGTCGACCGGTGATCGCGCGTCGCGAACCGCGAACATCGACGGGCCGCTTCCGCGCATGGACCGCTTGGCGACCCCACGGGGGCATCATCGCCAGCCTGTGGATAACAATTGTGGGCAGTGAGGGCCCACTAGGGTCTTGGCTATGTCGACGCTTGCTGGAGATGACACTGCCAACACGGATGTTCCGTCGAGCACCGACTTCGTCGCGGTTCCTGGTGGGAGCGATCCGTTCCGCGTGTTCGGCATCGTCGGGTTCGTGCTGTCGCTGTTCGCGATCCTCAACTTCGCCGGTTTGGTCATCAGCATCATCGCCCTGGTCCGCTCCAGGCGCGCTGGATTCCGGAATCGGTTCGCGCTAGCGGGTGTTGTGGTCGCTGGCCTGGGCGTGCTGCTGACGCTGGTCATCGTTGCTGTAGCGGGCGGCGCGCTCGTTGACGCCGCCCAAACCTGTGCACGCCTCGGCGACGGCGTTCACACCATCGGCAACGCGACTTACTCATGCGCGCCGGGCTCGTTCTACGTCAGCTACCCGAGGTAGCACGCCGAAAGCTCGAAAATCACCGTGGGACGGCAATGAGGGACCGCCATCGAGCGAGGTTCGCAGCACAGCAAGTTGGATGCCTGATCCCGCGGCTAGACCTAGAGTTGCCGCATGGACCCGGAGCACCTTGCCGCGCTCCTTTACGGCCTGGCGATAGTTGCGATCGGCACGCTGCTCCGCTGGCGCGCCCTTTGGGTCGCACGCAGGGTTTACAGAACCGCATTCTGGCGAGGCCAGTCGGTTGACCAGGTCGCGCTAATGCTTCGAATCGGCAGCTACGTGGTGATGGCGATGGGTGTGATCTATGCGCTCCTCGGAGCGCTCGGTGTTGAACTCACTTCGCCTCGATGAAGGACCGACGAACGCTCGGTGCGAAAGGCCACGCCGAGAATTGCGCGATGCTCACCAGGGCGCCCGCAGACGATTCCTAATCACCGGGACGGTCATCACCGGGCAGCGAGTACAGTTCGATTCCGCCGGGCTTCAGCACGTCCCAGGGGTCGTAGAGCGTCTCACCGTCACCCCGCAGAGCGTCGATGAACTCCAGGACGCGCGGCCGCCTGAAATAGTGCGTCGCCTGGAAGATGACGCTGGTGAACGTCCTGCCGTCCTCGAACTCGAAGCGCAGCCCGTACTCGGTCATCGACAGCCGCGCTATCTCCGCTACGTGGGCCCGTCTCACCTGCGTCCAGCCACGGAGGACAAGCGCACCGTCTCGCCGCAGGCGAATGGCGGGCCACAGCGCGAGGAACGGCACAACGACGACGAACCCCACCGCGGCCGCCCACGTCAGCAGGCCCTCGTTGCCCCTGATGCCGAGGACGCCGAACAACGCGACCCAGCCAACCGCCTGGAGCACGCAGCCCGCTTGAATCCAGAGGCGCACCCGCCACGTCTTCGAGCGGTACACGTCGGGCGCTTGGGTCACGTCGTCCATTCTCGGCCAGGACCGCTCTGGAGCCACCCAACTATTCACAGCGGGCGGGCTTTCCCGGGCCGTGCGTGGTCTCGTGAGGTCCTTGCTGGGGAACCGCGTGACCCGCTTCCTCACTAACGTCCGCCGAAAGTGAACGCTTAGCGTCTGCCCGTCGCAGGACTTTCGGAGGACATGGCGGGTTGGTATGCCTTCTGGGAACGTCACGAGGATCGCTGGCGACCCCGACCCTGTGACGCTTGGACACCGGGAAAGGCGAGCTACGCTTCAGGGCATGCCCGCCGACACGACCGCACCGTTGGCGGTGCTCGGCACCCACTGGACAGAGTGTGAACAGTGGGAAACGAAGTGGCGGGGTTTCCTCCGCATGCGTCCGGAGTTCGTTCGAACTCCTCCGCTGCGGTATCTCGACTGGACGATTGACGGCGTACCTTTGCGTGACCGACTAACGCTTCCGGACGGCACCGAGTGCCCTGACATCACCTTTATGACCGAGGGCGGCGAGGGCGACCCGTTCGTTATCGAAAGCCTGCGAGCGCTCCTGCTCGAGAGTGAGTCGGGGTTTGATCCATGGGTGCAGTTCACGGACGGCAGGGCGGGAATCTATTTCTGTGCTGGGTGCGGCGACCTCGCCTGCGGGGCTGTGAGCGCGGACGTGAGGTATACGGAAACCACAGTTGAGTGGCGCGACATTGCCTACCAGGGGGGTGGCATCAGTGATGACGGGATGACCGAGGCTGTCAACGTCGAGGAGGTGCCATCGTTCAGCATCACGTTCGATCGCGCCCAATACGAAGGAACGGTGAGGGCTCTCCTGGCCGAATGGGGCGATCGAGCATAGGCCAAGCCCTTCCGCCTCCTCGCGACGACGAGCGATCTCCAGAGAGCATTCGTCGAAGGAAGCGCGGAGCTGGCCAACCATAGACGGATCCTGCCAGAAACCGCCCACTGCCGGACCGCTTTCGCGCACTGCCCCTGACCGGACCGACATGCGGGCGCGCCATGCCGCCGGGTCACGGATTGGCGTCGACCTCAGCAATCACCACACTGTTGCCGTAGCAATGGGGCATGCACGTGAGAACTCCCGCCATGATCGTCGCCTTCGCCCTGGCAACGGTGAGCATTGCGGGCTGCACATCACCACCGTCAATTGGCGGCGGAGGCGCAGCTGCGGCGTGCGCCGCACCAATTGTGGAGGAACTCCCCAAGGCGGTCGCGCCCGACCAGACGCTCACCGTCGCGGGAGTCAACTGGGGACCATGCAATGACACCAATCAAGCCACGCTCGCGCCTTGGGCGTTCGTGACCATCGAATGGGAGCAATCCGGCAAGAGCGTTGAGATAGGGACGATCGCGATCGAGAACTTTGAGTTCCGAGGCGACGTGACCGTCCCCGCAGACGCCGTCAAGGGAGACGTGACTCTTCGCATCGTTGGAGATGACTACGAGCACGAGGTCCCACTCGTCGTCGAATCACCCCAGCCGTGAGCCGCACGTCTAGGGGATTCATGGCACCTACGGCGCCCGCTCCCCGACCGTCAGGGGCGCTTGACGGGTACTCGGCTGATCGCATTCGACGCGGGACAATAGGCAGATGGCTTCGCAGTATGACGACTCTGACTGGTTTCGTTCGTCGACCTGGGACGAGTCGGTCGAGTTTGCGTTCGAGTCAAAGCTTCGACGCGCTCGGTCGACAAGTCGAGCACAGTATCTGCGGATCCAAGGTGTGCACCTGATCGCGCAGGACGATACAGCGACGCGGGGCGCCGGCCGCGCACTCTTGCAGCGCGTGATTGACGAGTACGGTGAGGCAGATCGGTTGCAGGCGACCTGGGCAGCCGAAAACCTCGCGGAAGCGCTCGCGCTGGAGGGAGACTTCGAGAGCGCGGAGAGCGCTACGCGGGAACTGGTCCGGCGCCGGGACGCCGACCCCGAATCATGGCGTGGAGCTCGCACGGACCTCGACTTGACCATGGCAGAGATGCTGCTTCTCCGCAGAACTCCGGCTGCCCTTGAAGAGGCCGATCGCTGGCTAGACCGAAGCGAACAATCCGTCGAGCAAGCAGCCATATTCCGCAATCTCGTCCTACGCCATCTTGTCGCCAGGGCTCGCGTCGCGATCGCCCGTGGCGACGCGCCCCGGGCGCGGGGGTACGCCGACGCGGCTCTCCGGGTTGCTGCCGAAACAGAACCCTCGATCGCGCGCCATCCCGACCTCGGGCGTCCAAACGCCACCACGGAACTGCTCGATGAGCTACGAACCATCGGGAGCGCGCGCTGAGCGACCGCTTAGCGATCGTTTCCCTCTGTCCGGAAGCGCGACTCTCTTACGTCCCCACGAGCAGACCCGATCTGAACGCGCGACGGCGCTGCTCGAGTGATCTGGGAAGGCAACTGGCTGGAGCGGCGCAGCCGAGACCGAGGCTAGGCGCGGTTCCACGGCGGCGAGGGGTGCTCGCTCGGTGGTTCCGGCCAACCGATGGTCGTGACGCACAGCACCAGGACGACGGCGACACTGATCCCAGCCAGGACCGTCGACGCCGCGCGAGCACTTCGGGAGTCCGCGAGCGAACCGCCTCGCAGCACGAACACCGACCACACCAGGACAGCGACCCAGACCGCAAGCGAGATCACGGCGAAGCCGATACCGATCTCACTCTCGCCCTCTTCCCAGTAGTACTTCTGGGTGAAACCTCCGGACCATCCCACACCGGCCAGTGCGAACCAAGCGGCACCGACAATTCCGATGATCGTCGCAATCAACCACAGTAGGACACCGCTGACAGCACGCATGACAACGAGACTACGGCGCAGCGAGACGGTGTCGGGGGCCTGTCAGGTCTCGGGCGTTCGCGGCGGAAGTCGCCCAACGACAGCGTCGACCCGCACGCACAGGGACCGGCTTGCGGGCGCTGACACGTCGACGCGAACGAGCGCACAGAGCGACTCGGTACACCAAGACACCCGAATGGTCCCGCGGTTGTTCTGCTGGAGGCGCGCGCACCGCTGCCAATGGGCAGTGTTGAGGCCTTCCGTCCCGAGCAATATCCTTCACCCGAAGGCGGGTCGGACTGTTGCGGGGAGCGATGAACGTCCTGAGTCAAATCTTCGCAGGTGTAACAGCGGTGGCACTGCTCGGTGTGGGCGTGCTAGAGATCTTCTTCCACGGCGATCGACGGTTTCATTCACTGTTCCTGATCGAACCGGAAGACGTTCGCGCGGTGCGGATGTGGGCGATGAACATCGGCGCATACAACATCACGTTTGCCCTGGGGATCATCGCTGGACTTTGGATGGTCAATCTTGCAGACCAGACCGCAGGCGTAGCAATCGTCCTCTTCTGCTGCGCCGCGCAGGTCCTCCTGGGCATCTGGTTGTGGATCACGGAGAGACGCCTTCTCCTCAGTGCGATCGGGCAGGCGAGCCTCCCGGCCATACCCCTGGTGTGCTACTTCTTCCTCAGGTAGCGCCAGGACCGTCACGCGAAGCAGCGACCGGTGGCAGTCGCTCTACGCTGTGCGCAGGGGGACCCCTAGTCGGGCGTCACCACGACGAAGGGCTCGAGCTCGAGATTGCTGAACGTCAGGCCGTCGCGAGATGCAGCGATATCGACTTGACCCGCTGTCACGAACGGAAGAGTCAGTCGCTCCTCTTGAACGTCCACCGCCACGTCCGACGATTGCACGCGTTGCAGAGCGAGCTCGATGTCCAGAGTGGTCAAGAAGTCCGCGCGGAAGTCGCCATGCTCCCAGTACTGGCGAAGTCCGATCTCTCCCACCAGTGGCTCTCCGATATCCAAGATGGAAACCGCTACGGCTTCGCCGTCAGGACCTATCTGCCGCGGAAGCAGCGGGGCGAGATTGAGCTCCCAGAGGGCAGCGTGCAGGTACCCGCTGATCTCTCCAGGCGTGACAGAGATCCCGTACCCAGGCTCGATCTCGTCGTGGAAGACGCCCGGGACTGTCAGTTGTGCGAGGTTCTGAAGCCAGCGGAACCAGGGCTCCTTGGCGTCTCGCTCTTCGAGATCCCGGACCAAGTGCGGATGGAGGCGGTCGCTCGACTTTCCGCTCCCACCGAACGCCCGCCGATCCGCGCTGATGAAAATGAGTCGTTGTCCTCGTAGCGCCGATCCACGATCTCCAAGACCGACATCCAGTGGAGAGCGTCGCGATACCCAGAACCAGCGTCGTCGAACGGTCGCTTACGGTCAATTGCTCGCCGCGCCACCTCGTAGTGAGAAACTTGCGGCGCATCCAGCACCGTGACGCCGACCTCGGAGAGGGCGTCCCGCACTCGTTTCGGGTACCTCTTCGCCTCTCTCAACGCCGCGGCAACTGCTCGGTCCAAGTGCTTCTGAACCCCTCGCGACGCTCTTCGCCCCGCCGCTTGGATCTCAACCGCCTTCGCCTCGCGCAGCCTCCGATAGGCGGCGATCGCTTCCTCCAGCGCTAGGCGGGGCAGCAGCACCTCCACTCTGCCCCCGGAGATCGCGTCGGTCAGCTGGGGCCAGATGGACCCTCTCAACATGGGGTCGGAGACGATTACATTCGCGTCGAGGATGACCAACACAGCGTCAGGATACGACCCCATCCATGGCGTTCCGGCGGCGAACCCGCCCAGGCGCAGCGATGAATCTCAAGTTCGAGCCGCGCGCGAGTCTTAGCCCGCGAATGCATGCGTGCGGCTCCTCCAATTCGCCCCCGGGGTGCCAAATGCCCACACGGACGGGTATCCGCGCGCTGACCGACCCACCTGCGAACGATTCGGAAGCCGTTGCCCCTAGGCTTCACGTGTGATTGGTCATCGACGCTTGAGTAGCCCCTCGGCGCGTGCCTGGCAACGAGACGCACGGCTCGTGGCGAAGGCAAGCGTCGACACTGTGGTCCTCAATCGTCGGCAGATCGGTGCTGCGCAGTGAGAGGCCCCATCGCCGCAGTGACGCTGTTGGCAATGCTGTCGATAGCCGGATGCACCGCCTCGACACCGGGCCCGGGTCCGGCGCCGACGCCTTCACCATCGAACGAGCGATTGACTGCGGAACAGTGCGATAGGTTCGCGACAGCCTACGAAGAGTTCCAGGAGATCGCTCGGACGACCGGAAGATCCGAAGACGAGCTCCTAACCGCGCGCGATGAGTTGCTGACGGCATGGCAGGACATCGCGGCCGAGGCAGCGCCGACAGCGGGCGCGATCATCGAGCTCGTCGCGTTGACATTCCAGGCGGGGATGGACGCGGGCTTCGACTCGGCCAGGTATCAGGAGTTCCTCGATGCGCACGACATGGTGCTCGAGGAATGCAACAACGTGTCTGTTTGAAAGATCGCAATCGGTGGGCGCGAAGTGCGACACCGTCCGCGGCCGAGCTTGGTCAGCCGGCGGAGGTCGCTCGGTGATCGACCGCCCTCCGTTCAGCGCTTCCGATGGAAACGGCACCCCCTGGTGCCCACGGCATGGCACTCACCTGCCGAGGAAAGGGAAAGCCCCGCGATGCCAATGTTTCCAAGGGATCGCGGGGCTTCAACTCCGTGACAACGGCTGTGGAGATGGGGGGAATCGAATGACGCTGTGGGCGATTCCCCCTTCCACATCAACCTGCAAAATCCGCGGAATCACGCGGCCCGCAGGGCCATGCAGTGACAAGCAGAGGCATCGACCATCGCCCACAGTCAGAGCAGATGCGGGCGATTTGTGGGCGATCCGGCGGAGGGGAACCTCGACATCGATTCGCGGGGCGACAGTGGCATCGCGGCGCACTTCGAGGAGCTCATGACAGGCTCTTCCCCAGGCTACGCCGCGCACCGTCCACCCCGGGCGGGCATCTCCACGGGCAGGCTAAGCGAGCATCTCGGGTCTGGGTAAGGCGTCCGACACCTGCAACGAGTCCGCTCTTACATTCTGATCGGGTGACGATCGATGCTCGCACTTATCGAACGCGGCGCACGATAGGCCTCCCGGGTTTCTACGAGGCTTGTGCTGATCTCATCGGCGGGGGATCTCTATACGGTCTCCGTGAGTCCGATCAGCTGGGCACGTCCGATGATGTGCGGTCGTAGCCTCAGACCGATGATCGCGGGTGTTGCATCAGCCGCGACCTCGAGCGTGGCGATGTCGAGAGCGCTCAGGGTGTAGACGTACCGGTGGGGTCCGGTGCCGGCGGGCGGGGCTGCGCCGATGAAGAGATCGGTACCGTATTCGTTTCGGCGTCGAGCGGCACCCTTGGGAAGCAGCGTGTCATCGGTGCCGGCACCGCTAGGCAGGAATGTCACGTCGCTGGGGATGTCAATGAGCGTCCAGTGCCAGAACCCAGATCCGCTTGGAGCATCGGGGTCGAATACCGTGAGCACGTAGCTCTTTGTGCCGGATGGTGCGCCGTGCCAGTGGAGTTCTGGGGAGCGGTCTTTGCCGCCCGCTGCGGAGCCGCGCACCCACAGCGGCAAGTCTCCACCGTCGGTGAAGCCGGGGCTGGAAAGCGTGAACGTTGGAACGCTGGGGAGCTTCCAGTTGGGGTCGTTGGTCATGTCAGTGCCTTTCGATGGGTGTTGGTTGTGGTCAGGTGTTGCGGCTGCCGAGGGGAATGATCGATCGACGCCAGGTTGCGTTCACGACAGATGCGAAGCAGCCGTAGAGGCCCAGTGCTCCCACGACCAGTCCGATGTAGCCGGCGATCCGGCTGAGGATTTCGGACGAGGTGTACTCGGCGATCGCGAGCAGGATGAAGGTGATGGCGGCCGCGGTGAAGAGTGCAGTGAGCAGGTTTGAGATGCGGGTGCAGGGGACGATCATGAAGGTGGTGAATACGGCCCAGAGCATGAGGAAGGTGCCCATCCCCGCTCCCCCGGCTTCTTTCACGATGTCGGGGTTGGTGATGGTCCACCAGTAGGCGAGCCAGAACGAGCCGTAGGACACGAACGCCAACGCGCCGAAGGTGTTGGCTTGGACGAACTCCCAGATCCCGGCGATGAGTTGGGCGATGCCGCCGTAGAACAGCCCAAGGCCGAGGACGGCCGTCGCGGCAGTAGGGACGATCCCGGCGTTCCCGAAGCTGAGCAATGCTGTCGACATCCCGAATGCCCCCAGGCCCAACGCTGCAGGATCCGCGATACCGCCGATAACGGGGTGATGGCTGGCAGCGGCCGGCTTCGGGGCGGTGGGAACAGGGTGGTGGGTGCCGATCATGAATCCTGTCTCTTTCTGGAAGCGTGGGGGGCGCGCCGTGGGATGCGGCGGGGCCCTCGAGCGGGTAGGGATTGCGCGACGACGCCGCCCAAGGCGACAGTTACGACGGCGGCTGCGTAGAGCAGTACGGCGGTCGATAGGCCCAAGGGTGTGATGAGGAGGCCTGCGGCGATCGCCGGTACACCGAATGCGAGGTAGTTCACGACGTAGATAGCGGAGAACAGTTCCCCGCGTTCGTGGGCGTGGGCGTGTGGGATGACGATTCCGACGGCGCCGGCGAATGCCATACCGAATCCGGCACCGCTGACAACAGTCCCGATGATCAGGAGTGGAGCGGATGCCGTGTGGATCGCAACGATGCCGGTCAGCATTCCTAGACCAATCAGCAGCACCCCGATCGTCGCCCCGGTGCGGGCGTGCAGCGGTTGGCTGAGGACGACCGTGACCGCTCCGATGGCAGACAGCCCGGCGATCAGCAAGCTGGTGTCCCACTCGTCGCTGATGCCGAAAAGGTCGCGGGCGATCTCGCCGACGACGGAGAGGTAGAACCCGCCGGCCATCCAGACGCTCGCTGCGACGGGGACGGCTTTCCAGAACGCGCGTCGTGCCGCTGGAGGCACCGCCACCCGGGGGATGAGACTCCGGGCCGCCCCTTGTCGCCGCGAAGAGGACTCCCGCACCATCGCGACTCCGGCAAGCCCGATGGCGAAAAGGAAGGCGAGCGTGGCGAAGATCACCGGCTTAGGCTCGGCCGAGTACTCGGCGATGGCGCCGGCAAAGACCGCGCCCGTCGCGAGACCGGCGAGAGGGCCGACACTACCCAGAGTCGAGGTGAGGCGTACCCGCCGCTCTCCGGCAAAGTCGGCGATGGCCGCGGAAATCGCCCCGGTGGCGGCGCCAGTTGCGAGGCCCTGCAGGGTGCGTGCGACGACGAATACCCAGATGTTGTCGGCGACGAGGAAGAGGATCATCGCGGCGAGCTCGAGGGCCGTGGCCACGAGAATGACGGGTCCGCGGCCGACGTGGTCTGACAGTCGCCCGACGACCAACAGAGCCACGAGTATTGCGAGCGCGTAGACCGCGAACGCGAATGTGAGTAGCCAGGGCTCGAACTGCCACTTCCTCAGCAGTAGCGGCAGCAGTGGTGACGGTGCTGCCGCCGCGGCGAAGAACAGGAAGAGGACGATCGTCATCGCGGCGAGCCCGTAGCGATCTGATCGTGTTCCCGCTTGCCGGCGCGCCGGGTTTGGACCGGTGCGACGCTGTGCAGTAGCTGCGTCCCCGATAGTTTCGGTGAGATTGGCCATGTCGTGCACCTTCCAGATGTAGTCAGCAGCCAGCGGATGGGGGCCGGTCACGGGTGATCGGATGGGACGGCGGCAGTCGCGGGTCGCACAGCACATCCGATGACTCGGCGACGATCTCGCGTGGTGATGGGGGCGGCGAGAAGCGCTACCGGATCACGGTTCGTGAAGACGCATGAATGTGCCTCCGAGCAAGTTGCGCGGAGAGCAAGATGACTGCCAGTGCTGCGGGGATCAGCGCTGCTTGGTCACTGAACAGTGTCGCTCCCACAGCCCCGATGAGGCACCCGCCGATAAAGCCGGCGAGGAGCGGCCAGCTGGCCGTCCACTTGGCGCGGGCCGCGGGGGCTTCGCCGCGGGTGCGGAGGATGTCAGTGGCGGCGACGGTCGCGGCGACGAGGTTGCCGGTCATGACGGCGGTCGACAGTGCCCGCGGGGGAACGATGTGGAGGTAGGCGTTCTGCGTTGCCATCGCGCAGACGGCGCAAAGCCCGATGACGATGGCCATGCCCTCTTTGGGGTGAGCAGACGCGTGGGTGGTGAATGAGAGCATGCCGGCAGCTACGAGGAATGCGGCCTGTGCCGCAAAGAGCACCGTGGTGACGTTCGGAGAGTGCGCCCCGATGCGTCGTGCGACGACTGTCGCAGCTGCTGTGGTGAGGATGAAGACCGGGATTGCCAAGACCGCGACGATGTCGGGCGTCGTGCCGGTCACAAGGTCGGCGGCGACCACGACGAGGTTTCCGGTGACGTGGGCGGAGAAGAATCCGCCCAGCAGAAGCCAGCTTGTGACGTCGGTGACCCCGGCAATCAGACTGAGCACGGTGGGAAGCAGGATTGCCCGGTTCATGTGCGTGCCTTCTGCCCGAGCTGACCGTAGAGGTGCATCGGGATGGCGAGCCCGACGGCCATGGCGATGATGATGAGGCCGGCGGTGGTGGCGTCGGAGATGCCGCCGAGCAGTTGAGGGTCGGCGCCGCCGAACGGCAGGCTGTCCAGGGCGTCGATCGCCCGGAACACGAACACGCCCGGGACAAGCGAGACCACGGCGGCGAAGCCGATGCCGGCGAAGGGGATGTGGAGCCGGTGCGCGACCGGTGCCAGCACGATCCCGACCAGTAGGCAGGCGAGGAACGCACCGATGACGATGTTCATCCCCCAGACACTCATCGCCCACCAGCGAAGCCCGTGCGCGATGGCGCCGACGATCACCGGCCAGACAATGAGCCGGTAGGGCATCGAGAAGTAGACCGGGTAGGACGCTGCCGCAACTGCAGCGGCGGCGACGTCGAGCCAGAACGGTACGGTGCGGCCGGCAGGGTCGGTCGGCAGATCAGTGCCGAAGATCGCCAGGGCGATCGCCAGACCGGTGCCGATGGACAGCAGCAACAGGCCTGCGTAGCCGAGGCGGGCGAAGCCGAGCGGGATGCGCATCGCGAGCAGATCGAGGGCACCGTTGAGGATGTGCGGGCCGGGTACCAGGATCATCGCCGGGCACACCGCGATCAGCCGGAGCGACGAGCTGAGGTCCGCCTGAACTGCCAGTCCGCCGATGATGCCGGCGAGGAACGCGGCGGCGAACACCTGACCGATCGGTCCGATGTGGACCCGGCTGAGCAGCCGGCGGATGGCACCACCGAGGGCGGCGCTGCCGGCGGCGAGGAGCACCGCTGTGGCGTCCTGGGCGCCGAAGATGATCGCCAGGGACCCGGCCCCGGTCGCGCAGGCGAGCAGGAAGATCCAGAAGTTCGCCGGGCGTGACGCTCGAGCATCGCGGAGGGCCGTGACGAGTTCGGTGCGGCCCGCGGTCGTCTCGCTGAGTTGGTCGACGGTCCTCATCAACACGGCGACGGCGCGCATCGAGATCCCTGTTGGTGCCGCCGCAACGATCCGCGGCGGCGGAGCGGTCGGAGAAGACGGGTCGGTGATGGCCACCGCCGTCCACGCCGGAACGAGCTCGAAGGTGGTTCCCAGACCTCGGTTCATCCGCTGCACGGCGGCGAGGGCCACCGAGGTGGACTCCCCGGTGGCCTGCAGCAGGGCTGCGGCGCCGGCGACGAGATCCTGATCGGATTCGCTTGTCCCCGGTACCGCAGCCCGCATCGTCGCGTCGCTCATCAGGCGCCGCCGACGCCGTGTCCCACGAGGGTCGCGGGGACGACGATCGCGTCGAACTGTTCCGCGGTGACCTTCCCCGATGCCAGCGCCGCTTCGCGGAGGGTCTGGTCGTTGGCCAGGGCGCTCTCGGCGATGTGCGCGGCGTTCTGGTAGCCGATCACGGGGCTGAGCGCAGTGACGAGCATCAGGCTCTCCCCCACGTAAGAAGCGATCTTCTTCTCGTTCAGCTCGGTGCCCTTGACCGAGTAGGTGAGGAACTTCTCAACCCCGTCGCCGAGGATGCGGGCCGAGTGCAGGAAGTTGTTGATGATGATCGGCCGCATGGCGTTGAGCTCGAAGTTGCCCTGCGACCCGGCGAACGCGACCGCGGAGTCATCGCCGAGCACCTGGATGGAGATCATCACGATCGCCTCGCACTGGGTGGGGTTGACCTTGCCCGGCATGATCGACGAGCCTGGCTCGTTGGAGGGCAGCACGAGTTCGGCAAACCCGGTGCGGGGGCCGGAGGCTAGCCAGCGCATGTCGTTCGCAATCTTCATCAACGCCACCGCAACCCCGCGGAGGGCCGCGTGGGCGCGGACGATGGCGTCGAGCGAGCCCTGCGCCTCGAACTTGTTCGGGGCGGTGACGTACTTCTTGCCGGTGAGCTCCGCGATCTTCGCGGCGACCTTCTCCGAGAAGCCCGCGGGGGCGTTCAGGCCGGTGCCGACGGCGGTGCCGCCGAGGGCGAGCTGCAACAGGCCCTCGCGGGAGTGCTCGACCTCGCGGATGACACCCTCGAGTTGCGCGGCGTACCCGGACCATTCCTGGCCGACGGTGAGCGGCACCGCGTCCTCGAGGTGGGTGCGGCCGATCTTCACAACTCCCATCCATTTCTTCGCCTTCGCGTCGATCTCGGCGTGCAGCGCCCGCAGCCGCGCGAGCAGGCGGTCGTCGATCTCGGTGATCGCGGCGATGTGCATCGCGGTCGGGAAGGAGTCGTTGCTGGACTGCGCCATGTTGACGTCGTCGTTCGGGCCGATCGGGTGCTGCGAGCCGAGGGTGCCGCCGAGCAGCTGGATGGCGCGGTTGGAGAGCACCTCGTTGATGTTCATGTTGCTCTGCGTTCCCGAGCCGGTCTGCCATACGTACAGCGGGAACTCCTGGTCGAGCTTGCCGGCGATGGTCTCGTCGGCGGCCTGCACGATCACCTTCGCCTTCCAGTCCGGGAGCCTTCCTGCTTCCTGGTTGACCAGGGCGGCGGCTTTTTTGACGATGCCGTAGGCGCGGTAAACCTCGATGGGCATGTGGTCGTTGCCGATCGAGAAGTGCTGCAGCGACCGCTGGGTCTGGGCTCCCCAGTACCGGTCGGCGGGAACGTCGATAGTGCCCATGCTGTCGAATTCGGTGCGCTCCCCGGTTGCGTCGATCCCCACGGGGACGTCGGCGTAGACTGCGGGCGGGTTCTGGTCGATGGTGGTGGTGCTCATGGTGGAACCTCCTCTGTGGTGGTGGGTGGTGGTGGGTCAGATGAGGCCTTCGCGCTCTTCCAGGAGCGCTCTCCAGTTCCGGGGCAGACGGTCTGCCGGACCCGGGACGGTCTGGGTGTGAGGGTGACTTTCTGGCGGGGCTAGGCGTGGCCCGTCGGTGTAGTCGTTGGCGCGGTAGTCCCAGAACCAGTCCTCGCCCGGTTCGAAGCTCTGAATCACGGCGTGCCCGGTCGCGGCGGCGTGCTTCGTGGCGTGTTGGTTCAGGGATTCGTCGCAGCAGCCGATGTGGCCGCATTTTGCGCACCGTCGCAGATGCACCCACCAGCTGCTCTCGCGGTCGCAGTCGACGCACCCCGTGCCGCTGGGTGGCGCGGTTGCGTCGATGTCCGGATGGGAGTTGTCGTTCACTTCAGACCTGCTTCTGAGGGTTGTGGGCTCGTGCGGCCCGGGCGGCGAGGAATCGGCTTCCGTGGAGGAGGGTCGGGAGCAGATAACGGCGGGGCTGATTCATCGCGGGCCGCTTCGTTTGGCGCACCGGCCGGCAGATGTTCTGATCCAGGGCGGGCGGAGGACCCGCCAGGCGTGATGGTCGTTGCGGTGAGGACGGCCGCGCCGATCGCGGGAAGGATGGGAAGCGCTGCGCCGTAGAGCGTGTCGGCGCGCATGAGGACGGCACCGCTGAGTGCCCCGAGGACAAGCGCGGCGATGACGGCGAGACGGATGCCGACGGGTTGAGGTCTCCGATCAGCGGCATCGGTCATGAGACTGGTGATGGTGCCAGTGACGTAGGTGGTGGTGACGCCCGAGGCGCCGTCGATGCGCTTCGCGACGGCGGTCTGACAAGCCATCGCGATCGAGGACAGCGCGATCAGAGCGACGACCGCGACCGTCGACGCGGCGCCCGGATGCACCGCCCACATCCCGAAGATCGCCGCCTGCGCGATGGCGGCGAACACGAGCAGGATGACGGTCCGTTCTGTCGGGCTATCGGAGGGCATGAACCGCAGTGCGAGGAACAAGGTTGCGGCGAAGACGACGATGGCGGTGATGATTCCGGCGATGGTGGAGCCGTAGCCGGGCCGGTCGACGAGGCCGCTGAGAACGAGGTTGCCGGTCATGTTCGCGGTGAAGACGCCGCTGAGCTGGAGGAACGCGAAGGCGTCGGTGGCTCCCGCCGCGAAGGAGAGCACCACGGCGACCAGCGCTGTGCGGCTTGATCGTCGCGCCGGCGTCATCGCGGCGGGAGGGGTTGTCATCGGTCAGGCGATCGGGTCGCGGGGGTTGTTCCGCGACACGATGAGCGGGTCGATGGGGGTGAACGGGAACTGCGGCAGGTCGCGTTCGGGCACCTGGAACGTCGCGGCGAGGACCTCGCGGGAGAAGGCGGTGGCGGTAGCGCGGTAGCCGACGTCGCCGGGGACGAACTGGTCGAAGAAGATCAGGAACTCGATTCCCTCCTCGCTGAGCGCTTCGATGTGGTGCGGGTAGGCGCGTGGCACGAAGTACGCCTGTCCCGGGTTGAGCTCGTAGGTGTCGACGGTGCCGTCCGGATCAAGGATCGTCATGCGGGCGTGACCGCTTTTGACGTACCCGAGCTCGGCGGTGATGGGGTGCCAGTGCGGTTCCCGCATGCCACCGCCGCCGATGTTCAGGGAGTACATCGACAGGTCTTCCAGCGCCGCCCAGAACTGCTTGCGGGCCAGCTTGGCGTGCCCGTAGGGGTAGGCCAGCGGTGCGATCTGCCCCTCGGCGTCGAAGAGGTGGGCGTTGGGCAGCCCGACGTTGTCGGGGATGCTCGCGCTGCCGGTGCGGCGGATGATTTGCGGTGCGTCACCGCGCGGGAAGCCGTCGAACGCGGAGGCTGGCTGGTCGTAGGTGTTGCCGAGAACGGCGTTGCTCATCACGTTGACGCTGTTCTGGAAGGAGAAATGCTGTGGGTCGCCGGTGCGCAGCGCCGCGATGATCTCGGCCGTCTCCTCTCCCACGTTCTCAATGTGATAGACCGCACCGGAGGCGACGTGGTACATCTGCCCGGTCTTGACGAGGAAGGTGGCGAACTCGTTGCCGGTGGCGAGCATTGACACCAGCACGGTGCCGTTGGTGACGTAGGCGATCTGGTTCGAGTTGACATTCCACTGTGGCTCGCGGATCGCTCCCGGCTCGAGCACGATCCGCTTGAGGGTCATGCCGTCGAGGATCGGGAAGTTGCCGGTGCTGAGTTGAGCGACCAAGCCGAGGTCGTTTTCGAAGGCGGGTGCGGCGTCGACGAGGGAGGCGACGTGGCGGGATGGGGTACTCATGACGGTTCTCGGTCGTCACTTCGCGATGAACGCGAGGATGTCCTGGTCGAGTTCGTCCTGGTAGGCGCCCCAGATGCCGTGAGAGGCGCCGGGGTAGACCTTGAGGGTGCCGTGCTTGACAAGTTCAATCGACTTCTTCGCCGCAGCGGCGATCGGCACGATCTGATCGTCGTCGCCTTGGGCGATGAAGATGGGTACGTCGATGGCTTTGAGGTCGTCGGCCTGATCGGTCTCAGAGAACGCCTTCACGCAGTCATACGCGGCGATGAGGTTCACGAGCATCCCCTGGCGCCAGAAGTCCTCCTTGAGTCCTTCGCTGACGTCGACGCCCGGCCGGTTGCCTCCGTAGAACGGCACCGCGAGATCGAGCCAGAACTGCGAGCGATCCTTGAGCACGTTGGTGCGGATGCCGTCGAGATCCTCGATCGGGGTGCCCTCGGGGTTCGACTCGGACTTGAGCATGATCGGCGGCACGGCCCCGGCGGTCACGACCTTCGCCACGCGGCCCTTTCCGAACTGCGCGGCATAACGCACGACTTCTCCGCCGCCGGTGGAGTGACCGATCACGACGACGTCGTGAAGGTCGAGGTGCTCGATCAGCTCGGCGAGGTTCTTGGCGTAGGTGGTCATGTCATGACCGGTCGCGACCTTCGACGAGCGACCGTGGCCGCGGCGGTCGTGAGCGATCACGCGGTAGCCGGCGTCGTAGAAGCGCTTGATCTCGACCTGCCAGGCGTCGGAGGACAGCGGCCAGCCGTGGCTGAGGACGATGGGCTGGCCCGTTCCCTGGTCGGTGTAGAAGATCTCGGCACCGTCGGTCGTGGTGAAGTACGGCATGGTGTTCCTTTCGATGGGGTTAGTGCTGCAGTTGCGTTGCGATGCGAGCGAGGGCTGGAGTCGGCCGGCGCTGAGGCTGCGGGTGCCCGGGTGGTGCTCGCGCGAGCACGGCGTGAAGGCGAGGGCCTTGGCTAGAACCGAGCCCAGGTCAGCTCGACGTGGAAGGTGCGCCCGTCGGGGGAGGTCGCAGGGGGCGTCGAGCCGTGAAGCATGTTGCCGTCGACTGTGAAGTGCCGTGCTTGGTTGCCGCCCTGCCATCCGGGAAACAGAGCGATGTCGATGTGGTGGGTGACGGTGTTGGTCTCGGGGTCGAGAGTGAATGGTCCGCCGTAGGCGATGAAGTCGCGCGCCATGGCGGTAACCTCCGCGTCGCTCGCGCTACGCGGGTCGGGTGCGCTCCCTGCAGGGCGCCGCATGCTGCCGAGGACTGCGGTCACGATGCCGTTGGGGCTGTAACTGAGGTAGCCGCTGGCTTCCGGGCCGAACTGTGGTCGGGAATCGCCGTCGCTGAATATCTCGTCTGCGCTGACAAATCTCCAGGCGCCGATGAGGTCGTTGATGGTGGTTGTCATGCCGGTTTCTCCTGCTTCTTGTGCTGTCGCCGGTGTGTTGAGCTGGACGCGCGGGGGGTTTGGTCGGGATCGATTTGAACAAGGTGGTGGACGGCGATCGAGTCGGCGATCTCACTGGATGCGCGGATTGTCTCGTCGTCATATTGAGTGGGACGAGTGGCGTGTTGCTGCAGGTGCTCCTGCCAGCTGCCGACGCTGAAGACTTCGACGACGTCTTGCGGACTTTCACGGTCCTGGTAGAGGGCCCATGTGCGCGCGCCGGTGCGCCGCCTGCTGCGCTCAACGAGCGTGATTTGGTCCATGAACGCTGGTCTGTTGGCCGCGGTCACGTCGTACCAGACGAGGACGAGCGTCTGCCGTTCCATATCGATGTCGGCGCCTTGGTTCTCCGCGAGAGGTAACGGTGCGGTCGGCCGCTTCTTTTCGGCTGTGGACAGTAGTGGCCAGGCCAGTTGTGTTGCGGCGACGATGATGACCAGGACACCCGCGCCTGCGGCCGTGGGGACGGTGCCGATCCACAGGGCGATGACCCCGCTGACCGCAGCGCCGACCGCCAAGGAGCCGAACAGCACCATCTGGTAGATCGATAGGCCCCGCGCCCGCACCCACACGGGAAGGAATGCTTCAACGGCGCCGTTGAGCGTGGCAACGACTCCGATCCATGCCGCGCCGACAACCGCGAGGACCGGCAACGTCACGGCGATGACCGGAGAGAGCGCCACAGCGAGAGTTCCTGCACCGAACACCGCGGAGGAGATGAACACGGTGCGGTTGGGGCCGATACGGTCGCGAACGACCGGAGCGAGGAAGGCGGCGGCGACAGAACCCACGCCAAGCCCCGCAAGGAGCACGCCGTACCCGGTAGAACCCAGCCCGAGCTGATCGGTCGCGATCAGGGGCAGCAGAGCGTAAAGGACGCTACCGGGAACGACGAACGACCCGAGCCGCACATAGATCCGGCGAACGACGCCTGAGTGAGCGACGTAGCGCACGCCTGCACGGGTTGCAGCGAGAAACCCTTCCGGCTCGTGGGGATCCGGGCGATAGGTGCGCCAGCCGATGAGGACCAGCAGAAACACCGCGAACGATATGAGGTTTAGGGCGAACACGAAGGCAACGCCGAGGCGAAACAGGAGCAGTCCAGCGATGGCCGGCCCGATAGCGCGGGCCAGGTTCACGGAAATCGCGCTGAGGGATGCCGCGTTCGGGATCATCCGGGTCGGGACGATCTCGGCGGAGATCGCCCCGTAAGCCGGCAGTTGCACAGCTGATGCGGCGCCGAGGAGCAGTGTCAGCACCAGCAACAGGTACGGGGTCATTTCGCCGGCTGCGGTCAAGGCGACCAGCCCGGCGCTGATGAGCACCTGCGCACTTTGTACCCAGATCAGCAGGCGGCGGCGGTTGAGGAGCTCACCGAGAACTCCGGCAGGGATTCCGAGCAGGAGCACGGGCGCGGCTGACGCGGTCTGCACGAGCGCGATGAGCAGCGGAGAACTGTTCTGCTCGACCATGAACCACTGCGCGCCGACGGTCTGCATCCAGCTGCCGATGTTGCTCACCAGGGCCGCGATCCAGAGCGCGCGGAAGATCGGCACCGTCAACGGCGCGAGCGCCCGAACAGGGTCGGTGCCGGCGCTGGTGCCGGCCGCGATGTCAGCCATGGTTTCGGTCCTCTCACCAGGGCTGGTGGCGGCTTGTCTCGAGGACGACCTTGCCGACCGTCCGGCCCGACTCGAGCAGCTCATGAGCGAGTGACGCTTCAGCCAGCGGAAAGACGGTGTCGACGACCGCACGGATCTTGCCTGCCTCGACCAGAGGCAGCACATCGCGGGTGACGCCGGCGACAATGGCCGCTTTCTGGTGAGCGGGCCGGGCCCGTAGGAGCGTGGCTGAGATACTGGCGCGTCGCGACAGCAGGTCCCACAGGTCGAAAGTGACCGGGCCCACCGAGCCCCCGATGATCAGCAGGTGCCCGTCGTCAGCGAGGCACTCCATGTTGCGGCGCAGATAGGTGGTGCCGACGATGTCGAGAATCGCGTCAACGCCGCGGCCGTCGGTGGCGTCGAGAGTGGCGGCGACGAAGTCGTCGGTGCGGTAGTTCACCGCTTCCATGGCACCCAGGTCCCGCGCGGCTTGCGTCTTGGCCGCGCTGCCGGCGGTGGTGATTACGCGGGCGCCGATCGCGTTGGCCCATTGGATCGCGAACGATCCGATGCCCCCGCCGGCGCCGTGGATGAGGACGGCCTGCCCGGCGGTGAGGCGGGCGATCATGGCGAGGTTCGAGTAGACGGTGCAGGCGACCTCCGGCAGCGCTGCTGCTTCGATCATCGTCAACCCGGTCGGGATCGGCATCACCTGCGCCGCCGGCGCGATCGCCTCTGTGGCGTAACCGCCCCCGGCGACGAGAGCGCAGACCTGGTCACCGAGCCGCCAGGTAGTGACCTCACCGCCTACCGCGGTGATGATCCCGGCAACCTCCAGCCCCAAGCCAGGCGGCGCGTTAGGCGGGACCGGGTAGTGACCTCGCCGTTCGAGAAGGTCAGCGTTGTTCACGCCCGCCGCCGCAACTTCAATGCGCACATCGTGCGGTCCCGGCACGGGCCGGTCGACTTGCGCCAGGTGCAGGACGTCGGGTGGGCCCGGGTGAGCGAAACGGATCGCGGAGGACATCGAGGTGCTGGTCCCTTCTAGCGCCGCCGTGATCGAAGGGGGCTTGTGGCCCCCTTCGATCAACTGGCTACTCAGTGCTCGTCGTAGTGATCCCCGTGCCGCGCGTGACGGTGGGAGTCGTGGATGTAGTCGATGTGGTCGCCGTGATCGACGGCCTCGTGCCCGCATCCATCACCGTGTTCGTGCGCGTCAGTGGTGTGATGTTCTGCGTGTACCTCGTGGGTGGTCATTGCTGAACCCTCGACGCAGGTCAGACCTTGGCGGCTTCGGCGGCACGGGCGTTCGCGAACGCCGCGATGCTCTGCGCGTAGTGCGGCGTCTCGACCTCGCAGTGCGCGCCGGAGGCGTGCTGGCGGGCGGCGGCGGCGTCTTCGAACGTCTGGCCGCTGCCGATGATGAACTTCAGGAAGTCCTCGGTCGGGTGCGAGGTGACGGTGTTGACGTAGCGCAGCTGGTCGCCCTCGAGCTGCTCAATGCCGAGCTCCCAGATCACCTGGGTGGTGGTCCAGCCGGCGGGCGAGTACACGTCGGAGATGGAGACCATCTTGCAGTAGTGCGGGCTGGCGACCTCGTAGCGGTACTGCTGGATCACCAAGCCGGAGCCGATCATCTCGACGTTGATCGACATAGGGGTGCCGTCATCGTCGACCGTGTAGCCGGCGGCCTTGTGGTCGCCGGGCGCACAGCGCTGGTACTCGTGGGTCGGCAGGGTCTTCAGCCACTGCTCGATGTCGACGTGCTCGAACGGGGCGGTGACATCTGCGGTGACCACCGCGTGCGAAAGCACGAGGTCGTCGCGAACGATAACGCTCATCGGATTTTCCTTCCAGTAGTGCCGGGTGCCCGGCGAGGATGCGTGACGTGGGGCCACGTCATCGGGTCTGAGGCCCGCATCTGGAACGGTAGATGGGGTCCAATTCCGCTACATCCCCCGCCTTGCTCACCGACATCGCATGTTGTCGAGGTGGCAACGGAAGCGTCATCCACGGCGGTCTGAAGCGCGGTAACGTTGCTGGGTGCTTGGTAAAGGCCGGCCGGCGCGCCGAGCCGGCCTCGATGCGCTTTCAGGAAGTAGCGCCGGGCGATCGCTCGCGCCCCTCCGAGGCCGAGTGCCGGAGTCGACCGAAATCGCACGTGGGATCACGGCCGCACTCTCGGGGGACGGTTCCGTCACGCTGCTCTCCGGAGAGCCGGGCATTGGGAAGACTCGCCTGCTGCAGCACGCCTTGCAGCTCGTGGATAGTCACGGCTGGTCGACGATGGTGGTCGCCCCCGATATCGACTCAGCGTTGTCACCTCTCGGCGCGCTCATCGGCGCGGCAACCCGTACCAGTCCCCCGCTGCTTCACAGAGAAGAAGTAGCCCCGATCATGCAGGGCGTCGCGCCCAAGTATCTGCTGACACGTGTAATTGCCGAGGGCCTGGAGCTGGCTGCGGCTCAGTCCGGAGTACTCGTCGTCGTCGACGACCTGCAGTGGCTCGACGCAGGTTCGCTCGGCTCCGTCACCGCGCTCATCCACGACCTGCAGGGTGTCCCGGTGTACTGGATCCTCGCAACCCGCAGCGGTGTGTACAGCGCTGCCCACCAACGGTTCATCGCACAGATCGGCGAGCTCGGAACGGTACTCGATCTGAACCCGCTGGACGACACCGCAGCAGAAGCGATCGCACGCGACACCCTGGGGGCGATGCCGGGGCGGTCGGTGACGAATGCCATCGGCCGCGCCGCCGGATACCCCCTTCTGATCCTCGAAATCCTGCAAGGACTCGAAGAGGACGGACTTCTGCAGTCCACGAACGGCGTGGTCGATATTGACGACGATTCGCTGCCTGTCCGCTTCGGGACATCCGCAGGTGACCGCCTACAGCAGGTGAGTCGAGATGCCCTCCGGATTGCTCAGGTCGGAAGCCTCTATGGGCGCGATTTTCCCCTGAGTGGCGTCTTGGACGTCCTTGGTCAGACCGCGACTCAGGCTGCGCCAGGGGTCCAAGAACTACTCGATCTGGGTTTCATCGTAGACACCGGCCGGACGTTGTCTTTCCGGCACGACAGCGTGCAGACCGCTGCGACGGAGAGTCTCTCCCCCACGCTCAGGCGGGCAATGGCCCGTGAAGTCATCCATCGGCGTCTTCGCGGTGGTGAGGGGGTAGCCACGCTCGCGTCAACGATTGCATCTGTCGCCGAAGCCGGCGACGCCGAATCCTTGGAGTTGCTATTCCTGGCCGCCAACCAACTCTCGCGCACGGACATGGCGGGTGCGGCTGGCCTCGTCATCCTCGGCGCTCAGCTCTCCTCCGGCAACCCCGTCCATGCCGATCGAACCGCCGCGCTCCTTCCCCTCGTCCTTGCCAGCGGACGCGTCGAGGACGCGATGGAGATCAGCCGCTCACTCAGGCCTCTGCTGGGCCCCGACGACCGGGCCCGCATCAACCTCGCCGTATCCCGCCAACTCACTGAAAGCGATTTCGACGGCGCGATTCGGGAGACGGCGGCCGGGCTGGCCGTTCCCGGGATCTCCGATGAGATGCGAGTGCAGCTTCTTTCGGTTCGCGCTCTCAACTTCGCGAACAAGGCTGATGAAAGAAGCGTGCGCGAGACTCTGGGGTTGGCGCGGGAGGTGGCCGACGAGAAGCGCGACACGCTTGCTCTCGCCACGCTCGATGCCACCGAGTCGGTGCTGACGTTCTACCAAGGACGCTTCGACGCCGCAGAAGATCTACAGCGCAAAGCGATGGAAAGGGTCGCGCAGACAGGCACCCCGACAGGCCTTTGGCTCCCAGAAGGCCTGTGGATGGCGTTCATGCGCAACACCACCGGACGCTGCGACGAAGCAGTCGTCCTCACCGATGAGGGCCTAACCGAAGCGCGAGCCGCCAAGAATGTGATCGCTGAAGCATTCTGGATGATGGTCCGATCCACGGCGCTGTACCACCTGGGACGTCTTGAAGACGCACGCACGCAAGCCGAAACCGTCCTCGACCTGGGAGAGCAACTCGGGCTGGGTGACTTCATGAACGCCACCGCGGGTGTCGTTCTGCACCGTATCGGTCTCCGCACAGGCGACGTCGACATCCGCCAGAGGGCTCGACCGCTGATCGAGCAGCTTGCCAATGGCGTCGGTCTGACCCGCACCGGCCGGTGGAGTCTCGCTATGGAAGCCATGGAACGCGGTCGACCAAATGAGGCCTACGAATACGCATCAACGGCCATCGACACGATGCGGGAAGCGGCCCCGTCGATGACGACGCCATCTGACTTTGCCGACGACTTCATGTTGGCGTATCTCTGCGACGTCGCTGGAGACAGATCATCCCTGGAAGTCGTCGTCGAGGTCACGCGGGCACGCGCCGAACTCAACCCCGGCAATCTCTTCGTCTCGGCGATTGCAACGGCGGTACGAGGTGTGCGCGACCATTCCTCCGCGGACCTCCTCGCGGCCGCCGAACAGGTGCGAAGCGGTTGCCGTCCGCTGGTGGCAGCCCTTCTCTTCGAAGCTGCCGGACTATTCGCGACAGATCGCGACGTCGGCACGCGCGCACTGACAGAGGCGATGCGCATCTACAACGCATGCGGCGCACCAAGAGACGTCAGCAGAGTGCTGCAGCGATTCAGAGCAAAGGGCATAAACCAGCGACTCGTCTCCGCTGCCGACGCCACCGGGCTCTCGCATCGAGAACGTCAAGTCGCGGAGTTCGTCGGCGCTGGCTTCACAACCCAGCAGATTGCCAACGAACTCCTGGTGTCCCCCCACACCGTCGTGACATACATCCGACATATATACGCCAAGTGGGGTGTGAGCTCCCGGCGCGAAGTCGCGGACCACATCCGTCAACACCAGACCGACATCGCAGGTTCACCGATCTAGACATCTTCCCGCCGGACTCCAATTCCTCCTCGCAAGGCATCTCACCAGGAATCGAGGTTTCCCAGGGCCAAAACCTCAGCCGGGGAGGTACACCCCTCCTGGACGGGGCCCGGCCAAGCGCGACCGAGGACGTTCCAGCGCTCGTCGACGCTGGCGGCCGCCCATGAGTCCCGCTCCGCGCGAGCAAGGCTCCAAGCCAACGAGATCAGAGCTGTCGTTCGCTCCGACAACCAGCAACATAGCGGTCAGCGGGGACGCAGTACCCGAAGGGAGCGGTTGCTAAGTGCAGCTCGGAGCGGAGCGGAGAGCGGAGTCTGCAAAGAGTGAGCGCACGGGAACGGAGGCGTCGATGACCGCTACGATCTCTGCGGTCGGGGCGAACCATCGATTCATCGTCCCGCTGTGCGCGCTGGCTAACGGGACAACCCGATCGCCGAGCCCGGGGCGACGAACGGGCCAGCGATCGCGGCCTCGTGGCGCGCTCTCGCCGCACGCCGCAGTTCGACGTCTGCTGCGCGGACGGCATCCTGCACGGTGAGCTCGGTTCCGCCGCGAAGCATGCTGGCAGCGATCTTTGCCTGGGCGGCGCGGTCGGTCGAGGCCACTGCGACCACCTCGTTGTGTATCCGGCCCCGGGTGAGGCCGACGTAGAGTCCGGCGGCATCGACGCCGGGGCCGACGAATGAAGCATCCACGGTCTCTCCTTGAATGCCGTGAACCGTCGACGCATACGCGAGCTGCAGATGCTCGAGCGCGTAGTCCTTGGTGACCTGACGCAACTCGCCGCTGTCGTTGGCGGAGACGAGCATGAGGGTGCGCTCGCGAATGCTGCTCACCACCCACATGGCACGATTCTCGACTCCAGTGCGTGGGTCGTTCCGGCGGGTCTGCACGGTGTCCCCGATGAGAATGCGCTGCTCCCCCATCCCCACGGCCGTGTGCCTGGCGTCGAGCTCGCCACGGTCGACCCGATGCTGTTGGATCGCATCGTTGATGGCGTTCGCCTCGCCGTTCGTCGCCGATACGAGGGCGACACGTTTGCCTCGGGCATGCCAGGCGAAGTAGGCGTCGATCATGTGTTCGCGCGCGGCATCGAGGTGGTCGACGCGTGCAATGTGCCCATTCTTCGCCAGCTCATGGGCCACTGAGGAGGCGTGCTGGGCGTCGCCCGGGTACCGCAAGCGAAGGGTGAGCGCGCCATACGCCGGGTCACGGAATCGGTGCACGGTGTCGAGTTCAACGGCAGCGCCCGCGAGGCGGACGGCGGCGGCCATCGCACCGACGTGTCCGACGGGAAGCGCCTGGTGCGGGTCGCCCACCATCGCGACTCCGACGCCGTGTTCGTGGGCTAGTTCGGCAAGGGCGTTCGCTGTCTGAAGATCGAGCATCCCGGCTTCGTCGACCACGATCCGGTCACGCGGTCGCAACGGGTACGCGCTCGGGCCCTTGTAGATCACTCCGCTTTCGGTGTCGCGTTCGCCGAACGAGAGTCGTCGCCACGAATGCGCTCCCGCGGCGTCCGTTCCCCACCGGTAGCCGTGATCGGCGAGCAGTGAGTGGATGCTGGTCGCCGGGGCGCCCACCTCGCGCGTAGCGACGGACGCGGCCTTTCGGGTGGGTGCGACCACGATCATGCGACGGCGTTGATCTAGCAGGGCGCCGAACGCTATCCGCAGCATCGTGGTTTTCCCTGCACCTGCGGGGCCCGTGACTGTCACGAGCCCGTGTGTGCCAGCGATTGCGGATGCCGCGGCCAGCTGCGAGGCATCCAGCTCGTCGAAGCCGTCGATCGTGCCGGCACCCCGATGCAGTTCGTTCGAGATCAACGCGTGTCCGGGGGTGGCAAGGCGGTCGAGCCGCTGCGACAAGACGACCTTAGACCGCATCGTCTCCGTCGCCATGAGATTCTTCACGTGACCGGGCGCATCAGCGTCGCCGCTCAGTCGCATGCAGCCGCGAAGTGCTCGCCCCGCGAGTGTGGCGATCAACTCATCCAGTCCGTCGCGCTGACTGACAACGCCTGAGCGGGAGAGAGCCCGGATCGCGCCGGCCCGCAGGTCGAATGCGCTGAAGCGCCCGCCCGAAGTGGCGGCGCGAGTGTCGGCGTCGACGACCGCCATGGCCGCGAGCAAGTCGACGTCGATCTCGTCCAGCCGGGTCGACCTGATCGCGACCGCGGGGCGTTCATGAACAAGATCGGGATCGATCGCGGCGATCTCATCGCGGACCATCGCCGCCCAGGACTCCTCATCAAGGTGCCCCGGCTTGTTCGGGCGCGACAACGCCCACGCCCGCCGGTCGATCTGATTCATCACCTCGGCGCTCGGAATGGCGCCGTCGTGCGCTGCCGACCATTCGGCGATGAGGGGTGCGCGGCTGGCTTCGATCTGCGCGGACCGGCGAGACAGCGGGCGCACCGCGGCTGACAGTTCGGCGATCTCGCCGGCCTCGTTGACGGTGTACCCGTGGCGGGCCAGCGCCGCGAGCCACTTCGGGTCAGTGCGGGCGGCGAGTTCACCCTCAGCGTTGATGACGGTGTGGAGTTTCATCGCGACGCGAGAGTCGAGATTCGACCACTTCCCATCGGCCCCGAACACCTTCACGTTGAGCCACAGATGCCGGTGGGTGTGAGGATCGAGCGCACGCGAGCGCCGGTGCAGCAGCTCGACGACTTCGAGGCGCGTGACGTCCTCGCGGACGAGGCCGTTGTGGCCGCGGCGGACGTTGAGCTCCCGCTGCCAGGTGAGCAGGATGCGCCTTCGAAGGCGGTCCTGCAGTGCTTCGAACTCTTCGGCGAGGTCGGGGTGGAGCAGCGCGGCGATGCTGTACGACTTCGCATGGTTGATGGTCCCGTCCAGAACGAGGTCCGCGTCGGGGCTCAGCCGTGAGCGCCCCCGCTCCTCCCCTGTGACGGGATCATGGCCGGTGAGCCACACCCGTAGACCTCCGGCGGCGAGTTCGTCGCTCGTGATCACACCATCCGAGACGATGAAGCGAGAGACGCTGGAATCGGATGCTTCGCCATACCGGTCGAGTGCGTCCACACCGCTTCCGTGGTGGAGGTGCGCGTCGCAGGTGCCCTCGAACGCATAGGAGATCGCGTTCCGGACACCTCGGGAATCAGCACCCCGCTTCCACCGCTCCAACCCGCCTCGCATGGCGCCAGAGTACGTCGCGTTTTGCCGGTTATCCAGGTATTTTTGTGCGTTGTAGGTACGTGTAGCGAGATGGTGCCTAATGCGCTCGGTCAGGCAGGCTCATCCACGGATGCCTGCGTGCATTGCGGTTGCGGTTGTTTCGATTCTGCGCCTGGCCGGTCGGTCAGTCTTTGGACTCGTAGCTCGTTCCCGCGTCCGAGGATTGAGATGTTTGGTAGCCGTCGGCGTGGACTTCGGCTCTGACGCGAGCTAGCAGGTCGCCAGGCTCCGGCACTGCTGAGCTGCGTGTCGGTGAAGCGTCGGGCCTATTCCACGACGCTCCGTCGCCAGTTGCGAACGCCGTCGCCTGGTCCCGGCATTCGGATCGACTTCGGCAGATCTCGCTATTGCCAACTCCAGTCGGCCTCTGCCTCGGCTGCTTCCGCAATGGCTTCCTCAGCACCTTCGCCGATTAGTTCACCCTTCAGATCAGAGTGCCTCGGAAGCTCGCCTGCCTGAACGCCCCAGGGCTCCAGCTCTTCGTGCAACGAGCTGAACAGCCGAATGATCTCTGTTCGGAGCAGGCTAGAACCTCGCGGATCTACTAGTTGGAGCTGATAGCCCGATTCACCACCTGATCTTCGCGTAGCTCTGACGACGACCGGGTGCGCGGTGTCTCGGCCGAAAATAGTTGAGCCCAGGACCCACTCGTCGGGGTCATGAATTGTCCAGAACGTGAGACCCAATCGTTGCTCGAGCAACTCCTTCACAGCGCCTTCGATGGGTGACTCCGACTGGAAGAGGGTGACGATCGGCTCGTCGCTTACTTCGACAAGGTGGCTGAGCCAAGGCATTGGGGTTCGTGACGCGTCCGGGCTTGCGCGTTGAACCGGAACATCGCCGACAACGTCCAGGACCCCTGGGGCGGTCGCCTGCTCCAACAGTTCGCGCTCCCAATCGGCGAGGGGCTCGGCGTCGGCCGACTCCTCGGCGGGCTGGTGGCGCTGGATCAGACCCTCCGCGGCGGCGTCGGCGATGATGCGGGTAAGCAGGGCGACCGAGCGGATCGCGTCGTCGTTGCCGGGGATCGGGTACTGGAACTCGTCCGGGTCGGCGTTGGTGTCGAGGATGCCGATCACCGGGATGCCGAGCTTCGTCGCCTCGTCGACGGCCAGGTGCTCGCGCTTGGCGTCGACGACCCAGATCGCCGACGGCGTCTTCTGCAGGTTGCGGATGCCGCCCAGCGACTTGTGCAGACCGTCCAGCTCGCGCTTCTTGATGAGCAGTTCCTTCTTGGTGAAGCCACTCGCAGCCGGGTCGTCGAAGTTGAGCTCTTCGAGCTCTCTCATGCGCGCGAGGCGCTTGGACACCGTCGAGAAGTTGGTGAGGAGGCCACCGAGCCAGCGCTGGTTGACGTAGGGCTGACCCACGCGCGTGGCCTGTTCGGCGACGACCTGCTGCGCCTGCTTTTTGGTGCCGACGAAGAGCACGGTGCCGCCGTGGGCAACCGTCTCCTTGACAAACTCGTACGCCTTGTCGATGTACGCCAGCGACTGCTGCAGGTCGATGATGTGGATGCCGCTGCGCTCCGTGAGGATGAAGCGCCTGACCTTCGGGTTCCACCGGCGGGTCTGGTGCCCGAAGTGCACGCCGCTGTCGAGCAGCTGGCGGATCGTGACGACGGCCACTACGAGCCGTCCCGGGGCGAAACTATGATCCAGTCGTCGTCGTTACGAAAATGGCTCGACAACTCTCCGAATTCTTCCCGGACGTCCGGGGGTCCGCCACCGTCGAACACCGCGACGGTGACAGGCCGGCCAGCGAGTTCGCAGGCCTTCGCAGCCCACTGAGCAAGATAGGCCAACTGTGACGAGTATTCCTTCTTCACGAAGTTGTAGGTCGGCTTGTTCACGCGCAGGTCAGTGGGCTTCACCCCTCTGCGGCGGATCTGATCCCTGACTTTGTCCACCAAGATGTGGCTCGAAATCTGAACGTCGTAATCGCTTGCCTCGCCGTGCAACCCAACGCGGTACAACGCGTCGAACGGCCGCGCCTCAGGTCGATTGGAGTTGTCCGGCCAATGACCCGTCAAGTTCTCCAGGATTGAATTCAGAGAATAGGCCGAAAGCGGTGTCGTTGAACTGTTGGCCTTGAGGTACTCATCTTCGATCTCGTCGCGGTCCCACGGCATAGCCTTGTGGTGACCAGAGAAGAATTTCACCGAACTACCCTGAATTCGAACGTCAGCGTCTGTCGCCCCTTCGTCATGAAGAGCCCCGCGCAACGATTCTACAAACTCCTGATAGACGGCAGCGCTCATCCCCAACGGCAAAGCCCCGCGTTTCATGTCCGCAGCCTGATCTACAGTGAGCCCGAGAAAGTCCAAGTCATCCAGGGTTATCGCGTAGCCGGCACGGTCGACGATCAGAGGCACGTCCTTCGTGGTCTCG
The DNA here is from genome assembly GCF_031085295.1 of Microbacterium psychrotolerans. Classification (GTDB taxonomy): domain Bacteria; phylum Actinomycetota; class Actinomycetes; order Actinomycetales; family Microbacteriaceae; genus Microbacterium; species Microbacterium psychrotolerans. The sequence goes on along the minus strand of NZ_JAVFWO010000002.1, from coordinate 162,936 downwards.
ATTCCCCCTGTCATAGGCAGGATACTAGCGCAGGGACCACCACCACCTGCGACTCTGGTCCATGAGCGCGTCTGCTCACGGACGGTCTGTTCGGCACGCGTTGTTGGCCAATTGGCCACGACACCTACTCGGGCGGACATAGCGGAAGTGACCGACGAGCTCGCCACAGCTCGCAAGGATGCACGCTGCGACGTCGGGACCGTGCCGCGCCGGCGCCCCTGCCTGACCTGCGCGATCGGCGCTGCGCAGTGCGGTGACCGTGGAGTACGCACGAAGCTGAGCGGAGGTGGATACAGCTTCGAAGTGCCGAACGGAACGTTGCCGATCGCGCCGTCCTCGCGCAGCGCGGGTCGGTCTGTTCCTCACAAACGACAACGGGCGACAGTTATCCACTAGACACACCCAGCTGGCGCTCGTGCCGCCCCACAACCGCCATCCCAGGTCTACTCTGGCCGCGAGGGACCTATGGGAAGCATCACGGCATACGAGATAGAGGCAGGACGGCGCTATCGGGTCCGGTGGCGCAACGACCAGCAGAAGCAGGTCGAGAAGAAGGGCTTCCGCACCAAGAAGGATGCGGAGCTTTACCTCGCGCATAGCGAAGTCTCGCGATCAAACGGCTCGTACACCGATCCGGGCGAGGCGCGCATCACGGTGGGCGCGCTTGGCGTGGAGTGGCTCCGCAACAAGGAGCACGCCCTCAAGCCGTCGTCGTACAGCTCCTTGAAGACATCGTGGCGGGTCTATGTCCTCCCCCGCTGGGGCGACGTCCGCATCGGCGACATCCGGGCCTCGCACGTCGAGCAGTGGATCCGCGAGCTCTCCGAGGGAACGGCCACGACCAAGCGCACCAAGAGTGAAAAGGCCGGCGCCAACCCGCGCTCGGCAAGTGTGGTGTACCGCGCGCTGGGCGTGCTCGCGGGAATTCTGGACACCGCCGTACGCGACGGGCGCATCCCCCGCAACGTCGCCCGCGGAGCGCAGAACCTACCGCCGAAGCAGTCGCAAAAGCCTCGGCGCTACCTGACACACACCGAGGTCGTCCGGCTGGCTGAGGCAACCAACAACGACACGCACAAGACGCTCATCCTCTTGCTGTCATACTGCGGACTTCGGTGGAGCGAAGCGATCGGGATGCACGTCAGCGACATCATCTTCCCGAGACATCGTATCCAGGTGCAGCGTGCCGCCGTCGAAGTCGAGGGCAAGATTGTCCTCGGCACTCCGAAGAACTGGGAACGCCGGCTCGTCCCATTCCCTGCCTTCCTCGAAGGACCGCTTAAGCAGCTCTGCCGCGGCAAGCGGGCCGAGGACCTCGTCTTCACCGACCTCGAGGGGAAGCACCTGCGCCGGGCCAAGACCCAGTACGGCGTGAACTCCTGGTTCACGACGGCGCTCGATCTCGCCGACATCGAGCGTCTTACGCCGCACGACCTGCGTCACACTGCCGCGAGCCTCGCCATCTCGTCAGGCGCGAATGTCAAGGCCGTCCAGCGGATGCTCGGCCACAAGTCGGCTGCCATGACTCTTGACACTTACGCCGATCTGTTTGACGACGACCTCGCCGATGTCGCCGAGCGGATGAATCAAGGCGGGTTGAACGCGGATGTCGGGCGCCTCTGGGCGAGCTGATCGCGTTTCGTCTCGCTTCGCTCGCTCAACGGCCGACTCGCGCTAGCACGCGCGCGCCGGCCCGAAATCGACGACTAGCGGCTTTCGGACACGCATTTCGACCTATATGCACCAAACGTTTGTGGGCGATTTGTGGGCGATTGGGTTGCGAGGGATCGCACCAACAACGAACGAAGGCCCCAACAACCGCGTGATTACGCGGCTCTCAGGGCCTTGTTCCGTGACAGCGGTACGTGGAGATGGGGGGAATCGAACCCCCGTCCATCGCTGAGTAACTGCGGTTTCTCCGGGCGCAGTCTGTGAAGGCGTTCTACTCGGCTCCGACCTTTGTCACAGACACCTAAGTCGACGAGCCCATCCTGATAAGAGTCCCGCGTGACGCTCAGGCGACGTCACGCAGCAAGATCCCTAGATGACGCCAATACCCGTGACGGGATCAGTCACGGATTGACGGCGTCGGGCTCGCTGCTCAGGCAGCGAGGGCGAACGCGGACTGCTTCTTTTCGGCAGTTATTGGTTTGCAAGGAGCGTTTACGAGATAACCCTGCATCCTCGGCCCGCTTCACGCAGATTCGCAGGCGATGTCGAAACCGATCATCCCCGTGGTTTCCTTCTCGCGAAGGGCCGCTGTCACACTGTTGAGTTTCCAATCCTCGGGTGCCGAAGCATCCGAGCACATCAGAATACAACGGATGCCGCTCCCCCGCCATTCCCGGCGCCCGGGGCACGCCTCGCTGAGCTCGAGAGCGGCGGCGATGGGCCTCCAGGGCGGCTCGAAGCTGCGCGACCAGGCGCGAGCTGCGGCATCCGGTTCGTGATGTCAAGGCCCGTGCGGGACCGGGCGAGGGATGGTCGGCTGAGGCGACCTACCCAAGGAGTGAGATCGACATGTCGCAGAACACCCCACAGCAGCGCGCCAAGCAGCCCCGGTCGGCTCTCGCCGGACCGTACGGTCACCCGTTCCATCCCATCCTGGTGACCATCCCCATCGGCGCCTGGGTCGCCAGCCTCATCTTCGACGTCATCGGACTGGCCTCCGACGACCCGGCGCCGTACGTCCGCGGCGCGTGGATCCTCATCGTCATCGGCCTCATCGGCGCCGTGCTCGCGGCGATCTGGGGTTTCCTCGACTACCTGCAGCTCGGCAAGGGCACCGACGCCCGGCGGACGGCGACGATCCACATGTCGCTGAACCTCGGTGTGACGGTGCTGTTCATCATCAACCTGCTGGTGCGACTGTCGGCCGACGATCACGACGAGGTGAGCATCGTCGGATTCATCCTCAGCATCGTCGGGCTCGCCGCCCTCGGTGTGTCGGGATGGCTCGGCGGCAAGCTCGCCTATCGCTACGGTGTGCGCGTGGCAGACGAGCGTACGCAGCAGGAGGGGTTCCGTTGATACCGATCGCTGTTCACGCGCGGGCGGTCGAGACACGCGGGCGCGCCAGCAGCACCGAGAGCACAGCGGTCGCGAACGCGCCGACCAGTAGGCGACCCCCGGACGATCGCCAGCCGCCCGTGGTCGGGCTCGCCGACTCGGGCGGGTCGAACACCGTGCCGACGGTGACCTCCGCATCCCGACCGTGCAGCTCCACCCGTTCGACCATCCACGACGCCGCCGCGTCGTACGCGGCCGGCGCGAGGCGGTGCACCGGCAGTGTCTGCTTCTGGATGCGCCCGACGAAGGTCGCGAACCGCCGGCGGCGGGGCGCACGCACGATCGCCCTGGCCACACGGGCCGGAGATCCGGCCGGCGGCAGCGGTCGGATGTGACGCGTGGTCACGTTGGCAGCGTGCTGATAGATCGGCGTGTCGATCGATGCCGGAAGGACGACACGCACACGGATGCCGCTGCCCCGGAGTTCCTGACGCAGGCATTCGGCGAACCCGAGCAATCCGAACTTGCTCATGACGTAGGGCGAGAGGACCGGCGAGCCCACGCGCGAGTAGAGCGAGCCGACCATCACGAGAGTGCCCGACCCCTGACGCCGGAAGTACGGCAGGACCGCACGGGCGCCGTGCACCTGCCCCATGAGGTTCGTCTCGACGACCTGGCGGAACACCCGGGCCGGCAGCTGCTCGAACGCCCCGTAGGCGAAGACCCCGGCGTTGCCGACCCAGACATCGATGCGGCCGTACTCGAGCACGGCCGCCGCCGCGAGCGCACGCACCTCACCTTCGTGCGTGACATCGGTGCGGACCACGAGCGCCTGCCCGCCCAGCTCACGGCACTCCTCGGCCACGGTCTGCAGCGCCGGCTCGCTGCGCGAGGCGAGCACGACCTGCGCTCCCCGCCGCGCGTACGCTCGCGCCGTCGCGCGCCCGATCCCGCTCGAGGCGCCGGTGATCACGATAACCTCGGCCCCGGTCGCCCGGCGGTCTGTCGACGTGTGGTTCGCGGCGTCCATGCGCCGACGCTAGAGGCCGGGGCTGCGGCATCCGTCCCCCCTTGACAGCAGGATGCCGACGTGCGCGGTCAGCCCCTCGACGAGAGGTCGGGCAGCGCTCGGGTTCCGAAGTCGTGGCGCAGCGCGCTCAGCGCCGCGAACCACCCGGGCAGACCGGTGACGCCGGGACCGGGTGCCGCGGACGCCGACGCGAGATAGACGCCGGGGATCGGCGTGCGCCACGGGTCGGGACTCAGCACCGGGCGATCGACGAGCTGCCAGAAGTTCGGCGCTCCGGCCGCGATGTCGCCGCCCGGGTAGTTCGGGTTGTGCCGCTCGACCTCACGCGCGGAGCGCGAGCTGGTCGCGAGGATCGTGTCGCGGAACCCGGGCGCGAAGCGCTCGATCTGCGCGGTGACCGCTTCCCGACGGTCGACCGCGCTCCCGGCCGGCACGTGGGTGTACGTCCACAGCGTGTGCTTGCCGGCGGGCGCGCGGGTGGGGTCGAACAGCGACGGCTGCGACACGAGCACGTAGGGACGATCGGGCAGGCGCCCGCGGTTGACCTGGTTCTCGGCATCCGCCACCTCCGCCCGCGTGCCGCCGACGTGCACCGTGCCGGCGCGGCGGAGCTCGGGATGCGTCCACGGCACCGGCTCGCTGAGAGCGAAGTCGACCTTCGCGACCCCGTCGCCGTACCGGAAGCGCTGGAGCGCGCGGCGGTAGCCGGCGGGCATCGCGTCGCCCGCCAGACGGATCAGCGCCTTGGGGGTCACGTCCAGAAGCGTGACCGTGGCGGCGGGCAGGGCTTCGAGGGCGGTCACCTCGTGGTCGACGACCAGCTCGCCGCCATGGGCCCGCAGGTCGTCGACCATCGCGTCGATGATGGCCTGGCTGCCGCCGATCGGGATCGGCCAGCCGCGCGCGTGTGCGTAGGCGGTGAGCGCCAGTCCCGCGCCCGCGGCGGCGACGCTCGGCTGCGACAGGATCGTGTGAGCGGCGACGCCGGTGAGCATTGCGGGGGCGACGTCTCCGCGGAAGCGCAGGTTCCAGGCAGGGCTTCCCTGCTCGAGCGCACGCAGGCCGAACGAGAGCGCGGTGGGGATGTCGGTGGGCACCCGCACGAGGGGCGATCCCGTGAACTCGGCGACCCTCGTCGACCTCTCCACCAGCGGGCGCAGCAGCTGCGCGTACGCCAGAGCGTCCGGGCCGAGCGCCTCGGCCGTTCGCCCGAGGTCGAGGTAGGCGACACCGGCATGGCGTTCGTCGAGCGGATGCGCGAACGACACGTCCGGCGTGACGAACTCCACCCGCTCGCGCAGACCGAACTCGCGGAAGAACCGCGACTCGAACGCCATCGGGTGCACGGCCGAGCAGACGTCATGATGGAAACCGGGCAAGGTCAGCTCGCGCGTGGCGGCGCCACCGCCCGGCCTGTCGGCGCGCTCGTACACCCGCACCCGAAGCCCGGCGCGGGCGAGCGTCACGGCGGCGGCGAGACCGTTGGGGCCCGACCCGACGACGACGGCGTCGAGGTCGCTGCTGCCGCCCCTGCGGCGGGTGTTCACGTTAAGGGGGCCCCGCTTCCGGCGGACGTGGCGGGATTGCGCGGCGGCTTCGGCACAGCGGATGCCGGCTCCGCAGCAGTGCTGCCACGTTCGGCGCCCGTCGCGGAGCTGGAGGTGTCGACGCCCTGCGCTGCATCCTCGCTCTCGCCCGCGTTCTCGGCGGGCGAGACGCCACCCTCGGACTCGACCGCGCGGACCGAGGTGACGGCGTCGTCGAGGTCCGCGTCGCCGGCCTGCGTGCCCGCGGTGCCGGGCTCCCCCGCGCCGTCGGTCGGCGAGGTCACCGGCTCGGATTCGCCGGCCCCGGCGAGGGGGTTCCACGAGTCCTCGAGGCTGACCGGCTGCCCTGAGGCGTCGGCCTGCTCGACCCCGTCCGTACTGGTGACCGGAGCGGTCTCGGACGCCGGGCTGCCCTTCGACATCGCGTTCTCCGTTCCGCCCCCGCCCCTCGCGGCGTCGGCGAGTTGGTCTCCCTGCAGTTTGCCAGCATCGGCGGGGTCGGTGCTCGCCGAGTCCGCGCCACCGCGCCCGGCTTCGGCATCCGAATCGCCCTGCTCGCCGGTGCCCGCCATCTCCTTCTCGGCCGTCGTCGCTCCGAGACGGTCGGCGGCTCGGCCTTCTGCAAGATAGGCCAGCCGGTGCAGTGTCTCGTTGTTCCGCCAGTGCAGCGGGACATCGAGCAGCTGCTGCGGGACGAACCGTCCAGGACCGGCGATCGCTTCTTCCTGGATGCGGACGACGCACTCGTGGCCGCGCGGTTTGACGTCGATGGTCACGCGCGCCTCGCCGATCGGCCAGCCTCTCGCCCGCATCACCATCATCCGCGACGGGATGAACTGCTCGACGACGGTCTTGTCGTCGATGAGTGCCGGCCAGACGCCGAACGAGTGGTGCAGCTCGGCGCCCGCCATCGGCCAGGTCTCGTCGACCTCGCGCATGCGCGACGCCCCGACGACCCAGGACGGGTACAGCCACCCGTCGCTCAGCACCTCGAACACGTCTTCGGGTGTGCAGTGCAGCACCCTCACGTTGCGAGACATGGACTCCCCCTCGATCTCGGCTCTATCGATGCGTTCGACGCTAGACCGCGCGTCCGGCGCGCTGGAGCGGGTTGCGTTGCGGCCCGGCCTGTGGCAGAACGGGTCCTCGCGTCGCGCTGAGCGGGGAGAACGGACGCCTCCGCACGGCCGATGCGGTCACGTAGAGTCGGCGTCATGAGCGACGTCGTCATCACGGTCCGCGGAGAGCACGAGACCCGCATCGCCCCCGAACGCGCGATCGCGCACCTCACCATCCGCGCCGAGGGTCCGGAGCGCGGCGCCGTCGTGGAGCGCATGGCGGCACTCACCGAGCCGGTGCGCGACGATCTCGCCGCCCGCAAGACGGCGGGCACCGTCACGGAGTGGACGAGCCAGCGCGTGTCGGTGTGGTCCGAACGCCCCTGGAACAACGAGGGCAGGCGACTCGCCCCGGTCCACTACGCCACCGTGGACTTCTCCGTCACCTTCACCGACTTCGCCGTGCTCTCGTGGTGGGCCGGCGAGGTGGCCGAGCGTGAGGGTGTGCAGCTCGGCTGGATCGAATGGAAGCTCACGCCCGAGACGCGGGCGCAGACCGAACGGGATGTCGCCACCGAGGCCGTCGGCGTCGCCGTGGCGCGTGCGACCGCCTACGCCGGAGCGCTCGGCCTGTCGGACGTCACGGCGCTCGAGATCGCAGATCTCGGTCTGCTCAGCCGCCAGGACCGGCCCGAGGCGGCGGCGCCCGGACCGCGCATGCTGATGGCCAAGGCATCGTTCGCCGGCGACTCCGCCGGTGGCGCACCCGCCGTGCAGCTGCAGCCGGAGGACATCGTGATCTCGGCGGCCGTCGAGGCCCGCTTCTCCGCCCGATGAGCGAGGTGCGTTCCATGGGCGCGCCGACTGGGGCTGAGCCGCCCGAGGTCGTTCGGGCCGGGATCGCCCAGCGGCTGTCACGGATGATCCAGCTGCCCACGGTGTCTGCTGAGCGGGCCGACCGCGGGCAGGCGCCGTTCGATGCCTTCGCCGACCTGCTCGTCGAGCTCTACCCGCTCGCGCACGATCACCTTGAGCGAGAGCGCATCGGCGATCTCGGCATCCTGTACCGCTGGCGTGGGCGTGTGCCCGAACAGCCGACCGTGCTCATGGCGCACTTCGACGTCGTACCCGTGGACGAGAGCGACGCGTGGACGCACCCGCCGTTCGCCGGGCGCATCGAGGACGGCTGGGTGTTCGGTCGCGGCGCGCTCGACGACAAGGGGCCGCTGGTCGTGGTGATGGATGCCGTCGAGAACCTTCTCGCGGCCGGATTCACGCCCGCGCGCGACGTGTACCTGTCGTTCGGGGGCGACGAGGAGACCTTCGGCGGCGCGGCCCGCGTCATCGCCGAGACGCTCCGGGACCGCGGCGTCGAGCCCTGGCTGGTGCTCGACGAGGGCGGTGCGGTCGTCAACGCGCCCCTGCCGTTCGTGCGCGGACGGGCGGCGATGGTCGGCGTGGGCGAGAAAGGGGTACTGACTCTCCGGCTCACCGCCCGCGGCGAAGGCGGCCACGCATCCGCTCCCCCGGCGCGCACCGCGGTGCGGCGCATTGCCCGAGCGGTCGAGCGCCTCTCGCCCGGTACGTTCCGAGCGCGCACCCCTGCAGCGGTCACCCGGATGCTCGAGCTCTTCGCGACGCGGGCCGAGGGCATCCCTCGTCGCCTCTACCGTCTGCTGGCGGCGACGCCGTGGCTGACCTCGCGCGTGTTCACCGCGATGGGCGGTGAGCCGGCCGCGCTCGTGCGGACCACGATCGCGGCGACCATGCAGTCGGGCGGGACCGCGGCCAACGTGCTGCCCTCGCAGGCGTCGGCCACGCTCAACCTGCGGATCGCGCTCGGCGATTCCGTGCCGAGCACCGTGAAGCGCGTACGCCGGCGTATCGCCGACCGTCACGTCGAGATCGAGGTGCTGGAAGGCGACGGGCCGTCGCCGGAGTCATCGACTGAGAACGCGCAGTTCGCCCTGATCGCCGACGCGGTGAAGGTGTCGCATCCGGATGCCGCGACGGTTCCGTACGTGATGATGGCAGCGACCGATTCGCGGCACTTCCACCGGTTCTCGCCCGCCGTCTACCGCTTCGCGCCGCTCGCGATGAGCAGGGCGCAGCGTGCGTCCATCCACGGCGTCGACGAGCGCGTCGAGATCGCGGCGCTCGAGCGCGGCGAACTGTTCCATCGCACCCTCCTGCAGCGCTTAGAGTGATCGCAGCCGCCCCTCGACCGGTTAAAGGATCGCGGCGGCGAGCTCGGACGGGTCTGGGGCCCAGAGGCAAGGAGCACGGATGACGCGCAGCGCGATGTCCTCACGCGTCACGATCGGCACGCTGGCGAGCGTCGTCGGCTTCCTCGCGTTCGTCGAGTTCACGAGCGGTGTGATCCAGGGCTATTACACGCCCATGCTCACCGACATCGCCCGCCACCTCGGCGTGCACGACGCGGACGTGAACTGGCTCGAAGGCACGCAGCTCATGCTGTCGGCGCTCGTCGTGCCGGCGTTCGCGAAGCTCGGTGACATGGTCGGCCACAAGCGCATGCTCGTCGTGTCGACGGCCATCACCGCCGCGGCATCCCTCGTGCTGCCGTTCACCGACTCGTTCGCGATCTTCCTCGCAGCGTGGGCGATCCAGGGCTTCTACGTCGTCTGGCTCCCGCTCGAGATCGCCCTCATCTGGTCGCGCTCCCGGCGCATGCAGGGCCGCGCGACAATCACCGCCCGCGCCGCCGGGTTCCTCGTCGCCGCGCTCGAGACCGGCGCCATCATCGGCGCCCTCGTCGGCGGCATGCTCATCGACAGCCTCCCTCTCTGGATCGTGCTCCTGGTGCCGGCGGCGCTCGTGGTGGCTTGCTTCTTCGTGATCCTGTTCGGGGTGAAGGAGTCACCCGAACCGACCGGCGGCCGCCTCGACAACGTAGGCCTGGTGCTCATCTCGCTCGCGCTCGTCGCCTTCACGGGAGGCCTCAGCCTGTTGCGCCTGAACGGGCCTGCCGACCTGGTGGCGTGGCTGGTGACCGCGCTGGGCGTGCTGCTCGTCGTACCCTTCGCTCTCTGGGAGCTGCGTCAGGCTGACCCCCTCATCGACGTGCGGATGTTCCGCTCCCCCGCACTCGGCCCGGTGTTCCTCACTGCGGGCCTCTTCGGCGTGAGCGTGCTCGGGGCGCAGGCGCCGCTGTCCACCTTCGCGCGCACGGATCCCGACGTCTACGGCTACGGGCTGGGTACGACGGGCTTCCAGACCTCGCTCATCATCGGCGTCTACCTCATCGCGATGATCACGGGCGCCCTGCTGTACCCGCTCATCTCACGGCTGACCGCCCCGCGCCTCACGCTCATCGGTGCCGCGATGCTCGTCGGCATCGGGTTCCTCATGTTCCTGCCGTTCCACGCCACGTACACGCAGGTCATCGTCAACATGCTCATCGTCGGCCTCGGCTCGGGGGCTCTGGTCGCGGCGCTGCCGGCGGCCGCGGCATCCGCTGCTCCGCCGACGCAGACCGGCGTCGCGACGGGCCTCACCAACTCGGTCAAGACCGTCGGCGGGGCGATCGCCTCATGCGTGTTCGGCATCGCGCTCCTGCAGGGGGCCACGGGTGCCGTCACCGAGGGGACGGCCGGGTCGCTCTCGGGCTACTTCACCGTCTGGGTGGTGTGCGGCGTGACGGCGCTCGCCGCCGCCGTGCTGCTGTGCTTCGTGCCGAAGACGGCGTTCAGCGACCGTGCCTCGCACGACGCGACGGATGCCGCGGCACCCGTGGTGCGATAGGCACCGCTCCGGCTCAGTCGCCGAGGCGGTTGCGGGAGCGCATCGCCCGCTCTGCTTCGCGCTTGTCTTCGCGCTCACGGATCGTCTGGCGCTTCTCGAACTCGCGCTTGCCCTTCGCGACCGCGATCTCGACCTTCGCGCGACCGTCCGAGAAGTAGAGCTTCAACGGGATCAGCGTGTATCCGCCCGCCGAGATGGCGTGCGAGAGCTTGACGATCTCCTCCTTGTGGAGGAGCAGCTTGCGCGTGCGCTTGGACGAGTGGTTCGTCCAGTGCCCCTGCGAGTACTCCGGAATGTGCACGGCGTCGAGGTACGCCTCGCCGTTGTCGATGTACGCGTAGCCGTCCGAGAGGTTCGCGCGCCCTTCGCGGAGCGACTTGACCTCGGTGCCGGTCAGCACGAGTCCGGCCTCGTACGTCTTCTCGATCGCGTACTCGTGGCGCGCGCGACGATTGGTCGCCACGACCTTCTCCCCGCGTTCCCTGGGCATGATGTCTCCTCGTTGATGCCGTACCGCCGTCGTGTCCAAGGGCGCACGGCAGCCTGTCAGTCTACCCCCGCGAGGAGGCGCGCGATCACGCGCGCAGCCATCTCCGGATGGCGAAGCCGGCTGACAGCGCCGCGAGCAGCACGCCGACGAGGATCAGGACCGGTACCACGAGCCAGGCATCTCCGATGTCGACCCACGTCGTCACGAAATCGACGCGGTTGCGCAGGTACTGGTCGACACCGAAATGCACCCCGGCGATGACCGCCGCGCTCGCGAGGATCGATCCCAGCAATGCCGCGAACACGCCCTCGAGGATGAACGGCGTCTGGATGAACCGGTTGGATGCCCCGACCAGCCGCATGATGCCGAGCTCACGCCTTCGGGCATACGCGGACAGCCGGATCGTCGTGGCGATGAGCAGCACCGCCGCGATGAGCATGAGCACCGCGATGCCGACGGCGATGTAGGTCGCGATCGTCAGCGCGGAGAACAGCGGGTCGAGGTACTGCATCTGGTCGTTGACCAGCTCCACCCCCTGCATCCCGCTGAACGCCTCGATGATGACGTCCGACTGCTCGGGGTCGACCAGCGTGATGCGGAACGTCTCGTTGACCTGGTCGGCGGTGATGACGCTGGCGTTCTCCTCGCCGGCGATCTGCAGCAGCTCGTCGTAGGCCTGCTGGTGGTCGAGGAACGTCAGCTCGCGGATGAGCGGCGCCAGCGCGCTGCCCTCCAGCTTCGCCCGCACCTCCTCGACCTGCTCCGGCGTCGCCTCGCCGTTCGCGCACGTGGCCGGAGTCGAGATGGTGGTGCACATGTACACCGCGACCTGCGCCCGCTCGACCCAGAAGTCGCGCATCGTGCCGATCTGCATCTGCATCAGGATCGCCGCGCCGACGAAGGTCAGCGACACGAATGTAACGAGCACCACCGAGACGACCATCGAGAGGTTGCGTCGCAGGCCCGTGAAGGCCTCCGACATGATGAGTCCGAACCTCATGAGGTGGGCCCCACTTCGTCATCGGGGTCGGTCTCGCCCAGGCCCAGCCGATCGGCGAGGCCCAGTTCCGCGACCTCGATCTGCTCGAGGTCGATGACCGGAATCGACTGCGTGTGCGCGGGCGCCGGCGCGGGCGATGCCGCCGCCTCCGGCTCTATCGGCTCGTCGGGGCCTTCGACCGACTGCTCGAGCGCCTCGGCCTTCCTCAGCTCGTCGGCCGCGAGTGCGGCGGCGGTGGCGGCCTCCGCTGCCGCGGCTGCCGCGGCGGCGACGCCCGGCGACACGGCATCCGACTCCGGCGTCACGACCTCGTCGTCGTCCATCGGCACGGCGGTGGGATCGAGGCCTGCGGCGGCGGCGATCGCGGCCTCGCGCTGCACCTCGAGCACCGCGGTGAGGGCGGCGACCGCGGCGGCGCCGCGCTCCGGCTCCGGCGCCAGGCTCGGGAGCCCCGACCGGTCGCCGTACCCGCCGTGACGTTCGTCGCGGACGATCTCGCCGTGACGCAGCTCGATCACGCGGCGCTGCATCTGGTCGACGAACCCGGCCTCGTGCGTGGCCATGACGACCGTGGTGCCGCCGGCGTTGATGCGGGCGAGCAGCTGCATGATGTCGATCGACGTCGCAGGGTCCAGGTTTCCGGTCGGCTCGTCGGCGAGCAGGATCTGCGGCCGGTTCACGAGCGCGCGGGCGATCGCGACGCGCTGCTGCTCACCGCCCGAGAGCTCGTGAGGGAACCTCTTCTCCTTGCCGGCGAGGCCGACGAGGGCGAGCACTTCGGGAACCGCCTGTTGGATGAAGGCGCGAGACGAGCCGATGACCTGCAGCGTGAAGGCCACGTTCTGGAAGACGGTCTTGGTCGGCAGTAGCCGGAAGTCCTGGAAGACGGCGCCGATGTGCCGGCGGAAGTACGGCACCTTGCGGTTCGACAGCGTGCGCAGGTCGCGGCCGAGCACGACCACGCGGCCCTCGGACGGCGTCTCCTCGCGGAGGATCAGACGCAGGCAGGAGGACTTGCCGGATCCGGAGGCGCCGACGAGGAAGACGAACTCCCCGCGAAGCACCTCGAAATCGACATCGCTCAGGGCGGGTTTGGAAGTGCCGCGAAAGCGCTTCGTGACGTTCTCGAACCGGATCATGGCCTAACGAGCCTATGCGGCTGCCCCGTCACCGTGTCCAGCGACACTCGCGGTCGCGGCATCCGTCTTCCCGGCGTCGCGAGCGATGCGAGGCGAAGCGTCGCGCACTCCGGGTCAGTCGTCGTCGTCCTTGCGCTTGCGCCAGCGGATGCCTGCCGAGATGAAGCCGTCGAGGTCGCCGTCGAAGACGATGGCGGGGTTGCCCACCTCGTAGCCGGTGCGGAGATCCTTGACGAGCTGCTGGCCGTAGAGGAAGTACGAGCGCATCTGGTCGCCCCAGCTCGCGGTGATCGTGCCGGCGAGCTCCTTCTTCTTCGCCGCTTCCTTCTCGCGCTCCAGGAGGAGCAGACGGGTCTGCAGCACGCGCATGGCCGCTGCGCGGTTCTGGATCTGCGACTTCTCGTTCTGCATCGACACCACGATGCCCGACGGGATGTGCGTGAGGCGCACGGCCGAGTCGGTGGTGTTGACGGACTGCCCACCGGGGCCTGAGGAGCGGAACACGTCGACCCGCAGGTCACCCTCGGGGATGTCGACCTCGACGGCCTCTTCCATCACCGGGATGACCTCGACGGCGGCGAAGCTCGTCTGGCGCTTGTCGGCCGAGCCGAACGGGCTGATGCGCGCGAGGCGATGGGTGCCGGCCTCGACGGACAGCGTGCCGTAGGCGTAGGGGGCGTCGATCTCGAACGTCGCCGACTTGATGCCGGCGCCCTCGGCGTACGAGGTGTCCATGACCTTGACCGGATACTTGTGACGCTCGGCCCAGCGCAGGTACATGCGCAGCAGCATCTCCGCGAAGTCGGTGGCGTCGTCGCCGCCCGCGCCGGAGCGGATCGTGACGACCGCCGAGCGCTCGTCGTACTCTCCGTCCAGGAGCGTCTGCACCTCGAGCTGGCTGACGATGTCTTCGAGCTCGGCGATCTCGCGACGCGCCTCTTCGGCGGCGTCCTCGTCGTCCATCTCGTTGGCGAGCTCGACGAGGACGTCGAGGTCGTCGAGACGCTGCTCGACATCGTTGACGCGCTTGAGCTCGGACTGACGGTGGCTGAGCGCGCTGGTGACCTTCTGCGCCTTCTCGACGTCGTCCCACAGATTGGGGGCGCCGGCCTCCTCGCTGAGTCGCGCGATGTCTTTCGTGAGTGCCTCGACGTCGACCACGGCCTTGATGTCGGCGAACGTGGAGCGCAGGGCCTGGATATCGGCGGAGGGATCGAAGTCGAGCATGACACTCCAGACTAACGTGGAAGCGATGAGCGATCGCGCCGACTCCCCCACCGCAAGGGACGTGCTGTGGCGGTTCGGCCCCATGGTCTACGGCCCGACCGTGCTCTTCGCGCTCGGCGAGGGCGCCGTCATCCCGCTCATCCCGGTCATCGCCGCGCAGCTCGGGGCGGATGTCGCGACGGCCGCCCTCGTGGCCTCGGCGCTCGTCGTCGGCCAGCTGTGCGGCAACATCCCCGCCGGCTGGGCGGTGGCGCGCATCGGCGAGCGCCTCACCATGGCGATCGCGGGACTCGTCTCGCTCGCCGGAATCGTGGGCATGGCGCTCGCCCCGTCGCTCGGCATCTTCGCGATCGCCGTGTTCCTCATCGGATTCTGCGCGGCGGCATTCGGCCTGGCGCGCCACTCGTTCATGACGACGCGGGTGCCGCTGTCGTTCCGCGCCCGCGCGCTGTCGCTGCTCGGCGGCACGTTCCGACTGGGCATGTTCGTCGGCCCGTTCATCGCCGCCGGACTCCTCGCGGTCTTCGGCGACGAGCACGCCGCGATCTGGTTCTTCGGCGCGTGCCTGGTCGCCACGGTGCTGCTGGTGGTCTTCGGTCCTGACCCTGAGAAGCAGTTCCTCGACACCTCGACGGCCGAGGACGACGCCGTCGCCGCGGAAGACACCGGCGAGCCCGTCACCGGCTCGATCCCCCTCCGCCGCGCCAAGGGGTCGCGGTCGCCGACGACACCGAGCAGCGCGACGGATCCCGGCACCGGCGTGCTGCGGACCATGTGGCGCCACCGCCGCGTGCTGTCGACACTCGGCCTGGCCGCGGCATCCCTCTCCGCCGTCCGCTCGGCGCGGCAGGTGGTGCTTCCGCTCTGGGGAGTCTCGCTCGGACTCGACGCGCAGACCATCGCCCTCGTGGTCGGCATATCGGGCGCCATCGACTTCGCGCTGTTCTACGCCAGCGGCCAGGTGATGGACCGCTTCGGGCGCCTGTGGGCCGCGCTGCCGGCGATGATCCTGATGGGCGCTGGATTCATCGCCCTCGCCTTCACCCACGACCTCCCGCAGGCGCCGATGTGGTTCGCCATGTTCGCCGCGGTCCTCGGCGTCGGCAACGGGCTGTCGAGCGGGATCCTGCTCACCCTCGGCGCCGATGTCGCTCCGCGGTCCGATCCGGCGGCGTTCCTCGGCTCGTGGCGCACGCTCACCGACGCCGGCGGGGCGGTCGCGCCGCTGCTCGTGTCGGCGATCGCGGCGGCGGCGTCGCTGGCCGTCGCGACCGGAGCCATGGGAGTGATCGGACTGGTCGGCGCACTCGCCTTCGTGCGCTGGGTGCCGCGGTACGTGCCCCGGACGCGGCCGTGACCGACGTCGTGCGGTTCTGCCGCAGCCGCAGCGCGGGCCGGCGCTGCACGCGTCCGCTCGGCCATGCGGGGCTGCACCGGCACCGCACCATCATGTGGACGGATGCCGCAGCCGACCCCGCCCGCTGCCCGGGCTCCGGCGAGCGCGGCACGCCCGCGGCCGCCCTCGCCGACGGATTCCCCGACGGCCGCGCGCTGTGCCCGGTGTGTCATCGGTTCGTCGAGCTGGACGGCGACGGCCGACTCGTCCCGCACGACACCTCGGACGACAGCGAGACGGATGCTGAGATCAGCCGCCGTCAAGAGTGGTTCAACACCCAGGGCTGGTAGCGACGGCGGGGCGGCGCCGCGTCAGACCCAGGATCTGCGCACGGCCTCCGCGCCCAGCTGCATGCGGGTGGTGACACCCGCGGCGTCCATGAGGTCGGCGACCCGGCGCTGCACCGTACGCAGCGAGATGCCGAGCTGAGAAGCGGCGGCGGCATCCGTCACTCCCAGGAGGAGCAGTCGCAGAAGGTCGCGATCCACCTCCTCTGTCGTCGGGGCGGCGGCGATGGGCAGGAACTCGGTGGCCGCCCGCCAGTACTCCTCGAAGATCGAGGTCACCAGGTCCAGCAGGCCGCTCGGGTGGATGAGCAGGGCACCGAACCCCTCGTCCTCGCCCTGCGAATGCATCGGCACCAGGGCCATCTGGTCGTCCGCGATGAACATCCGCGTCGGCAGGGTGGGCAGCACTCGGATCTCCTCGCCGATCTGCGCCATCTCGCGTGCCGCGGTGAGAAAGCCCGGCCGCTCCAGCACCGCGCTCTCGACGATGACGCGGTAGCGGACGCCTCGCGCCAGCGCCCGGTCCTCCTCGATGTTGTCCTCCCCGCTCACCAGCGCGATCTCGTGCAGCACCAGCACGCGGACCTGGTCGATGGAGGCAGCCTGCAGCTGAGCCACCCGCTGCCGTACGGCGTCGTCGCCGATGACGACATCCACCACGTCGGCCACGCTGCGCTGCTCGACCGAGCGACGGTACAGATCGCTCAGCTCGACCAGCGCCTCGTGCGCGCGGGTGAGCCCGCGCTCGCGCTCGAGCAGCAGCGGACGCAGCGAGATCGAGGGCGGCGACGCCACGAACCGGTCACTGCTCGAGGCCTGGCGCGCGAGCAGCCCGAGGCGCTCCAGCTCGACGACCATCGGGCGCACGCGAGGGAGCGACATGCTGAGCGCCGCGGCGATCTCGCTCATCGACGCCGACGGCTGCTGCAGCACGCACCGATAGACGGCGGTGTGGGCCTCGTCGAGGCCGAGCGCGTCGAGCACGGTGTTCTCCCCCATGCGCTCATCGTCACCCGCCGAGCGTGGCGGATGCAGGCCATGGCGTTTCTCCGCCATCCACTTTAGGCGAGCGGGCGACGAAGGTGGGGATACACGGATCCCCACACCCGAGAGGCTCGCGCATGTCACGAACCCAGCCCATCGGTCGCCGCCTGCGCCCGATCGTCGCCGCCACCAGCGGACTGGCGATCGGTATCGCGGGCATCGGCCTCGCGACCCTGCCGGCGGCGGCCACCCCCACCCCGCCTGCCGCCCCCACTGCCGAAGCCACGGCCGGCCAGGCACACACCGTCACCCTCATCACCGGTGACCGCGTCACTGTCACGGACATGTCGGACGGAACCCACACCGTCGACGTGGACACGGCTGTCGACGGCGCCGGCGTGCAGACGTACGAAGTGGGCGACGACCTGCACGTCGTGCCCCAGGGCGCGATGCCCTATCTCGCCTCAGGTGCCCTCGACGAGGACCTGTTCAACGTGTCGCTGCTGATCGAGTACGGCTACGACGACGCCTCGGTCGATGCCACTCCTGTCATCGTCGAGCAGAACGGTGGGGAGGCCCGCACCTTCTCCGCGCCTGTTCCCGGCCTGGAGGTCGTCGCGCCGCTCGAGAGCATCGGCGGCGCCGCTGCGACGCTCGGTCACGATGACGCCGCGGCCGCGTGGCAGTCGCTCACCGCGGCCTCGGCGCGCACGTTCTCGGCCACGCCGACCTTGGCGGACGGCATCGAAGCCATCCACCTCGACGGCAAGGTGCGCTCCACGCTCGACTCGAGCGTGCCCTACATCGACGCCCCCGCCGCGTGGGCCCAGGGCTACACGGGTGAGGGTGTCACCGTCGCGGTGCTCGACACCGGCATCGACGACACCCACCCCGACCTGCAGGGCCACATCCTCGACGGCTCGAAGAGCTTCGTGCCCGGCGAAGAGGTCGCCTGGGACCCCAACGGTCACGGCACGCACGTCGCCTCGACGATCGCGGGCACCGGCGCCGCGTCGGACGGCACCCACCGCGGTGTCGCCGACGGCGCCGACCTGCTCATCGGCAAGGTGCTCGGCGCGGACGGCTACGGCCAGGACTCGTGGATCATCGAGGCGATGGAGTGGGCCGGTCAGAACGCCCCGATCGTCTCGATGAGCCTGGGCTCCCAGTCAGCGTCCGACGGCAAGGACCTGATGGCCGAGTCGCTCAACCAGATCGCCGAGGAGACCGGGGCGCTGTTCGTCGTCGCCGCCGGCAACGCCGGCTCCCCCGAGTCGATCGGCGCCCCCGGTTCCGCCGAGCAGGCGTTCACCGTCGGATCGGTGGACGACCCGTCCGGCGACCTCTCCTACTTCACGAGCCAGGGTCCCCTCTCCCGCTCGGGTGCGTTGAAGCCGAACGTCACCGGCCCCGGCAGCCAGGTCACGGCGGCGCGTTCCGCCGACAGCGGCGGCGAGGGCTCGTACATCACCATGAGCGGCACCTCGATGGCCACCCCGCATGTCGCGGGCGCCGCGGCGATCCTGCTCGGCGCGCACCCCGAGCTCACGACTGCGCAGCTCAAGGCGGCGCTCGCGAGCACCGCGACCGACCTCGGCTACACGTCGTACCAGGGCGGCACGGGCGTCATCAACGTCGACGCCGCACTGAATGCGCCCGTCGTCGCCTCCGGTTCAGGCGACTTCGGCATGCTCATGTGGGGCGAGGAGCCGACCCCCGTCGAGCGCACCGTCGAGTACACCAACCGCACGGATGCCGAGATCACCGTCGCTCTCGAGGCGACGCTGACCGACACGACGCCCGGTGGCGGCGATGAGGGTCCCGGCCCGTTGTCGGCCGGAATCGCGTTCGACGCGCTCGCGATCGACGCCGAGTCGCTCACGATCCCCGCCGGCGGCACCGCATCGGTCACGATGACGGTGGACCCTGCCAAGGTGCCCGCGGGCACCCAGCTGTCGGGCACGCTGACCGGCTCCGTCGACGGCGCGGCCGTCACGCGGACCGCGCTCGGTACGATCGCCGAGGCCGAGCGCTACGACCTCACGATCACGGCCACCGGCTTCGACGGGGAGCCCGTCAGCGTGTACGCGCTGCTGTGGGACGCCGCCGCACAGTGGGCCGAGCCCGTTCTCGTCGAAGGCGAGACGACGCTGCGCCTCATGAAGGGCGACTACACGGTGATGTCCTACATGGACATCAACCGCACGCCCGACACCGTCGCGAGCGTGCTCACCGGCGATCCCAAGCTGACCCTCACGCAGAACGCGACGGCCGCCCTCGACGCCCGCACGGCGAAGGAAATCACGGTCGACGTCGGCCGCGACGACCTCGAACAGGCATTCGGCCGCATGGACTTCCACGCGGACGACTTCTCGGCGAGCGCCATCATGCCGGTACTCATCGACGAGATGTGGGCACAACCCATGAAGGTCGACGACGCCGAGTTCGACTTCACCACGCGCTGGCGACTGTGGGAGCCGATGCTCTCGGTGACGGCGGGCAAGAAGCCGCTCGATGTGATCCTGCAGGTCGGATCGACCTTCCTCGACGGCGAGATCAAGGCCTCGGCGGTGAACGCCGGCAACGGCACCCCCGACGAGTTCGCTGCGATCGACGTACAGGGCAAGGTCGCGGTCGCGACGGTCTCGGGCCAGGTCTCACCCGGGCAGGCGGCGGCCAACGCGGCTGCGGCCGGTGCGAAGCTGCTGATCCTCGTCAACAACGCCGACGGTGAGCTGAGCACGTGGGTGGGCTCGGACGACTTCGAGACGGATGCGCCGATCGCGGTCGCCGCGATCAGCGGCGTCGAAGGGCGCCAGCTCCTCGCCGACATGGCGAAGAAGAAGGTCACGGTGAAGGCCGTCGGCGACTCGTACCCGGATGTGGTCTACGACATCGCCCGCTACAGCGACGGCGAGATCCCGACCGACCTCGCGTACGCGCCGAAGAACCTGGCCCGCATCGATACGACGTACCACGGCCAGAAGGAGCTCATGGGCGAATTCCGCTATGACTTCGTGCCGGGCGCCGAGTACGGCTCGGGCTACTTCATGCGCGCCGAGCGCGGCACGGTGCGCGAGGAGTGGGTGAACACCGACGGTCTGCGCTGGAACCAGGGCGTCGGCGTCGAGTCCGTCCGCTGGGAGATGCGCGACAAGCTGCGCGCCTACGAGCCGGGTCAGCAGCTCGAGGTCGAGTACTTCGGCGGCATCGTGCGCCCGTATGTCGCGACCGGCTACTGGGTGCCGTACCGCGTCTCGGACTACGCGCAGGTGAACATCCCGAGCTGGGCGGACGGCGGGGACCCCGAGCACACGGGCGCTTTCGACACCTGGATGGAGCCGTCAACGGTGCACCAGTCGGCCGACATCTACATCGACGGGCAGTTGGTCAAGCAGGCTGCGAGCCAGGGCGTGAACGTCTACGACCTCCCCGACGGTGAGCAGGACTGGCGCGTGGTGAGCACCGCGACCCACGACGGCTCCCACCTCGAGGGATCCACGAAGACCGTCAGCGAGTGGACCTTCCGCTCCGAGGGCAAGCTGGGCGACTGGACGCAGCGGCTCCTGCCGATGATCCAGGCGTACTACGACGTCGATGTCAACGTCGAGAACCTCGTCGGCGAGGGCCGCCGGAAGGGATCGAGCATCCCGCTCGGTCTCGAACTCGGCCACGTCGCCGGCACCGTCCCCGCCGGTGCCATCACCGACGCGACACTCGAAGCCCGTACCGCGGGCGGCGAGTGGAAGCCGGTCGCACTGAAGCCCGCGGCCACGGATGCCCCGGCCGGCGCGGTCGAGGGCGACGGCGACATCTTCGTGAAGTCGCGTGCCTGGGTCAGCGGTTATGCCGCTCAGATCCCGGTGTCGGACAAGGGCGGCTGGGTCGACCTGCGCGTGACGGCGAAGGATGCCGCGGGCAACACGTTCTCGCAGGAGATCGAGAAGGCCTTCCAGGCGACTCCCGCCAAGGGCGTGCGCTGACGTAGGTCACCCACGAGAGGCCCGGTCACCCCGTGATCGGGCCTCTCGTGCGTCTGCCGAAGCTCACCACATCACACTGACGAGGTGTGCGAACAGGTTCTCAGGATCGTTGTCGAGACCGCGCCGCGCGAACCACGTCGACACGTTCACGACGTCGCGGTAGAGGAAGTCGAGCCCCTGCGGGTTGGCGGCGACGTCGACGATCTGCGGCAGATCGATCACCACCACGCGTCCCTCGTGGTCGAGCAGGTTGTAGGGCGACAGGTCGCCGTGTGCGAAGCCGGCGCGCGCGAAGGCCTCGAGAACGGCGACGACCTGGTCGAACGCATCCCTCAGCTCCTCTCCGTGAAGCCGGCTCTGTGCGAGTCGCGGCGCGGCGGCCCGGCCGTCGCCGACGAACTCCATGAGCACTTCGGTGTCGCTGATCTGCACCGGGTACGGCACCGGAACACCGGCCCGCCACGCCCGGCACAGCGCGTCGAACTCGCTGACCGCCCAGTGGCCGGCTGCCACGGTACGGCCGTACGCGGACTTGCGGCCCACCGCGCGGGCGTCGCGGGTGTTGCGCATCGTGCGCCCCTCCTCGTAGCTCCCCGAGCGATGGAAGTCGCTGTGCCGGGAGCTGCGGTATCGCTTGGCGGCGAGGAGCACTCCGGCAGTGCCGGGGACGGCACGCTCGATGAGGTGCACGTCGGCTTCCTTGCCCGTCTTGACGATGCCGAGCTCGGTGTCGAAAGCACCCGACGCGGTCACGAGCCAGTCCGGGTGCGGCAGGGGGCCGCGCTGAGTGGGAGAAGAAGCCTGCCACGTGGACCAGCGTTGATCGGGGCCGGGCTCGAGCTCCGGCGGAAGAACGGATGCGGACGCGTCGAGGCGTACGGATGACATCGGTTGGACACTCCAGGATCGGAGGCCGCCGATATCAGTGGGTGCGGGCGACCTCGAGGGAAGGGATCAGGACACAGGGCGTGACGAAGACAGCCATCGTGTTCCTCCTTCCGATCGGGGTGCCGCGGCACCGACTCGCCTCACTGTAGCGGAGCGCGGGATCGGCATCCATCACGATTTCGGGCGTCTTCTCGCTCGCCCGGCTGGTCGAGGCCGCAAGGGCAGCGGCTGGCGAGGCCGACGGGGCGAGGGCTCCGCGGTCGTGGCGGCGTCGCGGATGGCGGCCCGCAGTCACGCCGGGTGCTAGCGCAGCGCCGTGCGACTCGTCGCGGTCGCTTCGAGCGCCACGCCGTCGGGCACGAACACGGTCACGATCGGCGGATGCCACTGCCCGGCGACCGTCACGCGGGCCGAGACGCCGTCGGGAGTGGTCGCCGAGATGAGGCGCGCATCGTCTCCGATCTCCCCCACCATCGCCGCGGCCGTCTGGTGCACCCCGCCATCGGTCAGCGTTGCGAGCGGCTCACCGCCGACGATGGAGAGCTCGAAGCCGTCGGCTGCGGCAAGGGCTGCGGCATCCGCCACCGCGGCCAGCTGCTTCTGGGCGAGATAGAGGCTGGTCGCGGCGGTGCAGACGAGGATCACCGCGATCGCGAGGACCGCATAGCCGAGTGTCAGGATCAGCACGCTGCCCTCGTCGTCGTCGACCAGCACGTTGCGATCGCGTGCGCAGGTCCGTAGCCACGCCCTCATCGCTCGCTCCAGAACCGGGAGACCTTGTGCGCGCCCGCCGCCTCGATCGGTATCGCGGCGATGCGGTCGAGGTCGAGTACCGGCGGAACGAGGGGCAGCGCCACCACCGTCCGGACGGTCACGTGCAGCGTGGCGCCCGCACGCGGGCACGTCGCTCCCGCGGGCGTGCACTCGATCGTGAGGTCGACGTCGTCGAGCCCGTACTCGTCGGAGACGGCGGCGATCACGGCATCCGCGCGGGCGCGCGCATCCTCTGCGTCGACCGCCGTGGCGACGGCACGCGCGACGTGGCGAGCCGCGGCCTCGGCGCCGAGGCTCTGACCCTGGATGAGTCCGAGGGACACCACCAGGTACACCAAGGGCACCAGGAGCAGCAGCCCGACCAGGATGAACTCGAGCGCCGCCGAGCCGGCTTCGGCGTCGTCGGGCGCCGTCCGCGTGCACTGCTTGTCGCGGCTCGATCTCGCACCGGCACTCGGACCGCGGGCGCCGCCGCCGCGGCGGGGGCACCCGGCGCCGTGCGCCTCAGTCGAACGATTCGACGGGCGCATGCGCCGTCACCTCCAGTGAACGCGGGGCGCCGAGCAGGCCGATCAGCGGCAGCGTCGCCGTGACCCGGATCTCGACCGTCTCCTGGCCGAGCGCTGACGTCTCTCCCACGGCGACATCGGCGGAGTACTCGCCGCCGATCGTGCGGCTCACGATCTCGCGTGTGCGCCGTGCGCCCTCTTCCAGCGTCGTGTCGGCGAGCGCGGCGTGGTAGGCGCCCTCGACGGCCGCATCGTGCACCACGTTGCGCACGTACACGGCGAGTCCGAACTGCAGTACGCCGAGCGTCAGAACCGTGAGGAGCGTGCCCACGAGGACGAACTCGACCGGACTCGCACCGGCGTCGTCGCACACGTCGGCGGCGACCCGCGAACGCACCGCCCGCATCGCCCCGGCCACGGCCGTGCGCACGGCGTCAGAGCCCGGAGACGCGGCTGATGGCCTGCTCGAACAGCTCGGCGAGTGCGGGACCGGCCATGGCCCAGATCACGACGACCAGCCCGGCGGTCATCAGCATGAATGGTGCGTGAACACCTACTTCCGGGACCGACGCTCCTGCGCGTCCTTCACGACCACCGCGACATCCAGACGGAGCGCCGTGCACAGCGCGTCCAGCACGTCGATGTCCGGCACGCGAACCCCGCGCAGATACTTCGACACCTGCGATTGAGAGATGCCAGACGCCTCCCCCACATCCCCCTGAGTCATCCCCGACTCCGCGAAGGCGCGATCGAGCGCCTCGGCAATGACGCTCGACAGTCGTGTGACGTTCCCCGGTGACACGCGCACGAACGTATCGGTGCGGCAACGTTTCACCCGTGTGACGCTCGGGCTAGTTCAAGTGAACTAATCTCCTCGTGGGAGAGGCCTTTCCTGGGGGACGCGATCCGGCCGAACGGCGGACCGGACGCGGGGGTAGGTGGAGAGAAACAGACAGGTGCCGCAGATTGTCCTGAACATCGACAACATCAACACAGCAGCCGCACGGCTCGGACTGACCGACGTGATCGCAACGTCGGAGCCCGTCACATGCGAACTACTCGTGCGACTACAGATGCTGCTGGGGTTGGATCTCGCCGTCCTCGCCCACATCACCCGCGAAACGCCGAAGGAGTTGCCCGTCGCAGGATGAGGTGCGCAGTCAGCGCATCATGCGCCTGCCCCTCGAGCGACGCTGCGGCCCGGTGCACCAGCTGGTAGTACCGGGCCGGCGTGAGTCCGTGTGCCCGGATCGCGTTCTCCTTGGCGTGTGAGTGGCGAGGCCAGGTGCGCTCGAAGTCGAGCAGATCGGCAGGAGTCACGAGAGACGATCCTGCCGAGAGGCACCGACATCGGCACCCTGCCGCGCTCCACCGCTGATGGATATGCTCACGCCCATGGGGAAGCACAGCAGTTACACCGGGGTTGCGCTCTTGATCACCGTGCTCGCACTCACCGGATGTGCGTCGGGCGGCACAGCTGCTGAGTCGGAGTCGTCGCCGACTCCGACAACTGATCCGAAGCTTCACTTCAAGGGGGTCGCGCTCGCCTGCGGCGTGGCCGACTACTCGGAGATCCTCGACGATGGACAGGCGATCGAGCTCACCGGGGTGGGGCAGAACCTGAACAGCCCCGTGCAACTAGAAAACGTGCAGTGCGTGCTGAAGAAGCTCGATGCGCCGACCGCGGTCGCGTCGAAGATCGGCCAGACCCGTGCGCTGGACGGCCGCCAGTCCGACGAGTGGGAAGGATACGAGGCGTCCTGGACGTATCATCCCGACGACGGCGCCTCGATCATCATCGAACGCACCGAGTAGGCCAGCGCCATGACACAGCGGCCGTCGTTCGATGAATATTGCGAGCAGCACCACATCCAACCGGGCGAGTACGGGGCGGCGTTCGCTGCCTATCTGCACGAGGTCAGCGGGTGGGACGGCGACATCGAGCAGGTCGAGTCAGCGGGAGCGACGTCGACGGCGCCGAGGAGCGAACTGCAGGTAGAGCCCACCGACGATGATGAACGCGAGCAAGGCGAATAGCCACGGGTTATCGAGCATCCCCTGCCACAGCCCGCCCAACATGATCCCGATGCCCTGC
Organism: Microbacterium psychrotolerans; assembly: GCF_031085295.1. Classification (GTDB taxonomy): domain Bacteria; phylum Actinomycetota; class Actinomycetes; order Actinomycetales; family Microbacteriaceae; genus Microbacterium; species Microbacterium psychrotolerans. The sequence goes on along the minus strand of NZ_JAVFWO010000002.1, from coordinate 137,755 downwards.
CAGAACGCAGGCAGAAACGAATCCCCCAGATTCCCCATGCGGGAACCGTAGCGCGCGGCGCGGACGTGGCGCGACCCTCCCCGGGTCGTGTGTCTCGCCTGGGAGGGTCGCGAACGTGAGCGTACACCCGTCGTGATGTCGGTGGTGGGCGCGTACCCTTTAACCCTCGGCCGGAGGAAGGATCCCGGCCACCCCCGTGACAAAGAATCGTCGATATGAGGCGCACTACGACGCCCTCAACGACAAGCGGATCGCAGAAGCACCAGCGCGGCCCACCACCCTGCCGGCCGCCGCCTACGGCCCGAACCAGCTCGAGTGGGTGCCGACAGGTCGATCAGCGCCAGCGGTGTGGGCGTGGGTGTCCTGGCCCGACCGGCCCGCCGAACGGATTCCCGCGTTCGCGAGGGGCTGGAACGACCGCGTAGTCGTCGTCGCATGGGACGGACCCGGTGGTGCGATCGACACCGTCGTGTGGAGGAACGCGGTTACACGACGAAACGCCCCCTCGAACCCGGCTCCGTGAAGGAGTCGAGCCCGAGGGGGCATCGTGAGTACTGCGTTCGATAGCGATAGCGGATGGCCAGGCGGTTTGCTGCGCTCGACTACCCTGATCGCATGGGAAAACGTCGCCGCCGCCATCGAGACCCGCAGCGCCTCATCGTGGTGATCGGAGTTGCCGTCCTGGCGATCGTTGTCGCGGGGTTCGGAGTGTTCGTCGTCAACAAGATCAACCAGCCCGACCGGAGCGCCGCGGAGATGCAACGCGAGACGGAGCGCATCGCTACGGAAGCCGCGGCTCAGAACGCCCAGTTCGAGCAGGAGCGGATCGACAAGCAGAATGCCGCGAAGGCGCAGATCGTGTTCCCCGCCGACCGCCCCTACACGGTTGCCTTTATCGGCGACTCCGTCACAGCCGGCAGCTACGCGACCACGGTCGAGGCAACGTGGCCGAACGTGCTCGCCGCGAAGCTTACCGAGACGGGCCCCGTCGAGGTGGCGATGCTCGCCGAGCCGGGACGCCGCAGCAGCGACGCCCTCACCCTCGACATCCCGCCCGCCGACCTCACATTGGTGATGCTCGGCAACAACGACGCGATGGCCGAGGCGGGCGTCGAGGGGTTCCAGCAGACGTACCCCGCGTTGCTCGCGAAGGTCCGCGCGTCGTCACCGACCGGCGCCCTCATCTGCCTGTCGCCGTGGTTCGCGGCGAGCTGGAAGCCCGGCTACCACTCCACCGTCAAGGAGGCGTGCGAGGCGGCGGGCGGCGAGTACGTCGACATCTCGGCGACGCACCAGCCGCGGAACCGGGCGCAGGTCGGTGACCCGAGCTACGCCGGCACCGCGACGGACGACGGCCACCCGAACGATGCAGGACACAAGGCGATCGCTGACAAGGTGCTGTCGCAGATGTTCATCACGGCACCTGGACAGTGAGCAGGGACGACGTCCCCGCGTAACGGCCGTCAGACACCGAGGTCGCGACGAGCTTCCCCGAGGCGGTCGGCCCGACGACGTATCGGAACCCTGAGACTCCCGACACCGTGTACGTCGAGTCGACGTACAGCTCGAAGAACTTCTTGCCGTCTGCGGTCGCCATCAGTCGGGACAGCCGGTCGGTGCCGGTGATCTGCGACATCGTCAACAGCACCCAGTGTCCAGGCGCGAGCGCGTCCTGCCCCTTGTGCCCGATGGCGGTCATGAACGGCGGGGCATAGCCCTTCGACAGCGCTCCGATCTCGCCGCGGCTGTCGCCTCGCGCGATCCGGTTCACGCCCGACGATGCTCCACCGTCGCCCATCAGCAAGATGTAGTCGAGCATCGGGTAGATCGAGACCGACTGCCATGGCCCGGTACCGCGGTACGCGATCTCCCACGTCGCACCGTTGTCGAGGCTGTACACGATGCCGGACTCGCCAGCAGAACCGGTGAAGTCGCCGTAGCTGATCCACCAGGCATCCCAGATCGGGTCGTAAGCGCACGAGTGAACGTGATACCCGGAGGCGAGCGTGTTCACGCCGAGCGCGGTGAGGAACGTGTGGAGGTTGAAGACCTCGGTCCACGTGTCCCCGCGATCGGTCGACAGCCGCGCACGCACGCCCGCGTCGTTCGGGACGCCGCCGGAGTTGTCGGTCTTCTTGTCGTACCAAACGCCCATGATCCGCGCTGCCCCGTCGTACGCGAAGCCGCGGTACTGGCTCGTCGGCGAAGTGTTCTGCTGCGCGAACGGCGTCGAGAACACCAGTGAGAACGTGGCCGTCGCGGGGTTAGCGGCGAACCCGCTCGACTTGTAGATGTACGACCGATAGGGGCCTGACGGTGCGGCGTTCAGCGCGCAGACGACGATCTCGCCGTTGTCGAGCACGACAAGGTCACCGATCCGCTTGGCGTTCGCGACCGGCAGGTTCTCATCGAGAGTCCACGTCAAGCCGTCGTCATCCGAGTGGCCGATAGCGAGTCCCGCGACGTCATCCGTCTTGGTAGCGATGAGCCGCGTCCGGTCCTTCGTGATGCCCTGCACGAACCACGAGTTGCCATCCGACCATGCCGCCGTAGCCCTCTTCGCGAACTGCTCAAGGTCGAATCGCGCCCGGTCCTGGAAGAGCCGCCTCGCCTCGTTGAGCGGGTCGAACAGCGGCGCACCAGCCTCTGGCAGCTCCACCTCGATCGCTCCCGCAATCTTGGCCGAGAGTGCGGCCGCAGTCTCGGAGTCCGTGTCCTCCACGAGTGCTTTGACGATGCCGTCGTTCGAGACAGGCACGGCCTCCGCCGCGGCCTGCGCTGCGAGAGCCGCGTCGCGTGCAGCCACCGCTGTCGGGGCCGCAGCGACCGCAACCGCGACCGCCTCAGGATCGAAGCCCGCCTCGGTGAGCACGCCGAAGCGGGACTGCAGCCGGGTCGCAAACGATCCGGACTTCAGCACCACCTCGCTCGGTGAACCGGCGACCGCGAACTGAGGAAGAACGCCGATGCTCGACGACCTGAGCGTCGGAATCGCGGCGCCAGATGCAGGCTCGAACACTGCGAGCGGCGTCGTGAATGAGACGTCGTCAACGGCGTACACCTCGAACACCGCATTCGGGACGAGTTCCCCCTCCCCACCGTTCCCGTCGGGGTTGTACGCAATCGGGGTGTCGAATCGATCCTGAACCGCCATCGGGCTCTCCTCTCAGGTCGTCAGGGTTCGGTTAGGCGGCGAGCTCGTACTGCTGCTGCTTGCCGATGAGGATGGCTAGCAGATTCGACAGCGCGCCGAGGCCGAGCGACACAGCCACCAGCACGGTCGCGGATGTCGCCTGGTCGAGGTAGCCGAGCGCCACCAAAGCCGGGGAGACGGTCGAAGCGAGCAGGTAGATGGCACCGCGCACGATCGCCCACGCGGTGTTCGCGTCACGGACGTTCACCAGGCTCACGAACGAGGACACGGCCTGCATCGCAGCGCCGATGATGATGAGCCACTGCTCCCAGGCACCCTCTGTGCCGAAGCCGAGAAGGATGGACAACGGGGCGAGGGACCCGAGGGCCACCTGGATCGCCTGTCGGCGTTCCGCGGTGAACCAATCGACGAACTTCTTCATGTTGACCTCCTCGGGTCGTTGGGGTTTTCGGTGTCCTCGAAGTCGTCGGGCCATGGGTCCCAGTCGGGACGCGAAGGCGGTCCCGGCGGATTCGGCACCAGCAGTTCGAGGGCCAGGATGTGGAAGAGCATTTCGCGCAGTTGCTTGCCGTACCCGACCACCCGGCGACGCAACGCGGCGTTGTCCTGCAGGGCGTGTGCGAGTTCGTCGCGCGCTTCCCGCAGCTCGGTGCGGGCGCCGCCCAGGTCGGCCTGTGCCTGTTTGAGCGACGCGGAGAACCCGTCGATGATCATGGCGATCTCGGCGGTGTGCGCTTCCTTCTCGTCTACCTGCACGGCGCGCTCCGACGTCTGGTTCTGCTCCCGGCCCGTCCGGCGTGAGAACACCGACGCGAGCACGGCGGCGCCGATCGCGAGAAACGGTGACAGGATGCCGCCGACGATCGCCCACGTACCGAGAGGGTTGGTGCTCGCCGACGCCGCAGCCAGGATCACTGCGATCACGTCGCCCCCTCCTCGGTCGGCACGTGCAACTCGCGCAACGCCCTGATGCGCTTGAACAGGTGGCGCGCACGCCACGCCGGAAATAGGAGGTACTGGAACCCGAGCGCGACGATCGCGACCCGACCCTGATCCCCCTGCGCCGCCGCGACGATCAGGAGCATCGGGTACACGAACAGAAAGCCGGTCAGCATGAGCACCGCGCTCATCTCGATCGTCTTTCGCCGAGCCCGCTTCTTCACGTCTGTTGTCGAGATGAAAGTCGACGCGGCGGCGAGAGCGGCGATGAACGATAGGCCGGTGATCGACCCACCCCACCAGAGCTCATACACCGCCGTCGTCGAGTTCTGAATCGTCGGAACCCCGGCGATCAGGGACGCGACACCCCACCACGTGAAGCACAGCCAGTACGCGACGAACACGAGATCGACCGACCGGTCGGTGATGACGGGCTCATTCACTTTCGCGACCCAGGTCGGCGTCGGCCGCTTACCCATGAGGGACCGCCATCCCGACGACGAACGCGAGCACCGCGAGGAACGGAACCATGAGCACGAGCGGAACGCCCACCCCGCCACAAACCCGACCCGTCTGCGCGTGCTGATAGTTCTGCCGCCGAGTCACGATCCGCCTCCGAATACGCCCTTCAGCCACTCCCACAGTTGCTTCGCGAGCGGCGTCGGGATCGACGTCATGTCTGGCTCGGGTTCCGGATCGGGAGTCACGGGGTTCTGTCCGAACTCAGCGACCATCGCCCGGGTGAAGTCGACCGAGCCACCCCACTGTCCGTTCGCCCACTGCTGCAACTGCGCACGCGGGTCCCACTTGCCGCCGGACCACGCGTACGTCTGGAAACCCCAGGCGATCTTCCCCGCATCGAACGCTGCCTTCAGCGGGCCGTAGCCGGCGTACAGGCCGACGCGGTCCTTCCCGATCACCGATGCGATTCCATCGAGCGCGTCGAGGATCTTCGGCATGTCGGTCGCGGGTGCGTCGTAGTCGACGTTGAAGTAGATCGGATGGCCGGCGAGGCCGAGCGCAGCGAGCTCGACCTCTGCGAGCCCTGCGACCCGCACACCAGCTTCGCGGCCTCCGAGCAGCTCCTTCCCGTCCTCCTCGTAGATAAAGAACGTCGCGATCCCCGCCGCGGCCAGCGCGTCGTACTCGCCCCGCGTGATCCCCTTCGAGGCGTGCCGCGCCGGCCACAGGTAACGACCCGCCAGCTTCACTCCCCGCTGTGCGAGCATCACGGGATCGGGTCGTGCGAACGAGTAGTCGATGCCGAAGATCGACCCGGCGGGCGGAAACCCGATCCCGTCCGACGCCGTCCCCCAGATGCCGTCCGGCTCGAGGAAGTGCTTCGACTGGTACGCGACGACCGCGGCCGTGGTCGCCGGGCCGTACTGCCCGTCGATGTCTCCGGCGTACAGTCCCTCCCGCTTCAGGAGTTCCTGGATCGCCGAGTTCGGCCGCGACGTCGCGTTGCGCCCGGTGCCCGCAGGCGGCGCTGGCGGACCCGGGTCGACGACCGCGCCCAGCTTCTTCCCGTTGTTGAGGAGCGTCTGCAGCGCTCGGGTCGTCTCCTGTCCCCAGTCGCCGTCGATGTGCACACCGAGGAACTGCTGCATCGCGCGGATCGTCGCGTCCCAGTTCCCCGTCACACCGAGCGCGGCGTTCATCGCGGCCGTCGTCTTCGGGCCGATCTGGCCGTCAACGTCCTCGCCCGTGAAGCCGAGCGACCGCTGCAACTCCTTGATGGTGAGTTCGCCGAGGTTGCCGTCGACCTCCAGCTTCGCCGCCGGGGGCGGGAAGCCCTTCGCGTCCGAGAGGTCGCCCCAGATGCCGTCCGCGGTCAGCCCGTTCGCCGACTGCCACGCCTTAACCTTCGCCGTCGTGTCGGGTCCGTAGATGCCGTCAGGATTTGCGCCGACGAGCCGCTGGATGTCGGCGGCCGACCGCTTCTCCGGGATCGCGTTGCGCCCGACATCGTGCGCCGCCTTCTGCTCGAGCACCGCCTTCGTGAACGGGCCGGCGATGCCGTCGACGGTCAGCGCGTTCTTCGACTGGAAGTCTCGAACCGCGCCCTGCGTCTGCGGGCCGTCCTTGCCGTCGACCGTGATCGAGTAGCCGACCGCCTTCAGCAGCTCCTGGATGCGGGTGATGTACGCCGCGCCTCCGTTCGAGGCGTACCAGCCGTTCGCACCTCCTGCGGTCGAGCCGGTGGTCAGGCGGGCGGCGATGTACGCCATCGGGTCGACCTGACCCTCGTTGCGGTAGTGCAACGCACCAGGAGTGATCTCCTGGTGCAGGTGTTTCCCCGATGCGGTCCCGGTCGTGTCTTCGGCGCCGATAATGTCGCCCTCGTTGACCCACTGTCCGCTCGATACGGCCCAGGAGGCGAGGTGCAGCGACTTCGAGAAGCACCCGTCGTGCTGAATCCAGACCTGACGACCGCCGGCCGACCATCCCGAGGGGGTGCCTGTGACGACGACTCGACCGGCGGCGCTCGCGCGAACCGCGCCGATGCCCGTCTGATCGGCACCCCGGTGGAACGAGGACGCTCCGCCCGACGCCTTGCGCGGGCCGAACGGAGACGAGACTCGGGGTCGTGTCTGCGACCCGTTGGCATAACGCATGATGGTGCCCCTTCCCGGTCAGACCGGATTGACGAATGCGCCGTCCTTGCCGACGCGAGACTCAGCAGTCGGGTACGCCCCGTCCTTACCGACGAACAGTTGGGCGCTTGGATACGCGCCGTCCTTGCCGACACGTCCGCCTGAGAGAGTTGTGATCGACGAGTCGAGCGACTTCGGCGAGTAGCCGCGGCCGTTGTACGCGTAGACCGTGAAGAACTGGATCTGCCCGGGAGTGAGCCCGGTGACCAGACGCGAGGTGTTCGCCTCCGCGCTGACGTCGATGTACCCGGGCCCGTCGGCAGGCGCAGACGAGCGCCGACGCAGCAGGTACCCGTTGATCGCCTGCCCGCCGTTGTCAGCCGAGGCGGGCCACGACACCCGCACCGATGTCGGCCCCAGCTCGGAGAACGTCGGCTGACCCGGCGCGGACGGTCGGACCGGGATGCGAGGGGCGTCGACCCATGCGTCACCCGAGCCGCCGGAACCGATGTTCGAATGCGGCACACTGATGAACGCGCTGCTCGGGAAGCCCGGCCGGTACCCGTTGGCGTCGTGACCATGCCATGTCGACCCGGAGCCAACGATCCGCGACTGGCCTGCGGTGTTCGACGGAATCGTGAAGTTCCCGCCGTAGCCGACACCGCCGATCGACGCCGACCAAGAGCATGTGGAGTTCGTCCACGACCCGTAACCGGCCGCGTCGATGAGCCACACGTTCCAGTCGAACCGGGATGTGTTCGCGTTCCAGTCCTGGACGCCGGAGTACCAGATGTCGAGGCGCACGCGGTAGTCGCGGGCGCCGTTCAGTTGCCCTTCCGCGGTAGCCATTACGGCACCTTCAGCCAGCCAAGGTTCGGGAAGTACGGCGGAGCGGTCGCGCCGACGTACACCGAGTCAGGCACCCAGGCAGGGGTTGCACCGTCGAACGCGAGCATCCAGGAGATGCCCTGGATGCGGATCCGCGTGCCGATCCTCGTGAGGTAGTCGCGTGCGAGCAGGTCCTTCGCGACCATGCCACCGTCGCCGAACCAGCACCGCAGGTCGACGAGCTCCTGCACCGCCGTCTGCCCGGCCGAGAACCGAGCAAGCCACAGCGGCTGGTCGTCCTTTTCCTCCCCCGGATCGTTCTCACGCGCCGGGATCGCCTTCGCCGCCGAGCCTGCGATGATCACGGGCGTCGTCGCACCCGTCGCCCAGTTCCGCCGCAACGCGATCAGATCCCACCGGCTCCCGGTCGCGACCGTGCCGCCGACGACCGAGATCGTCGCGTCCGAGTCGTCGAGGATGCCGTGCCCTGCCGCCCGGCCCGGCTGCAGCACGACCTCACGGTCACTCGCCCCCGCCGCGGCACTGAACGCATCAGCCCCGAACACGCTGTACTGCGACCCGAAGTGGGACGTGACGATCGCCCAGTCCTCGTAATCGATCGTGCCCTCATAGCCGCGCGATGTGATCGCCATGTGGGTTACCTCTTCTCCAGATTCCGGACGGATGCCGCGAGCGATTGCACCGATCGCACGAGCCGCTCCTGCGGATCAGCGGTCGCGATGCCCACCTTCGGGACGGTGCGGAACCCGTCCCGGGTGTTGTGAGTGATGTCGATCTGCGTGATCACGTCCTCGACCTCGAGCGACCCGATCTTGATCAGGACGCGGTCGCCGAGCCGGTACGCCGACGGGAACCGGAACCAGGACGTCTCCCGCAGGTCGGCCGTGATGCCCGCCTTCGCGGAACCCTCCGCGAGCGCCTGCAACCCGTCCGGAGTGAGATCCGCACCCGCCTCGGCCATGCGGGCATCGACGAACACCTCACGGATGCGGTTCGTCGCCGCCTCCCGAGCCGCGTCGATCACGAGAGCGAACTCGCGCGCCTCCGCCTGCCCGGCACCGCCTACGACAACGCGTGTCGCCGTCTCGCGCCGGGTAACCCACTTCCACTTCCCGAGCACACCGGACTGCGGGGTCAGCGGACGCGGGAACACCTCGCCCGCAGAGACATCGACCAGCCACGTATCGGTGTCCGCGTCACGCTCGACCGTCAACTGGAGACGGTCCGCGATGAGCGGGTCGATCACGCGGTCGAGCAGCTTGTGCATGCGGAACTCGGTGCGGCCGTCGGACCCTCGATCGAGGGATGCCGCGACGGTCCAGGGAAGCCCGAGGCGCGTCACGTTCGCCTGGATCGCGGCCTTCGCGCGCGTCTCGCTCGACCCGGTATAGCGGGCGTACTCCGCCGCTGACTGACCCGTGATCGGCGCGGTCGGCGCCTGCCATCCGAGGATCTCGTTCAGCATGTCGAAGTCATCGACGACCGGGAACGTCACCGTTCCCTTCGGGCCCTCACCCGACACGTCTCCGATGCCGCCCTCGAGGAGCCGCTCCTGAGAGACGCTGCCGCCGTCCTCGGTGATCATCCACACGGCCGCACGCGCCCCATCGGCGAGCAAATCGGGGATGACCGGGTCGATGTCCTTCACCGTCAGATGCGCCGTCGAGGCGGCGTTCCAGCGGAGCGAAGCCCGCGACTCGACGGCCTTCACCTGCCGCACGAACTCGCGATCCCCATCCATCACCTCGGCGAGCAGGTACTCCCGGCGCATCAGTACGCCCTCCAGTACAGCGGCGTCAGCGACACCGACACCGAGCCGTCGCCCGTAGCGGCGATCGCGAGAGGCGACGTCCCCCGCGGCGGCACCGGAGCGAACGCCTGGAACCCGAGCTCGCGGGTGCAGTCGACGCCGTTGAGGGTCGCGTACTGCCCAGCCGGGTCGGTGTCGATAACGAGCGTGTCGCCCTCGTCGAGAGCGAACGGAACCTCGATGATCGCGCCGGACACGCCGAGCTCGACCTCAGGCATCGGACCGTTGATCGTCCACACCAGATACGACGGCTCATCGCCCGGGTTCGAGATGTTCGCCGTGGTGAACGACGCCGCCGGCGAGATATTGAACGACGGCGCGAGGTCGACCGGGATGAACGGGACACCCTCCTGCGCCCTGAACGTCTTCGTGATCGGACGCCCGCGCCACAGCGGCCGCGGTGCGAGCAACTCCACACCGATCAGCGCGTGCCCGCGAATGAACGGGTCCGTGTCGAACGAGTACGAGCCGTCGAACACCCCCGTGAGGGGAAGGGTGCGCTGAGCGGTCCCCTCCCCCACGGTCCACACGCCCGGATCGATCGGATGGATCGAGTTGAAGAACCCGGCGTGCAGCGCCTCCCACTGCGTGATCGAGTTCGCCTGGAACATCAGCGGCCAGTACACAGTCCGTGCAGGCAGGTCGTACCCGGTGAGTTCGACACCCGGCACAAGCGGCGTCGACGACTCGTACACGTTGAACCGCGGCATGTGCAGGCCCTTCACGCCGCGCTGCATCGCAGGTCGCCCCATCGGGTCCGACAGGGGCCACACGGTGCCGTCGAACCCCGTCCAGGACATGAACCTGGGGTTCGCACCGAGGCCACCTGCCGGACCCGTGAGCGGAGCAGCGAAGACGATCGGCATCGGGCCTCCTCCTAGATTCCGGACGCGTCGAGAAGGCGAGTCATCTGCTCGCGCTGCTCTCGAGCGACCTCGTGCGGGTCGTACGCAAAGAACTGCGCCCCGCGCTGATCGACCGTCAGTTGCGACCCCTGGCGCCCACCGGCCACCGCGAGGTAGGTCGGTGACGGCGCGTACCGTGCGGCCGGCTGACCGTAGGAGAAGTCCGGAGTACGCGATCCCGACTTCGCCGCCGCGCGCATCTGCGCGACAGCACCGTGACCGCCCGCGCCCGCAACCTCCGCCGCCGTCCAGACGTGCTCACCGTTCGACAGGCGATACAGCCCCGCCTTGTCATCGGTCGGCCCTCCCGGGCCGTAGATCGGACCACCGAACGCACGCCCGGGTCGTTCCACACCCGTCTCGGCACTGATGACCGCTCGGTAGTTGATCACGCCCTGGATCACGCCGAAGCGGTTCTTGAAGTCCTGGATCGTCGCGAGCGCCGGAGCGGTGTTCGCGAGAACCTCGACTTCCTTCTTGCTCGGCAGACGGAACACCTCGTCGGCGAGAGCGTTCACCTCGTCGGCGTTGTAGCCTGCGGCGATCGCGGAATTCACGAATGCCTCACGCTGCGCAGCGAGGGTCGCCGCGTACTTCTCGGCCGAGTCCTTCGCTGACATCGTCGACTGATCGACCGCGTACTGCGATTCCGCCGCAGCCTGCGCCCGCCCGGCGACGTCGGCGAGCATCGCCGCGTTCGCGGAGCCCGACACCGTCGACTGATCGAGCGACAGCACGAACCCGTCGAGGGTGCCGTTCGCCGACTCGTACGCCGCCTTCTGCGCCTCCACCTCCGCGCTGATCCCAGCGAGGGCCTCCTGCCAGGCCGCGTTCGTCGTGACCGCGTCCTGCCCGACGCCGTTCGCCTCGTTAATCGTCGCGATCAGTTCGCTGAGGGTCGTCTGCAGCTCCTCAGCGCCGCTCGCCGCCTCGAGGTATGCGTCCGCGGCCGTCTGCGAAGACCGGGCCGACTCGCGGTCCGCCTCCTCCTTCTGCCGGGCCATCTCGATGGCCTCCGCGAGGGAAGCGGCCTCGCCGCGCACGGCGTTCTCGATGTCGACCGCCGAGTTCGCGTAGGCGAGCGAGCCGTCCGCGCCGGCGTCGATCTGCTTCTGCAGTTCCTCCAGCGCCGCGGCGTTGCCAGTCGCGGCATCCGTTACCAGATCGAGGCTGATGCCCAGCTTGCGCGCGGCATCGTACGCGGAGTCCTGCTCGATCCAGAGGAACGAGTTCTTCGCCGCGAGGGCCTCCTTCGCCATGTCGCGCGTCGAGGCAGTGATTCGCTGGGTGCCCTCCTCGAGAGTGTCTGCGTAGGCCTTGGCCTTCGCCCTCGCTTCAGCCTGCGCGGAGCCGACGGCCGCGATGATCGCGATGACCGCTGTCAGCCCGAGCGTCACGCCGCCCGCGAGCAGACTCAGTCCCTTCATCGAGAGACCCGCGGCCGACACGATCGCGCGGAATTCGGCAATGCGGGGGGTCGCGATGAGCGCCGCCCCGCCGACGAGACCGACTGCGGCTGCGGCCATACCGAGGTACAGGGCGGTCGCCTGGATCGGGGCAGGCAGGTCGGCGAACATGCCGACTGCGCCCGTGGCTGTCTGCACCAGGGCCCGCAGCGCGTCGTTCGCGCCCTCACCGGACTGGATGAGCGCGGTGTCGAACGCTCCCCCGAGCTGCTCGACGTCGCCCTTCAAGTTGTCGAGCCGCATCGCGGCCGTCTCGGCCGCGTAACCCTGGTCGTTGACCTTGTCGGTCCACTCGTCGATGCCGGAGGCACCGGCTTCGAGGAGCACGTTCGCGCCGCGGATCGCATCCTGTCCGAAGATGATCGCGAGAGCGGCGTTCTGCTGTTCCTGCGTGAGCCCTCGGAGGCCCTTCTGCAACTGACCCGCGAGGCCCGACATGCCGATGAACTGGCCCTGCGCGTCGTACGCGTTGATGCCGAGTTCCTTCATCTTGTCGGCCGCTTCTCCGGTCGGGTTCGCGAGCCGGAGGAGCATCGTGCGGAACGAGGTACCCGCGTCGGAGCCGAGCAGGCCTGCCGACGCGAACGCCGACAGCGTGCCGACCGTTTCGTCGACGGACAACTTGAACTGGTTCGCGACGAGGCCGGACTGCGCGAGCGCGGCCGACATGTCGCTCACATCGCCCTGCGCCTTACCGGCTCCGGCGGCGAGCAGGTCCGCGACGTGCGACGCCTGCTCGCCCCTCAGCCGGAACTGGTTCAGCGTCGTCGCGGCAATCGCGGCCGCGTCGGCAACCTCGAGCCCACCTGCGGCGGCGAGATCGAGCGCAGCGTCGAGACCACCCGCGAGGATGTCCTTCGTCTTGACGCCAGCGCGCGCGAGCTCCTCGATCGCACCAGCCGCTTCCGTCGCGGAGTACACGGTGCGAGCACCGGCATCCAGTGCGGCTTCCCGAAGGAGGCCCATGTTCGCGGCGGTCTCGTGCGTCGCGGCCTGCACGTACGACATCTGCTGGTCGAAGTCCGCGAACTTCGACACGGCCATGCCGACGCCGAGGGCGACTGCGGCGCCGAAGCCCACCGCTGACGCACCCAGCTGGGTGAACGCCTGCCGCTTCTGGTTCAGCTTCTCGAGCTCGGTGCCGGTCTGCGCGGTCTTCTGCGCAGCCTGCTCCATGCCGGACATGTAGCCCTGAGCCGCGAGGATGAGGTTGACCTTTACGGTGCGATCAGCGATTGTCCTCACCCCCTAGAACGCCGAATGCCCCTGCGTTCAGCAGAGGCATTCGTGGTGTGTGGCCGGGATCATCCGGCCGTGACGTTCACCGCTCGACCCGCTCGGCGATGAAGATGCGCGCGCGCGAGTGGTTCTCACCGGACCACTCAGGGCGCTTCTGCTCGGCCTCGATCGCGTCGTCGTACCAGTCCCGCAGCACTCGCGTGCGGTACCAGTACTTCCCGTCCGGGTTGTCGGGGTCGGCGTCGCGTGAGGTCGTCTCCTCCAGCGGGAGGCCGTGATGACCCAGACCGGCTTCGTACTCTTCGAGCGCGGCGAGCAGGTCGTACTGCTCCTCGTCGAACTCTGATTCGCGTGAGACCCGGACTACTGTCCGGCCGGCGTCGTCGACGTCCTCGGTGTGGACTTCTTGCGGCTCCCAGCCCCAGAGCCGGCGCGGGGCGATGCCGAGTTTCCGCGCGATGCGGAGATCCCGAACGAGTCGCGGGTCGTCTCGGAGGCGTCGCCTAAAAAATCGATGCCCTGCCCGCCGACCTCGCGGTTCACGTACAGCACGGCCTCGGCGATCCGATCGTGCTCGCCGTCGGTGATGACCTTGTCGATATCCGCCCACTCCTCGGACGTGATGTCGTGCGTTTCGCCGTGCTCGTCGACGTACTTCCCCGTCTCGCGAGCCACATGCATGTAGAACTTCGAGGTGTCGAACGCCTCCTGCCGTGCCTTGCGGGGCGGGCAGGCGAGGAAGAACGAGTTGTACTTGGTGCGGTCGACTCCGGTGATCCGGATCACGATCGACGCATCGCGGATGCGGTCCTCGACCTCGGTGACACGGGCGAGAGCGTTGTTCACCGACGGTGAGCCGACCATCCGGCCGTCGTCGTTCTGTCGGCTCTTCGCGGCGGCGAGGCCGCGCATCGCCTCGTCGCGCTGCGCGAGCAGATCGAGGTCGAGGCAGATCCGCACATCCTTCGTCGGCATCTTGCGCTGCTGAAGGCGGCTGCTGAGGTTTGACATCACGGGTGTCCTTTCACGGGTACACGGGGATTTACACGGGAAAACCTGGGGTGCCCCGCCCGTGTATCGGGGCACCCCAGGGGTTTGATGACGACGATCAGCCGCCGGCGACGAGCTGCTTGAACTCGGTCCAGGGTCCGGTCACGAACGCCTTCTGCTGGATGCGGTCGACCGCGTTGTCCTCGACGCCCATGACGGACTGGATGCCCATCGTCACGGGGACGGCCTCGTACCAGTCGCCGACCGCGAACGTGTCCTCGTCCTGATCGATCTGGAGGAAGTGCACGAGGATGCCCGTCGTGCCCTTCTCGAGCGCGAGGCGAGCCTCATCGGCCGTCGGGGTACCGAGGTTGAACGTGTACTGGATCGTCAGCGACCGCGACTCGGTGCCCGGCTGCTCGAAGTCCTGCGCGGAGCAGTAGCGGCCGTCCTGCACGGATGCCTGATCGTTCGTCGGCTGCCATCCGCCCGCACGGGTCAGATAGCAGGAGATGTTCTCGCCGGCCGTGATCTCCGTGAGCGTGATCGCCTCGATGTTGGCGACCGTCGGGAGGAACACGACGCGGCGGGTGCCCATCGAGGGCACGGCTGCGGGGAGGGTGAGCATGGATGTTCTCCTAGTTCTTTGTCACACGGGCGGACGGATGGGTTACGACGGGTCGCCGCCGGTTGAGGCGGATGCACCGCCGGTGTCGTCGGCATTCGCCGCCGCGCTGCGCTTGCCCTTGACGTTCGGCTTCGCCGGTCGCGGGCGGGACACATCCGGGTAGTGCTTGCGGTCGACTCGGGTGTGTTTCTCGGGGTTGAACTTGTGCGCGAGGACGTCGTACTCGTGGCCGGTGGCCTTGTCCTTCACGCGCGTGTATCGCAGAGCCATCTCGGCCTCCTTATGTGGTGGGTTTCGGTGTGGAACGGAGAGTGAAGCGATCGCGGGCGATGAACCGCAGCGGGGAAGCATCGTCGTCCCTCGCGACAGGGACGCTGCCGGCGGGAGCGATACGCCAGCAGCGACGCCCCTCGATCTGAGGCACGACCCCGAGCACCCGGGCGGTCACCCGGCCCGAGGCCCAGACGGCCTGCCAGCGGTCACGTCCGACGCTGTGGACCGTGAATGTGACCTCGACGTCCACCGGTGTGTCTGAGGCGTCGTGCGCGCTGTAGAAGCCCGTGTCGTGCCAGACGTTGACGTACATCCCGGGGTCGCCCGTGACGTCGCCCTCGAAGACGACGTTCGCAATCTGCGCGTCTCCGCGGATCAGGGCGAGCACCGCCTCGACGTGCCGTTCGATGAGGTCGCGGTACGCCGCCTCGTTCACAGCCCCGCCGCTCTCAGCCCGTCCTCGACGGCCTTGTCGATGCCGCGCTCGAAGTCGGCCTGGTTCGCCTGCAGAGCACCGTGCATGATGCCCTGCGGCGGGTTGTTCACCGACCCGAACTCGATCAGGTTGCCGAGCGCACCCTGCGGGCGATCCTTGTCAGGACCGACCTCGAACGCGATGTCGTACTCGCCGGACCCTCCGACGAATGCGCCGACCGCACCGCCGCCGTGGTTGCTCCCGACCTGGTCGTACGTAATCGAGAACGGGAACGCAGGCGCGTGCGCCATTCCCATCGCGTTCGTCCGGGCCGTGTCGCGCACACCTCGCGCGGTCGTCTCAGCCGCGGCGTGCAGGTACGGCGCCGACGAGCGAGGCACCTGCCGCATGTCGGCGGCTAGGCGATTGAGCTCGGATGCATCGACGTCAGCCATGCGTGAACACCTCCACCGGAAGTCGACGCGCCGTCGAGTGCGTCTGATCGTGAGGTCCCGCGACGCGGAACGTGTTGCCGACCCGCGCCGGGTCGTGCGGGTTCGTGAGGACTTCCCCCTCGTCGTCGAACTTGACATCCGCCGACGAGCCGACCGTGATCCGCTCATCGGCGTCGACCGGCAGGCTCACCGTCGGCGAGGACTCCGCAAAACGCTGTCCCCCGGCGTCGACGTCGCGAGGCTGACCCCCTGGGAACCGGACGCGCGCCGGCCCCTCGTACACGGTCGTCCAGACGTCGTCGACCTGACCCGTCTCCTGGTTGCGCTGCGTGCCCGTCACCCGGCGGATGCGGACAGTCGCCTCCATGAGGGCCTGAGCGAGTGCACGGCCCGCGCTGAGCACGTCGTCTGCCATCCCAGTCATGTCTGCCCCAGGTGGATCGAGAACGCCCCACGCTTGCGTCTGCGGCGCGGGATGAGTTTCGCGACATCATCCGCGTCGAGGAACGCGAGGCCCGTCGACGTCGCCTGATCCCGGCGCCGAGTGCGCTCGAAGTCGTCGATCGACTCCCGCTCCTCGAGCCACCCCTCCGGGTTGATCAGCGACTGCCGGACGACGTCGGCGACGATCCCCTTGTACAGGGTCGGCCACTCGGCTGCCGCCGCCTCGGCCTCCTCCGACGTGAACCCGAGGCGGACGAAGTCGGAGGCGAGCAGGGTGCCGGTGATCCCGTAGAGGCGGAGCTCGGATCGGAGTTCCGCCTCTACGAGAGCGATGCGCGCGGTCGCGACCGTCACCTCGGCCGTCGTCAGCGGACGCCAGAGGTTCGCGACATCGGACGGGACAACAGTCGGCCACGCCATCGTCACACCACCGGGATGTCTGCGGCCTTCAGGGCCTCGATGATGTCGGCCTTCTTCGCGTCGTCGGCGAGCTCGATGCTCAGGCCGGCCTTCGCGGTTGCGGCCTTCGCGTAGTCACGCCACGCGGCGTCGCCCGAGCCTCGGCCCGTCTGCGGGGGCACGACCACATCGCCGGTCTCCGAGCCCGTGGACGGTGCCGCGGGGCTCGCCGACTTCGCGGCCTTCTTCTCGGCCTTGGCTGCAGCCTTCGCCGCCTTGCCGGAGTCGTCGTCGGAGTCGCCCGACTTCTCCTTCGCGAGCACGTGGTCGCCGAGCGCGACACCTTCGGGCACCTCGTCGCCGGCCACCAGGACCAGCGGGTCGCCGCCCGTGGGGTTGTCGACGAGCACGGACCCGAACAGGTCCTTGCGGATCTTCGCCATGATGTTCTCCGTTTCACGGGAGCAGGAGAGGGCCCAGCGACTAAGCCGCTGAGCCCTCTCGGTGCTCGATGGATCAAGCCAGGACCTTCGCCGCGAGGCTCAGGTCGGCGTTGGCGAGGACGGGCATCGCGATCGCGTCGGCGATCACCTCGGCGATAAGCGGAGGCTTCTCGCCGCGGTACACGCCCGCGACGATGCCGGGCTGCTCCGACTCCTCGATGTCGTACCGCTCGTCGGTCGACGTGAGGGTCTGACCCCAGAACGTCGCGCCGAGCTCCGTGTCCTCCCACGCGTCGGTCTCGACCGGCGCAGGAAGGAGGAAGAGCTTCGTGTCGTCGAGCACCTTGCCCGACTTCGTGCGGCGGTCGTACTTCACGATCGGCGGCAGGCCCGCGCCCTCGACGATGCCCCGCACGTCCGCCTCGGTCGCGGGACGCGAAGCGCCGTTGACCAGCTGGGTACGGAACTGGTCGCCGGCGGCGAGTGCCGTGAACACCTTCGAGGACAGCAGGATCACGCCCGGCTCCTCGCCGTTCGTGGTGATGTACTGCTGCCGCAGCGTCTCCAGGTACGCCAGGCGGTCGACGTTGCTCGCCGCCCACAGCGTGCCCGCCGTGACGTCGTGCGACACCGAGCGGCCGAACGAGTCAGCCGCGCCGATCTCCGGGATCGTCGCTACGCCCGTGCCGATGACGATGCCGCGCAGACGCTCGACACGGTCAGCGACGGCCGCGACGACCCGGCGCGTGGTGGCGAGAATCGACTTCTCGACCGCGTCCTCGGGCGCGTTGCGGTTTCGGAGCTGCTCGTACTCGGTGACGGGGATGTCCTGACCCACCGGAGGGAGTTCGAGAACGGTGCGCTTCTTGGGCTCACCCTTCGCGAGCTCGATCTCGGCGTCGTAGGCGCGGTAGCGCGCCTCGTCGACGAGTCCGGCCTGTCCGGCGACGAATCGCACGACGATGTCGGCGACCTGTCGGTTCGGGAGCCAGCGCGCGAGGGTGCCTCGGCGCTGCTCGTACTCCTCGAGGGAGGCTCGTGCGTACCCGGTCAGTGTTGCCGGGTCGATCACATCAGTCCAAAGGGCCATGATCTGTTACCTCTCCTCTCAGACGAACACGCACGTGATGTTCGCGCGCTTGGCGGCTGCGACGGGCGCCGCAAAACCGCCCGAGTAGGGCACCTTCGCGACGTTGATGCGACCGTGGTCGAGGATCGGCGCACCGAAGTCCGCCGTGCCGACGACCGGCTGGTCGGTCAGGATGAACCCGGCGAGGACGCCGGCGTTCGTGGTCGTTCCCTCGGTCTTGTCGTAGGGGACGTAGAGTCCGCCGACGAGGGCGACCGGGGTGCCCGAGGGGATGTACCCGTCGGGGTAGTGCGTGTTGGCAGTGAACGCCGAGATGTCGATGATCCCGGTCCGCGCGTTGCGGATGCCATGGCTCGATCCGAGCCAGGACATGTCGCCACTGCCGAAAGTCTCCTGTCGGAGCTTGGGCATGATCAGTCCTTTCCAGACTTCTTCTTGTGGGTTTCGTCGTAGAGGTCACGCCCCGACTGCACGCTGCCGCCCGTCGCGTTCGCGTCCCGGTCCCCCTGCCCGGGGATGCGGCGCCGCTTCGTGTCGGCCTGCTCGACCGCCTTCGAGTTCGCCTCGACCCAGGTCTTGATCGCGTCGGCGTCGACGGACTTCCCGTCGTCCTTCACGAACTGCTTCCGGTCGAGAGCGAACAGCGTCGAGGCCGCATAGGTGCGGCCCTCGAGCGCCTTGTCGAGTCGGTCGTTCACGCGTTCGAGTGCGAGTTCGAGTCGCTCCGCCGCCAGCGCATCGTTGATCCGCTTGTCGACGTCCTGCTCGGACACGCCCGAGCGCTTGCCGTCGTCCCCGCCATCGCCCGACGGCTTCCCGCTGTTGGCGGCGCGGAACTTCTCCGCGTCGCTCTTCAGCGAGTCGTAGTCGGCGAACTTCGTCCGCTCCTCCTCGCGCGCCTTCCGCTCTGCACGGCTGACACGCTCGGTGACGATGCGATCGAGTTCCTCCTGCGACGCCGGAGCCTTGAACTCCTTGCCGTCACCACCGCCGGACCCACCGCCGCCGTTCGCATCGTCCTGCGGGACGAAGAAACGGAGGTAAGGGCTCGTCGGGATGAGCTGCCCGAATGCGTTGCGCTTCATCGGTGTGTTTCCTTTCCGCTTTAGGCCCGTCGGCCGTGACCGTTTACAGCCCGTCGGCTATCCCGCGATGTCGCTCGCGTAGCGCTGCCACCGGGATCGGTGGGGAGTGTGAGGGGGCGGCGCCCGTAGGCCGGGGAAAGATGCCGGCGGACGCCGCCCATCAGAGGAGGCCGAGAGCGCGAGCAACGCGCCGAACCGAGTCCGGGGTGCCCGGCCGGTTCAGGATCGCGATCTGTCGCGCGAGGGCCCGTTCGAGCTCGGCGAGGCGAGCCGGGGTCGCGATGATCGGGTTCGCGCTCGTGTCGGCGCTGCTCGCACCGATCGAGCGCGGCACGCGGCCGGTGCGGCGCGCGTACTGCAGGCGGTAGTTCGCGTCGTACAGGCGGCGCTCCGCCGCGGTCATCGTGTACCGGTTGAGCGGGTTCCGCTCGCCCGTCGAGGCCGCGTCGAGCACAGCGTTCGATGCCGCCCGGCGGGTACCGCCGCGTCCCAACTGACCGAAGCCCGCTGCGGCAGGTCCGTTCCCGCGGATGTTCCCGCCGGCGACCTGCTCGCCCGTGATGTACCCGTTCTCACGCATCATGCGGATCGCGTTCGTGCGGGTCCCGGCCTGCCGGTAGATGTCATCGACCGTCAGGCGGCTCGGCGTGCCGTAGAGGCGCGCGCCCCGGGCGGTCGCGAGTCCGCGCTGATTGATGTTCACGACGCGGTAGATGTCCGCGCCGTCCCGGATCGCTCGAGCCTCGATGCGGCCGAATGCCTTCTCCTGCGCCTCGGGTGTCATCGACCGGAACATCGCGTACGGGTCGACCGTCATGTCCCCGGCGATCGCCTCCGACGCCGGCACGTGCTGGCAGTCGCACCGCGGGTGTCGCTCGAACCCCGCGTTCCACCGGAACCACTTACCGGCGAGGACAATGCAGCGGCTGCACGAGGGCGGGTTCAGCATCCGCGCGTAGCCCGCGAGGGCGGGACGCTGGATGATGTCGGCGCCGTACACCTCCCGCCGGGTGTCGGCGAGGAGAGTGAGCGTCGTCATCTCCAGCCAGCGGCCCGACTGCGCGAGAGCGTCCTCTGCGCTCAGCCCGCGACCCACGGACACCTTCGCGCCGACGACGGCCTCGCCGAGGAGCGTATCCACCGGGCGACCGTCAGGAGCAGTCGACAGGAACACCGCCGGGTTCAGCGCCCCGACCGCGTCGTCGATCTGGCCCGTCTCGGCGAGCACCTTCGACGTGTAGCCGACGGCGTTCGCGACGGCCGCGCGCCGGCCGAGCTCGACGACGTTGACCAGCGTCGGGCCGACGCGCTCCCATGAGGCGTCGAACTCGTCACCCATCCCCCGCCACGCCTGCGCGACCGCTGCGGTCGTCGTCGACGAGATGCCCTGCTGAAGCCTGTACTGCTCACGAGCCGACAGCGGAAGCGTCATCGAGTGCCCTCATCGCGTCCGTGAGCTGCGGGGATCTGCGCGCGGCGTCGTCCCAGTCGCGCATGCGGCCCTGCTCGATGGTGGTGTACCCGAGGTCGGCACGTGCCTGCTCGACGGGCAGGACCGAACGTCCGCTCGAGTCCTTCGCCTGCACCAGCTTCACGATCGCGTCGGCCTTCTGCGCGATCGTCGGGGTCGACGGGTCGCGCCAGATGGTCTCGATCATCTTCGGGCGGGCGTCCTCCTCGCGGCCGAGGTTCAGCAGCACGAGCCGCTGCACCTGCTCCCACCGCGTCGAGAGCACCTGCTGCTTCCGCTCGGCGCGCTTCACCAGCTGGGCCTCAGCCGAGCGGATCGCGTCCGCTGACGGCGGGTTGTCGCCCTGGAACAGCAAGTAGTGCGACGGGAGGCCGAGTTCCATCGCGACGATCTGCATGAGCAGCTTGATTGTGTTGTGGAAGTTCGCGAGGTCGGCCTCCGAGAACTGACCGAACTTCGCCTTCTCCGACTCCGTGCCCCACATGCGGCCGGCGATCATCGAGAAGGTGTTCAGCGCCTTCCCCGTAACCTCGTCGACAAAGTCGTCCTCGTTGAGGCCGGTCGCCCAGCGGCGCGGGAGGGCATGGAACTCGCCGGACACCATCATGTCCGAGGCCATCTTGTTGAGGGCGTCGAGCGGCGACAGGATCGAGTGGAACACCGAGCGGCCGAGGCGCTGATCGAACTTGCCGGGCCGGTTGCGGCCGAGCACCCGCGGGTCGTTCATGAGCGGCACGATCGCGCAGAGCTTGAAGTCGTGATCGTCGCGGTCGTCCTCGACCCACTCGCGTTCGGCGTACCTCCAGGTCACCCAGCCGTCCTGGTGGTGATAGGTCATCCACTTCGTCTTGTCGGGATCGGTCCACTTCTTGACGCCGTGACGCACCCGCTTCGTGCGCGGGTCGTCCTCGTGGATCGCGTCGAACGCCGACTCGATCGTGATCGCCGGCGCGTCGCCCTCGTCCTCGCCGGGACCGACCGTCGCGTACGTGCGACCGAGGGCGAGCGTCTCGCGGTGCGACTGCTGCGAGATGAACGGCCCCTCGTTCTCCTGCCACACGTCCCAGAGGTCGTCATCGGCCTCGGCGCCGCGCCCGAGCCGGAAGCCCTCGACGTCGAGCCGGTGCTCATACACGTCGACTGCGAACAGGCACAGGTTCAGCACGACCGGCGACACCCGGTAGCCCATCTCCTGCTCGAGGATGGGGGCGACGAACTTCAGCGGCTGCTCGCCCTCGAAGTAGGCGTCGTTCTTCTCCAGCTGACGCTTCTGTCGGGCGATCGCCCGCGACAGCCGGAGCGCCTCGTCGAGTTCGGTCACGGCCGGCCTCCTAACTGTTGCGCCATACGCGCACCTTCGTTCGCGGTTTCGGGGGTGACCACCCGGCGGCGAGAGCGTCGCGCACCGCAGCGTTCGCGAGGATCGAGCACATCGAGAGGTCGATCTTCTGGGTCTCGTTCGGCTTGCCGAGGATGTACTTCTGACCGGGCTTCGCGACCTTCTTCGCGTTGCCCATGTGCGCCTCGGTGTACGGGCACCCGTCGTGCGTGATCCGGCCCTCGCGGAGGTCAGCCTCGAACCGGCGAATCTCCTCGTACATCCGAGACACCGAGTTCGTCGGCCACTCGATCACGTGCTCCTCGCCGTGCCGGAGCGCCCAGTTGTCGAGGTCCGTGCCCCAGTCCTCCGGGTCGGCGTACATGCGGACGACGAGGAACCGGTCGAACAACTCGTCGACCGCCGCATCGACCTCGCTGTGAGGGATGCGCGCGGGCTCGTGCTCACGCGGGTTCCAGAACGTCGGCGTCTCACGGTCAGGACCCCACCGGGGCGTGAACGAGAACCCCGTCATCGTCTGCGCACGGATCGCGGTCCAGTCGTTGTTCACTGAGCCGTCGAAGCCGAGGCAGATCGCGGTGCCGTCCGGAGGGTTAGGCAACCAGGGCCGCAGGCTTTGCATACGCGCCCTCCCACAGCCCGTCCGGGAGCCAGGTGCCCATGCCGCGCACCAGCTTGTTCCCGTAGAACCGCTCGGCCTGCGCCGGGTCCTGCTCGAGCAACTCGAAAGCCTCAGCCTCGATCGAGTCGAGGTCGACGTGCGCGGCACCGAAGTACACGTACGCGTGGATCTTCCGGCGGTCGCGCTTGTTCCGGTACGACAGGTTCTTCGGCGGCTCGCGGTAGAACCGGAAGATGTCCTTCGCGCGTGACTCGTACGTCGCGCGGGCCGTCGACTCCTCGGCCGGGTCCCACGTGTTCGTGAGCTCGACCCCGCGGCCACCCATGCCCGAGGTGCCTCGACGCATCGTCTGCGCTGTGGCGATCAGGCCGTTCGTCTTCGTGTAGACGCCGGTCTCGTCCTGCAGGAAGCCGGTGGTCGGGTTACCGAGTCGCGACGACTCGGCCGACGTGACCTTTTCGATCACGCCCTCGTCGCCGATGCGCATGAACTTCTCACCAACCCGCACCCGCTCCGACAGCGGACCCCGGAGGATCATCCGCTGAAGCGGTCGCCAGGTGTTGTTCACCTGATCCTCGGAAGTCGCCATCAGCTGGATCAGCGGCGTGGGCCACGGCATGCCCATTGGCTCGCCGACCTCGTACTCGTAGACGAACCCGCACGAGCACCCGTACCGGGCGCAGTCGTACACCTCGCCGGGCTCCTCCGCCCACCCTGCGAACAAGTCCGGGCCGAGCGCCATGAGCGACGTCATCCCGGCACCCCACGGCGACTTGCCGTACTTCTGCGGGCCGACGACTAGCGAGCGCCGGTACTCGAACGCCTGATTCTTGATCGGGTCCTCAGGGCGCCACGGCGTATTCGGCCGCACCCGCCCGTGATTCGCCGTGCACCACAGTTGCCAATCGGACAGCACGAACGGCTGCCCCTTCCGGAAGCCGTCCGGGATCGGCAGATGCCACGCCATCCAGTCCGCTTGCAGGTAGCCGAGCGTCGGCCAGGCGATATCAAACTCAGGGAGTGTCTGCTCCGACATTCGGCAACGCCCTCAGCCTTCCTCGAGCCGACGGCACATTCCGCTTCGCCGCCGCCGGCGTAGATGCCGCGACCGTCGGCTGCGGCGTCGGGTTCACCGAGATCCGGTAGCCCGCCTTCAGCAGCGAGGCGTGCGTGAGCAGCAGGTCGTTCTCCTGCCGTAGCAGGAGCCCTCGAATCGCGGCCGTCGCGCCGTGCTCCTCTGCCTCGACAGACGTGCGCACATGCATCGCGACCTGCCGGTGCGACATCTGCTCCTCCCAGACGATCGCCTGCGGGCGCTTCCACATCTGCCGCCAGACGACCATCTCGCGCGCCGTCGCCTTAGACAGCGGCCAGGCCGGAGCGGCCCCGGTCCGAGACTTCGGCAGAGTCCGGATCGCGCCGGACTCGATCCGCAACGCCTCCGCGAGCGACGTCGGGTCCGGCGGACGGCCGGCCCCCGTGCGAGCACCACCCCTAGGCATCCGTCCACACCCCGTTCGTGATGAAGCCGTGCAGGCCACAGCAGTCCGGCCAGAACAGCGACGCCGTCAACGTCAGCGGCAGGAGGCTCACGAGCGTGTGCGCACCGACACCGGTCGGACGCCAGCCCCACCGGCAACCCGGCGCGACCGTCCCCTCACCGAGCACCTCATCGCAGTCGTGCCACACGAACAGGCACTCGATCCGATGCACGTGATACGGGTCGCCGACCTCGAAGTCACAGCGCCCGAACGAATACGCGACGCGATCCCCGACTCGCACAGCATCCGCCGCGAGCCCCGGCAGGAACGTCCGCTGAGCACGCATCGCACACCCCCTCAGGGCAACTCTTTGATTCCGGAAAGTTGGTCAGCCACCTCCCCGGCGGTACGGAGGGGTTGGGGGCTTAGGGGGTATCCCCCCGGGGGTCGGGGACACTGACACCTGGGTTCGGGAGGTGCCGTGCGAGAGTCACTGCTGCGCGCCCTGCGTCGTGACCGTACGCGTCGAACAGGGCGGTTGCGGTGTCGTCGTGGTGTCGTGTGTACCAGGCGTGCAGGCTGTCCTCTGTGGCGAGCGCACACAGCGTGTGGAGTGTGGTGTCTGCGTCACTGCCTTCGATGCCTGCTGTGTGCAGGGTGGTGAGTGCGAGAGCGTGGGACTGTGCGTCGAGTTGCATGAGGGGGTGATCCCTTCTTGTTCTCCCGGACGCGGTCAGGCGTCAGCGGGGGTGACTCGTGCGAGGAGTTGCTCACGCTGCTCATCGGTGAGGGTCACGGCCTGCGCTGCGTCGAGGACTGAGGTCGTGCACCACACTGCGCGTGCGCCCGTGGTCTGCTCGATCTGCACGCACTCCTCGGCAGTGAACGACATCAGGGCGTCGACCTGGTCGAGGATCAGGATGAACGGGGTCTCCTCGACATCGCCGATGCGCTGTGTCGGGAGAGGAACGACCTGGATGCGTGCCATGAGGATGTGGCCCTTCTCTGGTTCTTTCCCGGACGCGGTTGGGCCCGGGGTTTCGGGTGATTCTGCGCACATTGCTCAGCGGCCCTGATTCCCGCCCGTGGGGATGACTCACTGATGCCCAGCCGACAGGGGCTCGCCGTCGCAATGTGCTTACGTGTGCGCGGCCTTACCGCCTGCTGAGCGGTTGCACGTGACGTGCTCAGGGCCTCGGTAGCGTCGACGGTCCTTGTCGTCGTGTCCGAGGTCCCAGGGGCTTCCTGCGGGGATCAGGCGTCCGCAGCGCCAGCACTTCACCGTGCCGGTCGCGACGCGTGGTGCCCACTCGGCTCGGCGCCGGTCGTGGTCGGCGTCGTACCCTCGGGCCTGCCGTGATCCTCGGCGCTGCTCGACCGCTCGAGCGTGCACGGTGCATCGGCCGGCGCGGACGAGAGTCGGGCATCCGGGTTCGGCGCACACCTTCACGTCAATCAATCCCGGGTTGCACGCTCGGGTGACAGCAGAGCTCGGCGTCGAGCAAGGTCGTGTGGTCGCGTCCACAGCGCAGGCACTCGAACGGCTTCGGGTCTGCCTGGAAGGCGACGAGGTGCTCGATGTCCATGTCACTCCTCGGGAGTGAAGCCGATGTATCTCGGCTGGGGTGCGGTTTCGATGAGCGAGCCCTGTGACTCGATCACGACGGGCGCTTCGGGGGTGTCGGGCTTCGTGCGCTCGAAGGTGAGCGTGAGGGCGATGCGGATCTTCACGGCCACCCTTCCGACGGGGACGACCGGAGGGGCGGCGAGGTCGTCCAGGAGAGCGCCGCCCCTCCGGTCACCGCGACTGCCGGTGTCGCGGTCTTTCCTCGACCGACCGTGCGACACGTAGCCGCTGCGCCGGGAGCATGAAGGCGGGCCGGGTGCGATCCTCAGCGCACCCGGCCCGTAATCGGCCGCTTCTAGGCCGATGAGCACGCGAACCCCCGGCACAAGGGGGCTCGAACATGCCTGAGGCCCCGTCTCCCGATCAGTGACCGGGGCGGGGCCTCGTGGACAGAAGTCCGTAATCTAGATATTGGGGTACGAACGTACTGCTTTGCCACTTAGCAGCTATCACTAGGTGTCAGCGTGTCGCGCGGGCCTTCGTCTAGACCGAGTTCGCGCCGTGCTTTCCGCACTCGGTATCGCTGTGTCGGCCAGGCCATGAGGCGTTCCCGCATCCACGCGTACAGCACGTCTTCGCGAACCTCGTGGTACCGGCCATAGGGCCCATCTCGGAGGCGGGTGGGCATCCCGTTAGCCACCCACTTCTGGATGGTGCGATGTGATCGCTCCACCCGCCGGGCGGCTTGCCTCAACGTGTACCAGGTCTCATCCATCGCCCCCTTCGACGTCGGCGCAGTACTTCGACTTCACCGCGGTACGGAACCCGCCGCAGTAGTAGCAGGCGCCGGTCGGTGTCCAGACGTGCTCTCGACTCACGGCCGACAGGAGCAGCGCGTCGTGATCGACCTGCACCGTCGGATCGTCGTCAGCCGGGCGGGTTCCGTCCTCGGCCATCACTCCTGTCCCTTCTTCGCCTGCTGTCCGGCCGCGTTCGCGAGCTCGAGCAGCACATCGGCGTGGCATGGCTGATCGAGCGGGCACCAGCAGGCCAGGTCACGGCCACCGAGTTCCCGGCGCACATCGTCGACCGTGTACCCGAGATCACCGACCGATGTCAGGTGCTCGCGGTACTCGCGCGCGGCCGCAGCTCGCGCTTCCTCCACGGTGGCAAGGTGACCGACCGATACCCGGCGACCTTCGCGCCGGACCACGTAGCAGTTTCCGTTCTCGCCCTCTTCGCACTCCTCGGCTGTGAGACTGAACGGGTTGCCGTACCTCGACGGCCGCGACACGATCACCGCGTCCGGATTCTCCGCCCGCCAAGGACGCTGACGGCTCATCTGGATACGCTTCGGCTCGCTCATTTCGTGTCTCCCGTCGCGTCGTCTGTCGCGGCCGCTGCGACCACGCTCATGTCGGTGAGGATGTGCGCGATCAGCGCACCGAACCCGGCTGCGGCCGTTGTCGCGAACACGAACTTCCCACGCCGAGTCCGCGTCTGGTAGAGCGCCGCGATCTGGTAGGAGAGCGTTCCGTGCGCGCCCTCGGTACGAAGGCCCGGGATCTCGATCGCGAAGAACGCCGCAAGCCACAGCATCCAGGCGATCGCCCACTTCAGCGAGGGCCGGCGGCGGATCATGTCAGCACCCCGCACCCGCACGCGCCGTTCAGCGCGATCTCCATGAAGCACTCCCCGCACACCGGGCGCGGCTTCACCCCCGCCGGAGGCAGGCATCCCTCGTGCACCACCTGCCCCTCGATCCACTCGACGATGTCACCGATGTCTATCGGTTCGTCACACCCAGCGCCCGGACAGACGCCGGAGTACTTCGCCAGGAACGTCATGCTGCTACCTCCATTTCGATGAGCACTCCGGACGCATCCGGGAACACCTGGTGACACTTCCTGCATCGCACGACGAGCGGGCCGACGTCAGGCGAGGAGACGTCGACCGACGTTGCGCCGCACACCGGGCACGGGTGCGACTTCGCGCGCCCACGGGGCGGCACGAGCCCCGCGCGGGACCGGTATCGCCCGATCGTCCGGACGATACTGTCGTGGTAGTCGGCGACCGTGTCGAGGTGCGCGACCTCCTCGCCATGCGTCCGCAACCACAGGCACACCTCAGCGATCTGCGCGGCCGCGGCGTCGAGCGAGCGCGGCGGAGTCATCCGCACGGGCTCACCCTCCTCGCCCGTCTCCCACCACTTCCCCGCGAGACGCGATACCGGCACCGGAATGTCGAGGAGCGTGTACCCCGCGATCGTGAGCGCTGCGGCCTGCTCAGCCGCCCACCGGATGATCGCGTTCCAGAACTCGTCGGCGGTGTCCATCGCGTCGTCCCGGAACGGGAGCGGCGGTTCCTTCGTCCCGTCGACGCGCCCCTCGAGCGCACCGGCTCCGAGCGGGATCATTGCCGACCGCAGCGCGACGAGGATCTTCGGTGCCTCGGCAAGTCGGTACAGAATGCGCCAGTAGCAGGAGCCGCAGAGCATCCCGTATCGAGCCGGCCGGGGCTGCTCCTCACCGTCGACGGGCCGCGTGCACCCGCGCACGCACGGGGTGAGGTCGCGGGTACGTTCGCCGAAGATCGCTCGCAGGAGGCGTTCCTCTGCTGACTCAGACCTGGCCATCAGAACACCTCATCCGTGCCCTGCGTCGAGGCCGATGCCCAGCCTGCGCCGGGCTGTTGCCGCTGCTGCGGGGCGTCGCGGATCACCGTGCCGACCGTGCGAGCCCGGATCACCATGCGACGCACCGTCTGCCCGGTGTCGCGGGACTGGTACGACGCGTCCCGCTCCTCGCCCTCGACGATCACCCACGTGCCCTTCGCGAGTTGCGCGATCTGCTCCGGCGCCGTCCACGCCTCGACGTCGTGCCAGATCGTGAACTCGTCGACCCACTCGTTCCGATCCCGGTCGAACTTCCGCTTCGTCTCCGCGACCGAGAACTTTGCGACGTGCTTCTGCCCCGCCGCCTGCAGCTCCGGAACCGCTCCGAGCCGCCCCACTACCGTCTTGACTGCCATCAGTTCATCCCTCCGTTGTTGGTCGTGCTGTCTCCGTCGAGCAGGCTCGTCGGCGTCCACGCCCGCTGAATCACGCGCGCGAACGTCCCCTCCCACGTGAGCGTGATTCGACCGTTCGTCCCCTGCCGGTTCTTCGCGATGTCGATCTCCAGCCGGTTCGGTGCGTTCTTCTCGTCCCGGTGCAGCAGGAGCACCGCGTCGGCGTCTTGCTCGATTGCTCCGGACTCGCGCAGGTCGGCGAGCGTCGGTCGAGGTGAGCGGCGCGCCGTCGCTCCTCGGTTCAGCTGGGACAGCGCAATGACCGGGACGCCGAGTGACTGAGCGAGCAGCTTCAGCGACCGTGAGAACCCGGCGACCTCGACCTGACGGGACTCGACCCGCTCCCCCGAGGTCATGAGCTGCAGGTAGTCGACGACTACCCCGGCGAGGCGCTGACCCTTCGGCGCCCGGCGCGCCACCGATCGGGCGAACGCGCGCACCTGCGTGATCGTCGACACTTCATCGGATGTGGACACGTGCAGCGGCGTGTCTTGGATGCCGCGCCGGACCATCGCGATCCGTTGCCAGTCGGTCTTCGAGACGTCGTGGTTCACGAGCGACTGCAGGGGCACCTGAGCGAGTTGCGCGATCTGACGGGCCATGAGGTCGTCACGGGACATCTCGAGCGAGCAGTACGCGACAGGTCCTTCGAGAGCGAGCCGCAGCGCCATCTGAAGGCCGATGATCGACTTGCCCTGCGCCGGCCGCGCACCGACGACGTACAGCCCGCCGGCGCGGAGCCCGCCGAGGTGTGTGTTGATGTCGTGCCAGGGCGTCGGAACGTGTCGGGGCTTGTGCTCCAACGCTTCGACGAAGTAGTCGAAGTGCTCGCCGAACGGTCTGATCGTCGGCCGCGACGTCGTGCTGACTGCGTCGATTCGCTCCCGGGCGATCTCGACCGCGTCCGCTGCATCGTTCCCGCCCGATGATGCGATCTCCGCGATCGACGAGGCGGCTTCGAGCAGGCGCCGACGCATCGCGTGGTCGTGCACGATCGTCCCGTAGTAGCCGCCGTTCGCGGCCGTAGGAACCGCGCCCGTGAGGTCGTGTAGGTAGCTGGCGTCCAGCGCACCGCGGAACTCGCCCCGTCGTGCGAGCTCGTCACCGACGGCGACGACGTCGGTCGGCGCAGCCTGCTCCACGAGGTGCCGGACCGCGGCGTAGATCGTCTCGTGCTTCGTGTCGTAGAAGTCGCCGGGCTGCACGATTACGAGGACCTCGTCGAGGACGTCGCCGGACAGCATGATCGCACCGAGCACGGACCGCTCCGCGTCGAGGTCGTAGGGCACGAGTACCTCGGTCATGCGTCGATCTCCTTCGGGTCGATGCCCTTGCGTGCGAGCAGTTCGCGGGCCGTGTGTCCGGCGCCGATGAGGCGGTCCCACTCGGAAGGCTCGAAGCCGTTCGCGCGGAGCCACTCGTCGCGCTGTGCCCGCTCGCGCTGCGCGGTCGTGTTCGCCGTGTCGTCGTCGTACTCCCCAGCGAGACGCACGACGTCGGCCGGGGTGATCGACCGGGACTCGGTCCGGTAGTGCTGGCGGATCGACCACAGCCCGGCACCGAGAGCGACGTCGTCGAGCACGAACGCCCACTCGATCGCCATGTCGGCCTGCTCGGTCGGGTCGACCCGCTTCATGCGCGGGTCGAGGAGCGCCGCCTTCGTGAGGAGCACGTTCACCTCCCGCGCGTTCACAGCGTCACCCCCGGATTCAGGAGTTGAGCGACCGGCTCGAGCCCGCAGCCCGGCTCGTGAGGACCGGCAATCCCGGACTGCCCGCACGTGCAGCGGTCGGGGTAGTACTCAGCGAGCCAGTCGCCGACGACCTCGAACGGTGCCTTCCGGAGGCCGAGCGCCCCCGTGTACGGGATCAGCTCATCGAGCGCCCGCGGGTTCGTGAGCACCAGGTGATGCCCTGCTCGTTCCGCCCAGGCGGAGCAGACGAGCCAGTCGCCGTCCTGCTGTTGTTCGATGCAGGACTCGACCGGGTGAGAGTCCACGAGGTCGACTACGCCGATGATCGCGCCGTGGTTCAGATGCCACGGGTACTCGCCCCGACGGCGGTGCACTCCGGTCGCGTGCATCGCGTCATACAGGGCGGGTGAGGACCACGCCGTGTCGTACGCGATACCCGCGTGGATCAGCACCGGGCCGCGGTAGTCCCCCGCGATGTTCCGGACGCGGTTCTCGACGTTCTTCCCGGCGTGGATGATCGCCCACGCCCAGGGCTGTCGAACGGTCATAATCCTCATTGCTCCGCTCCCATCCGCGCAGCGCCACCGTGGCGATCGACGTTGTGTGCAGCGAGGTCGAACGAGGCCACGTACTTCGCGTCACGCTCTGGGCCGGTCCATCCGCCGAGCGCGCAGGAGCCCTCGGAGCACTTCGCCTGGAAGATGACCTTCCGGACAACGGACTGTCGGATCGCGCCCAGAGGCTGTCGAGTCGCGCTCATGCCGTCACCGCCAGACGCTGCGAACCCTGCTCGCGTGCTCGGAGCAGCTCGTCGACCGTGCGACCATGATCGATCGTTGATGGCCGCTGCTGGGACGCCGCGGGCTCGTCGGTCCAGCGCTCCTGATTCAGCCACGACGTCGGGTGAGCGATGTACTTCACATCCGTGCCAGCCGTCTCAGCCGCATACCGCCGAGCACCATCCAGAACCAGTTGCGGATCGGTCGTCCGCACGACACGTACGAAGACCTCCAGAGCCTTCTTCTTCGCCACCCTCCGCGGATAGACCGACCAGAACTCCTCGAACCGAACCTGGGGAGATATAGAGGGGTTCTTGTTCTCGGGTTGTTCTTCTATAAGAGGAGTGATTTGCGCGCTCAGTCCGGAACCTGCGGACTGTGAGTCCGGTACTACAGAGGTTCCGGACTGTGAGTCCGGTACCTCTTCGGCCTCCTCATCCACCGAGAGATTCCCGTTCGGATGCAGGACATAACCACTCGGCGCACGCCCCTGCTTGTTCTTCCGACGCACCCTCGACACCACACCGAGCTCCTCCAGCTCGACCAGCGCACGACGCACCTGCCGGTCAGAGCAGCGCGCCTCACGCGCGATCGTCCCCTGAGAGGGGTGGATGCCACCCGGGCCAGAGTGTGACGCGAGAGCGCCGTACACGGTCAGCGCGTAAAGGCTCACGTTCTCGTCTCGGATCATCCAGTTCGGAATAGCCGCGAATCCCTCGCTCATGGCTTGCTCCATCCCGCGAACAGGTCCGGCTCCTCGACCGGCTCCCATCCGCCCTCGTCGTTCAGACGCACCAGACCGTGCACGGCGTGCAGGATCGGCACCTCGGTGGTGTCAGCGAACTTCGACACCTTGATCCCCCGGCGCAAGGCCTCCGCCTGCAGCTCGGGGTCGGACTCGATCAGCCCGTTCCGGATCGAGTCGAGCCACACGACGTTCGACGCGCGGTGCTTCGACGGCGACCCGCCCATTCCGCCGGCGCGGTGCTGAGGCACGAGCCTGTCGCTCTCCTCACCCGTCCACGCGCATCGGTGGCCGTCGCGTTTGTCGAGCATCCTCAGAGTCGAGATCGGAGTGCTATCGCTCACGGAGTCACCCCCGATACAGTGCGGAGATGAGCGAATGGTTCCGCAGCGACGACATCCCGGGCATCGACAAGTTGCCCATCACGCGACACGTCGCCGAGATACTCAATGAGGCCGACCCCTCCGACGGCGGCGATGTTCTCCGTGTGGCCACGCGGGCGCTCGTCTTCGCAACCGGCGCCCTGGAGACCCGACAGAACCAACTCATGACCGCTCTCGGCGTGACCGAGAACGGACTGCCGCCGGGCGAGTACGACGGATCCACTGACATCCGCGTCGACTAGCTGGGCATTCACGCCGCCACCTCGATTCCGAGGGATTCGACACACGCGGCGATGATGTCGCGAGCCGCATTCGGGGTGACGGCGTTGCCCGCCATCTTCACCTGTTCGCGACGGTTGCCGAGCAGGATGTACTCCGACGCGAACGCCATGCCCCGCTTGATCTCCGACGGTTCGAGCATCCGGAACTCGGCATCCATGACGATGTCCATCAGCACCTTCTCGGTGAGCGCGCCCGGCGTTACCAGCGACTGATTCCCCGCGGCCGTCAGCGTGCGGAGCGGCTCGTCGACCGGCGTCGACATGCCCGTCATCTGCCCGCGCGAGTTCTGCTGGCGCACGACGAGCGCGTGGTGGTTGCCGGATGCCGCGACGGTGTCGATCGGCTCCTCAATCGCCTTCGCGACACCATGGTTCCGCAGCGGCACGACCAGCGCGTCCGTCTCCGACCCCGTACGAGTCGGCATCGGGTCCGCGGCCGACGTCGCCTTGTCGCGCCACGTGCCGCCAGCCGGTACGAGCAGCGCCTCACGATCTACCGATGTGACGGTGCCCATCGGAGCCTCCGTCGGACGCGCAGTTCCCGTCGAGTAGTACGGCACCAGCAGGCCCGTCTCGCTCCTCGTCGACTGGGTCCGCATCGGACGTTCGGCGGGTCGAGCTTGCTTTCCGTCGCGGCCCTCCACCGGGACCATCAGTGCCGCATGATTCCCGCCAGCCACGAGCGACGGCAGGGGCTCATCTGCGGGCCGACTTCGGGACTCATCGGAACCTGACACGTTGTTGACCACCAACGCCTTCGAGGCGGTCGTGTGGAGCGTCCTGAGCGGTTCGTCGGTCGGCCACGCCCGCACGTACTGCGAGCCGGACGTGATCCCGTCGTACGTGTTCCCCGCAGCCTCCACGATCAGCGGCCACCAGTACCGGCGTGCTCCCGCTGCGATCCGCAGCATCGTCTTCTCAGCGAGATCGTCCATCCCGAGCGACTTCCGGTCGCCGATGCGGATGCCCCGCAGGTCCCAGTCGATGATCGAATCGGCGCCCACCAGCGTCGGGAACACCTCGGCGTGCTGGCACTCCTTGTACGGGCACCGCAGCGTGTACTGCGCGCCGTAGGTCTTCATCACCGACCCGCCCGGCTTGAACACCTGCACCGACTTCACGAGCCCGTGCACCGCGCAGTGCGCCATCGGCCGCAGCCACTTGTCGAAGTCCGGGCGACGGTTCCCCGCCTTCCAGAACACGACGTACACGCGATCACGGGACTGCGGTGCAGCAGGGCCGTAGCCGGTGGCGTGCATCGAATTCAGCCACACCACCTCGTGCAGGTAACCGAGGTCATGCATGCTCTGCAGCCAGGACCCCCAGTGCGCACCCTTCACCACGCGCGGCACGTTCTCGACGATCACGATGTCGTACAGGTGATGAGCGGCGAACCGCGGCACATCCCACATACCCATCCGCGACCGCTCCGCCGCCTCATCCGGCAGGCTGTCGCCGAAGAAGTCCCACGCCAGCTGACCGTCGGGCAGCTTCTGCCCTCGCGCCTGCGACCAGTACGTGCACTCTGGCGAGAACCAGCCGATCGTCGTTCGCGGGTACCGCTTGGGGTCCGCCTTGTTGATGTCGGCCTTGTCGTGGTCCGTGTGCGGGTGGTTCGTGTTGTGCGTCTCGATCGCTAGATCCCAGTGGTTCACGGCCATCACGACGCTGACCGCTCCCGTCTCGGCTGCGCCAGTCGACGAGCCGCCAGCGCCGCAGTAGTAGTCCGACATCGTGATGTCCGATGAGATGCGTGGAGTCATGCTGCGCCGCCTTCCCAGACGTCCATCACCGGTTGCGCGAACCGAGTCCGCAGTGAGAGCTCGAGGTACCCGCGGTTCAGGTCCAGACCGATGTAATTCCGGCCCTCCTGCCGAGCCACCATCCCGGTCGTGCCAGATCCGCTGAACGGGTCGAGGACCGTGTCGCCGACTGCGCTGCCAGCGCGAATGCACGGGCGGATCAGTTCGGGCGGATACACCGCGAAGTGCGCCTCACCGAATGGCACGGTCGCCACCGTCCACACGTCGCGCTTGTTACGCGTCGAGGCGGTTAGGAATTCGCGGTAGTAGCCTCCGAGCGCCGCCTTCGCTTCATCCGCCAGCTGCTGCGAGCGAGCGTCGTTTCGGCCCGTTCCCGACTGCGTCGTCAGAGCCTTGCCAGCGTCCCCCATGCCGACCGCCCGCATAGCCTCGAAGTGCTCGTCGCTGAGACCGGCTCGCTGCGCGAGCTCAATCGCGCGACGCAGTTGCGGCCTCCCTTCTTGCGGTTGGGCGATCGTCTGCGGCGTTTGCCCCGGCGCGCCATACCCGGATGACCGGCCTCGAGTGAGGCGACCAATCGAAGATGACGCCGACTCCTCAGCGATGGCGGCCGCGTCATAGAAGTACTTCGGCGACTTCGCGAAAAGGAAGATGTACTCGTGCGATCGCGTCGGGCGATCGGTCACGCTCTCGGGCATCCCGCTCGGCTTCGCCCAGACGATGTCGGAACGGAGGATCCATCCCGCATCCTGCATCGCGAACGCGACGCGCCACGGGACGCCCATGAGGTTCTTCGGAGCGATACCAGACGACGCGCCCCGCGAACGCTCCCCCGTCTTCCGCAGCGCCGCCGACTGCGCCTTCTGGACACGAGCGGGGTTGGTCAATCGACTCTTATCCCACCCGGCATCCGAGCCGCGCGCTTTAGCAGCGTAGGAGTCGCCGAGGTTGAGCCAGATCGTTCCGTCGTCGGCGAGGACGCGGCGGAGGTGGCCGAACACCTCGACCAGATTCGCGACGTACTCCTCGACGGTACGCTCGGCCCCCAGCTGGCCTTCGACGCCGTAGTCACGCAGGCCGAAGTACGGCGGCGAGGTGACGATCGTGCGCACCGATCCGTCGTCGATGTCCGCGAGCGTGCCAGCGTCACGCACGTTCCCATGGATGAGACGCACGCCCGCGACGTTGTGGATCTCGGTCATGCGACGACGTCCACCTTCGTCGTGATCTCCGCGAAGCGTGCGAGGTACTCCCACTTCGCGACCGCCGGACTCCACCCGACAATCTCGACAGCGAGCATCTCGCCATCCGTCGACCACGGCCGCGGCGGCTCGGACAGCAGCTCGAGCCGCTCGTTGAGGAGGATCGCCGTGTCGATCTCCTTCACCCGCGCCGGCATCGGCACCGGCAAGCCGAACCGCTCAGCAATCGCCTCCTCGACCCGGTCCTCGGCCGCCCGGTACTCCGGCATGTTCAGCTTCAGCGGGCGCACCATGTCGCCCACGTACGCCTCCGTCGCGTCGTGCAGCAGAGCCCACAGTGCGAACTCCGGCTCGATCACCTGGCTCATCAGCACGCAGTGCTCGGCGACCGAATAGAACCGGCGAACGTGCCCGTTGTACCGGCACTGCATCGCAAGCGAGTGAGCGATGTCGGTGATGTCGACCTCGTCCGGCCGCGGGTCCATCGGATAGAACTGGCGACCCGTGAAGGTCTGCATCCAGTCGCCTCGATGCCAATCCGCGCGGCGTCGCTTCTCGGCCACCATGACGTCGCAGGGGCAGTCGAGCGAGTGACCCTGACCGAACGGCCACTGCCCTTCGTCCTGAAACGGCGACTCGATCTCGAAGAGGTGGTGGCGCACGTGCCCTTCGGTGCGCGAAAGTGAATCCTGCATGTTGTTCTCCCCTGGCTGGGTGGTTCGGTGTGTTCACATCGGGGCTGGAAGTGCTGGAATCACCTCCAGCCCCGGTCTCATGTCAGGCGCACGGCCCGAAGTTCTACGTCGCCGAGCTGCGCCGCCTGCCGTTCTTCGCCTTCGGCGACTCCAGGCCCAGCGCCCCACGCCGAGTCCGCGTCCACGACAGCGACATCCCGATCCGCTGCGCGATCTCCCCGTCCGTGAATGCCGCCGCGTTCAGGTCCCGGATACGGTCATCCGTCCCCGGCAGAGCCTTCGACCGCCGCATCGGCTTCTCACCCCCGACCTGCGCCGGCCGATCCGGGCGCGGCGGCACCGCCGCATCGGCAAGCGCCGACAACACCTCCGCCACCGTCCGACCCGTCGCCTTCGCCCGCTGCTCAAACTGCCGATACGTCCACGGACGCAGGTACGTCCTCACCGGCACAGTCGGATCGTTCGCGAGCCGCACACCGATCGCATGCGGCGCCTGCGTGCACGACACGCACTCCCCCGCCTTGCCCACTGCGATCGTGTCCGGCATCTCCTCCTCCGGAACCCCAACCGGACGCATCCCGCGCCCACACGAGGCGCACACGGCCACTCCGGTCATCTCTGCTGTCTCACTCATGAATCGGCTCCACTTCAAACAAGGTCGAAACCCTCGACGCCATCCGGGTGCACCCTCTGCACCACGCCTTCGCGCCCCCGTCATTGATCGCGCTCAGAGCCCGCTGAAGGTGCCGCGCGCAGAACACCTCCACCCGCCCGCACGACACACACCGCGTCGAGAACCGGGCCTGATCCCCGCACTCGATCCCGGGTACCGTGTGCGTCTCGCACCGGATGTGGCCGACGAAGTCGAGCCCATCCAGAACCGCCTGCTCCAGCTCGCTCATAGGACCTGCACCTCGATCAGCGCGTACCGCGGTCCCGTCGTCCCGCACTTCCGGTGCTTCGTGATCGACGTGTTCAGCCGAATCCACGACGCATGCCCATCGCAGAGGTACGCGACCCAGCCGCCGCACTCCCGGCACGTCGCCGTGTGCGTCGCAGGCTTCGTGCAGAGCGCATCCGTGCCGCCCGCCCGCGTCGTGATCACACACGTCGCCGGGAAGTCGAGCGCCTCGAGCACCTGCTGATCCGACGTCGACATGCTCATACCCCCTGCCTCGCGTGAAGCTGGTCCGCCGCCCGACGATTCGCGTTCAGCGACGACCAGACCTTGATCTCCTCCTTGATCGACCACATCTTCGAGCGGGCGATCCCGGCCTGAGCGTCGAGAATCTTCCACCGGCGCCGAGCGTCGATCACCTGGTCGTCGGCCTCGACCTCCTTCGCGCGGAGTTCCGCAGCCGTCGCCTCCCGGCCGGCCTCACGCACCTCCCGCACCAGGTCGGCACGCATAGCCGCGACCTCCGCGTTCTTCTCCCCCGCGTCCCGCGCCTTCACGATCTCCGCGTTCCGGAGCTGTTGATGCTTCGCCCGCGCCTCATGAGCCGCCTCACCGAGCTCGATCTTCCGGAGCGCGACCACCTTCGGAAACTCCGACTCGGCATCCGCCGCCTCATCGCTGATCTCCTCGGCGAACGCGATGAACACCCACTGCAGGGCCGCGAGCCGCTCGCCCCGCTCCATGCCGCGGGTGCGTCGGAGCGAGCCGACGATGCGGAGGTGCAGCGGGTCGTTCGGGTCCGGGTCGTGAATCTCCAGTTCGCGGAGGAACGCAAGGACGTCGGGCTCGAGGGGCGCGGGTGCGTTCATGATCCGCTCCCCGGGTGCTCCGCGCAGATGCAATCGACCTCGAGCACGTCCTGCCCGTCGTCGACGAGCGCGACCCGGTTGCACGCGCCGTGCTTCCCCTCGGTGCACTCGCGGCACATCTGCGGCTCGTCCCTCCACAGCGGCACGTCGTAATCGTGGTGCGCCGGGTCCGGCTCGGGCGTCGGCTCGGTTGCGAGCGGTTCGCCATCGGCGGTGAACGTCGTGTCGTCGGGGCCGATCCACATCCCGTCGATGCCCAGCTTGTCGGCGTGCCAGTCGAGCTCGAACCTGGTGGCCTCCGGCTTCTCGTGCGGGTCGGGGGAGGCGACACGGACGATCTTCGGGTGGACCTTCACGCCCGAGAGTCCAGCGTTCGGTAGGTCGGCGATCAGCGAGTCGGCGAACTCGGTCTTCACGAACAGCGCGGCGGTCATGATGCGTCCCTCGCGGCTTCGAGAGCGGCGCGGACGTGGGCGTGTGCGGCATCCGTATTCGCGAGGCCGAGTGCGGACCGTGCGGCCTTCACCTGTGCGTCGGTGATCGGCCCCTGTCGGAAGAAACCAGTAGCGGCAAGGGCGCGGGCTACGATGTTCGCCCCGGTCGCGGAGATCGTGCCCTCGTCTGCCCGTGAGGTTTCCCAGATGATCCGGGCCATAGAGTCCCGCGGATCTTCCGCGGTTCCGCGCTGCGCCTCGCGCTCGTCGTCAGTGGGCGGGGCGGTCAGGCGCTCGATGCGCTGCTCGTAGTCCCAATCCGTGCGGCCCTCCTCCGAACGCTTCACGTCGTCGGCGTCTCGTGCGGCCATCTCCGCAAGGAGCGCCGTAATCGCGTCAGCCGCCGCCTCCAGGACGTACACCGGCTTCCCATCGACAGTCCCGATTACCGACCGGCTCCGCTTCCGCAACGCCGCCACCAGCGGCCCGTACACGCTCACAGCAGGCCCTCCCCTCGGAGTAGGGCCTCGGCCTGCACGACGCGCTGGAAGGTTGCGGCGTCGCCGCCCGTATCGGGGTGCGTCTTGCGCTGTGCCGTCCGGACGAGTTCCCGCAGCGGTCGGTCCATGTAAGGAATGCCCGTGACACGAGCGAGGAACACCTTCGCGTCCAGCACGTCCTCGAATCCGGCCGGGACGGAAGTCGCTTCGAGGGCGAGGAAGCCGCGGTACTGCTCGCCGCGCTTCGTCACCCCGTAGCGGTCGACCTTGCGCAGCGCCTCCAACGCCAGCGCGATCGCCCGCAGGTTCGCCTCCCACGAGGTGAAGGTGTCGCAGGGATAGGAGACTCGCCCGACGTTCGGGATCTCGAACGAGAGGATCACCCCCGGGTGATCTGGTGTCGCCCCGGCGCGGGGCTTGCCGTCGAGGCGGAACTTCTCCGCAGAGATCGCCACGAGAAGCTCGGCATCCTTCGCGCGCAGTTCGCGGAGCTCCCGGTCCAGGTCGGCGAGCGTCTGCGTGAGCGTCACCTCTACACCGGAGCGCCGCTTGCCATTGACCTCGCGCGTCCCACGAAACGGCGAAGAACGGCGCTCGCGCGTGAACTTGCCCGGCCACTCCCGGATCGGGGCGACCTTCATGGTGTCCGGCCAGCCGCTCATGCGTCGTCACCCCTCGCGATGCTCAGCGCGTTCGCCAGGTCCGAGTAGGCCCGAGCCGCGTCGACGAGCAACCGCGCGCGCTCCGCCGACGCCTCGCTCTGCGCCTCCTCGAGCGTGTCCATGACCGCCCGCGACACTTGATCGAGCGACACCGCCGGAACCTCGATCCCGTCCGGCAGAGGCTCCGAGAGCGCCGCCTGCGCCCGCAGGACCACGTCGCCGAGGTTCCCCGGACCCGTGAGCGCGTCCTTCGCGTGAGCGATCCGCCGCGTCAGCCGCGCGATCTGCTCATCTCTGTAGTCGGTCACAGCCCCAGTCCTTCCCTGATCAAGCGCCGAAGCGCATTCCGGCTCGCCACCCGACGTGCCGTCTTCGGGTCCGCCGACACCTTGTTGTCGTGATCCAGCGCCGCCGTCCCGAGATGCAGAGCCGCGATCGAGTTCGCGATCCGCTGCTCCTCGACGAGGGCGAGCGTCGCGTGCGTCTGCGCGAGAGCGATTAACTGGGGATTCGTCAGCCCTGCCCGCCCCTCATGCACCTGCACCTGCCGCAGCGCGGTCACCGCGAGGTCGACGTTCGTCTCGCTGCTCATGCCGCCGACTCCTCACCGCTCGGGATGTCAGCCGTCGGCCACTCGGTGACCTGCGCGCCCGCATCCGGCTCGACCGGCGCCCATGCGTCGCCCTGCTGAGATGCCTCCGCAGGCTGCGGCTCCGGGTCCTTCTTCGCCGCCGGCGCGCGCTCCGGGAGCGCGTCACGGACCAGCCAGAGGTAGCGTCCGAGCGCGATGTACTCGGGTGCGTCCTGCTCCTGCCCGAACGCCGGGTTCTTCACCGCGACGTTCAGGTCCCCCGCCGCCTCCGCCTGCTGATACACCGGGCGGAGCTGCGGCCGCGAGCGAGCCTCACGCGCCGCCACCAGCCAGTCCTGCTGCGGCGGACGGAACTCCAGCGTCGGACCCTGCGGTGCCGCCGGAGCGGGCTGAGCAGGAGGAACCTGAGGAGGCGGACCCGCAGGACGACCCTGCGGAGGAACACCCTCCGGCACGCCCTGTGCGCCCGGCTCAGCGCCCGACGTGTCACGACGCACCGTCGCATGCGTACGAACCGCCGTGCCCTCCGTCAGCCCCAGCCGATCCCAGAGGTTGTCGACCGTGAAGTCCGGGTACGCCTTCGGCTTGTCGAGCTGCACCCGAGCCGACTTCACACCCGTAATCAGGAACTGGCCCCGCTCGCGCATCTCGACGATCGCCGTCGCATCGAACACGAGCGACTTGTGCGCCTGGACCTTCCACTCCTTGGCCTTCGTCGGCTGACCGTTCTCCATCACCGTCACCGGATCGAGACGAGCCGTGATGATCGTTGGCCCGTGGTGCTCCCGCAGCGCATCCATGACGTCCTGCCACTGATTCGCCGCGACGTTCCAGAGGTCCGTGCTGATCGTGTAGTCGCCCGACGCGGTCTTCTTCCCGTTCGCACGACGGTTCGCGATCGCCTGCATGTTGTCGCCGATCAGGTTCCACAGGCGGGTCCCCGAGTCGACGATGATCAGCGTCGGCAGGTCCCCCGACGGTTCGGCGACCGCGTCACGCACGGCCCGGAGAATCCCCGGGTACGTACCGTCGTGCTCAACGATCTCGAAGTCGGCCCCCGGGATGAGCGCGTACTCATCCGGGTCGTCCTCGCCGATGCCGATGTACAGCGTCCGGCCGATGAGTGGCGACGCTGATGCGGCGACAGCGGCCCACGACTTGCCCGCCTTCTCACGGCCGGCGAGGAGCATGATCGGCCAGGACGGGAGCCCGGTCGGCTTGCGAGTTTGCAGGGTCATTACGACGCCTCCTCTGTCTCGGTCTTCTTCTCGCGCGTCGGCGTGACGCGCAGGGTCGGCTTCGCGGCAGGCACCGTCTCGGTGAACTCCTCCGCCAGCGACGGGTGCGCCGCCTTGAACAGCGCCTCCCGGAATTGCTTCTTCGGCGCCGGGGTCGAGTACGACAGCGACCCCTCAGGGATGCGGAGCGACGACATTCCGGTCGACGCGCAGTACGCCTCCAGCGCGATGCGAGCCGCATCCGCCGCCTTCTTCGACGCGATCGCCTCCTCGAGCAGGACCACCGCGACCGGGTCGATTCCGTGCTCGATCATGTGGTCGAGTTCGGCGAGGAACTCGTCCGCGATCGTCACGAGCTCGGCGATCAGGTCGTCGTCTCGCTCGATCCAGTACCGGTGCACCTCGCCCGGCTCGAAGGTGCCGTCAGCGAGCCGCACGCACTCCTCGATCGCGATGCGGCATCGGCGTGCACCGAGGACGTACATCACCCAGTTGACCTGGATGCGGTACCCCGATGCCCGGAACGCCTCGCTGTCGCGATCAGCCGTCTTGCCCGGCTTCATGCCGTGCTCGTCGGTC
Source organism: Microbacterium psychrotolerans (assembly GCF_031085295.1). GTDB lineage: Bacteria > Actinomycetota > Actinomycetes > Actinomycetales > Microbacteriaceae > Microbacterium > Microbacterium psychrotolerans. The sequence goes on along the minus strand of NZ_JAVFWO010000002.1, from coordinate 95,712 downwards.
TTGATCTCCAGAACTTCGAGGTTCTCGTCGAAGTCGACACGGATGCCGTCCGGCGAGGCCAGGTGCCGAGTGTTCTCCGGGTGATGGAACACCCGCGACTCCGGCACGAAGCCCTCACCGCGCAACATCTCGGCGATGACAGGCTCCCGCTCCTTCCCGTACCGGATGCGCGGGATGAACGCACCGAGGTCCTTCTCCGCCTCCTGCTCGGTCTTCGTCGCGATCAGCTTCGCCTTCGACTTCGCCCGGATGTAGAGATCCCGGACCTCGGTCGCCGTGCAACCGCCGCGACGCTCCGCGAGCCAGGCCGGCCGATCCGTGTCGGATGCGCCCGCTCGCGCTTCGAGGTCAACGAGCACCTGTGGCATGTACGTCGTGTCGCTCATCGGAGCACCTTCACGTCCGCCTTGCCGATGAGTGCGACGAGGCGCTCAGTCGACAGCCACCGACCGTCCTGTCCCTCCTCGGTCCACCAGCCCTTGTCGTGTCCGCCGTTCTTCTGCGGGTCGCGCTGCGCGATCTGCACGAGGTAGGCCCCGCTGTCCCACGTGATGATCTGGGCACTCGCCCAGGCGGGTTCCTGAGGGTGCGCGTCGAAGTAGGCACCTGCAGCGCGCCACGCTCCGGACCGGTCGATGGCGAGCAAACTCCCGCGCTTGTTGAACGCACTGCGGGTGATGAGGGTCGACTCGCCGTCGCTCTCGCGGATGACCTTGCATCCCAACCCCACTTCGTCGCTGCTGTACACGACATAGTCCGGGTGTTCCGACCACCGCCAGCGGCCGATCTCCTCATCGTTCTCCGCGAACAGGTGGCTCCGCACCGCGGCGACGTGATCCGGGCTGAGGACGATGAGCCCCTGCACAGACAGCGAGTCCGACTCGAAGAACGTCGCGGGCTGAGCCAGTCGCAGACCGCCATCGCCGGTCGGCGTCACCGTGACGCTCATGCCTGCACCTCCGGCCACACGCGACGCCCTCCCGTGATCTCCGGAGCCGTCACACCCACTGACGTGAAGTACTCGTTCGTGTCCACAGCGGCGAAGTGGTCGCCTCTCCGCACGACGACGATCTCTTCCGGGTCGACGCCGAAGCGCAGCGCCCAGAGTTCGCCCTCGACCGAGTCCTGCCACCGACGCGTCTTGTCCGCTTCGATGAAGTACTGCCGTGCGACCTTCGCCTCGTCCGAGAACCCCTCGGCCTCCGCGTCGTCGACCTCCTGCCGCGCGATCGTCGTCATCGCGCCTGACGGCTCATGCAGCACGAGCGCCGTGTCGAAGTCGCTCCCCGGGTACACGACGAACTCCCGCAGAGGGCGAGGCGCACGCCACCGCCCGAACGACTCGTCCTTGTCGTGCTCGAAGAACTCAGCCAGCGCGGCCGCGCGAGACGGCACGATGTCGCTGCGGATGGAGGAGAACGTCGTGCGCACACGACCGTCCTGATCCCGGCTCACGGCGACGCCGTTCGATGCCCTGAAGTCGCTCATGCCTGCACCGACTTCCGAAGCTTGCCGAACGCGGTGAAGTACTTCGACTCCTTCTGCCACCCGATGTCACGGATGCCGTACCGGTCCCGACCGATCAGCGTCGGTCGCGTCTCCCAGCGCTGACGCTTCGCATCGAAGCGGTGACGCCACGTGTGCGACCGCTCCGCCGGAGGCGTCGGCATCTTCGGCGCGACGACCAACTTCTGCCCTGCGCGCTTCCTTGCCTTGCGTGCCGTGGTGCTCATGCCTGCTCTCCCTCGTTCTCGTTCTCCTCGCGCGCCTTCGCGTCGCGCTCCGACTTCGGCACGAAGCCGACCGACTGCACCGTGTAGCGCGACCGCAGCAGGTCCTCGTGCACGTGCTCCGTCTCCCGGGAGTCCTCCCAGCGCACGACGAGCACGCCATCGCTCAACTGGCCCCGCACCCGCCCCTGCCGACGCCCGGACAGGTCGGTCACGTTCGCGTTCACCTGGAACCGACTCGCACGCGGTGCCCGAGGAACCGGACCCGCCGCCGCCGACTCACCACGCGCCTCCCGCGCGTCACGCGCCTCAACCGCGCGTGCGAGCTCGATCCCATGACCGACGAGGGCAAGCGCGAGCAGTCCTGCATTGATCGGTGACACTCCCCCGATCGGCTCGACACCGCCGCCCTCCCGCCGCGGAGGCGCGAACCGCGCCCGCGGGTCGATCCGCTCGGTCACTTCTTCCGACCCTTCGTGATCGGAGTCGGCGCAGGTTGCTCGGACTCGTCGTCGTCCTCGTCCGTGGGCGCGGCGACGACGTCGCCCTCCTCGCCTGACAGGTCGAGCGGCTGAGCACCAGTGCGCCCGCCGACACGGTCCGCCTTGATGGCGCCGAGGATCTCCAGCACGTGTTCGCGCTGATCCTCCGGGACACCCTCGATGTCGATGATCAGACCGATCGGGACGTTCCCCTTCAGGTGCACGTCCTCCGTCGCGACGAGCGCGATCACCGGGATCGTCTTGCCACGGTTGAAGTTGTCGAGCGCCTCGGCCTCGAACGCATCGAGCCCGTTCGCGTCGTCCTTCGGGAGTCTCGCCTTCAGTTTCATCACTTCACCCCTTCGGTGATCGGCCAGCGGACCGCCCGCATGGCCTCGTTCTTCTTGCGCTCGAGCACGCCGTCGAGCGACAGGTCGACAGGGGCGCCGAGATGGCGCCACCCCATCGCCGCCAGAGCCGCCGCGTCGGCGACGTTGTGATTGCGGATCGTCGGCGCCCACAGCTGGATCGCCTCGACGACCGCCTTCTTGTCCGCCCGGGCGTGACCCGCGGCGTACTTCGCGCGGCCGGCGGGAGTCACCCCGACGACGACATGCCCGAGTCGGCTGAGCCACTGCGCGGTCCGCCAGAACACCCCGGCCCGCTCATACGGGTTGCCCCACTTCGACCGGAACGACCCCGTCTCGATGACGACCAGCGCGTCATCCGGGACGAGCGACACGACCCGCTGCACGATCGACGACTGCCGATCGAGCCACTCCTGCAGGGTCGGCTTGTAGTCCTTCGGGAATGCTTCGGTCTCGATGAGGTGCTGAGAAATGCGGACCTCGCCTCCCCCATTGCGGCGGATAGTCGCGACGCCCGATCCCGCCAGCGACAGGTCGAGCCCCGTGACGACGGCGCTCATCGCGCACCCCGCACGCTCAGGACGGCCGTGTCCTCGCCGCCGTTCTCGAACCGGCTACGCGCCTCGACGCCGCGGCGGTACGCCCGCAGGTAGACCGCACCCTGGTTCCGTCGACGCGCCCGCCCGGCGTAGCCGTCAGCGAACCCCGCGAGGAATCCATGCAGGGCGGTCATGCCCGGGCCTCCGCCTCAGCGAGGGCCGACGTCGGAACGCCGCCCGACCAGACGAGCACGTCACCGTCGGGCACACGCCCGATGCCGGGAACCGGCGGGTGCGGCTCGAAGTACTTCATGAGCAGCGGGAAGTCGTCGCCGAGGAGCGGCTGATCGGAGTCGTACCGCTTCGCGAGGCCCCGCATCCAGTCGAGCGCCCAGTGCGCGTGGATGATGATCTCGACGCCGTGCACGTACTCGGGGAACTGTGTGGCGATCCAGTCGCGGTTGTCCTCGTCTGCCGCCTTGATCAGGTGGATGAGGCGATTCACGAAGTGCCCGCCGTCGAGGCCGAGGTTCGTGTCGCCCTCGTACCAGAGCAGGTGCTGGACGGTCTGCCGGGAGAGCGTGATGCGCGAATCGCGCGGCGTGTGTGCCATGAGGATGTGTGCCTGTTCGTTGAGGATGAGCGGGCTGAGGAGGCCCTAGAGGGTGTCGCGGGTGTCGTCCCGCGAGAGGTGCGGATCGGGAGGCGTCCGCTGGCCGATGCCGTCGAGCGCGTCGAGGCGGCTGATCGCCTCGGGGTGCGTCTCGTCGATGTGCTCGATGAACGGGTGGGCCGTCGAGCGTCGCGGGCCGGTGCGGGGCCAGATGAGGATCAGAACGAACGCGACAGGGGCGAGCACCTGAATCGCGTCCGCCGAGTTGAACCCGGGCGTCCCAGCCGCCGGCGAGACGAGGATCGCGACGAGCACCGCGGATGCCGCGAACACGAAGCGGATCACGACGCCACCGCCTCGGCCTCGTCACGGGCGTCCCGCTCGGCGAGGTTCGTGAGCACTTGCGCGGCGACAACTCCGAACCGCTCCCACGCCGCATCCGACGGCTCGACGTCGCAGCTGTACATCACACCGCCACCGCCTGGTTCTTCGGCTGCTCCACCCGGAACAGGACCTTGAACTCGATGTGCGGGAACGTCGTCAGCGCGCGAGCGATGAACTCGGCGGACGGCGACACCTTGTCGTTCGAGATACGCCAGAGCGTCGCCCTCGACACCCCAAGGATGTCGGCGAGCTTCGCCTCAGAGGGGATGCCGTTGGCTCGACGGAGTTTGTCGAGGTTCTCCCGGATCAGAACGATCCGGGGAGTTTCTTCCGTGAAAGCATCTTGCATGCGTGAAAGCATGCGTCATCACTTTCACGCGCGCAAGAGGAATGACACAGAGATTCTGATACATCCCCGGAAAATCAATGATCCAGCCGACAAAGTCGTTGCACGCGTGAAACATCTGCCGTAGTGTCGGTGCCATGCCTGAACATTCAGACGTGCGCCAAAAGTGGGCTATTTACCTCAACCGCTGGAAGGGCGACCGCTCACAAGCGGACTACGCCCGCCTCCTCGGCGTCACCGAAGGCCAGCTGAGCAAGTGGCGCACCGGAGCCACAGGCGTGAAGGTCGAGACCGTCATCGCGATCGCCAGGAAACTCGGCGACAGCCCGTTGCACGTCCTCGTCGAGGTCGGCTACCTCGAGCCCGAGGACGTCGCACAGTTCAAGGTCGCTCGCCCGTACGCACTCGACACCTTCACCGACACCGAACTCTCGGCCGAGATCCTCCGCCGCGTGCAGGCCGGAGCCGCAACCGGAGCACTCACCGACCCGGTGCAACTCGCGCAGGACGAGACCGGGCACATCGCACCGGTCCACCACCTCCCCCGCCCGCACCTCGTCGACCTGGGCGAGGTCGCATCCGAATCGATCACCCACGACCCCGACGACACCGACGACAAGTACGACGCCTAACCGGGACCCCTGCATGAAAGACCTGCTCACCCTGGCCGCTGAACTCGGCCTCACCGTTGTCGAGCGTCGAGGCAAGCACCTCGGCGGCTACCACGCGGGATCGCGGACCGTGAGACTCGACCCGCACATGCCGCGTCGCGTCGCACGCGCCGTTCTCGCGCATGAGATCGCACATCACGTGTTCGGGGATGAGCCGTCGCCCTACGGGCCGGTACGGGCGAAGCAGGAGCGACGGGCGAACGAGTGGGCCGCGCTGCGACTCATCACTCCCGACGCGTTCGCGGACGCGGAGCGGCTCCGCAACGGGCACACCGCGTCGATGGCACACGACCTCGACGTCACCCCCGAACTCATCGACGCGTACCGTCAGGTCCTGCTGCGCATCGGAGACACCACATACGTCGAGCCCCGCATGGGTGCTGGCCAGTATCGGAGCGCACATGCCTAAGCCGGCCCTTCGCCCCACGACGCGCCTGCGAGCCGTGCTGTACCTCCGGCAGTCGACCTTCCGCGAGGAGTCGATCAGCCTCGAACTGCAGGAGCACGCTGGCCGCGAGCACTGCAACCAGCAGGGTTACGACGTCGTCGCCGTCCTAGCCGACCCGGGCGTCTCCGGCCGCACATGGAACCGTCCCGCGGTGCAGCAGGCGATGAAGATGATCGAGGACCGCGAGGCCGACGTCATCGTTCTCTGGAAGTGGTCCCGCCTGTCCCGCTCCCGGCTCGACTGGGCCGTCGCCGCCGACCGGATCGAGACACTCGGGGGACGCATCGAGTCCGCCACCGAGCCGATCGACACCACGACGTCGACCGGACGGTTCGCACGCGGCATGCTCACCGAGTTCGCCGCATTCGAGTCCGAGCGCATCGGCGACGTCTGGCGCGAGACTCACCAGCGTCGCGTCGCCAACGGCCTCCCCGCGAACGGCAAGCCGCGATTCGGATACACCTACTCCCGCGACACCGGCTTCACTATGCACCCCGTCGACGGCCCCGTGCTCGCCGACACCTACCGCCGCTACATCGCAGGCGAGTCGGTGTACTCCCTCGTCGCGTGGCTCAACGCCGGGCCAACACGACCCGCCTCCGGCTACGGCTCGAAGAGTGACGGGCTGTGGAGCGACCGCACCCTCCGCCGCGTCATGGACTCCGGGTTCGCAGCTGGCTTCATCACCTCGCGAGGAGAACGGCTTCCCGGCGCACACGAGGCGCTCATCACCGAGTCCGAGTGGGAGGCCTACCTAGAAGCCCGCGACCGGCGCCGCGTGTACCGGCGAACCGAGCGGTCCGAGTACCTGCTCTCCGGCCTCGTCTGGTGCGCGTGCGGGTCAAAGATGCACGCTGGCCAGTTCGGGTCCTCCCGGACCCCGAAGTACCGCTGCAAGGATGCGCACGAGAAGCGCACCCACACGGGCGGATACGTGAGCGAAACCGTGCTCGAGGAGGAAGTGCGACGGTGGCTCGCCGACCGCGAGCACCGCGTACGCCGCGCCACCACCGAAGCACTCGAACGCCGCGCCGGCACCCGCGTGGGACCCGACCCCGCCGACACGCTCCGGGCGCAGCTCCGGGACCTCGAAGCGAAACAGGAACGTCTAGCCGAACGGCTCATCACCGACGGCATCCCGCAGGCCACGTACGCCCGCCTCCGCGACCGGTACACCGCCGAGCATGACGCGGTCACACGCGAGCTCCGCACCGTCGAGGTGCGCCGCACAGCACCTATCCGGGTACTCCCCGTGCTGCTCGAACGATGGGGCGACCTACTCGTGCACGAGAAGCGTGAGGCACTGCGTTCGATCATCGACCGAGTGGTCGTCACCCCAGGTCGTCCCCGCTCCTCGGTTGAGATCCGCGGACGGGACTAGACCGCATTCACGAACACGAGTGGTGCCTGAACTCGTCGGGTGAGACTAGACACCACTCACGAGCGTGATCAGGACCCATCCGGGCACGTCACCCCGCTCGTCCTCGGCGAGGTCGTCCCACGTGCCGTGAATCCGAGCCGCGAGGCGCTGCATCCGTGCTTTCATCATTTCTCCTTCCGGCCGATCAGCCGAGTCCGAGTCGAAGCATGAAGATCCCGGGGAACACCGCGAACAGGACGCTCAGCGGCAGGATCAGGAAGACGAGGGGAAAGAGCGTTCGTACTCGGCTGGCTTGCGTTCTGCCTCCTCGGAGGGCAGGAACATCGACGGGTCGAGCACTCCGTGGATGGTGATCGCGCCGGGTCGCCCGGACACGACGTCCGACACGATCACCCGCACGTCGAGCAACTCCACCACTTCCCTGCGCATCGCCGCCGAGGCGTCCTGCAAACGGCCCTTCGCGCGCTCGGCGAGCGCCGCGACGTCCGTGATCCGCTGTGCCTCGTCGGCCCGCCGAGCGTGCATGGACGCCATGGCGTCGATGCGCTCCCGCACGTCCGCGAGTTCGCCCCGCAGGCGCTCCACGGTCGCCAGGTGCTCCGCCGGGTCGTCGGCCATGAGGTACAGATCCTTCGCCCGGCTCATCGCCCGTTCGAGAGTGGCCTCCTGCTTGCGGAGGGCCGCGATCATCGGGGCCCCGTCGGTCAGGTCTGCGTCGTCGTCCAGTTCCAGCCACTGGCGCGCCAGACGCTCCAGTCGCTCCGGGTCGGCGAGCATCGCCGCGAGCTCCGCCCACACCGGCTCGTCGATCGCGGGGCCCTTTACCTGGGGGCAGGAGCAGCGCGGGCTGGTGGCGGTGCGGTACCGACGACCCGAGCACACGTAGTAAGGGTTCGGGCGGGACTTCGTGGTCACCCCGTCGTAGTGCTTCGACAGATCGCACGGCCCGAATAGGCGACCCGTGAGCATCTGGCGCTGAGGAGCCGAGGGCGTCCAGGAGGCCTTGCGGTTCACCGCCCGCTGGAGAGCCTGCCACTCCTGCCGGGTGAACACCGGGTCTCCGAGGCTCACAGTCACGGTGTCGCCATACTTCGGTGTGCCGTCGCGATTCACCTTCGTGGCGTGCGAGTTCGCGGCGCGGTAGCCCGAACGGGTCTTGCCCCAGGTGGTCTCGGCGGTCCACAGGGTCGGGTTCGTAACGGTCTGCCGAACCGTCTGGTACTGCCATGCCGACGCCTGTCGAGGGCGAAGACCCATTAGGTTCAGGCGCTCGGCCACCTCGGCGGTGGACAGGCGATCCTTGACGAACAGCTGGTACATCGCACGGAGGACTTCGCGCTCGCGCTCGTCCGGAACCGGGCGGGCGTCCTTCTTGAGTCCTTCCAGTCGCCAGCCGAACGGCGGCTTCGATCCGGCCCATCCCCCGGCGCGACCCTTGGCGCGCTGACCAGCAGCGGTGCGGGCGACGATGGTGTCGCGTTCGAACTCGGCGAACCCGGCGAGCATGGTCCGCATGGCGCGACCTGCTGGGGTGCTCATGTCGATCTGCTCCTTGACCACCACGAGGTCGACGCCCATGTCGGCGAGGCGGTCGGTTTCGCGGATCGCGTCGCCTGCCTTCCGGGCGAACCGGTCGAGCTTGGCCACGACCACGGCGTCGATCTTGCCGTCGTGGGCGTCCTGGAGCATCCGCCGCCACTCGGGGCGGGTCGCGTCGGTTCCGGACAGTCCTTCGTCTACGTAGGCGTCCACGAACTCCCAGCCACGGGCCTTGATCGTGGCCTCGCAGATCTCGCGCTGCTCGGGCAGTGACGTGTTGTCGACCTGCATGTCGGTGCTGACGCGGGCGTAGTACGCGGCGCGCTTGCGGTGTTCAGCCACGACGGGCCTCCTCTCGGCGGGAACGGTTGATTTCGGCGATGCAGGTACGGCACCAGGACTGGCGCTGACCCTTGCCCCGATGCCGGAGGGCGAAGGCGTCGACCGGTCGAAACTGGCCGCAGTGTGGACACCGCTTGGTCTTGATGTCGGTCATCGTCACGGGGTCACCTCCTGCATCGGCGCGTCGTACCAGCGCGGGTGAACCCGACGCCACTCGTCCACGCCGGGGATCAGCCCGAGGGTGGAGCCGTCGTCCCAGGCGACGTGGACGGTCCCGGCGTCATCGACGCCGGTCACCACGCCAGTCGCGTTCGGTTGGAGGCGCGTGTGCGGGTCGGACGTGGACACCAGCGCGATGTGCGCGCCGACATCGGTCGGGTTGAGGTTCGACGCGGACTGCTTGGCGAGGAGTCGCGCACCGATCTCCCCGGCGATCTCGGCGGATCGTGCCTGGTCGTCAGTCACGCGGCCTCACCGCCCTTCTCGGCTGGCTTACCCGCGGGCGTCGCCTTCGCCGCGAACCGCTGGGCGGCGCGGGTGAACTTCGCCTGCAGGGGTGCCGAGGGCAGCTGCTTGGCGAGGGTGGCGATCTCGCGGGCGGTTATCTTCTTGTCGTCCGCGGTGTCGTTTTCGAGGTAGGCGATCAGTGACGAGACGTGGCGGGCGTCGTGACCCGGGCGGTACATCGCCTTGGGTCCGGTGGCGTCGCCGCATCCGCAGTTGCAGGTGCTGTTGGTCTTGGGCGCCTTCGCGTTCATGTTGGGGTATCCGTTTCTGGTATCTGATCTGGGGTTATCTGCCCCATGGTCCAGAAAATCATCCCGAAAATCGGGCCACAAGTATTCGCCCCGGAGCCGAGCCCGCCGAGCCTCAGACTCCGCTCGGGCGGCCGCTCGACGCGCCTCGTCCGGGATGTAGCCGCCCCAGACCCCCGCGGTCTCGCCCGCGGCAACCGCGTACTGCCGGCACTGCTCCGCGAGCGGACACTCCATGCACCGGTCCGCCGCGTACTCCTGCTGCTCAGGCACATCCGAGGTCCAACACTCAGACACCTCGCCCGAGCACGGCGTCGAGCGCCCCACCTCGGCGAGGAAGCCCACGGCATCCATGAGCTCCTCGTATAGCTCGTCGGCCTTCGGCGGGGTCTCCCGTGAACTCGGAAGGGATGGGACGGCCACGAGGGGGGTGTGATCCTCCGAGGTCACGGGAGAGGCGTCGAGCATGAGAACCAGTAGCGGGACGGACATTACGACTGCCAACCCAGTCACAGCGCCACTCGAGGCGAACCCATCGCGGCGAAGAACTCCTCCTGCGCGTCGAACGTCGCGTGAGGAGCCGCCACGTACTCGACGTGCCGCTCGTTGTGCGTCACGTAGGTGTTGCCGCCGGCACCGCCGACCATGCCGACGCCGCCGTCCGGGACCCCGAACGTGTCCTCCACGGTCGCGTCGTATGCCGGGCCCATCGCCTCCAGTCCGTCGATCAGCCCCTGACCGATGAACACGCCGAACTCGCGGAATACACGGCTGGGGCTCGCGATCCCGAACAGCCCCTTGAAGGTGTCGATGATGCCGCCGACCGTGTTCTCGAACCAGCCAGCGATCGAGGACCAGATCGACTTGAGGCCGTTCCACAGGCCCTGCAGGATGTCGCGACCGATGTTCCACAGCCACGAGGCCGCGCCGTTGAAGACCGCCTTGATCGCGCCGGGGATCGACTGGAACCAGGCGACGATGCCCTCCCAGATCGAGACGATCGTGGTGCGCACCCCCTCCCACAGTCCGCGCCAGAACGACACGTACCCGTTGAAGGCTCCGATGATGAACGCGACGAAGCCGGTGGCGACGCCACGCACCCAGCCGGTGAACCCCTCCCACACGGACTGGATCCACGCGCCGATCCCGGCCCACAGGCCAGTCCACCACCCGGAGATCGCCGCGCCGACGAGCTGCAGTCCGAGCTGGAAGTTACGGAAGACGTCGCCGACCCACTTGGTGAACCCCTCCCAGACGCCCTTGATCCACTCGCCGACTGCGGCCCAGACGCCATTCCACCAGCCGACGAAGCCCTCGATCACGCCCGTGATCCAGCCGATGAACCCACCCCAGATGTCCGTGATGAACGTCACCGCCGTATCCCAGTTCTGGATCAGCCAGACGATCGCCGCCACCAGCGCGACGATGCCGAGCACGATCCACGTCATCGGGTTGGCAAGGAGAGCCACCGTCCAAGCTGCGGTTGCCACCACGGCTGCCCAAAGCGCCGGGGCGAGCACCACCAGCAGCGCGACGCCGAGACCGGAGATCAGCGGCACCAGCAGCCCCGAGTTTCCGATGAACCAAGCGAGCGCGTTCTGCAGGCCCGTGAACGCAGGCTTCACCGCTTCGAGGGCCTGCACGAGCTTGCCCTGGATAGCCGCCGACAGGTTGCCGGCGGAGCCCTCGAACGTCTCCACCGAGCGAGCAGCCTCCACCGCGATCGGCTCGGTGCCCAGCGCCATGATCGCGGCGTTGAACTCCTCCGCCGTGATCTCCCCGGCCTCCATCGCCTCACGGAAGTTGCCCGTGTAAGCCCCGGCCTGCAGAAGTGCGTCCTGGATCGGCCCCGACGCCCCGGAAATCGCGTCGGTCAGCTGGTTCCAGTTCTCAGTGGTGAGCTTCCCCGCGCCGGCGGTCTGGGTGAGCATCGACCCGAGCCGGCCGTAGGTCTCCGGGCTACCGCCCGCGACCGCGTTGAGGTTGCCCAGCGCCATGGCGAGGGTGTCGTAGTCCTTCACGCCGTTGGACGCGAGCGACGCCGTGATCGACTGGATGTCGCCGAGGTTGTAGACCGTCTCGTCCGCATACGCCTGTGTCGCGGCCTTGAGAGCCTCGATGTTGGCGGTGCTGAGCCCGGCGAACGAGAGCGTGTCCTGGAACTTCTTGGTCTGGTCGGAGGCGTTCGCCGCCTCACCCACGAAGTCGACCAGCATCGACGTGGCCTGACTGATCGCGTCAGCTGCTACGTTGCCGAAGGCCGACCCGATCGCCGCACCCTTGGCGCTCCACCCTGAGGTCTTCTGGTCGAAGTCGGAGTCATCGACCTTGACCTTGGCGACCAGGGTTCCGATATCCAGTGCCACCGCGTCACGCTCCCGTGCTCTCGTTGAAAAATCGCGGGGCGAACTCCACCATGCACGACCTCGGCGCACAAGGATTGCGCCGACGCGTCGACACCTCCGGTACCAACCGCGTGGGACAGGACCCCTCCTCGCGACCGGTACTGTGAGCGACGTGTGGCTCTTCATCGCAGGACAATCTGACCCGCCGAAAATTGAGAAAGCCGTCGGCAATAAGACGGAAGCGTTCGACGGTTACTGGTACAACCTCGACACGGGCGCGGTGATCTTCCTCACACGCGACGACGACGTGTTCAGGAGCGCGAACGCCGACAAGATCCGCGTCTGGGCAATCGCAGCAGCCGAGCAGGAGCACGCCGTCGATGTGACATACGCACTCACGAAACAGGAGTGGAAGTACACCGACAGCAAGATGAGCAACACCACCTTCATGGCTGTGTACAAGGCGGTCTACGAGAAGCTCAACGAGCTGCTTGGTGTGAGGTAGCCAGCCGCCACGCGGTTCACAGTTCGGGCGTGCATCCGAGCTGGAAACCGAGACCGCTAAAGTCGGCGAAAGATCGACAAGCGAAGGAGCGAAGTGGCCCCCGAAGTGATGCCTTGGACCGAGCCGACCGACTGGAAGTCCAGGCGCACCACGGGAACCTGGGGGGTCCTCGTTCTCACGCTGGTCGTTGAACTGGGCCTGCAGTGGCTCGCTCAGATCGTCGCAGGTGGGATCACCGGAGCCCTCGTCGGGATCAACGGCCTTGCGAACATCACCGCGACGGACTACGAGCAGATCAACGTCACCGTGCTGTGGTCGGCGATCATCATCACGGTGATCGTCGTGTTCATGACCGCGACGCGCACCCACAGCGACCTCACCTGGATCAAGAATCCGCCCAACGGCACCCGCTGGGGCATCAAATGGTGGCCGAGCTTCTGGCGACCTGTCCTCATCGGCGCAGCCGTGCACGGCGTGATCTTCGGAGTGGTGTTGGCGATCTACGCAAACGCGGCACACTTCTAAACCGAGCACCTGGACGCCGGTCACTGGCTGCGCCCCTGCCGCCACCGTTCCAACGCCGGAACCAGGTTCAGGTCGTGGGCGGGGCACGCATCCCGGTGCACCTGCACGACGTCACTACCCCGACCGACGCCCGACCACACCGACAAGTCCGGGTGTTCGTCGCGCCAGATCAGCAGGCCGTCGCAGGGGCACACGCCCTCGATCGCCTGGATTCGCCGGCGGGCCAGCCCTTCACGGACAGCGGGCGGGGCGTCCTCGGGGATCGTCTGCACGACGATGCGGTGCCCGGGACGCCCGGCCGGCTGGACCCACTCCTCACCGGGCCCGAGGGACGGGGCATCGGGCCCCACCTCCACCGGATCAAACGGGTCGCCGCTCACGACTCGTCCTCGTCTTCCCGCTCCATGTACGCCAGAACCGCCGCCGCGAGCACCTTGAGCGTGCTCCACAGGATCCGGCGGGTCAGCGGCTTAATCTCCATCCCGTTCACCCAGGCGGCGAGCGCACCGACGATCTCGTCGGAGGTGGCGTCCGAGTCAACGAGCTCCTCGAGCATCGGCAGGAGCGAGGTCGCGAGCTCCGACACCACCTCGCAGAGGTCCGCGAGATCGCGCGTCGACGCCCCTTCGAGCTCAACCGGCGGGTGCAGCTCGACATCGGGTGCGTTCGTGGCTTGCTCGTCGAATGTCACCCACCCGTCCGCGATGCCGCCGCCTCCTGAGACCACGGTGTCGGCCTGGACCATGTAGACGGTGACCCTGCCGTTCTTGAGGTCGACGGCGAGGCCCGCGCCGGGGCCGACCAGCCCAAACCGTCCGAGTACCGCGTCGCCGTCCGCGACGCTGGCGAGGCACTGCTCGCACAGGTCGTAGCTGCTGTCGATGCCGTGAGGGCAAGTGTTCATGGTGTTCTCCTTGGGTGAGGGCCCGGTGCCACCGCGCGGAAGTTCCGGGCGGGAACGCGACGACGGCACCGGGCGGTCTGGTTTCTCAGCGGGACGGTGGTTCCGACTGAGGCTGGCGTGCGGACTCGGTGAGTCGGTATCGCGTGCCACCGGACGCCGCCGGCAGAGCGACGACGTCGCCGACCGCGACCAGCAGGTCGAGCGCCGCGTCGTACAGGTGCTTCTCGCGGCTGTTGAGCTTGCGGCGGAGCGCAGCCCTCGCCACACCTTCCGGAGCATCGGCCAGCATCCGCCGGATGCGCGGCACCATCCGCCGCACGTGTGCCGCCTCAGCAGCTGTCCGATCAGTCATCGGTGCGCTCCCTTCGCGCGTGAAAGGTTGGGAAACAGTGGGAAGGTTCGGTTCGTCCGCGGCCTTGCCCCGGCTCCCCTTGGGGGTCCCCCGTTCCCCCGCCCCATAAAGGGGCGCGGGGGAACCTGGGCGGGGCACCTTCGGGGCACATTGGGGGATATCGGGGGACCCCCGGAACGACGGGCCGGAGCGAGCGGGGTATATCTGGGGGACATCGCTCGGGGGACCCTCGGGGGATATCTGCTCAGAAGTCATCGCCGGATCCCTCCCCCGAGGTCGCCGAGAGGTCCAGCGCCTCGCTTGCCGGGTAGTGCAGGAACGCGCCGTATCTGCCCTTCTCGCGGCGGATCGTCCCTGCCTCCCCCATCGCCTGGAGCGCCGCGTTCACGTCACCCTTCTGGAAGGTGACACCGGTACCCCGTAGCCGCTGCTCGATCTGGGTGGTGTTCGCGCCGGGATCTTCCTTAACCGCTGTGAGGATCGGTCCCCCGAGGTTCGTGCTCTTCTGCTCCTTGCGACGCTTGGCGAGCCCGCCGAGGCCGGTGAGGCTCAGGCGGTGGCTTTCAGGGTCGAAGTGCAGCTGATCCTCGGTGACGTCCACGTCGCGCCCGAGCGCCTTCATGTAGCGCAGGCCGCTCTCGTCGTCTTCGTCGCCGTCCTTGCGGAGCAGGATGATCGAGTCGGGGTGGTCCTCCAGCGCTGACGCACCGCGCGAGCGGCTCCCGTTCCATCCGGCGTGCACGTTGAGGATCACGTCGCGCGCTCCGACTTCGGATCGGGCGAACACGTCCAGGTCGTTGAGGAACGCCTGCACCTGCGTGTTGTCCTGCTGGCTCTCGCCGTAGAACGCGCGGCTGAACGGGTCGATGAAAAGCGACTCGACGTCCCGCGAACGCAGCAGGTCGGCAAGGGCGGCGCGGTCCTGCTCGTGCACCAGCGGGTTCCGCCGGCCGCGCAGGTTCACCAGCAGAAGCCGCTTGCGGTCGAGGCCGACGCTCTCGGCCCACATTCCGAGCTGGTAGCCGCTGACCTCGTAGTTGAGGATCGCGACGTTGCCGCTGACCGGCACCACCGGGAACCGTCCGAGGAAATCCCGCCCGGTTAGGAACGAGTCAGCCAGGTTCAGGTTGAACGTGGTCTTGCCGGTCTTGCGCTGTGCCACCACGGAGGTGAACCCGTCTGCGAGGACCAGGCCCTCCACGCGGAACTGCGCCTGCTCCGGACGGGCGAGGATCTCCTCGAGGGTGCCGAAGTCGAACGGGTCTGCGGGATCGAGTTCGGCGAGGGTCTTGCCGAAGAGGATCTTCGCCTCGTGCTCGACGAGCTTGCGCTCGACACTCTGCGCGACGGCCCACGCCCGCTCCCCCTCCTTCGAGCGCTCCGACTCCCAGATCGAATCCGCGGTCTTGTCGCGGTCCTCGTAATCGGGATCGACGTCGGCGAGCCACTGCCTGACGTGGTGGTCGTACATCTCGCGGTTGTCGCGAAACAGGCGTGCGTAGAAGCCGGCCACCTTCGAGAGCGCGACGTTGGTCTCGCCCGTGCCCCGCCTCGGCGGGCTCAGGAGAACCTGGACGGCCTCGGAGTGACCGAAGGCGCCTCCACTGCTCGTCGTGTCGCGGGAGGGCGACGGAGACCCCGCGTCGGGTGTCTTCCGCTCCTGCTGCTCCCCCGGCAGCGGCCTGCCGTATGCGCGCCAGACCGCGCGCACGTCCTGGTCTGTCAGCGCATGCTCAGACTGGTCGTCAAGCAGCGAGTACCGGAGGCCAGTGGCCGGGTGTCGGGTCGGCGGCAGGCAGATGTATGAGCCGGAGCCGGTCTTGATGTCCACGCCGGGGACGATGTGCCCCGACTTCACCGCATGGGCGAGCGTGGAAGAACCGAGGCGGTAGATGCGGTGCGTGTTGCCGTTGGCCCGCCCGGTGAGGTGGGTCCGCGTCGGTGGCAGCTGCTCCACTTGGCGTCCGCCGGCCTGCAGGTCGAGGTCGATGACGAGCCGGCCGGTGGTCGCCCCGCCGATGCCTGCAGTCGGGTGCCGGTCGAACATGCGCCGGATCTTGTCGGGGTCGCGGCTGGCGTCGTTTACGCCGTGGCCGAGCTCCCCGCACTGCCCTGCACACTTCCCGCGAAGCGGGTCGCCCTTGGGGTGCGCGCTTGGGATCACGGGCAGCTTGTCGCGCGGCGCGAGGGGGAACACCGGCCAGCCTCGATCTGCCCATTCGAGGGCGGCGGTCAGCGCCGCGTTCGCAGTGGGGAGGAGGAGCGCGACGATTTCGGGGTCAAGGCGTGGCATCAGCGGATCACCGCCAACCAGACCGAGGACAGCACCGTTGACGCCGCGAGGACCGTCGCGCCGAAGCGATACGTGCCAGGGTCGGTGAAGTAGTCGCGGAGCTCGTGGCGGATGCGCCAGGCGAGCTGCTCGCGTCGGCATCGCCGGTAGGCCGAGGTGCTCATGCCGCCCGTACCTCCTCCGAGGTGTCGGCGACGGGGCCGAACAGGAGTTCGAGCAGTCGGCGCGTTTCCTCTGCCGGGCGGGGCCGAGCTTCCCAGTGGGTGGTGGTTGTGGTGGCCACCGCATCCTCCTCTTAGGAGGGAGTGCGCCTGAACGACAAAGCGCACCCCGAAATACCTGTGAGGGAAAGCTCCGGATGATCTTGTTCATCCGGGCCGATCCGCTTGCGGATCTTCCACACCTCATGGGTAGATCGATGTGCGCTGTAGGGAGTGCTCATCGGCAGGAGTATTGGCCAACCCCTGCGACCGGAGCCGAGGCTCCGACCTGTCTGTCGTTCTATTGAATTACAAGCCTGTATTTTACCAGGCGAAGGGGGACGCCACAATTAACCCGGGAGGACGACGCGTCGAGACTCGTCCCCAGAAGGCCGAAACCCCCGGTCGAATCGACCAGGGGTTTCGGAGCGTCTCGCCGGGGCCAATCCCCTGTCGGGGGCCAGCTGGACAGCCTCTATTTTATCGTCTGACCAGGGAACGCCGCGATGTCGCCAGTCTCCGGGTCGATGATCTCGTCGTCCTCGTCGTCATCGACGCCCGCCTGGCCATACAACTCTTCGGTCATTTCCGCGTGCGTCGCGCGATCCTCGTCGGCCTCGCGCCGAGAGTAGATGAAGCGACCGCTCGAACTGATACCCGGCCGGTCGCCGCCGTGACGGATGCTGCGAAGAAGCGCGCGCACACGCTGAGGTCCACCGTTCGCCACAGCCTTGCGAAGCTGGGGGTCTTCGCCCATGAGCTTCGCGAGCTCGATGATGTCGAATAGATCGGCGGGGTCCGCGAACCGGCCACGGTCGTGCGCCTCGTGGCGCACCTTCGTAACGTCGCGCTGGACGCTGCGAACCAAGTCCAGCACCTCTTCGAGGATGTCCTTCTCTCCCCGTTCCGTCGTGGGGTCGACGCCCCCGGACGCAGCCTTGACAGCCTCCTCAAGCTGAGGCCACATGCTTTCGAACATGACATCGCGAGTCGCCTGCGGTACACCACCTCCAGCTGCGGCCGCGATGTCGTCAAGAAGCTTCTTCACATCCGCCTTCTCGCCCAAGACAGTGTCCTGAAACTGCGACAGCGGTCCAGTGATATCGGCGCGAGTCACATCGACCAGCACCGTCGACACGTGCGATTCCCCGAGGGACTTTGCGATCGTGCCCGCCTCGAAGTTCACCCACGGCGCACCGTGGTTCAACTTGGTAAGCACCACGATGCCGTAGTTGACCGACTCGAGCTCGCTGGCTATCACGTTGAGCCCGCGTTCGCCCTTGGCGATGTCCTGGCTCGAAACGAACGGCGTTACCGAGCCGGCCAGCACCGTAGGGAGCCATGTCCGCAGGAACTCGGCGACCTGCTTCGCCTGTTCGCCGGACCAGCTGATGAAGATCTTCACCGCCTCACCCTATCGACCGAGCGCTTCGGAGCCGGAATGCCCATGTTCACCCGAAGCCCCTCGCTCGAGAAAGTTTTCCCGCGCGCTTTATGAACGGCGTTCTGATCCGTATAGATAACCCATGGACATGAATCAGATCTTCGAAACCCTCACCAACTCAGCGCCCCTCGGGGCATGGCTCGGCTTCATCGCCTGGTTGATTAAGACGCTGCAGCTCGGACACCACGTACAGCGCTTCTTGCGCTCGCTGGAGTGTGCCGTCTGGGAGCGCATGTTGCGCTCTCGCGGGGCGTCGGACAAGGAATTGCGTAGGTTCATCCGCGAGTTCGCGATCGGTGGACGTGGCCCGTCACCTTGAGTCGGCGGGTCGGGTGCCCGACCTGCCATCATGTCGCGAATCGAACAAATCTCCGAACACCGGTACCCTGGTTTCAGGCCGGAGGAAGGGGAACCGGTCGGGTGGGGACGAACAGACGCTACGCCGACAGGATCGACAGGCAGATGGACGAGCGGATCCTCGCAACCATCGCCGCCAAGGGCGGTCTGCAGTCCCTCAGCGCCGCGGAGCTCGCCCTCGACCGTGAGCAGCTGACTATCGACCCCGAGCCCAAGCCGGTACTCGCGTGGGTTCGGTTCTACGGCGAAGCAGTGCGCGTGCGCGGCTTCGCGTGCCGCTGGACTCCGAAGGCGGTCGGCGTGAAGTTCACCGCTGGTGGTAAGGAGTACACGACTTGGGTGTGGTCGGATGCCGTGGAGCTTGACCAAGAGGTGCGCCCGCCCTCTGACGCGGAGAAGTACGGGCCTCAGTAGGTCGGCTCGGTAGCTGTTCGTCGGGCGTCAGTCCGATTTACAACTTCAAGCGCTTCTGGGAGCAGCGGTCGCCGCATCGCCCTGCCAGTTCACCATCGTGCCGCCGATGATGTTGAGGACCAGAGACTCAATGAAGATCACCGTTTCATCCCGCCCGGGCCTGTATCGGGTCGGGTGACCGCACAGGTTTCGCAGGGTCAGGCGCTCATCGAGGAGGGCGCGTGCGTTGCGATTGATTAGCCCGGCGTCCTCCGCGATCTGGAGTACCGACGACTCCTTGAGGTACAGCAAGTCGTCGGTCTTGCGGATCCTCCGGTACGCGTTGGACGTGCCATAGCGGGCATGGTTGGCCTTCTCCATCGCCTTGATCCCGCCCCGGTGGCCGTCGATGACCGAGAACAGGTGCTGGATGCAAGCCGACCACACCATAAGAACGGCGGCGCGGTACATGCCGCCCTCGTAGCAGCGCACTGCCTCGTCGAGGTAGTCCTGATAGTCGGTCGGCGCGGATGCCGCCGCTTCCCGGAGCGAGTGAAGTGCCAGTGCGGGGGCCTCGACTGCCGAGTCCTTCACCGGCAAGGCGTGCAGGCGCTGGAACTCGGCGAGCGAGGCGAGACTCGGCATTCGGCTACTCACCTTCGACGGCTTCTGCGGGACCGTCGTTGAGGACGTACTTGCGCATGTTCTTGAAGATCTCCGCGACGGTCTCAGCCGTGGCATCGGCGGCGATGTGGATCTCGAGGTTGATGTGGATCGCCGGGCTCGTCTGCAAGGTCACCTGCTGGGTGCCGGTGGTTCCGCCCTGCCTGCCGCCGGCGTTGCCGTTGCGGATGTTCGCGGGCGCGGTCTGGGCGGCGGACTCTCCGGAGTTCCCCTGGTCCTCGTACTCCGCGTCGTCTTCGCTGCTGTCCTCGTCGTCTTCGTGCTTCTTGCCGACCAGGTAGGTGTTGTAGAAGTTCTCAATCGCGGCCCGCTCGCCCTTGAAGTAGGTCTCAGGACGGTTCTTGCCCGCGGTGATGAACTTGCCCAGTCCGGCTGCCTCTGCGACACGCATGAACACGATGACGCCGTCCCCGAGGGCGGCACCCTGCGCGCCTTCGAGCAGGTCGGAGTAGTGGCGGTACCACTGGTCGCCCACGTCGGTCTTGGTGGGGTCGGACTTGTTCGTGAAGTACATCCACTCCAGCGTCTGCGCATAGAGGGGGGCCTGTGCCATGAGAGACAACATGACCTTCGACTTCTCGGTGAAGTCCTGGGCAGAGGCGTACTTCCGACCGGCGTCGGTGATTTCGACGTTCTGCCCGTCGCGGCTGATCAGACCGAGCCACCGCGCGGCCTCGATCTTGCGATTGTCGCTGACCTTCTCCAGGTTCGACTTCACCTTGGCGAGCGAGACCCACCCGAAACTCGGGCGCAGGTACGCGGTCAACTTGTCGAGGTCATCGACGATGGTCTTCATCGGGATCATGGAACACTCCTTGTCGGCTTACTGCTGAACATGGAAGTCCATGCCTTCGGCCTCCACACTCAGAAGTATCCGGTATCAATCCGCGCAAACTCAAGGAACACGCCACAAATCTTCCTGAGAGTTTGCTCAAGAACCGTGGCTGGGTTGAACTGCCAGAGCCTGTAATGTTTGCGTCCAAGACCAGATCCATCTCTAAAGTCCTGATCAGATACCATTAATCAACATAGCGCGACTGTCGTTCGAGGTAGGTACTGAGCATTCAAGCTGCATCTTGGAGTCTGGGCACCAGCAAGGAGCGTCAGGGTCGGGTTGGCAGTGAAATAGATAATGGTCGGCGCATTGGTAGGTGGTCGTGGCCACTAGTCCCGCGCGCTGGGTGGGGCGCTGACGGCTTCCGACACCCCGGCGCGGCCTCCCGCACCCCCTCCTTAATACGAGAGACCCCCGGACCCCCTGGGAGAGGGGTGCGGGGGTCTCAGGTCGCCGGAGCGGCGCGGAGCGGCTACTCCTGGATCAGCCCCGGGCGCGGTTCCGGGAGCACTTCGTCGGCAAGCCGCTGAGCGTTGATACTGAACTGCTCGATCACCGACACGACCATGGTCATGTCCGGTGCCGCCTTGGCGTCGTTCACCGTCAGGTCCGCGTATGCGGCCGTGTGGTTCCGAAGCGCCTGACTCAGGAACTGCCGATTCCGAGGGTCCGCGCATGCCTCGAGCAGGTCGAGCGTCTTCTCGGTCGCGTCGAGGATCCGATTCGACAACGCCGCACGACGGTTGCGGGCGTACTCGCTCTGCACACCCCGAGCCTTCGCCATGGCCTCGGGCGTCCCGGACGACCCCTGACCGGTGCGGGCGAAGTCCAGGCCCTCGGTGTCGCGGACGATCCGGGAAATGGTCGACGGGTGTACGCCCACGGCTCTCGCTACCTGACCGCGCGTCTGCCCCTCACGGACCAGCGCGCGCACCCGCTCCTCGACCTCAGCCGATGCCTTCACGCCTGACTTCATCACTTCCCCTCCTTCGGTGGTGGGCGGGCGGCAGGAGCCTGTAACCCCTACCGCCCGCCGATCGGATCAGCGCGCGCGCACCGCGTCCGAGCGGAGGAACAGGCCGTCGATCCGCTGAACCTCGTGGTCGATCTCGACATCGCGCTGGAGCGTCTCGTCCAGGTTGAGCGCCCGGTAACCCTCCACGTCGACCCGGGCGAGGCGCGACAGCGCCCCGAGCGAGGCGGCACCCTCAAGTGCCTCCGTCAGGACGTCACGCCAGGCCGACAGGACGTTCGCGTCCGCCGTCACGTCGCGCGCATGGACCGCCGCCGGCACGCCCGCCTCGACCAGCTGCTGGAACACCAGCTCGCGGACCTCGGCGACCACGCCCTCGGGGTCGGCCGACTGCAGGGCCTGGGGCGAGACCTCGATCCACTGCCCGATCGCCGCGAGACGGACCGGGTTCGCCTGCTTGATGATGACCTCCAGCGAGCGACCGGCGTCCAGCAGCGTCTGGACCTTCCGCCACTCGGCTTCCTGCAGTGCCACATCGTCGGCGTTCTTGGGCGCGAGCCCGTCGAGCACCTTCGCGATACCCGTGTCGGGGTTCGCCTCGGGGGCGGTCGGGATCAGCGCCTGCAGGGCCGCACGAGCGTCCATGATCCGCTTGAAGCGCTCGCGGTGGATCGCGCTGTTCGTGTAGTTCGGGTTCTGGTAGTCCGCCGCCTGCGAGAGCGAGCGCCGGAACGTCAGGAAAGCCTGAACGTACGGGGTGGTGTTGATTGCCATTGGTTTCTCCAATCTGGGCGGGCCGCGTCCTGGGTGGATCTCGCGATCCTGGGTGGGCGGGGCCCTGGGTGACTCGCCGTCCGGTCGGCCGACGAGAGTTCGTCGGCACGCCTAAGCGGCCACCTCCACGGGGAGGGTGAATGGGAAGCGCGGAAGTGCGGCGGGCGCGTCAGACGCAAGCCGGCCGAGCCGGGAGGAGCATGTAGATCTCCTTCCGGCCCGCGCGTTCGATGAGTGCGCGCTTGGCATCCTCACGCGCGTCGAGCGCCTGCGCCTGGAGCACATGCGCGAGCGGCGCGCCGCGTTCGATGGCGGCTACGAGCTGGTCGATGGCACGGGTCAGCGCCGGGATCTCGAGCCCCGCGGCCAGCCGCGTGAGCGCCTCGGACAGCGGCGAGCCGGTGCCGACGGCGATCACGACCCCCCGCAGTTCGCTGGTGAGCTCGCCCGCGCCGACCTCGCTCACGCGCCGGAGCGAGTCGAGGATTCCCTCGCCTGCCGACAGGCAGAGGGCGAGGAATTCCAGCACCGTCGGAAGCTCCTCCTCGATGCGCGCGGCGCGGGCCTGGGCGGCGTGGGTGAGCCAGGCGTCGTAGGCGAGCGCGGCGGCGACCGCCGCGACGGGCGGCACGAGCCCGAGCACCGGCGATCCGCGTCCGGCGAGCACGAGGACCACGGCGACACCGCCGCCGACTCCGAGGCCCACGATGGCCCAGCCGAGCTGACGACTGCGGAATCGTGCGGCGTCGATCGTCCACGCCGCACGGTGCAGGCGCCGCATGAGCACGGCGTCGCCGCCGGCCAGCCGCGCGAGCCGGCCGTGGGCGAATGCCGACCAGTCGAACGGCGACCCGCCCGGCGCCACGACATCGAGGCCGCGCGGGTCCGTGACGTCGCGGATGTAGGGCGCGATCCGCCGGGCCAGGCTCGGGGCACCCCATCGCGGCGCGAGCGAGATGAGCAGGCAGACGCCCACACCGAGCGCGGTGCCGAGCACGACGGCGAAGGCGAGGTCGCTCATCCTGGTCGCGATCACCCGAACCACCTCCGCGGTTCGGGAAGGCGGCCCAGCCGGATCATGAGCCGGTAGGCGACCAACGACACCGCCGCACCGATCAGGATCAGGGCGATGCCGCCCGGGCTCCCGTACGCACGGGCTCCCTCCGGACGCATAGCCAGCAGCGCCAGGATCACCCACGGTGCGACGACGCCGAGCACCGCCGCTCCGCGGATCCACGACTGCCGCGATTCGACCTCGGCACGCAGGGCGGCGTCCGCGCGCACGGATCCGGCGAGTGCCCGCAGAACGGAGGTGAGCTCGGTGCCGCCCACCTGCCGTGCCATCCGCAGCGTCTCGACGATGCGGTCGGCGACGGGATCGGCGAGGCTGATCTTGAGTCGATGGATGCTGGAGTCGAAGTGACCCGACGCCGACATGTCGCGGGCGAACCCGGCGAACGCCGGCCGGAGCTCGGCGGGCGCCGAGTCGGCGAGGCTCGCCACCGCATCGGGAAGCGACATCCCGGCCCGCACCGACGCGATGAGCAGATCGCACACGTCGGGCCAGAGCCCCCGCCGCGTGCGCAGCAGTTTCGAGCGGCGCGCACGCAGCCACGCGAATGGAGCGATGGCGCCCGCGGCCGCGGCGACGAGTGCGAGCGCGGCGACGGGTGCCACGAGCCACGCGATCGCAGCCGCGACCACGGCGCATACAGCGGCCACCACCGTGACCGAGGAGACCGAGGCGCGCGGCATCCCCGCGTCTTCGAGCAGGCGGGCGATCCGCCCACGGCGCGCCGCTCCGGGGCGGCGGCGGGCGTCCGCGGGCCACAACCACGGTGACAGCACCAGCAGGAGCCCGGCGGCCAGCACCGCACCCCAGACGAAGGTCACGGTGCGTCCGCCCGGTAAAGGGTGCGAGCGCTGATGACGGAATCCGCGACGCCGGTCGGCGCGACGATCTCCACGACGCGGCGCCCGCCCGCAGCACCGCGCTCGCAGTGCGCGACCAGGTGGACGGATGCCGCGACGGCCGGCTGCACGAAGCTCGCGTCGATGTTGCGCCCCGCGAGCAGCGGCAGCGCGGCGAGCTTGCCGAGCGCCTCGCGCGCGGAGTTCGCGTGGATCGTCGCCGCTCCCGGCACGCCGGTGTTGAGCGCCAGCAGGAGGTCCAGCGCCTCGGCGTCGCGCACCTCTCCCACGACCAGACGGTCGGGGCGCATGCGGAGAGCCTCCTTGACGAGGCGCCGCAGCGTGACCTCCCCGGTCCCTTCGAGGCTGGGCTGGCGTCCCTGCAGTGAGACGAGGTCGGGTGCCGCAACAGCGAGCTCGAACGTCTCCTCCACCGTCACGATGCGATGCTCCGGCGGGCACGCCGCGATGAGCGCGCCTAGCAGCGTCGTCTTGCCGGCGTGCGTCGCACCCGAGACGAGCACCGACTGCCCGGCCAACATCGCGTCGCGCAGCAGGGCCGCGGCCTCGGGAGCGATCGAGCCCGCGGCGACCAGGCGCCCGAGGTCGCGGTACGCCGGAAGGAACTTGCGGATGTTCACCGCCCAGTGCCGCCGCGTGATGTCGGGAATCACGACGTGCAGGCGGCTTCCGTCGGGCAGCGACGCGTCGACGAAGGGCTGGCTCAGGTCGACGCGGCGGCCGCTGGACTGCAGCATCCGCTCGACGAGGTCCCGGACGGCGGTGTCGGTCAGCATCAGCGGAACGCGCTCTGCGACGCCCGCCCGCGCGACGAAGATGCGATCGGGAGCGTTGATCCAGACCTCCTCGACGCTCGGATCGTCGAGGTACGCCTGCAACGGGCCGAAGCCGGCGACGGCGGCGAGCACCTCCCGCACGCAAGCCGTCTCGTCGTCCACGGTCGCCAACCCACGGGCGAGCGCGAAGTCGTTGTGCCGCCGCACCTCGGCTCGCGCGACCTGAGCCGCGAACTCCGGGTCACGGGTCGGATCCGACCGCTCCGCGCGCAGTCTCTCGCGCACCCGCTCAGCCACGAGAGTCGCGACGGGAGCGGTCGAGGAGGTCACGTCAGCATCCTCGCAATTCGCCCCGGAGCCAGCCGAAAGTTATCCACAGATGCGGTCGACCCGCCCGCGGGGCAGGATGGAGGCACCGATGAAAGGACGACGATGATGACCAAGACGGAACTGGCCCCGGGGGCGAAGGCGGGCCTGGGCGTTCTGGGCCTCGTGCAGGTTGCGTTCGCGTTCCTGGCGTTCTGGGATCTCTCCCACCGCGACGCCGAAGAGGTGCGCGGACCGAAGGCGGCGTGGATCCCCGCGATCCTCGTCAACTGGATCGGACCGGCGAGCTACTTCCTGTTCGGCATCCGCCGCTGATCGCCGCCGCGAAACGGGGGGTCAGCCCCACAGCCGACCCCCAGTCCCCTCAGTAGACTGAGAGCCACTTGCGGGAGTGGTGAAATCGGCAGACACGCAGGATTTAGGTTCCTGTGCCTTCGGGCGTGTGGGTTCAAGTCCCACCTTCCGCACGCGAGTTCTCGCATCAACCGCCGACTGACGACGGGAAACCACCGTGCACGCTGTTCCTTCCGCGCTGATCCCCTGGCTGGATCCGGCCGCCATCATCGAATGGGCGGGCCCCTGGGCGCTCGTCGCCGTGTGCTTCATCGTCTTCGCCGAGACGGGCCTGCTCATCGGATTCCTCCTGCCCGGCGACACGCTCCTCGTCATCTCGGGCCTGCTGTCGCATCCGCAGTCGTATGCACCGAACGGCGTGTTCGGCATCAGCGTGTGGTGGGTGGCGCTGTTGATCGGTCTCGCCGCCTTCCTCGGTGGCGAGGTGGGCTACTACATAGGCCACAAGGGCGGCCCGGCGGTCTTCGAGAAGAAGGAGTCCGGTCTGTTCAGCGTCAAGAACGTCGAGCGCACGAACGCGTTCTTCGAGCGGTTCGGCGGACTGACCATCATCCTCGCCCGCTTCGTGCCGATCGTCCGCACCTTCGCCCCCGTCGCCGCCGGCGTCGGGCACATGAACAAGTGGAAGTACACGCTCTACAACTTCATCGGCGCGGTGCTGTGGGGCTTCGGCCTCACGATGTTCGGCTACGCGATCGGGTTCATCCCGCCGGTCGCCACGTTCGTCGAGAACTACATCGACCTGATCCTGCTCGCCGCTGTCGGCGGCACGGCGATCGTGACGCTGTGGCACTACTTCCGCGAGCGCAGCATGGCCAAGAAGGCCGCCGCAGCAGGTGAGGATGTCGTCACCGACCACGGCGAGGCCGAGGCGCTCGTGCTGGATCCCGAGGTGTTCGACCGCGGACCCGAGCACCACGAGGGTGGCTCCCCGCGGGCCTGACCCGACGGAGCGCCGCGGCTCGGGCCGTCAGGAGGCCTTCTTCTTGGCGGCGGGCTTCTTCGCCGTCGACTTCGCGGCGGGCTTCTTGGCGGATGCCTTCGCCGCCGGCTTCTCGTCGGTTGCGGCATCCTTCTTGGCCGACGCCTTCGATCCGCCGCCTTCACGGGCCGCCCGCGACTTCTCGACGCTGGCACGCAGCGCCGCCATGAGGTCGATGACCTCGCCGCCGGCCTCTTCCTCCTGCTCGCCGAAGGTCTCGGACGTGTCCAGCGCGTCGCCCTTCTCGAGCTTGGCCTCGATGAGGGTGCGCAGCTCCTGCTGGTACTCGTCGGTGAATTCCTCGGGATCGAAGTCGCTCGAGAAGCTCTCGACGAGGGATGCCGACAGCTCGAGCTCCTTGGCCGAGATCCGCACGCTCTCATCCAGTGCCGGGAACGCCGCTTCGCGCACCTCGTCGGCCCAGAGCAGGGTCTGCAGCACGAGGACGTCGCCACGTACACGCAACGCCGCCAGCCGGGTCTTCTGACGCAGCGAGAACCGCACGATCGCGGTCCGGTCCGTCTGTTCCAGCGTCTTGCGCAGCAGCACGTACGCCTTGGGCGACGCGGAATCCGGTTCGAGGTAGTACGCGCGATCGAGCGTCAGGAGATCGATCTGCTCGCTCGGCACGAACTCGACCACGTCGATCTCGCGACTCTTCTCCGCCGGGAGCGAGGCCAGGTCGTCCTTGGTGAGGACGACCGTCCGCTCGCCGTCGTCGTACGCCTTGTCGATGTCGGAGTACGGCACCACCTCGCCGTCGACCTCGCACACCCGCTGATAGCGGATGCGACCGCCGTCCTTGTTGTGCACCTGATGCAGGGAGACGTCGTGGTCCTCTGTCGCCGAGTACACCTTCACCGGCACGTTGACGAGTCCGAACGTCAGTGCACCCTTCCAGATCGCTCTCACCACACCAGTGAACACCAGTGCGCCGACACCGGGCCACCCCTTGCGCCGCTCGTCGCCGATACTCTGTCGCCATGGCGGGAGAGGAGCAGCTCGTGCGCATCGGCGGCCGGCGCCTGCGCATCACGAACCTCGACAAGGTGCTCTACCCCGAGACGGGCACCACCAAGGGCGAGGTCATCGACTACTACTCGCGCATCGGCGAGGTGCTGATCCCCCACGTCATCGGTCGTCCGGTGACCCGCAAGCGCTGGCCGGATGGCGTCGGCACCGAGGACGACCCCGGCATGGTCTTCTTCGCGAAGGATCTCGAACGCGGTGCTCCGTCCTGGGTGAGGCGGATGCCGATCCCCCACTCGACCGGCACCAAGGAGTATCCGCTGGTGGGCGACATCCCGACGCTCGTCTACCTCGCGCAGGTGGCGAGCCTCGAGCTACACGTGCCGCAGTGGCGTTTCGCCCCCGACGGCGGCCGCGGCCCCGCCGACCGGCTCGTGCTCGACCTCGATCCCGGTCCCGGCGTGGGCCTGCCGGAGTGCGCCGTGGTCGCCGGATGGGCACGCGGCATCCTGGTCGGCATGGGACTCGAGCCCTACCCGGTGACGAGTGGCAGCAAGGGCATCCACCTGTACACCGCGCTACCGCCCGGCCAGTCGACCGAGCAGGCGTCCGCGCTCGCGAACGAGCTCGCCCGTGCGATCGAGGCCGATCACCGCGACCTCGTCGTCAGCAGCATGAAGAAGAGCGAGCGCCACGGCAAGGTGCTCATCGACTGGAGTCAGAACAACGGGTCGAAGACGACGATCGCGCCCTACTCGCTGCGCGGCCGCGCCCACCCCACGGTCGCCGCGCCGCGCACGTGGGATGAGCTCGCCGACCCGCAGCTGCGCCACCTCGATTTCACCGAGGTGCTCGAGCGGATCGAGACGATCGGCGATCCGATGGCGGCGCTCGGCTTTCACGCCGGCGGACGCGAGGCCGAGTCCGGCCCCCTGTCGGCCTACATCTCCAAGCGCAGCGCTCAGCGCACTCCCGAGCCGGTGCCCGCCAATCCGCTCGGCGCCACCCCGTCGGGCGAACGGCCGCGCTTCGTGATCCAGGAGCATCACGCGAGCCGCCTGCACTGGGACTTCCGGCTCGAGCACGACGGCGTGCTGGTGAGCTGGGCGGTCCCCCGTGGCGTCCCGCACTCCTACAAGCGGAACAACCTCGCCGTCATGACCGAGGACCACCCGATGGAATACGGGTCCTTCGAGGGCACGATCCCCGCGGGCGAGTACGGCGGCGGCACGGTGACGATCTGGGACGACGGGCGATACGACCTCGAGAAGTGGCGGGACGACGAGATCATCGCGACCCTCGAGGGGCGGCCGGGTGGGCCGCTCGGCCGCGTGCGCCTCGCGCTCATCCGCACCGGGGGCGAAGGCGAGAAGTCGAGCTGGCTGCTGCACCGCATGAAGACGGATGCCGACGGCCGACCGCAGCCCGACGGCATCGTCGTCGAGCCCTCCCCCCAGGCCGACGAGCCGCGGCCGGCGCCCCGCGCCGGGCACGAACGACGCCCGTCTCACGCCGCGGAGCCGGCGCCGGCGGCATCCGGAACAGGTGAACCCGCGCAGGCAGGGCGGTCCGGCGCGGATCGTCCCGCCCGCGACAGAACACGTGATCTCGGCGACGGCGGCTCCGGCGCCGATCCCTCTCGGACGCCGCTCCCGCTGGGCGAGGAACTGCGTCCGATGCTGTCGACGACCGCGACCCCCGCCGTCGCCCGCGCCGCCTCGGAGCGCTGGGGCGAACCAGCGTGGGTCGAGATGAAGTGGGACGGGATCCGCGCCGTCGGCGTGTGGGACGGTCATCGGCTGCGGCTCTTCGCCCGGAGCGGCAACGAGGTGACCCACCGGTATCCCGAGCTGACCGCGGTGGACGCCGGGCTCGGCGACGAGCCGGCGGTGCTCGACGGCGAGCTCGTCGCCCTCGAACCCGATGGTCGTCCCAGCTTCCCGCTGCTGCAGACTCGCATGAACCTCGAGCGCGCGGGCGACATCGCCCGAGAGGCCCGGCGGACGCCGGTGCGCTATTACCTGTTCGACGCCCTCTCGCACGATGGCGACGACCTCTCCGACCTTCCCCTGAGCGAACGGCGCGACGTGCTCGAAGCGGTGGCGGCGGCATCCGTCGACGCGGTCGTCATCCCGCCGGTGTTCGACGACGTCGATGCGGCCCTCGACACGAGCGTGCAGCTGCGCCTCGAGGGGATCGTCGTCAAGGATCCCGACTCCCGGTACCTGCGCGGAGGCAGGTCCGAGTCATGGCTGAAGGTCAAGATCACCCGCACGCAGGAAGTGGTGATCGCGGGCATCCGCCCCGGGAAGGGCGGCCGCAGCAACACCTTCGGATCCTTGCTGCTCGGCATCCCCGACGAGGAGGGCCTGCGCTATGCGGGGCGCGTCGGCTCCGGCTTCAGCGACTCGACCCTCGCGACCCTCATGAAGAAGCTGCTGCCGCTGCGCACCGACGCCAACCCGCTCGTGGGTGTGCCTCCGCTCGACGCCCGCGATGCCCTGTGGGTGCGGCCCGAGCTGGTCGGCGAAGTCGAGTACGGCGAGTTCACCCCCGGCGGCATCCTCCGACACCCGCGGTGGCGCGGCCTCCGGCCTGACAAGAGTGCCGACGAGGTGCGCCGCGAGGACTGAACGGCCTCGCGCCTGGGCACGGTCCCGGTCGCGGAATGCCGCCGGCGGGACGAAGGGATCAGGCGTGCGCGTCGTGCTCGACGTGACCGGCGGGCTCGAGCTGGAACGTCGAGTGCTCGACATCGAAGTGCTGCGACAGACAGCTCTGCAGGCCGCTGAGGATGCCGGCCGCCCGGCCGTCGGCGAGCGCCGCGTCGTCGACCACGACATGGGCGGTGAACACCGGTGCACCGCGGGTCAGCTGCCACACGTGGACATCGTGCACGTCGACGACACCGGGCGTGGCGAGGATGTGGTCGCGGATCTCCGTGACGTGCGTGCCCGCGGGTGCCGACTCGGCGAGCACCGACACGACCTCGCGGAGCAGCCCGATCGCGCGCGGCACGATCATCGCCGCGATGAGCAGCGACGCGATCGCGTCGGCCTGATCCCACCCCGTCGTGATGACGACGATCGCCGCGACGATCACGGCGGCCGAGCCGAAGAGGTCTCCGAGCACCTCGAGATAGGCACCGCGCACGTTGATGCTGTGCCGCTGTGCCCCGCTGAGCAGCCACATCGCGACCGCGTTCGCCACGAGCCCGACGACGGCGATCACCAGCATGAGACCGCCGGCGATCTCGGCGTCACCGGGATTCATCAGCCGGGAGATGCCTTCGAACGCGACCCACGCCGAGAGCACGATGAGGATGATGGCGTTGACGAGGGCGCCGAACACCTCCGCGCGCTGATAACCGAACGTGCGGCGGTCGTTGGCCGGTCGCGCGGCGACGGTGCTCGCAACGAGCGCGATCACGAGGGCCGCGGCATCCGTGAACATGTGGGCCGCGTCCGCGAAGAGCGCGAGGGATCCCGACAGCACCGCGCCGACGATCTGCACCACCATCACGGTGGAGGTGATCGCGAGCGAGATCGCGAGGAGACGGCGATTGCCGGCCCCGCGTATCCCGGTCGGCGCGTGATCGTGCATGCGCCCAGGCTAAGCCCGGGCCGCTGTCGCCGGCCGCTGTTCGGGCTAGTCGGGAATGATCGTGATTCTCAGTCGCAGCGCACGTCGGCGCCGCTCACAGTTCTGCCAGCAGCGGCGCGAGCGCCTCGAATGCGCGAGCGCGGTGGGATGCGGTGTTCTTCTCGAGCGCCGTCCACTCGCCGACCGTCCGCTCGGCGTCGGCGTCCTGGCCGTCGGGGATGAAGATCGGGTCGTAGCCGAAGCCGCCCTCACCCGACGCCGCCGTGGCGAGGCGTCCTGGCCACACGCCCTCCACGACGCTCTCCCGCGACGCGTCGCCGGGCACGACGAACGCGATCGTCGAGACGAACTGCGCCGCGCGGTGCGGGTCGCGGATGTCGGAGAGCTGGTCGAGCAGCAGGTTCAGGTTGGCCGCGGCATCCTTGGCGTGCCCTGCCCAGTAGGCGGAGAACACGCCGGGGGCACCGCCGAGCACGTCGACGCAGATGCCGGAGTCGTCCGCGAGTGCGGGAAGGCCCGTATGCTCGGCCGCCGCGCGCGCCTTGATCAGCGCGTTCTCGGCGAAGGTGACGCCGTCCTCGACGGGTTCGGGGCCGTCGTAGGCGACCACGATGAGGTCCGGGCGCGTGGCCGCCACGATCGACTGGAATTCCTCGACCTTGTGACGGTTGTGCGTCGCGAGCACGATCTGGTTCACGGCACCGCCGACGGCCGAGCCGGCGACCGCCGTCTGCGCCTCCGCCTCGGCGATCGCCTCGGCCATGTCGTCGGGGTGGGCGGTCACGCCGCTCCCTCGCTGGTTCCCTCGCCGAGCGCAGCGAGCTGGTGGGTGCGCAGATCCGCGCAGCCGTTTACGCCGAGTTCGAGGAGGGCGTCGAGCTCCCGCTTGTCGAAGGGCGCGCCCTCGGCGGTGCCCTGCACCTCGACGAAGAGGCCGCGACCGGTGACGACGATGTTCATGTCGGTCTCGGCGCGGACATCCTCGACGTAGGCCAGGTCGAGCATCGGCTCGCCGTCGATGATGCCGACGGATACGGCCGACACCGAATCGAAGAGCACCTGCGCCTTCTGGCCGATGAACTTCTTGCGGCGGCCCCACTCGATCGCATCGGCGAGAGCGACGTACGCGCCCGTGATCGCAGCCGTGCGCGTGCCGCCGTCGGCCTGCAGCACGTCGCAGTCGATGACGATGGTGTTCTCACCGAGCGCCTTCGTGTCGACGACGGCGCGGAGCGCCCGGCCGATCAGCCGGGAGATCTCGTGGGTGCGGCCGCCGATCTTGCCCTTGACGCTCTCGCGGTCGTTGCGCTCGTTCGTGGCGCGCGGGAGCATCGCGTATTCGGCGGTGATCCAGCCCTTGCCCTTGCCGTTGAGCCAGCGCGGCACGCCGTTCGTGAACGACGCCGTGCACAGCACCTTGGTGTTGCCGAACGAGATGAGCGCCGAACCCTCGGCCTGGCTCGACCAGCCCCGCTCGATCGTGACGGGACGCAGCTGGTCGACGGTGCGACCGTCGGCACGGGTGATGTCGGTCATTTCTCTCCTCTGACGGTGCGCGTGTCCCGAGATCGATCGATCCCGGATGCCGGGAGCGGTGGGGTTCGAGACATGCTGCGGGGATTGTGGGACACGGATGCCTCAGCCGAGACGGGTCGGCAGATCGATGGCGCCGGTCTGGACCAGTCGCACGGAGCTGACCTCACGGCCCATCAGACGGTGCGCGAGGCGCAGGAACTCGTCGGCGGAAGCGCCCGTGGCTTCGTAGACGTGCTGGGGCTCGGCATCCGGGCCCGCGAGCAGATCGCGGGAGACCAGCTGACGGTAGACGTCCTTCGCGGTCTCGGTGTCGCTCGACACGAGGCTGACGTCGGGTCCCATCACGTAGCTGATCGCGCCCTCGAGGAACGGGTAGTGCGTGCAGCCGAGCACGAGGGTGTCCACGCCGGCGTGGCGGAGCGGTGCGAGGTATTCCTCGGCGACGGCGAGCACCTCGGGCGAGCCGGTGATCCCGGCCTCGACGAACTCCACGAAGCGGGGGCATGCCTGCGCGAACACCGTCAGCTGCTCGTTGACGCCGAGCATGTCCTGGTACGCCCCCGACGAGATCGTGCCGGCGGTGCCGATGACGCCGACGCGACCGTTGCGCGTCGTCGACATCGCGGTGCGCACCGCGGGGTTGATCACCTCGACGACGGGCACGTCGTACCGCTCGCGCGCGTCGCGCAGCATGGCCGCCGACGCGGTGTTGCACGCGATGACCAGCATCTTCACGCCCTGCTCCACCAGATCGTCGAGCACCTCGAGCGCATAGCGGCGCACGTCTGCGATGGGCTTGGGGCCGTACGGCGACCGCGCCGTGTCGCCGATGTAGAGGATCGACTCCTGCGGCAGCAAGGCCGAGACGGCCCGCGCGACGGTGAGCCCGCCGACTCCGGAGTCGAAGATTCCGATCGGCGCGTCGTTCACGATGCCCCAGCCTACGCCAGGCGCTCACTAGGCTGGCCCGCATGACCCACGGGCATGCTTCGCGAGGGGGCGCCTCGACCGCCCTGCTGACGGACCGCTACGAGCTCACGATGGTCGACGCGGCCCTGCGCGACGGCACAGCCGATCGCCGCTGCGTCTTCGAGCTGTTCGGCCGGCGGCTGTCGGCCGGGCGACGGTTCGGCGTGGTCGGCGGCACCGGCCGACTGCTGTCGCTGATCCGCGATTTCCGCTTCGACCACGAGGAGCTGCGGTTCCTGCGCGACGAGAAGGTGGTGGATGCCGCCACGCTCGACTTCCTGGAGGGCTACCGGTTCACGGGCTCGATCACCGGCTACCGCGAGGGCGAGCTCTATTTCCCCGGCTCCCCCATCCTCACCGTCGAAGGCACGTTCGCCGAGGCCGTCGTGCTCGAGACGCTGGCGCTGAGCGTGCTCAACCACGACTCCGCCATCGCCACCGCCGCTGCCCGCATGAGCGTGGCCGCCGGTGACCGGCCCCTCGCCGAGATGGGCTCTCGACGGGCGGGCGAGAGGTCGGCCGTCGCCGCCGCCCGCGCCGCGTACATCGCCGGGTTCGCCGCCACGTCGAACCTCGAAGCAGGTCGCCGGTGGGGCATCCCCACGATGGGCACCGCCGCGCACTCCTGGACGCTCCTCCACGACACCGAAGAGGACGCGTTCCGCGCGCAGATCGACGCACTGGGAACGGGCACCACGCTCCTCGTCGACACCTACGACATCCGCCGCGGCGTGGAGACGGCCGTGCGGATCGCGGGCACCGGACTCGGCGGCGTGCGCATCGACTCTGGCGATCTGCCCACCGTGGCCGCCGAGGTGCGCGCGCAGCTCGACGAGCTCGGCGCCACCGGCACCCGGATCACGGTGACCAGCGACCTCGACGAGTACGCCATCGCCGCGCTCGCGGCATCCCCGGTCGACTCGTACGGCGTGGGCACGTCGGTGGTGACCGGATCGGGCACGCCGACCGCAGGCATGGTCTACAAGCTCGTCGCGCGCCAGGACTCCGACGGCGGGTGGGTCGGCGTGGCGAAGGCCTCGACCGACAAGGGATCGAAAGGCGGCCGCAAGGCTGCCTTCCGCACCCTCGACGAAGGCACCGCCACGAGCGAGCTCATCGTCGTGTCGGACGGCTTCGAAGCCCTCGACACCGGCGCGTCCCACCCGGGGGCACGTCCGCTGCAGGTGGCGCTGGTGACCGACGGCGAACCGGATGCCGCGTTCGAGGGCCCGGCCGGCGTCGAAGCCGCCCGGGCGCACCACGCCCGTGTGCGCGAGGAGCTTCCGGTGCGCGCCCTCGCGCTTAGCCGGTCCGATCCGGCGATCCCGACGGTCTACGCCGACGCGCGCGCGGCCGGGATGATCGCTCAGCCGGCCGTGGCGTCAGGCGCCGAGTGACTCGTAGATCTCTTTGCAGGTCGGGCAGACCGGGAACTTCTCGGGATCGCGCCCGGGGGTCCACTTCTTGCCGCACAGTGCTCGCACCGGCTTGCCGGTGATCGCCGACTCGAGGATCTTGTCCTTCTTGACGTAGTGCGAGAAGCGCTCGTGGTCACCCGGTTCGATGTTCTCTTCTTTGAGGAGCTCTTCGAGCTCGCGATCGAGGGTCGCGATGCCGCCCTGATCAGGGCTGTCCAGCGGGGTGCTCATGGTCTGCCAGTGTAGTCGGGGCCGACCGCCGCCGGGCCGGTCGCGGCCACTCGGAGTTCGTCGAACGGGTCCGCGTCAGGTCGACTCGGCGAACTCCATCAGGCGTCCGCCGCGACGCTCGAACGCGATCGAGCCGACCGTCACTCCCACGACGAGCACGCCGAATCCGATGGCCAGGCCGCCCCATAGCGCCATGTCGGTGGCAGCCGGGTCGCCCTGGAGGGCGAGCCAGCCGCACCACAGCACGGGCGCCGAGAGGACCAGGGCTCCGAGCATCACCGCGCCCTGCGCGAGCGCGCCCACAGCGGTCGTGCGCTGCGGCTGCTGGAAGGGGCTCTCGCCCGGGCGTGACACCGCGTAGGGGGCGACCACCGACGAGATGCTCGACAGGCCGAGGCCCGACAGGAAGAGCGCGGC
Organism: Microbacterium psychrotolerans; assembly: GCF_031085295.1. Classification (GTDB taxonomy): domain Bacteria; phylum Actinomycetota; class Actinomycetes; order Actinomycetales; family Microbacteriaceae; genus Microbacterium; species Microbacterium psychrotolerans. The sequence goes on along the minus strand of NZ_JAVFWO010000002.1, from coordinate 60,016 downwards.
GCAGACGCCGGTGAGAGCCGGCAGCACCGCCCAGCGCCCGTGCAGCGAGGTGGCCACCGGGATGGCGACCGCCAGCAGCGGCACGCCCACGAGCAGTACCGGCACCAGGCGACCGACGCGGTCCGACACGCCTCGCACCCCGCTCGCGATGTGCATCCACACCGCCGTGGAGTCGTACGCGACGTCGTCGTGGGGCAGCCAGCCGAGGAAGAGAGCGGCGAACGGCACCGGCACGAGCGCCACGAGCTCGGGCGGAACACCGGCGATGAGGAGCGGCACGACGGTGACGGCCGCCGCGAACGGGATCACCAGGCCGTTGACCACGTACCGGCGATCTCCGAACCAGTACATGAGACTGCGCGCCGCGATCGCGCCCCCGGGCGTCCCGGGTGCCACGCCGAACCATCCCAGGCCGCCGCGTGCGCGGCCGGTCGTGGGCCGCTCGGTCGTGGTCAGGAGCCTTCGCACCGCCCACGCCCACAGCAGCGCCAGCGCGAGCACCGTCGCGACGGCGATGAGGGCCGGCATCCACACCTCGCCGCCGACCGCCGCCATCCCCGGGAGTGCCCATGCGGCGCCGACCGGCGTGAGCGCCAGCGCATCCACGGCCTCGAGCAGCTGCGTCGGCACGCTCCCCTGCCATTCGAGCGACGCGAGGAACACGCCGACCGGGACGACCACGACGAGCACGACCAGCACGAAGACACCCGACAGCTCGCGCGAACGCCGGTCGCGCAGGAAGAGCGACGCCAGCGCCATGCACACGCGCGCCAGCAGCGCGCAGGTCAGGACTCCGAGGACCACGCTCAGCACTCCGAGGGCGACGGGCACGCCGTGGTCGGCCCACACGATCGCGGCACACACGGCCACGGCGACGAGGACCAGGATCGGCACGCTGATGAGTCCGGCGACGGCGAGCACGAAGGCGAGGCGGCCGCGCGGCAGCCCGAACAGCGCGAACCGCCGCGGATCCAGCGGATCGTCGACGGCGCCGAAGAGCGGGGCGAGCGCGAAGCCCAGAGTGACCGCCGAGCCGCCGAGGACGGTGACGGCCAGCACTTCCTCGGTGGCGGCATCCCGCAGCGTCAGGAGCCCCCAGCAGGCGGCGGCCGTCGCCGCGACGAGGAGCAGCAGCGCGCCGACCACGCGGACGACGTGCCCCGCGTCGCCGCGGAGGGCGCCGAACAGCAGTGCGATCCTCAGTCGGAGAACGTGTGCAGCCACTCGAGACCCTCCACGTCGCTGAGGCCTCCGGCGAGTTCGACGAAACGCTGCTCCAGCGTCAGCTCGCCGCGCACCTCGGCGACGGTGCCCTCGGCGAGCACCTGGCCGGCGACGATGACCGCCACACGTGTGCAGACGCGCTCGACGAGATCCATGCCGTGACTGGACAGGATCACCGTGCCGCCGTGGGCGACGTACGTCGAGAGGATGTCGAGGATGATCGCGCTCGACACCGGATCGACGGCCTCGAACGGCTCGTCCAGGACGAGCAGGCGCGGCGAGTGGATGAGTGCGCCGGCGAGCATGACCTTCTTGAGCATGCCGGCCGAGTAGTCCGACACGCTGCGGCCGAGCGCGTCTTCCAGATCGAACGCCCGCGCGAGGTCGGCCGTGCGACTTTCGACGACGGCGGCAGGCAGCTTGCGCAGCACCCCGTAGTAATAGAGGAGCTGGCGCCCCGTCAGCCGGTCGAAGGTGCGCAGCCGATCCGGCAGCACCCCCATCAGCTTCTTGGCGGCGAGCGGCTTGGCGGCGGCATCGACACCCCCGATGTGGATCGTGCCGCGATCCGGTTCGAGCAGACCGGCGATCATCGAGAGCGTGGTGGTCTTTCCCGCGCCGTTCGGCCCCACGAGGCCGTAGAACGTGCCGGCGGGCACGGTGAGGTCGATGCCATCGACTGCGTGCGTGCTGCCGAAGCGCTTGGTGACGCCGCGGAGGACGAGCGCATCGCCGGCGGCCGCCGGCAGAGGCGGCGCTCCGAGCAGGACGGATGCCTCAGCCGGCGGTCCGTCGATGGCAGACGGGGCGTCCGCAGGGGCGGGCTCCGGCAGCGGCGTGGGCACGACGTCGGGCTCGGCGACCGGCACGGGAGCCACGGGCTCGGCGACCGGCACGGGAGCCACGGGCTCGGCGACCGGCACGGGAGCCACGGGCTCGGCGACCGGCTCGGGAGCCACCGGCTCGGCGACCGGCTCGGGAGCGATGGGCGCGAGCGCCACCGCGGGCGTCACGGGCGCCGCGGCCGCGGGCGCAGGCTCGGCCACGGCCTCGGGAGCGGGCTCGACCGCAGCCGCGGGCTCGGCCACGGGTGCGGACTCGACCACGGGCTCAGCATCGACCACCGCGGCCGAATCAGCAAGGGGCGGGATGTCGGAGCCCGGCTCGGAGGAGAGGACCTCAGGTGCGGTCGCGGCCGGCGTCGCTTCGGCGGGTGTCGTCGCGGCGGCGGGAGCGGGCACCGTTGATGTTTCGGGCTCGTCCGCGGGTCGGGTCTGGGCGGACCGCGCGTCGGCGACCGGGGGAAGCGGCGGGCGCGGCGGTACGACGATCCGGGCGGCAGCGCTTGCGGCGAGTTCCAGATCGCTCGGGAGCGGCGGCGGGGGTCCGGGATCGGGCTGCTGTTCGGCGTCGCGCGGAGCGGGCTTCTTGCGCGGGACCGCCTTCTCTGGCCGCGGCTTGCGGGGCGGGCGGCGGGGCTTGTCGGGGGCCGGCGGTACCGTGTCGGCGAGGCGCGTCACGCCCGCGCCGGAGTGACGGTCCGGCTCATCCGGATCGATGTCATTCGGCACCGGGAGGGAGGCTGTCACCGAACCAACGTATCAAGCGGGCCTGATAGTGGGGCAGACCGTGACGCCGCGTCGCCGCACTCGCGTTATGTCACGAATCGGCAACGGGAGCCCATCGTTCTGCACCTTCACAGGGGTCATCGATAGCATGGTCCCGGCACGAAGGGGTGTCGCGCCGGTGAACCGGCAGTGAATCGCGCACTTCAGGAGAAGACTTTGACCCTTCAGACCGTTATCCTCGCAGCCGGCATGGGCTCGCGTCTCGGCCGCAGCCTTCCCAAGCCGCTCACCGAACTCAGCGACGGCCGCAGCATCATGCAGCAGCAGCACGACAACATCCGCGCGGCGTTCGGCAGCGACGCCAAGATCACCACCGTCGTCGGCTACCGCGCCGAGACCATCGTCGAGGCCTTCCCGCACGTCGACTACGTCTACAACGACCGTTACGACCAGACGAACACCTCCAAGAGCCTGCTGCGCGCCCTCGCCAAGACCGGCAGGGGCGGCGTGCTCTGGATGAACGGCGACGTCGTCTTCGACCCGCGCGTCCTCGGCCGCGCCATCGAGCTCATCGAGCGCGACAAGTCCTTCGTCACCGTCAACACCTCGAAGGTGAGCGACGAAGAGGTCAAGTACACGGTCACGCCGGAGGGCCACATCAAGGAGCTCTCGAAGACCGTCAAGGGCGGCATCGGCGAAGCCGTGGGGATCAACTACATCTCGAGCCGCGACAAGAAGTCGTTCATGCGCCACCTGACGCGTGTCGATGACCAGGACTACTTCGAGCGCGGCCTCGAGCTCGCGATCGCCGAGGACGGCGTACTGCTCCAGCCGCTCGACATCTCCGACCTCTACGCCGTCGAGGTGGACTTCGCCGAGGACCTCGAGCGCGCGAACCTCTACGTCTGACCCCTCGGCGCGGGGCTGTCAACCCGGGCCGACGCCCCGATCCCGGCGAATAGACTCGGCGCGATGAGCGAGAAGGTTCACCGCATCCACTCCCTGCCCGGCGACGCGCCTTGGCAGGGAGGTCTGCCGCCCACCGGGTCGGACGAGCACCCGTTCACGATCCGCGCGCTCGACCGCGTGCTGTCGATCCAGCGGCCGGTCGTGCTCGCGCACCTGCGCAGCATCCGCCTCAGGCACCCGGACGCCTCCCCCGCCGACATCGTCCGCATCCTCGAGCGCCGCTACCTCGCGGCGGTGACGACCGGCGGCGCAGCGGTGGGCGCGACCGCCGTCGTCCCCGGCATCGGCACGGGGGTCACCCTCGCGCTCAGCGGCGTCGAGACGGTGGCGTTCCTCGAGGCGACCACCCTGTTCGCCCAGTCGGTCACCGAGGTGCACGGCATCCCGGTGTCGGATCCCGACCGCGCACGGGCGCTGGTGCTGACCCTCATGCTGGGCAAGGAAGGCGTCGACCTCGTCGCGCAGCTGGCCGGGCAGGCCGCCGGACGAGGCCCGAGCCGCTCCGGGTACTGGGGCGAGCTCATCACCAAGTCGCTCCCGCGCGCCGCGGTCGGCCCGCTCGTGGACCGGCTCAAGTCGACATTCATCCGGCAGTTCGCGGCCCGCGGCGGCGCGTCGTGGATCGGCAAGGCGCTGCCCTTCGGCATCGGCGCCGCGATCGGCGGTGCCGGCAACAACATCCTGGGGCGCCGCGTCCTCGTCGGCTCCCGCCGCGCGTTCGGCGCGCCCCCGCTCGAGCTGCCGCAGGACCTCGAGCCCCGGCCCGGCGCCGACCGCGTCGAGCGCCTCGCCGGTCGCGGCATCCGTCGCGCCGGGGGGTTCGTGATCCACGGCGTGACGCGCGGGACAGCCGCTGTCGGCAACGTCGTGCGCCGCAGGAAGCCCGAGATCGAGGCTCCGCCCGCCGAGTGATTCGCTCCCGCCCGCCATCGCGCGGGGTGAGAATGGCGTCATGGGTCTGTTCAGTCAGCTTCCGGAAGAACCCGCCGAATGGGCGGGGCTGCCGTCCGAACCTGAACGCACCGATACCCAGGCCGAGCGATTGGCCGAGGCCGCCGCCGTCGATCTCGGCGGCCTCGGTGTCGGCGACGTCGGGCTGGGTGCGGCTCCGGCGGTCGAGTCCATCGTCATCCCCGTGGCGCCGGTCATAGAGATCGCCGAGTCGCAGGAATCGGGCGAGGACGCGTAGTCCGAGACCGTTCGCGGAGCTCGTTCTGCAAGCGCTTGCACTCCCACCTCGACATGCCGGCCGTCCCGGGCATACGCTCACAGGTATGGACAGCACCCTGGCGTGCCTGGCGGCGTGGATGCCGCGGCAGCGGTGGTACGCCGCGAAAGGGCGTCCGCCGAGCCTGCGCCTGCTGTCGTGGTGGGACCTCACCGTCGATCCCGACGACCCCGCCGTGGCGCCGGGCGGAGCCCGCATCCGCACATTCCTGGTCGCCGACGAGGGGTCCCTCCCGGCGGTGCTGTACCAGATCCCCGTCGTCGAGCGAGCGACCGAGACCGTGGATGCGGACCCAGACCACATCATCGGCAGCCCCGCTCCCGGGACGACGTTCATCGACGGGCCGTTCGATCCTGCCTACGCCGGCGCGCTCCTGCGCCTCATCGCCCGCGGCGGCACCGCCCGCGGACCGCAGACGACCGCGATCGGACGAGCGGCCGCTGTCGGCAACGCACCGACCGAGGCCACGGCACGGGTGATCAGCGGCGAGCAGTCCAACACGTCGCTCATCTACGAAGGCGTCGGCACTCCTGTGATCTGCAAGGTCTATCGGCAGCTGCACGCCGGGCTGAATCCCGACATCGAGCTGCAGGAGGCCCTGGCACGCGCCGGGTCGCCCCACGTGCCGCGACCCATCGGGTCCATCGAAGGCACGTGGCCCGACCTCGCCACCGCCCACGGCAGCGTCCGCGGGTCACTGGCCTTCGCCCAGGAGTATCTCCCCGGCGTCGACGATGCGTGGCGGGTCGCCCTCCTCGCCGCGGCGAAGGGCGAGGACTTCCGCGATTCTGCGCGCGCTTTGGGCACTGCGACCGCCCACGTCCATGTCGCCCTGTCGCAGTGCTTCCCCACGCGCAAGCCGACCGCAGCCGATCGCGATGCCACGGCGGCGACCTGGGAGCGGCGGTTCGCGATCGCGATGGCGGAGGTGCCCGAGATCTCCGGCCAGCGCGACGCCGCGACCGCCGTGTACCGCCGCGCACTCGAAGTGCCGTGGCCGCCGCTGCAGCGGATCCACGGCGACTACCATCTCGGCCAGGTGCTCCACTCCCCCGACCGCGGGTGGGTGGTCGTCGATTTCGAGGGAGAGCCGCTCCGGCCGATGGCCGAGCGTACGCAGCCCGATTTCGCCCTGCGGGATGTCGCCGGGATGCTCCGCTCCTTCGATTACGTCGCCGGGTCGCTGCGCCTGGATCATCCGGAGCGCTCTGCCGACGCGGTGCGGGCCTGGGCCCTCGATGCGCGAGCGGCGTTCGTCGAGGGTTATGCGGCGACCTCGGGGAACGGCCTCGACCCCCGGCATCCGCTCCTGGCCGCACTCGAGCTCGACAAAGCGGTGTACGAGGCGATCTACGAAGCGCGCAACCGGCCGACGTGGGTCGCGATCCCGCTGCGGGCGATCTCGCGGCTCGTCGAGCGTCCGGCCCCCGTGGCGTGAGAGACGAGATGGCCGGCACTCATCGGCGCCGGTGACGGCTCGGCCGCTCAGCCCTCTTCGTCGAGGTCGGCCTCGTCCTCCTGCTCGTCGTCGTCACTGTCGGCGACCGAGCGGGCGTACCAGGTCTCCCAGTCGTCCATGAGCCCTTGCACGGCCGCGTGGAACCGTGCCGTCGCCGCGCCAGGGGTCGTGTCGCCGAAGTAGCGCGTCACCCACTCCTCGAGGCGCGCGACCGCCTCGGGGTCGCCCAGCACCCGTTCCGTCTCGGCGACGATGTCCGCGGCGGCGGACGCGTCCAGCCATTCGCACGCCGACAGGTAGCCGTGCGTGTCGATGGCCGCTGCGGGGTCGGCGGGCCGTGTGATCAGCAGAGGCCGGTCGGCGGCCAGCCGGTCGTAGACCATCGCGGAGATGTCGACGATCGCGACGTCGGCGGCGGCCAGCTGCCAGCCGAGGTCGGGTCCGTCGTCGAAGACGTGCTGCGCGGCGGGGTCCGCGGCGTTCGCCGCGGCAAGGGCGGAGATGATGCGCTTGTTGGCGGCGCCGTACTCGTGGTCCACGACGCCTGACCGCGGGTGCGGACGGTAGATCACCCGGTGGCGCCCGGTCGCGAGGAGGGCACCGACCAGCGCCTCACCGTGCGTCGCGATGGAACCGTAGTGCGCCGAGGGGCGATCCCCCTCCCAGGTGGGCGCGTAGAGCACCACGGTGCGCTCGTCGGGCGTGTACGGCAGGGTGCCCGAGTAGTGGTCCGCCTGCGGGCGACCGATCTCGATCGTGCGCCGGTCGATGTCGTAGTCCCACAGCACCCGCGAGAGCCGCTCGCGCGCCGCGTCGCCCGCGATCATCGCGTAGTCGTAGGCCTTGTACTGGTTGGTGGTCATGTACATCTTGTCGGACTCGCCGTGGTTGATGAACACGTGCCACCGGCGTCCGTACCGGAACATCTGGAAGTTGCGCGTGTTCTGGTTCACGTACAGCACGACGCGGATGTCCTGCTTGGCGATGAAGCGCTCCAGGTCGCGCACGGTCGGCACGAAGGCGACCGGCAGCGCGCCGTCGGCCAGCAGCGCCTCGGCACCGGTCGCGGCACGGCTGAGCACCACGACCGGCCAGGTCTTCGCCAGCCCGGCGAGCGGCTTGTACCACTGCCGCATCTGGTACATGTTGACCGCGCCGTCGGCGAAGTACACCGCGACCCGGTAGTGGAACGGCGGATGCTGCGGCCGGGCTGCGAGCGTGCGCCGCACGTCGATGACGGCCGAGCGGTTGCGCACCGCCTTGCGGACGAGCGCGACCGCCTTCTTTCCATCCGAGACGAGACCCACGCGTCCAGCCTACCCAGCGGCACCCGTGACATGATCGACGCGTGCATGTCGAGCAACACGGGCGCAGGGACGCTCCGGTCCCTCCGCCCGGTGCCGGCGTGAGCTTCGTGATGCCGGTGCTCAACGAGCGCGACTACCTGCGCCGGGCGGTCGAGACCGTGCTGGCGCAGGACGTGCCGGGTCCGACCGAGCTGATCCTGGCGCTGGGTCCGTCCACCGACGGCACGAGCGCACTGGCTCGTGAACTCGCTCGGGACGACGACCGCATCGTGCTGATCGACAACCCCGCCGCCGACATCCCGATCGGCCTGAATCTGGCGATCGGCGCCGGGCGGTACCCCACCGTGGTCCGGGTCGACGCGCATTCCGAACTCGACCCCAGCTATGCCCGCAGCGCGCTCACGACGCTCGAGCGGGTCCGCGCCGCGAACGTGGGCGGCGTCATGCGCGCGGACGGTCGGACGCCCTTCCAGCGGGCCGTCGCGCGCGCCTACAACTCCCCCATCGGACTCGGCGGCGGCGCGTACCACGGCGGCACGCAGGAGGGCGAGGCCGAGTCGGCGTACCTGGGCGTCATGCGCCGCGCGGTGCTCGACGAAGTCGGTCTGTTCGATGAGAGCATCCGCCGCGGCGAGGACTGGGAGCTGAACCTCCGCATCCGGCGTGCCGGCTACCGCGTGTGGTTCGACCCGACCCTTGCGGTCACGTACTGGCCGCGCGAGAGCTGGACGCGGCTCGTGCGCCAGTTCTCGGCCACCGGACGCTGGCGCGGCGAGCTGGTCCGCCGGTTCGGCCGGGGCAACTCCCTGCGCTTCTTCGCGCCGCCCGCACTCGTGCTCACGATCCTGCTCGGGCTCGTCGTCGGCGTGCTGCAGCTGACGGGCGTGCTGCAGGGATGGTGGGCGATGGCGGCATCCGCCGTGTATCTCCCCGTGATCGCGTACGCGGTCCTCATCATCGGCGTCGCCGCGGGCCGCGGCGGTGGACACGGCTGGCGCGACAAGCTCTGGACGGTCGCCGTGCTGCCCACCATGCACCTCGCGTGGGGCTGGGGGTTCCTGCTCGGCGTGATCGGCGGCGCGCACGACACGGTCGACACGTCACGACTGGGCAGCCGCAACACGCCGCTGCCGTGACGTCGGTCCTCCCCGCGTGCGTCAGATCTCGATGAACCCCTGGTCCAGGATCCGCGTCACGACCCTCTCCGCAGCATGCCCGTCGTCGCGGGCGTTGAACTTCTTCCGCCACTGCGCGTAGCGGTCGGCGTAGGCGTCCGCGTCATCTGCGGCGAGCGCCGCGACCAGCTCGTCCTGCGTGCCCACCATCGGTCCGGGCGCGTGTGCGGCGAGGTCGAAGTAGAAGCCGCGCAGCTCGCCGCGGTAGTGCTCCATGTCGGGCACGAGGAAGTACATCGGCTTGCCGGTCACCGAGAAGTCGAACATCACCGAGGAGTAGTCGGTGACGAGCGCGTCCGCGACGAGCAGCAGCAGCGAGGTGTCGGGGAAGCCTGTCACATCGATCACGCGGGGGCCTTCGGCGTCGCGTCCCGGCAGCAGCGTGCGCGAATGGCCGCGCACGAGGACGACGGCGTCGGTCGCCGCGGCGAGCGCACCCGGGTCGACGAAGTCGACGATCTCGTCGCGGTCGTCGCGCCACGTGGGCGCGTACAGCACCACCTTCTCGCCGGGACGGATGCCGAGTGCCTCTCGCGTCGCGGTCCCGTCTCCGCGGGCGAGCACGTCGTTGCGCGGGTAGCCCTCGACCCAGACGGGACGGGTGAGGAACGCATAGGCCTTGCCCAGGATGCGCGCGGCGTACGGGTTCTGGGCGAGCAGGACGTTCCAGCGACGCGATTCACGCACCACGGCGGCCATGCGACGCGGGTCGAATCCCGGACGGTGCAGCGCGAGCCGCTTCAGCGGCGTGCCGTGCCAGGTCTGCAGCACCACCTGCCCCTTGCGTCGCGCGAACCGCCGTCGCAGCCAGTCGTTGACCACGAGGAGTCGCGCGGCGCCGCGGGCGCGCCACCATTCGGGGCTGCCCTCGATGACCGGGATCGCGCCGTCCGGCACGGCGACGGACAGGTCGACGACGCTCCAGTACCGGGTGACATGCGGCGCTCGACGCGCGAGCTCGCGATCGATCGCGAGGGGGTTGCAGCTGGCGTTGCGGCCGTAGAAGCTCTCGAAGAACACGGCGTTCTCGAAGCCGGACGCAGGGCGGGTGGCGTACCGGCGCTCGAGGGCGTCCTGCCCTTCGCCGGAGTCGTACGCGGGGTCGATGGGCGGGGCCACGCGCAGCGTCCACCCCTCCAGATTCGCGCGCACCGTGCCCAGCTGCGTGACGGGCAGCGCCTCCGGAGGGTGGATGCCTTTCGCCTCGGCGTCTGCGATGCGCACCTCGTACGACCCCGACGGCAACGGCAGCTCGGGGCCGCCCCAGCGGGCGGCGCGCAGCGGCAGCGTCGCCCTCCACGTCTTGCCGCGCCCGGTCACGCGAGCGACGACCCGGGCGCGGGCACCGACGATCTCGACGGACGCAGGTCGCTCCCCCTCGCCCGCGAGCACCAGCGCAGGCACCTCGTCCGTCGTGAAGCTCGCCTCGGTCATCCGTCTCCTTCCCTCGGGCGGGCGTCTGCCGAGCCCCGACGCCCAGCGGCTCCGCGCACCGCGCCGGCGATACGGCCAGCGGGAGCCGGTACCGCCCCGGCCAGGATCGCACGGTACACCCTCTCGGCGTTGCGACCGTCGCGGAACGCGTGGACGCGCCCGCTGAGGGCGGCGGCGCGATCCATCCGCCGGCCGCGCTCGGCGGCGTCGCCGAGAACCGCGTCGAGCTGCGCCGCGGTCTGCGCCCACTCCACGGCCCAGTCGTCGCCGGCGACATCGGCATAGGTGCCGTAGAACCCGCGACGCGACGCGTACTCCTCGACGTCGGGCGCGAGGAAGAGCGTGGGCAGCGGCACCAGGGCCGCGTCGAACGCGAGGGACGAGTAGTCCGTCACGAGTGCATCGAGGCCGGGGAGCAGCGGCGTGACGTCGGCCACGAGGTCGCTGCCGAGCGGCTGGACGCGATCGGTGGGGAACGGCGGGCGGTACTCGCCCGCGCCCAGCGGATGCGAGCGCACGAGCAGTGTGGCGGCATGCCGCGTCAGCACGTCGACGATGGCGGTCCATTCGTCGGCGGTCGGCACCGCAGGATCGGGGGCGCCGTCGCGCCAGGTCGGCGCGTACAGCACGAAGCGCGCGTCCGGCGTGGCCAGCGGCACCGCGCGGCCGATGGCCGCGCGAGCATCGGCACGGCGAAGCTCCGCCGTGCCGCGCGAGAGCACATCGACGCGGGGTTCGCCGGTGACCGGCACATCGGAGTCACGCAGGCCGAACGCCGATTCGAGCCGGCCGCGCACGACATGCGAAGCCGCCGGAAGGATCCGGATGCGCCGTGCCGCGCCGCGGTACATCGTCCGCAACAGCGTCCTGACGACGCCCGCGGCCGGTGTCGCCGCGATCGCACCCGGCACGCGGACGGTCTCGGGCGAGTCGAGCCCGATGCGCTTGAGCGGGATGCCGTGCCACAGCTGCACCACGAACGCGCCCGACACGGCGTACCTGTTCACGTCGCCGAAGCCGTGGGTGACGACGATCACGCGGGCGCGCGCCGTGCGCCACAACCCCTGCACCGAACGCTTCGGAACGGCACGGATGCCGCGGGCCGCGGCATCCGTCGCCTCTCGCTTCGAGCCGACCAGCCACACCGCCGTGCGATCGTCGGCGGCCGCCGCCTCCCACAGCGCGAGCGCGCCGTCGCCGATGCCGACAGCGCAGCCGAACACCCATTCGTCGCGCGTGCGGGGCACCACGAGCGTGAAGATGCGTCCTGCGGCATACAGCGGGATCGTCGCGAGCTTTCGCGCATTCCCCGCGCCGAAAGAGAAGGACGCCATCCCGCGAGCCTACCTGCGAGCCCGTGTCGGGGCTCGCTGACTCGCGAGATGGCGTCCTGTGGGAACAGCTACTGCTGGAGCGAGCCCAGCGTCACTTCCACCGTCTGCGTCTTGCCGTCGCGGACGAAGGTGACCTCCGCCTTGCTTCCCGCCGCCGCCGCGCGCACCTGCGCGGTGAGGTCGGTCGCGTCGGTGATCGGCACACCGTTGAAGCCGGTGACCACGTCGCCCTGCTGCAGGCCGGCTTCAGCCGCCGCGCCGCCGTCGGTGACCTCCGCGATGTACGCGCCGGTGATCGTCGACTCCTCGACGGATGCCGCCGGCTTCACGCTCGCGCCGAGCAGACCGTGGGTCGCCTCTCCGCTGTCGATGATCTCGTCGGTGATGCGCTGGACGATGTCGGAGGGGATCGAGAAGCCCACACCGATCGAGCCGGAGCCGTCCGAGGACGAACCGCCCGCGGTCGCGATGGCGACGTTGATGCCGATCAGCTTGCCGTCGGAGTCGACGAGCGCACCGCCCGAGTTGCCGGGGTTGATGGCCGCGTCCGTCTGGATCACCGCGATCGAGATGCTCTCGGTCGCCGTGGTGCCCTGGTCGCCCTGGCCGAAGTCGAAGCGGAACGGTCCTTCCTGGCCGTTCTCCTCCTGCGGGTCCTGGTCCTCCGTGTCACCGCCGTCGGGCGCAGCCGACGAGGCGATGGAGATCGACCGGTTGAGCGCGCTGATGATGCCCTCGGTGACGGAGTTCGCGAGGCCCAGCGGAGCGCCGACCGCGACGGTCGTGTCGCCGACGTTGAGCTTGCTCGAGTCCGCGAAGTCGATCGGCGTGAGACCCTCGGCGTCCGTGAGCTTGATGACGGCCAGGTCGTACGTCGGGTCCGTGCCGACGACCTCGGCGTCGTAGACGCGGCCGTCGGAGGTGGTCACGCGGATCGCCGCGTCGCCGGTGGCACCGTCGAGCGTGACGACGTGGGTGTTGGTGACGACGTAGCCGTCCTCGGTGAGCACGACGCCCGAGCCGGTGCCGGCGCTCGACCCGCCCGTCGCTGCGATCGTGACGACGCTGGGCAGCACCTTCGCGGCGATCGCGGTGGTCTGGTTGACCGCGTCGGTGTCGTTGACGGTGACGGTCGTCGGCCCGGCGACCGGCGAGGTGCTCACCGGCGTGAACCAGTTGACGCCTGCGTAGGCGCCGCCCAGACCTGCCGCGCCGCCGACGATCGCGGCGGCGACGATGAGTCCGACGACCTTGCCGGCCGCCGTCTGCTTCTTCGGTGCGGTGGTCGCCGTCGCGGTCGGGACGGCGCCGGTGGCGCCGCCGAGGGGCAGCGTCGGCTGAGCGTCCGAGGGCGTCACGCCGAACGCCGCACCCGGTGCGGCCGGTGCCTGCTGTCCGGCGTACGAGTGGGGGTACGGCGCGGGCTGACCGGCGTAGCCCTGCGGGCGGGCGTAGGCCTGGGCGCCCGCCGGGTAGCCGGCGGGCGGCGCGGGCGGGGCCGCCTGCACGTGCGACGCGGGCTGCGCCGCCGTCTCGGCGGGCGCGGCCTGTGCGGCCGCAGCGTCGGACGACGGCGGGGCAGCAGGAGCGGCGGGCGGCTCGGGTGCGGCCGACGGCGCGGTCGCCTCCGGTGCGACCGCAGCCGCGGCCGGGGTCTCCGGCTCGGCGGGCGTCTGCGCGGCGGCCTCCGCGGCCGACTGTGTGGGGACGGCGGGGGTCTGGTCTTCCGGGCGATCGCCCTGGATGTCGCTCATGATTGCTCCTTCTGCCAAGCACTCACCACTGTGCCCATCGATGCTGTGCGTTTCTTATGTCGGGAGTGGGACTCGCCTATGCAAGAGGGATGAGCCTGCCCGGTACGGTGAAGCGATGCGACAGATCCCCGGAGCATGGCACCGCACGGCGGCGGGTGCCGGACTCGTCGGCGCCGACGGGTCGATCCACCCCACCATCTTCGCGGAGATGTCGGCCCTGGCGGCCCACACCGGCGCGATCAACCTCGGTCAGGGGTTCCCCGACGAGGACGGGCCGGCCGAGGTGCTGAACGCCGCCCGCGCGGCGATCGCGAACGGCGCCAATCAGTACCCGCCGGGGCGCGGCATCCCGGATCTTCTGTCTGCCATCGCGGAGCACCAGGAGCGGTTCTACGGTCTGCAGCTGGACCCCACCCGCGAGGTGCTCGTGACGGCCGGGGCGACCGAGGCGCTCGCCGCGGCGCTGCTCGCGCTGCTCGACGACCCCGAGGACGAGGTGGTCGTCTTCGAGCCCTACTACGACTCGTACGCGGCGGTGGCGGCGCTGGCCGGCGCGCGCCTGGTGACCGTGCCGTTGCGCTGGCCGGACTTCCAGCCCGACCTCGACGACCTCCGTGCCGCCGTCAGCGACCGCACGCGCGTGATCCTGGTGAACGACCCGCACAACCCGACCGGCGCTGTGTTCCACCCGGACGTGCGCGACGAGATCGTGCGCCTCGCGACGCGCCATGACGCCGTCATCATCACCGACGAGGTGTACGAGCATCTGGTCTTCGACGAGCCGCATGTCCCGCTCGCGACTCTGCCGGGAGCGGGCGACCGCACACTGACGATCTCATCCGGCGGCAAGACCTTCTCGACCACCGGCTGGAAGATCGGTTGGGTCTCCGGCCCCGCCCCGCTGATCGACGCCGTGCTCGCGGTGAAGCAGTTCCTCACTTACGTCAACGGCAGCCCCTTCCAGCCCGCCATCGCGACCGGACTCCGCCTGGGCGACGACTTCTTCCGCGGCATCGCCGACACCCTGCGGGCGAAGCGCGATCTGCTCGGCGAGGGCTTGCGCACGGCGGGATTCGACGTGTCGACACCGGCCGGTTCGTACTTCACCGTCGCCGACGCCCGAGCGCTGGGAGCGACGGATGCCGCGGCGTTCTGCCGCGCGCTCCCCGAGCGCGCCGGGGTCGTCGCGATCCCTCTCACTGCATTCGCGACGCCCGAGCGCCGCAGCGAGTACGCCACGCTGGTGCGGTTCGCGGCGTGCAAGCGCGTCGACGTGCTCGAGGAGGCGGCCTCCCGTCTCGCCCGCCTCAGGTGAGGCCGGCGCTCAGCGCTTCTCGACCCGGTAGCGGCGGAGCGCGAGCGCAGGATTGACGCGCCGCACGCGCTCGATCGCCCCGATGTCGAGATGCGCCACGGCGACGTCGGTCGACGTGCCGACGGCGGCGAGCTCGACGCCCAGCGGATCGACGATGAGCGAGTTGCCCACGCCCAGGGGCGGCGGATGGTCCGCCGCGGCGACGAACACCGTGTTCTCGATCGCCCGCGCGTGCAGCAAGGTGCGCCAGTGGTGCTCCTTGAGCGGCCCGCGCACCCACTCGGCCGGCACCACGAAGACGTCCGCTCCCGCATCGACCAGCAGCCGGCCCACCTCGGGGAAGCGCAGGTCATAGCAGGTCATGAGGCCGAATCGCAGACCGGCGAGCTCGAACGTCTGCGGCGGTGCCGGATCCCCGGGCTCCACCCAGTCCGATTCGCGTTGCCCGAAGGCGTCGTAGAGGTGCAGCTTGCGGTAGTGCGCGATCAGCCCGGTCGCATCGACGGCGACGGCGGTGTTGCGCACGCGGCGCTCGTCGCTCGCCCGCTCGAGCAGGCCCGCCACGATCACCACGTCGTGTCTGCCCGCAATATCCGTCAGGGCGCGCACGAACGGGCCGTCGAGGTCCTCGGCGTTCTCGGCGAGCGACTCGTCGAACGGGTCGACGAAGTAGCTCGAGTACTCGGGGAAGACCACCACCCGCGCGCGGCGAGCGGATGCCGTCGCCACGAGGTGCTCGATCGATTCGACGTTGCCCGCAGCGTCGGCGGTGGGGGCGAACTGCGCGACCCCGATCGGCAGCGTGTCGGTCATCGGCGCTCTCCGTTCGTGCGGATCCGGGAGCGCATGATGGCCGGCGCGATGAGCCACAGCGCCAGGATGAGCACGGCCAGCGGGATCAGCGCCCACCACCCTGCGGACCCGCCGAGGACGACGTCGAACACGAACGCCACCACGCCGACGACCAGCACCGACACCGTCAGCAGTGCGGTGATGAGACATCCGTGGCCGTAGCGGACGACCGCGGGCTTGGCGCGCTGCTGGAAGAGGACGCGATGCAGGGCGACCGGGGCGAGGGCCACGATCGAGCTGATCGCGGAGAGGAGCACCAGGCCGAGGTAGACGGTTCGTTGGCTGTCCGACAGATCAGCGAACGCGGGCTGGAACGCGAGCGCGAGCAGGAAGCCCGTGAGGATCTGCGTGCCGGTCTGGAGCACACGCAGCTCCTGCAGCACCTCGTTCCAATTCCGGTCGGCGCGCTCCTCCGGCGTCTCGTCGCGACCGTCCACGCGGTCGTCCAGTGGGTCGGTGTCGCGGTCGACGGGCATGCGCTCATCCTGTCGCGCGGGGCGGCGGCACAGCAACCCGCCCCCTGCCGTGTTCATGTGCACTCGAAACCCGTGTTAGGCTATTCCTTGTGCCGCGGGGTGGAGCAGCTCGGTAGCTCGCTGGGCTCATAACCCAGAGGTCGCAGGTTCAAATCCTGTCCCCGCAACAGAAAACGAAGAAGAGGGCGTCCCGTCAGGGACGCCCTCTTCTTCGTCTTGTCCTACGAGACCGGCGCCGCGAACCTGCTTCTCGAGGTCCCGCGCCGCGGAGGGCGGAGTCACTCGGGCGGATCCATTGCGCCGCTGAGGTCGTCGAGGAAGCGCTCGATGACCGAGAGCTCGGACTCGTCGTATTGCATGGCGATCGCGCGCATGGCACGCAGGCGCTCGCCGAAGACCCGGAAGAAGGCCTGGCGGGCCGCCTCCGTCAGCACCACGACGCGACCGCGGCGGTCGGTCGGGTGCGGGCGGCGCTCCACGTGCCCGGAATCGACGAGCCGGTCCAGCAGCTTGGTCGTCGACGCAGTGGAGATCCGCAGGTGCCGGGCGATGTCGCGCGGGCTCACCGATTGCTCCTGGCGCTCGCGTATGACCAGCAGCCGAAGCGCCGCGACGTCGGTGGCGTTCATGTGCATGTCGTCCTTCATGCCGCTGTGCATGCGCTCCATGGCGTCGCTGACGGCGCGAATCGACGTGAGCACACGCATCACCGCGTGCTCATGATTCGTCTGCGGTTGCCAGCGCTCGGACTTCATGGACGTTCCCTCCGACCCGTTGTAGCATCGCATAAGAGAAATTGCTAGTTTGGCTAGCAATTAAGAAAGGGAGTGATCGGATGCCCGACACCGACCACGTGGTGCTGCTCGACGACGAGGGCAACCCGATCGGCACCGCGCCCAAGTCGAGCGTGCACGGTCCTGACACCGCTTTGCATCTGGCGTTCTCGTGCCACGTGCTCAACAGCGAGGGGCAGGTCCTGCTCACCCGCCGGGCGCTGAGCAAGCGCACCTGGCCGGGCGTCTGGACGAACTCGTTCTGCGGTCATCCTCGTCCGGCAGAGCCCGTCCTCTCCGCGGTCCGGCGCCACGCGGACTTCGAGCTCGGCATCACGCTGACTGACATCCGGGTGGCGCTCCCCCTGTTCCGCTACCGCGCCACCGATGCGAACGGCATCGTCGAGCACGAGGTGTGCCCCGTCTACATCGCGCACACCGATGACGAGCCGGTGCTGAACCCGCTCGAGGTCGTCGACGCCCGCTGGGTCGAGCCCGAGGCGATCGCGACCTCGCTCGAGGCGACGCCCTGGGCGTTCAGCCCGTGGCTGGTGCTCCAGGCCGAGCAGCTCCACCTCTTCGACGCGCCCTCACGTCAGCGCCGCGCATCATGATCCCGGCGGCGACCGACCCCGACCTGCAGATCGCCATCGACGGGGCGCTGGCGAGGATCCGCGAGCGCGCCGGGGAGTTGGGTCCGGCATTCGGCGCGCTGGCGGACGCCATCACCCGCGCCGCGCACGGCGGCAAGCGGCTGCGTCCGGCTCTGGTCACGGCATCGTTCGACGCATTCCGCACCGACGATGCCAACGGCTCGGCCGCACTCTCCGTCGCGGCCGCTTTCGAGCTGCTCCACACCGCGTTCGTGGTGCATGACGACGTGATCGACCACGACACCGTGCGCCGCGGCGTGCCCAACATCGGCGGTGAGTTCCGGTTGCGCGCGCGGGACGGCGGCGCCGGCGCGGAGGGCGCGGCACTCCTCGGCGACGCCGCCGCCATCCTCGCCGGCGACATCCTGCTCCACGAGGCGTTCCGGCTGGTCGCGATGGCGCACACCGATGACGGGACCCGCGATCGCCTCCTCACGCTTCTCGACGACGCCATCCTGGTCTCCGCCGCCGGCGAGCTCGCGGATGTGGAGAACAGCGTCGCGACGCGGCATCCCTCCCGCGGCGCGACGCTCGACACGGCGTTCAACAAGACGGCCGTGTACTCGTTCCGCGCGCCGATGCAGGCCGGCGCTCTGCTGGGCGGCGCGGACGCCGAAGCGCTGCGCGTGCTCGGAGACGCGGCCGGACGCCTCGGACTCGCCTTCCAGCTCGTCGACGACCTCATTGGCGCCTTCGGCACCACGCAGCAGACGGGCCGGGACACCGGGCCTGACCTCCGCGAGAACAAGCGGACACCGCTGGTCGCGTTGGCGCGCGAATCCGCCGCCGCCGGCCGCGTCGACGAAGCCCTCGCCCTCGCCCGGACAGGCCCCGTGGCGGTTCGCGAGGCGCAGTCCGTCCTCGAGTCCAGTGGTGCGCGCGAACGCATGGTCGCTCTGATCTGCGAGACCCTCGAGGCGGTGCGCACGGCATCCGACGACCCGGCTCTGCCGGCTCGCGCCGGCGTCCTCCTGCGCACTCTCGCCGACGGCATCGAAGGGCGAGTCCCGTGAGCGGCACCCGCGGCCGCGCGGCGACCGGGCTGGCGCTCTACGACCGGACTGCTGCGGATGCCGCCGCCATCGTGATCGCCCGCTACTCGACCTCGTTCGGGCTCGCGTGCCGCCTTCTCGGGCCGCGGCCACGCCCGCACGTGCGGAACATCTATGCGCTCGCGCGCATCGCGGACGAGATCGTCGACGGGCCGGCCGCCGAGGCGGGGCTGTCGCGGGAAGCCATGGAGGACGTGCTGGACCAGCTGGAGCAGGAGGTGCTCGACGCGACGCTCCGCGGTTTCAGCTCGAACCTCGTCGTGCACGCCTTCGCCGGCACCGCGCGCGAATGCGGGATCGGCGCCGACCTGGTGGCACCGTTCTTCGCGTCCATGCGGACCGATCTCCACACGCACCGGCACGACGCCGCCTCGCACGACGCCTACGTCTACGGCTCGGCCGAGGTCATCGGCCTGATGTGCCTGCAGGTGTTCGTCAACGCGGGCGCTCCGCATCCCGTCGCTCCGTCAGCGGAGCTGGTGGACGGCGCCCGACGGCTCGGCGCCGCCTTTCAAGACGTGAACTTCCTGCGGGACCGCAGCCACGACGACGCGGTGCTCGGCCGCGACTACCTGGGCCCGGCCGCCGGCGACGGAGACCGTGCCGCCGTCCTCGATCGCATCGACGCGGATCTCGCCGCCGCCGCCCGCGCCATCCCGGCGCTGCCGGCGGACTGCCGCCGCGCCGTGACCGCCGCACACGACCTGTTCGCCGAACTCGCGGCACGCCTTCGGGCCTGCGCCGACGGAGACGCCCGGGTGCGCGTACCCGACGCCGTCAAGGCGCGGCTCGCGGCACGCGCGCTGCTGGGATTCGCTCCACGGGAGGCACGCGCATGAGCACGCAGGATTCGCCGCGACGCGCGGTCGTCATCGGGGGCGGCATCGGAGGGCTGGCCGCAGCGGCGCTGCTGGCCGCCGAGGGCTGGGACACCGCTCTGTTCGAGGCACGGGATGAGCTGGGCGGACGCGCCGGATCGTGGGAGCACGAAGGCTTCCGCTTCGACACGGGGCCCAGCTGGTACCTCATGCCCGAGGTGTTCGACCACTTCTTCCGGCTGCTCGGGACGACCGCCGATCGCGAGCTCGACCTCGTGCCGCTCGATCCGGCGTACCGCGTCTACTCGGACCCGTCCACCGGTCTCGACCCACTCGACGTCCGATCCGGACGCGCCGCCGCGACGGCGCTCTTCGAGAGCGTGGAGCCGGGTGCCGGAGCACGGTTGGACGCCTACCTGGACTCCGCCGCCGACGCGTACGACCTCGCCGTCAACCGCTTCCTGTACGACACGTACGAGACGACCGCGGGACTCAGAGACCCCGCCCTGCTGCGCCGCATGCCGCGCCTCGCGCCCCTGCTCACCCGAACGCTCGCGCGCCACGTCGAGACCCGCTTCGCAGATCCACGCCTGCGTCAGATCCTCGAGTACCCCGCCGTGTTCCTGGGGGGATCGCCGTACGGCGTGCCCAGCCTGTACCACCTGATGAGCCACCTCGATCTCGACGATCGCGTGCTGTATCCGCGCGGCGGCTTCACCGAGCTGATCCGGGCGGTCGAGCGCCTGGCGGAGGCATCCGGAGTCGTCATCGAGACGGGAGCGCGCGTCACGTCGATCACGACGGAAGCCGGGGCTGCGACCGGCGTCGAACTCGCCGACGGGCGTTGTGTCAGCGCCGATCTCGTGGTGTCGGGCGCGGACCTGCACCACACCGAGACGCAGCTCGTCGCTCGCGCCGAGCAGACGTACCCCGAGGAGTGGTGGCGTTCGCGCACGCCGAGCCCGGGCGCGCTGCTCGTCATGCTGGGCGTCGAGGGCGCACTGCCGCAGCTCGCCCACCACACACTGCTCTTCCGGCAGGACTGGCGCGCCGGCTTCGACGACATCTTCGGCCCGCATCCGCGGATCCCCGATCCTGCCTCCCTCTACATCTGCCGCCCGAGCGCCACAGACCCCAACGTGGCGCCTCCCGAGCACGAGAATCTCTTCGTGCTCGTCCCCGTGCCCGCGGACCCCAGCCTCGGGCACGGGGGCATAGACGGCGACGGAGAGCCTCGCATCGAGACCGCCGCCGACCGGGTGATCGCGCAGATCGCCGATTGGTGCGGCATCCCCGACCTGGCGAGCCGCATCGTCGTGCGCCGCACGGTCGCGCCGGGCGACTTCGCCGACGACCTGGGCGCCTGGCGCGGCAACGCGCTCGGCCTCGCACATACGCTCCGTCAGAGCGCCGTCTTCCGGCCCCGGAACGCCTCTCGCACGGTCGACGGACTGTCCTACGTCGGCGCCTCGACGCTTCCCGGCATCGGCCTGCCGATGTGCCTCATCTCTGCCGAGCTCGTCGTCAAGCGGCTCCGCGGTGACCGGTCTCCCGGTCCCCTCGCGGAACCTGCGAGAGTGTGACGGTGCCCGGAATCTACCTCGCGGCGATCCTCGCCTCCACAGTGGGCGTGCTGCTGATCGATCGACGCTGGCGGCTCGCCGCGTGGGCGGCGCGTGGCCGGACGCTGGCAGCTGTGGGCATCGGCACGGCGTTCTTCCTGGTCTGGGATGCCGTCGGCATCGCCACGGGCGTCTTCGTCAAAGGCGACAGTCCGCTGCTGCTCGGAATCGACCTCGCACCGCACCTCCCGCTCGAGGAGCCGTTCTTCCTGGCCTTCCTGAGCTATCTCGCGCTGGTGGCCTGGGCGGGCGCGCAGCGCATGCTGGAGCGTCGCCGGACGGATGCCGCCGCCTCGCCGTCGGAGGCAGCCCGATGACCTATCCCCTCATCGTCCTGCCGTTCGTGGCGATCACGGCGGTCGTCACCCTGCTGACGGCCCGGCGGCCCGGCTTCGCGCGGAGGATGACGGCGTCTGCCATCGCCGCCGGACTCCTGGTCGTCCTGACCGCCGTGTTCGACAACCTGATGATCGCCGCCGGTCTCTTCACCTATCCCGCATCGCTCATCTCGGGGGTGCGGATCGGCCTGGCTCCGATCGAGGACTTCGCGTACCCGGTGTGCGCGGCGTTCCTCGTGCCCTCGGTGTACACGCTCCTCGGGGCGGCGCGGTCGCCGCGGCAGGAGGCGCGACCGTGACCGCCGCACCACCGCTTCGCGCCGGCGCCGCGGCACGGCAGCTGCTGATCGCCTCACGGCCGGTGAGCTGGATCAACACCGCGTACCCGTTCGCCGCCGCGTACCTCCTCACCACACGCCAGGTCGACGCGACGCTCGTCATCGGCACGCTGTTCTTCCTCGTGCCGTACAACCTCGCGATGTACGGCATCAACGACGTGTTCGACTACGAGTCCGACCTGCGCAACCCCCGCAAGGGAGGCGCGCACGGTGCCGTGCTCGACCGGCGGATGCACCGGGTGACGCTGTGGGCCGCAGGCCTGCTGTGCCTCCCCTTCGTCGCGTACCTCCTGGTGATCGGCTCACCCGTCTCGTGGCTGGTGCTCGCCGCGAGCCTGTTCTTCGTCGTCTTCTACAGCGCGCCGCCGCTGCGGCTGAAGGAGCGGCCGTTCCTGGACTCGGCGACCAGCAGCATCCACTTCTTCTCCCCCGCCGTGTACGCGCTCGTGCTCGCCGGCGCGACCTGGACCCTCCCGCTCGTGGCACTGATCGTCGCCTTCGCGCTGTGGGGCGTCGCTTCCCACGCGTTCGGGGCGGTTCAGGATGTCGTCGCCGACCGGGAGGCCGGCATCGCGTCGATCGCGACGGCACGAGGGGCGCGCTGGACCGTGCGCTTCGCGCTCGCCTGCTATGTCGCGGCCGGCCTCGCCATGCTCGCCACGACCTGGCCCGGACCGCTGGCCGCGGTGCTCGCCATCCCCTACCTCGTGACGGTCTGGCCGTACCGCTCCGTCACCGACGCCGACGCGGCCACCGCCACCGGCGGCTGGAGGCGCTTCCTCTGGCTGAACCAGCTGTCGGGCTTCGTGGTGACGCTGCTGCTCATCTGGTACGCCGTCCTCACCGGCTGAGCCCGGCTACTGCCCGGCGGTTCCAGCCCTGCCGGCCCTGGCGCGAGTCGCCCGCATGCATGAAGGGCCGTCCAGCTTCCGCTGGACGGCCCTTCGCGTCGATCTGGGCTTACTGCTCGCCGAGCTCGATGAGCTTCTCGATGGCGGCGGTGAGCCGGTCGTCGGCCTCTCCGTAGGCCGCCCAGTCGCCCTGCTCGAGTGCGGTCTGCCGGTCGACCAGCGCCTGCTGCGCGTCCTGCAGCGCGGCCTGGTACTCGTCGGTCGGCTCCTCCGGCGTCGTGGGCTCGGTGGGCTCGGGCGACGGCTCGGGTGCGGGCGTCGCGCCCGGGGTGGGCTCGACGTCGGTGTCACCGGCGTCAGCGCCCGAATCGCCGCCGAACAGCGTGTCGAGCGCTTCGTTCAGCGTGTCTTCGAACGCGATGTCCTTGCCGAAGGAGACCAGCACCTTCTGCAGCTTGGGCAGCTTCGTCGCGCCGGACGACTGCACGAACACGGGCTGCACATAGAGCAGACCACCGCCGACGGGCAGCGTGAGCAGGTTGCCCTTCAGCACATCCGAGTCGCCCTGCTTCAGGATGTTGACGAACGACGACACCTCTGGCTGCGAGTCGAAGTCGTTCTGCACCTGACCGGGTCCCGAGACGGGTGTGTCGGCGTCGATCACCAGCATCCGGAGCTTGCCGTAGTCGTCGTTCTTCACGCCGGCTTCACTTCCGGCATTCGAGTTGACCGCGAGGTAGCCCATGAGGACGTTGCGGGCGTTCCCTCCCGTCGACGACGGGATGAACGACGTGAACATCGAATACGTCGGCGCCTCTTCACCCGGCATCTGCATCGTCAGGTAGTAGGGCGGCTGCAGCGCGGTGTCGTCCTGCGGGTCGTTCGGCGTCTGCCAGCGGTTGTCGCTCTGGTAGAACGACCGCGCGTCGTCCACGTGGTACACGCCGAGGATCGTGCGCTGCACCTTGAAGAGGTCCGTCGGGTACCGCACGTGGCTCATCAGGTCGGCCGACATCTCGCTGATCGGCTCGATCGTCGACGGGTACACCTTCTGCCACGCCTGGAGGATGGGGTCCTCCTCATCCCACGCGTACAGCTTCACCGAACCGTCGTACGCGTCGACCGTGGCCTTCACCGAGTTGCGGATGTAGTTGATGTCGTCCAGCGCGAAGCGCGGCGCGGGGTTGCTGGAGTCCGAGATCGCCGACGTCAGGCTGACCGTCGACGAGTACGGGTAGTTGGCGCTCAGCGTGTAGCCGTCGATGATCCAGACGATGCGGCCGTCGACGACGCTCGGGTAGGCGTCGTTGTCGAGCGTCAGGTAGGGGGCCACCTTCTGCACGCGCTCGCGGGGGTTGCGGTCGTAGAGGATCTGGGACTCGGAGTTGACGTAGTCCGAGAACAGGATCTGCTCGGCCTGGAACTTCAGCGCGTAGACGAGGCGGTTGAACACGTTGCCGAGACTCGGCCCGCCGTCGCCCTCGAACGTCGTCTTCTGCTCGCCCGAGGCGGCGTCGCCGCCCTCCGGGTAGTCCAGCTCGGCCGGCGGGGTGCCCTCGGGCGCGCCGACGATCGAGTACGGCGGCGAGGACTCGCCGAAGTACACGCGGGGCTGGAAGTCGTCCTGATCCGTCAGGAAGCCGCTGGCCGGGATGCCGCGCTCCAGGAACACCGGGTCGCCGTCGCCGGTGCGGTCGTTGCCCTTCGCCACCACGATGCCGTAGCCGTGCGTGTACACGACCGCGGAGTTCTGCCAGTCCGCGGCATTGCCGAGCTGGTCCAGGTTGAGCTCCCGGACCGACACGACGGTGTCCTGCGATACGCCGTCCCGCTCGTAGCGGTCCACGTCGAGCG
The DNA here is from genome assembly GCF_031085295.1 of Microbacterium psychrotolerans. GTDB lineage: Bacteria > Actinomycetota > Actinomycetes > Actinomycetales > Microbacteriaceae > Microbacterium > Microbacterium psychrotolerans. The sequence goes on along the minus strand of NZ_JAVFWO010000002.1, from coordinate 35,622 downwards.
GATCGGCGAACTGGTAGTACGACCGATACTGCTCGAGCTGGCGCACGTTGGGCGAGATGATCGCGGGGTCCATGATCCGCACCTGCGCGGTCGTGGCCGCATCGTCGCGCAGCTGGCCGGGCTCGGCATCCGTCACCGCGGCGAAGTCCTCCTGCTCGAGGCCGGAGACGCCGTACGCCTGATGCGTCATGTCGACGTTGCGCTGGTAGTACTCCTCTTCGAGCGAGAAGCGGTTCGGCTGCACCTGGAACGTGTTGACGACCCACGGGTAGCCGACGCCGACGACGATGGCCGAGACCACGAGGAGGGCCGTCGCGATGAGCGGGTAGCGCCAGCGGCCGATGATGGCGGTGACGAAGAACAGGATCGCGACGATGACCGCCACGATGGCAAGGATCGTCTGCCCGGGGATGATGGCGTTGACGCCGGTGTAGCCGGGGCCGGTGATGCGGTCGTCCGCGCCGGACTCGACGAGGGTCTTGTACCGGTCGAGCCAGAGGCTCGCGCCCTGCACCAGGAGGTACAGGCCCGCGATGACCGCGAGCTGGATGCGTGCGGACTTGGAGATCCGCAGCTCTCGCTGGCCCACCCGCACCGAGCCATAGAGGTACGACACGAGAGCCGTCACGAGCAGGCAGATCAGCAGCACTGCCGAAGCGAAGCCGATGAGCGAGCTCCAGAACGGCATGGCGAACATGTAGAAGCCGGTGTCGAGGTGGAACTCGGGGTCGGTGGTGTCGGTGGCGACGCCGTTGAACCACAGCCACGTCGTCTCCCACTGGGCCGAGGCCGCGAAGCCGGCGAAGAAGCCGAAGAAGACGGGGATGCCCCACATCGCGAGGCGCCTCAGCGGCTCGACGACCTCCTGATAGCGGTCGAGCTGCGAGCTCAGCCGTGCGTAGACGGGGCGGAGGCGGTACGCGAGCTGGATCGACAGCCACACCGGCACGGCCATCCCGAGGAAGCCGACCACGAACATCACGACACGAGCGACCCACTGGGTCAGCAGCACCTCCGTGAACCCGAGCTGGTCGAACCAGAGCCAGTCCGCGTAGAGGCTCGCGAAGACGAAGAACGCCACCACGAGGGCGGCGATGATCGCGAGCGTGATGGCGATGACGCGGCGGGTGCGGGAGGGTGTGGCCGGAGTCGGCGACGAGGTCGTGGTCACCGTCCCATCCTAGGCGGCGGATTCAGGGCGGCCGCCTTGTCCTCCCTGGGCGAACTCTCGGAATCGCGCAACGTTTCGGGCACGATCCCCCGCGTCACTTCGCCCTGCAGGTGGGCAGCGCGTCGAGGTCGCCTCCGTCGCGCACGGCGTCGAGGACGGCGAGCGCGTCGTCGAGGTCCTCGACCGAGAAGACCCGCAGATCGCCCGGGATGTGGCCGACCACCTCGTCGCAGTTCGCGTCGGGCGCGAGGAACCAGTCGGCGCCGGCGTCCAGTGCGCCCCACATCTTCTGACGGATGCCGCCGATCGGGCCGACCTCGCCGTCCGCCGTGATCGTGCCCGTGCCGGCGAACTGCTCGCCGCCGTTCAGTTCGTCCGGCGTCAGGGTGTCGATGATGCCGAGCGCGAACATCATTCCCGCGCTCGGGCCGCCGACGTTGTTGAGCTGGATCGTGACGTCGATCGGGAAGTCGTAGTCGGTGATGAGGTTGACGCCGAGCACCCACGCCGTCTCGCCGCTCTCGTCGGTGAGCTCCTTCGGTGTCACCGAGACCGTCTGCTGCTGCCCGCCACGCTCGATGACGAGCTCCACCGGGGCGCCGTCGCCGTCGTTGATGACTCTGCGCAGGGTCGACACCTCCGTCACCGCCTCGCCATCGGCCTCGAGAATGATGTCGCCGTCCTCGAGGATGCCCTCGGCGGCGGCCCCGTCGATGACCGAGTACACCGACAGCTGCGCGCCCACGTCGTAGCCGAGCTCGGTGAGCGCGGCCGCCGTCGCCTCGTGCTGCGAGTCGACCATCATCTGAGCGCTCTCCTCGTTGCGCTCCTCGGTGGTCTGGTTCGCGGGGAACACGGTGTCGATCGGCATGACCGCGCGGCTGGGGTCGAACCACGCCATCGCGAGCTCGAACCACGACGGCGTGTGCTCGCGGTTGCCCTGCACCTGCACGGTGAGAAGGTCGAGGGAGCCGTCGGTGGGGAAGGTTTCCGCGCCCTCGACGGAGATGAGCGGCACCTCCTCGCCGTCCGCGTTCTCGGCGGTGCCGAGGGTGTTGTAGACCGGTCCGGGCCGCTGGATCACGTACGACGTCGGCAGGAACGTGATGATCAGCAGCACGACCATCGCGACGGCGAGCGCCCACACGCCGACGAGGGTGCGCCGGGACATCCGCTGTCGCGGGGCGGGCTCGATCGTCGTGTTCTCGTCGAACAGGGCCACGCGGGACCTCTCTTCCGTGCCTTGTCGATGGATGCGCGGTCGTTCGCGACCGGCGTAAGGCGTTCGGGGTCCCTGCCGGGGAGTGCGACGGATGCTGCGACTAGCGTAGAGCGCAACGTCATCGACCGGCTGAAAGGCGGCTGAAGTGGCAGACGACGACACTCCTGGCGACGGGCCCAGCCCAGAGGACGACTTCCAGGAGCTCATCCGCCAGTTGTTCGGCGGTTCCGCGGGCGACTTCGATCCGGAGCAGCTCTCCCGACTGTCGGGCATGAACATCGATCCCGCCATGATGCAGGCGGTCATGCGCCAGCTCCAGGGCGCGTTCGAGAACGCAGACGAGAGCGGCATCTCGTGGGACATGGCGAAGCGCCAGGCACTGCACATCGCGAACCAGGAGGGACTGGGCGTCACCACCGGCCAGCGCACCGACCTGGATCAGGCGTTCTCGCTGGCCACCCTGTGGCTGAGCGAGGCGACCACGATCTCGGAGCTGCCCGCTCCCCCGGTGACGCTCACGCGCGGCGCCTGGGTCGAGGCCACCCTCCCGGTGTGGGAGGAGCTCGCCGCACCCGTCGCCACGAGCATCGCCGATGCGCTGACCACAGCGCTGAGCGAGCAGGCGCCCGAGGACATGCAGGGCCTCGTGCAGGGCGCGGGACGCCTCATGCGGACGGTGGGCGGCTCACTCTTCGCGTCGCAGCTCGGCCAGGTCGTCGGCAACCTCTCCAAGGAGGTCGTGAGCGGCGGCGACGTCGGCATCCCGCTGATGCCCGACGGCGAGGCCGCCATCCTCCCCCAGAACTTCGCCGACTTCGGCCGCGACCTCGAAGTGCCCGACGACCAGCTCGCGCTGTATGCGGCCACACGCGAGCTTGCGCATGCGCGCCTGTTCCGCCACGCGCGGTGGCTGCGTCTGCACGTGATCTCGCAGGTGACTGACTTCGCGCGGGGCGTGCACGTCGACACGGACGCGCTGGAGGATCTCGCCACCCGCTTCGACCCGTCCGAGCCGGAAGAGCTCCGCAAGGCCATCGAGAGCGGCGCGCTGCTCCCGGCACGCTCGGAGGCGCAGGACGCCGCCCTCGCGCGTCTCGAGAACCTCCTCGCGACCATCGAGGGCTGGGTCGAGGTCGTCACCGAGGATGCGACATCGCGCCTGCCCGCCGCCCAGCGTATCGCCGAGGCAGTGCGTCGTCGTCGCGCGGTCGGCGGCCCCGCCGAGCGCGCGCTGGGCTCGCTCGTGGGCCTCGAGATCCGTCCGCGCCGCATGCGCGAGGCCGCGGCGATGTGGCGTGCCGTGACGGATGCCGTGGGTCCGGCGGCGCGGGACGCGCTGTGGGACTACCCCGATCTCATGCCGGCCGCCGCCGACATCGACGACCCGGCCGCTCTCGTGGCCCGCCTCGAGGCCCGCGCACGGGGCGAGGAACCGGCGCGCGACGAGATGGACGATGCTCTCGCCCGTCTCCTCGCGGGCGAGGAGCCAGGGGCGGCCGAGGCCGAGCCCGGCGGTGCGGCGCCGGCAGCCGGGAGCGGATCCGAGGGAACCGCGCCGGAGGACGCGTCGGACGAGGAGGACGGGGGCGGCGCTCCCGACGATCACCGGCCGGTGTGACCGGTCGGGGGCGGCTCCTCCCCAGGCCGTGACAGCCCGCTGGACAGGAGCGGCGCCTGTGGAAACCGGCCGAGCCCGACATCGCGTGCGGCAGGATCGGGCGCATGCTGCGACTCGACCCCTCGTATCCGCCGGTGTGGCGTACCGACACCGCCCTCCAGTTCGGCTCCGAGCCGGTCGCGATCCTCGAGGACCCCGAGCCCTGGCAGCTGCGCGTGCTGCGCGAACTCGAGCGCGGGGTCCCCGACGGCGCGTTCGACCCGTTCGCGCGGGCGCTCGGCGCGCCTGACGCCGCCGCGGCCACCCGGTTCCTCAGCCGGATCCGGCGTGCGCTGACGACGGATGCCGCAGCCCGGCGTCGCGTCGCGCTGCACTGCGCGCCCGACGTGCCCGCACATCATCGCGACGTCGTAGGCACCGGTCTCGCGGCGGCGGGCTGCGACGTCGATGTCGCCCATCCTTTCGATCGCCTCGACAATGCCGACCCCGACGCGGCTGCCGTGGTGTTCGTGGTGCACCGCCTCGTCGCGCCCGGTGCGGCCGCCGCCCTGATGGGCGCCGACATCGCCCACGTGCCGGTGGCGCTCACCGGTTCGGGGGCGGAGATCGGCCCCTTCGTGGAGCCGGGTCGCACGGCCTGCCTCGCATGCGTGGCCGCACAGCGCCGCGACGACGACCCGTCGTGGCCGGCCGTCGCGGCGCAGCTGCTCGGACGACCGGTCGAGACGGAGCCGGCAGTGCTGTGGGAGGCGGGGATCGTGGCGGCGCGGCTCATCGCGGAGCGCGCGCGGAGTCCCTCGGCGTCGCGGACGCGGTCGGTGACCCTGCGCGCCGGTTCGCTCCACCGGAACGTCCGGTCGCACCGCCCGCACGCAGAGTGCCGCTGCCGATCTCTCGCAGGAACCGCGACGGCTGCCGCTCCCGTACGCCTCGCGACCAGGTCAGCGACAGCGTTCGCCCAGCCCGCGTGATGCCCACGTACGCCAGGCGCCGTTCCTCGTCGACCTGCTCGAAGGTCGTCGCGTACGAGATCGGCAGCAGCCCCTCCGCGACGCCGATGAGATGCACGTGGTCCCATTCCAGACCCTTCGCCGCATGCAGCGTCGCCAGGGTGACCGTGCGCATCGCCGGCTCGTCGTGGACCTTCGCCCGAGCGGTGAGCTCGTCGGTGAACGCCCGCAGGGTGGTGCCAGCAGGCGCCTCCTGCGCCAGACGCAGCAGCGCGGCACGCGCCTCCCACGCATCGCGCAGCGCACCGCCGGCCTCCGGGGGCTCATCGGTGAGGCCCCGGGAGCGCAGGATGTCGCGCACCGTGTCGACGAAGCCGCTCTCGATGGGCGCCACCGACGCCGCACGCAGCTCCATGACCGCCTGCCGGACCTCCGGCATGTCGAAGAAGCGCCGCCCGCCCAGCACGCTCGTCGCGATGCCGGCGTCGGCCAGAGCCGCGACGAGCTCGGCCGACTGCGCGTGCGCGCGGTAGAGCACCGCGATGTGTCCGGGGTCGGCGCCTCCCGCGATCTGCTCGGCGATGCGCGTGGCCACCGCACGAGCCTCGGAGCGGTCGTCCTCGAACGCCGTCACCGTCGGGACGGGCGCCTCGGCGGCGGCCTCCGTGGATCGCCGAGCGGCCGCGGTCAGGTGGAGGGCGCCGGGGCGTCCGCGCATCAGCTCGTTCGCGACCGCCAGGATCGGCGCATCCGAACGGTAGTTCGTCTCGAGCCGCACGACGCGGGCGGCCTCGTACCGCGACGGGAAGTCGAGGAGGAAGGAGGCATCGGCGCCGGCGAACGAGTAGATCGTCTGGCTGGCATCGCCCACGACGCAGATGTCGCGGCGGTCCCCCAGCCAGAGCTCGAGCAGTCGGTTCTGCAGCGGCGAGACATCCTGGAACTCGTCGACCGTGAAGTGCCGGTACTGCTCGCGCACCGCTTTGGCGACCTGCGGCTCCGCTTCCAGCATGCCCGCGCACGCGAGGAGGACGTCCTCGAAGTCGAGCTGCCGCCGCTCGTCCTTGAGCTTCTCGTACGCGTGCTGCAGCGCGACGACCCGATCCACGCCGAGGCGCCCCACGCCGTTGGGCCGCGCCGCGACGTAGCCGTCGACGCTGAGCATCGACACCTTCCGCCACTCGATCTCGGAGGCGACGTCGCGCAGCGTCGCCACGTCGGGCGAGAGGCCGATGCTGTCGGCCGCGTGCGCGAGCAGGCGCACCTTGTTGTCGATGATCCCCGGAGCGCTGTCACCGGCCAGCGTCGGCCAGAAGAAGTTCAGCTGCGCGAGCGCCGCCGCATGGAAGGTGCGTGCCGCGACGCCGCCGACGCCCATCGCCCGCAGCCGCCCGCGCATCTCGCCGGCCGCCTTGGTCGTGAATGTCACCGCCATCACGCGTCCCGGCGAGTACGCGCCTGTGTCGACCCCGTGGGCGATGCGATGCGTGATGACGCGGGTCTTCCCGGTGCCGGCGCCGGCGAGCACGACGACCGGCCCGCGCAGCGCGGTCGCCGCCTCCCGCTGGTTGTCGTCGAGCCCCGCGAGCACGTCGACGCTCATGCGTGCTCCGCGTGCCAGTCGGCGATCAGGCGATGCGCGATGGAGGCGCGACCGGGCAGCACGACATCGCCTTCGCCCGCGAGCGCACGGCCGATCTCGTCGCGGGTGAACCAGCGCACGGCGGCGATCTCTTCGCCGTCGGCCTCCGCCGCGGCGTCGTCGAGCGCGGCCGCCAAGAAGCCGACCATGAGCGAGCGAGGGTACGGCCATGCCTGCGAACCGCGGTAGGTGACGACGCCGACCTCCACTCCGGCCTCCTCAGCCACCTCGCGGCGCACGGCCCCCTCCAGCGACTCCCCGGCCTCGACGAATCCGGCGAAGCATGAGAACCGGTCGGCGCCCCACAGGGCATTGGAGCCCAGGAGCAGCAGGTCGGGGTCCTCGGCGCTCGTGATGGCGACGATCACCGCGGGGTCGGTGCGCGGGAAGTGCTGGCGCCCGCAGTTCGGGCATCGGCGGGACCAGCCGGCGTCGCCGAGGGTGGTCCGGTGGCCGCACGCAGGGCAGAACGGGGCGTCCAGCAGCCACCGCCCGAGGCTCAGGGCCTCGACGAAGGCGCCCGCCTCCGCCGCCGAGAGCGCCGCACCGGCCGAGCGCAGGCCCGCCCAGCCCGCCGGAGCGGAGAACAGTTCGTCCTCCGGCGTCGGGAACACCGCCGCCAGCAGCGCGCCACCGTCGGGGTGCCGCCCGAGGAAGGCCCACTCGGCACCGTCGGGCACGTCCGCCGGCGCCCGCCACAGCAGTGCATCAGGTGTCACCAGCGGTGCCGAGTCGCCCGCGATCACCAGCACGCGGGTCGCGGCATCCGACTTCAGCGCTTCGACCAGACCGGGCGTGAGTCGCTCCTCGGCCGCGCGGTCGAGACCGGGGCGTGCCAGCGGAGGAAGGCTCGTGCTGTCGGGCGCCGTCATCGAACATGCTCCGCTTCGTCGTTCAGGGCCGGGCGTGGCGCGGGGACGGACGAGCGCGACCGACCTACCCTGGGCACATGGCACGCTCACCCCTCACTCTAGCCGCGTCGGTCACGTCGGCTCTGCCTCGGGTCGGCGTCGTCGGGGTCGGGGCCCTCACCGAGGGATCGACCGGTCGCTACGACGCCGCGGTCGCCGACCTGGACGACGGCCGGCGCGTCGTGGTGCGGGTTCCCGCGGATCCGTCGGCGGGAACCGAGCTCGCCGCCGAGGTGCGCGCGCTGCGCGCACTGACCCCGGGTGTGCGGGGTCTGCTTCCCTTCCGCGCGCCGGAGCTGCTGGGCGAAGCCGGACTCGGCGATACGCGCGTCGTGGTCGTCGACTTCCTTCCCGGCTACCGGGTCGATGCCGCGCACCTGCCGGCCGGCCGCGGTGCAGCCACCTCTCTCGGTGCCGCGCTGGCCGCGCTCCACGCACTGCCGCAGTCGATCGTCAAAGGCGAGGGGCTCCCGGCCCGCACACCGCCCCAGGTCCGCGCCGACGTCACGCGCCTCATCGAACGCGCCGTCGCGACCCGCCGGCTCCCGGTGAGTCTCGCGCGCCGCTGGCATCGCGCGGCGGACTCCGACGACCTCTGGCGCTTCGAGTCCGCCGTCGTGCTCGGCGGCGCGGGTGCAGCCTCGTTCCTGTTCGAGGACCTTGACGGCGTGCCCACGGTCACGGGCCTGCTCGAATGGCACGGACTGTCGATCGGCGACCCGGCGACGGATCTGCAGTGGCTGGCGTCCGCCCCTGAGGCGGCGGCCGACGTGTACGCCGCCTACGTGGCGGGCAGCGATCGTGCCCCGGATGCCCGTGCCCGCGAGCGCTCGCGCCTGTACGCAGAGCTCGAATTCGCGAAGTGGCTGGTGCACGGGCACGACGTGGACCGCGACGACATCGTCGCCGATGCCGTCGAACTCCTGGAATCGCTGGCCGCAGGAGTGTCCGGAGACGACATCGTGTCGGATGCCGCGCTCGACGTCGATGACGCCATCGCCCTCCTCGAACGGACGCCCGACGCGACGCCGTCGACGGTCGACACCTCGATGCACACCGACGCGTACGATCCGGAAGAGCTCGCACAGTGGGTGGCCGACGAAGAGGCCGACACGGGTCCGGTGCGGGAGAGTGCAGCACGTTTCGACACCGAGGAGCTCACCGAGGCCGACCTCGCCGCCTTCCGCGACGTGGTCCGTGACGCCGACCGCGCCCCCGTCACTGCGGCGGCGGAGGCGATCCCTCCCTCCGATGACGTCTCCACGGCACCGATCGCGCTGCCGCATCTGTCGCCCGCGCAGTTCCCTGCGCCCGCGACGCACGACGACGAGACCGGGACGGATGCCGCGGCCGAGGCCGAACGCGCCTCCGAGGCGGCGCTCCGCCGTTGGCGCGCGGACTGAACTCGACGTCGAACGGCGCGACGCTGGTCCCGCCGTTCGACCTGCGTCGCGACACGGAGGTGCCGCGCGCCGCAATGGTGGCGCGCCGTGCGCCCACACCGGCACCGCGTCGCGAGCCCCCCAGCGGAGGCTGGCCCCCGCCGTCCCGAGGTCAGCCGCGCAGGATGACGTCCTCCGCGACGTAGTAGAGCGTGACGTCGATCTCGTCGAGCGGGACGCCGTGTTTGGCGTGGTAGGCCTGACGGTAGAGCTCGAGCTGCAGCATCCGCTCGTCCTTCTCGGCCGGCGTTCGCGGCGCGACGCCCGTCTTCCAGTCGACGATCTCGATGCGGCCGCCGCGGTCTTCGCGTCGGTACACCGCGTCGAGCTTGCAGATGACGATGTGCGGGAGCCCGTCCGGGCCGATCGTCGTGAAGTCGATCTCGGTCTCGACCTCGATCGGCTGCCGTGACGCCCACTCCGATGCGAGGAACCGCTCGCGCAGCGCCGCCAGCGCGGCGGCGTCCTCGACGGACGCCTCGGTGCCGGGAACCTCCTCGTCGGTCTCCCACAGTGCGTCGTCGAGCGAGCCGCCGAGACCGGCGCGTCCGGACCGCTGCTCGACCCAGGCGTGGAAGAGCGTGCCGAGCCGCGTCTGCCGGAAGGGACGTTCCGGCATGGGACGCGCGATGCCCGCCAGGGTTCCTTCGAGATCGGCCACGTACTCCTTGTAGCGCGACGCCGCGATGCGGGTCGGAGCGGTGTGCACCGGTCGCGCGCGGCGCGCGTCGCGTTCGGCGAGAAGCAGCGCCGCTTGCGGGTCGAGTTCTCCGCGCGGCGCCGCCGAGGCGGCCTCGACGGCGCGCGCGGCATCCTCGACTGCCGCGCGGCGGCCACCGAGCGGATCGATCGGCCACTGCAGCATGCGACGCTCCCCCTGGTACGGATCGTCACCGGCCTCGTCGTCCGGCAGCGTGACGCCGAGCGCCTCGGCGATCTCGGCGAAGAAGACGCTCCGTGTGCGCGGCCGCTTCGTGCCCGACCACGTCGCCCCGGTGAGGAGCAGGTGATCGCGGGCGCGGGTCACCGCGACGTAGGCGAGGCGTCGGTCCTCCTCGAGCTGTCGGCCCCGGTTCGCCTCGACGAACGCGTCGATCGCCTCCTTGAGCTCCTGCTGCGTCTGGGCGGACTGCCAGCCCAGAGCCGGCAGCCAGGCCGAGTCTCCGCGGAAGGCGTAGGGCAGCACGCCGAAACCCAGCCAGGCCTTGGTGTCGCGGGGTGCGCTCGGCAGCTCATCCTTCACGAGGCGCACGACCGCGACGGCATCCCACTCGAGGCCCTTCGAGCCGTGGATGGTGAGCAGCTGCACGACGTCGTCCTCGGGCGGCTCGGTGCGCGGCGCGAACTCGTCGAGCTGCTCGGCGTGGTCGAGCCAGGCGAGCAGACTCGCGAGCGAGCCGGTCTCGTCTGCCGCGAGGAAGGCGTGCACCTCGTCGACGAACGCCCGCAGCTGAGCCGACGCGATGCGCGCGGGTCCTCGCGTCTCGTTCGCGGCGAGCTCGATGTCCAGGCGCAGCTCTAGTTCGATCAGTCGCACGAGTTCGGGAATCGGCATCCCGCTCGCCTGCCGGAGTCCGGCGAAGACGGATGCGGCGTCGCGCAGTCGCTCGCGGGCCTCGGGCGTGAATCCCGCCAGCCAGCTGTGGTCGGGCTTCTGCCGCAGCACGAAGTCGAGCGCGTCGACGAGCGAGCCGTCATCGTCGCCGGCACTGCCGCGAATGCGTTCGACGACCTCGGGCGCGAGTGGCTGAAGGGCGGTGTCGTGCCGTGCGAGGCGTCGCGAGAGCGCCGCCAGCTCACGCAGATCCGGCAGGCCGATCGACCAGCGAGGACCCGACAGCAGACGGATGAGCGCCGAGCCCGCGGACGGATCACTGATGACCCGCAATGCGCAGACCACGTCGACCACTTCGGGCGTCGAGAGCAGTCCGCCGAGGCCGAGGATCCGATGCGGGATGCCGCGCCGCCCGAGCGCGTCGCCGAAGCGCACCATGTGCTTCTTGCTGCGGAAGAGGATGGCGCCGGTCGTCGGCCGACCCTCCTGCGCGCGCTCTGCGCGCACGCGCGCGAACCAGTGGGCCACGCGATCGGCCTCGGTGTCGAGGTCGGCGTCGAAGCCGAGCTCGACGTCACCCGCCGGAGCACCGGGCCTCGCGCGCAGTTCCTCCACCGCCACCGTTCCGGCGGACGCCGCGAGCGGCGCGAGCACGGCGTTGGCCGCCGTCAGCACGGAGGCACTGTTGCGCCAGCTGGTCAGGAGCGCGTACCGCGGGCAGGGCGAGCCCGGGCAGAACGCGTCGGCGAAGCCGCCCAGATTGCCGGCACTCGCGCCGCGCCAGCCGTAGATCGCCTGATGCGGATCGCCGACGGCCATCACCCCGGTGCCCGCGAAGAGCGCCGCCAGCAGGTCGGTCTGCGCCACCGATGTGTCCTGATACTCGTCGAGGAGGACGACGCGATAGCGGTCGCGCAGCTCGTCCGCCACAGCGGGATGACTGGCGACGACTTCGAGCGCGCCGGCCACCTGGTCGGAGAAGTCGATGACTCCGAGCCGGAGCTTCTCTGCGGCGTACTCCCGGGCGAGATCGGTCAGGAGCGCCAGAGCATCGACCCGTTCCACCGCGTCGGCGACGTCGGCGTAGACGGTCGTCCGGCGGTTGGTCGACGGCAGTTCGCGCACCGTGCGGAAGCGCTCGGGGAACGCGGCGAGCGCGTCGAAGTCGACCAGGTTGTCGACCCCGTCGCGCGCGATCCGCAGCGCCGCGTCGACGATGGACCGCACCGCCTCACCACGCGCCTCGAGGCGCGGATCGTCAGAGGCGAAGACGACGCGGCGCATGAGCAGCCAAGCCGCCGACTCCGAGAGGACGGCGGCCTCGGCATCCCGCCCGATCCGCAGCGCATGCTCGCGGACGATCTGGTCGGCGAAGCTGTTGTACGTCGCCACCGTCGGCCGATGAAGCAGGGCGTCGTCGGCGGAATCCTGCGGGGTCGCATCCACCGCGTGCGCGAGGGCATCGAGCAGCCGGTGGCGCTCGGCGGTCGCGCGAGCGCCATCTGCTCCGGACCTCTCGAGCTCGCCGAACGGGGCAAGGGCTCCGGCCTCGGCCAGGCCCGGCAGCGCGGGAAGCAGGCCACGGCGCTCGAACTCGGCCAGCCGCGCGAGACGCTTCTGGATGCGCTCGGCCAGTTCACCGGCCGCCTTACGGGTGAAGGTCAGACCGAGCACCTCGTCGCGGCGGACGATGCCGTTCGCCACCAGCCACACGACCCGCGCAGCCATCGTCTCGGTCTTGCCGCTGCCGGCACCCGCGACGACGAGAGCCGGTGCCAGGGGTGCCTCGATGACCGCGGTCTGCTCGTCCGTCGGGGGGAACTGGCCGAGCGCGGCCGCGATGACGCGCGCCGACAGCATCGGCGTGGATGCGATGGGGTCTGCAAGCGTCGGCTGGGTGGACACACCCTGCACGACGGTCACGAGGCGCTCACCGCGCCCACCGTGTGGATGCGGCACAGTCCGTAGGAGTGCTCGTCGCGGCAGTGCTCTTCGTAGGGTGCGGTGAAGGTCTCTCCGCGCATGACCGCCACGGCCGTGCGGATGCGGCCGAGGAACGCGTCCCGGCGCTCCTCGTCGAACGGAGGCTGCCACGGCGTCGCATAGTCGGACTTCGTCGCGGTCGGGCGGAGGACGAGAAGCTTCGCGCCGCCGGCGGGGTATCCGTTCGCCTCGGCGATCGCGCCGGCCTCGAACGCCAGCTGATAGGCCGCGAGCTGCGGATTGTCGAGCACCTTGGCATCGGTCTGCGGCTCTCGCTTGCCCGTCTTGAGATCCATGATGACCACGGTCCCCTCGGGCGTGAGCTCCACGCGATCGATGTAGCCCGACAGGATCACGCGGTGGTCGTCGGCGCCGGTGCCGTCGGGTGCGGGATCGGCAAGCCTCGCATCCGAAGCTTGTACGACCTCGCCGTCGAAGAGCGGGATGTGCACCTCGAAGTGGGGCTCGGCCCCGATCAGCGCGCCTCCCGCGTCCTCGAAACGCCGCAGATACAGATGCAGGCGCCGCACCAGGTCGCGCGCGCGGGTCTGCTCGGCGCGGTCCCGCCACGCGGCCTCGAACGTCAGCTCGCCCCACCGCGCCTCCACCTCGGCCCAGAGAGCCGCTTCGTCGTGACCCGAAGCGTGCTCGAGTGCCGCATGGATGATCGTGCCGAGGCCTGCCGTCGTCCCGCCCGGGTCGCCGCCGAGATCCCCGATGACCCAGTTCAGCTCGCACTCCTCGAGAGCGTGCAGGCGGGATGGCGAGACGCGCACGTCTTCTCGCGACAGGTCCCGGAGGGGGCCGGTGGACGTCGGACGGGAGACGCCGTACCACTCGCGCGGAGCGGCGCCGGGTACTCCGGCATCCGCCAGCAGGGCGAGCTGTTCGGCGGCGCGTGCCGCGGAGGTCGCCCACGGACCCGCCGGTGCCGTGCCCGGACGCGCTCCGGCCGCAATGAGCGTGCGAGATCCCTGCTGGGTGAGCGTCCGCCGGTGTCGCGCCACGAGTCCGCGCAGCGACACCGGATGGTCGAGCTCCAGCGGCTCAGGGTCGGGGAGCAGCTCGAAGAAGACGCTCGGGCCGGTGTCGTCATCGTCCACGGCGGTCACGATCAGCTGCGCAGTGGCGCGCGACAGAGCCCGCGCGAGCAGCCGCAGCTCGTCGTGCATCGCCGCGCGGCGACGGTCGAAGGCGCCGAGCGTCTCGCCGTCGGAGCGGGTGGCGGCATCCGCCAGTCGCCAGGTGTCGAGCAGACTCCCTCGCAGTCGCGTGTTCGGCCACACGCCGTCCTGCACACCGGCGACGACGACGGTGTCGAATTCGAGGCCCAGTGCGCCGGCCGGCGTCATGATGCGGACGCTGTCGTCGCGCGTCGGAGCCTCCAGGCGATCCTCCGCGACGCCGCTGTCGAGGATCGACCGTACGAACACGCGCGGATCGGCGTCGAGCGAGCGCTCCACGAAACGCTTCGCGGCCTGGAACAGCGCGACCAGGGCGTCGAGGTCGCGGTGGGCCTGCTCGGCCAGAGGGCCGTTCCCTCGCGCCAGTTCCGCCCAGGGGCGCGCGAGCCCGCTGCGGTCCCACGCGGTCCAGAGCAGCTCGTGGGCGGTCGCGCCGCGGTCGAGGTCGTCGCGCAGCGCCTGGAGGGTGCGCGCGAGCGACCCCGCGCGCCGCGCCTCGCGCGTGTCGAGCAGATCGAACTCCAGCGGCTGCCGCATCGCCGACAGCACCAGGTCGCGCCCCGAGCGCTCCGCGGTCCGCCCGTCCTGCGCGTCATCCGCGTCCTCGACCTCGTCGGCGCCCGTATCGAGCACGCGACGCAGCTCGGCGTGGCGCAGGGCCGAACGGAGCCGGCGGAGCTCGATCACGTCGAGCCGGCCGTACGTGCCGACCAAGGCCGCCGACACCTCCTCGAAGGTCCATTCGTCGCGGGAGGCGAGTTCGACGAGCCGCAGCAGGTCGGCCACGGGCCGCACCGCGCCGAGCGCCCGGCCCGGGCCGCTCGAGCGCGCGGGCACCTCTCTGGCCGACAGCTCGGCCTCGAGCGCGGCCACCTGGCGTGTGTCGTGGGCGATCACCGCGCACTCCCGCCACGGCACGCCGTCGTGCACGTGACGCTCACGCAGCACGCGGGCGACGGCGTCGTACTCCTCGGCCGTCGAGTTCACGGTGAGCACCCGCACCGACGCGTCGGGTTCGGTGTCGGCGGCGGCGCCGCGATGGGCGACCACGCCGACCGCGCCGATGCGCTGGGTCACCCCTCCCACGAGCTCGCGCTGCCACACCGTGCCGCGATGCCCGCCGCTGAGCACGTGCACCGTGCCGAGCGACGCCGCCAGGCGCGCGAAGTTCTCGGGCGTCGCGCCGCGGAACGAGCCGGAGCCGACATCCGGATCGCCGAAGGCGAGCACGGCGGCACCGCGCGCGCGCACGGCCTCCAGCAGTTCGACACCGCCGAGCGTCAGCTCCTGCGCGTCGTCGACGAGCACCACTCCCACCCGGTCGACTGCCGGGCTGCCGGCCGGCGCCGTGCGCAACAGGCCGACGGCCTCGCGGACCAGTCCCGCGGCATCCCGATGCGCGCCGCGCATGCCGTCGCGCACCTGCAGGTACTCGGCGAAGAACGAGGAGAGCGCGACCCAGGCGGGCAGCTCGTGACGCTCGCCCAGCTCGCGCAGGCGCCGAGGTCCGATGCCGAGCGTGGTGCATTCGGCGAGGAAGGTGCGCACCTCCGTGCGGAAGCCGGCGGTGCCGCGGATCGCGGCGCCGAGCCAGTCCGGCCAGCGCACGGCCCCGGCCGCCTCGTCCTCTTCGTCGCCTTCGAGGAGATCGCGGATGATCTGGTCCTCGTCGCCACCGGTGAGCAGCTGCGGCGGGTCGGCGTCGACGGCTACCGCGTGCGCCCGGACGATCTGGAACGCGTACGACGCGACCGAACGTGCGAGCGGACCGGTCGTCGCCACCTCGACGGCGAGTCCGAGCCGGTCGCGCAGGGCCGTCGCGGTCTGGCGGGAGGGTGTCAGGACGAGCACGGTGTCGGGGTCGACGCCCGCCTCGACGAGGGCCGCCACCCGGGCGACCAGCGTCTCGGTCTTGCCCGTTCCGGGTGCGCCGACGACGACACCCGATGCCTCGACGGGGAGGGCCAGCACGGACCGCTGCGGCGCGTCCGGCGCGTACGTCGCGCGCTGCTGGCTCCCCGAGTTCACCCTTCGACGGTAGCGCGGCCGGCCGACATCGGCCGTTCGCCCAGAGCGTGTCCGGGGCGGGCGGATGCCCCTCCGCTGTGTCGTAGAGTTGCCATGCGTCCGGGGAGCCCTCAGCCTTTCGGCTAGTACACCGTCGCCCCGCGCAGGAGGTCAGTCACGTGGAGATCCGCATCGGCATCGCGAACACCGGCCGCGAGCTCAACTTCGAGACGAACGAGCCGGCGGCCGACGTGAAGAAGTCCGTCGCCGCGGCGCTGGACGCGGGCGCGACGCACGTGACGTTCGCCGACGCCAAGGGCAACTCGTACATCGTCCCCACCGCCGGCCTGGCGTACATCGAGCTCGGCTCCGAGGAGTCCCGCCGCGTCGGCTTCGTGGCCTGATCGGACTCTCGACGTGCAGATCCTCATCGCCTTCATCGTCGGCGCGGTCATCGGCCTCGGCATCCACTTCCAGCTGCACCAGCGGCTGACGCGCGGTGTCGTGGTCGCCCCGATGATCGGCGCCGTCTCGGCAGGACTCGCGTGGGCGATCCTGACGTGGGCGGGGGTCGGCATCGACACCCCGTGGCCGTGGCTCGCGGCGCTGATCGTCCCGATCGTCGTCACCTACCCGGCGATCATCGCGATCTCCCGCATCCGTGTCGCTCACGACGCGCGCGAGAAGACCCGCCTCGGCATCGGCTGATCTGGCGCAGCGTCGCCGGACATCGGACCCACCGCGACCGCGGGCGAACGCCCGCGCCAGTCAGCGGCTTGCAGCCGGAGGCTCAGGCCGCCAGCCCCATCGCGTCCATGCGGCGCGAGTGAGCGGCCATCAGCTCGGTGAAGACGGGCTCGACCTTCTGCTCCTCCGCGCGCCCCAGTGACATCGGCCGCAGCGCGGCACGGGCGATGAGCAGCGTGTCGCCGACGAGCCGGCGGCCCCACAGCGCCAGCAGCGATTTCCACTCGGCGTCGCTCGCGATGGTCTCGGTGATCAGCTCCACGATGGCCTGCCGGTCGTCGTCGGCCTGCAGGATGCGGGCGACGCGGTCGCCGGTCTCGCCGTAGCTCGCCGACAACGCGAGGTAGAAGTCGTCGAGCATGCCCGCCGTGATGTGCACCGACAGCATCGTCTCCTGAGAACGGACCCCGTGGGTCGCCGCGCGGAAGCCGTCGAGCGGCTCGCGGAACGGCCGCATGATCTCGGTCGGATCGTCGCCGCGCTCCCGGATGAGCGCGACCAGAGCCTCGTGCTTGGTGAGCGCGGCGCCGGCGGCGCGGGAGACCGCCTCCTTCTCTCCGAGCTCCGGAGTCGTCTGGATCAGCTCGGTGAGGGTCTCGAAGAACCCCAGCTGCAGATAGGCGGCCTGTCCGAGGAACGTGTCGATGTCGGGGGCGAGCTCCTCGAAGTCCACACGATTGCCGCCGCTCAGCTCGTCCCGCGAGCGCAGCTGCAGTTTGCGGCCGGTCTCGCGCCGCTCCCAGAACCACTTCACCATGCACGAAAGCCTACGAGGCGGCGCCCTTCACGTGTTCACGCCGGATACCTCCGGTATCGTGGGTCACGTCCCCGGCGTCGGATCGGGGCGCCCGCGCCTGTGGGAGAGAAGGGCGTGGATCGCACTTCCGCCCGCGCGGCGACCTCGAAGAGGCCGGAACCGCGCCCGGGCAAGAACCCAGGCAGCATCTCACTGCCGGACAGGCACACATCGTGACGACCTTCGCCGAACTCGGCGTTGATCAGGACATCGTCGAGGCGCTCTCCGCAAAGGGCATCGTCGACGCATTTCCCATCCAAGAGCAGACCATCCCCCTCGGCCTCCCGGGCCAGGACATCATCGGCCAGGCCAAGACCGGCACCGGCAAGACCTTCGGCTTCGGCATCCCCGTCGTCCAGCGGCTCGGTCCGACCCCCGCGCCGGGCGTCAAGGCGCTCATCGTGGTGCCGACCCGCGAGCTGTGCGTCCAGGTCTACGAAGACATGGACATGCTCACGTCGAATCGCCCGACCAGTGTGGTCGCCATCTACGGCGGCAAGGCGTACGAGGGCCAGATCGACCAGCTGAAGGCCGGCGCCCAGATCGTCGTCGGCACCCCCGGCCGCCTGATCGACCTCAACAACCAGCGGCTGCTCGACCTCTCGCACGCGACCGAGGTCGTGCTCGACGAGGCCGACAAGATGCTCGACCTCGGATTCCTGCCCGACATCGAGAAGATCTTCTCGAAGGTCCCCGCCATCCGCCACACGCAGCTCTTCTCGGCCACCATGCCCGGGCCGATCGTCGCGCTGGCCCGCCGGTTCATGTCGAACCCGATTCACATCCGCGCGACCGATCCCGACGAGGGCCTCACGCAGGCGAACATCAACCACCTCGTCTACCGTGCGCACTCGCTCGACAAGGACGAGGTCATCGCCCGCATCCTGCAGGCGGACGGCCGCGGCAAGACGGTGATCTTCACGCGCACCAAGCGCGCAGCGCAGCGGCTCTCCGACGAGCTCGGCGACCGCGGGTTCAATACCGCCTCGGTGCACGGCGACATGAGCCAGGAGGCGCGCGAGCGTTCGATGGCCGCCTTCAAGGCCGGCAAGAAGGACGTGCTCATCGCCACCGACGTCGCCGCGCGCGGCATCGACGTCGACGACGTCACCCACGTCATCAACCACACGATCCCCGACGACGAGAAGACGTACCTCCACCGTGCGGGCCGCACCGGCCGCGCCGGGAAGACCGGCATCGCGGTCACCTTCGTCGACTGGGAGGACCTGCACAAGTGGGCCCTCATCAACCGCGCGCTCGAGTTCGGGCAGCCGGAGCCCGTCGAGACGTACTCCTCCAGCCCGCACCTGTTCAGCGATCTCGACATCCCGGCCGGCACGAAGGGGCGCATCGTGACCGCCCCGAAGACGCAGGCGGTTCGCGTGCAGCCCGAACGAGCAGCGGATGCCGCGGCCGAGGTCGAGACCAACGGCGAGGCCCCGGGCCGCCGGCGTCGCCGGCGTCGCGGTGGCGACTCCGAGCGTGTGGGCTCGACCTTCGAGCCCGCCGGCGGCGGCGCATCCGCCTCGGCCGGGCAGAGCGGGCCGTCGACCGACGGCGACCGTTCCAACGACGGCGGCGGGACCCACGACGGCGGCGGCAAGGAGCACCACGACGGAAAGCCCGCGCCGCGTCGGCGCCGTCGCCGTCGCGGCGGCAGCGGCGGCGGGTCCGCGCCCGCGGGCGGCGCCACGGTCGGCGCCTGATTCGTCTTGTCCGGTCGCGGTGCCGTCATGCGGCACCGCGACCGCGCTATGGTGAGCGCAAGCGGCGCACGTCGCGCCGCTACCTCGCAGTCAAGAAAGGCGTATCGTGCACATCCTCGATGCCGTCACCACCGGATATGAGTACCAGGGCTTTTGGGGCTCCTTCTGGGACATCATCTGGTGGTTCCTCTGGATCTTCTTCTTCATGGCGTACCTGTTCGCGCTGTTCGCCGTCATCGGCGACCTGTTCCGCGACCACAAGCTGAACGGCTGGTGGAAGGCGGTCTGGATCATCTTCCTGATCTTCGTGCCGTTCCTGACGCTGCTGGTCTACCTCATCGCACGCGGCAGCGGCATGGCCCAGCGCAGCGCGAAGCAGGCCTCCGAGCTGCAGAGCGCCCAGGACGCCTACATCAAGTCCGTCGCGGGATCGGGCGGCGCCAGCGCCGCCGACGAGATCGCCAAGGCCAAGGGTCTGCTCGACGCCGGCACGATCACGCAGGCCGAGTACGACGCGCTCAAGGCCAAGGCGCTGAGCTGATCACCTGAGCTGCGGCACGCACTGCAAGGAGACGCCTCTGTCCGCCCTCACGGGTAGACAGGGGCGTTTCCGGTCGCCCGCTCGATGATCCGCGCCACCATGTCGTCGCTGGTCGTGTTCTCGCCCGGCTGGTTGGGCTTGCCCAGACCGTGGTAGTCGCTCGAGCCGGTGACGATGAGATCGCGCTCGCGGCACAGGTCGCGCAGCGTGGTGAGGGCCGGATCCCGGTTCTCACGGTGTCCGAGTTCGAAGCCGGCGAGGCCGGCATCCAGCATCCGCTCCATCAGCCGCACCGGCAGCAGGCCGGCCCGTCCGGCGGGATGGGCGATGATGGGCACTCCCCCGGCACCGGCGACGAGGCCCACGGCGGTCACCGGGTCGGGAGCGTACAGCGCGACGTAGTAGTCGCCGCCCGGGCTGAGGATGCCGGCGAATGCCTCTGCGCGGTCGCGCACCAGCCCGCGAGCCACGAGCGCGTCCGCGATGTGCGGCCGCCCCACGGTCGCCCCGTCGCTCGTCTGCTCGAGGATGTCGTCCCACACGAGGTCGTAGTCGCGAGAGATCCGGTCGGCCATGAGCCGGGCGCGATCCAGACGCGAAGAGCGGATGCGGGTGGTCTCGGCGCGGAGCGCCGGCTCATCGGGATCCGGCAGATACGCCAGCACGTGGACGCTGCGCCATTCGTGACGGGCCGAGAGCTCCATGCCGGCGATGAAGGTCATGCCGAGCGACGTCGCGGCGTCGGCGGCCTCCGCCCACCCCGAGGTCGTGTCGTGGTCGGTGAGAGCCGCCGTCCGCACCCCGTAGCGGTGCGCGGACGCCATCACCTCGGCGGGCGGCTGCGTGCCGTCGGAGTTCGCGGAGTGCAGATGCAGATCGCTCGGCCCTTCGAAGCGCTGCGCGCCCGCGTCCCGGGGCTCCGCGCGCCGCGTCGGCGACGTATGGAACGGGCGTCGGGACGATCCGGGCATCCTCCGAGCGTAGCGCGGGCGCTACCTCGCGCCACGCCCGGTGCGCTGACGGATCTCCCAGCCTGCTCGCATAGAGTCGCCGTCGTGCTTCGCCTGCTCGGGATCCTCGTGACCGTGCTGTGCGCGATCGCCGCAGCGGTGCTCACGTTCCCCGGGTTCTTCCGGGTCGAGCGCATCTACCCGATCGCCCAGATCGTGTCGTTCCGTGGCATCCTCGCGCTCGCGTTCGCCGCGGCCGCGCTGCTCGCGCTGCTCCTCGCGATCGCACGGCCACTGCGGCCGTTGGCGTTCTCGATCGCGCTCGTCGCCGGGGTCGCGACCGTGGCGAACGTCGCCGTGCTGTCGGCGCGCGGCGGCCTCGGCACCGACCCGCTGCCGGCGAAGACGGATGCCAGCGTCCGGGTGATGACGTGGAACACGGCCGGCCCGGCGACGCCACCCGAGACCATCGCGAAGATCGCCGTCGCGATGGATGCCGACATCGTCGCCCTGCCCGAGACCACGATCGAGACAGGTGAGAGCGTCGCGCTCGCGATGCGCGACCTCGGCCACCGGATGTGGGCGCACCACGCCTCGGATCCGTCGACAGAATGGGACGCCGGGTCTACGACCCTCCTGATCTCGCCCGACCTGGGCGACTACGCGGTCATCGAGTCCTCACTCGACGGCACCAGCAACACCTCCACCGTGCCGAGCGCGGTCGCGATGCCCGTCTCGGGCAACGGCCCCATCGTGGTCGCCGTCCACGCGGTCGCGCCGCGGCCGAGCTACATGCAGAGCTGGCGCGACGACCTGCAGTGGCTGGCGGACCAGTGCGGCGACGGCAACGTGATCATGGCCGGCGACTTCAATGCGACCGTCGACCACATGGCGGGTCTGGGGCTCGACGGCGCCACCCTCGGCCACTGCACCGACGCCGCCGTCGAGACGGGCAACGGAGCGCTGGGCACCTGGTCGGCCGACCTCCCTGCCGTCCTCGGCACGCCGATCGACCATGTGATGGCCACCCCGCAGTGGCGCGCATCGGGGTCGCTCGTGCTGCGGTCGCTCGACGACTCCGGGTCGGATCATCGCCCGCTGATCGTCCAGTACGAGCCGGCCGGCTGAGCCTGTCTCGCAGCCGCCCGCGCATGCGAGACTGGGACGCATGAGCAGCGCAGCCAGCGAGCAGTCCACCGGCGCCACGAGCACCACGGAGACCGCCACACCGCCGACGACCAGCACCAACCGGCGCCAGCCGTTCGGTCAGGGCTTCCTCGACACGATCTCCACCGGGTGGGCCGAGCGCCCTGACACCGCACCCCCGGCGCGTCCGCAGGCGCCCTTCGCGGCGCGGCGCCGCGACGCGGTCTCGGCCGCGTTCCCCGGCAAGCGCCTGGTCATCCCCGCCGGTGAGCTGAAGCCGCGCAGCAACGACACCGACTACCCCTTCCGCGCCCACTCGGCGTTCTCGCACCTCACGGGGTGGGCGTCGGATTCCGAACCCGGCGCCGTGCTGGTCTTCGAGCCCCGCTCCTCGGGGGGCCACGACGTCACGCTGTACTTCCGCGAGCGCGCCGACCGCACGACGAGCGAGTTCTACTCGGATGCCTCGATCGGCGAGTTCTGGATCGGCCCCCGGCCTGCGCTCGCCGGCGTAGCCGCCGATCTCGCCCTTGCGACCGCCCACATCGACGACTTCGAGTCCGGCGACGGCGATGTCGTTCTCGACGAGGACGACGACCTCACGCGATTCGTGTCGGAGCTGCGGCTTGTGAAGGACGCGTACGAGATCGGGCAGATGGAGCTCGCGGTGCAGGTGACCGCCTCCGGCTTCGACGACATCGTCGCGAACCTGCCCGCCGTCGTCGAGCACCCCCGCGGGGAGCGCGTCGTGGAGGGCGTGTTCCATCAGCGGGCCCGCAGCGACGGCAACGCGGTCGGCTACGACACGATCGCCGCATCCGGTCCCCACGCGTGCTACCTGCACTGGACACGCAACGACGGCGCCGTGGTGCCGGGCGACCTCATCCTGATCGACGCCGGCGTCGAGGTCGACAGCCTCTACACCGCCGACATCACGCGCACGCTTCCGGTGAGCGGCCGCTTCACCGATGTGCAGCGCAAGGTCTACGAGACGGTGCGCGAAGCCGCCGACGCCGCCTTCGCCGCGGCTCGCCCGGGCGTGAGGTTCCGCTCCGTCCACGAGGCCGCCATGCAGGTCATCGCGGCACGGGTCGCCGAATGGGGCCTGCTGCCGGTGACGGCGGAGGAAGCGCTGGACGCCGACAGCGGCGGCCACCACCGTCGTTACATGGTGCACGGCACCAGCCACCACCTGGGCATCGACGTGCACGACTGCGCTCAGGCCCGCCGCGACATGTACTACGACGGCATCCTCGAGGCCGGCATGGTCTTCACGATCGAGCCGGGACTCTACTTCCAGATCGACGACCTCACCGTTCCCGAGGAGTACCGCGGCATCGGCGTGCGCATCGAGGACGACATCCTGATGACCGATGACGGCCCCGTCAACCTGTCGGCCGCCATCCCGCGTACCGCGGATGAGGTCGAGGCCTGGATCGCGGCCGGCGGGCGCTGAGCCCGTGGCCTACACCGCTCCGGCGCCGTTCACGACGCGCCCGACGCTGACCGGCACGTTCGGCATGTCGGCATCGACCCACTGGCTTGCGACGGCCACCGCGCAGGCGGTTCTCGAGCGCGGCGGCAACGCGTTCGACGCGTCGGTCGCCGCGGCCTTCGTGCTCCACGTGGTGGAACCACACCTCAACGGCCCCGGCGGGGACCTCGTCGGGATCTTCCAACCGGCGGGTGCCGCCGCCCCGACGGTGCTCATGGGCCAGGGACCCGCACCCGCGGGAGCGACGATCGAGCACTACCGCGATGAGGGGCTCGACCTCGTACCCGGTGCGGGCGGCCTCGCCGCGGCGGTGCCCGGGGCGGTCGACGCCTGGCTCCTGCTGCTGCGCGACCACGGGACGTGGGAGCTCACCGACGTGCTCGCATATGCGATCGGCTACGCCCGCGACGGGCACCCGCTGGTGGCAGGCGCCGCCGCGACCATCGCGCGCGTGGCCGAGCTGTTCCGGGATGACTGGCCGACCTCCGCCGAGCTGTGGATGCCCGACGGCGAACCTCCCGCCGCGGGGCGGGTCATGCGCAATCCGGCGTATGCCGCCGTCCTCGACGGGCTGGTGCACGCATCGTGTACCGTGCGCGACGACGGTCCGGTCGGGCGCGCCGCCCGGATCGACGCCGCACGCCGAGAGTGGAAGACGGGGATCGTCGCGCACGAGGCGTCGGCGTTCCTGGCCCAGCCGCATCGGCACTCGGACGGCGGCGCGCACGCGGGCGTCATCACGCCCGACGACTTCGCGGGCTTCGACGCCGGCTATGAACCGGCCGTGACGCGGGAGTTCCGCGGGCGCACGATCGCGAAGGCGGGTGCCTGGACGCAGGGGCCGGCGCTGCTGCAGACCCTCGGTCTGCTCGAGCCGCTCGCCGACGATCTCCTCGATCCGTCGCAGGAGGCCGGCGCCCACACGATCCTCGAGGCGCAGAAGCTCGCCTACGCCGATCGCGACGGCTGGTTCGGCGATGACGACGTAGACCTCGACGCGCTGCTGTCCGCCGACTATCTCGACGCGCGCCGCTCGCTGATCACCGAGACCGCCTCGGCGCAGTTCCGGCCGGGCCCGCTCCCGGGGCGCACGGCGTTCCGTCCCCCGCTGCGTACGACGTACGATGCGCCGGCGCTCGGCACCGGCGAGCCGACCGTCACGGCGGCCGAGCAGCGCGTGTCGTCTTCCGGTGAGACGCGGGGCGACACGTGTCATCTCGACGTCATCGACCGCTGGGGAAACATCGTCTCGGCGACGCCGTCGGGCGGCTGGCTGCAGTCGTCGCCGACGATTCCTGCGCTGGGGTTCTGCCTGGGCACCCGCCTGCAGATGACGTGGCTCGAGCCCGGGCACCCGTCCTCGCTCGTGCCGGGACGGCGGCCGCGCACGACGCTCACGCCGACGCTCGTCCTGCGCGGCGGTGCCCCCGAGTTCGCGATCGGCTCCCCCGGCGGCGACCAGCAGGACCAGTGGCAGCTGCTGGCGCTCCTGCGGATCATCGTCGGCGGCTACTCGCCGCAGCAGGCGATCGACGCCCCCGCGCTGCACACGACCTCGCTGCCCGAGTCGTTCTGGCCGCGCACGTGGACGCCCGCCGGCGCCGTCGTCGAGAACCGCCTGGGCGACGCCCTGATCGAAGGCCTCGAGCGCCGGGGACACGTCGTGACGCGCGCGGGCGACTGGGCGCTCGGCCGGGTGTCGGCCGTGGGACGGGATGCCGCCGCCGGCGTCGTCTGGGGTGCCGCCAACCCTCGCGGCATGCAGGGGTACGCCGCGGGACGATAGTCCTGCGCCGGCGCATCGCTCATGCGCCGGCCGAGGTCAGGCCGCTGCGGCTCGCACCTGCGGACCGACGTAGCGCGCCGACGGCCGGATGATCTTCGGGTCGCGCGCCTGCTCGAGGATGTGCGCGGTCCATCCGATGGTGCGGGCGACCGCGAACGTCGGCGTGAACATCGATCGCGGCAGCCCGCATCGCTCCATGACCAGCGCCGCCCAGAACTCCACGTTCGCATGCAGCTCGCGGCCGGGCTTGGCCTCAGCGAGCATCCGCTCGGCCGTCTCCTGGAACCGCACCGCCAGCTCGACGCGCGGACCGCCGGTGCGCAGCGCGACGCGCTTCATGAGCTCGGCGCGCGGATCGGCCGTGCGGTACACGGCATGGCCGAAGCCCATCAGCCGGCGCCCGGCCGCGAGCTCGCCGCGGATCCACGGCTCGATGCGGTCGGCGCTTCCCACGGCGTCCAGCCCGTCGAGCGCGCGCGACGGCGCCCCGCCGTGCAGCGGTCCGGTCAGAGCGCCGAGGGCGCCGGCCAGGCACGCGGCGGCATCCGCTCCGGTCGAGGCGATGACCCGCGCCGTGAACGTCGACGCGTTGAAGCCGTGGTCCATGACGGCGATGAGATACGTGGTGAGCGCGCGCTCGGTCTCCTCGTCGGGCTCGGCGCCGGTCACCTGGTACAGGTAGTTCGCGACGAGGCCTCGGCCGTCGAGCCCGGGCAGCGCCGCCTCCCCACGGCCCCGCCTCCAGAGCGCCCCTACCAGGACGGGCGTCGACGCGCCGAACGCGATCGCGTCGTCGAGGCGCTGGTCCTCGTCGAGATCGTAGAGCGGACGGATGCCGCGCCGCGCGCCGAGCAGCGGCCACGCCGCCGCGAGGCCGGCGAGCACCTCGGGCGTGGCCGACGCGACCGCGTCGACGACGGCATCGATGTCGCCACGGCGGCCGGCTGCGGCGGCGACGCGGGCGGCGAACCCGGCGCGGGAGGCGCCCGTCGCCGTCTCGCCCGTCACGAGCAGCTGCCAGGCGTCCTCGAACGTCGCCGAGGCCGCCAGCTCGATCGCGGAGCGGTCCCGGTACTGGTAGAAGCCCTCGGCGCCGCGGACATCGCTCACGGTCGTCTCGGCCACGATGACGCCGGCGAGACCTCGCGGGATGTCCTTCGTGGCGGACTGTGTCGTCGTGCTCATGTCGGCTCCTTGTCGTTCCGGGCCGCCCGTCCGGGTGTCGGGCGGGCGATTGCCGCTACAGTCAGTGTCGGAACTTGATCACGCTTTCGTCAATCTTGATCGGATCAACATCGTGAGTGACCTCCCCCGCCTCACCGCTGTGGAGGCGGCCGCGCGGCTCGGCGTCAAACCGGAGTCGCTGTACGCCTACGTGTCACGGGGACTCCTCTCACGCGAGCGGGACGCCGCCGGCTCGTCGTTCGATCCGCTCGAGGTCGAGGCCTTCGCCCGACGGCGTCGCCGGTCGCCCCGTGCCGCGCCGGGCACGGTTGCAGCGGGGACTCCCCTCATGGTGCTCGACACGAACCTCGCCCACATCGACGACGACGAATTGCACTACCGGGAGCGGTCTGCGTCCCGCCTCGCACGCGAGCAGTCGTTCGAAGAGGTCGTGACGTGGCTCTGGGATGTGCCGTCGCTGCGCGGTCCGTCGGACGCCGACCTCGCCGTGGCGCGCCGCACGATCGCGGCCCTCGGCGAAACGGCCTCGTCGCTGGATCGCATACTGGTCGCCGTCGCGGCGCTGGGCGCCACCGATCCCCTGCGCGACGACCCGGACCCGTCACAGCTCATCCGCGTCGGTGCGCGGCTGCTCACCGGCGTTCCCGCGTCTCTCTCTCCGCAGGGCGACGCCGACGCGATCGCCCCCACGCTGTGGCGTGCGCTGGCCGCGTCCGGCGATCCGCACGGACCGCGCCTGCTCGACGCCGCACTCGTCCTCGTGATCGACCACGACCTCGCCGTCTCGACGCTCGCTGCCCGGGTCGCCGCCTCGGCTCGGGCATCCGGCTACGCCGTCGTCACGGCCGCGCTCGGCGCGTTCGACGCGCCCCTGCATGGCACGGCGAGCCGTGCCGCCGTGCGCATGCTGCGCGCCGTGCAGGAGGGAGACCCGGCCTCCACGGCGATCGCCCGCGCGGTGCGCGACGGCGGGCGCGGCATCCCGGGCTTCGGCCAGGCGCTGTATGCCGGCGCAGACATGCGGGCAGCCGTGCTGATGGAACTGCTGCGGGAGACGCCCGGCAGCGCAGAGGTGATGGCGGCCGTCGACGCGGTCGCCGGTGAAGTGGCCCGCCGTGCCGACGCACGACCGAACCTCGACCTCGCCCTCGCGGCGCTCGCGCTCTGGGCGCAGATGCCCGACGATGCCGGCGCCGTCGTCTTCGCCGTCGGTCGCATCGCGGGCTGGATCACCCACGCGCTCGACGAGTACGACGAGCGCCCGATGCGGCTGCGGCCCCGGGGTCGTTACGTGGGTCCTGCGTCGGAGTGATTCCGGCGCATCCACGCGACGACCGGGGGGACGAGCCCGGCGGCGACCTCCGCCGGCGGGCGCTTCCGGCCCTTGACCTCGAACGAGTGGCCGCCGCCGTCGATCCACATGATCTCGGCGTCCCGGCACGAGGCGACCGCCGCGTCGAGCTGGTCGTGGGGATCGATGAAGGGATCGTTGGTGCCCTCGACGAACAGCTGCGGCTGCGAGACATCCGGCAGGTGCGCGGTACGGGCCTTGTCGGGACTCCCCGGCGGGTGGAGCGGATAGCCGAGGTAGATCAGCCCCGACGGATCGATCACGCCTTCCGCGGCAGCCATCGACGCCATGCGTCCGCCGTACGACTTGCCCATCGCGAAGATCGGCGCCCCGGCCGCGTTCTTCCTCAGGGCGGCGTGCACAGCGGCCCACGTCGCGACGGCGTGAGCCGCAGGGCCCGGCATCCGTCGCCCTGCCTCCAGGTAGGGGAAGTTGAAGCGCAGCGTCGCGACGCCCTCGTGCGCGAGCGCGTCGGCGAAGCCTGTCAGGAACGGATGCCGGTAGCCGGCGCCTGCGCCGTGCGCAAGGGCGGCGAACGCCCAGGGCGCCGCGGGCGCCACGAGGTCGGCCGAGATGTCGGCGCTTCCGTTCGGGAGCGCAACGGTGATCCGTGAGGAGTCCCCGCCTGCGCTCATGCGCGCTCGCTGTCTCCGGCGCGCGACTTCTTCGACGCGTCGACGGCGTCCTGCTCGTCGCCCTGGGCCGGATCCCCGGGGGCGGCATCCGGGGCGGCGGCGTCCGCAGGCGCACCGGAGACGTCGTCCGGTTCAGCCGCGGATGCCTCTGCGGCGGGCGGCTCGGGCGCCGGAGGGTGCGAATCCTGCCTGTCGGCATCCGCGTTCGGCACGACACGCTCGCCGTACCTCGGCGGCTCCGTCGTCGACGCGGCCGGAGCGGGCACGGCAGTCGCAGCAGGCGCCGTCGGAGTCGCGGGCGCCGCGGGCGCGACCGGCGCCGCTGGCGTCTGTGGGCCGAGCACCTGACGTGCGCGATGGACGCTGTTGTCGGTGACGGTGACCTCATAGTGGTCGGCCACGACCTGCATCACCGACGCGTAGTCGCGGCGGCGGCGCACGAACGAGTACGTCACGATGCTCAGCAGCATGCCGATCGCGATGCCCACGAACAGCACCCCGACGAAAGCCTGGATAGGCACCGACGGGGATCCGATCACCAGGATCGCGGAGAACAGCAGTCCGAGGAGGAGCCCGTTCACGGCGCCGGAACGCGCCGCCGACGCGTAGCCGAGGCGACCGGTGATCCGCTCGATCGAACGGAGCCCCTGACCCACGATCGCGATGTCGCGCGCCGGGATGTCGGCCGCGATCAGCGACGACACCGCCTTCTGCGCCGCCTCGTACGTCGGGAAACTCGCCACGGTCTGGCCGACCGCGTCGGAACCCTGCGGAGAGCGCCCTCCCATCATGGTCATCTCCCCATCCTCCCATGGCACGCGGACTACGCTGGGACGTGTGAGCACGCAGAGGGTTTTCGTCGCGCGCCTTTCCGGGTGCTCGGTCTTCGACCCCGCCGGCGACCGTCTCGGCAAGGTCCGCGACGTCGTCGTCATCTATCGAAAAGACGATCCGCCCCGCGTGATCGGACTGGTCGTGGAGATTCCCGGCCGACGCCACGTCTTCGTCTCGATCGGGCGCGTCACCTCCATCGCCACCGGCCAGGTGATCACCACCGGACTCATCAACGTGCGACGCTTCCAGCAGCGCGGCGGCGAGGTGCGCGTGATGGCCGAGATGCTCGGGCGCAAGGTGTTCTTCGCCGACGGCTCGGGCACCGCCGTGATCGAGGACGTCGCCATCGAGCGCAACCGTCTGGGCGAGTGGGATGTCGGACAGCTCTTCCTGCGCAAGCCGAAGACGAGCGCCTCTCCCTTCGCCAAGGGACCGACGACCTTTGCCAACTGGGATGCGGTGCGCGAGAGCCAGGTGCCGGGCGAGGCCCAGTCGGCCGAGCAGCTCGTCGCGACCTATTCCGAGCTGCGCCCCGCCGACCTGGCGAACACGCTGCTCGACCTCCCCGAGGATCGGCTCCTCGAAGTGGTCGAAGAGCTCCCCGACGACCGTCTCGCCGACGCGCTGGAGGAGATGCCCGAGGACGAGCAGGTTCACATCCTCGAGGCGCTCGACGACGAGCGCGCCGCCGACATCCTCGATGCGATGGAGCCCGATGATGCCGCCGATGTGCTGGGCCAGCTGCCCGAGGACCAGCGCGAGGAGCTGCTGGAGCTCATGCAGCCCGAGGAGGCGGAGGACGTTCGCGCGCTGTTGAAGTACGGCCCCGACACCGCGGGCGGTCTCATGACGAGCGAGCCCATCGTGCTGTCCGCCGACGCGACCATCGCCGAGGCGCTCGCCCTCATCCGGCGCCACGAACTGCACCCCGCACTCGCGGCCGCGGTCTTCGTGACGCTGCCGCCGTACGAGACGCCGACGGGCAGGCTGCTCGGCACCGTGCACTTCCAGCGGATGCTGCGCTACCCGCCCCACGAGCGCCTCGGCGCGATCATCGACGACACGCTCGACCCGGTGCCCGCCACCGCATCGGCCGCCGAGGTGGCCCGACTCCTCGCGTCGTACAACCTCGTCTCGCTTCCTGTCGTGGATCCGGCCCACCGGCTGGTCGGCGCGATCAGCGTCGACGACGT
Organism: Microbacterium psychrotolerans; assembly: GCF_031085295.1. GTDB lineage: Bacteria > Actinomycetota > Actinomycetes > Actinomycetales > Microbacteriaceae > Microbacterium > Microbacterium psychrotolerans. The sequence continues at coordinate 5,572 of NZ_JAVFWO010000002.1, read as the reverse complement.
GCTGGACTACCTGCTGCCCGAGGACTGGCGATCTCACGATGCGGAGGATGATGAACGCCGCCCGGCATCCGAACCCGTACCGACGAACACGGCGAGCACGCTGACCTTCGGCACGCCCAAGAGCACCGGCAGGAGGCGCTGATGGCACGCGCCAACCGCCAGCCCTCACTCGACGCGCCGCGCGGCCGCTCCGGCATGCTGCAGCGCAGCCCGCAGCAGTCCAGCGACAGGTTCGGGCGCTTCTCCGAGGCGTTCGCCCGCGCGATGGGCACGTCGGGCTTCCTCATCGGCATGACCGTCTTCGTGGCCGTGTGGCTCGCGTGGAACATCTTCATGCCCCCGCAGCTGCAGTTCGACCCTGCCGCGACCAACTTCACGCTGCTGACGCTGATCCTGTCGCTGCAGGCGTCGTACGCGGCCCCCCTGATCCTGTTGGCGCAGAACCGGCAGGACGACCGCGACCGGGTCCAGATCGAGCAGGACCGTCAGCGCGCCGAGCGCAACCTCGCAGACACCGAGTACCTCGCGCGCGAGGTCGTGGCGCTGCGCATGGCCGTAAACGACTTCGCCGACCAGGTCGTGACGCGCGAGGTGCTCCGCACCGAGCTGCGCGCCCTGCTCGAGAAGCTCGACAACAACCCCGAGGTCGACGAGGGCGCCACCAGATGAGCGTTCCCACGGACGCGGACGCCGTCCGCACCGCCGTCGGCGCTGTGCCCGATCCGGAGCTGCGCCGTCCGATCGGCGAGCTCGACATGGTCCGCGACATCTCGGTGGACGGCGGCGTCGCCCATGTCGCGATCGCCCTCACCATCGTCGGATGCCCGGCTGCCGACCGCATCGCCTCCGACGTGCGCGCGGCCGCGGCATCCGTCCCGGGCATCACGGATGTCGCGCTCGATGTCGGCGTCATGACTCCGGCCGAGCGGCACGCGCTCACCGAGCGACTCCGCGGCGGACGCACGCGCGAGATGCCGTTCGGCCCCGGCACCCTGACGCGCGTCATCGCCGTCACGAGCGGCAAGGGTGGTGTCGGCAAGTCCACTGTGACGGCGAACCTCGCCGCCGCGCTCGCCGAGCGCGGCCTGGCCGTCGGGCTCGTCGACGCCGACGTGCACGGCTTCTCGATCCCCGGTCAGCTTGGTCTCGTGGCCGCCGACGGCAGCGTCCCGCAGCCCACGCGCGTCGACGACCTCATGCTGCCCCCCGTCGCGCACGGCGTGAAGGTGATCTCGATCGGGATGTTCCTGCGCGGACGGGACGGGGACAGCCCGGTCGGCGCCGTCGCATGGCGCGGGCCGATGCTGCACCGCACCGTGCTGCAGTTCCTCACCGATGTGTACTTCGGCGATCTCGACGTGCTTCTGCTCGACATGCCCCCGGGCACCGGCGACGTCGCGATCTCGGTCGGCCAGCTGCTGCCGAACGCGGACGTGCTGGTCGTGACCACGCCGCAGACCGCGGCCTCGGATGTCGCTGTGCGCAGCGGCCTGGTGGCGCGTCAGACGGGCCAGAGGGTGATCGGCGTGATCGAGAACATGTCCGCGCTGACTCTTCCCGACGGCACGACGCTGGATCTGTTCGGCGCCGGAGGCGGCGCCGCGGTCGCCGCGGCGCTGTCTCAGCCCGACGCCGAGGTTCCGCTGCTGGGCTCGGTCCCGCTCAGCCCGACGCTGCGGGAGGACGCGGATGCCGGCGTCCCGGCCGTCCTCGCACACCCCGGCGATCCGGCGGCCGAGGTCATCGCACGCATCGCCGCAGAACTGGCGCGTGCGCCGCGGGGCCTGTCGGGACGCTCGCTCCCGTTCCGCCCGCGGTGACATCAGCTCGGCGTCAGGTCGCCTCGGTGTCGTAGGGCGTCGGCCCGTCCGCCGGACCGCGGAAGGGCGACGCCACGGGCGTGGTCGGGGGCGTCGGTGCGGGCGCGGCCTGCGCTGCGGCGGCGACACTGGCCACCGGCGCATCGTCCAGCAGCGCCTCGCGGATGATCCGCCGCGGATCGTACTGGCGCGGGTCGAGGGTGCGCCAGTCGACGTCGTCGAAGTCCTCGCCCATCTCGTCGCGCACACGCGTGCGCGCGGTGGTCACCCACTCCCGCGCCCGCTTCGTCAGTCCCGCGAGGGACTCCGCATACCGCGGCAGACGCTCGGGTCCGAGGATGAGTGCCGCGACGAGTCCGATCAGCAGAAGCTTCTCGATCGTGAGGCCGAAGATCATGCCTTCAGATTACCGCCGTGCCTGTGCGGTCAGCACCGCGGGGCCGCGTAGGCTGGCGGGCGGAGGGATGCTGATGGGAGAGCAGAACGCGAACCAGCGGTTCGTCGATGAGGCGACGAGCGAGCCGGAGCACATCGCGCGAGCTCGTGCGCACGCGCTCGAGCTCGGAGCCGCGCCGATCAGTCCCGCCATCGGCGCGCAATGTGCGGTCATCGCCGCCGCGTCGCAGGCGCTCAACATCGTCGAGATCGGCACGGGCGCCGGAGTGTCCGGTCTCTGGCTGCTGCACGGTTCGCCCCGCGCCACCCTCACCACCATCGACAAGGAACCCGAGCATCTCGGAGCCGCGCGTCAGGCCTTCGCTGAAGCGCGGATCCCGCCGGCCCGTGCCCGATTCATCACCGGCCGCGCCGCAGAGGTGCTGCCCCGCATGAACGAGGCGTCCTACGACATCGTGCTCGTGGACGCCGATCCCGATGGCGTCATCGAGTACGTCGAACACGGCCTCCGCCTCGTGCGCGCCGGTGGCACGGTGCTCGTCCCCCGCGTCCTCGCCGGCGGCGGCGTCGCCGACCCGGTCCGCCGCGACTCGGTGACCACCGCCTACCGCTCGCTCATCCAGGAGACGCAGGCATCGCCCGCCGTGATCGGAGCACTGTCGATCACCGGCGAAGGGCTGCTGCAGCTCACCACCGTCGCCCTCTCCTGAGACAGTCCCGGAGAGACGCGAATGGCCGGTCCCGTCGGGACCGGCCATTCGCGCAACGTGCAACTACGCGGCGTTGACGACGCCACCCAGTACGTCGTAGAGCTCCTTGGCCTCAGCGTCGTTCACCGAGACGACCAGGCGACCGCCTCCCTCGAGCGGCACGCGCACGATGATGAGTCGACCCTCCTTCACGGCCTCCATCGGCCCGTCTCCGGTTCTCGGCTTCATGGCTGCCATTGCGGCTCCTTTTCATCGATGGTCTGCGGATCAAGTTTATCGTGAGGGCACGTGCCCCGGGCACGCCTGGGGAAAGCGGCATCCGTCATGTCGCGTCATGGCACCTGCCACGTGCTGTTGCCGAGCGCGTACATGTTGTAGATCCACCACCACTGGCCGATCAGGCACAGCAAGAGCACCCCGCTACGCCATACACGCGACCGCGGCACCGCGAACGCACCCCACAACGGTGAGAGCGGGACGAGCAGCCGGAAGATGCTCGACTGTGGAAAGAAGACCAACAGCAGGTAAACCAGATAGCTGGCGCTCCACAGCCGGATCTCGATTCCCAGGCGGCGCACCTGCGGCAGGAGGACGAGCGCCGCCGCGATCAGCAGGACCCCGGCGCCGACAAGGGCGTAGCCGAGAGCGAGCGGCAGATGCCACATCGACTCGAACCAGAACGACACCCCCGCGAGGAACGGTTCGAGCGGAGCGAAGGACGGGTCACCGGGCACCCAGTTCCGGCGCCAGGCGAGTTCGGTGGCAAGGTAGGCACCGGGTTCGCCGGTCACCCAGCCGGCGATGAGCTGCCACGCGAACCCAGCCAGGGCGGCGAGCAGGCCCAGCGCGATGATGTGGGCGACCTCGGCCCTGCGCAGCGGTTCGCGCGCCCGGTGGAACCACCTCCAGATGCCGAAGAGGGCCAGGAACAACGCGAACGCCAGCACGCCGGGACGCGTGAACGCCATCAGAGGGATGAGCAGGTACAGCCAGCCATAGCGCCGCCGCGCCACGCACCAGAGAGCGCAGAACAGCCACAAGAGGTTGAGCGACTCGGCATAGCCGATCTGGAACAGCGCGGCGAGCGGGCCACTGGCGAAGAACGCCACCGCCCAGAGCGTCGCCGATTCGTCGAGGCGGCTCCGCAGCAGACCGTAGAGGGCGACGGATGCTCCGTACCCCGCGATGAGCGACACGATCAGGGCACCGGTCCCCCACTGGCCGCCGAACGGCACGGCGACCGCCTGCGCGAGGTAGGGGTAGAGCGGAAGGAACGCCCATGCGTTCTCCGCCACCTGCCCGGCATCCGTCAGCGGAAGCGAGGTCGGGTAGCCCGAGAACGCGACCAGCCAATACCACGCGCCATCCCACGCGACGACGGTGTCGCCGAGGCCGGCATCCGCTCCCATGCGGCTCTGGAAACCCGACAGCTCGGCCGCGAGAAAGAGGAACAGCGTGGTGATCAGGCGCGCGCCCAGGTAGATCGCCGCCACCCGCAGTGCGATACTCCGCCACGAGGGGCGGGGCGCGGTATCGGCCGTCAGCTCGTCGCCAGCCACGCCCGCAGGCCCTGCTCGACCGCCTCGATCTGAGCCACCGGCACCCGCTCCTCGTCGTGGTGGGCGAGGTGCGGGTCTCCCGGTCCATAGTTGACGGCCGGCACGCCCAGCGCGCTGAAGCGGGCGACGTCGGTCCAGCCGTACTTCGGGCGGGGCTCGGCGCCGACCGCTGAGAGGAACTCCTGCGCCAGCGGTGCGTCGAGACCCGGACGAGCGCCCGCCGCCACATCGACGACCTCGACATCGAAGCCGGAGAACACCTCGCGCACATGCGCCTCGGCCTCAGCGGCATCGCGGCTCGGAGCGAAGCGGTAATTGACCTCCACCTCGCACAGATCGGGGATGACGTTGCCGGCGACGCCGCCGCCGATGCGGACCGCGTTGAGGCCCTCCCGGTATACGAGTCCCTCGACAGCGACATCGCGCGGCTCGTAGGCGGCGAGCCGGCCGAGCACGGGCGCCGCCTTGTGGATCGCGTTCTCGCCGATCCAGGCCCGCGCACTGTGGGCGCGGACGCCGTGCGTGCGCACGATGGCGCGGAGGTTGCCGTTGCAGCCGCCCTCGACCTCGCCGTTCGACGGCTCGCCGAGAATCGCGAAGTCGCCGGCGAAGAGGTCGGGGCGCGTGCGTGCCAAGCGGGTGAGACCGTTGAGGTCGGCGTCGACCTCTTCGTGGTCGTACCACATCCACGTGATGTCGACGCGTGGAGCGATCAGCTCGGCGGCGAGCTTGAGCTGCACTGCAACGCCCGCCTTCATGTCGACCGTGCCACGGCCCCAGATGAACGGCTGCCCCTCGAGCTCGACGTCCTTCGTCGGGACGTTGCGGTTGATCGGCACGGTGTCGATGTGCCCGGCGATCACGACGCGCTGCGCGCGACCGAGGCTCGTGCGCGCGACGATGGTGTCACCGTCGCGGTAGACCTCCAGGTGATCCAGCGCGGAGATCTCCGCGAAGATCGCGTCGGCGAGGAGCTTCTCATCGCCCGACTCGCTCGGAATGTCGCAGATGATGCGAGTGAGTTCAGCAGAGGACAGCGACAGATCGAGCGCGGGCATTCCCCGAGTCTACCGAGCGGAATGATGCC
>NZ_JAVFWO010000001.1:396399-1028532 GCF_031085295.1 Microbacterium psychrotolerans | reverse complement strand
GTGGCGCCCGGCGGCAGGAGCGCCGCGACCGCGCGCGTCACCGCCGGATCGTCCGCGGCACGGGCGAGGGCGTCGGCGCGGCCGAGCGCGAGGTTCGCCGCGGCGGCGGTGCCCGCGTCGCCCGAGGCGGCCAGCCGCTCCAGCGACGGTTCGGAGGCGCCGATCACGCCGGCGCCGAGAAGGCTCTGGATCACGTCGCGGTCGCCGAGCTCCGCCGCGAGCGCGGCATCGGCGGGGGCCGTCCGCACGAGCGCGACCGGCGCGGACGCGACCGTCTCGCCCGGGCGCACCGCGAACCGTGCGACCAGGACGTAGCGACCGGGCACCGGGAACAGGGGCGCACTGCCCGAGGCGACCAGCGGCACCGATGCGACGAAGCGCTCACCCGGAGCCAGCTCGACCGATCGCGGCGCCGAGTCCACCGGCCACGGCCACGTTGCGCGCCGTGGCGCACCGCCCGGCGGAGACACCTCGATCTCGAGGTCGCCCTCGACCAGGTTCAGCCGGGCGCTGACCGTCGCGGCAGCGCCGGTGGCGACGAGCTCGACGTCCGCGAACGCGATGCGATCGAGGGGGACGGTCGGCGCCGCGGGCTGCAGCCGAAGCTCCAGCCCGCTGCCGTCCACGTGTGGTGTCACGGCTCGATCCTTGCTCGGCGCGGGCCCCGTGTCATCCTCCACGGGAGATCTCGCCTCCACAGGACGCTTGAGCGTTCGGATCTCCTGCGGAAGGCGACATCTCCTGTCGAACCGCCGTGAGCTGCCACCGTCACCGGCCGCTCGGCTGGACGAAGTCGGCGGCGATGCGCTCGGCCGCGGCGATGTCCTTGCCTGCCGCCGAACGGGCTCCGCCCTTCCCCCGCGCCTTCAGCGCCGCGATCGCGTCGGCCACCACCGGGGCGTCCTTCTCGGTCGGGCTCGCCACCGTCACCGCGAGTGCGGCGACGCGTTCGGCCGACCTGCCCGCCACCGCGAGCTCCAGGAAGTGAGCCGCCTCGTCCGGTGCCGCCTCCCGCACATCGCGGGCGCGGACGTCGGTGAACGACCGGGCGAGGGCGTTCGCGAGCACGAGGGCCCCGGCCGCGCCGGTGTCGGTGTCGCTGTGCTGCTCGGCCAGATCGGTCAGGATCGCCCGGGCGGCGGCATCCGTCGCGAAGTCGCCCAGAGCGATCGCGCGACCCACACCCGGCGTCAGCGTCTTCGCGCTGATGTCGACCTCGGCGTCCGAGCCGGGCCCGCGCACGTCGACCGTCACCGGCGCGGAGCGCACCGTCGTCATCGGATCGACCTCGAGCTGCGCGGCGACCGTGTGGCGCCCGGGCTCCGTGAAGGTCACGCCCTGGTTCGTGAAGAACACCTGGACGTGGTTGCGGATCGACTCGCCCGGCTGCAGCACCGTCGTCGGACGCGGGCCGCAGCCGATCGCGACGTCGACGAGATGCTGGAGCGAGTGGTCGGGCGGCGTGTGGAGGAAGACGAGGTCGCCCTCCGACAGATTGATCAGCGTCGTGACCGTCCGCGGCTCGGTCGACACGTTGGTGAGGACGACCTCGGCGGTGACATACTCGCCGACGAACGCCTGCGCGGGCATCGCGACAGACAGCTCCAGCCCCTCGTCGCCCGTATCGACGCCCAGCCCCGCGGCATCGACTGGGGCGGGAAGGCCCGCGGACAGGTCGCCGTGCCCCCATCCGAAGTTCTTCCAGCCCGGGCGCACCTGCGGGTCGGGCGAGTGGATGAGGGACGTGCGGTCATGGTCCGAGAACGCGAACGAGGCATTGCCCGGGTAGGGATTGGCCGTCGTGGCGAAGCCCATGACGTCGCCGGTCTGGTTCATGATCTCGATGCCGATGCCCGGATTGTGGACGTCGTGCTTCGGGTGCCACAGGTTGAACGCGTGCCCCGCCTCGTGCACCAGGGTGCGCAGGAACGCCGCGGGCACCTCGTCGAGCGGGCGTCCGCGGGCCGCCGCGGCGATGAAGGAGTCGTTCCCGAGCTGCACGTCGGCGAACCCGGCGGCTCCTTCTCGGGGCACGGTGTCGTCGTCGAACATGATCCCGAACAGGCCGCCCTGCGCGGACCCCACGAACAGCCACAGCCGCCAGGACTCGCCGCTGACCGTCTGGCGGTGCCCCGACATCAGGGTCGCGAGCTCCGCGTTGGTCAGATCGGCGTCGTTCGGCACGGTGATCTCGTCGGTGACGACGGTCACGTCCCACCCCGCGCCGGCATAGACCGAACGCACGGTGGCGGCTGCTCCCGACCCGATGGTGGCGGATGCCGGGAACACGCGGTTGACCATGGCGTCGACCTCGATGCGGCAGCCGCGATACATGGGCGACGTCTTGCGCGCGCTGACGTTCGTGACGGTGCCGCCGATCGAGAGCGTGCCGGTCATGCGCTGCGACTCCCCCAGGATGGTCGACGCCGTCGTCACGACGAGCGGTCGCCGGCAGCGGAGCGTGAGCGTGCCCGTGTCGGTCGACACGAACTCCTGCGTCGTGCGGTTCCACAGGTGCCGAACGATCTGGACGGTGAGCGTGCCGTCGACGTAGGTCGAGCCGTTCGAACGGAAGTACCAGGAGTACTCCGACGCCGGGAATGCCGGATACCAGCGCAGGCCCAGCGGCAGGAACTCGGAGAGGATGGCCGTCTCGTCCTCGGAGACGTCGCGCTCGCCGGACTCGGCGTCGGAGTCGGCGCGGAGTCCGCCGCCCGGCATCGGGACGGGGATCGGCCGGAGCCGCTCGAGCTCGAGCTCGGTGAACACCGGCGGGAAGACCCGGCGTGAGTACATGTCGCCCGAGACGCGCAGCGACGAGGCACCCACCTCGATGCGCAGCGCACCGCGCACCTCGGGGCCGAACACGGTGCGTCGCTCCAGCTCGAGCAGCCAGGAGCCGTCGAGGGTGCCGATGGCACACGGTCGGGTCAGCAACTCGGGGCGGATGACGGGGCCGACGACGAGCTCGCCGTCAGCATCGAATTCGAGAGGCGCGTCCGGCGCGGCGGATGCCGCGCGGCCGCAGCCGCAGTCGTGGTCCATGGGAGACCTCATTCCCGGCCGCGGACGCGGCCGCTGTCAAGGAGGAGAACCGCTCGCGCGGCACTGATACGCCCGGGCGGCGGCCGGCACCCGAACACCTCGAGGCTCCCACGGGCACGGCGATGCGTCCAGGGGCGTGGGGGCGGGCCGCTCCACGGCGTCCGCGGCCCCGCCTAGGCTTGATTCCATGCGCCTGGCCACCTGGAACGTGAACTCCATCCGCGCGCGGGTCGACCGCATCGTCGACTTCGCGGTGCGCGAGCACATCGACGTGCTGGCGATGCAGGAGATCAAGTGCAAGTCCGAGCAGTTCCCGTTCGACCGCTTCGAGGAGGCGGGCTTCCACGTCGAGGCGTACGGCTTCTCGCAGTGGAACGGCGTGGCGATCGCGAGCCGCGAGCCGCTCACGAACGTGCGCACCGCGTTTCCCGGCATGCCGGGCTTCGAGAAGGGGCACAACGGTCCCGACGCGCCGCAGGAGGCGCGTGCCATCGGCGCGACCATCGGCGGCGTCGAGGTCTGGAGCCTGTACGTTCCGAACGGCCGCTCGCTCGGCGACCCCCACTACTTCTACAAGCTCGACTGGCTCTCGGCCCTGAGCCAGTACACGTCGGACTCCCTCGCGGGGAACCCCGATCTCGCCCTCGCGCTGGTCGGCGACTTCAACATCGCGCCGACGGATGCCGACAACGGCGACCCTGCGGTCGTCCCGGGCTTCTCGACCCACGTGTCGCCGCCGGAGCGCGAGGCGTTCGCCGCACTCGAGGCCGCCGGCCTGCAGGACGTCGTGCGGCCGCTGATCCCCACCGGCTACACCTACTGGGATTACAAGCGCTTGAAGTTCCCCCGCAACGAGGGCATGCGCATCGACTTCATCCTCGGATCCCACGCCGTGTCCGAGGCGGTCACCGGCGCGACCATCCACCGCAACGAGCGCAAGGGCGAGGCACCGAGCGACCACGTGCCCGTCGTCGTCGACCTCGATCTCGAAGGCCCCGACGATGACGACCGCCCGATGATCTTCTGACCCGGCCACCGCCGGCGCAGGGGTCAGTCGGTCGGATCGGGCGTGCAGCCCGGCGGCTCGGAGTTGCCGCTGATCGCGAAGTCACTGCACGTGAGGAAGTGCTCCTGGTTGAGGCCGAGCACGAACGAGGTGACGGCGACGCCGAGCACCACGAGTGCGATGAGCCACTTCGTGCGTCGTCGCGTCTCGGTCGCGAAATCCGGCCAGACGACGCGCACCAGCACCCACAGGGTGAACGGGATGCCGAGCAGGACGGCTGCGATCGCGGCGAGGTCGACGATGGCGAGCGCGAGGTCGGCGGTGTCATCGGCGACCACGAAGTTGAGGACGAGCCACACCGATGGCAGCAGGAGGACGAAGGCCCGCGCGAGCCTGCCGCCGACGGGCCGTCGCTCAACCAGCACGAACACGAAGGCCGCGGTGGAGGCGGCCCAGAGCGCGAGGATGTCGTCGAAGAAGACCTCGCCCCAGGCGCCGAGCGTGAAGGCCGGCCACCACGCGATCGCCACCATTCCCACCATCACGACGCCCACCGGCACGTCGCGACGGCGGTGCTGCTCGTCGGCGGGTGCGGCGGACGCGGTCACAGCGGCACGGTATCGCGCCGCGAAGAGCCGTCCGTCGCCCCACGCCATGCAATCTCCGGACGATTTCGGCGCCCGGCGTCATGATTCACGGCCGCACGCGTCTTGCCCTGTGCACACCCGTTCCGCGTGCGCGCCCGGACACTGACCAGCGGTTTCCCAGCGCGCGTCGCTAGCCTGGCGCCGATCCGCCGTCGCCGGCTGAAACCTGAAGCGCCCACCCGGCGAGGAGAGATCGTGACCAGCCCCCACCGCGCCGTCGTCGACGGTCCGCTGAGCGAGCGGGCCGACGAGGACCTCGTCGTCTTCGCGCGCGGGGGCGACGAGGCCGCGTACGCGGTGCTCTGGGAGCGGCACGTCGCGAGCGCACGCAGTGCGGCGCGAGCCGTGAGCCCGCACGTCGATCCCGACGACCTGGTTTCGGAGGCGTTCGCGTCGATCCTCTCCGCGATCCGCAAGGGCGGCGGCCCGCAGGACGGCTTCCGTCCGTACCTCTTCGCCACCATCCGCAACACCGCCGCCTCCTGGGGTCGGCGCGCCAGCGAGGTTCCGCTCGACGACCTGGACGAGCGGGCCGCGGACTCCGCCGCCGAGTTCGCCGAACTCGTCGCCGACCGCTCCGTGCTCGCGCAGGCGTTCCGCGAGTTGCCGGCCCGCTGGCGGACGCTGCTCTGGTACATCGAGGTCGAGGGCATGAAGCCCCGCGAGGTGGCACCGCTGCTCGGCATGAGCGCCAACGCGGTGTCGGCGCTCGCATACCGTGCCCGCGAGGGCTTCAAGCAGGCCTGGCTGCAGGCCCACGTCAGCGACCCCGCGCGTCCGCCGGAGTGCCGCTGGGTGTGCGAGCTTCTCGTGGCCGGCGAGCGCAAGGCGGTCGCCCGCGGTGACCGGCGACGCCTCGACGCGCACCTGCGCACCTGCCAGGCCTGCCGCATCGTCGCGGCCGACCTCGAGCATGTCTCGCAGAAGCTCCGCATGGTGCTGCTGCCCCTTGTACTCGGCGGGGCTGGGGCCCTCGCCTACACCGCCGATGCCACACCGGCCGTGGCAGCGGTGGTCGCCGGAACGCCCACCGGGGGTGGCGGGGCGTCCGGCTCTGGGGAGATGGGCGCGGGGGGCGCCTCGGGCGGAGGTGCCGGCGCGGGGAGCGCCCGCCCCCCCCCCCCCCCCGCCCGGGGGGGGGGGGGGGGGGGCGGGGGGGGGGGGGGGGGGCGGGGGCGGGGGGGGGGGGGGGGGGGGGGGGGGGGGGGGGGGGGGGGGGGGGGGCGGGGGGGGGGGCCCCCCCCCACCACCGCCCTCCCTGCCCTGGCGATCGCGGCGGGGGTCGTCACCGTGGCCGCGGTCGCCGTGGGAGCGATCGTGTTCGCGGTGGCCCCATGGGACCCGCCGGCGAGCCGGGCTCCGGTCGCGGCGAACGCGCCGGCCGGGACGGATGCCGCGGCCGGCGTGGCGCCGCCTGTCGAAGAGCCGGCTATCGAGCCCGATGAAGCAGTGCCGGCGCCCGGGGGGGAAATGGCGCCGCCACCTGGGCCGCTCCCCCCGCCCGTGCCGGCTCCCCGGGCGCAGCCCGAACCGGTGCCGACCCCCGCGCCGCCACCCGGTCCGACGACGCCGGCCCCGGAGCCGACCACCCCGACCACACCTGCACCGACCCCGACGACCCCGAGCCCGCCGGTACAGACGGCGAGCCCGGCGCTGGATACCCCGCGCAACCTCTCGGCGGCGATCCCGGCGCCGATCACGGGCGCCGGAACGCCCGGAGCGAGCGTCGCGCTGGTCGACGAGTCCGGCAGCGAACTCGTGACCGTGACGGCGGGCGCCGACGGGCGCTTCTCGGCCACCATCCCCGGCGACCTGCTGCACACCGGCATGACGGTGCGGGCCGTGCAGACGGTGACGGCGATGCGGCCCTCGGAGCCGAGCGCCCCCGTGGGCCCGTTCCTCCTCCCGGCACCCACGGTGACCGCCGCGGACGGCTCGCTGGACGCGCGCCTCGAGGACGCCGACCGCGACGGTCTCGCCGACGACCTGTACCTGCAGCTGAGCGGCGAGCAGGGCAGGACCGTCGCCGTCTCGGTCGACGGCGCCTGGACGGGCAATCTCCACGTGCTCACCGGCCCGCCGCTCCTGCGCGTGGTCTATGACATGGCGCCCGGTGCGCACGCGATCGGGATCCGCTACGTCGATCCCGCGACCGGGCGCGAGGGCCGCGTCGCACACGTCACCATCGACGCGACAGCCCGCTGACGGCGAGCGGGAGGACCCGCCGGCCCCTCCGCATCCGGTCTCGTGCGAGCTTCGCGCTACGCGACCGGGACCCGCTGGTCCTCCCGGTCCTGCACCGCCGGAGCCACCGGGATCGAGAACGTCTGCGCGAACCGCTCCAGCAGCGTCGCATCGCCGCTGACCACGGCCAGCACCTCCTCGTCGATGGCGGCCGCCGGGGTCAGCTCGCCCGAGATGAGGCGACGGATGCCGGGCCCCGCCGCGAAGACGATGCCCGGGTCGTCCGCGACCGACGCCTGCGTGCCGAGTCGCGGGTCCACCGGCCGGCCGGCGGGCTGCAGCTGCGCGATCTTGAGCCCCGACGGGTCGACGTGCACGCGCAGGACGACGTCGGCCACGTGCACCTCGTAGTCAGCTGGAGGCAGCGCGGCAGCGGCATCCGATCGGAATGCGGTGCGCAGCGCCATCGTGAGCGAGTCCGCGGTCACGATGTCGTCGGGCGATGGATCCCCCATCTGCTGGAATCCCCAGCGGCCCATCGCGAGCACGATCGGCTCGAGCTCGCGACCGTACGGGGTCAGCTCGTACACCAGGCCGCAGTGCAGGAGGGGCACCCGGCGCACCACGCCGCCCTCCTGCAGCTCCTTGAGCCGCGTGGAGAGGATGTTGGTGGGGATCTTGGGCAGCCCCTGCTTGAGGTCGGTGTAGCGCCGAGGGCCGACGAGCAGATCACGGACGATGAGCAGCGCCCACCGCTCCCCGATCAGCTCGACGGCCGTGGTGACCCCGCAGTACTGCCCGTAGCTGCGGGAGGCCACTTACGCCTGCGCCTGCTCCGCCATGTAGGCGTCGGGTCCCTTGGCGGCGGCCTCGGGATCCATGTACATGAACTGGATGCCGTTGCCGTCGGGATCGATGAGGTCGCGGCCGTACATGAAGCCGTAGTCCTGGGGTTCGCCCGGCGCGGTCCCGCCGTGTGCGACGCCCGCCTCGACGATCCTGTCGACGTCTTCGCGGGAGTCGCGGCTGATCGACAGCAGCACCTGGGCGTGCGTGCGCGGGTCGGCGAACTCCTTGTCGGTGAACGTCGAGAAGTACTCCTTGGTGAGCACCATGAAGAAGATGTCGTCACTCCACACGACGCACGCGGCGTTGTCGTCGGTGAAGAGCGGGTTCAGCTCGCAGCCCAGGGCGGTGTAGTACGCCTTCGAGCGCTCCAGGTCGTTCGTCGGGATGTTGACGAAGATGTGCGTCATTGCCTTGCTCCTTGGATTCTCGTGTCGGTAGGACTGCCGACATCCGATGGTTGCAAAAAACAAGCAAACTTGTCAATAGCAAGTAGGTCCGCCGCGCGCTTCGTCTCGCAGGGTCCCGACTCCGCCTCTCGGGGGATGCCGCGACGGGGAGTCCGCCCTACCGTGGAGGGATGTCCGACCACACCGCCGCGCACCCGGTCCGGCGCCCGCGGCCGACGCCTGCCGAGCTGCGCAACGACGTCTGGCTGGCAGCCGGCCTGTTCGTCTCGGCCGTCCTGAGCACTGCGCTCGGGTCGGTGGCCGGCGTGTACGGTGCCGACGCCGCCGAGGGGATGCAGTGGGCGCTGCTGTACAGCCTCGGGCTCACCGCCCCGCTCGCGGTGCGGCGGCGCTTTCCCGAGATCGTCGTCGTCGCCATCGCGGTGGTGTTCTTCGTCGGGGTCACGCTGCGCATCCCCGACCTCTACGTCTCGAACATCGCGATGTTCATCGCGATGTACACCGTCGGCGCCTGGGTCGACGACCGTCGCCGGGCCATGTGGGTGCGCGTCGGCGTCATCGTCGCGATGTTCGTGTGGCTGATCGTGACCATGTTCCAGTCGGCGATCGATCCGTCCGACGACGCGCTCTCCCAGGCCGGCGTGTTCTCGCCGTTCGCGGCGATGCTGCTGCTGCAGCTGCTCGTCAACGCGGGGTTCTTCGGCGGGGCGTACTACATGGGCGACCGGGCGTACGCCGCCGCGATGTCGCGCGCCGCCCTCGAGCAGCGCACCCGGGAGCTCGAGCGCGAGCGCGAGGTGACCGCCGCGCAGGCCGTCGCCCTCGACCGCGTCCGGATCGCCCGCGAGCTGCACGACGTCGTCGCGCACCACGTCTCGGCGATGGGCGTGCAGGCCGGCGCCGCCCGCGCGGTGCTGGATCGGGACCCGGATGCCGCGCGCACGTCACTGCTGGGGATCGAGGACTCCGCCCGCTCGGCGATCGCCGACCTGCGCCAGCTGCTCGAGACCCTGCGCACTTCCGCCGGCGACGCCGAGGGCGGCTCGACCGTGCACCTGTCGGCGCTCGCCGACCTGGTCGCGCACGCCAACGACAACGGCCTGCCCACGACGCTGACGGTCGTCGGCGACCGTGTCGACCTGCCCGACCTCGTGCAGGTGAACATGTACCGCGTCGCGCAGGAGGCACTCACCAACGCACGCCGCCACGGCGGGCCGGATGCCGCGGCGGACGTCCGCCTGCGCTACGGCGGCGACGCCGTCGAGCTCGAGGTCGTCAACTCCGGGCGCGCCGTCGCGGCGCCGATGCGGCCCGGGCTGGGCCTCGTGGGGATGCGGGAGCGTGCCGCGGCCTCGGGCGGGGTGCTCGAGACCGGCCCGCGCGGCCGCGGCGGATTCCTCGTGCGGCTGCGCGTGCCGTTGGCCGCACCGGCGTCGGCGCGCGCCTCGGCGGGGGTGGGCGCGTGACGGCGGCGATCCGCGTGCTGCTGGTCGACGACCACGCCGTGATGCGGGCGGGCTTCCGCATGATCCTCGAGTCGGCAGGCGACATCTCCGTCGTCGGCGAGGCATCGACCGGCGTGGAGGCGGTCGCCGCAGCATCCGCTCTCCGCCCCGACGTGATCTGCATGGACGTCCAGATGCCCGACATGGACGGCGTGGAGGCCACCCGCCGGATCGCGCGCGACCCGTCCGTCGAGGCGGCCGTCGTGGTCGTGACCACGTTCGACCGCGACGACTATCTGTTCGACGCGCTCGCGGCCGGCGCCAGCGGGTTCCTGCTGAAGAACGCCGGACCCGAGGAACTCATCGCCGCGGTGCGCGTGGCCGCCGCCGGCGACGCGCTGCTCGCCCCCGAGGTGACCCGCCGCGTCATCGCCCGCTTCGCCGCGGCTCCCCCCGACCGCGAGAGAACCGCGGGTGGACGAGAGGCAGGGAACGCCCCTACGCCTGGTCCACCCGTTGTACTCTCGCGCGGCGGCGGCGTGCCGACCGTCGAGCTCACCGAGCGCGAGGGCGAGGTGCTGCACCTCGTCGCGCAGGCGATGAGCAACGCCGAGATCGCGCAGCGGCTCTACATCGGTGAGGCCACGGTCAAGACGCACGTGTCGAACGTGCTGCAGAAGCTCGGCGCCCGCGACCGCGTCGCCGCCGTCGTCTACGCCCACCGGCACGGCCTCGTCTGACGGGATCGGCGCGCACGAACTCCGCAAGAACCGTCCGCACCGCGCCTGGCTGTGGCGCTCGGCGGCGGGCGGAAGCCACGGATGCCCCGGGCCCACGCCGTGAGGGGCGCGGGTCGGGGCATCCGTGCTGCTGGAACGATGCCGGCGCGGAGGCCGACCGGAGGGGAATCAGGCCGCGACGGGAACGGCGGCGTAGCGGTCCACGAGAGCGCCGAACGCCTCGAGGTAGCCGACGAGGAACTCGGCGGTCTGGTCGTTGGTGACCTCGCCGGTCTCGGTGAACAGGCCGGGCGTGGTCTGCACGTAGCCCTCGGGCTGGCCGAGCGTCGGCGCGTTGAAGTGGCTGAGGATGGCCTTGAGGTGCTGCTGCGCGGCCGCGGTGGCGATGCCGCCGCCGGAGGTGCCGATGACAGCGGTCGGCTTGCCGTTGAACGAGCCCTTACCCCACGGACGGGCCGCCCAGTCGAGGGCGTTCTTCAGCACGCCGGGGATGGAGCGGCTGTACTCGGGGGTGATGATGATGACGCCGTCGACGTCTTCGATGGCCTGCTTGAAGTCGCGCGCGACCTGCGGATAGTCCGCGTCGAAGTCGGGCGAGTAGAACGGGAGGTCCTTGATCGGGATCTCGACGAGGGTCGTGCCCTCGGGGGCGAGACGCTCGAGAGCCTTCGCGAGGCGGCGGTTGATGGAGGTCGACGAGATGCTGCCGACGATGTAGCCGATGGTCCGCTCGGACATTGTTGTTCTCCTTGAAAGACAGAGGCGTCCCCGGTGGGGGGGCCACCGTGGACGTTCCAGTTCCATGCAAGCACATGAACGTGTGCTTCTATTCCCACGCATGCAACAACGGCGAGCGTGGGTCTCCCCCGCGGAGCGGACGGCGATGATCCCCCTCCCGGGGGAGGACGCCGACGACGGCGGTGCGTAGCGTCGGTGTCGCAGGGCTCGACCACCGGGGTGCGGGCCCGACACCTGTGACGGATCGGTCACGGGGTGCGAGAGGAGACAGGATGCTGCAGCTTCGCGGTATCGGCAAGAGCTACGGGGGGCGCCGCGTGCTCGACGACGTGTCGTTCGACGTGCGGCCGGGCCGGCTCACGGGCTTCGTCGGCGGCAACGGCGCGGGCAAGACCACGACCATGCGGATCGTGCTGGGGGTGCTCACCGGCGACGCCGGCACCGTGACACTCGACGGCGCCGAGGTGACGGCGGCGGACCGCCGCCGATTCGGGTACATGCCCGAGGAGCGCGGCCTGTACCCGAAGATGAAGGTGCTGGAGCACATCGTGTACCTCGCGCGCCTGCACGGGTTCCCGAAGACGGATGCCGAGGCGCGCGCCCGCGCGCTGCTGGAGCAGCTCGGACTCGGCGAGCGCCTGAACGACAACGTCGAGACCCTCTCACTCGGCAACCAGCAGCGTGCGCAGATCGCCGCGGCGCTCGTGCACGACCCGCAGGTGCTCATCCTCGACGAGCCGTTCTCGGGCCTCGACCCGCTCGCGGTCGACGTCGTGGCGGGCGTGCTGCAGGAGCGTGCCGCAGCCGGCGCCGCCGTGCTGTTCTCGTCGCACCAGCTCGACGTCGTCGAGCGCCTCTGCGACGACCTCGTCATCATCGCGGGTGGCACGATCCGCGCGGCCGGCGGCCGCGACGCGCTGCGCGCCCAGCACTCGACGCGCCGCTTCGAGCTCGTGTCGGCCGGCGACGCCGGGTGGCTCCGGACCGAGCCCGGAGTCGACGTCCTCGACTTCGACGGCGGCTACGCCGTGTTCGACGCGGACAGCGACGAGACCGCGCAGCGCGTGCTGCGCCGGGCCCTCGCACAAGGCGATGTCGCGAGCTTCGCGCCGCAGCATCCGTCCCTCGCCCAGATCTTCCGGGAGGTCATCCAGTGAGCACCACCGACACCCGCCGCGCCCCTGCCGGCCTCGGCGGCGGCCAGGCCATCTGGCTCGTCGCCGAGCGCGAGATCGGCTCGAAGCTGCGCAGCAAGGCGTTCGTCATCTCGACCGCGATCCTCTTCGTCGGCGCCCTGGCGCTCGTGATCTGGGGCGGCCTGCAGGCGGCGAACGCGACCGGCACGCCTGTCGCGGTCACCGCGGACGCCCGGCAGTACGTCGCGAACGCGGAAGGCCTCGACGTCACCGAGGTCGGCGACAGGTCGGCCGCCGAGGCGCTCGTCGAGGACGGCACGGTCGATGCGGCCGTGGTGGCCGACACGTCGTCGCCGCTCGGCTTCGCGGTCGTCGCGGACTCTTCGCCGCCGACGCAGCTGCTGCTGCAGCTCGCGCAGCTGCCGCCGGTCGAGCTGCTGAACCCCGACGGGGGCAACGCCGCGCTCGGCTACATCGCCGCCGTCGGCTTCGGCATCGTCTTCCTGCTCGCCGCGTCGCTGTTCGGCAGCACGATCGCGCAGAGCGTCGTCGAGGAGAAGCAGACGCGAGTGGTGGAGCTGCTGATCTCGGCCATCCCGGTGCGCTCGCTGCTGGCGGGCAAGGTGATCGGCAACACGGTCCTCGCCATGGGACAGATCCTCATCCTCGCCGCGATCGCCGTGATCGGCCTCACCGTCACCGACCAGACGGAGCTGCTGCAGGGTCTCGGTGCGCCGATCGCCTGGTTCGCGATCTTCTTCCTGTTCGGCTTCATCCTGCTCGCGTCGTTGTTCGCCGCCGCAGCCTCGATGGTGTCGCGGCAGGAGGACATCGGCTCGACGACCGGGCCTCTGACGATGCTGATCATGGCGCCGTACTTCCTGGTGATCTTCTTCAACGACAACCCGGTGGTGCTCGCAGTCATGTCGTACGTGCCGTTCTCGGCCCCGGTGGGCATGCCGATGCGGATCTTCCTCGGCGACGCCCAGTGGTGGGAGCCGCTCGTGTCGATCGCGATCCTCATCGCGACGTGCATCGCCGCGATCCTCATCGCCGCGCGCATCTATGAGAACTCGCTGCTGCGCATGGGCGGCCGGGTGAAGCTCTCGGAGGCCCTCGCCCGCTGAGCGGGCGCGAAAGCAGGCACGCGGATGCCCCGACCCGGCCCTGCGGCGGGCTCGGGGCATCCGTCGGTCCGGCGCCGTCAGCCGCCCATCATCTGCGGTGCCATCTCGCCGACCGCGATCACGTTGCCCGCAGGGTCGCGGAACCACGCGATGTCGGGCCCGCCCTCGAAGCCGCGCGAGATCCCCTTCTCGTCCGTGCCGTAGTCGGGGTCGCTGTAGATCTTCGTGGTCACCCCCCGGGCGTTGAGGTCGTCGACGGCGGCGTCGACATCGTCCACGCTGAAGTTCAGGATCGTGAACACGGCCGGCTCGTGATCCTCCTTCGGATAGACGAAGACGTGGCCGCCGCCCGGGAGCGCGATGGTGAACCCACCGCCCATCTCGTCGTAAACGGTCACATCGAGCCCCAGGGTGTCGCGGTAGAACGCCACGGCCTCGCCGACGTCGGGTACGGCGAAGCTCGAGAACGGACGATCGGTTGTGAACATGACAGCCTCCCAGTGTGTGTCCCCACGTCCACGATCCTCTTGCCGGCCCGGCCTGTCGAGGGGTCCGCGGGCGGGCGTCGCGGACGAGATCGCACAAGCCCCTCCCGGAGGCCGTGCCGCGTGAATAGGTTGACCTCATGGCCAACGAGACCACGCTTGTCATCCTCGGCGCCTCCGGCGACCTGACCTCGCGGCTGCTGCTGCCCGCCCTGGGGCAGCTGCTCACGATGGAGCCGCAGCGCCGTGTGCGGCTGCGCGGCGCCGGGATGGACGACTGGGACGACGCACGCTGGCGCGACACCGTGAAGGAGTCGTTCGCGGCGGGCGGCTTCGCAGAGGCGTTCCGGGCCGTGGCCGAGACGACCTACCTGCGCGCCGACATCACCGACCCGCACGATCTCGAGCGGGTGGTCGCCGATCCCGGTGACCGCCTCGCGCTGTACTTCGCAGTGCCGCCCGCCGTGGCGGCGGCGGCCTGCGAGGCCCTCGCCGCAGTGGCGATCCCCGACGGCACGGTGCTCGCGCTCGAGAAGCCCTTCGGCGTCGACGAGGCCTCGGCGCACCGCCTCAATGTGACGGTGACCGGTCTGGTGCCCGAGGAGCAGATCTTCCGCATCGACCACTTCCTCGGCCGGTCGACGACCCTGAACATGCTCGGTGTCAGGTTCGCCAACCGCGTGTTCGCTCCGGTGTGGTCGTCTCAGCACATCGAGTCGGTCGTCGTCCGCTACGACGAGACGCTGGGACTCGAGGGCCGCGCCGGGTACTACGACAGGGCCGGCGCTCTCGTCGACATGATCCAGAGCCATCTGCTGCAGGTGATGGCGGTGCTGGCGATGGAACCTCCCGCCACGCTCCGCGAGCGGGACTTCCGCGATGCCACCGCCGCGGTGCTGCGCGCGACGCACGTGTGGCAGGACGATCCGTCGATCGCGTCGCGGCGTGCGCGCTACACCGCGGGCGCCGTGGGCGACCGCCGGCTGCCGTCGTATGTGGACGAGCCGGATGTCGACCCCTCACGCGAGACCGAGACCCTCGCAGAGCTCACCTGTGAGGTGCGCAACGAGCGGTGGCAGGGTGTGCCCTTCACCCTGCGCTCGGGAAAGGCGCTCGCGGGCAAGGACGGCGAGGTGGTCGTGACCTTCCGGCCCGTCAACCACGTTCCGGACGGACTCACGGGCGCCGCGCCCGGCTCGGTGCTCCGCTTCTCGCTCGGGCCCGACCGCATGGACCTCGAGCTCAACGTCAACGGGGGCGACGACCCACTCGAGCTCGAACGCGCGATCCTGGAGGCCGACCTCGGCGCCGGAGCGCTCAAGGCGTACGGCGAGGTGCTGTCGGGCATCCTCGACGCCGACGCGACGCTCGCCGTGCGCGGAGACGCGGCAGAGCAGTCGTGGCGCATCGTCGACCCGGTGCTCGCGGCCTGGCGGGCGGGCGAGGTGCCGCTCGACGAGTACGCCGCTGGCTCGCTCGGGCCCGAGCACTGGCAGAAGCTGCCCTGAGCGACGCCCCGGCGGGCGGAGCGAGACCCGACGCCCCAGCGGCTCGCGACCAGCGCCGCGGTCAGCGTTCGACGAGGATCCCGTCGGCATCGGCCCACACGTGCCTGCCGGGAACGAAGGCGACGCCGGCGATCGTCACCGGAACGTCGACTTCGCCGAGCCCCGCCTTCACGCTCTTGCGGGGGTTCGAGCCCAGCGCCTTGACGCCGATCGGCAGCTCGCCGATGGCGACGCGGTCGCGGATCGCGCCGAAGACGATGAGCCCGGCCCAGCCGTTCGAGACCGCGGACGCCGCGATGAGGTCGCCGACGAGCGCCGACTCCAGCGACCCTCCGCCGTCGACCACGAGCACTGCGCCGTCGCCTGGGGTCGCGAGCAGGTCCTTCACGAGCGCGTTGTCGCGGTGGCACCGCACCGTTCGGACCGGACCCTCGAACGCGACGCGCCCGCCGAAGTCGTGCAGCTGCAGCGAGAGCGAGTCCAGCTCATCGCCGCGTTCGTCGTACAGGTCAGCCGTCGAGGTGGTCATCCCCTCACGCTATGGCGATTCCGTGGTCTCGCGGCAGTCGTCATCCGGAGAAGATCCCGCGCTCTTCCGCCGCCGCGAAGTTGTCGGCCTGCCTCACATGCACGCGACACGTGTGCGTCGTACCCCTGAAGCACGTCACCCGGACGGATGCCGGGACCGCTCGTCGCGGCGGCGGTCGGTGCGCGGCGGGTCAGCGTGCGGCCGGCGGGTTCTCGTCGGGGTGCAGGGTGCTGAAGAACGAGTACGTGTCGCCGTCGGGGTCGGGGCCGCGCTCCTTGAACTCGTTGACGAGCTCGTAGAGGCGGTGCTGGAATTCGGTGCGGTGCTCGGGGGTGAGCTTGAGGCCGAGCCAGGTGGTGTCGAGGTCGTCGGGAGCGACACCCTGGATCTGCTGCAGGAACGTCTCGATGAGCACGGGCGAGCCGCCGGGCATCGACGTCCGCCACGACAGTCCGGTCGCCCGGTACGGGACCTCGCGCGCTCCCTGCGCGCCGGAGCGCTCGGGCTCGGCGGCGAGGTAGCCGGTCTGCACGAGCGTGCGCACATGGTGCAGCATCGTGCCGGGGTTCATGCCGAGCAGCTCGGCGAGCTCCTTGTTCGTGCGCGACTCGAACGCGCACAGCCGCAGCACGCGCAGGCGGAGCGGCGAACTCAGGGCGCGCATCCGCGCCTCCGCCTCGGGATCACCCCGACGCAGTTCGATCCGGTCTTCCCCGTCGGCCACGTGGTCAGCGTACAAGACTGATTGACAGATCTCAATCAGTGGCGCACACTGATTGACATGTCCCAATCAGATGAGCTCCGCGGGGTCGACGCCGCCCCCGAAGAGCTCGCCGCCGCCCCCGAAGAGCTCGCCGCCGACACGCTCGCCGAGGCGCGGGCCGAGGCGTCGACCCTCACCTCGCGAGCGGGTGCCGATGAGGCGGTGGAAGCGGATCAGGATGCCGCAACCGCAGACGCAGCCGCCGCCGCGCCGACCCCCACGGCCGGCAAGGGCTCGCTGTGGCGCGACCGCAACTTCCTGACGCTGTGGAGCGGCCAGGCGCTCAGCCAGTTCGGTGCGCAGATCACCGAGCTGGCGATCCCGGTGCTGGCAGTGCTGATGCTCGACGCGACCGAGTGGGAGGTCGGCGTGCTCAACGCGGCGCAGGTCGCCGCCTTCCTCGTGGTGGGACTGCCCGCCGGCGCCTGGATCGACCGCATGCGCAAGCGCCACGTGATGATCGTCGCCGACGGGGTGAGGGCCGTCGCCCTCGGCACGCTGCCCGTGCTCGCGCTGTCGGGGGCGCTCGAGATCTGGCACATGATCGTCGTCGCCCTGATCATGGGCGTCGCGACGGTGTTCTTCGACGTGTCGAACCAGAGCATCATCCCGTCGCTCGTGCGAACCAATCAGATCGCCGAGGCGAACGGCAAGCTGCAGTCGACCGAGCAGCTGGCCGGGCTCGCCGGCCCTGCGTTCGGCGGATGGCTGGTCGGCGTGCTCGCCGCCCCGCTGGCGATCTTCATCACCGTCGGCACCTACCTCGCCTCGTTCGTCGCGCTGCTGTTCACGCGCGACCACGAGCGGCTGCGCTCCCCCGACGACCACAAGCCGCTCGTGCACGAGATCGCCGAAGGCCTGCGGTGGGTGTTCGGCAATCCGCTGCTGCGCCGCATCGTCGGCACGACCGGCGTCGCGAACTTCTTCGGCACGATGTCCACCACCCTGCTGCCGATCTTCGCGCTGCGCGAGCTCGGCCTCACACCGCAGATGCTCGGCATCGTGTTCTCGCTGTCGGCGGTCGGAGGCCTGCTCGGGGCTATCGCGACGCCGCGCATCGTGAAGCGGCTCGGCGAGGCGCGGGCGATCCCGATCAGCGCGATCGCGTTCTCCATCTCCCCGTTCTTCCTGCCCGCGATCTCGCTCGTGCCGGCGCTGGCCTTCCCCCTGCTGGTCGTGCAGTTCTTCGTGATGAGCTTCACGATCCTGCTGTACAACATCACGCAGGTCACCTTCCGCCAGCGAATCACCCCGCCGCGGCTCCTCGGCCGCATGAACGCCTCGATCCGGTTCGTCGTGTGGGGCGTCATGCCCATCGGCGCCCTCCTGGCCGGCGCGCTCGGTACCTGGATCGGCACCGTGCCCACGCTGTGGATCGCCGCGAGCGGCGAGCTGCTGGCCGGCCTCTTCGTCGTCATCGGCCCGTTCTGGGGCATGCGCGAGCTGCCCGCCGCTCACGAGGAGCACGGAACCGGCGGGCCGGCCGCGGCCGATGCCGAGGTCGGCCGCGGCACCGAGCCGGGGCGATGAGCGGGGAAGATCGTCGGATGCCTCGGCCCGCCGTGCAGGGTCGGGCCGAGGCCTCCGCACCGGATGCTCCGCGTGTCGGTTCGCGCCGCGGGGAGGCGTGGGGGAGCCTCCGCGCTCCTCGCGTGACGTCGCACTGACGCACTGCCGGCACGCGCGGCCGGTACCTCACGGTCCGGATTCCGGCAAGACGGTGCTGAGGGGTGCCCGGCCGTGCTTAGGTTGCTCCATGACGGCGCGCATCGTCTCGATCGGCACGGCGGTCCCTGCCACCCGGATCCGGCAGGACGATGTCCGTGCGCTGTTCGCGGCGCAGGACGGCGTCGATCGCCTCACCCGGCGGCGCATCCAGGCGGTGTTCGACGCCTCGGCCATCGAACAGCGTCACACCGTCCTGACCGACCTGGCGAGCCCGCCCGGTCCCCGCGCGGCGGGGGTTCCCGCCTTCGTCGACGCGGAGGGGCGGCTCCTCTCCCCCACGACCGCCACACGCAACGACCTCTACATCGCCACCGCTCCCGCCCTGTCAGCCGAGGCCGCCCGCGAGGCCCTGCGCGACGGGTGCATCGAGCCGTCGGCCGTCACGCACGTCGTCACCGTGTCGTGCACCGGCCTGTTCGCGCCCGGACCTGACTATCGTCTCGTCCGCGACCTCGGTCTGAGTCCCACCGTCGAGCGCTGCCACCTCGGGTTCATCGGGTGCGCGGCCGCCCTCCCGGCGCTGCGCGTCGCAACGGCCCTCGCGGGGACCCGGGCGGACGCCGTGGTGCTGGTGGTCTGCACCGAGCTCTGCTCGCTGCACGTGCGGGCCTCGGCCGACCCGCAGCAGATCGTCGCGGCATCCGTCTTCGCGGACGGCGCCGCCGCGGCGATCGTGACGGCGAACCCGGCCGTCGGCCGCGCCGGCGGGCTCGACCTCGAACGCTTCGGCAGCGCGCTCACCGACGAGGGCGAGACCGACATGGTGTGGACGATCGGCGACAACGGCTTCGAGATGGTGCTGTCGGCCGAGGTGCCGCGCATCATCGGCCGCGAGATCCAGGGCGCGGTGGCGCGGTTCCTGGGCGACGACGGCGAGCCGGCCGTGTGGGCGGTGCACCCCGGCGGACGCAGCGTGCTCGACCGCGTCGAGACCGGGCTCGGGCTCGGCCCCGACGCGCTGGCCGCCTCCCGGGGTGTGCTGCGCGACTTCGGCAACATGTCGAGTGCGACGATCCTCTTCATCCTCGCGGCGCTCCTGCGCGACGACGCCGTGGGCGACGGCGCCCGCGTCGCCGGGCTGGCCTTCGGGCCGGGGCTCACCGTCGAATCGGCCCTCATGACGAGGCGGCGGGTAGCCGAACCGGCGGACGACCAGATCGCCCTCGCCCTGGCGGCGTCGGCGTGAGGCCGGCGATGGCCGCCATCACTGTCGGCGAGCACGCGGCCGACGTGAGCGGGGACGGGCCGTCATGACCCTCGCCGTCCGCGACGAGCGCCTGGCCGAGCTCATGGACGACCCGGCGTGCGACCCCGATCGTCTGCGCGCCACGCTGCGGCGGTTCGGCACGATCAACCGCCTCGTCTCAGGGTGGGGCGCTGTGTACCGGCGCAGACTCGCTCCGCACCTGTCGACGCTGCGTCGCTCCGCTCGCGTGCTGGACATGGGCTGCGGCGGAGGCGACCTCGTGCTGCGGCTCGCCGCGGCCGCGCGGCGGGACGGCATCCAGGTCGAGTGGACCGGCATCGACCCCGACCCCCGCTCGTACGAAGTGGCGCTCGAGCGCGGTCGCGAGGACGGCGTGACGTTCCGGTGCACGGACGCCGCGACGCTCGTCGCGGAGGGCGTCACCTACGACGCGGTGCTGTCGAATCACGTGCTGCACCATCTCGGCTCCGACCTGCCGAGCTTCGTCTCCGAGTCGCTGACGCTGTCGCACGGGCTGGTCCTGCACAGCGACATCGCACGCTCGCGGCTCGCCTACGCCCTGTACGCGATCGGCATCACGCCGTTCGCCCCCGGCACGTTCCTGCGGACCGACGGGCTGCGCTCCATCCGGCGCAGCTACACGCCGGCCGAGCTGGCCGCCGTGCTCGACGAGGCGATGCCCGGCACGTGGGACGTGCAGACTCCGGCGCCGTTCCGCGTGCTCGCGACGGGTCGCGGTCGTGGCTGACGTCACGATCGTGGGGGCCGGCCCCGTCGGCACGCTGCTGGCGACCGAGCTCGCACGGCGCGACGTCGACGTGCGCGTGCTCGAGCGCCGGCCCGCGGTCGGCGACGGCACCCGGGCCATCGGCATCCACTCCCCCGTCCTCGCCGCCCTCGAGCCGTCGGGACTCACCGAACGGCTGCTCGCCGACGCCGCGCGCGTGCGGCGGGGCGAGGCGCGCAGCCGTGGACGCGTACTCGGCACCGTGCGCTTCGACGCGCTCGCCGCGCGGTTCCCGTTCGTGGCGACGCTCCCGCAGTCGACCACCGAAGCGGTGCTCGGCGCCGGTGCCCCCGAGCCGCTGCGGGGAGCCCGTGTCATCGCGGTGATCCCGCGTGCGCAGGGCGTCGTGGTGCGAGCGACGCACCTCGGCCGCATCATCGAGTTCGAGAGCCGCATCGTGGTGGTCGCGGGCGGTGCGGGCGGGCGGGACCTCGTCTACCGGCCCGGACGCGTGGGTGTACGCGAGTACCGCGACCGCTATCTGATGACGGATGCCGCCACCGCCGGCCGATCCGACGACGACGTCGCGCTGGTGCACCTCGACCCCGACGGGGTGCTCGAGTCCTTCCCGCTGCCGGGCGGTATGCGCCGGTTCGTGGCCTGGGACGCCCCCGGCGGCGATGACGAGCCGGAAGCTCGGGCGGTGAGGCTGCGCGACGCGCTCACCCGCCGGGGCGAGCAGGCGGCGGCGAGCGCCGTGGAGGCGGCGACGTCGTTCGGCGTCCGCCGGGTCGTCGCGCCGCGGCTGCGCAACGGGCGGGTGTTCGCGATCGGCGACGCGGCGCACGAGGTCAGCCCGATCGGCGGTCAGGGTATGAACCTCGGTCTGCTCGACGCCGTGACCCTGGCCCCGCTCCTCGCGTCGTGGATGCGCACCGGCGACCCGCCCGACGCCGGGCTTCGCCACTGGGAGGACCGCCGGCTGCGGTCGGCACGCGCGGCGGCCGCGATGGCGACGGTGAACACGGCGCTCGGCCGGCCGCTGCCGCACATCGATCTGCTGCGCCGCACGGCCGTGCGCGCGATGCTCGCGGGCCCCTCGGGTCGCCTGTTCGCGCGGGCGTACGCGATGGGCTTCGACGCCGACGCCTGAGCGGCGTCCGGCCGTCACGCGGAGCACTCGCCCCTTCCCGGTCTTCTCGGGTTCGGGGCGCATGCCGTGCGTCCGGGGCGCACCGGACGCGCCCCCAACGGACCGGTCGCGCCCCGGAACGCCTGCAGGGAGCCTTGGTCAGCCGGCGAGGGCGCTGCCCGAGGCGACCAGCTGGGTGGCCAGCAGCAGCGCCGCGAGCATCACCAGCCGGAACAGCGCGCGGCTCGGCGGTCTCGTGATCGCCCGCCACGCCGTGATCGCCGCGACGACCACGACCGCCGCGAAGAAGACCCACGACACGGCCGAGACCGCGCCGAGATCGCCGCCCGCCGCCCCGAGCAGCACGGCGATCGCACCGCCGACCACCGCGAGCGCGGCAGTGACCGCCGCCGCGCGCGGACCGAGCCGGTGCGGAAGGCCGCGCACGCCGGTGCGCGCGTCGTCGTCCAGGTCGGGCAGCACATTGGTGAGGTGCACGGCGGCGCCGAGCGCCGCGCCGGCGATCCACGCCCAGCCGGCCGCGAACGCGGCGTCGGGAGCCGCGAGGGTCGCGAGCGACGGGAAGATCCCGAAGCTCACCAGGAAGGGGACGATCGACCAGGGCGTCGACTTCAGGCCGGCGTTGTACGACCACGCGGAGCCCAGTGCGAGGGCGTGGGCGGCGAGCATGCGCCAGCCGAGCGGCAACGAGAGCGCCAGCGCCAGGACGAGCAGGCCGAGTGCTGCCGCCCACGCGACACCGATGCCGGCGTCCCCGCGGGCAAGGGGCTTGTCGGTGCGCCCGACCTCACGGTCGCGGGCCGCGTCGAACGCGTCGTTCGAGATGCCCACCGACAGCTGGCCGGCGAACACCGAGACGGTCAGCAGGGCGATGCGCCAGAGGTCGAGCCCTGTTGCGATCCCGAGCGCGAGCGCGAGCGCCGTCACGACGAGCGTCGGCCCGGGATGGGAGGAGCCCCACAGGGCACGGACGGTGCGCACGCTCGATGCTCTCACGGTGCCGGTCGGCCGGTGCCGCATCGACGGCGGGAATGGGCCGCGAATGTATGTCGTTGCATGCACTCGGGCCGACGGCGTCCCGCAGATCATTCCGCATGCAAGGAGACGCCATGCCCACTCTCACCGACCGCACCGCCGAGACCGACGCCCCGATCATCGACATCCTGGCGGAGCGCTGGAGCACCCGCATCTTCGACCCGGAAGCCGTCATCGACGAGAGGGCCCTGGCGAGCGCGCTGGAGGCTGCGCGATGGGCGCCGACCGCCGCCAACACGCAGGCCTGGCGCGTGATCGTGGCACGCCGCGGCTCGGCATCGCACTCGCAGGTCGTGTCGGCGCTGGCCGGGTTCAACAGCGCGTGGGCGGGCGACGCCTCCGCGCTCGTGGTGTTCGTCGCCGAGACGACGCGCGACGGCGAGCCGATGACGTGGGCGCAGTACGACACCGGGCAGGTGGCCGCCCACTTCACCGTGCAGGCGCATGCGGACGGCCTCTCGACACACCAGATGGGCGGCTTCGACCGCGATGCCATCGCCGCTGCCTTCGGCCTGAGCGACGATTTCACGACCATCACGGTGATGGCGGTCGGCACGCTCGGCGATATCCGCACCGCATCCGCCGAACTGCAGGCTCGCGAGACCGCCCCGCGAGTGCGTCGCCCCGTCGCCGACTCGGTGCTCGTGAACGACTGAACAACGGAGCGACCAGGACGGATGCCTCGTCCCGCCGCGGCGGGGCGAGGCATCTGTCATTCGCGCACGGTCGCGGTCGCCGAGCTCAGTCGTCGAGCAGCTCGGCCTCGATCACGTCCTCATCGTCCGCGGTCGGCTCGGCCACGGCCGGGCCGTCGCTGGTGAGCACCAGCGACGAGCCGTCCGCCGCGACATCCACCCGCACGACGTCGCCGTCGCGCACTCCACCCGACAGCAGCGCCATCGCGAGGCGGTCCTGGATCTCGGACTGGATGAGCCGGCGCAGCGGCCGCGCACCGAACACCGGGTCGTAGCCGCGCTCGGCCAGCCAGGCCCGGGCGTCGGGCGTCACGGCGAGCGACAGGCGGCGGTCCTTGAGGCGCCGCTGCAGCGCGAACACCGCGAGCTCGACGATCTGCGCGAGGTCGTCCTCGCTGAGCGCCGAGAACATGACGATGTCGTCGAGCCGGTTGAGGAACTCGGGCTTGAAGGCTTGCCGCACGATCGCCATGACCGTGTCGCGCTTCTGCTCGGCCGACAGCGTCGGATCGATGAGGATCGGCGATCCCAGGTTGGACGTGAGCACGAGGATCACGTTCGTGAAGTCGACCGTGCGCCCCTGTCCGTCGGTCAGGCGCCCGTCGTCCATGACCTGCAGCAGCACGTCGAACACCTCGGGGTGCGCCTTCTCGACCTCGTCGAGCAGCACGACCGAGTACGGGCGCCGCCGCACGGCCTCGGTGAGCTGACCGCCCTGCTCGTAGCCGATGTACCCGGGAGGGGCGCCGACGAGGCGCGAGACGGTGTGCTTCTCGCCGTACTCCGACATGTCGATGCGCACCATGGCGTGCTCGTCGTCGAACAGGAACTCGGCGAGGGCCTTGGCCAGCTCGGTCTTGCCGACGCCGGTGGGGCCGAGGAACAGGAACGAGCCGGTCGGGCGGCCGGGGTCGCTGATGCCTGCACGCGAGCGGCGCACCGCGTCCGAGACAGCCTTCACGGCCTCCTTCTGCCCGATGAGACGCTTGCCGAGCTCGGACTCGAGGTGCAGCAGCTTCTCGGTCTCGCCCTGCAGCAGACGGCCCACCGGGATGCCGGTCCACGCAGCGATGACCGCGGCGATGTCCTCCTCGGTGACCTGGTCGTTGACCATCCGGTCGCCGGCGGGTTCCTCGCGCTCGGCCTCGACGAGTTGACGCTCGAGCGCGGGGATCTCGGCGTAGAGCAGGCGCGACGCCTTCTCGAGGTTGCCCTCACGCTGCGCCCGCTCGGCCTCCATCCGAGCGGCGTCGAGCTTGGTCTTGAGGTCGCCCACCCGGTTGAGGGAAGCACGCTCGCGGTCCCAGCGATCCTGCAGCTCGCCGAGGCGCTGCTGCTCCTGACCGAGGGTCTCTCGCAGCGCCGCCAGGCGCTCCTTCGAGGCGTCGTCCTTCTCCTTCTTGAGCGCGAGCTCCTCGAGCTTCAGGCGGTCGACGTGGCGGCGCAGCTCGTCGATCTCGAGCGGCGCCGAATCGATCTCCATGCGCAGCCGCGACGCGGCCTCGTCGATGAGGTCGATGGCCTTGTCGGGCAGCTGCCGCGACGGGATGTAGCGATGGCTGAGGGATGCCGCGGCGACGAGCGCGGCATCCGCGATGGCGACCTTGTGGTGGGCCTCGTACCGCTCCTTGAGCCCGCGCAGGATCGCGACGGTGTCTTCGACCGAGGGCTCGCCGACGTACACCTGCTGGAAGCGGCGCTCGAGCGCGGCATCCTTCTCGATGAACTCGCGGTACTCGTTGAGCGTGGTCGCGCCGATGAGGCGGAGTTCGCCGCGCGCGAGCATCGGCTTCAGCATGTTGGATGCCGCCACCGACCCCTCGCCGCCGCCGGCGCCCATGAGGACGTGCAGCTCGTCGATGAACGTGATGATGCGGCCGTCGGACTCGGTGATCTCCTTGAGCACACTCTTCAGGCGCTCCTCGAACTGGCCGCGGTACATCGCACCCGCGACGAGCGCGGAGATGTCGAGCGTGACGAGCTCCTTGTTCTTGAGCGACTCGGCGACATCGCCCGCGACGATCCGCTGGGCGAGGCCCTCGACCACGGCGGTCTTGCCGACGCCGGGCTCGCCGATGAGCACGGGGTTGTTCTTGGTGCGCCGGGTCAGCACCTGGCTGACGCGGCGGATCTCGCTGTCGCGCCCGATGACGGGGTCGAGCTTGCCCTGGCGGGCACGGTCGGTGAGGTTGATCCCGAACTGCTCCAGGGCGCTCTGCGCGTCCTCCTGCCCGGGCTGTTGTGTGGCGTTCATCTGTCTCCTGAAATCTGTGATCGCGAAAGTTGAGTCGCGTTGGCTCAAGTTTACCAGCGTTCGGGCGTGCGGATCAACGTCGCCTCACGCTCCGATCTCGGTCAGCGCATCGGCATAGGCGCGGCGCAGGCCCTCGCCGACCCACTCGGAGCCGCGATACACGTTGTCCTCCCCGATGTCGGCGGTGAGCCCGCCGGCCGCGAGATGCGCGATGACCCGTTCCTCGCTGGCGACGACCTTGAGCGTCGAGTCGGCGTCGCGGAGCTCGTGGGCGAAGCGGCGCAGCACCTCGACGTGCGACAGGCCGATCTCGTCGGTGCCGCGCAGCCGCACGATCACCACCGCGCCGCTCGACTCGCGGCTGACATCGGGCAGCTGGCGCTCGAAGACCGGCGCGCTCGCGAAGAAGAGGCTCCCGTAGGGCTGGAGCACCAGCACCTCGCCCGGCGGGACGACCGCCGGCGGATCGCTCTCGCGCATGCGCCCGTCGCCGGCGAGATGCACGGCGCGCACGCGCACGCTGTTGGACTGCTCCGCGACGTACAGGATGACGCCGAGGCCCACCCCGACCAGCACCGCGAACTGGAGCGGGATGATCAGGGTCAGCCCGAAGGTGACGCCCATGATCGCCGTCGGCAGCGCGCCCGACTTCACCACCGAGTAGATGCGACTCGGTTTGACCGCGCGCCATCCCACCACCATCAGCAGGCCGGCCAGCGCCGGCATCGCGACGAACGACACCAGATCCGCGGCGACGAAGACCAGGACGGCCATGACGGCACCCGCGATGAACAGCGACAGACGGGTCTTCGCACCGGCCTGGACGATCAACGACGATCCCGACATCGACCCGCCGACCGGCATCCCCTGGAAGAGGCCCGACACGACGTTGCCGAGTCCCTGTCCGAGGAAGTCGCGGTTGGCGTCGGCGCGCTTTCCGTCGGCGGTCGGGATGCCGGCGGACACGGCGGCGCCCTGGACGAGGCCGATGAAGGCCAGCGACAGCGCCGGGATCAGCAGCGCAGGGGCGTCGGCGATACTCGGCAGCACCGGAGCCGGGAGTCCGCGCGGGACCTCGACGATGTCGCGCAGCAGCACCACCGTGCTGGTCACCCACGTGTTCAGCACCACGGCCACCACCGAGCCGAGGACCACTGCGATGACCAGACCCATGCTGCCGACGCGGGTCGGCAGGAGCACGACGATCACGAGCACCGAGATCGCACCGACGACGAGCGACGGGATGCTCCACTGCCCGACGTGCAGGAACACGTCGATCGTCTTCAGCAGCCGGTTCGGTCCCTGCGCCTGATAGCCGGTGAAGTTCGACAGCTGCCCGAGGACGATGTTCACGCCGATCGCCGTGACGAACCCGGTCATGACCGCGGTCGGCACGAAGCTGATGAGGCGTCCGCCGCGCAGCAGCCCCGCGACGACCATGACGATCCCGGTGAGGATGGCAAGGGTGAAGAGCCCCCGATCAGGGTCCGGCAGCGTGCCGAGCTGCGCGTCGGAGACGACGAGCGCCATCGCACTGGTGGCCTGCACGGCCATGAAGGCGCTGCTGGTGAGGGCCGCGGCCCCCACCATGCCGAACAGGTAGCCGTAGAGCCCGGCCAACGGATTCACGCCGGCCAGAAGCCCGGCCGCGAGGCCGTCGGGCACCGCCTCGATCCCGAGGATGACCCCCGCGACGGCGTCCTTGCGCAGGGTCTTGCGCGAGAACCACGCGCGCGGATGGAAGGCCACGGGTCTCACGCTAACGAAGGCGGGAGGATTCCACCCCACATCCTTCACCGCGGCCCGACACGCGGACGCGGCCCCTGCCGCTCGTCGATGACGCCGTGCGACCTCTGATGACGCCGTACGCGGGGGCCGGGAAAGAAAAGCACTCAGGATTCTCCCAGGTTCGCTAGTGTGTGCCGCAAGTGCTGAACAGCACCCCTGTGGCGCGGACCGGGTTCGTCTCAACCGCGCCGGTTTCTCGCCGAATCGAAGGGATCTCTCATGACCGACACCAACACCACCGCCCCGACGGGCTGGGCAGGATGGGGCGTCTTCGCCGCCGTCGTCCTGATCGTCACGGGCGCCATCGACGCCTTCCACGGCCTGCAGGCTCTCATCGGTCCCGACACCGCCTACTTCGTGGGTGACGCCGGGCTCTTCTCGGTGAACATCCAGGGCTGGGGCTGGTGGCACCTCATCGCCGGCGTGCTGCTGATCCTCGTCGGCATCGCGCTGCTGGGCGGCGCGAAGTGGGCGCGCATCACCGCGATCGTGCTCGTCGCGATCAACGCGATCGGCCAGCTCTCGCTCATCGCCGCGCAGCCATGGCTGTCGCTGGCGGTGCTCGCCCTCGACGTGATCGTGATCTACGCGCTCACCGTCCACGGACGCGAGATCGACGCACGCCGCGCATAGCAGCGCGAATGGGCGGAGCCGCCGGCTCCGCCCGGGTCACGCCACGGACTCGAGCATCGATGCCTCGGCCACCGCTTCGACGGAGGCCGGGGCATCGGCCGTGTGGTCGTCGTTGCACGCGAACCGCGAGCGATACGCGGTCGGGGTGGTGCCGAGCACGCGGGCGAAGTTCTGCCGCAGCACGGCGGCCGAGCCGAAGCCGCTCTCGTAGGCGATGCGGTCGAGCCCGAGGTCCGTCTTCTCGAGGAGGCGCTGCGCGTGGATGATGCGCTGGCGTGCGAGCCACGCGGCCGGCGTCGCGCCGTGGTCGGCCTTGAACCGGCGGGCGAACGTGCGCGGCGACATGTGGGCCTTGGCGGCGAGCTGGTCGACGGTGAGCTCGAGACGCAGGTTGTCGAGCATCCAATCGGTCACCGGTGCGAGCGAGAGGGAGGTGGTGGCCGGCAGGGGGTTGGCGATGAACTGCGCCTGTCCGCCGTCCCGCTGCGGCGGAACGACCATGCGGCGGGCGATGATGTTCGTCAGCTCGGCGCCGAGCTCCTGACGCAGCAGGTGCAGGCACGCGTCGAGGCCGGCTGCCGTGCCGGCGCTCGTGATGATGCGGCCGTCCTGCACGTAGAGCACGTCGGGGTCGACGTCGATGGACGGGTACATCTCTTTCATCTTCTTCGCGTACATCCAGTGGGTGGTCGCACGGCGCCCGTCGAGCACCCCTGCTGCGGCGACCACGAACGACCCGCTGCACACGCTCAGCACCCACGCGCCGCGGGCGACCGCCGCCCGGATCACGTCGAGCACACGCTCGTCGATGCGGCCCCAGTACTGGTGGGGCACCGGCGACACGACGACGAGGTCCGCCTCGTAGGCGAACGACAAGTCCTCGTGGACGTTGATCGAGAAGCCCATCTTCGATTCCACGACGCCGGGATCGGGCGTCACGACACGGAAGTCGAAGCTCGGGATGCCGTCATCCGAGCGATCGAGACCGAAGGCCTCGCAGGCGACCCCGAACTCGAACGGCGCGAAGCCGTCCGTGACGATGCAGGCGACGGTGTGCATGCGGACCTCCGTGTGTGGCAGTTTTCCTGCGATTCGTGGCT
Organism: Microbacterium psychrotolerans; assembly: GCF_031085295.1. Taxonomy (GTDB): domain Bacteria; phylum Actinomycetota; class Actinomycetes; order Actinomycetales; family Microbacteriaceae; genus Microbacterium; species Microbacterium psychrotolerans. The sequence continues at coordinate 999,603 of NZ_JAVFWO010000001.1, read as the reverse complement.
ATTCTGCCACTCGTGGCAGTTCTCCCGCAAGCGTAGCGTTTCTGCCATGTTCATGGTGATTCTTCTCGCAGCACTGTCCGCGGTGGCGCTCTCCTCGACGATCGCCGCCCTTCGCACCGACGGCTACCGTCGGATTCCCACCGACCGCACCCGCCTCCCTTGACCGGCGCCCTCTGCGCCCTCCCCAGAAGATCAGACGATGATGCGCTGGTAGACCTCGATCATCGCGGCGGTCCGCGACGACTGACGGAACCGCTCGCGGACCGACGGATCGGGCTGACGCGCCGTTCCGGCGGCGATGTCGGATGCCGCCTTTCGCAGCGCGTCGGCCAGCGCGGCGACCGACGGGTCCGCCGTCACGCCGTCGCCGACCGCCCAGAAGCCCGTTCCGAGCTCGGCCGCGAGGTCGGGGTCGCTCACCACCGCCGGGGTCCCGAGCGAGGCGGCCTCGAAGATCGTCATGCCCTGGGTCTCGAAGCCGATCGAGGTCTGCACGACGGCGTCGGCGGCGGCGATGCGGCGGAGCGTCTGGGCGTAGGGCATCCGTCCCGAGAACACCACATCGGCGCGGGGGCGCAGGTTCTCGACCAGGCGCCGCGCCGCACGCAGCTGCCCACCGCCGCCGATGATCTCGACCCCGGCCTCGATTCCCGACGCCGCGAGCGCCTCGAGGAAGGGGAGCAGGCGCTTCTCGGGGCTCATGCGCCCGAGCCAGACGAACCGCGGCGGTCCCGGCGCGCGCGCGGAAAGACGGACAGATTCGTCCGATGCGCCGGCGACGGATGTCGCGCCCCTGCGTGTCGTGTCACCGAGCAGTGCCTTCGCATCGGGTGAGGCGGCGAGCACCTCATCGAGCACGTCGTCGTCGATGCCGTTCCAGATCACGTCGACCGCGGGCACGGTCGGCGACGCGCCGAGGTGCGATGCCGCCGCGCGGCGGCCACCTGGCACCGCCCGCTGAGCCTCGAGCCGCCCGGCGAAGTGCGACGACGGAGCAGTGACGGCGTCCGACCGGCCCGCGAACCGTCGCAGGTACGCCCAGCCGTCGCGTCCGACCGGCTCGCCCTCCCTCAAGACCCCGAGCGCCCGACGCTGCCAGGCGTTCAGCACGCGCAGCACCAGCCCGGGGAAGGGCGCCGTCGCCTCGATGCCCACGTCTACCCGGTTGTGCATGGTGTGCACCACCGGAAACCCGTGGCGCTCCGCGAACCGATGGCCGATGAATGCGCCCCAGAAGTCGGCCTGCACATGGACGACGTCGACCGGAGGGCGCCCGGTCTCGCGGATGCGACGCCGGAGCGCGGCATCCAGCCATCGATCCGTGCGGCGTCCGGGCCACGTCATCGAGTACTCGCGGTCGAGCGTGATCGGGACCGAGGGCAGATCCAGGTACGAAGGATCGGCGCTTCGTCTCTCCGGCTCGCTCAGCAGCCGTGCGCCGGCGCGCGCCCGCGCGCCATGCATCGCCGGCGCGACGATCGTGACCGTGTGCCCCGCCTTCTCGAGGAAGCGCCGCTGCAGCCGCATCGAGACCTGCGCCCCGCCGAGGGACTCGACGTGCTGGTCGCCGAACATCACGACGTGCACGGCGGCTACTCGGGCAGCGGTTCGTCGCGGTACAGCGCCTCGAACGTGTCGAGCGTGCGCCGCATGTCGTGCACCTTGACGCCTTCGAGCGAAGCGAGCTGCATGCGCTCGCGCTCCTCGGGCGTCTGGGTGAGCACCGTCGTCAGCTTGGCGGCGAGATCGTCGACGTCGCCGGGGCGGAAGAGGTAGCCGTTCTCGCCGTCGTGCACGAGGTGCGGGAGCGCCACGGCGTCGGCGGCGACGATCGGCAGTCCCGACGCCATCGCCTCCATCGTCGCGATCGACTGCAGCTCGGCGATCGAGGCGATCACGAAGAGGCTCGCGTTCGTCAGGAACGACCGCAGCTCCTCATCGGTGGTGTGTCCGTGGAAGTGCACGCGGTCGGTGAGACCGAGGTCCGAGGTGAGCGCCTCGAGGTTGCGGCGCTGGTCACCGCTGCCCACGATGTCGAACCGCACGTCGAGCGCCGGGTCGAGCTGCGCGATCGCACGCAGCACGACGTCGATCTGCTTCTCGGTGGTGAGGCGTCCCACGAACACCAGGCGGTGCGCGTCGCGCGGCGAGAGGTCGGCGGTGTAGTTCGAAGCCTCGATGCCGCAGCTGACGGGGATGACGCCCTGGATGTCGATCGTGCGCTCGAGGAATTCGGCGGCCTTGCGCGTGGGGGTGGTGACGGCCCGCGTCATCTTGAACGTGCGCTCCGCGTCCTGCCACGCGAGCTTGACCGCGTACCGCGTCCACGAGGCGGGGAGCACGGTGAAGTCGAGCACGTTCTCGGCCATGACGTGATTGGTCGCGATGACCGGGATGCCGCGCTTGCGCGCTTCGCGGGTGAGGCCGCGCCCGATCACGATGTGCGACTGGCTGTGCACCACGTCGGGCTTCACCTCGTCGAGCACGCGGCGCGCGTAGTGCTTCGAGCGGAACGGCATGACGAACGTGAGCCAGTCGTGGGGGTACCAGCGCCATGACGGCAGCCGGTGCATCGTCATCGGCTGTCCCTCGATGACCTCGGTGAACGTGCCGTGCTCCCGGTGCGTCTTGCTGGGGGCCATCACATGCACCTCGTGGCCGCGGCCCACCAGGCCGGCGGCGAGACGCTCGGCGAAGCGCGCGGCGCCGTTGACGTGGGGAAGGAACGTGTCGGCGCCGATGACGATCTTCAAGGGGCGAGGGGTCGCGGCGGGGATGTCTTCGGGCGTCGCAGGATCGGTCACGGGGTTGGGGCCTGTCTGTGCGGCGGGCGGGCGGCGGGGGGCTGGTCGCCGCGCGGATCCACTGTACCCGAGGCTTCCCGGGGGCTCTCCAGGAACGCGCCGGACCCGGCACGTACGCTGGTCGCATGCCCCGTTTGCAGGCCGATGCCGACCCCAACCTCTGGGTTCCCGTGACCGAGTCGCTCGGCTTCCGCGGGCGCCGCCACCGCAAGGCGGCGATACGGATGCTGCTCGGACAGGCCGGCACGGCGATGGCCGGTCCGACGGGCTCAGCGACCGCGGGTCCCCGCCCCGGGAGCGGCGTCGCGGCGTGGGCGATGAGTCAGGCCGCCCCCTTCCTCATGCGCAAGGCCGCCGGCCGCGTGCTCGTCTGGGTGTGGAAGGCCGACGCCGAGCTCGTCGTCGTGATGGCGCAGGTGCAGCAGGCGACGAACGACCTGCGGGCGGCCCGCGCGATGATGCCCATGGAGTACGACGACACCGAGTCGTTCCGCAACCCGTATCTGGGGGTCGGCGAGAAGCTCGAGCTGTCGCTGCCGCCCGACCCGCGCACGCCGCCCTTCGCGACCTACACGTGGGACACGGGCACGCACTTCGTGACGGTGACGGCGGTGTGCTCGGACCGCGAGCGCTTCGGCACCGTGATCGGCAGCGTCGACGACCTCGCGCGCACCCTGCGGATCGTCGACGACCTGTCGGTCGGCGAGTCGCCCGAGGTGCTGCGCATCGAGCCGAAGAGCTGACGGGGTCCTCAGACGTGACCGAGCCCCGGCATCCCGCTGCCCATCGCCCGCTGCGGATCGGCGTGCAGCTGGCGCCGCAGCATGCCTCGTACACCGCGTACCGCGACGCCGTGCTGCGCGCGGAGGATCTCGGCGTCGACGCGATCTTCAACTGGGACCACTTCTTCCCGCTCACCGAGCCGATGGACGCCGAGCATTTCGAGGCGTGGACGGTGCTCGCCGCGCTCGCGGAGCAGACGGAACGCGTCGAACTCGGCCCGCTGGTCAACTGCAGCTCGTACCGCAACCCCGACCTGCAGGCCGACATGGCCCGCACGGTCGACCACATCAGCGCCCGCGCGACCGGCACCGGCCGGCTCATCTTCGGCACCGGATCGGGCTGGGCACAGCCCGACTACGACGAGTACGGCTTCGAGTTCGGCACGGTCGGCTCACGCTTGGACGCCCTCGCCGACGATCTGTCGCGCATCCGCTCGCGCTGGGAGCGGCTCAACCCCGCGCCCACCCGGCGGATCCCGATCCTCATCGGCGGCCAGGGCGAGCGCAAGACGCTGCGGATGGTCGCGCAGCACGCCGACATCTGGCACACCTTCACGCGGCTCGACGACATGCCGCACAAGATCGGGGTGCTGCACGAATGGTGCGCGCGAGAAGGCCGCGATCCTGCCGAGATCGAACTGTCGACGGGCTACACCATCCGCGGCTTCGGCCCGCTTCTCGAGACGGATGCCGCGCCCCGCCTGTACGAGCTGGGCTTCCGCCTCATCATCCCGGCGATCGACGGCCCCGACTACGACCTCTCGCCACTCACGCCCCTGCTGGAGTGGCGGGATCGCATCAACGGCGCCTGAGCGCGGCAGGCCGGTACGGTAGCCACGTCCGCATCGCTCCACTCCCAGGAGGCCACGCCCATGGGCGCCGTCATCGGAGACATCCTCACGCTCGCCCTCGGTGTCGCGATCAGCCCGATCCCGATCATCGCGGCCATCCTGATGCTGCTGTCCCCGAAAGCGCGGGTGACCGGCACCGGATTCCTGCTCGGGTGGGTGGTCGGCATCGTCGTCGCGGTGACGGTCTTCACCCTGCTGTCGTCGGTGCTCCCCGAGGCGGACGAGGACACGTCACAGCCGATCAAGGGCGTCATCCAGCTCGTCCTCGGCATCCTGCTCCTGCTCCTCGCGCTGCGACAGTGGCGCGGCCGGCCCCAGGCGGGCGCGGAGCCGGCTCTGCCGAAGTGGATGCAGGCGATCGACACGATCACCTTCCCCAAGGCCGTGGGCCTCGGATTCCTGCTGTCGGCCGCCAACCCGAAGAACCTGCTCCTCGCGGCCAGCGCCGGGGTGACGATCGGGGCAGCCGGCCTCGATGCCGGCTCGATCGTGGTCGTGATCGCGGTCTTCACGCTGATCGCGGCATCCACCGTCCTCGTCCCCGTCGTCGGCTACCTCATCGCCGCCGAGAAGCTGCGCGGCCCCCTCGACGCCCTGCGCGGCTGGCTCGCGAAGGAGAACGCCGTCATCATGGCCGTGCTGCTCCTGGTCATCGCCGTCGCGATCATCGGCAAGGGCATCGGCAGCTTCTGATCCGGATCAGGTCGCGGCCCTGATCCGGGCACCCCCCTCCCACACCGGGCTACGGTGGAGCCGTGACTTCGCCGACACACGACCAGGTGCAGCTCGACGGCGGCGTGTTCCGGATGGGGTCGGAGGACTTCTACCCCGACGAGAAGCCGGTGCACGAGCGCGTGGTCGCTCCCTTCCGGATCGACCGGTATGCGGTGACCAACGCCCAGTACGCCGCGTTCGTCGACGACACCGGCTACGTCACCGTCGCCGAGCGAGAGCTCGACCCTGCGAACTTCCCGGGCGCCGATGTCGCCTCGCTCTCGCCCGGGGCGATGGTCTTCACTCCCACCCCCGGCCCCGTCGACCTGCGCGACTGGCGCAACTGGTGGCGGTGGGAGGCGGGCGCCTCCTGGCGTCAGCCGTTCGGACCCGGATCGTCCATCGACGACAGGCTGCGGCATCCGGTGGTGCACATCGCCTTCGAAGACGCCACGGCCTACGCCGAGTGGGCGGGGCTGCGCCTGCCGACCGAGGCCGAGCACGAGTACGCCGCCCGCGGCGGGCTCGACGGCCGGCGCTTCGCGTGGGGCGACGAGCCGTACCCGGAGGGCGTGGCCCAGGCGAACTCGTGGCTCGGGCGTTTTCCATACGACAACCAGGGCGTCGGCGATGCTGCGCCGGTCGGCTCGTACCCGCCGAACGGCTACGGGCTCTACGACATGACCGGCAACGTCTGGGAGTGGACGACCGACTTCTACACGCCGCGGCACCTGCGTCTCTCGGACAAGCCGGTGGACGCCGGCAAGCGGGCCAACCTGCTGGCGGCGGCGAGCGCCCAGGAGGGCTTCCCGTCCATCCCGCGCCGCGTGCTCAAGGGCGGTTCGCACCTGTGCTCGCCCGAGTACTGCCTGCGCTTCCGGCCGGCCGCGCGCTCCCCCCAGGCCGAGGACACCGGCATGTCGCACATCGGCTTCCGCTGCGCGAGCGACGCCTGACCCGTCGCGTCAGATGTCGGCGGGAAAGACCTGCGCCCAATCGTCGCGCACGCTCACGACCGTGAACCCGTGGGCGGATGCCGTCGCCAGCGCCTGCTCCGCCCCCGTGTCGTACGGCGCATCGCCGCGGCCGGTGTCGTCGTCGTGGTTGATCAGCACGCTCAGGCTGCGGGGGTTGCCCTGTGCGAAGCGGAGCATCGGGATGTCGCCGTTCGAGTTGCCCGCGGCGAGGATCGGCCGGCGGCCGACGCGCATCCAGATGCGGACCGGCTTCTCGGGCCCGTCGTCGACGAACGCGAGCTGGGGCGTGTACCGCACGACGTTGTCGTCCGCGTCGTACTCGAGGCCCATCCCCGTGCCCACGACGCGCTCGGCTGGGATGCCGTAGTAGTCCTGCGTCATCGGGCGCATGAAGTCCCGGTCGCCGCCCGACACGATGTAGACGCTGAAGCCGTTCGCCTCGAGGAAGCGGATCAGCTCCACCATCGGCTGGTACACGGTGTGCGCATACGAGCGGCCGAGCGAGAGGTGCCGCGCATCGCGGTAGAAGGCGGCGACGGATGCCTCGTAGTCCTCGACGCTCGCTCCGGCGCTGGATTGCGCCACCGCCGCGATCAGCGGGCCCAGGTCGGAGTCGTCTCCGCGGTAGTGCTTGTCGACGGCCTGCCCCAGCCACGCGAGATCGCCCGAAGCCGCGGCCTTGTAAGGCTGACGATCCGCGAGCGTCGGATCGGCGGTCGCCGCGGCCTTCCACTGCTCGAGCAGGTAGTGCAGCTGTGTCGGCATGGGCTTCTCGGTCCAGAGGGTCCCGTCGTTGTCGAACACCGCAACGCGCCCGTCCGGCGGGACGAAGTCGGGGCCGCCCTCGGCGGTCACGGCGGCGACGAAGTCCAGGATCGCCGCTCTGCTTGCCGTGTCCCGCCACGACGGCAGCTGATCGGTCATGCGGCGACTCTATCGAGCGCGTCCGGCCGACCACCTCTGAGGACGGCTTCCGGATCGGCGAGTCGGACGTCGACGCCCCGGCCGACGCCCCGGCACACGGTGTGCGGTTGCTGTGTCCCGCCGCGGAAGGGTGCCACACTACGGACGTGGACTCCACCTTCCTCGCCAACCTGTCCTGGACCCTCGCCGTCCTCGTGCACGCCGCGATCGTCGTCACCGCGCTCATCGTCATCCCGCGCGGGCGCAAGCCCACAGCAGCCATGGCGTGGATCCTGCTCATCGTCGTCCTGCCCGGCGTCGGCGTGGTGCTCTACCTCGTCATCGGCAACTACCGGCTGCCGCAGAAGAGACGCGCAGAACAGGCGCGCATCGACGAGATCATCCGCAGCCGGGTGGCCGCAGGCGCGCTGGATGAGATGGATGCTTCGTGGCCGCGCTGGTTCCAGCGCGTGGTGCAGCAGAACCAGACGCTCACCGCCCTTCCCGCCTCATCAGGCAACGAAGCGACGCTTCTGCCGCACTACCAGGAGTCGATCGACGCGATGACCGCCGAGATCGACACGGCGAAGGAATTCGTGCACATCGAGTTCTTCATCGTCGGGTGGGACGACACCACCCGCGGATTCTTCGGGGCCATGGAGCGTGCTGTCGCCCGCGGCGTCACAGTGCGTCTCCTGGCCGACTACGTCGCGACCAAGAAGGTCCCTGGCTGCAAGGCGATGCTGGCGGAGCTCGACCGCATCGGCGTGAAGTGGGCGTGGATGCTCCCGGTCGAGCCCTTCAAGGGCAAGTACCAGCGCCCCGATCTGCGCAACCACCGCAAGATCGTCGTCGTCGACGGTCGCGTCGGCTTCATGGGCTCGCAGAACCTGATCGACCGCACATACGACTCGCCGAAGAACATCAAGCGCGGCCTCAAGTGGCAGGAGCTCATGACGCGCTTGACCGGGCCGGTCGTGGCATCCGTCAACACCGTCTTCCTGTCGGACTGGCTCATCGAGACCGGCGAGGACCTCTCGCAGACCGCCCAGGTGCCGGCGGCCGAGCTCCCGGTCTCGACCGCGCCCGACGCGCTGCAGTGCCAGGTCGTGCCGAGCGGCCCCGGCTACGACACCGAGAACAACCTGCGCCTCTTCCTGTCGCTGATCTACGGCGCGACCGAGAAGGTCATCCTGACGAGCCCGTACTTCGTGCCGGACGAGGCGATGGTCTACGCGATCACGACGGCGTGCCAGCGGGGGATCGAGGTGCAGCTTTTCGTCTCCGAGATCGGCGACCAGTTCATGGTGTGGCACGCACAAAGGTCGTATTACACCGCCCTCCTCGAAGCGGGTGTGCGGATCTTCCTCTACCCCGCGCCGTTCATCCTGCACTCGAAGCACTTCTCCATCGACGACGACATCGCCGTGATCGGCTCGAGCAACATGGACATCCGCTCGTTCAGCCTCAACAGCGAGGTCTCGCTCCTGGTACGCGGCGCGTCCTTCGTCGCCGGCATGCGCGAGGTCGAGCAGGGCTACCGCGACGCCGGCCGCGAGCTCACGCTGGAGGAGTGGCGCCGCGAGCCCGCGAAGGCCACGTTCCTCGACGGCCTGATGCGCCTCACCTCCGCCCTCAACTGACCCACCCGGGCGAAGGTGAAGGTTCCCTTGCCGAGCCAGGGGATTCCCGCCGAAACAGGGGGCGACGCCCCTGGTCTCGGCGGAAACTTCCTGCCTCGAAGAGGCTCGCCTCCTCCCCGGCCGCGACGAGACGCCGATGCGGCGCATGTTGTCCACCACCGACCGCGATCAGCCGTGGGCTGGGACGCGTAAGACCGCAGGCTGAGCTGGTGACAGCCGACCTTCCCACCACTCTCCTGTTCGGCCGCGGGCTGCCGTTCGACATCGCGCGACGGGATCGCGACGGACGACTGCATCGCATCCGCCCGGGTGTGTACATCCGCAAGGACGTGTGGGCGGGCCTGCGACCCTGGGAGCAATATCGGGTGCGCGTGCTCGCCGTGGCCCATACCTGGAAGGCACCGGTGTTCTGCCTCGAGTCGGCAGCCGTGCTGCAAGGGCTGCCTGTCTTCGGCGAGCCGACGCACATCCACGTGCTGAGCTCTGATGGCCGTTCGTGGCGCGAAGGCGACGTGATCGTTCATGGCTACGCGGATGCCCGCGAACTGTCGGACGCCGGCGGTCTGGGCGCGACCTCGGTCGCCGATACGGCGGTCGATCTTGCTCGTGCGCTTCCTCCCGCCTTTGCTCTCGCCGTGGCGGACGCGGCCGCCCGCATCCTCCGGGCGGACGGCGTTGCGCTCGATATCAGCGAACGCGGTCGTGCGCAGTCGAACCGGCGAGGCGTCCGACAGCTCGACTGGGTGCAGGCGCGTGCCACTGCTGACTCCGAGTCGGCGGGAGAGGCTGTGAGCAGGGCGGTCATCGAGTGGCTGGGTTTCGAGGAACCAGAGCTGCAGAGCGAATTCTCGTACGAAGGCGCGACCGACCGCTCCGACTTCTACTGGCGTCGACTGCGCATCATCGGCGAATCCGACGGCTACGGAAAGTACGACGCCAGCGACCCCCAGGCGATGAAAGCCCACTTCATCCGCGAGAAGAAGCGGGAAGACCGTCTTCGGCGCCACGAGGGCGGCTTCGCCCGCTGGGACTGGAGCGACACCATGAGATTCGAACCGCTCGATCTGAAGCTGCGCGACGCCGGTCTGGCACCTGTGCACCCCCGCCAGCCCTGGTACCTGAGTACGCTGGCCCATAACCCGAGGTCGTTCGCCAAGTCCAAGGCGCGGTCCTTCTAGCGCGCTCCCCCAGCTCTGGCGCCGAGACCGCGATCGGCCTGGCGACGAGACGAGGGATCATCGTCGAGACCCAGGGCGGCGTCCTGCGTTTCACTGGGAATCCCCTGCCTCGCCGACCGCGGCCCAACCGCGGCGAGAACCGTCGCCGCGCCGGGGGCTGCGTGCAGGCCGAAGGGGCACGGATGCCGCGGGCCGCGGCATCCGTCTCTCGTCGCGTCAGACCTTGAGGTTCTGGCGGGGGACGACGACCTCGCGGATGATCAGCAGGATCGACGCCATCACCGGCAGCGCGACGAGGACTCCGACGACGCCCGCCAGCGCTCCGCCGGCCAGGGCCCCGATCAGCACCAGGGCGGCGGGGATCGCGATCGCCTTGTTCATCACGCGGGGGCTGATGACGTAAGACTCGAGCTGGATGTAGATCAGGTAGGCGATGAAGAAGATGAGGGCCTGGGTCGGGCTGCTGAACAGCGCGACGATCGAGGCGAAGATCCAGAAGATCACCGACCCGAACAGCGGGATGAGCGTGATCACGAACGCGATCACGGCCATGAGCGCCGGAAATGGCAGTCCGATCGCCACATGCAGGATGAAGACGGCCGCGGCGTTGAGGGACGAGAGGATCACCGAGCCGATCAGCGCGCTGCCCACGGAGCCGGTGATGCGCTCCGTGAGGTCCTCCAGGCGAACGCGGCTGTGCGCCGGAGCGAGCGCGTAGAGCGCCTGCTTCGCCGCCGAGAGCGAGGCGAGGAAGTAGAGGGTGAGGGCGATGACGATGAAGCTCGCAGAGATCCCGGCGACGAAGCCCACACCCACCGCCAGCACGCCCCCGCCGAGCATCGCGATGGTCGACGGCGTCGAGATCCAGTCGGCGAGCTGATCCATGCCCGCGATGATCGCCGCCTGAGCGTCGGGGGTGAGCTGCGCGAACCACTCCGACTGTGGGATGTTCTCCACGCCTTCGGGAATCGCCTCCACCAGCTGCACGATCTGGGCGATGACGGGCGGCAGCACGAAGACGAAGAACGCGACCGCCACGAGCGCGAATCCGCAGAACACGATGGCGATGCCGGCGCCGCGCTTGACCCTGTGACGCTCGAGCATGCGCACGATCGGGTCGAGCCCGAGTGCGAGGAACATCGCCAGCACGATGTAGACGAGGATCGTCGAGATCGAGCCGATCGCCGATCCGAGCACGAGCGCGGCGAGCACGCCGATCGTCACGAGGAACCCCGTCCCCAGCGGGTGATCGAGCGCGGCGAGGACGCTGGCGAAGCGCCGCGGGCGCTCTGCGACGACCGCAGGCACCACGTCGGTGGCGGAGCCCTCAGGTTCATCGGTCATGGGGAACATGATGCCGCTAAGCGGTCAGGAAAGCTTCGAAAATCGGTCATGCCGATCCGGCGTGTTTGGCGGTAGTCTCCGATCCAGAGCACCGCGAGGGACGCGGTGTCTACAACCGCACAGCGACGGGTCGACCCCGTCGAGAAAGCTGGTATCCATGGGCGGCTTCTGGGATTTCATCGCCTGGATGTTCTGGATCTTCGTGTTCGTCGCGTACCTGATGGTGATCTTCTCGATCATCGGCGACCTGTTCCGCGACGACAAACTGAACGGCTGGCTCAAGGCCGTCTGGATCCTCTTCCTGATCTTCGTGCCCTTCCTGACCGCGCTGGTGTACCTGATCGCGCGCGGCAACGGGATGCAGAAGCGCTCGATCGCGCAGGCGCAGGAGCTGCGCTCCGCTCAGGATGCCTACATCCGGCAGACCGCGGGCTCGGGGGCGAGTGCCGCAGACGACATCGCCAAGGCGAAGACCCTCCTCGACTCCGGTGCGATCACCCAGGCCGAGTTCGACCACCTCAAGGCCAAGGCGCTGGCTGTCTAGCCGGCACCCGAGACAGGAGAAGACATGACGACCTTCGATTACGGCCCCATCGAGTTCTACGCGATCGCGTTCGAGGGCGACCGGCCCGGTCCGGCAGTGCTCCAGGCGATCGACGACCTCGTCGCCTCGGGCACGGTCAACGTGCTCGACCTCGTCTTCGCGCGGCGCTCGCCGGAGGGTGAGCTCGAGGTCCTCGAGCTCTCCGACACGATCGACGACGGTGCACCGTCGCTCGATCTGGCGGGACTCGCGGGCCAGGACGACATCCTCTACCTCGCGGAGAACCTCGAGCCCGGTTCGTCCGCGGCGATCCTCGTGGTCGAGCTGCTGTGGGCGAAGGCGTTCGCGTCTGCGCTCTACGACGCCGGCGGCGCCGTCATCGCACGCGAGGGGATCCCCGCACCGATCGTGAACGCGTTCCTCGCCGAGAACGCCGACTGAAGGAGGAAGACATGCCACTGAGAAGAATGGGTCGGCCCGGTCTCATCGGAATGGCCGCCCGGACCGCCGTCGTCGCCGGCACCGCCACCGCCGTCTCGGGCAGCGTCGCGCGGCACCAGCAGGCGAAGTACAACGATCAGGCCCAGGAGCAGGCGTACGAGGCCCAGCAGCAGCAGGCCGCGATGGATGCCGCCGCCGCCCAGGCCGTCGCCAACGCGCAGGCGGCTCCGGCTGCACCGGCCGCCGACGACATGATGGCGAAGATCACGCAGCTCGCGCAGCTGCACGCGCAGGGCATCCTCTCCGACGAGGAGTTCGCCGCAGCGAAGGCGAAGCTGCTGTCCTGAGCACTGCTTCATGAAGAGGGCCGCGTCCATCCGGACGCGGCCCTCTTCATGTCGCTCTCCGCGATCAGCCACCGGGACGTTCGTCTCCACCGTCGCCGAGCGAACCGTGCTCGTCGTGGCCACCGTTCGCGCCACCGTTGCCGGCGCCTGCACCCGCGCCGCTCCCGCCCCCACCGTGCGCACCACCGCCACTGCCGCCCGCACCGTGTGCGCCACCGCCGCCCGCACTCTGCGCGGTCAGCGCGTCGATCTTCTCCATCAGCGCCCGCACCTGGGCACGGGTCGCGGGCTCCTGATCGTCGTGTTCGCGCGACGCGCGCTCGAGCACCCAGGAGGCCAGGGTCGCAGTGATCACGCCGGCCAGCGCCACCCCTCCGAGCATGAGCCCCACGGCGACCCAGCGGCCGGCATCCGTCATGGGCACGTAGTCGCCGTAGCCCGTCGTCGTGACGGTCACGCACGACCACCACAGCGCGATGCCGAAGGTCGTGATGTTCGCATCGGGAGCGTGACGCTCGGCTTCGAGCACCGCGAGCGAGGCGATGTAGATCAGGATGACGGAGGCGCCGGCGCCGTACACGAGGATCTGCGTGCGCAACACGCCGCCCGCGGTCGTCTTCATCCCGGGCAGCCGGGTCATGAAGCGCAGCAGCCGGACGAGGCGCAGGACGGGGATCAGCGCGAACGTCAGCGCCGACAGGTGATGGCGGAACCACCATCTCCTGTTGGTGGCGAGCGACAGGCGCACGATGTAGTCCGCGATGAACATGGCCCAGGTCACGAGGATCACCGTCGACGCGATCACCCGGCCCGGACCGTGCAGGTCGGCGATGACGCGCCAGGAGTACGCGACGAGGTACGCAAACGAGGCGATCATGAGCGGCACCTCGGTGCGCTTGTGCCAGGCGGTCTCCTCCACATGCGAATTGTGCACCGGATGTCTCCTGCCGGCACCCCGGCGCGCCCGCCGCCGCGCGAGATCGCGCCGAGCGCCGCCCACGTCCCCGTGCTGCGACCGATATCGTGTGCCCATGCCCGGCCCCATCGCCGCCTCGCCCGCACCGGCCACCTCACCTGGTCCGCAGCTCACCGTCCGACGCCTGGTGCTGCTGTCGATCCCCGCGATCCTCATCGGCGTGCTGTCGGCGCTGACGCTCCGCGTGCTCGATCTCATCGCCGGGCAGCTCGACGACGTGCTGTGGACGAGCATGCCGAAGGCGCTCGGCATCCCGTCCGACTCGCCGTGGTGGATCTTCACGGTTCTCACCGCGACCGGCATCGCCGTCGGACTCGTGGTGTGGCTCGTTCCCGGTCACGCCGGTCCCGACTCGGCGACGACCGAGCTCGCGGCCGCACCGCTGCCGCTGTGGGTGCTGCCCGGTCTGTTCGTCGTCGTGCTCCTCAGCCTCGCCGGCGGGGTGAGCCTCGGCCCCGAGAACCCCATCATCGCGGTCAATGTCTCGCTCGCGATCGCGCTCGTCGCTCGCATCGCCAAGGCGGTGCCGCCGCAGCTCGTCGGCGCTCTGGCGATCTCGGCGACGATCGGTGCGCTGTTCGGCACCCCCGTCGCCGCGGCGCTCGTCTTCACCGGAATGGTCGGCGAGTTCAAGATGGGCGGTTCGCTCTGGGACAAGCTGTTCCTCCCGCTCGTCGCGGCCGGTGCCGGATCGGTGACGACGTTCCTCCTCGGCGGCGGATTCGGTGCGACGGCGCCGCTCCCGGCCTACGGGACGCCGCAGGCCTTCGACCTGCTCCTCGGTGCGATCGTCGCCTGCGCGGCTGCGGCCTTCGGGCTCGTCGGCATCTACCTCTTCCCGCTCGTGCATCGCGCGTTCCACGCACTGCGGCATCCGCTGCTCTACATCGCCCTCGGCGGGGTCGTGCTGGGACTGCTCGGCATGGTCGGCGGGCCGATCACGCTGTTCAAGGGTCTCGAGCAGAGCGGCGAGCTCCTCGCCGACCCCGACGCGTATCCTCCCGGTCAGCTGGCGCTGATCCTGCTCATCAAGATGGCGGCTCTCGTGGTCGCCGCGTCAGCGGGCTTCCGCGGGGGCCGGATCTTCCCGGCGGTGTTCCTCGGGGTCGCAGCCGGGTTGCTGGGGGGCGCGCTGCTCCCTGGCTTGCCACTGTCGCTCGCGGTCGCCTGCGGGGTGCTCGGCCTCGTGCTGGCCATCGCCCGCGACGGGTGGGTGGCGCTCTTCGTCGCCGTCGCGATGGTCGGCGACATCACGGTGCTGCCGATGCTGTGCATCATCGTGCTGCCGGCCTGGCTCGTCGTCACCTGGGCGCGCGAGATGCTCATCACCCCCGCCGACCTCGCGCGCGAGCGGCCGGAGGCGGCACTCCCCTGGTCCCGGACCCGCTCAGCCGGCTGACGGCTCGTGGCGCGCGTCCTGAGCCAGGGCGGCCGCGTTGCGGATGAACAGCACGATCCAGGTGAAGACCAGGATGCCGGCGACCAGCTCGACCGCGGTGAGCGTGTAGTAGCCGACGAAGAAGAACATCGCGAGCAGCAGGGTGACCGCGAGGAACAGCCAGCCGAGAGCGACGAAAGCCTTCGGCATCGACGGGATCCACCGCGGCAGCGCGATGACGAGCACGCCGAACGCGACCACCATGCCCGACGCGACGCTGGTGTGGAGCGCGAAGAACCGGTCCACCGGGAAGATCCCGACCATGCCGAGGAACACGCCGACCACGATGAGCGTGGCGCGCACGCGGCCGATGCCCTTGGGGTTGAGGGTGGGGATGCCGCGCGTGGAGTACCGCGCGAGCGTGGTCACGAGGAAGCCCGCGACGATGATCGTGATGTTGAAGGCGAAGGCCGATACGTTGGACGACATGCCGAGAGCACTGAGGTTGTCCTTCCACCAGCTCGGGTCGCTGGCGGTGAGCATGCTGGCGAGCACACCGAAGACGAGGAACACCGCGAGGACGACGGCGAGCAGCTGCAGATCCATGTGCGTCGCCGAGTAGAACGCGAGGTAGGCCGTCATCGCCGAGGTGGCGCCTGCGAGGATGAGCACTGCCAGGGGGAACACCTCGGCGCCGATGAACGCGTCCTCGAGGATCACCGCCAGCAGCGTCCAGCCGAGGAGTGCGATCACGGCGTGGGCGAAGGCCAGCGCGGCCACGTCGAGGTAGTCGAGCGGGTTGAGGCGCCGGTGCGCGCCCTGCCGGTGGGCGAGGATCCGGCCTCCGATCACCGCGAGGAACGCCACGACGCCGGCTGCGATCGCCGCGAACTGCCCCACCGAGCCCGGGCCCGAGATCGGCGCCGGCTGGAAGCGGAAGGCGATCATCGCCACGAGCGCCACGACGACGAACGAGGCCGCGCCGACACCGAGTGCGAGGGACTCGAGCGAGCGCTCGCTGAACCGGTCGAACACGCGGGGTCCGCGATGCGTCTGCGGCGGAACCGACGGCTGCCCGTCGGGCGAAGGCAGATCGAGCGAGGTCTGAGTCATGACTGCCTCCGTGGGAGTGGGATGCGGGCGTGGATGGCGGCGGATCACGAAGGCGCGAGCGGATCCCGCGCCGCGGCGGCCGGCGTGGCGGTGCGATCGCCCGAGAGCCACCGCAGCCACAGCGACCCCGTATCGCCCTCGAGCACGAGCGCCCGGACGAAGAGCGTCAGCGGGATCGACAGGATCGCGCCGAGCGGCCCGATCACGAACGTCCAGAAGATGACCGAGAAGAAGCTCAGCGTCAGGCTGAGATCGACCGCGTCGCTGACGAACTTCGGCTGCACCAGCACCTGCAGCACGACGTTGACGACGGAGTAGATCGCGATCACCGCGAGCAGCATCGGCCATCCGCCGACCACCAGGCCCAGCACGGCGGGCGGGATGAGGCCCAGCACGAAGCCGATGTTCGGCACGAAGTTGGTGACGAAGGCGAGCACCGCCCAGACGATGGGCGCCGGCACGCCGAGCGCCCAGAGCGCGAGGCCGTCGATGATCGCCACGACCGCGCCGAACGACGCGTTCACGACGTAATAGCGGCGGATGCCGGTGTTCAGGCGGCGGATCCTCGCGAGCACGGGCCGACGCCCGGCGCCGAAGACGCGCTCGGCGTCGCGATACCGCGCGGCGTCCGCGGCCATGAAGATGATGTACGACACGACGAAGAAGAGGGCGGTCGCGACGCCGACCACGGTGCCGCCGACGCTGGAGACGAGCCGGACGATCGCCGAGGGATCGAGGACGGATGCCGCGGCATCCGTCGCCTCTCCGTCGAGGCCGACGGACTGCAGCCAGCCCACGAAGCCGTCGACGCTGCCGCGCAGCTGGTCCACGTAGTCGGCGACCAGCCGTGCGAACTGGACGCCGGCCACCCACAGCAGCAGGCCCATCACCACGAGCACCAGATAGGCGACGAGGATGACGGCCGTGGTGCCGGTCCAGCGCGGCCAGCCGCGCCGCTCGAGAGGCCGGCGGACGGGCTCGCAGATGACGACGAGCACGACCGCGAGCGCGAGCGGTCCGATGAGGCTTCGTGCGAAGTACACGCCCGCGAGCACCACCACGCTCGTCGCGAGCACGACGAGCACGCGCAGGCCCGGTGAGAGAGCGGGCGGCGGCGCGGGCGCGGGGCGGGTCACGCGGTCAGGGTACCGCCCTTACGAGCGGGCGCATCGCAGTGCCACACTGGGCGCATGTCAACGACCGCCGAGTCGCCGATCGGGCGCACCTGGGCTCCTCTGCCGTCCCATGCCGACCACGTCGCTGAGGGCCGCGCCGCGCGGCAGCAGAATCCTCGCGAGGCGCTCGCCGAGCTGCCCACGAACGACCGCGATCCGATGGGCATCCTCGACGCGCAGGACGCCGACCGGGTCCCCGAGCTGGTTCCCCTGCGCACCGAGCGCATGGCGGCGAGCGCCTTCGCCTTCTACCGAGGAACCGCCGCCCTCATGGCCGCCGACCTGGCCCGCTCGCCCAGCAGCGGCGTGAGCGTCGGGTCATGCGGCGATGCGCACGTGTCGAACTTCGGGCTGTACGCGTCTCCGCAGCGGACGCTCGTCTTCGACCTCAACGACTTCGACGAGTCGGCGTGGGCGCCGTGGGAGTGGGACGTCAAACGACTGGTCGCCAGCATCGTCATCGCGGGACAGTCGACCGGGCGCGCCGACTCGGTGATCCGCGAGGCGTCACTCGATGCGGTGCGTGTCTACGCGCGCTCGATCGGCGCAGGCGCCAAGCGCAGCCCCCTCAAGCGCTACTACGACCGCTTCGACGCCCTGGCCGCCGAGCGAGCCGTGGACGACGAGACGCGTGCCGCCATCGATTCGGCGATCAAGGAGGCCGAGAAGCGCACCGGCGCGCGTGCGGCGAAGAAGATGACGCAGCTCGATGCCGAGGGGCGGATCGTCTTCGTCGAGTCACCGCCCACGATGACCCACATCGACGCCGAGTCTGAGGAGCGCGCGCTGCGCGTCTTCGACCAGTACGTGAAGTCGGCGAACATCGACATCCGTGCTCTGCTGCAGAAGTACCGGCTGTCGGACATCGCCCTGCGCGTGGTCGGTGTGGGCAGCGTGGGCACACGGTGCCTCGTCATCGCCATGCAGGACGGCGACGACGGCGTCCTGCTGCTGCAGGGCAAGGAGGCGGGAAGGAGCGTGCTGATCGAGCACGGGAAGGCCGAGCAGCCGGAAGCCGTCTCCCGGTTCATCGACCAGTACGGCGAGGGCGGGCGCGTGGTCGGGATGCAGCGCATCCTCCAGGCAGTGTCGGACCCGTTCCTCGGTTTCGTCGGCCACACGACGTACGGAGCGCAGCGCGATTTCTACGTCCGCCAGTTCCGCGACAAGAAGGGCGGGTTCGACATGGACGCGCTCGACGACAAGGGGTTCCTCTGGTACGCCGACGCCTGCGCGGCGACGTTGGCCCGCGCGCACGGCCAGTCGCCTGCCTCCGCTGCCGTGGCGGGGTATCTCGGAGGAGGCCGTGTCGCGGGCGAGGCCATCCTCGAATGGGCCTATGCCTACGCCGATCTCTCGCTCGCGGACTGGAAGCTGTTCCGGACGCACCGCGGCGTGGAGGCGGCCGCCTGAGCGGATCTCACGGCGTCTGAGGGCCTTCGATCCGCACCCGGAGGGAGGCGACGAGCATGTCGAGGCCGATCTCGAAGGCGGCGTCGCTGCGCGCGGCGCCCTCGGCCGCGCCCGCCATCAGCCGGCCGAGCGTCGCAGTGGGCACGTCCGGGCGCCAGATCTCGTCGGGCGAGGCGAGGTCCATGCCGAACCCGATCGCGTACGCGTCCACGATGGCGACGATCGCGAGTACCTCGTCGTCGACCACCCCCGCGTCGACGAGCGCCGTCGCGAGCCGGTCGTAGCCGGCGATCACACCGGGGTCGGTGATGGTCTTGCCGACGATGAGAGGGACGATGAGCGGATGCTGGGCGTAGAGGCGCCGCAGTGCCCGCAGGGTGCCGATGACCACGGCATCCCACTCCCCTGTGACGGCCGTCGGCAGATAGCGCCGCGACAGCCGGCCGCGCATGAGCTCGATGATGGCGTCCTTGCCGTCCACGTGGTTGTAGAGCGACGACGGCGTGACGCCCAGACGGCGCGCGAGGGCGTTCACGCCGAACGGCTCGCCGGAGTCGGCGAGCTCGATGGCGGCGTCGGCGATCAGCTCCACCGACAGCAGGTTCACTCTGGGTCTCGGCATACGTCCTCCATGAGGCATAATAACGAACGGTATTCGTTTAGCGGACCGCGACGCGGTTCCGGGCACAGGGAGGCTCCCGCATGACCGCGACCGTCTACACCGGAGGGCGCATCTTCACCGCCGGCAGGCAGCCCTGGGCCGACGCCCTCGTCGTCGACGGCGATTCTGTGGTCTTCGCGGGCGACGCCGCGCGCGCGACCGCTGCGGCGGGACCGGATGCCGCGACCATCGACCTCGGCGGCAGACTGCTGCTGCCCGGCTTCACCGATGCGCACACCCACCTCGTCATGATGGGCGAGGCCCTCGGCCGCGTCGGGCTCACCGATGCCCGCACGCTCGGCGAGATCCAGGAGCGCCTGCGCGCGGCACGCGAGGCCCGGCCCGACGCGGCACGCGTCCTCGGACGCGGCTGGCTGTTCGACTCGATCCCCGGCGGCGTCCCGACAGCCGCCATGATCGACGCGGCCGTCGGCGACGTGCCGGTGTATCTCGACGCCAACGACTACCACTCGTGCTGGCTCAACTCGGCGGCGCTCTCCGAGCTGGGCATCACCCGCGACACCCCCGACCCCCTCGGCGGCCGCATCGGGCGGGATGCCGATGGCGAGCCCGACGGCATGCTGTACGAGACCGCGGCTCAGGTGCACGCCTGGGCATTCCTGGCCGACCAGACCGACGACGGCGACCGCGACGCCGCCGTCGAGCGCACGCTCGCCGCCTACGCGGCGACCGGCGTGACCGGGGCGGTCGACATGGCGTTCGACGAGCTCGGACTCGCCGCGTTCCACCGCGCCGCCGAGCGGCGCGGCGGGCGGCTGCCGCTCCGGGTCGCCGCGCACTGGTTCGTCGAGAACACCGGCGACGAGGCCGCGAACCTGGCGCAGGTCGTCCGGGCGGCCGAGCTCGCCGCGACGGTGCGATCGCCGTGGCTGCGGGTGGTCGGCATCAAGCTCGTGGTCGACGGCGTCATCGACGCCTGCACCGCCGCGATGCGGCATCCGTATTCCAACGGCTCGAACGCCGAGCCCATCTGGCCGCTCGCCGACATGAAGCCCGTCGTCGCCGCCGCCGACGCCGCGGGACTGCAGGTGGCGCTGCACGCGATCGGCGACCTCGCCAGCGACATCGCCCTCGACGCGCTGGAGCATGCCGCGGAGGTCAACGGACCCCGGGCTCGCCGGCACCGCATCGAGCACCTCGAGTACGCCGCGCCCGGCACGGCCGAACGGATGGCGCGGCTCGGCGTGACCGCGTCGATGCAGCCCGTGCACGCCGACCCCGCGATCTTCGACAACTGGGCCGCGATGCTGGGCGACGACCGGGTCGACCGGGCCTTCGCGTGGCCCGAGTACGTCGCGGCGGGTGCGCTGCTCGCGTTCTCGACCGACGCGCCGACCGCGCCCCACGATGCGCTGCCGAACATGTACATCGCGGCCACCCGCAAGTCGGCGCTCGACGGATCGTTCGCGCCGCGGCATCCGCACTACGCACTGCCCCTCGAGCAGGCGCTCACCCACGCCACGCGGGATGCCGCGGCCTCCGTCGGCGACGGCGCGACGCGCGGACGCCTCGAAGCGGGCCTCGCCGCCGACTTCGCGATCGTCGACGCCGACCCGTTCGCGGCGGGACCGGAGTCGCTGCTCGCAGCCCGCATCGTGCGCACCGTCGTCGCCGGCGAGACCGTGCACGACACCGGCGCGCTCTGACGCGCTGCCGGGTCACGCGATGGGTGGCGTCGGCGGATTCTGGGCGAGCCATTCGTTCGCGACGCGCTGGGGAACCTTCAGCAGCCAGGCGTCGGTGACGACCTCACGCAGCTGCGGCGGTTCGATGCCGTCGAGGCGCACGAGGACGGCCGGGTACCCGTCGAAGTGCGGGATCGTGAAGAAGGCGTCGGGGTAGCTCTCGAGCAGTGCCTGCTTCACCTGCTGCCCGTCGGTCCGCACCCCCACGACGTCGCCCGGTGGCCACTCGCGCCCGAGCGCCGCCAGCTGCTCGAGGTCGCGGCCGCTCGGCCCGCGCTGCCAGACGAACGCGCCGGCGGCGGTGCGCCAGGACGCCCCGCCGCGGTGCCCGTCGACGCGCTCGACCACGCCCGGGAACCCGAGAGCGATGACTCGTACGTCGTCGAGGGTCGCCATGCCCCCATCATGCGCCCGAAGGGCACGCGAGGCGAGCGAGATGCCTCGTATCGGCGCGACGCGGCCCAACACAGCGCACCTCAACCGAGGTGGACAGGGGACGTACGGCGGACGGGCATGCGGCCGCACCTCGCCGCGGGATCAGCCCGCGTCCGCGCCGTGGGCCTGCCCGTGGGGCTGGGTCTGGGCCAGAGGCTCGGCCGAGAACGTCAGCACCCGCCCCTGGCGAAAGGGCTCCACGATCTCGAAGTTCTCGAACGCGATGCCGCCGGGAATGAGCGCCTCACTCATCCAGTAGGTGTAGCGGCCGTTGACCTGCGCGACGAGCGCCGGGCCTGGGTCGTCGGCTCGCCACGTCTGCACGGCAGGCACGCCGACGTAGTACCAGTGCTCCTTCGTGCCCGGAGCGTGCTCGGCGAGATGGGGCTCGAGCTCGTCGGGGATCGCCGAGACCGTCACCGCGCCACCGTCCCGAGCGAGCCGATCCACGCCGAAGCGCGCGTGCTCGGCGAAGTGCACGTCGGTGTACCGGGGCCACAGCTCACGGGCGGTGACCTCCTCGGTGGCCAGGCGCAGCGTCCGCAGCCGCGCCCAGTTCCCCATAGTCGCGGTGAGGATGCAGGCCTCGAGCTCGGCCGACCCCGGCTGCCGGAAGGCGGCGAGCGAGATCTCGTGCGGACGATCCGCCCGGAACACCACCTGCACCCGAACGTCTGCGCCGTTCTCGAACGGCTCCACGAGCAGCTCGACGGTAAGG
Source organism: Microbacterium psychrotolerans (assembly GCF_031085295.1). Taxonomy (GTDB): domain Bacteria; phylum Actinomycetota; class Actinomycetes; order Actinomycetales; family Microbacteriaceae; genus Microbacterium; species Microbacterium psychrotolerans. Next base: position 977,500 of record NZ_JAVFWO010000001.1, on the reverse strand, counting down.
GTCTCGACGCCGTCCTCGACCGCGACGCGTCCGCGAGACGGCTGACGCGGATCCTGCGGCCGGGTGTCGTCCGGGTCGTCCGTGGCCCAGATGCGCAGTCCGGGCACGTCGTCGAGGCGGCTGCGCTCCAGCTCGGAGAAGCCGCGCTCCGTGCCGCCCGCGGGCACCGGCTCGACGGCGATGAAGTTGAGCAGCCGGTCGCGGGGCTGGCCGAGGTACGGCGTGTACAGCCGGAGCAGACCGCGGGGACCTGTCAGCGGATGCAGTCCGAGCTGGATGCCGTCGGGATGCCCCCACCTCGGCTCCTGCGGTCCAGCGGCCGGCGCCGGGCGCAGCCAGCGCCCGTCGACGGTCGCCTCGGTCCACTCGCGGCCTTCGCTGTCACGCGGCATCCGCTGCCCCTCCTGCACCCGGCGGGTCACAGCCCGCTGACGCGACCCACCAGGTTGACCTTGATGCCCATGCGATCGAGCATCGCGGCCTTCGCCACGAGCGCGCGATCGGCGGTCTCGGCATCGGGCGCGTACACGAGCTGTGCGTGGTTGGCCTTGTGGCGGGCCATGAACTGGTCGCGCGTGACGTCGTGCAGCACCACGTGGGCGATGGGCCACTCCGGGTTGGTCGCATCCTTCCGACGCTGCGTCTCCTCCTCCGGCAGCTCGACGACGGTGCCGCGGAAGATGTCGGCCTGCAGGACGCCCTCGGCGATGAAGACGCGCGAGATCACGACTTCGCCCGGCTTCGAGACGCCGTTGATCGTCGACCCCCCTGCCGGGAAGAACACCGGCCCCTGCCGCCAACCCTCGGCCTTGTCCCAGCCGCCGAGATGCGACGCGGGCACCGAACCTGAGATCTCGTAAACCCACACGAACCGGCCGTCGAAGTCCTCGCCCCAGCGCACGTCGTGCAGCGTGTTGTCGGGAACGAGTCCCATCGCCGTCCACACGCGATCGGTGACGAGCGCGTCCACCGCCACGCCCTCGTCGGCCTCGTTGAAGTGCGGGAATGCGCGCCCGGCGAATAGTTCTCGCGAGCCGTCGCGCGAGAGCACGGGCGGGCGCTCCGTCGAGTTGAGCACGCCCTCGGCGAGATCGGATGCCGGCACCAGATCCTTGAGCCCCTGCTGGTATTGGATGCCCACGGCGTCGAGTCCGAAGTCGTCGGCGATGCGGAGCGCCGCGACGTACATCTTCATCTGCCAGCGCACCTGCGTCTCGGTGAGCTCGGTCGCCTCGTCGGTGCCGAAGCGGAACGTCATGCCGCGATCGGTCAGCCAGTCCCGCGCGGCGTCGGCCTCGGCATCCGTCACGGACAGCATCTCCGCGTACAGTGCGGACTGCGACAGCCGCTCCTTGTAGATGCCGGTGCGATTCAGCAGCTCGTCGTCGATGATCGCGTTGTACATCCCCATGCAGCCCTCGTCGAACACGCCGATGATGGCCTTCTCGGCGACCAGCTGGTCGCCGAGTGCGCGGCCGAGCTCGACCTCTGGCGTCGCGGGAAGCTCCGGAAGCGGGCGCACGTGGGACGCATCGTGGGTGATGCGGCCGGTCTCGGTCCACTCCTTGATGCCGGCTTTGAACCAGTCGTCGGTGAAGTCGACCGACCAGATCGACGCGTAGTCCTTGCCCATCTTCGTCATGCCCGCGTTGAGGCCCAGGAGACCCACCAGTCCCGGCCAGTCGCCGGCGAAGTTCGCGACAGTGAGGATCGGCCCTTCATGCGTGCGCAGGCCGGCGAGCACGTGGTGCGAGTACTGCCACACTGCCTCCGCCACGATGAGCGGCGCGTCGGCCGGAATGCCCTGGAACACCTCGAGGCCCATGCGCTGGCTCGAGATGAACCCGTGCCCGGTCTCGGGATCGACGTCGTTCGCGCGGATGACCCGCCACCCGAGCTCGTTGAGCACACCGGTCACGCCGACTTCGAGCGCGACCTGCGTCGGCCAGCCGGCGGCGTTCGCCGACTCGCGCAGATCGCCCGAGGCGACGAGGTAGGCAGTCTTCGGCGGTGTTGTGCGGCGCTCGCGGACGGCGGGGAGGCGGTAGCCGGTCATGGGGTCTCCTGTGGTGAGGGGGCTGCGAGGGCGGCGGTCGAGCGCGTGGTGACGCACTCACCAGCCGCCAGGGTGATGGGCCGGGTGCCGGTCGGCGTGACGGGCCGACCGCGCAGCACGAGACGATCGAGGTTCAGCGTGCCGCCGTCGACGTGCAGTGTGATCTCGTCGGCGTCGATCTCGACACGGCCCCACGCGTGTCCGGTGGTGAACAGGCCGCGGAACGCGCCGTCACCGACGGGGTCGAACGTGAGCGTGCGCGCGGGGCTATCCCACTGCACGCCGCTGAAGGCCAGCAGCAGCCCCCACGACGCGAGCGATCGCGCGTAGTGGTTGCCGCACTCGATCTCGTTCCAGGGGCTGCGCGTCTCTCCGTCGTAGCGGGCGCGAAGGGTGCGTTCGACCTCGAGGGCCTCGTCCACCAGCCCCGCATAGACGAGGGATGCCGCGACCTGGTGCTCGACGCCGGTCCAGACCTCGTCGGAGTAGACGAACGGAATCGCGGGCCTGCCGCCGCGCGGCCACGAGGCCAGCAGCAGCCCGCCCTCGTTGTCGAGGGCGTAGACCCGCTGCGTGCTCTCGTGCGCGGTGAGGTCGGACCGGTGGTTGTGCGCCACGATCGCGCCCAGCGCGCTGCGCAGCCGGTCGCGGGGCAGCAGGTCGCCGAGGCCGTTGACCCACGCGTGGAACTGGCCGAGCAGCTGGTCCGACAGCACGCCGTCGCCGTACTGGTACCGATGCGCATCCACGTCGTCGATCACCTGCCGGTAGTACTCGCCGTTCCACAGTCGCTCATTCATGCCCACCGCGACGCGGTCTGCCCGGTCGAGCCAGTCGGCCGCCCGTCCGCTCTCGCCGAGGTGTGCCGCCATGCGCGCGCCCGCCCGCAGCGCCGCGGCGAACATGCCGTTGGCGAGCGGTTCGAGCCCGAAGAACTCGATGTCGTAGGTGTTGTGCAGCTCGCCGTCGAGAAGGCCGTCGCCGTCGCGGTCCCACCGCTGGATGGCGTGCTCGAGCGTGCGCACCGCCGCGGGCCACACCTCGCCGAGGAAGTCGTCGTCGCCCGAGAACCGCCACTCGCGGTGCAGCCGCAGGAACGTGCCGAGCTGCCCGTCGACCGCGGGACCCATGAACCACGCGGGACCTCCGAAGACGCGATTGCTGCGGAACTTCTGCGCGCCGTCCTCGTCGGTCTCGAGCAGGAACTCGACCCGGCGGGCGCTGCGCTCGAGCGACGGGAAGAGCCACGCCACCGTCTGCGCGTACGACCAGACGTGGGTGCAGGTGCCCTCGCACGAGCCGCCGTGATCGAACGACCCCTCCCACGCGGCGAACACGGGCCCCTCCCCGAGATCAGGGTTTGGGGTCTCGACGACGAAGGCGGTCGTCGACCGGACCGCGGCGATGTTCGCACCCACGGCCTCGGCGACGACCGGGTCCAGGCTCCCGCCGTAGAGGGCCTCGACGAACGCGAGCGTGGTGGCCTCGAGAGCGGGCAGCTCACGATGCAGATGGGATGCCGCAGCCCATGCGTCGGGCCACAGCGTCGCGTACCGATTGCGCACGACGCCCGCGTCTGCGCGGCCGTCAGCGACGATGTGCCCGCGCCACGAGCGGTGACGGTTGGGGAAGCTCCAGGCGAGCACGAACTCGAAGTCGCGCGTCTCACCCGGCGCCAGCTCGTGCACGATGCCCAGGGATCCGGTGCGCAGCCGTGGCAGCAGCTCGAAGAGCTCCTCGTCGCTCATGGCCGCGCGGCGCCGCGGCGTGTCGTCTGACTCGTCATGCGGGGCGGAGTCTGCGAACAGGCCGCGTGGCCGATCCTCGAGGGTGAGGCGGGGCTCCGGATCCAGGAGCCCGTCCGAAGACAGGTCGTTCCAGAACAGCCGAGGTCCGTCCGGCCAGAACCCCGTGACCCACTGCGGCTTCGCCGTGGTGGCAGCATCCGTCGTCGTGAGGCTCAGGGTGCCGTAGCCGAGATCGTCGTCGGGAAGCCGGATGCCGAAGTCCAGGCCACGCACGTCGCCCTCCTCGCGCCACTGCACCGTCTGCCGCGCGCGCATGCCGAAGGGGCCCTCGCCCCGCCCGGCGGTGTGGCTGATGCTGCCGACGACGGTGACGCGCACCCGGCCGGCGCACGGGTTCATGACGCGGTAGCGCAGCACGGCGGCCGGGATGCCGGAGGCGTCGGGGTCGAGCGGCACGAGCGGCGTGAACGCACGCAACGAGACCTCGACCGGCAGCACGTCATCGTCGAAGTCGATGTCGACGACGGGATACTCGCCGTGCATGCTCGCCGCTCGCAGGCGAGGAAGACCGGCCTGCCGCTCGAAGGGGTAGCCGGCGTCGAAGTCGCGGCGACCCGTCATCCCGGCTTCGAGCACGCGTGTGACCGGCTCCTCGTCTTCCGGCGCGGCGTGGATGGCGAAGAACGAGTATGGATTGACGCGGCCCTTGTCGGGCAGGTTCTCGAGCTCCCAGTCGCGAAGCTCGCCCCGGGCGCCGACCGACACGTTGCCCGTGCCGATGCCGCCGAGCGGGAACGCGGCGCGCTCCGCGGTGTGCGGAATCGCGCGTGCGCGGCGACGCGTCTCGGATCGGCCGGTCATCGGATCCTCCTCGATCACGACAGTGTGTTCAGGTCTCGTTCGGGGTCTGGCGAACGCGTCCACTGTAGACGAAATCGATTTCATGATCAACCGATGGAAATCGCCTCCGACGTGAAACCGAGCCGTCGGGTCAGCCGCGCGCGGACGCGCGAGCCGGCTGGACCTCGTTGCGCAGCACGACGGTGCGCGCGGGCTGGTCATCGCCGTTGATGCGCTCGAGCAGCATCTTCGCCGCCGTCACGCCCATGTGCCTCGCCGGCAGCCGCACGACGGTGACGGCGGTCGGGGTGAGGGTGGTGAACGGGAGCGAGCCGACGACGGCGACGCCGATCTTCGGCGGGGTCATTCCGTGCTCGGTGAGCACCTGGATCGCTCCGACGCCGAGAAGATTGTTGCCCGCGACCACCGCGTCCGGCGGATCGGGAAGCGCGAGCAGCTCCTCCATGACCTCGCGTCCCCCGTCGACGCGGAACGTCGAGTACCTCAGCAGCTCATCGGGATCGGCATCCGGGAAATGACGCGCCAGCACTGCTCGCCACCCCTGTGCGCGCTCGTACGCGGTCTCGATGTGCTGCGGCCCGGTGATGCATGCGATGCGCCGGTAGCCGGCCTGCACCAGATTCTCGGTGGCAGCCTGACCCGCGGTGCGGTTGGCCATGACGACGCCGTCGATGTCGTAGCCGGTGCCGCGGTCGACGGCGACAACAGGGCGGCCGGTGGCCAGGAGCTCGTCGAGGTTCGTATGGTCGGATGCCGCCGCCAGGATCACGCCGGCCATGTGCTCCGAGATCGCGATCTGGAGGTACGTGGCCTCCTTCTCGATCTGCGCGTCGGTGTTGCACAACACGACCGAGTAGCCGGCCTGGGAGGCGACATCCTCCACTCCCCGCGCCATCTCTGTGAAGTAGGGGTTCTCGATATCGGGGATCACCAGGGCGATCACCTCGGACGCCTGCCTGCGAAGGGTGCGCGCCGTGCGATTCGGAGTGAACTTCAGCTGGCGGGCCGCGTCGCGCACCGCGAGCGTCTTCTCGTCCGACACGCCCATGCCGTTGAAGACGCGGGAGACAGTCGCCGGCGACACGCCGGCGAGCTTGGCGACCTCGTAGATCGTTGCCACGGCACCCCGCTTCCCCTGCACCGACTCGCGTTGACATGCCGGTGTGCCCACCATACAGTGTTGAAATCGATTCCAAAATGTCTACCATTCGCTCGCACCATCGCGCCGACTCCGGCGCACCGACACGAGGACGTGCCGACCGATGAACGCACCCCAGTCCCCCTCCCCCGCCCTCTCGTCGATCGCCTCGCTGCGGTCGGTGCAGACGCGGTCCATCTCACCCGAGAACTTCGACGGCTCCGCCGGCGGGGGCGGCCGCGCGACCGAGGGCACGGGGGCGTCCTCCGCCCGCGACCTCGGCCCGGGATGGAAGATCTCGCCCAGCGTCGACATCAAGGCCGGTGAGACCTTCGACCTCGCGAATATCGACGGGCCGGGCCGGATCACCCACCTCTGGATCACGACCCACACCGACAACTGGCGCACGCTCCTCCTGCGCGCCTACTGGGACGGCGCTGAGGAGCCCGCGGTCGAGGTCCCCTACGGCGACTTCTTCTGCAACGGCTGGGGTGTGTTCGCCCAGGTGAACTCACAGGCGATCGCCGCGAACCCCCACGGCGGCTTCAACTCCTACTGGCCGATGCCCTTCCGCGCCGGCGCCCGGCTCACCGTCGAGAACACGTCGGTGGTCGACGTCCGCGTGTACTACCAGGTCACTTACGAGATCGGCGGCGACTACTCTGCCGACGGGTACTTCCACGCGCAGTGGCGCCGGTCGAATCCGCTGGAGGAGCTCGTTCCCCACACGATCCTGGACGGCATCGAAGGCCAGGGCCAGTACGTCGGCACCTACATCGCCTGGGGCGTCAACTCCAACGGCTGGTGGGGGGAGGGCGAGATCAAGTTCTACCTGGACGACGACACCGACCACCCGACCATCTGCGGCACCGGCACCGAGGACTACTTCGGCGGCGCCTGGAACTTCGACATCCCCGGCAAGGGCTACACGGAGTTCTCGACTCCCTACCTCGGCATGCCGCAGGTGATCCGCCCGGATGGCCTGTACGTCAGTCAGCAGCGCTTCGGCATGTACCGCTGGCACCTGCCGGATCCGATCCACTTCTCGAGCGGCATCCCGAAGGTCGACATCCAGGCGCTCGGATGGCGCAGCGGGTGGCGATATCTTCCGCTCCGCGACGACATCGCCTCGACGGCGATGTTCTACCTCGACCGGCCCACGGCACGCCGGCCGAGGACGCCGACGGCCGACGACATGGAGGTGCACCTAGGCACCGCGCCGGTGCCCGACATCGGCGCGACACCTCCGCGCGCACCGCAGGACTGAGTGGCCCGGTCTCGGATCAGTTGATGATCTCGCCGCGCTCGTCCGCCCGGAGCGCCGCCAGGCGCTCCCGCCACGTCTGCAGCGCCTCGGGAGTCAGTCGCGTCCAGTCCGTGACTTCGCCGACGATGCGCAGGGGTGCACCGCTGCGGTAGGACCGCGTGGGGTTGCCGGGGAACTTCTTGTCGGTCACGTTCGGATCGTTCTCGAACGGCCCGGTGGGCTCCACGGCGTACACGCGCGGCTCGCCGTCCCCGGCCGCCAGCTCTGCTGCTAGCCCGGCCCCATCGGGCAGCGCGGTGAAGTAGATGTGGTTCATGACGACTTCGGGCCGGTAGTTCGACCGAAAGCCCGGTGTCAGCAGATCGCCGACCTCCAGGTCGGCCTTCGTGCCGTGGTAGAACGGCCCCTCGTCCAGTGCGTCGGTCACCGCGACAGCCTAGGGGCACGGCATCCGCGCACGGAACCCGTGCCGGGGTCGCTGCCCGAGCCCAGAAGGCCTACTCGCCCGAGTGGAACACCCCGATGCGATCGCCGTCGCGGACGAATTGCAGCGTGCTGCCGTCGGGGAAGCGCGCACGCAGTTCTTCGGGGCTGTTGCTGTCTATCGCGAACTGGACGGTGGCCGGGAAGGGGCCGACACGGCAACCGGAGTAGATCGGTCCGTTCACCGACCAGGAATTCGGGTCGGCATCGTCGGCAGGCAGCTGTTCGGTGGCGACGATGGTGAAGCACTGGGTTCCGTTTCCGGCGGAGCTGAAGCCGCCGGCCGCCTCGAAGAGAGTGAGACCGTAGTACTGGTAGGCGGCCGAGCTCGGCCCGGCACCGAACCAGCCGGTGGGCACGTGGACCAGCGAATCGGGCTCGAGCGTGGCGATCTGCTCCGCGCCGCTGGAGACCGAGACGGGAGCCATCGACGTCACCGCATAGGTGACTACGGCGGCGACGGCGGCGGCGACGACCACCGACAGCGCCCACAGCAGTCGTGTGCGCAGGCGGAGACGATGCTTCGGCGGCGTGGGATCGGGGCTGGTGGTCGGCGAGTCGGGTTCTGCCGCGAGGTGCTCGTCTGCCGGCGACTCGGCGCCACCTTCGCCGACATACCGCGTCGGCGGTCGTGTCGGCTGCCGCGTGGTTGCCTGTGGGAGCGCCGGCTCGACCTGCGCCGTCGATTCGGGTCTCGCCGCCGTCTCGGGCTCCGCCGGCACAGCCGTCGCCACGTGGACCGCTGCAGCAGCATCGGATGCCGCCCCCGGCCTCTGGCGCGCCTCTAGTTCGTGCAGTCGTCGCAGTGCGGCCGGGTCCTGGTCGATGTCCGCCGTGGGACCGTACGCGCGGGCCCGGAGTGCGCGCAGTTCGTCGCGGGTGGCAGTGTCCATCCCTTGCATAGTGCCACCATGCGGCCGGCGTCGGTGAGGAGGAGCGGCGAACCTGGGGAGAGCGGTGCCGAGGTCGCGCAGGCGCGCTACTGCTCGATCGACTGCACGCGAGCCGCTGACCTGGAAGCCCGGCGACGCAACGTCCGTCGTCGCGATCTCAGCCGAAGCGCGGCATCGCACCGTCGGCAAGTGCACGGCGCACCCAGGTCTCGATATCCTGCGCCGCTTCCTCCGGACTCAAGCGATCCGTGTCGATGATCTGGGCATCCCACCGAGGATCGCCTTTCGGCCAGTCCGCCCACCGCTCCCATCGCATCCCCACTGCGTTCTCGGCGCGGATCACCTCCGGGCTGTGCGTCGGATCCAGGGTGTGGTCACGAAACCATTCGCCGAATCTGACGTGATGGATGAGCGTCTGCTCCGGCTCTCCGCGTGCTCTCAATCGCGCAAGACGGACCTCCGGCGAACAGTGGAGAACGCAGACGGCGATCCCGTCGAGCTGATCCGCCGAAGGCGCAGCAAGCAACTCTCCCATTGGCACCTGCCCGCACAGCAGGAAGTGACGGCCGGAGCGCTGCCCCGACACGGCGCGCTGCACCCAGTGCTCGATGGCGGCATGCCGCCAGGCGGTGTCGGCATCCGCCGGCACCCCGATCCAATCGAACTCGACGCAATCGACCTGAGTCCGCCAGTCGACGGTCTTCAAGACGTCCAGCGCGCTCGACTTGCCGGCGCCGCTGGCGCCCGTCAGCGACAACAGCATTCGTTGGCCTCCTCCCAACTCGCCGGGGCAACCCACCGCCGGCGCAGGTGCCATCGGCCGCCCGCCGCCCGTCCCTCACGGATCGGACGGCGAGCGTGGCCTACGGCGCTAGGGCTTGCCGGGCTTGCCCGGCTTCTCGGGCTTGCCGGGCTTGTCGGGGAACTCCGGTCGCGGCGGGCGCGGGTCGTAGTGGACGGCGGTGAGTGTCAGCGCACAGCCGTCGCACGAGGTGAGGATCGCCCGATCGCCGGTCGCCGTGGTGACCACGACGAGCTGCGAGTCGGTACGCGACGCGTCTCGTCGGACGGTCGCCGCGAACGAGAGCTCGAGCGTCTCGCGCGCCGGGATGTCACCTTGCCACCGCAGCGTCGACCCGTCAAGCACCGGCGTGCCGATCGACGACGCCACCGACGCGGCATCCAGCGTCGCATCGTCGACGAGTCCCGCGAGGTCCACGGCGAGGGCGACGCCTTCGGCCGTCGCGCTGTCGGTCGACGCCGTCACCTTGTACGTCACGACGTCGTCGCGCACCACCTCCGTGCCCGCGGCGGGGTCGGAGTTCACGGAGACCGAGAGCCCCGGCAGCTGCTCCTTCGCCTTCACGAGCGAGAGGTCGTCGAACTGCACCCACCGGTCGCCGTTCAGGTGCGTGCCGACGAAGGCCTGCACCTGCGTGCGATTGCCACTGTGGAAGGTGACGGAGTATCGCGTGTACGCGCCCACCGCCTCGAAGCCGGTCTCGCCGATGGTCGCTCCACCGGCGCCGAGCTCACGAACGCCGATGGATCCCGCGGCGGACGTGCCGCCTGTCACGACGAATCCAGTAAGCGTGTACGTGGTGTTCGGCTCGACCGCCACGTCCTGATGCACGTCGATCCAGCCGGAGTTGAACCGCATCCACCCCTGCTTCGTGCCGCCGTGGGCCCACGTGTGGTTGATGTCGACGCCGCAGTTGCCCGTGCATGCCCACGGCGCAGGCATCGCGCCGTCCACGGCGCGCTCGAAACCGGGGTCCTGGATCAGGTTCGGGTTCACCACCGTGCCGTTCGCATCGATCTCGGCGCGCAGCAGGTACGTGTTGTACGGCTCCCACTGCGAGAGCGAGAGATAGAGGTCGCCACCTTCCGACCATGGATGAATGTAGCCGCCGTAGAGTCCGGGGAAGTCGGCGAAGCTGGCGAGTCGCTGCCGATCGCTCCATGGGCCCTCGGGCGAGGGCGCGGTGCGCAGCACGAGGTCGAGGTTCTCGTCGAGGTACGCCATGAGCCACCCGCCGGTGTGATCGCTGTACTGCACCGACAGCTCGGCCACGTTCGGCGGCACGATGGCGACGGCTGCGGTGTCGTCGCCGACGATCCAGCTCGACCCGTTCCAGTACGAGTAGGCCGACTTGTCGAGCAGCTGCGCCTCCGGTACGCGCGCGACGTGCGCTGCGCCGAAGCGGCCGTTGGGCGTGCCGAACATGTAGACGTACCCGTCGTGCCGCTCGAAGGCGACCATCTGGAACGGATGCTGCCCGTCAGGCGTGTTCGTCCACTGCGGGCCGTCCGTCGAGTTCCACGTCTCGCCGTTGTCGTCGGAGTAGGCGATGCGGCTGTAATTCGTGTCCCACGCACCGGGCGCACCCCACTGCCGCACAGACATGAACGCCAGATACTGCCGCGAGCCCACGGCGATGCCGGCGGTGGGGATCGTGGTGATCTCCTCACCGTTGATCTTCAGCGAGGGGATGATCTCGCCCGCGTGGCCGGGGGCGTCCTCGACTGCCGAGTCGAAGGTCATGCCGTCGGAGAGGTCGGTGTCTGAGCTGCGCAGCAGCACGTTGGAGCGCCAGTCGCCGCCGCCTCCGCCCGGTCCGGTCCAGTCGCCGAACGTGTCGCCGAACGCGGTGAGGATCCGGCCCTGGCCGTTGTCCCACATGATGCCGAGATCGGTGCCCGTCACTCGCCAGGCGGCGTCGGTCGCACTCGTCGACTTGGGGCCGGTCATCTTGCCGACGACCACGGCCGGGGAATGGTCGGGGAACGCCGCCGCGGCGGCGACCTCCGTCTCGGCCGGTGCGGGTGCCGCCGCGGCGCCGACCGGGGCGACGACCCCGATGACGAGCGCGCCGACGGCGGCGATGAGGGCGGTGTTCGTTCGCAGTCGTCGCATCTTCGCGAGTCCTTTCCACAGACGAGGTCGGCCTACTTGAGGCCGGCCATCTTGATGTTGCCGATGATCTGGCGCTGGAAGACGAGGAACAGGATGATCACGGGCGCCGCAGCAAGCACCGATCCCGCGATCAGCAGCCCGAGCTCGGTGCTGCGCTCCGAGCGGAAGGTCGCCAGGTACTGCTGCACGACGAACTGGTCAGGCGTGGTGATCGTCATGATCGGCCACACGTAGGAATTCCAGTACGCGAGGAACGCAGTGATCCCCATCACGACGAACGGCGGCTTCGACAGCGGCAGGAACAGCTTCGTGAAGATCCGCATCCGCCCGCAGCCGTCGAGCATGGCCGCCTCTTCGAGACTGGACGGGATGCTCAGATAGAACTGCCGGATGAAGAAGATCATCCCCGCGCTGGCCGCGCCCGGGATCACCAGCACCGCCAAGGTGTCGAGCATCTGGAGGTTGGTCACGACGATGAAGCTCGTGAGCAGGATGGTCATGCCGGGGATGAACATCGTGGTGATGACGATGACCCAGAGGGTGCGCTTGAAGCGGAAGTCCAGGCGGGCGAACGCGTAGGCCGCGAGCGAGTTGACGGTGAGGGCGAGCAGCGTGAAGAGCACCGCGCCGAGGAAGGTCCAGAGCATCGTGCGGGTGAACGTGGGGTCGGCGAGGATCTGGGCGTAGTTCTCCCATCGCCACACCTCGGGGAAGAACTGGAAAGGCGTCTCGATCACTTCGGTCTTCGACTTGAAGCCGGCGATCACCATCCAGGCCAGGGGGAAGAGCGCGGCGGCGACGAAGACGATCCCCACGATCGCCTTGCCGATCACGTAGAACCACCACGTCGCATCACGGCGCGGACGCCGCTGGACGACCGTTGTCGCGACGGGGGCGTGCTGAACGGCAGTCATGTCAGTCCACCAGCCTCTCGGAGTTGACGAAGCGGAACACGAGCGCCGACACCGTGCCGAGCACCACGAACAGCAGCAGCGCCGCCGCGATCGAATAGCCGACGTTGATGTCGTTGCGGAAGTGGTTGAAGATGAACAGGTTCGGCAGGGTCGTCGAGTTCAGCGGCCCGCCGCCGGTCATGACGAGCGGCAGCTCGAACTGCTGGATCGCCGCGACGAAGCCGGTGATGAGCAGGTACAGGAAGACGTTCTTCATCTGCGGGAGCGTGATGTACCGCGTCTTCTCCCACCAGTTGGCGCCCTCCATCGCGGCGGCCTCGTAGTACTCGGTGGGGATGTCGATCATCGCGGCGACCATGATGAGCGAGGTGAGGCCGATCCCGAGCCAGATGGCGGGGATCGCGATGGCCAGCAGCGCCCACGCGGGGTCGCCGATCCAGGCGATGGGATCGATGCCGAACCCTCCGAGCATCGCGTTCAGGATGCCGCCCGAGTAGTTGTAGATCAGCACGAAGATGATCGACGTGATCACCGCGGAGATGATCGTCGGGATGTAGATGCTCACCTTCAGCACGCCGGCGAACCAGCGGGACACGCTGACGACGAGGCTCGAGAAGAAGAACGCGAGGATCAGCATCGGCGGCACCGTCATCGCCACGAACACGAAGCCGCGGCCGATCGACTCCCAGAACAGCGGGTCGCTCAGGACGTTGGTGTAGTTGCGCCACCCCACGAACTCGGGGTCCTTGTAGAAGCTCCAGTCCTGGAACGAGAGGTACCCGGCGTAGATGGCCGGCCAGACCACGAAGATCCCGAGGAGCACAACGGCCGGAAGGATGAGCAGGTACGCGATCCTCCCGTCGCGGTACCGGAATCTGTTGTGACGGTGCTTGTCGTGCCGGCGACCGGGGAGCACCATCGTCTCCGTCTCGGCCATCATCGTCTGCGTCGCGGTCATTTCCTCACCTCGCTGTGGGCCGGGGCACACGTCCGGGGGCCGATGGCATCGACCCCCGGATCCGATCCTTCGCTAGGACGTCGGCGCCTTGCTGGGCAGATCGTCGCGCTGGATCACCGTGTTGATGGCATCCTCCGCCGTCTTGATGGCATCGTCGGCCGAGGCCGCGCCCTTCATCACCGACTCCATCGCGGTGCCGACGGCGAGCGAGACGTCCCAGGGGTAGGTGGGCTCGGGGATCGCGGTCGGCACGATGTCGTTCATGACGATCGATGACCACGGCGCGTTCGCGCTGGCCTCGTCGGCCGAGACGGCCTCCTGCACCGACTCGCGCACGGGCACCTTGGTGAACTGCGTGTCGACGAAGAACGGCACGAGCAGTTCGGGGTCGCCCGCGAGCGCCCACGTCAGGAAGTCGGCGGCCGCTTGCGCGTTCTTGGACTTGGCGTCGATCACCCAGCGGAAGTTGCCGAGCGTGCTCGCGCCGCGACCGTCGGCATCCGCCGCATTCGGGAACGGGCCGATCCCCGTCTTGGGCAGCACGTCGGAGTAGTCCGACCCGATCTCCGACATCATCCACGAGCCCGACACCTTGAAGGCGACCTTCTCCTCGCCGAAGTCCTTGCCTCCGACGTAGACGTCGAGCGCCTGCTGGGGCATGTAGCCCTCATCCCACAGCGTCTTGTAGTTCGCCATGAGCTCCCGGTACCCGGGATCGTCGATGTCGGGTGCGGTCCAGTCGTCGTTCAGCGCGGTGTGGCCGGCGAAGTTGTACTGCTGGCCGACGGACGACCACGCGAAGGTAACGGCGTCGCTCGCCGGCGAGATGCAGTACTGCCCCTCGGCGAGGGTGGGCTTGATCGCCGCGCACATGTCGAGCATCTCGTCCCAGGTGGTCGGACCGGTCTCGGGGTCCAGCCCTGCGGCCGACAGCAGGTCCTTGTTCCAGAACAGCACCGTCTGCGGCTCGAGCAGAAGCGGGTACGCGTAGTACTTGTCGTCGATCTGCGAGATGGGCTGCGCCGGCTCGATGATCTCTTCGAGCTTGTCCTGAGGGACGAGGTCGTTGAGCTCGTGGAGCTGCCCGGCGTTGACGGCATCCGTGATGCTGGCCGAGAACGTGTAGATGTCGGGGGCCTTCCCGGCCGCCTGCGCCGACTTCATCTTCTGGTCCCAGGCGTCCGCCGGGACCTCCGTGTCGACGACCTTGATCTCGTCCTGCGACTCGTTGAACTGCTTGACGATGCCCGCGTACCACTCGTTCTCGACCGGGGTGAAGGTGCGGTGCCAGAACTGGATGGTCGCCACGCCGTCATCGCCAGCGTCGCCGCCGCCGGCGCCGCAGCCGGCGAGCGCCATGCCGGCGGCCGCAGCCGCCGCGACGACCAGCAAGAGCCTGCTGTTTCTCTTGTGCATTCGTCCCTCCTCAGGAACACGACTCTTCGGTGAGTCGGAGCTGTGGCCGGTCAGGGGAGCCCGGTCTGACCGATCGAGCGCCGTCCGCCGTCGTGCGCGGATCGCCACTGATCTCGTCTCGGGTCAGGCTAGACGAAATCGATTTCATGCGCAACGGGCTCGGAGACCGATTCTGCGGGATCGCGTGCCCCCGCCACACGTCCCACGGCAGCGGATCCGCCGTGGAAGGTGCGGAAACACCGTTGCTAGACCGACGCGAGCGGCATCCAGGCGCCGTTGTATCGATTTCACAACCCGCCACCCGAGCCGACCTCACGAAGCCCGCTCGAGGTCCACAGAAAACCAGAAGACGTTGTACGGTCCCCAGAGCGACATCGAGAAGTGGACCCGGCTGCCGGCGTCGGTGACGTAGCGCGGGTTCATGTACGGCGCGTAGAGGCCCGGGTATTCCGCACCGGAGGCCAGGAGGATCGGGTCGTTCCACGGCCCCCATGGGGTCACGCCTTCGCGGATGTAGGCGTCGCCGCCGTCGGAGTAGGTCATCAGCCACCTGCTCAGATAGTCCGACCACATCACGGAGAGCTCACCGATCGTCCCCTCGAGCACGAGCTCGGCGGCACCCATGTCGGTGTCCCACTGCGGCGTACCGTCGGCATCCGTCCCCGCGAAGTAGGAGTACGCGCCGGCGTCCTCGACCGCCTCCTCCGTTGCGGGCACGCGCATGAGCGCCACGCCCCCGAACCGGCCTGATGGGATGGACCAGAAGTAGATGTAGTCGGTGCCGTCGTCCGAGACGCCCACGGGCGCCACCTGGACGAAGTTCGAGTCCCCTGGCCACCTCGGTGCGTCGAGCGGGGTCCAGGTCTCGCCCCGATCCGTGGACTTGGCGAGCCCCGCGTAGTTGGCATCCCAGGCGCCCGGCTCACCCCAGTGCGCCACCGACATGCACGAGATGTAGAGGGTGTCGCCGACGGCGAAGCCGTGCGTGGGGATCTTCGTGACCTCGCCCTCGCCGTCGTTGGAGTCGTGCTCGCCCTCCACGAGCGCCTCCGCCCAGCCCAGGTCGTCGGCGGGCGCCCACCCGTCGAACCGGATGCCGTCGGAGGGGTCGTCGTCCGTCGTCCAGGCCGAGACGTTGGACCGCCAGATGCCTCCCTGACCGCCGACCGATGCCGGCTCGCGTTCGCCGAACGTGTCGCCGAAGAAGAAGTAGGTGCGATCGCCGAGGTTGACCATGGAGCCCAGGTCGGTGCCGGACACGGCCGCCGATGCGGTGTCGTTCATGGCGTCCGGTCCGGTGAGCTGCGCGATCTCGGTGAGGCCCGACACACCCTCGAGCACGAAGGGCTTGTCCTGGTCGTCGTCGACGGCGGGGGTCGCCGGCGCGCCGCACGACGCGAGGCCTACGGCGAGGCAGACGGACGCCGCGACGCCGGCGACCCGGCGGAGGCGAACGCATGAACGCGGCAGAGACATGATCCTCCTCGATCGTCGAGTGCCACGATACGTCCGACAAGGGTAATCACGAAATCGATTTCATCCCCGCGAAACCTCGACCGGGGATCGCGGACGAGCACAAACAGCGCGCGACGAGCGGCTGCGCCATCCGCGGAAACAGAGCGGGACGAGACGACTCGTCAGTCGTCGGAAGTCTGATCGCGATCGTCGGTCACCGGCGCGATCGGCGTGCGCGGCCGCCACACCACGACCTCGGTGGCGCGTCGCACGCGCGTGCCGTGACGCAGGGTCACGACGTTGCCGGTGGAGCCGGCGGCGAAGACCCGGGCGCCGGGGCGCTTCTCCAGCTCGGCGCGCATGCGGTCCTCGAGGTCGCGAACCCGCCCGTGCAGCTCCTGCACGCGGTTCTCGAGCTCCAGGATCCGCACGATGGCGGGCAGGCCGATGCCGTCGGCCGACATGCGCGCGACCTCGCGCAGCTGCTCGACGTGCCGCAGCGAGTAGCGCCGCGAACCGCCCTGAGTGCGGGCGGGCACGACGAGCCCCAGCCGGTCGTACTGGCGGAGGGTCTGCGGGTGCATGCCCGACAGCTCTGCGGCGACGGCGATCGCGAAGATCGGGGCATCCTCGTCGATGTCGTTCTCACCCATCCTCGTCACCTCCCTGGCTCAGCCCTGCGCCTTCGCCATGAGGTCGGCGCGCGGGTTCTCCTTCGGCTCGAGGCTCTGGAAGCGCTCGAGCGCCTCGCGCGCGGCGTCGTCGAGGTGCGACGGCACCGCGACCTGCACCTCGGCGAGGAGGTCGCCGGTGCCCTTGGCGGTCTCGACACCCCTGCCCTTGACGCGCAGCACGCGGCCGGACGGCGTCCCCGGCGCGACGCGCAGCCGCACCGGGTCTCCGCCGAGCGTGGGCACCTCGATGGTGGCGCCGAGCGCCGCCTCGGTGAACGTGACCGGCACGGTGACACGCAGGTTGAGACCGTCGCGGGTGAACACCGGATGCGGGCGCACGGCGACCTGCACGACGATGTCGCCGTTCTCGCCGCCGTCGGGCGACGGGCGCCCGCGACCGCGCAGCCGGATCTTCTGCCCGTCCGACACGCCGGCGGGGATCTTGACCTTGAACGGCTTGCCATCCTCGCCCTGCAGCGTGATGGTCTCGCCCTTGGTCGCCGTGACGAAGTCGATCGTCGTGCGCGCCGTGACGTCGGCCCCGCGGGTGGGACCGCCGTAGCCGCGGTAGCCGCCGGTCGACTGCCCGAACCGGCCCGAGCCGAAGCCCGCACCCTGCTGCTGGTTGAACATCGCGAAGATGTCGTCGAAGTCCTCGGCGTTCTGGTACCGCGCACCGCGGCCCTGATTGAACATCGAGAAGACGTCTTCGAAGCCCCCGGCTCCACCCTGGCCGCCCGCGGTGAAGCGGGCGCCCGAGCCCATCGCGCGGATCTGGTCGTACTCCTTGCGCTGCTCCGCATCGGAGAGCACCGAGTACGCCTCGCTGACCTCCTTGAACTTCGCTTCGGCGGCAGCGTCACCCTGGTTGGAGTCGGGGTGGTACTTCCGCGCGAGCTTGCGATACGTCTTCTTGAGGTCAGCCTCGCTGACGTCCTTCGAGACGCCGAGCACCGAGTAGAAGTCCTTGTCGAACCAGTCCTGACTGGCCATCGTGCTCCTTCGGACTAGTCGGCAGGAACCGCGACGACGACCTTCGCCGGACGCAGCTCGACCGAGCCGAGACGGTAGCCGATCTCGACGACCTCGAGGATCGTGGTCTCGGTCGCGCCGGGCGTCGGCACCTGGAAGATCGCCTCGTGATGCTGAGGGTCGAAGAGCTCGCCCGCCTCGCCGTAGGTCGTGATGCCCATCTTCTCGGCGACGCCACGCAGCTTGACGGCGATCGCCGCGAACGGCGAGCCCTCTTCGAGGTCGCCGTGCTTCTCAGCGCGGTCGAGGTCGTCGAGCACCGGCAGCAGGCCCTTCGCGACCGCGCCCTGCGCGCGCTCGATCTCGACCTCGCGCTGCTCCTCGGTGCGGCGGCGGTAGTTGGCGTACTCCGCCTGCAGCCGCTTGAGGTCGTTCAGCAGCGCCGACTCCAGGTCGGCCAACACGGCGTCCTCTGCCGCGGCGTCGGCGTTCTGCGCCGAGCCGAGGATGTCGTCCACCGTCAGGTCGTCGCCCTCGTCCAGCTCTTCTCCGTCCTGCGGGACGGGGCCGGAGGCCTGTGCCTCCGACCCCTCCTCGTCAGGACGGACCTCTTCCTCGTCGCCGGCTCCCGAGCCGGCCGTGGGGTCGTGGTCCTTGTCGGCCATGGTTACTTCTTCTCTTCGTCTTCGTCGATGACCTCGGCGTCGACGACGTCCTCGTCGGAGTTCGTCGCGCCCTGGCTGTCACCGGGCTCGCCGGCTGCGGCATCCGGAGCCGACTGGGCGGCCTGGCCCGAGGCGTAGATCGCCTCGCCGAGCTTGCCCTGGCTCTGGTTGAGCTTGTCGAACGCGGTCTTCACGGCCTCGTCGTCCTCGCCCGCGAGTGCGGTCTTGAGAGCATCGACGTCGCCCTGGACCTCGTTCTTCACGTCCTCGGGAAGCTTGTCCTCGTTCTCCTTGATGAGCTTCTCGATCGAGTACGACAGGGTCTCGGCCTGGTTGCGCACCTCGGCGGCCTCGCGGCGCTTCTTGTCTTCGGCGGCGTGCTCCTCGGCCTCGCGCACCATGCGCTCGATGTCGTCCTTCGGCAGCGACGAGCCGCCGGTGATCGTCATCGACTGCTCCTTGCCGGTGCCCTTGTCCTTCGCCGAGACGTGGACGATGCCGTTCGCGTCGATGTCGAAGGTGACCTCGACCTGCGGGATGCCGCGCGGAGCCGGCGCGATGCCGGTCAGCTCGAACGTGCCCAGCGGCTTGTTGTCGCGGGTGAACTCGCGCTCGCCCTGGAAGACCTGGATGGCGACCGACGGCTGGTTGTCGTCGGCGGTCGTGAAGGTCTCGCTGCGCTTGGTCGGGATGGCGGTGTTGCGCTCGATGAGCTTCGTCATGATGCCGCCCTTGGTCTCGATGCCGAGACTCAGGGGGGTGACGTCGATGAGAAGGACGTCCTTGCGCTCGCCCTTGAGGACGCCGGCCTGGAGGGCTGCGCCGACGGCGACGACCTCGTCCGGGTTCACGCCCTTGTTGGGCTCCTTGCCGGTCTCGCGCTTGACGAGCTCCGACACCGCGGGCATGCGGGTCGAGCCGCCGACGAGCACGACGTGGTCGATGTCGCCGACCTTGATGCCGGCCTCGCGGATGACATCCTCGAACGGCTTCTTGGTGCGGTCGAGGAGGTCCTTGGTGAGGTCCTCGAACTTGGCGCGCGTGATGGTCTCCGACAGCGAGACGGGGCCCGAGTCGGTGAGCGACAGGTAAGGAAGGTTCACTGAGGTCGAGGTCGAGCTCGAGAGCTCCTTCTTCGCCTGCTCGGCGGCCTCCTTGAGGCGCTGCAGCGCGATCTTGTCGCCCGAGACGTCGACACCGGTGGTGTCCTTGAACTGCTTGATGAAGTAGTCGACGAGGCGCTGGTCCCAGTCGTCGCCGCCGAGGCGGTTGTCACCGGCGGTCGCGCGCACCTGGATGGTCGAGAAGTCGTCGTCCTTGCCCACCTCGAGGAGCGAGACGTCGAACGTGCCGCCACCGAGGTCGAAGACGAGGATCAGCTCGTCCTCCTTGCCCTTGTCGAGACCGTACGCGAGTGCGGCTGCGGTGGGCTCGTTGATGATGCGCAGGACGTTGAGACCCGCGATCTCGCCGGCCTCCTTGGTGGCCTGGCGCTCGGCGTCGTTGAAGTAGGCGGGGACCGTGATGACCGCATCCGTCACCGTGTCGCCGAGGTACTGCTCCGCGTCGCGCTTGAGCTTCTGGAGGATGCGCGCGGAGATCTCCTGCGGCGTCCACTTCTTGCCGTCGACGTCGAAGCTCCAGTCGGTGCCCATGTGGCGCTTGACCGACGAGACGGTGCGGTCGACGTTGGTGACGGCCTGGCGCTTGGCGGTCTCGCCGACGAGCACCTCGCCGTCCTTCGTGAATGCGACGACCGACGGGGTCGTGCGGAAGCCCTCGGCGTTCGCGATGACCTTGGGCTCGCCGCCCTCGAGGACGCTCACGACCGAGTTGGTCGTACCGAGGTCGATTCCAACAGCACGTGCCATGTGTATCTCTCCTTCATATGGACGCAGAACGGATGCCGGCGCCCGGGGTTGATGGGAAGTCTGCTCGCGTCCCCGCCCCCACTCGTGGAGGTTGAGTCGCGATGGCTCAACCATACGCCGGGGTGCGGCATCCGTCAAATCAAAGTTGATACGAACCGGCTCAAGTTAGCGGTCGGCGTTCAGCCCTCCGACCGGCACCCGCTCGGGTCGTCGGCGTCGGCTTCGGCGAGACCGGTGTCGGCGCCGGACAGCTTCTCGACGACGCGCACCGCGGCGGGCCAGTAGCGCGCGTAGTGCTGCGGGTCGGCGTTGACCTGGGTGCGGTGGGCGACGAGCGTCGGCGCGAGCCCGAGCCGCTCGCCGTCGGGGACGGCCTTCGCCATCGCACGGTAGAACAGCGTGGCGGCGGTGTACGGGTCCATCCGCTGCTCGCGGCTGCCCCAGCTGTCCTGCTGCTGGAACAGGCCGATCGAGGTGGTGCGGCTGCCGTCCGGATTGGTGACGCCGCTGGTCTCCCAGTCCCCGTGATCGAGGTTGCGCAGCGACGACTCGCCCATGGCGGTCATGACCCCGATCGCCTGGTCGCGCGCCGACAGACCGAGGTCGCTGCCCGCCCCCATGATGACGGCGGCGTTGCCGAGCTGCTCGTCGTTCCATTGCGATGCGGATGCCGCGACCTGACCGGGCGCGAGGGCGAAGCCCGCACAGTCCCCGAAGCCCCGGGCCGCGCTTCCGACGACCGTGAAGACGGCGGCGATGCCCGCGACCGTGACGATCGCGATGGTCACGATCGAGACGATCAGCGCGGTCCGCAGCCGCCGCGCACGGGCTGCGGCGGCGCGCTTGCGCGCGGCGGCGGACCGGCGTCGGCCGCCCGGCGCGCGGGTCGGCGCGCTTCGCTTCTTCGCGGGAGCAGGGCGGCGCGCGCCGGCTCGTGAGGGGACGGATCGCGCCATGGGGGGAAGTCTCGCAGTCATGCCTGGGAGCGGCCCGCGCGCGAGATCGAGCGCGCGAGCGGATGCCCGCCGAGCGTCATCCGAGCATCGTGCCCTCCGCGGCGGCGTTCGGCTGCGGATCCGGCAGCCGCCGCATGCGGAGCGCGTTCAGCGCGCCCAGCAGGGCGGCGAGGATGGGGATCAGCAGCGCCACCTGGAGCGCGATGTGGCGCGCCTCGGTGTTGATGCGGACGACCTCGTCGGCGGCTGCCGGGGGTTCGTCCGCGAGCAGCTCCTCGAGGCCGGTGTTCGACATCAGCTCGGCATCCTCCTCGAGGACCGTGGAGACCTGCTGCTGCTGCTCCGTGGTGAGCACGGTGCTCGCATCGGCGAGCGCGGTGAAAGACGCGGCGAGGGTCGCCAGCATGATGGCGCCGGCGAACGCGAGGCCGAAGGAGAGCCCGAACGATCCTGCGGCGGAGTTGACTCCCGCGGCCTCGCTGACCCGCTCGTCAGAGATCGGCGAGAGCGTGTAGTTGTTGAGCTGCGAGACGAGCAGCCCCAGGCCCGATCCGGCGATGACGAGCGGCACGGCGAGGTACCAGCCCGACTCGGCGATCGGGACGAGGGGAACGATCGCGACAAGACCGACGAAGGCGAGCGAGAACCCCATGAGGATGAGGTTCGCCGGGCGCCCCTTGCCGCGCCGTCCCGCCCAGATCGCCACCGCGAACATGCTGAGCGACAGCGGCGCGATCGACAGTCCGGCCTGCAGCGCGTTGTACTCGAGCACCATCTGCAGGTAGAGCGGCAGCACGATCATCGTGCCGCCGAGCGCAATCTGCTGAAGGAGCTGCCCGCTGACCCCGGTGCGGAACGGCTTCGAGGAGAACAGCGCCGGGTCGAGCAGCACCGGCCTGCCCCGCTTCTTGCGCGCGT
This sequence comes from Microbacterium psychrotolerans, assembly GCF_031085295.1. GTDB lineage: Bacteria > Actinomycetota > Actinomycetes > Actinomycetales > Microbacteriaceae > Microbacterium > Microbacterium psychrotolerans. The sequence goes on along the minus strand of NZ_JAVFWO010000001.1, from coordinate 955,338 downwards.
TGAGCCACCACGCGAGCCCGCCGAGCGCGACGACGCCGAGCCCGATGAGCAGTCCGACATAGCCGCCGCCCTCCTGCCAGACGAGGATGCCGAGAACGACGCCGCCCATGCCGACGACCGACAGGCCCGCGCCGACGAGGTCGATGGAGCGGTCTCCGTGGTACTTGACGTCTTTCACCAGGCCGAGGCCGAGGAGCACCACGGCGATGATGACGGCCTCGAGGGCGAACGCGACCCGATACGACCAGAACGTCGTGATGAATCCGCCGAGCAGCGGACCGACCGCCGCCGCGATCGCGGCGGATGCGCCCACGAGCGCGTAGACGCGCTTCTGATGATCGCCGGCGAAGTTGCCGTGGATGAGCGACTGCATCGAGGGCAGAAGGAGGGATGCGCCGATGCCGCCGATCACCGCCCAGAAGATGATGACCGTGGTGAGGTTCTGCGCGAAGGTCATCGCCACTGCGCCGACCGCGTAGCCGAGGAGACCGAGGGTGTAGGCGAGTTTGCGACCGATGAGGTCGCCGGTCTTGCCGCCGATCAGGATGAAGGCGGCCGACACCAGGGCCTCAAGCGCGATCGCGCCCTGCACGCCGCTGGCGGTCGTGCCGAGTTCGGTGACCACCGCCGATATCGAGACGTTCATGATCGAGGTGTCCACCACGAGCACGAACATCGCCATGGCGAGAAGGATGGCCAGGCGCCCATTGAAAGCCGGCGCGGGCGGGGTTTCCCCAGTCATGGACGAAGCCAACCATCCGCCGCCCCTTCAGCGCTACGTTGAGTGCGCACCAGCCGTTCATCGAAGGGTCCTACCTTGGCCGACATGAGCTCCCCTGCCCCCGGATCGGACGAACCCGGCGCCCCCGCGCAGCCCGCCGGCGCCTCCGGCGCGGGCACTCCCGCGGAGCACGTCCTGTCGACCGCGGCGCTCAACACCGACGGGCTGGACGACATGCCCGTCCCCCGGCGACGGGTGTTCGCCTGGGCGCTGTGGGACTGGGCGACCCAGCCCTTCAACTCGGTCATCCTCACGTTCGTCTTCGTCTCGCTGTACCTGGTGTCGGACGCGTTCCTCCCCGCCGGCGTCGCCGCGCAGAACGCCGACGGCGAGATGGTCTGCTCGCGCGCCGCCGACGCGGCGACGGAGTACTGCGGCGCCCTCTCGGATCTCGCCGAGTGGTACGGCTGGGTCACGTTCGCCGCCGGCATCCTGATCCTGCTGCTGGCGCCCGTGCTCGGGCAGCGCGCCGACGCGGCGGGCACCAAGAAGCGCTGGGTGGTCGGTGCGACCGCAGTGCTGGCCATGCTGCAGTTCGCGCTCTTCTTCGTCTACGCCGAGCCCCAGTTCTTCTGGCTCGGCGCGATCCTCGTCGCACTCGGATCGGTCGCCTCCGAGATCGCGGGGGTCAACTACAACGCCATGCTGGTGCAGGTCTCGACTCCGAAGACGATCGGCCGCGTCAGCGGTCTGGGCTGGGGACTCGGGTACATCGGCGGCATCCTCGCCCTCGCTCTCGTCGTGGTGCTCAACACCTTCGACTGGTTCGGGCTCGACGTGTCGGACGGGCTGGCGTACCGCCTCATCGCGGTCGGCGCCGCGATCTGGACCGTGCTGTTCGCACTCCCCTTCGTCTTCCTCGTGCCGGAGTCGCCGGCAAGTCCCGACCGACGCCGCGTCGGCTTCTTCGAGGGCTACGTCGTGCTCGTGCACGACATCGTGGCCCTCTTCCGTGAGCACCGGCCGACTTTCTGGTTCCTGATCGCGAGCGCCGTCTACCGCGACGGCCTGGCGGGCGTCTTCGCCTTCGGCGGGGTGCTCGCCGCCGTGTCGTTCGGCTTCAGCGCGACCGAGGTCATCGCGTTCGGCATCGCACTGAACCTCGTCGCCGGTGTGTCGACGATCATCGCCGGCCGCCTCGACGACCGGTTCGGTGCCCGTGCGGTCATCATCACGGCGCTCACCATCCTCATCGTGAGCGCGCTGTTCGTCTTCGTCCTGCGCGAGGGCGGCAAGCCGGTGTTCTGGGTGGGCGGCATCCTGCTGTCGGCCGCGGTCGGCCCTGCCCAGGCATCGAGCCGATCGCTGCTCGCCCGAGTCACCCCCGCCGGCATGCAGGGCGAGGTGTTCGGCCTCTACGCCACCACCGGCCGCGTGATGAGCTTCCTCTCGCCGCTGCTGTGGGCCGCGTTCATCGGCTGGTTCGGTGCGACGCACTACGGCATCCTCGGGATCGTGATCGTGCTGCTCGCGGGACTCCTCCTGCTGCTGCCCGTGAAGGTGAGGCCTGCCGACATCGCCGCGACGCCGACGCGCAGCTCTCGCTGAGTCGGCGCATCCGCGACAGATCGGAACCACCGCCGCATCGGATACCCTCGCATTCGGTGAGAATTCACCGGTGCGACTGGGGGGCCGTCGCGCTTTCCCGCGCTGCAGCCGAATCCCGAGAGGCACCGTGTCGATCCCTCGCACCCCCCGACGACTCGCCGAGCGCCGACGCGCCGCACGTCATCGCCGCGCGGTCGGGTACTGGGGCGTGCTGCTGGCGATGCTCGTCTCGCTGTGGATCGGCACCACCGTCGCTCCCCCCGCGTGGCTGCACGCTCCTGCGCTCTTCGGCCACCTCGCGTCGGTGATCGTCGGGCTCGGCGCCGCGGTGCTCCTCGAGATGAGCGGACTGCTCTGGATGCTGCGCCGCGCCGGGCTGGACGACCTCCGCCGCGTGGAGCGCACGGTGAGCGGGCTCGCGTGGCTCGGCATCGTCGGGCTGCTCGGCACCGGTGCCTTCCTGCAGCCGGATCTCGGCCAGCCGCTCACGGCGATCAAGATGATCGCCGTCCTCGTCGCCGCGATGAACGGGGTCGGGATGACGCGACTGACCGATGAACTGGCCCGGCTTCCCAGCGGCGTGCGGTTCGCGGCGCTCCCGCGGAAGCTGCAGGCATGGTGTGTGTGGAGTGCGGTCGTGTCGCAGTCGGCGTGGTGGACCGCGGTGCTGATCGGGATGCTGAACACCGCCTCACGGTGATCTCTCGGCGTCCTCACCCTCGCCTCGCAACCGCGAGCGGGTTAGGCTCAAGCCTTACCGGACTACCCGGCCGGTGACCCCCCGCCCGGCCTCACGGCCGCATCGACCTCGAGGATGCCCATGCGCGATCGCACGCGCGGCGACGAGGACGCGCCCGGACCCCGCCGTGGCCAGTCCTCCCAACCGACGACCGCCGCCCTTCCGGCAGCGTCGCCCACCGCTTCCAGTCCCGCCTTCTCCGCAGCCCCCTCGGCGACGAAGCCGTCCCAGCCGACGGCGCCGTCGGCGATCGAGCAGCGCCGTGAGCGCCGCCGCAAGCGCCGCCGCCAGATGCTGATGTGGACCACCGTCGTCGGCATCGTCGTGCTGGTCGGTTCGATCAGCACCGTGTCGTACGCGATCGTCTCGAACCTCGCCGACGCCGAGCCTGCGGCGGAGGACCCCGCGCCGGCGGCACCCGCCGTCGTCGAGCCGATCGAGTTCCCGCAGGATGAGCCTGCCGCGACCGCGGGCGCTCAGCCGTGCGCGACCGTGAGCGTGCTGTCATCGTTCGAGAACGCCGAGATGGTGGAGGGCCTCGCCGCCGCCTACAACAGCCAGCCCCGCAATGTCGCGGGCTCGTGCGTGACGGTGACGACCACGAAGGACAAGTCGGGCGTGGCCGCCGCGGCGGTGGCCACCGGGTTCCCGAGCCTGCCCGGCGACCAGAAGCCCACCGTGTGGCTGCCGGATTCGTCGACATGGGTGGATGTCGCCCAGTCGCAGGGCGCCACCAACCTGCGCGCCGAAGGCACCAGCGTCGCCATCTCGGACGTCGTGATCGCCATGCCCGAGAACCTGGCCGAGACCATCGGATGGGATGCCGAGGCCCCGACGTGGAGCGCCATCTTCGAGGCCGCCGGCGACCCCGACCTGTGGAGCGGTCTCGGCCATCCCGAATGGGGAGCATTCAAGCTCGGCAAGACCAGCCCGCTGATGGCCACCTCGGGCGAGGCCGCGATGTACGCCTCGTACGGCACGGCCGCAGGGTCGCTGGCCGAGCTCACCGCCGCTCAGGTGCAGGATCCCGCCGTGCAGGCCGAGGTGCACCAGAACGAGACGGCCACCAGCCACTACATGGCCACCCCCGAGCACTTCCTGTGGCACGCGCGCCAGGCCGAGGCCTCCGGTTCCACCGCCGACTTCCTCTCGGCGGTCATCGTCGACGAGAAGTCGGTGTGGGACTACAACCGCGGCATCACCAGCCGTGACGGCATCACCCGGACGCAGGGCGAGCCGCCGTCGGAGCAGCTCGTGCCGATCTACCCGGCCGACGGCTACTACTCCGCCGACAACCCGGTGATGCGTCTCACCGGCGAATGGATCGATCCGGTCGAGGCGGAGGCCGCTGCCGACTTCATCCGCTTCACGCACACCGCGCAGGGCCAGTCGGCCGTACGCGCCGCCGGCTACCGCGACCTCAACCGCGCGCTCGACGAGAGCGTCGAGAAGGTCGGCCAGCTGGAGGCCGCGCAGCGCGGCACGCTGGCGTTCCCCGCCGCCGACGTCGTGACGGCCGTGCAGGCGTCGTTCCCCGAGGTGCGCAAGCGCGCGAACGTGCTGTTCCTGCTCGACGTCTCGGGATCGATGGACGAGCCCATCCCCGCGGGCGACACGAAGCTCGCTCAGGCTCGCAAGGCCATCGAGGCGGCGCTCGGGCACTTCACCACCGGCGACGACGTCGGCCTCGCCGCGTTCGCGCAAGGGCCGGACGGTGCGATGCTGCCGGGCCTGGTCTCGCCGGTCGCCGACATCGGAACGTCCCGCGACGGGTTCCTCGGCGCCCTGGGCGGACTCAGCTCGATGGGCGACACGCCCCTGTACCAGGCGGTCGACACGTTCGCCGCACAGCAGGCGGCCTCCTGGACGAGCGACCACATCAACGCGATCGTGCTGCTCAGCGACGGTGAGAACGACACGCCCAACGCCCCGACCATCGGCGCCGACCAGATGCTGGCGAACCTCAAGGACATGCACCACGCGACACCGGTGCTGATCTTCACGCTCGCCTACGGAGCCGATGCCGACGTGGCGACCCTGCAGTCGATCTCCAGCGCGACCGGCGCGCACTACTACGACGCGACCGACCCGTCCAAGCTCGAAGCCGTCCTCGGCGATCTCGTCACGAGCTTCTGACCCGACCGCCCTGGCCCGCGGCTACGACGCCCCGGGCCAGGAGTCGGCAAGCTTGGTGAGCAGGCGGGCGAGCTCGGCGCGCTCGTCGTCGGTGAACGCCGCGAGTGCCGCGTCCATGGCCTCGCGCCGCTCCCCGCGGAAGCCGCGCACGAGCCGGGTGCCGGCATCCGTCAGCGCCACCCGCGTGCGGCGGGCGTCGTCGGGGTCTGCTTCGCGACGGGCGAGCTCGAGCTCGACCGCCTGCTGCACCAGGCGCGACGCGCGGGGCTGATCGACACCCACCGCGTCGGCGATCTCACCCACCGAGAGCGGGTGGGATGCCGCGGCCAGCGCCTCGAGCAGGCGCAGGCGTGCGGGCCCGCCGATGCGGCCGGCGCCGCCCCACGGCGGTCCCCCGAACCCGGGCGGTCCGCCGAACCCCGGGACGCCACCGCGGCCCCACGGACCGCCGCGCCCCCCGCGGCCTGCGAAGCCTCGGATGTCGTCGCCGTGACCGTGATCCGGGGCGTGCTCGCCGTGATCGGCGTCGACGCCGTGCGGTCCGCCGTGCCCGTGGGCGCCGTGAGGTCCCGCATGACCGTGGGAATGCGGCCCCCCGCTGTGCGGGCCCGCAGCATCGGCCCAGGGTGGGCGGGGCATGCGCCGCCCGCGCAGCCGGGCGAGAGCGGCCGCGATGGCGTCGGAGGGGTCGTCGGGAGTGGACGGCATGCATCCAACTTACATGTGACTTGACATGCATCCCAAGTACATGTCACACTGCATGTACATGCACTTCGACATGTAAAACGCGGCGGCTTCTCATGCCGCCCCTCCCCAAAGGACTTCATACATGAACGACATCACTGACAACGAAGAGAACGACAACGAGAACGAGACCGGGGCTCCCCGCCCCGCCGACCGCCGCCCGCTGGGCTACTGGCTGCGTGTGGTCGACGGACTGCTGACGCGCGAGTTCGCGACAGCGCTCGAGGCAGAAGGCGTCACCCGCCGTGACTGGATGCTGCTGAACGTGCTCTCGGGCGACGTCGACGCTCCCGGGTTCCGTGAGCGCCTCGCCCGCAAGGGCAAGCGCCTGCGCGGCCTCGAGGAGCGCGGCTGGGCCGTCGAGCAGGGCGACGGAACGTGGGCGCTCACCGACCTCGGCCGCTCCGAGAAGGAGCGCATCGGCGCCATCGTCGACGGCATCCGCTCGCGGGTCGTCACCGCGGTCGGCGACGACGAGGCGTATGCCGCGCTGACGGCCTCGCTCGAGGCGGTCGCCCGCGGGCTCGGCTGGGATGAGAGCACGGCCGGACGCGAGCGCGGCTTCGGAGGTTTCGGCGGCTTCGGACGGCCGGGCCTCGGCCGCCGCGGCGCCCCGGCCTTCGGACCGGAGTTCCGCGGCCACGGCTTCGGACCGGGCTGGGGGCCGGGGTTCGGCGGACGTCCGCGCCCGTTCGATCCCGACATCCACGACGGCTACGGGCACAATCGCCACCGCGGCTTCGCTCCCGGGCGCCCCGGCCGCCCGGCCGAGCGCTTCGACGAGCCGATGCGCGGCTACGGCGAGCACGATTGCGCCGGCCACCAACCGCACGCCGGCGACAGCCACCGCGACCACGAGGGCGACGACCAGGGCGACCACCGTCACCACGGCGATCCCCGCCACCATGGCGACCACGGTCGGGGCCACGGCCACGGCGGCCGCCGTACGCAGCACGCGTACGAGCGCGGCTTCGACGCCGGTTTCGCACGAGGCCGGGAGGCCGGCGCCGCCTGAGGCCCGGCATCCGGAACCGCGAGAGGGTAGGTTTCCGCACATCCGAACGTGCGGAAATCCACCCTTTCGCGGTTCTTGCACACGGGGGCGAGGGGGGCGGTGAGAAGGCGGCGAGACCGGCGGCGCGATACACGCGCGTCACACGCGGCGGGCACAATGGGGGCGTGACACCGACCCCCGCGCTCCTCGCCATCTCGCACGGCACGGCCTCGCCCGCCGGCCAGGCGGCCGTCGCAGGGCTGGTGGATGCCGTCGCACGACGGCTCCCCGATGTCACCGTGCGCCTCGGGCACGTGGACGTTCAGCAGCCCGATGTCGCGGCATCCCTCGACGCGATCCCGCAGGGCACGCCCGTCGTGATCGTGCCCCTGCTGCTGTCTGCCGGCTACCACGTCCGCGTCGATCTCATCGCCCAGACCGCGGGCCGGGAGGGCGTCGTCATCGCCCCGGCGCTCGGCCCCGACCCCCGGCTCGTGGATGCGCTCCTGGCACGCCTCGCGCCGCTTGCCCCGACGGCCGACGACGCTCTCGTGCTCGCCGTCGCGGGTTCCAGCGACGACCGCGCGAACGAGGACTGCCGCGTCACCGCGAGGATGCTCGGCGAACGCCTCGGGCGCGAGGTGTCGGTCGGCTTCCTCGCGGCCGCCGAACCGCGCCTCGATGTCGCGGTGGCGGAGGCCGCTGCGGCACCGGGTGCGCGCACCGTGGTGGCGGACTACCTCCTCGCGCCGGGCTACTTCCACGATCTGGCCGTGCGGATGGCGGCCGGTGCCCCGGTGGCGCCGCCGCTCCTCGGCGACGACGAGCCACCGGCATCCCTCGTCGACATCGTCGTCGATCGCTACCGCGCGGCCGCCGGCTTGTCGGACTGAGTCCACAAACGCGCCGACCCGCAACTGTGTGACGCCCCGTTACGCCGGTTAACGGCTCTTGACGTTCGGATAGGCCCCCGGGCCGCTCGCTTCTAGCCTCACGGAATGGACTCGTTAGAGTCCGCCCCGGGGACGCCCGGGATCACCCGGAGGCCACCGTGACCATCAGCGAAACCGAAGCGCACGCTGCGTCGGACCGCCCGCGCGCCGCCGTGCGACCGCCGCGGGCGTCGTCCAAGCCGAACGGCCAGTGGAAGATCGACGGCACCGCGCCGCTCAACGGCAACGAGGAGTGGAAGCAGGTCGACAACGGCCTCAGCGTTCGCGACCGCATCGAGCAGACCTACTCGAAGGGCGGCTTCGCCTCCATCGACCCGACCGACCTGCACGGCCGGTTCCGCGTGTGGGGTCTGTACACCCAGCGCAAGCCCGGGATCGACGGCGGCCGCACCGCGACCCTGACCCCCGAAGAGCTCGAGGACGAGTTCTTCATGCTGCGGGTGCGCATCGACGGCGGCCAGCTGACCACTGCGCAGCTGCGCGTGATCGCCGGCATCTCGACCGAGTTCGGCCGCGACACCGCCGACATCACCGACCGCCAGAACATCCAGCTGCACTGGATCCGCGTCGAGGACGTGCCCGAGATCTGGCGCCGCCTCGAGGCCGTGGGCCTGCAGACCACCGAGGCGTGCGGCGACGTGCCGCGCGTGATCCTCGGCTCGCCGGTCGCGGGCATCGCCGCCGACGAGCTCATCGATCCGACGCCGCAGATCCACGAGATCACCGCCCGCTTCCTGGGCGACGAGACCCTGGCCAACCTGCCGCGCAAGTTCAAGTCGGCGATCACCGGGCACCCGAGCCAGGATGTCGTCCACGAGATCAACGACATCGCGTTCGTCGGGGTCGAGCACCCCGAGCTGGGTGTCGGCTACGACCTGTGGGTCGGCGGCGCGCTGTCGACCACCCCGCGTCTCGGCGAGCGCCTCGGCGCGTTCGTGCGGCCCGATCAGGTGGCGGATGCCTGGCACGGCGTCACGCAGATCTTCCGCGACTACGGCTACCGGCGCCTGCGCAACAAGGCGCGCCTGAAGTTCCTCCTCGCCGAGTGGGGCACGGAGAAGTTCCGGCAGGTGCTGCAGGACGAGTACCTCGGCTATGCGCTCCCCGACGGCCCCGCCGCGCCGACCCCCGCGACCCCCGGCGACCACGTCGGCGTGCACGAGCAGAAGGACGGCCGCTTCTACATCGGCGTCACGCCGATCGTCGGCCGCGTCTCGGGCCCGACGCTCGCGAAGCTCGCCGACGTCATAGAGGCACACGGCTCGAGCCGACTGCGCACGACGCCGCATCAGAAACTCGTGATCCTCGACGTGCCCGCCGAGAACGTCGAACCGTTGATCGCCGAGCTCGACGCGCTCGGCCTGCAGGCGCGTCCCAGCCTCATCCGCCGCGGCACGATCGCCTGCACCGGCATCGAGTTCTGCAAGCTGGCGATCGTCGAGACCAAGGTCAACGCGACCGCCGCCGTGCTCGACCTCGAAGAGCGTCTCAACGGCTTCGAGCTGCCGCATCCGATCTCGCTCCACGTCAACGGATGCCCGAACTCGTGCGCGCGCATCCAGACCGCCGACATCGGACTCAAGGGCCAGCTCGTCACCATCGACGGCGAGCAGGTGCCCGGCTACCAGGTGCACCTGGGCGGCGGCCTCGCCTCGCAGGACCGCGACGAGCCCGGCCTCGGTCGTACCGTGCGCGGCCTCAAGGTGGCCGCCGACGGCATCGCCGACTACGTCGAGCGCGTCGTGACCCGCTTCCTCGCCGACCGCGAGGCCGACGAGACGTTCGCCCAGTGGGCGCACCGCGCCGAAGAGGAGGCGCTGCAGTGAGCGCCCGCCGTTTCCCCTCGCGTCCCGGCGCGGCAGCCCCGTGGTCGGCGAGAGTACAGCGGGTCGCCGAAGGGGTGGGTGGCTCCCTTCCCCTCGTCCACCCGGTGTTCTCTCGCGGAAAGGGGGTGGGACAGTGACCGTCTCACTCGCCCCCCGCGTCGCCGTCAAGCGCACGCGCGAAGAGCTGAAGGCCCTCGCCGAGCAGGGCAACCTGGAACTCGGCAGTCTCACCGACCACGAGGCATCCGCCGCCGAGGTCGTCGCGTGGGTCGCGCGCAACTTCGGGACGGATGCCGCCGCCGTCGCCTGCTCCATGGCCGACGCCGCGCTCCCCCACCTCGTCGCCGAGCAGCTGCCCGGCGTGGACGTGCTGTTCCTCGACACCGGCTACCACTTCACCGAGACCTACGCGACGCGCGACGAGGTGCAGCGCGCACTCGACGTGCGGATCGTCGACATCACGCCTGACCAGACCGTCGCCGAGCAGGACGCCGAGTTCGGCGCGCAGCTCTTCGCGCGCGACCCGGGCCTCTGCTGCGCGCGCCGCAAGGTCGCCCCGCTGCAGGACGCCCTGGGCGGTTACGAGGTGTGGTTCACCGGCGTCCGCCGCGACGAGGCGCCCACGCGCACGAACACGCCCCTCGTGACGTGGGACGAGCGCAACGGCCTCGTCAAGGTCAACCCGGTCGCGGCGTGGAGCTTCGACGACGTGCTCGCCTACGCCGCCGCGCACAAGGCGCCGGTGAACCTGCTCGTCGGGTTCGGCTACCCCTCCATCGGCTGCGAGCCGTGCACGAAGCCGGTCGCCGCCGGCGAAGACCCCCGATCCGGCCGCTGGGCCGGGCTCTCGAAGACCGAATGCGGGCTCCACGAATGACCGACATCACCACCGTCACCCGACCGGTCCCCGAGCTTGTCGACGGGCAGCGACCGGAAGCCGCGCTCTCGACCCTCGACCTGCTGGAGGCCGAGGCGATCCACGTCATCCGCGAGGTCGTGGCCGAGTTCGAGCGCCCCGTGCTGCTGTTCTCCGGCGGCAAGGACTCGGTCGTCGTGCTGCACCTGGCCACCAAGGCCTTCGCGCCGGGCCGCGTGCCGTTCCCCGTGCTGCACGTCGACACCGGGCACAACTTCCCCGAGGTGCTGGCCTTCCGCGACGAGACCGTGGAGCGGCTCGGCATCCGACTGGAAGTCGCCCGCGTGCAGGACTACATCGACGACGGCCGCCTGCAGGAGCGCGCCGACGGCACCCGCAACCCGCTGCAGACGGTGCCGCTGCTCGACGCCATCGCCGCCGGCCGCCACGACGCCGTGTTCGGCGGCGCCCGCCGCGACGAGGACAAGGCCCGCGCCAAGGAGCGCATCATCTCGCTGCGCGACGAGTTCGGGCAGTGGGATCCCCGCAACCAGCGCCCCGAGCTGTGGAGCCTCTACAACGGGCGCCACACGCCCGGCCAGCACGTGCGGGCCTTCCCGATCTCGAACTGGACCGAGCTCGACGTCTGGCGCTACATCGAGCGCGAGGGCATCGCGCTGCCGCCGCTGTACTTCGCGCACGAGCGCGACGTCTACGCCCGCGACGGCATGTGGCGCCCCGTCGGCCCGTTCTCGCCGCCCCGCGAGAACGAGCGCGTCGAGCGCCGCACCGTGCGCTACCGCACCGTCGGCGACATGAGCTGCACCGGAGCGGTGGAATCGGATGCCGCGGACCTCGCCGCGATCGTCGCCGAGGTCGCCGTCTCCACCCTCACCGAGCGCGGCGCGACCCGCGCCGACGACCGCCTCAGCGAGGCGGCCATGGAGGACCGCAAGAAGGACGGGTACTTCTGATGACTGTTCTCACCGCCCATGGCTCGGTGCCTGAGCTTGTCGAAGGGGCCCTTCGGCAAGCGCGGCGACCGGACTCCGGCACGCTGTTCCGGTTCGCGACCGCGGGTTCGGTCGACGACGGCAAGTCGACGCTGGTCGGCCGGCTGCTGCACGACTCGAAGGCGATCCTCGCCGATCAGCTCGAGCAGGTCGCCCGCACGTCCGCCGACCGCGGCTTCGCGCACGGCGACTTCGACTTCGCCCTCCTGACCGACGGCCTGCGCGCCGAGCGCGAGCAGGGCATCACGATCGACGTCGCCTACCGCTATTTCTCGACCGGCACGCGGTCGTTCATCCTCGCCGACTGCCCGGGACACGTGCAGTACACGCGCAACATGGTCACCGGAGCGACGACCGCCGACGCCGTCATCGTGCTGGTCGACGGCCGCAAGGGCGTGCTCGAGCAGACCAAGCGGCACCTCGCCGTCGTGGCGCTGCTGCGCGTGCCCCACGTGATCGTCGCGGTCAACAAGATCGACCTCATCGGCTTTTCGGCGGATGCCTTCGCCGACGTCGCCGCACAGGCGCGCGCCGTCGCGACCGAGCTCGGCATCGAGGATCTGCACGTGCTGCCCGTCTCGGCGCTCGAGGGCGACAACATCGTGGACCGCTCCGAGCGGACGCCCTGGTACGACGGTCCGGCGCTGCTCGAGCTGCTCGAGACGCTCCCTGCGGCCGAAGCGCTCGAGCAGAGGCTCGAGCCGCTGCGGCTTCCGGTGCAGCTCGTGCTGCGTCCGCAGGGCGGACTGGCCCCGGGCATCGATGCCGCCGAGGCCGAGCGACTGCGCGACTACCGCGCCGTCGCCGGCCGCATCTCGAGCGGCGTCGTCCGCGTGGGCGACCGGGTGGAGGTGTTCCCGGCGGGCCGGGAGACGACTGTCACCGGCATCCGCTCCGCCGGCGTCGAGGTCGAAGAGGCGACCGCCCCGCAGGCCGTCTCGCTCGAGTTCGAGGACGACATCGACACCGCGCGCGGTGCACTGGTGGTCGCGGCCGGCTCGCTGCCGGCGGCGCGGCGGGAGTTCGACGCCGAGCTGTTCCAGCTCGACGCGCGGGCGCTGACCCCCGGCATCCGTGTCCTCATCAAGCACGGCACCGCGACGGTGCAGGCCATCGTCGCGCAGATCGAGTCCCGCTACGACCTCGACGCGCTCACGCACGAGCCTGCGCAGACGCTCGAAACCAACGACATCGGCCGCGTGCGGCTGCGAGTGGCGGCCGACCTGCCGCTCGAGCCGTACCGCACCAGCCGCCACGGGGGCTCGTTCCTCGTGATCCATCCGTCCGACGGCGCCACACTCGCCGCCGGCATCGTGCGCGACTGAGCCTGCGGGCTCTCCCGCCGCGCACACCACCCCACCGAGCAACACCCGAACCGAAGGAGGCGACACCGTGAACAAAATCCGCACCGCGACCGCAATCACAACCCTGGGACTCGTGGCGGCCATGATGGCCGGCTGCGCCTCCGCCGCGGCGGACGCCGGCACCGGCGAGACCGCCGCGCCGGTCGACGAATTGCGCCTCGGCTACTTCGCCAACGTGACCCACGCGCCAGCTCTCGTCGGCCTCGAAGAGGGTCTGTTCGAAGACGCCCTGGGCGACGTCGACGTGACCACGCAGGTGTTCAACGCCGGTCCCGCCGCCATCGAGGCGCTGTCGGCCGGCGCGATCGACGCCACGTACATCGGGCCGAACCCGTCGATCAACACGTTCATCCAGTCGGGCGGCGAGTCCGCACGCATCGTCGCGGGAGCGGCTACCGGCGGCGCGGCGCTCGTCGTGCGCGAGGGCATCGATTCGCCGGACGACCTCGCGGGCACGACGCTCGCGTCGCCGCAGCTGGGCAACACGCAGGACGTCGCGTTGCGCAAGTGGCTGGCCGACGAGGGCTTCGAGACCGACACCTCCGGCGGCGGCGACGTGCAGGTCACGCCCACCGAGAACGCGCAGACCCTGACTCTCTTCCAGCAGGGTGAGCTCGACGGGGCGTGGCTGCCCGAGCCGTGGGTGTCGCGCCTGGTGCTCGACGCCGGTGCTCACGTGCTGCAGGACGAGGCCGACCTGTGGGAGGACGGCGAGTTCCCGACCACCGTGCTCCTCGTGCGCAAGGAGTTCCTCGACGAGCACCCCGATGTGGTCGCCGACCTGCTGAAGGGTCACGAGGCCGCTGTGCAGTGGATCGCCGACAATCCCGACGAGGCGCCGGGCGTCATCAACGGCGCCATCGAGAAGGAGACCGGCAAGCCGCTGGACGAAGCCGTGATCCAGCGGGCGCTCGAGCACGTCACGTTCTCGGTCGACCCCCACGCCGACACGTTCGAGACGCTCGTCGAGAACGGCATCGAAGCGGGCACCCAGAAGCAGGGCTCGATCGAGGGCCTCTTCGATCTGCGCCTCCTGAACAAGCAGCTCGAGGCCGAAGGCGAAGACACCGTCTCGGCGTCAGGGCTCGGCGAGGATTGACATGAGCACCGCTCCCGCATCCGCCTCCGGGGCCGCGCAGGCGACCCCGGAGGCGGGCGCGCCTGCCCACGGGCAAGCCGGCGCGCAGGCCCGTGAGCAAGCCGGCGCGCAGGCCCGCGAGACGCCCCGCAGCCCTCTCGGCCCCAGCTTCGACAGCGTCACGCCCGTGCCCGCAGCGGCACCCGCACCCGCACCCGCGGTGCGCATCGACGGCGTCTCCAAGCGCTTCGGCTCCGGACCCGTCGTCCTCGAGGACGTGTCGCTCGACATCGCGCCGGGCGAGTTCGTCTGCCTGCTGGGCGCATCCGGATGCGGCAAGTCGACTCTCCTCAACCTCATCGCGGACCTCGACAAGCCCACCGCCGGACGCATCGAGACGCCGGCCGAGGGCGCGGCCGTCATGTTCCAGGAGTCGGCGCTCATGCCGTGGCTCACCGCGCGCCGCAACGTCGAGCTGGCGCTGCGCCTGCGCGGCGTCCCCCGCGGGGAACGCCGCGAGAAGGCGCTGACGCTGCTGGACGCCGTCAACCTGGCCGACGCCGCCGAGAAGCGCCCGCACGAGCTGTCGGGCGGCATGCGCCAGCGCGTGGCGCTGGCCCGGGCTCTCGCCCAGGACCGTCCGGTGCTGCTCATGGACGAGCCGTTCGCCGCGCTCGACGCGATCACCCGCGACCTCCTGCACGAGGAGCTCGAGCGCGTCTGGCGGGCCACCGGCCGCACCATCGTCTTCGTCACGCACAACGTGCGCGAGGCCGCGCGACTCGGCCAGCGCGTCGTGCTGATGGGCAGCCGCCCCGGCCGCATCGTTCAGGAGTGGACCATCGCGAAGACGACCGGCCGCCGCATCGAGTCGCCCGAGGTCGCCGCCCTGTCGGTGGAGATCACCGACCAGCTGCGGAAGGAGATCCGCCGCAATGCCGCGTGACACCACAACCACCCTCGCACGAGGGTCCGGCGACCAGACCACCGTGATCCCCGATGACCTGCGCAGCCTCGCCGCCGGTCTCGACAGCCTCCAGACGGATGCCGAGCGCGGGCCCGGCCCATGGCGCCGGTTCGCGACGAGCGTCGTGCCGCCGATCCTCTTCGTCATCATCCTCATCGTCGCGTGGCAGCTCTACGTCGTCATCGCGCAGCCGCGGCCCGACATCGTGCCCGGCCCCGTGGACGTTTGGAACGCACTCGGCCTGGCCTGGGAATCCGGTCGCCTGCAGGAGGCCGTCGCGACCAGCCTCGAGCGCGGTGTCATCGGCTTCCTCATCGCCATCGTCGTCGGCACGCCCATCGGCCTGCTGCTCGCCGAGGTGCGTCCCATCCGCCGCGCCGTCGGCCCCATCATCTCCGGGCTGCAGGTGCTGCCCTCGGTCGCATGGGTGCCGGCCGCCATCATCTGGTTCGGCCTGTCGGACGCCACCGTCTACTTCGTCATCCTGATGGGCGCGATCCCTTCGATCGTCAACGGGCTGATCGCCGGCATCGAGCAGGTGCCGCCGCAGCTGCGCCGGGTCGGCACCGTGCTGGGCGCCTCGCGGTGGCAGCTCGCGACCGCGGTGATCCTGCCCGCCGCGCTCCCCGGCTACCTCGCCGGGCTCAAGCAGGGCTGGGCCTTCTCGTGGCGCTCGCTGATGGCCGCCGAGATCATCACCGTCGGCGGCACGATCGGCTTCGGCCTGGGCACGATGCTGCAGAACAGCCGCGAGCTCGCCGACCTCGCCGGAGTCCTCGGCACGATCCTGGTGATCCTCGCGATCGGCGTGCTCATCGAGCTGGTCTTCTTCGGACCGCTGGAGCGACGGATGCTGAAGCGCCGAGGCTTGCTCGTCACGGGAGGCGCGCGATGACGGGCTTCGACGGGCGGGTTCCCGCATCCGAATCTCGCAGATCCGCACGAACCTCGGAGAAATCTGCCGAGAACCTGCGAGCCCGACGCGATTCTGCGAAGCCTGGAGAGCCCACGTCGGACACCGCCGGCAAGGTGTGGCTCGTGGGCGCCGGACCCGGCGACGCGGGGCTCCTCACCATCAAGGGGCTCCGCGCCCTCGAGGCCGCCGACGTCATCGTGGCCGACCGGCTGGGCGCCCGCGCCGTGCTCGACGGCCTCACCGCCGACGGCGTGGTGCTGCGCGGCGAGGTCGTCGACGTCGGCAAGCAGCCGGGCCACCACGCCGTGCCCCAGGACGCCATCAACGCCCTCCTCGTCCAGCTCGCCCACGACGGCAAGACCGTCGTCCGCCTCAAGGGCGGCGACCCGTACGTGTTCGGCCGCGGCGGCGAAGAGCTGGCCGCCTGCCAGGACGCGGGAGTGTCCGTCGAGGTCGTCCCCGGCATCACGAGCGCCATCTCGGTGCCCGCGATCGCCGGCATCCCGCTCACCCACCGCGGTGTGGCGACCGCGTTCACCGTCGCAACCGCCCACGACCAGATCGAGTCGCTCAGCGGCGGCCGCGACCACACCGTCGTGCTGCTGATGGGGATCGCGACGCTCGCGAACTCCGCGATCACGCTGGCCCGTGGCGAGCGCGGCGGCGACTGCCCCGTCGCCGTCGTCGAGGACGGCTTCGGCCCGCGTCAGCGGGTGACGGTGGGAACGCTCTCCACGATCGCCCACCAGGCGGCGGCCCGCGGCATCCGCTCCCCCGCCGTCGTGGTGGTCGGCGACGTCGTTCGGCTCAGCCCGTACGCACCTGCGGCGCTGGCCACGCTCGATCTCTCCTCGTACGACCCGCTCACTCCCGAGCGCAGCCCGCGCACCTGACCGACCGCGCCCGCGCTCCCTCCGCCTGACCCGAAAGAACCCCACTGTGACTTCTTCGAGCCTCCAGAACCTCCGCGTCGCCATCGTCGGCGCCGGCCCCGCCGGGATCTACGCCGGCAACATCCTCACGAACTCGGTCGTCGAGGCCGGCGGATCCGTGTCGATCGACCTGTTCGAGTCGCTGCCCGCGCCGTACGGCCTCATCCGCTACGGCGTCGCTCCCGACCACCCGCGCATCAAGGGCATCGTCAACTCGCTGCACGAGATGCTCGACGCCGGCACCACGCGGTTTATCGGCAACGTCGAGGTCGGCCGCGACATCTCGCTCGCCGAGCTGCAGGAGCGCTACGACGCCGTGATCATCGCGACCGGCGCCATCCGCGACGCCGCCCTCGACATCCCCGGCATCGACCTGCCGGGCTCGTACGGCGCCGCCGACTTCGTGGCCTGGTTCGACGGCCACCCCGACGTGCCGACCGAGTGGACCCTCGATCAGCGCGAGGTCGCCGTCATAGGAAACGGCAACGTCGCGCTCGACGTCGCCCGCGTGCTCGCGAAGCACGCCGTCGACCTGCGCTCCACCGAGATCGCCGACAACGTACTGGCCGGCCTCGAAGCATCCGCCGTCACCGACGTCCACGTCTTCGGCCGGCGAGGCCCCGCCCACATCAAGTTCACGCCCATCGAGCTGCGTGAACTCGGCGAGGTGCCGAACGTCGACATCGTCGTGCACGACGAGGACTTCGTCGACGCCGACCCGGCGAACGCGGCCAACAACCAGCTCAAGGTCATGCTGCGGGTCCTGAACAGCTGGCGCACGCGGCCGTCGACCGGTGCGAGCCGCCGGCTGCACCTGCACTTCTACCACTCGCCCGTCGAGGTCCTCGGCGACGGCCGCGTGGAGGGTGTGCGCTTCGAGCGCACCGAACCCGTCGGCGACGGCCGTGTGCGCGGCACCGGCGAGTTCCGCGAGATCGCGGTGCAGCAGGTCTACCGCGCCGTCGGCTACTACGGCACCCCGGTGATCGACGCCCCGTTCGACGAGAAGGCCGGCGTCGTCTCGAACGTCGAAGGACGGGTGACGGACGCCGCGACCACGGGCGACATCGAGGCCCCGGTGATTCCAGGCCTCTACGCCACCGGCTGGATCAAGCGCGGGCCGGTCGGCCTCATCGGCCACACGAAGTCCGACGCGATGGAGACGATCGCGCACCTCGTGTCGGACGTCGAGGCCGGGCGCCTCTCGGCCCCGACCGTGGACGGCGACGTGCTCGAGGTGCTCGACGAGCGCGAGGTCGCGTACACGACGTGGGACGGCTGGCTCGCCCTCGACGCGCACGAGCGCGACCTCGGCGCGAACCACGAGCACACGCGCGAGCGCGTCAAAGTCGTGCCGCGCGACGAGCAGGTCGGCATCTCACGGGGAGTGCTCGTCCGGTGACGTATGTGATCGCCCTGCCGTGCGTCGATGTGAAGGACCGCGCCTGCATCGACGAGTGCCCGGTGGACTGCATCTACGAGGGCGAGCGGTCGCTGTACATCCACCCCGACGAGTGCGTCGACTGCGGCGCCTGCGAGCCGGTGTGCCCGGTCGAGGCGATCTACTACGAGGACGACCTGCCCGAGGAATGGCAGGACTACTACACCGCGAACGTCGAGTTCTTCGACGACATCGGGTCGCCCGGCGGTGCGGCCAAGACCGGCGTCATCGCGAAGGACCACCCGGTCGTCGCGGCGCTTCCTCCCCAAGGAGACGGCCATGACTGACCCCCTTCCCGCGGCGGACTCGACGGTGCCATCGAGCACCGAGGTCGACGTCGTCATCATCGGCGGGGGACCCGCCGGACTCTCGGCCGCCCTCAACCTCGGACGCGCTCGCGCCTCGGTCGTGCTGGTCGACGCCGGGCGTCCGCGCAACGCCGCCACGCTGCGCTCGCACGGCTTCCTCACCCGCGACGGCGTCTCGCCGCTCGAGCTGCGCAAGCTCGCCCGCGCCGAGCTCGCCGCCTACCCGAACGTGCGCGTGCTCGATCGCACCGTCGTCACGGCGCTGCTGGAGAACGCGGGCGATGACGGGCTGCGCTTCATCGCCGCCCTGCACGGCCGGGGCTCCGGCATCCCGCCCGCCGTCGCGGCCCGATCCGTGCTCGTGGCCACAGGGCTCCGTGAGACCCTGCCCGATATCCCGGGCCTGCGCGCGTTCTACGGCATGACGATCTTCAGCTGCGCCGCGTGCGACGCCTGGGAGCTGCAGGACCGTCCGCTGGCACTGATCGGCGAGACGCCCGATCTCGCCGCGCGCGCCCGGCTGATCGCCCGCTGGACCGACCGGCTCACCGTCTTCACCAACGGGTCGGATGCCGTCGACACGGTCGAAGAGGCGGAGCTCGCGGCATCCGGGATCGTGGTCGAGAGACGGGCGATCGACGACCTCGAAGGCGACCGCGGCGCAGTGTCGGCCGTGCGGCTCGTCGACGGCACACGCGTCGAGATCGACGGCGGCTTCGTGCGGCCGCAGTGGCATCCGGCACTCGATTTCATCGGCGGCATCGAGCTCGACCGCGATGAGTTCGGCAATCTCGTCACCGATCGCTCCGGGCGCACGTCTGTCTCGGGGTTGTACGCCGCAGGGGATGCCGCCTCGCCGGGTCCGCAGCAGCTCATCGTCGCCGCCGGCCAGGGTGCCCGCGCCGCCGCGGTGCTCGTGCACGACCTCGTCGGCGTCCGCACCGCCCACTGACGGCCTTCCGCGTCCCGGCACCCTGACGCTGGTGCTCCGCGTGCCGCGGAGTGCACGACCGGCGCACCGCGTCGAACGGTGCGCCGGTCTCGGGGTCGGCCCGGCGCCGTGGCTAGGGAACGCGGTTCAGCGTGCACACGAACTGCTTGACGACTCCGTTGTCGACGAGGTCGCCGGCGGTCAGCGCCGCCCACACCTCATCCGCGGCATCCAGCACGCCATCGCCGTCGAGGTCGCCCGACGCCAGCGCGGCGTCGTACCCGTGGGGTGCCGACACCGCATGCACCTGCCAGCGTCCGCCGTTGTAGCCGGGGTCGCCCGGCGCAACCTCGGCGACACTCGCCTGCAGGGCGCCGAGGCTGTAGATCACGTCCCACGACTGCGCCGGCGCGCGCGTGTGCGACAGGTCGGTCGGGGTCGCGACCGTCCGCCAGAGGACGTGGTCGACGTAGATGACGCCGTCGTCGGTGACGCCGCCCGATCCCGCCGCGAACGCGGCACCTCCCGTCGTGAGCGACACCGCGCCGATCGCGACCGCGACCGCCGCGGCGGCCAGCCGGCCGCGCGAGAACTTCCTGCGAATCATCGGATTCCACCTTCCTCCCGGCCGGGTGGCCGGTACGGGCCCAGTCAACGCGCGGCCTCCGCTGCACTCCATGACGGCGTCCTCACCGAGTCCTTACGAAGTCCTTTCGCACCGCCGGGAAGGGGCCTCGACCGGTGCAGGCGCCTTCACGGAGACCTATCCTGACCACGTGAGCACGGTGCTGGTCGTCGACGACGATGAGGACGTCGGCGACGTCGTCGCCGCGTACCTCCGCAGCGCCGGTCTCACCGTGCGGCGAGCCGCCGACGGGATCGACGCGCTCCAGGCGGTCGTCGCGGATCGTCCCGACATCGTCGTGCTCGACCTCATGCTGCCCGGCATCGACGGCCTCGAGGTCTGTCGCCGGCTCCGCCAGAGGTCGCCCGAGCTCCCGATCGTCATGCTGACCGCCCGGGGCGAGGAGGACGACCGCATCCGCGGGCTGGAGGTCGGCGCCGACGACTACGTGACCAAGCCCTTCAGCCCGCGGGAACTGGTGCTGCGCGTGCAGTCGGTGCTGCGGCGCAGCGCCTCGCTCGCCGCGGAGGCGTCCGCCCCCGCCGAGCTGCCCGACGTCGCGGTCGATGGAGACCTCGTGGTGGATCGGCGGGCCCGCCGAGTGCACCTGGCAGGCGCCGAACTGTCGCTCACCGTGCGCGAGTTCGACCTGCTCTCGTGGCTGGTCGCCCACCCGGGCGACGCCCTGCGCCGCGATGACCTGATGCGGGACGTGTGGGGCTGGGACTTCGGCGATCCGTCGACCGTGACCGTGCACGTCAGTCGGCTGCGCGACAGATCGAGCACGACCCGGCCGCGCCACGCCGGCTCGTGACGGTGTTCGGCGTCGGGTATCGATGGGATGCCGCCTCATGAGCATCTCGACCGACGCACTGCTCTTCTCCGCCGGCGCGGCGGCGGCGACCGGCATCGTGGGCGCGGCGCTGGTGCTCGCGCTCGCCCGCGTGCGCGTGGCGGCCGCCGCCATCGTCGCCCCGCTCGTGGTCGTGCTGTCGATCGCGGTGGGCGTCGTCGTGGGCGCCGCGTCGATGCTCCTCACCGCCGGCGACATGACCGGCCTGCTGCTCGTGCTGCTGGCCAGCGTGCCCGCCGCCCTCGCCGCCGGCATCGTGATCGCCGCCCGCATCCAGTCGGCCGCGCGTGCCGCCGAGCGCGCCGCCGCGGCCGCCGAGACGGAGCGCCGGGTCGAGGGGCAGCGACGCGACCTCGTCGCGTGGATCTCGCACGACCTGCGCACGCCGCTCGCCGGCATCCGTGCGACCGCCGAGGGCATCCATGACGGGGTGCTGCCCGACACCACCGCCGCCGCCGCCACGATCCAGCGCAACGCCCAGCGGATGAGCGACATGGTGGACGACCTCCTCACGCTCTCCCGCCTGCAGGCGCCGTCGGTCGCCCTGGAGCGCACAGACATCGACGTCGGCGACCTCGTGTCCGACACCGTGGCGTCGCTGCGTCCTCTCGCCGATGCCGGCGGCGTCACGCTGGCGGGGCGTGCCGAGACCGGCGTGCGTGCGCGGGTCGCCGCGCCCGAGCTGCGGCGGGCCGTGGCGAATCTGGTGGCCAACGGCATCCGTCATTCGCCGCCCGGCACGACGGTGGAGACGACCGTGGAGCTGCGCGACGGCGCGTTCCGCATCGCGGTCGCCGACGCGTGCGGCGGCATCGCTTCGGACGACCTGCCGCACGTCTTCGAGACGGGCTGGCGCGGCAGCGCGGCCCGGCCGACGGATGCCGGCGCGGGACTGGGCCTCGCGATCGTCCGCGGCGTCGCCGACGCGCACGCGGGCTCCGCCACCGTCCGCAACGCTTTCGCGGGATGCGTGTTCGAGCTGGAGCTGCCGCTGCGCTCCGACCCGTGAGTCGCAGGGTCGGCCGCGCGCTCGCATGCTGCTCCGGGGTGTCGCTGCCAGACCCTGACCGAGGCGTCGGTCCTCGGCGCCGGGTCGTACCGGTCCGGGGCGTACCGCCCGGGCCGCACAGTACCGCCCGGGCCGCACCGTCCCCGACGTACCGGCTGCGCCGCAGCGTCCCGCGTGCGCCGCACGGTACCGGGTCGGCGTGGTACCGGGTCCGCCGCGGCCTCAGGCGTCGGGGGCGTCGCCCTGCAGGGCGTCGCGGCCCGGGGCGAGCATCTCGCGCACCTGGTCGCCGTTCGTGATGGCAGGGCTCACGGTGTCGGGCCAGGACGAGATCTGCGCCTCTGCCCACTCCGCCCACGCCACGATGTGCTCGTAGTGGCCGATCATGAACGTGTTCGCCAGCGCGAAGAGGTGACGGCGTTCGGGGAAGGTTCCGCCGGTCGTGCTGATGTACGCGGCGTAGCGGGCGAACATCTCGCGGTTCGCGAGCGCCTGCTCTCGCGTCTGCGCGAGGGTGCGACGCAGGTCGTCGACGGACCCCTGATCCGCGAGCAGGACCCGAACCATGCCCTCGAACTCCAGCGTCGGCGGACGCATGGGCGTGCTCAGCCAGGCGGCGAGCGCCTCGCGGCCTGCCGCCGTGATCGAGTAGATCGTCCGGGCCCGCTTGCCGGTGTGCTCCCGCCGGGTCTGCACGTAGCGTTCGTCGCTGAGGCGATTCAGCACGGCATAGCGGCCTCGATCGGCCGACGGCCACAGCTCCGCGACACCGCGACCGAGCTGCTCGGCGAGCTGATACGCCGACCAGTCGTGGTCGGCGAGCAGCCCGAGGATGAGGTATCCCGTGGTCGATAGTTCACGGTCGGCCACGGTGTGCTCCTTCCTCTCGCATCGGTTCCCGTCACGGGACGTAAAGGGTATCCCGCTTGGGGCGCGAACGAGCCTATACTGCGGAATGCAGTAAGCGTGGGCGCGGAATCCCGTGTGGGGACAGGGACCGTTTCCAGGACGAGCGCGACGTGGGGGCGCGCGCTCGTCTCGCGGCGGGCGATCTGGGGATCGCCCGCCGCACATCCCCCGGCCAGCGTGGTGCCCGACACGATGCGCGACTGGTCGGCGCAGGATCGCCTTCGCTCCCGGCGTGAGGAAGGATGGCCTCGATGTCAACGCCGACCGACCCGCCGCTGGATGAGCTTCGCGCTCTTCAGGCGCGCGCCTACGGGCGGGATGCCGACATCGAGTCCGATCCCGCGGCGCTGGCGCGGCTGCACGAGCTGGAGGCCCGGGCTTCGGCGGCGCGTACCGGGTCGACCGCGCCGACAGCGGACGCCGCTCCTCGGCCGGAGCCGGCGACGGCGGCCGCGCAGGCTGGCCCGCCTGAGACGTCTGCCCGCCGGCCCGGGGTCCCCGGGAGGAATGGGGCGGGGAGGGATGCCGGGGCCGGCGTGCGCCCGGACATCCCGACCGCGGGCGAGCCGGCGCCGGGGTCCCATGCACCCGCTCCGATGGCCGGCGCGGCGATGACGCCCGGGGCCGGAAACCGGGACGACGTTGCCGAGGGTGCCCCGGCCGGTGCCGGAGTGCCGGCCGCCGGTTCTGCCGCCGGGGCCGCGCGCTCCGGCGCCGCATCGGCGGCGGACTCTCCCGTCGCGGGTATGGACGCGCCACCGTCGGATGCGTCTGCGGACGCGCCCACCCGGCCATGGTGGCGCCGCTTGCCCGTGCTGTGGGCGGCCTCGGTCGTCGCCGCCCTGATCATCGGCGCGGGGCTGTCGCTCTGGATCCAGAACCTGGAGGCGGGCAGAGTCGCCGTCCTGAGCGAGGATTCCGGGGCCGAGTGGCCGGACACGTTCTTCGGGGCGCGGCAGGCCGACGCCCGGGTCTTCGAGGACTTCCACGGCCTCATCGTGCTGTCGTTGTCCCAGGCCGTCGCACAGGGAAGCGCGCAGACCTGTCTCTATATTCTGACCCCGCCGGACGGTTTCGGCGCGGGGAGCTGTGCCGCACGGTCGTATCCGGCGTCGGCATCCATGGAGGTCGTCAGATCGTCGCCCGAAGCGCTGCGCGATCGGTTCCCGCTGGGCACGTCGCTGCAGTTCGTGCTCGAGGGGTCCACCGTGCAGGTCTACGCGCGCGAGCCGAGCATCGTGGAGCAGACGCCCTGAGGATTCAGGAGCCGTGAGCGTTCAGGCGCCGAGGCTCCCGGCATCCGTCTCCCCCACGTTCGTGCGGTGGAAGTTCTGGAACGAGCGGGATGCCGTAGGCCCCCGCTGACCCTGATACCGGTTGCCGTATGGGCCGGACCCATACGGGTTCTCGGCGGGCGAGGTGAGCCGGAAGTAGCAGACCTGCCCGATCTTCATGCCCGGCCACAGCTTGATCGGGAGCGTCGCGACGTTCGAGAGCTCGAGCGTGACGTGACCCGTGAACCCCGGATCGATGAAGCCCGCGGTCGAATGGGTCAGCAGGCCGAGGCGACCGAGCGACGACTTGCCCTCGAGGCGGGCCGCGATGTCGTCGGGCAGCGAGATCTGCTCGAACGTCGACCCCAGCGCGAACTCGCCGGGGTGCAGGATGAACGGCTCGGAGGGGTCGACCTCGATGAGCCGCGTGAGCTCGGGCTGATCCTCGGCCGGATCGATGAACGGGTACTTGTGGTTGTCGAAGAGACGGAAGTACCGGTCGAGCCGCACGTCGACGCTCGAGGGCTGCACCATCGCCGGGTCCCACGGATCGAGCCCGATGCGTCCCGCGTCGATCTCGAGCCGGATGTCGCGGTCACTGAGCAGCACGCAGCCAGCCTATCCGGGCGGCATCCTCACTGACCGAACGTGACGGGCCTTACGCTCGTGACGACGATGACGGATGCCGGAGCCCGGCGTGCACCGTACCCTTGCGGCCGCCGGCGCACCGCGGACTCGCGCTGCGTGCGGCCCGCGCGCTCGGCGCGCTGCCCGTGAACGTCGTCGCGCCGATCGCCCATTACCTCGAGCCCGGCGACGACCTCCCGCCGAACGTCCACGTCACCGGCCTCCTCCCCGCTCACCTGCTCGGTGGTCTCGTCGACGCGGCCGTGCTCCACGGCGGACAGGGGACCGTCCAGACGGCGTGCGCCACCGGCATCCCGTTCGTCGGAATGGGGCTGCAGCCCGAGCAGACCTGGCATGTGCGCATGTGCGAGGCGCGCGGGCACGCCATCGCGATCCCGCCGAAGCGTGTCGGATCGCCCGAGTTCCTCGACGCCGTGCGCCGCGTGCTTTCCGACCCGGGCATCCATGCGGTCGCCCGGGACGTGCAACGGGCGTATGCCGACGAGGACGGCGCGGTCGCCAGCGCGCGCATCATCGAGGCAGCGCTCTGATCGACGGATGCGGCGACTTCGTGCCTGCGGCATCCGCTCTGTTATCCTTGCCACGCGCCGGGATCCGGCGTCCGGGGCTGTAGTTCAATGGCAGAACTTCTGCTTCCCAAGCTACCGCTGCGGCTTCGATGCGTTTCACGAGCATTGATTTTCCGCGGTTCTCCGCCGTTCGGTTTCTCACAGCGCGCGCTGTGGCGTCGCCCTTATGTGTACACGTTTGTGTACACCGTTGCTATCGTGACGGCCATGCCTAAGTCCCGCGAGCATGGCCAGGGCGCCCTGTACTGGGTGGAATCCCGCAAAATGTGGCGCGCAGTGCTCGACGTCGGCTTCGACGAGCACACCGGGAAACGGCTGCAGAAGGCCCGCATGTCCAAGAGCAAGGACGAGGCGGTCAAGAAGCTCAACGCCATGATCCGGGAGCGCGACTCCCTCGGCATGGTGATGGACCGCTCCACCCGGGTCGCCGAACTCGCCGATGCATGGCTGGCCGATGTCGCCGAGCGGGCGAAGCCGAAGACGCTCACGAACTACCGCTCCAACGTGCGCACCAAAGTTCTCCCCTCCCTCGGCCGCCGGGTGGTCTCGGAGTTGACGCCGGCGGATGTGCGGCGGATGCACTCCGCGATCCGCGCGTCGGGTGCCGGGTACTCCAGCGTCGCGAGCGCCCACCGCACCCTGGTCACCATGCTCGAGTACGCGAAGTCCGAGCGAGTGGTCAGCGGCGAGAACGTGGCGATGCTCGCCCCTCCCCGCCGGGGCCGGGTGGGGAAGGCGAAGGACTCGTTCACCCGCGAACAGGCCAGGACGCTCCTCGGGGTCGAGGACGCCCGGGTCACGCTCGGCCTACTCACCGGGCTGCGCAGCGGCGAGGCGATGGCGCTGCGGTGGGAGGACATCGACTTCGACCACGCCGTCGCCGAACTGTCCTGGTCGCTCACCGAAGCCTCCTTCCAGCACGGCTGCGGCGGGACCTGCGGGAAGATCCGCGCCGGGAACTGCTCACAGCGGATCCTGGAGATCTCCGACTCCCTCGAAGCCATCCCCCTCGAAGGCCGGCTCGTGCTGGTCCGCCCCAAAAACGACACACCCCGCCAAATCCCCCTCACCCCTGCGGTGGTGACTCAACTCCGGAAGCTCCGCGACACCGACGACGGCACGAACCTCTACGGGCTGGTGTGGCACCGCCCCAACGGGGCACCGCGAACGAACACCGACGACAACGACCACCTCCGCGCTGTGCTGACCCGAGCGGGGATTGACGAACCCACTGCGACCACCCACTGGCTCCGCCACACCTACGTCACACTCTCCGAACACGCCGGCATCCCCTGGGCCGCCGCCGCCGGAGTCTCCGGCCACGGCAGTCCCGAAGCATCCGACCCCTACCGCCACGTCCTCACCAGCGAGGGCCGCAAAGCCGTCACCACCCTCTCCGCCTGGGTCGACAATCCCTAGCGAAGATGGTGCTCACCTGAGGCGTGCAGGCTCAGCGGCGGACGGGCGTGCCTTGCGGGTGTAGCGGAAGTGCACGCAGCGGCCCACGAACCGGGAACCCGGGTGCTGCAGCACGAGACACGTCCCGCCGAGGCCGGCGTCGCCGAACATCTCGGCGTGCCGGTCGGCTCGGAGATCGTGTACCTACGCCGGCAGCGCCTGACCGATGGAGTGGCTGTCGCGGTCCTCGAGAACTACCTCCCCCCAGAGTTCGGCGACATCACCACGGAACAGCTCCAGACGCGAGGGCTGTACCAGATCCTTCGCGCTCGCGGCGTGGCGATTCGGATCGCCAACCAGAGGATCGGTGCCCGGCGTGCCCACGGCGACGAGAGCGAGCTCCTCGGCGTCGACAAAGGCGGTCCAGTACTGACGATGGAGCGCGTCGCCTTCGACGCTTCGGGCCGCGCAGTCGAGTTCGGACACCACTGCTATCGACCCGACATGTACAGCTTCGAAACGACGCTCGTGGCCAAATAGTCGGACCAATCAAGTCCGAATGTGCACCCGGCGAGTGTTGCGTGCCCACGGCGGCTTCTCTCGTAGCCCGGGGTTCCATCCGGCACGACGTCGTATGGCCACCACAGCACCTCCCTCGTTGCGGCTCGAAGCTCTCGAGACAAGGATCACCAAGCCGATTACGTGATCGCACCCGCGCCGCTGCGGTCTGCGCCGACATGAAAGGCCGCGAGACCTCGTCGGGGCGAGGAGCCCGTTGGTGAGCCGGGGCCACCCAGGGTCGACCCTCAACTTCTTCCGCAAATAGCGATACGGTACGATTCGGATATGATACTGGATGGTACGGTCCGCTGATGCCCCGCCCCGCACCGCGCGACGCGGTGATCGTCGCCTACCGGCGCACCCCGTTCGGCCGTGCCCGCAAGGGCTCCTTCGCCACGGAGAGACCCGAGGATTTGGCTCTGGCTGCGGTGCGGGGTGCCCTCGCCGACGTCCCGGAGGTCGATGCGACCGCCCTCGAGGACTTCTTCCTGGGCACCGCCGTGCCGGAGGGCGCGCAGGGCGACAACGTCGCCCGCCGAGTCGCCATCCTGGCCGGCTACGACAGCCTGCCGGGAGCGACCATCAACCGCTTCTGCGCTTCGTCGCTGCAGGCGCTCGCCACCGCCGCGCAGGCCATCCGCGCCGGCGACGGCGACGCGTACCTGGTCGGCGGGGTCGAGTCGACCAGCAGCACTCCCCCGGTGTCGCACGACCTCTACCCCGGCGGCGAAGCCGCGGCCGGGCGAGTGGATGCGTTCCTCGCCTCCGGAACGCGGTGGCGGGACCCGCGCGAATCCGGCCTCGCACCTGACGTCTATGTGGCCATGGGAAAGACCGCCGAACTCGTCGCCCGCTCCACCGGCACGTCGCGCGCCGACCAGGACGAATGGGCGCTGCACTCGCAGCAGCGCGCGGCTGCCGCGATCGCATCCGGGTTCTTCGCGACCGAGATCGCGCCACACACCCGCGCCGACGGCACTCCGGTCACCCAGGACGACGGACCGCGCCCTGGCAGCACACTCGAGAAGCTGGCGGCGCTCAGCCCGGCGTTCCTCGAGACCGGAACCGTCACCGCAGGCAATGCCAGCCCGCTCAACGACGGCGCGTCGGCGGCCGTGGTGATGAGCGCGCAACACGCCAAGGACCTGGGACTGACCCCGCTGGCCCGCGTGCTCGGCGCCTCCGCGAGCGCCCTGTCGCCCGAGATCATGGGGCTCGGCCCGATCGCGGCCACGCGACGACTGCTCACGCGACTCGGCATGACGGTCGAGGACGTGGACCTGGTGGAGCTGAACGAAGCGTTCGCCGCGCAGGTCGTCCCCGTCGTGCGCGAGCTGGGGCTGGACCCGGAGCGGGTGAACGTTCACGGCGGCGCGATCGCCATCGGCCACCCCTTCGGCGCAACCGGCGTGCGACTGGCGGGCACGCTCATCCACGCCCTGCGTGAGCGCGACGGCCAGATCGGCCTGGCCACGTTGTGCGTCGGAGGCGGGCAAGGTATGGCCCTCGTCGTCGAGCGGCTCCACTGACGATGGGCAGAATCGATCCCTTCATCCGGGAACTCACCTCGGACGAGCCGGTGCTCAACTGGTTCGGCATGACCATCGTGGAAGCCCACGCCGGGATGGCGACGATCACACTGACCGTGGACCCGCATCAGGTGAACGGCAACCGTATGGCCCACGGCGGCGTCGTCTTCGCCGTCGCCGACCAGGCGTTCGCCATGGCCGCCAACACCCTGCTGCACTACGCGGCCACCGCCGACGCGACGATCCAGTATCTCGCACCGAGCCGCGCGGGCGACCTCCTCACCGCGCGCGCACGCACGACGTACCACGACGATCGACGCGCCGTGGTCGACGTCGAGGTCGTCACCGCCGACCGCGTCGTAGCTATCTACCGCGGCACTGCGCGGGCGACCAGGCGCGGGTAGCCTCGCGGGCCGTCCGCGAGGCTACCCGGCGTCACGCGCGCGTGCGCCCTCGCACGAACTCGCTGTCGGGCAGGTCGGTGACGGGCAGCCCTGACGAGATCAGGGCCTGGCGTGCTTGCTTCATGAGGCGGTCCGGGATGCGCGGAGCCGGAGCGCGCAGCGCTCCACCGTTGAACCCGGCGAGCCACTCCTGGTACTTCCATCCGGTGCGGTTGATGACCGTGGTGCCGATCGCGGATCCGGTGAGGATCGCCGTGTTGGCCGCGCGCGCCGGCGCCACCTGCCACCACAGCGCCATGGCTTCCTCCCAGCGACCGGTGCGGGCGAGCTCGAACGCGCGGGGGAAGTAGTCGCTCATCCAGTTGGTGTTACTCGTGCCTGAGAACTGGAAGTTGAGCACCGACATGAGCGGGATGGTCTCGCCCTCGATCGGGCACGAGATCACCACCTCGTCGCGGAAGTGGTGGTACATCTCCATCACGCCGGGGATTCCCGGGTTTCCCTGCTCGGCCTTGATGGCGACGATGTTGGGGATCTCGTCGAGCACGGTGCGCACCCACGGCACCGGCATCCCCGCGTTGTCGATACGTTCGAAACCCCACGCCGGAAGTCCGAACAGCATGACGCCGAGGTCAGTCGAGTCGGCCAGTTGCTTGGTGTAGTCGAACACCTCGTCGAGCGAGGTAGGCCAGAAGGCGGTGGGGTACGAGAGAAGGACGCTGTCGACACCGGCCTTCTCGGCCAGCGATAGCGCGTGGATGTTCTCTTCGAGCGTGTTGAAGGCGGCGTGGAAGAAGAGCTGGAAATCGGGTCCGGCCGCCTCGCGCGCGACGGCGGTGACGCGCGCGTTCTCTTCGGGGGTGATGTTCACCTCGGTGACCAGCAGCGTGCCGGCAAAGCCGAGTTCCTTGAGCTTGAGGACGTCGTGCCGGATGGCGTCGTCGTTGACCCGCTCGAAATCCGCCGAGTACGACGGCATCGTGACGGCGATCGCACCCTTCCAGTGCTCGCGCGCCCAGCCGCGGGCCTCGCTCTTCGTGTAGTCGACCATGTGTGCCTTGCTCCTTTTCACTTGCGGGTGGTGACGATGCCGACCGGGAGAAGCGTGCCCACGCCGCGCTCGCGCGCGAGATCGACGAGCGCTTCGGCCACCACGATGTCTTGCAGGCCGGAACCGGTGGATTTGTAGACGCGGATGCCGTGACCGCGGTCGACAGATCGCTTACCGAGGAGCACCTCGTTGAGTGACACGGTGAGCGCGTCGACATCGACCCCGGCAGCGCGCGCGGCGATGAGGTCGCCGCTACCGTGGACGACCTCGTCCACGCCGTCCGCGACGATCACGGCGGCGCGTGCGATGAGTTCGGCCGGCAGCTCGCGCTGGGCGGGCGTGGTCGAGCCGATCGAAACCACGGTCGCGTCATCGTGGACCCACTCCGCAGCGATCGTCGGTCTCTCGTCGCGCGAGCGCGCGGCGCACAGCACCAGATCGGCTCGTCGGACGGCATCCTCGGCTGAGGTGACGGCCGTGGCCGGAACTCCGAGGCTGTCCGACAGCGCCGCCGCCAATCTCTCGCGATTGGCCGGTGTCGGGCTGAACACCGTCACCGACGCGAACTCGGCCACCAGCGCCAGCGCAGCGGCGTGCGACTGCGCCTCGAATCCGGAGCCGATGATGCCCACGCGCAACGGTCGCGCGGGCACGAGCTGCTCGGTCGCCACGGCGGTCGTGGCTGCGGTGCGCAGCCCTGTCACCCTGTTGCCGTCGACGAGTGCCACCAGTTCGGCGGTCTCCTTGTCGAACAGGGAGATCAGGTAGCTCACGCGCAGGCCGTCCGCGAAGGAGCCGTTGATCGACTTCGCGCCGAACAGCCGGCCGCTGGCGGGCACGGAGGGCATGACGCGCATCCACTCCCGGCCCGAATCGGCGAAGATGCGGCCGGGGTTGCGCTGCTCGTCGACGGGGACCGAGTAAGCGCGGCTGAGCGCGGCGATGGCGCGGGGCAGGTCTGCGAGCCGCTCCACGTCGGCGTCCGCCAGGAACAGCGCTGGCCGCGCAGGGACTTCGGACTCGTGGCTCACTGCGTCACTCCTTCGTGGTCGCCGTCGTGGCACACTCATCATACACGGTACGTTTCGTATCTATTCGCGCTACGGTAGCGGATACACCCGACCGGAGGAGATTCCCGCATGACGATCGCGACCGTCAATCCCACCAGTGGCAAGACCGAGGTGGTCCTCGAGCCGCATAGCCCGGGCGAGGTCGACGCCCGTATCGGCGAGGCGCACCGCGCCGCCGCCGTACTGCGCCAGACGACCTTCGCCCAGCGCGCCGAGTGGATGCATCGCGCGGCGGCGTTCCTCGACGAGCACGCCGAGGGGCTGGGCGAGCTGATCACCGTGGAGATGGGCAAGCCGATTGGGCAGTCGGTCGCCGAGGTCGCGAAATGCGCCAAGGCGATGCGGTTCTACGCCGATCACGCCGAGGAGTTCCTGGCAGATGCGCCGCTGGCGGATCCGACGACCGTCGGGGCGAGCGGCGCGTGGACCCGCTACGAGCCTCTCGGCGTCATCCTCGCGGTGATGCCGTGGAATTACCCGCTGTGGCAGGTCGTCCGGTTCGCTGCGCCCGCGCTCATGGCCGGCAACGCCGGCGTGCTTAAGCACGCCTCTAACGTGCCGCAGTGCGCCATGGCGCTCGACGCCCTCTTCGAGAACGCTGGCTTCCCTGCCGGCTCCTTCCGCACCCTGCTGATCGGCGGATCCGAGGTCGCGCCGGTGATCGCCGACCCCCGCATCGCGGCGGTGACGCTGACGGGGTCCGAGCCAGCGGGCCGCTCGGTGGCCGCGCTGGCGGGTCAGCACATCAAGAAGGCCATCCTCGAGCTCGGCGGCTCCGACCCGTTCATCGTGCTCGCCTCCGCGGACGTCGCGGAGGCCGCGCGGACGGCCGTACGCGCCCGCATCAACAACAACGGGCAGTCGTGCATCGCCGGCAAGCGGTTCATCGTCCACACCGACGTCTACGACGAGTTCGCGCGCGAGTTCACGCGCCTGATGGTCGGCCTCACGGTGGGCGACCCGCTCGACGCGGCGACGGAGGTGGGACCGCTGGCCACCGAGTCCGGTCGGGCAGAACTCGCCGAACTCGTCGAGGACGCGCGAGCCAAGGGCGCCTCGATCCTGACGGGCGGGAGCGCCCCCGACGTCGACGGCTGGTTCTACCTGCCGACGGTGATCGCCGATCTTCCCGACGACGCGCGCCTGATCCAGGAGGAGGCCTTCGGCCCCGTGGCCTCGCTCTACCGAGCCTGCGACGACGAGGACGCCCTGCGCCTGGCCAATCAGACGGGGTTCGGCCTGTCCAGCGCGGTTTGGACGACGGATGCCGAAGAGGAGGCCCGCTTCATCGCGGAGATCGACGCCGGGGCCGTGTTCGTCAACGGCATGACGGTGTCGTACCAAGAGCTGCCGTTCGGCGGTATCAAGCGGTCGGGATACGGCCGCGAACTCGCGGCCGTTGGCCAGCGCGAGTTCTGCAATCTGAAGACGGTGTGGAAGGCATAGCCTGAAGACCCGTGCGGGCCGACGCCGCCTCGCACGAAAAGGGGGGTGGAGGCCGTGGTGGCGCCGGTGGACTACAACCTTCTGAAGCCGTTACGCGCGCTGCTGGAGGAGCGCAACGTGACCCGCGCGGCGGCACGGCTCCACATGTCGCAGCCGGTGATGTCGGGTCACCTCGCACGCCTGCGCGATCACTACGACGACGTGCTGCTCGTGCGGCGCGGGAATCAGCACAGCCTGACCCCGCTGGCCGAGCGACTGCTCGCCGCGCTCCCGCACGTGCTCGCCGAGACCGAGCAGTTCTTCCGGCTGCAGTCGAGGTTCGACCCGGTGACGAGCTCGCGCACGTTCACGATCGCCGGCGTGGACTACGCGGTGGCCCGAGTCGCCCCGGCCCTGAGCGCGCTCGCGTCGCGCGAAGCCCCTAACATCCGCTTCGAGTTCCCTCCTGTCGACACTCGTCTGGTCAACAGGCTCCCCGACTCCCTGCGCACGCTCGACGCCGTCATCCTCCCCCACGGTTACGCGGTCGACCAGCCGCATATCGACCTGCCACTGGAGCGCTGGGTGTGCCTCGTGGACGCAGCATCCGGGATCTCCGAATTCCCAACCGCCGACGAACTGCTCACGCGCCCCTGGGTGCAGAACCTCGCCGCACGCGAGGACATGAACCCGGCCCGCCGACAGCTGCAGTTCCGCGGGATCGAGATCAGCGTCGCAGCTGTGACCCCGCATTTCTTCGTGATCCCGTCTCTCGTCGTCGGCACCGATCGCGTCGCGGTCGTGCCTGAGGGGCTGGCATCGATGGCTGTCGCCATGCTCCCGCGCCTGCGCGTGGTCGTGCCGCCGCTGGACCTCGCGCCGGTGCACGACGCCTTCTGGTGGCTCCCTGATCGCGAGCACGATGCCGAACACATCTGGCTGCGCGAACTGCTGGCAAGAGCGGCGGCGGAAATCATCTGATTATCGGATGACGGTTATGCCCAAGGGGCTCTTCCCCGATGATGCGACGGTCTCCATAGTGGAGATCAGGACTTCGTATCTATAATTCGATACGAATCGTACTGAACACGAAGGAGTGTTTCCGTGACACACGATGTCGACGTCGTCATCGTCGGCGGCGGCCCCGTAGGCACCACCGCCCTCGCCCTCTGCGGCCGTGCAGGACTACGCGCGATCGCCTTCGAGAAGGATGCCCAGCTCTGGCCGACAGCCCGCGCCGTGCACTTCGACGGCGAGACGATGCGCACCCTGCAGGGCCTCGGTGTCGCCGATCGATTCCAACGGGTCACGATCCCGATGCGCGACGTCGCCATCCTGAACGAAGCGGGCGAGGTGCTCGTCCACGCACCGACCGACCGCATCGGCGAGCAAGGGTGGAACGACCACATCAGCTTCCACCAGCCTGACATCGAAGAGCTCCTCCGCGAGGTCGTCGCCGAAACCCCCGCAATCGAGCTGCGCTGCGGCGAGACCGTGACCGACGTCGAGAGCACCGAGGACGGCGTCCTCGTCGTCTCGTCCACCGCTGGTGGCGAGGTACACACAACGCGGGCCCGCTGGGCGATCGTGGCGGACGGCGCGCGGTCCGAGATCCGCCATCGGCTGGGCATCGCGAGCGACAAGTACGGCGAAGACACACCGTGGCTCGTCGTCGACGGCCAGCTCGTGGACGCGCCCGGCTACGAGCCCGACATGATCCAGTTCGGCCGTTACACGCGCCCCGCCCTGTGGCTGCGGCTGCCCGGCGACCGCGTCCGCATGGAGTTCATGCTGATGCCCGACGACGACCCCGCCGAGATCGTCACGCCCGCCGCGGTCGAGCGCATCAGCCGGGGCGCCCTGCCGGCCGACAAGTTCACTCCCGACCGGCAGGCCATCTACACGTTCCGCGGGCGCATCGCACGCGAGTGGCGGCGCGGCAACATCTTCCTCGCAGGCGACGCCGCCCACCAGGCGCCTCCCCTCTTCGGTCAGGGCCTGTGCGCCGGCATCCGCGATGCAGCCAATCTGGTCTGGAAGCTCGATCTGGTCGCGCGCGGCGCAGCGGACGAGAGCCTGCTCGACACCTACGAGAGCGAACGCAAGCCGCACGCCACCTTCTGGGTCGAGACTGCTGCGAACCAGGCCGTCATCATCCAGACGACCGATCCCGAGGTCGCTCGCGGTCGCGACGAGTACATCCGTGCCCACCCGGGCTCGTCGGCGGTTCCCGAGCCGCCGGCGCTCGGGCCAGGCCTTCACGCCGGCGAGCACGGCGGGGGCGGAAAGCTCGGACCCCAGCCGATCCTCGCAGACGGCATCCGGCTGGACGACATGGTCGGATCGCACTTCCTCGTCGCCACGGAGCGCGCGCTCTTCGACGATCTCTCGCCGGCACTGCGCGCGGCCCTGGAGGACGACGCCGAGACCGTGACCCTGCTGGATCCGGCCAAGGTGTCGGACCTGCTCGCGACGCTAGGCGCCCGCGCCGCCGTCCTGCGCCCCGACCACTACACCCTCGGCACCGCCGGGACCGCACCGGAGCTCGAGCGGCTCCTGCTGATGATCCCCTCGCTCGCCGGCGCCGCAGATCTCACCGCTGAATCGCGTTAGGAGCACATCATGTCGTTCAGCCCCATCACCCACATCCGCCACTTCGACATCGCCGTCCCCGACTTCGAGAAGCAGATCGAGTTCTACAAGAACCACTGGGGACTGACTGTGCAGCACGACGACGGCGACGTCGTCTACTTCGCTGCGGAAGGCTCGCCCGAGCAGTACATCACCCGCGTGCGCCGCGCCACCGACAAGCGCCTCGACCTGATCGCCTTCGGCGCCGCCGACCGTGAAGCGGTGGACGGCCTCGCCGGGACCCTGGCCACGGCCGGCGTGAAGCTGGTCTTCGAGCCGACCGATCTGCAGACCCTCGGCGGCGGGTACGGGTTCCGCTTCTTCGATCTGGAGGGCCGCACGGTCGAGGTGTCCACCGATGTCGAGGTTCGCCGGCACCGCAAGATCGAGAAGCGCGAGGCGATCCCGGTGCGCCTGTCCCACGTCGTGCTGAACTCGAATCGACCTGAAGAGATGCGCGCCTGGTACGAGAGGCACCTCGGATTCCGCCTCTCCGACACGCTCAACCACCCGCACGTCGGCGACCTCTTCTACTTCATGCGCTGCAGCTCCCAGCACCACTCGATGGCCATCGCCCGCGGTCCGCACGCGTCGCTGCAGCACGCCTCGTTCGAGATGCGCGGCATCGACGAGTACATGTACGGTAGCGGCCGCATGATCCGTGCCGGCTACCGGAAGATCTGGGGACCCGGCCGTCACCGCGCCGGCGACAACACGTTCACGTACTTCATCGACCCCAACGGCAACACGATGGAGCTGACGACCGAGCTCGAAGAGCTGGACGAGGACTCGTGGCACCCGCACATCTACGACGTGCAGCAGCCCGAGACGTCCGACCAGTGGGGAACCGGTGGCGACATGGACGAGTTCATCACCAAGGAGATGTTCAACGACTCCGATGACCGTCACCTCTTCGTCGCCCCGCCGCTGTGAGCCGCGAGCGATGACCTCCTTCGCGATCGCCTCGCTCCAGCTCGACGGGGAGGTCATCCCCAGCGTCGTCCACGACGAGCGCGTGTTCGACATTCGTGCCGCTCTCCCCGCCGTCGCGCGCACCGCCGACCTGTTCCCCGACTGGGACCGCAATCTCGACGTGCTGACCGCGCACCTCGAGCGCGGCGCCGACCCCGTCGGCGACGCCGAGGCGCTCCTCGCCGATCGCGCAGGACGGATGCTGCCGCCCGTGCAGCCGGTAGGTCCGGTGCTCGCCGCGGGCGCGAACTATCGCGAGCACATCATCCAGATGAGCGTCGCCCATGGCCTCGGCTCCGACGGCGCTTCGCCGGAGACGCTGCGCGCCGACGCCGCTGCTGAGATCGACGAGCGCGTGCGCAGCGGCGACCCGTACATCTGGACCGGTCTGCCGTCGGCGGTATCGGGCGCCCGCGACGACGTGGTGCTTCCCGACGTCGGACGCGACGTGGACTGGGAGCTCGAGCTCGGCGTCTACATCGGTCGCGCTGCGCACCTCGTGGCCGCCGATGACGCGCTGCGGCACGTCGCCGGGTACACGATCGTGAACGACCTCACCGTGCGCTCGCTGGTGCCTCGCGACGACATGGCCAAGATCGGCACCGACTGGTTCCGCGCGAAGAACCAGCCGGGCTTCTTCCCGACCGGGCCCTGGCTGGTGCCGGCCCGCTTCGTGCCCGACCCCGGCGTGCTCACGATGCGACTCCGGCTCAACGGGCAGGTCATGCAGGACGCCACGAGTGCAGACCTTGCGTTCGACATCCCTGCGCTGCTCAGCTACGCGTCTTCGATGGCCGTGCTGCAGCCGGGTGACCTTCTCATCACCGGCTCGCCCGCGGGCAACGGCTCCCACTGGGGACGCTTCCTCGCCGACGGCGACGTGATGGAGGCCGAGATCGCGGGCCTGGGCACGCAGCGCAACGCGGTGCGCGGCCCCAGCGGCCGGCTGCCGCCCTGGCAGGCGAGTCGATGACGCTCAGGCAGAGCCAGTTCGTTCCCCCGGTCCCCCTCATCGTCGCCGAGGCGTACGGTCTGCTCGACCACGTGGCGCTGAGCACGCGGCGCACGAGCGGCAGCCCGCAACAGCTCGCCGAGTTGCTCGCAGGCGAGATCGACCTCGCAGTGACCGCCATCGACAATCTGTTCGCCTGGGTTCCGGCGGGAGCCGACGTGCAGCTCGTGGCGCAGATCGAGAGCACCACGCCGCTCAGCGTCTTCGGGATCGGCGATGCGACGACGCTGGCGGAGCTGACGGGCCGGCGCTTCGCGGTGGATGCCGCCGCCAACGGATTCGCGCTGGCGGCCCGCTGGCTGCTCGAGCAGGCGGGCGTTCACGACGTGCGATTCCTCGAGGTCGGCGGGGTGAAGGAGCGTCTGGACGCCCTGCTCGAAGGTCGCGCCGATGCCACTCTGCTCGGACCGCCGTTCGACGCGATGGCGGTCGACAACGAGGCGATGCTGCTCGGCAGCGTGCCCGAGATGATCCCGGGGTACCCCGGGCAGGGGCTCGTGGCGCGCGCCGACGCGATCGGGTCGGGGGAACTGGCGGCGTACCTCGAGCTGCTGCAGGTCGCCACGAGGATCGCGAACCGGCTCGAGGTCGCCGAGGGCATCGAGTTGCTGGTCGCCGCCGGGTTCGGCAAGGCTGCCGGCTCGGCGTGGGCGACCCGCCCGCGCTCGTTGCGCGTGCCCGCTTCCGGCCTCGAGGTGCTCACGAGCGTGCGGTCGGACCTCGACCTGCTCCCTGCCGCGGTCGATCTGGCCGACCTCTGCGCCCCCGACTGCCTGGTGAGGTGATCCCGCGTGTCCACCCCGGCACGCGAACCTCGATCCGATACGGGTCGTAGCGTACGCTTAGACCATCTCGCGTCCGACGAAGGGACAGCCGTGATGACGACCGCCGGCATCGCCGACACTCTCGGAGCCCCCCTCAGGGTCAACTCGGTCACGATCAAGAACCGCATCGTCCTCGGCCCCATGGCTGTGCTGCGGCCGACCGCCGACGGGCGCGCCAGCGACCAGTCGATCGCCTTCCTCGAGCGCCGGGCGCGGGGCGGGGTGGGACTGGTGATCGTGGGCGGCGCGGTCGCGAGCGCACGAGGCTGGAACGAATCGCCGTTCACGCCGAACCTCCGGTTCGACGGCGACGAGTACATTCCCGACCTCGCCCGCCTGGTCGATGCGGTGCACGGGGCCGGCGCGAAGGTCTTCGCGCAGATCTTCCCGAGCTTCGGCCGCATGGGGGTTCCCCGGGGCGGCGCACGACTCATCGCCGCGAGCCCGAAGCCCGTCGTGCTCGGGGCGCAGGGGCTCCCCGACCACGTCTACGTCCCCGGCGGCAGGACCACGCCCGTGCCGGACGAGGCCACGGCGGCCGACATCGCGCAGATCCAGGCCGACACCGTCGCCGCCTCGCTGCGGGCGAGGGCGGCCGGATTCGACGGCATCGAGATCGGCGCTCACATGTGCTATTTCTACTCGTCGTTCCTCTCGCCACTGGCGAATCAGCGCACCGACGGGTACGGCGGCAGCGCTGAGAACCGGGCGCGCGCGCTGAGGGACGCCGTGGCCGCCACGCGCGTCGCCGTGGGTCCGCACTATCCGATCGGCATCCGCGTGAGCGTCAACGACCACATGCCGGGCGGTCAGGGACCCGAAGGCTTCGCCGAGGTCGTCGCGCACATCGTGCCGGCCGGGCTCGACTTCGTCTCGCTGAGCGAGGCCAACTACGAGTCGATGGCGGCGAACGTCCCTTCGAGATCGGGAACGATGCTCGATCACCACGAGCCGCAGATCTTCCGCGCCGCCCTGGGCGACATCCCGCTCTTCCTCTCCAGCACGCCCGATCCCCAGCAAGCCGCCGACGCGATCGCGGCCGGTCATGCCGACGCCACCATGCTGGCGCGGCAACTGCTCGCCGATCCGGATTACGCGAACAAGGTGCTCGGCGATCGCCTGTCCGAGATCGTCTGGTGCGACCACGGCAACTCCTGCCTACGGCGTCTCATGACGAACGTGCCCGTCGCCTGCCACAAGAACCGGGAGATGGGGAGGGAGGATCCGCACGCGGCGCGCGCGACCCTGCCCCAGAACGCGCTCATCTGGGCATCCGGCAACGCCCTGCTGATGAAGATCGCCGACACCGCCGCGCGGATGCTTCCCGCGCGCCCGACCCACTGAGGACACGCGATGACCCCCGCATTCAAGCTGGTCCTGCTCCTCCGCTCGAGCGGCACGCACGACACCGGCTCGTTCATCGACGCCTGGACGAGACTCGACCTCGAGAATCCCATCGACGCCCCCGGCCTCCTCGCTGCGGCCTTCAACGGGCCGGTGGCCGGTCGCGTCCCCATCTCGCACATCGGTGCGGCGCCGTTCGACGCCGCGCTCGAGACGTGGTGGGCACGCAAGAACGACGCCGCCGACTGGGTCGTCTCCCGCGCCTTCAGCGACGACTGGCTGCCCCGGCGGCTGGCGATCCTGGCGGCACGACCGACGGGAATCGGAGGAGCCCCGCAGGTCCTGTGGGAGAGCGACGCCCCCGTCCCGCCCGACGCCGTCAAGGTCTTCACGCTGCCGGTGTCGCGACGCCGCATGCGATTCGTCGAGTTCAGCTCCCACTGGACAGGACAGCACGCGCAGCTCGCCCTCGAGGGGCCGGGCACCCGTGAGCGTCTGCTCCGCCTCGAGGACACTCCCGCACCCCTGGGCGTGAGCACCCGCCTCCAGCACAGCCGCTACGACGGCGTCGGCGCTCTCACCTTCGCGTCGCTCGACGCGCTCGACGAGGAGTTCGCGACCGAGCACTACCGCGACAAGGTCGCCGACGACGAGCTCACGTTCACCGAGCCGGAGTTCTCGGCCGGCATCCTCACTCGGGAGATCTGCCGGATCTGACGTCCCGTGCGAAGCCCCGGTGTCGCGCGGTCGCCCGCGGCACGTCGGTACAGACGCGGCGACCGGAAGGGAAGATCATGGCCGGAAGGCTGGAGGGAAAGGTCGCCGTCATCACCGGCGCGGCGAGCGGGATCGGTCGTGCCACCGCCGACCTCTTCGTGGCGGAGGGGGCTCGTGTCATCGCCGCCGACATCGATGACGAGCGCGGCGCGGAGCTCGAGGGCGTGCACGGGGACCGACTCCGCTATCGGCATGTCGATGTCACGAGCGAAGCCGCCATCGCCGCAGCGGTCGACGCCGCGGCGGCGGAGTATGGGCGGCTCGACATCATGTTCAACAATGCAGGCGCCCCCGGTGACCCCGCGCCCGTGCTCGAGCTCACCGCCGAAGGATTCGATCGCACGCTCGCCCTGCTCGCGCGCTCGGCCCTGCTGGGGACGCGATTCGCGGCACAGCAGTTCCAGAAGCAGGAGTCGGCGGGCGCGATCATCAACACAGCGAGCTCGGCCGGGCTCCAGGGCGGGTGGAGCACTGCCGGCTACACCATCGGCAAGCACGCCGTGATCGGCGCGACGCGCCAGTCGGCCGCCGAACTCGGACCGCTGGGCATCCGGGTCAACGCGATCGCCCCCGGCATCATCCGCACGCCGATCATGGCGCGCAGCTTCGGGGTGCCCCTCGAGCGCGCCGAGGAGTTCGCGGAGTTCCTCAACGCCCGCCACGGGCGACTGCAGCCCATCGGGCGGCTGGGCCTCCCCAGCGACATCGCGGAGGCGGCGCTCTGGCTCGGGAGCGACGCCTCGACGTTCGTCACGGGGATCGTCCTGCCCGTCGACGGCGGCGCCACCTCGGTCTACGCAGGGGCGGCGACGACGGATGTGTTCGACGCCGTCCAGGCGTTCCTCTCGCAGTCCGAGGGTTGACGCACGGGGCCGGCCCACGAATATAATCGAAACGTATCGTTTCTTATGCGGCCTCGCCGCAGGTCACGTCGATGAACAACTCGAAGAGGAGTCGTCCATGTCCATACCCACCCACCCGCCCGTGGTGGCCGCGTCGGCGGTCGAGTCCTGGACGTGCGAGGCCGATGTCATCGTCGTCGGCGGCGGGGCCTCCGGATTCACGGCCGGACTCGTCGCCGCGGACGCGGGATCGCGCGTCCTGCTCCTCGAGAAGGCGGACGCGATCGGCGGCACGTCGGCGAAGTCGGGCGCGGGCATGTGGGTGCCGGCGAACCGGCACATGCGCGCGGCGGGCATCGAGGACCCGCTCGATCGATGCCTGGTGTTCCAGGCCCGCACGTCGCGGCCGCACCGCTTCGCACCGTCCAGCCCGACACTGGGCCTGGAGCAGTGGGAGTACGACCTGCTCCACACCTTCACCCACCACGCCGGCAAGGCCTTCGACGCGCTCGAAGACATGGGGGCGATGCACACGATGTGGATGCCCGCCTTCCCGGACTACTACCCGCAGCTCGTCGACGGACACCTGACGACGGGCCGCGTGCTGGTGCCGATCCAGCCCGACGGGGCCGCCGGCCAGGGCATCGAGCTCATCCGTCAGCTGAGCGCCGCATTCACCGAGCGCGGCGGTGAGATACGGGTCGCGCACCGGGTGGTGAGCGCCGTCGTGGACGACGACGCGGTGGTCGGCGTGATCGCGACCACGCCAGCAGGAGAGGTCGCCCTGCGCGCGCGCCAGGGCGTCGTCTTCGCCTCCGGCGGATTCACCCACAACGCCGAACTGCGCGACAACTTCCTGCCGCACCCGGTCTTCAGCGGGTGCGCGGTGACCACGAACGAGGGCGACTTCATCCCGATCGCCGAGAGTCTCGGCGCGCCGCTTCGCAACATGAACAACGCGTGGAACTCGATGGTGCTGCTCGAGCACGCGGTCACCGACTACCCGATCATGGTGGCCACGTTCGAGATCGTCGGGCGCAGCATCCTCCTCGTCAACCGCGCCGGGAGACGCGTGGCGAACGAGAAGCAGGTCTACTCGGAATCGTGCGCCGTGCTCGCCGAATGGGACGGCACGCGGGCCGAGTACCCGAACCTGCCTCTAATCGCGGTGTGGGACCAGACCAACGCCGACGAGTTCGGCGGCCTGATGCTCGACGGCGGCATGATGCCGGCGTCGGGCGCAAGCGACGCCGAGCGTGCGCACGTGATCTCTGGCGCGACGCTGGAGGAGCTCGCACAGGGCATCCGGGAGCGCTTCGCGACGTACGCCGACCACATCGGCGGCGTCGCCCCCGCCGCTGACTTCGAGGACCGCCTGGCCGAGACGATCCAGCGGTTCAACGAGTTCGGGCGCAACGGCCGCGACGAGGACTTCCACCGCGGCGAGGCGCCCATCGAGCAGTACCTGCAATCGTTGCAGGAGGCGGCCGCGTCGATCGGCGAGGGCGCCGGCTTCATGGAGGCGAACTCGTCGCTGCAGTCGCAGTCGTGGACGGTCGACGGGCAGGAGGCACCGCAGGGCCGCCTCGCGGAGCGCATCCCCGGTGCCGGGCTCGCGAGCGCCACCTTCGCGCCGCTCGCGGACGAGGGTCCCTACTACGCCGCACTGCTGGTGCCGGGAACGCTCGACACCAAGGGCGGACCCAAGACCGACGTCCACGGTCGTGTGCTCG
Source organism: Microbacterium psychrotolerans (assembly GCF_031085295.1). Lineage (GTDB taxonomy): Bacteria > Actinomycetota > Actinomycetes > Actinomycetales > Microbacteriaceae > Microbacterium > Microbacterium psychrotolerans. Next base: position 912,351 of record NZ_JAVFWO010000001.1, on the reverse strand, counting down.
ATCACCTCGAACGGCCGATCCGCGGCCTCTACGCGGTCGGCAACTGCGCGGCCTCGCCGTCGGCGCACGCGTACTGGGGAGCCGGCGGCACACTCGGACCGATGATCACGTTCGCGTGGCTGGCCGGACAGCACATCGCCGCGTCGTCCTCCACGGACGCCGTCGCGACCGCCGCCGAAGCGATCCGATGAACCGTCTCCAGGAGCAGACCGACATGTCCGCGAGCACACCGCAGTCTTCCGAGCCCGCCGTCCTCCGACCCGCGGACGACCAGACGTGGGACGCCGAGGCCGACGTCGTCGTCATCGGCACGGGCGTGGCCGGCGACACGACAGCCACCCACTGCGCCGACCTCGGCTCATCCGTGATCATGCTGGAGAAGTCCGTCGCTCCCGGTGGGACCAGCGCCAAGTCCGGCGGCGGCATGATGGTGCCCAACAACAGCTATCAGCGGGCGCTCGGCGACGTGGAGACCAAAGAGGACTTCATCGCGTTCCTCGCCCGGGTCGGGCGACCCCTGCTGTACTCGGCAACCGACCCGACATTCGGCCTGCCGCAGTGGGAGTACGACCTGATCGAGGCCTACTTCGACCACGCCGGCGACGCGCTCGCGCGCCTGGAGGAGCTCGGCGCGCTGCGGGTCATGCACATCGCCGGCTGGCCCAGCTACAGCGACGTCCCGGAAGATCGGATGCCGCGGGGGCGCTACGTCGTGCCGCAGGACGACGCGGGAGAGATGTCCAACGGGCGCAACGCGATCGAGCGGATGATGCGCACACTGGACCGGCTCGGCGTCGAGGTGCGTCTGGGATTCCGCGTCGACGGCGTCTACCTGAACGACGCGGGCGAGGTCGTCGGGGTCCGCGGTCATGACGGCACGGATTCGAGGTCGATCCGCGCCCGCAAGGCCGTGGTGTTCGCCAGCGGCGGCTTCACCCACAACACGCCCTACACCCGCGAGTACATGAACGGGCGCATCGTGGGCGGCTGCGCCGCCGTCACGAACACCGGCGACTTCCTGCCGATCGCCAAGAGCCTGGGACTTCCGCTGCACCAGATGGACGAGGCCTTCTGGGCGCCGGTCGTGTGGGAGCAGGCGCTCGCGCACGATCCGTCCCTCATCGCCAACTTCAACTGCGCGGGCGACAGCATGCTCGTGGTCAACAAGTACGGGCACCGGATCGCCAACGAGAAGGTCACCTATCACGACCGCACGCGATCGCACTTCCTGTGGGACCCGACGCTCGTCGAGTACCCGAACTTCCTGCAGTTCGTCGTGATGGACAAGCGCTGCCGCGACCGTTACGGCTACGACGGCTTCATCGACCTCACGGCCGGCAACTTCATCCCCCGCGTGGGCGAGACCTCGCCGTACTTCCTCGAGGGGGAGACCCTCGAGGAGCTGGCGGAGCGGTTCACCGAGCGGCTCGCGCTGCATCCCGACGACGCCGTGGGCACCAGACTGGCCGACGACTTCGCCGCCACGCTGCGGGCCTCGATCGAGCGGTTCAACGTCTTCGCCCGCCAGGGTCGGGACGACGACTTCCATCGCGGTCAGACGGCGATCGAGCAGTTCTTCATGGGACTGGACAACCAGCTCCGCCCGGCCGACGCCGATCCCGACGGCGCCAGCGATCAGCTCGATCCGACGCTGCACCCGCTCTCGGACGAGGGCCCGTACTACGGCATCATCCTGGCACCGGGGGTTCTCGACACCAAGGGCGGACCCAAGGTGAACGCGACGCTGCAGGTGCTCGACGGAGACGGGCGGCCCGTGCCCGGCCTCTACGGAGTGGGCAACTGCGTCGCATCCGCGTCCGGCCAGGCCTACTGGTCGGCCGGGTGCACATGGGGTCCGTACCTGACCTTCGGCTACATCGCCGCCCAGAGCATCGCCGCAGAACCCGACAAGCAGATCGGCACCGGCCGCGACTCCTCTCGCGTCCTCGCCTGAACCCTCAGGAGCACGCATGGAGAACCCCGCCGCCAGCCCCGTCCTCGACGGCGTCGCATCGCCCGACCCCCTCTTCACCCCGATCACGATCAACGGCCGAACCGCCCGCAACCGGTTCGCTCTGCCGGCGATGCAGCGCGCGTCGCTCGACTTCCGCCCCACCCCGCGGATGGCCCCCACGCTGCGGGCGGTCGCCGAAGGCGGCTGCGGCCTGATCATCTCCGAGGGCTCGTCGCCCGACCACCCTGCCGCGTACTGGCAGCAGGTCTTCAGCGTCATCGGCGACGACACGGTGCCCGAGTGGCGCGAGGTGGCCGATACGGTGCTCGCCACCCCGGGAGTGCTGTTCCTCATGCAGCTGTGGCACCCCGGGGCGATCCGCCTCGTCGTCGAGGGCATGAGCAACCCGTATCCCGATCAGCCCACCCTCAGCGCGTCGGGGCTCGTGCAGGAAGGCCGGCGCAACGGGCGGGCGATGTCGGCGCAGGAGCTGCGGGAGACGCTCGCCGCCTACGTCCACAGCGCCCGGATCGCGCAGGACCTCGGCGCGCACGGCGTCGAGATCCACGCCTGCCACGGGTACTTCCTCGACCAGTTCCTGTGGCACGAGACCAACGAGCGCACCGACGAGTACGGGGGCGCCACCCTCGCGGAGCGCGCCGCCTACCCGGCCGAGATCGTGGCCGCGATCCGCGAAGCGACCGGTCCCGACTTCGTCATCTCGTTCCGGTTCTCCCAGTGGAAGGAGGTCGACTACACCGCGCGCATCGCCGAGCACCCGGATGAGCTCGGCCCGTTCCTCGCGCGCCTGCGCAGCGCAGGAGTCGACCTCTTCAACGTCTCCACACGACGCTTCGACGCCGTCGCGTGGCCTGAGCTCGACGCGAAGCTGACCCTGCCCGCGTGGGTCAAGTCGTTCACCGACGCGCCGGTGCTAGCCATCGGCAGCGTGGGACTGTCCACCGACTTCGCCCACGACATCCTCGAGAACGAGGAGCCCCGCTCCCAGGCGGAGCACGACTTCGACCGCGTGCGGCTCGGTCTCGAGGCGCGCGAGTTCGACCTCATCGGTGCCGGTCGGTCCCAGATCGCCAACCCCGATCTCGTCTCGCGGGTGCGCGCCGGCGAACTCGGCGCGGTGCGCAGCTTCCGCAAGGCGCGCGACCTCGCCGGCGTGGACGAGCACTTCATCCACATCGGGCAGATCGTGGCGCAGTCGCGGAAGAAGGACTGACCGCCGGCTCGGCCGCGGGAGCGCACATGGCCGGCATCAAGCTCTTCGACCCGTTCTCGCGCCGAGCGGACATCTCACGAGCCGACTTCTCGCACCACTGGATCACCCACCACGCCGAGATCGTCACGCACATCCGCCGCATCACGCGTTACGTGCAGAGCGTACGGCTGGACGACTCGCCCGCGCTGCTGGACGAGCTGTTCTCGTCGTCGAGCTGGGACGGATGCGCCGAGACCTGGCACCCCACGTCCTCGTCGGTGCTGGCCATGCCCCATGAGCCCCGCTTCGCGGAGCTCATGGCAGACGAGCGCAACTTCCTCGATCTGACGCGCCCCCGGCATCTGATCTCCTCCGAGGAGACCCTCGTTGACGAGCACGGCTTCGATCCGCGTGTACGCGGGGTCAAGCTCCTCGTCTTCGTACGGCGGCGCCCCGAGGTGAGCGGGAGCGACTTCGCGGACCGCTGGCCCTCCGCCGCCGACCGGGACCTCGGTCGGCGCCTGGCGGTGACCCGGCATGTGCGGTGCACCGCCATCGGCCACATCGCCCGTGCTGCCGACGGCTCGGGCGATCTCGGCGCGGCGGGCGCGGCATCCGTCTCCGACGACGAGTACGACGGGGTTCAGGAGCTGTGGTGGCGCCACCTGCGCGCGATGGAGGATGCACTCGCCGCGCAGCCCGAGGCAGCGCAACGCCTCTTGGCCAGCGACCTGATCGACGCCCCGCGATCGACGACGCTCATCGCGCACGAACGGATCATCGTCGCATGACCGCACGGACCGCAGCGGAGGGGGCGGGATGAAGGTCGGCGTGCTCCCGCTCTCGTCGCACATCGCCGACCCGGCGTGGCTGACCGAGTTCGCCGCCGCGGTTGAGCGCACTGCGGCGGAGTCGGTGTGGATGTTCGAGCACGTCGCGCTGCCGTCGCAGTACCGGTCCGTCTACCCGTTCAGCCCGGACGGGAAGATGGGCGGCCCGGCCGATGCGGACCTGCCCGACCCGCCCCAGTGGCTGCAGCACCTCGCGGCCCTCACCGACCGCGTGAGACTTGCGACGGGGCTGATGATCCTGCCGCTGCACCATCCGCTGATCCTCGCCAAGCGCCTGGCGACCCTCGACCGCTTGTCGCGCGGACGTGTGATCGCCGGCTTCGGGATCGGCTGGCTGGCCGAGGAGTACGCGGCGCTCGGAGTGCCGTTCACCGAGCGCGGGCGACGGGCCGACGAGGCGCTGCAGGTGCTGCGCGCGGCGTGGGCACCCGGCGCTTCCGAGTTCGCGGGGCGCTACCACTCCTTCCGGGACCTGCACGTGAATCCGAAGCCGGTGGATCCGGCCGGCGTGCCGATCGTCTTGGGGGGCGGGTCGCGGGCCGCCATGCGCCGCGCGGCGCACTGGGGCGACGGCGTGTTCCTGCTCGGTCAAGACCTCGCGCACATCGGCGGCCTCCTGCAAATGCTGTACGAGGAGGCGGACGCGATCGGGCGGCCCCGGGAGCAGTTCGAGATCACCGTGGACGCTCCGGCGGACCGGAGGGCCGCCGATCGGCTGCGCTCCTGGCACGTGGACCGCGTCGTCGTGGCCGCTCCGGCCGACGATCTCGACACGTGGGAGCGCACCGTCGACCGCCGCTGCCAGGAGTTGCTCGAGGGCTGACGCGGGCCCGGCGCCGCCCGCTACTGCGCGGGCAGCCCGGCCGTCTCGCCGCCGTCGACCACGAACTCGGCACCGGTCGCGAACGAGCTCTCGTCGGAGGCGAGATAGACGATCAGCTCGGAGATCTCCTCCGGCCGGCCGGCGCGGTGCATCGGCACGTGTGCGAAGTCTTCGAAGAAGCCGTCGATCATGGGCGTGTCGATGTTGCCCGGGTGGACCGAGTTGACACGGATGCCCCGCGAAGCAAGCTCCATCGCGGCCGACTTCGTCAGACCGCGCAGTCCGAACTTCGACGCGTTGTAGCCGGCGACCCGCGCGAAGCCGCGCAGCCCCGCCGTCGAGGAGATGTTGACGATGGAGCCCGCCCCGGCGGCCGCCATCAGCGCAGTCACCGCTCGGATGCCCTTGAACGCGCCGGTCAGATTGATCGCGATGATGCGATCCCACGCGGCATCCTCGTATTCGTCGATGGGAGCGAAGTCCACGATCCCCGCGTTGTTCACGAGCACGTCGAGGCGCCCGAACGTCCTCTCGACCTGTGCGACCGCGGAAGCCCATTGCGGCGTGCTCGTGACGTCGAGGGCGATGAAGGAGACCGCGTCGCCGAGCGTTTCGGCGACGTCCCGGCCGTGGGCGTCGTCGAGATCGGCGATCACGACGCGACCTCCCTCGCGCGCGAGCGCCCGCGCGTGCGACACGCCCATGCCTCCACAGCCGCCGGTGACGAGCGCCACCTTGCCGTCCAGCCGTCCGCTCACGATCGCCCGCTCCGCGGGCTCAGCCGCGCGCGGGCGCCCCAGCGCTCCGGCTCAGAAGCGGTCCCGCACATGCCGCTCCCGCCCGTACAGCGCGACGACCGCGAGGATGATGATGCCGTACACGATGCGGCTCTGCGCCTCGGCGAGACCGCGGCTGGTGATGATCGTCGCGACGACGGTCAGGATGAGTGCGCCGAGCGCGGTGCGCGTGAAGCTGCCCCGCACCGACCCGAAGGTCGTCCCTCCGACGAGCACCGCCGCCAGGCCCGAGAAGAGGTACGGGTCGCCGGTGCCCTGCGCCCATCCCGATCCGAACGCCGCGATCAACATGCCCGCGATGCCGGCCAGCACGCCCGACAGGGCGAACACGCCCGCCCAGATGGCGGCCGTGTTCACTCGGGTCAGCGCCGCCGCCCGCGGGTTGACCCCGGTGGCGTACAACCGGCGGCCGGTCGCGGTGCGCGAGAGGAACAGCCACAGCACGACGCCCAGCAGGACGACGATCAGGATGATCGGCGGGATCGGCAGGCCGAACGTCGTTCCGGTGAGCTGCGCCAGCGCGCGCAGGTCCTCCGGCGGCTGGCCGTTGTAGTCGCCGTTCACGAGGAACATCGAACCGCCGGCGAGGACCGCGCCGACGCCGAGTGTGAGCACCAGCGGCTGGATCCGCAGCCAGTGGCACGCAGCCCCGACCAGTGCCCCGATGCCGCCGCACACGACGACGGTGACCAGCAGCGCGAACCACGTCGGCCAGCCGAGCCGGCTGGTGGCGTTGGAGGCGATCATCGCCCCGAACAGGATGTAGCCCGCGACGGCCAGATCCATCCCACCCAGGATGACCACGAGCGTCTGCCCCATGGCGGCGAGCGCGAGGAGCGACGCGAGAACCAGGATCGAGACGGCGGCCTGCGGCCTCGTCGCGAAGGCGGGAATGAGCGCGACCAGGACGGCGACGAGCACGATCAGCACGAGCACCTGGATGAAGGGGGTCTCCACGGCCCACCGGCGCACCCTCGCCCAGCCGCGGGCGGGAGGAAGCGGCACGGTCAATGATCGCGTGACGCCCGTCGAGGGTCCGGTCATGCGCGGCTCCTTGTCAGTCGCGGATTGAGGAGGGTCGCGCCCAGGAGCACGCCGAGCACGAGCACGAGCCCGTAGGTGACCTGGACGAGGCTGGGCTGCACACCGGCCGCCGTCAGCAGCTGCTGCACCAGATAGATGACCACTGCGCCGAGGAAGGCGCCCAGGAGCCCGCCGCGACCGCCGCCGAGGTTCGCGCCGCCGAGCACGGCGGCCGCGATGCCCAGCAGCGCGTAGGTCGTCGCGAGCGAGGACTGCGAGGACTGCAAGAGGGCCGACAGTGCGATGCCGCCGACGCCGGCGAACACACCTCCGAGCGTGTAGGACAGCACACGCACGAGGGTGACGTTCACCCCGGAGCCGTAGGCCGAGATGTCACTCTCCCCCGTGGCGAGCAGATTGCTGACGAATGCCGTCCGCCGCAGCACGAACCAGACGAGCGCCACGCCGCCCATCGTGATGGCTGCCGCGGGGAACCAGCCGAAGGACCCGGCGAGCGCCTCGCTCCAGTTCGGGGGCGCCGGCACGGGCTGCTTCGAGATGGTGACCGCGATGCCGACGAGCACGAAGAACACGCCGATCGAGGCGACGACGGGGTGCAGCCGCACCACCGCGACGAGGATGCCCGTGACCGTTCCGACGGCTGCTGAGGTGAGGAGCAGGATCGGCACGGCGACGTACCACTCTCCCCACCCTGCGGGGATCAGCACCGCGATGAAGAGGCAGTTGATCAGCGTCGCCAGCGGCCCGACCGAGATGTCGATGCCGCCCGAGAGGATCGCCGGAGTCGACGCGAATCCAACAAGGACGAACGGCGCGAGGGTCGCCAGCGTCGCGGGCAGCCGCTCGGGGGCGAGGAAGCTCGGGCTCACGATCAGATTGACGACGAGCAGGATGAGCGCGAGCACGAAGGCGAACGCCCAGCTGCGCCGCTGGAGGATGCCCTGCACGCGGCTCATGCGACCGCTCCCGCCCGCCGACCGAAGTAGGCGGCGACGACCGCCTCGCTCGTGAGGCTCTCGCGAGGGATCTCTGCGAACACCGACTGGTCCCGGAACACGAGCACGCGATCGACGAGCTCCACCAGCTCCTCCACTTCGCTCGAGAGCAGGACGATGCTCATGCCGTCTGCGCACAGTCGATCGAGGATCGTGTAGATCTCACGCTTGGTCATGATGTCCACTCCTCGCGTCGGGTCGTTCAGCAGCAGCACCTTCGGGTCGGTCGCGAGCCATCTGGCGAGGACCACCTTCTGCTGGCTGCCGCCCGAGAGACTCGAGATCGGGTCGTCCTGCGTGCCGAGTCTGATCTTCAGCGCCGACACGAACTCCGCGAACCGCTTCCGCATGCGCCCGCTGCTCAGGAGCACGCCCCGGCGGTCCTGCCGCAGTGTCGGAAGGGCGAAGTTGTCGCGGATCGACATCGACTCGAACAGCGACTCGCCCCGGCGCTCGCGCGGGAGGTAGGCCACCCCGAGCTTCGCGCCGTTGCCCGGCCGGACGCCGATGTCGGGGCTGAGCACCCGGGTCACCGCGCCCGGGCCGGCGGTCACCCCGGCGAGGCGCTTCAGGAACGCGTCCTGGCCGTGACCTTCGAGTCCTGCGAGTCCGACGAGCTCGCCGGCACGCAGGGTGAGGTCGATCGGCGCCGCGCCGGCGGCGAGTGTCACGCCATCGGCGCGCAGCGTCGGATCACCCAGCGGGCGGTCGCGGTCGAGCCCGTGGATCACCCCGCTGGTCCCGGTCATGTCGGCGATGAGGCGGTCCACCGAGAGGTCCCCACGGTCCACGGTCGAGACGGTGCGGCCCGACCTGAGCACGGAGACCCGGTCCGAGATCTCCTGGACCTCGTCCATGCGATGCGAGATGAACAGCACGCCGACCCCGTCGGCGGTGAGCCGGCGGATCTCTGCGAAGAGCCGGTCGCGGGTGCGCACGTCGAGCGCTGCCGTCGACTCGTCGAGGACGAGGGTGCCGGGATCGCGCACCAGCGCCCGGGCGATGCAGATCGCCTGCCGTTCCGAGAGCGAGAGCGTTCCCGCGGGGGCGTCGAGGTCGATGCCGTCGATGAGACGGCCGAGGGTGTCGGCCGCGATGCGCCGCTGCGCGGTGCGAGCAAGACGCCGGACGAACACGCCGTCGGTGCCGAGCCAGATGTTGTCGAGCACCGACTGGCTGGTGGCGGTGAGCACCTCCTGGAACACGACCGCTATCCCCCGCCGGTGGGCCTGCCGGGGGCTGCGCAGCGTGAGCGGCGTCGCGCCCATCGTCAGCGAGCCGGAATCGGGGCGGTGGACGCCACCGATGATCTTGACGAGCGTCGACTTGCCGGATCCGTTCTCGCCGAGGAGCGTGTGCACCTCGCTGGGGCGCAGCTCCAGTTCCGCGTCCACCAGGGCGCGCGTGGCACCGAAGTGCTTGCTGATCCCGGTGAGCCTCAGCCCACTCCCGGCAACCGACATCTTGACTCCTCGTCGAGTTCACCCACAGAGGGCGGTACATCAGATACTAGACGAACCGTATCGAATGTGTCTATCCTGAACTCGCGCAACGGATGCGCCCACTCAAAGAGGAGTTCCACACATGCTCAAGCCCACACGCATGGCGCGGATGGGAACCGTCGCCACAGCACTCGCCGCCATCGGTGCCCTCAGCCTGTCCGGCTGTACGCCCGCCGCGACCGACAACCCCACCGACACCGCGTCGGCCTCAGCCGCGGGTGAATGCGGCTCCGTCCCGCAGCTCGGCGCCAACGACCCAAACGGCCTGCTCGACGACTTCAGCGCAGATGTCAAGGCGGGATACAACGCCTACGGCATCGAGGTGCAGGAGTCGGCCTGGGCGGACTGGAAGTCCGACAAGACCGAGGGCTTCACCGCCGCGATCGTCGGACAGGCCCCGGCCGCCCCGTACATCGCCACCTACCAGGCGCAGCTGCTCGAATCGCTCAAGGCGCAGGACGTCGAGGTCGTCGCCAATCTCGCACCGAACGACCCGACTGACGTGCCCGGACAGATTCAGATGTTCAACCAGGCCCTCTCGCTTCAGCCCGACATCATCTTCCTCAACCCCGCCGCACCGGAGGCGGCCATCGATCTGGTCGCCCAGGCGCACGACGCCGGGATCCCCGTGATCTCGACCGTGGTGCCGCTGGACTCGCCCTACGCCATCAGCCTGACCAACAACTCGAATCTCCAGGCGATGGAGACCGCCGCCGGCGTCCTCGGTGCCATCGGCGGCAGCGGGACGGTGCTGCAGGTCGACGGCGTCCCCGGCATCCCGCCGCAGCTGTTCTTCGAGGACGGCATCGCCAAGGCGCTCGAACTGTGCCCGGACGTCTCGATCGTCGGCCAGGTGCAGGGCTTCTTCCAGCCTCCGGCGGCACAGCAGGCCGTCGTCCAGTACCTTGCGACCAATCCCGCGGGAGTGGATGCCGTGTTCCAAGCCGGATCGATGGGCTGGGCGATCCGCGACGCGTTCGAGCAGGCCGGCATGCCGGTCCCGCCGATTCAGGACATCAACGCGTCGCAGGGCATGGCCGCGTACGCGGCGGCGAACCCCGACTACCCGTACTTCGGCACGGCGACCCCGCCGATCCCGGCCGCGAAGGCGGCTGCTCAGATCGGTCTCAAGGTGCTCGCGGGCGCGGGACCGAAGGTCAACCAGATCGCCTGGGGGCCCTACGTCGTCGACCAGGAGAACATCGGCGACGTCGTGGACCCGTCGTGGTCCGAGTCCGACGGCACGGATCTGACTGTGGATGGGGTCTACCTCACCGACGACCAGATCGCGGAGTTCTTCAACAATCCGGAACTGGGCCCGCAGACAGCCGAGTGAGCCCAGGGGTGGGCGGCATCGCCGCCCACCCCTTCGCCGCTCGCAAATCCGATACCATACGTTGCGTATCGCATTGAGAAAAGGAAGTTGTACCATGAAGCTCGGACGAATCGCCGTCGACTCCCCCGATGGCCGCGAGGTGCGCGTCATCGCGGCAGAGCCCGAGAACAACCGCGTCGTGGATCTGCGACGGGCGTACGCGCTCGCCCTTCAGCGGGGCGGGGCTACCGAGGACGGCGCCCGTCACCTCGCTGCGGCGACGTTCGGCGACCTCACGCGCGGCATCTCCACCGGCGACTTCTTCCTCGAAGCCGCACATCGCGCGCTGACCGCCGCCGACGACGCCTCCACACCGCTGGACGACGCGACCTTCGTCGCCGCGATCAAGCCGCCGGTGCTCCGAGACAGCCTCACGTTCAACGGGCACATCAAGAACTTCTTCGGCAACGTCATGAAGACCACGCCGACCAGGGCGGTGTACGAGCGTCCGGGATTCTTCAAGGGCTCCACGGCGACCCTCTACGGCTCGGGTGAGACCGTCCCCTACCCGAGCATCACGGAGCAGCTGGACTACGAGCTCGAGATCGGCTACATCATCGGCAAGCCCGGCCGCAATGTGACGCCCGAGCGCGCCTTAGACCACGTGTTCGGCATCACGATCTTCAACGACTTCAGCCTCCGCGATGTGCAGGTCCTGGAGAGCCCCATAGGCATGGGGGCGCAGCACTCCAAGGACTTCGCCTACGGGATCGGACCGTGGATCGTCACCATGGACGAGATCCCCTCGATCATCGGACTCACCGGGCAGGTGCGCGTCAACGGCGAGGTCTGGTCGGACACCCGCGTCGAGGACTTCATCTGGACACCGGAGGAGACGGTCTCGTACGTCTCGCAGTTCGACGGCCTGCAGCCGGGCGACCTGATCGGATCGGGCACCATGGCCTTCGGCGCGGGCGCCGAGCTGCGCCGCTTCCTGCAGCCGGGAGACCTGCTCGAACTCGAACTCGAACGCGTCGGCGTGCTCCGCTCCCCGATCGCGGCTCAGAAGGAGACCCCGTCCTGGTGGCCGACCCCCCAGCCGTTCCCGTTCGAGGAGGCCTGAGCGCATGACCGAATCTCCCCGAGTGCGCCGCGTCGTCACCGGTCACGACGACGACGGCCGTGCCGTCATCCTCATCGACGGCATCGCCCCGAACGCCTTCGCGTCCGAGGTCATCCCCGGCTTCGGCGCCGCGGTTCCCTGGCTGACAGCCTACCCCGCCGACCATGTGTCCGACGACGACCCCGTCGGCCCGGGGTCGGCCACGCCCACGTTCCCCCGCGCCGGCGAGACGGTGTTCCGCATCGCGGAGTTTCCCCCGGACGCCTCCTATCCGAGCGACGCCCAGGACCGCATCTTCGACGAGATCGACGGAAAGGCCGAGGCCGCCGAAGGGGCGAGGCACTCCGGGGGAAAGCACTTCTGGTTCCACCGCACCGACTCCCTCGACTACGCCATCGTGCTCGAGGGCGAGATCACCCTGCTGGTGGACGACGGCGAAGCGACGCTCCGGGCCGGCGACGTCGCCGTGCAACGCGCGACGAGCCACGCGTGGTCGAACCGCACCGACCGCATCGCGCGCGTCGCGTTCGTCCTGATCGGCACCGAGCCCCTCTCGGCAGACGAGATCGCCGCCCAGCGCCGCGGCATCCCGGTGGAATCGGCGCGCCCATGATCGTCGACGCCGAAGCCGGCATCGGCGAGGTCGCGTGGCGACTCGACCCGTCCCTCGAATCGCAGACGAACGTCGCCCGCTTCGCCGATTTCCTGCGTTCCCGCGGCGTCGAGCTCGGCGAAGACTACGAGGACCTCTGGCAATGGTCGGTCGACGAGCCCGAGCACTTCTGGTCGGCGTGGGCGGACTTCGCCGGCGTGGCGATGAAGGGTGCCTCCGGCGTCGTCTGCAGCGCGGATCCGATGCCCCGCACCCGCTGGTTCCCCGGCCGTCGACTCAACTACGCCCGGGAGCTGCTCGCCGGGCACGAGGGCACGGCGATCGTCGCGATCTCGGAGAGCGGCGAGCGCACCGAGATCACGTTCGCGCGACTGCGCGCCGATGTCGCGGCCTTCGCTGCGAACCTCCGCGAAAGCGGAGTGGGTCCCGGTGACCGCGTGGTCGGCATCCTTCCGAACATCCCCGAAGCGGTGATCGGGCTGTTGGCGACAGCGTCCATCGGAGCGGTGTGGTCGGTGTGCGCGCCCGAGTTCGGCCCGGGGGCGATCGTCTCCCGTTTCGCCCAGCTCGAGCCGACGATGCTGATCGCGGCGCCCGGCTATGAGCTGGGCGGCACGGACCGGCACCGCGGAGCCGAACTGGCCGAGGTGCTGCGCGGTCTGCCGACCCTCCGCCGCATCGTCTGGGTGACCGGTCACACGCGTGCGCGCCCGGTCGACACCGCGGTGGCATCGTGCGACTGGGCCGAGGCCGTCGCCGCCCCCGCCGAGGCCGACTTCGCCGACGTCGAGTTCGACCACCCGCTGTGGGTGCTGTTCTCGTCCGGCACGACGGGCGTCCCTAAAGGCATCGTGCATGGCCACGGCGGTGTGCTTCTCGAGCAGCTGAAGCTCTGCAGCATCCATGACGACATCCGTCCGGGCGATCGTGTTCTCACGATCGCATCGACCAGCTGGGTGGTGTGGAACGGGCTGGTCGCCGCCCTGGGACTGGGCGCCGCCATCGTGCTGCTCGATGGCAACCCCACCCATCCCGCGCTGGACCGCCTCTGGCAGGTGGCAGGTGCCGAACGGGTGAACGTGCTCGGCGTGGGCGCAGGTTTCGTCCATGCGTGCGCGAAGGCGGGACTCGAGCCCGCTCGCGACCACGACTTCTCGGCCTTGAGGGTGGTGACCGTCACGGGCTCCCCGCTGTCTCCCGACGGCTTCCGATGGGTCTACCGGAGCGTCGGAGATGTGTGGCTCACGTCGCAGAGCGGTGGCACCGACATCGCTTCGATCTTCGTGGGCGGGGTACCGACTCTGCCCGTGCGCATCGGGTACATCCAGGCCCCGGCGCTGGGCGTACGCGTGGAGTCCTGGAACGAGAACGGCGAACCCACGCTCGGCCGAGGTGAGTTGGTGGTGTCGGCACCGCTGCCGTCCATGCCGCTGCAGTTCTGGGGAGACCCCGGCTTCGAGCGGTATCGCGACAGCTACTTCACGATGTTCCCGGGCGTCTGGCGGCACGGCGACTTCATCGAGTTCTCGAGCGACGGCATCGTGATCCACGGGCGTTCCGACTCGACACTCAACCGCAACGGCATCCGTCTCGGCTCTGCCGACATCTACGCAGCGGTGGAGGGGGTACCCGAGGTGACGGAGGCGATGATCGTAGGAGTCGAGATCGGCGCCGACTACTACATGCCGCTGTTCGTCGCCCTCACTCCCGGAACGGATGCGGACGACGCTCGCGCGGCCATTCGCACAGCGATCCGGACGCATCTGTCGCCTCGGTACCTACCCGACGACATCATCGTGATGCCAGCCATCCCTCACACGAAGACCGGCAAGAAGCTGGAGGTCCCGGTCAAACGCCTGCTCCAGGGGAAGAAGGTCGACGAGGTCGTCGACCCCGGCGCCGTCGACGACGCGGCGCTACTGGAACGCTATGCGGCTTTCGCGGCCGCCACGAGCGCCCGGAGCGCCAGATGAGCGGGCGCGCCACAATGAACGTTCCGTATCGGACGCCGAGGACCTAGGGTCTACCCGTGGCAATTCGCAGTGAACAGAGCCGACAGGCGATCCTCCAGGCGACGATGAAGCTGCTCGACGAGCGCCAGCCGGATTCGATGTCGGTGCAGCAGCTCTCGATCGAGCGCATCGCGCGCGAGGCGGGAGTCAGCAAGACGACTATCTATCGCTGGTGGCCGAGCAAGGCCGCCGTGATCATCGACACCTTCCTGGAGAACCACATTCTGCAGACGACCATGAGGGACGATCTTCCCGCCGTCGATGCCCTCCGTGAGCATGTCATCTCGCTCGCGAAGGTCTACGCCGGTTACGAGGGCCGACTCATGGCGCAGTTGATCGCCGAGAGCCAGTACGACACGGCCACTCTTGACACGTTCAAGACGCTCTTCTGGCGGCCTCGCCGCGAGGTGGTCAACCGCGTGATCGAGCGGGCGATCGCCGAAGGCGCCATCCGCGGCGGCTACACCCCTGATGAGCTCGCTGAGGCAATCTACGCCCCGATCTACTTCCAGCTACTCTTCCGTGAGGGCGCGTTCGATGCCGACACCATCGCCGCTGGCTTCGAGCTCGCACTCCACGGCATCGCCGGACCGCGGCACACCAGCGGATCGGCTGCCGGGATCGCCTGATCTTCGTCCGGCACAGCACCGTGACGTCTTCGCCCGGCCCGTTCGTCGCCATGACGAATCGCCCGGCCGGCCGCGGGCGGACCGAGAGTGGGCCCCACGATCGCCTTTACATCCCGGGAACGAGCAGCCCGCTCTCGTATGCGGCGATCACCAGCTGCGCGCGGTCGTGCGCACCGAGCTTCATCATGATTCGCTTCACATGCGTCTTCGCGGTGTGCGGTGAGATGAACAGTTCTGTCGCGATCTCATCGTTGGAGCGGCCCCGAGCCACCTGACGCAGCACCTCGGTCTCGCGTTCGGTGAGCTGTTCCAGCCCGGCCACCCCTGGCCCCGCACTGCCCGATGCGGGAAGAACATATCGCGTGATGAGGGCGCGAGTCGCGGCGGGCGAGAGGAGCGCCTCGCCAGCGTGAACGGCTGCGATGGCCCGGACGATGTCCTCCGGCTCCGCCCCCTTGCCGATGAAGCCGCTAGCACCGGCACGCAGCGCCGCGACGAGATACTCGTCCTCTTCGAACGTCGTGAGGATGAGCACGCGTGTCTCGGCGAGCTGCGGATCGGCGCAGATCCGCGCCGTCGCTTCGATGCCGTCGCGTTCGGGCATCCGGATGTCCATCAAGACGATGTCCGGACGCAGCCGGCGCGCGAGCTGCTCCGCCTCCACACCGTCCACGGCCTCGCCGACCACCTCTGCGACCCCCGCGCTCTCGAGCAGGTCTCGCACCGCGGCACGGATGAGGGTCTGGTCGTCGGCGATGAGCACTCTGATCACCGTTCCTCCTCCTCAGGGATCGGCAGGGTCACCACGAGGCGGAACCCTGTCGCGGAGTCACCGGTCTCCATGGTCCCGCGCACGGCGGCGACCCGCTCGCGGAGGCCGATGAGCCCGAAGCCGACAGGAGCATCCGGGTCTCGCAGCTCCGTCGATCGGTCGACGGGGTTCGTCACGATGATCCGCGCACTCTCGTCCGCCACGTCGATCAGCACGTGCGCGCGGTGCTCGGAACCGTGCTTGAGGGCGTTGGTCAGACCTTCCTGAACGACGCGGAAGGCCACGGCGTCGCTCGGGATCGGCAGCCTCGCGGGATCGCCCTCCACGCGGGTCACCACGGCGAGCTCGGAAGCGCCGAAGGAGGCGACGAGCGCGTCGAGCTGCCGTAGGCTGGGCTGCGGCGCATCCGCGGCGCCGCCACCGGCTCGCGGCTCCTCGGCCCGGAGGACCGCAAGCAGATCCCCGATCTCGCCCAGCACCGCGCGCGAAGCAGAGCGGATGGTGGCCAACGCCTCTCGTGCCTTCTCCGGCCTGCTCTCGAGGGCGGATGTCGCTACACCGGCGTTCAGGCTGACCACGGAGATCTGGTGGGCGACGGCGTCGTGAAGGTCACGTGCGATCCGGAGGCGTTCCTCGCTGACTGCCCGCATCGCCTCCGCCTCACGGGTCTGCTCTGCGCGGATGGCGCGCTCGGTCACGGCATCGAGATACTCGCGCCGCGATCGCGTCGCATCGCCTCCGGCAGCCGCGAGCGCGATCGACACCACAACCTGGAACACACGCGGTTCGAGGATGTCGCCCAGGGTGATCGTCGCGACCGTTGCGATGACGACCACAATCACCCCAAGTGCGACGAGCGACGACCGGCGCGGCAGTCGATTCGCGGCACCGAACATCGCGACGACGACCGCCAGCAGCACACCGGGCGAGATGAAGCCGAGGAATCCGCAGGCTATGTATATCGCCACGCAGGCGCCGAGCACGCCCAACGGCCAGCGGCGTCGCAACGGAAGCAGCGCGGCCGGAAGCAGCGACGCCGCGACTTGGAGCGGGTCTTGGGGGAGCAGTGCAGGGTCCGGATACGGCACGACGACGGCGCCCACGATGAGGATCGCGGCGATGATGTCGCCGACCCAAGCGGGCGGACGATGAGGCGACCGCAGCGGCTCTTCTCCTGCACGGCTCGGCACGACTCCAGTGTGCCGGGTTCGTCGCGCGCACGCGTGACCCGGTGGGGTGATCGCGAAGTACCCCCGCCGGGGTATGCGAGTGTCTCCGGCCGGGGGACGCGTGGTGCACGTCCCCCGGCGAGGCTGATGGAGACCCCTGGGAGGAGACCCATGACCACCCCCCTCATCTCGATCACGGACGTACACAAGACGTACGGCCGTGGCCCCAACCGCTTCGAGGCGTTGCGCGGCGTGAGCCTGGAGATCAACGCCGGCGAGAGCATCGCCATCATTGGCAAGAGCGGATCGGGCAAGTCCACGCTCATGCACCTGCTCGCACTGCTCGACGCCCCGACCGACGGGAACATCGCGCTGGAGGGTGTCGACACGAGTCGGCTTCGCGGCGGGGCGCTGAACGGGACCCGCAACAAGACCTTCGGGTTCGTCTTCCAGCAGTTCTTCCTGACGCCCAACACGTCGGTGCTCGACAACGTCGTGCTTCCGTTGAAGATCGCGGGTGTCAGGCGCGGCGAGCGCAAGCGCCGCGGCCTCGCAGCCCTCGAGCAGCTCGACCTCGCCGACAAGGCGCGCAACAAGTCGACCAATCTGTCGGGCGGCCAGAAGCAGCGCACTGTCATCGCACGCGCGCTGGTCAACAATCCCAGGGTCATCTTCGCCGACGAGCCGACGGGCAACCTGGATACGGTCACGGGCGGTGTCGTGGAGGACATCCTGTTCTCGCTCAATCGCGAGCACGGCATCACGCTCATCGTCGTCACGCACGACGAGGACCTCGCCGCCCGCTGCGACCGGCGCATCCACATCCGCGACGGCGTCATCCTCCCCGAGGAGGTGGCGGCATGAAGACCGGCGACCTGATCACCTCAGCCGTCTCGAACGCCTTCCGTTCGAAGACGCGCACGCTGTTGACGATCCTCGCGATCTTCGTCGGCGC
Source organism: Microbacterium psychrotolerans (assembly GCF_031085295.1). GTDB lineage: Bacteria > Actinomycetota > Actinomycetes > Actinomycetales > Microbacteriaceae > Microbacterium > Microbacterium psychrotolerans. Next base: position 894,584 of record NZ_JAVFWO010000001.1, on the reverse strand, counting down.
CTTCACCCTGACGATCACCAGCGGGCTGGGGACCGGCATCAACCGCTACATCGACGACACCGTCTCGTCGATCGGCGCGGAGGACGTCATGGCGGTCACCAAGACCTCGGACTCCACCGCCGGGGGCATCCCCACGGGCGATCCCGTCGAGTACGATCCCGACGCGGTCGCCAGCGCGCAGCCCGGCCCGCCTGGCGCCGCGGGATCGGTGATCGCGATCACACCCGACGACCTCAAGACCCTGGCCAGCATCGACGGCGTGCTGCGCGTGGAGGCGACCAAGACCGTCACCCCGGACTTCATCCAGCATGATGGCGGGACTCGCTGGGTCATCGGGGCGGGGTCGCTCATCGCCGGCCAGACGGTGGAGCTCGCCGCGGGAACCATCCCGGACAGCGCTTCCGACGAGTATCAGGTCGCCGTTCCGCTTACCTTTGTGGACGCGCTCGGCTTCGATGACGCCGACGCGGCGATCGGCCAGACGGTCACCATCGCGGTGAGCGACCCGACCCGTGTCCAGCACGAGGTGGAGGCGACCGTGGTCGGCGTCGCTGAGGAAACCTTCACGGGCGGCGGTGCGAGCGCGCTCCCCAACCAGGCTCTGACGGACGAGCTGTTCGGGCTGCAGAACAGCGGCGTCCCCGCCGATGAGCAAGAGCGGTTCGCCAGCGCCAGCATCTGGTTCGACCCGCACGCCACCGCCGAGCAGATCGATGTTCTCCAGGCGGACCTCGAGGACGCTGGATTCACGGGAACCACCGTGGCCGATCAGCTCGGAGCCTTCACCGCGGTCATCGACGCGATCGTCCTGGTACTGAATGGCTTCGCTGTGATCGCGCTGCTGGCGGCGAGCTTCGGGATCGTGAACACCTTGTTGATGTCGGTGCAGGAGCGGACGCGGGAGATCGGCCTGATGAAGGCGATGGGCATGGGCAGCGGGCGAGTCTTCAGCCTCTTCAGCCTCGAGGCGATGTTCATCGGGTTCCTCGGCAGTGCGGTCGGCGTAGGGATCGGGATGCTGGTCGGAAGCGCGATCAGCACCGCGCTGGCAGACGGGCCGTTCGCCGATCTGCCTGGACTCTCGCTGATCGCATTCGATGCGGCATCCATCGTGACGATCATCCTGATCGTCATGGGAATCGCTTTCGTCGCCGGAACGCTGCCCGCAGCGCGAGGGGCGAAAGCCGATCCCGTCGACTCACTCCGTTACGAGTGAGACCACGGTGCGGCGGAATACGACCCCCGCGCTTGGCCGCACCGGCGGCCCCGATCGGAGTGAACGGGGCCGCTCCCGATGGGGTCTCATGGATTCGGACGCGGGAAGCGCCTCAGTGGATGGCGGTGAAGCGACGCCGACGATGCGCAGGCGTCTCGATCTCGTCGAGGATCGCCAGAGCGAGGTCGGCCGCCGAGATCGTGGAGGTTCCCTCTTCGTCTCGGAGGAGGATGTCGCCACCGAGCAGGTACGAGCCTTTCGACGGCGTACCCAGCCAGGATCCGAAATCCGCGGGCGGGCTCACATAGAACCAGTCGACCGAGGCGGGGCTGTCCTGCAGGAGGTCGAAGACCTTCAAGCCGGTCTCGATCTCGGGCTTGGCATCCGCGGGGAGCTGGTCACGCGCCACATCCCATAGACGAGGTCCATCGTCGGCGACGAGGAGCGACGAGGCCCCTCCGATGTACCCCAGACGTGTCGGGGTTCCCGCCAGCCTCCCGATGAGGCCCTCGATGACGGCTTCCTGCTTTCCGCCGGCAAGGTCGGAACGCGGTGAGAGTGCGACGACGACGACGTCTCGTCCGGCCACCGCATCTTCGAGGACCCCGCCGTCGAGGACGGATCCTGTGCGATACTCAACGCCGTCGATCTGCTCGGCAGGCGCCGACCGGCTCACAGCCGTGACCACATGCCCGCGTCGCCGACCTTCGGCGACGACCGCCGCGCCCGCGTAGCCGCTTCCTCCCAGCACCGTGATGCGTGCCACCTCGACTCCTTCCGTTCCGCTCATCTCATTCATCATTCTGCCCGTCTCGATCGCCGAGCTCCTCCGGGCCAGTGGGGCCGTCCCCTGCGACGACGCGCGTGCGCGATGTCCGCGACTTCGGTCACACGAGCGGGGACGAACGGTCCAGGGCCAGCCAGGTGCGGCTGTGATAGACCAACGGAGCATTGAGCGCGTCCCCGTCGTCGGCGGGCGCTTTCGCGTGCGTCACATTCACGACGATCAGACGAGAGGTGCCCGCCTCGAGGGTGTTGACGATCTCGCCCCTGAGCCGAACGGGGGGCTCGACGAAGTAGGGCTCCCCCGTGGGCAGCACACTCCACGAGTCGCGATCGGCGAAGCGGTCGACACCGCTGGTCGCGCAGAGTCGCGCAAGTTCGACGTTCGTGGTGTCGAGCAGGTGGACGACGACCGACGACGATCGAAGGATCGTCGGCGTCGCCGACGAGAGCGAGGACACCGAGAAGACGAGAAGCGGCGGTGTCGCACTGACGGAGAACACCGAGGTCGCGGTCATGGCCACGGGGCCGTCGCCCGCGTCGGCTGTGATGACGGCGACACCGGCGGCATGGTTACGGAAGGCCAACCGGAACTCGTCCGCCGAGATCCCCTCAACCAGCTCCGCATCGGCAGCGAGCGCGGCAGCGGGCGCCTCGTGGAAACGGCGATCGGATGTGATGTTCGACAGCATTGTCATTGTCCCTTCGTCCTCGTCCTCTCGCCGGCCAGGGGGCCTGCGGAGGTCGTGGGAAGAGTCAACTTCTCCGAAGCGGGCTGGACTCGCCCCGAGCAGCAAAAATCGCTGCCGCAGATTGGTTCGGTGAGCCAAGACAGCCCCGCCAGCGCCGACGGACGATGAGTGCAACCGAACGACACACAAAGAAGGGTTGTCGACGATGATCGAAGAAGATCTCACCCGTCCGCCAGCAGAACGAGGCGTCCGAGTAGAGGGCGGGGCCGTCTGATGGCCCGCGTTCAGCATCTCGCCGTGCGCGTGTCCGACATCGAGCGCTCCACGAAGTTCTATGTCGAGACCTTCGGAGGCAAGGAGGTTCTGCATCCCTACCACACCGGCGTCGAGATGACGGAAATCATCATGGGAGTCAAGGACACCGACTATCGGATCGGCTTCGTCGAGCTACCCGACGGTTTCGGCCTGGAACTGTTCCAGTTCATCCCGGACCGAAACCCGGTCATCGGCGTCCCGCAACCCCAGGCGTCCTTCATGCACTTCGCCATCGCCGTCGACGACGTCGCCGCAACACTGGCGCGCGGCGTCGCGCTCGGCGGCGAGAGCTTCGGCGACCCGAACGGCTGGGCCCCGAGCGACCCCGGCAAGTACGCCTACCTGAAGGATCCCGACGGCAACATCCTCGAGCTCAACGACACCACTTGGGAGCGCATCCTGACGTCGGCGACCGAGCTGTACCCCGAGGCCAAGCTGTAGCGAACGGACGGGATGCAGCAAGAAGGGCTGGGGTTCTCACCCCAGCCCTTCTTCCTTCCTGCCGGAAGCGTCAGCCGCCGACGCGATTGCGACGGCCGAGATAGGTGGACAGCCCGACCGCGACGAGCAGCACGACACCGTTGAAGACGTTGGTCGCCCAGCTGCTCGCACCCATCAGCGTCAGACCGCTGACCACGATGGATACGAACACCGCGCTGATGACCGTACCGATCACGTTGAAGAATCCCGGTGTGATGGCGGTGGCGCCGAGGAAGACGGCGGTGAGCGCGGGGAAGAGCAGCGCGCCGCCGTCCACGGCGGTCGCGCTCCCCAGCCGTCCCAGCTGGACGATGCCGGCGATGCCTGCGATGACGGCCGACACGACGAACGTCATCCACACGCTCCGATCGACCCGGATGCCGACGAGGCGGGCGCTGGAGGCGTTGGACCCGATCGCGTAGAGCGATCGCCCCGACGGAGTGTGCTGGAAGAAGTACCAGATCACCGCTGCCGCGACCACGACGAGATAGAACACCACGGGGAGGCCGAGCCACCTCAGCGAACCGAACGCGATCAGCGCGGAGTCCGCGGGAAGCACGAAGGTCTTGCCGGCGCAGTACCAGATGGAGACGCCCGACAGCAGAGTGGCCATTCCGAGGGTCGTCACGAACGGGTTCATCTTGAATTTGACGACGAACAGCCCGTTGAGGAATCCGATCGCCGCAGACAGGAGAAGAGGAAGCACGATCGCCACCCACAGCGGCACGTGCAGCTCGACCTGCAGGCCGGCCGAGAACACGAAGCTCGCGATCGCCGTGGCGCCGACCGAGAAGTCGAAGACGCCCGCCACGAGGGTGAACAGGGCCGCCAATGCGACGAGGGCGACGACGGCATTGCTCCCGAGCACGACGTTGAAGTTGTTGATCGTGGGGAAGGCGGTGCTGGCCGGGGGGACGACCGAGAAGAAGACGATCACCGCGATGGTGATGAAGATCAGGGCATACTTCTCCAACACCCCCACCACGGCGCGCGACGAGGTGACGGTGCTGGTGGGTGGAGCGGTCGTCTTCGGCGACTCGGCGGTCGTCGTGGCTTGCGCGGTCATGCGGCACTTCTTTCTTCGGTTTTCGGGCTGGAGAGCACCGCTGCGGCGAGCTCGTCGACGGACGTCTCGGCTGCGGCGACTTCACGGACGATGCGTCCGTCTGAGACGACGACAATCCGATCGCAGAGTGCATGGAGCTCGCCCAGGTCGCTGGAGACGATGACCGCCGCGTTGTCGTTGCGGGCTGATTCGCGGATGACGTCGTAGATCTCCGCGCGGGACATCGCATCGACCCCCTGGGTCGGCTCGTCCAGCAGCAGGAGACGAGGATCGCGCTGCATCCAACGGGCGAGAATCGTCTTCTGCTGATTCCCTCCCGACATCGATGCGAACAGGGCGTCCGGACCGGCGACCTTGATACGGAAGCGGCCGATCAGATCGACGGCGAACCTCCTGGCCAACGCCCCGTCCAGACGACCTCGGCGCCGCAGACGTGGGAGGACGGCGACGGAGAGGTTCTGGCTCACCGTGAAGTCGGCGAATGCCGCGTCACGTGATCGGTCCTCGGGGACGAGCGCGATTCCCGCCTTCATCGCCTGCTTGACCGTTCTCGGCGAGAAGTCCCGACCGTCGAGCAGCATCCGCCCCCGCTCCGGGCGGAAGCACCCGAATGCCAGCGAGAGCAGTGTCGACCTGCCCGAGCCCGCGAGCCCGGCGACACCCACGATCTCGCCGCGGTGCACGGTGAGGCTCACGTCCGTCAGCGGTCCTGCTGCGATCCCCTCGAATGCGAGCAAGGGGGCCGAGCGCGCATGCGAGATCGATCCTGTCGGCTCGAGAGCGCGCACCTGGCTCCCGGCCATGTAGGCGATCAGCTCCTCCTCAGACGGGGAGGAGTCGATCAGGTGCGCGGCCACCTTGCCGTCGCGGAACACGGTGAAGTCGTCCGAGACGGCGAGAACCTCCTGCATGCGATGACTCACGATGACGAAGGTCTGTCCCTGCGCGGCGCGCAGCCGCACCCTCTCGAGAAGCTCCGTCGACTCGCGGCGCCCGAGCGACGCGGTCGGCTCGTCGAGGACCACGATGAGCCGCCCCGACTCCTCGTCCTGCAATGCCCGGGCGATCGCGACGAGCGTCTTGTCGGCGGGTCGCAGCCGATGGATCGGGGTGTCCGGTGTACCGGCGATCCCGTACGCGGCGATCAGCGAGGCGACCCGCTCCCGGAGACGCTTCCAGTCGATGCCGCCCGCCGCGTGGACGGGGTAGCCGGATGCCAGCGCGAAGTTCTCCTCGATCGACAGGTCGTCGAAGAGTCCCAGATCCTGGTGGACGAAGCGCAGTCCGGCTCGTTCGGCATCCTCGGGACCGTACCCGGCGAGGTCGACCGGCACGCCGCCGACCTCCAGCTCCCCGCCGTCTGCCGCGTAGACCCCGGCGAGGACTTTGATCGTCGTGCTCTTGCCCGAACCGTTGCCGCCGAGCAATGCATGGATCGTTCCGGGACGGACCTCCAACGAGACGCCGTCGAGAACGCGCACCGGTCCGAAGCTCTTCACGAGCGCGTTGAGCCGCAGCACCGGCGGTTTCGATTCCGGATGCTGAGCCGCCCCCGTTCCAGCGGTGAGGTGGGTCATCCCTTGCCCCAGGAGGCGAGGTAGGCGGACTCCCAGTCGCCGCCGTCGAACGGGCCGGACGCGGGCAGGTTGTTGTCGGCATCGACCACCACCATCGGCTGCGCGCTGTATGCCGGCGACTGATCGGCGAGAACCCGGATCGCAGTGTCGACGGAGGCCCACTGCGCCCACCGCGTGGCTTCACCCACCGCGCCCAGGGTGATTCCGGCGTTCGATCCGCTCCGGATCAGGTCGAGAGTGGTCGTGTCGGAAGGCCCGCCCACGACGATCGTCAGGTCCTCGACGCCCGACTGCGCGATCGCCTGGTAGAGCCCGCCGGTGAGGAATCCGCCACCCGGGATCTGCAGCACGTTCACGTCGGGGTTGGCCAGGAGCGCGGTCGTCACCTTCTGGATGAAGCTGCCGCTGGCTGCTTCGGGGTCGGTGACGTCGACGTTCGCGACCACCTTGCCGCCGAGCTTCTCGAACTCGGTGACGAACCCGTCGGTGATCAGGGGGCCGAATCCGTTGGTCGTGTGGGTGAGTGTGATCGCTCGCGGGGCGTCTTCGGTGATGCCGTACGCCCAGTCCGCACCCAGCTGACCGTAAAGGGCCCACTTCTCGTCGAACGAAGTGCCTTCGAGCCACTGCGGCACGGCGTCCCACAGTGCGGGGTCGCAGTCGTCAGGCCCACCGCCGCCCACGATCGTGATCCCCGCATCGCGCGCCTCTTTGAAGGCGGCTTGCGCCGCCATGCAGCCGAAGCCCATGGGGATGATCACATCGGCGCCGGCCGCGATGGCCTGCCGGATGGCGGTGGCGAACCCCTCCGGACTGAGTTTGCCATCCGCGACCTCGACATCCCAGCCCGCCGCTTTGCCCCCCTCGACCAGGCCAGCTGTGCCTTCGGCGCACCCGGAGTTGGACTCGCCGCACGAGATGACGTACAGGCTGACATCGTCGGCGACATCGGCCGGTGGGAGCTCCAGGTCGCCGCCGAGTCCGGCATAGGCCTTGTCGAGTGCGGCTTGCGCCTCTGCCGACCGTTCCTGCGTCGCGGCGCCCTCGGGCGTCGCTCCTGTCGCGCATCCGGCAAGAGTCATCATGACGACGGCGGCTGTCACGAACGCCAGCGGCCCGGCGCCCGCTCGGTCAGCTCGGTGATTCGAATACATGATCGTGTCCGCTTCTTCCTGCGGCCGCCATCGGCCGCAATCGGGTTCCCGCTCCGAGAGCCTCGGTTTCATCCTTGAAACGCGAGTGTGTTCACTGTCACTGCACATCGGGCTGGGAGGCTTGCTCGGAGAGACCAAAGTGCGCGGGTCACGTTGACCCCCGGGGGCAACGGATCCGTCCGCGTGTCCACAAAGAAGGTCCCCGGCAGCGCACACACCGGGGTGGTGCGCTGTCGGGGACCGGGTTCGAGTGAGGCGGGTGGTCAGGCTCCGAGCAGATCGAGTCCGAAGTGCGCCCTCGCCGCCTGGACCTCGATGACCGGGACATGCTCGGCAATCTGCGCCTTCGACATCTGTGAGACGAGGAAGTAGTCCTGGAGGGCAACGCCACGCCGAGCGACCGACGAACCGACCGAACGGAACAGCAGCTCGGTCGCTTCGTGCGCGAGACGGCACGACGCGTACATCATGCTTCCGACCGCGAGCCACTCCTCGAAGGGAGGGATGTCACCCGACACGTGCCGCTCACCCAGACGCTCGTACTCGCGCGCCGCGCCGAGGAGCGTCGCCTGGGCGGCGTCGATCGTCGCGCGGGCGTGGCCCCAGATGCCCTGACTCTCGGCGTGCAGGTACCGCTCGACGATCGGCGGGTGCAGCCGCTTCTTCGTCAGGATCGTCTCTTCGTAGGCGTCGAACGCCGCCCATGCGGTGCCGACCTGTACTGCGGCCAGCGAGGCGGGGTACAGCGCCTGAATCTGACCGAGATACAGCGGGTTTCGAGTGGAGCGCGTTCCGTGTGTCCCGTCGGGAAGGGTCGAATAGCCCCACTCGAACATGGAGGAGACGTGCGACGCCGGCACGAAGACGTTCTCGGCGACGACCGCGTTGGATCCGCTTGCTCCGAGCGCCATCGTGACGTGGGCGCCCCACTCGGGGTCGATGGTGTAATCGTCGCGCGGGAGGAGGACGACCACAGGCGCCGGTTCCTTCCCCTCCTCGAGGAGGATCGCGGTCACCATGGCGTGGGTGGAGTACGGCACACCCGACGAGTACGGCCACTTGCCGTTGATGACGTACCCGCCATCAGTCGGAACCAGTGTGCCGTGTGGCGATGCGGAGTGCGGCGCGATGAACACCCCGTCCTCGCCGAACGCATCCCGAGCGACCTCCTCGGGGAAGTGGGCGACCAGCGGGATCGTGTGGCCGGTACCGAGCGTGAGGCACCAGCCGATGCCGGGGTCGCCCCGGGAGATCTCGATCATCGTGCGGTAGTACGTCTCGAGGCCGAACTCGTAGCCGCCGTACTGGCGCGGCTGCACCAGCCGGTAGAACCCGGCGTTCCCGAAGATCTCGTGGAGCTCGGCCGAGTACGTGCCGGCCTCGGCCGCGGCCACGCGATTCTCTCGCAGGACGGGACGCAGCGCGGCCGCCCGCTCGATGACTTCCTGCGGAGCGAGGCCGGGCTCCGGTACGCGGAGACCGCCCATGACGGCGGTGGTGTCGTTCGACGACATTGTCGTTCCCTTCGTGAGATCCGTCCCGGAGCGTTCCGCCCTCGGAGGAGGAGTGGGACGAGTCAACTTCGCACGCGCACCCGCCGCTTGCCCCGTCCGGCAAAATCGACCCCGGCGCTTTGACCCGGCGAGGCAAGTCGGTCGCGCCGATCCGCATTCCGGCCTGCGCGTGCTTGCCCTGCCACACCCGGCGCGTATAGTGCTTGCCACGCGCCCTAACCAAGTGCTCGGGCGCTCGCGAGGAGGCGGGAGGGGGTCATGCATGCCTGACAGCGGATCCTGGGTACGCAGACTCAGCCCCTCCGCACCCGTCGAGGAGTTCGAGCCGGATTGCCTGCCCGAGACGTGGAATCGCACGGTCGCCGCGATCGGAGTCGGACCGGCTGCATGGGTCGTAGAGTTGTCGGACTCTCTTGCGCCGCTGGCCCTGGACCCCGAGATCAGCCCCGCCCGACGCGACGAAGCACTCGCCGAGGTGCGACCGACGACGCAGGCCGTCGTGATGCAAGCACTGGTCGCGCTCGATCAGGGGCTTCCCGTGCCGACATCCGTTCCGCCCGAGACAGCCGTGCAGATCGCCCGGGCCGTGCGCAGACGAGTGCCCGTGGCGACGATCCTGAAGTATCAGCGCACGTCGCACGCCTACCTCAGCGACGTCCTGGTCGAAGCGTGCCGCCAGCTGGTGCCTCCGGAGGAGCAGACGCAGCAGCTGTCACAGCTCTCCCGGCTCCTGGTCGACCACGTCAGCGGATTCTCGCTGGCGTGCACTGCGGCGTTCATCGTCGAGGAACAGTCGTGGCTCGCGAGCATCGACGGCTCGCGGGGCGAGCTCGTGCGTTCTCTTCTCGCCGGTGAGCCGCCGGCAGGCGACCCCTCGAAGACACTCAGGTACGACCTCTCGAACCGGACTCACGTCGGACTGGTTCTCAGACGCGAGGCACGCGACGACGATGCCTCCCATGAAGCTTTGGCCAGGGTAGCCGCGGCGCTGCTGACCCGCATCGGCGCGACCGGTCAGCTCGTGATCCCCGCGGACGAGCATGAGGTGTGGGCCTGGGGCTCCTTCGTGAATCCCCGTGATGCCGATGTGCGCTCGATCGGCATCAGCCCAGACACCCTCGTCGCCGTCGGGCGCCCGGCATCCGGCCTCGAGGGATTCCGCAGCACGCACGAGAACGCCGGCACGGCGGCACGGGTCGCACTTCTTGCGAACGCTCCCCACTCGCGCGATCGCACAGTCTTCTTCGACGACGTGCGACTGACGGCGCTGCTCATGGCCGACCCGGTGGCCGCAGCGCGCTTCGTCCAGGACGAGCTGGGAGCGCTCGGTGGCCCGCGCGAGGCGGTCCTTCGCGAGACCGTCCGCGTCTACCTCGAATGCAACTGCAGCCCGGCGAGCGCCGCGACCCGGCTCAATGTCGTCAAGAACACCGTCGTGTACCGCATCCGGCGCGCCGAGGAGCTCCTCGGACGCAGCGTGAAGGAGCAGCAGGGCATGCTCTGGTCGGCGCTGCACCTCGCCGAGACATTCGATCTGGCTGACGCGTCCCACCCCGCCTGAAGGCGAGGGGGCCGGGGCTCTTGTCCTCCCGGCCCAACACTGTCGGCAGGATTGGGCCCTGCGGCGCAAGCCGGGCGACTGCCGTGGCCGCTTGAATCGACGCAGAACCGCGGACCCGACGCCTCATCGAGACGTGCCGAGCCCGCAGCCACACCCCACGGCTCCTCATCGGATGCCCGAGACCTCGAGGAAGAGGAACCAGCATGACCACGACCACCCGGACGTACCTCGTCGTCGGCGGAACCAGCGGGATCGGGCTCGAGATCAGCCGCGCGCTGACAGCGCGCGGTGACCGCGTCGTCCTGACAGGGCGCGACGCGGAGCGCGCGACCGAGGTCGCGGCGGGGCTCGGCGAGTCGGCGGCGGGAATCGCGCTCGACCTCGCCCAGCCCGAGACCATCGCGGCCAGCCTCGCCGGCGTGGGAGACGTGCACGGTCTCGTGATCGCCGGCGTCGAGCGCGATTCCAACACGGTCCGCGACTTCGACATCGCGGGCGCCACCCGCATCGCGACCCTCAAACTCGTGGGGTATGCCGAGACGATCCATGCGCTCGGTGAGCGGCTCTCGAACAGCACCGAGACCGGAATCGTGCTCTTCGGCGGAGTGGCACGCTATCGCCCGTACCCGGGCTCGCTCACGGTTTCGACGGTGAACGGCGGGGTGGAGGGCCTCGGAACGGCGCTCTCGGTCGAGTTGGCGCCGATCCGGGTGAACGTCCTGCACCCGGGCATCATCGGCGACTCGCCGTTCTGGTCGGGCAAGGAGCAGGCGCTGGCCGCTTATCGCTCCCGCACCCCTGGTGGCGAACTCGCCACCGTCGCCGATGTCGTCGGCGCAGCGCTCTTCCTGCTCGACAACCGCGGTATCTCCGGCGAACAGCTCCACGTCAACCGGGCCACGCTGGCGTCCTGACCCGCACACCTCTGCCGCCCGCCCTGCGAACGGCGTCTTGAAGGGACACAGTTCGATGAGTGCACTGACAGATCGACACCATCTCGGCGGCCCCGCGGGCGAGGGCAGGCACTTCGTCGTGTGGATGAGCGCCCGCGACGAAGTGTCGGCTCTCGTCGCCGGCTACGTCGTCCGGATCGACGAGCGCGGTCCGACGGGCCTGCGCATCCTCGCGGAGGGCGTCCCGCCCGCGGTCGTCGCCGGGCTCCTCCGAGAGCTCAGGATCGGGCATCTCCAGGACTACGACGTGGCGGTGATGTTCAGCGATTGGCGTCTGCGCGCACTCGCCCCGGCAGACACGCCCCGCTCACCGCTGGGCACGTTCCTCTCGGTACGCGTCGAATACTGAGCGCGCACCGCCACCCGGCGCAACGGGCTCCCCGTCGCGCCGCCAGCCGTCGCCGCGGGCCGTCACTCCTAGCGGCGGGGAGTCGTCAGCCGGCGTGTCAGATCAGGTCACGCCGGCTGACTTCGGCGATCGCGCTCCAGTCGAAGTCCTTCAGTTCGGGATCGGCCAGGGCGCGATCGAACACCGCCACGAGCGCTTCGAGGGTCGCCGGACGCACACCACCCGCCTCGGCCACCTCCTGGGCAAGGCCGAGGTCTTTGCGCCCCAGGACCATCTGGAAGCCGGGGGGCGTGTATTGGCGCCGCGCGATGAGATCTCCGTACACGGCGTAGACGGCTCCCCCGAAGAGGGTGCTGGAGAGCAGCTCGGTGAACAGCGCGGGGTCTACCCCCTGCCTCTCGGTCATGGCGACCGTCTCACCGATCGCCTGCATCGCGTGGATGATGTTGTAGTTGACGGCAGCCTTCACCGCGTTGGCCACAGACGGACGCTCGCCCAGTCGCCAGGTGCGCGTCCCGATGGCCGCCAGGTACGGCTCGAGACGCTCGACGGATGCCGCGGGCCCCGCAGCCAGGATGTTCAGCTGGCCCGCCTTCGCGATCTCAGGCCGGCCCAGCACCGGCGCAGCCACGTACACCGCCCCGGCCGCTTCGAACTGCGAGGTCAGCCTGTCGGCGAGCGCGGGACTGATCGACGCCATCATGACGTGGGTGCGTCCCGCAAGGCCGGCGACGGTGACGGGATCGAAGACCGAGTCCACGGCCTCGTCGTTGGCGAGCATCGAGAACGACACGTCGGCCGACAGTGCCTCCCCCGCGTCCCGGGCAGCGGTGGCGCCGCGATCGACGAACGCCGCGACAGCGCCGCTCGATCGGTTCCAGACGAGCACCTCGTGCCCGGCATCGAGGAGCCGCCCCGCTATGCCGGACCCCATCGAGCCCAGTCCCAGAAACCCGACAGTGCTCATGCCTCACCGCGCCCGGCGCGGGTGTTGAGGTGCGACTGCGAGTCTCGACGCAGATCGAGCGGGCCGTCGATCGTGTAGTACCGCTTGCCCGCGACCAGCAGGTCCTCCGCGGGGAACTTGGTGATGACTTCGCATCCGTCCGCGGTGACGACGACCTCCTCCTCGATGCGTGCGGCGCCCCACCCGTCGGCCGACGGCCAGTAGGTCTCGAGCGCGAATACGTTGCCCTCTTGCAGCACCTCGGGGTGATCGAGCGAGGTCAGCCGGGAGAAGATCGGCTTCTCCCAGATCGACAGGCCGACTCCGTGTCCGTACTGCAGGGCGAACGCCTCCTCCTCGTCGCCGAAGCCGAACTCCTGGGCGGTCGGCCACACGGACGCGATGTCGGCGGTCGTCGCCCCGGGGCGAACGAGTGCGATCGCCTGATCCATGTACTCGCGTGCGCGGACATACGCGTCCTTCTGCGCGGAACTCGCCGACCCGACGGCGAACGTCCGGTAATAGCAGGTGCGATAGCCGTTGAAGCTGTGCAGGATGTCGAAGAACGCAGGGTCGCCCGGGCGGATCAGCCGGTCGCTGAAGACATGCGGGTGCGGGGAGCATCGCTCGCCCGAGATCGCGTTGACCCCCTCGACGTACTCCGAGCCGAGATCGTAGAGCGTCTTGGCGACGAGCCCCACTGCCTCGTTCTCTCTCACACCGGGACGGAGGAACCGGTACAGCTCTTCGTAGGCGGCGTCGACCATCGAGGCCGCCTGGGTGAGCAACCGGATCTCGTCGGGCGTCTTGACTCGACGGGCCTCCATGAAGACCTGCTGCCCGTCGACGACCTGAACGCCCTCCTGCTGCAACGCGAAGAGGATCGGCAGCTCGATCACATCCACGCCGAGCGGCTGCGCGGCGAGCCCGAACTTCTCGAGCTCGCGCTTGATCTTCTTCGCGACCTTCGCAGCGATGTGCGCGTCGGGGGGGAAAGCGCCCCGCAGCGTCGAGATGCCCGCGCGGGCGCCGCTCTCGAGCCGCCGACGCTTGGCGCCTTCATGTGGCGCGTGGGGATCGGCATCCATCTCGGCCGTGGTCGTGTCGAGCCAGGGGTTGTACACCGCGTGGTGTTTCGCCGCCGATCCGAAGTCCCACACGATGGGGTCGGTGTTGCGCGTGAGGAGCGAGAAGCGGATGAGCTTGTCCATCGCCCACGTGCCGATGTGCGTGCCGCTCATGTATCGGATGTTCGAGAAGTCGAACGCGAGCACCGCGCCGAGCTCGGACCTGTCGAGCTCGGCTTTCAGCCGCGCCAGCCGCGCGTCGCGCAGACGATCCATGTCGATACGGGTCTCCCAATCGACGGCGTTCGTTCCGGTCGTTCCGGTGCTCCTCATCGAGGCCTCCTCGTGACGGCGCGCGGTCTGGTACTTTACGCGCGTACAGTCTTACTGTACATGACTGTCGGCTTGGCGGTATACACTGACCCAAAACCCAGAAGGGGTCGCATGTCAGAAAGCCTGGGTGCACGCATCCGCGCCGCACGCACAGCACGCGGAATGAGCCTGCGCAGCGTCGCGCAGTCTCTGGGAGTCTCGGCGTCGCTGGTGTCGCAGATCGAGATCGGCAAGACGCAGCCGTCTGTGTCGACGCTCTACGCCCTCGCCAGCCACCTCGGTGCGTCGATCGATGAGCTCATGGGCATGCCGGCTGCGGCTCCCGAGTCGAGCGATGGCGCCCCGATCGACCCCGGCAGCCCCAGCGCACCCATCGTTCAGCAGGCGGCGGACAACCCGGTGATCGAGATGGAGAACGGGGTCCGCTGGGAGCGCCTCGCCGTCGGCGTCGGCGGGCCGGTGGACGCCATCCTGGTGACCTACGCGCCCGGCGCCACCAGTTCGGTCGAGGGCAAACTCATGCGACATGCGGGAGTGGAGTACGCCTATCTGATCGAGGGCGAGCTCACCCTGCAGCTCGAATTCGACACCCACATCCTGCGGCCCGGCGACTCGCTGCACTTCGACTCGATCCGCCCCCACCTCTACCTCAACCACACCGACGCCCCCGCCAAGGGCGTGTGGTTCGTCCTCGGCCGTCGCCAGCAGAACCTCGCCCTGCCGGACTCCCCTCTGGCCGCACCCTCGGCATCCGGTGCGACGCCGGCCTCGGCGGTCGACGTGCTCCGCGCGATGGACGAGCTGACGAGCTGAGCCGTCGCCCGCGTCGCGCCAGGCGAACGAGACGTCGCTCCGGGGTGGCACCTTCGTCAGGGGGTGGATGCCGCGGAGAACCTCGTGATCGAAACTCCGCGCATCAGATGAGGATGGTCAGCGGGTTCTCGATGCGTCGCTGGAACGCGGCGAGCCACTGGGCGGCGACGGCGCCGTCGAGCACCCGGTGATCCGCGGAGAGAGTGACTGTCATGACCTGCCCCACGGCGAGCTGACCCGTCTCGTCCACGACGGGCATCGGCCGCGCCGCTCCCACGGCGAGGATCCCGGACTGGGGCGGGTTGAGAATCGCGCTGAACTCCGATGTTCCGTACATCCCGAGGTTGGACACGGAGAAGCTCCCGCCTTCGAGTTCGTGCTGCTTCAGTCGGCCGGCGCGGGCGCGTTCCGCCAGCTCGGCGACCGTGGCGCTCACGCGCGCCAGCGGCATCCGCTCGACGTATCGCAGGACCGGTGTGGTGAGTCCGCCCTCCGTCGCAACGGCGACCGAGAGGTCGACCGACGAGAAAGTGCGGATGCTGTCGCCGTTCCAGATCGCGTTGGCAGCCGGAACCTCGACCAGCGCCCCGGCCACGGCCTTCAGGACGAAGTCGTTCACCGAGATCTTGCGAGGCGCGGTCTCGTTGACCGACCGACGCAGTTCCAGCAGTGCATCGACGCGGCAGTCCGCGACGAGGTAGAAGTGGGGAACCGACGACTTGCTCTCGGTCAGGCGTCGGGCGATCGCCTTGCGCATCCGATCGAGCGGGACGTCCTGGTACGACGCATCGGCGACCGCCGACTGCGGTGTCGGTGCCGAGGACGCGAGGGTGGCGACGAGAGCCGGATGCGCGTCGGCCGGCTGCGCGGCGGACTTGGCCTGTGCGAGGTGCTTCTCGAGGTCGCGGCGCACGATCCGCCCCTGTGGGCCCGTGCCCTGGATGTCGCCGATGGCCACACCGCTCTGCGCGGCGAGCCGGCGAACGAGAGGACTCGCGAAGAGGCGGCGCCCGTCGCCGTCACCGTCTGCCGCGGGAGCCGCGGCAGACTCGGTAGCCGGGGCGGAGGCGGTAGCTGGGGCGAGCTCCGCAGCCGGGGCGGGCTCCGCAGTCGGCGCGGGGGCGGCAGCCTGGGCGGGCACGGCAGTCGGCGCGGACTGAGACGCGACGCCGATCTCGGAGAGGGCTCTCTCGATGTGCTCGTCGGTCTCCCCGGACGCGAGCATCACGATGATCGGGTCGCCGACGGCGACGCTGTCGCCTTCCGGGACGAGGAGACGGCCGATGATGCCATCGGTCTCGGCTGTGAGCTCCACGATCGCCTTGTCGGTCTCGATCTCGGCCAGCGCCTGATGGATCGCCACGACCGCGCCGGGCTCGACGAGCCAGGTCTGGATCGCGGCTTCCTCGGCGCCGGCCAGCACCTCGGGCATGCGGATGATGTCAGCCATGGTCAGACTCCGAATCCGGCGCGGACCGATTCCAGTCCCGCGACCACTTCTTCGGTACGGGCGATGGCGGCGCGCTCGAGAACACGGGAGATGCTCGGCGACGCTTCCTCGCCGGTCACTCGAGCGACGGGCTGGTCGAGCCAGTCGAAGTAGCGGCGCTGGATCTCGTCGGCCAGCCACGCGCCGTACGACGTGCCCTGTGCTCCCTGTTCGACGATGAGCACGGCGTTTGTCTTCTTGATGCTCTCGCCGAGCGTGCCCCAGTCGATGGATGCGCGGTCGAGCCAGCGCAGATCGATGAGCTCGGCGTCGATGCCTGTCTGCTCGATCGCCTCCTTCGCGTGGGCGATCATCGACAGGTAGCTGATGACCGTCACGTCCGAGCCCTCGCGGAGAACGGCGGCCGACCCCGGCGGGATCACGTAGTCGAGGTCGCCCTCGGGGATCTCGTCGGTCGTCCCGTACAGATCGACGTGCTCGATCACGAGTACCGGGTCCTGCAGGGCGAGCGCGGCGTTCATGAGTCCGATGTAGTCGGTCGCGTTGGATGCGGCGACGATGCGCCAGCCGGGACTCGTGGCGAAGATGCCGGCGGGGTCCATGAGGTGCTGTGAGCCGTACCCGGACCCCATGGCCACCTTCGTGCGAAGCACGAGCGGAACCGGGTTGTCGCCGCCGAACATGTGGCGAGCTTTCCCGATCTGGTTGAAGACCTGATCGGCCGCAACCCACATGAAGTCGGGGTACATGAATTCGACGACCGGACGGAACCGTCCGTCCAGAGCCAGGCCCCCGGCCAGACCCACGAAGGCGTTCTCGCTGATCGGCGTGCCGAGCACACGGCCCTCGCCGTGCGCCTTGACCAGACCCTTCGTGGCGCCGTTCGTCCCTCCGTTGAGGCGGTGCACGTCCTCCCCCATCACCACGATGCGAGGATCTTCCGTCATGCGCCGGTCCATCACCTGTGCGACGGCATCCACGAACTTGATCGTGCGGGTGGGGGCGGCGCCGTCCAGTGCGGGCAGACCCACGACCTCGCTGCCGTCGCCGCGGACGCCGACATTGACGAAGCTCGTCTCCGGCCAGAGTGCGGGCCGGACGCGGCGCTTGCCCGGGCGGTCGGGGTCGCTCTCGAGCAGCTGCTCCACGGCCTCGGTCATCGCGCTCTGCACGCGTCCGCGGAGGGCGGTCACGTCGTCCTGGGTGAGCAGGCCGCGCCGGATCATGTGCTGGGCGACGAGGTCGAGCGGGTCGCGCGCCCGCCAGGCCGCTTCCTCTTCCTTCTCGCGGTAGCCGAAGGCGCTGCCGGGGTAGGGTCCGTTCTGGTGGAAGAAGCGGTAGACCTCGGCTTCGATGATCGTGGGGCCCCCGCCGGAGCGCATCCGCTCGGCTGCCTCTTCCATCGCAAGATGCACGGCGAGGGGGTCCATGCCGTCGACGCGCCAGGAGGGGATGCTGAACCCCTGACCCCGGACGGAGAATCGCGGGTCGGCGGTGATCTCATCGGCGTGGGTGGAGACGGCGTACAGGTTGTTCTCGACGAAGAAGCAAACAGGCAGCTTCCACGCCGCAGCCAGGTTCATCGACTCCAGCACCGACCCGATCTGCGCGGCACCGTCGCCGAAGTAGTTGATCGTGAGGTCGGTCGTGCCGGAGTGCTTCTGCGCCCAGGCGTTGCCCGTCGCCATCGGAGCGCCGCCGCCGACGATCGCGTTGGTTCCCAGCGCACCGGCCTCGAACCACTGCAGGTGCATGGATCCGCCCCGCCCGCGGCAGTACCCCTGCGCCAGGCCGAGGATCTCGGCGAGAGTGCGCTGCAGCACGGTCTGGATAGCGGGGGTGACGGGGTGCGCCGGATCGATCGCGCCACCGGCCACGTGGGTGAGCGCCTTGGCGAGGAACTGATGGTGCCCGCGATGCGACCCGTTCACGCCGTCCGCGGAGCGCAGGCCCATGATCGACCCGACCGCGCCGCCTTCCTGGCCGATGCTCGAGTGCGCGGGGCCGTGGACGATTCCCTCACCGGCCAGCTCCAGAACCGACTCCTCGAATGCACGGATCAGATGCAGCTGGGTGAGCATCGTTCCGAGGAAGGCCGGCTCCGCGGCATCCCAGTCGGCGCGTGTCGTCGACAGGTCGAACCAGTCGACGCCTGTCTGCAGTCGCTTCTTCTTCGGCATCGTCGCCCATTCCGGTCAGCGTCGCAGCGAACCGCTGTGATCACCACCACCGTAGACCACGATTTGATCCAATACAAGCCGTTCTCTTCCTATTCTTGAGCCACTTGCGACTAGAATCGGCTCACTGGATACAATCGATTCGAGAGCGAAGGAGCCAACGGGTGTCTGAGAAGAAGGCGCGAGGCATCCCCGGCCTTCGCGGGACGGATCACATCGGCTTCACGGTGCCCGACCTCGAGGAGGCTCACCACTTCCTGGTCGACATCCTCGGGTCCGAGATGATCTACGAGCTCGGCGCGAAGCGCGCGGACGACGATTGGATGCAGACGCACCTGGGCGTGCATCCGCGTACCGTCGTCCGGGAGATCCGGTTCTACCGGCTCGGCAACGGCGCGAACTTCGAGATGTTCTTGTACGAGGCCGCGGACGGGCAGGCGCCGCAACCTCGCAACAGCGACATCGGCGGTCACCACATCGCTTTCTACGTGGACGACATGGATGTCGCCGTGAGCTACCTTCGTGAGAACGGTGTCGCCGTCATGGGGGAACCGACCGCGAGCAAGCAGTCGGCCGAGGGCCAGCGTTGGATCTACTTCCGGAGCCCCTGGGGCCTCCAGTTCGAACTCGTCAGCTTCCCGGGCGGCAAGGCGTACGAGAATGGAGCCGAGCGGGTGCTCTGGCATCCGGCACATCCCGACCGATGACGGAAGGAACCCGGATGCCGCCCAGCGTGACGACCCACGGTGCTACCGGCGCGCGGGTCGCGGCGACTCTCCGCGATGCGATCCTGTCTGGAACGTACGCCCCCGGCGAGCGCATCAGGCAGGACGAGCTCGCCGAACGGCACGGTTCGAGCCGACTGCCCGTCCGCGAGGCCCTGCGCATGCTTGAGGCAGAGGGCCTTGTCACCCTGGTCGCCAACACGGGCGCCTGGGTGTCGAAGCTCAGCGTCGAGGAATGTCAGGAGATGTACCAGGTGCGGGAACGATTGGAACCGCTCCTGCTTCGACTGAACGTGCCGCTGCTGACCGAAGACACGATCGACGGCCTCCAGTTCCTCGCCGATTCGATGGAGGCCTGCGAAGACGTAGAGCGCTTCCTGCGCCTCGACCGCGAGTTCCACCTGTCATGCCTGAACGCCGTATCGACCAGCCTGCTCGGAGACATCGTGCTCAACCTGTGGAACCGCACGCAGCACTATCGGCGGGCCGCCACGCGCCTGTTCTACCTCGACGGCGACCGGAGCGTGCACCACGACCATCAACTCCTCGTCAACGCGCTGGACAAGCGGGACGCGGAGGAGGCTGAACATGTGCTGGCGCGGCATATTCGTCGAAGTCGGCTCGAGCTGGCCCGCCATCCGGAGCTATTCGACAGTCGCTAAGGAGAGCCGGCGGCGCGACGCGCCCGCTCTTCTCTGCGCGATTGCCGGGCATCCTGCCCTGCACATCGACCGGGTCGAGGATCTCCTGGCCACGCTACTTCCACGCCGTCGACTTCCCCCGCTCGCAGGCGCCGACGCGCAGTGCAACGTCGCCTTGATGGACGTCGCCACCCCACCGTCGACGGTGTTTCGGGGTCTTCATTCAACGCCTACGCGGGCCCGAAGAACATCAGCGAGTTGCCGTTCGCCGATCATGACGGTGGCCGTCGGGCGGATGCGCGGAATATCGAACTCCTACGCACTGCTAGGACGGCCCGGCGACCGACCGGCTGCCCACAGCCGTTTCGACGGTCGACTGCCTGAACCGCCGTGCGTGGCCGAGATCACGCTGCTGGTCGTCGCAGATGCGTGAGATGCGCGAGCGACCGTTCTATGGTCCGATGAGCGCGCGCCTGGGCGAGCACCAGCAGTCTCACCTCACACCATCATCATGCAAGTGCTCATATGACCAAGAACACAACCGCGTCGCCGCATCGCACACAGCTCAACCCAACGTTGAAGTCGCGCATGGCCGAGCCGCACCGGCCACAGGGGAACTTCGCCTCCGGACGATTGCTCACCGCCGCCTCGTCGTGGATGTTCGCCCTACGAGAGTCGAAGGGCCCATGAACCTCGGCGGACGCCCGAGCA
Source organism: Microbacterium psychrotolerans (assembly GCF_031085295.1). Classification (GTDB taxonomy): domain Bacteria; phylum Actinomycetota; class Actinomycetes; order Actinomycetales; family Microbacteriaceae; genus Microbacterium; species Microbacterium psychrotolerans. The sequence continues at coordinate 874,061 of NZ_JAVFWO010000001.1, read as the reverse complement.
GAGCACGCTTCGCCGCCATCGTCGGCGACGCCAGCCGTGGCCTTTCCTTGCATGCGCACTTTGTTTCGCAACTTTCCTAGCGCCCCTCTGTGACAAGAGTGCCGGCTCAACGAGCCACAAGCTGATCCGAGTGTCTCAGGGGTCGAGACATCCGGCTGATGTTCGGCGCGTGCCAGCGACGCGGCCTGGCCTTTGGGCTAGAGGTGATCGAGCACCTCCGCACGAGTGAGAGTGGGGGCCGACACGACCAACGACGCCAGCGGCGGAACCCCCGCCGGCGTTGAGCGCCATGACCGGTAAGCCTCATCGTCGGCGATTGTTGCCCACCGCTCCACGAGCACGAATCGCGTCGGGTCGTCGACGTCAACCGAGACCTCGACGCCGAGGCATCCCGGCTGAGCCCGAGTGCCCTCAAGTGTCTTGCGGATGAGCGCAGGAGCCTCGCCGAGGAGGTCGGGATCGAGTCGGACTACGAACACAGACAGCACAGTCATGATTCATGTGTAGTCTTACTTCTATCAAGTGTCAAGTAATGCTTCACTGTGTGGAGCATGGCTGAATTCCAGCCATTCGCGACACGATCCGCGGGCATCTTCGCATCTTTCGCCGACCGAGGAGTCGGCGATTCTTCAAACACGTGACTGTCCGCCTAGACCCCGCCGCGTAATAACGCCGGTTGTCCGAGCGTCACCCCGTTCTGGTTGAAGGAGTCGACTGCGAACCACGTCTCCTGGTCGGCGTTGAGGGACGGCACGTCGAGGTGCGTCCTGTCGTACACCAGTCAACTGCGGTAGAGCTTGTCCGGGCTCGCGCCATAGCGGATGTTCTACCCGTGGGCGCCGACAGCGGCGTTCCAAGTGAGACGTGCGGTCAGTGCGTCCAGACGCACCGCGTCAGCCGCCACCGGGGGCGGGGCACTGCCTTCTCCGTGTCCGAAGAGGCGGAGTCCGCTCACCGCGAAGGCGCCGCCGAAGGGAAGCGCACGCGCGGTGACCCGGATGAAGCGCAGCGGGTGAGGCTCGTCCAGAACGATGACCCGGAGCTCACCGTGCGTCGAAGCACTCAAGCCTGAGGGACGCGTCGACGATTTCTGCGCCGGTCATCTTGGCGCGCTCCGAGTGAACAGGAGCCCACAGGGCGTTCACCCCGAGCGGTCCAGTTGCCGCCGTCGATAGGCCCGCGCGGGAAAGTACGCGAGGACGGTGAGCGTCACCGTTGTCAGGAAGAGGCTCAACGCGAAGAAGCCGCCGTTGTCGGTGAACTGCGTGGTCATCGTGAACAGGATCACTGCGATCATCGGCGTTCCCACCAGAGCGATTCCCCACCAGCCACCGGGGATCTTCGCCGGCCGCGGAAGGTGGGGTTCCCGGATGCGCAGGGCAATGAGCGCTGCCAGGCTGAGAAGGAGCAAGGCGTTGATCAGAAAGACATCGACTATGACGAGGTCAGCGAACGAGCCCAAGCTGAACAGCGCGTAGAGGATCGAGGAAACGAGGACCGAGACCCAGGGCGTGCCGGACTTCTTCGTCTGACGTGCCAATGCACCGGTGATCCAGCGGTCTCGCGATAATACGAACACCACCCTCGAGCTGCTCAACAGAAGTGACGAGTAGAGGCCCATCGCCGCGACCATCCCCCCAATGGTGACCGCGAGACCCAGCGCGGGTCCGCCGAGTTCCGCAGCGACGTCGCCGAAGGATCCGGTGGTCCAGTCCTCCCAGCCGCCGGCGGCGAGCGCCGCGACGGTCGGGAGCAGGTACGACAGCACGATCACGATCATCGCGATGGCCGTGGCCTTCGGGATGACTCTTCCCGGGTTCTTCACCTCGCCGGCGATCACACCGACGCTGTCGAAGCCGCAATAGCTCCACATGATGATGGAAAGGCCCACCCCGAACGACGCGAACGCGGAGGTCCCTGTGGGAGCGAAGGGGCTCAGCGGATCGATCCCCTCGGTGAGCAGCGTGCTGATCCCGACGACCGACAACACTGCGAGCGGAATCAGAACGATGACCGCGATCCACGCCGCGCTGGCGCCGACGAACCGTGCACTGAAAAGGTTCACGATCCCGAAGGGAATGATGACGAACACCACGCCGGCCAGCCACCCCATCGTCACGCCGATCGGACCGACGCTGAAGAACACCTGCTCGGCGAACGACGGTGGCAGCAGCAGCGCAAGGTAGCTCGAGAACATCACCGGGTACAGCGCCATGTCGACCCAGCTGTTCACCCAACGCAGCGCTCCCGCTTGGAAGGCACAGAATGAGTTGAGGCCGCGACGTGCCCATTCGTACGTCCCCCCTTCCGCGGGGAGCGCGGTCGCGAGCTCGGTCGTGATCGCCGCGATGGGGATACCGTAAATGATCGGGGTGACCAGGATCAGGAGGACCGCCAGCCCTGGGCCGGCGGCCGGTACGAGTTCTTCAAGGCCGTAGGCTCCGCCCGAGACGCTGAAGAAGATCAGGCCCACGAGAGACCACAGCGGGATCTGGCGTTTGAGCGGATGGACGGCTCGGATGCCTTCGGTCGGACTGTCGGTGACGGGGATGGCAGGTGTGGCGCTCACGGTGGTTCCTCCGCTCGGCGGGCTAAGCCGTGTAGATGAGGCGCTTGTTGACGAACTCGTCGATGCCGAGGGGGCCGAGCTCACGCCCGTAACCGGAACTCTTCACCCCGCCGAACGGGAGTTCGGCTCCCTCTGCGACGGCCGCGTTGATGGCGATCATTCCGGTATCCAGTCGTGCACCGAGCGCCGCAGCGCGCTCAGTGTCGGTGCTGAACACGGCTGCCCCCAACCCATACCGGGTGTCATTGGCGATCCGCAGGGCATCTTCGTCATCGTCTGCGCTGTAGATGACCGCCACGGGGCCGAACAGTTCCTCCCGGTAGGCGCGCATCTCCGGGGTCACGTCGGTCAGCACTGCCGGTGAGAAGTAGGCGCCGGGCCCGGTCTGGAGCACGCCGCCCGCGCGAAGGGTGGCGCCTTTGGAGATCGCATCCTCGAGCTGAGCGAACAGGTGTTCCGCAGCAGCGCGGGACGACATCGGAGGGAATTGTCCGTCGATGAGGTCCAACGGATCCCCGGGTTCGAGACCGGACGCCATCGCTGTCAACTCCTTCACGAACTCGGTGTAGTGCGCAGCGGCGACGATGATGCGCTTGTTGGAGTTGCACGCCTGGCCGAGGTTCTCCATGCGCATGCTCCACGCTGTGTGGGCGGCATCCGCGACGGAGTCGGTGTCGAGGATGACGTGCGCGTCCGATCCGCCCAACTCCAGGACGATCTTCTTGAGGTTGGCGCCCGCCGCGGCAGCCACTGCGGCACCAGCCCGCTCGGATCCCGTCAGTGACACGCCTTGCACGCGTGCGTCCTGGATGATCGTGTGGACTTGTTCGTGCGTCGCGAGGACGGTGCGGTAGGCGCCATGGTCGACGCCTGCGTCTCTCAGCAGGTCGTCGAACGCGAGCGCGGATCGGGGGCAGGATTCGGCGGGTTTCAGCAGGATGGTGTTGCCGAGCGCAAGGTTGGGGGCGACGAACCTGGCGGCCTGATAGTAGGGGTAGTTCCATGGCATGATGCCCAGCAGCACGCCCAGCGGGCGACGTTCGATGCGCGCCTGACCGCTGCTGGACGGGATGTGCTGCGGTGCCGTGAGGCTTTCGGCGTGGTCTGCGTAATAGTCGAAGATGTCGGCGCAGAACTCGACCTCGCCGCAACCCTCCGAGAGCGGCTTGCCCATCTCCGTTGCGGCGATGGCCGCGAGGTCGAGTGCCCGCTCCCGCAGAAGCGCTGCGGCGCGGCGGAGTGGCCGGAGCCGAGCGACGACCGGGAGATCACGGCCCCTGACAAAGGCGGCGTGTGCGCGCTGGATGAGGGTCGCGATATCGACGTCCGGGACGGCCGGGAACTCGTCGGCGACATCGCCGGTTGCGGGGTTCACTACGCGATACGAGGTGGCGCTCATCTCACGCGTCCTCGCTCGCGTAGTAGACGAAGTGCTTCACGAGGTGTTCGTTGACGCGGTACTCGCCGGACCAGCCCGGCTCGATCGTGAAAGCGTCGCCGGCGCCGAACGTGTGCACGTCGCCATCCGCGTCGGTGAGCGTGACGCGCCCCTGGAGTACGAGTGTGTACTCATAGCCTTGATGCGATGGGACGTATTCGGCGTACGGTTCTGCCGACCACACTCCGACCGTGTACCGCTCGTCGGCGCTGACCAGGTGCGACAGCTCCTTCTCGCGCGGGTTTCCGCTGCGCAGGGCCTCTCCCGCCACATACGAACTGGGGGTCATTCTCGGACGTGCGGCTGACGCTGTCGGAACAGCATGGATCTTGCTCATGGATGTGCTTCCTCAAATGTCAGGACGACTGAAGAATCGTCGCCGCAGTGTTTCGGCCGGTCCGAACGGCGCCTTCCATGTATCCGCACACCCACTGGTCGGACCCGCACACGTAGAAGGGCGGCTCATGGGTGCCGTGGAGCGGTCCGACGGCCATCACGTCTCCTGTGCGCCATCCCGTCGCGTAGCCCTGTGTCCAGGGATCGGTTGCCCAGTTGCGCAGATAGAAGCGAGAGTGTTGCGCAGCCGGGGGCCCGAGGACCGTGACGAGTTCCTCGGTGAGCTCGGCCTCCCGGCGATGCGCCGGTGTGGCGAAGTACTCGCCGAGGCTCGAGGGCGGAATGAGCCCCGACAGAACACCGTCGCTCTGCGTCCACGTCCCGCCGAGGATCGTCCGTTCCATGTAGCTGGTGCCGTTGCGGCCCTCGTTCTCCCAGAACGACTCCTCGTACATCGCGGCGACTTTGACAGTGAGCGCGTTCCTCTGCCGATGCAGGGAGGCCAGGCGCTCGTCGCTGACACCAACGATGCGGACATCGCGAAGCGGACCGACGGGCAGCGCCGACACGATCGCCGCTGCACCGATGACCTCACCAGTGGTGAGGCGCACGGTGTTCGTCGTGCCTTGGATGCGTATCTCGGCGACGGGGCTGCTGTAGCGGATGCGGTCGCCCAGCTGATCGGCCATCCGCAGGGCCACCGTCGCGGAACCTTCGAGCACGCGCTCGTTCTCCCAGGCTTCGTAGTTGTAGAAGCCGTCCGCTCCCGCCGCGGACTCCTTGCGGAGGTACGCCAGCAGGGATGAGCGCTCGATCGAGTCATCGGCGAGGGCTTTGGCAGACAGATCGAGCGCGCGGACAACCGCCGGTGATCCTCCCTGGTCACGGATCCACGCGCCGACCGACAGCGAGTCCAGGCGCTCGGCGTCGGGGTGCGCCCAGGGGTCTTCGGGGTCCACGGTTGCCGTGAGCGCCGAGAACTGCTTCTCGACGGTGTCGTAGATCCTCCGGTCGGCGCTGTTCATCCACGGCAGGTCGTCGCCGAGGTACGTGCCGTCGGTGAGACTCCACGTGGTTTCCCCGCTGCTCGCGACGAAGGTCGGGCAGAGCGTCAAGCCGAGCTCCGTCACCAGCTGCTTGTACGCGGTGTGGAAGCTGCCAATGATCTCACCGCCGAGCTGGACGAGCCGCCCGTCGGGCGTACGCGTCTGCTCGACCCGGCCGCCCGGGCGCGCGCGGGCCTCGATGACGAGCACATCGGTCCCTGCTGCGGCGAGGTCTCGGGCCGCGCTCAGTCCGGCAAGCCCGGCTCCGATCACGATGACGTCGTGGTTCTCCATGTTCGTTCTCCTTCGGGAAGGGGTCAGCTGCGCGGAGCCGCAGCCAGTGAGTCGGGTGCTTCGGGAGCCGGTGTCTGGTGCCGACGCTGATACCACCGCGCGGGGAAGTACGCGATCACGCTCACCCCGAGCGTGGCAGCGAGGATGACAAAGGCGACGAGACCGTAGTCGAGCCACTGGAGGTACATGAGGAAGAGGATGCTGGCGATGAGCGGCACTCCAACCAGGGCGATCCCCCACCAACCCCAGGGCAGCCGGGTGGGCCGGGCAAGATTCGGCTGCTTGATGCGAAGTGCGATGAGCGCCACCAGGTTCATCAGAAGCAGGATGTTGATGAGGAACACGTCGAGCACGACGAGATCCACGAAGCTCCCCAGCGCGAACAGTGCGTAGATCACCGAGCACACGATGATCGAGACGACGGGCGAGCCGGTCTTGCGCGACTGGCGCGCCAGCACGGGCGTGAGCCAGCGGTCACGTGAGAGCACGAACGGGGTGCGGGCGCTGCTCATCAGCAGCGAAGAGTAGAGCCCGATGCTGCAGAACAGGGCGCCGATCGTGACGAAGACGGCCAGCCAGGGGCCGCCGAGCACCGCTGCCACAGTGGAGAACGATCCCGCGTACCACTCCTCCCAGCCAGGAACCGCGAGGGCACCGATCAGGGGCAGCGCGTACGTCGCGATGATGACAATCATCGAGACGACCATCGCTTTGGGAATGGTCTTTCCGGGGTCCTTGATCTCGCCCGCGATAAGACCGACGCGGTCGAAGCCGCAGTAGCACCACATCACGACCGACAAGCCGACAGCGATGGCGGCACCCGGCGATTCGCCGTCGGCCATGAACGGCACGAATGGATTCGTGCCGTCCAGGATCAACCGCCAGATGCCCAGACCCGCGATGATCAGCAGGGGAAGCAAAGCGAAGACGCTGAACAGCAGCGCACTGTCGCCGACGCTCTTCGCACCTCGGATGTTCAAGAGCGCCATCGGGATGATGACGAGGACCACGCCTGCGAGCCAGTGCAGATCCAGCTGAAACGGCCCGAAGGAGAAGAACACGACCTCCCCCTCACCGACGACCGGAAGCAGTGTCGAGAAGTAGCTCGCGAACAGGACGGGGTAGATCGCCATATCGACCCAGCTGTTGATCCACCGCAAGATCCCTGCCTGGAATGCCCAGAAGCCGCCTAGGGATCGCTTCATCCATTCGTACGTGCCGCCTTCAGCGGGGATGGCCGTGGAAAGCTCGGTAGTGATCGCTGCGATGGGAATGCCGTAGATCACGGGAACGAGCATGAGCAGGAGCAGCGCGAGGCCGGGTCCGGATGCGCTGACGAGCGCCTCGAGGGAGTATGCGCCGCCGGAGACGCTGAAAAAGATGATGCCGACGAGCGGCAGAAACGCGACTTGCCTGACCACCTTGGTCGTGGTCGTGGTTTCGAACATGGACATGTTGTGACCTCGTTGTCGGGGTGTGGGGCGCCGTGGGCTAGCAGCTCAGAAGGGGTTCGGGGGTGAGCGTGTACTTCGTCTGGAGGTATTCGTGGATGCCCTCGGCGCCGCCCTCGCGGCCCAGGCCCGACATCTTCCAGCCGCCGAACGGCGCCGCCGCGTTGGAGACGACGCCCATGTTGAGCCCCATCATGCCGGTCTCGAGGCGCTCGATCATGCGCTGGCCGCGGGCGAGGCTCTCGGTGAACACGTACGAGACGAGCCCGTACTCGGTGTCGTTGGCGAGGCGCACGGCGTCGTCCTCGGTGTCGAACGGGATGATCGCGAGCACCGGTCCGAAGATCTCCTCACGAAGGATCTCAGAGCCCGGCTGCACGTCGGTGACGACGGTGGGCTCGTAGAACGTGCCCGGTCCGTCGACGGCGTTGCCGCCGGTGCGCACCTGCGCGCCGCGCGCGACGGCGTCCTGCACGAGCTGCGCCGCCTTCGCGACGGCACGGTCGTCGATGAGCGGACCGATGTTCACGCCCTCCTCGGTGCCGCGGCCGATGGTGAAGCCGTTCACCCGCTCGGTGACCCGCCGGGCGAACTCGTCGGCGACCGAGCGGTGCACGATGAACCGGTTCGCGGCGGTGCAGGCCTGGCCGATGTTGCGGAACTTGGCCGCGATCGCGCCGTCGACCGCCTTGTCGAGGTCGGCGTCGTCGAACACCACGAACGGCGCGTTGCCGCCGAGCTCCATCGAGGTGCGCAGCACCCCCTGCGCGGCCTGCTCCAGCAGCCGCTGCCCGACCTGCGTCGACCCGGTGAACGACAGCTTCCGCAGCCGCGGGTCGCGGATGATCGGCTCCGACACCGCGCCCGACGTCGAGGTCGTGAACACGTTGACGACACCGGCCGGCACGCCCGCGTCCTCCAGCAGCTGCGCGAACGCGAGCGTGGTCAGCGGCGTCAGCTCGGCGGGCTTGATCACCACGGTGCAGCCGGCGGCCAGCGCCGGAGCGATCTTGCGGGTCGCCATCGCGAGCGGGAAGTTCCACGGCGTGATCAGGAAGCACGGACCCACCGGGTGCTGCGAAACGATCATCCGGCCGGTGCCCTCGGGGTTCGCGCCGTAGCGGCCCTGCACGCGGGCGGTCTCCTCGCTGAACCACCGCAGGAACTCGCCGCCGTACGCGACCTCGCCGCGCGCCTCGGCCAGTGGCTTGCCCATCTCGATCGTCATCAGCAGCGCGAAGTCCTCCTTGCGCTCCTGCAGCAGATCGAACGCCCGACGAAGGATCTCCGCCCGCTCACGCGCCGGCGTCGCCGCCCACGCCGGGAACGCGTCGACCGCCGCGTCGAGAGCGGCCCTGCCGTCCTCCGGCGACGCGTTCGCGATCTCCTTGACGACCTGCCCGTTGGACGGGTCGTAGACCTTCAGCGTCTTGCCGCCGGATGCCGCACGCCACTGCCCGCCGATGAACAGCCCATCGGGCACGGACGCCAGCAGCTCGGACTCACGGGTTTCGGTGATCGTCGTGGCGATGCTCATGCGTTGATCACCGTGTAGACCTTGGTGATCGTTGCGTGGACGACCCAGCGGCCCTTCCATCCCGGCTGCATGAGTACCGTGACGCCGGGCCCGAGGTCCAGAACGGCACCACCGTCGTCGATGAGCCGGCCGGCGCCGGCGAGAACATGGATGTACTCGGTGTACCCCGTGTGGTCGGTGAGGAACTCGCCCGGGGTGACGCGCCACAGTCCTACCTGGTGTGCAGATGTGGCCTCGATGGCGAACGTGGAGGCGGTCGGGGAGCCGGCGATGACGCGTTCGGCGGCGATGGCGACATCGTCGGGCCAGTCGATCGCGGAGGCCTCGAATCGGGTGGCGGAGAAGCCGGTCACGCGGCCACTTTGCTTTCGGCCGCGATGAGTGCTGCCGCAGCGCTGTGGCCACTGCGCAAGGCCCCCTCCATGAGGCCGGTGAACTCGGCGTCAATGTACTCCCCCGCGAAGTAGAGCCGGCCGTGCGCAGAAGCGAGGGCCTCCGCATCCGCGACGCTGAACCCCGGTGCGTGCGCGGTGTAGGCCCCGCGCGCGAGCGGATCGAACGGCCAATTGGTGAGAACGGCGCGTGCCGGTCCGATGGCCAGATCGGCGCGAAGGTCGCGAACTTCGCCCTCCCATTCACGTGCACCGCGATCTATGCCGAGACGGAGGAGATGGCCGATTTCGCCGCCGAAACAGTTCAGCACCGGGGCGACTGTGCCCCCGGGCCCGTTCGCGGTCCAGGTCCAGAATCGCCCGGACACGCTCATCAGCGCGCTCGTCTGCGGGACCTCATCGAGGGCGAGGTGGAGTTTCGCCGCGTTGCCCTGCACGACGCGTGACATCGCCTCGCGCTTCCACCCAGGAATGTCGATGCGCAGGGATGTCGGATCGATCAATATGCCGAAGGGAAGAGCGACGACGGCGTAGTCGAAGTACTCGTCTTCGCCGCCGGCCGTGACCACGACCTTGTCGCCGTGCTGCAGTGCAGCCTCGACCTTGGAATTCAGACGGATGGCGTCCCCGAGGACGGACGCCATCGCGTCGGGAAGATGCTGATTGCCGCCCCCGATACGCCAGCTCGGCTGCGGGTCGAAGGAGGCGACGTGATCGAGAGTGCCCTCGGCTGTCACCTGATCGACAAGCACCGCGGTGGACATCTCGATCCTGGACTCGAGCGCCTCGCGAGTGTCACCCTCGACGTCGATCACATCGAGAACGTCAGCGACCGACCGCGGGCCGCTGCCGGCCGCGACCGCCCGGGCGGCGCGCTGTCCGAGGGTCGCCATGGCATGCGTGCTGACATCCGGGCGGTCGGCCGGGGTGCGTACGTAGTAGCTCATCCCGGTATCCACGAGTTCTAGACCATGCTCGCGGCAGTATTCGCGGAGCGTCGCGTACCCGCCGAGCACGAACTCGGCGCCCCGTTCGATGACGTGGAGCTCACCTGCCGCGCTGAACGTCTCGGACCACACGCGGCCGCCCACACGATCTCGCGCCTCGAACACCGTGACGTCGTGGCCTGCGCGGACGAGCTCAGTCGCAGCGGCGAGGCCTGCGAGGCCTGCGCCGAGAACTGCGGTGCGGGTCATGTCATCTCTCCTTCGACGTTCTTCCGGCCGGCTTCGGCCTGCGACAACAAAGCTACGGAGACGGCACTGTCGCCCAAACTGCGCAAACTGCTACAGTCTGCTCATTCTCCATACGAAAGGTGAGATGTGCGGCAACCCTTCACAATCGCCGATCTGGTCAGTGATCCCACGCTCGACACAAGCCTGGTGAGCGGAGGTGACGGACTCGACCGAACCGTGCTGTGGGCCCACTCGTGCGAGATGGCGCACCCCGATAAGTGGCTCGGACCTCATGAACTGCTCATGACCATCGGCTTGTGCATTCCCCACGGAGCGCAGCAGCAGCGAGACCTCATCGCCAGGCTCGACGACGCCGGGCTTGCCGGCATCGCCGTCGGCGACGATGGCCTGGCTCCACGCCTCACAAAGGCCCTGCTTGCCGAGGCCGACTCCCGGGGTTTCCCCGTCCTCATGACGGGGCCAAACACGCCGTTCGCCGCGATCGGCCGGACCGTCGCTGCCGCCAATGCCGAACGACAGACGATGAGCGTGCTGGGCCTCGCCAAGCTCTACCAAGTCGCAGGCCAACGCGATCAAGGTCATCACCGCACGATTGCTGACCTCAGCGACGTTCTCGGCGTCCGTCTCACCGTCGTCGACGACGCCACGGGGTGCGTCCTTCTTGGACGCGGAGCGCTCGCCCCGACCGCGGCGCGTGCGTATCCCCTACGCACCCACCGTCCGACGCGCCTCATGATCGATGCCGCGACTCCGCTCGACAGCCTGACGTTGGTCCACCTCACGCAGATCCTCACCGTGCATGCCAATGCGGTCGCGCAGGATGCGCAGGCGCGCATGGGCGATGGAGCCGGCGTGCTCGAGCAAGCACTCGCCGGGCGTCTGAATGTCCGTGGCGAACTCCTGCGGCTATGGGGTGAGGAGACGGCCGCGTACCGCGCCGTTGTCACCACCTCCGACACGCCGCTGCGGCTGCAGACCGCACTCGCCGTCGCCGAACTACCGACGACCGCCATCGAGAACGACGGCAAGATCGTCATCGTCAGTCCTACTCACCGCCTGGAGGAGCTCCGCGCGCTGGTGCAGGAGATCTGCCCGGAGTCCGGCGTTTCCGCCGCGCATCGTGATCTGGGCGACGTCTCCGCAGCCGTGGCCGAAGCCACGGCGGAGCACGCCGCAGTGCGCGGCCGTGGAGAGCACTGGCGCGAGTTCCAGGGCGAACAGGTGTCACTGGTTGCCCGCTCGCGGTCAGAGGCCGCACAGATCATCGACACCGTGCTCGGGCCGCTGGCCCGCGAGGAACAGCGATACGTCCTGCTGCGGGAGACGCTTTTCGCGTTCCTTGACAACGACCTGCACTGGAGTCTTACCGCGCAGACGCTCGGCATGCATCGCCAGGGCCTCGTGTACCGACTCAATAGGGTCGAAGCGCTCACCGGGCGAAGCGTGCGCAGAACTCAGGACGTCTCGGAGCTGTGGCTGGCCAGAACCGCGTGGCGCCAGCTCAGAGAGCTCTGACACCCTCATCGACTTGTCTCATCCACCGTGCCATCTCGAGGGCCCCGTCGCGAAAGTGCGGGCTTGCGGGCTCATTGAGGAAGCCGTGCGCGGAGCCCGTCACCACCCTCTCAGTCGTGGGCACCACGGCGTCGCGGAGCTGCTCGGCCCAGCGCTTGCCAGAGGATCGGAGGATGTCGCGGTCGGCATCCATGATGAGGGTCTGCGGCAACCCAGCCGGGCTCCCTTGTCCAGGGAAGACGTGCGGGTCGGCTAGCAGCTCCTCGGTGCCGGCGTAGTTGAGGGCCATTCGGGTCACCCACCGGGTCGCCTGCGCGTCGGTCATCTCCCGCAGACGCAGGCCCTCAGCATCCGTGTGAATCGGCAGCACGGGGTGGAAGACGCCGTAGACGAGCACGAGGCCCACGGGCAGCGAGCGGCGCTCGTCACGCAGCGTGACCGCGGCGCTCGCGGCAAGGCATGCCCCCGCGCTCGCCCCGCCGAGGAAGGCCGCGCCGCCGGCGGAGAGGTCGGCGAACGCCTCCAGGACGTCGTGTTGCGCGGCTGGGTAGCGGCCGCCGGCCGGATCCGGCGGGAGCGGGCCGTCGTCAGCGAAGTCCGGGGCCAGACGGTACTCGAGGGTCCTCACGTGTCGGCAGGAGCGCGCAAGCTGACGGGCCACAGCATCGGATTCGGGCATGTCGATGCTGCCGCCCGCGAAGGCGCCACCGTGCACCCAGAGAAGCGGCCGGCCCGCCGTGTGTTCCGGGACGTAGTCGCGCACCGCGGTTCCCGTTCCCGGGAGCCGGCTGTCGCGGACCGTGAAGCTCATGGTCGCGCCGGCTTCCCCTCGTCGCCCGCGGCCTCGCGGTGCGCGGCGAGCACCTCACGGTAGACCGCGCCGGATTGTTTCACGGTGCGCAGCTGGGTGGCGTAGTCGACGCCGACAATGCCGAACCGTTTCGTGTAGCCCTCGGCCCACTCGAAGTTGTCCATGAGAGACCATGCGAAGTAGCCGCGCAGTGGCAGCCCGGCGTCGGTGCTCTGCGTCGCAGCATCCAGGTGGCCCAGCAGATAGGCGACGCGCTCGCGGTCGACGATCGACCCGTCGGCGGCGGGCTCGTCATCCCAGGCGGACCCGTTCTCGGTGATGTAGATCGCCTCCGGAGCGTAGCGCGCGTGCGTCTGGGCCACGATGTCGGCGATCCCCTGCGGGTACACCTCCCAGCCCATCGCCGTGTACGTGCCGTCCGGGCGGGTCTCCTGCGCCCGCGTGACCGCGACGGACTCGTCGGCGCGGACGACGGCGCGGGCGTAGTAGTTGATGCCGACGAAATCGATCGGCTCCGCGATGGCCTCGAGGTCTCCGGAGTGGATGGGGATCGGCTCCGCGAACAGTTCCCCCGTCAGCGGGTGGTACTCGCCGCGGGTGATGGGGTGCAGGAACAGCCAGTTGCGGTAGAGGTCGTTGCGCTCGGCCGCCGCAACGTCGTCGGCCTCGGGCGTCGCGGGCTCCGTCGGGCTCATGCTCAGCGCGATGCCCACGTGGCTGTCGACCGGAAGGGCCGTACGCAGCGCCTGCACGCCGAGGCCGTGGGCGAGGAGCGAGTGGTGCATGGCGCGGACAGCGGGGGCCTCGGACCTCTCGCCGGGTGCGTGGACACCGAGCAGGTGGCCGAGGAACACGTACACCCAGGGCTCGTTGAGGGTAGTCCAGTGCCGCACCCGGTCGCCGAGCCGGTCGGTGACGTGCGTCGCGTACTCTACGAACCGGTAGGCGGTGGACCGGGCGGCCCACCCTCCCGCGTCCTGCTGCCACTGCGGCAGATCCCAGTGGTACAACGTCACGAAGGGGTCGATGCCGCTCGCCAGCAACTCGTCCACGAGCCGGTCGTAGAAGTCGAGCCCGCCGCGGTTCGGCACTCCGTCGGATCCGGGCACGATGCGCGGCCACGCGACCGAGAAGCGATACGCCCCGATCCCCAGGTCGCGCATGAGCGAGATGTCATCGCGCCACCGGCGGAAGTGGTCGTCGGCATCGTCGAGCGTGTCGCCGCCGGCGACGGTCCCGGGAATCCGCGCAAAGGTGTCCCAGATGCTCGGGGTACGGCCTTCCGCCGAGACCGATCCCTCGATCTGCGGCGCCGCGGTCGCCGCGCCCCACACGAAGCCCTCGGGGAATCGCCGGCCGAGACCGCGCGCGCGAGTGCGCAGCTCGGCGGGCAGAGGTGGGATGCCGGTCATCCGGCGTGTCCCTGCACGAACCGCGAGGTGTGGGACCTTTGCAGGTCGGCATCCCGGATCAGCGCCGGGATCGTCGGATCGTCGGGCAGCTCGATGGTCTCGGACACGCGGATGTCGCGCGAGGATGCGCCGACCTCGATGCGGAACTCGCCGCCCTCGCGACGCCACAGGCCCAGGCGCCCGTCGCCGCGCTCGGCCGCGGCGTCCCAGTAGGCGAAGTCGCGGCTCTCCAGCTCGAACTCGACCCGTGCGGACTGGCCCGCCTCGAGATACACCTTCTCGAACCCCCGCAGCTCTCGGACGGGTCGGTACACCTCGGCGTCCGGGTCGCCGACGTACAGCTGCACGATCTCGGCACCCGCCACCGGCCCATCGTTGGCGATCGTCACCCATACACGGACGCGTCCGGCCGCGGCATCCGTGATCTCCACCGACAGGTCGGAGTACGCGAACGACGTGTACGACAGGCCGTGCCCGAACGGGTGCCGCACGGCGCGGCTCAGCGCGTCGTACCAGCGGTAGCCGATGAACACGCCCTCGCCGTAGAGCACCGTGCCGCGCTCCCCCAGCCAGTTGGGCTGACCGGGAGTGTCCTCGACGGCGATCGGAAAGGTCTCGGAGGTCTTGCCGGAAGGGTTCACACGGCCGAATAGCACATCCGCGATGGCGCCGCCGAGCGCCTGGCCGGTGAGCCACGACTCGACGACGGCATCGACACGGTCGTGCCACGGGTCCATCGTCACGGCGCTGCCGTTGGAGAGCACCACGACGAGGGTCGCGCCCGTGCGCTCGCGCAGGTCGGCCAGGCGTGAGATGAGGGCGACCTGGTCACCCGGGAGGGCGAGGGTGGCGCGATCGTTGGCCTCCTGCTCGAACGCGAGCGGCAGGCCGGCGAACACGACGATGGTCTCTGCCTCCTCGGCAGCAGACACGGCCTCGTCGATCAGGCGCTCCGCCGTCGGTGAGAGCGGGCCGTTCACCGCATGCTGCACCGCTTCGGCCAGCTGCAGCTCACGAGCGAGAGTCGCGGACCGCCGGGCGACGGTCGGGCGCTCCTCGACAAAGGAGACCTCGTGCGCCGCGAGGGTGGCGATGTTGTCGTCCTGGTAGGCGTTCTTCGGCAGGTAGACATATCCGGGCGCGTAGACCACGCGCTCCCCCGCGATCGCGCGGATCGCCTCGAGCGGGGCCTCGACCCGGGTCGGATCGACACCGGAGGAACCGCCGCCCTGGATGCGGGCGTGCTCGGCGAACGCACCGACGATCGCGATGGTGCCGGCGCCCGTCTCGGACAGGGGCAGTGCGACGTCGCCCCGCGGTGCCATCTCGTTGCGCATCAGCGTGATGCAGGCCGCCGCCGCCTCGCGGGCCAGCTCGTGGTGCTCGTCGGCGCGCAGCAGTTCGAGCTGCGCCGTGGTCAGTCGGTCGCCCGCACGGTGTCCGAGCGACATCACCGGTCCGTCCACGAGCCCGTCGCCCGGGTAGGCGCGAGCGACCAGTCGCAGCACTCGGCGGGCGGCGTCGTCGACGACCTGCTCGTCGAGCTCACCGGCGCGCACGGCGGCCACGATCTCGGCATCCGTTCGCCCTTCGGTCCCGGGCATCTCGAGATCGAGCCCCGCCCGTAGGGCAGCGACGCGATCGTGCACGGCGTTCCAGTCCGAGACCACGGCACCCCGGAATCCCCACTCGTCACGGAGGACCTCGGTCAGGAGCCACCGGTTCTCGGACGCGTGCACGCCACGCAGCCGGTTGTACGAGCACATGACCGTCCACGGGTCGGCCTTTCGGACTACCCGCTCGAACGCCGAGAGGTAAGTCTCGCGCAGCGTCCGCTCGTCGGCGACGACGGATATCCTCGTGCGTTCGATCTCCTGGTTGTTGGCGG
The DNA here is from genome assembly GCF_031085295.1 of Microbacterium psychrotolerans. Taxonomy (GTDB): domain Bacteria; phylum Actinomycetota; class Actinomycetes; order Actinomycetales; family Microbacteriaceae; genus Microbacterium; species Microbacterium psychrotolerans. The sequence continues at coordinate 858,176 of NZ_JAVFWO010000001.1, read as the reverse complement.
CGAAGTGCTTGAGCGACGTGCCGACACCGGTGGACTGCACGCCCTGCACGTACGCGGCGCCCAGCTCGCCCGACTGCATCGGGTCCTCCGAGAAATACTCGAAGTTGCGGCCGCACAGCGGGGAGCGCTTCATGTTGACACCCGGCCCGAGCACGACCTGCACGCCCTCCGCGCGCGCCTCCTCGCCGATGGCGGCGCCCACCCGCCGCATGAGGTCGCGATCCCACGACGCACCCATCGCCGAGGCGGTCGGGAAGCCGGTCGCGGGTACCCACACCATGTCGACGCCGGTCTCCTTGCGCAGGCCGTGCGGGCCGTCGCCGACCTCGATCGGCGGCACCGCCCGGGAGAGCCCCGGGCGATCGATGGGCTGGGTGAACCAGTCGTCGAGCCCCGACAGCAGCGAGGCCTTCTCTTCGAGCGTGAGCTCGGCAAGAACTGTGTCGACGTCGAACGGCGGGAGGGTCATTGATCTGCTTTCTGGACGAGCGAACGTGAGGGAGTCGGATGCTGCGGCCCCGCCCTGGCGGGGCCGCAACAGGTGTCAGTGCAACGGCGGGAGGGCGTCCTTCTGCCGCTCGAGGAACTCGTCGAGCATCGCCACCGCGCGGTTGTGGTTGTCGACGACGGGGTCGAGGAGGATCGCCTGCAGGAGCTTCTGCTTCGACTCCTCGACGTACGCTTCGACGAGCAGCTTGTGGATCGAGCCCTGCAGTCGCACCATCGCGAAGATGCCCTCTGGCAGCGGCTCCATCTGCAGCGGCACCAGCTCGCCGTCCACGACCTTCGCCGGCACCTCGACGACCATCTCATCGGGAAGCCCCGGGATCGCGCCGCGGTTCGGGACGTTCACGGCGGGAAGGTCGCGCTCGACCCCGCAGCCGATCCACTCGATGATGGGGATGGCCAGCTCCTCGGACGACTCGAGGGGACGCTCGTCGAGCGATGCCTCGAGCGACATCAACGTCTCGTCCGTACGAGGGGAGTGGAACCCGCGCTCCGTGTCGACCAGCCCGATGTGGTAGTGCCACTCCGGCGACTGCGCGCCCCCGGCCCAAGGCGAGCCGTCGGCGGGGTCATGGAAGTACTGCAGCTGCGCCGGGACGTAGTCGTCAGCCCACGAGAGGTACTCGCCGATGTGGTTGGCGCTCGGCGACGGCCACAGCCCGAAGCGGCGGAGCAGGATGCGTGACAGCCCGATCTCGTGCCAGTCCGAGACCCAATTCGCCTCGCGCTCGATCTCACGCAACCGCGGGTAGAGGTCTTCACCGGTGCGGCGATCGCGGATGGTCTGGAACCACTGGAAGTGGTTGATCCCTGCGGCAGACAGCTCGAGGTTCTCAAGAGGGATGTCAAGCAGCTGGGAGATCTGCCCGGCGCCCGCGAAGTAGCCGTGGCAGAGGCCCACGACCTTGACGTTCGTCAGGCGCGAGATCGCCTCGCAGACCTTGTGCTCCGGGTTGGAGAAGTTCAGGAAGTACGCCTCGGGCGCGTTCTTCTCGATCGAACGTGCGATCTCCAGCAGGGGCCCGAACTGACGCAGTGCGTGGAAGAGCCCGCCGGGGCCGCCGTTCTCGCCGTACACCTGCTTGAAGCCGTACGTGCGGGGGATCGTGAAGTCCTGCGACCAGTAGTGATACCGGTTGACCTCGATCGCGGCGACGATGAAGTCGGCGCCGCGGACCGCGTCATCCAGGTCCGTCGTCGACGAGAGGATGGCCCGGTGGCCGAGGCGCTCGATGACACCGCAGGCGTACGATTCCATCTCGGCGAGCGGCTCCGCCGCGATGTCCATCAGCACGATCTCGAGACCCTTGTCGGCGATCGGCTGACTCAGGAGCAGGTCGCGGACGATGGTCCCGGCGAACTGCCGGCTGCCTGCTCCGATCAAGGTGACTTTCATGAGGTCGAACTCTCCGTTCTCAAGGGGTTGATAGTTGCCTGGTCGGCCAGGCGCCGTGCGAGGGCGATGGCGCCCGTGACAGGGGCGCGATCGAGGATGTGGAGGTGCAGGCCGGGACGCGTCCGCGCCAGCGCTGTCCTTAGCGCCCGCTGAAGAAGGGGCTGCTTTTCGATCACCGAGCCACCGGCGACCACGGAGTCGGCGTTCACGCCGCGGCGCAGCAGTTTGTCGATCAGTCCGCCGATGCGTTCGCCCGCGTTCGCTACTACGAGTTGCGCGATGGCGGAGCCTTCATCGGCCGCGGTGAAGACTTCGGCGGCATGCTGACCCCACCCTTCGGCGGAGGCGACCTGAGTTGCGGTGAGCGCGAGTTCGGCTCCATCGACGGCGGAGAAGCATGCCAGCAGTCGCTCCCCCAGCGCGTCCGCGCGATCTCCGCGGTCCAAGTGCGAAAGCACTGCCCGAGTCGCCTCACGGACGAGGGCGGGTGCACTGCCTTCGTCGCCGAGTAGCCATCCCCAGCCGCCCGCGGTGAGCAGCTCGCCGCCCGGGGTGCGTGAGGTCGCGATCGATCCCGTGCCCACGACCACGCCGATGGCGCTGGTGACGTCCATGGCGGGCGCCATGAGTTCGGAGTCGTTCACCACGAGCACGGGAACGCTGAAGTGACGCCGCAGTTCGCGCTCGAGCTCGCGGCATTGCTCGGTGTTGTCGCAGCCATGCGCCCCGACCGCGATCGGTGTGCGGAGTGCTGCTTCGCCGAGCTGGTCCAGGAGCAGCCGCCGAAGTCCGACCCCGTCCGCTCGGAAGTCCCCGAGGCTCGTGCGCCACGATGACGACGGGACGACGATGTCGCGGCTCGGCCGATCTGATCTACCGTCGGCGGGTGCCGCCCGGAGATGAGTCTTGGTGCCGCCGATGTCGACGCCGATGACGTGATCCGCGATGCTCGCGTCACTGTCGAGAACCGGCAGTGTCATGTCGGTGTCCTTCGGGTGTGGGAATCGGGTCTGGGCGGAATTCAGACGGGGACGGCGGCGGCAGCGCGATCGACCAGGAGCAGCGGGTTGCGGCACTCCGTGACGATCGTTGCGGGCCAGTCGTCCTCGTACGCCTCGGCGCTGGTGATACGAGCGAACGCCTCGCGTTTGTGCTCGCCGGACAGGATCATCACTACCTCCGCGGACAGCCAGGCGATGGTGTCGACGCCGACGGTGACGCCGGTGCCGGGCACCATGTCGAGGTGGGTGAACTCGGGGAAGGTGGCCATGTTGTCGCGGCGGGTGGCCTCGCCCAGGGTCACGATGTGCGTCTTCGCGTCGCGCGGGGTCCCCGGCTGGTTGAAGGCGACGTGGCCGTCGCTGTCCCCGGAAGCGAGCAGGAACAGGTCGATGCCGCCCGCAGCTGAGATACGTGCGTCGTAGTCCTCCGGCGCCGCCGGGTCCGCCGTCCACACCTGTGACGGTGCGGCGGTGTCCGAACTCTCGCTCGCAGCGGCGATCGGCGCGAGGATGTCTCGCAGCGCGAAGCCGAGGCACGAGTACGACGAGTCGGGGTCCACCACCCGGTAGCGGCCTGTCTCATCGGGCACGACGTAGTCGTCCATCATCACGATGACGAGGTTCGAGAGGTCACGTCCACGCGCTGCTTCCCGTGCCAGCGCGTCGTACACCGGCACCGCGGTGCGGCCGCTGGGGCAGCCGAGGAGGAACGGCTTGTCTCCCTTCGCGGACATGCGGTCCAGGATGATCTCGGCCACCACCTCTCCGATGGCTTCGCGGTCGGGAAGGATCTGCGGGGTCAGTCGCACGTTGAATCTGCCTTACTTTGATGAGGGTTCGTGATGGCGTCCGGACGCGTCATTCCTTGACGGCGCCGGCGAGCATGCCCGATATGAACTTGCGTTGGAAGAGCACGTAGAGGATGAGCACGGGCGCCGCGACGATCAGACCACCGGCAGCCATGAGGTTCACCTCGGTGACGTGTCGCCCTTGGAACACGCCGAGCGCCACGGTCGCGGTCTGGTTGTCACCGTGCAGGAACACCAGGGAGAGGAAGTAGTCGTTCCACGTCCACATGAAGCTCAACAGGATGAAGGTGTAGACGGCGGGCAGGAGGTTAGGAACGGCGATGGACCACAGCATCCGGAACGGTCCCGCCCCGTCCATCTCCGCCGATTCGAAGATTCCTCGGGGCAGCGTGCGGAACGCTGCGCGCATCCAGAAGATCCCGAAGGGCACCCCCATTCCCACGTGGATCACGATGATGCCGAAGAGGTTGTCGGTGAGTCCAAGGGCCCGGAACTGGTAGTACAGCGGCACGATGATCGCCTCGAGCGAGATCATCATTCCCAGCAGGACGAGGGGGAAGAACACCTTGTCGCCGACGACTCCCAGCACGCCGAACGCGTATCCGCCGAGAAGGGCGAGAACAACTCCGAGGACGGCGACGGCCACCGTGATGGTGAGCGACACCAGCATCGACCGCGAGAACTCGGCGTTGTTCCAGGCGGTGACGAAGTTGTCCCACTGGATCTCTCCGGTCGGACGCCCGGCACGGTCGGGGCTCAGTGCCGCGGTGACGAAGGTGGCGACGGGCCAGAGCACGACGACCGCCATCACCGTCAGGATGACGTAGTTCCAGGTCTTCTCCGCGCGCGAGGACATGTTCACTCCTTCTCCGAGACGCGGGTGATCACGACCGCGATGATCATGCACAGGACGGCCATCACAACGCCGATGGCGGCGGCCTGTCCGACATTGGGATTGACGAACGCGGCCTTATAGAGGGCGACGGCGGGGGTGAGTGTGGAGGTGCCCGGTCCGCCACGCGTCGTGATCCAGATGAGGTCGAATGCGCGCAGCGCGCCCGTGATCGTGAGAGTGAGAGCGATGGCGAGCTGTCCGCGCAAGCCCGGAAGCGTCACGGCGAAGAACTCTCGAACAGGGCCTGCCCCGTCCATGCGAGCCGCCTCATACAACTCTGGCGCGATTGACGATGCACCGGCGATGAACAGCACCATGCAGAATCCGAAGGCTCCCCAGGTTCCGATCAGGCCGATCGCCGGGAGCGCCCAGGTGAAGTCACCCAGCCAGTTCTGCGCGAGTGCGCCGAGGCCGACTGCCCGCAGCGCCTCATTGATCGGCCCTTCGGGCGCGTACATACGCTTGAAGACCAGCGCGATCACCACGCTCGTGAGCACCTGCGGCAGGAAGAAGATCCAACGGTAGACACCCATGCCGGGGCGCTTCGATGTCGTGACCAGCGCGGCGGAGATGAGGCCGAGCGTGATGGGAAGCAGCGCAAAGAAGACGATGAGAACCAGCACGTTCCCGAGCGTCGAGCGGAGGACCGGGTCGGTGAAGAAATTGACGTAGTTGTCGAACCCGACCCAGATCGCTTCGGTGACCCCGTTCCACTTGTAGAACGAGTACTGCACCGACTGCACCATCGGCCACAGCACCACCAGCCCGTACAGCAGCAGGCCGGGTGCGGCGAAGAGAAGCCCCGCCACCCGCATCCGTCGGCGGGCCAGTGAGGTGCGCCGCCGCCTGCGGGGAACCAGCAGCATCCGGGTGGCGGGGCCGCCGTCAGCCGTCTCCGGCACGACGGCGGCCCCTGCGTGGGCGACGCTCATCTCAGGAACCCTGCTCCGCGAGGAATGTGTCGCGGTCGGCGTCCACGGCCTTCGTGAACTCCTCGGGAGTCGTCTTTCCTGCGAGCAGCAACTGGGTGTTCTGGGTGAGGATGTCGAGCATCGTCGGGCTGGCCCAGTCGAAGTACGGCACGTAGCCGTCATCGGAGTCGAGCGTCGCGGTCGCGGTGGCCTCACCGGTCTGACTGAGCACGTCGGGGATCTCGACCTCATTGAGCATCGGAACGAGTCCGAGGTCGACCGCTGCCTGGCTGGCGTCCTGCGACATCAGGAAGTCGAGGAACGCGGCGGCGACATCGGGGTTCTCGGACTTCGACGAGATGATCATGGCCCCGGCCGACGCTCCGACGCCCACGGTCGTGTCGGCGTCCGCCTGCGGCAGCTGGATGTATCCGAAGTCGTTCAGGCGATCTCCGGTCAGACCCAGCGAACCGGTGTAGTCCCAGCGGAAGGCCGCATCACCGTCGATGAAGTTCGCCAGCGAGGTCTGGTAGTCGATGCCCTCGAAGTTCGGCGTCAGCCAGCCGGCCTCGTTCCATTCCTCGAGCGTCGTGGCCGCCTCGGTGAGGCCCGTATCCGCGGCCGTGACGTCGGTGGAACCGTAGACGAAGTCGTTGATGTCGCTCTCGGACCCGTACAGCGTCTGCAGCCCCAGCAAGGCAGCCGTGTTGCCGTCCAGCCCGCTGTAGCTGAAAGGCACCTGGCCCGCCGCCTTGACCTTCTTCGCAGCGGCCTCCACCTCTTCGAGCGTGGTCGGCACCTCGATGCCGAGCTCCTTGAGCTTGTCTGCGTTGTAGTAGATGCCGATGAGGGAAGCCGAAGCGATCGGTGACGCGAACCACGAGCCCTCGCCGATCGTGTCGAAGTCTTCGGTGAACTGGTTCTGACGCGCGATCGTCGTCGGAACCAGGTCATCCCACCCGTACAGCTCGGCGTACGGGTCGAGGTTGACCACCAAGCCACCCTCTGCGAGCGTGCCGAGCGACGACCAGCCGTTGTTGGCGGAGGCGATATCGGGACCGCCGTTGTCCTGAAGCTGCAGATTGAGCGTGCTGGTCAGCTGGCCCCAGTCTTCCTGTGTGCGCTCGATCGTGACGTTCGGATACTTCTCCTCGAACTGTTCGATCATCTGGACGATCCAGTCGCCCTGGAAGAAGTCCGACAGCTTCAACGTCACGTCGCCTGCAGCGGCGACATCGTCGGATACCTCGGTCGGTGCGGTGTTGCCGGCACTGCTGCCGCCCGGCGCGCAGGCCGCCATGGCGAGCACCGCGATCGAGCCGATCGCCGCGGTCGCCGCAGCTCGGGCCTTCTTCGAGATCATGTTCACTCCGTCGTGGTCGTGAGAACCAGAAACTGCTCGGGCCGGTGAAAGCTGGCCGGAGAAGGGGCGGCGGGCACCGCCACGGGAAAGCTAGCACCCCTAGACCAGTTATGCCAGTTATGAACCAAATATTAACTTTGGTTAAACCAGTTACTCTTTGTGGTACCGTGTGGTCGTGACCCTTCCGGCAGCTGCAACCCAGGCCTACGACCAGCTCGTGCAAGAGCTGGACGTGGGCTTGTACGCCCCTGGAACTCGACTGCCGGGAGAACGGGAACTGGCTGCACGCCTCGGCATCAGTCGGGTCACATTGCGCACCGCCCTAGGGGCCCTGGAAGCCGCAGGCCGTCTCACGCGCTCTGCACAGCGCGGATGGTTCGTGCCCGCAAATGTCGTGGGTGAACCGCCCAGCACCTTGCAGTCGTTCACGGAGATGGCCCGAGCCCGCGGACTACACCCGACTGCGAAGGTTCTTCGCCAAGAGGTTCGGGGCGCCACCTTCGATGAGGCCGAGAAGCTGCGCATGGCGCCCACGTCGCCGGTCATCCAGGTCGACCGCGTACGTGGAATGGACGGCCGTCCGGTGTGCTTCGACATCGTGGTCGTCGCAGCGGAGCGCGCACCCCAACTTTCCGCCGCCGAACTGAATGACGCGTCCCTCTACGACACGCTGCGCGAACTGTGCGGCGTCACGATCCATCGCAGCGCATACAGCGTGATGGCGGCCACTGCCGACGGCAGCCTTGCGCGGCTTCTCGACACCGTCGTGGGAGCGGCTGTCCTCATCGGCGAAGAGGTCGCCTACACGATCGACGGCGTGCCGATCCTGCTGGGGACGAACAGCTACCGCGGCGACGCGTACCGATTCCAAGCCGATCTGTTTCGGAGGTCATGATGGAAGGCACATCGCACGAGCGCGCCACTCTCGCAGACGTCGCTCTGTTTGCTGGCGTGTCACGTTCGACGGCCTCGCGGGTGCTGACAGGCTCCCCAAATGTCAGCGCGACCGCGTGCGATGCGGTGCAGAAGGCGGTGGAAGCGCTCGGCTATGTGCCCGACATCGCTGCTCGGTCGCTCGCAATGCGTCGCGATCCCGGTCGCTCGAAGACACCATAGAGCGCTGCCGCAGCTCTGGACGGCCAGGCGCGGTTGACAGGGTTCGCTACTCGAGACTTGAAGGTGTGCGGCCTCAGGCCCTCGACCCCGCCGGCGGTGTATCGGTTCCGCCACGCGGTGATGGTCTGACGCGTGATACCGAACTACTAAGGGCCAGCCACGACCGCTGCGCCGTCCCGAACCGCGGTCACAGCCCGCAGCCGGATCTCGAGCGTTACCTGAGAAGCAAAGGTCAGCATCAGACTCCGCGAAATGTCATGTCTCGCGGGGCACCACTCGACGCTCCAAGACGAACGCGACGCGTCAAACATGTCCCGACGACATGACGTAAACATGTCGTGAGCCCCTTACCGTCGGCGCTGCTCGACTCACTGAAACCTGAACCCGCACCACCCGTTGCGTGGGCGTACCCATCCGACGGCCGCACCTCTTTCCGACAGCGGCGACTACTACTCGACACCGCCGCGTGAGCAGGCTAGTTGGCCCTGCCCCGCGGCAGGCCCGGTCGATCGATAGTTGACACACCGCGTCAGGACATCACCTCACCCCGACGAGGCGTCGCTCGTGCGAGCGTGGCGCCCGCCGGGCCGGCGTAGATGTCATACCTGGGGTGGACGCGCACAGCTCCCCGCGCCCGCATGATGCAAGGGTGCAGAACACAGCAGGTCAGGCGGCCCTATCCGCGGCGCGCCGCAAAACACGTCGCCTGCTCACGCTCTCGATAGCAGGCCTGCCGGTGATGCTGGCATGCGTCGGTCATCTCGTCGAAACCACCACCCTTAGCCGGGAGCGAGATGAGTTCCCGGCTAAGGGGAAACTGATCACCGTCGGCGACAGCAACTGGCACCTGTATTGCACCGGCGAACCGTCGTCGCTGCCCCCGCTGTTGCTGGAGGCCGGACTGGGCGACTCATCGGCCAACTGGTCGGATGTGCAGACAGAACTCAGTGCGGACAGGAGGGTTTGTTCCTACGACCGCCTCGGCTACGGCTGGTCGTCGCCGGCGCGCGGGGACCGCATCGCCACCCAGGAAGCGGGTGAACTGGCGGCGGTGATAAGCGCCGCCCGGGAGGTCGGTCCGTTCATCGTGGTGGCGCATTCGATGGGCGCGCTCATCGCCCGCGAGTTCGCCGCGGCGTACCCGGAGTTCGTGCACGGGTTGGTGCTGCTCGACCCCACGAACGAGAAGACGCTTGCCGACGCCTCCGCGGTCGCATTGTCGGCGACGGGGCTACAAGTGGTTGCGTCCTCTGTTGGCCTGACACGTCCGTTCGTGCGTGAGCAACTCCGCGCGGACGCACAAGGCCCCCTACCTCGACAGGTTGAGCAGCAGGCCGGGTTCCTATACAGGTACGACGCGCTCGGCACCAGCTTCGCCGAATTACAGGCGGCGAGCAGCGAGGTGGCGGCGATCGATGTGCCGACGGTGGTCGTCTTCGCAGCAGACGTCGGCCGGGCGGACCGAGCGCACTATGCCTCGCTGGGTGATGACATCACCATCGTTGTCGCGAAGACGACCGCCCACTACATCCAGTACGCAGACCTCGACACGGTGCGAGGCGCACTCACCACGCTTGATCTCGCTTCGTCTGGGTAGACCTGGCTCGGCGCGGTCCCGTGTCGCGGATGCCTACCCCCGACGCCACATGGCGTGTGCGGACCGGCGAGGTTGTCAGAACGCCACGATGACGGTCATCCCGGGAGGGTCGCGCCCGACACTCTGCGCAACGGTGTTCCGAGTCGGAGAGTCGGTTGATGAAGTCGTCAATCGATGATAATGGCGTTCGTCAAGCGGGCTGGGGAACCGCACCAAGCGCGAAAACACCCTGTGCGACGGTCATTGTTGGTCGCGATCCAGAAATACCGAACGCAACTTGGATATCGGATGGTTGCACGAGAAGTCTTCGATTAACGATCGTCTGGCTGCGGGGGTTGCTCTCTCCTAGCCTCCGATTGGGCCAACGAGGGCTGACACATCACGAACTGGGGAGGCGACACCGTGAACAAAATCCGCACCGCGACTGCACTCACAACCCTGGGACTCGTGGCGGCGATGATGGCCGGCTGCGCCTCGCCCGCCGCGACCCCGAGCGAGACCTCTGCCGGTGGCGACGGCCCCTCGGCCAGCGAGCTGCGCCTGGGCTACTTCGCCAACGTCACCCACGCGCCGGCGCTCGTCGGCCTCGAAGAGGGCCTGTTCGCCGACGCGCTCGGCGACGACGTCACCATCACCACCCAGGTCTTCAACGCCGGCCCCGCCGCCATCGAGGCGCTCACCGCGGGCGCGATCGACGCGACCTACATCGGGCCGAACCCGTCGATCAACACCTTCATCCAGTCCGGCGGAGAGTCGGCGCGCATCGTCGCCGGCGCGGCGACCGGCGGTGCGGCGCTCGTCGTCCGCGACGGCATCGACACTCCCGCCGACCTCGAGGGCACCACGATCGCGACCCCGCAGCTCGGCAACACGCAGGATGTCGCGGCCCGGGTGTGGCTCGCCGACCAGGGCTTCGAGACCGACACCTCGGGCGGCGGCGACGTGCAGATCACGCCGACCGAGAACGCGCAGACGCTGACGCTGTTCCAGGACGGCCAGCTCGACGGCGCGTGGCTGCCCGAGCCGTGGGTCTCGCGCCTGGTGATCGACGCCGGCGCGCACGTGCTGCAGGACGAGGCCGACCTCTGGAAGGACGGCGAGTTCCCGACGACGGTGCTGCTGGTGCGCAAGGAGTTCCTCGACGAGCACCCCGACGTCGTGGCCGACCTGCTGAAGGGCCACGAGGCCGCCGTGCAGTGGATCGCCGACAACCCCGACGAGGCGCCCGCGGTCATCAACGGCGCGATCGAGAAGGAGACCGGCAAGCCGCTCGCCGACGAGGTCATCGCCCGCGCCCTCGAGCACGTCACGTTCTCGGTCGACCCGCACGCCGACACCTTCGAGACGCTCGTCGACAACGGCATCCAGGCGGGCACGCAGAAGGAGGGCTCGATCGAGGGCCTCTTCGACCTGCGCCTGCTCAACAAGCAGCTCGAGGCCGCGGGCGCCGACACCGTCTCGGCGGCAGGGCTCGGCGAGGACTGAACATGAGCACCGCACCCGCGAGTGTCTGACCGTCCGCAGCCAGCACGCCAGCGTGGCGCCTCGGCGCATCCGCGCCATGTGCCGAGGCGGCACCGCCATCCCGCACAACGGGTGAGCATCTGGACAGGCAGATGCACCTGTTCCGCATACTGACGCTCCTCCTCGGCGAGCATAGTGGCGCCGCGCTCGACCGGACTTCGCCGTCGAAGAGCTGCATGTGCAACCCATCGGCAATCTTCCAGCGTGCGGTGGAAAAGGCTTGGGCGATCACGGTCTACGCTTCCTTCGAAACGGTAAATGGCGTCTGCGGGCATTGAGAATCGCGAGCAGACGGAACCGATGGCTTCTTCGTTGACTCGACGGCTCGCAGCATCCGCGAGGCGTCGTGCCCAGCGACCATCCAGGAGAGCCACACGGCCCGTGGTCTCGACTCCGCGCCCCACGTCCGCCCGCGTGATGGACATCTTTCCGGCGCCGGCAAGCCATCGACAGCGGGCCGAGCTTCATCACGGATTGTCGACCGCATGGGGCGCGAGACGCTTGCATTGGGCGATAGTCAGGCCCCGACGTCGGTTCGGCCACAGGGGCCCAAGTCGGGATCCTGGGCGGGGCCGCTGCTTCTCTTGCACCAACGCGCGCCAGGACGGTCCTCGAACGCCGGGGGTGAAGGTCGAAGTGAAGACGCTGCACGGCAACGACATGACAGCGACGGACGCTACTGAGGCGGTTGGCGCGACGCTCCGCATCGCACCTGGGTTCGTCGCGATTGCCGTTGACGAGGAGTCCGGCATCCAGACGACCATCGAGGCGCACTACGAACCCGATCGCGGGCGCTACGTGATCACGAAACTCACCAACGAGGCAGTCGCCGCTGAGTTTCTTGAGGACCGATTGAAGTACGTCGCAACTCAAGCGATACTGCAGGTCGCAATTCCCCGGTGCATCGCACTGCTCCTCGACGACAGCCCGGAAGCGAGGCCAACTACCGTCGCTGACCTCACATCATCGGAGGGCCGAATCATCCCCGTATGGATGGCGCAGGCGGTCATCAAGCGCGGCGTCAAGGACGAGCGCTGGGAGGTCATCGAGATCCTCTATGGCACTGCAGCCCTCGCCGGACTCGCTCCCCTGAAGCTCATCGCCCAAGAGCTCGAGATTCCCGAGCGCACCGCGGCGTACTGGGTCCAGGAAGCGCGTACTGCCGGCTGGCTCGCCGGCCTGACATCGAATCTTGGGCGGCCCTCATCCGACCGACCGGATGCCGCGACACCACCGAGCAGCTGACCATGAGCATCTTGACCGCCGACACCGACTCGACGCAGGCCGTTGTGGCATTGGACCACGCCTCGGCCGCCGCGGCGGTCGGGATGAGCCCGTCGCGTCTGCGACAGCACGTTCGCCTTGGAGACGTCGTTCCGCACTTCTCCGGCACCAAGCCGCTGTATCTGGTGTCGGACCTCCAAGCGTTCATCGAGCGCCTGCCTACGCACCCCGAGCACCTGCTGAACATGTAGAGCCCTGCACGCCCTCCCCGATGCCACGGTGGCTCGTTCGCCTGGTGATCCGTGGTCGAGTTGACGCCGACCGAGCAGCCGTCCATGACAGTGATCTCGCGCACATAGCCCTGACGGCGCTCGCGCGAGATTTGCTCACCAGCCGCCGGGCGACCCGTCTTGCGAGAACTGGAGATTGCGGCGTTCGCCGACGCAGCAGGTACGCTGAAGGGGTGACGCCGAGCAATTGGACGTCACGGCCATGTGTACACCAATGTGTACACCCCGCCTTGACAGGGATCCTTGATCCCAGTAATTTCAAGGCATCGGGGCTGTAGTTCAATGGCAGAACTTCTGCTTCCCAAGCAGACAGCGCGGGTTCGATTCCCGTCAGCCCCTCCCTATGCCAGCGATCGCCGCCCACGAGTACTCGCCCTGGGATTTCTGGCGCGAAGCGTCGGTCGATCAACGCGATGCACAGCTCGCGATCCAGCACGCGCTGGTCGACGGCCGCGCCGATCACTCGCTCGGCGAGCAGTGCTTCATCTCCGAGCTCGCCTCGATCGACAACGACTCGCTGCGGCTCGGCGACCGCACCTATGTCGCCGCCGGCGCCTACCTCACCGGCGACCTGCTCGCCGGCGCCGACTGCAGCATCAACCCGTACACGGTGATCCGCGGACGCGTGACGATGGGCGACGGCGTGCGCATCGGCGCGCATACGTCGATCCTCGGCTTCAACCACTCGATGGAGTCCGGCACGCCGGTCTTCCGCCAGCCGCTCACGTCGAAGGGCATCGAGATCGGCGACGACGTGTGGATCGGCTCCCACGTCGTCATCCTCGACGGCGTCCGCGTCGGGTCCCATGCGGTGCTCGCCGCCAGCGCCGTCGTCACCAAGGACGTGCCCGCCGGGGCCGTCGTCGGCGGCAACCCCGCGCGGTTCATCCGCTGGCGCGTCGAGCCCGATGACACCGGCATCGCGCCCGACGCCGCTGCCGACGCGGCGGCGCGCGGCACGGACGATCCGGTGGCGGGTGGGACGTTCGCTTCAGCTACTCGCCCGCAGGACACCTCCGCCGCGCCGGGCAGCCGGACGGCGACGTCGGCCGCTGCCGCACCCCTCATCGCGGCATCCGATGACGCCACCGCGGGCCTTGCCGAGCGGGTCGCCGAGCTGGCCGCACGCGCGCGGGAGGAGGCATCCGCTCTCCTCCAGCGCTCCTGGAACGACGACCTCGAGCTGTTCGCAGACCGCCCCGGCGCAGCGCCGACGGTGCGCGCACAGGGCGATTCAATCGAGATCGCAGATCTGCTGCTCAGCACCGCGCCGCCGCAGGCGTCCACGGAGGCGCAGGTCCGGCGGCTGCAGGATTGGCAGGACTCCGGGACCGGCGCGGTCGCACCTCTCGGTTCCGATGGCCGTCAGGAGGCGGGTCTCGGGTTCTCGCACGGCGATGTCGCGTACCACGTGCTGAGCGTCGGGTACGCGCTCGATCTGCTGGGGTCCTCGTTTCCTGCTCCCCTCACGTGGGTGACCGCGGCCACTCCGGAGCGAGTGATCGCGTTCTGCGAGAGTCTGCCGTGGGCCTCCGACGCGTGGAACGCCGGCCACCACATCGACGGCTTCGGCACCGCGCTTCTGTGGACACGCCGTGCCGGACATCCGATTCCGGCGGGTGTGGAGGAGGCGCTCTTCGGCTGGCTGGTCATGAACGTCGACCCCCACACCGGCATGTGGGGTTCACCCACCGCCGACGGCGGCCTGCTGCCCGTCGTGAACGGCTTCTACCGGGCCTCGCGTGGCACGTTCGCGCAGTTCGGGGTGCCGATCCCCTACCCCGAGCGCGTCATCGACACCGTGCTGCGCCACGCGCGCGACCCGCGATGGTTCGCCGCCGGCGCGCGCAACGCGTGCAACGTGCTCGACGTCGCGCACCCGCTGTGGCTCACGCGCGCGACGGGCTATCGCGGCGACGAGGTGCGCGACCTCGCCACGCGCCTGCTGTCGGATGCGCTGTCGACCTGGGTGCCGGGCGCCGGCTTCTCGTTCCGCGAGCCGGCTCCCGCGACCCGCGGCCTCGCCGAGACCGAGCCCGGCCTGCAGGGCACCGAGATGTGGCTCGCCATCCTCTGGTACCTCGCGGATCTCGCGGGCGTCTCCGATGCCCTCGGCTACCGCCCCCGGGGCGTGCACCGCCCCGAGCCCGCGGCCACGCTCCGGTAACGGCGCGATGGTCCAGGCCGGCTCCAGTCGGCCGTCGCGCACTGGCGCACTCCGGGCACTCACGGCGTGGATGGCCGCTCGATCGGCGCGAGCACCACCAGCCACGACGAGTAGTGCTCGGTGACGGTGCCGCCGACAGCTCTCACGGCCTCGACCGCCTGCTCCACCTCGCCGGCTGACCAGTCACTGAACGTGCGGAAGAGACGCCCGATCGCAGCCGCGTCGAGCTCGAGAGTCCATCGGTAGGTGGAGGCATCCGTCACCTCGAACAGACCCGATGTCGTCAGAGCCACGATCGTCGCATCGAGGTCCTCGGCGGGCGGACCCGGGCGCGGCGGTGCCTGCCGCGCGGCGACGATCTCAGCGATCCGCGCCCGAAAATGGGTGGTCGGGGCGTCGGCGTCGCCGAACACGTTGCGCCACACGGCTAAACGACCTCGGGAAGTAAGTATCGTATATATCTTCGGCAGGAGCACATCGAGATCCATCCAGTGGATCGAGGTCGCCGCGACGACGAGGTCGAAGCTCGACGCGGAGAACTGCATGTCCTCCGCCCGGCAGATGCGCACATCGGCGACGGGGTGAGCCGCGCGAAGGTGCGCGGCGAGACGCGGTCCCGGTTCGATGGCGGTGACGCGCAGTCCCGCGTGGAGCAGCGGCCCCGTCGCCTGCCCGCTTCCGGCACCCAGATCGAGCGCGCGAGCGCCTCGGCTCAGCAGCCCGAGCGTCCGCATTCGCTGCCACAGCGCGGCCGGGTAGGACGGCCGAGCCGCGGCGTAGTCGTCGGCGCTCGCCTCGAAGTGCATCGGGTCCACCACAGGCACGAGCGTAGGCATAGTCGGCGGCGGCGTCGAGACCCGGCATATGCTCGATGTCGGAGGTTCTTAGTACCTTTGTTCTATGAACCTCTTGACGTCGTCGCCTCCGGCGATACGGCTGACGGATGCCGTCGCCCGCGTCGCCCAGCGGCTCGACGCCGACGGAATCGGGGTCGAGAAGCTCGGCGACGACGATCTGCTGAAGCTGCTCAGCGACACCGCCGAGGCTCGCAAGGCCCTGGAGCTGGTCGTCGCGAGCGCCTCGGCGGAGGTCTCGCGACGATCGGCGCGCGATCGCGGATACGGCGGACTCGCGCAGCGCAAGGGGCTGCGCACCGGGACAGCGCTGGTTCAGCAGATCACGGGCCTCGGTCGCCGTGATGTCACTCGCGCCGTGCGGGCGGGAGAAGAGCTGGCGCTCATGACCCCGTTCGCGTCCGAACCAGTCACGCCCGGGACGGGGACGTGGTCTCAGACAGCTGCCGCGCCGACACCGGCGGCACCCGAGTGGCTGCAGCTGGTTCGCGATGCCCTTGTGGCGGGGACGCTCTCGCAAGCGCAGTTCCACGCGATCCGCGCGGGTCTCGGTGAACCGCCGGTCGATCGCTATCCCGAGCTCGATGCCGAATTCCTGCCGCAGGCGTGGTCGCGGGCCGTGCGACTGCTGCTCGACGAAGCGGCGACGCTGCCGGTGGAAGGCCTGCGCAACCAGGCACGCATCGCCCGCGACCGACTCGATCCCGTGGGCGTGACGCTGCGCTTCGAGGAGCGGTTCGCCGTACGTTCCTTCCGCCGGTGGATCGACGAGAGCGGACAGCGCCACGCCCATATCCTCTTCGACGACGAAGCGGGCGCATGGGTAGACGCCCTCCTCCAAGCCGCCCTGCGCCCACGGCGTGGGCCGCGGTTCGTCGGCGCCGATGCCGCCGAGAGGGCGCGCGACGCAGAAGCTGACGATCGGACGAACGAACAGCTGCAATACGACACGATCATCGCGGTGCTCCGCACAGGAGCCGACGCCGACCCGCAGCAGGCATTCGGCGACCGGCAGCCCGGTGTGCGGATCCTCGTCGATTCGTCGGCGATCACCGCCATCGACGAGCGCGGAGCGGCGCGGGTGACCGGCGTCGGTCATCTGGAGGACGGCGGGCACGCGCTGCCCGGCGGCGTCGTCGAGGCGCACCTCTGTGATGCGGGCGCGATTCCGGTCGTCTGGGCCCCCGACGGAAGGCCGCTCGATGTCGGCCGCGAGCTGCGGCTGTTCAGCCGCAAGCAGCGGATCGCGATCGCCGCCCGGGACGGTGGATGCATCTGGCCGTCGTGCGGGGCGCCGATCTCCCACTGCGAGTACCACCACATCGACCATTGGTGGGATCACCACGGCCGCACCGATGTCGACGACGGCGTTCCCCTGTGCCGCAACTGCCACCTTCGCCTGCACAATCAGCGATGGCGCATCACCCGCCACCGAGATCCGGCCAGCTCTGCCGACACCTACTGGCTCCATCCACCGCCCGACCCGGTGACCGGTGGGATCGGAGATCCGGTCGTGCTCCGATCCAAGTCGCCGCGACGGTTCGGCGCGGCGTGAGTCAGGGCCGGCGCAGGGAGGTGGTGACGTTTGCTGCGAGGCTTGTGAGTCCTTGCCGCCCCGGGAGCGAGGGTACGCCGGCTCTACGCCGACCGCCCGACCGTCCCGCCGCCCGACCGCCCCGCCGCCCCGCCGCCCGACCGCCCCGCCGCCTCGCCGCCCCGGCTCACCGCACCGCTCCCCACTGCCGACGACTGCCGTTACTGTGAGCCGGTGACCTTCGACCCCAGCGACACCGCCGCGTTCGCCGCCTTCGTCCGCGCGCAGGGCCGCGCCGTCGTGGCCACCGTCGCGCCCTCCGGCGCGCCCGAAGCGGCACTGGTCGGGATAGCGGCCCTCGACGACGGAACGCTGATCTTCGATGCCTCCGACGACTCCCGCAAGGTCCACAACCTGCGCGAGAACGGCCGTGTCGCCGTCGTCATCGGCACGGAGGGCGACATGACGGTGCAGGTCGAAGGCGTCGCCACCATCACGTCGGGCGCGTCGCGCGAACAGCACGGTGCCGCGTACAACGAGCAGTTCCCGGGCTCACGCGCGCTCGACCAGGGCTTCGCCGTCGTCGTCGTGCGACCCGAGTGGGTCCGGGTCTACGACGCCTCGGCGCAGCCGGCAGTCGTCACCGAAGCGCGCTGGTGACGCCCGCCTCTCCGCTTCCGACGACCGCTGGATGCAGGTGTCCGACGACAGGGCGATGACGGCCTGACGGGCGCCGGATTCCAGGCATCCGTTCAGGTCCGCACCGGCGAGTGACGCCGCCAGGAAGCCGGCGAAGAACGCATCCCCCGCGCCATTCGTGTCGGCGACCGTGACCGGCTGCGCCGCGACGGTGGCCCGCTCCCCCGATGCGGCGAGCGCGATCGCACCGCGCGCGCCGATGGTGCAGACCGCGAGTCGGGGTCCGCGGTCGAGGCAGCTCTGCATCAGCGCCCACGGATCGTCCGTCGCATCGTCGTTCATGAACACCACGTCTGCCGCGCGCAAGAACGGCTCGTGGAACTCAGCCGAACCGTCGTAATCGTGCAGGTCGGTCCAGATGGGGGCGCCTCCCGCACCGGCGAGCCGGCTCTCGACGATCGCGACACCCGCCGCGCTCAGATCGACGACAGCGACATCGGCGGCGGCCACAGCAGCCCCGATCCGCTCGAGGGCGTCGACGGATGCCGCACTCGGCGTCGCGAGATAGAGGCTCACCCGCTCCCCCGCCTGTGTCATCAGGTTCGCGTGACGTTCCGTGCGCTCGGACGCATACGCCTCGACGCGCACGCCCGCTCTTTCCAGCGCCGCCGAAACCAGACGGCCCTCGTCGTCGGCGCCCAGGAAGGCGTGCAGCGTGACGTCGACGCCGAGGTCGGCGAGGTGCAGGGCTTTGCCCGCCGAGGTGCCGCCCACCGTGTGCAGGTCCCCCCGTGCGAACTGCATGTGCGGCACCGGATCCGGCAACCGGTCGAGCACGATCAGGTGGTTCCAGGAGGCGGGACCGCACACGGCGACCCGGGCAGCGGCCAGAGGCATCCGCCTAGTCAACCAGTCCTCGCGCACTCTCCACACGGTGCGGGCATCCCGCCGACGGCGGCGGGGCCTGTCACCTAGATTGGTCTGGTGCTTCGCCGCCTCTCGCCGCTCCTCGTCGCCAGCGCCCTCGTTCTTGCCGGCTGTGCTACTGGGGTGCCCGCACCATCGACGACGTCTTCCCCTATCCCCGCCGCACAGCCAAGCGAGACACCGACGCCCACCCCGACACCGGCGGGCGCGATCTCCCTCGGCGTCGAGGGCATGACGTTCACCGACGGCGGCGAGCCCCAGTCGTTCTCGTTCGACGATCCGGAACCGCTCCTCGCCTTCGTGGAGCAGCTCACAGGAGAACCCCGCGTCGGCGAAGACTTCGAGGACATGTGGGGCCACGGAGAAGTCTGGGGCACCGCCTACACATGGAAGGAAATCTCCGTCAAAGTCTGGAAGGACGGTCCCGCGAGCGTGGCCATCCTCGCAGCCACCGTCGGCGGCATCCCCGTCCGCACGACGAGCGGCATCGCCGTCGGGTCCACCCGCGACGATGTGCTCACGATGGGCGGATGGGACGAATGGGATGCCGACGGCGACGGGCAGGCGGACTATCTCGGCGTCGATGGGCAAGAGGTGGAAGGCGTGGAATCGCTGAGCCGTCCCGGGGAGCCGGGGCGGGAGTTCATCCTGGCCGGGCTCAACGGCGACGTCGTCACCGAGCTCCAGAGCCCCTCGAACGACTTCAGCGACATCTGACCGTCAGCCGCTCAGGATCGCGGAGGCCACGGCGCCCACACGCGATGCGGAGTCAGCTGGTCCCTCGCGGCGGCCTGGCGCTCGACGGGATAGTCGGCCTCGCGACACGAACCTCCGGTCGAGCCACGGGCAGAATCCAGCCGGAATGACAAGGACAGTTCAACGCCCGGCGTGCGGGCCTCCGAGAGCCCGCCGTCGGCGACCGCGAACACCGCCTCTTCGAGCGAGCTCCCGCAGCTCTCCCCTGTCTCGTCGCACGCGTCGCACCCGCAGGTCGGGTACGACGAGTCGAACAGCAGCCCGGCCTGCAGAGGGATGCCGGGAAACGACGTGAAGACGAACGTCAGCGGCGAGGCATCCGCGTCCGCCGGGCGAACACGGACGACGCGCACGGCATCCGTCGGAGCTCGCAGGAGATCGGCGACAGCCTCTGGCGTCTCCTCCACCGAGACGTCGTACGTCTCCGCGAGCCACGCGATGAGCGCATCGGCGACATCATGGAGCACACCGCGAAGCGCTCGAGATTGCTCGTCACAGAGTAGGAGTCGTCGGGCGGTCCGTCGGCACCCCACCGCTGGCCGTAGTGAATCGGCCGTCCGAGCGCGTCGGCGAACAGCGGCGTCGTCGCCGACGGTCGGACGTAGTCGGGCATCCCGCCAAGCTACCCCGAGGCCGACGATCCCTCCCCGCCGGCTACTCTTCTCGGGGCCCGAGCTCCGGCTCGGCGACGAAACGGGCGACGGCATCGGTGACGCGATCCAGCTCGATCACGACGACCGAGTTCTCCCCCGCGTGCAGGGCGGCCGCCGGCACGTACAGCGTCCGCTGCGGGCCGCTGCTCCAATACCGACCGAGGAGGAAGCCGTTCACCAGCGCGTAGCCCTTGCCCCACCCCGCGGTGTCGAGGAAGAGGTCGGCGATCGACTCGAGCGAGAACGAACCGCGCAGCAGGAATGGTGCGACCGTCGATCCGGCCACGCCCGCGGGCGAGCCCGCAGCATCCGCCACCGCCGCACCCAGCGCGGCGACGTCGATCGGCGTCGCCGTCCAGCCGGTCACCGGCGCACCGCCGAGGCTCACCGGTCCGATGAGGCCCTTGGGCTCACCCAGGCGCGCGTCGTAGTTCACGCGGCCCTGTTCCTCGACGAGCACCCGGACTCGACGTCCGCCGGGCACGACGAGGGCGTCCTCGTGGCGCGTGCGCGAAAGAGCGCCCACCGCTACGCCGTCGACCGACACCCAGGCGTGGTCGCGCACCTCGCCGAAACGGAGGACGCCACCCTGACCACCCGGCAGCTCCGCTTCGTAGGAGACGAGGGCGCTGAGGTGCGCAATCTCCTCGAAGGTCGGCGGTGTCTCGTGACGCGGCTCGGCGGTCTCCACAGGCACGTCCGCCTCGGCCGGCACCGCGACAGCGGTGAGCGCGACCTCGAACACGGGAGCGGGACCGCTGACCGCCGGCACCTCCTCGGGCACCGGGGCGTACTTGGCGATGACCTCGCGGAAGGCGAAGTACTTGTCGGTCGGGTCGCCCCGCTCGTCCAGCGGCGCGTCGTAGTCGTACGAGGTGACGATCGGCAGGTAGCGGCCCTTGTCGTTCGCCCCGTTGGTGAGGCCGAAGTTCGTACCGCCGTGGAACATGTAGAAGTTCACCGACGCCCCGGCCGCGAGCAGGGTGTCCAGCTCGGCGGCCGTCGCCGCAGCGGGCGTCGTGTGATGGGCATTGCCCCACCAGTCGAACCAGCCGTCCCAGAACTCCGCACACATGAGGGGTCCGGTGGGCTGATGGTGGCGAAGGGTGGCGAGACGCTCCTCGGCGCGCGAGCCGAACGAGCCGGTCAGGTGCACTCCCGCGACACTGCCGTCGCGCAGCATCTGGTCGGTCGGCTGGTCGATCGTGGTCAGGGGCACCGTGATGGCGGCATCCCTCGTCACCCGCACCAGGTGCTCGAGATACGCGGTGTCATCGCCGTACGCCCCGTATTCGTTCTCGATCTGGACGAGCACGACCGGCCCGCCGCGGTCGATCTGGCGCGGGGCGACGATGTCGTAGACGCGCTGCAGGTAGGCGGTCACCTCGGTGAGGTAGAGCGGCTCGGAGCGGCGGAGTCCGACGCCCTCGAGGCCGGTCAGCCACACCGGCAGACCGCCGTTATGCCATTCGGCGCATATGTAGGGTCCGGGGCGCACGATCGCGTGCATGCCCTCCGCCGCCACGAGGTCGAGGAACGCGCCGAGGTCGTTCCAGCCGGTGGCGTCCCACTCGCCGCGCACCGGTTCGTGGGCGTTCCAGGCGACATATGTCTCGATGGTGTTGAGTCCCATGAGCCGCGCCTTGCGGATGCGGTCGGCCCACTGTCCCGGATGCACGCGGAAGTAGTGGAGGGCTCCCGCGAGCACTCGGAACGGCTCCCCGTCGAGGAGGAAATCGGTCTCGCCGATCGCGAACCGCTGCTCGCCCGTCACGAGGTGCCGCTCCGGCCGGCGGTTTGCGCCGGGTGAGCGGTCTGCGTCGGAGGTCATCGGGCGGAACCGGTCCGCGCGCGGAGCACCGCGGCGAGGCGCTCGAGCTGCGACGCGTCCTCGAGAGCGGAACCGACGGCGGCGACGCGAACACCCGCATCGAGGAACTCGTCGACGTTCGACGCGTCGAGCCCGCCGGTCGCGACGAACCTCACCTGCGGGAACGGGCCGCGGATGTGCTTGAACCAGCCGCTGCCGAGCCACGTCGCCGGGAACGCCTTGAGCCACGTCAGCCCGAGGGAGACGGCGAGCTGCACCTCGCTGGGGGTGGCGACACCGGGGAGGATCGGGATGCCGGCTTCCTGCGCCGCGCGCACCACCACCGGGTCGAGACCCGGCGAGACGAGATACACCGCGCCGGCGTCGGCGGCGCGCGTCACCTGCTCCGGCGTGATGATGGTGCCCGCGCCGACGCTCTTGCCCCGGGCGGCCGCGGCCGCCACGACCGCGAGAAGGGCCTGCTCGTCCTCGTCGGTCTGCAGCGGCACCTCGACCGAGTCGATACCGAGGTCCCACGCGGTCTCGGAGAGGCGCACCGAGCGCTCCACGCCCATGCCGCGAAGGATCGCCATGAGCGGCGCCCCGGCGAACGCGTCGTCGAACCAGGCGGCCGGGGCCGCAGCATCCGTGTTGCTCGTCGATGAGTGGGGCTGGGAGGTCATTCGGTGGTCCTTCGTCCGTCGGGTTCAGTCATCTTCGCGGGTTTGGGGTGCACCGCGCACGTCCGGGGCGTGCGACGCGCGCCCCGATCATTCGGGACGCGCCCCAGACCGGTCAGGTCGGCAGGTCTGCAACCGGCCCCGGAGCCGCGGGCTCGTCGATCGAGTCGGTGGTGGTCTGCAGGGTGCGCGCGGCCCGCTCGTGTCCCGCGCGCAGGCGGTCGGGGACGGGCGCGCCGGAGAGGCGTCCGGCGAGGTATCCGCCGGCGAAGGCGTCGCCGGCGCCGACCGGCTCGACGACCTCGACGACCAGGGCGGGTTCGAACACCTCGTCGGCGCCGACGTAGGCGGTCGCGCCGACGTCGCCGTCCTTGACGATGAGCTCGGCGACCTCCGGGAGGAGCACGCGCACGTCTGCAGCGGTGGCGGTCCCCCACAGGGTCTCCGCCTCGTCGCGGCCGACGAGCACGATGTCGGCGCCGCGGGCCAGCCCGAGCAGCACCGGGGCGGCAGTCTGGGCATGCCACAGCGGCGCACGGTGATTGACGTCGAACGACACCGGCACGCCGTGCTCCCGTGCGCGCGCCATGACGCGCGCGAGGAAGGACGAGGCGGATGCCGAGATGGCGGCCGTGATGCCCGACACGTGCAGCAGGTCGACGCCGTCGAACGCCACCGCATCGGCGTCGGCGTCGCTCAAATGGGCGGCGGCCGAGCCGCGGCGATAGTAGAGGACGCCGTTGCCGGGGTCCTTCACGTACAACCCGGTCGGGTGGGCGTCGTCGAACACGACCCGCGACACGTCGACACCGCGGGCGGTGAGCTGCCGCGCGATGCGGTGGCCGAGCGCGTCGTCGCCCAGGCGGCTGAACCAGATGGCGCGGTGGCCGAGCGCGGCCACGTGGGCGGCGACGTTGGACTCGGCGCCGCCCGCGTCGAGCAGGAACGCGTCGGCGTCCGTCACGGGCATCGCGACGACCGGCGTGACCATCGCCATCGTCTCGCCGATCGCGAGCAGGGTCATGGGCATCGCCCCAGCGTAGTCAGGCAGAGGCATCCGTCAGCGCAGGTCGGTGACGGGCGCGGCATCCATGTCGTCGAAGGCCTGGTTCTCGCCCGCCATCGCCCAGATGAACGTGTACGACGAGGTGCCGACGCCCGAGTGCAGCGACCACGACGGCGAGATGACGGCCTGACGGTCGGCAATCACGAGGTGACGCGTCTCTTCGCGCTCCCCCATGAGGTGGATGACGCGGGCGTCCTCGGGCAGGTCGAAGTACAGGTAGCACTCGGTGCGGCGGTCGTGGGTGTGCGCGGGCATGGTGTTCCACATGGAGCCCGGGTGCAGCTCGGTGACACCCATGACGATCTGGCAGCTCTTGACGCCGTTCTCGTGGATGTACTGGTTGAGCGTGCGGCGGTTCGAGGTGAGCTGGTCGCCGAGCTCGCGCACGGTGCCCTCGCCGGGCGAGACGAGCGCGGACGGGTAGGCGGTGTGCGCCGGTGCCGAGAACAGGTAGAACTGCGCGCCCGACTCCTCACCGCCGGCATCCGCGAACGACACGGAACGGATGCCGCGGCCGAGGTACAGGCAGGCGCCCTTGACGAGCGTGTAGACCTCGCCGTCGGCAGTGACCGTGCCGGTGCTGCCGACGTTGATGATGCCGACCTCGCGGTGCTCGAGGAAGTAGTCGCTGCGGATCTCGGGGTAGCCGCCGAGCTCGAGCACGCCGCCGGCCGGCACGGCACCGCCCAGCACGATGCGGTCGTGGTGCGTGTACGTCAGCCGGATCTCACCCGGCACGAAGACGTCGGGGATGAGGTACGTGTCGCGCAGGTCCTGCGTGGTCATGCCCGGGATCTGGGCGGGGTTGGTCGCGTAGCGCTGCGGGATGTGCGTCTGGGTCACGGTTCTCTCCTGGTGTGCGTGAAGTCGTGTTGCGGGGGAGTGGTCAGCGGACGAGCCAGCCGCCGTCGACGGGGATGACGGCGCCGGTCAGGTACGCCGCGGCGTCCGAGGCGAGGAACACGAACACGCCCTGCAGATCGGATGCCTCGCCCCAGCGTCCTGCGGGGATGCGCGAGAGGATCGATGCGGCGCGGTCCTCGTCGGCGCGCAGCGGCGCGGTGTTGTCGGTCGCCATGTAGCCGGGGGCCACGGCGTTGACCGTGACGCCGGCCGAGGCCCACTCGTTCGCGAGCGCCTTCGTGAGTCCGGCGACGGCGTGCTTGGACGCGGTGTATGCCGGAACCAGAATGCCGCCCTGGAACGACAGCATTGACGCGACGTTGATGATGCGACCGCTCCCCTGAGCGAGCATGTGGCGGCCCGCGGCCTGCGACAGGTGGAACACGGCGTCGAGGTTGACCGCGAGCACGTCGTCCCAGTCGCCGAGCGGGTACTCGGCGGCGGGCGCACGGCGGATGGTGCCGGCGTTGTTGACCAGGATGTCGAGCCCGCCCAGTTCGGCGATCACCTCGTCGACCGCCGAGGCGAGCTCGTCGGGGGCCGCCGAGACGAGGTCGCGCTGCACGCGGTGGACGCGGCGGCCGGTCGCGGCGATGAGGTCCGCGGTGGCCGACGCGTCGCCGCGGTCGAGCAGCGCGACGTCGGCGCCTGCTTCGGCCAGCGCGACCGCTGCGCCCTGACCCAGGCCGCGGCTCGAGCCGGTGACGAGTGCGACCTTGCCGTCGAGGCGGAACGAATCGAGGATCATGCGGCGGCCTCCTGAGCGGCGACGAAACGGGTGGTGAGCTCCCCGATGCCCGAGATGCGCACCGTCACCGCGTCGCCGTCGGCGAGCGGGCGGTGCGTCTCCTGGGCGGCGGGCAGCTTCTGCGGGGTTCCGGTCGAGACGATATCGCCCGGCTCGAGCGTCAGCACCTGGCTGAGGTGATGGATGACGTACGCCACGCTGAAGATCGTGGTCGACGTCGACTGCGACACCGTGACGACGCCGTCGCGCACGACCTCGACGAGGAGGTCCTGCGGGTCGGGCACCTCGTCGGGCGTCACGATCCACGGGCCGAGCGGTGCGAAGCCGTCCGAGCACTTGCCGAGCGCCCACTGGCTCTGCCGCCGCTGCCACGCGCGGTCCGACACGTCGTTGAGGATCGTGTACCCGCCGACGTGGTCCAGCGCGTCCTCCAGCGATACGCGCTGCGCGCGCCGGCCGATGACGACCGCCACCTCGCCCTCGTAATCGACGTCGATCGCCCCCGGCGGGATCACGACCGGCTCGTTCGGGCCCGCCAGCGTGTTCGGGGTCTTCACGAACACGTCGGGGTACTCGGGGTCGTTCGCGGTCGGATCGACACCGTCCGGCACGTGCCCGCGGTAGTTGTAGCCGAGGCACAGGATCTTTCCGGGCGTCACCGGGGCGGCCAGTGCCGCAGCATCGAACACCGGCAGGACCGACGGGTCGGCGGCCGCCACCCTCTCGCGCGCCGCCGCGAGGGCCGCGGCATCCGGCAGCAGGTCCTCGACCGAGCCGGCGAGATCGCCGAGGTCCAGCACCCGGTCACCCTCGGCGCCCGAGACCACGGCAGCGGGTCGCGCGCCGCCGTCGGAGCCGGCGTACGTGACGAGCCTCACCAGTACTTCCTCCACGTGGGGCGGGCCACGCGCATCAGCGCCTCGAGGTAGAAGTAGTCGCCCCAGAGCGTGCCCTCGTCGACGCCGTTGCCCTTGGGCAGGTCGTACACCGAATGCAGGATGAGCGCGTCCGAGTCCTCGGGGGTCGCGGGCGTGTAGTTCGCGATGAGCGACGCGAGCATCGCATGCGCCCGTGCCGTCCACTCGGCCGCGCGCGCGGCATCCGTCTCGACCTTGGCGAGCTCGAGCAGACCGCACACCGCGATCGCAGCGGCGGAGCTGTCGCGCGGCGCGTCGCTGCCGTCGGTGTAGACGAGGTCCCAGAAGGGCACCTCGTCGGCGGGGAGGTGGCGCAGGAAGTACTCGGTGCAGCGACGGGATGCGTCGAGCAGGCGCTCGTCGCCGGTCACCGCGTAGTTCATCGCGAAGCCGTAGATGCCCCACGCCTGCCCGCGGGCCCAGCACGATTCGTCGAACGCGCCCTGCTCGGTGGCACCGCGCAGCGGCTCGCCGGTCTCGGCATCCCAGTAGAACGTGTGGAACGTCGAGTCGTCCTCGCGCAGGATGTGCTCGCGCAGCTGCGCGGTGTGCCGCGCGACCGCGTCGGCGAACCGCCCCTCGCCGGTCTGCTCATGCGCCCATGTCAGCAGCGGCATATTCATGAGGCTGTCGATGATCGTGCGGCCGCGCTGCGCCGGGTCGGAGAGGTCGCCCCACGCCTGGATGATGCCCGCGGGCTCGAGGAAGCGGCGCATCAGGTGGTCGGCGGCGAGCAGCGACGCCTGCCGCGCGTCCTCGTCGTCGACCAGCCGCCAGGCGGCCACGGTCGACAGCGTGTAGAGGAAGCCGAGGTCGTGCGTGTCGAGGTCCTCCTCGGCGCGCACGCGCCGCTCGAAGTCGGCCGCGTCGACGAGTGCGGCGTCGCGGTACGCCGCGTCGCCGGTGAACTCCCACGCGAGCCACAGCATGCCGGTGCGGAAACTGGTGGTCCACCCGCGGTTGCCGCCGACCGGGATGCCGCCCTCGGCGGGGCGCACCTGGTAGCGGTCGTCCACCGTGGTGTCGTCGGGGTATGCGCCCCCGAAGGTCGCGATGTTGCGGCGGATCCTCGACAGCGCGGCGGTGATCGCGTCGTCGGCCGCGATGCGCTGATCGGCGGGCGTGGCTCTGGTGCCCGGAGCGGGCGAGGTGGACGTCATGCGGAGGGAATCCTTCTGAAGTGCGAGGGGAGGACGGATGCCGCGGGCCTCAGGCCTGCGCGGTCGCCTTCTCGTCGAGATCGAGTACGGGGCGGAGCGTGTAGCGCGAGTTGGTCCACGCGAAGAAGAGGGCCGCGGATGCCGTGAGCCCGAGTCCCAGCGCCGGCGCGGTGGCGAACACGGCGGCCTGCGCGGCCAGGGCGGCGAGCGAGACCGCGGTGAGGTACCAGCGGCGCAGGCTCAGGTACAGGCTCGCGCGCACCACGTCGCGCAGGCGCGCGGTCGGCACCTCGGCGATCGCGACGAGGGCCACGAGGCCCGCCGCGATCGCCACGAGCGCCAGCACGCCGAGGAGCGGCACGGTGATCACTGCGGCGGGCGTGCTCGACAGCATCCGCACATCCACGAGGAGCACCACGATGACCGCCGTGACGGCCGCACCGATCAGCAGCGCACGGCGCCACGTGTCGCGCAGGCCGGCGACGAACGCGCGGATGGGGCCGAGGCCCGCACCCGTCCGCGCTCCGTCGCCGTGCTCGCGGAACGCCCGGAACGCGGCGGCGATACCGGGCGCCGCGAGCGGCGCGGCCACGGCGAGCAGCGGCCACGAGTACGCCGGGTCGGTGGTGACGAGCAGTGCCACCACCGGCAGGCACGCGACGACCAGGAGGAGGTTCACAATCAGCGCGAGGTAGATCATCCCGATGAGGGACGCCCACGTCTCGTGCGAGACGAGGCCGTTGAGCCGGCTGAGGAGGCTGGGGTTGTTCACGGTGTCAGCCCTTCAGCCCGCTCGTCGCGATGCCCTCGACGAAGTACTTCTGGCCGAGCAGGAAGATGATCGCGATCGGGATGACAGAGATCGTGAGGCCCGCGAACAGCAGCGCGTAGTTCGTGTCGTACAGGTTCGAGACGAAGCCCTTGAGTCCCAGCTGGATCGTCCAGAGGTTCGGGTCGCGCAGATAGATGAGCGGTCCGAGGTAGTCGTTCCAGGTGTTGACGAATGTCAGCAGCGTCAGCGACGCCAGCGCGGGGATCGACAGCGGCAACATGATCTTGCGCCAGATCGCGTACTCGCTGAGGCCATCCAGTCGTGCCGCCTCGGAGAGCTCCTCGGGGATCGTCTCGTAGAACTGCTTCATCAAGAACACGCCGAACGCACCGAACGCCTGCAGCAGGATGATCGCCCAGAGGGTGTTCGACACCTTGAAGTTCGACAGCAGGATGAACTGCGGGATCATGTATGACTGCCACGGCACCGCGATGGTGCCGACGTACAGGAGGAACAGCACGTCGCGACCGCGGAAGCGCATGCGCGCGAAGCCGTAGGCCGCGAACGAGCCGGTGAGCACCTGCAGGAACGTCACCACGACGGCGAGGAACAGCGTGTTGCGGATCCAGACGAGCATGTTCGACTCGGACCAGATGTCGATGTAGTTCTGCCACACCCACGTCTCGGGGAGCCACTTCACCGGCACCGAGAACACCTCGTTGGACGACTTGAACGAGCTCAGCACCATCCACACGAACGGCGTCAGCAGCCCGATCGCGAAGATCACGAGACCGACGTACATCGCGATCCGCGCCACGCGGCGACCCGGGGTCAGCTTCTCGGTGGCCACGGGCGGCTCGGGTGTCTCTTCGGCGAGCTTGCGCAGGCCCCGACGCGCGCTGGAGGGCGCGGTGTAGTCGGCGACCAGGAGGTCGGCATCCTTGATCTGCTCGGCCATCAGCTGCTCCGCTTCTTGTTCCAGAGGAACTGCACGATCGTGACGATGATGCACATGAAGAACAGCGCCACCGAGGCGGCCGACGCGTAGCCGAACTGGCTCTCTTCGAAGCCCTTGCGGTAGATGAACTGCGACATCACGAGGGTGGACTGACCCGGTCCGCCGTCGGTCATGACGAGGATCAGGTCGAAGATCTTGAACGAGTTGATCGTCAGCATCACGGTGACGAAGAACATGGTGGGACGCAGGCAGGGGAGCGTCACGTTGACGAACCGCTGCCACACATTGGCGCCGTCGACGCGCGCCGCCTCGTGCAGCTCGCGCGGCACGGTCTGCAGGCCGGCGAGGAACAGGATCATGTAGTAGCCCATGTCGCGCCACGTGCCGACGATCACGACGGCGGGCATCGCCCACTCGGGGGAGGTGAGCCACCCGGGAGGGTTCTGGATGCCGATGAACCGGAGGAACTCGTTGATCGGGCCGTACTCGGGGCTGAAGAGCAGGTTCCAGACCACGGCGATCGCGACGATCGAGGTGATGTACGGGAAGAACGCGGCGGTGCGGAAGAACGCGACGCCGCGGAGCTTGTTGTTGAGCAGCAGCGCGAGACCCAGCGAGACGAGGATCGTCAGCGGGATATGCAGCACCGAGTAGTAGAGGGTGTTGACGACGGAGACGCGGAAGCTGCCGTCGCCGATGAGGCGCTGGTAGTTGGCGAAGCCGACCCAGTTCGCGGTGCCGAAGACGTTCCAGTTCGTGAACGACATGTAGAACAGCACGACGATGGGGACCAGCGTCAGCAGGCCGAAGCCGATGAAGTTGGGAAGGATGAAGCTCCACCCGATGAGGGTGTTGCGCAGCCGCAGCCTCGAGCGCCGGCGGCGCACGGGCGGCGGGGCGATGCCGGCCTCTGTGGCGGTGATGGTCGCCATGGCGGACCTCCAGGTGCGATGAGAAGAGCGGGTGCGGTGACCGGCCCGCCCGCTGGGGGGCGGGGCGGTCAGCGGTGATCCGGTGTCGGCGCCTCGGGCGCCGCGGGATCGGGTGCCTTCCGGCAGGCTCGGGGAAGAGTCCGCGAGCCTGCCGGAGGCGTGCTGGAACGGGTGGGACGAGCCGCGGCTCAGTCGGTGCCGACCTCGTTGGCGACGCGGTCCTGCGCCTCCTTGATCGCGTCCGACACGGAGGTCGAACCCGACATGATGGCCGTGTGCATGTCGCCGAGGATGCCCTGGATCGCGGCGGCCTTGTTCGACGTCGGGTTCTCGGGGTGCACCTCGTGCGTCGAGTACGCGAACTTCGACAGGTCGTCGGTGGGGGCGCCGTCGACCGAGAAGTAGGTGTCGACGACCGCGTCGGTCAGCAGAGCCGGCGTGATGCCGATCTGCGCGAGGACCTCGGCGCCCTCTTCACCTGCGGCGAACGCGAGGAACTTCTTCGCGGCCGCGACCTTGGACTCGTCGATGCCGGCGTTGATGCCGAAGCCGGTCGGGTCGCCGAAGGTCACCGGGGTGTTGTCGAGACCCGCGGTCTTCGAGTCGACCTGCGGGATGGGCGCGATGCCCCACTCGAAGTCGTCGGCGTCGCCCGAGGCCTGCTGGGCGATGAGGGTCGCGACGAACCACGTGCCCATGGGCATCATGGCCGCGTTCTGCTTGCCGAACTCACCCTGGTAGGTGAGCTGGTTCGCCTTCGCGGTGTTGTAGTCGACCTGGTCGCCACCGTCCTGGAGCGCGAGCACGTTGTCGTAGAAGGGCTCCATGTACTCGTACTCGCCCTTGAGGATGTCGCCGTCGGACTGCGCGTTGGCGAAGCCCTGCACGGTCGACTGCCAGTTGTGGAGGTACGTGCCCTTGGCGGTGCTGCCGGCAGCTGCGAGGCCCTCGGTCAGCGCGGCGGCGGCGTCGCTGTAGTCGTCCCACGTCCACGAGCCGTCGGGGTACTCGACGCCGGCCTGGTCGAACAGCGCCTTGTTGTAGTACAGGACCCACGAGTCGTTGCGGTAGGGCACCGCGTAGGCCGTGCCGTCGACCTCGTACGACTTGGCGCCGCTGATGTCGTCGGGCAGCTCGACGTCCGACACGTCGAGGAGCTGGCCGCCCTCGACGAACGTCGGGACGAACTTGACCTCCTTCTGCGTGATGATGTCGGGGCCGGAGCCGGCAGCGAGGTCGGCGGTCAGGAGGGTGTTGTACTCGGCCGCGTCGTAGCCCTTGAGCTCGATCGTGACGTCGGGGTTCTCCTCGTGGAACGCGTCGGCGAGCGCCTGGAACTCCGGCGTCGTGTCGAGGCTCCAGCCCGAGAGCGAGAGCGTGACCGGACCCGACGACTCCTCGGGCGCGGCTTCCTCGCCACCGCCGCTGCATCCGGCGAGAGCGAGCGTGGCGACCACGGCGATGCCGGCCGCGGCAGCGTATGAGCGCTTCATACTGGGGGTACTCCTTTGTGATTGCGGACCCGTCCTCGGGCCCATCGGGTTACCGGTTCGCGACGGACGCTGTTCCGGGGTGTGCGAGGCGACTCGTGGTCGCCGTCCCGTCCGGCCAGGTGACCGTGACGGTGGTCTGAGCGCCGTCGGCCGCGAGGGCGACGGCCGCCGTTGCATCGGCGGGCGATGCGAGGTCTTCGGTGGTGAGCTCGACGAGCGTGGCGATCCACGCGCCGACCTGCACCGGGTAGGTCGCGACCGGCACGGCGGCGACGGGTCCCAGGGGGCTGGCGTCCTCGCGCGTCTCGATGCTGGTCGCACCATGGCCGAGAAGGGGACGGATGCCGGAGCTCAGGCCGTTCGCAATGATCGAGGCCGACTGCCCGGCTTCGTCATCCTCAGTCGAGGACGAGGGTCGAGGTGAGGAGACCGGCGCGGCGTTTCGGTCCTCATCCTGGCGCCGCTCCTCAAACGAGGACCGGGGCGCTTCGTGGGCGGCCAGCGCCCACCCGCCGACCCGGAGGCGGAGGGACGCGGCGTCGATGCCGGGCTCGAGGGAGTCGACGCGCGCGAGGCGCACTTCCCACGGTCCGCGCACGAGCGAGTGCACCTCGACCACGCCCGCGACCTCGATGTCGCCGTCGATGCCCGAGCCGTGGCGCTGGGCCGAAGGGCGCAGGGTGATCCAGTGCGCGCGCGAGACCGAGGCGGCGATGCCGAGCCGGCCGCCCTCGTCGTCCTGCACACGCACGTCGATCAGGTCCATCGCGGCGCGGTGCGTGGCGCGACCAGCCGCGTCGAGAAGGGCGACCGACTGCTCGAGCGGCTCCTCCCACGCGAGCTGATTCGCCAGGGGACCGGCGGCGGTCGAGTAGCCGATGCGGGCGTACAGCGGCGAGTCGCCGACGAGGCTGCCCGCGGCCGCGTGGTCGGTGCCATGGTTCGCGATGCGGACGATGCCGTCGGCGCGGGTACCCGAGATCACCCAGCCGGCCGGGCGCACGACGCGCAGGTCATCGCCGGCCTCGATCGGCAGCGGCTCGCTCTCGGCCGCCCAGACCGGGTGGTCGGCCGGAAGCGAGATGCCGAGCAGGCCCTTGACCGCCCAGTAGGGCGAGCCCGGGCCCGAGTACGACTGCGCGAGCTCGCGCCACTCGTGATGCCAGCCCATGGTGAGGACGCCGTCCGCGGCGGGCACCGTGCGCTCGGCGAAGTGCGCGACGACGGCGTTGGCGGCACGGCGCAGCTGCCCGAGCGGGACCGACGGCACCTCCGCGATCGCCCCGACCCAGAACGGCGCGGCGGCCGCGAAGCGGTAGATGAGGCTGCGGCCCTGCACGAGGGGCGAGCCGTCGGCGCCGACCAGGGTCACGGCATCCTGCAGGAAGCGGTCGAGCCGCACGAGGTCGTCCGCGGTGCGTCCGCCGGCGAGTTCGCCGGCGCCCTGCATCCGCGACCACAGCACGGGGTAGGTGTGCAGCGCCCAGCCGACGTAGTGGTCGTACGAGCGCTCGAAGCCGTCCGAGATCCAGCCGTCCTCGCGCACCAGCACGTCGTGCAGCGCCAGGTCGTCGGCGATGTCCTCGGCCGACCAGGGCCCGCCGACCGAGCGCAGGAACGTCTGCACGACGACGCGGAACCACAGCCAGTTGGTCTTCGGGTAGGTGGCGTCGCCCACGACGGGCGCGAGGTAGGCGATGACACGCTCCTGCGTGAGGGCGTCGAGGCGGTCCCAGATCCACGGACGAGTCATGTCGAGCACGAGTGCCAGCGACGCCGCCTCGACCTTCGCCTGTGCGTGCTCGTCGAGACGCACCCACCGGTCCTCGGCATCCGGGTCGACGCCCGTGACGATGCCGCGGCGGTAGAAGTCCGCGAGCTCCTCCGTGCCCTCGCCGCGCGCACCGGCGATGCGGAACCCGGCCAGGAGGAAGGTACGGGCGAAGCCTTCGAGACCGTCGACCGCGTGGCCGTAGCCGCCTTCGGCACCGGGGAAGTGGATGCGACCGGCGCCGGGCGACGCGTGCGTGCGGGCGGTGTCGAGGAGGCGGTCCGCGTAGGCGAGCCACTCGTCCCGCGTCCACTCACGAGCAGCCCAGGCGGAACCCGTCGCGTTGCGCGCCGACCTGGTGGGCTGCTGGACCGTCACTGGGATCTCCCTCGATGCCTTCTTCTCGCCGCTGTGGGGTCAGCGGAAAGCGAACGTTTGGGACTGTATCAACCCGATTCGTTCATTGCAAGACTGTTTGAGATTTGTTATGATCGTTTGTGATCGGTTTAGCAGAACGCACCGATCGGACGGGACAGTGCACCCCCACCATGGTGAATCAACGAGGAGGACCCAGATGAGCGCGAGATTCCGGGGCGCGCTGGCCGCGGTCTACGAACGGCAGGCAGGCGTCGACGCCGCCGGCTTCCCGGCCGCACTCGCCAGGCTGCTCGCGTCTCCCGATCGCGCCCTTCCCGTTGCCACCTCGGACGACCGGGGCGTCTGGGGCCCGCAGGGCATCGCCGACCCGATCGCCGTCCGCGACGTGCTCGCACGGGCCGCCGCCGACCGCTCCACCGCCTGGCCCGTGCCGCTGGCGACGGCCGCCGCGCGACTGCACGACGACGGCGACCGCGAGGGCTGGGAGAGCATCGTCTTCGAGCGGCAGCGCCGCCTCGCCCGCGCCGCGGTCGCCGCCGCCCATCACGCCGACGACGGCGAGATCGGGAGTGCGTGGCTCGCCGACGTCCTCGACGGCGTGTGGCTCATCTGCGAGCAGAGCTCATGGTGCTGGCCCGCCCACGACGACGCCTTCCGCGAACGGGGCTCGGTGCTCCCGACGGTGACCGAGCCGTACCTCGACCTCGGCGCGGGCGAGGCGGTCGCACTGCTCACCTGGGTGGACCAGCTCCTCGGCGAGCGCCTCGAAGCCCGGTACCCCGGCATCCGCTCCCGCATCCGGCACGAGGCGCGCGTGCGCGTATTCGAGCCGTTCACCCGGCGTCGGGACTGGCACTGGCTCGGGCTCGACGGCGACGTCCACAACTGGAACCCGTGGATCCACGGCAACGTGCTGCTCGCCGCGCTGCGCCTGCTCGACGGCCCCTCCGAGGTCGCCGAACGCGCGGCCGTCGTGGCGCTCGCGATCGAGGGCGTCGACCGGTACGTCTCGGTGCTCCCGGCCGACGGCGCCATCGACGAGGGGTACGCGTACTGGTGGAACGGCGCATGCCGCGCGCTCGAGGGGCTCGACCTCGTGCGCCATGCGACCGGGGGAGTGCTCGACGCCTCGGGCATCCCCGCGCTGCGCGAGACTGTCGCGTTCCCCCACCGCATGCACCTCGGCGACGACTGGTACCTCAACCTCGCCGACGGACAGGCGCGCGTCTCGGCGGCGCAGCCGTGGCACGCCCTGCATCGCGCCGCGCGGAGTGCGCAGGACACGGATGCCGTCGCCCACGCCGCATCGCACCGCATCGCCGGCACCCCGGCGGCCACCGAGCACGAGGGCTTCGGCCGACTGCTGCGCGGCATCACCGATCCGGCGTGGGTCGACGCGACCGAGGCGACGTCGCCGTTCCCGCGCGAGGTATGGCTGCCCTCGACGGAGGTGCTGCTCGCCCGCGAGCGGGGCGGCACGAGCCGCGGGCTCACCGTCGCCGTCAAGGGCGGACACAACGGCGAGCACCACAACCACAACGACGTCGGCTCGTTCGTCGTAGCGTCCGACGGCGTGCCCGTGATCGTCGACGCCGGTCGCCCGACGTACACGCTGCAGACGTTCGGCCCCGACCGCTACGACATCTGGACGATGCAGAGCGGGTGGCACAACGTGCCGGTCATCGGCGGCCTCGAGCAGAGTCCGGGCGCGGGGTTCGCGGCATCCGATGTGGAGATCTCACTCGCCGACGACACGGCGGCGTTCGCGCTCGACCTCTCCGGCGCATACCCCGGCGCGGCGCCGTGGCGGCGTTCGGTGCGCCTCGAACGGGCGGTGCGGCGCGTGGTGGTCGAGGACTCCTGGACCGCCGCCCCGGTGGCCGAGACGCCGACGGTCGACGGGAACGAGGCGTTCACGCAGGTGCGGATGTTGCTGGCCGGCGACGTGCGCCAGGATGCGTCCAGCGTGGTGGTCACCCCGCTCGACGGCGCCGCGCCGGTGCGCATCTCGTGGCCCGAGGGCATCGCGGCGTCGCTCGTCGTGCGCGAGCTCGACGACCCCGTGCTCTCGAGCGTGTGGGGCGCGCGACTCACCCGGCTGGATCTGGACGTGACGTCACGCGACAGCGTCGCCGTCACGGTAGAACTGGACCTGACGAACGCGGAGGACGCCCGATGACCGACCAGACACCGGCACTGCTGGCCGCCGAGCGGCGCGCGCACGTGCTGGCGACGCTCGAGCGCGACGGCGCCGTGCGGGTCGCGCAGCTGATGGACGAACTGGGCGTCGCCCCCGTCACCCTGCGCCGGGATCTCGCGCAGATGGAGCGCGAAGGGCTGCTCGTGCGCGTGCACGGCGGCGCCGTTCCCGCGGCCGGCGCGTTCGACGACGTCGAGCCAGGGCATCCGGCCTCCGCCGCGCGCACGGGCTCGATCGCGATGCTGGTGCCGTCGCTGAGCTTCTACTGGCCGAGCGTCGTGCGCGGCGCCGAGACCGAGGCCACCCGTCACGGGCTGCGGGTCGTGCTGCGGGGCGCCTCGTACGAGCTGCAGGACGAGCGCCCGGTGCTCGAGCGGCTCGTGCACGCCGACGGCGTGCGCGGGCTCGTGGTCGCGCCGAACACCGACACCCCGCATGCCCAGGACGTCGTGCAGTGGCTCGCCGAGTGCGGCGTGCCCAACGTGCTCGTCGAGCGCGATGCCGTCGTGCTGCCCGAGGGCAGCCCCGTCGAGAACGTGACCACCGACCACGCACTCGGCGCGGTGCTCGCCGCCCGCCACCTCGCGGCGCTGGGCCACCGTCGCGTCGGGCTCATCATCGCCCGCGACTCCCCGACGTCGCGCAAGATCACCGCCGGATGGCAGGCCGCGTGTCTGGAGCTGGGCCTCACGCCCTCGGATCACTTCGAGACGAGCCTGCCGCCGCGCACCAGCCCCGACTTCTCGGCGGTCGTCGACGCGACGCTCGATGCAGCGCTGGCGAACTCGGTGACCGCGATCCTGGTGCACTCCGACCCTGAGGCGATGGCGTTCGTCGACCTCGCCCTCAACCGCGGCATCTCGGTGCCCGGCGACCTGTCGGTGGTCGCCTACGACGACGAGGTCGCCGAGCTGTTCACGCCGGCGCTCACCGCCGTGAGCCCACCGCGCAACTCGGTCGGCCGCGCCGCCGTCGACCTGCTGGCACGGCGCATCGAGGATCCGACGCGCCCGGTGCACCGCGTCGTGCTGAACCCGACCCTGAACGTCCGCGGCTCGACCGCCCCGCCCCGCGGCGCCTGACCCTCAGAACCGCCGCTCCGGGCCCGCGGTGGGTCCGTCCGCAGGCCCACGAGCCGGTCGGTGGCGGCCCCGGCCCGCGAGCTGCCGTCGAGGTCTCCACGGCAGCGAGCCGGCGCTCCACCGTTGCAGTCGCGGGGCGGCGAGTCAGCGCCGTCAGCCGGCGAGAGCGGCTGCGCGCCAGTCCGTCAGCACGCGTGCGGCGGCACGCGTGTGCGACCAGGGCATCTGGGGCACTTCGAGCCTGCCCTCGGCGATGGCGAGCGAGAGCGCATCGGCTTCGGCGGCCATCGGCTGCACGACCGGCACCTCGATCACCCGCTCGTCGTCGCCGCGGCGAACGATGAGCGTCGACGGGCTCTCGGTGCGGCTGCCCCACACGTTGGGGAGCACGACCTCGGCATCGGCGAACCGCAGGACGCCGGTGTCGGGCAGGTCCTCGATCACGGAGGTGGCGATCGCAGCGGTGACACCGCCGAACGCGATCACCGCGGATGCCGTGCCGTCGACGCCCGACACCACCTCGGCCTCGAACGCGCGGTAGTCCGGTGCATCGATCGGCTCGCCGGCGGCGGCGGCGAGGTCGATGGCGAGAGCGAGCGGATAGCAGCCCACATCGAGGATCGCGCCGCCGGCGAGCGCGGGGTCGAACAGGCGGCCTTCGTGCACGCCCGCCGCGAAGCCGAACGCGCCCTCGACGCGCTGCAGCGCGCCGAGCTCACCGCGGGTCACGAGGTCGCGCAGCGCGTCGGCGAACGGCCCGAACCGGGTCTTGAAGGCCTCGAGGAACGGCCGCTGCGCCCGCCGGGCCGTGGCGAGGATGCGCTCGACCTCCTCGAGGGTCGGGCTCGCGGGCTTCTCGCACAGCACGGCCTTGCCCGCGTCGAGCGCGCGGATCGCGAGGTCGGCGTGCGTCGTGTGGACGGTTCCGACGTAGACCGCGTCGACATCGTCGCGGGCCAGGATCTCGTCGTACGTTCCGGATGCCGCGGCGCCGTGCTCCGCCGCGAAGGTCGCCGCCCGCTCCGCCGACGAACTGCCCACCGCGTGCAGCACGCCGTGCTGCGAGGCACGCAGCCCCACCACGAAGTCCCGGCTGATCGCCCCGGGGCCGAGCACGGCCCATCTCGTCTGCACCGTGTCGTCCGCATGAGTCATGGCCCCGATCGTATCGAGCCCGCCGATCGCATCGTCGCACGGCGGCCGCGGCATCCGTCCTGCCACCGCACCGCGGAGGACGGGATGCCGCGACATCGCCTGCGCCGGATCCGGAACGGCGCCGCGTCAGGCGAGCGGCTCGGCCGCTTCGCCGGCCGCGCGGGACGAGGAGCGCACCGCGCCGATGCTGGCGGCGATGACGAGGCCGATGCCCGCGATCTCGAGCCAGGTCATATGTTGGCCGAGGAATATGAAGCCCGCGAGCGCGGCTGTCGCCGGCGCGAGGCTCATCAGGATCGCGAACACCGCGGCCGGCAGGCGCCGGAGGGCGATGAGCTCGAACGCGTAGGGGATCGTCGACGAGAGGATGGCGACCGCGGCGCCGAGCGCGATGATCTCGGGGTGCAGCAGTGCGGCTCCGGCATCCGCGATCCCGAACGGGAGGGCGATGACCGCTCCGACCGTCATCGCCAGCGCCAGCCCGTCGAGCTTGGGGAACGCCCTGCCCACCCGCGCCGACGCCAGGATGTAGAACGCCCAGCTGGCCGCGGCGCCGAGTGCGAACAGCACGCCGAGCGGGTCGAGGCGGTCCCACCCGCCACCGCCCAGCGCCACGACGCCGGCGAGCGCGAGCACCGCCCACAGCCAGGCCGAGGCGCGGCGGGCAGCCACGATCGACAGCACCAGGGGACCGAGCACCTCGATGGTCACGGTGACCCCGAGGGGCAGACGCTCGAGGGCGAGGTAGAACAGGCCGTTCATCACTGCGAGGACGAGCCCGAAGAGCGTGACACCGGTCCAGTCGGCGCGGGAGTGCCCGCGCACGCGGGGACGCGCGATGAGGAGCAGGACGATCGCCGAGAAGACCAGCCGCAGCATCACCATGCCGAGAGGGCCCACCTGCGGGAACAGCAGGACCGCGATCGACGCGCCGACCTCCTGGCACGCCAGACCAGCGACCACCAACAGGATGGCCGGCGTCGTCACCGATCGGCCCGGCCCGCTCGCGCCGGCGGCGCCCGCACCTCCCGAGCCCGCTCGGGCTTGCACTACGTGGCCGGCGGCGTGCACACCGCGGCGCCGGCGATGGCGTCGTGGTACTGCTCGGGCGTCCAGGGGAGACCGGCCTCGGGCACGGTCTGGCCGGTCGCTGCGGGCGCCTTCGACGCGATGGCCGCGAGCTCCCACGCGAGGTACTCGCCCACCGCGCCGTCGGCGGCGGAGTTGTTGAGCACGACGGCGACCGTCAGCCCGGTCACCGGGTCGGCGAAGGCGGCGGTGATGTAGCCGGGCACCTTGCCGTACTGCCCGATGAGGGATCCCGCGATCAGCGCACCGCCGCCGGCGGTGTACCACGACGGGCCGTCGGCGGCGACTGCCACCGGAGCGCCGAAGCGGTCGTCGTCCTTCACGAGGGCACCGGAGGCGAGCGCCTGCACGTAGCGGCCCAGATCCTCGATGTCGGTGACGGCGCCCGCATCGGTGAACCCTGTGCTCGAGGACGCGGTCGTCAGGTCGATCGGGGCAGCGCAGTCGAGCGCGCCCTCGGGAGTGTTGACGGACTGCCCGCCCTTCAGCACGCCCTCTTCGGGGAGGTCGCCGAGGGCCGTCGCGTCGAGGCCGAGCGGATCGGCGACGTAGGTCTGGATGAGCTGCGCCGCCGTCATGTCGGTCGCGCGCTCGAGTGCGAGGCCCAGCAGCAGGTACCCGGCATCCGAATCGCGGTACGCCGCACCCGGCTCGCCCGACCGGGGCTGCCCGAGCCCGAAGCTCGCGAGGTAGCGCGGATCCCATTCGCGCGCAGGATTCGCGATCCACGATGAGTACAGCTGGCCCGCGTACGAGCCGATCCCCGACGTGCCGTCGCAGAGCTCGAGCAGGGTGACGTCGGCGAGGTCCGGCACGCCCGACACGTACTGGGTGACGCTGTCGTTCAGCTTCAGCTTGCCGTCGGCGGCGACCTGGAAGAGCACGTCGCACGTCATGGCACGCGTCACCTTGCCGGCACGGAAGACGAGATCGGCGGTCACATCGCCGCCCCCGTCAGGACGCTGCGTGCCGAGGCCCGCCACCCAGGTGCCGCTCCACGGCGCCCAGACGCCCACGATGGCGCCGGAGGACCCGGTGGTGCCCATCGCGTGGGTGACCGCATCCGTCAGTCGCTGCACCGTCTCATCCGGCAGGGTGGCCGCCGCCTGCGCGGGCAGGTCGGGTTCGACCTCGCCGCCGAACGAGCAGCCCGCCAGGAGCAGAGCGGACGCGACGGCACCGGCGATGACCGCGATGGCGCGGCGACGTGTTGACCGGGTCCGCATTCTCACCCCCCGACGATCGTGCATTGAATTCAAACACACACCGGTGGCTTGCGTTGCACGGCGATCCGTAGGGTGTGAGCATGACCCACCTCTTCGACGACGATGCCCTCACGGGTGTGCTCGGCCACATGAACGGCGACCACGGCGATGACAACCTTCTGATCACGCGGGCGTTCGCTCCGGACGCGGGTCTCACGACGGCCGAGATCACGTCTTCGGTCATGACCGGGTTCGACGGCGCGCGCGGGGTCTGGCAGGCGACGCTCGCCGACGGTTCGACGGCCGAGGTCGCGGTGCCGTGGCCGTCGGGTCCGATCTCGGAGCGCCGGGAGGTGCGCCGCGAGATCGTCGCGCTGTACGACGAGGCGTGCCGGCGTCTTGATGTCGTGCCCCGACCGCACGCATAGGAAACTTTTAGTTAGGTTGGCCTTATCTTCAGTTAGCATGAAGGTATGAGCGACCTGATTCCGTTCTCCGCCGCGCTGCGCGAACGCTCGAGCAGCTCGCACTCGTCGAGTGAGCACTCCGGCTTCATGGCCGATCTCATGAAGGGGGAGGGCACCCGTGACGACTACGTCGCACTCGTGGCCCAGCACTGGTTCATCTACGAGGCGCTCGAGCGCACGGCGGGCCAGATGCGCAAGGATCCCGTCGCCGCGGTCTTCATCTCCGACAAGCTCACGCGCCTTCCCGCGCTCGAGGCCGACCTGGAGTTCCTCGTCGGCCCCGACTGGCGCGAGCGGATCGAGCCGCTGCCGACCACTCGGCGGTACGTCGATCGCATCAACGAGGTCGGCGCGACCTGGGCCGGCGGCTTCGTGGCGCACCACTACACCCGCTACCTCGGCGATCTGTCGGGCGGTCAGTTCATCGGCCGGCTGATGGCCCGTCGCTTCGGGTTCGACACGAACGGCATCGGCTTCTACCTGTTCGAGGACATCGCCGATCCGAAGGCGTTCAAGGACGTCTATCGCGAGCAGCTGGACGCCGCCCCGTGGGATGCCGCCGAGCAGGAGCGCGTCATCGACGAGGTCCTGCTCGCCTACCGCTTCAACACCGAGCTCTTCGAGGACCTCGCCCAGGCGAAGGCCGCACAGGTCGCCTGAGCCGAGGCGGCGGTATCGGCTAGGACACCGCCGCACCCCGCACGGCCGACGCCATGAACCGGCGCACGTCGGGGTCGACCTGGATGTCGCGCGGCCGCAGCGGTCGCGAGAGGTAGAG
Organism: Microbacterium psychrotolerans; assembly: GCF_031085295.1. Classification (GTDB taxonomy): domain Bacteria; phylum Actinomycetota; class Actinomycetes; order Actinomycetales; family Microbacteriaceae; genus Microbacterium; species Microbacterium psychrotolerans. The sequence continues at coordinate 816,449 of NZ_JAVFWO010000001.1, read as the reverse complement.
CCCGTCGAGCGAGGTCAGCCGCGACAGCGCGACGTAGGTCTGCCCGGGCGCGAAGGCTCCGGACCCCAGGTCGATGATCGCGCGGTCATAGGTCTTGCCCTGCGACTTGTGGATCGTGACCGCCCAGGCGAGGCGCAGCGGAAACTGCGTGAACTCGGCGACGATGTCGCGGGTCAGCTGCTTGGAGCCGGGGTCGTAGGAGTAGCGGTACTTCTCCCAGACCGAAGGCTCGACGTCGAACTCCTCGCCCTCGACGTCGACGCGCACGGTCTCGCCGGCGATCCGGGTGACCGTGCCGATCGTGCCGTTGACCCAGCGTGGCGGCTCGCCGAACGATCCGGTGTCGTTGCGGAGGAACATCACCTGGGCGCCGACCTTCAGCTTGAGCTCGATGTCGGCGGGGTAGGCGGCCTCCCCGCGTCCGAAGTCGCCGCTGACCTCCGCCATCGCCGTCTGCTCCCGCCCGACGAGCTCGTTGAGGTGCCGGCGGTTGATGTTGTTGACGATGTCGTTGCGGGTCGCGAGCGTGATGATCGGGTGCTCGCCGTCCACGGGGTCGGGCGGAGTGCGCGCGCCGGTGCCGTTGAGGACCTCCGCGATGTCGGCGGTCACGCGGCCGTATCGCACCGCATTGAGCATCGCCTTGAACGCCGGGTCGGATTGCCGGTGGATGTCGACCAGCTCGCGGATGTTCAGGTCGGCGCCGTACGAGCCGACGTCGAGGATGCCGTCGCTCGCCGCCTCGCCGACCCATACCTTGGCGTCGAAGAACCAGAACGAGCGGTAGTGGTCGCGCACGTACCGCAGCTCGTCGCCCCGCGGTGGCACGGGGGCCAGCTGGTAGGGGTCGCCGAACATCACGATCTGCGCGCCGCCGAAGGGCTCGCCGCGGCGTCCGCGCGCCTTGCGCAGGGAACGATCGATCGCGTCCATGAGGTCGGCGTTCACCATCGAGATCTCGTCGATGACGAGGGTGTCGATGGCGTTGAGCAGCTTGCGCGTCGCGTCGGACTGGTCCTCGTCGTGCGCGCCGATGATCCCGAGGGGAAGCTTGAACAGCGAGTGGATCGTCTGGCCCTCGACGTTCAGCGCCGCGACGCCCGTCGGCGCGCACACCGCGATCTGCTTGCTCGTGTTCCATGCCAGGTGCTGCAGCAGCGTCGACTTGCCGGTGCCGGCCCGGCCCGTGACGAACACGTGTTCGCGGGTGTCTTCGATGAGCCGGAACAGCGCCTCCTGCTCGGGGGACAGCGGCGGGGTGTTCACCGATTCATGCTAACGAGCCGCCGCCGCATCGCGGCCGTGCGCGCCGCGATCGGTGGAGTGCACGCCGTTGTCCACAGGCGTCTCGGCCTCGCGCCAGGTGCCGGTGCCGGCCACGACCTCGTCCATGATCGCCCGGAACCGCGGGCACGTCGTGATGTCGTGCGAACGGCAGTTGAGGGCGTGCTCGGTCATCAGCCGCGAGCGCTCCATGTCGGCCATCCGCCGTGCGAGGTCGGCGAGGTGCTCCTCGAGCACGCGATGACGCTCGGGCGCCTGCTCGTCAAGCAGCACGCCGATCTGCTCCAGGCTCATGCCGGCGCTCTTGCTGCGCACAATCACGCCGATCCGCACCAGGTCGTCGCCGCCGTAGCGCCGTCGGTCGCCGCTGTCGCGTTGCGGGTGCAGCAGACCCACGTCCTCCCAGTGCCGCAGTACGTGCGTGGGCAGCGAGAACCGGGCCGCGGCATCCCCGATCGACAGACTTGACTTCATGTCGACATGAAGTCACAGGATCGATTCGGACGCAACCCGACGAGAGGATCACCCATGTACGACGTCATCGTCATCGGCGGCGGGCCCGCAGGCCTCCAGGCCGCCCTCACCATCGGCCGCATGCACCGGAGCGTGCTGCTGCTGGACTCCGGGGATTACCGCAACGCCACCGTCGAGCACGCGCACAACCTGCTCACCAACGACGGCCGCAGCCCCGCCGAACTGCGCCGCATCGCTCGCGCCGAGCTCGCCGCCTACGACACGGTCGCGGTGCGCGCGGACCAGGTCACGGCGGTCACCGGCGCGATCGGCGGCTTCGAGGTCACCACGACGGCGGGCGCCGAGCGTGCTCACCGCCTCGTGCTGGCGACCGGCATGCGCGACGAGCTGCCCCCCGTTACCGGGCTGGCCGAGCAGTGGGGCCGCCGTGTCGCCCAATGTCCGTTCTGCCACGGCCACGAGTTCGCCGGGCAGCGCATCGGCATCCTCATCGAGGGCGAGCACAGCGCCATGATCGAAGGGATGCTGCGCCCTGTCGTCGCCTCCGCATTCATCGCCCGTCCGGCCGACATCGCCGAGGTGAGCGAGGTCGACGGCGGTCTCGAGCTCGCGCTGGTGGGGGGCGGAGCCGAACGGGTCGCGGGGGTCTTCACGGCCGCGACGTCGACCCAGCGCGCACCGTTCGCGGAGCAGCTGGGCTGCGGCATCCTGCCGAGCGGCGGCGTGGAGATCGACGCGCTGGGCCGCACGACCGTGCCCGGCGTCTACGCCGGCGGCGACATGGCCCACCTCGCCGCGGTGCCGGGCCCGATGGTCTCGCTGGCGGCGGCCATCGCGTCCGGCCAGCTCGCGGGGGCGAGTGTGGTCCGCGACGCGATCATGGCCTGACCTGGGCGAACGAGCGCTGCCCGCGCGCAAGAGACGGGGGGTCCAGAATGTTTCCGTCCACAGCGGCCTCCCGGCGAGACTTTCCTAGACTGGCCGGGTGGACCAGGGGGCGTTGGACACGGCATCCGGTCGCGCGAGCGCGCCTCCGGCCGTCGCGGCGACCCCCGCGCCCGCGGCCGGGACCACCGAGCGACCTCTCATCCAGCCGCCGCGCAAGGCCCGCGAACGCCGTCGTCTCGCCGTCGACCTCTCGCTCCTCGGCCTCGTCGGCGTCCTGCTGCTCCTGGCGGTCTTCGCCGCGTGGGGCGTGATCGAGCGCCAGTTCTACAGTCCGAAGGCGTTCGTCGAACGCTACGTGGACCTCCTCGCCGAAGGACGCGCGGCCGATGCGCTCGCCGTGCCCGGCGTGGCCGTGACCTCGGCCGAGCTCGAGGCCGCCGGGCTGCCGTCGACGGCGTCCGAGGCGCTCCTTCGCAGCGCCGCACTCGCGCCGATCAGCGACGTGGAGGTCGTCTCGCAGGAGCAGGACGGCGACGTCACGCACGTGACGATCGAGTACCAGGCGCGCGGGTACGACGGCCGCACGACGTTCTCCGTGGAACGCGACGGCACGATCGGCCTCGCCCCGACCTGGCGGTTCGCCGAGAGCCCGCTCGCGGTCATGAATCTCGGCGTCAGCGGATCGATGGTGTTCGACGTCAACGGCTTCGAGATCGACAAGCGTCAGGTCTCGCCGGACGGGGCGGATGCCGACCCCGCCGCGCCGGTCTCGCTTCTGGTGTTCTCTCCGGGCTTGTACTCGGTGTCGGTCGACACGGCGATCTCGAGCACCCCGGGAGTCGCGGTGCTGTCCGACAGCCCGTTCCACGCGATTCCGGTGAACGTGCAGGCGCAGCCGACGGAGAAGTTCATGAGTGTCGTGCAGCAGAAGGTCGAGGAGTTCCTGACCGCCTGCGCGACCCAGGAGGTGCTGCAGCCGACCGCCTGCCCGTTCGGCTTCTTCGTCCAGGACCGGATCGTGTCGCTCCCGAAGTGGTCGATCGTGCAGCAGCCGACCGTCGCCGTCGAGCCCGCTGGCGCCGGCTGGTCGATCCTCGCCGCCGAGGCCGTCGCGCACATCGACGTCGACATCCGCTCGATCTTCGACGGCCGGGTGCGCCCCGTGAGCGAGGACGTGCCGTTCATCGTCAAGGGCACGATCACGGTGCAGCCGGACGGCACCGCGTCGATCGTGGTGACGGGCCCCGACACCAACTGAGCCCGCTGCGCCCGCGTCGACGGCCGGGCGCCAGCGGGATACCCGTCAGCCGCGGGTGCGCGCGTCGCGCTCGGCGAGCGCGGCGAGACGGGCGTTGTACGCCTCGAGCTCGGCGTCGCCGGTGCGGTCGGCGTGCCGATCGCGGCGCTTGGTCTCGCGATCATCGCTGCGGCTCCACTGGATCGCGACCGTGATGGCGAGGATGAGCGTCGGGATCTCGCCGATCGACCAGGCGATGCCGCCGCCGGTGTACTGGTCCTCCAGCGGAGTGGCGCCCCAGGTGCGCCCCATCGAGCCGAACCACTCGGCGATCATGAGGCCCTCCTGCATCATGATCGCGATGCCGAAGAAGGCGTGCATCGCCATCACGCCGATGAGCAGCAGCAGCCGTCCGGGATAGGGCAGGCGGTAGGGGACCGGGTCGATGCCGATGAGGCTCATCACGAACAGATAGCCCGTGATGAGGAAGTGCGCGACCATCCACTCGTGCCCGAGGTGGTCGTAGAGCGACCAGCGGAACAGCTCCGTGTAGTAGAAGACCCAGAGCGACCCGACGAACAGGCCGGCGGCGACGAAGGGGTTGGTCAGCACGCGGGCGACCGGTGAGTGCACCGCCCACAGGATCCACTCGCGGCCACCGCGCGTGCCGTCGTCGCGCTTGTGGATCGCCCGCGCGGCGAGTGTGATCGGCGCGCCCGGCACGAGCAGCAGCGGGATCGCCATGGTGAGCAGCATGTGCCCGACCATGTGCATGCTGAACAGGTAGTCCTGGTAGACGTTGATGACGCCGCCGGTGACCCAGACGAGCAGCAGCCAGCCGGCCACCCACATGATGGTGCGGTACAGCGGCCACGCGTCCCCGCGGCGACGCAGCCGCCAGACTCCGACGAGGTAGAAGAAGATCGCGAAGCCGGCGACGATCGCCCACAGCAGGTCGATGTTCCACGACGTGAGCCAGCGGTCGAGCGTCAGCTCGGGCGGCAGTGGGGCATCGGTCAGGCGCTGCGCCGGGGTCGGAGTCTCGGGGATGAGGGGGGCGACCGGCGGGGGGGTGCGGGCGAGGGCCGCCGCCGCACCGCTGGCGGCGCCCATCAGCAGGAGCTCGAAGCCGACGAGGGTCCAGAACGACCGTGTGGCCCGATCGGTGTCGCGCATGCGACCGATCAGCCGCGAGCGGTACCAGGCGCCGAACAGCCCCAGCGCGATCAGCGCGAGCACCTTCACGCCGAGGATGACGCCGTAGGGCGACAGGAGCGCCGACCAGTCCCGCAGCCCGATGGCGGCGCGCACCGTTCCTGACACCGCGACGACCGCGAAGGCGGCGAGCGCGATGCTCGAGTAGCGCCCGACCGTCGCGGCACTGTCCTCGCGCGACTGCAGCGGTCGCACGATGACCACGAGCAGCAGTCCCCCGAGCCACACCGCCGCCGCGAGGATGTGCAGGATCAGGGCCGTCATCGCCTCGTGGTGGAAGGCCTCCTCGCCGGAGTGGCCCTGGGTCCCCATCGGGACGAGGGATGCCGCCGCCAGCAGTGCGACGAAGAAGGTCGCGGTCCACGATCTGACGGCGAAGGTCAGCACCGTGAGAGCGGCGCCGGCGAGGGTGGTGATGAGCCACGTACGGCCGACCTCGGTCTCGACGATGTAGCGGCCGAGCTGGGCGCCGAACTCGGGGCCGATGCTGATGACGGGGTTGAACGCGTCGATGAACGTAAGGAATCCGGTCGCGGCGGCGGCCATCGTGAACACCGCCGCCGAGATCGACGCCGTGTCGAGCGCGATGTCGAACTCGCGCTCGCCGGCGCGGAGGGTGAAGAGCGCGGTGACGAGCACGCCGACCATGCCGGCGGCCGAGAGGTTGACGACGAGCTTCGCCGTCGGAAGCCCCCAGCGCACGAACGGCCCGGGGTCGGCGAGAGCGAGGGGCGCGGCGCCGCCGCCGAAGGCGAGCGCCCACACCATCACGGCGAGGGCGGCCACGATCAGCAGCACGGGCCCGACGGCCCGCAGCGCGCGGGGGTTCACCCCACAAGCCTACGTTGCGGCAAGCGGCAGGATTCCCGGTCGAGGCCGCCACCCCTGGTGCCGCAGAGACAGAGAGAGGGGATGCCGCGGGTCGCGGCATCCCCTCTCCGGAGGTCTGCGTCGGATTACTTGACGGCAGCCTTGAGCTTCGAGCCCGCGGTGACCTTGACGCGCTTGCCCGCGGGGATCTTGATCTCCTCGCCGGTCTGCGGGTTGCGGCCGGTGCGAGCGGAGGTGGCGACCTGCTCGAACGCGATCCAGCCCGGGATCGAGACCTTGCTGCCGGCGGCGACCGCGTCGGAGACGGTGGAGAAGAGGGAGTCGAGCACGCCCGAGACGGCCGACTGGCTCTGGCCGGTCGCGCTCGCGATGCTCGCGACGAGTTCGGTCTTGGTGATGGTCTTGTCGGCCATGTGGTTGTCCTCCAAAGACGACGGATGCCGTCTTGTCATTGCTGGGACCGGACGGCTTCGCCCCCCGGCTGGTCTGTTCGACCGGGACCGAATGTACCCGACACGACCGACAGATCCGCGTATTTTCGCGGATTTCCGAGGTTTTGGACCGCGTGTCGTGTGACTGATGTGACAGATGAGGCTCTTGGGACGCACTGCGACTGCTGCACGGGCCTCGGCGTCGATGGTGCAAGCCCTGGACAGGAGGCCGGAGCCCGAGGGTTCCGGCCTCTTCTCGGTGCCGACGCCGAGGCCGCTGCCCGCGGTGCCGCAGGGTGGTGGGTTCAGTCCCGACGTGCCGCCGCGATGAGCTCGCGCGCCGTGCGCGCGAACGCAGGGCCGACGCGGTCCTGGCCGTCGAGGTAGCCGCCGACGAGGGCGGCATCCCGCAACAGCACGAGGGATGCCGCGACCGCCTCGGGATCGCGCAGCCGCGCGCCCTCGGCAAGCTGCCGGAGCGTGGCCCGGAACCACCGGCGATGGTCGGCGATGAGGTCGCGCACCGGTCCCTGGTCGGGGTACTCGGCCGCAGCGTTGATGAAGGGGCACCCGCGCGTGTGGCGCTCCCGGATGTCCTGCTCGATGCCGGAGATGAAGAAGTCGAGCAGCACGCCGGGGTCGTCCGAGGCGGCCGCAGCCTGGGCGAACAAGCCGCGCAGCCCCTGGTCCTCGCCCTCGAGGTAGGCGAGCACGAGACCCTCCTTGCCCGCGAACTGTTTGTACATCGTGGCGCGGGTCACGCCCGCCTCCTCGATGATGCGATCGACGCCGACGGAGTGGATGCCCTCGTTGTAGAAGAGGTCGGTCGCCGCCTGAAGAAGCCGCTCGCGGGCGGGCGACGGACGATGTGCCGCGGTCGTCGCGGCGACGGTGGTGCTCATGGATCCCCCTCCAGTCGTCCATCGTGTCATCGTTTCGCCTACTGATCGGGCGGGAAGCGAGGACCCGAATAGGGCTCCGGAATCTTTTCAAGATTTTCTGGGAACAGTCTTGCACAGATAGAACGTTCGGTCTACTGTCGGTGACATCAGCCGGAACCGGACCAGGATCCGAAACCTGAGACCTCATACAACCCACCGCGACACCGCACACAAGGAGATCGAAATGGCCACCACGACCAAGACCCCCATCGTCCTCATCCACGGACTCTGGATGACCCCCAAGAGCTGGGACACCTGGGCCGACCGCTTCCGCGCAGCCGGGCACCAGGTCATCGTCCCCGGCTGGCCCGGCATCGACGACCGCACGGTGGAGGACATCCGGAACAACCCCGAGGCACTGAAGGGGATCGGCCTCAAGCAGATCGCCGACAACTACGAGCGGATCATCCGCGAGCTCCCCGAGAAGCCCATCATCATCGGCCACTCCTTCGGGGGAGTCCTCACCCAGATGCTCGCCGACCGCGGCCTCGGCGTCGCCTACGTGGGCGTCGCGCCCGGGCAGACCGCCGGCGTCACGACCCTTCCCCTTTCGACGCTGTGGACCGGCACACCGATCCTCGCGAACCCGTTCGGCAAGAACGGCGCCAAGCCGCTCTCGAAGCGCCACTTCCACTTCACCTTCGGTAACGACCTTCCCCGTGCGGAGTCCGACAAGCTGTGGGAGGAGTTCGCGGTGAACTCGTACAACCGGGTCTTCTTCGAGGGGGTGCTCTCGGTACTGAACGAGAAGGGCGGCGTCACCCACGTCGACTACGGCCGCACCGACCGCGCGCCGCTCCTGATCATCACCGGCGAGATCGACCATGTCGTGCCGCCGGCGATCGGCGAGGCGATCGTGAAGAAGTACCAGAAGTCGGGCAGCCCCGCGATCGTCGAGTACAAGACGTACCCGGGCCGCACCCACCGCCTGGTGAGCCAGGACGGCTGGGAGGAGATCGCCGACTACGCGCTCGAATGGGCGACGACGCACCAGGTGCGCAAGACGGAGCAGGCTCCCGAGGCGGAGGCGGCGCAGTAACCGGATGCCCCGCCTCGGCGCAGCCGGAAACCAGTCCGCCGCTGAGCCACCACGGCCCCGTGGTGCCACAGCGGTCGAGTGGTGTCTCGGCCGGTGTCCGCGGTGGGACGCCGAGGCCCGGGGCTCGCGAGAGCCCCGGGCCTCGATCGCGTCAGGCGTGCAGGCGTCGCAGAGCGGCGACGACGTCGTCGTGCCAGCGCCGCGCGGCGGGCAGCGCCGCGGTGAAGATCGGGGTGTCGTGGGTGACTCCCAGGTACCGCACGACACTCGCATCCACGCCGGCCCGCCGCAGCGCCGCGCCGTACGCCTCGCCGTCGCCACGGAGCGGGTCGTACTCCGCTGTCAGGATCACCGCCGGCGGCAGTCCCTCGAGCGATGCGGCAAGGAGAGGTGAGGCATAGGGCTCACGGGCCTGGCGCGGGTCGGCGAGGTAGGTGCGCGCCACAGATCGCAGCTCACGCAGCGCGATGAACCGCGGGATGCCGAGGGCTCGCGTCGCCCGGAGGTCGAGGTGACCGCCGGTCAGGTCCACCACGGGGACCTCGAGCACCTGCAGCCGGAGGGGACGCTGCCCCCGGTCGCGATTGATCAGCGTCACCGCGGCGGCCAGATTCGCTCCGGCCGACGTCCCGGCGACCCCGATCCTGCGGGCGTCGATCCCGAGCTCGTCGGCGGTGTCGAACAGCCACTCGAGCGCCGCGTGCGCCTGCTCGACGGCAACCGGATACGGATGCTCGGGCGCGAGGGCGTAGTCGACCGCGGCCACCGCGACGCCGGCGTCGCGCACCCGACGCCGGTTCGCGGCATCCGTGGTGGGATATCCGATGCCGCCGATGCGGAATGCGCCGCCGAAGAACGACAGCACGCCCGGCACACCCTGCGCCGGAGGATCGTCCGGGTCCGGGTGGTAGACGCGCACCCGCACGTCAGGGTGTCCGGGCACTTCGACGACGTGCTCGGTGGTGCGGATACGCGGACCCGCGAGACCCACCTTGTGCAGCTCGCGACGATCCCAGGCCAGGGCGGCTTGGCGGTGGCGTGCCCGCTTACGGGCGTTCGGTGCGAGGACCGGCTCCGCCGCGGCGGACGCCTCGGGTCCGGTGTCCTGCGGCGGGGCGGTTTCCTTCGGCGGGGCGGTTTCCTTCGGCGGGGCGGTGTCCTTCGGCGGCGCGGCGGCTGCCGGCGTTGCACCGCCTCCCATGCCGGTCATCGCCGCCGGCCCCTTTGCGAACGGCCACAGCGCGCTCAGCCGCGAGCGCACCGAGCCCAGCGCCTTGTCGAAGAGATACCTGCGGTGCACACGCAGGCGCTCCTCGAAGAACGGATCCAGCGGCATCCATCGCTCCCCTGTAGACGTCATGCCGAGTGTAGAGCCGGGGCCCCGCGACGTTCACGGGTATTGACACCGGCCGGAAACCGGGAGCGGACGAGCGCGCGCCAGAAGGACTCCGCACGTCGTGAGAGCCCCCGGCGAGACGTGGCCCAGCGGTACTGTGGCGACATGTCCGCGGTCAGCACCATCGGCGGCATCATCCTCATCGTCGTCGCACTCAACGACGTCTTCCACACGCTTCTGCGTCCGTCCGCGACCGGCCGGCTGACGACCCTCGTGTTCCGCGGCACCTGGTCGATCGCACGTCGGCGGGCGGCTCGCATCCATATCAACGGTCCGCTGACGGTGGTCGCTGCTATCTCGGTGTGGATCGTCCTCATCGCCGTCGGCTGGGCGCTGATCTATCTTCCGCACATCCCGGACGGGTTCTCGTACAGCGCCGGAGTCGACCCCGCCAGCTATCACGGGTTCGTCGAAGCCCTGACGTTCTCGCTCGTCGCGCTCACCACGCTCGGCCTGGGCGATGTCGTGCCGATCGACCCGGTCATCCGCGCGCTCGCCCCCCTCGAGGCGCTGACGGGCTTCGCACTGCTGTCCGCAGCAGTGTCATGGTTCATGCAACTGCATCCCGCACTGACACGCCGACGCGCCGTGGCGATCGAGCTGACCGCTCTGAGCGAAGCCGGGATCACCCGGATGCCGGACAGCATCTCCGCGGCGCACGCAGTGGCAATCGTCGAGTCGATTTCCCGCTCGCTCGCCGCGGTGACGGCCGATCTCGTTCAGAACGCCGAGATCTTCTACTTCACGGAGAAGGACGAGCGGCTCTCGAGTTCACGAGCACTGGCATACGCGCTGCAGTTGCGCGATGCTGCGATTGCCGCACCGACCTCCGACGTCCGTGCGGCCGGCGGCGTCCTCGCGCGCATCCTCGACGAACTGGCGCGTGTGGTCAGGACGAGGTACGTGCACGCGGCCGGCGAATCCACCGACGACATCCTGCGCGCCGCCGCGGGAAGCCACGGCCACGCCTGGAGTTGAATCCGAACGTGCAGAATCCCCGGATGAGTCTCCAGCTCACGATCGAGGGGATCGCCGATCGCGCAGGCGTGAGCAAGAAGACGATCTACCGCTGGGGCCGTCGTCGAAGGGCGCGGTGCTGCTCGACGCGGTCTCGGAACTCGCCAACCGGACCGCGCGCCACGGCGACACGGGGGATCTCGCCGCCGACATGCGCGCGCAGCTCAGCAACGTCGTCGCGATCATCAGCCCACAGGACACGTCGCCGCTCGCCGAACTCGTGGCGGAGGGCACTGGGATCCCGCGCTGGCGGCATCCCTCCGGGAGAGATGCAGAAGGCCCGGAGTTCCGAGGAACTCCGGGCCTTCCGACTGCGGTCTCAGCGACCGGGAATGCTTACCAGCTCGACTTGGTCACGCCGGGCAGCTCGCCACGGTGCGCCATGTCACGGAAGCGGACACGCGAGATGCCGAACTTCGTGAGGACACCGCGGGGGCGGCCGTCGATGACGTCGCGCGAACGCACGCGCACCGGCGAGGCGTTGCGGGGCAGCTTCTGCAGGCCCACGCGAGCGGCTTCGCGCTCCTCGTCGGTCGACGTCGGCGAAACGAGCGCCTTCTTCAGCTCGGCGCGCTTGGCGGCGTAGCGGTCGACGACCGCCTTGCGCTGCTCGTTGCGCGCGATCTTGCTCTTCTTAGCCATGGATCAGCGCTCCTCTCGGAATTCGACGTGCTTGCGGATGACCGGGTCGTACTTCTTGAGCACGATGCGGTCGGGGTTGTTGCGGCGGTTCTTGCGCGTGACGTAGGTGTAACCCGTGCCCGCGGTGGAACGCAGCTTGATGATCGGACGGACGTCCTGAGCCTTCTTGGCCATCAGAGCTTCACACCCTTCGCCTGGAGGTCACGCACGACCGCCTCGATGCCGCGAGCGTCGATCACCTTGATGCCCTTGGCCGAGACGTTGAGCTTGATGTTGCGACCCAGCGACGGAACGAAGTAGGTCTTCTTCTGCACGTTCGGGTCGAAGCGGCGCTTCGTCCGGCGGTGCGAGTGCGAGATGTTGTGACCGAAGCCGGGAACTGCTCCAGTCACCTGGCACACTGCTGCCATAGTGATGTCTCCTTAGTACCGTGGAGCCGGACGGCCCCACCCAAGATCCCTTGTCTGCACCCTCCGACAAGCCGACGGACCGGGATCAACCGGCCTGGGGCGTGAGGATGAGGGCGCGAACTGCGTGCTGGAGTGCGCGCAGACAAAGAGACAGTCTAGCACGCACGGCGTGTCGGGCTTGACGCGCACGATGTGCGCCGTCCGCGGCACCCTCCGCCGACGGGGTTCGACCCCGGAGCGACGTATTCCCCTGCCGGAATCCATCCTGACAGCTCGTCCAACGATAGCCTTCTGCACGACGACGGCCCCTGCGGTTGTCTACAAACTCTGCCGCGCGTGATTCCCGCTGGTGGAGCATGTTCGTCATTCCGGCGTGGGAGAGGACGACGCAGATGACTGAGCCGCTTGGCGAGACCCGGTTGTGGCCGGCGTCGCCGTTCGATCTCGCCGACGCGCATCGCTGTCCGTCGTGCTTCGCCGCCATCACGGCGGCCACCTGCCCGGCGTGCGGCTTCGAGCTCACCGACCCGCGCGCCGTGGGTGTGCTGGAGCTCGGCCGCCAGATCGTGTCGGTCGAGCTCGCGCGACAGCAGCTGATGGACGAGATCCGTCTCGCCTCGGCGTCCGAGGCGTCGCCGAGTGCTGTGCACGCGGAGTTGACGGATGCCGCAGCCCCGCAGCCCGTGGCGGCCGGCACCCTCGTCGACTCGACAGTGAGCCCCTCCGTCGCACCGCCGGCCGTCGTCGCACCGCCGACCGTCGTCGGACCATCGACCGTCGCGGACCCGTTCATCGCGCGCGAGCCCGTCGCCGCGCCGGACGCCCCGGCGGTCGCGCCGGAGCCGGTGACGGCGTGGACGCCGAGCGAGGCCGATCCCGCCGCGCCACTCGGGGTGACGGCATCCGCGCCTCGTCGCCGGCTCACGGTGCCGGTGCTGCTGCTCATCGTGGGCGTCTCGCTCGTGGGTGTGGCCGCCGTGTTCTTCCTGCTGCTGGCCTGGTTCGTCGCGGTCCTCGAGGTACGGGCGCTCATCATCGGCGGCATCACGCTCGCGACGGTCCTGCTCGCCTCGTGGCTGCGGCGCCGCAAACTCGGTGCGACGGCCGAGGCGATCGGCGTGCTCGGTGTCGGCCTGCTCGCACTGGATGCCTGGGCGGTCCGGGCGAACGACCTGTTCGGCGCGGGCTCCACGGATGCCGCCGTCTACGCGGGTGTCGCGGCGCTCGTCGTCGCGGTCGTGTGCCGGCTGTGGGCGAGGATCTCCGGCTTGCGCGGCCCCGATCTCGCCGCCTCCCTCGCACTGCCGGCGGGCGTTGCCTTCCTCGTCGGCGGTCTGGTCGACCTCCCGATCCCGGAGGCGGTGACCGCGGGATTCCTCGGCGCGGCCGTCGGGGGCCTTGCCCACGCGCTGCCCGCGCCGTGGTCGGCGGCGAGGAGCGGTGCGGCCGGCGCGCCCGAGCGTCTCATCCTGGCGCTGGCGGGGATCGGCTCGTTGATCGCCGCTGCCGTGACTGCCGCGGTGGCGACCGGAGAGGCCGCCCCCGTGGTCGTGTGGTCCAGCGCTCTCGTGGCGGTGCTGGGGGCCGCGCACTCGTGGGCCGCGCATCCTCGCGCAGGCGTCGCATCGCTCCCTGGAGCCGTCGTGATCGCGGGCGTCGCCTCGAGCGTCGCGGCCGCCGCGGTGGGCCTGGCGGGCTGGCAGCTCGCCCTGCGTCTCGACGAGCCGGTGTTCACCCTGTTCGTCGGCCCGGTCCTTGCGGTGATGACCGCGGTCGCGCTGGACGTCGCACGCGCGCGAGGAGTGTCGCATGCACTGGTTCCCGCCACCCTCACCGCCGCGGTCATCGGCGCGGGCTCGATCGCGGGAACGCTCGTCGTCTGGCTGCTGCAGGCGCAGTCCGCCGTCGCATCGGGATGGACCCTGTGGCACACGGACGCCTTCGCCCTCCCGGTCTCAGCCCCCGCAGCGCCGGTGATCGCAGTGGCGGCGGCCGTCGCGATGGCAGGACTCCTCTTCGCCGCGCCCACGCTCCGGCGGCCGGTGCTGAGCGACCTGCGCGCCGTGGTCGTCGCGGTGCTGCTGCTCGCGGCGGCCGCGCGGACGGCCATCCCGGCGGTGCTCGTCGGGACGGCCCTGCTCGTCGCGGTGGCAGGCCTCGTCGGCGCCGCCCGCGCCACTGCGCACGCCGCGAGAGAGGTGCGCGGCTCCGGACCGGTCGACGGAGCTCCGGCGACTCCGACAAGGAACGGCACGCATACCGAGCCCGCCCGCCGTCGGGCACCGGCACCCCGGGTTCTTCCGCTCGAGGGCTCCAGCATCGCGGGTGCGATCGCCGTGATCACCGCGTTCGCCGCGGGCACCGCGACCCCCTGGCTCTGGCTGATCGGCGTGGCCGTCGCAGCCGGCTACCCGGTCGTGCTGCGCGCAGCCCGGCGCGCCGCCGGGCCGCTCGCCGTCGCGCTCGCGCTGGCACCCGTCGGGGTCGGCGTCGTGGCCGCGGTCATCGCGCCCGCCGCCCTCGGCGCCGCCACGGGCCTCACCGGCTCGGGACCCGCCGTCGCCCTCGCGCTCCTGCAGTGGGTCGCCCTGGCGACACTCGCCGCGGCCGCCTTCCTGCGCATCGACACGGCGAGCCGCATCGGCCTCGCCGTCGCGGGCTACGCGCTCACGACGTCGACGCTGGTGTGGACGCTGGTCGCGGCGGCCGACGACGTGGCGACGGATGCCGCGACCGCGGCCACCGTCGCCGCCGTCGGCGAACCGCTGCTCGGGCTGGTGCGGGGCGTCGCGCTCCTCGCGCTGCTGGCGCTCATCGCCGTCGGCCGCACGCGGCTGCGCGGACACGCGGTGGCCGCCGCCGCCCTGCTCATCGCCCCGGCGATCGCGTCGCTCGGACACTCCGCCCTCGACATGGCAGGCGCGAGCGACGAGGGATGGGCGACGCTCGTGCTGGCCGCGGGGCCGGTGCTCGTCACCATCGCCACCGCCGCGATCGCGCTGCTCGCACCTGCCCGAGCGCTCGCGCCCGGTGCCCCGGGTGCACCGGCGGCCTCGGGTGCGCCGGCGGCCTCAGCTGCACCGGCGACTCCGGCCGCGGCGCTGGCCGGGGCCCACGGCCCCGCCACGCCGGACGGGCCCACTATCGCCCCGCTCCGGGCACGCACCGCCGCCGATCTCGGCGCGCTGCTGACGGGGCTGTGCATCGTCTGGGGCATCGCCCCCGACCTCGTCTGGGCACTGCTCGCACTGGTCGCCCTCGCGTGCGGCGCGGCATCCGTCACCAGAGGCTGGGCCGCACCCGCCGCGAGCGACCCGGCCGACGACCGCTTCGCCACGCGACGCCCCGGCGCCCCGGTCGGCGCGGCGCTGCGGCGCCTTCTCGCCTGGCCGGCGGTCGTCGCGGCGTGCGCGGCGTGGTGGACGCTTCTCGGCGCCGGCACCCCCGACACCGAATTCACGCTCGAGGCGTACGCGATCCCGGTGACCGTCGTGCTGACGGGCCTTGCCGCGATCCTCGTACGCCTGCGGCGTCGCGCGGAAGCGAGCGTCGCCCTCGGCGTCGCCCTGATGGTCGGCCTCGTCTGGCCCGCCGCGATGACCTGGGTCGCGGTGAGCATGTCCGGGGTGTCGCCGTCGGCGGACGAGCCGCTGTTCGGCACGATCGTCGCGCTGGTCGCAGCGGCGATGTGCCTGCTGCTCGCGTCGCCGCCGATGCGCGGCATCCGTCCGCCGTCGGTCGTCGGCTCGGTGGTCGCCCTCCTCGCCCTCGGGCTCGTCACGGTCGATCGCGCGATCGAGTGGACGCCGGGCGCCTGGCCGTGGCAGACGGCGTGGCTCGCGCTCCTCGTCGCCGTCGCGTACGCCTCGGGCGTGGGGTTCGCGGGCGCACGTCCGGAGCGGATGTCGTCGCGCGGGTATGCGGTCGCGCTGCCGCCGATCGCGCTCGGGGTGGCATCGCTCATGGTGCTCGGCTCCGTCGGGCACGGCGCCGTCGTGACCGGCGCGCTCGCGGTGCTGCTCGCCGCGCACCTCGCCTCCGCCGCGATCGGGCGAGCGCCGTTCGCCCGCGCGACCAGGTGGACCGCGCTGACCGGCGCCATCACCGTCGCAGCGGTGTCGGTACTCGCCGGCGGCACCGGGGAGATCGAGTTCGCCACGCTGCCCGTCGCCGCGGCGTGCGGGCTCGGAGCCGTGCTGGCGGCGCGGCGGCACCGCAGGGCGGGGTCGGCGTGGCCGGCCGGCGAGCAGTACGTGTGGTGCGCCGCGCTGGTACTCGCCACCGTGCCCAGCCTCCTCGTGGCGGCCGAGCCCGCGCGGGTCTGGCTGCTCATCGGCATCGCACTGATCGCCGCGGTCGCGATCTCCCTCACTCCGATCCCCGACGCGTGGCGGGTGCGGGTGCCGTCAGCGCTGATCCTCACCGGTGCCGCGCTCGCGATGGGCGTGCGCGTGCTCATCGATCCGTGGTTCGACCTCGGTGACGCGGCCGCCGCCACGGCGGCGGTGGGCGCGGTCGTCGTCGCGGTCAGTCTCACCGCGACCGCCGTCACCTTCGCCGAGGCCCGCCTCGCGGCCGGGCTCGCTGCCGGGGGCGTCGTCCTGCTCGCCACGACCACTCTGCTGCGTGCCGGGGACGACCCGGCGGCCGTCGCGGTGACCGTGGCGATCGCGGGCGTGGCCGCCGTGGCGGGGGCTGCCGTCCTCGGGCTCCGGCGGTGGGCCGCCCTGGGCGCCGTGCTCGCCGTCGGCGGGCTCGTCGTCGCGGCCGTCGGCTGCGGCGTCCGCTTCCTCGCCGTCGCCGGCGATCCGGGCTTCGAAGCGGACCTGTGGGTGACCGCGGCCGCCGGGATCGCGGTGGCGGTCGCCATCGCCGCGATGCGCGCCACGACGTCGCGGCGCGTGGACATCACCGTCGGCACCGGCCTCGCCGTCGCCACGGTGCTCGTCGGGGCGGCTGAGCTGACACTGCTCGCGACGAGCATCGGCCTGGACGAGGTGCGGACGGCGACCACCATGACGATCCTGACCGCGGCCGCGTACGTCGGCGCCGTCCGGCGCGGCCGGCTGGGAGCCGCGCCCGCCGTCATCGCGGCCCTGACCGCCGCCGTCTTCGGCGTGCTGGCGTTCTTCGCCTTCGGGGTCGACCCGGTGGAGCTCGTGACGGTGCCGGCTGCCGTCGGCGGCATCGCCTACGGTGCCCGCACGCTGGTGCGCCGGCCGGAATCGCGGACCTGGCCCGCGCTCGGTCCGTGGCTCGCGCTGCTGCTGCTGCCGTCGCTGCTCTACGACTTCTTCGGCGAGGCCGAGCTGTGGCGGATCGTCGCGCTCGGCGTCGTGGCCGTCGGCCTGGTGGTCGTCGGAGCGGTCTTCGCGCTGCAGGCGCCGCTCGTGCTGGGGTCGGCCGTGGTGCTCGTGCACGGAATCGCGCAGCTGTGGCCGTGGATCTCGACGTCGTACGTCGCGGTGCCGTGGTGGCTGTGGCTCGGGATCGGAGGCGCCGTGCTGATCTTCATCGCGGCGCGCTACGAGCGCCGGGTCCAGCAGCTGCGGAAGGCCATCACGGCCGTCACATCGCTTCGCTGACCTCGCGCGCGCCGCGCCCCCATCGGAAGGGCGACACGGTGGGGTCTCCCGGAATCCAGTACCGCCACGGGAACTCGGCGGTGCCGGCGATGCCCGCAACGCCCACTCTCGGGCCTGACGCCACCTCGGCGAGCGGTTCCGCGAGCAGCTCGAGGCGCGCGACCGCGCCGTGATGCGGCGTGCCCATGATCGCGTCGATGCCGTCGTGCACGGGATGCCGGAGCCCCACGGCGTCGCCCAGCCGGCCGGGTCCGCGCGCGAGGTCGCGCGGCGTGCGGGCGGCCGGACGACGGCGAGCGGCGGCATCCGTCCCCTCCATCACCTGCCCCGCCCGCAGCAGCACTCCGCCGGCGATCCCGTCGGGACCGCACACCACGTTGACGCACGAGTGGATGCCGTGGCTGAGGTAGACGTACAGGTGGCCGGGCTCGCCCCACATGGTGGCGTTCCGCGGCGTCGGCCCCATGCGCGCATGCGAGCCGGGGTCGGGCACCGTGCCCGTGCCGCGGCCGTGGTACGCCTCGACCTCGGTGAGCCGCACCACCACCGTCTCGCCCTCGACCACGGTCGTGAGCCGGGCGCCGAGCAGGCCCGGCGCGACGTCGGCGGGAAGGCCCTGCAGGTCGGCGCGGGTCGCCGCTCGCCAGAGGTGCCGCACCATGCCGCCGAGTCTACGTCCGCGCGTCAGGTGCCCGGCGGTCTCGCCGGGGTCGCCGCGGGCAGTACTGTTCGCGCATGGGGAACTGGTTCGCACTCGTCCTGCTGAGCGTCTCGCAGTTCATCATGGTGCTCGACAGCACGGTGATGAACGTCTCGATCTCGACCGTCGCGTCCGACCTCGGCACCGACATCTCGGGCATGCAGGCCGCCATCACCTTCTACGCGCTCACCATGGCGGCGTTCATGCTCACCGGCGGCAAGCTCGGTGACCGCTGGGGGCGCAGTCTCGCGTTCCGGATCGGATCCGTCGTCTACGGCATCGGCTCGCTGACGACCGCGTTGAGCCCCAACCTCACCGTCCTCATGATCGGGTGGTCGCTCGTCGAGGGCCTCGGCGCGGTGCTCGTGATCCCGGCCATCGCCGCCCTCGCGGCGATCAACTACGAGGGCCGCGCCCGCGTCGTCGCGTTCGCGGTGCTCGGCGCCGTCACCGGCGGGGCCGCGGCGGCCGGTCCGCTCATCGGCGGGCTCGTGACCACGTACTCCTCCTGGCGCTACGTCTTCGTCGCCGAGGCGATCGTGATGACGCTCGTGCTGATCGTGTCGGGGCGCATCAAGGACGTCCCCGGCGACCGCACGCTGCGCATCGACCTGCTGAGCGTCGTGCTGTCGGCCCTGGGCCTCGCGCTCCTCGTGTACGGCATCCTGCAGAGCAAGACGTGGGGCTGGTTCGTGCCGCTGGATCCCCCCGTGATCAATGGCCAGCCGTTCGCCCCGCTCGGCATCTCGCCCGTCGCCTACATGATCCTGCTGTCGCTCGTCGTGCTGTGGCTGTTCGTGAAACGCCAGCAGCAGCTCGAGCGCACCGGACGGGTGCCGCTCCTCAAGGTCAGCCTGCTCCGCAACCCGGCGCTGCGCAGCGGCCTCACGATGTTCATGGCGCAGTACTTCGCGATCGCCGCGCTCTTCTTCGTCATCCCGGTGTACCTGCAGACGATCCTCGGCTTCGACGCCCTGCAGACAGGCCTCAAGATCCTGCCGCTCTCTCTCGGGCTCATCCTCTTCTCAGTGCTCGGCTCGCGGCTGTCGACGGTCCGCTCCGCCCGCAACCTCGGCCGCATCGGACAGCTCACGCTCGGCGTCGGCGTGCTGCTGGTGTTCGTCGCCGTGCAGCCGGAGCTCGCCGACTGGCTGTTCGCGACCGGCATGTTCGTGGTCGGCGCCGGCTTCGGGCTGCTCGCCTCGCAGCTCGGCAACGTCAACATGTCGGCCGTGGAGCAGTCCGACACGTCCGAGGTCGGCGGGCTGCAGGGCACCTTCCAGAACCTCGGCTCGTCGTTCGGCACGGCGATCGTCGGATCCGTCTTCATCCTGCTGCTGACCTCGGGGTTCACCGGGGCGGTCCAGCAGAGCACGACGCTTCCCGACGACGTGCGGGAACAGGTCGTCGCCAGCGCGTCGAAGGGCGCGCCCGTCATCTCCCAGCAGCAGGCCGAGGATCTCTTGACGGATGCCGGAGCCGACCCCGACGCCGCGACCGAGGTCGCCCGGCTCTACGCCGACACGCAGGTCGAGTCGCTCCGCCAGTCGTTGTTCTTCGTGTTCGCGCTGACAGTGCTCGCGCTCCTGCTGTCGACCGGCCTGCCCTCGAGGATCCCGGTGCCGGCCGCGCCGAAGGAGTCCGCGTCCGGCGCACCCGGACCCTGAACGGCGGCCGCCCGGTCCCTGAACTCCGGCCCGCCCGGTCCCTGAGCTCCGGCCCGCTGTGCTCGTCGAAGGGCGTCAGCGGGGCGGCACCTGGCACCACGAGATCGCGGCGCCGTTCAAGGCGACGACCGGTTCGCCGTCCGCGACCTGGAGGATGCGCGTCTCGGGCTGTGCGGGAAGCGGCAGCTGGTAGGTGTCGTACGCGTTCGAGACTGCGTCGGGCGCCACCAGCAGTGCGACGTACCGCGCGCTGGGTGACACGCAGACCTGGATCACGGCATCCGTCTCGCCGATCTCGGTGAGCATGGTCGTCGCACCTTCGGGGCCGACGCGGGCGACGGACGTGCGCCCGGTCGGCATCCCGTCGCCGTCGAGCACCGCCGCAGTCCGGATCGTCGAGCCGTCGGGGAGCGGCGTCACCGAGCTCGTGCCGCCGAGGTCGACGTCGGGGGTCACGAGCTGCTGCTCGCTCGCGTCGGTGAGGTCGATGACGGAGGACTGGTCGACCCGGTCGACGACGGCCTCGCTCGACCCGCGCGCGATGCCGTCGATGGCGATCGCCGCGCCCAATGCGGTCGGGGCGCCGGCAGCGGCATCCGATCCGGTCAGCATCAGCGAGCCGTCGAACGAGAGCAGCAGGATGCTGTCTGTGTCGGGCACGAACCGCCACTCCGCAACGCGGGGGTCGGCGCCTTCGATCTCGATGGCTACCGGGTCGGCGTCGGGGTCTCCGAGCGAGGCAGTGAACAGGCGGCTCTCGCGGCCGGAGTCGGCGTCGAGGTGGGCGTCCGAGAAGGTGTAGCCGATGCGCTCACCCCGGTCGGCGCTCTGCAGGTTCGACACGTACCCGTCACCGCCCTCTTCGACCGGCAGTGGCAGCTCGCGCGCATGCTCGCCGTCGAGGTCGGTGACGATGAGCCCGGCCTTGTCGTCATCGGTGCGCACCGACACCACGAGATGCGCGCCGGTCTCGCGGAAGTCCTCGATGTGGGGGTGCCGGAACACCGGCACGGCGTTCTGACCGGTCAGGTCGGTGCGATAGATCAGGTCGCCGTCGTTCGTGCCGCGCTGCAGCAGGAACACCTCGGCCGGCGGCGTGCGGAAGCTCTCGGTGATGGTCGCGGTCGGCCCTCCCCCGAGGGAGGCGACGCCGTCGATGGTGACGGTGTACTCGGTGTCGTCCCAGAGCGGCAGCGTGAACCGCACGCCGACGCTCCGGCCCGACGTGTCGACGGCGAACGGGGTCGCCGGGGTGATCGTCACCTGCGACTCGTCGATATCGGCGAGCGACTGGGTGGTCGTCACGATGAGACGGGAACCGGATGCCGCCGCCGCGGCCGCGGGGTCCACGTACGCGTCGGTGACCCGCGGCCCCTGCGCGACGCTCGCCGCCGCCCCGGCCAGGCCGAGCACCGCGAGCAGGCCCACCACGACCCCGAACGTCACGACGAAGGCGCGGCCGCGGCGACGCCGCGACCGCGTGCGCCGCGGGAAGGCGTCAGTACTCATACGGGTCCTCGGGCTCGGCGATCTGCGCGATGTCGGCGGCGTCGACGACGAGACGCCCGTCCGACGAGGAGCGGACCGTGCCCGTGATGGTCACCCACTGCCCGGTATCGGGCGACGGCGCCGCGCCCACGATCGGCAGGCTCGCGGGCTGCGCGTCGATGACGCAGTGCGTGATGATCAGGCGCGTCAGCTCGAAGGCGCCGTCGTCACCCGGAGTGACGAAGCCGGTGAGCTCGACCGTGTCGCCGTCGAACGCGTCGGGGTTGGTCGCCGTCGCGAACACGGTCGCCCAATCACCCACCCCGAACGACGCGGTGTCGCCGGTGGAGGCGAGCTGCACGGTGTCGGCGCCGCCGAACAGCGGCGTCGCCCCCACGTCGCGCGACATCGCGAGCTCGGCCGACAGCGACGCAGGCGGCAGCACGAGCGTCAGCACGACAACGCCCGAGGCCGCGATCCCGCCCAGCACGGTGGCCGCGATCGCCGCCGGATGCCGTGCGTCGTGGTCGTGCGCCGGCTCGTCGGCGATGCCGTGCTCGTGGTCGTGCTCGTGGCCGTGGTCGTGGTCGTGGATCCCCGTGGATTCGCGAGAGGGCATGTCTCGCCGCGTGGGCTGCTCGGCGTCCGCGGAGGCGGTCCCGTGGTCGTGGCCGTGATCGGCCTCGGCGCCCAACGGCAGCGCGAACGACGCCACGGCGCCGACGAGCACGAAGACGGCCATCGAGACGGCGAACCAGGTGGAGTCGGGGTTGATGTACAGCCCGAGCCGATCGGTGAGCGCGAGCGAGAGGGTGACCACGGCGAGGGCTGCGGCGAGCCCGACTCCGAGCCACCGCGTGCCGACGAATCCGGCGTTACGCAAGGAGGTTCACCGCCGTCCCGATCGCGAACGCCGACAGCAGCACCACGACGACGATGCCGCCGAGCGTGCGCCACGTGAAGGTCGTCCGCATGAGAGCCAGCATCTTGACGTCGACGAGCGGCCCCACCAGCAGGAAGGCGACGATCGACCCGGGAGTGAACGTCGAGGCGAACGACAGCGCGAAGAACGCGTCGACGTTCGAGCAGATCGAGACGACCATCGCGAGGGCCATCATCGCGACGATCGACAGCGCGGGGTTCGAGCCGATCGCGAGCAGCGCGTCGCGCGGGATGAGCACCTGCACCGCCCCGGCCAGCGCCGAGCCGATGATGAGCGCGGGCATGACCGCGCGCAGCTCGACCACGAACTGGGCCAGCGTGCGCCGCCACTTGCCGCCGGGCTCGTGGACCACGAGCTCGCACGTGTCGCGGAAGCGGTCGGTGAGGAGGGCGTCGGGAGACGGATGCCGCGAGTACAGCCATCCGATCAGGTTGGCGATCGCGTACCCGCCGAGGATGCGCGCGACGAGGATGCCGTCGCTGAACCCGAACGCCTGGTGCGTCGTCAGGATCACGATGGGGTTCACGATCGGCGCCGCGATCAGGAACGTCAGCGTCTCGGGCACCGAGAACCCGCGCATGAGCAGGCCACGCGCGAACGGCACGTTGCCGCACTCGCACACCGGCACGATCATGCCCAGCAACGACAGCACCGCGCGACGCGCCCACGCGCGGCGCGGCATCCATCGCTCGATGACGCCCGGGGGCACCCACACCTGCACGACGATCGACAGCACCACGCCCAGCGCGACGAAGGGCAGCGACTCGATGAGCACGCTGATGGCGAGGGTGAGCCCGTCCTGTGCGCGGGTCGGAAGGGACGCCGGGAACAGCGTGGGCGCGAGCCAGTCGATGAGGAAGAGGCCCGCGACGAGGGCGAGCCCCACGCCGAGCCACAGCGCGGCGCGTGCCTGTGCGGACGGGCCGGGGGCGGAACCCGGGGAACGGTGGCGGTGCCCGGCGCCGGACTCGGCTGCCGATCCACGCGCGGCCGGTCGCTGAGCTCGTCGAAGGGCGGGGTCAGTTCGCGTCACGCTCGGCGTCCCGGGCCGCAGCGCAGCTCCCGCAGAGCCCGAAGATGTCGACGACGTGCTCGGCGTCGCGGAATCCGTGGCGCTCTGCCGTGCGCTTGGCCCACTGCTCGACGTCGGTCGCCTCGATCTCGACGGTCAGCCCGCAGGAGCGGCAGATCAGATGGTGGTGGTGGCCGGTGCTCGTGCACGCGCGGTAGAGCGCCTCGCCCTCGGGGCTCTGCAGCGAGTCGGCGTCGCCCTGGGCGGCGAGCCCGGCGAGGGTGCGGTAGACGGTCGCCAGCCCGATGCCGGTGTTCTCGTCGCGGAGGGTGGCGTGCAGCGACTGGGCGCTCACGAAGCCACGGGCGTCCGAGAGCGCTTCGCGCACGCGTTCGCGCTGCCACGTGTTGCGCTGGACCATGGCGGCGAGTCTACCGACGGGTCCTGGACGTCGGCCGGGCGCCTCCCGCGATCATGCTGTCGCCCGCGTGACGCGGTCGCGGCGAACGCCGATCACCCGGCACACCACGTAGATCGCGAAAGAGATGGTCGTGATGTACGGGCTCACGGGCAGCGTCCCCATGATCGCGAGCAGGATGCCGCCGACCGCCGACACGAAGCCGAACAGCGCCGACAGCAGCGGCACCGACAGCGGGCCCGAGGCGATCCTCACCGCCGCGGCGGCGGGGGTGACGAGGAGGGCCATCACCAGCAGCGCGCCGATGATGTGCACCGCGACGGCCACGATGAGCCCGAGAAGCAGCATGAAGGCGAGCGAGACCGCCGTGGTCGGCACGCCCCGCGCCGCCGCCGACTGCGGGTCCAGCGAGTCGAACCGCAGCGGACGCCAGATGAGCAGCACGCCGACCAGCACGATCGCGCCGATGCCGATCAGCCAGCCGAGCTGCCCCGTCTGCACCGACACGATCTGGCCGGTGAGCAGGCTGAACCGGTTGGCGCTGCGCCCGTCGTAGAGCGAGAGGAACAGGATGCCGAGACCCAGTCCGAACGGCATCAGCACGCCGATGATCGAGTTGCGGTCGCGCGCCTTCGCACCCAGCACGCCGATGATCGCGGCCGCGACGAGCGAGCCGATGATCGATCCCGTCACGACGTCCCAGCCGATGAGCAGCGCAGCCGCAGCGCCGGCGAACGACAGCTCGCTGATGCCGTGGACGGCGAACGCCATGTCGCGCTGGATGACGAACACGCCCACCAGCCCGCCGACGAGCCCCAGCACCGCTCCCGCCCACACGGAGTTCGACACCAGGGCGAGGATCTCGCCGTAGTACGGCAGGCCGCCGAACATCGCGTCCGCGATGTCGTTCCAGTTCACGCGGCGCCTCCGCTCATTCGTGCACCGCGCCCTCGTGGTGGTGGTGCGACGCCTCGGCGTCGGGTGCCCCGACCACCACGAGCCGGTCGCCGGCGCGCAGCACGAACACGTGCGCGCCGTAGAGCGCGGTGAGCACGTCGGAGCGGAGCACCTCCTGCGGCGTCCCCAGCGTGAAGCGGCCGTTCGCGATGTACAGGATGCGGTCGACCTTGCCCAGGAGCGGGTTGATGTCGTGCGTCACAAGCACGACTGCGGCGTCCTTCTCGCGGCGATGCCGGTCGATGAGGCCGATGACGGCCTGCTGGTTCGCGAGGTCGAGGCTCGTGAGCGGCTCGTCGCAGAGCAGCAGCGGCGGGTCGTCGGCGAGCGCCTGGCCGGCGCGCAGGCGCTGCTGCTCACCGCCCGACAGCTGCCCGACCGGCCGGTCGGCGAATTCGCGCGCCCCGACGGCGTCGATGAGGGCGTCGACGCGGGCGCGATCGCCGCGGCGCGGGATCGGCAGTCCGAAACGATGGCCGTCGACACCGAGGGTCACGAGGTCGCGGCCCCGCAGCGAGGTGTCGCGCGGCAGAGGCCGCGCCTGCGGGATGTAGCCGATGCGGCGGTTGCCGTGGCTCTCGACCGGCGCACCCTCGACGGTGATCTCGCCGCGGGAGAGCGGCTCGAGGCCGAGGATCGCCCGCAGCAGCGTCGTCTTGCCCGACCCGCTGGGTCCGAGCACGGCCACCAGCTCTCCGGCGCGCACGTCGAGGTCGAGGCCGGCCCAGAGCTCGCGGTCCCCGCGCTGCAGCGCGGCGTCCCTGATGCTCAGCACCACCCGCCCGTCGCGGAGCGCCGACGCCGGTGTCACGCCTGCAGCGCCGTACTCAGCGCCTCGATGTTCGCCTGCATCCACGAGATGTAAGTCTCCCCCTCGGGAAGCGTTTCCGAAAACGCGATCACCGGGATGCCGAGGCCGTCGGCCTCGCCGACGATCTCCTGCGTCTCCGCCCCACCGGTCTGCGTGTTCGTGATGACGACGCTCACTCCGCCGTCGCGCACGAGCGCCAGGGATTCGAGGAGGGTCGCGGGTGCGACGTCCTGCCCCTCTTCGACCGCCTCGCTGAACGCCTCGGGGGTCGCATTCTCGAGTCCGGCGGCATCGGTGAGGTACACCGGCACCGGCTCGGTCACGAAGACCTTCTCGCCGCCATGCGCAGCGCCGATGTCGCCGAGCGAGGCCTCGAGCTTCTCGACCTCGGTGCCGAAGGCCTCGGCGTTTGCGATGAACGTGTCGGCGTCGTCCGGGCTCAGCCGACCCAGCTCGTCGGCGATTGCGGAGGCGACGTGCGCGATGGTGTGCGGGTCGTACCAGAGGTGCTCGTTGAAGCCCTCGACATGGTCGTGGTCGTGGTCGTGCTCGTGGTCCGCCTCGTCGGCGTGGTCGTCGCCGCCTTCGGTGGCGGTGTCGTCGGTGGCGGTGTCGTCGGGCGCGGCATCCGTCTCTTCGGTGTCGGCCTCGTCCGCGGCGGGCGGGTCGGCGTGCCCGGGGTTGTCGGGCCAGTCGTGCGAGTACTCGACAGCGGTGATGACCGGGGCGTCCGTGCCGCTGGACTCGATGAGCGCGTCGACGAAGGCGTCGTAGCCGCCGCCGTTCTCGATGACGAGGTCGGCCTTCGACACCGCGAGCTGGTCCCGGGCGCTGGGCTCGAACGAATGCGGGTCTTGCGACTCGTTGGTGACGATGGAGGTGACGTCGACCAGGTCACCGCCGACCTCGGCGGCGATCTGCCCGTAGACGTTGGTCGACGCGACGACCGAGAGCCGGCCGTCGTCGGCGGCGTCCTCGCCAGCTGCGGTGCCCGCGCATCCCGCGAGGACGAGGGCGGATGCCGCCGTCAGGCCGAGCACAGGCAGGGAGTGTCGCAACCAGGTCATGTCAGCGACTCTAACGCTAATGAGAATCGTTCTCAAATCTTCGGTCTTCCCGCGGAATGCGGCGCGGGGCGAGGCGAGGTAGCTTCCGGCGTCCGCCCCGTCAACCCCGGCGGACCGACGCGGGAGCCGACTTACCGTGGCCGGCATGTCCGATGCCGCCCTCTTCGCCGCACTGCCCTGCCGGCGGCAGCTCGCGGTGACATGGGGCATCCCGGATCGCTACGGCGGCATGACGGCGGCCCTGCTCCACCGTTCGCGACTGTTCGCCCGCGCCGGTGCCACCGTCGACGTCGTGACGTTCGACCCACGGCCCGACTATCCGGCGGTCCGCGCCCTCCTCGAGGAGCGCGGCGAGCTCGCGGGCGGGGTCGGGCTCCGCAACATCTACGAGGACTTCCGTGCCGGCATCCGCACCTCCAGGACACCGCCGTCCGGCCGCGCGGCGACAGACTTCACCGGCCGCCCCCCAGACGACGTGGACACCGCCGCGACCGGCTCGACGCGGCGCTGGATCGACGATGGCGTCGTCACGCGCGTAGAGCACCTCAGAGTCGACGGCAGCCTCGCGGTGCTCGAGGAGCTGCCGCATCCGGATGCCCCGACCCGCGCCGTGACCGCGTTCGACGCCCACGGTCGCCCGACCGCGAGCTGGCCGTCGCTGCGGCGCTTCCGCTTCGCCTGGCTCGACGCCGTCATCGCGGGCGAGCCGACGGTGGCGGTCGTCGACAGCAAGGTCGCCGCCCGGTCGCTGCAGCACTACCGTCGCGCGCATGTCACCCGCATCCACCTGGTGCACGGCGCGCACCACGACGGCGCAGGCCGTCTGACGGCGTCGCGGCGCGAGCTGTTCGAGCACCTCGATCGCTGGGACGCGGTCGGCTTCCTCACCGAGCGTCAGCAGGCCGCCGCCATCGCGCAGCTCGGTGACACCGGAGGCCTGCACGTCGTGCACAATGCGGTGACCGTGCCGGAGCGGATGCCGGAACTGCCGCCCGACCGCCTCCACGGGGTGATCGCGTGCCGCCTCAGCAGCCTCAAGCGGGTCGACCACGCCCTCGAGGTCATCGTGCGCGTCCGTGCGGGCGGGGTGCCGGTCACCGCAGAGATCGTCGGCGACGGACCGGCGCGGCCGCGCCTCGAGAAGGAGGCGGTGCGGCTCGGACTCGCTGACGCCGTGCGGTTCTCGGGCTACCTGCCGAACGCCGCCGGGCACTTCGCCCGCGGCGCCTGGACGCTCCTGACCAGCAGGTCCGAGGGCGAGTCGCTCTCGCTCCTCGAAGCGATGGGCTCCGGCTGCGTGCCGGTGGCGTACGACATCCCGTACGGTCCGGCCGAAGTCATCCGCAGCGGGCGCACGGGTCACCTCGTTCCCGACGGCGACATCGACGCTGCGGCGGCAGCGCTCACCGCGCTGTGCGGGCTCGGCGACGACGCGTACGCCGCGGTGCGGCGGAACGCGCGGCGCGTGGCTCAGGGCTACAGCGACGAAGCGGTGCTGGCACGCTGGGCGGAGGTGCAGCAGGCCGCGGTCGACCGGCACGCCGAGACCGAGCGCCGCACCCGCCGGTCGATCCTGCGCCGCGCGGTGGGCCGCGCCGTGCGGGTCAGTCGAGGAGCAGTGCGGGCTCTTCGAGGATCGACGCCACATCGGCGATGAAGCGCGACATCCCGTCGCCGTCGACCACGCGGTGATCGAACGACCCGGCAACGGTGGTCACCCAGCGCGGCCGGACCTCGCCGTCGACGACCCACGGCTTCTGCCGGATCGTTCCGAGCGCCACGATGCCGGCCTCGCCGGGGTTGATGATCGGGGTTCCGGCGTCCATGCCGAAGACGCCGATGTTGGTGATCGTGATCGTGCCGCCGTGCTGGTCGGCCGGGGTGGTCTTGCCCTCGCGTGCCGTCAGCGTGAGCTTCTCGAGCGCCCGGGCCAGCTCCCGCATCGACAGGTCCTGCGCGTCCTTGATGTTCGGCACCAGGAGGCCGCGCGGCGTCGCCGCGGCGATGCCGAGGTTGACGTACCGTCGCACGCGGATCTCGGCGCCGCCTTCGGCGTCGACCCATGCGGCGTTGACCATGGGCGTGCGCCGCGCCGCCCAGATCACCGCGCGCGCCATGATCAAGAGCGGCGAGACCTTCGTGTCGGCGAAGTCCGGCGAGGTCTTGAGACGCTTGACGAGCTCCATCGTGCGGGTGGCGTCGACATCGGTCCACACCGAGACATGCGGGGCCGAGTACGCCGACTGCACCATCGCCGACGAGGTGGCCTTGCGCACACCGCGGACGGCGATGGTCTCCTCGCGACCGGCGGCGTCGGGGGCGGGCGTCGACGGTGCGACCTCGGCGGGGCCGGGCGTCGACCGCTCCGCCGGCGCCGACGCGGCGACCGGAATGGTCTCCTCCCGCACGTCGCCCCACTCGGGCGTCTCGATGTTGCGGAACACGCTGGCCTGCGACGCGTGCCGCACGACATCCTCGCGGGTGACCTCGCCGGCGGGTCCGCTCGGCGCCACGGCCGACAGCTCCACCCCGAGGTCGCGCGCGAGCTTGCGGATGGGCGGCTTGGCGATGATGCCGACGGATGCCGCGACGCGCTCCGCTGCGGGAACGGCGGCCTTGCGCCGCCGTGACTGCACCTGCCCGCCGGTGCCGTACCCGACGAGCACCGCTCCCTCGCCCTCGGCCGGCTCGGCGGGCTGTCCGTGCTCGGACTGTCCGACCGTGGCCGGGGGTGCGGCATCCGTGGCGGAGGCGATCGTGATGATCGCCGTGCCGACGTTCACCGTCGCCCCCTCAGCGGCGAGCAGTTCGCCGACGGTGCCGGCGAACGGCGAGGGCAGCTCGACCAGTGACTTGGCGGTCTCGATCTCGACGAGCACGTCGTTGACGGCGACGCTGTCGCCCGGGCCGACGCGCCACTGCACGATCTCGGCTTCGGTGAGGCCTTCGCCGACATCGGGGAGAACGAACGTCTGGGTGCTCATGTCTTGTCCTTTCGAGCGCCGCCCGACCGGTGCGGGAAACAGGGACGCACGGATCAGTAGGCGAGGGACCGGTCGACGGCCTCGAGGATGCGGTCGGCGTCGGGCAGGAAGACGCCTTCGAGCTTGGCCGGAGGGAAGGGAGCGTCGAAGCCCGACACGCGGAGCACGGGGGCCTCGAGAGCGTAGAACGCGCGCTCCATCACGGTCGCGGCGACCTCCGAGCCGAGCGACGTGAAGCCCGGGGCCTCCTGCGCATAGACCATGCGGCCGGTGCGGCGCACCGATTCGAGGATCGGGCCGTAGTCGACGGGCGACAACGAGCGCAGGTCGACGACCTCGATGCTGGTGCCCTCGGCCTCGGCGAGCACGGCGGCCTGCAGCATCGTCGTGACCATGGCGCCGTGACCGACGAGGGTGACGTCGGTGCCGCGGCGGACGATGCGCGACGCGTGGAGCGGCAGGGCGCGGGCGGAGGTGTCGACCTCGCCCTTCTGCCAGTACTTGCTCTTCGGCTCGAGGAAGATGACGGGGTCGGCCGAGGCGATCGCGTCCTGGATCATCCAGTACCCGTCGTTCGGCGTCGAGGGGCTGACGACCCGGAGGCCCGGTGTGTGCGTGAAGTACGCCTCCGGGCTCTCCTGGTGGTGCTCGATGGCGCCGATGTGTCCGCCGTACGGGATGCGGATCACGACGGGCATCTGCACCGCGCCCTCGAGGCGGTTCGTGATCTTTGCGAGCTGCGAGGTGATCTGGTCGAACGCGGGGAAGACGAACCCGTCGAACTGGATCTCGACCACGGGACGGAATCCGGCGAGCGCCAGGCCGATCGCGGTGCCGACGAGTCCGGACTCGGCGAGCGGGCTGTCGATCACGCGGCGCTCGCCGAACTCGGCCTGCAGCCCCTCGGTGATGCGGAAGACGCCACCGAGCTTGCCGATGTCCTCGCCCATGAGCAGCACACGGTCGCTGCCGGCCAGAGACGCCCGCAGACCGGCGTTGATGGCGCGGCTGAGCGGCATCGTCGCGATCGCGGCCGCCGCCTCCGCCGTCACGGGCGCGCTGGTGCCCGCGGATCCGGCCTCGGCCGCCACCGGCTGCGGGGCGGCGCCCGCCTGCGGAGCCGCTCCCGGCTGTTGGTCGGTTCCCGGCTGCTGAGCCGGTCGAAGCACGGTCACGATGCGCCTCCCTCGAACGATGCTTCGTATCCGGCGAGCCACTGCCGCTGCTCGTCCATGAGCGGATGGGGCTCCGAGTACACGTGCGCGAACATGTCGTCACGCTCGAGTCCGCCCAGCGCGTTGGTGCGGGTGCGGATGTCGTCGGCGAGAGCGTCCGCCTCGGCATCCACGTCGGCGAAGAACGACTCCGACGCGCCCCGCGCGAGCAGGAAGGCCTTCATGCGCGCGAGCGGATCGCGGCGGCGCCACGCCTCCTCCTCGCTGGACGGCCGGTACTTCGTGGGGTCGTCGCTCGTCGTGTGCGCGCCGAGCCGGTAGGTCATGGCCTCGATGGCCTGCGGTCCGCGGCCCGCGCGCGCCTCGTCGAGCGCCGCTCGCGTGACGGCCCAGCTCGCGAGGACGTCGTTGCCGTCGATCAGTGCGCTGGGCATCCCGTACCCCTCGCCGCGCTTGTACAGCGGCGAGCGCGACTGGGTCGAGACGGGCACCGAGATGGCCCACTGGTTGTTCTGCAGGAAGAAGACCTCGGGGGTCTGATAGCTCGCGGCGAAGACCATCGCCTCGTGCACGTCGCCCTGGCTCGACGCGCCGTCGCCGTAGTAGACGATGACGGCCTCGTCGCGGTCGGGGTCGCCGGTGCCGCACCGGTCGTCGAAGACCAGCCCCATGCCGAACCCGGTCGCGTGCAGCGTCTGCGAGCCGAGGACGAGCGTGTAGATGTGGGTGTTGCCGTTCTTCGGGTCCGTCGGGTCCCACCCGCCGTGCGTCAGTCCGCGCATCACGCGGATGATGTCGATCGGGTCGACGCCGCGGATCTTCGTCACGACGTGCTCGCGGTAGGACGGGAAGATGTGGTCCTGCGGCCGGGCCGCCCGGGCGGAGCCGACCTGTGCGGCCTCCTGGCCGTAGCTCGGCGGCCAGAGGGCGAGCTGTCCCTGACGCTGGAGGTTCGTCGCCTGCACGTCGAACGCGCGGATGACGGCCATGTCGCGGTAGAACGTCTCGAGGTCGGCGTCGCTCAGCGCGTCGACCGCGGTGCGGTATCGCTCGGCGGCGGGGGTCGGGGCGAAAGTGCCGTCCGCTTCCAGGAAGCGGATCAGTGCGGGGTCTTCGGGCACGGTGATTTCCGAAGGTGCCGTGGCGCCAGTCGTCACCAAGTCTTCAGGCGGGGTCACCGTTCTACGCTAGCCCGCACTCCTGGGTGCCCTTCCGGGAGGTTCTTCACAACGGATGCTGCGATCCCTAGGACCTTCTCGACAGATTCCTCTTCGCCGACGGAGATCCGGATGCCGTCGCCGGCGAACGGACGCACGATCAGGCCCGCTTCCTCGAAGGCGGCGGCGAAGGCCGCGGTCTCGGCACCGGCGGGCAGCCACACGAAATTGCCCTGCGCCTCCGGGACGTTCCAGCCTGCCTGGCGGAGGCCGTCCGCGAGCCGGTCGCGACGCTCGGCGATCACGCGGACGCGCTCCAGCAGCTCGGTCTCGGCGTCGAGGCTCGCGAGCGCGGCCTCCTCGGCGTGGGCGGTGACGGACAGCGGGATCGCGGTGCTGCGGGCCGCGTCGAGGACGCGCGGATGGCCGACGGCGTAGCCGACCCGGAGGGCTGCGAGCCCGTAGGCCTTCGAGAAGGTGCGGAGCACCACGACGTTGGCATGTCCGCCGCTCGCGAGCACCCGGGCGCCGTCGACGGCGTCGGGGTCGGTGACGAACTCGGAGTACGCCTCGTCGAGGATCACCAGCACGTCGGCGGGCACGCGGGCGACGAACCCGTCGAACTCGGCCTGGGTGACGATGGGGCCGGTCGGGTTGTTGGGGCTGCACACGATGATGGCGCGCGTGCGCTCGGTGATGGCGGCCGCCATCGCGTCGAGGTCGTGGCGGGCCCCCGTGGCCAGCGGCACCTGCACGGCGGTGGCGCCGGCGACGACCGCGAGCCAGGGATAGGCCTCGAACGAGCGCCACGCGTAGATGACCTCGTCGCCGGGGCCCGATGTCGCCAGCACGAGCTGGGCGAGGATCGAGACGCTGCCGGCGCCGACGTGGATCGCGTCGACATCGACGGCGAAGCGCTCGGCGAGGCGCTCGCGCAGCCGCGCGGCACTGGCGTCCGGATACCTGTTGAGCGCCGTCGCGGCCTGGACGCGCTCGAGCACGCCCGGCAGCGGGTCGAACGGGTTCTCGTTGCTCGACAGCTTGAACGCCTCGGCGCCGGCCTGCCGGCCCTGCTTGTACGGCGGCAGCGCGGCGACCTCGGGGCGCACGCGGACGGGGATCTCGGGAGCGTCGGTCACGGTCCCGAGTCTACGAGCGGGAGCCGGGCCGCGTCTCGGGCCGTGATTCTCATTGGCCGGGACCGAGGGGCGTGGAAGACTGGGCGGACTATGGGCTTCCTCATCCGCGTCGTCATCAACGCGTTCGCGATCTGGGTCGTCACCCTGATCCCGGCGCTCCAGGTCACCGTCGTGGCGTTCCCGCCG
The DNA here is from genome assembly GCF_031085295.1 of Microbacterium psychrotolerans. Lineage (GTDB taxonomy): Bacteria > Actinomycetota > Actinomycetes > Actinomycetales > Microbacteriaceae > Microbacterium > Microbacterium psychrotolerans. The sequence goes on along the minus strand of NZ_JAVFWO010000001.1, from coordinate 783,355 downwards.
GGCGAGACGCTTCAGCTGGTGCTGACGCTGCTCATCGTCGCGGCGATCTTCGCCCTCGTGAACACGATCATCGGCACCGTCATCAAGGTGCTGGCGTTCCCGCTCTACATCCTGACGCTGGGGCTGATCGGCCTGCTCATCAACGCGTTCCTGCTGTGGCTCACGGCATGGCTCACGCACTGGTGGAACTGGGGCCTGCGGGTCGAGGACTTCTGGTGGGGCGTCGTCGCGGCGGTCATCATCACCCTCATCAACTGGATCTTCGGCATCATCCTGCGACCCCGCAAGGACTGACTCAGCCCGCATCGCGCTTCGCCCCGTACTCGGTGACCTCGACGGCGTCTGCGCGCGCGAGGTCGTCGAACACGTGGCGCAGGCCGTCGACACGGGGATCGGACGAGCGGTCGACGAGCGCCGCCGTCTCGGCATACGCCGTCAGCCGGTGCGCGGGCAGCCCCACCTCGTCGAGCCCGACGTCGGGGTCGGAGACCCGCTCGACGATGAAGCTGCCTGGCGCGCCGACGGGCTGACCATGCCCGCCGCCGGCGAGCCCCGCGACGGGATCGTCGGCGTGGCGCACCGACACGCTCAGCGTCCCCGGTCCGACGTCGGCATCGACGGGCGAGCCCAGCGACACGAGCGTCTGGGCGTCGTAGGGACCCTCGAGTGCCACGTGCGACCCGATCATCGCCCCCTGCGAGAACCCGAACACGTGGATCGCCTCGCCCGGCTGCGCCCCGGCCGCCGCGAGCGCCGCCTCGGTGGCGGCGTACGAGTCCGACATCCGCCCCGCGTAGAGCTCCACGTTCGACGCGTTGTCCCAGGCGTCGTCGCCGCCCATCGCGCCCGACTGCATGCCGGCGATGTACACGGCGTACTGTCGGGAGCCGTCCGGCATCGTGTACCGCTCGATCCGAACCCGCGAGTCGCCCCCACCCGGAATCCGCGCGGTCGCCGCCGCCAGGCTCTGCGGCGCGATCGAGGCCGGCGAGCTCGCCGAGCGCGGAGGGGCGGCACCGCCCGGACCGGTGGCACCCGAGGTAACCGCGGCACCCGCGGCACCGGCGGCACCAGCGATGCCGGCGGCTGCGACCCCGACAGCCCCCGCTGCACTGGCAGGCGCTGCCGGCGCCACCGGGATCAGCGTCACCGGCCCTGCAGCGCCCGAGAGGCGCGCCTCCCGCGGGAGCCTTCCCGTGCCTGCCAGGCCGACGGCCACTGCGCCGCCCAGGGTGAGCAGTCCCGAGCCGGCGCCCGCCACGATGGCGCCGGGGTCGTTGATCTCGCTGCCCACACCCACGCCCCAGTGGGTCGCCTGCCGCACGAGCTCGGACGGCCACAGAACGCCGTACCCGAACTCCGCGCCGAGCGCCATCCGCCAGGCGTCGGGATGCCGCTCGACCAGCGCGGTCATCCGCGCGTCGAGGCGGTCCGCGCGGGCGCCCTCCCCGGCGAGGACGGCGGCCCGGTGCTCGGCCTGGATCTCCACCATCTCGTATGCGTACGCCGCCTCGCGCAGGGCACCGGCGATCCCCTGGGACTCCTCCTGCACCGCGTTCAGCTTCGCGGCGAGGGCGGAGGCCGCCGCCCGGGCGTCGTCCGTGTGCGCGGGCAGCGTCCGCAGCACGGCCTGCAGCGCGCGCACGCGGTCGGCGATGGCGGCGAGCTCCTCGCGTGCGGCATCGAAGCGCACGGCCGCCGCGGACAGGGTCGCCGTGTCCACCGCCACCGCGCCGCCGCTGCGGATCTGCAGGCCGTCGTCGACACGCGGCCAGTGGTCGGCGAACAGGCCGATGAGTCCTTCGCTCGCGCCGAGCCGTCCGGGATCGCGGATGAGCTCAGGCGCCGGCAGGCCGCCTCCCGCGGACCCGTCCTCGTAGGCGACGGCGGGCATGAGCAGGTCGTTCCGGGATGACGGGTCCGCCGGCAGGCCGCTCTCGGCGGACCCGTCCTCGCGGGCGACGGCGGGTGTGAGCGGGTCGTTCGCGGACGATGGGTCGCTCATCGCCCCGCTCCGGGCAGCACGCCGGTAAGGGACTCCGCGAACGCTGCGCGCTCGCGGGCGCGGGCGACGTCGTGCCGTACGGTCTCGGCCAGGCAGGTGAGCCCCGACACATCGCCCGCCCATGCGGCGGCCCGGTCGTGGAAGGCCGTGGCGGCCTTCGCCTGCCAGTCGACGGCGTCGGCGAGTCCACGGGCGAGGAGCGCGGCATCCGTGATCCGTTCGAGGAGGCGTGAGAGCTCGCGCACGGTCTCGGCCAGTTGATGAGACGCCGCATCGGCGACCGGGGGAACGAGAGTCACCCGTCGATCGTGCTCCGCGACGGACAGGTCCGGACCGGGTGGGGCGGGGGTCCGTGGAGAACAGCGTCCCGCCGCCGCATGGGGAGGAGGGGCGCCGCTCCGCATCGGAACGACGCCCCCCCGGGTATCGAGAGCTCGAGAGCCCTACTTGCCCACGACCACCTCGACCGTGTCGGTCGCGGTGTTGCCCGCGGCATCCGTCGCGGTCCAGGTGAAGCGGTACACCGCGCCCTTGACCGCTTTGACACGGAAGGTGTCGTCGTCGAGCTGCTCCCAGTCCGCCTTCGACGAACCCGTCGCCGTGACGTCCGTGAGCTCGACCGTCACATCGTCGCCGCTGTCGTCCGCGGCGTCGATCGTGAAATCGACCGTGCGCATCTTGCCGTTCGGCGGGAACACGGTCGACGGGTCCGCGGTCACCTCGATGGTCGGATCAGTCGTGTCCGGCGGGGTGAGGTTCAGCCCCACGATGACCGGGTCGTGGTCGCTCGAGCGGTACGGGTCGGGCGCCCACAGGGCGTCCTGCGCCGGGAGCTTGAACGACGTGTCGTAGTCGATGAGGCTCGGCTCGTCGGCGTTGATGTGCCACGCCGACACGCCCGACACATCGGCCAGCAGCGCCGGCTGTGCGAGGGCGTAGTCGAGGTAGCCCAGCTGCCCGTCGAACACGTACGAGTACGCGTGCTCGCCGTTGAACTGCTTCTCCAGGTCGGTGAAGCCGCCCGCGACGAACGCGTCGATCGAGTCCTCGTGGTCGTACGAGTTCAGGTCGCCGATCACGATCGCCCGGCCGTCCGGCGCCACCGTTGTGTTCAGCCAGGTCGTGAGAGCCTTCGCGGCGGCCGTGCGCACGGCGCTGCAGTTGCCCTGCCCGTCACCGAGGTCGGGGCTCTCGGCGCAGGCCGAGCCCTTCGACTTGAGGTGGTTCACCGACACCACGAACTCCTCGCCCGTCTCGGTGGAGGCGAACCGCTGGGTGAGGCCCGGACGGTTGCGCTCGTCCGACCAGGTCGAGTCGACCGCGCTCGTCATCAGCAGGTGCGCGCCCACGGGTGCAACCGACGCGGGCTTGTAGATGATCGCCGTCGTGATGGCATCCGTGCCGATGACGCCGGTGGTGACGGGCACGTACGTGCCCGCGCCGACCTTCGCGTTCAGTGCGTCGGCGAGCGCCTGCACCGCCGTGCCGTTGTTCTCGATCTCGAGCAGTCCGAAGACGTCCGCGTCGATCTCGGCGAGCGCCGAGACGATCTTGTCCTGCTGGCGCTGGAACTCCTCGGCCGTGTCGGCACCGCGGTAGTAGCTGTCGTCGCCCGAGTTGGCCGGGGTCGGATCGATCGAGGTGAAGTAGTTCAGCACGTTGAAGCTCGAGATCTTCAGGTCGCCGCCCACGTCGGGCACGTCCGGACGCGGATTGCCGACGGTGAAGTCGGCACCCTCGGTCGGCTGCACGCCCCACGCGTCGAAGCGGTAGTCCAGCACGCCGGTGGCGTTCTGGACGAGGTCGCCGCTGCGGAACGAGTGGGCCAGCGTGAAGACCTCACCGTCGGGGTGGATCGCCGGGTCGGGGTTCTGCGTGCCCCGGCCGTCGTCGAGCGTGATGCTGTTCTCGACGTTGGCGGCGGCCAGCGCGACGGCTGCCGCGCCCGGCTCGACGACCGCGGTGGGAGTGTCGAGGCGGCCGTTGGTCAGCGTGATCGTGCCGAAGCGCCCGTACTCGAACGTCTCGCCGATCGCGAGCTGCTGTGGGAGCGTCACGTACATGCCCTCGAGCGCTTCGCGCTGGGTGGCGGATGCCGGGAGCGTGAGCGGCGTCGGCTCGGGGATGGTCGCGCCGCCGAAGCAGACCTCCATGTCGGCTGCGACGATCTCGGTGAGGCCGAACTGCTCCTTCACCGCGCCCGCGACGCTGACGTTGTCGCCCACGTTCACCGCAGCACCACCCGGCGCGTAGACGAAGATGCCGTCGGATGTCGCGGAGTCGCCGTCTCCGGCATCCTGCACGTAGTAGCCGTCGTAGCCGCCGGACTGGAAGTCGCCCACGACGACGCCCTTGATCAGCACGTCCTGTCCCGGGATCGGCGACGCCGCCCCGGAGCCCTGCACCGACCCGATGGTCACCGGGGTGGCCGCGCAGTCGGCGACGGGATCCGGATCGGGTTCGGGGTCGGTCCCGTGCGAACCCAGGCCGTCGAACGTGTTGCTCGCGTACCCCGTCCACTCGAGGGCGGGGTCGAACGGGTTCGTTCCGTCGGCGTCGCCCACGACGACGGCCACGTTGCGGCGCAGCGTGTTGTCGGCGGTCGACGTGAGGCCGCTGCCCCACTCGGCGCCCGGGTCCACGCCGATCTGGCCGATGACGTCGACGACGACGTCGCCCCTGACCAGCGCGATGGCGTCATCGCCGTTCCACAGACTGGCGGTGGTGGTCTGATCGGCCTGGGCGGTGATCGCTGGGTCCACAGGAGTCGCCGTGGAGTTCCGCTGAGCGAGGACGAACACGTCCCCCGGGGCGGCTGTGCCGGTCAGAGGGATCGTGCTCGCCGTGGTGGAGCCGTTGAAGTAGAGCTTCAACGAGTAGCCGGCCGCGGCGAGATCCACGGCGGCTGTCGACGGGTTGTACAGCTCGATCGCCTTGTTGAACGAGCTGCCCTCGACGTACTCGCTGATGAGCAGATCTCCGGGTGCCGCGGCCGCGGGTGCGGCGAACGCCACCACGCCCGCCGCGGCGAGCGTGAGGGCCGCTACGGCGGCGGTGAGTCTGCGGGGTGATGGGGACACGGGACCTCCACGTGAGGACGGCGGTCGGTGGACCGCGCAAGGGGATCGCGGGCAGGCCGGTCGCCTCCCCGCTCGTCACAAGCTAGGGGAGCGGCATCCTCCGATGGAAGCCCTCGTGAGGAGAGATCCTTAACGTTCGGTGTCGGCTCGGTCCAGAATGGAACCCATGACCGCGACCGACGTGGCTCCCTTCCGCGTCGTGTTCGTATGCACCGGCAACATCTGCCGCTCGCCGATGGCCGAGGTCGTGTTCCGGGAGTTCGCGGATGCCTCCGGTCTGGGTGCCCGCGTGGCCTCGACCAGCGCCGGTACCGGCGACTGGCATGTGGGCGAGCAGGCCGACCTGCGCACCATCGCGGCGCTCGAACGCGCCGGCTACGACGGCGCCCACCACCGTGCGCGGCAGTTCACGCACGCCGACTTCGCGCGCAGCGACCTCGTGGTGGCCCTGGATCGCAGCCACGAGCGGATCCTGCGTGGATGGGCGCGCACGGAGGGCGACGCCGACAAGATCGCGCTGCTGCTGTCGTTCGATCCGTCGGCGACCACGCTGGACGTGCCCGACCCGTACTATGCCGGGCCCGGAATGTTCGACGAGGTGCTCGGTATGATCGAGAGTGCGAGCCGGGCGCTCTTCCGGCAACTAGAACCCGCCATCCGCCCCGTGCCATGACCTCCGGTGTCATGACGCCGGATCGACGGTCGTCTTCGCCGAGACCGACGGGAGCCACCGTGACCTCACTTCCCCCGCAGCCCCTCAGCCCCCTCGACGGGCGCTACCGCCCCGCCGTCGGCGAACTGGGCGAGTACCTGTCCGAGGCGGGTCTGAACCGCGCCCGCGTCGAGGTCGAGGTGGAGTGGCTCATCGCCCTCACCGACCGCTCGCTGTTCGGCACCTCGCCGCTGCAGGACGACGACAAGGCGCGCCTGCGTGCGCTGTACCTGGAGTTCGGGCAGGCCGAGATCGACTGGCTGGCCGAGAAGGAGGCGGTGACGCGCCACGACGTCAAGGCTGTCGAGTACCTCGTGCGCGACCGGCTGTCGGCCCTCGGCCTCGACGCCGTCGCGGAGCTCACGCACTTCGCGTGCACCAGCGAGGATATCAACTCGACCTCGTACGCGCTCACCGTGCAGCGCGCCGTTCAGCGCGTCTGGCTGCCGAAGCTCCGGGCCGTCATCGCCGCGCTCACGCAGCTCGCCGTGGACCACCGCGACGCCGCGATGCTGTCGCGCACCCACGGCCAGCCGGCGACGCCCTCGACAATGGGCAAGGAGCTCGGGGTGTTCGCGTGGCGCCTCTCGCGCGTCGCCGACCAGATCGAGGGCGGCGAGTACCTCGCGAAGTTCTCCGGCGCGACCGGCACGTGGTCGGCGCACCTCGCGGCCGCTCCCGAGGTCGACTGGCCGGAACTCTCGCGCGGGTTCATCGAGGGCCTCGGCCTCGACTTCAACATCCTGACCACGCAGATCGAGTCGCACGACTGGCAGGTCGAGCTGTACGACCGCGTGCGTCACGCCGGCGGCATCCTGCACAATCTGGCGACCGACATCTGGACCTACATCTCGATCGGCTACTTCACGCAGATCCCCGTCGCCGGCGCCACCGGCTCGTCGACGATGCCGCACAAGATCAACCCCATCCGGTTCGAGAACGCCGAGGCGAACCTCGAGATCTCGGGCGGGCTGCTGGCCACGCTCTCGCAGACGCTGGTGACGAGCCGCCTGCAGCGCGACCTGACCGACTCGACGACGCAGCGCAACATCGGCGTCGCGTTCGGGCACGCGCTGCTCGCGCTCGACAACCTGCAGCGCGGGCTCCGCGAGATCTCGCTGGCCGACGATGTGCTGCTGGCCGACCTCGACGCCAACTGGGAGGTGCTCGCCGAGGCGATCCAGACCGTCGTGCGCGCCGAGATCGCGGCGGGCCGGTCCCAGATCACCGACCCCTACGCACTCCTCAAGGACCTCACCCGCGGCCGTCGCGTCGGCGGACCCGAGCTCGCGGAGTTCGTGCGCGGCCTCGACATCGGCGACGAGGCGAAGGATCGTCTGCTGGCGCTCACCCCCGCGACGTACGACGGGCTCGCCTCGAAGCTGGTCGACGAGCTCGGGTAGCTCTGGAATCGCGGGTGCGGTCGCTGCGCGGGATGCCCGTCAGATCAGTCCGCGGCGCACCAGCTCGGGGCGCACTCCCTCGGCGAACCAGTACGCCTCTTCGAGGTGCGGATAGCCCGACAGCACGAACTCGTCGAAGCCGTGGTCGTGGTACTCCTCGATGAGGTCGGCGACCTCCTCGAAGCTGCCCACGAGCGCGGTGCCCGCGCCGCCGCGGACGAGGCCGACGCCCGCCCACAGGCCGGGGTGCACCTCGAGATCGCCGCGCGTCGTGCCCCCGTTCGTCAGCGCGTGCTGACGGCGCTGGCCCTCTGAGCCTGACGCCGCGAAAGCGGCACGGCGGGTGGCGATCAGCTCGGCGTCGAGTCCGGCCACGAGCTCGTCGGCGATGCGCCACGCCTCGTCGGACGTGCGCCGCGCGATGACGTGGTGACGCACGCCGTACCGCAGCGTCCGGCCGCGAGCCGCGGCGGCATCCCGCACCCGGCCGATCTTCTCGGCGGCCTGTGCGGGCGGTTCGCCCCACGTCAGGTAGACGTCCGCGTACTCGGCGGCCACCTCGATCGCGGCCGTCGAGGATCCGCCCAGATAGATCTCCGGCACGGCGTCCAAACGCGGCATCTGCCCGCCGACGACGTCGTAGTGCTCGCCCCGGAACGTGACCTCCTCACCCGTCCAGAGCCGCCGCACCAGGTGGAGGAACTCGCTCGCCCGCGCATATCGGTCATCGTGCGTCAGGTGATCGCCGAAGCGCCGCTGCTCGGCATCCTCTCCGCCGACCACCACGTTGACGCGCAGCCGCTCTCCGCTCACGCTCTGGAACGCCGCTGCCATCTGCGCCTGAAGGGTGGGCGACACCAGCCCGGGCCGGAAGGCGATGAGGTAGTCGAGCGTGCGCGTGTGCTGCGACAGCGCCGTAGCCAGCGTCCAGGTCTCCTCGTTCCACGTGCCGGTCGGCACGAGCACCGCCTCGAAGCCGAGATTCTCCGAGGCCTGCGCGACCTGCGAGAGGTACGGCACATCGGGCTTGCGCAGGACCGTGAGGTGCTGATTGACCGCGTGGATGGTGGCGCTTCCCATGCTGACGTCGGTGCGCGAGTCGCCGGTCAGGGGAAGGAACCAGTCGAGGATGAGGGGCCCACGGGGGCGGGCGGTCGCGTCGGCCATGGCGTCCCTTCCGGCCCGCTCATCAGGGCGGCGGGCGCTTCAGGCTAGCCGTGGTGGCGTGCCGCCTGCCGCGGCGTTGCGCACTGTGACGCGTTCGCCGCGTTCAGACCACGCCGGCGCGGGATCCTGCGGCATGGCTGAGCTCTCGAGAGAGGAGGTGGCTCAGAGACGACAGCCGCCGGGGCTGTCAGGCCTTCGGATCGGTGGATGCCGCCGCATCCGGATCCTCGCCGGGCTCCGGCTTCTCGGACTCGTCGTCGAAGAGCACCGGCCGGTCGATCTGCTTCGTCACCTGGGCGGGGTCGACCGCGAGGAGAAGGAGCGAGACGATGAGCAGCACGGCGATGAAGCTGATTCCGGCGATGACGAGGGCGGTGACCACGGCGCGCTGCGCCTCGTCGCCGGTGCGCTGCTGGAAGAAGCCCATCGACAAGAGCGTCACCACTCCCGCGAACAGAGCGGCGCCGAAGGCCAGCCCGAGCAGCTGCAGGGGCTTCATCAGGTCGCGGCGGGTGGGGCTGTCGTGGCTCACGCGGAGTCCTTCTGCGGGGTGGTGTCGGCGGATGCGGGTGCCTCCGCCGTGACGCTCTCGGCGGTGTCCGGCTCGGCCGGGCGCGGCGAGAAGCCGGCGATGCCGAGGTAGACCGCGACGATCGCCGCGTAGCCGCCGAACAGCCCGACGCCGATCGTGATGCCGGTGAGGGTGAAGGTCGCGTGGGCCTCTTCGATCGTGTAGTCCAACGCGTACGCGGGCTGCACGAACAGCAGGGCGATGCCGAGCAGGATCGTGATCGCGCCGATGACGGCGGCGTCGCGGCTCTCGGAGCGGGGGCCGGCGAGAGCGGCGGGTCGGGCGTCGGCGACCCCGGGCACGATCTCGCGCCGCTCGCGGCGGCCGGCCAGGCCGCGCCAGCCGGCGATGAGCTCGATGACGCCGCTGAGCAGAGCCCAGGCGATCACGATGACGAAGTAGCCGGTCACGGTGCGCAGCGGGTACAGGCCACCCGCCATGCCGGCGGCGACCGAGATGCCGCCCAGGGCGGCCGCGGGCCAGCGGCGGCCGGCGGGGTAGACCAGCCAGACCGCGAGCAGCAGCACCAGCCCGGTGGCGATCGCGAAGCCGCTGAACACCGCGCTGCCCACAGCCGCCGAATGATCCGGCGAGAACGTGATCATGAGCGCCGCCAGGGCAGCGAACGCGGCGCGCGCGAGCTGTACATGGCGCACGGCGAACGTGCGGGCATCGGCTGAGGTCACGGTGATCCTGCGGAGGAGCGGGTTCTCAGAAGCGAGAACGGATGCCTTCAGTCTACGTGCGTCGTGGATGACAGCATCCTGAACCCCTTCCAGGCCCCCGCGTTCGCCCCGTCAGGCGAGGGTGTCGAGGATGCCGGTGAGGAGCTCGAAGGTGGTGAGCGGCGAGATGATCGCGAACCGCAGCACCGGCTCGCCGGCGTGGGAGCTCGGGACGACGAACGCATGCTGCTCCTCGAGCAGGCGGTCCGACCATGCCTCGTAGTCCGCGAGCGTCCAGCCCTCGCGGCGGAACACCACGACCGACAGCTGGGGGTCGCGCACGAGCGACAGCCCGTCGCGCGCCTCGATCTCATCGGCGATGCGCCGGGCGAGCTCGATGCCGTACTCGATGGTCGCGCGGTACTGCTCGGTGCCGTGGGTCGCGAGGGAGAACCACATCGGCAGCCCACGGGCGCGGCGGGTGAGCTGGATGGCGAGATCGGACGGATTCCAGTCCGGCTTGCCGGTGAGGGTGTCGAGGTACTCGGCCTTCTGCGTGTGCGCCGACAGCGCCAGTGCGGGCTCGCGATAGATCAGCGCGCACGCGTCGAACGGTGCGAACAGCCACTTGTGCGGATCGACGATGACCGAGTCGGCGAGCCCGACGCCGGCGAACGCGGGTCGCATGCGCTCCACGAGCATCGCCGCCAGCCCGTAGGCGCCGTCGACGTGGAACCACACGCCGCGCTCGCGCGCGACGGCCCCGACGCCCGCGATGTCGTCGACGATGCCGAAGTTCGTCGTGCCGCCGGTGGCCACGACGGCGAACACCGCGTCGCCGTGCTCGTCGAGCACCCGTGCGACGGCGTCGCCATGCAGGCGCCCGTCCGCGTCGACCTCCGCCGTCGCGACGTCCACGTCCATGACGGCAGCAGCCGATGCGATCGACGAGTGGGCCTCCGCGCTGCAGACGACGACCCAGCGCGACGGCGCCGCGCGCCCCTCGTCTGCCGCACGGCGCCGAGCCGCGTCGCGCGCCGTCACCAGCGCCGAGAGGTTGCCGATCGTGCCGCCCTGGACGAACACGCCGCCCGAGCCCTGCGGCATCCCGAACTCCGAGGCGAGCCAGTGCAGCACTTCGTTCTCGGCGTAGACCGCGCCGGAGCCCTCCATCCACGAGCCCCCGTAGATGGCGGATGCCGACACCACGACATCGAACGCCAGGGACGCCTTCGTGGGGGCAGAGGGGATGAACGAGAGGTATCCGGGATGGTCCGTCGACACGCACGAGGGGGCGAGCACGTTCTCGAACAGCGCGATCGCGCGTCGCGAGCCGATGCCCTCCGGGGTGATCGAGCCCGAGGCCAGCCGCTCGAGGTCGCGGGGGGTCATGGGCTTGTCGAGCGGCACGTCCTCGTACAGCGCCCGGCGTCGTGCGTACTCGAGCACGTCTTCGACGGTGTGACGCGTGTCGGCCGAGATCGCGTGCATCGGGTCGGGCGCGGCGGGCGAGGTCATGGACGCTCCTGTGGGTCGGGTGACACCTCACGGTAGAGGGGCACGCGACGCCATTCAAGACGGTGGATGCCGCGACCGGCGCTGCAACGTGGTGCAACGTGCTGCGGCGTAGCGTCGAAGGCAGAGGGCGGCGAACGCCCGCCCCAGGGAAGTGATGACGATGACGATCCTGACCGACGCGCACGCCGAACGCGGCGCGGCGATCCCCACGGGCACGATGCGCGCAGCCGTGGTCACCGCGCCCGACAGGCCACTCGACGTGAGAGACGTCCCCATCCCGACGCCCGGTCCCGGCCAGGCGCTGGTGAAGGTGCTGACCACCGGCGTGTGCCACACCGACCTCCACGCCGCCCGCGGCGACTGGCCGGTCGCACCCAAGAGCGACCTCATTCCGGGTCATGAGGGGTACGGCCGCGTCGTCGCCCTCGGCGACGGCGTCACCACACTCGCGGTCGGCGACCTCGTCGGCAACGCGTGGCTGTGGAGCGCCTGCGGCGTCTGCGAGTTCTGCCGCACCGGGTGGGAGACGCTGTGCCCCGAACAGCAGAACGGCGGCTATTCGGTCGACGGCAGCTTCGGCGAGTACATGCTCGTCGACGAGCGCTTCGCCGCCCGGATCCCCGAGGGCGCGGACCCGGTCGAGGTCGCGCCGATCCTGTGCGCGGGCGTCACCGTCTACAAGGGTCTCAAGATGACCGAGGCTCGCCCCGGCGAGTGGGTCGTGATCTCGGGCATCGGCGGGCTGGGCCACATCGCCGTGCAGTATGCGCGGGCCATGGGCATGCGCGTGGCGGCGGTCGACATCGACGACGCCAAGCTCGAGCTGGCGCGCTCGCACGGCGCCGAGGTCACCGTGAACGCGCTGACGCAGGACCCGGCCGCGGTCATCCAGGAGCGCACCGGCGGTGCGCACGGAGTGCTCGTCACGGCCGTGCACCCGCAGGCCTTCGGCCAGGCACTCGGCGTCGCCCGCCGCGGCGCGACCATCGTCTTCAACGGGCTGCCCCCAGGAGACTTCCCGGCCGACATCTTCGACATCGTGCTGCGGGCGATCACGATCCGCGGCTCGATCGTCGGCACCCGCCAGGACATGATCGAGGCCCTCGACTTCTACGCGCGGGGACAGATCCACCCCACCGTCGCGGTGGAGTCGATCGACGACATCAATGACATCTTCGAGCGCATGGAGCACGGCAAGATCGACGGCCGCATCGTGATGCGGTTCGCGTGACGGCGTCACGACGGCGAAGTCCAAGACCGACACGGCGCAGGGGCGGGGCGGATACCGCGCCCCTGCGCCGTTCGGTGCGCACCCGTCGCCGGCGGCCGACGCAGCGGCCGCACGGCCGACGCGGGTCACGCGGGACTCGACGCGGGATCAAGCAGGAATGGAGAAGCATCGCCCGGCACCGCCTCACTAGCGTGAAGGCCACGGGGCACGAAGGCGCCCCCCGAGCGCGAGGAGGAGCACCATGGCCAAGACGACGTCAGACGGACTGAGTGAAGAAGAGCGGGAAGCCGTCAAGAACCGCGCGAAGGAGCTGCGCGCTCAGGCGAAGGCGGGCAAGAGCCGCGAAGCGGGCACCAAGCAGGTGCGCGAGGCGATCGACAAGCTCGAGGGCACCGACCGGGAGGTCGCCGAGGGGCTGCACAAGGTCGTGTCCGAGACGGCACCCGATCTCGTGCCGAAGACCTTCTACGGGTTCCCCGCCTATGCGAACGCGGACGGCAAGGTCGTCGTCTTCACCCAGCCCGCCTCGAAGTTCAAGACCCGCTACGCGACCATCAACTTCGACGAGCCCGCCCGGCTGGACGACGGCGACATGTGGCCCGTCGGCTTCGCGGTGGTGGCATGGAACTCTGCGGTCGAGAAGAGGATCACCGAGCTCGTGAAGACCGCCGTCGCCGACCCCGCCTGACGGCTAGCCCATCGCCGCGCCGTCGCCCGCGCCGTCGCCCGCCGCCCGGGCGGCGGCGCGGTCGGCGTGACCGAGCTGCCGCCCGGGCGCGATGCGGTCCCGTACCCGGCGCTTGAGGGCGACGATGTCGGGGAAGCCGCCGTCCGCGGCGCGCGACCACACGAGCTCGTCGTCGGCGTAGACCTCGAACACGCCGCCCGTGCCGGGCTCGAGCGTGGCGCCGCCGCCCATGAGCTCGGCCTGGAAGGTCGTGAGCAGCTCCTGCGCAATCCATGCCGCGCGCAGCATCCACGCGCACTGCGTGCAGTAGACGACCCGGACGTGGTGCGTCATGCGATGCCTCCGGCGGGCGAGAGGAACTCCAGCGCCGCGTCGCGGAAGGCGCGCGACCCCGGCGTGTTGAAGTGGTGCCGGCCCGGGATCTCGACGAAGGTGCCGTTCGGCGCCGTCGCCGCCAGCGTGCGGGAGCGCTCGAGGATCGCGTCCTCCGAACCGGTGGCGAAGAGCACCGGCTGTGCCGGGGGACGGGCGGGATCCGGGTCGGCATCGCCGAACCGCATGCCCTCGGCGAGCGCGATGAGCGCGCGCAGATCGTTCTGCGGCACCCGCTCGGCGAGTCGCACGTAGTTCTGCGTGACGGCGTCGGCCACGGGTATTCCCTCCTCGGCATACGCCCGGGCCTGATCGATGCGCAGGCGGCCGAGTGGCCGGCCGTCGGGGATGCCGCCGAGCACCGCCCGATCGATGTGTTCCGGGGCATCCACTGCCAGCTGCCATCCGACACGGGCTCCCAGGGAGTAGCCGACGTACCGCACGGCATCGACGAGGTAGGTGTCGAGCACCGCGATGAGATCGCCCACGAAGGCGCTCATCGAGTACGCGCGGGGATCATGCGGCTTGTCGCTGGCCCCGTGACCGCGCTGGTCGACCCCGATGACGCGGTAGCCCGCTGCGGTCAGCATCCGCACCCAGCCCGTCTCGACCCAGTTGTCGCGGCAGCTGGATGCGAATCCATGCACGCACAGGACGGTCTCGGCGTCGGGATCGCCCCAGGCATATGTCGCCAGCTGATACCCCTCGTTCGACATGATGAAGCTCGGCTGCGGCATCTCGGTGCGCACGACGGGGGCGACGGCATCCATACCCGCCATTCTGCTCTCACCGACGCCGCTGGGGCCGCCGCGCACGGCCGCAGATCGGATCCCGCGCCCGCGAGGCGGCGGAGATTACGCTCCTCGGCTGCGATTCGCAACGGGCTGAGCGTTCGCGGGTGTGCCGCATAACGTCGCGGCATGAGCATGGACAACCCCCGCGGTGCACGTCCGACGGAGCCCGTGGCCCCGCGGCGCACCGACACCGACCTCGACCGCGACGGAGTGGCCGACAGCCGTGAAGCCGTGACCGCCCGCAACGACGCGTCGTTGCGCGACACCGTCGTGGCCCGCGAGCACGAGCGATTCGGCGGCATCAAGTTCGGCGCCGCGTTCTTCGGCTGGCTCGCAGCCTTGGGCGCGCTGGTGGCCCTCACCGCCGTGGTCGCCGCGCTCGGCGCCGCGACCGGTCTGGCATCGCCCGAGACCGTCGAAGACGCGGTCGACGCCGCCGACCAGAACATGGGCGCGGCGACCATCATCGGAGCGATCGCGATCGCCGTCGTACTGTTCGTCGCTTATTTCGCCGGCGGCTACGTCGCCGGCCGCATGGCGCGGCTGAGCGGCGCCAAGCAGGGCCTGGCCGTCTGGCTCTGGGCCATCGCGATCGCCATCGTCGTGGCCGTGGTGACGGCCATCGCCGGTGCGCAGTGGGACATCCTGGCGAACGTCGACATCTTCCCCCGCATCCCCGTCACGCCCGAGGCGGCGACCTGGACCGGCATCCTGACCGCGATCGGCGCAGCCGTGATCACGCTCATCGCGGCGATCCTCGGCGGAGCGGCCGGTATGCGCTACCACCGCCGCGTCGACCGCGCAGGCTTCGGCGACGAGCGGGTCTGAACCTCAATCCACCACGAGAAGGGAGATCCAGCATGGGTCTGGACGATGACATCAAGCACAACGCGGAAGAAGTCAAGGGCAAGGCGAAGGAGGCGGTCGGTGACGCGACCGACAACGAGCGCCTGCAGGCCGAGGGTGTGGCCGACCAGGCCAGCGCCAAGGTCAAGAAGGCCGGTCAGGACGTGAAGGACGCGCTCACCGACGATCGGTGATCTGCCGACGACGGTGCCCCGGATCCCGGCGGATCCGGGGCACCGTCGTGTCCGGGCACCGTCGTGTCCGGGCACCGTCGTCTCCGTGCGCCGCGCGTCAGAAGACGTCCCAGTCCCGCGCGCGTTCGACGAGTGCGTCGATGACCCGCGTGGTCGCGGCCGTCGGCGGCGCATCCGCGCGGATCGCGAGGTGCAGGGTGTTGATGGGCGCCTCGGCGGATCGGTGGAGCATCTCCACGGTGCCGGCGCCGATCGCAGGCTCCGCGAGGTAGCGGGGCAGCGCCGAGATGCCGGCGGCGGCGATCACCGCCGCCAGCACCGCCCTCAGGTCGGGGACCGTGATCGCCACCGCGTTGGCCGGCCGGTGCCCGAACTGGCTGCGCCAGTAGCGCCGCACGATCGACAGTTCGGCGTCGTAAGCGACGAGCGGCAGGTGCTGCAGCGCTCCCGCGGGGTCGGCGGCGAGACGCGCACGGTCGATGGTCCGCGCGAGCGACGGCGCGCCCACGAGCACGAACTCCTCGTCGACGAGTCCTCGATAGCGGATGCCGCGCAGCGGCGTCCGCACCGACGAGACGACGACATCGAGGTCGCCGTCCGCGAGCCGGGCGAGAAGGTCGTGCGCGAGACCGAGGCCGAACTCGACGCGCACGCCCGAGCTCGTGAGCGGCGCCAGCGCGGGGATCACCCGGAGCGCGACGACGTCGCTCGCACCGCCCACCCGCACCGTCTCGACAGGTCCGGGGGCCGGCGCCGTCCACACCGCGCGCAGCCGGTCGACCGGTGCCGCCACGCGCACCGCGAGCGCGTCGCCGGCCGGGGTCGGCGTCACCCCGCGCACCGATCGCGTGAAGAGCGCGATCCCGAGCTCGCTCTCGAGCCGGGCGATGCGCTCACTCACCGAGGGCTGGCTCATCCCGAGGCGGGCGGCGGCCGCCGTGATCGAACCGGCGCGATGCACCTCGACGAACGTGTGCAGCAGATCGAGCTCTTGCATGAGACATCCATCCATCAAGAAACCTATGACTGGTACACAGCATAGGAAATGAGAGCGATGGATGCCCCGTTCCCTTCGACAGCGGCTCGCGGGAGTCGCCGAACAGGAGAGAAAGACATGGCACACGTACTCATGGCGGTCACCGGAGCGGACGCCATCGTCCTGACGGACGGCACGGCGCACCCGACCGGGTTCTGGGCGGAGGAGCTCGTCGAGCTGCATCGGGGCCTCGTCGCGGCCGGGCACGACGTCGACGTCGCGACGCCGGGTGGCGTGCGCCCGACCGTCGATCCCGGCAGCCTCGCGGGAGACACCGCAGCGCTGACCGACTACCTCGCCTCGATCGACGGCCTCCTGGCGCACCCGCGCGCGCTCGCCGACGTGCGGGACGGCGAGTACGACGCGATCGCGCTGCCGGGCGGTCACGGTCCGATGGTCGACCTCGCCGCCGACGCCGATCTCGGTCGGCTGCTCGTCGACGCCGTCGATCGCGACGCAGTCGTCGGCGTGCTGTGCCACGGGCCCGCCGGGCTGCTCAGCGCCGTGCGGGCGGACGGGTCGTTCGCGTTCGCCGGCCGCCGGCTCGCCGTCTTCACCGACGAAGAGGAGCGCCAGGGCGGACTGGGCGACGGCTCGCCCTACCTGGTGGAGTCGCGCCTGCGCGAGCTCGGCGCAGTCATCGAGTCGGGCGAGCCGTGGTCGGTCACGGTCGTGAACGACGGCTCGTTCGTGAGTGGTCAGAACCCGCAGTCGAGCGTCGCGACCGCAGAACGCCTCGTCGAGGTGCTCGCCGCCCGCTGACGCGGCCGCGGGCAGCGCGGAGACCGCGCTGTACGGCGCGGGCCGTGGGGGAGGGGCGCGCCGGCTCCCTCCCCCACGGACCGCCGATCACTCGACGGTGAGCCTCACGGGCTTCGACGCCGTCTCACCGTTGGCGTTGGCGAACACGGCGACGAGCGTGTGGTCTCCCGGCGCGATGCCGGTCAGCTGCACCGACGCCGACTGCGCACCCGGTGTCGCGGCGACCAGCTCGCCCGACCCCACGACCTGCCCGTCGAGCTCGAACCGGTACGACGTGGCGTTCGTTCCCCACCAGAGGTCGGCCTTCGCCGTGAAGGCTCCGTCCCGATCGCGGTCGTCGTGCGAGACCGCCGGGGCACCGGGCGCCGCGTGGATCACCTTGACCGTCGTGGACGACGTCGCAGTCGTCCCCTTCGAGTTGACCAGCTCGCCGGTGTAGACGTACGTGCCGTTCGGCTTGCCGGTGAAGCTGACACCGGTCGTCTGCGACATCCCGTCGGGGTCGGACAGCACGCGCGTCGAGACGAGCGTGCCGTTCTCGTAGAGACGGAAGATGCTGCCGGGAGTCCCCCACCAGAGGTTCATCGCGACGTCGTAGTTGCCGTCGTGCAGGCCGTACTCCCACCCGCTGGTGTTCGAGAGCGCGCCCTTGCCCGGCGCCGAGGTGGCGCCGTCGTCGAGCGCGACCGGCTGCAGCCGCAGCGCGTTCTGCTCGACGTAGTGGTAGACGTTCAGGTGCCCCTGGTCGGCGATCGGGTTCGAGGCGCCGGCGTCGAGATGGCTCCAGACCGTCTTGCCGTCGACACGGAGGACCACTCGCGTGCCCGCGTCGACCTCGACGGCGCCGAACTCGAGCTCGTGCTCCTCACCGGCGCGGATGGCGGTGTTGGGGATGACGTCGAGCATCGTCTGCTGGGGTTTCCAGCTCTGGAACTCGATAGTGTCCTCCTTGATCACCACCAGGTAGCCCTTGTTGCCGTTCACCCACGCCGGGTCTCCGGCGCGATCGGAGCGGACGGCGAAGCCGTACCAGCCGCCGTCGAAGCCGTCGACCGCGGCCCGGAAGCGCAGCAGGCCGCTCCCGAAGGTCTCGGGGCCGTAGCCGTACACGCCCTCGGCGTCGATCCGGAGGCTCCCCTCGTCGAAGTCGACGGCGTCGGTCGCCGGCCAGCCCGCGGGATCGAGGAGCGGAGTCAGCAGATCGATGACGGGATGCTGGGCAGCCCGCACCTCGATGGTCGACGTCGCGGTGATCGAGGCATTCGCAACCGACGTGGCCGTGATCGTCGCCTGACCGGCGGCGAGCGCGGTCACCTCGCCCGTATCGTCGACGGTCGCGACCTCGGGCGCGCTCGAGGTCCATTCAACGCGCGGGTTGGTGGCGTCCGACGGCGTGACCGAGAGGTCGAGCGTCAGCCGCTCACCGGGCTCGAGCGTCGCCTGGTCGGGCGAGACGTCGATAGCTGTCACGGCCGTCGGCACGATGGAGAACGTCACGTCGTCGAAGTCGAGCGCCGTGAACTTCTCGACGTAGAAGCCGACTCTGCCCGACGCGGTGGCTGACGGGTTCGGTCCCTCGATGACCGGCTCGCCGTCCACCGTCACCTGCACGCCCGAGCCCTTCACCACCATGCGGACGTCGTACACGGAGTCGGGGGCGAGCCCGGACCCGGCGGGCAGCTTGACCTCCTTGAGGATCTGCCACTGCGGTCCGTAGATGGTCCACGTGGGACCCGTCTCGGCGTGCCGATACCGCACGTACCCTCCCGGGGTCGGCCCCGTGCGGTCGTAGACGAGCAGGATGCCGCCATCCGGCACCACGGCCGGCGTACGCACCTGGAAGTCGAGCACGTAGTCCGTGAAGTTGCGCGGCAGCTGCGAGTTGGCGCCGCCCTTGATGCGGTACCAGTGCTCGCCGTCGGGGTCCTCGACGATGGCGCGGTTGGGATCGACCGGCCAGCCGTTGGCGCCCGACTCGAAGTCGGTCCGGTGCATGACCCCGTCACCGTCGGCGACGACCACGACGGCCTGATCGGTGATCGCCGGGTCGGCCTTCGAGGTGACGGTGATGACGGTCTCACCAGGCAGGAGGGCGGTGATCATGCCCGCTGCGTCGATCGTCGCGACCGAGGGGTCGCTCGAGGCGTAGTCCACCGCGGGGTTCGAGGCGTTCCACGGCACGACCTCGGCACCGAACGACGCCGTCTTGCCGAGGTCGAGCGTGAACTGGTCGGCTGGCAGGTGCACGCTCTCGAGGGCGACGGAGTCCGGCGCGTGGGGCAGGCCGATCTTGCCCTGCGGCCCGATCAGCTCGAACGGGATCGCCGCGAAGCCGGGAACCTGGTCGAAGACGGCGGCATCCTCTCGCAGCCGGAAGTCACCTGCCTGCCAGTCCACGAAGCCGGGGTCCTCGTTCGCCACCCAGTTGTCGGCGTAGTTCATGAGGTTCTTGACGTCGCGCGCGCCGTGCTCGTTGACCTGACCCGAGCGGGTGAGCGTCGGATTCCACGTCACGTTCCGCTCGAACACGTTGTTCGCGGGGAAGTAGTGGTTCTCATCGAAGAATGTGAGGAGCTCGGGGTACTTCTCGGCATACGGCGTGCCGACGAAGTCGTTGTTCGCCTCGAACAGCTCGGTCCACCCCGGCATGTACGAGGTGTCGACGGTGTTGCCCGGCTGGTCGCCCATCCACATCTCGTAGTTGTCGTACGGCACGTGGGTGTCGATGAATACATTGTTGCGCGACGTGATGTAGTCACCCGATCCGCTCTTGATCGCGGCATTGCCCATCCGGTAGAAGACGTTCTCCTCGATGGTCAGCCCCATCGTGAGGTTGTCCGGATAGATGCCCTCCACGCCCAGTCGACCGATCCCGGTGTCGTGGAAATAGTTCTGCCTGATGACGGTGCCGCGCTGCTGCGGCGTTGCGCCGGCGTTCATGTAGATCGCGCCCAGATCCTGGAACGTCTTGCACACGTCGTAGATGTCGTTGCGCTCGATGACGTGGTCGTTGCCGTGCACGATGATGCCCGGATGCGGGGCGTCATGGATCTCGTTGTTCCGCCCGATGTTGCCCACCCCGTCGAACATCACGCCCGGGTTGTAGGCCTTGTGGTAGTACGCGAAGTCGTGGATGTGGGAGTTCTCGACGCGGTTGCGTCCCGGTTCGAGGGTCGTCTTGTCGCCGCCCTGGAGCACGACCGGCACGCCGCCGATGTGACGGAGGTGCGAGTCGACGACCGCGTGGTCGCGTCCGCCGCGGTTCACCGGGATGCCGTCGTACGTGTAGCGGCCAGGGGAGTTGATGAGCACGCCGCCGTCGGCGAAGTTGCGGATGTCGCTGCGCTCGACGCTCACGTGGCTGCCGCCCAGGATGACGGCCGCGTTCGCGCGGCCGTACTCGAGCACCAGCTCCTCGAACGACACATGCGACGTGCCGTCGGTGCGGAGCATCGGCTCCTTGAGCATCGTGACCGTCGCCTCTGCTCCGCCGAGGAACGCCTGGTTCGGCATCAGGTAGAGCCGGCCGGTCGCGCGATCGATGTAGTACTCGCCCGGGGCGTCCAGCTCCTCGAGCAGGTTCTCGGCGAAGTGGAAGTCCTCGAACCACGTCTTCATGAGGCCTGACATCTCGCCGTAGCGGAGTGTGATCGTCTTGGCCTCGGTGTCGATCGCGGCGATCTTGTTGTACGACCACTCCCAGCTGTAGCCGAAGATGCCGTCGAGCCACACGTCGTCGGCCGCGGTCCAGTACTGCGGACGGTCGTAGTTGTAGCTGAAGGTGCCGCCTCGCTCCTGGAGGTCGGCGTCCTTGCGGGTGGGCCCGGGATCGAGGATCTCGTCCATCTGCACGGTGGCCCCGGCGTTGGGCCAGCGGGCGAGGGTCATCCCCTCGCCGCCGATGTAGAGCTCCATCGGCGGCACGGTGCTGACGTCGTTCGCCTTCCAGTAGCCGTGACGGCTGAGCTGCCCGTAGTCGGTGATGCCGGCCGCGGCCAGATCGATGGCGACGACCTTGCTGCGCGCCGCCTCGTCGACGATGCGACTGAGCACACCCTCGTCGGCGACCGGCTCGAACGCGCCGGAGTCGAGCGCGACGCCGCCCGTCAGCGTGACGGTCTCACCGGGATACGACCGATACGTGATCGGGGACTCGGCGGTCCCCGAGTCGTCCGCACCGAGCTCGAACGCCTCGGTGCGGGGGTATGTTCCTTCCCGCAGCGAGACGGTGACCCCGCCGTCGGGCAGCCCGGTCGCCGCCTTCATCGCGCGGATCGCGTCGCGCGCGCCCTCGAGTGTGCGCAGTGGCGCTTCGATCGAACCGCTCGCCGCATCGTCGCCGTCCGGGGCGACGTACAGCTCTGCGGTTGCCGCGGCCTGCAGGTCGGGCGCTGCTTGGGCCGCGGTCGCCGTTCCGGCGATCAGCGTGCCCACGAGCGCGACTACTGACAAGAATCGCTTCATCGCGAGGTTCCAGCCCTTTCGTGAGTGACCGCGGCGTCGCGGTCGCCTTCATAGGTGGTCCGTTCGCGCACGCCGAGTGGCGGACGGGAGACGGAACAAGCGCGATGCTACATTAATCGATAATCGTCAATCAAGAGTCGATTAGTATGCGAACCACGAACCGGGCGGTGCCGGGCGTGCACACCACGAAAGAAGACGGATGCCGCGAGCCGCGGCATCCGTCTTCGTAACGGCTCTTCGGAGCCTCGGATCGTCAGGGCACGCGGTAGCCCGCGGCGCGGAACAGCTCGTACCACTCGGCGCGGGTGAGGGGTAGGTCGGAGCCCTCGGCTGCCGCGCCCACCCGCTCTGGGGTCGTCGTGCCGAGCACCACCTGCATCAGCGCCGGGTGGCGCGTGATCCAGGCGACCGCGATCGCGATGGCCGGCACGTCGTACGCGGCGGCCAGCCGGTCGATGACGGCGTTCAGCTCGGGGTAGTCCGGCGAGCCGAGGAAGACGCCGTTGAAGAATCCGGCCTGGAACGGCGACCACGCCTGGATGGCGATGTCGTGCAGGCGGCAGTAGTCCACGATGCCGCCGCCGTCGAGGGTGAGCGCCTGCTCCTCGCCCTGCATGTTGCCCGCCACGCCCTGGGCGATCGACGGCGCGTGGGTGATCGAGAGCTGGATCTGGTTCGCCACGATCGGCTGGCGCACCGACTTCTTGAGCAGGTCGATCTGCCGCGGGGTGTGGTTCGAGACGCCGAACGCGCGCACTTTGCCCGCCGCCTCCAGCTCGTCGAAAGCCCGGGCGACCTCGTCGGGCTCGACGAGGGCGTCGGGCCGGTGCAGCAGCAGGATGTCGATGTAGTCGGTATCGAGAGCGCGCAGCGACCCTTCGACCGCTGAGACGATGTGGTCGTACGAGAAGTCGAAGTACGGCCCCTCGCGGACGATGCCGGCTTTCGTCTGGATCGTGATCTGCGCACGCTCCGATGCGGTGAGCTGCATCGCCTCGGCGAACCGCCGCTCGCAGCCGTGCACGTCGCGGCCGTAGACGTCGGCGTGGTCGAAGAAGTCGATCCCGGCATCGCGGGCGGTGCCGACGAGCGTGCGCACCGCGTCGTCGTCGAGGTCCTGGATGCGCATGAGCCCCAGCACCACGTTGGGTGCGGGACGCTCGACGCCGGTGAGTTCGATGGTCTTCATTGGTCCGCTCTCGGTTCGGGTGTGCCGGGCCTCCCGCGCGCGGTCGGCTCGGTCCTGCGCGCTCCACGCTAGGCAGCCGAGACAAAGAAGTCCAACAACTGTATGTTGTGTGATTGAGAATCATCGCGAATGGATGCCGGATCCGGCGCGGCAGGAGGTCTCATGGAGCACCGTCAGCTCGAGTACCTGATCACTCTCGAAGAGGAGCGCGCGGAAGTCGCGGCCGCATGACCGTCGTGCTGGTGGAGGGTGAGAGCGACCGCATCGCCCTCCAGACGCTCGCCACCCGGATGGGGATCCGGATGCCGGAGGTGCGCGTCGTCGGCGGCTCCAAGGGCGCCCGGCGCGTGGCCGCCGAGCTCGCCGGCACCCGGCTGCTCGGACTCGTCGATCAGGGCGAGCGGCACGACTTCGAGCGCGTGCTCGACGACGTCTTCGTCTGCGACCCCGACCTGGAGGCCGAGTTCGTGCGCGCACTCGGCGTCGATGGAGTCGAGGCCGTCATCGCCGAGCAGGGTGAGCTGGCATCGTTCCGCAGCCTGCAGCGGCAGCCCTTCCAGCGCGGCCGGCCGGTCGAGGCGCAACTCGCCCGGTTCTTCGGCGGCCGGAGCGGGAACAAGGCCCGCTATGCGGAGCTTCTGGCCGGCGCCGTTCCGCTGGACCGGGTGCCCGCACCGCTGGCGGCGCTCCTCGCCGCTGTGTGACGGGCCGGCCGCCGCTCTTCTCCCTGGCTGATGGGCCGGCCGCCCGTCAAGTGGCCCCGCTGGCAGTGACCTCGCGCGACGGCATCCGTCTGCCGGGATGAGCGCGTTCTCACGCACCGCTCGCTCCCCGTTCACCGAGTCGTCGGAGGTTCGTCGCCGGCCGGCCAGGGTGCGGTGGGGCGGTCGCGATTGCGTCGAGGCATGAGTCGAATCCCCACACGACGCGTCCTGCCGCGCCTTCTGGCCGCAGCAGCAGCGACGGTCACCGCCGTCGCCCTCCTCCCCGCCACCGCCACCGCCGCCTCCGCCCAGCCGGTGCCCGCCGCGCCCGCGGCGTCGTCGTCGCCGTTCGTGCAGACGCACGTGCCGACGCTCGTCGCCCGGGCCACGCTGTCGGCCGACCACCTCGAGCCCGGTCCGGCATCCGGCGCGCTCGCGACTTCCGCGAACGGCCGCACCGGACCCTGGGACGGTCAGGTCATCCCCGGGTTCTCCGCGGCCATCGACAACGGCGACGGCACCTTCTGGGCGCAGCCCGACAACGGCTTCGGGGCGAAGGGCAACTCGGCCGACTTCCTCCTGCGCAACTACCTCGTACGTCCCGCGTGGCAGACCGCCGACGGCGGCACCGGCGAGATCCGGGTCGAGCGCTTCATCTCGTACAACGACCGCAACGGCGTGCTCGACTTCCCGATCGTGAACGAGGGCACCGCCGAGCGGCTGCTCACCGGCGGCGACTTCGACATCGAGTCGGTCGTCAAGGCCAAGGACGGTTCGTTCTGGGTCGGTGAGGAGTTCGGTCCCTTCCTGCTCCACTTCGACGCCGAAGGCACGCTGCTCGAGAAGCCGTACGCGCTCGACGGCGCCAAGTCGCCGCAGAACCCTTACCTCCAGGCGGGCGAGACCCCGCGGGTGCGCGCGAGCCGCGGGTTCGAGGCGATGGCCGCCTCGGTCAACGGCCGCTACCTCTACCCGGTCGTCGAGGGCTCGTACGCCGACGACGCCGACCTGCGTCGTCGCGAGATCCTCGAGTTCGACACGCGCGCGGGGGCGTACACCGGCCGCACCTGGAGCTACCAGACCGACCAGGAGCCGAACGTCATCGGCGACGCGTTCACCGTGCGAAACGATGTTCTGATCCTCATCGAGCGCGACGACTTCGAGGGCGAGCAGGCGGTCACCAAGCGCGTCTACCAAGTCGACCTGCGCCGCACCGACGCCGAGGGCTACGTCGAGAAGACACTCGTGCTCGATGCGTTGCGCATCGCCAACCCCCACGGCATCGGCGCCGGCGACGGCTACGGCACCGGCGAGATCTACTCGCTCCCCGTGCAGTCGTTCGAGACCGTCGTGCAGCTCAAGGACGGCAGCCTCCTCATCGGCAACGACAACAACTACCCGGGCAACGACGCGCGCATCCCGGGCACCCCCGACGACACCGAGTTCGCGATCATCGACCTCGACAAGACCAAGATCGAGCCGTCGACCGTGAGCCTCATCGGGCACCGCGGCGCGAGCGGGTCGCGCCCGGAGCACACGCTCGCCGCATACGAGGCGGCGATCGTGCAGTGCGCCGACTACATCGAGCCTGATGTCGTCTCGACCAAGGACGGCGTGCTGGTCGCGCGCCACGAGAACGAGATCAGCGGGACGACGGATGTCGCGACCCGGGCCGATTTCGCCGCGCGCAAGACCACGAAGGTCATCGACGGGGTCTCGATCACCGGCTGGTTCACCGAGGACTTCACGTTCGCCGAACTGCGGACGCTGCGTGCGAAGGAACGCCTGCCCCAGACGCGTCCGGCCAACACCGCATTCGACGGCCTGTACGTGATCCCGACCCTCGACGAGGTCATCGACCTCGCCCGCCACTCGGTGAGCTGCGACGGACGCCCGGTCGGCGTCTACCCCGAGACGAAGCATCCGTCGTACTTCGACTCGATCGGCCTGTCGCTCGAGGAGCCGCTGGTCGCGGCACTGCAGGCCAACGGCGTCGACCGCGCGGACGCGCCCGTCATCGTGCAGAGCTTCGAGACCGCCAACCTGCGCGATCTCGACGGCCTGACCGATGTGACGCTCGCCCAGCTCGTCAGCGGATCCGGTCGACCGTACGACTTCACGCTCGCGGGCGACTCCCGTACGTACAAGGACCTCGTGACGCCCGTCGGGCTGGCGGAGATCGCGACCTACGCCGACGGCGTGGGCCTCGAGAAGTCCGTCATGATCCCGCGCACCGCGGAGGGCCGTCTGGGCGCGCCGACCACGGTGATCGCCGACGCACACGCCGCGGGGCTCTCGGTGCACGGCTGGACGTTCCGCGCCGAGAACCAGTTCCTCCCGCTGGAGTTCCGCTCCAGCGCCGACCCGAACGCGTACGGCGACCTCGCCGGCGAGCTGACGGCGTTCATCGCCGCCGGCATGGACGGTGTCTTCAGCGACCACCCCGGCATCGCTGCGGTGACGATCGACACGGTGACCCTCGAGGGCTGAGCCCCCACGACGCCGCACAGGGCGGGGGATGCTGCGGCATCCCCCGCCCTTCGTCGGTCAGCGCACGCGCCGGCCGTGCGCGATGTCGATGAGGCGCGACAGCACCTCGCCACCCGAGCGCAGTCCGTTGTGCTCGTGCTCGCTGGTGATCCACGGCGTCACGCCCGGGAGCAGCCGAGCGGTCTCCATCGAGAACTCGAAGGGCACGTAGAGGTCGTTGGCGTAGACGGCGGCGGCGCCGCGGGCGTTCGACGCCGCGATCGCGTCGGCGTCGTACAGCCGCGGCCAGGCGAAACCGGCGAGCTCGAGGGTGACCTCGCGCCACGGCTGCAGGGCGGGAACGGTGTCGAGCCACTCGCGGCGGACGTGCTCGCCGGTGAAGAGCGTCGGATCGTCCCGGAAGTCGTCCGGCTCGGTGCGCTCCGCCGACCAGAGGGTCGCATGCCCGTCCGCGTAGCTCGACTCGTGGAACACGTAGTACAGCGGATTGCGCGCGTCGAACGGCATCGCGGCGGCGAGGTCGTGGCGGAACGCGTTGGTGTGCGGCTCGAGCTCGAGCAGGCTCCACAGCTTCTGCCACCCCTCGTTCGTCCCGAGCGCGGAGCCGGCCGAGCGCACGCGTGACACCGAGGCGACCTCGCCGTCGGGCAGCACGATGGCGCCCGCGTCCGCGAGGTCGACGATCCGCCGCATCGCGTCGCGATGCGCGGGGAATCGCCGGTAGTAGCGCTCTGACGCCTCGCGCATCTTGTCGTACGTGAGGGCGTACACGTCGTCGGGATGCCGCCCCACGGCGCTGAGACCGCCGGTGATGTACACCTGCTCGAGCGATGCGGCATCCGTCGAGAGATAGGCGAGGGTTGTGAAACCGCCGAACGACTGCCCGAGCACGCTCCAGGTCGGGACGCCGAGCTCTTCGCGCACCGCCTCGCAGTCCCGCACGATCGCGTCGGCCCGCAGATGCGTGATGTACTCCGCGAGCTCCGGAGCGCCGCGCTCGAGATCGCGGTCCGAGACCGGTGTCGACAGGCCCGTGCCCCGCTGGTCGAGCAGCACCAGACGGTAGTGCTCGAGGGCCTCGTCGAGCCACGACGGCCCGTGCGGCGAGTGGAAGGCGCGGGGCGCCTCGTGGCCTGGCCCGCCCTGGAGGAACACGAGGTACGGGAGCTGTTCTCCGCCCTCGCGCGTTACCACAGCGGCGTGTATGTCGATCGTGCGGGCGTCCGCCGGATCGCCCCACACCAGCGGAACGGTGAGGGTGTGGTCGTCGATGGTCAGGTCCTGCATGCGGCGCGTCGTCACGGACATGCGTACGAGCGTAGGGGCATCCGCCGACGCCGATGCCGACGCCTGCGCCACCCTGGCAGCGACATCTTGCGCCCCATGAATCAGCGCCGCCGCAGGAATCGAATCAGGGCGAGGGGGTCGCGACGGGCGGCGAGCCCCCAGGCGACGGTGCCGTGGTGCGTGCCGCGACGATGAAGTCGTCGACGTTGCGCAGGTGCGCGCGGATGCTGCGCTCGGCGGCGGTCGCCAGCGTGTCGGCATCCGCGTCCCCGGCGGCGATGACGATCGCATCGCCCTGCAGGCGGTGCCCCACCCAGCGCAGCCGGACGCGGTCCACCCGCTCGATGCCGGTTACGTGCGAGAGGGCGTGCTCGGCGCGGTCCACGAGTTCGGGCTCGACGCCGTCGAGGAGGCGCCGGCCGACGCTGCGGACGGTGCCCACCAGGAGCACGAAGATCGCCGCCGCGATCACGAGACCGACGATCGGGTCCGCCAGTGGGAAGCCGAGGAGCACGCCGATGCCGCCGACGACGACCGCGAGCGACGTGAAGCCGTCGGTGCGGGCGTGCACGCCGTCCGCCACCAGCGCTGCCGAGCCGATCCGCCGGCCGACGCGGATGCGGTAGATCGCGACGGCCTCGTTGCCCGTGAAACCGATCACGCCCGCCGCTATCACCCAGCCGAGGTTGTCGATCGGCTGCGGATGCAGCAGCCGGTCGATCGCCTGCCAGGCTGCGACGATCGCCGACAGCGCCACGACGAACACGATGAACAGGCCCGCGAGGTCTTCCGCCCGTCCGAAGCCATAGGTGTAGCGGCGGGATGCTGCACGCCGGCCGAGCACGAACGCGATCCACAGCGGCACCGCCGTCAGCGCGTCGGACAGGTTGTGGACGGTGTCGGCGAGCAGCGCGACCGAGCCGCTGAAGAACACCACGATGGCCTGCAGGACGGTGGTCGCCAGCAGGATGACGAGGCTGATCTTCAGCGCACGGATGCCCGCGGAGTTCGCCTCCATCGCATCGTCGATCGAATCCGCCGCGTCGTGCGAGTGCGGCACGAACACCTCGTGGAGGAATCCGCGCAGCCCGCCCGGGTGGGAGTGGCCATGGTCCTCGTGGGAGTGCTCGTGCGGATGTCGGTGCTCGTGCGGCCCGGAGTCCGTGCCGTGCGTGGTGCGCGCGGTCATCAGCCGGCCCTGTCGGCGTGGTGATGGCGGGGCGTCCCGCCCAGCGAGTGCTCGGCCTGGTGGATCGCGTCGGCGACGAGCTGCGACGCGTGCTCGTTCTCGAGCCGATAGAACACCCGCTGCCCGTCCTGGCGGGTCGACACGATCCGTGCGAGGCGGAGCTTCGCGAGGTGCTGCGAGACGGCGGCCGGCGACTTGTCCACGATGTCGGCGAGATGGTTTACCGAGAGCTCTCCGCCGTCCTGCAGAGCCAGGACGATCCGCACGCGCGTCGCATCGGCGAGCATGGCGAAAACCTCGACCGCCAGTTCCACGAACGGGCTGTCGACGGCGTATCCGCATCCCTGCTTATCTGCACTCATACGCAGATATGCTAGCGCTCGACGTCGGGGGTGGGCGACAGAATGAGGGGATGCCCATCCTTCCGACCGAGCGCGATCCGCGGTTCATCACCGTCCGGAGAGGCGGCAGCCTCACCGACCAGGACCACCGGCTGCTCGCCGAGTGGGCCGCCGTCTGCGCGGAGCATGTCCTGCCGCTCTTCGAGGCAGAACGTCCCGCCGACCGACGGGTGCGCGACGCGATCGAGCTCGGGCGGGCCTGGATCCGCGGCGAGGTGCCGATGCGCGAGGCGCATCAACGGGCGTTCGTCGCCAACGCCGCGGGCAAGGGTCTCCCCGATCCGGCGAGGTTCGCGGCGCTGACCGCCGGGCAGTCGGTGGCGGTGGCCCACGTCGCCGCCCACGAGCTCGGCGCGGCGGCCTACGCGATCAGGGCCGTGGCAGCATCCGTCCCGCCGGTCGAGGCGAATGCGGCGCGGCTGGCAGAACGAGACTGGCAGCGCGCTCAGCTGCCGGCCGCGATCCGCGAGCTGGTGCTCGACGACCAGCGTCTCCGCAGCCCGATCTGCTGGAACGTCTTCGACGACTGACCCTCAGCCGCACCGCGACTAGGCATCCACGGCGAGACCGAGGCAACCGGCAGCTCGGCTCGACGGGATTCCTCGGTCGCGGCGAAACCGGCGGCCTCGCGCGCCGCAGAACGTCCGCAGCAGTGTCAGCCGCGGGTGCGCCGCCGGTCGCGGGAAGGGATGAAGGCGAACCGGCGCGGGCGCCGCCCCGATGCCTGCCCCGCGTTCGGCAGCACGATCGGCTGCGTGACGATCGCATCGACGACCATCGAGCCGTCGGTCGGACCGATGACGGCGATGGGCGTGGTGGGCGTGGCGACCATCGGGGTGATCGGGGCCGACGCCAGCTGGCGGTGCGCGTGGATGTATGCGGGGACGAGTACGACGACGGCTCCGAGCCAGGCGAGCGGGTTGCTGGCCGCGACGCCGAGGAAGCCGAAGATGCCGCCGAGCACGACCGCCGCGCCGACCCGCATGAACAGCTCGATCACGCCGGTCACCGTGGGGATGAGCGTGTGGCCGAGACCCTGCAGTGCGCCGCGCAGGACGAACAGGATGCCGAGGATCCAGTAGCTCGCCCCGTTGATGGCGAGCATCTGCGCGGCGAGGTCGACGACCTCGCTCTCCTCCTGGCCGACGAACAGCTGCACCAGGGCGGCGCCGAAGGCGATGAGGAGGGCGCCGAGCACGATCGCGGCAGCCACCGAGATCCAGGTCGCCTGGGTGACGCCGCGACGGATGCGGTCGGGCCGACCGCCACCGTGGTTCTGCGCGACGAACATCGACACGGCGAGGCCGAGCGACTGCAGAAGGGCGACGGCGAGCCCGTCGACGCGGGACGCCGCGGTGTAGGCCGCCACCGCGTCGGCGCCGAGCTCGTTGAGGGCGACCTGCACCGACAGCGTCCCGATCGCGATGATCGAGGCCTGGAAGCCCATGGGCAGACCGAGACGCAGGTGCTCGGCGAGCTCGGCACGGCTGACCCGCCAGTCGTCGCGACGGACGTGGAGCACCGGCATCCGTCGACGGACGAACTCGAGGCACAGCAGCACCGAGATGGCCTGCGAGACGACGGTGGCGACGGCGGCGCCGCCGACACCCCAGCCGAACGTGCCCACCATCAGGATCACCAGCACGACATTGAGACCGCAGGCGAGTGCGAGGAAGACGAGCGGCGTGCGGGAGTCCCCGATGGCGCGGATGATCGCCGAGAGGTAGTTGAAGAACATCATCGCGCCGGCGCCCAGGAAGCTGATCTGGGCGAAGACGACCGCATCGTCCATAAGCTCGGGCGGCGTCTGCAGCAGTACGAGCAGCGGCCCTGCCAGGAGGGGCGCGCCGACGGTGAGCAGCAGCGTGCACGCGCCGGTGAGGATGGTGCCCGTCGCCACCGACCGGCGCACGGCCGTGTAGTCGCGGGCGCCGAAAGCCTGCGCCGTGGGGATCGCGAAGCCCGACGTCAAGCCCCACGCGAACCCCAGGAGCAGGAACAGCATGCTGCCCGTCGCGCCGACCGCGGCGAGCGCGTCGACTCCGAGATGGCGGCCCACGACGATCGCATCGACGAACTGGTACAGCTGCTGGACGACGTTGCCGATGAGCAGCGGGACGGCGAACACGACGATGACGCGCCAAGGGCGGCCCGTCGTCAGGGCGGTGGTCATGAGGGCGGCTCTCGAAGGAGAAGGCGAGGAGAGGGAAGGATGCCGCACCAGCAGGCGACGCGCGGATGCCTGGGCGACAGTCGACCAGTGTATCGAATCGATTCGGGAAGTCACCAGCATCCGACGAGGAAAATTCGTCGCGACCCGCTTCTGTCGTCGTCTATGTGCGCGGGTCTATGGCGTGCTCGTCGGGCCGGCGACCGGAGCGGCCGGAGAGCGCTGCGTGCACATCGTGGCGGCGGCCCGCGGCGGCCGCACGCCGAGCCCACACCGAACGGCGTCGATCGGGCAGGCCCGTGACGAGCACCCCGCCGACGAGCAGCACACCCCCGCCGACCTCGGCGGGCGTGGGCGTCTGCCCGAGCAGGAGTGCGGCCGACACCATCGCGACGACCGGCGCCAGCAGCACCCACGGCACGACGGCCGCCGAAGGGTTGCGCGCCAGCAGGCTGTTCCAGATCGAGTACCCGACGATCGTGCACAGCACCGCGGTGTAGAGCGTCGACAGCAGCGACTGCCAGCCGAACGAGCCGATGCCGGCCGCGACCGCCGCCGGCCCCTCGACCAGGAGCGACAGCGCGAGCGCCGGCACCGGCACGACGAGCGCCGACCACACGGTGAGTGACAGCGAGCCGAGCCGTCCCGGTGCGCTCACCACCCCTGCCCGGCGCGAGATGACGTTGCCGATCGCCCACGAGAACGCCGCGGCGAGCGCCAGCGCTACGGCGAGGGCCGGCGCGTCGCCGCCGCGACCGGCCGCGACGATCGCGAGCCCGATGACGCCGACGCCGACGCCCACGCTCTGCGGGATCGTCGGGCGTTCGCGGAGAGACACGGCGGCGATGAGGATCGTGAACACCGCCTGCGCCTGCAGCACCAGCGCCGCGAGCCCCGGCTGCAGCCCCAGCGCCATCGAGGTGTACAGCAGTCCGAACTGCCCGAGGCTCATGAAGAGGCCGACGCCGATCACCGTCCGCCAGGATGCTCGGGGGCGCGGGACCACGACGACGGCGAGCGCGACCACCAGGAAGCGGATCGCGACGAACAGCAGAGGCGGGACGCCCGCCATGCCCCAGTCGATCACGACGAAGTTGAAACCCCAGAAGGCTGCCACCGCGGCCGCCAGCACCATGTCGCGTCTCTTCACGCCTTCCACCTCAGCGGGTCGCAGGATGAAGGACAAGCGATGCTTTTGCCATGAAACTGTGTAGCGTTGCTTCATGATCGATCTGGAAGCGGTGCTGTCCCTTCGGGCGGTCGCCACACAGGGCAGCGTGGTCGCAGCGGCGACGAGCCTCGGCTACACGCCGTCCGCCGTGTCGCAGCAGGTCAAGCGCCTCGAGCGGGAGACCGGCATCACCCTGCTCGAGCGCGCGGGCCGCGGGGTCATCCTCACCGAGGCGGGCACACGGCTCGTGGTCGCGTCGACGCCGATCCTCGCCGACCTCGAGCGCCTGCGCGCCGATCTCCAGCTCACGGCCGGGGCCGACGACCGGGTCGTGGGCGAGATCAGGCTCGCCGCCTTCTCGACCGTCGTGCGCGGCCTCGTCATCCCGGTGCTCAGCGAGCTGGCCGTGCGCCACCCCGACCTCTCCCTGCCCCTGCGCGAGAGCGAGCCCTGGGAGACCATCGCGATCGTCGCATCGGGCCAGCGCGACCTCGGAATCGTGCATCGCTGGGGCGGGGTCGCCCTGGCGATGCCCGACCACCTCGTCGCGACGCCGCTGTTCACGGATGTCGCCGACGTCATCGTCCATCGCGACCACCCGCTCGCCGATCGCGAGTCCCTCCGCCCGGAAGAGCTCGCGGGCGAGCACTGGGTCGCGACGTTCGAGGCGACCATCTGCCGCCAGTGGCTTCGGCGGCTCTTCGACGGCGTCCCCAACGCACCGCGCATCGTGCACGAGTCGATGGAGTTCCAGAATCACCTGGAACTGGCCCGCGCGGGCCGCGCGGTTGCGCTGGTGCCGCGCCTCGGCCGAGGCGACCTCGGCGCGGACCTCGTCGCGATCCCGACCGTCGCGCCGGCCTCGACGCGCGATGTGCTCGCGGTGCACCGTCGTTCACAGGAGGATTCGCCCGCGCTGCGCACCGCGCTCGACGCGTTCGTGGAGCACGCGCGCACGATGTGACCCTGTCGGCGGTGCTCGGCTGGGCGCTCTTCCTGCCGTTCGCGCTGCACGTCACCCTGTCGCACTCCTACCTGCCGCGACACCTCGGCACCGCCAGTGGTGTCACGCTCGGCATGGCCACCGCGCTGGGCGGGCTGCTCACCCCGCTCCTCGGCGTGCTGGCCGACGGCGCGAGCCCGCAGGCCGTGTTCGCGGCACTGGCCGGCGTCATCGCCGCGGCAGTTCCTCTGCTCCCTGTTCCTCCGTGAACGCTCCGACCTGCCGGCCGAGCGCTCCACGCTCGTCATGGCCGATATGTCGGACGACGAGGCGGTGGCGGATGCCGCGGCCGCGGCATCCGTCGACGAAAGCGTGCGCGCGCAGCGACCGTGACTCCTGCGCCTCATCGCCGGGGTGGAAGGCGCGGCCTCAGTCCGAGTCGGGGAGGCTGCGCATGGCTCGAAGTGGGGGCGAGAGGACCGCGATGAGCGCGGCGACCGCGAAGACGACCATCACGGCGACGAGCGTCCACTGATCACCGACGAGGCCGACCGCCGCACCGCCCGCCAGGGCGCCGAGCGCCGCTGCCGTCCGGTTGGCCGAGCGGATGTTCGCGTTCACGCGTCCGAGCAGCGCGTCGGGTGTCACCACCTGCCGGAGGCCCATCTCGTTCGCGTTCTCGACGCCGGCCGCGAGCCCGTGGACCGCGAGCGCTATATAGAGGAGTACGGGCCCCGCCGACAGCCACGCCGCCGCCGCGACCAGCAGCCAGGCGATCGGATAGGCCGCGCGCGCGACGATGATGGCCGGTCCGGTGCCGAGCCACGACCCGAATCTCGCCGCGAAGGTGGCGCCGAGCAGAGCCGCCGATCCCGAGACCGCCAGCAGCAGTCCGAAGGTGAACGCGGTGAAGCCGAGTGACCGCAGCGCCAGCAGCGAGAGCACCGTGAACGCGATGCCGTTCGCGAAGAACCACACGTGCGTCGACACCGCGAGCGGGCCGAGTGTCCGGTGCGCGTACGCCCAGCGCAGCCCCTCACGGATCTCACGGAGGAGATTGCGCTCGGGGCGGCGCTCGCGAGGCTCGTCCACGCGGATGCTCGCGTTCAGCAGCGCATCGACGAGGTAGCTGACCGCGTCGACGAGGAGGGCGACCGGCGCGCCGAGCAGCCCGACGAGCCCGCCGCCCAGCGCCGGACCCACCGTCTGGGCGGCGGCATCCGTCTGATCCAGGCGCGCGTTCGCCAGCACCAGCCGCGAGCGCGGCACCAGCCGGGGAAGGAACGACTGCGTCGCCGCGAACCCGAAGACCGAGAACGAGCCGAACAGCAGCAGGAGCACCACGAGCATCCAGATCTCGAGCACGCCGGTCAGCCAGAGCACCGGGATCGCGCCGAGCGACACCGCGCGGCCGATGCTGGACCACACGAGGATCGGCTTGCGTCGCCAGCGATCCGTGTACGCGCCGGCGATCAGCCCGAGAACGGCGTACGGCACGAACTGGGCCGCGTTGACGATGCCTACCTGCGCCGGCGTCGCCGCGAGCAGCTGCACCACGAGCACCGGCATCGCGACGGCCGAGACGGCGGTGCCGAAGGAGCTGATCGCGGCCGCCGCCCAGTACCGGGCGAACGAAGATCGGGGGACGGGGTCGGGCGCGCCCCGATCCTCGGCCGGCACGCTCACGACGCCGCGCCGCGCGTCGTCATCCCATCCACGACGTGCGACCGAAGCGCTCCCACCGTTCGACGACGCGGGGAGCGGCATCCGTACCGGGCTCATAGACCGCGCGCCCCTCGATGAACACGCGCTGCACGCGCGAGTCGACGGCGAGCGGGTCCCCCGACCACACGACGACGTCTCCGTCGCGGCCGGGCTCGAGTGCACCGACCCGTTCGTTCAGGCGGAGGATGTCGGCCGGGTTGGTCGTCAGCGCCTCCAGCGCCGTCTCGGCGGGGAGGCCGTCGCGGACCGCCAGGATCGCCTGCAGCCGGATCTGGTCGATGGGGACCACGGGGTGGTCGGTCGTGATGGCGACCTTGACGCCTGCTTCGGCGATGAGGGCGAGGTTGCCGATGGCGCGGTCGCGCAGCTCCACCTTGGAGCGCGACGTCAGCAGCGGTCCGAAGATCACCGGGATCTGCTTCTCGGCGAGGACGTCTGCGATCTTGTGTGCCTCGGTGCCGTGGTTGACGATCAGGCGGTAGCCGAACTCCTCCGACAGCCGGATCGCCGTCGCGATGTCGTCGTGACGGTGGCAGTGCTGATCCCAGAGCAGATCGCCTGCGAGCACCGCGGCGAGCGTCTCCTTGCCGAGGTCTCGCTCGAACGGCTCGTCCTTGTCGGCGGCCGAGGTGCGCTTGTCGGCGTAGTTCTGCGCGGCGACGAACGCGTCGCGCAGAACGGAAGCCACACCCAGCCGCGTCGAGGGGGTCTGCTTGCGGTCACCGTACACGCGCTTCGGGTTCTCACCGAGCGCCGACTTCACCGACACGTCGGTGGCGAGGACCTGCTCATCGACGGTGCGACCGCCCCACGTCTTGATGGCGACCGTGCGGCCGCCGATGGGGTTGCCCGACCCCGGCTTGATGACCGCCGTCGTCACGCCGCCGCGCAGCGCGTCGCGGAAGCCGACCTCCTCGATGTCGATGCCGTCGAGAGCGCGGAACCGCGCCCCGTTCGGGTCGGTCATCTCGTTCGTGTCGTTGCCCGACCATCCCTCGCCGTCCTCGTGGACGCCGAGGTGACCGTGGGACTCCACGAAACCGGGGACGACCCAGCTGCCCGTGGCGTCGATCACTTCGGCGCCGTCCGGCACCGCCGTGTCGGCCCCGCCGACGGCGGTGATGACCCCGTCGGTGACGACGACGGTGCCGTCCGGAATGGGGTCGGAGCTGACGGGGACGACGTAGCCGCCGGTCACGGCGAGGATTCGAGCCATGCTCTCCAACCTACGCCGGACCGTCGGGCCACGATCGCCGCGGTGGCCTCAGGACCGGTCGCCGGCGCCCTGGCGCGGGGCGCTGCTGCGTCCGGCTGCCGAGCCGCTCAGTTCGGCGTCGAGCGACTCCTGCGCGTACCGCATGTTCTCGGCGTACTCGGGCTGCTGCAGGCGCCGCCACATGACGTCGTCGGGCACCGTCTCGACCTGCTGGGTCACCCACCAGATGTTGCCGAGCGGGTCTTTGACCCGTCCGCCGCGCTGTCCGAAGGCGTTGTCGCCGAGTTCCGTCACGACCGCCGCGCCCCGCTCGATGGCGCGACCGAAGGCTGCGTCCGCATCCGGAACCCACACGCGGAGCAGGCTCGGCATCGCGGGCCACTCCGGCCGGCGATCGAAGGCCAGCACGACGGTGTCGCCGACACGGATCTCCGCGTGCCCGATGAGCCCGTCCTCGGTCTGGACGCGCGAGCTCCTCACCGTCGAACGCGTAGGCGATGAAGTCGAGAAGGGCGCCGGTGTCGTCGGTGACGACCCACGGGGCGACCGAGGTGTAGCCGGCGGGAGTGGCGGGGTCGGAGATGGCCATGATGGCTCCTTTCGTCGTTGTCCGACGGTAGGCGCCCACCAGGACGGATGCTGTCCGCAATCCGCCGCGCGCACGATCACGTCCCGAGCGGCGGCCCGTCCAGCACGGTGGGCACGTACTCGAGCAGCTGACTGCGCTGGTCGAACGTGCGGGCCTCGACGAGGTCGAGGCGGACGTCGGGGTAGCGGTCGAAGATCCGCTCCTGGCCGGTCGCGCCGGTGATCACCGGGAACACGACCACGCGGTAACGGTCCACCAGGCCGGCCTGGAGGAGTGAACGGCAGAGCGAGACGCTGCCGAGCGTGCGCAGCGGCCGATCGGACTCCTCCTTCAGCCGCCGCACGAAGTCGATCGCGTCCTCGCGCACCAGCACCGAGTTCTCCCAGGCGAGCGGCTCCTCGAGCGTCGAAGAGAAGACGTACTTCAGCACGCCGTTGAGCACATCGGTGCCCTCCTCGCCGCCGGCGGTGAGCTCCGACATCACGCGGTACGTCGTCGCTCCCATCAGTATCGGATGGTCCTGCTCCGGCAGCTGCTCCAGCCAGCCGAGATACTCGGGGCCCTCGAGCCCCCACCATCCCGGCCACCCTTCCGCGGCGCCGTATCCGTCGAGCGACATGATGAAGTCGACCGTCAAGGTCTGCATCTGAGCCTCCTGCGCGTTCCGCTTCCCGCGCGGTCGCGCGGGACTACTTCTCGGGTGGATGCCTCGGGCACGAGGGTAATCGCGGGCCGGACGTGGCGGAACCCCGGTCGCGGACGATCAGAGGATCGTGGTGAGCGTTCCGCCGTCGGCCCGCAGCGCCGCGCCGTTCGTCGCCGAGGAGCGAGGGCTCGCCAGGTAGGCCACGAGATCCGCGAGCTCGCTGGGTTCGATGAATCGCTGGAGCAGCGACGTCCGATTGCCTTCGGCGATCGCGCCCTTGAGGTCCTCGGGCGGCATGTTCTGAGCCCGGGCGATCTGCGTCACGGCCTGTGCGACGCCGTCCGAGTACGTCGGTCCACCGAGGACCGTGTTCACCGTGACACCGGAGCCCCGCGTGAGCTTGGCGAGCCCGTTGCCCAGCGCGAGCATGGCGGCCTTGGTGGCGCCGTAGTGGATCATGTCGCCCGGGACGTTCACCCCCGACTCGCTGGAGACGAACACGACACGACCCCAACCGGTCTGGAGCATGCGCCCCAGCAGGTGCCGCGACAGACGGACGCCGCTCATCACGTTGACGTCGAAGTAACGGTGCCAATCGTCATCGGTGATGTCGGTGAACTCCTTGACCTCGAACACCCCGACGTTGTTGATGAGGATGTCCACGTCTTCGAGGGCGCCGAGCAAGCGACGAACTTGGTCGGGATCCGCGAAGTCGGCGGTGATCCCCGTGACCTCTGCGCCGGGCACCGAGGCGCGCAACGCATCGACCGCGGAATCGACGCGTCCGTCCGTGCGCCCGTTGACGATCACCGAGGCGCCCTCGCGCAGGAGCGTCTCCGCGATCGCGTACCCGATTCCCTGCGTCGATCCGCTCACGAACGCCCGCTTGCCCGTCAGATTCAGTTCCATGACACCCTTCCCCACGCGCCCTGCGTGAGACTTTGACTTGCTCAGTCAAGTGAATCGTACGTCCATTGAGTTTCCTGAGCAAGTGAATACGGTCGCCGGCGGTTACAGTGTGGGCATGACGCAAACCGGTGTGCCCGAAGAGCTGACTCGTGAGGAGCTCGATACCTGGGCCGCCCTGGCCACGGTCCTCGAGTGGTTGCCGGCGACGCTCGACGCCCAACTCCAGCGCGACGCCCAGTTGACGCACTTCGAGTACGGCGTGCTGTACGCACTCGCCGACGCCCCCGGCGGGACCCTGCGCATGAGCGTGCTCTCGGGCTATGCGAACAGCTCCCTCTCGCGACTGTCGCGCGCTGCCACGCGACTCGAGTCCAGAGGGTGGATGCGCCGCGAGCCGGACCCCGCAGATGGCCGCTTCACGCTGGCGGTCCTCACCGCCCCCGGCCGGCAGAAGGTCGACGACGCGACGCCGGGGCATACCCGACTCGTGCGCCGATTGGTCTTCGATCGCCTCACGAGCGCGCAGCAGCGGCAGCTGAGAGACATCTCGCGTCGCATCGCGCGTGGGATCCGGTCGGAGGAAGGCTGGGCGCCTGCCTCTGCAGGCACATCGTCTGCCTAGGAGCGCTGTCCCTGCAGGTCGACCTCGGTGGTCGGGTGCTACGCGAGCATCTGGCGCAGCACGTCCGGGTCGCCCGCGTCGAGCGCCTGCGCGATCACCTCGGCCTCAGCCGGATCGGGGAACAGGCCGGACAGCCCGTTCGAGAAGATCGCCCGCATCCCGTCGAGGTCGCCGGCGTGGGCCGTAGCGCTCATCGCCTCCACGGCGGGGTTCCTGTGGAGAACCTAGCGGGACTGGATCCCCGGCCTTGGTCGCTGCGGCTCGATCACGATGGCTGCTACCCGAAGTCGCCTGGCGCCATGTCGGTGAAGCGGGAGAAGTGTCCCTGGAACGCGACGGTGATCGTGTCGGTCGGGCCGTTGCGGTGCTTGGCGACGATGAGGTCGGCTTCGCCCGCGCGCGGCGAGTCCTTCTCGTACGCGGCCTCGCGATGCAGGAGCACGACCATGTCGGCGTCCTGCTCGATCGAGCCCGACTCACGCAGGTCGGACAGCGCCGGCTTCTTGTCGGCACGCTGCTCCGCACCACGGTTCAGCTGCGAGAGGGCGATGACGGGCACGCCGAGCTCCTTCGCGAGGAGCTTGAGCGCTCGCGAGAACTCCGAGACCTCCTGCTGACGCGACTCGACGCGCTTGCCCGAGGTCATGAGCTGCAGGTAGTCGATGACGACCAGCTTCAGGCCCGCGCGCTGCTTGAGCCGCCGGCACTTCGCGCGGATCTCGACGAGCGTCATGTTGGGGCTGTCGTCGATGTAGAGAGGGGCGTCGTTGATGCGGCCACGCGTCGCGGCGACGGTGGTCCAGTCGCGCGAGTCGAGCGTGCCCTTTCGCATGGACTGCAGCGGGATCGCGCCCTCGGCGCTGAGCAGGCGCATCGCGATCTCGCTGCGCCCCATCTCGAGCGAGAAGAAGATGGTGGGCATGTCGTGCTTGACGGCCGCCGACCGTGCGAAGTCGAGCGCGAGCGTCGACTTACCCATCGCGGGTCGCGCCGCGATGATGATCATCTGACCCGGGTGCAGGCCGTTCGTGAGGGAGTCCAGTCCCGAGAAGCCGGTCGGGATGCCGGTCATCTGACCGTCGCGACCTCGCGCGGCCTCGATCTCTTCCACCGCGGCATCCACCGCGATGGTGAGCGGCACGTAATCCTCGGCCGCCTCGGCGCCCGTCACCGAGTAGATCTCGGCCTGCGCGTTGTTGACCAGGTCGAGCGCCTCTCCCTGACCCGAGTACCCCATCTGGACGATGCGGGTGCCGGCGTCGACCAGGCGGCGCAGCAGCGCCCGCTCGGAGACGATCGACGCGTAGTAGCCGGCGTTGGCGGCCGTCGGCACGATCGACGTCAGCGTGTGCAGGTAGTCCGCGCCGCCGGCGCGCTGCAGCTCGCCGGTCTTGATGAGCTCGTCGGTGACCGCGACGACGTCGGTCGGCTCGCCGTGCGAGTAGAGGGTGAGGATCGCCTCGAAGATGAGCTCGTGCTTCGGCACGTAGAAGTCGGTGCCGCGGAGCGTCTCGATGACGTCGGCGACGGCATCCTTCGACAGCAGCATGCCGCCGAGCGCACTCTGCTCGGCGAGGAGGTCGTGCGGGGGAGTGCGCTCGAAGTCGCGGGGACCCCCCATGCGCTCATCGGAGATGTCGGCGATCGACATAGGCTGCGAGTCCTCCTTATCGTTCGTTCACATCGTCCGAGTTGTCACGGCGCGGGCCGGTGCGGCTCGCCGGGCACGCCTCAGCGTGCACGAGCTGATTGCGGGATGCCCGCAGCATCCCGCTTTCCCGCCGAACCCCCGTGTGCGATCCCCTGCTGCTGTCACGCCGTTGTGTCCAGCACGGAGGCGCGCGCCACGAGTGGGCCGCACCCCACGCTAAGGACGGCCTCCGACACGCGCAACGCGACCTGTGGATAACTCTGTGGAGAGGCTGCGTGAAACGCCGACGCGCCTGTGAACAACCACTGTGGAGAACTCACTGCTTTTCGAGCAGAATCGCCGCAGAAACCGCTCCTGACCTGCCGATGCCTTTTCCACAGCCTGTGGAGGGGGATGTGATTGAAGTCGGGGTTGAAGGTTGGGGTGTGCATCGTGCCCTGTGCACAATCCCGGGGACACAGACACGCCGTGCGCGCACGCGTGCGCGCGAGGAGCACCGATCGGATTCGCTGCGAGAGGGGTATGGACACGGCGATCGCCCAGGCGGTATCGTCGCAAGTCCAGGCACCCCTACGCACGATCCGTCCGGAACGTGCGGCTCTTTCGTCGTGGGAGGTGAACGTGGAGATCGCAACCTCGCAGCTGCCGAGGATCGTGCGGCTGGCCCTCATCGGGGTCGCAACCGCGTTCGCCTGGATCGTCGTCTCGCTGGTCCTCGGCCTCGGCCTCGGACAGGCGCACGCCGACGAGACCGAAGACGGAGGACTTCTCGGGGGTGCTCTCGGTGCCGTGACCTCGCTGGTCGACACGACCGCGACCACCGTCACCACTACCGTCTCCACAGTGACGACGGGCGTCACCGGCGCCGTCAACACGGTGGTCGCCGCCGCTCCGGCGCCGGTCCAGCAGCCGGTCAGCCAGGTGGTCCAGACGGTCGGCACCGTCGTCACGAACGTCACTCACCCGGTCTCCGACGTCGTCTCCGGCGGCGTCGTGAGCGGCATCACCCAGCCCGTGGTCGACCTCGTGACCGAGGTTCCAATCGTGGGCGGGATCGTCACCGGCACCGGCCTCGACGACGCGGTGAACGACCTTGGCGGCACCGTCGACGAGACGCTGACCGGCGTCGTCGGCGCGGTCGACGAGACCGGCGCCACGGTCGGACTCCCGCCCGTCGGCGGCACCGGCGAGGTGCCCGCACTTCCCGGAATCCCTGCGATTCCGGGCCTTCCGTCGTCGTCGGGTGGACTGACGGCGGACGACGCGCTCGCCGCTTCCACCGTCCCGACGGATGCCGCGGCCGCTCTCTTCTCGACGACCGCCGGCTCGATCGGCAAGTGGGCGGCGGCATTTGTGTCGCACGCCACCGCTGCCGCCTCGGTCGTCGTCTCGTCCGCCGCGCTCGCCGTGAGCGGACCCCTCAGCTCTGCAGGCGGACTCTGTCTGCCCACTGCCTCCGCGGGACCCGGTGGTGCGGGTCCCGGTGCCTGGGCGCTCGCTGCCCTCCTTCCTCTTGCCGCACACCGTGCCTGGGTGCGTCGAGCAGGTCCGGAGGACGAGCACGCGCCGCCGGCGCCCGTCGGCTCCACCGACGTCTCCCCCGACTGATCGGTCCCCGGCCGCCTTGCTCATCCGAGCGCGGGCGGCACAGGAACCAGCGCGCCCTCACGCGCTGAGCAGCGCCTCTCCGTGCGCTGCGAACCGATCAATCCACAAAGGGGAACACCATGCGTACTTTCTACAAGCGCGCCCTCTTGGGCACGCTCCTCGCCGGCGGCATCACGCTGCTGGGCGCGACGGTCGCCAATGCGGCCGAGACGACGGGCGATGACGGGCTGCTCTCGGGCAGCCAGGCGATCATCGACGTCAACCTTCCGATCGATATCAGCGGCACGTCGCTCTCGGTGCTCGGCGACTCGTCGAGCAGCGGCGCGACCACCGCGGCGCCGGCTCCGGCTCCGGCTCCGGCTCCGGCCGAGGCGACGACCAGTGGCTCCGACGGCATCGGCTCGGGCACGCAGGGCCTCGTGTCGGTGAACGTGCCGATCACGGTCTCGGGCAACGCGATCTCGGTGGTCGGCGACTCCTCGTCGACGGATGCCGCGACCTCCGCGCCGGCTCCTGCCACCGCCCCGGCGGCACCGGCCGACACCTCGGGCCAGGACGGCCTGCTGTCCGGAACCCAGGGGATCGCCTCGATCGCGGCGCCGGTGACGGTCTCGGGCAATGCGATCTCGGTCGTCGGCGACAGCACGAGCGAGGACGCCACCACGGCGTCCGCGAGCTCGGGCGCCGGCGCGGGGGCCGATGCCCGGACGGACGGCGAGGACTCGATCCTCGGCGGCAGCCAGGTGGTCGCTCCCGTGGCCGCGCCGGTCACCGTCAGCGGCAACGCGATCTCCCTCATCGGAGACAGCGAGTCCACCGACGCCACCACGACCGCCGGCACAGGCACGCCGTCAGCCGGTTCGATGGGCACCACGGGCGGCGAGGACTCGATCCTCGGCGGCACCCAGGTGCTCGCACCCGTCGCCGCCCCGGTCACCGCGGTCGGCAACGCGATTTCGCTGATCGGCGACAGCTCGAGCGAGGGTGCCGCCACGGCACCGTCGACCGGCTCGACCGGCAACGGCGCGAACGGCACCACCGACGGCACGGACGGCACCCTCGGCGGTACGCAGGTGCTCGCACCCGTCACCGCCCCGATCACCGCCGTCGGCAACGCCGTCTCGGTCATCGGGGACAGCGCGTCGACGGATGCCGCGACCACGGCACCGTCCACCGGCAGCACCACCGGCGGCACCAGCGGCACCACCGACGGCACGGACGGCATCCTCGGCGGTACGCAGGTGCTCGCACCGATCGCCGTGCCGGTCACGGTCGTCGGCAATGCGATCTCGGGCATCGGCGACAGCACCTCGACGGGTGCGGCCGCAGCGCCGGGCACCGGCACCGATGGGACCACCGGCACCACCGGCGGCCCGGGCTCGATCCTCGGCGGCACGCAGGTGCTGGCGCCGATCTCGCTGCCCATCACCATCGGCGGCAATGCCATCTCGGTGATCGGCGACAGCACCACGGTCGACGCCGTGGTGCCGACGGACCCGACCGATCCGACCGACCCGACGGACCCGACCGACCCGACGGACCCGACGGACCCGACCGACCCGACGGACCCGACCGACCCGACGGACCCGACCGACCCGACCGACCCGACGAACCCCACCAACCCGGGGGACGACGGGACGCCCGGTGACGGCGGCTCGGCCACCGTCACCGGTTCGGCGGCGGCGTCCGGTGAGGCCACCCAGCTCGCCACGACAGGAGGAGCGGGCGCGATGCCGTTCCTGCTGCTGGGGCTCTCGCTGCTCGCAGCGGGTGCCATCGCGCGCGTGTCGCGGCGGCGCTCCGCGTGAGTCGACGGGGCAAGTCGACGTTCCCCAGGCGCCCCTCGCCCCGACTCGCGTGAGAGCACAGCGGGAGGGCCGTCCCCAGCGGCCCTCCCGCCCTCGAACCGCCCCCGATCGCGATGGCCGGGACCTGCCTGGACCCGCCTCGCGATCGGGGGTGCATCATCCATCTCCGTCTGCGCCGTCCGACCATGCCTGGAGCGGGCGACGCAGCGGAGATGCCAGGAGCGGATGCCGCGAACCGGGGGGCTCGCGGCATCCGCTTCGTCATGCCCTCGAGCGCGGACCGGGTGCCGCCGTCCTCGTTGCGCGCCCCCCGCGGGATCGCCAGAGTAGGGGGGTGCCCCTCCCCGACTCCTACTGCCTCACACCCATCGGATCCGACCGGCTCGACGACGTCCTCCGCCTGGATGTCTGGGCGTTCCCCACCGAGCGCTCCATCGATACGCTGCGCGAGGTGCCGAGTCCGCTGAGCTGGCACCGCACGTACGGCGTCGCACAGGTCGGCGACGACGAGCTGCTCGCCGGATTCCACGGGGCTTACCCGCTGCGCGCCTACCCCGTTCCCGGCGCCGAGGTGGCGTGCGGCTGGCTGACGTGGGTCGGCGTGCACCCGGGCCACCGTCGTCGCGGCATCCTGCGCGGGATGATCGAGCACCACTTCCGGGTCTGCCTTGCGAACGGCGAGGCGATCTCTGGCCTGATGGC
This sequence comes from Microbacterium psychrotolerans, assembly GCF_031085295.1. GTDB lineage: Bacteria > Actinomycetota > Actinomycetes > Actinomycetales > Microbacteriaceae > Microbacterium > Microbacterium psychrotolerans. The sequence goes on along the minus strand of NZ_JAVFWO010000001.1, from coordinate 738,827 downwards.
GGCGGAGACACCCATCTACGGCCGCTTCGGCTACGGCATGGCGTCGACGCAGCTGAGCCTGACGATCCCCCGCGGCGCCGCCCTCCGCCCGGTGCTCGGTGCGGCCGCGCTCGACGTCGCCCTCGAGGAGTGGGATGCGGAGGCCCACGGCGACCTCGTCGCCGCGGTCCATCGCGACTACGCGCGCCTGCCCGAAGGTCTGGGGCGGCCGGGCTGGGCGACACGCGAGACACCGGAGCAGCGCACGGCGCGCGAGGCCGACCCCGCTGCGCTCCGCGGCGGCAAGGAGTCGCTCCGGCTGCTGCTCGTGCGCGATGAGACCGACACCGCGCTCGCCTACGCGACCTTCCGTCGCACGACGTCGTGGGAGCGCGCCGGCGCGGAGGGCACGGTGCACGTGCGTGAGGCCGTCGCGCTGACCGCGGCCGCCGCACACCGCATGTGGTCAGTGCTGCTCGACCTCGACCTGACGTCTCGGGTGCAGATCTCGAACCTGCCCGTCGACGACCCGATCGTGTCACTGCTCGTCGACATCCGGCCCGCACTGCCCGATTACCAGGACAATTCGTGGCTGCGCATCGTCGACCTGCCGGCCGCGCTCGCGCAGCGGCGGTACGCGGGCGACGTCGACGTGGTGCTGGAGGTGACCGACGCGATGCTGCCCGCCAACGCCGGTCGCTGGCGCGTGCGCGCCGAGGCGTGGGGGCACGCGGAGATCACGCCGACCGGCGACGACGCCGACCTGGCACTCGACATCCGCGAACTCGGCGCCGCGCATCTCGGTGCGATCTCGCTGTCATCGCTCGCCCAGTCGGGACTCGTAGAGGTGCGCTCACCGGCGGCCCTTCGCGCGGCATCCGCAGCGTGGTCGTGGCCGGTGGCCGCCGGCGCGAACTGGATCTTCTGAGCCGGCCCGCAGCGCCGGAGACGACGGATGCCGCGAACGCGGTGCTCGTGAAGAGCACCGGTTCGCGGCATCCGTTTCGCCGTATCCCGGGGGACTACTTGGCGGCGACCACCTGCAGGGTGATCACGGCGGTGAGGTCGTCACGGAGGCGGATCGTCGCCTCGTGCTCGCCCACCGACTTGATCGGGGAGGTGATGTGGATCTTGCGCTTGTCGAGGTCACCGAGGCCGGCGGCCTTGACCGCGGCGGCGACGTCGACCGTCTTGACCGCGCCGAACAGGCGACCCTCGGCGCCGGCCTTGACCGACAGCTTGACCTTGTTGGTCTCGAGGGCGTTCTTGAGCGCCACGGCCTCTTCGTGGTCGTGGATCGCGCGGGACTCGCGGGCGGCGCGGATCGACGCCACCTGCTTCTCGCCGCCACGGGTCCAGGCCACAGCGAAGCCCTGGGGGATGAGGTAGTTGCGGGCGAACCCGTTCTTGACCTCGACAACGTCTCCGGCGCTTCCGAGCCCGGCGACCTCATTCGTGAGAATCAGCTTTGCCATTGGGTGCTCCTTAGCGGCCAGCGCCGGCGTAGGGCAGGAGCGCCATTTCGCGCGCGTTCTTGATCGCCTTGGCGATCAGACGCTGCTCCTGCACCGAGACACCGGTGATACGACGGGCGCGGATCTTGCCACGCTCCGAGATGAACTTGCGAAGAGTCGCGACGTCCTTGTAGTCGATGAGACCGACACGGATCGCCTTCGCGGGGGCCGCGTTCTTCGCGCCCTTCCGCGGCTTCCGGCGGTCGCCGGTTGCCTTTCCAGCCATGGTGGTTCCTTTACGTTTTCTTGATCGGATGCCTCTTCACGGGGCATCCGGAATCTGCCTGTGAGATCAGAACGGGGTGTCGTCGCCGTAGGCGCCGGGGGCTGCCCAGGCGTCGCCACCGCCGGCGTTCGACGAACCGGGCGTGGACCACGGCTCATCGGCGACCTGCGCCGGACGCGACTGACCGCCACCGCCGCCGAAGCTGCCGCCGGCACCGCCGGAGCCGCCCGCAGCGCGGGTGACCTGTGCGGTGGCGTAGCGCAGCGACGGGCCGATCTCGTCGACCTCGAGCTCGATCGCGGTGCGGTTGTTGCCCTCGCGGTCCTGGTAGCTGCGCTGCTTGAGGCGGCCGGTCGCGATGACCCGCATGCCCTTCGTCAGCGAGCCGGCCACGTGCTCGGCGAACTCGCGCCACACGCTCGCGCGGAGGAACAGCGCTTCGCCGTCCTTCCACTCGTTCGCCTGACGGTCGAAGTTGCGCGGCGTCGACGCGATCGTGAAGTTCGCGACGGGGAGGCCGTTCTGCGTGTAGCGCAGTTCGGGATCAGCCGTGAGGTTTCCCACGACGGTGATGATCGTCTCGCCGGCCATCAGCCTTATGCCTTCGCAGCCTTGGCGGTCTTGCGAGCGGCGCGCTCGTCGGCACGCTGCTTCTCCGACGCGATCATCGCGATGGCCTCTTCGGCACGCAGCACCTTGGTGCGCATGATCTGCTCGTTGAGGTTGAGCTGACGGTCGAGTTCCTGGGTGGTCGCGGCGGTCGCCGTGAAGTTGACGACGGCGTAGATGCCCTCGTTCTTCTTCTGGATCTCGTAGGCGAGACGGCGCTTGCCCCAGATGTCGATGTTCTCGATGGTGCCGCCGTCGGTCGTGATGACCTTCAGGAACTTGTCGAGGTTGGCGCCGACCTGGCGCTCATCGATCTCGGGGTTCAGGATGACCATGAGTTCGTACTGGTGCGTCACTAACCCACCTCCTTCGGACTAGAACGGCTGCCGGGCATTTCCCGACAGCAGGAGGGTGTGTGTGCACGTCATCCGACTTCCCGCGCATAGAACGCGTGCGGACAACCCTCCTATGGTACCGGATCGCCGACCAGACGCCGAACCCGCCCCGATCGGCGGTCGCGCAGGGGGTTGCTGCCGTCGAGACCGGGAATTCGCGGCGAGACCCGGGGCGATGGCCCCCTGTCTTGGCGGAAAGCCCTCGGTTCGGTGAGCTCGAGGGGCCGGGGGCGACCCCAGCGGTCAGCGGAAGGCGTCGAGGCCGGTGAGGTGCTGACCGAGGATGAGGGTGTGCACTTCGTCGGTGCCCTCGTAGGTGCGGACGGACTCGAGGTTCGCGGCATGCCGGATCGGGGAGTGCTCGAGCAGCACCCCGTCGCCGCCGAGGATCGTCCGCGCCTCGCGGGCGATCGCGACCGCCTCGCGCACGTTGTTGAGCTTGCCGAGCGAGATCTGCGTCGGCGTGAGGGTGCCGGCATCCTTCGCGCGTCCGATCTGCAGCGCCAGCAGCGCGCCCTTCTGCAGTTCGACCACCATGTCGACGAGCTTGCGCTGCGTCAGCTGGAATCCGGCGATGGGCCGGCCGAACTGCTCGCGCCGCAAGGCGTGGCGGAGGGCCGCCTCAAAGCTGTCGCGGGCCGCCCCGAGCGCGCCCCACACGATCCCGTACCGCGCTTCGTTGAGCGCCGAGAACGGCCCGCGGAGCCCGCGCGCCCCGGGAAGGAGAGCGGATGCCGGCAGCCTCACGTCGTCGAAGTTCAGCTCGGTCTGCACCGAGGCCCGCATCGAGCCCTTCGGCTCGAGCACCGCCACCTCGAAGCCCGGTGCGCCGGTCGGGACCAGGAAGCCGCGGACCCCCTCGTCGGTCTGCGCCCAGACGACCGCGAGCTGTGCGATCGAGGCGAGGCCGATCCAGCGCTTCGCTCCCGAGAGCACCCAGTCGCCGCCGTCCCGGCGCGCGAACGTCTTCATGCTCGACGGGTCCGACCCGGCGGTCGGCTCGGTGAGCGCGAAGCTGCCGATCGCCTCGCCGGCCGCCATGCGCGGCAGCCACTCGCGCTTCTGCTCCTCGCTGCCCCAGCGGTGGATCGAGCCCATCGCGAGCGATCCCTGCACCGAGACGAACGTGCGGATGCCCGAGTCGCCCGCCTCGAGCTCGAGCGCGGCCAGGCCGTACTCGACCGCGCTGCGGCCGGGGCATCCGTGACCGTCGAGGGTCATGCCGAGGACGCCGAGCCGCCCGAGGGCAGGGGCCAGCTCCACGGGGAAGTGACCCCGGTCGAACCAGTCCGCGATGTGCGGGCGGATCTCCGCGTCGACGAAGCCGCGCACGCGGTCACGGACGGCGCGCTCGTCCACAGTGAGGAGCGCGTCGATGCCGAGCACATCGGACGCCGCGCGCAGCGCGTCGAGATCGTCGGGGTCCCGGCGGGCATCGGTCATGGCTCCTCCTCGCGTCGTGATTCGATCTTGCCCGACGCCGTTTCGCACCGCTCCTCGCTCGCAGGCCGCCGAGGCGATATGTTCACGGAAACCTCGGCGTCCGTGCGGTTGCGGACGTCCGCGCCCAGCCCGTCAAGCGATTATCGATTATGCTGGCGGAACACGTCCCACGTCGATTGGACCACACCGGATGCCTCTCTCGACCACCCTCGTCTTCGCCGGCGACTCGATCACCGACTCCGGACGCGACCGCGACGACGCCGCATCGCTGGGGGATGGGTATGTCGCGCTGATCGCACACGCCGTCGGCGACGGCGCGACCGTGATCAACAAGGGCATCGGCGGCGACCGCGCCGTCGACCTCGCCGCCCGCTGGGACGACGTGCTCGCCGCGCAGCCCGACGTGCTCACGGTCTACATCGGCGTGAACGACATGTGGCGCCGCTTCGACAGCGACGACCCCACCTCGGCCGAGGACTTCGAGGCCACGGTCGCCGGGCTCCTGGAGGCCGCCCGTGAGGCGGGCGTCGAGCACTTCGTGCTCGTGGAGCCGTTCTTCGTGCCGGTGAGCGACGGCCAGGCGGCCTGGCTCGAGGACCTCGACCCCAAGCGGGCCGCCGTCCGCCGCCTCGCCGAGCGGTTCGACGCCACGCTCGTGCCGCTGCACGACGGTGTCGGCGCCGCGGCCGCGGCCCACGGCGCCGCGGCGATCGTGCCCGACGGCGTCCACCCGACGGCGCAGGGCGCCGCTCTCATCGCCGACGCCTGGCTCGCCGCGTACGCGTCCGTGCCGGTCGGCGCCGCACGCACGGGGAAGTAGACCACGATGTCGGATGCGCTCAGTTCCGTGACCGAGCTCAAGCGCGGTCTGCTCTCGGACCAGATCTACGAGCTCGTCAAGACGATGATCAAGGACGGTTCGCTGGCCCCCGGCGAGCAGCTCGTCGAGTCGCAGCTCGCCCGCCGGCTGCAGGTCAGCCAGGCACCGGTGCGCGATGCCCTCAAGCAGCTCGCCCACGAGGGCCTCGTGACCCACGTGCGCCACCAGGGCAACTTCGTCTCGAGCTACTCCGACGAGGAGGTCGCCCAGGCGAAGGTCGCCCGCGCCGAGCTCGAGTCCATCGCCGGCCGCCTCGCCTGCGGCGCCCTGGATGCCGGGGCGCACCAGCGCCTCGAGGACCTCATCTCGCAGATGCACGACGCCGCCGAGGCGAAGGATCTCGGCGTCTTCCGCGAACTCGATTTCGCGTTCCACCGCGGCGTGATCGAGGCGAGCGGCAACGTCTACCTCCCGCGCATGTGGGACATCATCGAGCCGAGCCTGCGCTCCCTCCACGTGCTCGGCGACCCGTCATATCCGGGCGACTGGCACACGGTCGCCGAGTGGCACCGCAGCCTGCTCGCCGCACTCGACGCCGGCGACCCCGACGCCGCCGCGCAGCTGTTCCACGCGCACGCGGCCGGCACGCTGCTCCCCGACGACGAGACGACTTAGCCGCCGGAGCCCCGACCCGCGGCAGCCGGCGACGCGAAGCGCCCCGACCTGCGCTCGCTGAGCGACACCGGCGCGACGAAGAGCGCCACCCGAACCGCGGCCGGCTCAGGTCAGAGTCCGTAGAGCGCCGTCGCGGTCGCACCCCAGAACGCGTCGGGGCGCGCGGCCCACGTGCGCTCGACGTCGTCGACGAGGCGGGCATACGGCACGACGCGGGCCGACATCGGCCAGTCGCTGCCGAACATCAGGCGCTCGGCACCGAACGCATCGACGGCGGTCTCGGCGAGGGCGCTGAGACGGTCGTGGTCGCCCGGCGCTGTCGCAAGCCCTGAGAACTTCGCCGCCAGGTTGGGCCGGGCGCCGACCCGCGCGAGCGACTCCGCCCACGCGCCGTCGGGGGCGCCGGCGCCGAGTCCGAGGTGGCACAGCACGAAGGTCGTGCCCGGATGCCGCCGAGCGAGGTGCGCCACCGCGTCGAGCTGCGCCGGCCGCGCCAGCAGCTCGATGACGCGCCCGGTCGCGCCGGCGCCGTCGCAGAGCCGGTCGAGGTCGCCGAGGTCCGACAGGTCGGCCGAACCGCCGGGGGTCGCGACACGGATGCCGCGCACACGCTCGTCCCGCACGGCATCAGTAACCCCGGCCCAGCCCGTCGCGGGTGCGTACTGCAGCACGACCCATCGCACCACACTGTCGCGGCGTGCAAGATCGCGCAGCCACTGCATCTCGACGTGCGTGTCGGCGGCCTGCACCGCCACGGCGGCCGCCAGCGGGCGCGACGCGGCGGCCGCGGCATCCGTCAGCGCAGCGACCGTCGCCGCCCGCGGGAGCCGCAGGTCGTCGCGGAACCACGAGAGCGGGAACCGCTCGAGGTCCCATACATGCACGTGGGCGTCGACGATGCCCGCGCTCACCCGCGGCCGACCTCGAGCGCCTCGGCGGCGTCCTCCAGCTCGGCCCACAGGTCGTCGGGGATCACCGCACTCTCGGCGTCGGCGAAGTCGTCGACCTCGGCGGCGGTGCGGGCGCCCACCACCACAGCCTCGACGGCGGGCAGGCGCTGCGGGTAGCGCGCCGCGACGTGACGCAGCGGCACCCCTCGGGCGTCGCACACGGCGGCGAGCCTCCGGGCCCGATTCCGCAGCCCGGGGGTCGCCTCGCGATAGTCGAAGAAGGGCGCGCCCACCGGGTCGGCGAGGATGCCCGAGTTGAAAACGCCTGCCGCGATCACGCCGACGCCCCGCAGTGCCGCCTCCGGCAGCAGCTCGGTCTCGCCGCGGTGGTCGAGGAGCGTCGTGCGGCCGGCGATCATGACGACGTCGACGTCCGCCTCGCGGACGAACCTCGTGAGCGGCTCGGGCCACACCATGCCGACGCCGATCGCGCGCACGATGCCCTGCGCCCGCAAGTCGACGAGCGCGGGCATCGCGTGCGCGAGCGCCTCGTCGACATCGAGCGGGTCGTGCAGGTGGAGGAGGTCGATGCGGTCGGTGCCGAGGCGCTCGAGGCTTCCCTCGACGCTGCGGAGCACGCCGTCGCGCGTCAGATCGCCGACGGTGTCGACCCCGATGCGGCCGGTCGGCACGGCGGCGCCGTCCGCATCGACGATCCGTCGCCCGACCTTCGTCGCGATCGCGACCGTGTCGCGGTCCACGCCGGCGAGAGTTCGGCCCAGGCGTGCTTCACTCGCACCGGCTCCGTAGTGCGGCGCCGTGTCGAAGAACCGGATGCCGCGGGCGAGCGCCGCAGCGACCGTCTCTTCGGCGTCGGACTCGGCGACCGGGTGGTACAGGTTGCCGATCGGCGCGCACCCGAGTCCGAACGTGTCGGACGCGCCTGCCGTGGCCGTCAGCGGGCGAAGGCCTGCACGGAACGCCACTGCTCGTACTCCTCCCGCGAGTCGGGGGTGAGGGGGTAGTAGTCGCTGAGACGCGCTCCCTCGTCGAGGCGCTGGCGGCTGAACGACTCCCAGTTCTCATGATCCTGCGCAAACTCGACGACGGAGTCCGCCATCGCCTGCGGCACGACGACCGGGCCGTCGCCGTCGGCGATGACGATGTCGCCCGGCATGCAGAGCGCCCCGCCGACCGCGACCGGCACGTCATAGGCCCACGGGAAGAGCTCGGTCTGCGACGCGTAATGCGGCGTGGTGCCCGTGGACCACACCGGGAGCCCGAGATCGCGGATCCGGTCGGCGTCGCGGATGCGGCCGTCGACCACGATGCCGACACCGCCCTTGCGCAGGAAATACCGGGCGAGGATGTCGCCGATGCAGCCGGAGTACCTGCTGCCGAACGCCTGGATCACGAGCACGTCGCCGGGCTTGACCTCCTCGAGCACGGCCCACAGTGCGGTGTGCCGTTCGACATACTCCTGACCATGGCCCGATGCGAGGTCTTCCCGCTGCGGCATGAACTGCAGCGTGATGGCCGATCCGACCACCCGCTGCCCCTCGGTCAGCGCGCGTGGCCCTTCGACGAACGAGCGGGTGATGCCCATGCCGTGCAGCTTCGCGCACGCGGTCGCCGCCGACACCCGCTCCAGATCGCGGATCGTCTCGGGATCGGCCCGGCAGTACGCGCCGCCGCGCACCGGAAGCTCGAACGCGGGGCGCGGGAAGGGGGCTGTGGGTTCGGACATGTCACTCCTTCGAAGGGGAGGTCGGACGGACGGATGCCGCGGCGGCTGCTCGATCGACAGCGCCGGCTGCCCGGTGCCGCGGCGCGGCATCCGAGGGCGCGGTGTGGAGAGTGAGGTCGACGCCGTGGGCGGGCCGCAGCTCCAACTCGACGGCGTCGGAGTCCAGTTCGAGGACGTGGACGGTCGACGTGCCCGGCGTCGCGGCGTAGGCGGTGCTGCGCCCGGGGTATTCGCCCCCTGTCCGCGTGCGGACGGTCACGCCCGTGAGATGGCGTTCACCGAAGCGCGAGGCGCGCACGATCACGCGGTGCGTCCGCGTCGTGGAGGTGTTGACGAGAGCGAGGTCGATGTCGCCGGCGTCCAGGCGCGACACGAGCGCGGCGACGTCGCGCGGCAGGCCGGGCCGCCCGCGCTCCGGGTCCTCGTAGACGACGGCGGCGAACGGCAGCCCTCCGTTGTAGAGCACCTGCGGAGTGCCCGAGACCAGCTGGCTCAGCACCTCGGTGACGACGGGGTTCACCCGCTGCCCGAAGTGCAGGTGCGCGGCATCCGGATCGTCCGCGGCCGCCGCCATCAGCGCGACACGTCTCGCCACCTGTCCGAGCGCCATCGACAGCGCGCGCGTCGGATACTCGGGCAGGTCGCCGTCGAGGAAGGCCACCCACGGCGCCTCGTGTCCGGCTTCCGCCTTGTCGCGGAACGCCTTGACCGGGTCGTCCATCGCCGGAAGACCCGCGATGGCGCGGCGCACGCGCGCGAGGTCGTCGGCGCGGCGAGACCACCACCAGACCCACAGCGGCAGCTCGAGGGGCATCGGACCGTAGTCGAACCACCCATGGCGGCCGTACCGGTGCGGCGCGAGGAGCGCCGGCTGGGCGGCATCCGCTCCCCAGCGGGCGAGCCAGCCGCCGCGGAGGCTGAACGGGGTCTGTGCGATCGGGGCCACGATGGCGTTGTCGAGCACCGTGTCGAGCACGACGCGCGCCATGTCGAGCGCCGCGTCGTCCCCCGTGACGAAGGCCTCGTTGATGCCGGCGATCACCGCCGCCATACCCACCGACGGCAGGCCGTGCGGCCAGGTCCAGCCGTAGTGGCCGCCGTACCAGCGGCCGTCGTGCAGCCCGCCGGTCGTGCCGTCGGGGGCGACGCTGTCGGGCAGCAGACCGCCGTTCGCACCGGTCCGCTCGCGCCAGCCGTCGACATAAACGCGCACCCACGCGGCCGACCCCTCGTCGCCGTCGTAGAGCCAGCGATTCACGACGAGGCTCGTCGCGGCGAGGTTCACGGCGACATCGCCCGCAGCGGCGCGGTGCAACGCCTCGCCCATCGCGAGCGCGAGCGCGGGATCGGCGAGGTCGTCCCACGCCTCGACGCCGGGGACGTATTCGAGGGGGAGTCCGTACGGGCGCATCTCGGCACGGTCGGCCGAGTAGGGCTCCGGTTCGTCGCTCAGTCCGGGACGCGGACCGAGCGCGCCGTTGTGCGGGGCGCGGATGATGCCGAGCGCGGGGTCGAAGTTGCCGTGCGCGGCATCCGTGTACAGCTCCGCGAAGCGGCGTGCCCGCTCCGCGAAGTCCCGGTCGGCCGGATCGGCGGCGCACAGCCCGTAGAAGAAGAGGAGGGACTCGCCCTGGTGGAACCAGTCGTAGCCATTCTCGTACTCGCCGGTGAGCATGCCCGCCGCGGTCAGCTGAGCGGTCACGCCCTCCCAATGCCGCTTCGCCGCGGCGAGCACGTCGTCGCTGCCGCCCAGCAGGTAGAAAGCCGGCCAGTTGAAGAACGGCTCGTACAGGTCGTCGACGCCGTCGCGGTCGACGAACTCGGCGGCGAAGCGCAGGCGGCCGTCGGGCTCGGCGAAGGTGGTGGAGAAGAGCCGCCAGGCGTCTTCGATCTCGTCGAACAGCCGGCGCTCGAGCACCGCCCACGCGGGCAGCTCGGAGAGCGGATGCCCCTGGATCACGTCGCCCATGTCAGCCCTTCGTCGCCCCGGCGACGAGGCCGCCGATGATGTGCCGCTGCATGATGATGAAGAACGCGACGGCAGGTGCGATCGCCAGCAACAGGGTGGGGAACAGCACGGTGTAGTCGGTGGAGAACTCGCCCACCGCGGCGTAGACGCCGGTGGTCACCGTGTAGATGCCCGAGCCCGGGCCCAGGATGATCTGGGGACTCACGAAGTCGTTCCAGACGCCGATCGAGTTGAGCACGACGATCGTCGCGACCACCGGCCGCATGATCGGGAAGATGCACGACCAGAACGCGCGGATGCGTCCGGCCCCGTCGAGAGCCGCCGCTTCGTCGATGTCGCGGGGCACCGTGCGCAGGTACGCGGCGAACAGGAAGATCGTCACCGGCAGCGTCGCCGCCGTCTCGAAGAGGAGGAACCCGGGGATCGTGTTGATGAGGCCCAGCACGCGCAGCACGAAGACCACCGGGATCAGCGTCACCTGGCCGGGGATGAACAGTCCCGACACGAACACGAGCAGCAGCGCCACGTGCCACTTCGAGCGGCCCCGTGCGATCACGTAGGCGACCGGCGCCGACAGGGCGATGCAGAACACGTTGACGAGCACGACGAACAGCAGCGTGATGCCGTACGCCCCGACCACGTTGAACTTCTCGCTCGTGATCGCGTTCCAGAGGTACTCGAACGTGAACATGTCGGGCGTGATCGCGAGCGGATGCAGGATGATGTCGGCCTGCGGCTTGAACGCGCTGATCACCAGGATGTACAGCGGCACCAGCATCACCAGCGCGAGGGCGCCGAGCAGCACCCACTTCACGATCGAGGCGGCGAGCGGCGTGCGCGCGGCGGCGGGTCCGCCACGGCGCTGGGGGCGGCGGCCGAACCTGCGGCGCGGCAGCTCGCCGGGGTCGGTCAGGTACACCTCTGCGGCGATGTTCGGGCTCGTGGTCTCGGTCGAGATCGTCATGATTCGCTCGCCTTCCGGTCGGCGCCGCGGCGCGCGAAGGTCACCGCGAGCCCGATCGCCGCGGTAACGATGAGGAGCACGACCGACTGGGCCGCGCCGAACCCGAGCCGCGCCTGCGCGAACGAGTCCTTGAGGATCTGGTAGACGATCGTCTGCGTGGAAGCCGCCGGTCCGCCGTCGGTGAGGGCGAGCACGATGTCGTACGCCTTGAGCAGGCCCACCAGTGTCAGTACGAGGTTCACGGTGAGCACGGGAGCGATGAGCGGCAGCGTGACGCTGCGGAACTGCTGCCACCGCGACGCCCCGTCGACGGTCGCCGCCTCGTAGTACTCGGTGGGCACAGACTTGATGCCTGCCAGGTACAGGATCATGTTGAAGCCGAAGTGCGACCACACGATCGTCAGGATCACGCTCGCCTTCGCGAACGTCATGTCGGTGAGGAAGGGCAGCGGCGCGACCCCGAGCTGGGCGAGCAGCGAGTTGACCGCGCCCTGCGGAGCGAGCATCGCCGACCAGAGGAACCCGATGATCAGGGCGCTGATGATGTACGGGTAGAAGAAGACGGTGCGCAGCACCGTGTTGCCGCGAGTGTTGCCGGCGATGAGGGAGGCCACGGCCAGGCCGATCCCGTTGCACAGCACCGTGCCCACCACCGCGATGATCGCGGTGAAGACGGCCGCATCCACGGTGCGCGGGTTCTTGAACGCGTCGGCGTAGTTCTCGAACCCGATGAAGTCGAAGTGCAGGCTGTAACCGTTCCAGTCGGTGAAGCTCAGCACGATGGCCAGCAGCATCGGCACGATGAACATCGCGATGAAGACGATCAGGGCGGGGCCGCTCATAATCACGCCGGCGAGTCGGTCCTGCCACGAGGTGCGCCGTCGGCGGCTGGGAGCGCTCGTCCGCGCTCTCGCGGTGCCCGCCGGCCGGGCCACGGTGTCGGCCATCTCAGTCTGCTTTCTCCCCGTGGCGACACGCCGGTCGGGGTCTCCGCCGTCCGGTCCGTCTCGCCGTCGGGGCTCGTGTCGTCATCGATACGTGGCGCCTCCGCGCCGGCGCGGTGCCGGCGCGGAGGCACGCGGTCAGTTGACGGCGGCGTCGAACCAGGCGTCCATCGCCGCGTCGACGTCGGCCGCAGAGGTCCCGCCGAGCAGCGCCTGCGTCTGCGTGTTGATCTCGCCGGAGTAGCCGTCGGGGAGCTTGCGCTCGCCGTAGCCGCCGCCGGTCGGTGTGTAGGCCGAGGCGGGGGTGTCAGCGACGATCGCCAGGAGCTCGGTGCCGAGCTCGGTCATGTCGTACTCGTAGCCGTCGCGGTAGTTGCCGTCGACCTCGAGCTGACTCATCACCGCGTCCTCGTCGGTGGTGAGGAACTCGACGAGCTTCGCCGCGGCATCCTGGTGCTTCGACTCCTTCATGATCACGTAGGGGCTCGCGATGTTCGCCCCCATGGCAGGATCATCGACGCCGTCGACAGCGGGTCCGCGGAAGACGCCGATCGGCGCCGGGTTCTCGGCCTTCGCCTCGGTGCCCACGAACCAGCTGCCCATCGGGTAGAGGGCGGTGTTGCCGGCGAGGAAGTTCTGCTCGGCGTCGGGGTACTTCACCCCGAGTGCGTCGGGGTTGGTGTAACCCTTCGCGATCCAGTCCGCGTAGAGCGCGGTGTAGTCGCCGTAGCTCTCGCTGAACGTCACGTCGCCGGAATCCATTTCGGCGTACCAGTCGGGGTTCTCGCCCACGATCGAGGGCAGGGCGAGGGTCTGCAGTGCGTGGCTCGACATCCAGTCGCCGCCGGTCTGGATGCCGGTCCAGCCGGCGTCCTTGAGCTTGGCCAGCGCGTCGTCGAGCTCGTCGACCGTCGCGGGCGACTCGGTGATGCCTGCCTCTGCGAAGGCGTCCTTGTTGTAGAACCACAGGCTCTGCAGCTGCACACCCACGCCCGCCATGTAGTACTTGCCGTCGATCGAATACTGGTCCGCGAGCGGACCGCCCGACGCCCACTCGTAATCGGACAGGTCGACGAGTTCCTCGGCGAGGTCGGGGGTCGGGGCCAGCGACTGCACGATGTCGGGCGCTTGGCCGGCGGCGAGCAGGCGCGGCACGGCGGCGCTCACGCCCTCCGCGCCGGGGTTGTCGATCACGACGTCGATGTCGGGGTTCGCGTCTTCGAACGGCGCGACCAGCTCGTTCCACCAGTCCTCGGTGAGGTTCGGGGTCACGTTCACCAGCACGCGCAGCTCGAGCTCTTCGTCGGTGCTCTCACCTCCGCTCGGCGTGGAGGAGCAGCCGGCAAGGAGCGTCACGGCGGCCGCTCCGGCGCCGATCGCGGTGAGGGTACGTCTGCTGATCATCGTCGATCCTCTCGTGGGCACATCATCGGGACGTCACGACCATACACTAATCGATAATCGGTTATCAACGAATCTCTTGCGACCGATCGAGGTGGGGCCTCGATGCTATCGATAACCGATGGCAGAACGGATGCCGCCACCCCCGTGCGCGCGCCGCATCGACGGGTACCGTGGTCGCGTGAGCGTCCCCGCCGCCGGGCCCGGCGTCAGACCGTCCTACCCCTTCGATGCGCGACCGCTGGTCGAGCCGGTCCCGCCCGGCGCCGCGCGCGCCTTCGTGCAGGAGCTGCGGCGCACCGGGCGTCTGCAGAGCTCGTCCTTCAGCGGTGTGCTCGCGGTCGTCGTGATTGCCGTAGTGGCCGTCATCTTCGGTTCGGTGGGGCTGACCATGCTCACCGCCGTCGTCAGCGCCTTGGGCGCGGGCGCCGAGGGCGGGGGCGGGGTGGCGGTGATCTTCGCCCTCCTTCCGCTGCTGGTGGTCGGCGGCGTCGTGGCGCTGGTGATCATCTTCGCCGTCCGCGCCAACCGCAGCGCGGCCGAACGCATGTACCGCCTCGACGGGTTCGCCCGCGCGAACGCGATGCAGTACGTCCCCCGTGTGAACGCCCCGGGCCTTCCGGGCATGATCTTCTCGATCGGAAGCGCGAGACAGTCCTCGGATCTCGTGCGCGGCGACCGGCCGCGCTTCGTCGAGTTCGCCAACTACCGCTACACCACCGGCTCCGGCAAGAACCGGCAGACGCACCAGTGGGGCTACGTCGCTGTCAAGCTCGACACCCCGCTGCCCCACATCGTGCTGGACGCGACGAGCAACAACTCGCTGTTCGGCTCCAACCTGCCCCTCGCCTTCGACAGGGACCAGCGGCTGAGCCTCGAGGGCGACTTCGACCGCCACTTCGCGCTCTACTGCCCCGCCGGCTACGAACGCGACGCGCTCTATCTCTTCACCCCCGACATCATGGCCCGCTTCATCGACAACGCCGCAGCCCTCGACGTCGAGATCGTCGACGACTGGCTCTTCCTCTACGCCAAGCGCGACTTCTCCACGATCGACCCGCAGACGTGGGCGTGGCTGTTCTCGGCGGTCGGCGCGCTGCTCGACAAGTTCGCACAGTGGGCGCGCTGGCGCGATGAGCGGCTGGCCGCTTCGGCCCACGGGTCCATACCGGATGCCGCAGGCCCGGGCACCGCCCCGCTGTCGGGCGACCCCGCTCATGGCACGGAGGCTGGGCCCGTGCGCCCGACGGCGGCCCCGGGCGACGCCCAACCGCCGCATGGAGGGGGCGCGGAGTCCGTCCCCTTCGCCGTGCCGCTCGCCGCGCTGCGGCCGCCTCCGGGCGTCGCGCCGCAGGGCAGACGCCTCCAGCGCGGGGTCCCCTGGGTGCCGATCATCGTCGGCGGCGTGGTGGTGCTGTTCTGGCTCTTCTCGCAGGTGGGCGGGGCGCTGCTGCGCTGATCGCCGACGCAGCCGGCCCCCACGCGTACGAGCGTATGCTGTCGGGCGTGCATTCGACGTTCACGACGCCCGGCGGGCGTGAGGGGGTACTCGGCGCTTCCTGCGCCGAGCGGAGGTAGCCGCGCGCGTCGCCCGGTGTGAGGCCGAGCGCGACGCCTCGACTCTCCGCGGGCCGCCGGCCCGCGGCATCCGCTCTCTCGTCGTACCGCGACGATCCTCCGTGAAACAAGGAATCATGCACGCATACACACAGAAGGACATTCGCGCGTCCTTCGTCAACGCCTCCCTGCGCGAGCGCAACGCGCTCGTGGTCCCCGATCTCGGCGAGGTCGACTGGCAGAACCTCGACTACTTCGGCTGGCGCGATCCGAAGCAGCCGCTCGCCGGCTTCATCGTCGTGCCGGTCGACGACGAGCCCGTCGGCATCCTGCTGCGACAGGCCGAGCAGCGCACGCGCACGCGCCCGCAGTGCTCGTGGTGCGAGGACGTGACGCTCCCGAACGACGTCGTGCTGTTCGGGGCGAAGCGCGCCGGCAAGGCCGGCCGCAACGGCGATACCGTCGGCACCCTGCTGTGCGAGAACTTCGAGTGCTCCGTCAACGCGCGCCGGCCGATGCCGCCCGCGTACCTCGGGTTCGACGTGATGGCCGCGCGGCAGCGCCGCATCGAGGCGCTCCGCGCGCACGCCGACGGCTTCGCACGCGACATCCGCGACAGCCACTGAACGGGCGGGCCGCACGTCACCCCCCGGTGGCGTGCGGCCCCAGTCCGAAGTGGTCGAGCTCGGCATCCGTCAGCATGCGTGAGCGGATGATGAAGCGACTGCCGGTCGGTCCCTCGACGCTGAACCCCGCACCCCTGCCTGGGACGACGTCGATCGTGAGGTGCGTGTACTTCCAGTACTCGAACTGAGCCTCCGAGATGAAGACCTCGACGGGCGCTGCGAGGCCGACCTCGAGCTCGCCGAGCCGCACGTCCGACGGGCCGGTCTGGAACATGCCGACCGGGAAGCACATCGGCGCGCTGCCGTCGCAGCATCCACCGGACTGATGGAACATCAGCGGGCCGTGATCGGCCGTGAGTCGTCGCAGGAGGGATGCCGCGGCATCCGACACCGCCACACGCGAGTGGGTGCGGGTCTGGGCCATCGCGATCGCCTCGCCTCTCTCTGTGCGTGTCCCACTTTCGGTCGCTCCGAAGGGCGCTGCCGACAGATTTCGGCACATCAGGAGCGTCAGGGGGACATGGATGACCCGGGCGGAGCCGCTGGGGAATCGCTCCACCCGGGGCGGGAAGGCCGTCGCGCCGGATTCATCCGGGACGCGACGGCCGATCCGGCCGGTCTAGAAGAAGCCCATCGCACCGTCGGCGTACGACACGAGCAGGTTCTTCGTCTGCTGGTAGTGGTCGAGCATCTTGAGGTGGTTCTCCCGGCCGATACCGGACTGCTTGTAGCCGCCGAACGCCGCATGGGCGGGGTACTGGTGGTACGTGTTGGTCCAGACGCGCCCGGCCTCGATGGCGCGCCCGGCGCGGTAGGCGGTGTCGCCCGAGCGACTCCAGACACCGGCGCCCAGGCCGTACAGCGTGTCGTTGGCGATGGAGATGGCGTCGTCGAAGTCGTCGAACGAGGTCACTGAGACGACGGGACCGAAGATCTCCTCCTGGAAGATGCGCATGTCGTTCGTGCCCTCGAACACCGTCGGCGCGACGTAGTAGCCGCCCGAGAGGTCGCCGCCGAGGTCGACGCGCTCGCCACCGGCGAGCAGCTTCGCGCCGCCGGCCTTGCCGATCTCGATGTACGACAGGATCTTCTCGAGCTGGTCGTTCGAGGCCTGCGCGCCGATCATGGTCGCGGGGTCCAGCGGGTTGCCCTGCACGATCTTCGCGACGCGGTCGAGCCCGTCGCCGAGGAAGCGGTCGTAGATGGAGCGCTGGATGAGCGCCCGCGAGGGGCAGGTGCACACCTCGCCCTGGTTGAGCGCGAAGAGCGTGAAGCCCTCGAGGGCCTTGTCGTAGTAGGAGTCGCCGGTGTCGCGGGCGACGTCCTCGAAGAACACGTTCGCGCTCTTCCCCCCGAGCTCGAGCGTCACCGGGATGAGGTTCTGCGACGCGTACTGCATGATGAGCCGGCCCGTCGTCGTCTCACCGGTGAACGCGACCTTGCGGATGCGCTTGTGCTGCGCGAGCGGCGCTCCGGCCTCGATGCCGAACCCGTTGACGATGTTCACCACGCCCGCAGGCAGCAGGTCTCCGATGAGCTCGAACAGGAACAGGATCGACGCCGGCGTCTGCTCCGCGGGCTTCAGCACGACGCAGTTGCCGGCCGCCAGCGCGGGGGCGAGCTTCCACGTGGCCATGAGGATCGGAAAGTTCCACGGGATGATCTGCCCGACCACGCCGAGCGGCTCGTGGAAGTGGTAGGCGACGGTGTCCTCGTCGAGCTGGCTGAGCGAGCCCTCCTGGCCGCGGAGCACGCCGGCGAAGTAGCGGAAGTGATCGACGGCGAGCGGGATGTCGGCGGCGAGGGTCTCTCGGACGGGCTTGCCGTTCTCCCATGTCTCGGCGACGGCGATCTTCTCGAGGTTCTGCTCGATGCGGTCGGCGATCCTGTTGAGGATGACGGAGCGCTCGGCCGGGGTGGTGCGCTTCCAGGACTCGAACGCCTTCCACGCGACATCCACCGCGCGGTCGATGTCTTCGGCCGTGCCGCGACCCACCTCGGTGAAGGGCTTGCCGGTGACGGGGCTGATGTTCTCGAAATACTGCCCCTTGATCGGCTCGACGAACTCGCCGCCGATGTAGTGGCCGTAGCGGGGGCGGTAGTCGGCGATCGAGCCGCGCTGCCCGGGGGCGGCGTAGATGCTCGAGACACCCTCTTCGACGATGGTCATGCTGGTCTCCTTCGACGCGTTCCGCGACGGTCCTCGTCGCGATGGATCGAAGCTAGGCCCAGCGACGTTGCAGAACGTTGCGACCGGGTGCGGGGCGCTTCGTCTCGCTCGTTCCGCGCTCGCACAGCGACCGGGTCATGGCCGTTGTGCGTGCGAGAGCGAGACGGGCGGGGCGGGGCGGGGCCGGGCTACTCGGACGACGGCGCGCGTCGAGCGCGGTCCCGCTCGACGATCTCGAGGTAGTGCGGGTTCTCCATGATGCCGAGGATGTTGCCGAAGGGGTCGACCACGGCCGCGGTGCTGAAGCCGTGGCCTCGCTCGATCACAGGCTGATACTCGGTCGCCCCGAGCTCGAGCAGGCGGGCGAGGCTCGCGTGCACGTCGTCGACCGCCCACTGCATGACCGCGCCGGCCGGCCCGTCGGGCATCGGCGGACGGTACTGCGCGTCGATGATGCCGAGCTCGTGCTCGTAGTCGCCGACGCGGAACTCGATGTAGGCGGGAGTGACGAAGTAGGGCTCGATACCGAGCACCTCGGCGTACCAGCGGGAGGCTGCGTCGAGGTCGACGGCGTAGTAGCTGATGGTGGCGAATCCGCGGAGCATGGGCGGTTCCTCTCTGTCGTGACTCCAGCTTGCTGCCCAATGCGGACAGGAACGGTCCGTGATCAGAGACCGGCTTCGAGCTTCTCGATCCGCGCCACGAGCCCCGCGCGGCGCGGCGACCGCGCGGGCAGCAGGGAGAGACACAGCCTGAGCAGTTCGACGTCGTCGGCGGCGGCATCCGTCTCGGCGAAGACGAGGAGGACATCGAGGGACGCCTCGGCCATGAGCGCCTCGCGCAGCGCGACGCGGACGGTGTCGCGGAACTCCTCCACCCCGGGTGCGACGGAGTCCGGCAGCACGTCGCCCCGGTATGCGGCGAGCGCGACGCGGTGCGCGCCCCGGTCCAGCAGCGACAGCACCTGGTGCGCATCGGTCGCGACCTCGACGCCGAGACGATACGGTCGGGACTCCGGCACGAGAGCGGGAGCGGATGCCGCGAGCGCCTTGCGCAGGCGCACCATCTCGGCACGGAGCGTGACGGATGTCGCACCGGCCGCCGCTCGGCCGGCATCGGCGGGCGCGCCGTACACGAGCTCGCCCAGCCGCTCGGCCGACAGCCCTTGACGGTGGACGGCGAGCATGAGCAGCAACTCGGCGTGACGGGGTCCGAGCTCGGACACCGTCTCGACGCCCTCGCCGGCCACCTCGAGCAGTGCACGGTCGCGTCCGAGCACCCGGAGCGTCGCGCGGGTGGGCTCGGCGCGCCGTGTGGGCGTGCGGCGGCGGGTGGGGCCGTGCGCAGACGCCTGCCCCTCGGCGGCGCGGGCGCGGAGCCGCGCGACCAGCAGCTCTCCCTCGATCGCCCGGGCGGTGGCATCCACGAGCAGCTGCGCCTGCGGGGTCACCGCCTCGAGGCCGCCGGTCACGTCGATGACGCCGAGGATCCGGCGCGTCTCAGGGTCGTGCACCGGGGCGGCGCTGCACGACCACGGCTGGACGAGCCGGTTGAAGTGCTCGGCACCGGTGATCTGCACCGACCGGTCGAGCGCGAGCGCCGTGCCCGGGGCGGCGGTGCCGACGGCGTCCTCCGACCAGTTCGCGCCCTCGACGAAACCCATGTCGCCGGTCGATCGCCGCACGTTCCGGTCGCCCTCGACCCACAGCAGCCGCCCGGCGGCATCGCCGACCGCCACGACGACGCCGGACTCGGAGGCCTCTCCGGGCAGCAGCAGCCCGCGCACCATGTCGATGACCGCGGCGAGCGGGTGCGCGCGGCGGTACGCCTCAAGCTCTTCGGCGGTCAGGTCGAGGGGCGGCAGCCCCTCGGCGCCGACGAGGCTGTCGAGCGAGCGGCGCCAGGACTCGCGCACGAGCATCCGCACGTCGTTCAGCCGTTCGTCGGCGGCGTTGCCGGCGACCAGTTCTTCGTGCGCGCGCTCGATGAGCAGACGGGATGTCTCGGGCGACACCTCGCGGCGCTGCGACCAGGGTGATGACACGGCGGCTCCGATCGACGTCGGTGGAGCGTGCGTCCAGTGTAGGACGGCCGTCGGCCACCCCGGCGAGGCGTCGGAGCTCGGCGCTCCTAGGCGGTGGTGACCTCGGAGCGCAGCGGCATCAGCGCGCCCGCGACCTGGCCGGTCGTGGCGTCATCGACGCCCGCGTCGGCGAGCGCCGTCGCCGCGTGACCCATGACACGGTCGAAGTCGGCGTCGGTGATGCCGCGTCCGGCGTGGGCGGCGCGCATGTCGAGACCCTTGTGGCCGTTGGGGCCGCCCGCCGCGGCGGCGAGAAAGAGCGCCATGTGGCGCTTCTGGTCGACCATGCGGGTGCTCTCGTCGCGCGCCAGAGAGAGCGCGGACACCGACCACCTGCCGTTCGAGCTCTCGACGCCCGACGAGTTCCTGTGCGTCGTCGATGACCTCGCCGGCGCTGCTGTCCGGAACCTCGGCCTCGAGCTGGTTCGCCGTGGAGGCGCCGATGCGCGCAGCGCGGTCGGGCCTCTGACTCACGCGCTCTCCGCGGCAGGCTGCCCCGCCTTCGCCGGTCGGGTGCGCGCACGTCTGGGCGCCTCGGGGGCCTAGGCGAGCCGCGACGGCATCAGGACCGCGTCGACCACCAGTCGCGGAGGCGCCGCTCCGCCTCGTCCGGTCCGACGACGCCCTCGTCGAGACGCAGGTCGAGCAGGAACCGGTACGCCTCGCCGACCTCGCGACCCGGTGGGATGCCGAGCACCTCCTGGATGCGGTTGCCGTCGAGCTCGGGGCGGATCGAGGCGAGCTCCTCCTGGGCGGCGAGCTCGGTGATGCGCCGTTCGATGTCGTCGTAGGCGCGGGCGAGGCGCGTCGCCTTCTTGACGTTTCGGGTCGTCACGTCGGCCCGCGTGAGGATGTGCAGCCGCTCGAGCTCGGCATCCGCGTCCCGCACGTAGCGGCGCACGGCGGAGTCGGTCCAGGCGCCCTCGGAGTACCCGAAGAAGCGCAGGTGCAGCTCGATCAGCCGGCTGACCGTGGAGATGGTGGCGGAGTCGAAGCGCAGCTCCTGCAGCCGCTTGCGGGCTAGGCGCGCACCCTTGACGTCGTGGTGGTAGAAGGTCACCCCGCCGCCCGGCTCGAGCCGTCTCGTCGCCGGTTTGCCGATGTCGTGCAGCAGGGCGGCGAGCCGGAGCGGCACGTCGGGCGCGGCATCCGGGTTCCGCGTCTTCTCGAGGTCGATGGCCTGGCGCAGCACGGTCAGCGAGTGCTCGTACACGTCTTTGTGATGGTGGTGCTCGTCGACCTCGAGCTGCAGCGCGGGGATCTCGGGGAGGAACTCTGCCATCAGCCCGGTCTCGACGAGCAATCGGATGCCGCGCACCGGGTCGTCGGTGGTGAGGAGCTTGACCAGCTCGGCCTGGATCCGCTCGGGGCTCACGATCTCGAGCGTGCGACGCAGCTCCGCCATGGCCGCCTCGGTGGCGGGGTCGACGCCGAAGCCCAGCTGCGCGGCGAAGCGCGCGGCACGCAGCATGCGCAGGGGGTCGTCGCCGAAGCTGACCGCGGGGTCCGCCGGCGTGCGCAGGACGCCGCGCACCATGTCTTCGACGCCGCCCGTCGGGTCGACCAGGGTCTGCCCCGGGACCCGCAGCGCCATCGCGTTGACGGTGAAGTCGCGGCGCACCAGGTCACCCTCGATGGTGTCGCCGAACTCGACCGTCGGCTTGCGGGTGACGCCGTCGTAGCTGTCCGCCCGGTAGGTCGTGATCTCGACCTGCTCGCCGCGCACCCGGGCGCCGATGGTGCCGAACGCGCGCCCGATGTCCCACTGGGCCGTCGAGACGGGCTTCACGATCTTCAGGATGTCGTCGGGGCGGGCATCCGTAGTGAAGTCGAGGTCGTTCGTGCGTCGGCCGAGGAGCGCGTCGCGCACCGGACCGCCCACGATCGCGAGGTCGAAGCCGGCGTCAGCGAAGGCGCGCGCGAGCGTGGCGACGACGGGGGACTCGGCGAGCGCGCCGAGGCGCGCCACGCCCTCGGCCATGTTGAGCATGGGTTCCAGCCTACCGAGCGGCCGAGGTCACTCCGCGAGCCGCAGGAACCCGGTGAAGGCGAGCTCGCGGACGCGGGGAAGGAGATCGGCGCGCAGGGCTGCGGCGTCGACCTCGAGCAGGTCGGCGATCGCATCGACGAGCACTCCGACCGGCAGGTCGCCGTCGGACGCGCCGACCAGCGCCGCGAGGCCCGGGTCCACGCCCAGGGCACGGCCGAAGCCACCGCCCTGCCGCAGCTCGATGACCGTGGGGTCCTCGGCGCCCGGCAGGTGATGCCGCGCCTCCGTGACGTCCGGTGCCACGACGAAGACGGATGCCGCGAGCCCGGCGTCGTCGACCCCTGCCAAGCGGTCGTGGGTGTCGAGGGCGGCGGCCAGGTGAGCGCCGAGGCCTTCACCGGCGAGCGCCGTATGCAGCGCCTCGTAACGCGACAGCGTGGGCGCGCCCTCGGCCGGACGCCTCAGCAGCAGGTAGCCGAAGCCGACCTCGGTGACTCCGCGGGCGGCGAAGTCGTCGAGCCACGCGTCGACGAGCCGCGCGAAACCCGGCGTCCCGGCGAGGGTGCCGCCGTCGCGCACCCACAGCTCGGCATACGACAGCGGGTCCAGGCTCTCGCGCTCGACCACCCAGGCATCCAGCGGCACCGACGACGACGCGACCCAGCCCTGCACGCGCTCGAGGCCGGGCACGCCGTCGCGGGTCTCCCAGTTGCCGAGCAGCTGCGCCACTCCGCCCGGCGCGAGATGCGCGCCCACGCCCCTGACGAACGCGGCCACCACGTCGTCACCGACCATGCCGCCGTCGCGGTACTCGTAGGCCGGTACATCGGCGACGCGCGGTGTGATGACGAACGGCGGATTCGACACGATCCGGTCGAACTGCTCGCCCGCGACCGGGTCGAAGAGGCTCCCGAGCCGCACCTCGATGCCGTCGATGCCGTTGAGGAGGGCGTTCAGCCGTGTGAATCCGAGGGCGCGCGCCGAGATGTCGGTCGCGACGACGTTCGCCGTGTGCGCGCGGGCGCGCAGCGCCTGGATCCCGCATCCTGCACCGATGTCGAGTCCGCGCCGGGCGGGCGTCGGCAGCTGCAGGCCGGCGAGCGTCAGCGACGCGCCGCCGACTCCCAGCACGTGGTCCTCGGGAAGCGGTCCGCCGAGCGCGGCCTCATCGAGGTCGCTGGCGATCCACCACTGTCCGGATCCGGAGGCGTCGGCGTACGACTGCGGCCGCACCACTGCGAGCGGGCGCACCCGGCCGTCGTCGACCGTTGCCAGGCCCAGTCGCGCGAGTCCCTCCGCGCCGGCGCGCAGCAGCGCCCGGTCGACGGATGCCGCGTCCTGCGGCATCCCGAGCACCAGCAGTCTGCCCAGCACGGCGAGGGCGTCGTCGCGGTCGCCGAGGCCGCGCGACGCCGGGGACCGCAGCCCGCGTGCGATGGCGTCGTCCGCTGCGGCGCCCCACGAGTCGCGGAGGGCCTCGGCGGTGAATCCGGCGTCGCGCAGATCGCCGGCGAGGTCACGACAGAGGCGGGTATCCGGTTCGGGGAGCACGAGTCCATTCAACCGCGCTGATCCGCCCGCGAGGAGCAGACGCGGGCGTCGGCGCCCTCACGGCTCGGCGTCGGGCGGGCTCGGAGGCGCTCACCGTAGAATCGCAGTCGATCGTGCGGTCAGGCCATCGCACAGGAGCGAACCCCGACAGGATGATCGTGACCCCACCGCGAGCCCTGCAGCGTCCCGCGCGCCGCGCCCCGCGTTTCGTGACCGCCGCCGTTGCGGCGGCGGCGGTGGTCGCCGGGCTGCTGCTCCCCGCTGCCGCGATGGCGGCGAACCCCGAACCGTCTCCGAGCCCCACGGCCAGCATCCCGGTGGGCACCACGGTGTTCACGCTGTCGCCGCAGGCCGACGGCATCGTGCGCCCCGGCGATGCGCTGAGTGTCTCGATCTCGCTTCAGAACGGGACGGATGCCCCGGTCACGCCGTCGACGGTGACCCTGTCGCTCGGCAGGACGCCGCTCGCCGACCGCCACGCACTGGACGCCTGGCTCGACGGCACCGCCTCGACCGTAGCCGTCGAGCCGATCGCCTCGGACGCCCTCAGTGCCGTCGCGCCCGGCGCGTCCCAGGTGCGGGGCATGACCGTGGCGGCCGACGACCCCGCCCTCAGCGGCCTCGCGCCAGGCGTCTATCCGCTCGCCGCCTCGTACGAGGGCGCCTCCGGCACGGTGAGCTCGACCAGCGCGATGATCGTCCCGGCCGACGATGCCACCGACGTCGGCATCGGGGTGATCGTGCCGATCAGCGCCGGCGCGCTGAATGAAGGACTCCTCACCGCCGAGCAGCTGGCCGAGCTCACGGCGCCCGACGGCGACCTGACCAATCAGCTGGACGCCGTCACCGGCACGTCGGCCATCCTCGCGGTGGACCCGGCGGTGCCCGCCGCGATCCGCGTGCTCGGCACGTCGGCGCCCGAATCCGCACTCGAGTGGCTCAGCCGGCTCGAGAGCATCCAGAACTCCCGTTTCGCGCTGCAGTTCGGCGACGCCGATGTCACCGCCCAGCTGCAGGCCGGCCTGCCGCAGCCGCTCGCCCCGACGTCGTTGACCGCGTACATGTCGCCGTCGAACTTCGCCACGCCCACCCCGACGTCCACGGCCACGCCGACCCCGACTCCGTCTGACACCCCGACCCCCGCGCCGACGCCGACGCCGGGAGACGCGCTGCCCAGCACCGACGCGCTCCTCGCCGTCGGACCGGCCACCCGCCCGGGCGTCTACTGGCCGGCCGACGGTACGGCCGACGCCGACATCGTGACGCGGCTCGGCGAGCTCGGCAGCGACGGCGCCCCCGCCGCGACGGTGATCCCCTCGGCGACGACGGTGGCCGGGGCCGACGGCCGCACCGTCTCGGCACACGGACACGTGGGCGACGCCGAGGTGCTCGTCTACGACAGCGACGTCTCGTCGGCCCTCGACGCGGCCTCGCAGAGCGACGTGCCATGGCTCCGCGGAGCGCCGCTGACGACCGCCACCGCCTACCTCGCCTTCGCTGCTGCCGAGGCCGACGGCCCTCTCCTCGTGACGGTCGGGCGCGGCGACGGACGCTCGCGCGTGGATCTCGGCGCCGCGATCTCGACCGCCCTGTCGGCTCCCAACCTCACTGCCCGCACGATCGCCACGATCGCCGCCAGCGAGGCCCGCGAGGTCGAGCTGGTGGGCACCGATGCCTCCGCCGAACGGGCGGCCGCGGCATCCGCTCTCATCGGCGACGAGAGCGAGATCGCCCGGTTCGCGACGATCCTCGATCAGCCGTCGCTGCTCACGGGACCCGAGCGCGCCGACATCCTGCAGCTGCTCGGCGTCGCCTGGATCGGCGACGACACGTGGCCGACCGCGCTCGCCGACCACCGCACCGAGACCGCCGGCACGCTCACATCCGTCGCGCTGCTGCCGACGAGTCCGAGCGACCTCTACGGCTCGAGCGCTGCGCTGCGGTTCTGGGTGCGCAACGATCTGCCGTACCCGGTCAACCTGGTGCTCTACACCACACGCGACAACCTCCGCCTGGACGTGCAGAGCGAGACCCCTGTCGTCGCGACACCTCAGAGCAACACGCGGGTCGAGGTGCCCGTGCAGGCGCGGGTCGGGCGCGGCGACGTGACCCTGACCCTCCAGCTGCGCAGCCCCGCCTTCGTGGCGATCGGCCAGCCGGAATCGGTAGACGTGAACGTCTACGCCGACTGGGAGGCCGCCGGCATCGCCGCGCTCGCCGTGCTCGTCGGCGCCCTTCTGCTGATCGGCATCGCACGTACCGTCCTGCGCATGCGCCGTCGGCGGCGGGGAACGGATGCCGCAGGCGCGGCCCCGCGCGCGGGTGGTGCAGTCGGCGAGGGCGGGCCCGATGACGAGGCCACGGTGGACGACGCCCGCGGCGATCGCGAGGCGGCCGTTGACGGCGAGGTTGCCGGCGACGACGACGCTCGGGTGGACGGCGAGGCTCGGGTGGACGGCGAGGCTGCCGCCGACCCCGCATCGAGCGACGGGCCGCGGCGATGAGCGGCATCGGGCGCGCGAGCGTCCTCATCGGCGCCGGCACGATCGTGTCGCGCCTCACCGGGTTCCTGCGCGCTGTGGTGCTGGTCGCGGCAGTGGGCTCGGTGAACAGCCGTGCCGGCGACGCCTTCGGTACGGCCAACCAGCTGCCGAACAACATCTACGCGATCATCTCCACGGGTCTTCTGACCGCGGTTGTGGTGCCGCAGATCGTCAAGGCGGGCGCTCATCCCGATGGCGGTCGGGCGTTCATCTCCAAGCTGTTCACGCTCGGCACGGTCGTCCTCGTCGTCACCACAGCGCTCGCGACCATCGCCGCGCCCTGGCTGGTGCAGCTCTACGCTCCCGACTACACGGCCGAGCAGCTCGCGCTCACGACCGCATTCGCCTACTGGTGCCTGCCGCAGATCCTGTTCTACGGGCTGTACGCGCTCGTCGGCGAGGCCCTCAACGCACGTCGCGTCTACGGGCCGTTCACCTGGGCGCCGATCGTCAACAACGCGGTGTCGATCGCCGGATTCCTCGTCTTCATCGCGCTCTTCGGCGGACCCATCACCTCCCCCTCCGCGTGGACGCCATCGATGGTCGCCCTTCTCGCGGGGACCGCGACGCTGGGAATCGTGGTGCAGGCCGTGATCCTGCTCTTCTTCTGGCGGCGCACCAGGCTGCACCTCCGGCCCGACTTCCGGTGGCGCGGCGTGGGACTCAACCACCTCGGGCGGCTCGCCGGCTGGACCTTCCTCATGGTCCTCGCCGGTCAACTCGCCGGGCTCGTCCAGTCGCGTGTCCTCTCCGGCGCCTCCGGTGACGGGCCGGCGGCGATCGCGTCGCAGAACGCCTGGCTGCTGTTCATGCTGCCGTACTCGATCATCGTGCTGTCCATCGGCACCCCCTACTTCACACAGCTCAGCGAGCACGCGTCGGCTGGCCGCGACGCCGATGTCCGCGCCGACGTCGGTCGCAGCATCCGTACCCTCGGCGTGTTCATCGTCATCGCGACGTTCGCGCTCGCGGCGGCGGCGGTACCCGCCTCCCGCATCTTCACCAATTCGGCGGATGAAGCGGTCGCCGCGGCGTGGGTGCTTCTCGCGTTCCTCGTCGGCCTCATCCCGCTGGCCGTGCTCTTCGTGATCCAGCGCACCTTCTATGCGTACAACGACACCCGCACACCGTTCTTCTTCACCGTGCTGCAGTGCGCGATCGTGGTTGCGACGGCTCTCGTGGCGCAGGCCACGCTCTCCTTGGACTTCCTCGCGGCCGGCGTGGCGCTCGGGCAGTCGTTCGCGAGCGTCGTGCAGGTGATCCTGGCAACGTGGCTGCTGGAGCGACGCCTGGGCGACCTCGCGGTCGGATCATGGCTGTTGTCGCTCGCTCGCTTCGTCCTCGCGGCGATCCCGGCCGCTGCCGTCGGATGGCTGGTGTTCCTGTGGTTCGGCGGCGCTGACGGGTGGACGGCGTCGAGCCCGTTGCTCGGCGCTGTAGGCGCAGCGATCATCGGGCTCGTGTCGATCGCTGTCTACGTCGGCTTGCTGGCCCTGCTGCGTGCACCCGAGCTCTCCGTCGCCACCGGCCTCGTCCGGCGCTTCCTGCCCGGCAGGCGCTGACCTCTCGCGGCTCACGTCGAACGGGCGGGAGCCGACGCCCGTCCGGGCCGCTCGGCGCGCCCGCACGCGGGCGTGGTGCGGAATGCCGCGCGGTTACCATGTGTTGAGGCATCCGAGGCCATCGCGTCCGTCGCGGAACGCTTCGAAGGCTTCACGAGGAAAGGTGCGCACGTGCGTCAGGTCATCATCATCGGCTCCGGTCCCGCGGGTTATACGGCGGCGATCTATGCCGCCCGCGCGAACCTGAACCCGCTCGTCGTGGCCAGTTCGGTCGAGGCCGGCGGTGAGCTGATGAACACCACCGAGGTCGAGAACTTCCCCGGGTTCCCCGAGGCGATCATGGGCCCGGACCTCATGGCGAAGATGCAGGAGCAGGCCGAGCGGTTCGGTGCCGAGGTTCTCTACGACGACGTCGTGGGGCTCGATATCGACGGCCCTGTCAAGAAGGTCACGCTCGGCAGCGGCGCGAGCCACGAGGCCGACGCGATCGTGTTCGCGACCGGTTCCGCTCCGCGCAAGATCGGCATCGAGGGCGAGTCCCGGCTGTCCGGTCGCGGTGTCTCGTACTGCGCGACCTGCGACGGGTTCTTCTTCCGTGAGCGCGTTATCGCGGTCGTCGGCGGCGGGGACTCGGCGATGGAGGAGGCGACGTTCCTCACCAAGTTCGCGTCGAAGGTGTACGTCATCCACCGTCGTGACGAGCTGCGCGCTTCGAAGATCATGCAGGAGCGGGCGTTCAAGAACGAGAAGATCGAGTTCGTCTGGAACAGCGAGGTCGTCGACATCATCGGCGAGGACGCCGTCACCGGCATCGTCCTGAAGGACACCGTCGACGGCTCGACGCGCGAGCTTCCGCTGGACGGCGTGTTCGTCGCCATCGGCTACGACCCGCGCACGCACCTGGTGCATCACAAGCTCGACCTCACGCCCGAGGGCACCGTGTGGGTGGACGGCCGCTCATCGCGCACCTCGGTGCCGGGTGTGTTCGCCGCCGGCGACGTCATCGACCCCACCTACCGCCAGGCGGTGACGGCCGCAGGCAGCGGCACGGTCGCCGCGCTGGACCTCGAGCACTACCTGGCCGCGCTCGGCGAGGCGGGCGACCCGGACGTCTCGGGCGACCAGATCGCCGGCTTGCCCGAGGTGAGCGCGGTCTGACCTTCCGCGGCGTCGCGACACGCCCGGGAACAATCCCCCTGCCGGTGCTGTTGACACAACCGACAGACTTCCATCGAAGGAGAAACACAGATGACCGCCAAGGCGACGACCTCCGCCACGTTCGAGCAGGACGTGCTCCAGGCCGAGGGTCCGGTGCTCGTGGACTTCTGGGCGGAGTGGTGCGGCCCGTGTCGCATGGTCTCGCCCGTCCTCGACCAGATCCAGTCGGAGCACCCCGACAAGATCACCATCCTCAAGCTCAACGTGGATGAGAACCCCGATCTCGCGATGAAGTACCAGATCACGTCGATCCCCGCGATGAAGGTGTTCAACAAGGGCGCAGTGGAGACCACGATCATCGGCGCCAAGCCGAAGTTCGCGCTCGAGAAGGACCTCGCCGCCTACATCGGCTGAGTCCGTACCCCGCTTTCATGGAACCCCGCCGGCCTTGCCGGCGGGGTTTCATGCGTTCACCTGGCTTTTCGCCTGTATGCCCATCAGGGCATCGACGACGCCCCGCATTTTCTTGTCGCTCGATGTCGATCTGCACGAGGCTTGTTCGACGCACAGAGTGAAGGGGCCACTCGGGCCCCGACGCGGGCCCAGCCCCGACGGAAGGGAAACCTCATGCGTTACATGCTCATCATGCAGGTCGGTGCCGAGGCGGCAGCGGCCTTCGACCCCGAGACCTACGACATGGCGGAGGCGTACGCCGCCATGGGCGCCTACAACGAAGAGCTTCAGAAGGCCGGCGTCTTCCTCAGTGCCGAGGGCCTTTCGGACGCCGCAGAGGGGTTCCGCGTGGACTTCGATTCCGTGCCGCCTGCCGTGACCGACGGACCCTTCGCCGAGGCGCGGGAGGTCTTCACCGGCTTCTGGATCATCGAGGTGTCCTCCCGCGAAGAGGCCGAGCACTGGGCGCGGAAGTGCCCTCTGGGTCCGGGAACGGCGCTCGAAGTGCGGCGTGTGAACGAGATCAGCGACTTCGACCAGAGCGACGAATGGGTGGCCAAGGAGCAGGAGTGGCGCGCTGCCAACTCGTGATCTGGAGCCTCAGCTCGCCTCCGCGCGCACCGTCGGGTCCCACCGGCGGTGCGTGTTGGCGTCGCCCAGCAGCGACCACACCGCCTTCGTCAGCGGCGGGTACTCGAGCGCGATCTGCCGCAGCACCCGATAGTGACGGCTGGCGTTCGGACGCGATCCCCCGTCGGCGGCGATGTTCTCCGCACGCAGCAGGTACACGACGAGCTCGTCGACGGTCGGAAGCTCGTCCATGAACTCCCACGGGTCTTCGCCGGCTCGCAGCCGCTCGTGCACCAGCACCGAGAGCTCGTCTGCGGCCTCCGCGCGCAGCAGCTCCAGGCTCGCTCGCCGTCGCAGGGTGTGCTCCTCGTTCGCCACCAATCCAGGGTACGTTGCGATTCCGACACCGTGGGTCGCCCCGCCTACGCTGAGAGCATGACCTCCGACGACGGCCATTCTCGGCGGGCCGTCGAGGCGGTGTGGCGTGACGAGTCCGCACGCATCGTCTCGGCGCTGACCCGCCACACGGGGGATTTCTCGTGGGCGGAGGATCTTGCCCAGGAGGCGCTCGTCGAAGCTCTCGCGAGCTGGCCGGTAGGCGGCATCCCTGACAATCCCGGTGCCTGGCTGATGTCAGTGGCCAAGCGGCGTGCGATCGATGGATGGCGCCGGCGCGAGCGGCTGACGCAGCGCGAACCTCTCTTCGTGACGGAGGCGCTGCACGCGGAGTCGGTCGACACCGTGCCCGACCACGCCGACCCCGACCGGATCGAGGACGATGTGCTTCGACTGGTGTTCGTCGCCTGCCACCCCGTCCTTCCGCCGCAGGCCCGTCTCGCTCTGACCCTGCGCACAGTGGCCGGCCTCACCACCGAGCAGATCGCGCGTGCCCTTCTCATGACGGTGCCGACGGTGCAGCAGCGGATCGTCCGCGCGAAACGCTCGCTCGCGGACGAGGGGGTGCCGTTCGAGGTCCCTGACCGGACGGAGCGACCGGCCCGCCTCGCGAGCGTGCTCCAGGTGATCTACCTGCTCTTCACCGAGGGGTACTCGTCGACGGAGGGGGAGGGGCTGCTGCGCCCCGATGTGGCGCGCGAAGCGGTGCGGCTCGGCCGTCAGCTCGCTGCGCTGATGCCCCGCGAGCCCGAGATCTGGTCGCTCATCGCCCTGATGGAGTTCCAGTCGTCTCGGTTCCGCGCGCGCATGGACGCCGACGGTCTGCCCCTCACCCTGGAGCAGCAGGACCGTCGCCGCTGGGATCGCTCCGCGATCGCGCGGGGCAACGAGGCGATGACACGAGCGGATGCCGCCGCCCGCGGTCTCGGCTACTACGGCCTGCAGGCGGCCATCGCCCAATGCCACGCAGTGGCGCCGACATTCGCCGAGACCGATTGGCGGCGCATCCTCCGGCTGTACGACGCGCTCGACGCCCTCGCCCCGTCGGCGGTGGTGCGGCTCAACCGTGCGGTCGCGCTGTCGATGGCGGAAGGCCCGGAGCAGGCACTCGCCGTTGTGGATGGGCTAGCGGGGGAGCTGGCCGGCTTCCGTCCGCTGCCCGCCGTCCGCGCCGAGCTGCTCGAGCGCCTCGGGAACACGGATGCCGCGGCCGCCGCATTCCTGGAAGCCGCTGCTCTGCCCGGCAACGACGCCGAGACGGCACTCCTCCGGCGTCGTGCCGCGCAAGCGGCGTCTTCCGCGCCGCGGCGCACACCGCCCCACGGCTGACTGCTGCGAGCCGACGGACAGCTCGAGGATCGCGACGCTGTCACGCACGACCTCGACGCCCCGCAGCGGGTGGCGATGTCAGCGGTGAGGCGACGCGCCGCCGTGGTGCTGGCGAGCCATGGGGCCGATAGGTGGGAGGGTCCCCGGCATCACGCCGGGCCGTAGCCGTTCTCGCCCAGCTCCCCCAGGATTCGATTCAGATCCTCGATGCTCGCGAAATCTATCGCGATCTGGCCTTTTCTGGCGGTGAGAGAGATCTTCACGCGGGTGTTGAGGCGATCGCCGAGCCTTTCGGCAACCTCGTCGAGATGCGCGCGGCGCGAACCCGCCTGGGGTTTCGGCGCGCGGGTGGGCGAGGCATCCGGGAGCTTTGCCGCAGCCTCCGCGGCACGCACCGACAGATCCTCGTTGACGATCTTGTCGGCGAGGCGCTGCATCGCGGTGGCGTCCTCGAGCGAGAGGATCGCGCGGGCGTGGCCGGCCGTCAGCACACCGGCGGCGACGCGCTGCTGCACCGGCACCGGCAGCTTCAGCAGCCGGATCGTGTTGCTGATCTGCGGGCGCGAGCGGCCGATGCGCGTCGCGAGCTCTTCCTGGGTGATGCCGAAGTCCTCGAGCAGCTGCTGGTACGCCGATGCCTCTTCCAGCGGGTTGAGCTCTGAGCGGTGGAGGTTCTCGAGGAGAGCGTCGCGGAGGAGGTGCTCATCGGCGGTGTCGCGCACGACGGCCGGGATCGAGGTGAGTCCGGCCTCTCGTGCGGCGCGAGTGCGGCGCTCGCCCATGATGAGCTCGTACTCGCCCTTGTCGTTGCTGCGGACGACGACCGGCTGCAGCACACCGAATTCGCGCACACTGTGCACGAGTTCCGCGAAGTGCTCGTGGTCGAAGTTCGTGCGCGGCTGACGCGGGTTGGGGACGATGTCGTGGGGGTTGATATGCGCGAGCCGCGCACCGGGGACCTCGACGAGGGTCTCCTCGGTGTCTGCCGAGACCGATTCGACGGCTGGGGCCTCGTCGACAGCGACAGCACGGGGAAAGAAGACATCGGCGGGGCGGTCGTCAGCCTGCTCGTTGGTCGGGATCAATGCGCCGATTCCGCGGCCGAGCCCTGTGCGCTTCGCAGCCATCAGACGCCCCTTTCATTCGAGGCGCTGTCGCGCCGGATCATCTCGACAGCCGCCTCGCGGTAAGCGATGGCGCCGGCCGACTGTCCATCGTAGGCGAGCACCGACTGGCCGAAGCTCGGCGCCTCAGAGACCCGGACAGACCGTGGAACGACGGTGTCGAGCACCTCCTTGGGGAAGTGCTCGCGCACCTCGTCGGCGACCTGCTGTGCAAGGCGCGTGCGACCGTCGTACATCGTCAGCATGATCGTCGACAGCTGCAGCCGCGGGTTGAGGTGCTTCTGGATCATGCGCACGGTGCCGAGCAGCTGGCTCAGCCCTTCGAGCGCGTAGTACTCGCACTGGATCGGGATCAGCAGCTCGGTGGCCGCGGTGAAGGCGTTGATCGTGAGCAGACCCAGCGACGGCGGGCAGTCGATCAGGATGAAGTCCAGCTGGCCCTCGTGCTTCTCGAGGTAGTCGTCCACGGCGACGCGCAGCCGGTGCTCGCGCGCGACCTGCGACACCAGCTCGATCTCGGCGCCGGCGAGGTGAATCGTGCTCGGCGCGCACAGCAGGTTGGGGGATTCCGGGCTGACCTGGATGATGTCGGCGAGGGGGAATTCGTCGATGAGTACGTCGTAGACGCTCGGGATGTCGGCGGTGTGCGGCACGCCCAGCGCGGTCGACGCGTTGCCCTGCGGATCCAGATCGATCACGAGAACGCGGGCGCCGCGCTCGGCGAGGGCCGCCGCCAGGTTGACCGTCGTGGTGGTCTTCCCGACGCCGCCCTTCTGATTCGAGACCGTGAGCACCCGCGTGCGGCCGGTCAGCTGAACCTCTGCCTCTTCGAGCGCCTTGCGGCGCGCCGTCAGGTCTGCGAGTTCGCGGGCGATCGGCGAGTCGTCGTCCTCGTCGTGTCCGATGGTGACGCCGTCGTGCTGCGCGATGGGGGAGTCCTCTTCCTGCGTGGCCGGGGTGCCCTCGTCCGAGACGAGGGCGGGAGCGACGTCGGGTGATGCGTCGGGTGCCGGTCCAGCGTAATCGTCGGCCGCGACATCGGCGTGGGCGTCCGTCATGTCCGCCTGCACCTCGTCCGGCGCGACGTCCTCGCCCGCCACGACGTCCTCGCCCGCCACGACGTCCTCGCCCGCCACGACGTCCTCGCCCGGCGTAACGTCCTCGCCCGGCGTAAGCTCCTCGCTGGGCACGAGGGTCTCGCTGGGCACGAGGTTCTCGCTGGGCACGAGGGTCTCGCTGGGCACGAGGTTCTCGCTGGGCACGAGGTTCTCGCTGGGCACGAGGTTCTCGCTGGGCACGAGGGTCTCGCTGGGCACGAGGTTCTCGGTCGCGGGAACATCAACATCGGCGAGGTCCGAATCGATAGACGTGAACGAGTCCTCTTCGAGGATGTTCTCAGCGGACACGCCGGCGACTCCGGGGGCCAGGTCGTTCATCTGCGGCTCGGCTGCGGACTCGACATCGGAGTCCCTAGGCAGGACCCCCGCATCGGCGGACTCTGCTGCGCCGGATGCTTCTCGTGGAGCTTCGACGTTGTCGTCCGCGGAGGCTGACGGAGACTCTGTCGCCAGGGCGGTGAGCGGGCGATTGGACGAGAAGGATGCCTGAGCCTCGGTCTCGTCGGGTTGTTTCACGTGAAACTCTCCCCTTTGCGCAGGCCGCTCAACATCGCCTTCCACCTTATCCCGCCTTCCCCCCATCCCCAGCCGTCGGAGCCAGTTACTCATGCGTTCCTTACCGTTGCGAGCGGGACTGCCATCGCCTCTAGTCAACATCGCCTGACCCCACCTGCGGTGCTAACCCGCCGCTTCCTGGGAAGCCCAGGTACTCGATCGTGACGGAACCAGCGCGGTCGCCGCGTGGGTGCGGGACCGGAGCCCGCCCACGCCTGAAACGTTGCTCCTCCTGTTGCCTTGAAGCCTTTCAGAATGCGGCTTGCTGAGGTGGTGCGGGCTCATCTGCATGCCGACCGGAACATGCGGCGGCTCGGTGGGCAAGCCTGTTCGTCAATTCATGGGGGTGGCGGCGAGAGCGCCGATCAGCACTCGTCCTTTGCGGCAGGTGCCATACGCATGTTCTCCCACGAGCATCATCACCCCCGCTTCCCTGTCGACCCATCGGGACCTCGCCTTTCGTGCGCGGCGCACAGGCCGGCCGATCCGGCACCATCCGAAGAGGGTGGCCTGTCTACGTCGGCAACCACGGGCTCGAGCTCCATCGAGTCACGGAGTGCGTCGCGTCGCATGCCATCCGTTGCGCGGAGATGCTCTGTGTTTCACGTGAAACACGGTTCGGCCACCCAGCACCGAACCCGGTTGTGATCCGCTGCGACCGCAGTTGTCGTCTCCTGGTTTCGCATGGTGAGCTTTCGTCGTCGGTGCAGGTGTGGGTCGGGTCTGCCGGCTTCTGCGCCCCAGCTACTGATACAGACGTACGGCCTGCGACCGCGACGACGGACGCTTCCAAAGGAGACAGCGAACGACGCGCTGGTGCTTGCAGTGGCGGCGTAGGCGTGGGGCTGCCGAATCCCCGCGCCCCACCTACTGATACAGACGTACGGCCTGCACCCGCGACGACGGACCGTTTCCCGAGGAGACAGCGAACGACGCGCTGGTGCTTGCAGTGGCGGCGTAGGCGTGGGCTGCCGACTCCCTGCGCCCGAGCTACTAAGAGGTACGGCGTTGCAACCGCGACGACGGACCGCTTCCAAAGGAGGCGGCAAAGGACCCGCATGGCGGGCTTGCAGTGGCGGCGTAGGCGTGGGCCTGCCGAGCTCAGGCGCCTCCACTATGGAAAGGCGGTACGGCCGGCAACCTCGACGAGGGACCGGTTCCAAAGGAGACAGCGAAGGTTCGACGACATCGCAAGAACCAACCCGATCAGTAGCGGAGACGGTCGCGCCGTGTGGCCTCTGAGTCCCGCCGCCGGTCGCGCTAACGGATCGGCCGTTCACCCGCGGACCGCTGCGCACACGGGACTGCCATACGATGCGCCTCTGAACCGACGAGCAGCCGCGGCCTCATCGGCTGTCCGGCATATCCGGGGACTGGTTCGGAAGTCCAGCGGCAACGACCGGACCGACCCTCTGGGTAGACCCCTACATGCCCAGGCTGATGTTTCACGTGAAACACTGCCTCCACAGCGACGGTTCTCACCGCTACTCGCCGCCAATCACACCACGCCCACACCGCCAGCCGCCTGCCCATGCTCCGGGCGAGCGAGTAGGTGCGTCCGTGCAGAGCTCGGATTACCGCCGGAACCGCAGAGCCGGACGATTCTGCTCACCGAGACCTACTCGAGCTTCAACCCCGGACAGACTCACCGGTCGTCGAGTGGCCTTCGAGGGAGTGTTCCACGTGAAACACCCAAGCTGTGCTGCCATCCAGCAACCGGCCCGCCCGCGTTCGACCGTCGCTCACGTTGCAGCCTGGCCACGACCGCCAGCGAACCGTCGTTGGCTGGAACGACTGAATTCATGCCGCACAGGAGATTGCGGCGGACGCGCGGGCGGGCCAGTCATCGGACCGGATCGTCTTCCTAGGCCGCCGACAACGACGAGATTCTGTCGACTCGACCATGCTTCATCATGGAGCAGTTCCGCAACGACACCCGAGCTGGAATGTCCCAACTTGCACGGGCGCTGCACCATCGTCCACGCTCCGCCCGCACGCGGGGCCGTTAGTCCGTGCCGGAGGGCTGCTTTCATACGGTCAACCATGCGGCCGCCATCGTCGTGCGACCAGCCGACGGCTGCGCCATCACCCGAGTCGGGGCACGGCAAGCCCCTGACGTACGTCGTCGCCCGCGAGCGCCTCGCCACATCGCCCACGCAACCTCGTCGAGCCGTCGCCACCGTCGTGTCACCGGTCACCGGTTCACTCAGTCGTCCACGAACCACCGACCATCCCAAGGCCACGGCCCGTGCGTCAGCACGAACTCATCGGCATGGGCGCGTTTCACGTGAAACATCCGGCCGCCACCGCGCCCCGCAACCCGCCACCCCGCGGTCAGCCGAGTTGAAAGAGGGCAGGATGGCCAGCCACCATGCATTCACGAACGGGCGACAGCTGTATCTACGCTGCGAACGACAGTTGCGGCCGCGTACGGCCGCACCTGTGCGCGCGGTGGTGCCGTACAGCACACGATGGACCCTGCGGCACCCATCAATGCTCACAGAGCCAAGAAGTCCCCGTTCACAGCGGTCCATGATCGACATCCCCCTTTAGCAGCAAGGCGCTCCTGCAGGGGTCTCGCCAACGGCCGCGCGACCAGGCCAACCAGCGCCGCAAGGGCAGAGCTGCCGATTCACGCGAAGTACTTCGTCCGCCGCCGCGCGTCACGAAGTGTGCACCTCCGTGGCGCGAGCGATACCGAGCGCAGCGAAGCCGCCATCTGTTGTCAGATGAGGACGTCCGCCGCATGTTTCACGTGAAACATCCGAGAAGGACTCGCGCCGCAAGCAGTAACGATCTGTGGCACCGCGACATACGCCATTCCCGCCCTCGACCACTAACCAAACTCGCGGTACCTCCATGTGCGGCATCGATGGTCCACTCGACGTATTCGAGGGGTCGCGGTCGCCGACGGAGAACGTGCTGAGGAATCGCCGCGTCCGGGGCATGATCGGCCGCGGCGGCACAGAGCGACCAGCGTCAAGTAGGGGAGGGGCGGCGTTTCACGTGAAACATCCCACCCGACTATCTGTCGCCGGTAAGCAGCCGAGGTCGCGCCGGAACAGCAGGGGAGCATCCCGAAGAACACAACCGAACTGCAGATCGCCGACAGAATCCACCGGCGGCCCCGCGCTTCTTGTGATCCCCTCGAGCGTCCGCAGACGTCGGCGGGCGACCAGCACCGATTCCCGTCGACATTCAGGGGTGGAACGGACCGCGCCCACGGCCGCCGCCCCAGCGGCAAATCTCGGGGATGGGCGAGAGACATTTCCACGGGACGGTCCGAGCCGTTTCCGCTGTGACCACACGCTTCCACCAGGTCACTCCGGGTGTGCGCCGCTCCCCGCCACCATTCCACCGGGGACCAATAGCCAGCGCTGGCAGCGAGTCCCGTCTTGACGACAGTCATCCGAGCTGCGGCCTCCGCGCCACCCCTGCGGGACACGGGGCTCCGCGCCGACGGGCGAACGCCGCCCTGGGTTTGCACTGCGATTCCTGGGCAGTCATGGCGAGCACCCGACCTCCAAGCAATCGAATCCACGCTGAACGAGTGTCGTGCAGCGGAACACGTATGCTTCGAACCCGGGTCGTCGCCGCGCCTCACTGTCCGCCGAATCGTAGTGGGATACAGGTCACACAGACGGAGGCCCCACCTGACGCCCCGTCGCAGCGTCGGCGCCTCGGGTGGCTGGGAACGGGATCAGCACGTGAAGCTGTGGTGCCGCGCCCGCAAACCGAGCCTGCACCGGACCGCTTGGTTCGTCCAG
Source organism: Microbacterium psychrotolerans (assembly GCF_031085295.1). Lineage (GTDB taxonomy): Bacteria > Actinomycetota > Actinomycetes > Actinomycetales > Microbacteriaceae > Microbacterium > Microbacterium psychrotolerans. The sequence continues at coordinate 700,699 of NZ_JAVFWO010000001.1, read as the reverse complement.
CGGGGTCCCCCACGAACGCCGCCCGCCAACAGCCGGCGCGCTCGGCAGGCCAACGGTTTGTGTTGCGCCACGCGTCCGAACCGCGGACCCCGCGCAGCACAATCGGCCGGCGCTTCGCACGCTCGCCCACAGTCGCCGCCGACCAGGATCGCAGAAGTCACCGTCCGTCAGCGCGACCTATTGCGCCGGATGTTTCACGTGAAACGACCGAGTCCGCCATGGAACGGCCGACCGGACCCCTCGCACGGAGAATGCCCGACCGAGCGAGCTTCGAGTCTTGGCCCCCACGCACGCAACCGGAGGCAGCTCCGCACAGTCCCTCACAGTCCTCAGCGAGCAAGACCCTGGACATCACGTGCCCCTCAGAACACTTCGGCGCGAGTGTTGTTTGACGTCCGACAGCCAAGCGCCATGACCTCGTCGACTCGATCACTTCCACCGGTGCACGGCACACACCGCCCGCATCCGCATTTTTCAGGGCCACGAAGCACAACCAGCGGCCGCTTCGCGCCGTCCCTGAGAGTCAGAAGCGAGCAAGACCCTGGACATCACGTGCCGATAAGGACATCCCGTCGCGAGGGAGGTTTCACCTGAAACAACCCCGCGCCATCAAGTCGTCGCCCGGACACTTGCACCAGCACACGGCAAACCGGTCACGCATCCGAATTCTGACCCCCACGCACGTACCCGGCGGCAGCTTCGCACCGCCCCGGAGAGTCCCAGCGAGACACACCGTGCACATCACGTGCGGCTAGGAATGAATCGGTGCGAGGGATGTTTCACGTGAAACAACTCAGCACAATGGACCCTTCGACCGGATCGCTCGCGCCGGCGAAGGCGGTCCGCGCCGCATCCGAATCGTGCGTTCAACGCAGTGCAACAGGCGGCAACTTCGCACGGGACGGCCTGGAGCGACGGACCATGACCGCGGATATGACCGAAAGTCGGCTCAGTTGCGAGAGAAGGCTACTTCGAGTGAAGACTTCCAGTGCGACTTGAATCCGCCGAGCGGATCGTGCACACCGGCCTAGGCAACCGACTCGCCGCATCCAAATGGTGGCTTGCCCCAGCCAGCGGACGTTATCCGCGAGACAGCGCGCTTTGGTTGCGAAGGACGTTTCACGTGAAACACCTAGAGCACCACGGATCCTCGACTTCCTCGCTTGCCCCGGAGCACGGGCCGCCGATGCGGTATCCGAAGCCCGGCCCACGCACTGAAACGGCAGGCAACTAAGCACGGTCCTCCCGAGTCACGACCGAGAACGCCGCTGACCTCACCCGCATGTCAGCGCCGGCTGGCGCGCGGGATGTTTCATATGAAACAACGCAGCACACCGGGAAACAGCGGACCGGACCGCGCGCTGGCCCGTGCCCCGGCACCCGTGGGATAGCCGGGTGTGCAACCTGTCGTGACACTGTGCTCCGCCGCGAATGCTCCACAAATCGCGTGTACTCCCGAGAAGCGCAACACCACCCTTCCACCGTTCTGACCCGCGAGGCCTCCCAGACCCGCGAGCCCGGTGCGCCATCGGACCTACGACGCTATGGCTGAGTCAAGAACCCGGCGCGCCTCTACTCGACAGGGCGTTGAGCCGTGGATCTGGCCGTCATGACGTCGAGTGGTCGCACCGCCCGACCGCTCCGTGACGGGTGTTTCACGTGAAACGCGGTCTACCGGCGCGGTGTCTCTTCGTTGTCGTAGAGATACTGCGGTCGTCGCCGATGACGCCGAATGGAGGCAGGCACGCGTCGGGGGAGCGGCGGGGTAACCGGACCGGCCACGCCACTTCAGCCATCCGTGAGCAGCGACGCTTTCGCCCCGCGACCGCCGGGAAGAGCGTGCCACGAAGCCGATGAGGGCGCGCGGGACTCCAGCCCACCGAACGCGGCGACAATCGCGTGCCCGCTACTCGACCGGCGAGGACCCGAGGATCAGCGGACGGTGGCTCGGATCACGCGGGACGGCTCAGGGAGGAGGTCCTCGCCCACGATCTCGACGCGGGCGTTCGTCACCTTGAAGCTGCGGAGCTGCTTCGCAGCAGCTTCGATCTCGTTCGTGGCGCTCGTTCCCTTGAGAAGGATGAGCTCTCCGCCGTCGCGCACCAGGGGAGCGGTGATCGGCACCAGGGTGCGCAGCGCACTCACAGCACGCGCGGTCACCGCATCCAGAACGGGTCCGCGCTTCCAGTCCTCAGCTCGCGCGCGAAGCACCTCGACGTTGTCGAGTTCGAGCGCCTCGACCTGCTCCGACAGCCACGCGACGCGACGCTCCATCGGCTCGATGAGGATCCACTCCACGTCGGGCCGGGCGATCGCGAGCACCAGGCCCGGAAGACCGGCGCCGGAACCCACGTCTCCGACGCGACCGGAGAACAGCGGCGCGATCACGGCGCTGTTGAGGATGTGCCGCGACCAGAGCCGCGGCGGCTCGAGGGGACCGATCAGCCCTCGCTCCTCGCCATGGGCGCCGAGCGCCTCGGCGAAGCGCCGGGCGACCTCGATGCGGTCGCCGAAGATCTCGGCGGCAGCCGCGGGTTCCTGCTCGATCTCGATCATCGACGGACCGCCCGATTCAACAGATGTTTCACGTGGAACGCGGGACTCAGCCGCGACGGATGACGGTGTGACGGTCGGCGCCGTCGCCATACGACTCCGACACGAAGCCGCGCTCAGCGACGATGTCGTGCACGACTTTGCGCTCGTAGCTGGACATCGCGGGGAGCGAAGCCTGCGAGGCGCCGTCGTCCAGGCGGGCGATCGCGCGGTCGACGAGTGCGGTCAACTCGTCGCGGCGCGCGTCGCGCGAACCGCCGACATCGAGGATCAGGCGGGAGAAGCGGCCAGTGCGGTTCTGCACCGCGATCCGGGTCAGCTCCTGCAGCGCCTGCACCGTGTCGGGTGCCGCGATCAGCGCGACGGACCCGCCTGCCGGCGCTTCCACCGACACGTAGGCGCGGCCGGCGCGGACGTCGAGGTCGAGGTCGCCGTCGATGTCGGCGATGTCGAGCAGGCCTTCGATGAAGTCGGCGGCGACGTCGCCTTCCTCTTCGAGCTGTGCGACGGTGGCGGGAACCCGCTCCTCGCGCGTGTCGACGGAAGCGTACTCAGGGGACGTGGTCATTGCGTGATCCTCGTGTGTGACGTCGGGTCAGGAACCGGAGCCGGAGCCGGCGGAACCACTGGAGTCTGTCTCCGCGGCAGGCCGCGCGCCGGGCTTCTGGCCGGGCTTCTGCCCCTGCTTCTTGGCGCGCTGCTTGCTGACGGGCTGCTGGCGCTTCGGCGTTGCGGCCTTCGCCCGCTCAGCCTCTTCGTACAGGCGCTGCTGCTCGGCGACGTACTTCTCCATCGGCACGACCTTGCCGGATGCATCGAGCGCCTTGCCCTTGCGCGCCAGACGCTCCTCGCGCGCCTTCGCCGCGTCCGAGCCCGGGGTCGGCATCTCGCGGATGACGAGGAACTGCTGGCCCATCGTCCAGAGGTTCGAGACGAACCAGTAGATGACGACGCCGAGGGGGAAGAAGACACCCGAGAAGATGAAGCCCAGCGGAAGGATGTAGAGCATGATGCGCTGCATCTGGTAGGCCTGGCCGGTCTTGGCCTCGGGGGAGAGGTTCTTCGAGATGATCTGCAGCTGCGTGAAGAACTGCGACGCGATCATGAGCACGACGAGGGTGATCAGGATGATGATCGCCGGGGTGTTCCCGGTCTGGAACGCCTGGATCAGGGTCTCGTGCAGCGACGCGACGCCGAACAGCTTCGCGTTGTAGAACTCCGCCGTGAGTTCCGCATTGAGCAGCCCGACGCCGCCGGTGCCGGCCGCGTAGTGCTTCGTGACATCGCTCAGCACGCTGTACAGCGCGAAGAAGACGGGCATCTGCACGAGGAGCGGCAGACAGCTCGACACCGGGGTCGTGCCGTGCTTCTTGTACAGGGCCATCGTCTCGCGGCTCATGGCCTCGCGCGAGAGCTGGTCCTTCTTGCCCTTGTACTTCTCCTGAACTTTCCGCAGTTCAGGGGCGATTTCCATCATCTTGCGCTGGCTCTTGATCTGGCGCACGAAGAGCGGGATGAGCGCCGATCGAACCACGATGACGAGGCCCACGATCGACAGCACCCAGGTGATGCCGTCGGCGGCCGGAAGGCCGATGGCCGTGAAGAACCAGTGCCAGAAGACGAGCACGGCCTCGACGGCCCACTTGAGCGGCCACAGGATGATCCCGAAGAGATCGAATCCTCCGTTCGGCGCTGCGGGTGGTGGCGAAGGCGTCGAGGCCAGGGCTGTCAAGAGATCCATCTGGAGGATCAGTCCTTTCCGGTGGGGGCAGGCACGACGTACCCGTGACGGGTCAGCTCGTGCCGGAAGTTCTTGTGGGGCGGCACGTCATCGACGCCGCCGACGGCCCACGGGTGGCAGCGGGCGAGGCGCGCTGCGGTGAGCGCTGCGCCCTTCACGGCTCCGTGCTGCTGTACCGCGCCGACGGCGTACGCCGAGCACGAGGGGTAGTACTTGCAGACATCGCCGTAGGTGTGGGAGATGGTGGCACGGTATCCGTGCAGCAAGGCGAGAACGGCGTTGCGGGGGAGCAGCGGGACGCTCCGGAGGGAATCGGATGCCGAGAACTCGGCCTCGCCGAGGGCGTAGCCGGGCAGGACGCTCATCGGGTCCTCCGCGTCAGGCACTTCTCGACGTCGCTGCGCAGATCGGCGAACGACGCGGATGCCGCACTCGGCAGTGCCCGGATCACGATGTCATCGCCGGGGGCGACAGAGTCGAGCGACTCGAAGCAGAGGGCCTTGAGCCGACGGCGGACGGTGTTGCGCACGACGGCGCCGCCGACCTGGCGGCTGACGATGAAACCGAACCGCGCCGGACCATCGGTCACGGCGCGGTTCACGTATGTCACGGTGTGCGCTCCGGCACACCGACGGCCCCGACGGACGACGGCCTTGTACTCCGCTCCGCGGGTGAGTCGGTTCCGCCTCCCGAGCACCGCTCGGCTCAGGCCGAGAGCTCGGTGCGCCCCTTGGCGCGACGAGCCGAGAGGATGCCGCGGCCGGCGCGCGTGCGCATGCGGGCGCGGAAGCCGTGCTTCTTGGCGCGGCGGCGGTTGTTGGGCTGGAAGGTGCGCTTGCTCATGGGAACTACTTCCGATCAGATGTCACCGGGACGCTCGAGACCGGGGACGTGTGTACAGGGGCGACTGCCACGAAGGCATAAGTCAACCGATTAAGGCTACGTCGTGTCGCCTGAGAACTCAAACCGAGCGCAGAACGTGTCATTATGCACCGCCGACGCATTCGACCCTGGCACCGACACGCAGGGCGGATCTACAGTGGAGTTTGCTCACGCGACGCCCGCTGACTAGCGTGGCTCCGGCAGTTATCCACAGGCCTGGACCGACGTTTCCGCGGCTTCCGGTGGAAACATCGACAACCCGGGGGGGCCATGACACCGCACGAAGTTCCAGACGTTCCGGTCTGGACGGCCGTACTGGACGAACTCGTGCGCGACGATCGCATCACCCCGCAGCTCCACGGCTTCATCAGCCTGGCCGTGCCGCAGGGTGTCATGGGCGGAACGCTGTACCTCGACGTTCCCAACGATCTGACCGCCGCCCAGTTCACCAAGCGCATGCGCGCCCCGATCCTCGAAGCCCTCACACGGGTCGTGCAGGACGGGCAGAACCCGGCGTCCACGTTCCGCGTCGTCGTCAATCCGGACCTGGCGGACGCGCACCTCACCGCGCCGATCCCGATCCAGTCGACCGCCCAGGTCATCCCGTCGGCGCCGTCCATCGGGCGCCCGCATCTGGACGAGCCGGCGGAGACGGCATCCGTCTCGCGCAGCGATACACGACTCAACCCGAAGTACACGTTCGACAACTTCGTCATCGGCCAGTCCAACCGCTTCGCGCACGCGGCGGCCGTCGCGGTCGCCGAGGCGCCGGCGAAGGCGTACAACCCGCTGTTCATCTACGGCGACTCCGGGCTGGGCAAGACCCACCTGCTCCACGCCATCGGCGATTACGCGCTCAGCCTGTACGCCGGCATCCGCGTGCGGTACGTGTCGAGCGAGGAATTCACGAACGACTTCATCAACTCGATCGCCAACAACCGCGGCTCGGCATTCCAGGCGCGGTATCGGGACGTCGACATCCTCCTCATCGACGACATCCAGTTCCTGCAGGGACGTGCCGAGACGCAGGAGGCGTTCTTCCACACGTTCAACCAGCTGCACGACCACGACAAGCAGGTCGTGATCACGAGCGACGTGCCGCCGAAGCACCTGACGGGCTTCGAGGACCGGATGCGCAGCCGGTTCGAGTGGGGTCTCATCACCGATGTGCAGGCGCCCGACCTCGAGACGCGCATCGCGATCCTGCGCAAGAAGGCGCAGTCCGAGCGCCTCCACATCCCCGACGAGGTGATGGAGTACATCGCCACGGTCGTGTCGTCGAACATCCGCGAGCTCGAGGGCGCCCTCATCCGCGTCTCGGCGTTCGCGAGCCTCAACCGCTCGACGCTCGACATGTCGCTCGCGCAGACCGTGCTGCGCGACATCGTGGATCAGGACGACGCCAACGTCATCTCGCCGACCGACATCATCACGGCCACCGCGGCCTACTTCAAGCTGACCGTTGACGACCTGTACGGCTCCAGCCGCTCCCAGTCCGTCGCCACGGCACGCCAGATCGCCATGTACCTGTGTCGCGAGCGCACGAGCCTGTCACTGCCCAAGATCGGGCAGCTGTTCGGCAACCGCGACCACACCACCGTGATGTACGCCTACAAGAAGATCAGCGAGCTGATGAAGGAGCGCCGTTCGATCTACAACCAGGTGACGGAGATCACCGCTCAGCTCGGCCGCAACGGTCGCTGACGATCCCTTTACACCCCGTCGATGGGTCCGTGCGTTACGACGCGCGGACCCATCTCTGCATATGCCCGAAGAAGTTCTTGACAGGTGCCGCGAGCAGGTCCATCATTCCGGTTCTGCACAGTGTGGAAAACCTGTGGATAACTCTCCAAGCCTGCGGAAACCCCTGTGAGCGAGCGGGGGAAGCCTGTGGATGGATTGCGGATGTCGGAGGCCGCGGCATCCGACTTCCCGACGTCCCTCCGCAGCCGTTCCACAACTCACACTCTTGTGGTTTCCCTGTCCCGACTGGCGTCGAGCGAGTTGTCCACAGTTTCCACAGTCGTTAACACCATGACAAGAAATCTCTTTGATGAACCCGTCCGATCACCTTTGCGGTGGAGAGCTCCTCGCCGGGCGGAGCCGGACTGGCAATCTCGGAGCCTGGCACTAGCATGAGAACCCCGAGCCCGCAGTCGAAGGGCCCGCTGCAGAGGGAGCGTTCGTGAAGTTCCACGTCAATCGCGATGTGTTCAGCGAAGCCGTATCGTTCGTCGTCAAGCTTCTGCCGCAGCGCAACCCGCAGCCGATCCTCGCGGGCGTGCTGATCGAGGCATCCGCCGAGGGCCTCTCGCTCGCCGCGTTCGACTACGAGGCATCGGCCCGCACCACCATCGACGCGACCGTCGACGACCCGGGCACGATCCTCGTCCACGGCCGCCTGCTCTCCGACATCGCCAGCCGCCTGCCGAACGCTCCCATCCAGATCGAGGTCGACGACGACGGCGGCATCCTGCTGACGTGCGGATCCGCACGGTTCACCCTCGCGTCGATGCCGGTGCAGGAGTACCCGGCGATCCCCGAGGTCACCGGCGACTCCGGCCTCGTTCCCTCCGAGGACTTCGCAACCGCGATCGCGCAGGTGGCGTTCGCCGCGTCGCGCGACGACGTGACCCCCGTGCTCACAGGTGTGCAGCTCGAGGTCTCGGGCACCAGCCTCAGCCTGGTCGCAACCGACCGCTACCGTGTCGCCCTCCGCGAGATCCCGTGGGACGGCGGAGGCACCGCGACCGACGAGTCGACGACCGCGCTCGTTCCGGCGCGGACGCTGACCGAGGTCGGCAAGACGTTCGCGCACGGCGGCGACATCTCGATCGCCTTCTCGGGCTCGGGCGATCGCGAGATCATCGCGTTCACCGCGGGCAACAAGACCGTGACGTCGCTGCTCATCAAGGGCAATTTCCCGCCCGTGCGGCGCCTCTTCCCCGAGCAGACCGAGCACCACGCGGTGGTCAACACGGCGGAGCTCGCCGAGGCAGTGCGCCGTGTGTCGCTGGTGCTCGACCGTTCCGCGCCGCTGCGGTTCACGTTCACCGCCGACAGCGTCTCGATGGACGCCTCTGGCACCGAGCAGGCGCGCGCGACCGAGTCGGTCGACGCGACGCTCCTCGGCGGCGACGAGGTGACGCTCGGCCTCAACCCGCAGTACCTGCTCGAGTCGCTCGGCGCGGTCAAGAGCGAGTTCGTGCGCATCACGTTCACGTCGAGCGAGAACGCGAACAAGCTCAGCCCGGTGCTGATCACGCCGCAGACGTCGGTCGATCGCGCCGGCTCGGACTCGTTCCGCTACCTGCTGCAGCCCAACCTGCTCCTTCGCTGACCAGCATCCCGGCGTCGGCGCCGATCACTAGGCTTGTCCGGTGATCGTGGAGCACCTGAGTCTGGTCGACTTCCGCAACTATGCGGCCGTCGACGTCGAGCTCGGGCCCGGGCCGAACGTCTTCGTCGGCCGCAACGGTCAGGGCAAGACGAACCTCGCAGAAGCGATCGCGTTCTTCGCGACGCTGGGATCGCATCGCGTCTCGAACGACGCGCCGATGGTGCGCGACGGAGCGGATGCCGCGATCATCCGTGCCCGGCTGGCGCACGGCGACCGCCGGGTGCAGCTCGAGGCCCAGGTCAACCGGCAGGGCTCCAACAAGGCGCGCGTCAACGGCAGCGCGGTGAAGCCCACCGAGCTTCCCCGGTATGCGCAGGTGGTGCTGTTCGCGCCGGAGGATCTGCAGATCGTCCGCGGCGATCCGTCCGCGCGCCGGCGTTTCGCCGATCAGCTGCTGGTGCAGCGCGCCCCGCGCATGGCCGGAGTGCTCGCCGACTACGACCGTGTGCTCAAGCAGCGCACCGCGCTGCTGAAGTCGGCGAAGGCCCGGGGCATCCGGGGGGACGCGCTGTCGACGCTCGACGTCTGGGACGACAAGCTCGTCTCGCTCGGCACCCAGCTCATCGCGGCGCGACTCGCGCTCGCGACCGATCTTGCGACTCCCCTCGCCGCCGCGTACACCGCGATCGCCGGCGCCGACCACGACCCGCAGATCGAGTGGGCGCTCTCGGTCGCCGGCGCGGTGAGCGACGAGGACGGCGACGGCGGCGCGGCGTCGGCTACGACGGCGGCCGAGGCGTCCGGCGATCCCGCGGACTCATCCGCCGAACGCATCGCGGATCTCTTCCGCCAGGCGCTGGCGGCGAAGCGCACGTCGGAGCTGGAACGCGGACTGACGCTCGTGGGTCCGCACCGCGATGACCTGCTGCTGCGCATCCGCGGCCTTCCGGTCAAGGGCTATGCCTCCCACGGCGAATCCTGGTCCGTCGCGCTCTCGCTGCGACTCGCGTCGGCCGAGCTGCTGCGTGCGGACTCGCGCCTCGGCGACCCCGTGCTGATCCTGGACGATGTGTTCGCCGAGCTCGACACCGACCGCCGGTCCCGTCTCGCCCATCTCGCCGCCGACTACGAGCAGGTGGTCGTGACCGCGGCGGTGGAGGGCGACGTGCCGGAGGGGCTCCGGGCCCGCATGGTGCGGGTGGAGGCCGGGCGCATCCTCGACCCCGCGGATGCGGAGGCGACGGATGCCTGATCCTTCGACCGGACGGGGCGCCGAGCCCGGAAAGTCGGCGGATGCCGCGGCGGCACCCGCCGCGCCGGGGGTGCCCGACCGCACGGATGTGCCCGAGACGATCGCGACGTACCTGCGGCTGCGCGGGCTCGAACCCTCGGCGCGCTCGTTCCGCAAGCGCCGCCGCCGCACGGTGGACGACGAGAACATCCCGTTCGCGCCCGGTCGCGATCCCCGCGGAGTGGGGGACGTCATCGCGGACCTCACCCGCGAAGCCGGGTGGAACGGCCAGCTCGCCCGCGAAGACGTCGTCCTCGCGTGGGCGGAGGTCGCCGGCGAGGACACCGCGCGGCACACCCGTCCGGTGGCGTTCTCGGAGGGGTCGCTGACGGTGCAGGCCGATTCCACGGCGTGGGCGAAACAGCTTCAGCTGATGCGCGCGCACATCCTCTCAGAGATCGTCCGCCGCTTCCCCGAGGCGAAGGTGGACTCGGTCCGCTTCATCGGGCCCGACGTCCCCTCCTGGAAATGGGGTCCCAGAACGATTCCAGGCCGCGGTCCGCGCGATACCTACGGATAAGCCACGTTCGGAGTCATCCGAGCATCTTTCATCCCCTTACAGGGGCGTAGAGCGCTGTGATCGGGCCGTTACCCGATAGACTGTCAGGGCCCCCATCGAAGGATTTGGAGCCCTCGCGAAGATGACGTCTGATAACCCCGATAACGTTTCCGAGGAACCCGAAACGCCCGACAAGGCTCCCAACGCGTACGGGGCAGACGACATCCAGGTCCTGGAAGGTCTCGAAGCGGTGCGAAAGCGCCCGGGCATGTACATCGGCTCGACCGGTGAGCGCGGCCTGCACCATCTGGTCTACGAGATCGTCGACAACTCCGTGGATGAGGCCCTTGCCGGGTACTGCGACACCATCAACGTCACGATCCTGCCCGATGGCGGCATCCGCTGCGTCGACAACGGCCGCGGCATCCCGGTCGGCATCCACCGCAGCGAGGGCAGGTCGACCGTCGAGGTGGTGCTCACCGTGCTGCACGCCGGCGGCAAGTTCGGCGGCGGCGGGTACGCCGTCTCGGGCGGTCTGCACGGTGTCGGCTCGTCGGTCGTCAACGCGCTGTCGACGCGCCTCGAGGTCGAGGTCAAGCGCGAGGGCTATGTCTGGCGCCAGTCGTACCGCGACGGCGGTCAGCCCCAGGCGCCGCTCGCCAAGGTCGAGCCGACCGAAGAGACCGGCACGACCATCGAGTTCTGGCCCGACGACACCATCTTCGAGTCGGTCCACTACGACTACGACACGCTGCGCACGCGCTTCCAGCAGACGGCGTTCCTCAACAAGGGCCTCCGCATCACGCTGGCCGACGAGCGCCCCGCGTCGGCATACGTCACCGACGCCGAGGGCGGCGGGTCGGAGGAGCGCCAGCCTTTCGACGACTTCTACTACGAGCGCGGCCTCGTGGACTACGTCGAGTACCTCAACAAGGTGCGTCACGCCGATGTCGTCAACGACGAGATCATCGAGATCGAGTCGGAAGACACCACGCGCCACATCTCGCTCGAGCTCGCCATGCAGTGGACCACGAGCTACACCGAGAACGTCTTCACCTTCGCGAACACCATCAACACGCATGAGGGCGGCACGCACGAGGAAGGCTTCCGCGCGGCGCTGACCACCCTGGTGAACAAGTACGCACGCGACAAGAACCTGCTCAAGGAGAAGGACGACAACCTCACCGGCGACGACATCCGCGAGGGTCTGACCGCCGTCATCTCGGTGAAGCTCTCGGAGCCGCAGTTCGAGGGTCAGACCAAGACGAAGCTGGGCAACACCGAGGCGAAATCATTCGTGCAGAAGGTCGTCGGCGATCAGCTGGGCGACTGGCTCGAGCGCAACCCGGTGCAGGCCAAGCGCGTCATCACCAAGGCGATCGATGCGGCCACCGCGCGCATGGCCGCCCGCAAGGCGCGCGAGACCGCACGTCGCAAGAGCGTCTTCGAGTCGGCGGCGATGCCCGACAAGCTCAAGGACTGCACGAGCAAGGACCCCTCGATCAGCGAGATCTTCCTCGTCGAGGGCGACTCGGCCGGCGGCTCGGCGGTCTCGGGGCGCGACCCGCACACCCAGGCGATCCTGGCCCTGCGCGGCAAGATCCTCAACGTCGAGCGCGCCCGCCTCGACAAGGCACTGGCCAATAAAGAGGTCCAGGCGATGATCCAGGCCTTCGGCACGGGCATCGGCGAGGACTTCGACATCGACAAGGCGCGCTATCACAAGATCGTGCTGATGGCGGATGCCGATGTCGACGGTCAGCACATCACCACGCTGCTGCTCACGTTGCTCTTCCGCTACATGCGCGGGCTCATCGAGGCGGGCTTCGTCTACCTCGCGATGCCCCCGCTGTACCGGCTGAAGTGGACGAACTCGGCGCACGAGTACGTGTACTCCGACAAGGAGCGCGACGCGCTGCTCGAGGACGGGCTCGCCAACGGCAAGCGGATCCCCAAGGACTCCGGCATCCAGCGGTACAAGGGCCTCGGCGAGATGAACGCCAAGGAACTGTGGGAGACCACGATGGACCACACGACCCGGACGCTGCGCCAGGTCACCATCGACGACGCGGCCGCCGCGGACGAGATCTTCTCCGTCCTGATGGGCGAGGACGTCGAGTCCCGCCGCACGTTCATCCAGCGCAACGCCAAGGACGTCCGCTTCCTCGACATCTGACCGGGCACTGGCCCAGTCGTTGAGCGAGCACAGCGAGACGAAACGCACAGACACGAAAGAAGCCCATGGCTGAAGACGAACGCCCCGAGCCTGAGCACGATCACGGCCGAATCGACCAGGTCGATCTGCAGCTCGAGATGCAGCGCAGCTATCTCGACTACGCGATGGCCGTCATCATCGGTCGCGCGCTCCCCGACGTGCGCGACGGCCTGAAGCCGGTGCACCGCCGCGTGATCTACGGGATGTATGACGGCGGGTTCCGCCCCGACAAGTCGTTCTCGAAGTGCGCCCGCGTCGTCGGCGAGGTCATGGGCCAGTACCACCCGCACGGCGACACGGCGATCTACGACGCCCTCGTCCGTCTCGTGCAGCCGTGGTCGCTGCGGTACCCGCTGGCGCAAGGTCAGGGCAACTTCGGCTCGCCCGGCAACATGGGCGCCGCCGCCCCGCGGTACACCGAGACGAAGATGGCTCAGCTCGCGCTCGAGATGGTGCGCGACATCGAGGAAGAGACCGTCGACTTCCAGGACAACTACGACGGGCAGACGCAGGAGCCGTCGGTCCTGCCGGCGCGCTTCCCGAACCTGCTGGTCAACGGCTCCGTCGGCATCGCCGTCGGCATGGCGACCAACATCCCGCCGCACAACCTGCGCGAGGTCGCCGCGGGTGCACTGTGGGCCCTCGAACACCCCGACGCGTCTCGCGAGGAGCTGCTCGAGGCGCTCATGGAGCGCATCCCCGGCCCGGACTTCCCGACCGGCGCGCAGATCCTCGGCACCAAGGGCATCCGCGAGGCGTACCGCACCGGCCGCGGGTCGATCACGATGCGCGCCGTCGTCGCGATCGAGGAGATCCAGGGTCGCACCTGCCTCGTCATCACCGAGCTGCCGTACCAGGTCAACCCCGACAACCTCGCGGTCAAGATCGGCGATCTCGCCCGCGACGGCAAGATCACCGGCATCGCCGACATCCGTGACGAGACCTCCGATCGCACCGGACAGCGTCTCGTCGTGGTCCTCAAGCGGGATGCCGTCGCCAAGGTCGTGCTGAACAACCTGTACAAGCACACGCAGCTGCAGGAGAACTTCGGCGCGAACATGCTCGCGATCGTCGACAACGTGCCGCGCACGCTCGCGCTCGACGGCTTCATCGCGCTGTGGGTGGACCACCAGATCGACGTCATCGTGCGGCGCACCACCTACCGGCTGCGCAAGGCCGAGGAGCGGATGCACATCCTGCGCGGCTACCTCAAGGCGCTCGACGCGCTCGACGAGGTCATCGCGCTCATCCGCCGGTCGCCCACCGTGCAGGAGGCGAACGACGGCCTGCAGAGGCTGCTCGACATCGACGAGGTGCAGGCCGACGCGATCCTGCAGATGCAGCTGCGCCGTCTGGCCGCCCTCGAGCGCCAGAAGATCATCGACGAGGCCGCCGAGCTCGAGCGCCAGATCGCCGATTACCAGGACATCCTCGCCACCCCGCAGCGCCAGCGCGACATCGTGCGCGAGGAGCTGACGGCGATCGTCGACAAGTTCGGCGACGAGCGCCGCACGCACATCCTGCACGGGTTCGACGGCGACATGTCGATGGAAGACCTCATCCCCGAAGAGGAGATGGTGATCTCCGTCACGCGCGACGGGTACATCAAGCGCACCCGGAGCGACAACTACCGCCAGCAGCACCGCGGCGGCAAGGGCGTCAAGGGCGCGCAGCTGCGCGCCGACGACGTGGTCGAGCACTTCTTCGTCACGACGACCCATCACTGGCTCCTGTTCTTCACGAACAAGGGCCGCGTGTACCGCTCGAAGGCGTACGAGGTGCCGGAGGCCGGCCGCGACGCCAAGGGCCAGCACGTCGCCAACCTCCTCGCGCTCCAGCCCGACGAGGAGATCGCGCAGATCCTCGACATCCGCGACTACTCCGTCGCGACCTACCTCGTGCTGGCGACGCGCAACGGCCTCGTCAAGAAGACCCGCCTCACCGAGTACGACACCAACCGCCAGGGCGGCATCATCGCCATCAAGCTGCGCGGTCAGGTCCCCGACGAAGGTGACGACGACGAAGCAGGTCCCGACGACGAGGTCGTCAGCGCGCTGCTCGTCGACGAGGGCGACGACATCCTGCTCATCAGCCGGCACGGCATGTCGCTGCGGTTCTCGGCCACCGACTCGGCGCTGCGTCCGATGGGCCGCTCGACATCGGGCGTGAAGGGCATGGACTTCCGCGCCGGCGACAGCCTGCTCTCGGCATCCGTCGCCACCGACGACGGATATGTGTTCGTGGTCACCGAAGGCGGCTACGCAAAGCGCACCGCCGTCGACCAGTACCGCGTGCAGAACCGCGGCGGACTGGGCATCAAGGTGGCCAAACTGAGCGAGGATCGGGGCGATCTCGCGGGTGGTCTGATCGTCTCCGAGGACGACGAGGTCTTGGTGGTTCTTGCCAGCGGCAAGGTGGTACGCTCTGCCGTGGCCGAGGTCCCCGCCAAGGGTCGAGACACGATGGGTGTCGTGTTCGCCCGCTCCGGCGATGACGACCGCATCCTCGCAATCGCTCGCAACGGTGAACGCGGCCTTGCCGAAGAACCCGAGGAAACCGCCGACGGAGCCGCACAGGCACCGTCACCTGAGACCCCGTCATCAGAAGACACCGACGGGTCGGATGCCTCCCCCGAGACCCCCGAAGAGAGCACTGACGCATGAGCACGGTAGCCGACAAGCTCGCCAAGAAATCGAGTCACAAGACCAGCGCCAAGCAGGTGCGCCTGCGCCTGGTGTATGTGGACTTCTGGTCCGCGGTGAAGCTGTCCTTCCTCGCCGCGATCGCGATCGCGGTGGTCACCGTCGTCGCCTTCGTGATGGTCTACCTGGTGGTGCAGACCACCGGCCTGATCGACAAGGCCGACGAGTTCTTCTCCAGCTTCTCGGACGGCAGCATCCTGCTGTCGGACTTCGTGAGCTTCCCGCAGGTGCTGGCGTTCTCGGCCGTCGTCGCCATCCTGAACCTCGTCGTGTTCACGGTGCTCGGCGCCGTGATCGCGGGCATCTACAACCTCGCCGTCAAGGTCACCGGCGGCCTGCTCGTCGGCTTCACCTCGAACTGACGCCCACACGCCGCGCGCCGGCATCCACGGATTCGATCCACGGATGCCGGCGCTCCGTGTTTGCGGGTCAGACGACCGTCGTGCCGAGCAGCGTGCCGATGAGCCAGGTGACGACGAGTGCGAGCGCGCCGCCGACCACCAGACGCGTCGCCGCACGCAGGCGCGGCGCACCGCCGAGGGTCGCGGAAACCGTCCCCGTCGCCGCGAGGGCGAGCAGCACGGCGACGAAGGTGACGGGCACCCGCCACTCGGGTGGCGGCAGCAGGATCGCCAGCAGCGGCAGCAGCGCACCGAGGGTGAACGCGATCGCCGACGAGAGCGCCGCATGCCACGGATTTACCAGGTCGTCCTGGTCGATGTGCAGTTCTACCTCGAGATGGGCCGACAGCGCGTCGTGTGCGGTGAGCTCCTCCGCGACCACGCGTGCCGTCGCCTCGGAGAGGCCGCGTTCGCGATACAGCTGCGTGAGCTCCTCGAGCTCCTGCTGGGGCATGTCACGCAGCTCGCCGCGCTCCTTGGCGATGAGCGCCCGCTCCGAGTCGCGCTGGCTGCTCACCGACACGTATTCGCCCAGCGCCATCGAGATCGCGCCGCCGACGAGTCCGGCGATGCCGGCGGTGAACAGCGCGCCGGTGTCGGTGGTCGCGCCGGCGACACCTACGACCAGCGCAGCGACCGACACGATGCCATCGTTCGCACCCAGCACGCCGGCACGCAGCCAGTTCAGTCGTTGCCCGAGTCCGGCGCCGTGGGGCTCGCCGGGATGAGAGGTCGCGGTCACCTGCCCAGTCAACCAGCCCGATTCGTGAAATCGAGCTTCGTCGGGTAAAGTCTTGGAGGTTGCGGGACGCAGTTCCGCAGACATTCGGGGCTATAGCTCAGGCGGTTAGAGCGCTTCACTGATAATGAAGAGGTCCCAGGTTCAAGTCCTGGTAGCCCCACCGAAAGCCCCGGGGCCTTAGCTCAGTTGGTAGAGCGCCTGCTTTGCAAGCAGGATGTCAGGAGTTCGAATCTCCTAGGCTCCACAGAACACACGAAGCCGGTTCCCGCAAGGGGCCGGCTTCTTCGTTCTCCTGGAAGAGTCGCGCGGATAGGGTGAAGCATGGACCTGCGTGTCGCGGCATACGCGGTGATCGTCGACGAACACGACCGCCTCCTGCTCGCCCATTGGAACGAGGGCCGCCGCGCCGCGTGGACGCTCCCCGGAGGCGGGCTCGAAGAGGGCGAAGATCCTGAGCGTGCGGCTCGCCGCGAGGTCAGGGAGGAGACGGGCTATCGCGTCGCGATCGGGCCGCTGCTCGGCATCCACTCCCGCGTCATCCCGGCGGGACGCCGGTTGAAACCGGGTGCCGACCTGCCGCTGCACACGCTGCGGATCGTCTACCGCGCGCGCATCACCGGTGGTCGCCTGCGCAACGAGACGAACGGCTCCACCGACCGCGCGGAGTGGTTCCCGCTCACGGAGGTGAGCACGCTGCAGCGCGTGAAGCTCGTCGACATCGCCCTCGAGATGGCCGGGGTGGAACTGCCCTCGTGAGCGCGGGCTTCGGCCCGGCCGTCAGTCGATCGGCTGCGAGATGTCGGCGACCGTCGCCCCGTAGGCGGCGAGGAGTTCATCGGCGTCGACGAACATGCTGTAGCCGTGCGCGCCCGCCCCCATCGCGATGCGCTGACCGACGATCTCGCTGTCGGCGTAGATCGGCCAGTCGTGGGTGCTGCCCAGGGGCACGATCGTGCCCCGCTCGTAACCGGTGGCGGCCAGCGCGCGTGCGGGATCCGGCAGCTGCAGCTTGTTCACACCGACGACCGCCCGCAGCTTCGGCCACGAGATGGCACGGTCACCCGGGATGAGCGCGAACAGATACGTGTCGTCGCTGCGCTTGACAACGAGGGTCTTCACGATGCCCGACGCCGGGATCCCGAGGATCGCGGCCGCTTCCGGCAGGCTGTCGGCCGCCGGGCGCTCGCGGATCTCGATCGCCAGACCGCGCGCGGAGGCCGCCGCGCGAACGCGGTCGACCCCCGTCAGTGCCTCGCCCGTGGCAGGCTCAGGCATCCGGAGCGCGCAGCGGGTCGTCCGCGACCCAGAGCTCGTCGTCGGCGCGGAGCGTCTGCCACGCGGCATAGAGCACGCCGGCCGCGGCAGCGACACCGAGGATGATGGCGATGACGCCGCCGGCGCCCATCCCCTTCTTCTGCGGTGCGGACCGCTCGAGCTTCGCCGAGAGATACCGGCTCGCCTCGCGAGCGTACTTGTCGGCCTTCTTGCCGTAGTTCTTCGAATCGGGCAGCGCGAATCCGCGGCCGCTGGCGAGCTGGGCGCGCGTGTCGTTCGCAGCGTCCCAGACCGACAGTGCGGAGCCGACCACGGCGCCGGCCGCGGGGATGACCGTGCTGTTGACGACCTTCTTGCCCTTGTCGACGTACGGCGCGGCGTACTTCTCGTAGCCGGCCTGCACCTGCGGCTTGACCTGTTCGCGACCGAAGTGCCCGAGCTGGCGACTTGCTTCGCGTGCGACGGATGCGGCCTCACCAACCAGCACCTGCTGCGTCTCCCACAGCTGATTCGCCTGCTTCTGAAGCTTCTGTAGTTCCTTCTTGCGCTTGCGGCTGACGCTCACGGTTGCCCTCCCTGTCGTGGGGATGTCGTCTCCCCATCTTGCCAGACCCCCGCCGAGACGGGAGGGGTTGCAGTGAACTCTGAGACAATGTAGGAATGCCGCTTCACACAGCTGTCGCAACGATCCACACCAACTACGGCGACATCGTCGTCAACCTGTTCGGAGACCACGCCCCCCGCACCGTGCAGAACTTCGTCGGGCTCTCCGACGGGTCGCAGGCGTGGACGCACCCGGCGACCGGCAAGCCGGGCGAGGGCCCGCTGTACAAGGACGTCATCTTCCACCGCATCATCTCGGGCTTCATGATCCAGGGCGGCGACCCGCTCGGCCAGGGCGTGGGCGGACCGGGCTACAACTTCAACGACGAGATCAACGGCGAGCTCACCTTCACCGAGCCGTACAAGCTCGCCATGGCGAACGCCGGCCTCCGCCGCAACGCGATCACCGGTCAGCCCGAGGGCACCAACGGCTCGCAGTTCTTCATCACCGTCCCCGGCCAGGGTGGCCGCGGACCGGAGTGGCTGCAGGGCAAGCACACCATCTTCGGCGAGGTCGCCGATGACGCCTCGAAGGCCGTCGTCGACACGATCGCCGAGGTTCCGACGGCCGCCGGCGACCGCCCGGTCGAGCCGGTCGTCATCGAGTCGATCGACATCGCCTCGGTCTGATCGTTCGCGCGCCGGGCGTGCGGCGGAACGCCGTCGCACGCCCGGATCCGCCGCAGCCCTGAGCCGACGAAACCCACAGACGGGGGCCGCGTGAGCACCGACTTCCAGCGCAACCGCGATAACTTCTGCTACCGGCATCCGGATCGGCAGAGCTTCGTGCTCTGCCAGCGATGCCTGCGCACGATCTGTCCCGAGTGTCAGACCCCCGCCGCCGTCGGCGTGATCTGCCCCGAGTGCCTGCGCGACCAGCAGAAGTCGCAGTCGCCGGCGCAGCGCAAGGCCGAGCGCCGATGGTCGCGTCCGCGCGCGGTGTCGGCGTCGTCGGGACAGCCGATCGTCACCTATGCGATCATCGGCCTCACCGCCTTCGTGTACCTGCTCACGCTCATCCCCGGCGGATTCGGTGACTCTGTGCAGCAGACGCTGCTGTACTGGGCTCCCCTGATGTACCCCGACGTGACCGGGCGCTTCGAGCCGTGGCGTCTGCTCACCGGCGCACTCGTGCACGCGGGCATCTGGCATGTGGGCCTCAACATGCTCGCGCTCTGGATGATCGGTCGCAGCCTCGAACCGCTCCTCGGCCGGTGGCGGTTCCTCACCCTCTACGTGCTGAGCGCCATCGGCGGTTCGGTGGCGGTGACGCTCTTGTCGTTCACGACGCCCGTCGTCGGGGCGTCCGGCGCCATCTTCGGCCTCTTCGGGGCGCTGCTCGTCATCGGACGCCACATCGGCGCGAACATCGCGGGCATCGCGCTCGTCCTCGGCATCAACCTCGTCATCGGGTTCATCCCGGGATTCAACGTCTCGTGGCAGGCGCACGTGGGCGGCCTGCTGGTCGGCCTGCTGGTCGCGTTCATCTTCACGCGCACCCGCGCGGTGCGGCAACGTGGTCTGCAGATCGGCCTGCTCGTGGCCGTCGGCGCCGGCCTCGTGGCGCTGCTCTTCGTGCCTGTGGTCTTTCCGGGCCTGGTGCTCGCGTAAGGGTGCAGCCGCGAGGACCCCGGAGTTATCCACAGGCTCATCCACAGCCTGGGGAGAATGACACGGGTGTAATTCACAGGTGTTAACAGAGTTGTTAACAACTCCGTTGCGTCCGACGAACGGGGTGTCCGCTGCCGGCGGTCACGGCATCCGCGCACGGAAAAGCCCCGGTCGCCGTAGACCGGGGCTTCTCGTTCGTAGGATCTCGCTAGCGCCAGCGCGTCGTCATGAGGAAGCCGATGAAGGCGATACCGAAGCCGATCACCAGGTTCCATGCCCCGATGTCGGGAATCGGGAACGCCATGCCGCTCAGGTAGAAGACGAGGATCCAGACCAGACCGATGAGCATCAGTCCGATCATGATCGGCTTGAACCACACCGGGTTGGGTGCGGCCTCGCCTTCTGCGCGCTCGACGAGCGAGTCGTCGTCTTTGCCGGGTCGTGCCATGGTGAAGAGTCTAACTGCCAGCCGACCCCAACCCTTGCTGTGCGAGAATCCCCCTGTGGATGAAGCGGTGACCGGTCTGGGGCGCGCCGCGCGGAGAGAGCAGACCCCGCGCCGGCGCACGTCCGTCGTCGGTGTCATCGGCGAGGTGCTCATCACCGCCGGCGTCATCGTGCTCCTCTACGTCGTCTGGCAGCTGTGGGTCGGCGATCTGATCTACGGAGCCGAGCGCAACGCCGAAGGGACTCAGCTCTCGCAGCAGTGGGCGGAGCAGTACGAGGCAGAGGATCCCGTCGTCGCGGCGCCAGAGCCGGCGGATCCGTCCGCACCTTCCGCCCCGGTCACCGCACCGCCGCCCGTGCTGTCGGAGCCCGGCGACGGCGAGAGGTTCGCAGTCATGCGCATCCCCCGTTTCGGGTCGGACTACATGGTGCCGATGGCGGGCGGTGTGACCCGTTCCCGAACCCTCGACCCGATCGGCATCGGCCACTATCCCGGCACCAAGATGCCGGGTGAGCCGGGCAACTTCGCCGTCGCCGCCCATCGCACCACGTGGGGCAAGCCGTTCAACCGCATCGCCGACCTGCACGTGGGGGACGCGATCGTGGTGGAGACGCAGGACGGCTGGTACACCTACCGCTTCCGGACGCTCCAGTACGTCCGCCCGAACGAGGTCGAAGTGCTCCTTCCCGTGCCCCAGGCGATGGATGTCCCCGCCGGCACCGCCTACATCACCATGACGAGCTGCAGCCCCATGTACGCGATGACCGAGCGCATCGTCGCCTACGGCGTGTTCGAGTCCTTCACGCCGCGCAACGCCGGCGAACCGGCATCCCTCCAGGCGGTGGCCTGATGTACGCGGCGCTCTGGCGAGTGCTTCCCGGGCCCTGGTGGGTGCGGGTGCTCATCCTGCTCATCGTGATCGCGGCGGTGCTCTACGGGCTGCTCTTCTACGTCTTCCCCTGGGTGAGCCAGTTCGTGAACCCGCAGGACGTGACCGTCGGGCTTCCGGCCGGCCCGTCGGGTGCGCCGGTGTCGTGACCGCGGCACCGTCGTCGGCACGCATCCTCGTCGTCGACAACCACGACAGCTTCGTCCACACGCTGATCGGGTACCTCCATGAGCTGGGGGCCGAGACCGACATGGTGGAGGCCGACGCGATCCGCGACCCCGCGCGCGCCGTGGCGGGTCGCCGCGCGGTGCTCGTCTCACCCGGACCGGGCACGCCCGTCGACGCCGGCGCATCCATCGCGGTCGTGCGTGCGGCGGCCTCGGACGGTGTCCCGCTCCTGGGCGTGTGCCTCGGCCACCAAGCGATCGCCGAGGCCTATGGGGCGACGGTCGACCACGCCCCCGAGCTCATGCACGGCATGACCTCGCTGGTGCACCATGACGGCTCTCCGCTGTACGCCGGGCTCCCCGACCCGTTCACGGCGACGCGCTACCACTCGCTCGCGATCGTGCCCGGGACGCTGCCGGCCGAGCTCGTGGTCACCAGCCGTACCGCGAGCGGCGTCATCATGGGCGTCGCCCACCGCACCGCGCCCATCGTCGGCGTGCAGTTCCATCCGGAGAGTGTGCTGACCGAGGGCGGACATCGCCTGCTGGGCAACTGGCTCGCATCGGTCGGATTCACGGATGCCGCTGCCCGCGGCGCGACGCTCAGTCCGCGCCGCGACGCCTGACGACGACGCCCTCACGCCCGGTGTACCGGCGTCCGGCGTTTTACGCGCCCGAGCAGTAGATCAGCGTGATCTGCGAGTGCACCGGGACGTCGCCGGGCGTCAGCGACTGCGACTGAACGGTCGGCGGGTCGGCACCGGCGCAGTTCGGATCCTCCTGCGCGGTCACGATGAGGCCGACGTCTTCGAGCTCGCGCGTGGCAGCGTCCACCGTGTAGCCCCGCACGTCGTCGATCGCCACCCGGCCGGAAGCCACCACCAGGTTCACCATGGTGCCGGTCGCGACACTCGCCCCGTCGACCGGATCACTCGAGATCACC
This sequence comes from Microbacterium psychrotolerans, assembly GCF_031085295.1. GTDB lineage: Bacteria > Actinomycetota > Actinomycetes > Actinomycetales > Microbacteriaceae > Microbacterium > Microbacterium psychrotolerans. The sequence goes on along the minus strand of NZ_JAVFWO010000001.1, from coordinate 678,397 downwards.
GTGCCGGCGGCCAGGTCCTTGTCGTTCTGCGGGGTGACGGTGCCCAGCTGCAGGCCGGCGCCCGTGATCGCATCGGTCGCGGCGTCCTGCCCGAGTCCCACCAGCGTCGGCACCGTCGACATCTGCTGTCCGGTCGAGACGTACACGCTGACCTGCTGGTCGGGCGTCACCGACGTCCCCGCCTCGGGGTCGGTGCGGATGACGTTGCCGGCGGCGACATCGGTGTTCTCCTCGTCGACACGGATCGCCCGGAGATCGGCTTCGGCCAGTGCCTCGTTCGCGCGCTCGTAGGTCATCCCCGACACATCGGGCACCTCGCGCACGTTGCCGGGAAGATCGTCGCGCGGCTGGATGGTGAGGACCCAGAACAGCAGGGAGATGAGCAGCACCGCCAGCAGGGCCACGCCGGCCCAGATCCAGGCGACCGGCGGACCGGCCTGCGTGCGCTTCATGGTGGTGTCGGTGCTCAGCTGGCGCAACGACCGCGCGGTCTCGGCGGCCTGGCGCGGGTTCGGGCCGTACAGCTCGCTGGTGAGCGCGCCCACCTGGCGCTTCGACGGCTGTCGGCCGTCCACGGTCGCGTCGAGCGCCTCCCGGAAGCCCGCGGCATCCTGGTAGCGCTGGAACGGGTCCTTCGCGAGGGCACGCAGCGCGACCGTGTCGAGCGCCCGGGGCACCGTGTCGTTCACCTCGGACGGCGGCACCGGCGCCTCGCTGACGTGCTGATACGCCACCGCCACCGGAGAGTCGCCGCGGAAGGGCTGGCGGCCGGTGAGGAGCTCGTACAGCACGACGCCGGTCGAGTACACGTCGGCGCGGGCGTCGACGGGCTCCCCCTTCGCCTGCTCCGGCGAGAAGTACGCGGCGGTCCCGAGGATCTGAGTGGTCTCGGCCACGGTCGACGAGCTGTCCGACACCGCGCGGGCGATGCCGAAGTCCATCACCTTCACCTGACCGGCATCCGTCACCATGACGTTGCCCGGCTTGATGTCACGGTGCACGACGCCGGCGCGGTGCGAGTACTCGAGAGCCTCCAGGATGCCGTCGACATAGCGGACGGCATCCGTGACCGGAACCGGACCCGCCGAGATGATCTCCTTGAGGAGCCGGCCCTTGACGAGTTCCATCACGATGAACGGGACGGGCCGGACGGTGCCGTCCGGCGATGTCAGGGAGTCCTCGCCGGCGTCGTACACCCGCACGATCGTGGGGTGGGCCATCCGGGACGCGGCCTGCGCCTCGAGGCGGAACCGGGTGCGGAACGCGTTGTCGTCGGCCAGCTCGCGGTCGAGGATCTTGATCGCGACCTCGCGACCGAGCGTGAGGTCGTAGCCGCGGTAGACGCTCGCCATGCCGCCTCGGCCGATGGGCTCATCGATGCGATAGCGCCCCGAAAGCACACGCGGCTCAGCTGTCACGGTCACTCCCTGCCTGGAACATCAGCCACACTAGCCGAGCGAGAGCGGGTCGCGCGTGCCGCGCGACCCGCTCTGCGGATTCACTCAGCCAGGCTCACGGCGTCGGCGTAGGCGTCGGTGCGGGGGCCTCGATGAGCACCGTGGCCTCGCCCGACTCACCCGACGTGCGGTTGCCCGCGGTGCCGCCGCTGCACGTGACGTTGTAGGTCACGATGAGCGTCTGACCGGGCGCGTCGCCCGCCGTCACGGTCGCCGACCGCGCATTCTGCGGGAAGCTCGGGCCGTTCGTGATCGTGCCGTTCTGCACCGTGAAGGTGTAGGCGCTGACGGAGCCTGCTCCCGAGGGGCAGGTGTAGCCGTCCCACATGACAGTGACCTGCTCGCCGGGCGCGACAGATGCGGGAGCGCCCTGGAACGTCGGGGAGCTCGGCGTCGGCATCGGCGTCTGGCCGGCATAGGCCGTCAGCTCGATGATGGTGCTCTTCGGGACGTTGCCGGTCGGGCTGACGCTGTAGACCTTGCCCACACTCGCCTCGTCGGGCGCGGCGTTGCCCTCGACGCAGTTCGCACCCAGGCCGAGGGCGTCGAGTGCGGTCGACGCCGCGGCGCAGTCCAGTCCCACGTAGTCGTCCGCGACGACGTTCGCCGTGGTGGGCGTGGGCGTCGGCGTGTCGGTCGGTGTCACCGAGGGCTTGGAGGTGGTCTTGGTCGGGTCGGGCTCGGGCGTGTCCTGGTTCGCCACGACCGCCCAGATGGTGCCGATGAGCACCAGGAGCAGCAGGGCGATGAGCGCGATGAGCGGCCAGGTCCAAGGGCTGCGCTTCTTCTTATCGACCGCCTCTTCAGCACCCTCTTCACCGGGTGCCGGCATGATGCGCGTCGCCGCCGACGTGTCGGAGCCCGCCGCGAGCAGCTGCGTCGCCGCATCGCCCGCAGCCACGCCGGCGATGGCCGGGACCGCCGCGGCGGCTGCCGCGACATCGCCTCGGCGCAGTGCGGTGGCGGCGCGCGCGACGGCAGCCGCGGAGGCCGGACGCTCCTCGGGCTTCTTCGCGATCATCGCCATGACGAGGTTCTGGACCGGCACGGCGACCGTGGCCGGCAGAGGTGCCGGCTGCTCATTGATCTGCGCCATCGCGATGGCGACCTGCGACTCGCCCGTGAACGGGCGCTTCCCTGCGAGGCACTCGTAGGCGACGATCCCGAGCGAGTAGATGTCGGTGGCGGGCGATGCCGGGTGACCCGACGCCTGCTCCGGCGACAGGTACTGCACGGTGCCCATGACCTGGCCCGTGGCGGTCAGCGGCACCTGGTCGGCGATGCGCGCGATGCCGAAGTCGGTGATCTTCACGCCGCCGTCGGGCGTGATGAGGAGGTTGCCGGGCTTGATGTCGCGGTGAACGAGACCGGCCGCGTGCGCGGCCTGCAGTGCGGCCGACGTCTGCGCCACGATGTCGAGGGTCTTGTCGGTCGACAGCGATCCGTCGCGTTCGAGGATCGTCGACAGCGCCTCGCCGGGAACGAGTTCCATGACGAGGAAGGCGCTGCCGGCCTCCTCGCCGTAGTCGAACACGCTCGCGATGCCCTCGTGGTTCACGAGAGCCGCATGGCGGGCCTCGGCACGGAAGCGCTCCAGGAATCCCGGGTCTCCCATGTATTCGTCTTTGAGGATCTTGATGGCGACGGTCCGTCCGATGACGTGGTCGGTCGCTTCCCAGACCTCGCCCATGCCGCCGATCGCTATGCGCGAATCGAGTTCGTATCGGCCGCCGAAGGTCACGCCCTGCGTCGGTCTCATTTGCCCAGCACCGCCTCCATGACCTTCTTCGCGATAGGAGCGGCGATGGTGTTGCCGCTGCCCGACTGTCCTTGCCTGCCGCCGTCCTCCACGACCACTGCGACCGCGACTTCGGGGTTCTGGGCCGGGGCGAACCCTGTGAACCAGAGGGTGTATGGCTCGTCGCCGGTGTTCTCCGCGGTTCCGGTCTTTCCGGCCACGTCGACCCCGTCTATTCTTGCACCCGACGCAGCACCGTCACTGACATTGGCCACCATCATCGTGACCAGCTCGTCAGCGAGGGTCGCGTCGAGTGCCCGCCCGAACTCCGTGTCGTCGAAGGTCTTCTGTACCGACAGGTCCGGGCCGATCACACGATCCACCATGCGGGGATTCATCACCATGCCGCCGTTCGCGATGCCGGCCGACACCATCGCCATCTGCAGCGGCGTCGCCGTCACCTGACCCTGACCGAACCCGCTCAACGCCGTCTGAGCGTCGTCCTGGATCGTCCGCGGGTATCCCGACGGCGTCGACTTGAGCGGCAGCTCGAACGGCTGGTTGAAGCCGTACTTCTCGGCCTCTTCGCGGATGGCGGTGTCGCCGAGTTCCACGGCGAGCTCCGCGAACGGGATGTTGCAGCTGAGGCGCAGCGCGTCGGCGAGGGTGACCGTGTCGCCGCCACCGCACGTGCCGCCGCTGGCGTTGTGCACGATGCTGCTGGACTGCGGCAGCTGATACGTCGCGGGGTTCGGGAGCGTCGACTGCGGGGTGTAGTCGCCAGAGGCGAGCGCGGCCGAGGCGACGACGAGTTTGAACGTCGAGCCGGGCGGGTTCAGGTCGCCCCCGATCGCACGGTCCGACAGCGGCTTGCCCGGATCTGCGACGAGCGCGTCGTACGCGGCGTTCACCGCGTCGGTGTCGTGCGATGCCAGGACGTTGGTGTCGTAGCTGGGGCTCGTCACCATCGCCAGGATGCGCCCGGTGGCCGGCTCGATCGCGATGATGCCGCCCTGCAGGTCGCCGAGCGCCTCGTAGGCGGCGCGCTGCACGTCGGCGTCGAGGGACAGCACCACGTTCGAGCCGCGTGGCGGCTGCCCGGTGAAGATCCGCTCGACGCGCGAGAAGAACTGCGAACCCGCCGTGCCGCTGAGCTCCTGGTTCATGGCCAGCTCGATGTTGGTCGCCGAGTTGAGCACGGGGTTGATGTAGCCGGTGACGGGCGCCCACATGGCGGCATCCGTGTACACGCGCTGCCAGCTGTAGAGGTCGTCGGACGGCACCGACGAGGCGATCGCGGCTCCGCTCGCGATGATGGAGCCGCGCTGAACCTCGTACGAGTCGTAGAGCGAACGACGGTTCTCGGGATTGGCCGCGAGCTCGTCGGCCTGGATCACCTGGATCCAGCTCGTCGACGCGAACAGCGCGAGGAACATGACCAGCATCAGGATGCTGAGGCGACGAAGTTCCTTGGTCACGAAGCACCTCCCCCGCAGGGAAGGTGTCGACCATGGGTCGGTCCCTGAGCCTGTCGAAGCTCCTTCGTCATCAGCCGATCACCACCCGGGGTCGGCTGCGCACGGCATCCGAGATGCGCAGCAGCAGCGCGACGATGATCCAGTTCGCCACGAGCGACGAGCCACCGGCGGCCAGGAACGGCGTGGTGAGGCCGGTGAGCGGAATGAGCCGGGTGACGCCGCCGACCATGATGAACACCTGCAGCGCGATCGTGAACGACAGGCCGGTCGCGAGAAGCTTGCCGAAGTCGTCCTGCCCGGCCAGGCCGATGCGGATGCCGCGGCTGGTGAAGACCATGTACAGGCACAGGATCGCGAACACGCCGATCAGCCCGAGCTCTTCGCCGAGCGCCGGCAGGATGTAGTCGCTCTCGGCGACCGGCGTGAGGTACGGCCGCCCCTGCCCGAGTCCGGTTCCCAGGAGACCGCCGTTGGCCATGCCGAAGATGCCGTTGACGAGCTGGTAGCTGGAGCCGCCCATCAGGTCGGGGTTGAACGCGTCGAGCCAGTTCGTGAAGCGCGCGCCCACGTACGGAAGGATGCGCGACGCCAGGAACGCGCCCGACACCGCGAGGACGACGCCGATGAGCACCCAGCTGGTCTTGCCGGTCGCGACGTACAGCATCGCGACGAACATGCCGAAGATGAGCACGCCGGTGCCGAGGTCGCGCTGCAGCACGATGATGCCGAGCGAGACGAGCCAGATGACCAGCAGCGGGCCGAGCTCGCGTCCGCGGGGCCAGGTGAGGCCGAGGAACCGGGTGCCGGTCGAGGTGAGGCTCTCGCGCGTTCGCACCAGGTAGCCGGCGAAGAAGATGCCGAGCGCGATCTTGGCGAGCTCGCTCGGCTGGAACGAGAAGAAGCCCAGGTCGACCCACACATCGGCGTTGCCGCCGGCGCTGAGGCCGGGGATCACCGGCAGGATCAGCAGCGCGATGCCGACGAAGCCGAAGATGTACGTGTAGCGGAACAGCACGCGGTAGTTGTGCAGGAACATCACCACGAGGATCGCCGCGATCAGGGCGATCGCCGCCCACGCCAGCTGCCGCGTCGAGTACGCCTCCCAGCCGTGTCGCTCCCAGTTGAGGTCGAGCCGATAGATCATCGCGAGCCCGAGCCCCGTGAGGAGCGTCGCGATCGGCACGACGAAGGGATCTGCGTCGCGGGCGCGCAGGCGCAGGAGGATGTGCAGAGCGATCACGAGGGCGGTCAGGCCGCCGCAGTAGACCAGGAACGTCCAGTCGATCGCTCCGAGCGCGCCCAGCTGGACGAGCGCGATCGCCGATCCGTTGATCGCGAACGCGAAGACGAGCAGGGCGAGCTCCCGGTTGCGCTGCGTCTGCGGCACGCGGATGCGCCGCAGCGCCCGCACCACGGCGGTGTCGGTCGACACGGCGTCGGTGGGCGTGCTGGTGGTGGCGCTCATCCGCCTCCTCCCGACAGGTCGCTGATTCCCGACACGATCTGGCGCGCGTGCGAGAGCGAGTTCGCCGAGATCGTCCCCTCCACCGTCGCACGGGCGAACTCCGACAGCGAATCGAGCGGGATCCCGGTGTCTTCGTAGGGCGTCGACAGCGAGATCGGCCCGATGTTCTGCTGCACACCCTGGTAGATCACGACGGTGTCCTCGTCGCCGCCGACGAAATAGCGCGTCTGGGTCCACTGGTAGCCGAGCCACGCGGCGCCGGCGATGAGCACGAGCACGAGCGCGACGCCCACGATCCATCCGACGCGGCGACGGCGGGCGCGGCGGCGGTCTTCTTCGATGAGCTCCTCGAGGAACTCCGCTGCGGGCTCGAAGTGGGTGGGCTCGTTCGCCGCCTGCCGGTTGGGGTGCAGCCAGCTGGTGCGGCCCGGGCGTGCCGCGGGCACGTCGATGCCGGTCGGGTTGGAGGCGGAGCCCACGATGGTGGGCGTGCCGGAGAACAGCGGATGCTGGCCGCCGACGTCGACGATGACGATCGTCACGTTGTCGGGGGCGCCGCCGTCGAGGGCCTGCTTCAGCAGGCTGTCGGCGGTGCGCCCCGGCGCGAGCCCGAGACCCATCGCCTTCGCGGTGTGGGGGTCGTCGACCACGCCCGACAGGCCGTCGGAGCAGAGCAGCCAGCGGTCGCCCGGCTGCGTCGGCATGATGAACGTGTCGAGCTCGGGGTCGGTGTCCATATCGCCGAGCACGCGCATGAGCACGGAACGGCGCGGGTGGTAGCGGGCCTCTTCGGGCGTGATGCGGCCGGAGTCGACGAGCCGCTGCACGAAGGTGTGGTCGGTGGTGATCTGGGTGAGCGCGCCGTCGCGGTACAGGTAGATGCGCGAGTCGCCGATGTGGGCGATGACCGCGTACTCGTCGACCATGATCAGGGCGCTGACGGTGGTGCCCATGCCGGCGAGCTCGGGACGGATGCCGACGGTGTCGGCGAGGTCGACAGCGGCATCCGATATCGCGTCGCGCAGCGCCCTCTCGGCGTCGGCGGTGGAGTCGAAGGGGCGGTCGAGCGCCTGCAGCCGGGTGATCGCGATGCTCGAGGCGACGTCGCCGCCTGCGTGGCCGCCCATGCCGTCGGCGACGACGAACAGGTTCGAGCCGGCATAGCCGGAGTCCTGATTGTTGGAGCGCACCTTGCCGGTGTGCGAGATCGCGGCGCTCGAGCCCTGGAAGACCATGTGGGAGGGGTCCGCCCGCTACTTCCGCAGCTCGAACGTCGTCGCGCCGACCTTGATGGGCGCGCCGATGTTCACGGGTACGGGAGAAGTCACGCGGGCGCCGTCGTGCCAGGTGCCGTTCGTGGAATCCAGGTCCTGGATCATCCACTGGTCGCCCCACAGCACCAGACGGGCGTGGTGGCTGGAAGTGTAGTCGTCGCGGATCACGAGCCCCGACTCGCTCGAGCGCCCGATGGTGAGGGGCTCGTTGCCGAGCGGGAGCTCCAGCCCGGTCTTGGGTCCGCTCGTGATCACGATCCGCGATGCGGAGGACGTCGTCGCGGGTCCGCCCGGCTGGGCGGACGCGGCGGACGCCACCGGCGCGACCGGCGCGGTGACCGCGGAGGCGGCGGCGGGGACGGATGCCGCCTGACCGGCCGCGGCGGTCGCGGCATCCGGCATCCGGCGCACCTTCACCCCGAACAGGTCGGCGCGCAGCGAGTACACGACGGCGAAGACGAACGCCCACAGGAGCACCAGGAAGCCGATGCGCAGCAGCAGAAGGGTCAGCTCGCTCATGCCAGCGGCCCCCGCTCCTGCGGGTCGTACGCGGCACGCGCGTCGAACGCGCGGGTGGCGTCGTCGACCGGTGCCGCAGGCCGCGCCGTCGCGGCCTGCGCGACGACGCGGAACACGATGTCGGTGCGCCCGATCCGGACGGTCGAGTCGGGCGGCAGCGCCGCCTCGCTCACCTTGCGGCCGTCGAGCAGCGTGCCGTTGGTCGAGCCCAGGTCGCGGACCATGGCGCGCTCGCCGTCCCACAGGATCTCGACGTGCTTGCGGCTCGTGCCCGAGTCGGCGACCGTGATGTCGGCGTCGCTGCCGCGGCCGATCACCGTGCGCGACTTCGTCAGCGGGATGCGGCGGCCCTCGACGTCCACGACGCCGCGCCAGGCGACGCGGCCGCCCTGTGCCGTCGTCGACTCCACCCGGAGTGTGCCGGTGGACAGCTCGTCATCCCGTCGCAGCGCGATCGTCACCGGACCGGCGAACGAATAGCCCTGTGCCTTGGCGTGCGCGTGCACGAGGGTGTCGAGCTCGTGCGTGAGCGCATCGCCGAGCGCCGAGATGCGGTCGTCGTCGGCCGGTGAGAGCCGCACGGTGAAGGTGTTGGGCGCGAGGATGCGGTCGCGACTGACCACGGCGGCCTTCTTGTCGAGTTCGCTGCGCAGGGCGGACGCGATCTCGACAGGCTGGATGCCGCTGCGAAAGGTCTTCGCGAACGCGCTGTTCACCGCGCGTTCGAGACCTTTCTCGAAGCTGTCAAGTAGTCCCACGGAGCTCCTCTTGAGGGGGGTGCCGGTTGCTACATGCTAATTGCACAGTCTGTGCCGGCGATGGATCGTGCTCGCGATCAGGCGAGTTAGAACCAGGCCGCGACGCATGATATCCTCGGCAAGTTGAGTTTCGCGGGATCTCCGGATGCCGCGACTCGCGCGAGTGGCGGAATAGGCAGACGCGCTGGCTTCAGGTGCCAGTGCCCGAAAGGGCGTGGGGGTTCAACTCCCCCCTCGCGCACAGCGCATCGAAAGCCCCCGGACATACCGGGGGCTTTCGGCGTCTCAGCCTCCGCCGAGGGCCAGGGGCGGGCGCATTATGCTCGCACCATGATTGGCCGGGACTCCGCCCAGGATGACAAGCCGCTCGACCTGCCCGGGGTCGATCCTCTGGGCGAGAGCGTGTACCTCGCCGTTCTCATGGCGGGACGCATCCGCGCACGCGAGGTGGCGGCGAAGCTCGGCCTGGATGAGCCGACCACGTTCGCGCGCTTGGAGGAGCTCCGCTCCGCGGGGCTCGTGACCCGGCTGGAATCGGCCGATCCGGAGTACTCGGCCGTTGATCCGCGCTTCGCCGTCCGTGCGCTGGCGGAGCAGCTGAGCGAGCAGACGCAACGGCTGCGCGAGGCCATTCCCGCGCTGGCGGACCACTTCGATGCGGCCGCCACCTCTTCCGCGGATGTGCCGCAGAGCATGTTCGTCACCGATCCGGATGCCGTCGCCGGCTGGTACGCCCGCCTCCAGCATCAGGCCGAGCGTGAGTTCCTCGCCTTCGACCGCCCACCGTACGTCGCGGCCTCCTTCGACCCCTTCGAATCCGCGGTCCTGGCCCGCGGCGTCCAGTGGCGCGCGATCTACACGGTGTCGAGCTTCGACCAGGGTGCGACCTGGGACGAGGTCGGAGCACTCGCCGAACAGGGCGAGCAGTCGCGCATCACGGACGATCTGCCCATCAAGCTGGTCGTCGTCGACCGCGCGGTCGCCCTCGTCTCGCTGAGCCTCGAGCCGGGCGAGGTGGTCGCGCTCGTCACCCATGCGCTGCCCCTGGTCGCCGCGTTGTGCACCCTCTTCGAGTACGAGTGGGCGAGAGCCGTTCCGCTCACTGCGGCCGCGCCCCTGCGCGGTCTGCCCGAGACGACCAGACGGTATCCCTCGCCGCAGACCGACGGCCCCTCGTCCGAGGATCTCTCCATACTGACGCTCATGGCCGTGGGGATGAAGGACGACGCCATCGCGCGCCGACTGGGCATATCGGCGCGCACGCTGCGGCGGCGCAGCCAGGAGCTCATGGCCGGCCTGGGCGCGAGCAATCGTTTCCAGGCCGGTGTGGAGGCGTCCCGGCGCGGCTGGATCTGACCGCGGATGTAACATCGGCGTTTCAACAGCTGGCCGGTTGAGGTCGGTGGCCATATCCGGCCAGAGCCGACGGCACGTGACCTCGCAGAATGAGGACCAGCTCGATCCACCCCGGGATCGCGCCGCACATCTCGAGGACCACCGTGACCCACTCCACTCGCGCGCCTCTGCGCACGACGGCCCTGTGCGCAGTCGTCGCGCTGCTGTCCACGCTCGCGCTCGCCATGACCCCGACCGTGAGTGCTGCGGGGGCGACCCCGCTGATGGCGGCGGCGCAGCCCGATCCCTCCGCCTACGACGACGGTCGCTACATCGTCACGCTCCGCGATGCGTCGGTCGCGACCTACCGGGGCGGTGTCCCCTCGTACCGCGGGACCCAGCCCGGCGAAGGTGACGAGCTGGATGTGCGCTCGAAGGCGGTCGCGGCCTACTCCGATCGTCTGGCGGCGGAGCAGGAGGCGGTCGCTGCGGATGCGGGCGCGGACATCGTCAGTTCGTACACGCTCGCCACGAACGGATTCACCAGTGCGCTGACCGCTCAGCAGGCCGCCGACCTCGCCGCCGATCCGCGCGTCGCCGCGGTGGTCAAGGACGAGCTCCTCCATCTGCAGACGGCAGCTCCCTCCACCGACTTCATCGGACTCAGCGGCGAGGACGGCGTGTGGGCCACTCTCGGCGGGATCGACGCTGCAGGTGAGGGTGTGGTGGTCGGGATCATCGACTCCGGTGTCGCGCCGGAGAATCCGTCGTTCGCCGGCGACGCGCTCGACGCCGACCCCGGCGCAGCCCCCTACCGGGACGGCGACACCATCGTGTTCGAGAAGGGCGATGGCAACCAGTTCCGCGGCACGTGTCAGACGGGCGACGCGTTCGAGGGCGACGACTGCACGACCAAGCTGATCGGAGCTCGGTACTTCGTGGACAACTACGGTGCGGACTACATCGGATCGGACCGTGGCGAGGTCGTGTCGCCTCGCGATGGCAACGGACACGGCTCGCACACGGCGAGCACCGCTGCGGGCAACGCCGGTGTCGCCGCGCATGTCGCCGGCAGGGACCTCGGCTCGATCTCGGGCGTGGCGCCGGCGGCGAAGGTCGCGGTGTACAAGGCCTGCTGGACCGGCCCGACCGCCTTCGACGACGGCTGCATGACGGGCGACCTGCTCGCCGCCATCGATGCCGCGGTCGCCGACGGGGTAGACGTCATCAACTACTCCATCGGCGGCGGCGGCGCCGTCAGCACCGTCGCGCTGACCGATCAGGCGTTCCTCGGTGCCGCCGCCGCGGGCATCTTCGTCGCCGCCTCCGCCGGCAACGACGGCCCCACCGAGTCGACCGTCGACAATGCGGCACCGTGGATCACGACGGTGGCCGCCAGCACCATTCCGAGCTACGAGGCGACCGTCCGCACGGGCGACGGCAGCGCCTACGCCGGTGGCACCATCGCCGACACCGCCGGAGTGAGCGGCCCCTTCGTGACAGCCAGCAGTGTCGCTGCCGCGGGAGCGGCGGACCCGCAGCTCTGCGGCCCCGAGACGCTCGACCCGGCCGAAGCCGCGGGGGCGATCGTCCTGTGCGAGCGCGGCGTCGTGGACCGGACCGCCAAGTCGGCCGAAGTCGCCCGCGCCGGCGGAATCGCGATGGTGCTGGTCAACCCGACCGCGAACTCGATCGACCTCGACGTCCACGCCGTCCCGACCATCCACGTCGACGCTGACGCGTTCGAAGCGCTGAAGGCCTATGCGGCGACCCCCGGCGGCACGGCCGCGTTCGAGGACGGCAACACGAGCGGCATGCCTTCCCCCGTGACCCCCCAGCTCGCCGGCTTCTCGTCGCGCGGCCCCGTGCTGGCCGACGGCGGCGACATCCTGAAACCGGACATCACGGCGCCGGGTGTGGCGATCCTCGCGGACGGCCGCAATGCCGAGGGTGAGGAACCGACCTTCGAGCTCCTGTCGGGCACCTCGATGGCCTCACCCCACGTCGCCGGACTCGCCGCACTGTATCTGGGCGCCCATCCCCATGCCGCGCCTTCCGAGATCAAGTCCGCGCTCATGACGACGGCATCCCACACGCTCGAGCGCGACGGGTCCGAGTTCACCGATCCCTTCGGCGAGGGCTCGGGTCAGGTCGCGCCGGCACGCTTCCTCGACCCCGGACTGCTGTTCCTCAACGGGATCGATGACTGGAACGGCTACATCCAGGGAATCGGCGCGGCGGACCTCGGAGTGCAGGCGATCGACCCCTCCGACCTCAACCTCGCATCGGTGGCGGTCGGAAGCCTCGCCGGCGTGCAGACGATCACACGGACGGTGACCGCGACGCGCCCCGGCTCGTACACCGCGACGGACGTGACCGTGCCGGGAGTCGATGTGACCGTGAGTCCGACCGTCCTCGAGTTCGCATCCGCCGGCGAGGAGAAGTCGTTCACGATCACCTTCCGTCGTGTGAGCGCGCCGCTCGACGTGTTCACCACGGGCACGCTCCGGTGGGCGGGACAGGAGGGTGACACCGCGGTGGTGCCCCTGGCCGTGCGGCCCAGCATCATCGCCGTCCCCAGGACGGCGACCGGAGAGGGCCTCGACGGGTCCCTCGAACTGCCGGTCGCGGCGGGCGAGACGATGGACGTGCCTCTCGCCGTCTCCGGCCTCGTCGCCGGCCGGACCGCGCGAGGTTCGGGCGCCACCGGGGCCGCTCCGGCCCGTCACGTCATCGAAGTCCCCGAGGGAACCACCTCCGCGCGGTTCGAGCTCGTGGGCGCCGATCCGCAGAGCGATCTCGACCTCGCGCTGTACCAGGTCGACGATTTCGGCGGTCTGCTGTACCTCGACCAGGCGACGTCGCCTGGAGCGGACGAGACCATCGTCCGCGCCGACCTGGCGAGCGGTGAATACGTGCTCGATGTCTCCTTCTTCTCCGGTGAGGGCGACCTGGACTACGAGCTGACCACCTATCTGCTGGGCGGCGACCCCGATGCCGGGGCGCTGCGCGCCGACCCGGCCGTGCTGACCATGCACATGGGTGAGACATCCCCGGCCACGATCTCCTGGTCCGGTCTGACACCCGGTTCTCGTTACTTCGGACGCGTCGCCTTCGGTGCGACGGGCGCCACGACCGACCTGTACGTGACGACGCCCGGCGAACCACCGGCGTCTTCGGATGAGCCCGCAATAGAGGTCTCTCCGGATTACGTCCGGCCGGGACGCACGTTCACCGTGGCGGGCGTCGGCCTTCCCGCCCGCACCGACTACGAGATCGCGCTCGACGGCACCGTCGCCACCACCGGAATCACCGGGGACGACGGGACGGCGGCGCGCCGGCTGACCCTTCCGGATGACGCGGCCGACGGCGCACACGAAGTGACGATCACAGTGGGGGATCTCCAGCTCACGGGCGGGCTCGTCGCCACACGGCTGCTCGTGCACGATGTGTTCGAGAACGTCGAATACCTCGCCGACGGTGGCGCATCGGTGTCGGCGGAGGTGATGTTCGGAGGCGAGGGCGTCGTGCACACGACGGTGACCAGCGCCGGCGGCACCGAGATGCTGCGCGAGGATCTCGACGTGTACAGCGATCCGATGTTCGAGGTGGACTCGGCGCGCACCACCGCGGTGCGACTCGCGCCCGGCGACTATGTGGTTCGGGCGTGGGCTGAGGGCGAGGAGGGCCCGATGCAGCAGAGGGAACGGGTGTTCGCCGTGGAGGAGACGGCGCCGAGCGCTCTCGCGCTCACCCGCAACGCGGACGATGAGAACGCTGTCGACCTCTTCTACGACAACTCCGTCGGTGCTGTCACGCAGGCGACCATCAGGTCGAAGACGTGCGCCGGCCCGCTCGTATTCGGCTCGGTGTGGATCGACAAGCCGGTGGTGACCGCGACATTCGACCTGACCGGCATCACCGGTATCGACGTGATCGTCGACGGCGAGGTCGCGGGCACGTACGCGAACACCGGCTCCGAGCGGTGCGCGGCCCAGACCGAGGTCTCGCACGACTTCTGGGTCGTGGCGTCGGACCCCTCCCTCGACGGATCGAGCCGAGCCGCCGAGGGGGTCACGCTCACCGTGAACAACCGGTATCCGGCCTACAGCGGCGGCTTCGACCTCTCGGCGGGCTACGGGTCCGACATCTACGGCGACCGCTTCTACACGGAGCAGGTCCCTCACGACCGGGTGACGGAACCGGGGCCGGTCGCGACCAGGACGATCGCCGCGGCGGAGGGCGAGGCGTTCTGGGTGCGCGCCAAGTACGAGGTGCTCACTCCCGACATCCACCTCTCGGCGCATCGGGTGGTCTACGCCACCGCCGTCCAGCTCGCCGATCTGCAGCCGGTCGTCGACCCGGGGACCCCTGGCCCCGGTGGTCCCGGGTCCGGTGACCCCGGCTCCGGCGATCCCGGCTCCGGTGCCCCCGGCGGCTCCGACGGCCAGCCGGCCGGCGGCAGCGGCGCGCACGATCTGGCTGCGACCGGCGGCGGTGCCGCCACTGTGCTCGGCATCGTGGCAGCGATCGCGCTGGCCGTCGGCGCAGTGCTCGTGCGGTCGCGCCGCCGAGGTCGCGCCTAGGAGCGGGAACGAGCGTCGTGGTGGGGTGGTGTGGCGCGCGCCGCATCACCCCACGGGCGCCCCATGGCCGGCGCGCGACGCCACGCCCGGCGAGGATCCGTGCGGTCGTCCGCCGCGTCTCAGCCTCCGCCGAGTCCATCGAGCGAAGGCACGAGGGTGAACACGATCTCCTCGGTGTCGCGGCCGAGACCGGGGGCGAAGTCGATGTTGCGCGAGACCTCGGTGAACCCGACCTTGGTCAGCACCGCTATCGAGCCGGCGTTGTGCGCGGCGGCGCGTGCGAACAGCGGGCGGATCGGCTCCCGCGAGATCAGCAGACGCAGGGCGGCCGTGGCGACGCCCCGGCCCCAGGCGTGGCGGGCGATCCAGTAGGTGACCTCGCGGTCGCCGTCGATGGTGAACGACGCAGCGGTGCCGGCGAAGCCGCCGTTCTCCGTGACCACGAACGAGAGGACGTCCTCGTCAGCGCGCTGGCGGGCGATCCACGCGTCGAATGCGGCGCGGTCGTCGGGATCCTCAGCCGTGAAGGCGGCCATGGCGATGGACTCGCGGTCGCGCATCATCTCGAAGATCGCGTCGAGGTCGTCGTCATCCAGCGCGCGCAGCTCGATGTGGTTCACCCGATCCACGCTAGTCACGGCATCCGACGCTGAGAAGGTCGGAACCGGCGACGCGACGGCGACCGGGCGGGGTTCAGGAGAGACCGTGGATGCTGCGCAGCAGCGTCTCGGCGCGATCGCCTTCCCGCGCCTGAAAGGCCTCGCGGAAGTTCTCGTACGCGGCGGTGCGGCCGAGCGGGCACGCGATCACCGGCTGCCAGCCGACCATGTCGCGCCGGATGGCGATCTCGTACTCGCGGATGAACTGCAGCAGGGCGGCGTTGCCGCTGGCACGGGTGACGACCGTGAAGAAGGCGTGGCTCGCCGCCGCGAGCGCGTCGGCATCGTCGGCCCGCGATGCGGCGATGACGTCGTCCAGCCGCTCGAGCGCGAGATCCATCGCCTCCACGTCGGCCCGTGCCGAGGTCATCCGCACGGCGACGCCCATGTTGTAGGCGACGAGTTCGATGGTGTCGCTCTGCCGCCGCGGCTGCGACACGCGCGTGTAGCGGTGCGGCGAGACCTCGACCAGCCCCACCCGCTCGAGTCGCTGCAGCGCTTCGCGCACCGGCGTGCGGGAGACGCCGAGCCATTCGGCGAGCTCATGGTCGCGCAGGCGCTCCCCCGGCGCGAGGCGGCCGTCGAGGATCGCTTCGCCCAGGCGCTCGTAGACCTCGTCTCCGAGCACGGCGCGGCTCGGCTCGAGAGGGACGAAGGGGGCTGTCATGAGTGGCACCAGTGTACGCCGGACGATTCACGCGCATACACCCCGGATCCGGCCGGATTTCCGGCCCCGAGGCGGGCCCGGGAAGCCCTTCATCTCGTGGAGCCCGGCCCTCGCTCTCGCGCTGATATATCGGTACGATGTCTCTGTCCACGTCTCCGACGTGGCCTATCCGGGGGGATCCGTCGACGCCCGGGCTTTCGAGCCTTGCTCAGCCCGGGCGTACGATGGGCCCGCGTGCCTGTCGCGGCGGTGTGCAACATTTGTGTCACCATCCGAATTGGGTCTCGCCGCGCGCCTGCCTCTTCACTACGTTGGAGTCAACCGCCGCAATTGCGGGGGGATCAACGAAGAACGGCAAGTAATGAGCACGCAGGGCACCGTCAAGTGGTTCAACTCGGAGAAGGGCTTCGGCTTCATCGCTCCCGATGAAGGCGGCGCAGACGTCTTCGCGCACTACAGCGCCATCGAGTCGAGCGGGTACCGCTCCCTCGAAGAGAACCAGCGCGTCGAGTTCGAGATCGCGCAGGGACCCAAGGGTCTCCAGGCTGAGAACATCCGCCCGATCTGATCGGCGGACCGATCGCTTCACGCGATCGAGGCCGCGGTACTCCGCCTCACTGAAGCGGATGCCGCGGCTTCGTCGCGCCTGGCGGGATCGGCCCGGCCGGCCGATCGCAGGCGGTGCGCCGCCGCAGCCTCCGCCGCCTGCCGCGTCGCCTCAGTCGCGCTCGCCGCGGACGAGCTCGATGCCCGCCCCGGCGAACTGACGCAGTGTCGCGTCGGGCAGGAACGCCCGCGTGAGTGCGCCGCCGATCCGCGTGAGGTCGCTCTCGTCGCGGAAGAGCAGGTACATCGTCTCGTACCGTGGGTGGAACTTCTGCTTGAACCGGTGCAGCGACTGGAAGCCGTAGACGGGCTCGAGCGCGTCGGCGAGCCGCTCGCTCAGCGCAGCGATCATGCCGGCATCCGCCGGATAGTCGTGCGCGAGCGGGGCGCCCGACAGCGACATGATCTCGGCGCCCTCCTCGGAGAACAGCCGCGCCGACGAGCCGATGAGGTACTCCATCACGGGACCGAAGCCGCCCTCGCGGCGGCGCATCAGGTCGAGCGTCCAGCCGCGCACGGTACCGCCGGCGCCGTGGACCGGCAGCCACGAGAGGAAGCCGTCTACGTCGCCGTTCGGTGCGATCGCCAAGGCGAGGCGCACCTCCGGATCCTCGGCCTCGACGAGCGTGCCGAGCGTGAATCCCATCTCGGGCAGCCCCTTGTCGCCGACCCACATCTCCGAGATCGCCCGCAGCTGCTGCTGCACGCCCCACGACTCGTCCTTGAGGCGCGTCATGCGGAACGTCATCTCCTCGCGCCCGGCCCGGTTGAGCGACGAGCGCACGGAGTTCCACCGCTTGCCGGTGAACTCGAGGCCCGGCAGGTCGACGATCGTGTCGTCGGCGACCACGATGCTCCGCCATGACGACGGCACGGCCGCGCGCGTCGCCTCGTCGGCGCTGAAGAAGCATGGCACGAGTCCTGCGCGCTCGGCATCCCCGATGAACTCCCGGACGGATGCCGCGCGCGACGCCGCGGGACCGAGCGGGTCGGCGAGGGCGAGCGCCACGCCGGCCCGCCGCTGGTAGGCGACGATGCCGTCGGCGGTGCGCGCGTAGCTGTTGCCCTCCCACGTGGTCATCCACGAGAGCGTGCCGCCGCCGTCGGCGTGCAGCATCCGCTTCACGTCCTCGACCGTCGGCGCGGGCTGCCGGCCGATCCGCGACGACCGGCGGGCGCGGAACGCGCGTCGCACCCAGATCAGGTACACGAGCATCAGCAGCCACATCGCGCCGCTCGCCAGCGCCAGCTCGGTCTCGCCGTCGATGGTGGCCTCGACCCTCGCCTCGCTCGCGAGGACGATGAGCCCGGCGATGAGCAGTGCGAACAGCACGTTGATCACGGCGAGGACGACGGCCACGACCCAGGTCCACCGTCGACCGCGCCGCAGCCCGTTGGCCACGATGAGGATGACGACGGTGTCGATGGCGAAGTCGATGAAGCCGCCCGAAGCCGGCCGGGTCGGGCCGAACGGGCCGTCGGTCGGGACCAGGATCGTGACGATCTGGATCGCGCCGAGCACGAGCACCGCGATGAATGCGATGAGCCGCTGCTCGCGGATCGTCGTGCGCTGGATGCGCAGCGAGCGGTCGACGAACAGCACCAGCAGCACGGCGAGCAGGTGCTCGAGATCGGCGAGCGAGCCCCAGAACAGCATCGCGACGAACACGAAGCCGAGCAGGACCAACCACGCCCGCACGCGCCACGGGCTGCGGAACAGGCCGACCGCCGCGGCGATGCACGCCATCGTTCCGCCCGAGGCCCCCACGTCGAGCGCCGCCGCCTGCGTCTGGGCCCATGCCCACGGCAGCTGCGAGAAGCCCCACAGCAGCAGCGCCGTCGCGAAGATCGCGAACAGCTGGCCGACCCAGTAGTACGCCAAGGCGATCCGGGTGCCCCGCCGGAACTCGAGGTACGCCATGCCGACGAACCCGGTGATCGTGAAGACGTACACCCACGGCTGGTTGACGAAGAAGGTGCCGGTGAGGGGCGTCCACCAGCGTCCCGCCTCGAAGGCGGGCAGTCCGTAGGCGACCACGCCGTAGAGGTCGGACTCCTCGAACGGGCGCCACAGACCCTGCCACAAGACGCCGACCACGAGGATCAGCGCGATCATGGTCAGCGTCCCCGGCATGCGCCGCACGACGGCGAGCACGCGGTTCGGTCTCTGAGTCGCCCCGTCGCTCATGCGATCACGATAGCGGCGGCGGCCGCCGCGCCGGGGGGAGGTGTGCCCCGGAACTCAGCGGGCGGAGGACAGGCGTGCGTAGTCGGCGAGGGCCTTGGCGTCCTCGGCGTCGCGCAGGGCGCGGCGGGCGGCGTAGAGTGCGGTGACCGGGTCCTCGGCCTGGCGGGCGCGCGCGAGCTCCTGCTGGGCCGACAGCAGTCGCGATCTCGCGTCGGCGCCGGCGCGCGACCGCGAGACGGACGCTTCGGCCTGGGCCAGGGCGCCGCGCGCGGCGGCGACGGTTCCGGCGAGGGCCGTGCGGGCGCCCCGCAGCCGCTGCTGCGCCGTGCGTGCATCGCCGAGCGCGAGGTCGAGGCGTCCGCGCAGGCGCGCGATGGCGTCGACCGTGCGGGTGGGGCGGCGCGCGGCATCCGTCTCGATGCGGTTCAGCTCCTGCTCGACGGCGTGCAGCTCCGCGCCGAGTCGCTCGGCATCGGGCGCGTCGAGGTGCTCGCGGGTGACCGAGGCCTGCCGGAGGGCGGTGCGAGCAGCCGAGATCTCGGCGGGAACCGCCTGCGCGGCCTGCAGCACGAGGCGGTGTGTCTCTTCGAGGTTGCGCGCGTCGGCCTCGGCCTGGCGGAGCGCGCGTTCGGCGGCGGCGAGGTCGGGCAGCGCGGTGAGCGAGGGATCGTCGGCGCGTGCGGCGGCGGCGTCCAGGTGGCGCTGCGCGACCGCGAGCTGCGACAGCGCCGCGTGCGCGGACTGGGAGGCGTCGCGCCACTCGTCCTCGGCGAATCGCGAGGACAGCTCCGCGACGAGTGCCGCCGGATCGCCCATCGATGCCCGCTGCTCGGCGAGACGGCGGCGTGCGGCGTCGATCTGACCGGCGGCCGACACGTTCGCGGTGACCCACGCGCCGTGCTCGCGGCGGGCTGCCGCCACGAGGGCGAGGGCTTCGCCGGCGTGCCGGTCGATGCGCGCCGAGCCCCGGCGGACCTCAGCGGGCGACACAGTGCCGTCGCTGATCGCGCGGTACTCCTCGAAGGCGTCGTCGCGGGCGTGCTGCGCGGTCAGGCGCGCTCGCCGCAGCGATGCCGGCGCCTCGCCGCCGTAGAGCGCACCCGAAAGCCCGACCTCGAGCTCGAGGTCGCCGACCTCGTCGTCGAGCCGAACCAGCGTCGCACCGGCTTTCGCCCGGGCGTGCTCCGCCGCAGCGCGGGCACGGGGTGAGCGGCGCGCCTGCCGCACGCCCCAGACGATCACGGCGACGGCGATCGCCGTCACGCCGAACACGACCAGGGCCGGCACCAGCCACCCCAGGATCGCGGCGGCGAGCTCAGGCATCCGCGACTCCGACGGGTTCGCTCGCACCCGCCGCACGCCCGGCGGTCTCGGCGCTCTCCGCGCGTGCGTGCTCCTCCGCCACGCCGGCGTCCGCACCCGTCGGCTCGCCCGCCACCAGCAGCAGCTCGCGGAGCTGGTCGACGTCTTCGACGACGGCCTGGGCGCCCTCCGCCTCGTGGGGCCAGCTGAACCCCCAGCGCACGAAGATCACCGGCACGCCCTGGGCGGCACCGCCTTCGACGTCGTGATGGCGATCGCCGACGAGCACCGGGCGGCTCGTGTCGACGCCGGCCGCGGCGAGTCGCCGCAGCGCCTCGGCGACGATGTCGGACTTCGCGCTCAGGGTCCGCTCGTCCGCCGTGGCGCCGACGATGGCGGTCAGCGAGGTCGACAGGTCGAAGTGGTCCATCAGGGCGACGACCTGCACCTCGGGCTTCGAGCTGGCCGTGGCCTGCGGGATGCCGGCGGCCGCGACATCCTTGATCAGCTCGCCCACGCCGGGGAACAGCTTGGCTCCCGTCGCGTAGCCGTCGATCTTGTTGAGGCCGCGGTAGAAGGCGACGGCCTCGGACGCCTGCTCCGGGGTCATGCCGACGTTCACCTGGAACGAGTCGTACATCGGCGGACCGATCCAGTGCACGAGCTCCGCGCGGGTGGGCGGACGCTTGCCGAAGTGCTCGAGGGCGATCGTGAGGCGGCGGAGGATGCCGTCGGACGCGTCGACGATCGTTCCGTCAACGTCCCACAGCACACAGGTCCACGGCGATCGGCTCGGCATGGGACCAAGCCTAAGCGGAGGCGGCCCCCGCTCCGAAGCCGGCCCCGACGTCTCAGCGATCGCGCCGGTGCACCCGAGCGAGGCGCGCCATCATCCGCCGGAGTTCGTCGATCTCGGCCGGCGACCAGTCGGCGAGCAGCGCCTGCATGTTCGTCTCGGCGGTGGACATGATCCGCTCGCCGATGCGGCGCCCTTCGTCGGTCAGGGCGACCAGCACGCCGCGGTCGTCGTCGGGCGCGGCGACCCGCACCGTGAGGCCCGCCTGCACGAGCCGCCCGACGATCTTGCTCATGTTGGTCGGCGTCATGCCGAGCGCGAGCGACAGGTCGACGGGTCTCATCGCCCCGTTGTACGAGAGCTGGTTCACGACGAGGAACATGCCCATGTCGTCGATCGGGAACGCGACCCTCGCCATGACGTCCCGCCGGACGCCGGTGCTGTCCGCCCAGTGCACGATCGACGCCAGCGACAGGCGCAGGTCGAGCGGATCGGCGCCGATGACGGGACTCAGGTCGGCGGAGGCGTCGGGGTCGACGTCACCTCGGGCCATCGTTGCTCGTTCCTCTCGGTGCCGTGCCGTCGCGACGGCGCTCGCGGTGTCAGTCCTCTCGCAGCAGCCGCACCGGCCCGACGAGTCCGTACTCGCGCACGATCGCCTGCTGCGTGCGCTCTTCCCCGGTGAGCTGCGCGCCGATGTCGGGGACGCGCTCATAGTAGCCGCGGGCGCGGAGCCGGTTGTTGAGCGAGCTCGAGACCCGCACGGTGATGAGGTTGTCGCCGGGACGGATGTCGCCGCTCACGTCGACGACCGGGTGCGCGGTGTCGAACCCACGGGCCGGCCCGTCGCCCACGCGCACCGAGCCCAGTCCGCCGCAGGTCGACCCCAGGTCGAGCAGGTGACGCACGCCGGGCCGCGCCTCGGGGACCGAGATCGTCGTCGTGTACTCGCCCACGCCGGACACCTCCGGGCCGACGGCCGGGATCCGGGACCACGGCGCCAGCTCCGTCTCACCCGCGTCGAGGCGGGTGACGGCGGTCGTCGGGCGCACCTCGCGGGTGACATAGCCGAGGCCGCGGTCCTCCGTCAGCACCTCGGGCTCGCCCGCGTCCCGGCTCTCGACGACGAGCCGCCACCGGTCGGCGCGGGCCACCTCGGTCACGGCCGGAGCGGCCGTGTCCGCGGCATCCGTCGTCGTGTCGAGGACCACCACGGCCACTTCGCCCGGCGCGAGCGTGAGCTCGACGAGCGTGTGCTCGCCG
This sequence comes from Microbacterium psychrotolerans, assembly GCF_031085295.1. Taxonomy (GTDB): domain Bacteria; phylum Actinomycetota; class Actinomycetes; order Actinomycetales; family Microbacteriaceae; genus Microbacterium; species Microbacterium psychrotolerans. The sequence continues at coordinate 656,306 of NZ_JAVFWO010000001.1, read as the reverse complement.
TTGCGCCGCGCGCCCCGATGCGGGCGGAGCTCGCCCGTCCAGACGTCGAGCCGGTGCGCGACGCCGGTGCCTGCCAGGCGCACGCGCACGGTCGTCGGCTCGGTCGTCTCGTAGAGGAAGTGGTACGCGTAGAGGACGGTGAGACCGTCGTTCTGGCGCAGGTGGGTGAGCACGTTCCGGTCGTCGCCGTCGAAGCGCGCCCGCCCGCCGGCCCTCAGGTCGTCGAGGGCCGCGACGACACCGGACGGCCCGGTGACGCGGACCCTCGGCATCCGTCGCAGTCGGGTCATGATGGCGGCGAGCTCGTCGTCGCGGCCGTCGAGACCGGGAGTGGCGGATGCCGCGGCCTCGTGCGTGCGGAAGCGTCGGGCCATGAGCGAGTCGAGCTCCCGCGCGCCGTCGACGATCACGAGGCGGAGGCCGCGCTCGGTCCAGGCGAGCAGGTGCGCGGCGACGTCGGCGTCGAGAGTGCTCTGGTAGACGACGAGCGCCCGGTACCCCGGCCCGTCGGGCTGGACCTCGTCGCCGTCGAACGAGACGTCGTCGCGGAGCAGGAGGGAGCCGTCGAAGAACTCGTACGTGATGCCGGCGTCCTGCATGCCGAGGTCCTGCCACCAGTGGTTCTCGCGGTCGCGCATCCACATCGTGCCGTAGGCCACCTCGTCGGGGATGCGCTCGCCGTTCGGGCCGATGAGCGCCATGCCGATGAGGTTGTCGGTGAAGTGGTCGGTGCGCAGGATGCCGACGTCGATGCGCGGCCGCCCGCGCCGGAGCGCGTACTGCAGACGCCCGATCGCGGCGGTCCAGAGCGGGTAGAACTCCGAGCCCGGCTGGCGGGTGTCGAACCGCTCGGAGAACATCGGCCACATGCCCTCATGGCCGGGCCACTGCGTGACACCCTCGGCACCGGCCGGGCTCGCCCAGCCGTGCAGCACCGTCTTGGTGATGCCGGCGGCGAGCTGCGTGGCGATGATCTGGTCGTAGAAGCGGTGGTCGAGCATGTGGTTGCGGGTGGTGGCGCCGGTCTCGGACGAGTACTGCTTGCCGAAGAGGTGCGCGGGGCCGGCCATCAGCCGGTACGCATCGATCTGCGCGCCGAACTCCAGCGATTCCGTCTCGATGCCGTCGACTTCCGGACCCGGCCGGGTCAGCTCGAAGGGCAGGCCGTAGCTGATCTCCGCGCGCAGCGTCATGCCGACCTCGTGCAGGAACGCGGCGAACGGACGCAGCATGTTCTCGATGTAGAGGTCGGTGAGCGTGCGGACGTAGTCGAACCGCACCTTCTCGACGGTGGTGCGGTCGGCGTCGTCGGCGGGCTGGTGGTGGTACACCGTCGAGACCGCCATGAACGGCGCGTCGCGGGTGAGGAACGGCAGCCAGGGCACGATGTCGTAGCCGCGGCGCGTGCGGAACTCCTCGGCCAACGTGAAACCCCAGAACATGCCGCCGGCGCCGTAGGTCGACAGCTCGAGCGAGTCCATGTACATCTGCGCTCGCGGGTTGCGGGCGACCTCGGCGCGCAGCGCCGGCGTCAGGACCACGTCGTCCCAGTAGGCGATGACGGCGTCCACGCCGTCGCGGTCGAGATAGTTGACGGTGTAGTTGACGCTGGCCGACGGCGACGCGGTCTGCCCGGTGCCGTGCATCCAGTACGCGAACAGTCGCCACTCGCCCTCGCCGGGGGCGGTCCAGTCGAGTGCGTCACCTTCGACCTGCGCAGTGAGATCGACGACGGATGCCGCGTCCAGCAGCCCGGCGCCGGCGACGCGCGCCGCCACCACGGCGACGAGGTGCTGCTGCGTGATGGTGCCGCGGTGACCGGGCAGCGTCGTCTCGGCGATGGGGGCCTCGAGGTCGATGCGCGGCAGTGCGCCGGTGCGCGAGCGGCCGGCAGCGAGCGTCTCGTGCACGACGTCGAGCTCCTGCGCAGCGGCACGCTGGTCGGGATCGATGGTCGGGAGGTTCGCGTTCGACCAGTTGGTGCCCGACGTGAAGCTCACCGACATGCCGCGGCGCGTGGTCTCCTCGACCACGATCTGCGAGTCGTGCACCCACTCCTCCGAGCCCCAGCCGTAGCGCGCGTGGTCGATCGCGCCCTCGTCCATCGCGAGGAACTCCATGCCGCCGAAACCGAGACGGTGCGCGTCTTCGATCTCCCGCCGCAGCGTGGCATCGCTGTGGAGCCCTTCCGCGAGCCACCACCGCAGCTCGGGGCGGAAATCGATGGCGGGGTCGGCGATCTCGCGCCGGAAGTCGTCGAGCGTCATCGCGCGGCATCCGTCCTGCTAGAAAACTGTCTCAGCGACAGTATCTATCGTCGCAGCGACATCACACAAGCGGTGTCGTCGCTCCGTCGTGGGCACCCCAGCCCGTGAGAGTTCATCTGACCGCCGAGACCCTGGGTGAGACCCACTGTCTCGGCCGTCAGATGAACTCTCGGCGATCAGGAGCGAGGCGCAGGGACTCAGAAGAGGCGCGGGGCGCCGGACTCGATGCCCTTCATGCCCTCGTAGTCGAGGGTGACGCAGCGGATGCCGCGGTCGGTAGCGAGCACCTTCGCCTGCGGCTTGATCTCCTGAGCCGCGAAGACGCCCGTGACGGGGGCGAGGTGCGGGTCGCGGCCGAGCAGCTCGAGGTAGCGGGTGAGCTGCTCGACGCCGTCGATGTCACCGCGGCGCTTGACCTCGACGGCGATCGTGCCGCCCTCGGGGTCGCGCAGGAGCAGATCGACCGGCCCGATCGCGGTCGGGTACTCGCGACGGACGAGGGTGAGGCCGTCGCCGATGACGTCGACCTGCTCGGCGAGGAGGCGCTGCAGGTCGGCCTCGACGCCGTCCTTCTGCAGGCCCGGGTCGAGACCCAGCTCGTGGGAGGTGTCGTGCAGCACTTCGTAGATGCGGACGAGCAGAGCGTCGCCGCTCTTCGCGTGGGTGACCCGCCAGTGCTCGAGCACTCCGGCGGCGGCGGATTCGGCATCCGGGATCTCGACGTCCAGGCGGCAGGGCGGGCTCATCCAGTTGAGCGGCTTGTACGAGCCGCCGTCGGAGTGCACCAGCAGCGAGCCGTCGCCCTTGTGCACCAGCAGGCGGGTCGCGAGCGGCAGGTGGGCGTTGAGCCGTCCCGTGTAATCCACGGAGCAGCGGGCGATGACGAGACGCACCCGACGAGCCTAGCCCGCGGGCACGCCGCGAGGGCTCGATGAGTCGATCCGGCGGTGGTGCGGTGGAGACCCGGCGAGCCTTGCCCGCGGGCGCGCCGCGAGGCTGGATGAGTCGATCCGGCGGTGGTGCGGTGGGGGACCCGACGAGCCTTGCCCGCGGGCGCGCCGCGAGGGCTCGATGAGTCGATCCGGCGCTGGTGCCGTGAGGACCCGACGAGCCTTGCCCGCGGGCGCGCCGCGAGGCTCGGCGGTGCCTTCCAGGAACCGTCGACTAGCGTGAACATTCACGGCGAATGCGTGGCAGAGGCCCACGCTCGCCCTCCGATGGGCTCTCGCCGGCCCACTCGCCTGCCCTGACCGGCCGCCGCCCTCTGCCGCGGCCGGCGTCTGAAGCCGCCGCCGCGGAGGAGAACCGATGAATTCACGCCGCCCCGATGCGACCGTCCACTTTCTGACGAGCACCACCGCCGAACTGCACGTCGGCACCGATGTAGAGGAGGTCGTCGCACCCGACAGCCTGGCCCTGCGCGACCGCGTCGTCGAGGAGATCCGGCAGCTGGCAGCCTCGACGGGCGAGCCCGCGCACGCGACCCTCGTCGAGGGATCGTCGAGCTGGCCGCTGGTCGTGCACCCCGACGGCACTTGGGCGGAGTCGCTGGATGCCGCCACCGCCGACCCCGTGCCCGCACCGGCGCCGGCAGCAGCCGCCACGGCGCCTGCTCCGGCGGCGCCCGCGCCGGCATCCGTCACAGCTCCTCCGGTGTCGACGCCCGCTCCGGCGTCCGCGGTCCCGCCGGTGTCGACGCCCGCTCCGGTGTCCGCGGTCCCGCCGGTGCCCGCGACCGCGTCGGTTCCCCCGATGCCCGCGGTGTCGGCAGCGCCGCCCGCACCGGCCATGCCCGCTGTGCCCGCCTCACCCGCCGCACCGGCTGTGCCCGCCACGTCCGCCGTGCCCGCCACGTCCGCCGTGCCCGCCGCGGCGGAGCGGCGCGAGGCGGCGGCATCCGTCCCCCCGCAGCGGCGCGATCCGGCGACGCTGCCGCTCCCAGAGCCGCGCGAGACGCCCGCGACCGTCGCCGACCGTGGCGACCCGGGAAAGCCGACGGTCCAGGACCTGCTCGACTCGCGCGGCGGCACCAGCCGGACCCGCGCGACGTCGGGGTGGCAGGGAGCCGTGCGGCGGGCCACCGGCGGTCTCGTCTCGCCGGCCCCCGGCCGTGCCGAGCGCGACCGGCTCGATCGCCAGAAGCGCGTGCAGCGCCGACTCGATGCGCCGCGGACGATCGTGGTCCTCAACCCGAAGGGCGGCGCGCACAAGACCACCAGCACGCTGCTGCTGGCCGCCACCTTCGGGACGGTGCGCGGCGGTGCGACGCTCGCGTGGGACAACAACGAGACCCGCGGCACGCTCGGCTGGCGCGCGCAGAACGCCCCGCACCACCGCACCGCCGTCGACCTCCTCGCGGACATCGACGAGTTCTGGAACCCCAGCGGCTCCAGCCTCGCCGCGCTCGACACGTACGTGCGCACGCAGGTCGATGCCCGCTTCGACGTGCTGGCGTCGGACGAGGATGCCGCCGCATCTTCGACGATCGACTCGGCCGCGTTCGATCGGCTCCACTCTCTCCTGCGTCGCTACTACCGGCTGATGATCGTCGACACGGGCAACAACATGCGGGCCTCGAACTGGGTGGCGTCGGTCGCCGCTGCCGACCAGCTCGTGATCGTCTCCACCGTGCGCGAAGACACCGCCGCCAGTGCCGCGTGGCTGCTCGACGGGCTCCGCGAGAAGGGCTTCGGCGACAAGATCGATGACGCGGTCACCGTGCTCACCGCACCGTCGTCGCGCCCCGACCGCCGGCTCGAGGCACGCCTCTCGCGTCACTTCGAGCAGGTGACCTCGGCGGTCGTCAACGCGCCATTCGATCCGTCCCTCGTCGACGGCGGCCCCATCGACTTCGACGCGCTGGCGCCCGAGACCCGCGACGCGTGGCTGACGGTCGCGGCCACCGTGGCGGATCGCCTCTGAGCTGACACGCGCCGCGACATCTCCGGATGCCCCGGCGTGGTCACGCCCTAGTGGTGGTGGCCGGCGCCGACCTGCGAGCCCGCGATCGGCTTGGCCGCACCCGAGGCGAAGCCCGAGAGGGCGATGAGCGCCACGAGGATCCACAGGGTCGGCAGCAGCCCGATCTGGTGGCTGATCCAGCCGAGGATGGGCGGGCCGCAGAGGAACGCGACGTAGCCGATCGTGGCGGCGGCCGAGACGGATGCCGCAGCCTTCTTCGGGTCGTCGGCCGCGGCCGACATGCCCAGCGGGAAGCCGAGGGACGCGCCCATGCCCCACAGGGCGACGCCGATCAGCGCGATCGGCATCGAGGGCGCGAGGATGAAGATCACCAGGCCGCCGCCCGCGAGGATCGCGAGGATGCGGAGCGTCCACACGCGTCCGAAGCGGTCGACCAGCGGGCCGCCGAGCGCACGCACCGCCGTCATCGCCACCGAGAAAACGGTCAGCGCGATCGCGCCCTGCGCTTCGGTGCCGCCGTGGCCGTCGACGACGCTGAGCGGCAGCCAGTCGTTGGCGCCGCCCTCGGCGAACGCCATGCCGAGCATGATCGCGCCGATCGCGTACGTGCGCGGGTCGCGCCACACGGCGATCGCGGCTGCGAACTTCTCGCGGCGGGAGGGGGTGTCGGCGGCGTCGGTCGGGTCTTCGTTCACCTCTCGTCGCGGCACGAAGGTCACGGCGACGGCGCCGCCGACCACGACGAGGCAGCCCACGATCCAGAGGTGGGGGGCGACGCCCACCTGCCACGCCGCCATCGCCACGCCGACCCCGGCGCCGGCCACCGTGCCCAGGCTGAACAGGGCGTGGAACAGCGGCATGATCGTCTTGCCGCTCGCCTGCTCGATCGCCGCGCCCTCGACGTTCATCATCACGTCGGTCGCGCCCATGCCGAGTCCCATCACGGCGAGCCCGGTGGCGGTGAGGGCGAAGGATGCCGTGATGTCGGCGCCGAAGCCGACGAGCACGATGCCGATCGCGAAGGTCGCGAGACCCATCAGCAGTCCGCGGCGCGCGCCCCAGCGCGCCAGCACGACGTTGGCGAGCGAGAGTCCGAGGATCGAGGCGGCGCCCGACGCGAACAGCAGCAGGCCGACCTCGAAGTCGTTGATCCCGAGGTTCGCCTTCACGGAGGGTACGCGTGCGGCCCACGTGGCGAAGCCCAGACCGGTCGCGAAGAAGACGACGAAGATCGCGGTGCGCCAGGCGACCAGTTGCGTCCGGGTGAGCACGGTATCCATCCGGACACTGTACCGAATCGATTCGGTAGCGCTGAATCGCCGGGAAGGCCCGCCTCGAATCGATTCGGCCCGGTGGCCTTCGACGGGCTACGATCATCACGACATGAGCCGTCAGGATGCCGGTACCCGCCGGGCCACGATCTCGGACGTCGCCCGTGAGGCCGGCGTCTCTCCGTCGACCGCCTCGGTGGTGTTCAGTGGCAAGACTCCGGTGTCGGAAGCCACCCGCCGGAGGGTCCTCGACGCCGCCGCGGCGCTCGGTTACACCGGTCCCGACCCCCGCGCCGCGTCGCTGCGCCGTGGGCGCTCGGGCATCGTCGGCGTGGTCTTCGAGGAGCACCTGCGCACGGCCTTCCTCGACCCCGTGAAGACGCTGATGATGGACGGCCTCGCCGACGCCGTCACGCCGATCGGCGCGGGACTTCTCCTCCTGCGCGACCATGAGCCCACCGGCAGCGGCCCCTCGCTCACCACCGCGCCCCTCGACGCGGCCGTGCTGATCGGCTGCAGCGGGCTGCTGCGCGAGTCGCTCGAGACCGTGAAGGCGCGCGGCATCCCGGTCGTCGTCATCGAAGGCGATGCCGGAGACGACGTGCCCCGCATCGGCCTCGACAACCGCGAGGCGCAGCGCCAGGCGGCCAGCCACCTCCGTGCCCTCGGCCACCGCCGCGTCGCGATCGTCGCCCTTCCCGCCCGCGCCGGGTGGGAGCGGGGCTGGATCCACGACGACACCGCGATCGCCGTCGACGTCACCCGCGAGCGCCTCGCCGGGGCGCTGGACGTGTTCCCGGATGCCGCGACCTTCGCCGCCGCCGGCAGCTTCATCGACGAGGGCCACGCGGCCGGCCGCGAGATCTTCGCCGACCCGGACCGTCGCCCGACGGCGGTGATCGCCCAGAGCGACCTGCTCGCCGCGGGCGTGATCCGTGCCGCCGAGGAGGCGGGCCTGCGGGTTCCCGAAGACGTGAGCGTCACCGGCTTCGACGGCATCGTGGTCGACGGTCTCGCCCCCTACGAGCTCACGACGCTCGTGCAGCCTGCGGCCGACAAGGGCAGGGCGGCGGGCGCCGCTGTCGCGGCGATGCTGGAAGGCGCGCCGGCCGCCTCGATCCGCTTCACGTGCACGTTCCGCGAGGGCAACACCACCGGCCCGGCGCCGGCAGACGCCTGACCCGCCGGCCGCTGAGCGAGCGCCGCATGACGAAGCGCTAAGCGGGAGGCGCGAGCCTGCGGCCGTCTCGCACGAGTGACGGCAGCCGGTGGTCGAGCACCGTCAGGATGACGGCGATCACGACGCCGATGGCCAGCACGATCGCGGAATTGCGCACCGAGTCGGCGAACCCGATCGTGTCCACGTCGAGGAACGGATAGGGGTACCAGCCGGTCACGGCGCCGTGCACGAACGTGTAGACGATCCAGAGCAGCGGCCAGACGAACGCGAGCGCCGTCGTCGCCCACGTCGCCCGAGGCCGCGGACCGAACAGGAGCCAGCCGATGAGCGTGGCCCACGGTGAGATGTAGTGGAACCCGATGGTCGCGACGAGCGCCCACCCCTCGAGGTGGACCAGTGGCGCGAGGATCGTCTCGTAGACGAGGCCGGTGATGATGATGCCGAGCAGCGCGTCGAACCGCAGCACGCGCCACAGCCTGCCGTCGCGTAAGACGTCGAGCGCGAGCGCGATCGACGTCCCGAGCACGAACAGATTGCTCTGGATGGTGAAGAAGCTGAAGAGCCGTACCAGTCGCGTGCCGGTCGGCCCGGTCGCGTTGGTCCCGGAATTGGCGTCCTGGCCGCCGGTGAAGATCAGGACGAGCTGGATCACCAGCGAGAACACCACGACCACGGCGATGGCCAGGTACCAGATCCGCGCCACGCGCACGCGCAGTTCAGTCGTCTCGGAAGTCGCGGTCGTCGCGGTCATGGCATGGCCCCCCGGTCATATGCGCCCGCGCACATGCTAGCGACCGCCGGCGTCCACGGCGGTCACCGTCGCGCCGCGTCGCGCAGCCCGTCCCCGATGCGACCGGTAGGATGATCCAGACACCCCGATCGCCTTGGCTCCGCGCTGTTCTTCGACGACCTGCGCCGACCGACGACCACGAGGAGGCCCGAATGCTCCTCGTGCTCGGCGCGTTCGCGGTCGTTCCGATCCTGCTGCCGTGGCTCGTGGCGCGCATCGGCGCACGCGCATTCTACGTCGCCGCGCTTCTTCCCCTGGCGGGCTTCGTCTACGCCGTGGTGCTCACACCGCGCATCATCGCCGGCGACATTCCGTTCGAGACATACGCCTGGATCCCTTCGCTCGGCATCGACCTCTCGATGCGCATGGACACGCTGTCGTGGCTCATGACGCTGGTGGTGACGGGTGTCGGCGCGCTCGTGATGATCTACTGCCGCTGGTACTTCCGCGGAAAGAAGGAGAACCTCGGCCAGTTCGCCGCCGTTCTCCTCGCATTCGCCGGCGCGATGTACGGTCTCGTGCTCACCGACGACCTCGTCGTGCTGGTGATGTTCTGGGAGGTCACGAGCGTGCTGTCGTACCTCCTCATCGGGTACTACAACAAGCGCGCGGCGAGCCGCCGTGCCGCACTCCAGGCGCTCCTGGTCACCACGCTCGGCGGACTGGTCATGCTGATCGGCGTCGTGCTGCTCGTCGTGGACGCCGGCACCTCGAGCATCTCCACGATCCTCGCCGAGGCGCCCTCCGGGCCGATCGTCGACGCCGCGCTCGTGCTGATCCTCGTCGGCGCGCTCAGCAAGTCGGCCATCTTCCCGTTCCACTTCTGGCTCCCCGGTGCCATGGCGGCGCCCACCCCGGTCAGCGCCTACCTGCACGCCGCGGCGATGGTGAAGGCCGGCATCTACCTCATCGCCCGCCTCGCGCCGGTCTTCGCCATCGCGCCGACGTGGCGCCCGATCGTGGTCGGCCTCGGCGTCTTCACGATGGTGCTGGGCGGCTTCCAGGCGCTGCGCGAGACCGACCTCAAGCGCGTGCTCGCGTTCGGCACGGTGAGCCAGCTCGGCATGCTGACCGTGGTGCTCGGCTATGGAACGCGGGATGCCGCCCTCGCCGGCCTCGCACTGCTGCTGAGTCACGCGCTCTTCAAGTCGGCGCTGTTCCTGGTGGTGGGCGTCATCGACCGCCAGCTCTCCACGCGCGACTTGACCGAGCTGTCCGGGGTCGGCCGTCAGGCGCCCGTGCTGGCCACGTTCTCGATCATCGCGGTCGCCTCGATGGTCGGCATCATCCCCACCATCGGGTTCGTCGCGAAGGAGGGCGCGCTCGCCGCCCTCCTGCACGAGGCGCTCGGCGGAGCGGTGTGGGGAACCGTCGCCCTGGTGGGCATCACGCTGGGGTCGGTGCTGACCGCGGGGTACGGCATCCGCTTCGTCTGGGGCGCGTTCGCGACCAAGCGTCAGCCGAGCGGCGACCGTATGCCCGACACGGAATGGCCCGACCCGCCGATCGGCTTCCTCGTCGCGCCGATCGTGCTCGCCGGCCTCACCGTGATCGCCGGTGTCGCGTCGCCGTGGCTCGACAAGGCCTTCACGCCGTACGCCGATGAGGCGCCTGCGGCCACCATCGGCGTGACGGCTCCCGAACACCCCGCGCATCTCGCCGTCTGGCACGGCTTCGAGGCCGCGCTGTGGATCTCGCTCGCCTCCATCGCGGTGGGCGTCCTCGTCTTCTGGGCGACCCGCGGCTGGCGCCCGGTCACCCGGCTGCTGCCGTTCACGGCGGCCGAGGCGTACAACGGCGCGCTTCGCGGCATCGCACGCCTCTCCGTCCTGACCACCAGCCTCACCCAGCGCGGTTCGTTGCCCGTGTACGTCGGCACGATCTTCGTGGTCTTCGTCGCCGCCGAGGGCACCGCGCTGATCGCGAGCGACGAGTGGCGCGCCCAGCTCGAGGCCTTCCAGACACCGACACAGCTGTTCGTCGCGCCGCTCATGATCGCGGCGGGCCTCATCGCGATCCGCGCCCGCAAGCGCTACACCGGGGTCGTCCTCGTCTCGGTGACAGGACTCGGGATGGTCCTGCTCTTCGCGACGAGCGGGGCGCCCGACCTCGCCCTCACGCAGATCCTCGTCGAGACCGTCACGCTGGTCGCCTTCGCGCTCGTGCTGCGGCGCATCCCGTCGCGGCTGGGCGAGCACAACGCCTCGGTCTGGCCCGTCGCGCGCGCCGTGCTGGGCGCCGCGGTCGGCATCACCATGGCCCTCGTCGCCATCGTGGCGACCGGGGCGCGCGTCGAGAAGCCGATCTCGGAGCGCTTCCCCGAGCTGGCCTATCAGCTCGGTCACGGCAAGAACGTGGTCAACGTGGCCCTGGTCGACCTCCGCGGGTGGGACACGATGGGCGAGCTCTCGGTGCTCATCCTCGCGGCGACGGGCGTGGCCTCCCTCGTCTTCGTCACCCACCGTGCCGACACACTGTCGCGGTTCATCGCACCGCTGCCCTCGGGTGCGACCCGGGCACGCCGCCCGCTCGTCGAGACGTCGGACGGCCTCAAGCAGCGGGGCGACGAGCGCGGCAGCGGGCGCATGGCGTGGCTGGTCGGCGGCCAGCGCGTGCGCCCCGAGAACCGCTCGATCATGCTCGAGGTGATCGTGCGGATCCTGTTCCACACGATCGTCATCGTGTCGCTGTACCTGCTGTTCGCGGGCCACAACCTCCCGGGCGGCGGCTTCGCCGGCGGCCTCGTCGCTGGCATGGCGCTCGTCATGCGCTATGTCGCAGGCGGTCGCTACGAGCTGGGTGCCGCCGCGCCCACCGACGCCGGACGCCTGCTCGGCGCGGGCATGACCATCGCGGTGGCGTGCGCCGTGGTGCCGGTGTTCTTCGGCTACCCGCCGCTGTCGAGCTTCTTCTTCGAGACCACGCTGCCGGTGCTCGGCCACGTCGAGTTCGTGACCTCGACCATCTTCGACGTGGGCGTCTACCTCGTCGTCATCGGGCTGGTGCTCGACGTCCTGCGCAGCCTCGGCGCCGAAGTCGACCGCCAGGCGCAGGAGTTGCGCGAGCAGCAGGGGGTGAGCGTCTCGTGAACGTCTCGCTCATCCTCATCATCGTGATGGCGGTCCTCTTCGCGTGCGGCGTGTACGCCATGCTCGAACGCAGCCTCACCCGCGTCCTGATCGGGTTCCTGCTGCTGGGCAACGCGACCAACCTGCTCCTGCTCATCGTGATGGGCGCCCCCGGTGTCGCGCCGTTCTTCGGGGCGGCGGCATCCGTCGAAGAGATGTCGGACCCGCTCCCGCAGGCCCTCACGCTCACGGCCATCGTCATCACGTTCGCCGTCTCGGCGTTCCTCCTCGCACTCATCTACCGATCCTGGCAGCTCGGCCAGGCCGACACGGTGGTCGACGACGTCGCAGACCTCGAGGTGCGCGAGCGCGGCCCCGAGGACGAGGACACGATGGACGAGGAGACCGAGATCGAGCACACGGACGACGACGCCACGACCGACTTCGTCGGCACCGACACTGCTCCGATCACGATCCTCGGCACACGCGATTTCGCCGGCCTCCGCGACGACGCCCCGGTCGACCGTCCCGAACAGAACCCGCGCGGTCGCGGCGACGATCGGGAGCGGGGTGATGACACATGATGCAGATCGCCCCCGCGCTGGTCCCGCTGCTCGTGACCCTGCCCCTCCTCGGCGCCGCCATCGCCCTCATCGCCGGCCGGCACCGCAAGACGCAGGTCGCGGTCTCCGTGGTGACGCTCACCGCGGTGCTCGTCATCGCCGCGATCCTGCTCTACGTCGTCGACGTCGGCGACCAGCCGATCGCGGTGTCGGTGGGCGGCTGGCCCATCCCGTTCGGCATCGTGCTGTACGTCGACCGTTTGTCGGCGCTGCTGGTCGTGGTCTCGAGCATCGTGCTGCTCGCGGTGCTCCTCTTCTCGATCGGCCAGGGCGCGGCCGACGGCGACGACGACACGCCGGTCTCGATCTTCCACCCGTCGTACCTGATCCTGGGTGCGGGCATCTTCAACGCGTTCATCGCGGGCGACCTGTTCAACCTCTACGTCGGCTTCGAGATCCTGCTCGTGGCGTCGTACGTGCTCATCACGCTGGGCTCGACGGAGTCGCGGATCCGCACCGGCGTCGTGTACATCGTGGTGTCGCTGGTGTCGTCGATCCTGTTCCTGGCCGCGATCGCGATGATCTACGGCGCGCTGGGCACCGTGAACATGGTGCAGATCTCGGAGCGGATGGGCGAGCTGCCGCAGGAGACGCAGCTGATCCTGCACCTCATGCTGCTGCTGGCCTTCAGCATCAAGGCCGCCGTGTTCCCGCTGTCGTTCTGGCTGCCCGACTCGTACCCGACCGCGCCGGCGCCGGTGACCGCGGTGTTCGCGGGCCTGCTGACGAAGGTCGGCGTGTACGCGATCATCCGCACAGAGACCGAGCTGTTCCTCTACAACGACGTGAATCAGCTGCTCATATGGGTGGCGCTGGCGACGATGATCGTCGGCGTGCTCGGCGCGGTCGCGCAGGCGGAGCTGAAGCGCATCCTGTCGTTCACGCTCGTCAGTCACATCGGCTACATGATCTTCGGGCTCGCGATCGCGACGCCGGCCGCCATCGGGGCGACGATCTACTACATGATCCACCACATCGTGGTGCAGACGACGCTGTTCCTCGCCGTGGGACTGGTGGAGCGCCGCGCGGGATCGACCTCGATCCTGCGCGTGAAGGGACTCATGAAGGCGGCGCCGGTGATCGCCGTCCTCTACTTCATCCCCGCCGTCAACCTCGGCGGGCTGCCGCCGTTCTCCGGCTTCATCGGCAAGTTCGCGCTGTTCGACGCCGCGGCCCAGGTCGGCACGCCGATCATGATGGTGCTGATGGTCGGCGGCATCCTGACGAGCCTGCTCACGCTGTACGCGCTCATGCGGGCGTGGAACCTGTCGTTCTGGCGCGAGGACGAGGACTCGGCCGAGACCGAGGCCCGCATCTCGTACCTCGGGGCGGCGCCGGCGGCGGGCGTCGAGACCGAGCGACGCGTCATCCCGAAGATCATGACGGCCGCCACGACCGGAATGGTCGCCATCACGGTCGCCCTGACGATCTTCGCCGGACCGCTGTACGAGGTGTGCACCCGCATCGGCGAGGCGCTCCTCCAGCCGGTGTCGCTCACGCAGCTGCAGGACGACGTGCAGGGATCGGAGAAGGCGCAGTGAGCCCCGACCTGCCCCAGAACCGGCTGCGCCGCGCCGCCATCGCCACCTGGCGCCAGCTGCCGTTCTTCGTCTGGCTGATCGCACTGTGGATGCTGCTGTGGGGGCAGTTCACCTGGCTCGCGTTCCTCACCGGCCTGATCGCGGCGGTCGTCGTGACGCGCATCTTCCGCCTGCCGCCCGTCGAGCTCTCCGGACGCGTGAACCTCTGGTGGGGCCTCGTGTTCGTGCTCGAGTTCATCGTGGCGGTGATCCACGGCTCGCTCATCGTGGCGTGGCAGGTGCTCGACTTCCGCCGGCAGCCCGGCACCGCGATCATCGCCGTGCAGCTGCGTACCGACGACGACCTGATCATGACGCACACCGGCGTCACGGCATCCCTCATCCCCGGCTCGCTGATCGTCGAGACCGATCGGGACCGCCGCATCCTGTACCTTCACGTGATCGGCGTGCGTGACGACGCGGACGTCGAGCGGCAGCGGGCGAGCGTGCACAGCTGGGAGGAGCGCATCGTGCGCGCGGTCGGCTCGCGCGCGCAGCTGCAGGCGATCCGCGACATGAAGCCCGTTGCCCGAGGGGGTGCGCGATGAACGTCCTGATGATCGCGATCTACGTGATCTTCGGCGTGGCCGCACTGCTGACGCTGTGGCGGATCGTCATCGGCCCGTCGATTCTCGACCGAGCGGTCGCGTCCGACGTGCTCCTCACCGAGGTGATGTGCGTGCTGGGCGCCGAGATGGCGATCAACCACCACACGCGGACGCTCCCGGTGCTGCTGATCATCGCGGCGGTCGGCGTGTTCGGATCCATCTCGATCGCGCGGTTCGTGGCGAGAAGGGACCAGGGACGATGAACGAGATCCTGGATGTCGCGGCCCTGGTCCTGATCCTCATCGGTGCACTGCTGTGCCTCACCGCCGCGATCGGCGTGCTGCGGTTCCGCGATGTGCCGAGCCGTCTCCACGCGGCGACCAAGCCGCAGGTTCTCGGCCTGATGCTGATCTGCCTCGCGATCGCGCTGTCGCTGCGGTCGTGGCCGGTGGTGGCGTTCCTCGTGCCGATCGTGCTCATCCAGCTCGCGACGGCGCCGCTGTCGGCGCACATGGTGGGGCGTCAGGCGTATCGCAACGGCACGATCGACGAGACCGGGCTCCACGTCGACGAGCTCGCCGAGTCCAAGCGCACGCCGCCCGCCGCCGGCGGCTGAGGCCGAGGCCCGGGGCCCGGCGCTGTCAGCCGGAGGCGCTGCCCCCGGGGCGGCGCGCCCAGGTCGGCGCCCTCTCGGGGCGCGGTCCGACGCCGATGATGAACGCGGGGATGACCGTCAGTGCGGGCAGACGGCGCAGGAGGCGGATCAGCCGACGCGGCGGTGTGACTCCCGTGCTGCTGAGCGCCGGCATGATGAGGCGCGCGTGGATGAAGCGCTGCAGCGCCTGGATCAGGATCGTGGGCAGTGTGCGCCGGCGCTGCACGCGCGCGAGCACGTGATCGCCCTCGCGAGCGGGGCCGCAGAACGTGCCGCGACGCAACGGGTTGGCGAGGATGCGGGCGGCGGCGACGGCATCCTGCACGGCGAGGTTGATGCCGACTCCGCCGACGGGCGACATCGCGTGGGCCGCGTCGCCGATGCACAGCACACCGGGCGCGTGCCACAGGCGCAGGCGGTCGAGGCGCACGTCGAGGTGCTTGACGTCGTCCATCGACGCGATGCCGTCGACGTCGCCGGCGAGCTCGGGGAGGAGCTGCGCGGTGTCGGCGCGGAAAGCGTCGATGCCCCGCCGTCGGACGGCGGCGTCGGTGCCCTTGTGCCCGAGAGCCGCAACCTGGACGTAGCCCCTGCGCGGGATCGCGATGGCGACGCGGCCCCTGCCGATGCGGGGCAGCAGGGACTCGCCGAGCGGCTCCGCGGTGTTCACGCGGTACCACCAGACATCGAACCCGACCCGGAACTGCCGCGCCGGAAGGCCGAGCGACCGGCGGACCGCCGACCAGCGGCCGTCGCACGCGACCGTGAGGTCGGCGAGGAGCCGGCCGTCACCCGCCGGTGACGAGTACTCCACGCCGACCACCCGCTCGCCGTCGCGGATGACACCGGTCACCTCGTGCTCGGTGCGCAGGGTGAACGAGGGTTCGGCGGCGGCGGCATCCGCGATGAGGTCCAGCAGGTCCCATTGCGGCACCATCGCGATATACGGATGCCGCACCCGCAGACGCGAGAAGTCCGCCATCTGCACGTCCTGTCCGGCGGGCCCGGGCAGGACGACCCTGCTGATGCGCGAGTGCGGCAGCGCGTCGAACCGGTCGAACAATCCGAGGTCGTCCAGCAGGCCGAGCGTGGTCGGATGGACCGTGTCGCCGCGGAAGTCGCGGAGGAAGTCGGCGTGCTTCTCCAGCACCGTGACCGTCACCCCCGCGCGGGCCAGCAGGAGCCCGAGCACGAGGCCCGCGGGGCCGCCGCCCACGATGGCGCACGTCGTGCGCGGCGACCCACCGGCGTCGGGATCGTCGGGATCGGCGGGCATGTCGACATCCGTCTCAGCACCGCTCCCGGTCTTCACCTTCGACGCCTCCTCGAGTCCTCGTGCTCCGCCGAGCACCGTCCGAACCCAGGGTACGACCGCCGCGCCCGCGGACGGCTAGGCGCGTTCCACCGGCAGCCACAGCTCGGATGTCGCCGTGCTGAAGTCGTCGGCACGCTCGAGGATGGCCACGATCGAGGGTCCCGGCCGCAGCCGCCACGGGTTGGACGGGAACCAGTCGGCAGCGGTGGCGGCCCACGTGGACTGGAGGGCCGCCGGGTACGGTCCGGAGGTGCGGAACACCGCCCAGCTCCCGGCCGGCACCTCGATCACGTCGAGGTCGTCGGGCACGGTCGTGCCTTCGCCGACGGCCACGCCGTGCAGGTAGGTCAGCTCGCTGCCCTCGGTGTAGTCGGGGTCGAGGTCGGCGCTCACCTGCAGCAGCCCGGCGGGCTCTGCGCTGCTCAGCGCCTTGAGGCGCAGGTGCTCGTCGGCGGGGAGCGAAGCGATGTGCGCCTGGATGTGCGGGTTGACCCCTTCGTGGATCAGAGGCACGCGGGCTGCGTGGCCCACGAGTCGGATGTCGGGGAGTTCCGCGATGCGGGTGTCCATGGGTGTGTTCCCTTCTACGATCAGGCGGAACCTGAGCTGCGGTTGTGTGCGAAGGGGACCGCCGTCGCGGCGCACGTCGCCGGGACCGACGCCGTGCACCGCCCGGAACGCTCGGCCGAACGCCTCGGTCGAGCCGTAGCCGTAGCGGACCGCGATCCCGAGCAGGTCACCGCCGCCGACGACATCGGCCGCCGCGACGGACATCCGACGCCGCCGGATGTATTCCGACAGCGGCATTCCGGCCAGCGACGAGAACATCCGGCGCATGTGGTACTCGGTGGTGCCGAGACTCAGTGCCAGGTCGGCGACGTCGATGTCCTCGGTGAGGTGGTCCTCGACGTACCCGACGACCCGGTTGAGAATCGCGATCACGGTTCCTCCTTCGACATCCAGCCTCGTCGCCGTCGCCCGCGCGTGCCCGACTATCGCGGTCCGATTCGATCGGGTGCGCACCCCTGGTCTGACATCAGCCGATGCGGACGAACGATCGCAGCTGATTCGGGGTGAAGTCGTGTGCCTCGACGAACCCCCGCGACTCGTAGAACGCCCGCTGTGCGTCCTCCGCATCCGTCAGCAGCACCAGCTGCCGGATGTGGCGCGTCCGGTGGAGGACCTCGTCCAGCAGCGCTCCGCCGACTCCCCGGCGATGGTGGTCCGGTGCCACGAGGATGTCCTGGAGATAGGCGATGGTCCGGCCGTCCGAGACGGTCCGCGCCAGCCCGATGAGCTCGCCGTCCGCACTGCGCGCCGTGAGCACGTCGAAGGAGCCGTTGATCGCGTCGACGAGCCCCTCGGGGTCGTTGGTGTAGGCGGTCCACCCGACGGCCCGGTACAGCTCCACGAGCTCGGTCGCCGACGGGATCTCCGCCGTGATCTCAACAGTCATGCCCCGATCCTCGCACCGGCCGGCCGGCCGGCGATCGCGTCGGTCGTCGCGTGCGCTCAATCGGGGAACGGGACGGGGAACTCTTCGCCGAAGTCGGCCGAGCGGCTGACGGCGCTCCAGGTCAGGTCGCTCTCGAGCTGCCGCCGGCCGTAGGCCACCGCCAGGTCCGCCGCATTCGCGCCGAGCGGGAGATTGTGCGGAAGCGCCCGCCGCGACGCCAGCGCCACCAGGATCTCGGCCGCCCTGTCGGGATCGCCGGCCGCGAGGGGCGAGGATTCGTCGGCGGAGCCGGCGTACCGCGCGCCCAGCGCCGCGTACTCGTCGGGCATGGCCGCGACCGTCATGGAGCTGCCCGCCCAGTCGGTACGGAACCCGCTCGGCTCGACGACGAGCGTCCGGATGCCGAACTGCTCGGTCTCCGTGCGCAGGACGCGGCTGAACCCGTCGATGGCGAACTTCGCCGCCTGGTACGACGCGATCCCGCCGGATCCGCCGACCCGACCCCCGATGGACGAGAACTGGATGATGAGGCCTTCGCCCTGTGCACGCATGATCGGCACGACGGCCCGCGACACGTTGTAGACCCCCCAGAAGTTGGTCTCGAACTGGGTGCGGAAGTCCTCGGGATCGCCGGTCTCGACCGGGGCGACGTTGGCGAAGCCGGCGTTGTTGACGACGACGTCCAGTCGCCCGAACGTGCGGTGAGCCTCGCCGACCGCGTCGGCCACCGCTGACGGATCGGTGACGTCGAGAGGAAGGGTGAGAACGCGGTCGCCGAACTCGTCGGCGAGGTCGCTCAGGTCGCCGGGGCGACGTGCGGTCGCCGCCACGCGATGGCCGTGCGCGAGCGCGGTGCGGGCGAGTGCGCGACCGAAGCCGCGAGAGGAACCGGTGATGAACCACGTGGATGACATGCGGTTAGTACAACACGGTTGCGTTAATAATGCAACCGTGTTGCCTTACGATGGACCCATGTCGGGAACGCCGTCGATCGATGCCCGCTTCCAGCGCGCGCGGAGCCGCGAGGCGAAGGACCGGCGTGAGACCGCCATCCTCGATGCCGCGCGCGAGTTGGCCGCGCGCGACAGGGTGCGTGACGTGACGCTCACCGACATCGCCGCCGCCGTGGGCATGCACAAGTCCGCGATGCTCCGGTACTTCGAGACGCGGGAGGAGATCTTCCTGCGGGTCACCGCCGCCGAGTGGACCTCGTGGGCGGACGAACTCGTGGCCGCGCTGGAGCGGGGTGGCAGGCGTACGTCTCAGGATGTCGCCGCCGACCTGGCGGCGACTCTGGCGCGACGCGGGACGTTCTGCGACCTGCTGGCGCAGGCGCCGCTCAATCTTGAACGCAACGTCTCAGTGGACGCGGTGCGCAGGTTCAAGCTCGTGACGCATGCGCAGCTCGATCGCATCGTCGGAGCGATGCGCGCGGCGCTCCCGCGGCTGACCGCCGAGCAGGGTGTGGACGTCGTCGCTGCGGCCACGGCGATGGCCGGCGCGTTCTGGCAGATCGCCACTCCCGGCGCGGAGGTGGCCGAGTTGTACCGGGCGGACCCGCGGCTCGGGCACGCGCTGTTCGACATCGAGCCGCGCCTGCAGCGGATGATCGCCGCGATGCTTCGAGGATTCGTCGGCGACTAGCGTGACGGCTCCAGGGGGACGCCTCCGGCGGCGCCGGGCTCGAGCGGGACGCCTCAGGCGGCGTCGGCCTTGCGGCGCTCGCGGTAGGCCTTCGCCTTCATGCGGCTGCCGCAGGTCGACATCGAGCACCACTCGCGGCGATGACCACGTGACGTGTCCAGGTACACCTGCGTGCACTCCGGTCGCGCGCACTCCCGGAGCAGCGCGGACTGATCGCCGCCGACGATCTCGACGGCCTCGCGCGCGATGTGCGAGAGCGCCTGGCGCGGAGTCCCCGAGCGGGACCAGCCGTCCGGCGTCAGTGCGGCCGTCAGCGGCGGGGCCGCAGCGGCGGCGTTCACGGTCGCGACCGCGTCCGCAGGCAGCGGGCGCTCGTGCAGCCGCGCCCAGACGAGCGCGTAGATCGCCTCGCGCACCTCGACTGCCGCGTCCAGATCAGCGGGCCCGGATGCCGCGGCGCGCGGAACCAGCCCCGACTCCACGAACCATGCGTCGAGGTCGGAGGGCGCGTCGAGCTTCTCGGTGGGGCGGGCGTTGCGACGCGCGCGCAGGGTGCCGACGAAGTCGAGGGCGAGCGTGCCGCACGGGAAGGCGTGAATCACATCACCATTCTGACAGGTGACACACCGATGCGGGTCGAATTGCGTCACCTGTTTGACAGGTGATGGGAAGAGGTGCAAGATGGTCACCGTTCAGACCGGTGACGTGCCGGTCGTTGACAGAGGAGGATCCCATGGACCTGAAGCTCGAAGTCGTCGTCATCCCCGTCTCGGATGTCGATCGATCGAGGGCCTTCTACGAGCAGCTCGGCTTCCGGCTGGACGCCGACTTCCGCTCCGAGCGGGGCCTGCGGGTCGTGCAGCTCACGCCTCCCGGATCGGCGGCGTCGATCATCCTCGGTGAGAAGCTCACGACGGCGGAACCGGGCTCGACCCAGGGCTTGCACCTCATCACCACCGACATCGCCGAGGCGCGTGAGCAGCTGCTCGAGCGCGGCGCCGAGGTCAGCGACCTGTGGCACGACGCCGACGGCATCTTCCACTGGGCCGGCACCGACAACCGCGTCGCGGGCCCGCACCCGGCTGCCGACAGCTACGGCACGTACGCGTCGTTCTCGGACCCCGACGGCAACGGGTGGGTGCTTCAGCAGATCGTCACGAGGGCCCCCGGCCGCTGATCCGCGAAGGGAGTCCGACGATGGCAGGTGAAGCCCCGGTCTCGGATGCCGAGACCTTCCTCCGCGAGCTGCTGACGCGCACCGCGGAGGCCCACGGCCGCTACGAGCGCGACGAGCTCGGATCGGTCTACGACGAGAACTGGCCGCAGTGGTACGCCGCCTATATGGCCCAGGCGCTGCGCGCGGACGGCTACGCGATCACGCGGACCATCTCGTGAACGCCGGCCGTCGGTCGGATATGACGGATGCCGTGGCGCTGCGCGCGGACGGCTACGCGATCACGCGGACCATCTCGTGAACGCCGGCCGTCGGTCCGATATGACGGATGCCGTGGCGCTGCGCGCGGACGGCTACGCGATCACGCGGACCATCTCGTGAACGCCGGCCGCCCGGTCAGGGCGTCAGCACGAGGGTGTCGGTGGTGGCCGCGTCGACCGCCTTCGACGAGAACGCCCAGGGTGTGAGCTCTGCCTTCTGCCACGACTCGACCTGGTCGGTGTAGTTCGTGTGGAACGCGTGGCCGCTCTCGCCGGTGAGCTGGTTCCAGCGCGAGGCGTCGAAGTCCGAGAGGTCGACGATCATGCGCATCGACGGCACGGTGACGGTCGCGAAGCTCGAGCCGAGGTCCCAGCCGGTCGCGTTGACGACCGACGAGCCGCCGCCGACCGGGTACGGGCCACGGTTGAAAAGCCACTCGATGGGCGCGATGCCCGACTCGCCGAAGCTGCCGTTGGTCAGGGGCAGAGCGTGCAGCGAGCCCCAGTTCCAGCGCGCGGGGTTGTCGCCCTGCTCATCGACCACGCGCTCGTACGCGTCGATCGCCGAGCGCTTCAGCATGTCGGTCATGCCGGACACGCCCAGCTCCTCGTTGGTCCACCACGGCGACGCGTCGTCATCGAGCAGTGCGTCGACGACCAGGAAGAGCCGGCCCTGGCCGCTGAGCGGGGCGGCGTTCTCGCGGCCGTCGACGAACACGTTCTCGACCAGGGTGTCCCACAGCACGTTCGCGTAGGCGGCGGCCGCGGAGTCGGCACCGTTCTGGGCGTCCCATTCCTGCAGCAGGGCGAGGGCCGCGTCCGTGTCGTCATCGCCCGTGGTGATGTCGGCGTAGGCCGCCGTGAGGCGCATGCCGATGAAGGAGTAGTTGTCGGCCTGGATGGCGTTCAGGTCGTCGGCGGTCACCGGACCCTTGGCGATCGCGCGCTGGATCAGCTCGTCGATGCGCGCCGCGCGCCAGCCGTAGTCCCAGTCCCTCGTGAGGGGGTAGGTGTAGTCGGCGGCGACGATCGCGTTGTTCGCCGTGACGATGTAGCCCTCGGTGGGGTTGTACGAGACGGGCAGCTCCTCGAACGGGATGTAGCCCTGCCACGTGTACGCCGAGTCCCACCCGGGCTGCGGCAGCGAGCCGTCCCCGGCGCCGCGGATCGGGAGCTTGCCGGGCGTCTGGTACCCGATGTTGCCGTCGACGTCGGCGTAGATCAGGTTCTGCGCCGGCACGTCGAACAGGGCGGCGGCCCCGCGGAAATCATCGAAGTCCTTCGCTGTATTGAGGGCGAAGATGGCGGATGCCGTGGTCCCGGGCTGCAGCGCGGTCCACCGCAGGCTGACCGCATACTCGCCGTCCGGCGCGCCGGCCGGCGCGGCGACCGTTCCGGCGGTGCCGGTGTACGGGTTGTCGGCGATCGCGGTGAAGTCGTCGGTGAGCCCCGACACGATGGGGCCGTTCACCGTCGAGCGCACCTCGAGGTCGACGTCCTCGCCGCCGGCGACCTTGAACGTCTCGGTGTGCGTCTCGAGCGGGACCAGTGCGCCGTCGTACCAGTACGAGTCGCCGTCGATCTTCTCGACGTACAGGTCGGTGACGTCGGTGGTGAGGTTGGTGAAGCCCCACGCGATGCGGTCGTTGTGGCCGATGACCACGCCCGGCAGTCCCGAGAAGCCGAAGCCGGCGACGTCGAAAGGGCACTCCTCGGTGACGGTGGAGCATTTCAGCTGGATCTGGTGCCAGACGCTCGGCAGCGATGCCCCGAGGTGGGGGTCGTTCGCGAGCAGCGGCATCCCCGTATCGGTGACGCTGCCCGACACGACCCACGAGTTCGAGCCGATGCCTTCGCCCGCGTCGCCGACGAGGTCGCTCACGGCGTCGAGCACGGTGTCGGCCTCGGTCCACTCGATGGCGGCGGTGGCGGCATCCGAGTCGCCTGCGGCATCGCCTGCCGCGTCGCCCTCGGTCTCGGCGGCGTCCCCTTCGGTGTCGCCCTCGGCGGCGACGTCGGGAGCGGTGCCCACGGCGGGCACCGTCGAGATCTTCGGCACGATCACGGGGTTCCGGTCGAAGGGGTAGCCCGGATAGAGGCCGTCGATCTGCGCCTCCGTGAGGTCGGCCGCCAGGACCGCGCGCTCGGTCTCGTTCTCGATGTTGCTGCGGAGATCCCAGGCCATCGCCTTCAACCACGCCACGGAGTCGGCGGGCGTCCACGGCTCGATCTCATACTCGGGGTTCTGCAGGCCGAGGATCGCGTACTCGAAGGACGCGTCGGCCCCCTGGTTCTCGGCGAGGTACGCGTTGACCCCGTCGGCGTAGGCGTCGTAGTACGCCCGCTCGGTCGCACTGAGCGCCGCCACCTCCTGCTCCGCTGTGGCGTGCCAGCCAAGCGTGCGCAGGAACTTGTCGGTGCCGAGCTGCGATTCGCCGAAGAGCTCCGAGAGGCGTCCGCTCGTGACGTGCCGGCGGAAGTCCATCTCCCAGAACCGGTCCTGGGCCTGCACGTAGCCCTGCGCGAAGAAGAGGTCGTGCGACGAGTCGGCGGTGATCGTCGGGATGCCGAGCACGTCGCGTTGCACGGTCACTTCCGCCTCGAGGCCGGGCACGCTCGCCTCGCCGCTCAGCTGGGGGAACGAGCGCTGTGCCGTGAACGCGATGAAGCCGACCGCGACGAGGGCGAGCACGACGATGCCGGCGAGGATGCTGAACAGCGTGATGCCGAGAGTCCGCCCCACGGATCGACGGGGAGCGGTGTCGTCGACGGCGTAGGGCGAGGGCTGGGGCTTCGGCATTGAAGGGCTTTCCGGGCGAGGGTGGGGGGAACGCGGTGCCAGGTACCGCGGCATCCGGTCCCTGCGCATTCGGGTAGCACAGGCACCGCTCCGCATGCTAGCCCCGACCCGCGCCCCACGCCGAATCGCACTCGCTTTTGCCGTCGGATCGGCCCCGGGGAACCCCTCGACGGTCCGTCGGCCCCGGCATCCGTCAGCCGATGACGCTCGGCTGCAGATCGCGAAGAGTGCGGAAGTGCGTCATGCGGGTGACGCCGACGGCCGCGATCACCCCTGCGCCGACGAGCCAGGTCAGCAGCACGGCGAGGTCGAGCCACACCCGGTCGGCGCTGCCGCCGTACATGACCTGCCGCATCGCGTCGACGACGTAGCCCATGGGCAGCACGTGATGCAGCGCCGCCAGCGGCGCCGGCAGCGTTTGCCAGGGGAACGTGCCGCCCGCGGTCACCAGTTGCAGCACCATCAGCACGAGGCCGAGGAACTGCCCGACCGACCCCAGCCAGACGTTGAGCGCGAGAACGATCGCCGCATACGTGGCGCTGGCGAGCAGCAGGATGCCGAGCGTCGCCAGCGGGTGCGCGAACGAGAAGCCGAGCGCCAGGGCGAGCACCCCGAAGAGCCCGACCATCTGCAGACCGCCGAGGAGCGCGGGCGTCGCCCACCCCGCCAGCGTGATGCGGATCGGTGAGTGGAGAGCCGTCACCGCGCGCTTGGAGACCGGCTTGACGATCAGGAACAGCGCGTAGATGCCGATCCACCCGGCGAGGGCGGCGAAGAACGGTGCGAGCCCCGCGCCGTAGTTCTGCGCCTGCGTGAGCGACGACCGCTCGATCTCGACGGGCGCGGCCAGCGTGTCGGCCTGCGCCTGGCGGGTCGCCGCGTCGAACGAGGGCAGCTGGGCGGCACCCTCGTTGAGGCCGTCGCGCAGCTGCGTGGCACCGTCTTCGAGCTGTGTCAGGCCGTCGTCGAGCGTCGCCGCGCCGTCGCGCAGCTGCGCCGCGCCGTCGGCGGCGGTCGCCGTGCCCGTCGCCAGGGTCGCCGAGCCGGCGGCGACGCTCGCGGCTCCTGTCGACACCCGCTGGGCGCCGTCGTTCAGCCGATAGATCTCGGCGACGGCGCCCTGCACGCGATCGTCGACCGCGTCCAGCCGGTCGCCCACAGGATCCAGCTTCGCGAGGACCTCGTCGATCCGAGCCTGGTCGACACCCGCCTCGGCGAGCGTCGCGGCGATGTCGCTGCGCACCTGCGGGAGCGTCGAGACCGCGTCGGAGGATGCCGCACCGACCCGGTCGGCGATCGCATCGAGCTGTGCGGTGCCGCCGGCCACCTGGGCAGCGCCGTCGGCGACCTGGGAGGCGCCGGCGGAGAGCTGCGCCGCACCGTCGCGCAGCTGCGCGGTCCCGTCGGCCAGCTGGACGGCGCCCGCGGAGAGCTGCCCTGCGCCGTCGTCTGCCTGCGTGAGACCGTCCACCAGCTGGGAGGCGCCCGTGGCGGCATCCGTCAGCTGGATGCGGATGGTGTCGAGCGCGTCGAGCATGGTGAGACCCGCCTCGGCCACGACCTTCTCGGTGATCGTGGTCTGGATGCGCTCGACCGCCTGCGTGCCGATCGTCGAGGCGAGGTAGTTGTTGGCGTCGCTCGTATGCAGCACGATGTCTGCCGTCCGCGGCTCGCCGGTCGTGATGGAGGCGATCGCGGCGGTGAAGTCCGCAGGCAGCTCGATCGCGAAGTCATAGGTGCCGTCGTCGAGTCCGGTGTCCGCCTCTTCGGCGGTGGCGAGGTGCCAGTCGAAGGTTCCGTCCTCGATGAGCTCCTGGGCGACCTCGTCGCCGAGGTCGCGCTGCGTGCCGTTGAGCTCGGCACCGGTGTCGGCGACCACGAGCGCCACCGGCACCTCGTCGAGCTGACCGTACGGGTCGCGGTTGGCCCACAGGTACAGGCCGCCGTAGAGGATCGGCACGACCATCAGCGCGATCAGCGCGATGAGCGACATGCGCGTCGAGGCGAGGCGCCGGAGCTCCGCGAGGATCATCTGCGGGACCTTCATGCCCGGCCACCCTTCGACGGTGCGGTGAAACGACGCAGTCGGATGCCGGGTGCGCCGGGTGCGCGGCGGGTGCCGGGTGCGCGGCGGGTGCCGAGCGGTTCGCGCGCCGGGGTGGTGGGGGCGCTGGGGGCGGTGGACGCGTCCGGCGCGCCGCCGTCGAGCACCGATCGCGAGGCCTGGCCGGCGATCACGAGCACCGCGAGCCCACGGGCGCCGAATTCCTCGGCGATGGCCCACCACGCGGCGGGCAGTCCGCCGTGGCGGTCGGGCGAGACGAGCACGATGCCCTCGATGCCCGTGCGCAGCACGGCCAGCTCGCAGAGCGCGCGCACGCGGTCGGCGGGATCGACGTTCGAGACGGGCACGGATGCCGCCTCTCCGAGCGCGTGCTCGTCGAGCCAGCGTCGCACCGCGATCGGGTCCGACCGGCGGCCCGCGAACATGAGCTCCTCGGCGGCGACGCCGGCGAGCGTGACGTTCGGTTCCGGCTCCGACACCTCGGGGGCGTCGACGAGGGCGACGCGGCGGCGCAGGCGGGAAGCCGCCGAGCGCCCGTCGATGGCGACGCGTCCGGTGTCCGGCCGCATCCGGCCCGAGGCGATGAGCCCCAGCACGGTGGGGCGCTGCTCGGTCTCGGCGGCGACGAGCGTGACGCGGCCCGATTCGAAGACGGCGGAGGTCACGGGCAGTGCGTGCTCGCGGCGGCCCTTGCCGACGGCATCCAGCTCGACCTTCACTCGGTCACCGCCTCGGCGGCGGTGGACCTCGCCGACGGGGCGAGGAGGTCGGGATGCTCCTCGAGCAGTGCCGCGGCCTCGCGCCACGAGAGTCCGGCGATGCTGAGCACCGCCCGCACCGCGAGGGCGCCCGCGCTCGGCGACGAGGCGTCCATGCGCGTGATCACGGTGCGGGCGGTCTCCTCGACGAGCCGGGCGAGCGTGGGCGCGGCGACATCGGTG
Source organism: Microbacterium psychrotolerans (assembly GCF_031085295.1). GTDB lineage: Bacteria > Actinomycetota > Actinomycetes > Actinomycetales > Microbacteriaceae > Microbacterium > Microbacterium psychrotolerans. The sequence continues at coordinate 629,747 of NZ_JAVFWO010000001.1, read as the reverse complement.
CGCAGCACGTCGGCATCCTGGCCCTCGCGCACGATGCGCACGACGGTGCGCCGCAGGGGAGCGAGTGCGGTCGCCGTCTCTTCGAGGTGGGCCTCGTCGAGGGCGATCGCGGCGAGCACCTGCACGTGGGAGGCCTCGGTCCACAGCGCCGCCGCGAGGCGGGCGAGGGCGAGGCGCGGGTCGGCGTCGTCGATCTGGACGGCGACGGTGTTGAACCTCTCCGCGCCCTGCGCCACGAGTTCGCGCACCAGGGCGTCGCGGTCGTCGAAGTGGCCGTAGAGGGCTCGTCGCGAGAGTCCCGCCTGTCGGGCGATCGCGTCGACCGACGCGCGCGGGTCGTGCGCGAGGGCGACGTGCGCTGCGGCGAGGATGCCGGCGCGGTTTTCGAGAGCGTCCCGCCGCGGACGGCGCGCAGCGTCGATCGAAGAGGTCATGCCTCCACGTTAGTTTTCTTGCACAACACTGTGCAAGTTATGGCGCCAGGACTCAGTCGGTTCCCAGGTCGAACGCGGATGCCTCGTTCGCGGCATCCGTCGCCTCGGCGAGCTCTTCGCGCTCGGCGCTGTACTCCTCGGCGTGCTCGGTGATCTCGCCGGCCTCGCCCTGCGCGAGGTGGCCGACGAGCTCGCCCGTCGCGCCGCCGATGATGCCCGCCGCGGCGTAGTGCTCGAGCCGCACGCGCGAGTCGGCGATGTCGAGGTTGCGCATGGTGAGCTGGCCGATGCGGTCGGTGGGGCCGAACGCGGCGTCGCCGACGCGCTCCATCGACAGCTTGTCGGGGTGGTACGACAGGCGCGGGGCGCTCGTGTCGAGGATCGTGTAGTCCTCGCCGCGGCGCAGGCGCAGTGTGACGGAGCCCGTGATCGTCGAGCCCACCCACTTCTGGATCGACTCGCGCAGCATGAGCGACTGCGGCTCGAGCCAGCGGCCCTCGTACATCAGGCGGCCGAGGCGACGGCCCTGCTCGTGGTACGTAGCGAGCGTGTCCTCGTTCAGAATGCCGTTGACCAGACGCTCGTACGCGATGAAGAGCAGCGCCATGCCCGGCGCCTCGTAGATGCCGCGGGACTTCGCCTCGATGATGCGGTTCTCGATCTGGTCGCTCATGCCCAGGCCGTGGCGGCCGCCGATGCGGTTGGCCTCGAAGACGAGCTGGACCGGGTCGGCGATCTCGACGCCGTTGAGGGCGATCGGGCGGCCGGCCTCGAAAGTGACGGTGACGTCCTCGGTCTCGATCTCGACCGACGGGTCCCAGAACCGCACGCCCATGATCGGCTCGACGGTCTCGAGCGACACGTTGAGGTGCTCCAGCGTCTTCGCCTCGTGCGTCGCGCCCCAGATGTTCGCGTCGGTCGAGTACGCCTTCTCCGCCGAGTCGCGGTACGGGAAGCCGTGCTCGACGAGCCACTCGCTCATCTCCTGGCGCCCGCCGAGCTCTGTGACGAAGTCGGCGTCGAGCCACGGCTTGTAGATGCGCAGCGCCGGGTTGGCCAGCAGGCCGTAGCGGTAGAACCGCTCGATGTCGTTGCCCTTGTAGGTCGAGCCGTCGCCCCAGATGTCGACGCCGTCTTCCTTCATGGCGCGCACGAGAAGCGTGCCGGTCACGGCGCGGCCGATGGGCGTCGTGTTGAAGTAGGTGCGGCCGCCGGAGCGGATGTGGAACGCGCCGCACGCGAGGGCGCCGAAGCCCTCCTCGACGAGCGCGGGCTTGCAGTCCACCAGCCGCGAGACCTCGGCGCCGTACTCGAGCGCGCGGCTCGGGATCGCGTCGATGTCGTCCTCGTCGGGCTGGCCGAGGTCGCCGGTGTAGGTGCAGGGGATCGCGCCCTTGTCGCGCATCCACGCGACGGCGACGGAGGTGTCAAGGCCCCCTGAGAAGGCGATGCCGACGCGCTCGCCGACGGGCAGGGACTGAAGGACCTTCGACATGCCGTCAAGTCTAGTTAAGGGATGCGGCGCGACCCGGCCGGGCGTCCTTCTGCCGCTGGCCGGCTCAGATGGGCAGCGCGCCCCGCGCGGCCCGCTGGCCGGCTCAGATGGGCAGCGCGCCCCGCGCGGCGGGTGCGCCGTGGCGGGTCGCGCGCCGCTCGCGGTAGCGGCCGATCACGATGATCGCGCTGCCGATCGCGAGGAAGCCCGCCAGGATCGCGCTGATGTAGATGAGTGCCGACGAATAGCCGCCTGCGCCGTGCGGGTCGAGGAACGGGTACGGGTACCACCATGCCGTGGTGCCGTCAGGGCTCGCGACGCGCTCGCCGCGGATCATCGTGTACGTGGTCCAGCTCAGCGGGTAGCCGACGAGCACGGCGAGCGACCACCACGGCAGCCCACGCCGGCGCGGTGCCAGGACCAGGTCGCGGATGAAGTAGATCGGCAGCACGACGTGCAGCACCTCTGCGGCGTAGGTGTCGAGCATCGCTATGCCCACCGAGTCGCCGAGGGCGACCGGCGCGGGCAAGCCGCGCAGCAGCACGTTGTAGACCAGGCCGAGCAGCAGCACCGGTCCCGTCACGGCCGCCAAGGCGAGCGCGATGCCCAGCGGCTCGCGCCCTGTGCCCGGGTGGCGCATCCCCCATGAGGCGGCGATGAGCAGCGTGACCATGCCGAGCAGTGTCGACGCGATCGTGAACAGACTGAAGTAGTTCGCCAGCACGTCGCCGAGGCCCTGCCCCTGGCGCGCTGCGCGGTCGACGTTGACGATGAATCCCGCGACGACCCCCGAGAATCCGGTGATCGCCGCGACGATTCGAAACCATGACCAGTACATGTCTCCCCCTTCGTCAACACGCGATTGCGTGTCGATGTCCCCGAGCACAGATGTACTCCCGCCGATACCGACGGCCCGGAAACCTATGAGAAGGCAGGGTGTGGAAAGCACGCGCCGATATGAGCGTGTTGTCAGGAAGCTACAACGTGTCCGCCGTTCCGGGAACAGAACGCACAAACGGCTCCCAACGGACGTTTCGCGTCACTCCGACAGGGCCTCGGAGGGGACGGATGCCGCCGCCCGCGTCGCCGTACCGGCATCCGTGTCGGCGGTACCGGTCCGCCGGCCCCACCCCACGACGAACGCTCCGACGGCGACGATCGCGAGCGCGATGCCGATCACGTAGACGATCACCGAGAGCCAGCCGCCCGGGGTATTCGGGTTCAGGAACGGATACGGATACCAGAAGGGGTCGCCCGAAACGGGGTTGGCGACGAGGGGGCCGCGGATCATCGTGTACACCACCCAGACGATCGGGAAGGCGACCACCGCCCACAGGCTCCGCCACGGCAGCGACCTACGCAACGGGCCCACGAAGACATCCGCCAGCAGGAACAGCGGGCCGATCAGATGCAGCACCTCGTTCGACCACGGGATGGGCGCGCTGCCCTGGGGCAGTTCGATGTTGCGCAGCAGCGCGTTGTAGACGATCCCGGTGATGATCATGTAGGTGCTCGCGCACGCGAGAGCGACGGCCAGCGCCGGGGGCTCGGCGACCGCTCTGCGTCCGCGCGCGAAGTACCACACCGCTGCCCATACGAGCACGATCGCCGCGAGCGCGTTCGACAGGATCGTGAAGAAGCTGAAGAAGTTCGTGATCGTCGTGGTGACGTCGCGGCCGAGTTCGGCCGCCGTGCCGATCGACTTCGACAGCTGCGCCGTGATCGCCGTCACGGTGACCGCCGCCATCGCCAGCCTCAGTACTGCCCACGCCGTCGCCCATGTCCGAGAACGCGTCATGCGCACACCATACCGAGCGGTGTCTGCGCGTCGTGTCGTGTCGCGGTGTGACTCGGCGTGGCGCGGGTGTCGCCGCAGCGGCCGCTCATCGGGCTACCCTCGGGCGCGGCGGAACGTCCGCCGCCCGAGCTGGAGGAGGGTCCCGTGTCGACGCTGCTGGAGGACGAGGCGCTGCTCTTCGTACGTGAGCTGATCCGGATCGACACGGTGAACACCGGAGTGCTCGCGACCATCGGCGACGGCGAGACCCGTGCCGCGCAGTACGTGCAGGGGCGCCTCGCCGAGGCCGGTATCGCCTCGGAGCTCGTGGAGTCGCGCCCCGGGCGCGGGTCGCTCATCGCGCGCATCCCCGGAAGCGATCGGGATGCCGGTGCCCTGCTGGTCCACGCGCACCTCGATGTCGTCCCGGTGGACGAGAAGGACTGGACCCACCATCCGTTCGGCGCCGAGATCGAGGACGGGTTCCTCTACGGCCGCGGCGCCGTCGACATGAAGAACTACGCGGGAACGATCCTCGCCGTCGCCCGCCATTTCGCACGCGAGGGCATCGTGCCGCGACGCGATCTGGTGTTCGCGTTCCTCGCCGACGAGGAGAGCGGCGGCGTCTGGGGTGCGGGGTGGTTGGTCGAGAACCGCCCGGAGCTCTTCGCCGGAGTGACCGAGGCATTGAGCGAGGTGGGCGGCTTCTCCGTGCCGCTGGCCGCCGACCCGGCCGATGCGCGGCGGGCGTACCTCGTCGCGACGAGCGAGAAGGGCGTCGCCTGGGCGACACTCAGCGCCCGGGGGCACGCCGCGCACGGCTCGCGGCCGACCGACGACAATGCCGTGGTGCGCCTCGCCCAGGCCGTCGCGGCGGTCGGCGGACACCGGTTCCCCGTGGTGCGCACTCCTGCCTTGCAGCGGTTCCTCGACGTGTTCGGCGAGGCGCGCGGGCTGGCGTTCACCGACGAGTCGCTCGCCGCCGACCTCGAGAGCCTCGGGTTCGTGTCGTCACTGGTCGGCGCGACGACCCGCAACACCGCGACGCCGACGGTGCTCGCGGCGGGTGACAAGACGAACATCATCCCGGCCGACGCGTCGGCTCGCCTCGACATCCGCATCCTGCCGGGGGAGGACGACGCGCTGCGCGCGCAGCTTCGCGAGGTCGTAGGCCACGGCATCGACATTCGGGAGGGGCGCTGGTGGTCGGCGACCGAGGCACCCGTCGACGCCCCGATCATCGGCATCCTGCAGGACGCGATCTCGGTCGACGATCCCGACGGTCTCGTCGTGCCGTATTTGCTGCCGGCGAGCACCGACAACAAGCACTTCGCGAAGCTGGGCATCCACGGCTACGGGTTCGTGCCGCTGCGGGTGCCCCGCGACTTCGACGTGTTCGCCCAGTTCCATGCGGCCGACGAGCGCGTCCCGGTCGACGCGCTGCACTTCTCGGCACGCGTCACCGAGCGCATCCTGCAGACCGCCTAGAACGACGGATGCCTCGCCTGACGCTCGTCAGCCGCCGAAGCGTTCCGCCTGCATCCGGATGGCTGCCGTGGCGGCATCCTCGCCCCACACGCGCGGCTGTGCACCCTCGAGTGCACGGGCGAGTGGCACCCAGCCGACCCAGCGCAGGGGCTCCCAGCCTGGCGCAGGCGTCAGCGCTTCGAGGTCGCGGTAGTCGTCGACGCGCACCCGGTCCCACGCGTGCACGACTCGACCGTGTCCGAGGCTCAGGCCGACGTGGCCCCAGTCGCGCCGCTCGCCGAACAGCTCGCCCACGCTCTCGTAGAAGACCAGCGCGTAGACGGTCGGCTCACCGGTGTTCACCGATGCTGCGTAGACCCGAGCCGATTCGGCCGCGTCATCGCCGCCGAACATCTCGAGGTCGTTCGAGCGCTCGATCGCGTCTTCGACGAACGCCAGGCAGCGCGTCGTGTACTCGGTCGAGCCGGCGTGCCCGAGCGCCCAGGTCACGGCGTTCGCGCCGCACGTCTCCAGATCAAGAATCATCGACAGCAGGCTAGCGAACGCGCCGGACCCACCGTCGGTGTCGGTGTCGGTGTCGGTGTCGGGCACCGGCCGCAGGAGGTCGTCACGCCGGGCGAGCACGAGGTGACCGCGCTCGCGTCAGCACGGTCGCGGCGATGGTGCGCTCAGAACGGCGCGTCACGGCTGTCCGTGGAGCGGAACACGGGGACAGAGCGCTCTGGTTTGACGAGGTATTGGCGGCCGGAGGGTGATGTCCATCGGATCGCGCCGCCCGAGTCGGCGACGTGCTCGATCGTCCAGTCGGTGTGATGTCGGACCGTGTGGTGGCCTTTGCACAGCGGTCCGAGATTCGTGAGCTCCGTGCGTCCGCCGAGAGCCCAGTCGACGTGGTGGTCGATGTCGCACCGGGAGGCCGGCATCCCGCAGCCTGGCCCCATGCATCGATCGGCACGCCACTTCACGAGCTTCTGAAGTGCGGGTGGCGGCCGGTACTGATCGCGGCCGACGGAGAGCACCATGCCGGTCTCGGGATGGGTGAGCACTCGCGTCCACCCGGGTGCACCGCCCGCGAGTTCCCGCGCCACGGGCAGCGGGATCGGTCCGATCCCTTCCACGACCGGCGGGTCGATCCCCGCAGCGGCGCGGGAGGCGTCGGAATCGTGGAGGAGCGCGAGAACCGGGGTGGTGACGAACACCGTCGCCCGCACACCGCGGGCGTGGTCGGGGTGAATCTCGGTGGCGCCGTCGATGAGAAGGTCGAGGACGACGTCGGCACGGATCTCGTCGAGGGTGCGCGTGTCTCCATCGCTGGCTTTGATGGCTTTCGCCATCGAAGTCACCCGAGAGACCGCGGCGTGGATCGCGACCATGGGTGCGTAGACGTGGGCCCATCCCATTCCGTCATCGTCGGGCTCGACCGCGATCCGTCGCCTCGCCACAGCCCGCTCGTATCGTTCGGTGAGGGTGGCCGAGCGCACCTTGTCGATCAGCGTGCGCAGCTTGCGGCGGAAGGTGCCGACCGCCTCCGACTCCGCCAGCGCGATGCCCGGCTCGAGCACCTGCGCGCGGAACTCCGGCTCGAGTTCATTCATCGCCGCGACCAGGATCTGCGCGTGGACTTCGGTGATCCGCGCCCGCTCCATCGAGACCAGCACCGCCGGGTAGGAGTGCACCACCGCCTCGGAGAAGCTCAGCAGCTCGCCCGCGGCGTGCTCGGTGATCCGAAGAGCAGCCGCGAGCTCCAGCCGCACTCCCCGTTCCACGACCTCCGTCAGAACCCGGCCGTTGTGCGTCGCGTCGCGAAGCGCCTCACGTCGCATCGCATCGATCCGCTCGAGCCGCTGCGCCGCGAGCATCGTCATCATGTCGGCTGCCTCGACGACCAGATCGATATCATCCGGGAACACCTGGTGAGGGATCTCGGGGTCGATGAACATACCTCAAGATTAGAACATACCTACGACATTCCGGATGGAAAGCACCGCCGAGCTGCTCGCCCGACGGCGACTCACGGAACGTGTGTGATGTTGTCGATCCCGAGTTGGAACAGCTCACCGGCCCAGAGAAGCTGCGCGACGACGATGCCGATCCCGGAAGCGGCGCCGACTGCGACGATGGCGAACACGATGCCACGCTCGCGATAGCCCTTCCACCCGAGCACCAGGAGCAGGGCGAGCCCGACCAGGTGAGCGGCGATCAGCGGAACCCCGCCCACGACCTCCGCGAAGCCGGCCATCGTCGTGCCGGCGGCGAGTGCCTTGCTCTCCTCGGTCTGCGCCTCGAACTGGGCGAGTCCGTACCAGGACCACGCGACGACCGGCGCCAAGATGCCGAGCGACGCCAGAATCCAGAAGCCCTCGCGCGCGCCACGAGAGGTCCGCGAGTTCGGCGTCGACGGCGCATTCACCCGGTCAGCCTACTGACGAGCGCGCGGAGGAGCCCCCGGCATCCGAACGCCGCATGCACCGCGTATCCGCCTGAAACTTGCCCCCGACCGATGAATACCAACCCCGGAAAAAAGCCCCGGGGATAGTGTCGTATCCGAGCGTCGCCGTTCGTGGATTAGGTGTGCGACCCCGTGCGGGTCGCCGCGACCGAGGAGCCGCGACATGGCTCCCGTCCCGATGAGAGGAGACGACAGTGACGAAGTATCTGATCGCATTCAACGACGAGTGGGTGCCCCAGCACACCCCCGACGAACTGCGAGCGAAGAGCAAGGCCTCGCGAGCCGTACTCGACGACATGAAGGAGGCGGGGGTCTTCCTCTACGCGGATGGGGGTATCGATGCCTCGACCGCGGTCTGCAGCGTCGTGAGCAAGGACGGGAAGCCGGTCTTCACCGATGGGCCGTTCGTCGAGAGCAAGGAGCATCTCGGCGGATTCACCGTCGTGGACGTGCCCGACGATGAGGCCGCACGCTACTGGGCAGGGCGACTGGCCGTCTCATTGGATTGGCCGCAGGAGGTGCACCGATTCCCGTCGGACGTCTCGGAGATCATCGAACGGCAATCGCGCGCGGGCGAATGACGATGACCGCGTGCACGCAGCCCGCGTTCGCACCGGCTGAGGACATCGAGCTCGGTGCCGTCCCAGCGCGCGCCGCGCGGCTCGCCGCACCCGCTCACGCTCTGCGGGAGTCGTGACCGGACCCCCGGTCGTGCAGGCCATCGCCCGTGCCCACCACGAGGAGTGGGCGCGGGTGGTGGCCGGTCTCGCACGTCGCTTCGGCGATCTGGATCTCGCCGAGGACGCAGCCGCCGAGGCATTCGTCGCCGCGGTGGAGCGGTGGCCGCGCGACGGCGTACCGCCCAACCCCGGCGCGTGGCTCACCACCACCGCGACGCGCAAGGCGATCGACCGGCTGCGTCGGGAATCCCGTCGCGACGACAAACATCAGGCGGCACAGATGCTGTCCGACGACACCCCGCACGAGCCGATCGGGCCGGTCGAGGATGACCGGCTCCGTCTGGTCTTCACCTGCTGTCATCCTGCTCTTGCCATGGAGGCGCGCGTCGCGCTGACGTTGCGCCTGCTCGGCGGACTCACCGTCGCAGAGATCGCCCACGCATTCCTGGTACCGGAGACCACGATGGCGCGACGGATCACCCGCGCGAAGGCGAAGATCAAGACAGCGCGCATTCCCTATCGGATGCCGTCGGCAGGCGACATCCGGGAACGGCTCGCCGGTGTGCTCGCGGTGATCTACCTCATCTTCAACGAGGGCTATCTCGCCACCGCCGGGGATGACCCGCTGCGCGCCGACCTGACAGACGAGGCGATCCGCCTGGGCCGCCTGCTGCGCACCCTCCTTCCTGATGAGGGGGAGGTGACGGGACTCCTCGCGCTGATGCTCCTCACTGACGCGCGGCGCACCGCCCGGGTGTCCCGCGCCGGTGAGCTGGTGACGTTGGACGAGCAAGACCGCGGCGCGTGGGATCGGGCCCTCATCATCGAGGGTCACGACCTCGTCCGCGAACGGATCGCGGCGGTCGCCGCCGGCGCCGATCCACCGGGGCGGTATCAGCTGCTGGCCGCGATCAATGCGGTGCACACGGACGCCCCGTCCGCACGCGATACCGACTGGTCCCAGATCGTCGCACTCTACGACCGCCTGATGCGCATCGATGACTCCCCGATCGTGCGACTCAACCGCGCGATCGCGGTCGCCGAACTGGACGGTCCCGACGTGGCGCTCGCCGAGATCGACCGACTCGGCGAGGCCCTCGACGGGTATCACGCCTACCACGCTGCGCGCGCCGACCTCCTGCGGCGGGTCGGGCGGAGCGGCGAATCGCGGACCGCGTACGACCGAGCCGTCGAACTCTCCCGCAACCCCGCCGAGCGGGCCTACCTCACCCGCCGTCGCGACCAGCTCGTGTGGTGACCCGCCGTCCGGCTTTCCCGCGCAACGGCCGCCGCCCTGTCTGCGCCCCGACGTCCGTGGGTGCAGCCCGGATCCGCAACGCAGAAGAATCCGAGAGTTCACCGTTCAGGGCCTCGCCAGTGCATCAGGCACCGCAATAGGATCACAGCACCCTGATGACCCAGAGTCCGGAGTGACCGGCCGGTCGCTTTCGGAGATCAACCGAAGGAGAGATCGATGGGTACGCAGAACCTCGCACTGGTAGTCGGCTCGTACGACGACACGGCCTCCGCGTCGGACGACTACGAAGCCCTCCGAAGCGGCCAGGACGCCGGCGGCTACGAGATCGTCGGCGCCGTGGTGCTCGTCCGCGACAAGGACGGCAAGGTCCAGGTGAAAGAGCACGGGGACAAGTCGGTCGGGCACGGTGCGGCCTGGGGCGCGGGCGCCGGAGTGGTCGTCGGCCTGTTCGCGCCGCCGCTGTTGGCGGCCACCGCGGTCGGCGCCGGCATCGGCGCGATCCTCGGAAAGATCAAGAAGAACCGCGAGGAGAAGCAGTTCGGCGTCGACGTCGACGAGTACCTCACACCCGGGACCTCCGCCGTCGTCGCGGTCGTCGACGACAGGTGGGCCGACAACGTCGAGAAGGCCCTGACCAGGGCCGACAAGCGCATCAGCAAGGCGATCGACTCCGACGATTACGACAAGCTGCGCAAGGCGATCGACGAGTCGGCCGACGACGTCGTCGAGCAGATCAACTCCTAGCCGGTTCTCGCCGAGGCCCGGCGGGCGAGCGCCGGGCCTACCCGCAGCCCGTCTGGCCGCGAGCGCAGCCCCTCAGGCCGCGAGCTCGGCACGCTCGCCGACGTCGGGCAGGCCGAGGTTCTCGCGCAGCGTCGTGCCGGGGTACTCGGTGGGGTAGACGCCGCGCTCCTGAAGCTCCGGGATGAGCCCGTCGACGATGTCGTCGAGGCCCTCCGGCACCAGATACGGCGAGACGTTGAACCCGTCGACGGCGTGGGCGTCGACGTACTGCACGACGCGGTCGGCGATCGTCGAGTAGCCGCCCACGAAGGTGCGCAGCGACGACCGCTTGATGACGAACTCGCGGATCGACAGGCCGTCGGCGGCCGCGCTCTCGCGCCACTCCCTCGCCGTCTCGAGCGTGCGGCGCCCTTGGAAGAGCGAGCCGCGGGCGCCGTCGACCTCGTCGACGACCGGGTCGATGTCGGGGAGCGGGCCGTCGGCGTCGAAGTCCGACAGATCCCGGCCCCAGATCGGCTCGAGGAAGCGGATCGCCGATTGCGGCGATACCTGCGCGCGAGTGACCCACTCGGCCTTCTCGCGTGCCTCGGCGTCGGTCGGCGCGAGGATGAACTGCGCGCCCGGGAAGAACTTGAGCTCGTCCTCGCCTCGCCCGTGCCGGGGAAGGCGCCGACGCAGGTCTGCCGCGAAGGAGATCGCCTCGTCGAGTCCGGGGTGGCCCGAGAAGATGACGTCCGCGCTCGCCGCGGCGAACTCGCGTCCCTCGTCGGAGTCACCGGCCTGGAACAGGACCGGCCGACCCTGTGGGCTCGGCGGCAGCGGTGCGGGGCCGGCGAACGACACCAGGTCGCGGTCGACCTCGACCGGGGTTCCGACGCCGTGGGCTCCGGCATCCCACAGCCGCTGGGCGGCGTCGACGAACTGTGCCGCGCGCCGGTACCGGTCGGCGTGGTCGAGGTAGCCGCCGCGGCGGAAGTTCGCCCCCGTCCACGCGTTGTCGGTCGTGACGATGTTCCAGCCGGCACGGCCCTCGCTGATCAGGTCCAGCGAGTTCAGGCGCCGGGCGAGGTCGTACGGGTCGTTGTAGGTCGTGTTCTGCGTCGCGACGAGGCCGATGCGCTCGGTGACCGCGGCCAGCGCGGCGAGCTGGGTCTGCGCGTCGGGGCGCCCGGCGATGTCGAGGTCGTGGATGCGGCCGAAGTGCTCGCGCAGCCGCAGCCCCTCCCCGAGGAAGAACGCCGAGAAGAGCCCGCGCTCGGCGGTCTGCGCGATGCGGCGGAACGACTCGAAGTCGTACTGCGATCCGCTCCGGTCGCTCGACCAGATGGTGCCGAAGTTGACGCCCTGGAAGAACACTCCGAACTGGATGCGTCGGGACGTGGTCATGCGAACTCCTTCACAGCGGATGCGGCGTAGCGGTTGGCGGGGCGGGCGAGGCCGAGCGTGTCGCGCAGGGTCTCGCCCGGGCGCGGGGAACGGAAGCCGATCCGCGATCGCAGGGCGGGCAGCACGGCGCGGCCTGCCTCTTCGAGGTCGACGTCGAGCTCTGCGACGTGCAGCCGCACGCCGTCGACGGCCGCCGACAGGTCGGTGAGGAGGGCGACGAGCCCGGAGGTGTCGCCGGCGTGACGCAGGCGCGAGCGCGACGGCCACGGCCCGAGCGTGGCAAGTCGCCGCTCGGCGGTGACGCCCCGGGCATCGAGCACGACCTCCACCTCGGCCCAGACGCGCGTCGCGCCGGCCGCTCTCGCTCGGGCGGCAGCATCCGTGATCTCCGCGGTGTCAGCGCCCTCGACGAGCGCGACGTCGATGCCCGCGGTCCCTGCGGGCGCCACCACGACGAGCTGGCCCTGCGGCGGGCGCGGTGTGATGAGCGGACCCTTCACGGAGAAGCTCTCGCCCTCGAAGTCGACGTAGTGCAGCCTGTCGGCGTCGAGGTAGCGGCCGGTGGCGGCATCGAGGATCACCGCGTCGTCCTCCCACGAGTCCCACAGCCGGCGTGCCACCTCGATGACGTCGTCGCGCTCGCGGCGCAGCTCCTCATCCGACAGCGCCGTGCGACCGTACGCGGCTGCCTCGCGCTGGGTTGCGGATGCCGCGACGATCCAGCCGCCGCGGCCGTTCGACGCCCAGTCGAGGCTGGCGAGCTGGGTCGCGACGTGGAACGGCTCGCTGTACGCCACGTGCGCGACCGGCACGAGGCCGAGCGCCGTCGTCAGCGGCGCGGCGTATGCAGCCCGCTGCACGGCATCCCATCGTGGGACTTCGCCGACCGGCAACGGCGAATCGTCGAAGGTGGCGGCGGTGAACCCGAGGCGTTCGGCGCTCGCGACGCGCGCGGCGAGACGGCGCGGCGAGAGCGCGCCGGCAGGGGAGGCGGATGCCGTGGGGTGGGCGCCGTCGGCGTCCAGCTCGAGGGCGACGGCGAACGGGGTGTCGGACATGCGAGCCACGGTAGGTCGCTGGGCGCAGGCAGCGCCGCTGTGCGTCGGTGCATTCCGGAGTGTGACGCCGCGTTGCGGACCGTCACGATCCGTGTCGCCGCGGGCCCCCGGCGGCTCGGCCACCGGCGGCGTGTGGCCCTAGCTTCGCCCTACCGGCGCACCCCGCAGACACCGCGCCACCGACCGAGGAGCCCCTCATGACCGACACACTTCCGCGCCAGGCAGGCGCCGCCGAGGCCGCGCCGCCGTCTCCGCCGGCGTCGTCGCGCGTCGACCTCGGCGACCTCCCCGTCGTCCACACCCGGCACTGGTTCCGGTGGTCGATCGGCATCGTCGTGCTGTTCGTCGTCGCTCAGTTCGCGTGGTCGCTGGTGACGAACGAGAACTACGAGTGGGATGTCTTCGCCCACTACTTCCTGTCGGAGCCGGTGCTCCAGGGCGTGGGTCTGACCCTGCTGCTGACCGTGGTCTCGGCATCCATCGGGTTCTTCCTGGGCACGCTGCTCGCGCTCGCCCGCCTCGCCAAGTCGCCGCTCCTGAACTCGGCCGCGTGGCTGTTCATCTGGTTCTTCCGCTCGGTGCCCCTCGTCGTGCAGATCATCGTCTGGTACAACCTCGGCTACCTGTACCCGACCCTCGGCCTCGGCACCCCGTTCACGACGGACTTCTGGCTCGTCGAGTTCCCCACGGTGCAGCTGATCAGCGCCTTCGCGGCCGCGATCCTCGGGCTCAGCCTCAACCAGGCGGCGTATTCGGCCGAGATCATCCGCGGCGGTCTGCTGTCGGTCGACCAGGGCCAGCTCGAGGCGGCCGCGGCACTCGGCATCCCGCCCCGCCGTCGGCTGACGCGCATCGTGCTGCCGCAGGCGATGCGCTCGATCGTGCCCAACGCCACCAACGAGGTGATCGGGCTGGTCAAGGGCGCGTCGGTCGTGTTCGTGATCGCCCTGCCCGAGGTCTTCTACGCCGTGCAGGTCATCTACAACCGCAACAGCCGCGTGATCCCGCTGCTGCTCGTCGCGGTGGTCTGGTACACGATCATCACCACGGTGCTGAGCATCGCGCAGTACTACATCGAGCGTCACTACGCCCGCGGCACCGTGCGGGTGCTGCCGCCGACGCCGGTGCAGCGCGCCCGCCGCTGGGTCGCCGTGCAGTGGGCGCGGCTGGGCGACTCCGACACGGGTCCGCCGCCGCTCGTGGGCGTCGACGCCCCGATCGCCGCGAAGGCGACGTTCAGCGGCTCGTCTAACGACATCAAGAACTCCGGAGGAGCAGGCGCATGAGCACCGTCATCGCGGAGACCGCCACGCGCGGGCTCGTCGAGATCCATAACGTCCACAAGAGCTACGGCGGCGTCGAGGTGCTGCGCGGCATCGACCTGACGGTCGAGCCGGGCGAGGTCGTCGCGATCCTCGGGCCGAGCGGCTCGGGCAAGTCGACGCTGCTGCGCACCATCAATCACCTCGAGAGCGTCGACCGGGGCTCCGTCACCGTCGACGGCCAGCTGATCGGCTACGAGCTGCGCGGCGGAAAGCTCTACGAGCTGCGCGAGCGGGAGGTGCTGGAGCGGCGCACGCAGATCGGCATCGTCTTCCAGAACTTCAACCTCTTCCCGCACCTCACCGCGCTCGAGAACGTCACCGAGGCGCCGATCGCGCTCGGCCGGCTCTCGAAGGACGATGCCCGCGAGCTCGCGCTGGGTCTGCTCGACCGCGTCGGGCTCGCCGACAAAGCCGACCACTACCCGCGCCAGCTGTCGGGCGGACAGCAGCAGCGCGTCGCGATCGCCCGCGCCCTGGCGCTCAAGCCCAAGGTGATCCTGTTCGACGAACCGACGAGCGCGCTCGACCCCGAGCTGGTCGGCGAGGTGCTCGACGTCATCCGCGACCTCGCGCAGCTCGGCACGACCCTCATCATCGTCACGCACGAGGTCGGCTTCGCCCGCGAGGTCGCCGACCGTGTCGTGTTCCTCGACGGCGGCCAGGTCGTCGAGCAGGGCCCTCCCGCCGAGGTCCTCGTGACACCGAAGCATCCCCGCGTCCAGGACTTCCTCGCGAAGGTCCTGGCCTGACCCGAGAGAACTCGAGACCGAGTCTTCACCCGAGAAAAGGAAACACAGCAATGGCACTGAGCAAGAAGCAGGGCATCGCGATCGGCGTCGGCGTCGTCGCGGTGGCCGTGATCGTCGGCGGCGTCCTCTGGGGCGTCAACCAGAACGCGCCGGCCGAGGCGGCGGCACCGGAGGCGACCGAGGAGTCGGCGAACGTGGCGACGGACGACATCCAGTGGGTCCGCCTCGACGAGCCCGTGGCCGAGGCCGTCGAGGCCCTCGAGGCGAGCGGCTTCGAGCCGGTCGAGCCGGGCAAGCTCACCGTCGCGCACTCCGCCTACGTCCCGCCGCTGGGCTACATCCCCGAGGGCGAGACCGAGGCCGCCGGCACCGAGCCGAACATCGGCGCACTCATCGCCGACGCCCTCGGCCTCGAGTACAACCCGGTCGTCGTCGCGTGGGCGGACTGGCCCCTCGGCATCCAGTCGGGCAAGTACGACCTCATCACGTCGAACGTCACCGTGACCGAGGAGCGCAAGGAGCTCTACGACTTCGCCAGCTACCGCGAGGACCTGCTGGGCTTCTACGTGAAGAGCGACAGCGACATAGAGAAGATCGAGGGGGCCGCCGACATCTCCGGTCTCACGATCGCGGTCGGCTCGGGCACGAACCAGGAGCAGGTGCTGCTCGCGTGGAACGAGGAGCTCGAGACCGCGGGTGAGGAGCCGGCCGAGCTGCAGTACTTCGACGACAACGCCGCGACCGTGCTGGCGCTGCAGTCGGGCCGCATCGACGCGACATTCGGTCCGAACGCGACATCGGCGTGGTCCGCTCGCGAGACCGGAGACACCAAGCTCGTCGGCCTCGTGCCCGGCGGCTGGCCGCTGACGGCGAACATCGCCGCCGCCACTGCCAAGGGCAACGGGCTCATCGAGCCGGTGGGCATCGCGCTCGACTACCTCATCGAGAACGGCCAGTACGACGAGGTGCTCGAGATCTGGGACCTCGAGTCGGAGCGCGTAGAGGAGAGCCTGATCAACCCGCCCGGACTCCCCAAGTCCTGACGAGCCTCACGCCGGCCGGGCCCGTTCGCGGGTCCGGCCGGCCTCCCATGTCACCCGTCACCGTCCGCACAGCGTCCACTCGAGGGAGCACCGATGGCTCGCATTCCGGTCACCGACCCGCCGTCGTCTCTGGATGCGGAGACGGATGCCGGAGCCGGCCGTCTCGCGCCGGGTTACGGTCGATGGGTGCACCGTTCTTCCTCCCCCGACCAGGACACCGTCCCCTCGCCTGCGCCCGACGAGACCGCCGAGGCGGCATCCCGCTCCGCCGACTGGACCATCCGGCTCGTCCGCACCGACGAGTACGAGCGCGCCGGCGATGTCACCGCGGATGCCTACCTGACCAGCTACGGCCAGCTGTCGGACGAGTACCTGGCGTCACTGCGCGACGTCGCCGGCCGGGTGCAGGAGGGTGACGTCTGGGTGGCGGTCGACGCGGACGGCGACATCCTCGGCACCGTATGGGTGGCGCGAGAGGGCAAGCCGCTCGCGGACATGGCGCAGCCCGGCGAGACCGACTTCCGCCAGCTGGCCGTCGCACCGACCGCGCGCGGACGAGGCATCGGCGAGGCGCTCACCCGGCACGTCATCGAACTCGCGCGCGAGCGCGGCTCGCACCGCGTCGTGATGAACAGCGGGCCCGAGATGACCGGAGCGCATGCGCTCTACGCGAAGCTCGGCTTCCAGCGGCGGTCGGAGCGCGAGGGGCTGTGGGAGGTGCAGCCCGGCCGGTGGATCGAGCTGTACGCGTTCGGCTACGACCTGGCTCCCGCACTCCGCTGACATCCCGCGGGGCCGTGAACGCCCGCTCGAAGTCCTGCCGCGACACTGAGGTGAAGCGACGGCGGTCGGCGCTAGGGCCTGCGCACGAGCCCGGCGACGCCGGCGGCAGCCAGCGCGACGACCGCCGTGCCGACGAACAGCCACGACAATCCGCCCGTGACCGCATCGGGAACGGCGGCACCCGCCTCCAGGAGCGTGTCGGTGCGGAGCGTAGCGACCGTGGCCAGCACGGCGAGTCCGAGCGCACCGCCGATCTGCTGGCTCGTGTTCACCAGCCCGCCGGCCAGTCCTGCCTCGCCTCCGTCGACGTGGTCCACGGCGAGCTGGGTCGTGGTGACGAAGGCAGCACCCATGCCGATCCCGATGAGTACGGTCGGGCCGAGGAGCTGGGTGACGAAGACGGCGTCGGCGGGCGCGAGCGACAGCCAGGCAAGACCGGCGGCGAGGACCACCAGCGATGCGATCAAGGTGCGCTTCGCGCCGATGCGGCCGATCACCTGGGGCGCGATGCCCGCGACGATCACGAGTGCGCCGGCCAGCGGAAGCTGCGTGAGGCCGGTGGTCAGTGCGTCGTAGCCGAGCACGGACTGCATGAACACGGACAGTGCGAAGAAGAGCGCGACCATCACGGCGCCGACGAGGAGCATGGCGATGTTGCCGACGGTGAGGTTGCGGTTGCGGAAGACCTCGAGCGGAACGAGAGGCTCCGCGGTGCGACGTTCGATGATCACGAACGCGATCCCCAGTGCGATTGCGAGTCCCGCGAGGCCGAGCGTGAGCGGGTGGACGAAGCCGACCTGCTCGATCGCGCTGAAAGCGCCGACGGCGGCGACGAGCGCGCCGGTGATGGTCACTGCTCCCGGCGCGTCGAGCCTGCCTCGCGCCGCCGGCACGTCGCGGGTGATCAGGAGCGGGATCGCGATGAGGACGATCGCTCCGATGGGCACGTTGACGAAGAACACTGCCTGCCACCCGAGCGCGGCGGTCAGCACGCCTCCCAGCAGGACGCCCGCCGCGGAGCCGATGCCGGCGACGCCGCCCCACACGCCCAGCGCCTTGGTCCGGTCCGCGGGAGCGGGGAATAACTGGGTGAGCAAGGCCAGGGCGGCCGGCGCGAGAAGGGCAGCGAATGCCCCCTGCAGCGCGCGGGCGGCGAGCAGCATCTCGCTCGATGCCGACAGGCCCGCGAGCGCGGACGCGGCGACGAAACCGGCCGCGCCGATGAGGAACACCCGGCGGTGGCCGTAGCGGTCGGCGAGGCGTCCGCCGAGCAGAAGCAGACCGCCGAACGCGAGGACGTACGCGGTGATCACCCAGGCGAGCGCGGTCGTGTCCATCGAGAGCTGCCGGCCGATCACCGGTAGCGCGATGTTCACGATCGAGGCGTCGAGGACGACGAGGAACTGGGCGAGGGCGAGGATGCTCAGGGCGAGCCACCGCCGTGAGCTGCGAGGTGTCGGCGCAGGCGCGATGCGCGGCGCGGCGAATGTGGTCATGGAGGGTGTTCCTTCTCTAGGGGAATGCGGGCGGTTGCGAGAGCGGCGGATGGGGGAGCGTGCGGCGCATGCGGGGCGCGGGGGGCGGGGAGCGGTCGGCGAGCCGCACGCTCCCCGCCCGTGGGTCAGTTCCAGAGAGAGAGCATCGCGATGATGGCGAATACGATGACGCCGAAGGTGATCCACCAGACGGTCTTCTCGACGGTTCGCGGAGCGCGTCCCGAGGGCGGCGGCGCTGGGACGGCGGTGGGGTCCTGGGTGGTGCCGGTCATTGTTCTTCCGTTCTCGTGCGGGTGAGCGATGGGAGGGCAGCGGGATGCCGCTGCCTCAGTTCCATTGGGTGAACATCGCGACAGCGATGAGAGCGAGCGGCGCTAGCGCCGCCCATCGCATGGTGATCTCGTTCCTCATCTGTCCTCCTTTCGACTAGAGAGTGAGCCATCACTCACTCGTAGGGACGTGCAGAACTCGAGGCCTGCGCTGGGCTTCACTCGGGGTGGCGGATTCCCCGCGAGAGGATGCGTGCCCAGTCCGCCGGGATCTCGTCGATCCGGGCGGTGACCAGGAGATGGCAGAGCTGTCCATAGGCCATGAACTGCTGCACCTCCTCGTCGGTGCCACCGGAGCGCCGCTTGGCGAAGTCCGTCACGCGCGCGATGCCGGCGCGGAGAGCGGCGCCGATCTCCTCGATGTCGGCGACGGACTGGGCGTGCACTTGGAGCATGAGGAGAGTGCGGTCGCGGATCAGATCCGCATACGCGTCGCCCATGGAGTCGAGCACCGCAGTCGGAGAAGTGTCGGCGGCCGCGTCGGCGCCGGAGGTGATGGCGTCGACGATGTGGTCGAAGCAGGCCTCCAGGGCGGCGACGAACAAGGCCTCCTTGCGCGCGTAGAGCTTGAAGACGTAGGCGGACGAGATCTTCGCCTCTCTGGCGACGTCGGCGACGGTGGTGCCGTGATAGCCGCCGCGCGCGAACTGGGTGAGCGCGGCGGCCGCCACCATGGGGCGCCGGACGTCGGCGGTGGAGAGGATCGAGCTGCGAGCAGGCATGTGAGTGACTCTACACTCACCGCGAGTGACTCGTCAATCACTCACGTCGTAGATGCGGAACCGCACTGACGAACGAAGTCGTCCACCCGGAAAAATATGGCGACAACCGGCCATATTTCGCCTAGCCTTGGCCTGGCGCCCCAGACTCCCGGCGTCCACCTGGCACACAGGCCTCTGCGTGAGCCCGCTCCTCTCGGCTCGTCGACGTTCCGATCCTGCGGTGCCCACACGCGGCCATCGGCAGGGATCACACATGACGGAGCAGGACCACTCATTCGGCAAGGCGCTGTTCGGGCGACGATGGCGATCGATCGCGCCGATCTTCGACTGGTTCCGCAAGACATGGCGCCAGGCGGTTCCCTCAGGCCGCGACGCGAACCGATGAGTTCGCGGCTCCCCGGATAATGAGGGAGTGGAGCCGTGGGAGATGCGCGAGTGGTACGCGGAGTATCTCGACGCCTGCAACCGGCACGACCTCGACGCCATCCGCTCATTCGTCGATCCGTCGGTCCGGCGTGCGCATCTGCCCGGTGGCGCCGCGGCGTGGGTCACCGACATGGCCGACCTCTTCCAGGGCTTCCCCGACTGGCGGTGGCGCCGTATCCAGCTGGTCGTCGAGGACGACCGCGTCGCCGCCCATCTGCGGGGCAGCGGAACCCACCTGGGTCCGTTCCGCGGGATCGGCCCGACCCGGCGCCACGTCAACGTCGCCGAGTTCGCGATGTACCGCGTGACCAACGGGCGTATCACCGAGTTCACCGGTTCCGAGAACGACCTCGAGCTGCGCGCCCAGCTCGGCAGGGCGGAACGCTAGCCGAGGTCGCGCCGCGCCTCTCCGGCGTCAGGCGGCGGCGAGCTCGCGGGTCCGCTGCCCGTGGGGGTCGGCATCCGTCCACAGCGCCGTCGGGAACTCGCGCCGCAGCACCGGCGCCACCTCGTCGGCGAAGCGCTCGAGGATCTCGAGCTGCCGCCCGAAGGGCACAGTGGTCGGCAGGCTGATCGACTGCAGGTCGTGCCCCAGCCGGCCGCGGAACCGGGCGATCTTGTCGATCACCTGCTGCGGCGTGCCGACGAGGGCGGGACCCTCGGCGACGGCGTGCTCGATGTCGCGGAAGGGGGTGTTGTTCCCGGGCACGTTGGTGGCGGCCACGATCGCGTTGTAGACCGGACCGTACTCGCGGATCGCGTCCTGGGTGGTGTCGGCGATGAAGAGCGCGCCCGAACCGGCGGCGACGAATGCGCTCGCGGGGTCATGGCCGTGCCGCGAGTATTCGGAGCGGTAGTGGTCGACGAGCACGCCGTAGTTCTCGAGCGGCTGGATGGCGTTCGCGCTGAACAGCGGGTCGCCGAAGCGGGCGGCGAGTCCGGCCGAGAAGAGCGTCGTGGCCGACCCGTGCCACACCCGCGGCGCTCCGGCGAAGGGGCGCGGCAGGGTCGTCACGCCGGTCAGTGGGCGCGTGAACTCGCTGCCCGCCCACGTGACATCCTCCTCGCGCCAGAGGCTCCGCAGCAGCTCGTACTTCTCGGCGAGCAGCTCCCACTGGTCGTCGATGTCGAGGCCGAAGAGCGGGAACTGGGCGACCTCGTTGCCCTTGCCGATCGTGATGTCGAGCCGGCCGCCGGAGAGCTGATCGATCGTCGCGTAGTCCTCGGCGACGCGCACCGGATCCAGCACCGACAGCACCGTGACGCCTGAATTGAGACGGATGCGGGAGGTCCGCGCCGCGATCGCACCCAGCAGCACCGTCGGCGACGACGAGATGAACTGCCCCGCGTGGCGTTCGCCGATGGCGACGGCATCCAATCCGAGCTCCTCGGCGCGGATCGCCTGCTGCAGCGTCTCGGCGAACCGCTCGGACGGCGAGACCTGGCGACGCGTGATGGGGTCGGCGCGGTACGGGACGATGTCGAGCAGCTGGAACCTCATGCCGCCACCGCCGGGGCGACGAGCGCATCGGTGGAGCGCACGCGCGTGAGCGGCGTCTTCTCGCCGGCCTCGATGCCGATCGGCAGGCGGTTGCCCTCCGGAGGCAGCGGGCACGTGGCGAAGTCGGTGTAGGCGCACGGGAGGTTGACGGCGCGGTTGAAGTCGATCGTGGTCCAGCCGTCGGCATCCGGCGCGTCGACGCCCACCGAACGATTCGCGGCGTACGTGGTGAGCCCGCTCGTCGCGTCGGTGAACAGCACGAGCAGGTCGCCGGGCGCCTTGCCGTCGAACGCGGTGAGCGTGAAGTGGTCGCCGCGCCACGAGAACTCGAGCACGCCGGGGGCGTCGTACACGTGGGTGAGGCCGTCGACGGCAGCGCCCACCTCGGTCGGCCGGGGCGCGTCGAACGGACGGAAGCGCGCGGCCACGCGCCAGCGCGGATTCGGCACATACGTCGGGGTGCCGGGATACTCCGCGAGGAACGGGTGGTCGGCGCGCCGCGGCCGCAGGATCGTGTGCCCGCCGCGCTGCGCGATCTCGACGGCGCCGGCGACGTCGCCGGCGGTGAATCCGGGCGTGAGGCTGCTGCGCTCCGGGAGCTCACCGAAGGCGTGGCGGCCGGTGATCGTGGCGCCGTCGAGCGTGAGGCTCTCGCCCTCCGCGAGCTCGACCACGACGCCGTCGGCTCCGAGGCCGAGGCTCCACGTGCCCGGCGCCCCCGGCAGCGCGATCGGCTCACTCCCGAGCCAGTGCAGGCCCGTGATCGCGAAGAAGCCGAGGGGGTCGGCGCGGTGCGTCTCGTGCGCCCGGTGCCAGGTGTCCCAGTCGCGCCCGAACTGGGCGCGATCGATGTCGGTGTTGAGTGTGCTGGTCATGGGGTGCTCCTCGTGCGGTGGATGGACGGTGCGGTCGATGGGAACTGTCGGGTGGAGGCGAACTGTCCGGTGGTTCGGCGGGGGTGGATGCCGGCGGCTGGGCCGCCGCTGCGCACAGACTTCGCAGAACCACGCGGATCTCGCAGAGATCACGTGATCTTCTGCGAGTTCGGCGGCAGACTGCGAAGTTCGTGAGGCGCAGTCGGGTCAGTCGAACGCGTGCTCACGCGGCCGCCTCCCCCGGGAGCACCGGCACCGACGCGGACAGCGTCGATCCCGGGATCGCCTCGATGAGCCGGCGCGTGTACTCCTCCTGCGGGGCGCCGAGCACGCGCGAGGTCGCACCCTGCTCGACGATGCGCCCGTGCTGCATCACCGCCACGCGGTCGGAGATCTCGCGCACGACGGCGAGATCGTGGCTGATGAAGAGATACGACACACCGACATCGCGCTGCACGGCGGCGAGCAGATCGAGGATCTGCGCCTGCACCGACACGTCGAGCGCCGACACGGCCTCGTCGAGCACCACCAGCTCGGGGCGCAGCGCGAGGGCGCGAGCGATGGCGACGCGCTGGCGCTGTCCGCCCGAGAGCTCGGCCGGGCGTCGAGAGGCCGTCACCGCCGGCAGCGCGACCTGGTCGATGAGCTCGCGCACGCGGCGCGCGCGCTCGGCCTTGCCGACGCCGTAGGCGCGCAGCGGCTCGTCGACCACCTCGGCGATCGTGAACCGCGGATCGAGCGATGCGAACGGGCTCTGGTAGACGAGCTGGAACCGGCGCCTCAGCGTGCGCAGCTCCTCCCGGTTCGCGGCGACGATGTCGGTGCCGTCGAATCGGATGCCGCCTGCCGTCGGCTTCTCCAGCCGCAGCGCGAGTCGCGCCGTCGTGCTCTTGCCCGACCCCGACTCGCCGACGATCGCCAGCGTCTCGCCGCGGTCGATGCGGAACGACACGTCGTCGACGGCGACCAGCTTCTCGCGTCCGGGGAGCGGGAACTCCTTGCGGAGGCCCGTCACCTCCAGGAGCGCGGGCGCACCATGATCCGCCGCGGGTCGCGGCGCGCGATCGGCCGTATGCGCGGCGCCCGACGCACCCTGGGACGAACCCGCCGGCCCGCGCAGTCCGGGCGCCGCGGCGATGAGCGCGCGCGTGTACGGGTGCTGCGGATCCTCCAGCACCGACCGCGCGGGGCCCGTCTCCACGATCTCGCCGTTCTGCATAACGATGATGCGGTCGGCGCGGTCGGCCGCGACACCGAGGTCGTGCGTGATGAGCAGCACCGCGGTGCCGAGCGTCGACGCGAGCGTGTCGATGTGGTCGAGGATCTGCTTCTGCACCGTCACGTCGAGGGCGCTCGTCGGCTCGTCGGCGATCACGAGCTGCGGCTCGGCCGCCAGCGCCGTCGCGATGAGCGCGCGCTGCTTCATGCCGCCCGAGAACTGGTGGGGGAACTGGCGCGCGCGGGCCTCGGGCTCGCCGATGCCCGCGAGGCGCAGCAGCTCGACGGCCTGCGCGTCGGCGGCGCGGCGTGTCGCGAGGCCGTGGACGACCAGCGGCTCGCCCACCTGACGACCGACGCGCTTGACGGGGTTGAGGCTCGTCGTCGGGTCCTGCGGGATGAGGCCGATGCGGCGGCCGCGCACCTCGCGCCACGCCCGCGGCGACAGCGCGGTGAGGTCGGCGCCGTCGAAGCGGATGGTGCCGGCGTCCACGGAGGCGTTCCCGGCCAGCAGGTGGATCACGGCGTGGGCGGTCGTGCTCTTGCCCGAGCCCGACTCGCCGACGATCGCGACGACCTCGCCGCGGTCGACGGTGAAGCTCACGTCACGGACGGCGGGGCGCGGCACGCCGCCCAGCGTGTACGACACCGACAGGCCGGACACCTCCAGCAGCGCGGTCATCGGATCCCTCCGTTGCGCTCGAGGGCGCGCGAGATGCGGTTGGCCGACAGCACGACCGCCACGATCACGAGCCCCGGAAGCGTGGTCAGCCACCACGCGACGGCGAGGTAGTCCCGGCCCCCCGCGACGAGCGAGCCCCATTCCGGCGTGGGCGGCGGGGCTCCGAAGCCGAGGAACGACAGCGACGAGATGGCGAGCACCATGACGCCGAACTCGAGCGCGGCGAGGGCGACGACCGGTCCCGACGCGTTCGGCAGCACGTGCCGGCGCAGCACGGTGTACCAGCGCACGCCCGAGACGCGGGCGGCCTCGACATAGACGGCGGTGGCGATCTGCAGCACCTCTGCACGCATGACGCGGGAGAAGGATGCCACGCTGGCGAGGCCGACGGCGACGGCGACGTTGAGCGTGCCGAAGCCGAGCGCCGTGATCAGGGCGAGTGAGAGCAGCAGGCTGGGGATCGCCAGCAGCACGTCCATGAAGCGCATGATCGCGTCGTCGACGAAACCACGGAGGAACCCTGCCAGCAGGCCGAACAGCGATCCGACCGCCAGCCCCACCACTACGGCGACGGTCGTCGCGGCGAGCGAGGTCGCCGCGCCGTAGACGACGCGGGCGTAGAGGTCGCGGCCGAGGTTGTCCGTGCCGAAGATGTGCTCCGTGCTCGGCGGGAGCAGGCGGTCCTGCGGGACTCCGACGATCGGATCCCACACCGTGAACCACGAGGGCACCAGCGCCCACAGCGTCACGAGCGCCAGGACGAGCATCGATGCCACGAGCGTCGGCTGCGTGAGGACGCCGACGACCGGCTTCAGCGCGAAGCGCCGGGCCGCAGCATCCCGGCGTCCTTCCTCCAGCGAAGCGGCTGCGGGGCCGCCCGCCGGATCGGCGTCGGGGTCGACGAACGCCTCGATGAACGGGTCGCGCGGCTCGATGCTGCGCGTGGGCGCGGAGAGCACGTTCTCGACGGTCATGGCTGCTCCTGTCAGGCCGCGACGAACGCCGTGCGGGCGAGCGTGATGCGACGGTCGATGAGGGGGTAGACGAGGTCGACGACGAGGTTCGCGACGACGAAGACGAGGGCGGCGAAGACGACCACGGCCTGCACGACCGGCACGTCCCGGTTGTTGACGGCGGTCACGACGAGGCGGCCGATGCCGAGGCGGGAGAACACCGTCTCGGTGACAACGGCTCCGGAGAGCAGCCCGCCGATGAGTACGCCGACCATCGTCAGCGCCGGGATCGCCGCGTTGCGGAAAGCATGGCCCAGCTGCACGCGACGCTCGCTCGCACCCTTGGCGCGCACGATCTCGACGTACGGCTGGGCGAGGGTCGACCTCAGGCTCCTCGAGAGCAGCTGCGCGATGAACGCCCCGGAGGGGATCGCGATCGTGATGGCGGGCAGCACGAGGCTCTCGAACCCCTCGTTGCCCATCGATGGGAACAGCCGCAGCCGGAACGAGAAGGCCTGCAGCAGCAGGAGCCCGATCCAGAACACGGGGACCGAGACGCCGAGGGGCGGCAGCGACGAGAGGATGTTGCGCAGCCACTGGGCGCGGGCCAGCGAGGCCGCCAAAGCCAGGATGATGCCGAAGACGACCGACAGGACGAACGCGAACGCGGTGAGTGCGAGCGTCGGCGGCAGGGATTCGAGGAGCAGTTCGGATGCCGGACGCCCGGTCTGCGTCGACGTTCCGAAGTCGCCGGTCAGCGCCTTGCCGAGCGCGGCGATGTACTGCTCCCACAGCGGGCGGTCGAGTCCGAGCTCGCTGCGCAGCTGCGCCACGAGCGCGGGGTCGATCGCCTCCTGGTCGCCGCCGCCCGCGAACAGCGTCGCGGCGTCACCCGGAAGGAGATAGAGGATGAGGAACGAGATCGTGTAGGCGGCCCACAGGACCACCAGGCCCTGCCCGATCCTCCGGGCGATGTAGCTGCCCCACATGGTCTCGCTCCTCATCCTCTCGATGCCCGTGCGGGCTCTACTCGGCGACCCAGGCGTCGTAGAAGTCCAGGCGGCTGGACGCCTCGAACGTCAGCCCCTGCACCTTCGACGCGGCCGTGATCGTGGTCGACAGCTGGTAGATCGGGATCGAGTAGCCGCCGGTGACGAGCAGACGGGCGGCCTCGTCGACGACCTTCTGGCGCTCGGCAGGGTCGATGATCGCGGCCTGCTCGTCGAGCAGCTCGTCGACGTCGGCGGGCTCGGTGCGCTTGGTGGCGTTGTTGGTGCCGCTGACCGAGAACACCGTCCGGAGCACGTCGGGGTCGGCCCGCGTCAGGTTGCCGTACGAGAAGTCGTAGGTGCCGTCGGCGTTCGCGGCCGTGACGTCGGCGATGCTCGCGAAGGTGAGCTGCAGGTCGACGCCGATCTGGCGCAGCTGCTGCTGGACGAGCTCGAGCACCTCCTTGGGCGACTGCCAGTAGGTCACGTGGAAGCTGAGCTTCTCACCGTCCTTCTCGCGGATGCCGTCTTCGCCCTCGGTCCAGCCCGCCTCGTCGAGCAGGTCGGCGGCACGCTCGGGGTCGTACTCGAGCACGTCGCTGAGGTCGGTGAAGTACGGCGTCGACGACGCCAGCGGCGAGACGGCGGGCAGGTCGTCGGGACCGAGCAGCGTCGCGGTGATCTGCTCGCGGTCGATGCCCTTCTGGATCGCGAGGCGCACGCTCTCGTCGGCGAGCTTCTCGGTCGACTGGTTGGCGTACAGGTTGTACACCGACCCGGGGTTCGCGCGGTTGAGCGACCAGAAGCCGTCGCCCTCGAACAGCACGGCGTCGGCGGTCGCAATGCCGGTGGTCGCGTCGATCTGGCCCGACTGCAGGCTGCCGGTGCGGTTGCCCGACTCGGGGATCACCTTGTACGTGATGGTGTCGAGGTATGCCTCGCCGGTGTGGCCGGCGGTCGACGGGCCCCACTCGTATCCGTCGCGGCGCTCGAGCACGGCGCCCTCGTTGGGCGTGTAGCTCTGCACCGAGAACGGACCCGAGCCGACGAAGTCGCCGAGGCACCGGTCGGCCTGGCTGACGGCGGCCGTCGCGGGCGACAGCAGGCCCAGCGAGAACGTGGAGGTCGCCTGCAGGAACTGTGCGCTGGGCTCCGAGAAGTTGACGGTCACGGTGTGCTCGTCGACCACGTCGATGCTCGCGAGGTCGGCGAGGTACGACGAGCCGAGCGTCGCCTTGGCGCCGAGGGCGACGATCGCCTCGAAGTTGGTCTTGACGGATGCCGCATCGATCGGCTCGCCGTCGGCGTAGGTCGGGCCGTCCTGCAGCGTGAACGTGAAGCTCGTGGCGTCGTCGTTGACCTCGAAGTCCTCGGCGAGCCACGGCAGGATGTCGCCGGTTTCGGGGTCCTGGATGGTGAGGGAGGCGACGGTCTGCCGTGCGATGGCGATCGCG
Organism: Microbacterium psychrotolerans; assembly: GCF_031085295.1. Classification (GTDB taxonomy): domain Bacteria; phylum Actinomycetota; class Actinomycetes; order Actinomycetales; family Microbacteriaceae; genus Microbacterium; species Microbacterium psychrotolerans. Next base: position 602,433 of record NZ_JAVFWO010000001.1, on the reverse strand, counting down.
TCGTTGTTGCCGACCTGCTGCGGGTCGATGCACTGGCTGTCGACCGAGATCGCGAAGGTCAGATCTCCGCCCGTGACCGGCTCCGCTTCGGCTGATGCGGTCGGGGCGGCGTCGCCGGCGCCGGTCGCGCACGCGGTGAGCGTGAGCGCGACGACGCCGATCGCCGCGAGGGCGGCGGTGCGGGGTCGGATGAACGACATGGGGGTCTCCAGAAAGCTGTGGCGGGCGAGCCGCGGCAGGCTGCCGGGCTCGTGGGTTCAGCGTCTCCGAGCAGCCCGGCGCACCGCGATCGGCCCTGTCACACGGCGGAAATCGAGGTCGCGGGTGTTCACACGCCGTCACGTGGCGTCATACGCCGGGTTCGCGCCCGCCTCTGCGCCGCCCGGTGCGGCACCTTCCTGCGAGCGCTGCGCAGCGCGACGCCGCGCTCGCAGGTAACTGCAGCGCTGGCGATCTCGCAGCGGAGCGCTACGGGACGACGGGAACGGCGACCCCGAGGCGCTCGGCGATCGCGCCGGCGACCCGGTCGGTCTGCCGCAGCGACAGCGAGTCGGCGGCCGGGCGGGTGAACGCGCCCGTCTCGGTCAGCGACGTGAAGGGCCCTATGGCGAACAGCGTGTCGTGGGCCGAGTCGTCGCGGCGCAGCACGCGCCCGTCGTCGCCGACCCGCACGCGGCCGAGCGACCCGTCGTAGTCGGCATCCGTCACCCGCAGCTCGCTGCCGTGCACCGTCGCCAGCTCGCGCAGCGCGTCGTTCGTGCTCCGTGCGGCGTCGGCCGCTGGCAGCCACGCGTCGACGAGCGCCCCGGCGACCGTCTCGCCCGGCACGCGCGTGCCGGATGCTGCGAACCCGCCCGGCCCGGTCGCCACGGCGATGTCGGGTCCGAGGAAGCGCACCACTCCGGCGTCCGAGAGTGCGAGCAGCTCCTCGAGGCGGTGGGGCGGCGGCCCGCTCGCCAGGTAGCTGAAGAAGGTGTGCCACCGCACGGGCAGGCTGTGCGCCCGTGACCGCGCGTTCCAGCGCTCCTTCGGGATCTCGGACAGTGCCATGAACGACAGCAGCGCGGCGATGAAGACGCCCTGCGCCGCACTGCGCTCCTGGGTGGTCCGCAGCTGGAGGTCGTCGGCGATGTGCGCTCTGACCTGCCGCTGCACGTCCTCCGCGTCGCGGAACCGCGCGTCGGCGAGCGGCCGGTCGAACGCGGCGACGTCGAACCGGTCCAGCGGATCGGGGACGACCGCGGCGATCGCCTGGCGGAGTGCGGGGGAGTCCCACGCGTGGCTGCGCAGCACGGGACGGAACTCCGCCCACGTGCTCGAGACGCGATCGGGGTGTCCGGTGAACAGCTCGCGATAGTGTCCGTGCAGCAGCTCGGCGGCCACGAGCGGCCAGACATCGCGGTCGAAGTCGATCGGGCCGTCGGAGGCGACGAGCGCCGCGACCGCTTCGGGCGTGAGCACCTCCCGCTGCGGCGGATCGCCCTGCAGCGCCGACGTCACCTTGGAGCGGTAGGGAACGCCCCGGCGCGAGCCGAGGTGCAGACGCGGCTCGCGCCCCGAGGCCAGGTAGCGCAGGGCGCCGTCCGCGCCTCGGTCGAACCGTCCGCCGCGCCCCTGCGTGAGCAGCACGACGAGGTCGACGGCGGCCAGGCCCATGCCGCGCACGATCACGTCGGCACCCTTCGGGATCACCGAGAGGTCGGCGTCCGCGGTGAACGCCGGCGGCACGTACACGAGCCCATGGCGGGCGGATGCCGCAGCCAGCGCCGCCGACGCCGGGTCGAGGTCGCGTTCGGTGTGGCCGAGGCAGTAGACGACGGCATCCGTCACGATCTCGGTGCCGCTCGCCAGCGCGACGAGGTGGCGTCCGCCGGCGGCCGGCCGCACCGAGGTCACGGCGTCGGCATGCTGGCGGATGGTCACGCCGGCCGGCGCGCTCGCCGCCGTGGTGCGGAAGAACCAGTCGAGGTAGTGGCTGTGCAGGCGCCGGGTCGGAAACCCGTCCGGACCCAGCGCCCCCGCCTCGGCGGCCGACAGCTCGTCGAGGTCGACGTCGGGCAGCCGGCCGGCGCGCCACAGCTCGACCCACTCGCTCAGCGACGGCCCGGGACGCACCGGGCCGTCGATGGTGCAGCTGTCGTCCGTGAACACCGTGACGTCGCGCGTCATGGAGTTGAGCTTGAGCAGCGGCGACTGCGCGCGGCGCCAGATGCGGCCGGCACCGGGCGGGTGGGGATCGACGAGGTCGATGTCGAGCAGTGTGTGCTCGTCGGCGCGCGCCAGCAGGCGCTCGAGGAGCATGATCGCCCGCGGACCGGCGCCGACGAGCAGCAGGCGCGCGCGGTCGGTCATCGCGCCGCGAGCGCCGGGTTCGTGACGGGCCCGGTCGCGTGCGGCGCGGGCAGGCCGAGGAGGTCGCGGAGCGTCGCACCCTCTTCGTACGACCTGCGGTACGAGCCGCGCTCCTGCAGCAGCGGCACGACCCGCTCGGCGAACTCGTCCAGGCCGTGCGGCGTCAGGTGACCGACGATCGTGAAGCCGTCCGTGGCCCGCTCCTGCACGTACCGGTCGATCTCGGCCGCGATCCGCGACGGCGTGCCGACGAACGTGGGCGTGGCGGTGAGGCGGATGACCGTCTCGCGGATGCTGAGCCCCTCGGTCTCCGACAGCTCGCGGAGCCTGGCGATGCGCGCTCGCACCGCGGCGTGCCGGTTCGCCCAGCCGCGCGCCGTCTCGGACCCGGTGTCGGGCTCGACGTCGGGGAGCGGTCCCTCGGGGTCGTAGCCGGAGAGGTCGCGCCCCCAGACCTGCTCGACGTACGTGAGGGCAACCTCGGGGCGCACCTGCTGCAGGGCGACCTGCCGTGCCCGGTCCCGCGCATCGTCGTCGGTGTCGCCGATGGCGAAGGTCGCGGCGGGCAGGATCTTGAGCGAGTCCTCCTCGCGGCCGTACCGGGCGAGGCGCCCCTTGACGTCGTCGTAGAACGCACGCGCGTCGTCGAAGCCGGTATGCAGGGAGAAGATCACCTCGGCGTGCTCGGCACCGAACGTGCGGCCGTCCGCCGAGTCTCCGGCCTGCACGATGACCGGGCGATCCTGCGGCGAGCGGGGCACGTCGAACAGTGCGTCGACGTCGAACTGCGGGCCGCTGTGGCGCACCCGGGCGGGCGCGCCGCCGTCGAGGAAGACGCCGGTCGCGGCATCCGCTCGCACGCCGTCTTGCGGCCACGAGTCCCACAGCTCCTTCGCGAGCGCCGCGAACTCGCGCGCCCGCTCGTAGCGGTCGGCATGGTCGAGGTAGCCGCCGCGGCGGAAGTTCGCGCCGTGGAAGGCGTCGGAGCTCGTCACGGCGTTCCAGCCGGCGCGACCGCCTGACAGGTGGTCGAGGGTCGCGAGCTGCCGGGCCAGTTCGTAGGGCTCGTTGAACGTGGTGTTCAGCGTGCCGACGAGCCCCACGTGCTCGGTGATCGCGGCGACGGCGGCGAGGATCGACAGCGTGTTCGGGCGGCCGAGCACGTCGAGTTCGTGGATGCGTCCCTTGTGCTCGCGCAGCCGGAGCCCTTCGGCGAGGAAGACGTAGTCGAACAGCCCGCGCTCGGCGGTGCGGGCGAAGTGCTCGAATGAGGCGAAGTCGATCTGGCTGCCCGCCGTCGGGTCGGTCCAGACGGTGGTGCTGTTGACGCCGGGGAAGTGGGCGGCGAGGTGGACCTGGCGTACGGGGCGGCTCACAGCGCGAACTCCTCTTCTCGGGCATGGCGTGGCTCAGGCTCTCGGACGTAGCGGCTCTCGGGTCGCGCGAGGTCGAGCCGTGCACGCAGGGTGACGGCGCCGTCGTCCTCGCAGAGTGTGCGCGTCGAGCGCAGCAGCGGAACGACCTTCTCGGCGATCGCGACGACGTCGGCGGGCTGGCGGGCCGGCCGCAGGCGCACGCCGTCGACGCCGGCGCCGGCGAGCTCCCGCACCGCGTCGGCGACGTGGCCGGGGGTGCCGACGATGATGCGGGCGTCGGACGCGAGAGGCTCTCCCTCCCACTCGTCGAGGCGCTCGGCGGCGCTGCGCGCCGCGGCCTCGGTGTCTTCGACCAGCACGAGCAGGTCGGCGTAGACGCGCAGAGGCGCGCCGGTGCGCAGCTCGTCGGCTGCGGCGTCGAGCTCGGAGCGGATGCCGGCGAGCCCGGCGTCGTCGTGGGGTGTGACGTAGACGAGATCGGCGTGCTCGGCGGCGAGGCGATAGGGCACCGTCTGATGCGCGAGCACCGTGAGCAGGGGACGTCCCTGGGGCGAGCGCGGCACGATGGAAGCCCCGGTGATCGAGAAGAACTCGCCCTCGAACTCGATGTTGTGCACGCGGGCGGCGTCGACGAACCGGCCGGTCGCGGCATCCCGGATGATGGCGTCGTCCTGCCACGAATCCCACAGGCGTGAGACGACGTCGGCGAACTCGCCGGCCTCGCGGAACGCCGCGACGATCTCGGGGGAGTCCTCGACCCGGCCCGATACCGGGATCGCATCGACACCCGAGGTGCGACGGCCGAAGTTGGCGCGCTCCGCGGCCGACGCACCCGCCACGAGGCGGACGCCGGCGCGCCCGCGGCTGGTGAAGTCGAGGGTCTGGATGCCCGTTGCGACGTGGAACGGCTCGGGGTGCGCGGTGGTCACGGTGGGGACGAGCCCGATGCGGCGTGTCAGGGGCGCGGCGTACGAGGCGATGAGCACCGCATCGAGCCGGCCTCGCACCCGATCGCGTCGCAGCGCGTCGGTCGACTCGAAGCGATCGGTGAGCGACAGGGCGTCCTCGATCGTGGCGAGCGCGATCCCGGCGTCGTCGGCCGTGCGCAGCAGGTCGCGCCAGTACGCGGGCGATGTCAGGTCGCGGGGGCGAGCGGAGGCCTCACGCCATGCGGCGGGGTGCCAGCCCGCTCTCTCGAGGGCGATGGCGAGGTGCACCTGGTCGGTCACGTGTTCGTCCCTTTCTCCGCGCTTCGCGGGTGGACCGCGTGCCCGGACGATGCCGGTCATCCGTGACGGCCGCGCCGTCGCCGAAGCGATCCGTCGTTCACGATCCCCTCGGCGCTGGCAGCGGTCCAGCGCCGAAGGACACGGGAGGACTCACGGCGCCAGACGGCGTAACGAAGCCGCGTAACGAACGGTGTGACGAAGCGGGTCCGCCCGGGCGGCTTCTCAGACCTGCTCGAGCACGATCCGGTTGCCGCCGGCGGTCTTGGCGCGGTACATCGCGAGGTCGGCCCGGCGGATGAGCTGGTCGGCCACGAGCTCGCTTCCGGAGGAAGCGACGGCGATGCCGATGCTTGCGCTCAGGGCCGCGGAGCCCGTCGATTCGGCGCGGAAGACGTCGAGGATCCGCTCGGCGATCTCCACCGCGTCGGACGGCTCGCCGACCTCGCACACGACCACGAACTCGTCGCCGCCATACCGGGCGACGAGGTCGGAGGCCCGCACTGCGGTCAGCAGCCGCCGGCCCACGTCGCGCAGCATCCTGTCTCCGGCATGATGGCCGAACAGGTCGTTCACGTGCTTGAAGTCGTCCAGGTCGATGAACAGCACCGCGCACCCGCGGCCGCCCAGGACCTCGTCCATCTGGCCCTCGAGCACTCGCCGGTTCGGCAGCCCCGTCACCTCGTCGTGGGTCGCGGCGTGCGCGAGCCGCGCCTGCAGGCGAAGGGTCGCGAGCGCCTGAGCGGCTTGACCGGCGAGGGCCTCGGCCAGCGGAGCGGCTTCGTCGTCGAACGTCCGCTCGTGGTGGAACCAGCTGATGAAGGAGCCGAAGTCGACCTCCTCGTGGTGCAGCGGCGCCGCGATGAACGCCCGGACGTCCGCGGCGCGCATCGCCGCACCGAGCCCGGGGATGAGGCGCTCTCCTTCCGACTCGCCCACCACCTTCACCACCCGCCGCGGTGCAGCCACCATCGCGATGAGCGCATCGACGTCGATGCGGCCGCGCAGCACGTCGGGTCCGGCGGCGATCCGGCTCGTCCCGTCGGGATTGCGCAGAAGCACCGTCGACTCCTCGGCGCGATAGGCGCGAGCCGTCGTGTCGACGAGGATCTCCGCGAGAGAGCGCTCCGTCGAGGCGGTCGAGAACGCGACGGACGAGTCCATCACGATCTCGAGGCGCGTCCGGGTGCGATCGGCGAGGGCGTACCGCCGGCGCAGATCGATCAGCGCACGGAACCGCTCGGACGCCTCCGCGAGCATGAGCACCTCTCCGGTGCCGCGACGCTGACGGGTCATCATGACCGCGCGGTCGCGCTCGCGTGCGTGGAGCATCAGCCAGGGGCCCAGCGTGGCATCGGCGGGGAGCAGATCCTCGTGCGAGTGCACGAGGAACTCGTCGATCGATCTGCCGACGACGTCGTCAGCACCGGCCCAGTCGGAGAACCACCGATTCGCCGCGACGATCGTTCCCGATCGATCCAGCCGCACGACGCCCACGGCGAGGGTCTCCGCGCTGTCTTCGTCCACTCCACCCTCCACCCCGTGCCCGTCGACAAAGCCGGTGCTGGAACCATACCGCCCACCCCCGCCGGGCGTCGTCCGAGGATGTCCGCGATCGGGAGCAGTCCGGCCAGTACAGTGCAAGCGCGGCGATCTCACGCTGCACGATTGCCCTGTCGTGAAAGGAGACGTCCATGGAGGCCGTCATCGAGAACGTCATCACGCTCGTGCTGTCCAACTTCACCGTGACGCTGTTCCTGCTCGGGCTCGTGACCGCGGGGATCGGGATGCTGCGCACTCGGCGCAGACGCGGGCGGCTCGCCGCGCAGGACGTGTGGGAGAAGCTCCTCAACCACTTCCTGCTGCTCTCGGTGGGGGTGAGCTATCTCTACAACTTCGTGATGCACAGCGTGTTCGGCGATTTCACCGCCGAGATCATCGGCTGGGACCAGAGCCCGTTCCAGCTCGAGGTCGCCTTCGCGAGCCTGGGGTTCGCGGCCGTCGGCTTCCTCGCGTTTCCGAGCCGTCAGGGGTGGATGGTCAAGCTTGCCGCCTTGCTCGGTCCTGCCCTGTTCCTCTGGGGCGCGGCGGCCGGTCACATCTACCAGATCGCGACGACCGGCAACCAGGCGCAGGGCAACGCGGGCAGCATCCTGTACACCGACGTGCTGCTGCCGGTGGTCGGCTTCGTCTTCCTGTGGGGCTACGTCGCCTCCGCGCGTCGCGAGAGGGCAGACCTGGACCGCGACGACGAGGCAGCCGACATGGTCCGAGCGTGAGGCCGCCACCCGTCGGCGGTCAGTCGCGGTCGCGCGGAGGACGCAGCCCCATCGGCATCCCGGATGCCGCGCGAGCGGCACGGTCCACGCGCTGCGTGACGTAGATGTACCAGACCAGCCAGATCGCGACGGGGATGAGCAGCAGGCCGATGAACCACGCGATCTCGCCGAGGTTCTCAACGGGATTCTGAAGCACCCACCCGGCGTTTGTGAACAGTTCGACCATGTCGTCGGCGTCCGCGGTCGCGGCGCCGCCCACGATGAGCGACGGGATCGCGAAGATGAGGATCAGCAGGAACGAGATCGCGATGCCGGCGCGCCGGTTGCGCTCGAAGTCCTCGCGTCTGGTCGACATCATGTTCGTCTCGGCGAATTCGCGCGGGCGGCGGAAGGCCGTCACCGGAAGGACGACGAACACCCAGGCGACGAGCCCGACGAGGACTCCGAGTCCATAGCCGGCGAGGAACGAGAGCAGCCAGGGATTGCCCTCCTCGGCGCCCAGCCAGTAGTGCCAGCCGTCGGGGTCGCGCGTCTCGGCGAGCACCTCCTGCACCGGCGGCAGGGCGTAGGTGATGGCGATCGTCACGGTGGATACCACCGCGGCGGCGCCAGGAATCGCCAGCATGCGGAACATGGCTCCGGCCAGCTGCCGGCCGGGAGCCCAGAGCAGCTCGATCACGGCGTATGCGGTGACGACCCCCGGCGGGATGTACATCAGGACGCCCCACACCGTGTCGCCGTGCGGGTCGCGCGCCGCTTCGAGCATGGCGATCACGGTGATCGGCACCGAGACGGCGATGAGGGCCCACGTCACCCACGACACCTCGCTGCGCCACAGGCTTGGTGGAGGCTCGGGGACGGCACGGCGCTTCGGGGAACTCACCGGGCCATCCTGCCATCCGCCCGCGGGCACCCTGACCGCGTCGGAAGGCATGTCCGGAGCACCCCGATAGGATGGGGTGTAACCGTCCGATAACGGGGGAGTAGCCCATGCCAGGCATCGTGATCGTCGGAGTCCAGTGGGGAGACGAGGGCAAGGGCAAGGCCACCGATCTCCTCGGTGAGCGCACCGACTGGGTGGTCAAGTTCAACGGCGGCAACAACGCCGGCCACACGGTCGTGATCGGCGACGAGAAGTATGCGCTGCACCTCCTGCCGTCCGGCATCCTGTCTCCCGGCGTCAACGCGGTCATCGGCAACGGCGTCGTGGTCGACCTCGAGGTGCTGTTCGCCGAGCTCGAGGCGCTGCACGCACGAGGTGTCGACACGTCGCGCCTGCGGGTGAGCGCGAACGCCCACATCATCACGCAGTACCACCGCACGCTCGACAAGGTCACCGAGCGCTTCCTCGGCAAGCGCCAGATCGGCACGACCGGTCGCGGCATCGGTCCCGCGTACGCCGACAAGATCAACCGCGTCGGCATCCGCGTGCAGGACATCTTCGACGAGAACATCCTCCGCCAGAAGGTCGAGGGCGCCCTCGACCAGAAGAACCACCTGCTGGTGAAGATCTTCAACCGTCGCGCCATCACCGTTGACGAGATCGTCGACGACCTGCTGTCGTACGCCGACCGCCTGCGGCCGATGGTCGCCGACACCGGCCTGCTGCTCAACGAGGCCCTCGACGCCGGCGATGTCGTGGTGTTCGAGGGCGGCCAGGCGACGATGCTCGACGTCGACCACGGCACCTACCCGTTCGTGACGTCGTCGTCGGCGACGGCCGGCGGCGCGGCGACCGGCTCGGGCGTCGGCCCCAACCGCCTCGACCGCATCGTGGGCATCGTGAAGGCGTACACGACCCGCGTCGGCGCCGGACCCTTCCCGACCGAGCTCTTCGACGAGAACGGCGACTTCCTGCGCTCGCGCGGCTTCGAGTTCGGCACCACGACGGGGCGTCCCCGCCGCGTCGGATGGTACGACGCCCCGATCACTCGCTACGCGACCCGCATCAACGGCATCACCGACCTGGTGCTGACCAAGCTCGACATCCTCAGCGGTCTCGACCAGATCCCCGTGTGCGTCGCGTACGACATCGACGGCGAGCGGTTCGACGAGATCCCGGTGAACCAGTCGGACTTCCACCACGCCGTGCCGATCCTCGAGTACTTCCCGGGCTGGAAGCGCGACATCTCGGGCGCCCGCACGTTCGACGAGCTCCCGATCGAGGCGCAGGACTACGTGCTCGCGCTCGAGTCCATGAGCGGCACCCGCATATCGGTGATCGGCGTCGGCGCCTCGCGCGACGCGGTGATCGTGCGCCACGACCTCGTCGACTGAGCGGGCGCCGTCCGACATGAGACTCCTGCTGGGCGGGTACACCGCCGATATGGACGGCCGTGCGAGCGGGCTCGGGATGCTGCTCGCCGGTGCGCCCGACGAGACCTCGGCGGGCGGAGCGCTCGCGTTCGCTGGGGATGTCGCAACCGCCGACTCGCCCTCGTGGCTCGCGCCGCACCCCGGCTCGCTCACCTTGACGCCGGGTGATGTCGTCTACGCGGCGCTCGAGAACCGCCGGCAGGTGCAGGCTTTCCGCCGTACGGGCGAGGCGAAGTTCGTCCCGCTCGGTGCCGCCGTCCCCGCCGGCGAGGCCGTCTGCCACGTCGCGGTGTCGCCCGACGGCCGCTTCCTGATCGCGAGCTGCTGGGGCGACGGCCGGGTGATCCGGATGGACCTGGATGCCGCGGGCCGGCCTTCGTCGCCGGTCACTACTGCTGCGACCGTCGACCCGTACGGCCCCGACGCCGCCTCCGCCCCGTCCTCGGCGGGCGACATCGACCTCGTCGCCGCGGCGCGCGCCCTGCGGGAAGCCGCCGGCGACGAGTACGCGCACCTCGTGCCCGACCACGACGTCGCGGAGGAGACCGAGCCCGGCGCCGAGGCGGATGCCGCTCGGCCCTCGCGCGCGCACCAGGCCGTCTTCCTCCCCGGCGGGCTCATCGCGACCACCGACCTCGGCTATGACGTCGTCCGGTTCTGGCGCGACGGCGGCAGCGGTCTGCGGCCGGTGCAGCAGGTGACGCTGCCCAAGGGGAGCGGCCCGCGGCACATGGTGTGGCATCCGAGCGGCCACCTCTACGTCGTGACCGAGCTCTCGTGCGAGCTGTTCGTGCTCGCACCGTCGGTCGACGGCACGTGGCGCCTCGTCGGCGGCACGCCGCTCGGAGCGGGCACGCTTCCCGGCGACAGCGCCGCCGAACTGGCCCTCTCGCGAGACGGCGAGTTCGCGTACGCGGGCGTGCGCGGCAGCAACACCCTCGCGACGCTGCGCGTTCGCGGCGCGGGCGACGAGGTGGCTCCGGTCGCTCTCGTCGATGCCGGCGTCGACTGGCCCCGCCACCACGTCGTGGTGCGCGACATCCTGCTCGTCGCCGGTCAGCTGTCGGACGAGGTGGCCTCGCTCACCCTCGACCTGCGCACCGGTGCGCCCGGCCGCGTGCGGCACCGCTCCGACGCGCCCTCGCCCACCTGTCTCCTGCCGATCCGCTGACGGTCGGTCGATCCCCGGCCGTTTGTATAGCCTGGTCGGGGTCGGAAAGGCGGGAATGAGTTCGAACACGACGCTGAGCAGCGCGGCTCGCAGCCGTCTGCTCGGATTCAACGGGTTCGTGTGGATCTTCGGGGTGGTGGCGATCATCCTCATCGGCGTCGCGGTGCTCCCCGGGGCAGGAGACGACGTCGCCGTGCCCGACGACTACGGCTACGAGCCGTGGCTCAACCCCGACCCCGTGCTCGCCGACGAGGAGGGCGACGGGGTGTACAGCGGCGTCGACGGCGCGATGGTGGCGCTCGACGGTCTCGATCCGGCTCGGCCGCTGCTGATCACTGAGCTCGACGACACGTACGTCGGCAGGATCGCGGTCACCGGTCCCGGAGGCGAGATCCTCACCGAGGGCGAGTACGGCGGCCCCGCCGAGTTCGAGTCCTACATCGCAACCGATGGGCAGTGGCTCATCGTGCCGCAGGCCGACGTCGAGCTCTGGATCGACGGGTTCCGCGACGAACGCTGGCGCATGCGGATCACCACGCCCCCGGTCGAGGAGCGCTCGGGCACGGTGAGCGGCATCGGGCCGGCCGTGTTCGCCCTGGACTCCACCGCCACCACAGCGCGCATCAGCACGCGCGGCGAGGGACGCGTGAGCATCGAGACGGTCACGTCGGCGGGCGTGACCGAGGTCTTCAGCGAGAACGAGCCCACCGACCGCTCTATCGCCTGGGCCGACGGCGATCCCATGCTGTTCGTGATCGACGCATGGGACGACGCCGGGTGGACCATCGCCTTCGCCGACGAACCGGCGGCCGCTGTCACCGTCACGCCCACGCCGACCCCGAGCGCGACGGAGGTGACCCCCTGATGGCGGGGGTGGAACGCATCCGGCGATTCTCGCTCGTGACCTGGATCGTGGGGACCATCGTCGTCGCGGGGATCGCCTTCCTCGTCCTGCCCCAGGTCGCCGTCGACGAGCGGACCGGCGAGGTGTACGTGGGTAACGCCGGCGAGCAGGAGTACGCGCCGTGGCTCGGCGACGACCCGGAGGAGTACGAGGTCGTCGACGGCGTGCTCCACGGCACGGCGGCGGGCGGCTTCCTGCGGATCGACGCGGACTCCGCCCTCTTCCAGGTCGACAACCCGGAGGGCGTCGGCGAGGCGGACTGGGTGCGGGTCTACCAGCAGCAGGGGGTGGAGTTCGATCCCGACTCCGAAGAGTGGCAGTACCCGGGCTACCTCGGCTCCCTCTACCCCGACTCCGACATCCTGGTGCTCCCGGGTGACGAGGACGGACTCCTCTGGTTCGCGCCGTCGCTCACGGACTGGACCGCCGAGGTCACGACCCCGGAGGTGCTGCCGATGGGAGAGTCCGCCTCCGGTCAGGGCAACGCGGTGCTGATGTACGAGGGAGCCGCCCTGAGCGGGCGCTTCCAGCACACGGGGAGCGGCCTGTTCATGGTCGCCGTCGTGACCGTCGGCGGGTGGGACCTGCTCGTCAACGAGTTCGACGAGGTGGACGTCCGGGCGTCCTGGGAGCCCACGGATCGCGTCGTCTTCCAGGTCGACGCCGACACCGGCGACGGGACCTGGACGATCACGCTCGACACGCCGGCGGGCGACCCCGCGCCCTCGACCACCCCGACCCCCGCGCCGACGCCATGACGCGGCATCCGACCGACAAGGAGCAGACGTGACGTTCGCCGACACTCTCACCGAGGCGTTCAAGGCGCGCCTTCCGCTGCTGTACATCGAGACCGGCGAGGAGGTGCGGGCGATCGGCGCGATCTCGGATGCCGCCGAGACGCAGCGCCACCCTCGCGCACTGTGGACCTGGACGGCGGCGCTCGGGCTCGTCGGCCCCGACGGATCGTCGGTCGCGAACACCGTGAATCCCGCGCGTGCGCTGCAGCACGTCGCGGGGGTCGATACGCCGAGCGTGTTCGTGTTCTGCGACCTGCACGCCTACTTCGGCGGTGAGCACCGGGCCGGCGATCCGGCGCTCATGCGCACAGTACGCGAGACGGCGCTCGAGTTCCGCCACGGCGACGTGTCGCGGACGCTCGTGATCACAGCTCCCGTCCGCGTCATCCCGCCCGAGCTCGACGAGGTCACGCATCTGCTCGATTTCCCGCTGCCGACGGCGGCCGAGATCCGTGAGCTGCTCGAGACGATGATCGACAACAACGCATCGGGCGAGGGCCGGATCCGGGTGGATGCCGATGACGCCGCCCGCGAGCAGCTCGTGCACGCGGCGCTGGGCCTGTCGATGGCCGAGGCCGAGAACGCGTTCGCCCGCGCGATGGTGAACGACGGGAGCCTCTCGGCGCTCGACGTGCCGATCGTGCTCGACGAGAAGCGCCAGGTCGTGCGCAAGTCCGGGGTGCTGGAGTTCGTGCAGGCCGACATCGACCTGGACGACGTCGGCGGGCTCAACAACCTCAAGCGCTGGCTGTCCCGGCGCGACGGTTCGTGGCTCGGCGACGCCCGCGCGTACGGCCTTCCGGCCCCGAAGGGCGTCCTCATCACCGGCGTGCCCGGTTGCGGCAAGTCGCTCACCGCCAAGGCGACGGCCGCCTCGTGGGGGCTGCCCCTGCTGCGGCTCGACATCGGCCGTATCTTCTCGGGTCTCGTCGGCTCGAGCGAGCAGAACCTGCGCACCGCGATCGCGACCGCCGAGGCCGTCGCCCCGTGCGTGCTGTGGGTCGACGAGATCGAGAAGGGCTTCTCGAACACGACCGGCCAGGGCGACTCGGGCACGACCGCGCGCGTGTTCGGCACCTTCCTCACGTGGATGCAGGAGAAGCGGCATCCGGTCTTCGTCGTCGCGACGGCCAACAACATCGACGCCCTTCCGCCGGAGTTCCTGCGCAAGGGCCGCTTCGACGAGATCTTCTTCGTCGACCTGCCCACCTCCCACGAGCGCGAGGCCATCTGGCGCCTTCAGCTGCGCGCGCGGGCGACCGACGCCAACGGTCTCGAAGCCGTCGCAGCGGACGCCGACGCCGTCGCCGCGCTCGTCGCCGCCAGCGAGAACCACTCCGGCGCCGAGATCGAGCAGTCCGTCGTCTCCGCGCTGTACGAAGGGTTCAGCGCGCGCGGAGAGGTGACCGCCGCGGCCGTGCGGCAGGTGGTCGATACGATGATCCCTCTCGCCGTGACGCAGGCCGAGGAGGTGCAGCGCATCCGCACATGGGCGACCGAGCGCGCGGTGCGCGCCACCGGCACCGAGGACCTGGACTCTGCCGAGCTGACAGGCGCCGTCACCGAGGGTGCGCTGTCGTCGCGCCGCGGCGGCCGCACCGTCGACTACTGACCGACGACGACGGAAGGATGACGAGAGCATGGCGAAGCAGCTCGTGGTGAGGCTCCGTGCGGACGGCACCGTCGATGCGGAGACCATCGGCATGCACGGACCGGAGTGTCTCGACCACATCGAGGCGCTCGAGGCGCTGCTGGATGCCGAGACCGTGTCGTCGCGCTTCACCGAGGACTACACCAGCGCGTCGGTGGACGGCGTCACCCGGCTCGAAGCCGAGCAGACGGACGGCGCGCCGTGAACCAGGTGATCGCGCAATCACCGAGTCGAGGTGGCGACGCCTCCGCCCTCGGCACGGTAGCGCCCGCCAGACGGGCAGCCGAGAAGCTGCGGTGGTCGCGGTTCCTCCCCGCCACCGCGGCCGAGGGCCCGGGAGTGCGCGCGGCCGTGTGGCTGCAGGGCTGCGCCGTGCACTGCCCGGAGTGCTTCAACCCCCAGCTGTGGGCCGACCGCGGCGGTGTCGTCACCGATGCGCGCGCGATCGCCGAGGACTGGGCCGCGGGCGCGAGGGCCGCCGGTGCGGAGGGCGTGACGCTGCTCGGCGGCGAGCCGTTCGACCAGGCCGGGGCCGCGGCATCCGTCGCCCGTGTCTTCCGCGCAGCGGGCCTCGGCGTCATGACGTTCACCGGGTACCCGCTCGACCGCCTCACCGCCTGGGCGGAGGCGGGCCGCGACGACCTCGCGGCGCTGCTGGACGCGACCGACCTGCTCTGCGACGGACCGTACCTGCGGGACCTCCCCGACCTCGAACGGCCGTGGGTGGGCTCGCGCAACCAGGGCATCCGGGCCCTCACCGACCGGTACGCCGACGACGTGCGCCGCATCGCCACCGTCGGGGGCGCCGACCGGCTCGAGGTGCGGATCGACCGTGACGGCACGGTCGCGGTGAACGGATGGGCGACGGATGCCGCGCTCGCCGCGCTGCTGGAAGACCTGGGTCCGCGGGCCGACAGCCCCGCTCAGATCGCGGCGGGCGCACACCAACGAACGAGAGCGGAGGCCGCGCTGTGAGCGTGTCCCTGATCCTGATCCCCGCGGCGCTCGCCGCCGTCACCGCGATCACGGCCGCCGGCGGCATCGGCGCACTCGCCCAGACCGGTGGAATCCGCGGCGGCGATCGCGCCGAGACGGGCACCGCCGGTGAGGACGGCCCGCGCCCGGTCTCGGTGCGCACGCGCATGAAGGACCCCGACCTGCTCGGAGACGCGCTCCGCGACATCGGCGCGACCGACGTCGGGCAGGACGGCGACGACCTCACCGCCGTGATCGACGGGGTCGAACTCGCGATGACGCGGTCGGCCGAGGGGGTGTGGGCGGCACACTTCCACCGAGCCGATGGCCTGGAGCTCGCCGAGCAGGAAGCCGCGCTCCTCGTCGAGAGGCTGGATGCCGCCTACGCCCTGCGCGTGCAGCAGACCGTCGCCGCGCGCATCCGCGAGCGCGCGGCATCCGCCGGCTTCGAGCTCGTCTCCGAGACGCGCGACGACGACGACACCGTCACGATGGTGCTCGACGTGAAGGACTACGCATGAGCAGCACCACCCGCGCGAAGGTCCAGGCCGACGCGCCCAGCATCGGCTGGATGCTGGGCATGAGCTCGTGGATGCTCCTGACGGTCATCCCCGGGCCGATCGTGACGTGGCTCGGGTTCTCGATCATCGGGGTCGTCTCACGCAGCCGGCGCCTCATCGTCCTCGGGGTGGTGTGGGGCGCCGCCGCGATCCTCGTCAGCCTCGAGATCTGGGGTCAGTGGCAGCCGCTCGTCCGCGCGATCGTGTACCTCTCGGGCATGCTCGTCGCGCTCATGGTGAACCCGGGATGGCTGCGCACCATGTGGCAGCGGCGTCTCGACCGCGCGGAGCAGGCGGGCGCCGCGTCGTTCGGCCGGGTGGCGAGCCGCTCCCCGGGTACAGCGTCGAGCACCGGCTCGAGCACCGGCGCCACGAAGAAGCCCTCGACGCGTTCGTCGCGGCGCGCACGCGCGGCCGCGGCCCGTGCCGCAGCGGCGAAGGCTGCCGCCGCGAGGGCCGCGGAGGCCGAGGCCGAGGCCGCCGCCGAGGCGGACTCCGCGTCGAAGACGGCATCCGACGACACCGTGGAGCTCGCGTCGGCGGTCGGAGCCTCGAGCGACGACCTGATCGTCGCGCGCGAGAAGGCCGTCGCGCCGGCCGAGCCGGTCGACGTCAACACGGCGACCGCCGCCGAGCTTGAGGACCTGCCGGGCATGTCGCGATCGCGAGCCCGGCGCGCGGTGAAGGAGCGCGAGGCGCAGGGCGGCTTCACCTCCGTGGAGGACTTCGGTGAGACCGTCGGCCTCCAGCCGCACGAGATCGTGCGTCTGCGCCGCGTCGCGACCTGCTCTCCCCGCCCGCGCGGCGAACGCCGCTTCGGGCGGCGGGTCGACTACTGACGCCTCAGATCTTCGCGTCCTGCTTCGGGATGAAGACCTGCTTGATGATGAGCAGGATCGACGCCGTCACCGGGATCGCGACCAGTGCCCCCAGCAGGCCGAGCAGTGTGCCGCCGACCATGGCGCCGATCACGACGAGCGCGCCGGGCACCGAGATGGCCTTGTTCATGACCTTCGGAGTGAGGACGTACGCCTCGAGCTGCATGTAGATGAGGTAGATGATCGCGAAGATCAGCGCCGGCAGCCAGCCGGTGAAGAGCGCGAGCGTGGTCGCGGTGAGCCAGTACAGCACCGAGCCGATGAGCGGGATGAGCGTGATGAGGAAGGCGAGGACGCCCATGAGAGCGGGGAACGGGAGTCCCAGGAACAGGTGCAGCAGGAACGCCACCACCGAGTTGCAGAACGCCAGCACCACCATGCCCATGAGGTAGGCGCCGATCGAGTCGGTGATCTGATCGGTCATGACGCGCGCCTTCGCGCGGTTGCGTGCCGCGGCGAAGCGGTTGAAGGCGACCTTCATCGCCGGCAGGCCCGCCAGGAAGTAGAGGCTCAGCACCAGGACGATGATGAGGCCCGAGATGGTCGTGCCGACGTTGATCGCGAAGTTCACGACGCCGCCGCCGATCGCGGCGATGTTGGCCGGGTTGACGAGGAACTTCTCGACCTGGTCGGTGATCGTGCCCACCTGCGAGCCGAACGTGTCGCTCAGCCAGCCGTACAGGTCGGAGCTCTGGAACGTGGCGATGGTCTGCGGCAGATCCGTGAAGAACGCGGTGATCTGCTTCACCAGCGTGGGGACGACGAGGAGCAGGATGCCGACCAGCACGACGGCGAAGGCGGTGTACACGATGACGATGGCCCACGCCCGCGAGACGTTGTGACGACCGAACCAGCGCACCACCGGGTCGAGGCCGAGAGCGGCGAACAGGGCGAACACCACGTAGATGATGATCGTCGACAGGTTCCAGAACGCCAGACCGAGCGCGACCGCGGCGAGAGCGCCGAGCGTCAGCACGAGGCCCAATCGGAACGGGCTGTTGAGGTTCGCCCAGAACGTCTTGCCCTCGGGTGCCTCTCCGGTGAAGACGGGCTGCCCGTTCGGGACAAGCGCCGGGTCGGTCGCCGACGCGACCACCTGGCTGTCGGTGCCGGCTGCCGGCGCCGCGGACAGGGGTTCGGCGGCTTCCGCAGCGGTCGCACCGAGCGGGGACGAGGGGTCGGTCATGCGTCACACTCTAGAGCCGCGGGGACTGCCCGCACACGCAGATTCGACGATTTCACCCCGATCGTGCGACGCCGCCGGGCGCCCTGGCGACCCGTGGCGCTCGGGTATCGTCGAGGGGCGAGGAGGACCGCCATGACCGAAGAAGATCCCACGACGACGCTGAGGCGGCTGCGCAGCAGCATCGACAACATCGACGCCGCCCTGGTGTATCTGCTCGCCGAGCGCTTCAAGGCGACGAAGCAGGTCGGTCATCTGAAGGCCGACCACGGCATGCCCGCGTCCGACCCGGCCCGCGAGGAGCAGCAGGTCGCACGACTTCGCAGTCTGGCCGAGCAGGCCGACCTCGATCCCGCCTTCGCCGAGAAGTGGTTCAACTTCATCGTCGCCGAAGTCATCCGTCACCACACCGAGGCCGCCGACAGCCGCTGAATCGGTGACGGCAGCGGAGCGACGGATGCCCCGCCCCGGCGCGGGCGGGGGCGAGGCATCCGTCATTCGTCGTCCCCCGGTCAGGGGACGGTGCGCCGCAGTGTCAGATACGAGATCCCGCCGAGGAGCACGGTGACGAGCAGTCCCCACGTCGCGAACCCGGCCGGACCCTGCTCGACGATCGTCGAGATCACATCCGCCCACATCTCGAAGCGGGTGATCGCCCAGACGGCGACGACGAGGAGCACTCCGACGCCCGACCAGATGATCGTCAGCACCATGGCGCCGGAACGCTTGTAGACGGTCGCCGACCAGAATCCCAGCATGAAGATGAGCAGCGCCAGCACGAAGTAGAAGAACGCCGCCACGAGCGGGCCGTCCGCCACCACCCAGTCCAGGGCGAAGAAGTAGCCGTTGAGGCCCCAGCCTCCGGTCGCCTCCTCGATCATGCCGCCGACGGCGAAGACGGCGGCCAGCAGCACCGCGCACATCGCCGCGGCGAGCATGGTGCCGAGGAAGAACTCCCTGCGGGTCACGCTCATCGCCTGCGAGAACGGGAAGGTCAGCGTGAGCGACGAGATCCCCACGAACAGCAGCACCCACAGCGGCGCCTGCGAGCCGCCGCCGTAGAACGGCCCAGGAACGCCTGAGCTGTAGAGGATCGCGTAGATCGCGATCGACATGGCGAACGAGGCGCCGAGCACGATCAGCGGGACCCAGACGAACGTCTGCTTGTTGATCAGCTGCATGCGCACGACACTGACGGTGCGGTTCATCGCAGAGCTCCTTCATCGGCGGTGGCTGCGTCGGCGGCCGCTCGCTGGGTGGTGCGCACGATCAGCTGCTGCAGCGAGACCGGCGCCATGTCGAGGCCCGCAGCGGCGAGCTGTGCGTGGTCGTCCGCGGTGAGCGGACCGAGCACGGTCGCCGAGGCCACATGACCGAGGGATTCGCGGTGGATGACCTCGCGCCCGACGACGAAGGCGTCGACGGCGGCCGTGTCGCCGACGATGTTCGCGGCACGTTCGCGCACGGCATCCGTCTCCTCGTCCATCAGGATGCGGCCGCGGTCGATCACGAGCACCCGCTCGATGAGGTTGGACACCTCGTCGATCAGGTGGCTGGAGAGGATCACGGTGCGGGGGTGCTCGGTGTAGTCCTCCAGCAGCCGGTCGTAGAAGATCTGACGGGCGACGGCATCCAGGCCCAGGTAGGGCTCGTCGAAGAACGTGATCTCCGCGCGGGCGGCGAGGCCGATGATCACTCCGACGGCCGAGATCTGCCCGCGGGACATCTTCTTGATCCGCGTCTTGGGCGGCACCTGGAAGTCCTCGATCAGCCGCTGGGCGAGGTCTTCGTCCCAGTTCGGGAAGAACAGGCGTGCGGTGGCGAAGGCGTGTTTCGCGAGCGCGTCGTCGGGGTATTTCTGGCTCTCGCGGACGAAGCACATCCGGCTGAGCACTCGGGCGTTCTCGTACGGCTGCTCACCGAAGATGCGCACCTCGCCGCTGGTGGCGAAGTTCTGCGCGGTGAGGATCGACATCACGGTCGTCTTGCCGGCTCCGTTGCGGCCGAGCAGGCCGTAGATCGTGTTCTTCTCGATGGTGAAGCTCACGTCGTCCACGGCGACGGTGTCGCGGTAGCGCTTGGTGAGATTCTTCACCTCGATGACGTGCGTCCCGGTCGTCATCGTGGATTCCCTTCTGTGGTGGTCGCGTCGCGTCCCGAGGCGCGGTCGCGGATGAGCAGTGCGAGGTCGTCGGGCCCGAGCCCGAGCTTTCGGGCCTCGGCGAGCAGCGGATCGACGAAGCGGTCGGCGAAGGCGTTGCGCCGCTCGGCGAGCAGCAGGTCGCGCGCGCCCGGCGCGACGAACATCCCGATGCCGCGGCGCTTGTACAGCACGCCCTTGTCGGTCAGCATGGCGATTCCCTTCGCGGCGGTGGCGGGGTTGATGCGGTAGAAGGCGGCGAGCTCGTTCGTCGACGGGGCCTGGGCCTCCTCGACGAGGGATCCGTCGATGATCGAGTCCTCCACGTTCTCGGCGATCTGCAGGAACAGCGCCCGGCCTTCTTCGATCACAACACTCCCGAGTGAGTTGGTTACTTACTTGAGTAACCAACCATTGAAGCCCCCTCGGTGTCAAGCACCGCGGGCCGTCTGAGGGTTCGCGAGCGGGCGGCCCGACCCCCGTGTGGTCGTGATATCGCGCGTGCGCGACGTACCTACAGCGCCGATGGCTGTCCAATTTGCCCGCTCGCGGGCCGTCGTGAAACGGTTGATCAGGCCCCTCATGGGGCTGTTCCCGACCAGTCCGCGGTCACGGGTGACGTCCTCACGGGGCGCCAGACCGGTGAGCGTATGGTCGGCGGCCGAAGCGCGGATCCGACATCCGCTGCGTGCCCGGCCGCCACCCGGGCGCAACCGCTGCAGCTTCTGCACGGAAGCTGCCGAGGTGCACACAGTGACGCTTCCTCCTGCCATCGAGGCGAAGGGCCTCTTCAAGGTCTTCGGACGAAACCCCAAGGACGCCGTCCGGCGCCTCCGCGCCGGGGCGACGCGAGCCGACGTCGCGGACGCCGGCTCGGCCGCCGTGATCGATGCGAGCTTCACGGTCCAGCCAGGCGAGATCTTCGTCATCATGGGCCTGTCCGGCTCCGGCAAGTCCACCGTGCTGCGGATGCTCAACGGGCTTCTCCCGCCCACAGCGGGCGACGTGCTCGTGCAGGGGCAGAGCGTCACGAAGGGCTCGGCCACGGCGCTGCGCGGCATCCGCCAGCGTTCCGTCTCCATGGTGTTCCAGCACTTCGCGCTGCTGCCCCATCTGACGGTGCTCGACAACGCCGCCTACGCGCTCGAGATCCAGGGCGTCGGGCGCGAGGAGCGACGTGAGCGAGCGCGCGAGATCCTCGGCAAGGTGGGGCTCGGCGACCGCGCCGACGCGATGCCCGATGAGCTGTCGGGCGGTATGCGTCAGCGCGTGGGCCTGGCCCGGGCGCTCACCTCGGGCACCGACATCCTGCTCATGGACGAGGCGTTCTCGGCCCTCGACCCGCTCATCCGCCGCGAGATGCAGGAGCAGCTCATCGAGCTGCAGCGCGAGCTCGGCCGCACCATCGTGTTCATCACGCATGATCTCAACGAGGCGATGTTCCTCGGCGACCGCATCGCTGTGATGCGCGACGGTCGCATCGTGCAGAACGGCACGCCCGAAGAGATCCTCACCGACCCGGCGAACGACTACGTCGCGCAGTTCGTGCAGGATGTCGACCGGGCACGCGTTCTCACCGCCGGCTCCGTCATGGCAGCGCCGGCCGCGACAACACCGGTGAGCGCCGGGGTGCGCGGGGCGCTCCGGGTCATGCGCGACCTGCAGGTCGGATCGGTGTCGGTCATCGAGAACCGCAGGTTCCTCGGCACGGTGACCGACCGCGCGGTCATCCGCGCCGTCAAGGACGGTCGCACCGACCTTCGCGCGATCGTGCACACCGCGCACGCGGCGGTGCACGTCGACGACCCGCTGACGGATGTCGTCGAGCGCGCCGTCGAGCGGCCGGTGCCGGTCGCCGTCGTCGACGACGCCGGCCGTCTCGTGGGCGCGATCCCCCGCGTGACCCTGCTCGCCGCGCTCGGCAACGTGCCGCCGGTCACCCGCGAGAACCCGGTCATCGACCTGCCGGCCACGGTGCCGGCGAGCGAGATCATACAGACGCTCGCGGCAGTCGAGCAGCCCATGGCTGCGTCGCCGGCGTCCCGCCCGACCGCAGCGACGGTGGGCGCCGCACCCGGTGGCCGTCCCGCGAAGAACGGGGCCAGCGGCACGACCGATGCCCGCGCCACGATCGAGGGAGCCGCACGATGAACGATGTCTTCCGCCTTCCGCTGGGCGATGTGGTCGAGACCGCCGTCCGCTGGATGATCGACGTGCTCGGCGGCTTCTTCGACGTCGTCGCCCTCGTCTTCAACGGCCTCTACGGCTGGCTCGACGCGTCCCTGTCGACGCCGCCGTTCTGGGTCGTGATCCTCGTGATCGCCGCGTTCGCGTACTGGTCGAAGGGCGCGCTGCTCGCCGTCGGCAGTGCTGTCGGCCTGCTCGTGATCGTCGCGGTCGGGCAGTGGGCGAACGCGATGGACTCGCTCGCCCTGGTGATCCTCGCCGCCGCGGTGGCGATCGCGATCGCCGTTCCGCTGGGCATCTGGGCGGCACGCAACGACCGTGTCTCGGCGGCGCTGCGGCCCGTCCTCGACTTCCTGCAGACGATGCCCGCGTTCGTCTACCTCATCCCGGCGATGCTGATCTTCGGCGTCGGACCCGTGCCCGGCATGGTCGCGACCATCGTGTTCGCCCTCGCACCCGGCGTGCGACTGACGGAGCTCGGCATCCGGGGAGTCGATCCCGAGATCGTCGAGGCGGGCCACGCGTTCGGCGCGTCGCCCGGGCGCATCCTGCGCCAGATCCAGCTGCCGCTGGCGCTGCCGAGCATCATGGCCGGCGTCAACCAGGTGATCATGCTGAGCCTGTCGATGGTCGTCATCGCCGGAATGGTGGGCGCGGGCGGCCTGGGCGGCCAGGTGGTGCAGAGCCTCAGCCGTATCGACATCGGACTCGGGGTGGAGGCCGGCCTGTCGGTCGTGATCCTCGCGATGATCCTCGACCGCGTCACGTCCGGCTTCTCGACGCCGCGCTCGCGGACGGTTCGCCGGGCCGGCGGGGTCTCGAGCGGCGCGCATGGCGGGGACGCGGATGCCGCACACCCGGCATCCGTCGATGCCGCGACTCCCGCGACAGCACGCCCGGCCGGGCCCACGCGCCCCGAGGCGACGGGCGACGCGCCCGCCGCGCGACCCGAGCCCGCCCACGTCTGACCCGACCCGAGAAGACTGACATGACCACACGACGCATTATCGCCGCCGTCATCGCCCTGGCGGGGACCGCCGGACTGCTCGTGACCGGCGCCCTCGCGCAGACGGGCGCGGGCGATGCCGGCAAGGGGCATCTGACCATCGCCGTCTTCAACGGCTGGGACGAGGGAATCGCCGCGTCCGAGCTGTGGAAGGCCGTGCTCGAGGAGGAGGGGTACACCGTCGACCTCGCCTACGCCGACCCGGCGGCCGCCTACACGGGCATTGCGCAGGGGGACTACGACCTGACGCTCGACACCTGGCTGCCGCTCACGCACGCCGATTACATGGACACCTACGGCGACGACCTCGTCGACCTGGGTGCGTGGAACGACGAGGCGAAGCTCACCATCGCCGTGAACGAGGACGCCCCGATCGACTCGCTGACCGAGCTCGCCGCCAACGCCGACCTGTTCGGCAACCGGCTGGTCGGCATCGAGGCCGGGTCCGGCCTGGTCACGGTGACCCAGGACGAGGTGATCCCCGGGTACGGCCTCGAGGGCATGGACTTCGTGACCGCGTCCACCCCCGCGATGCTCACCGAGCTGCAGGCGGCGACGGATGCCGGACGCGATGTCGCCGTCACCCTCTGGCGCCCGCACTGGGCGTACAACGCGTTCCCGATCAAGGACCTCGAAGACCCCGACGGCCTGCTCGGCGACGCCGAGAGCATCCACACGGTCTCCTCGACCGCGTTCGCCGAGGGGCATCCCGAGGTCTCGCGCTGGCTCGAGGCGTTCCGCATGGACAACGAGCTGCTGTACTCCCTCGAGGATGCCATGTTCGGCACCTACGACGGCGACGACTACGGGCCCGTCGTGGCGGACTGGATCGCCGACAACCGGGACTGGGTCGACGGCCTCACCCGCTGACCCGCGGCCCCGCGCCCCGCACCCGCGCTCGCGCTCGCGCTCAGATTCGCAGGATCGCACGAAACTCGCAGCATTCCGCCGTCCTGCTGCGAGATCGGTGGGTTTCTGCGAAGTCTGGGCGCGGAGGACGCGAGTCGTCGCTCCGCGCGGGCGGAATAAGGTGTGGGCATGACGGTGGCGTTCGTTCTCGGCGGCGGGGGCGTACGCGGCGCCGTCGAGATCGGCATGCTGCGGGCGCTCCTCGAGTCCGGCATCCGTCCCGATCTCGTTGTGGGCACCTCGATCGGCGCCATCAACGGCGCGCTGGTCGCGAGCGACCCGACGCCTGCGGTGATCGAGCGCCTGCTCGACGCGTGGACCTCGCCGCAGGCGAACGCCGTCTACGGGGACTCGCTCTTCGCCCAGTTCGCCCGGCTCGTGAAGACGAAGACGCACCTGAACTCTCCGGCGCCGCTGCGTCAGCTGCTCGAGCGGTCGCTCGGCGCCGACACCCGTTTCGAAGACCTGCCGGTGCGCCTGCGGGTGGTTGCCGCCAGCATCGAGCGCGCGGCCGAGCACGTGTTCGAGTCGGGCCCGCTGATCGAGGCGATCCTCGCGTCGGCGTCGGTGCCGGGACTCCTGCCCCCGACGCGCATCGGCGACGAGCACTTCATCGACGGCGGCGTCGTGAACTCGATCCCGATCGCTCAGGCGGTGGATGCCGGAGCTCGCACCGTCTTCGTGCTGCAGGTGGGACGCATCGAGACGCCGCTCGTGGCGCCGAAGTCGGCGGTGGAGACCGCGCGGGTGGCGTTCGAGATCGCACGCCGTCACCGGTACGCGCGCGACGTCGCCACATTGCCCGAGGGCGTCGCCCTCCACGTGCTGCCCAGCGGCGGAGGGCTCGACGGCGACGATGCGGTGATGTCGTACCGCCGCATGGACACCGTCCACCGGCGCATCGACGCCGCCTACCACGCGAGCCGGTCGTTCCTCAGCGAGCGCGGATTCGGAGACGAGTCGCCGGCCGGCCGTGACGCCACCCGTATCGAGGACGCCGACCGCATCGACGACGGCGCCGGCATCGACGACGCCGCCCGCGGTGACGCCGTCCGCGCGGAGGGCGAGGACTGATGGGCCTGCCGCCCATCTGGGTCCGCCGCATCCTGCTGGCCCCGCTCGTCATCGTCGCGGCCGTCGTCATGCTGGTGCTCACGCCGGTGTGGCTGATCATCGCGCTGGCCCTCACATCGCTGGTGCCCGGGCGATTCCGGCTGCCCCGCGTGCTGTGGCTCGTGACCGTCTACCTGCTCTGGGACGCGATGCTCGTCGTGGCGATGTTCGGGCTGTGGGTCGCGTCGGGCTTCGGGTACGCGCTCCGGCGCCCGGGCTTCGTGGCCGCCCACTACCGCCTCGCGGGCTGGGGACTGCGGCTGCTGTTCTGGATCTTCGGCGGGGTGCTGCGGCTCACCATCACCACGAACGGGTCCGATGAGGGCGCCGCCGTGGCGGACCGTGCCGCGTTCGACCGGCTCTTCACGCCCGGCACGCCGCTCGTGGTCGCGAGTCGCCACGGCGGACCGGGCGACTCGTTCATCCTCATCCATACGCTGCTGAACGAGGTCGGCCGGCAGCCGCGCATCGTGGTGAAGTACACGCTGCAGTGGGACCCCGCGATCGACATCCTGCTGCACCGCGTGCCCTCGCGCTTCATCGTGCCGTCCGGCTTCGGGCACGGTCGCGCCGGCGGCGGCCTGCGGGTAGAGGAGGCGCTCGCCGACCTCGCCGAGGGTCTCGGACCTGACGACGCGTTCGTCATCTTCCCGGAGGGCGGCAACGTCAGCCCCGCGCGGCGCCGCTCGCGGATCCAGCGTCTGCGCGACGCCGGGCGGGAGGCGATGGCCGAGCGGGCCGAGGCGCTGCGGCACGTCATGGCGCCGCAGCCGGGCGGCATCCACGCCGCGCTCGATGCCGCCCCGGACGCCGACGTGGTGTTCATCGCACACACCGGCCTCGACCGCCTGGTCACTCTCCGCGACATCTGGCGCGAGCTGCCCATGGACAAGGGCATCACCATGCGCGCCTGGCGTGTGCCCCGCGCGGACGTGCCCGACGACCTCGATGCCCGCGCCGTCTGGCTGTTCGACTGGTTCGCCCGCATCGACGCCTGGATCGACACACATCCCGAGGTCAGCGCGTGACCGCTCAGGAGCTACCGTGTCCGGATGTTCAGCGGTGGGGTTTGGGATGCGTCACCCGGCCGGGCGCGTCGCCGGTGCCGCGTGACGGCACGGGCCACTGGGCGGCCGTCGGCGGGGAGGTGCTCGGGCGTTTCGGCGCGGGCAGCGGCTCGGCGGCGGGCTCCGGCGATGCTGCGGGGGCGGATGCCGGGGGTGTAGCCGAGGCGGATGCCGGGGGTGTAGCCGGGGCCGCCGTCGGCGTGGCGGTGGAGGGAGCTTCCGTCGTCGCAGGCGTGGTCGGTCCGAGCTCGAGCATCACCTTGTTCTCGAGCACCTCGATCGCCTCGTCCGAGATCGAGATGAGACCGTCGAGCTCTTCGCGGACGCGCCGGTACGCGAGCTGACGCTCCGCCGGTGTGGCCGCTTCGTCGATCGCGACGGTGAGGAGCTTCTTCGCGGTGTCGAGCCGCTTGCGCTCGACCTCCGTGAAGCTCGAGTCGCGCAGGCGCCGGGCATCGCGTTCGGCGACGTCGAAGGCGACTTCGAAGTCCGCCACCGCATTGCGGTACTCGGCCAGCTGCTCCTTCGACAGACGCGCCTTCGACGATGCCGGGCGCAGGCCGTCGGCGATGCGCTTCGCGCGCAGGAACGCGGCGGTGAGGGGCTGACGGCCGTCGCTCATCGCCGGGAAGGCGATGATCTTCGCAACGTCGAGCTCGTATTCGAGCCAGCGCGCCGTGACGGCGTCGTGGGTGGCGAACAGGCGCTCGAGCTGCGTGACCTGGGTCTCGCGGGGAGCGGACGTGGGTTCGGGGACCGCCGTCTGGCCGGTGATCGGCGGAAGGGACGCCGCGGCCACGGCCTTGCCGCGCGCTGCCGCCTGTGCGGCCTTGAGCTCGGCCTTCGCGTGCATGACTTCGATGCGGCGCTGGTGCCGGCGGCGGGCTCCACGCTCCCAGGCGTTGCCGACCATGCCGACAACACCCATCAGAGGAAAGACCAGCCACCAGAAGTCGCCGAGAAAATCGAAGATCGGCTGCACTCTGTCATGCTAACGGCCCGGTGGGTCGCTGTGTCGGGCTCAGGGCACCCTGTCAGCGCGCGGATCCGCGGCGCGCGGAGGCGGCATCCGGGCGATCAACGTCGGCAGGCGGTCGGCGATCTCGGCGATGACCGCGGCCGCCGCGGTGAGCCCGGCGGCGGCCGTCGCCGCGGGCGAGGCGGGGCGGGCCGCTCCGGCGACTCCAGCCTGGCGCTCGGCCTCGTCGAACGTGGACTCGAGGTGGCGCACGGCCGCGCGGTACTCGAGGTACTGCTGGGGTGTGGCGCGCTCCCGGAGCGTCGGGCGCTTGGCGAGTGCCTCGCGCTGCGCGCGCAGGAACGCGAGGGTGGCGGGATGCCGCGCATCGGTCATCTGCGGATGCGCCAGCGCCTTGTCGACATCCGTCTCGTACGCAAGCCATCGCGTGTTGATCGCGTCATGCGCGGCGTACAGGTGGTCGATGGGCAGGGGGTCGCGAGCCGTCGCCGCCCGGTACTGGGCGTACCCGGCCTTCACACGGGAGCGGCTGGCGCGCAGTGCGAGCGATGCCGTCTTCTCGGCCTGCTTGGCGGCCAGCAACTCGCGGCGCGCGTCGCCCGCCTGGAAGGCGGGGGCACCGGTGCGGGACTTCGCGGTGAGCATGTCGGCGCTCGCGGTGCGCACGCGCGCCTTCGCGGCGACGAGCTCGCGGTAGGCGAGGGATTCCTCCTGGCGCGCGGCGTCGAGCTCGAGCCGTCGGGCTCGGCGGCTGCGCGTCGTCAGACCGGCATAGGTCGCCGCTCCGGCGCCGGCGGCGGCCGGGGCGATCCACCACCAACTCGCCATGATCAGGAGGATCGGCTCCACGCTGCCCATGGTAATCGCGATATAGCGCGGTTGTCGCCGGGAATCTCCTGACACCATCGCCGGCATCGCAGAACCGCGCGACTCTCCGGGGATCGCAGGCGGAGGCTGCGGCATCCGTGATGGCTTGCGAAGTCGGCCCGGGGCCGACCCTCGACGCGTCAGCCGAAGAGGAGCGCGAAGACCGTGGCGCCGCCGCCGACGAGGATCAGGGCGACGATCGTCACCCACGCGACGATCTTGACGCGCCGCTGCCGGGTGTCGTTGTAACCGCTGTACTCGTCGTCTTCCGGCGCCATGCGTCCCATCCTAGGGTGACGCCGGTCGCCGCATGTCGGCGCATCCGCGCGAGATCGGCTTGCCTCGTGGGCCGGATCGCGCAGACGAGCCGATCACGCGGGATCGCGTCGAGTCAGGCGGTGTGCTCCGTGATGATCGGGCCGAAGGCGTCGGGAAGGGTCGACGTCGACAGCCGGCGCAGCTCGGCGAGCGGCAGCGTGAACAGCCCCTGCACCTCGAGCGCCGGCTCGTCGCCGTCGGCGGCCGAGTCCGTCACGCCGATGCGCAGCACCGGGTAGCCCCGGCCTTCGCACAGGCCGCGGAACTTGACATCGTCCTCGCGCGGCACCGTCACGATGACGCGGCCCGTCGACTCCGAGAACAGGGCGGTCGCGGCATCCACGCCGTCTCGCTCCTGGATCTCGTTCAGCCACACCCGCGCGCCGACGCCGAAGCGCATCACGGCCTCCGCGAGGGTCTGCGCGAGGCCGCCCGACGACAGGTCGTGCGCCGACGACACGAGCGACTGCTGACCGGCCGCGTGCAGCAGCTCGGCGAGCTTCTTCTCCTGGCCGAGATCGACCGCCGGCGGGCGGCCACCCAGGTGGCCGTGGATCGTGCCGGCCCACTGCGAGCCCGAGAGCTCGGTCGAGGTGACGCCGAGGAGGTAGATGTTCTCGCCCGCGTCCTGCCAGCCCGACGGGATGCGGCGTGCGACGTCGTCGATGATCCCGAGCACGCCGACGACGGGCGTGGGGAAGATCGGCTGGTCGCCGGTCTGGTTGTAGAACGACACGTTGCCGCCCGTGACGGGGACGCCCAGCTCGAGGCATCCGTCCGACAGACCGTCCACGGCCTGCGAGAACTGCCACATGACCTCGGGGTTCTCGGGCGAGCCGAAGTTGAGGCAGTCGGTGACCGCCGTCGGCACGGCTCCGCTGACGGCGACGTTGCGGTACGCCTCGGCGAGGGCGAGCTTGGCGCCCTGGTACGGGTCGAGCTGGCAGTAGCGGCCGTTGCAGTCCGTGGCGATCGCGAAGCCGAGACCCGAGTGCTCGTCGACGCGGATCATGCCGGCGTCGTCGGGGAACGAGAGGGCCGTGTTGCCCATGACGTAGTAGTCGTACTGGTTCGTCACCCACGACGTGTCGGCGAGGTTGGGGCTCGCGACAAGGCGAGTGAACTGGTCGCGCAGCGTCTCGGCGTCGGTCGGGCGGGGGAGAGCGGATGCCGAGTCGTCGCGCAGCGCGTCGATCCACGTCGGGTACGCCACGGGGCGCTCGTACACGGGGCCGTCGACGGCGACCGTGGACGGGTCGACGTTCACGATCTCCTCGCCGTGCCAGAAGATCTGCAGGCGCCCGTCGCCGGTCACCTCGCCGAGCACCGAGGTCTCGACGTCCCACTTGCCGACGACCTCGAGGAAGGCGTCGAGCTTCTCGGGGGCGACGATCGCCATCATGCGCTCCTGGCTCTCGCTCATGAGGATCTCCTCCGGCGTGAGCGAGGGGTCGCGCAGCAGCACGTTCTCGAGGTCGACGCGCATACCCGAGCCGCCGTTGGCGGCGAGCTCCGACGTCGCGCACGAGATGCCGGCGGCGCCGAGGTCCTGGATGGCCTCGACGAGCTCGTCGCGGTAGAGCTCCAGGCAGCACTCGATGAGCACCTTCTCGGCGAACGGGTCGCCGACCTGCACTGCGGGGCGCTTGGTCGGACCGCCGTCGGCGAACGTGTCGGAGGCGAGGATGGACGCCCCGCCGATGCCGTCGCCACCGGTGCGGGCGCCGAAGAGCACGACCTTGTTGCCGGCGCCGGTGGCGTTGGCGAGCTTGAGGTCCTCGTGGCGCAGCACGCCGACCGCCAGCGCGTTGACGAGCGGGTTGCCCTGGTAGACCGCGTCGAACACGGTCTCGCCGCCGATGTTGGGCAGGCCCAGGCAGTTGCCGTAGAACGAGATGCCCGAGACGACGCCGTGCACCACGCGCGCGGTGTCGGGGTTGTCAATGGCGCCGAAGCGCAACTGATCCATCACGGCGACCGGGCGCGCGCCCATCGAGATGATGTCGCGCACGATGCCGCCGACGCCGGTCGCGGCGCCCTGGAACGGCTCGATGTAGCTCGGGTGGTTGTGCGACTCGACCTTGAACGTGACCGCCCAGCCCTCGCCGATGTCGACGACACCGGCGTTCTGGCCCATGCCGACCATGAGCCGTTCCTTCATCTCGTCCGAGACCTTCTCGCCGAACTTGCGGAGGTAGATCTTCGACGACTTGTAGGAGCAGTGCTCCGACCACATGACGGAGTACATGGCCAGCTCCCCCGAGGTGGGGCGGCGGCCGAGGATCTCGCGGATGCGCTCGTACTCGTCGGGCTTGAGACCGAGCGCCGCGTACGGCTGCTCCTTCTCCGGCGTGGCGGTGGCGTTCTCGACGGTATCGGCGACAGCGGTCGAAGAGGGGGTGGTCACGCGGCTCAGCTCCAGAAATTTCGGGGGATGCCGGACCCGTCCAGTCTATTCGGCGCGAGAGGGGTCGGTATCGCGGTGAGATGGCACCGGATGTCACGTGACGCGGACTCCCCGTCGCTCGCCGGGGAAGCGGCCCATCCAGGTGCGCGGTGACCGTCCACTGGTCGGTTCCGTTCTGACGCCGTGCGGTCAGGGTCGTCGTGTAGGCGATGTCGCCGTCGGTCTTGTCGAGCCAGGCGCGGACACCATCCTCGCCGTGCTGGTCGACGCCCTCGTCGTCCGCGCGCGTCCGAGGTGAAAGCCTGCCAGTCGCCTCAGCGAACGCCGGCTGCGGCCGCCACCTTGGCCGCAGAGTTCGCGGCGGTTGCGATCACGTCGGCGACGGTCTCGGCCTGCGTGATGAACAGGGCGTGGCTGCCGGGGACGTTCGTGATGTCGGCGTCGATGCGGCCGGCCATGTGCTGAAGCATCGCCTGGTCGAACGCCTTATCGTCGGTGGCGATGACGGCCCAGCTCGGCTTCTCGCGCCATGCGGTCGCCGTGACCGCTTCGCCGAAGACGGCCATGTTGACCGGCACCTGACTGTCGGCCATGAACATGGCGTCGGTCTCGCTCATGTCGGCGGCGAAACCTGAATGGAACGCGTCCCGGTTGAGGTAGCCGAAGCCGTCGCTGGTCACGTCGATGACGAACTCGGGCGTGGCGGCGAAGCCCTCGTACTGCTGCCCGCTGGTCTCGCCGACATCCGGGATGAGGGCAGACACGTAGACCAGTCCGGCGACCTTCGGGTGCACGCCCGCCTCCGTGATCACAGTGCCGCCCCACGAGTGGCCGACCAGGATGGCGGGGCCGTCCTGGGCGTCCAGAACACGGTTGGTCGCGGCGACGTCGTCGGCGAACGAGGTGAGCGGGTTCTGCACGATCGACACTCGGTAGCCGCGCGCAGTGAGGAGATCGTAGACCCGGCGCCAGCCGGACCCGTCCGCGAACGCCCCGTGCACCAGGACGACGTTCTTGATCTGTTCGGTGGTTGTCATGGCTCTTCCTTCCAGATTCGGCTCTGACGAGCCGCGGTGGGTTGTTTGAAGGATGTAACACCCGCGATACGCAATATATTGCACATCGGTTATTCGGACAACAAGGTTTCGGCTTGCATTCACGGTCGAAAAGGTGGGCAATATATTGCATGCCGATTCCTCGACAAGCCCCAGGCGTTGACCGCAGGCTCCTGCGTGACGACGTCTTCCGTCGGTTGCGCGATGCGATCGTGGATTGCACGTTCCAACCCGGCGAGCAGTTGAAAGACACGGATCTCGCCGAATGGCTCGGGGTGAGCCGGACGCCGGTGCGCGAAGCGCTGCTGCGGCTGGCGGCGAGCGGGCTCGTGATCGCCAAACCGGGTCGATCCACCACGGTGAGCGCCATCGATCCTAAAGCCGTCCGGGATGCACGAGATGTCGTCGCTGCCATGCACGTGCTGGCCGTCCGCGAAATGGCGGGGAACGTCAGCGAGGCGGATCTCGACCGTATGAGGGAGGCGAACCGCCGCTTCGCAGAGGCGTTGAACGCCGGCGATCTCGCCGCGGCGATGGACGCCGACGAAGACTTCCATCGAGTGCCGGTGACGGTGCTCGGCAATGACGCCCTCGTGTCGGTGCTGGACCAGTTCGGGCCCGTCGTGCGCCGGGCGGAGCGCCTGCGCTTCGCCGCCGACGGCCAGTCATCCCTCGAACGTCACGACCAGCTCATCGCGCTGCTGGCCAGCGGGGACGGCGAAGGGGCATCGGATCTGACTTTCAATACCTGGCACACCCTGTCCGTTGACGACAACCCCTCACCCGAACAGAGCTGAGCCGAAGAACGCGCGGACGAGCCTCCACTCGGCGGAGGAACTGGCGACCGTCGCCGTTGTCGGGGCGATCGGGAGCGCGCTCGGGACGAACGCTTCGTCGGCACGATGACTCCGCAGAACGTGCTCGGCTTCGCGGCGCCCGCGGCCGCGTGCGCGCGGCTCGGGGAATGGAAAGGGGGGTTGACGGCGACGTCGACCCGTCGTAACCTACAACCAAATGGTTGTAGGAATTGAGCTCAGCGATGATGACATCGACCGCGTGTTCCACGCACTCGCCGCGTCCACGCGGCGCGACATCCTGCGTCGCACGATCGAGGGCGAACTGTCGGTCTCGGCGTTGGCGCGCGACTACGACATGTCGTTCGCGGCGGTGCAGAAGCACGTCGCGGTGCTCGAGGCCGCGGGCCTCATCATCAAGCGCGCCGAGGGGCGCGAGCGTCTCGTCCGAGCGGATCCCACGATGATCGCCCGGGCACGGGCGCTCCTCGCCCGCTACGAGGAGCTCTGGCGATCGCGCATCGACCGCCTCGACGCCCTGCTCGCCCAACCGGCCACAGCCACCGACACGCCCACCGATCACCCCGACAGCACCGACAAGACCGACACGCAAGGAGTATGAGATGCCCGTCACCGATGTCACCACCGACCCCGAAGCGCTCACCATGACGCTCACGGCGGAGTTCGCCGCACCCGTCGAGCGGGTATGGGACGCGTTCACCGACCCACGCCAGCTCGAGCGCTTCTGGGGACCTCCCGGCTGGCCGGCCACCTTCACCTCGTTCGACTTCGCGCCCGGCGGGCGCGCGGTCTATCACATGACCAGCCCGCGCGGCGAGAAGTCGTATGGCTCGTGGGAGTTCCTCTCCGTTGCCGAGCCGCGCTCGTTCGAGGTGCTCGACGCCTTCGCCGACGAGAACGGCACGCCGAACACCGACCTCCCGGTCTCGCGCATGGTGTTCAGCTTCGACGGCACCGCGCAGGGGTCGCAGCTGCGCAACATCACGTACTTCTCCTCCGCCGAGGCCCTCGAGCAGGTCGTCGCAATGGGCATGATCGAGGGCGCGACGATGGCGGTCAACCAGCTCGACCGCGTGCTCGAAGGACTGCGGGCGTACGCCGCCGGCAAGGGCACCCAGACCGAGATCCTCGACGACACCCACGTGCGGATCACGCGGCTCATCGAGGGGCCGATCGATCTGGTCTGGCGCGCGCACCAGGAGCCCGAGCTGCTCGAGAAGTGGATGCTCGGACCGGACGGCTGGCGGATGTCGGTGTGCGAGGTCGACCCGAGCGTCGGCGGCCGCTACCGCTATCAGTGGGAGCCCGTCGAGGGCGGCGAGGGCGAGGCCTTCGGCTTCGACGGCGAGACGCTCCTGTCGGAGTCGCCGCGCCGCGCGGTCACCACCGAGCACATGACCGGCACGGACTACCCGTCGACCCTGAACGACCTCAACCTGTACGAGGAGGACGGCGCGACACTCATCACGCTGCTGATCGAGTACCCCGACAAGGAGACGCGCGACATCGTGCTCGCCACGGGCATGACCGACGGCATGGAGACGAGCTACGCCCGTCTCGAGGGCGTGCTGGCCGCGGTGTGACCGGAGAAAGGGAGACGACGATGACCGAGGACACCGTCACGCGCGCCGTGACCACCCACGTCGTGGGCGCCGGAGACGACGCGATCACCTACGACATCCACGGCGACCTGGCTGACGCGACCGTCGATCGGCCCGCGCTCTTCCTCTTCGCCGGGCCGATGGACGCGAGCGGACTCGCGCTCCTCGCCGCGCGCATCACGGACAGACCGGTGGTGACGTACGACCCGCGCGGTGCGGGGCGCAACCCTGTCGGCACGGCTGACATCACGGTCGAGCAGCACGCGTCCGATCTGCATCGCGTCATCGCGGCGCTCGGCGTCGGCCCCGTCGATGCCTTCGGCACGAGTGGCGGGGCGGTGCACCTGCTCGCGCTCGCCGCCGCCCACCCGGACGATGTGCGCCTCGCCGTCGTGCACGAGCCACCGCTCGCCGAGCATCTCCCCGACCGCGAAGCGGTGCTCGCCGTGGTCGCCGACATGAAGCGCACCTACGGCGAACAGGGCGATGGCGCCGCGATGGCGAAGTTCATCGCCTTCGTGATGCTCGACGGACCGGTGCCTGACGGCTACCTCGACGGCCCCGCGCCTGATCCCGCGATGTTCGGCTTGTCGTCCGAGGACGACGGCACCCGCACGAATCCGTTGATGCGGAACATGCCGGGGACCATCGCGTACCGCATCGATGTCGAGGCGCTGCGAGAGCTGGGTGAACGCGTCGTCGTCGCGGTCGGTGTGGAGTCCGGGGACGCATTGGCCGCACGCGGCGGCCGCTCGGCCGCGGCCGCGATCGGCAGGAGGGTGACGGACTTCCCCAGCCACCATGCCGGCTTCACCGATCAGCCGGGATACCCCGGTGATCCGGCGGGCTTCGCCGCCCGCCTTCAGGAGGTCCTCGGCTGACAGTTGAGTCCGTGGGCGTGGCGGCGCCACGGGGTCGACGGGAAGACCCTGCCACCTGCGTCCCGGAGCGCGTGCTCGCCGAGGTGTGACCGAGAGATAGGGAGACGACGGTGGCCGAGACGTTCGACGTGGATGTGAGTCGCGATTTCGATGCGCCGATCGAGCGCGTTTGGGCGGCGTGGACCACGCCCGCCGACCTGCGGACGTGGTGGGGACCCGAGGGGTTCACGTGCCCCCGCGCCGAAGCCGACATCCGCGTCGGCGGCGCGATCATCGTGACGATGCGGGCGCCGGCGGAATGGGGTGGCGCGGACTACCACAACCGCTGGGACATCACCGCGCTCGAGGCGCCGACGACCCTGCGCTACATCATGCGGTTCTGCGACGAGGACGGGACGCCGATCACGCCGGCTGAGGCCGGAGTCCCCGCGGCGACGACCGAAGACGGCCGCCACGAGGTGACGTTGACGGACCTCGGCGACGGGCGCACCCGCCTCGACATGGTCGAGCACGGCTACCTGACCGCCGAGGCGCGGGACATGTCGCGCGGCGGCCTGGTTCAGTGCCTCGACAAGATGCAGCGCCTGGTGGAATCCCCGCGCTGAATAAGGAGGGGGGACGGATGCCGCGGCATCCGTCCCCCGCTTTCATGCGTGTCTGCTCAGACGGTGCGGAACCGGTTCACCATCGGGCAGTCGAACGGGTCGCGGGCCGAGAGGCCGACGCGATTGAGATACGCGATCACGATGCCGTACGACTGGATCAGGCTGGTCTCGGTGTAGGGCACACCGCGGGTGCGGCACTGCTCCATGACGATCTCGCGGGTCTTGGAGAGGTACGGCCGCGCCATGCTCGGGAAGAGGTGGTGCTCGACCTGGTAGTTGAGGCCGCCCATGAGCGCCGTCGCCCACCAGCCGCCGCGGATGTTGCGCGACGTGCGGACCTGCTTCGAGAAGAAGTCGAGCTTCGCGTCGGCCGCGATGATCGGCATCCCCTTGTGGTTCGGCGCGAACGAAGCGCCCATGTAGACGCCGAAGACGGCCAGTTGCACACCGAGGAAGGCGAACGCCATGCCGATCGGCAGGAAGAGGAACAGCGGGGTGAGGTACAGCGAGAAGCGCAGCGCGATCAGCGAGAGCTCGACCCAGCGGCCCTTGACCTCGCCGCGCGAGAAGAGGTGCTTGAGGCCCAGCGCGTGAAGGTTCAGTCCCTCGAGCGTCAGCAGCGGGAAGAAGAGCCAGCCCTGCTTGCGGGTGATCAGCGCGCCGAGACGACCCACCTTCGCGGCATCCTCCTCGAGGAAGCGGATGGTGTCGACCTCGATGTCGGGGTCCTTGCCCACGCGGTTGGGGTTGGCGTGGTGGCGATTGTGCTTGTTGTTCCACCAGGAGAGGCTGATGCCCACGACCCCCGCGGCGAGGAAGCGCCCGAGACGGTCGTTCGACGGTCCCGACACCAGGATCTGGCGGTGCGCCGCCTCGTGGGCGAGGAAGGCCACCTGGGTGAAGATGACGCCGAGCGCGGCGGCGATCAGCAGCTGGTACCACGTGTCGCCGAGCAGGATGAAGCCCGTGATCGCGCCGCCGAGTGCGAGCACCAGTGCCCCGCCGACGATCGCGTAGAACCAGCGCGCACGCTGCAGCAGACCGGTCTCGCGAACGACCTGGGAGACCTCGGTGTAGGCCCGTGCGACGGGCGGGAATGTCTCGGTGCCGGCATAGGTCTGTCGGACGGGGCCCAGACGGGCAGCCTCAGGTGCGACAGCGGTGATGGTGGCGATGATCGCACCTGCTCTGGTCGGATGCCGACCGCCTGGTCGACGCGGAGCCACAGGCGGATGCCGATCGCTAGGGCCCACACTACGCAGGTGCATATGACCGCGGGGGAATGGGCTGTGGATCCCCAGCATGTTCCGGGTCCATGCCCAGGCGCGGCCTCTTGACAGGGCCGGAGACGGGGCGCCGCATACGATAGCCGCGTGGA
Source organism: Microbacterium psychrotolerans (assembly GCF_031085295.1). Classification (GTDB taxonomy): domain Bacteria; phylum Actinomycetota; class Actinomycetes; order Actinomycetales; family Microbacteriaceae; genus Microbacterium; species Microbacterium psychrotolerans. The sequence goes on along the minus strand of NZ_JAVFWO010000001.1, from coordinate 565,437 downwards.
CTTCTCCTTCGCTTTCACGCCCGATCTGATCGCCGTGTTCCTGACGCTGTTCGTCCTCGAGGTGGTGCTCGGCGTCGACAACGTCATCTTCATCTCGATCCTCGCGTCGAAGCTGCCGAAGGAGCAGCAGGCCAAGGCCCGCAACCTCGGCCTGACGCTGGCGATGGTGATCCGCGTGATCCTGGTGCTCTTCGCCGGATGGATCATCACGCTCAAGGAGGAGATCTTCGTGCTGTGGGGGCTCGGGTTCTCGTGGAAGGACCTCATCCTCATAGCGGGTGGCCTCTTCCTCGTCTACAAGGCCGTGACCGAGATCCACCACAAGCTCGAAGGCGCCGAAGAGGAGCACGGCGGCGCAGGACGCAAGGACGTGACCTTCGGAGCGGTGCTCGCGCAGATCCTCGCGCTCGACATCGTCTTCTCGCTCGACTCGGTGATCACCGCCGTGGGCATGACCGAGAACCTCGTCGTGATCATCACGGTCGTCGTGCTCTCGTTCGGCATCATGCTGTTCGCCGCCCGCTTCATCTTCTCGTTCGTCAACAAGCACCCCACGGTGAAGATGCTGGCCCTGTCGTTCCTCCTCCTCATCGGCGTGTTCCTGGTCGCCGAGGGCTTCGGCGTGCACATCGACAAGGCCTTCATCTACGCGCCGATGGCGTTCGCGATCCTCGTCGAGGCGCTCAACCTCACCTACGCGGCCCGCAAGGCCAAGCGTGAGCACAAGCGCCAGTCCGCCGTGCAGCTGCGACCGCAGTACCCCGACGCCGACGAGTCGGTCGCCGTGGCCGCCGCGCTGTCCAAGGGCCCGCACGCCGGTTCGGTGGGCCTCTCGGCGAAGCCCGTGGCCGGCGATGCCGCGCCCGCCGCCGGCGAGGAGCGCCAGGGTCTCGGCTGATCCGGCAGCCGCCTAGGGCGGGAGCCTGCCGGCACGGGAGGATGTGTGCATGCTCACCGTCCGTGTCACCGCTCCGCACGAGCTCGCCCGCCGGCTGCGCGACCGGCTCCGTGAGGAGCCGACCGTCAGCGACATCGTCTACGTGCCGTCGGCCGCGCTCGATGGCGACGGCGACCTCCTGCACTTCGCGCTGGCGCGGGAGAACGCCAACAATGTGATGCGGATGCTCCGGCACGCCGGTGTGCCCGCGAACGGCTCCATCGTGGTGAGTGAGCCGATCGCAGTAGCCTCCGACGCCGCCACGGCTGCTGAGAGAGCCGCTCCCGGTCATCCCGCAGACGGCGTGCTGTGGGCGCAGCTGGCCGACCGCTCCCGCGAGGACGCGCGCCCGTCATGGAGCTTCTTCGCGTTCCTGCTGCTCGCCACCCTGATCGCAGGCATCGGGCGTCTGCTCGACCAGCCCATCCTCATCATCGGCGCCATGGTGGTCGGTCCGGAGTTCGCACCGATCGCGGCGATCTGCTACGCCGTCGTGCGGCGCAAGCGCGGCATCGTGGGCATGGCGTCGGTCACTCTGTTCGGCGGATTCGCGTTGAGCGCCGCGATCGCGTGGGGCGTCTGGGCGATCGTGTACGCCTTCGGTCTCATCACGTACGAGCAGGCCACGACGGGGCCCCTCACCGAGTTCATCATCGCTCCCGACGTGTGGTCGTTCGTCATCGCCCTGCTCGCGGGCATCGCCGGCGTGCTCTCGCTCACCACTTCGAAGTCGTCGGCCCTGGTAGGCGTGTTCATCTCGATCACCACGGTGCCGGCGGTCGGCACGATCGGGCTCACGCTCGCGGTCGGTGCGTGGGACGAGGCTTTCAGCGCTCTTCTGCAGCTGCTCGTCAACCTCGCCGGGCTCTTCGTGGCCGGCATCGCGACGCTGTGGGTGCAGCTGAAGGTCGGACGCCGGATAGGGCGACGACTCGCGGCGCGGCGCGAGCGGCGGAGCGCGGCTCAGGCGTGAGGAGCCGCGTGTCGGGTCTGCACTCCGCCGGTCCCGGCGTCAGGCGGCGGCGTCGGGGGTGTCGATGAGCAGCCGGTAGCCCATGCCGGACTCCGTCAGGAGGTGCGCGGGGCGGCCGGGGTCGACCTCGAGCTTCTTGCGCAGCTGGGAGATGTACAGCCGCAGGTACCCGGTGTCGGCGACCTGCTCGGTGCCCCAGATGTCTTTCAGGAGCGCCTGCCGCGTCACCAGCGAACCGGGATTGCGGGCGAGGAACTCGAGGATGCGCCATTCCGTGGGCGTCAGGTGCACGCGCTCGCCGCCGCGGGTGACGGTCTTGGTCGAGAGGTCGACGACGACGTCGCCGAAGGTCACGACGGGGGTTCCGGATGCCGCTCCCAGGCGTCGCGACAGCGCGCGCAGACGCGCGAGCAGCTCATCGATCTGGAACGGCTTGGTCACGTAGTCGTCGGCGCCGGCATCCAGCGCCTCCACCTTGTCGGCGGAACCGGTGCGCCCCGACACCACGATGATGGGCGCGGTGGTCCAGCCGCGCAGCGCCTCGATGACCTGGACGCCGTCGAGCCGCGGCATCCCGAGGTCCACCATGACGATCTCGGGGTGCTCCTTGGCCGCCAGCGCGACGGCCGCGGCACCGTCGGGCGCCGCCACCACCTCGTAGCCGTGGGCGGCGAGGGTGATGCGAAGGGCCCGGACGAGCTGCGGATCGTCGTCGGCGATGAGGACCTTCACGACACGACCTTCATCGAAGTGGCCTCTCTTCGGCGGGCACCGGATCGGCGACGGGGAGTGCGATGACCATCGTCAGGCCTCCTCCGGGCGTGTCCTCGGGGGTGAGCGTACCGCCCATGCCCTCGGTGAAGCCCTTGGAGAGGGCGAGTCCGAGACCGAGGCCCGCGGTGTTGTCCGTGTCGCCGAGTCTCTGGAACGGGGCGAACATGTCGTCGCGGCGCTCGGGCGAGACGCCGCTGCCGTGGTCGACGATGCGGATCTCAGCCGTGCGTCCGAGTCGGCTCGTCGCCACGCGGACACGGGTACCCCCGGGCGTGTGCCGCGCGGCGTTCGACAGCACGTTCACGAGCACGCGCTGCAGCAGCACGGGGTCGGCGGTCAACGGGGGAAGGTCGGGATCGAGGGCGAGCTCGAACCGGTCGGGTCCCGCACCCAGCTCGTCGAGCGCGGCGAGCACGACGCCGGCGCTGTCGACGGGCTGAAGCGACACGGCGAGCACCCCCGCCTGCACGCGGCTGACGTCGAGAAGGTCGGTGACGAGCGCCGACAGGGTCGCGAGCGACTCGTCGGCCGTCGCGATCAGCTCGGCACGGTCGTCGGGCGAGAGGTTCGGCTCCGCGGCGCGCAGCCCTCCCACGGCGGCCACCGCAGCGGCGAGCGGGCGGCGGAGGTCGTGGCTCACGGCGGAGAGGAGGGCGCTGCGCACCTGGTCGGTCTCGGCCAGGACGCCGGCTGCGCGCGCGGTTGCGGTGAGGTCGCTGTGCTCGAGGGCGGCCGAGAGCTGTGCGGCCACGGCATCGATGAGGCGGCGCTCGGAGGCGTCGAGCGTGTGGCCGTGCAGCTCGAGCATCGCCGGCGGGCCGCCGTTGCGTCGCGCCACCGTCACCGCTTCGTAGCGTCCGTCGCGGACGGGTTCGCCGTCGGTGGCGACGACCGTGTCATCGGCGTCGACGAGTCGCACACCGGCGAGGCCGAGCGATTCGCGGGTGCGGCTGATGAGAGCCGGCACGGCCGACTCGCCGCGGAGCACGCTGCCCGCGACGTTCGCGAGCAGCTCCGCTTCGGCCTCCGCACGACGTGCCGCCCGTGCGGCGCGCGCGGCACGGTCGACGATGAAGCTCACGAGCACGGCGATCACGACGTAGAGGATCAGCGCCCACACGTTCCGCGGATCCGCGATCGAGACGGTGTAATACGGCTGGACGAAGAAGTAGTTGAGGGTGAACGCCGACATCACGGCCGCGAAGACCGCCGGCCAGATGCCTCCCACGAGCGACACGAGAACGACGAGCAGTTGGTAGGCGAGCACGTCGCTGGTGATGGTGTCCTCGTTGCGGAGCGAGACCAGCAGCCAGGTCAGGAGCGGTCCGCCGACGAGGGCGAGCGCGAAGCCGAGCACGCGGCGCTTGACGCTCAGGGCGCCGCCGGTCACGCGCGGCAGCGGGAAGCGGTCGCCGGCCGCATCGTGCGTCACGATGTGCACGTCGATGTCGCCGGACTCGCGGACAACCGTCGCCCCGATGCCCGGACCGGTCAGCGCCGCCATCAGCCGGCCGCGGCGGCTCACGCCGATGACGAGTTGCGTCGCGTTCACCGAGCGCGCGAACTCGACGAGCGCACGGGGCACGTCGTCGCCGACGACCTGGTGGTAGGTGCCGCCGAGGGATTCCACCAGCGCCCGCTGCGCGGCGAGCGCCCCCGGGTCGCCCGAACGCAGGCCGTCCTGGCTCGAGACGTGCACCGCGAGGAGCTCGCCGCCCGCCGACCGCGCCGCGATGCGGGCGCCGCGCCGCAGCAGCGTCTCGCCCTCCGCGCCGCCGGTGAGGGCGACGACCACCCGCTCCCTCGCCTGCCACGCGCCCTCGATGCCGTGCTCGGCGCGGTACGACTTCAGGGCGCTGTCGACCTCGTCGGCGAGCCACAGGAGCGCCAGTTCGCGCAACGCGGTCAGATTGCCGAGCCGGAAGTAGTTCGACAGCGCGGCGTCGATCCGCTCCGCCGGGTAGACGAGTCCTGCCGACAGGCGATCGCGCAGCGACTGCGGCGAGAGGTCGACCACCTCGACCTGGTCGGCGGCCCTGACGACGGCGTCCGGAACCGTCTCCTGCTGGGCGACTCCCGTGATCTTCTCGACCACGCCGCCGAGCGACTCGATGTGCTGCACGTTGACGGTCGTGATGACGTCGATGCCGGCGTCGAGGAGCGCGTCGACGTCCTGCCATCGCTTGTGGTGGGGCAGCCCGGGCGCGTTGGTGTGGGCGAGCTCGTCGACGAGTGCGATCTCGGGATGCCGCTCCAGGACGCCCTCGAGATCCATGTCGGTCAGTTCCATCCCGCGGTGCGAGACGGTGGCGCGGGGGATCACGGGCAGGCCCTCCACGAGCGCGGCGGTGGCGGCGCGATCGTGCGTCTCCACGACGGCGATCACGACGTCGCGGCCGTCCTCCGCGAGGCGGCGGCCCTCCTCGAGCATCTCGTACGTCTTGCCGACGCCGGGCGCCGCCCCGAGCAGCACCCGCAGCTTGCCGCGCTTCATGTGGTCACCCTATGTCCGCCGTCCCCCCGATGCCCGCTCGCCTGTCGCGATCTGTGTCCGCGACCCGCCATATGCGACAGGTGAGCAGTCATTGCGCCGGCGCATCGAGGGCGAGGTTGAGCTCGACGACGTTCACACGGGGCTCGCCGAGGAAGCCGAGGTCGCGCTGCTGGATGTGCGCCTCGACCAGCGACCGCACCGTGGACTCGTCCAGCCCGCGCGCGGCGGCGATGCGAGGCACCTGCAGCAGGGCGTACGCCGGGCTGATGTGCGGGTCGAGGCCCGACCCCGAGGCGGTCACCGCGTCGGCGGGGATGTCCGCGATCGCGACGCCTTCCCGCTCCGCGATCGTCCTCTGCCTGCTCTCGATCGCCGAGATGAGGTCCTCGTTCTCGGGGCCGTAGTTCGATCCGCTCGAGGCGCCGCCGTCGTAGCCGTCGCCGGCGGTCGAGGGCCGCGACTGGAAGTACTGCGGCAGCGCATCCCCGTCGGCATCCGTGAAGGACTGGCCGACGAGCGCCGACCCGACGGTGGCGCCGGCGGCATCGTGCACCGGCGAACCGTTCGCCTGCCACGGCAGGGCGAGCTGCGCGACACCGGTGATGAGGAGCGTGTAGCCGACGCCGAGCACGAGGGTGAATATGAGCATCGCGCGGAACGCGACGCCGGCGGTGCGGACAGTGGTGCGGGCGGACATGGACATGGTGTCTCCTGTCGGGCTCGTGGGTCAGAAGCCCGGGATGAGGCTCACGAGGACGTCGATGAGCTTGATGCCGATGAAGGGGGCGATCACGCCGCCGAGCCCGTACACGAGCAGGTTGCGGCTGAGGATCTCCGAGGCGCTCGCCGGGCGGTACTTCACGCCGCGCAGCGCGAGCGGAATGAGGATCACGATGATGAGCGCGTTGAAGATGATGGCGCTCGTGACGGCGGATGCCGGAGAGCTGAGCTGCATGATGTTGAGCGCCGCGAGGCCCGGGAAGACCCCCATGAACATCGCCGGGATGATGGCGAAGTACTTCGCGATGTCGTTGGCGAGGGAGAACGTCGTGAGCGCGCCGCGCGTGATCAGCAGCTGCTTGCCGATGCGCACGATGTCGATGAGTTTCGTCGGGTCGCTGTCGAGGTCGACCATGTTGCCGGCCTCCTTGGCTGCCGACGTGCCGGTGTTCATCGCGACGCCGACGTCGGCCTGCGCGAGTGCGGGGGCATCGTTCGTGCCGTCGCCCGTCATAGCGACGAGGCTGCCGCCCTCCTGCTCGCGGCGGATGAGGGCCAGCTTGTCCTCCGGGGTGGCCTCGGCCAGGAAGTCGTCGACCCCTGCCTCCTTCGCGATCGCGGCGGCGGTCAGCGGGTTGTCGCCAGTGATCATGACCGTGCGGATGCCCATGGCGCGCAGTTCGTCGAAGCGCACACGGAGGCCTTCCTTGACCACGTCCTTCAGGTGCACGACGCCGAGGACCCGCGCGGCCTCTGCTGCGTCCGGCTGCACGGCACCTCGGACCGCCACGACGAGCGGCGTGCCGCCGGACTGGGCGATGGCGTCGGTCTCGGTGGTCAGCAGCGCGCGCGTCGTGGCGGTGACGGGGGATCCGGATGCCGCCAGCCATGCCAGGACCGCTGAGCCGGCGCCCTTGCGAACCTGGGTGCCGTCCTCGAGGTCGACACCGCTCATGCGGTTCTGCGCGGTGAACGGCACGACGGCGGACCCGGCGGGCTCGCCCACCTCCTGTCCGCGCAGTCGCGCCAGTTCGACCACCGACACCCCCTCCGGGGTCGGATCGGCCAGCGACGCGAGCGCCGCTGCGGCAGCGAGTTCAGCATCGCGGACGCCCGGCATCGTGACGAAGTCCGCGGCTCGGCGGTTGCCATAGGTGATCGTGCCGGTCTTGTCGAGGAGGAGCGTCGTGACGTCGCCCGCCGCCTCGACAGCTCGGCCCGACATCGCGAGCACGTTGCGCTGCACGAGCCGGTCCATCCCGGCGATGCCGATGGCGGACAGCAGCGCGCCGATCGTCGTCGGGATGAGGCACACGAGCAGTGCGACGAGCACCGGGATGCTGACGGGTGCCCCGGCGTATGACGCGATCGGATTCAACGTGAGCACGACGATCACGAACACGATCGACAGGCTCGCCAGCAGGATGCCGAGGGCGATCTCGTTCGGCGTCTTCTGGCGGCTCGCACCCTCGACGAGCGCGATCATACGATCGACGAACGTCTGGCCGGGCTCGGATGTGATGCGCACGACGATGCGATCCGAGAGCACCCGGGTTCCGCCGGTGACGGCCGAGCGGTCGCCGCCCGATTCGCGGATCACCGGCGCGGACTCGCCGGTGATCGCCGATTCGTCCACGGTCGCGATCCCCGCGATGATGTCGCCGTCGCCGGGGATGAGCTCACCTGCCGACACGATCACCACGTCGCCCAGGTTCAGCTCACCGGAGGCGACCTCGACGCTCTCGGTGCGCTGCGCGGAAGGATCGGCGACCGGGTCGTAGCCGATGGCACGGTGCGCCATCGTCGAGGTGCGCGTCTTGCGCAGCGTCGCCGCCTGGGCCTTCCCGCGCCCCTCGGCGACCGACTCGGCGAGGTTGGCGAACAGCACCGTGAGCCAGAGCCACACCGCGATCCCCCATGTGAAGCCGAACGGGACCCGCGTGCCGCCCGACTCCTCCGCGCCGCCGAGGAACGGCTCGGCGATGGCGATGGCGGTGGTCAGAGCCGCGCCGACCCACACGAGGAACATGACGGGGCTACGCCACAGGGCGGCGGGGTTCAGCTTGCAGAGCGCCCCCGGCAGAGCCGCGCCCAGTTGCGCCGCGCTGAACCCGCGCGAGCGTTGGTCCGGCCGGGGAGGAATCGAGCCGGAGACGGGGCCCTGAAGGGGCTCGGGCAGAGAGACGAGGGTGGGGGTGGTCATGAGTCAGACGAGCCCTTCCGCCAGGGGACCCAGCGTGAGAACGGGGAAGTAGGTGAGTGCGGTGATCACGACCGCGACGACGGCGAGAAGGCCGACGAACTGCGGGCGATGGGTGGGGAGCGTGCCGGCGCTCGACGGCGTCGACTGCTGTGCGGCGAGCGAGCCGGCCAGCGCCAGCACGAACACGATCGGCACGAACCTCCCCAGGAGCATGGTCACACCGAGCGCGATGTTGAGCCATGGAGTGTTGGCGGTGAGGCCGGCGAAGGCGGAGCCGTTGTTATTGGCCGCCGAGGTGAAGGCATAGAGCACCTCGCCGAGGCCGTGCACACCGGGATTCCAGATCGAGGTGGACTCGACGTCGGCGTTGATGACCGGGATGCCGAAGCTGAGCGCGGTGCCCGCCAGCACGAGGACCGGCGTCACGAGGATGTACAGGCTCGCCAGCTTGATCTGCGTGGGGCCGATCTTCTTGCCGACGTACTCGGGCGTGCGGCCGACGAGAAGGCCGCCGACGAAGACGGCGATCACGGCGAGCACGAGCATGCCGTACAGGCCCGATCCCACCCCGCCGGGCGCCACCTCGCCGAGCATCATGTTGATCATCGGGATCATGCCGCCGAGCGCGGTGTACGAGTCGTGCATCGAGTTGACCGCGCCTGTCGAGGTGAGCGTGGTGGCGCCGGCGAACAGCGTCGAGCCGAAGATGCCGAAGCGCGTCTCCTTGCCCTCCATCGCGGCGCCCGCGAGCTGCGGGGCGGTGCCGAGCCCCAGCGACTCGAGCCAGGTCACCGCGACGATGGACACGACGGCGATCGACCCCATCACCGCGAGGATGGCGTAGCCCTGTCGATCGTCGCCGATGATGCGGCCGAAGGCGCGCGGCATCGCGACCGGGATCGCGATCAGCAGCAGGATCTCCAGCATGTTCGACCAGGGCGTGGGGTTCTCGAACGGATGCGCGGAGTTGGCGTTGAAGAAACCGCCGCCGTTCGTACCGAGGAGCTTGATGGCCTCCTGCGACGCGACCGGCCCGCCCGGTATCGGCTGCGTTACGCCGGTCACCGTCGCGACCTCGGCGAGTCCGTTCGCGTTCTGCACGACGCCGGCGATCACGAGCGCGATGGCTGACACGGCTGCCAGGGGCAGGAGCAGGCGTGTCAGACCTCGGGTGAGATCCACCCAGAAGTTGCCGATGGTGGCCGATCCGCGGCGGGCGAACCCGCGGACGAGCGCAACGGCGACGGCGATGCCGACGGCCGCCGACACGAAGTTCTGCACCGCCAGACCTGCGAGCTGCACGGTGTAGCCCATGGTGAGCTCGGGGGAGTAGGACTGCCAGTTCGTGTTCGTGACGAACGACACCGCGGTGTTGAAGGCGAGGCCCTCGGGCACGGCGGGCAGGCCCAGCGAGTACGGCAGCAGACCCTGGAATCGCTGCAAGGCGTAGACGAAGAGCACGCCGACGGCCGAGAACGAGAGAACCCCGCGCGTGTACGCCTGCCAGGTCTGCTCGGAGCGGGGATCCACCCCCACGAGCCGGTAGAAGCCGCGCTCGACGCGCGCGTCCCGACCGCTCGTGTAGACGCGGGCGATCCAGTCCCCGAGCGGCCGGTACAGCACCGCGAGGGTGAGCAGCAGAGTCGCGAGTTGCAGGATGCCGGTGACCACGGTCGCGGCATCCATCAGAATCTCTCCGGATTCACGAGGGCGACCAGGAGGTAGACGATCGCGGCGAGGCCGAGGACGCCGGCGACGAGAGAGAAGAGGATCATCTGCGCGCCTCTCCGCTCATCGGTTCGCGCGGCGTCGAGGTCCGGGTGCGTGGGGCCAGCTGCTCGACCCCCCTGGCGATCAGGCCGACGAGCGCGAACAACGCGATCGTCGCGGCGAGGTAGATGACATCGAGCACATGGACTCCCGGTGGCTGCGTTCCGCGCGGCGGGCCGCGTGGCCGCCCGCGGTGCGGCGGGCGTGGGTCCGATGCAACCCGCGAACTGATGCCGCTTCCGCCGTCCTCACGGAATCCGAACGGCCTCGGAGCCGACGCTCACGGTCCCCTGACGCCGATCCGACGAGCCCGTTGACGTGACGCCACTGTGATGTCACTCTGACGTCATGCAGATCGCCAGTCACGTCGAAGAGCTCCAGCGACAGCTCGCCGCGGCCGCGGCAGCCGGCGGGAGCGACACCGCCGAGGTCGCCGCGCGTCTCGCCACCGCGCTCGAACCCGCCGCGCGCCTGGCGATCCTCGAGGCGCTGTCGGAGGCGGCGGGCGAGATCACACGCGAGCTGGCACCAGGCTCGGTCGATGTGCGCCTGCGCGGCCGGGACGTCGACTTCATCGTGTCGCGCCCCGGCGCCGCTGTCGCCCAGCCGGCATCGAACTCGAGCGGCCCCGTCGCCCTCGCCGGCGTTCCGGTCGCGGCATCCGCAGACGAGGGCGATGACGCCACGGCGCGCACGACGCTGCGCCTGCCCGACTCGCTCAAGGTCCGCGCCGAGGCGGCGGCCGGCGCCGAGGGCTTGTCGCTCAACGCCTGGCTCGTGCGCGCTGTGACGGCGTCGCTGGATCCCGCACCCGCAGCCGCGGCGGGAGCGAGCTCGTCGTACACCGGCTGGGTGCGCTGATGACGACGTTCCCGGCGTCGGGTCCGGCCGCCCTGCGCATCGACCTGCAGATGGGGCGCATCGACGTGATCGCGGAGTCCCGCCGCGACCTCGCGGTCGAGATCGGCCCCGCCAACCCGCACCGGGGCGGCGACCGCAGCGCCGCTGACGCCGTGCGCGTGATCCATTCCGGCTCCGACCTGCGCATCGTCGGTCCGGTGCGGTTCTCCCTCTTCGGCTCCGGCGACTCCGTCGACGTCTCCGTACGTGTGCCCACCGGCTCCGACGTGTCGCTGGCGCTCAAGTACGGTTCCATCCGCGTCGCGGGGGCGGTCGGCACCGCGCGCATCGCCCTCGACTACGGCGATGCCACACTCGAGCGCACCGGCCGCGCCGACCTCGGTCTCGGACACGGCGAGCTGCGCGTCGAGCACGTGCGCGGAGATGCCGACGTCAGCATCAGCTCGGGCCGCGCGCGCATCGGCATCGTCGACGGCGCACTGCGGCTGAAAGGGTCGGATGCCGGCATCGACGTCGGCTCCGTCTCGGGGGTCGCCGACATCGCGACGTCGAGCGGCGTCGTCCACCTCGGCGATCCCGGGCCGGCGCTGACCGTCCGCTCGGCCTATGGGCCGGTGCGGATCACCGACCTCAACGGCGGGACCGCGCGGGTCGAGGCCTCGTACGGAGCCGTGACCCTCGGCATCCGCTCGGGCACCGCCGTCTGGCTCGACGCGTCGAGCCAGCACGCGTCGGTGCGCAACGAGCTGGCCGTCGCCACGGGTCCTGTCGAAGGCGAGGCCTCGCTGGAGCTGTACGCGCGCACCGGCTACGGCGACATCACCGTGCACCGCACGCACCCGGTCGCCGGCGGGGACTGAGGGCCCGGGCGCTTCGACAGGCTCAGCCCCAGGGTCGGGGCGACGACATGGCCGTGTCAGGCGCGGGAGACGGCGTCCTCGAAGGCCACCCACGCGAGCATCGCGCACTTCACGCGCGCCGTGAACTTCGAGACGCCCGAGAGCGCGGCAGCGTCGCCGAAGACCTCTTCGTCGAGCGCGATCTCGCCGCGAGAACGCAGCGCCTCGCGGAACCCGTCGACAAGCTCGGATGCCTCGGCCCGCGGCATCCGCTCCTCCTCCTCGACCAGCGCGGCCAGCATCGACGCCGACGCCTGCGAGATGGAGCACCCGGCGCCGTCCCAGGTCACCTCGTCGACGGTCGTGCCGTCGTCCGACAGGCGGACGCGGAGCGTGATCTCGTCGCCGCAGATCGGGTTGCGCTGATACGAGGTCGCGATGCGGCTGCCGTGACCGGCGCCGTCGGCTGCGTCCTCGTCGGCGAGTCCCTTGCCGTGCGGACGCTTGGAGTGGTCGAGGATCAGCTCCTGGTACAGCGACTCCAGGCTGTTCATGCGCCCGCCCCGAAGAACGAGCGCACACCCGACAGGGCGTCGAGGAACACATCGACGTCATCGGCGGTGTTGTACAGCGCCGTCGATGCGCGGACCGAGGCGGTGAGGCCGAACCGGCGGTGCAGCGGCTGCGCGCAGTGGTGCCCGACGCGCACCGCGACGCCGCGCGCGTCGAGGAACTGCCCGACGTCGTGCGCGTGCACGCCGTCGACGTCGAACGCCCACAGTCCGACCCGCTCCGCCCGGGGCGCGTCACCCAGCAGGCGGATGCCCGGAATCGACCGCAGCCCCTCGCCCATGCGGGCCTCGAGCTGCTTCTCGTGCGCGTGCACGGCATCCATCCCGACGCCGTCGAGGTAGCGCACGGCGGCGGCCAGGCCGATGGCCTGCGACACCGGCTGCGTACCGGCCTCGAACCGCTGGGGCGGCGGCAGGTACGCGGCCTCGTCGAGCGTCACCGTCGTGATCATCGAGCCGCCGGTGAGGAACGGGGGCAGTCCCTCGAGCACCTCGGCGCGGCCGTAGAGGCCGCCGATGCCGTACGGGCCGAGCATCTTGTGGCCCGAGAAGACCGCGAGGTCGACATCGAGCGCCGGGAGGTCGAGCGGCAGGTGCGGCGCCGACTGGCAGGCGTCGAGCACGGTCACCGCACCGACCGCGCGCGCGAGGGCGACGAGCTCGTCCACGGGGTTCACGATGCCCAGCACGTTCGAGACGTGCGTGAAGGCGACGACGCGCGTGCGCTCCCCGATGACGGCGGCCGCGGCATCCATGTCCAGCGTCCCGTCCTCGTGAACGGGGATGTGGCGCAGGACGGCGCCCGTGCGGGCGGCGAGCTCCTGCCACGGGATGAGGTTCGCGTGGTGCTCGGCCTCGGTCACCACGATCTCGTCGCCGGCATGCAGCGCGAAACGGGCGGATGCCGGTGCCCCGCGTCCGATCGAGGCGTTGCCGATCGCATAGGCGGCGAGGTTGAGTCCCGCCGTGGCTCCGCTGGTCCAGACCAGCTGCTCGGGCCGCGTGCCGACGAAGCCGGCGACGGTGGTGCGGGCGTCTTCGAAGAGCTCCGTCGCCTCGGCGGCCAGGGTGTGCGCGCCGCGATGGACCGCGGAGTTCGAGCGCGTGAGGAAGTCGACCTCCGCGTCGATGACCGCCCGCGGCTTCTGGCTCGTCGCGCCCGAGTCGAGGTAGACCAGGCGTTCGCCGTTGACGCGCTCGCCGAGCAGCGGGAAGTCCTCGCGGAGCGCCGAGGCGTCCGGGAGCACGGCCGGCGAGGGGGCAGGTGCGGGAGTGGTCACCCTTCAAGGCTACGCGGGATGCCGCCTCCCGGCGCCGGGGTCGCGCGGCGGCCTCCCGGCGGTCAGGGCTTGGTAGCGGGCACCGACGGCTCGGCGGCGTCCGACCTCTCGGGCGGCCCTGCCGGGCGGATCGCCCGCCGGCCGACACGGTGCACCTCGGGCGCCGCCGGCCGTCCGGCCCGATCGTCACCGGGAAGCGCACGGGAGCGGCGGCCGTAGATGAGCTCGGACGAGTCCAGCAGCCAGGGCACCAGCGTGATCGAGACGCCGTGCACGAGCATGAGCTGCTGCGCGATGCGGCGCGCACGCCGGTTGTGCAGGAGCGACTCCCACCAGTGGCCGACGATGTACTGCGGCAGGTAGACGGTGACCACCGCAGAGCCGTGCTGCTCGCGGTACTTCTTGACGAATTCGGCGATCGGGCTCGCGTACGTGCGGTAGGGCGACTCGATGATCTTCAGCGGGATGGGCATGCGGTGCGCGCTCCATTCCGCCTCGAGGGCCGCCGCCTCCTCCTTCGTCACCGAGATGTGCACCGCGAACGTCTTGTCGTGCTTGGCGGCCAGGGCGTAGTCGACGGCCTTCACGACCGGCTTCTGCAGCTTGTTGACGAGGATCAGGGCGACATCCCCGGTCGAGCCGAAGTGCGTCTGGTCGTCCATCGCGATCTCGTGGTCGACGTCGCGGTAGTAGCGGTGCACGCCGATCATGAGGAACGACAGCACCGGGATGGCGAGGAAGATCAGCCACGCGCCGTGCGTGAACTTCGTGACGGTCACGATGATCAGGACGGATGCCGTCATCGTCGCGCCGAGCGAGTTGATGAAGAGGCCCTTGCGCAGGCCGAACAGCTCGGTGCGGACCGCCTTGCTGCTGCGCTCGTCGGCGGGAAGGTCGCGAATCGCGCTCAGACCCCGTCGCCAGTGCCGGATCATACCGATCTGACCGAGCGTGAACGAGACGAAGACGCCGATGATGTACAGCTGGATCAGGTTCGTCAGGTTCGCCTGGTAGACGATGAGCACGCCGATCGCGACCAGACCCAGGATGATCATGCCGTTGGAGTACACCAGCCGGTCGCCGCGGGTGTTGAGGGCCTTCGGCGCGTAGCCGTCGCGGGCGAGCACCGAGCCCAGCAGCGGGAAGCCGTTGAACGCCGTGTTCGCCGCGAGCAGGAGCACGACGGCGGTTGCGCCCTGGATGACGAAGAACGGGACCGAGTTCATGCCGAACACCGCCGACGAGACCTGCGCCATGAGGCTGGGCTGCGGGTTGGCGCAGTCGAAGCCGATGAGATCGCAGGGGTTCTCGGCATAGTGCACGCCCGCCACCAGGGCGATCGCGGTGAGGCCGGAGAAGAGCAGGATCGCGATCCCGCCCATGAGCGCGAGGGTGGTCTGCGCGTTGCGCACCTTCGGCGTGCGGAACGCCGGCACGCCGTTCGAGACGGCCTCGACACCCGTCAGGGCGGAGCAGCCGCTCGAGAACGCCCGCAGCACCAGCAGGATGACCGCCGCCTGGGTGAGGTCCTGGGTCTCGACCGCATATTGTGCGCTCGAAGCGACCGGCGGGTTGCCCATCACGACCTGGAACAGCCCGACGACGATCATCACGCCGACCGAGCCGATGAAGACGTACGTCGGGATCGCGAACGCACGGGAGGCCTCGCGGACGCCCCGGAGGTTCATGACGACGATGAGGATGACGAAGCCCACGGCCAGCTCGACGCGGAACGGATTGAGGCCCGGCAGTGCCGAGATGATGTTGTCGACGCCCGACGCGACCGACACCGCCACGGTGAGGGCGTAGTCGACGGCGAGGGCGGAGGCCACGACCACGCCGGGGATCTCACCGAGGTTCTTGCGGGCGACCTCGTAGTCGCCGCCTCCGGACGGATAGGCCTTGATGAGCTGCCGGTAGCTGATCACCACGACGGTGAGGAGCACCACCACCGCGGCCGCGATCCAGGGGGCGAACGCGAGGAACGCGAGCCCTCCGGTCAGCAGGATGAGGAGCAGCTCCTGCGGGGCGTACGCGACAGACGACAGCGCGTCGGAGGCGAAGATCGGCAGCGCCATCTTCTTCGGGAGCAGGTGCTCGTCGGTGTCGGTGGACGCCAAGGGGTCGCCCAGGATGAGGCGCTTGGCTTTCGGCGCCTCGTCTACCGACTGCTCGCGGCTTTCGTTCGTCACGGCGGGCCAGATTACTCGTGAGGAATTCGGGAGGACGCATCAGGACGGGCATCCTCACGAAATCCATGCAGGGGCCTCTCTGGGACACTCGAGGGGTGGAGGACCGGATCATCCTCGCCGTGCTCGCGATCACCCTCGGGGTGGTCGTCGGGGTGCTGGTGTTCGTGCCCTTCGTCGCGCTCAGCTTCCGCCGGCGCGGCGGCTTCGGCGTCGGAAGGTTCCTGCTGTGGGGAGCGGCACTGGTCGCCGTGATGGCGATCTGGACCTACACGCTGCTGCCGCTGCCCGATCCCGACGCGATCCGCTGCGCAGGCGTCAACGTCGATGTGACGGCGCTCGCGGCCGACGTGCGCGGCGCCCTCGCCCGCCGAGGCGGCGAGGCGGCCACGGATCCCGCGGTCGCACAGCTGCTGCTCAACGTGCTGCTGTTCGTGCCCCTGGGATTCTTCATCCGCGTGCTCGGCGATCGCGGCGTCATCACCGCGCTCGTCGTGGGCTTCGCGCTGTCTGCCTTCGTCGAGGTCACGCAGCTCACGGGCGTCTGGGGTCTCTACCCGTGCGCCTACCGGGTGTTCGACGTCGACGATCTGCTCACGAACACCCTCGGCGCCGTGCTCGGGTCGCTGCTCGCGCTCGCGGTGCCGCGCCGCCTGCGGGGATCGCCGCGCCTGCCAGATGCCGACGAACCGCAGCCGGTCACGCGCGGCCGGCGCCTGCTCGGCATGGTGTGCGACGGGCTCGCCGCGTGGCTGCTCAGCCTGTCTGTGGTCGTGGTGGTGCAGTTGACGCTGTATCTGCTCGGCGCGGAGGCAGCGGTGCAGGACGGGTCGGCCGCGAGTCTCGTGGGGAGCGCCGCGCCGATCGCGGTGTGGCTCGTCGTCACGCTGGCGACGGGGGCCACCGTGGGCGACCACGCGGTGCAGCTGCGCTTCGCCGGCGGGCCGCTGCCGGTCGGGCTCGCCCGCGTCCTCCGCTTTCTCGGCGGCATCGGCGGCTGGCTCCTGCTCACCGCCCTGCCGGGCGCGTGGACGTTCGTCGCCGCGGTGTTCGCGGGCGTCTCGGTGGTGCTCGTCGTCACGACCGGCGGTCGCGGGCTGCCCGGCCTCGTCTCGGGTCAGCGGGTCATCGATGCCCGCGAGCCGGAGGAACCGGATGCCGCACCGCCGGGTGCGGCATCCGCACCCGGTGTCTGACGAACGGCGACCGGAGATCAGTCCGCGGGCGTGTCCAGGAATTCGCGCGCGGCGACCACGAGCGCCTCGACGCCGCGGCTCAGCGTCGGCTGCAGCACCGGCGCGAAGAACGGCGAGTGGTTGGTGGGGATGTCGCGCTCGACGGTTCCGGCGGCGAACGCCTCGGCGAACGCCGTCGGGTCGACCCCGCCCCAGAACCAGAACACCAGCGGCACGCCGGCCTCGCGGGCGAACCACGACACGTCCTCGCTGCCGGTGAACATGCCGGGGTCGATGACGGTTCCCTCGCCGAACGCGGCGTCGAACGCGAGCACGAGGCGCGCGGTGGCGTGGACGTCGTTGATGGTGGGCGGGAGGGTGTGGTCGGTGGTGATGACCGGAGGCTCCTCGGCGCCGGACGCCTGCGCCTCGGCGTGCACGATGCGCTCGACCTTCTCGAGCACGCGGGAGCGGGCCTCGTCGTCGGGGTAGCGCAGGCTCAGCTCGAGCTTCGCCTCGGCCGGGATGATGTTGTTCTTCAGGCCGGCGTGGATCGAGCCGACGGTGACGACGGCGACGTCGCGCGGGTCGACCTCGCGCGAGACGATCGTCTGCAGCCGCATGACGGTGGCCGCCGCCATCACGACGGGGTCGATGGTCGCCTGTGGACGCGAGCCGTGCCCGCCCCGACCCAGCAGCGTCACGGTGAGCCCGTCGGATGCCGCCATCTGCGTGCCGCTGCGCACGCCGATGGTGCCCGCGGGTAGCGGCGTGACGTGCTGGCCGAGGACGATGTCGGGCTTCGGGAACCGGTCGAGCACGCCGTCGGCGATCATCGCCTGCGAGCCGGCGCCGTACTCCTCGGCGGGCTGGAAGACGGCGACGATCGTGCCCGACCACTCGTCCTTCGTGGCGACCAGGCGCTCCAGGGCGCCGAGCAGGGCCGTGACGTGCATGTCGTGGCCGCACGCGTGCATCACCGGCACGTCGGTGCCCGACGGGTCGGTGCCGCGCGCGGTGCTGGCGTACTCGAGTCCGGTCTGCTCGGGCACGGGCAGGGCGTCCATGTCGGCGCGCAGCCACACGACGGGGCCCTCGCCGTTGCGGATGACCGAGGCGACGCCGGTCTTGCCGATGCCCTCCTCGAACTCGATGCCGAGCTCCGTCAGGTGCTGCGTGATCACCCCCGCCGTGCGGGTCTCCTGGAAGGACAGCTCCGGATGCCGGTGCAGATCGATGTAGAGCGCTTCGAGGTCGAGGGTCATGGGGTCGAGCCTATCCGCGGCGTCGCGGCGCCGTCGCCCGGCTCAGGTGTCACGAAACGTGGTCTCGAGGCGGGTGTTGCGGCGTGTCGCGTCCGCCGAACTCGCGGCGCCGCGGCGAAGGCGCGCCTGGGGAGGTCAGGCGGGGAGGCGGGCGGTCGAGCCGCGCACGATGAGCTCGAACGGCAGCTCGCCAGGGCGGTGCGTCGGGGTCTCGGCATCCGTCGACTCGAGCGCCTCGAGGATCGCATCGGCAGCGCGCTCGCCCTGCCCGAGGGGGAACTGATCGACCGTCGTGAGGCGGAAGAACTCGCCGAGCTCGTGGCCGTCGATGCCGATCACCGACAGGTCCTCGGGCACGCGATAGCCGAGTTCCCGCGCGGCCAGGAGCGCGCCGATCGCCATCTCGTCCGAGGCCGCGAAGATCGCGGTGGGCCGGCCGCCGGGCTTGCCGAGCAGCTGCTTGGCGGCACGGAAGCCGCCTTCGATCGTGAAGTCGGCGGGCTCGAACAGCGACGGGCTGACGGTGATGCCGGCATCGGCCAGCGCCTGCTCGAAGCCCTGCCGCCGCTGGGTGGGGATGTGGAAGTCGATGTCGAACTCCGGGCTCGCGCCGATGTGCGCGATCGCGCGGTGTCCGAGCGCGAGCAGGTGCTCGGTGGCCAGGCGGGCGACCGCGACGTCATCGACCGTCAGGGTGGTCAGCCGCGGGTTGGGTCCGCCGATGGCGATGACCGGCAGGTCGAGCGCGACCAGCCGCTCGGTCTCCTCCTCGCCGAGTTCCAGCGAGATCGCGATGACGCCGTCCACGCGCTGACGCCGGAGGAACGTGTCGAAGATGTCGTGGCGCTCCGCGCGATCGGCGGTGAGGCTGTACAGCGTGATGTCGTAGCCGCGGCGCATGAGCGCCGACGCGATGCCGCTCAGCACCGTCGAGAAGAACCAGCGGTCGAGGAAGGGCACCAGCACGCCGATGTTGCGCGTGCGTCCCGAGGCGAGGCTGGAGGCGGAGGCCGACACCACGTAGCCGAGGCTCTTCGCGGCCGCCTCGACCTTGGCCTTGGCGCCGGCCGAGACGTGACCGCGCCCGCTCAGCGCGCGCGATACGGTCGCCGTCGAGACGCCCGCCTGGCGGGCGACCTCGTCGATGCTGACCACGTCGTCACCTCTCTTCGCCCCGGTCGACCTGCCCTATGTGTACAGCACGCGCGGCGTGTCGCGTACAGGTGGGCAGGTCAACGAGGGGTGCTCGTGCCCGGAGGCCGCCGTACCCGGAGGCTCCGGCTCAGTCGTTCGTCACCCAGACGGTCGTGTCGGCGGGAAGCTCGCCGTCAGCGACCGGACCGCTCGACGCGATCACGATACCGTCCGGCAGCGCGATCGGCGTGGAACCGGTGTTTGCGACGACCGTGACATTCCCGTTGCGGAATGCGACGGCATCCGTACCGTAGCCGTCGATCCACTCGAGGGAGCCCGCGCCGAGCGACCGCGCGCGACGCTCCGCGAGCAGGGTGCGGTACAGCTCGAGGGTGGACCCCTCGACGCCGGACTGCACGTCGCGCGCGAGCCGCGCCCACTCCGCCGGCTGCGGCAGCCAGGACGCACCGCTCGCGTTGAAGCCGTAGGCCGGCGCATCCGCGTTCCACGGGATCGGCACGCGGCAGCCGTCGCGGCCGTAGCGCTCGCCGTTCGTGCGGAACCAGGTCGGGTCCTGACGCGCCTCGCCGGGGATGTCGATGACCTCGGGAAGGCCGAGCTCCTCGCCCTGGTAGAGGTAGGCCGAGCCCGGGAGCGCGAGCATGAGCGTCGTGGCGGCGCGGGCGCGAGCCAGGCCCACCTCGGGGATCGGCTGACCCGGTGACTCCGGGCCGATGCCGTGGCCCTGGGGATTCTCGGCGGTCAGCGCGAGGCGCGAGGCGTGGCGCACGACGTCGTGGTTCGACAGCACCCACGTGCTCGGCGCACCGACGCCCGGGAACGCCCGCAGCGACACATCGATGACCTCGCGGAGATCCGCGGCGTTCCACTCGGTCTGCAGGTACGGGAAGTTGAAGGCCTGGTGCATCTCGTCGGAGCGCACCCACTCGGCCGTGCGCTCCGCGGTCGGCAGCCACGCCTCGGCGGCGAGGGCGCGGTCGCCCTGGTACTCCTGGAGGATCTTGCGCCAGTCGCGGTACACCTCGTGCACGGCATCCTGACCCCAGTAGGGCACGTTCTCCTCTTCGCCGCCCATCGACCCGGCCTCGGGGTCGGGGATGTAGTCGGGCAGGCCCTCGGCCTTGACGAGGCCATGCGCCACGTCGACGCGGAAGCCGTCGACGCCGCGGTCGAGCCAGAAGCGCAGGATGCGGCGGAACTCCTCGCGCACCTCCTCGTTCGACCAGTCGAAGTCGGGCTGCGACGAGTCGAAGAGGTGCAGGTACCACTGGCCGGGCCGGCCGTCGGCCTCGACGACGCGCGTCCAGGCCGGGCCGCCGAAGACCGACTCCCAGTTGTTCGGGGGCACTTCGCCGTGCGCGCCCTTGCCGTCGCGGAACATGTAGCGCCCGCGCTCGGGGCTGCCGGGTGCGGCGGCCAGCGCCTGCTGGAACCACTCGTGCTGGTCGGACGAATGGTTGGGGACGAGATCGACGATGACACGGATGCCGCGGTCGTGCGCTCCGGCGAGCATCGCGTCGAAGTCGGACAGCGTGCCGAACAGCGGGTCGACGTCGCAGTAGTCGCTGACGTCGTAACCGGCGTCCTTCTGCGGCGACCGCTGGAACGGGCTCAGCCAGATCGCGTCGATGCCGAGATCGGCGAGGTCGTCGAGATGCGAGGTGATGCCCGGCAGGTCGCCGATGCCGTCGCCCGAGGCGTCTGCGAAGGAGCGGGGGTAGATCTGGTAGATGACGGCGGTGCGCCACCACTCGCCGCCGATGGGGGCGAGGAACGCGTCCGTGCGCTCAGCGGTCTCTGCGGAAGTCATCCGGCCAGTGTACTGCAAGCGCTTACATCGTGACGTCGAGCCGCATCCAGACCCCGGGCGTAGGGTGGGCGGGTGCTGTCCGAAGCCCTCACCCGCGCCGAATCCCTGATCCGCACGATCCCCGATTATCCCGAGCCGGGGGTGCTGTTCCGCGACATCACGCCCCTGCTGGCGGATGCCCGGGCCCTCCGCACCGTCATCCACGCGATGATCGCGCCCTTCGAGGGGTCCTTCGACGTCGTCGCGGGGGTCGAGGCCCGTGGGTTCCTGCTTGCCGGCGCGGCCGCGATGGAGGCCGGCGCGGGGCTGGTGCCGATCCGCAAGGCCGGCAAACTGCCGCTGCCCGCGGCATCCGTCACGTACGCGCTCGAGTACGGGACGGCGACGATCGAGGCCCACGACGACGTCGCCGGCGGCAGCCGCGTGCTGCTGGTCGACGACGTGCTCGCCACGGGGGGCACCCTGGTCGCCGCGCACCAGCTCGTCGCAGAGCTGGGCGGCGTGGTCGTCGGCACTGCGGTGCTCATGGAGCTGACCGCGCTCGGCGGCCGCGAGATCGTCGGCGACGTGCACACCGTGTTCACGGCCTGACTGGCGACGCGCCACCGCGGCCGGTGGGCCGTCAGCTGTCGGCCTCCGCGTCGGGTTGAACGACGTGGGACCCGGTGCGGGGCCCGAAGTGCGGGATGGGCTCGGGCCGATCGCCGCGCACCGGAGCAGGCGCCTCCGGTGCCGATGGAGCAGCGGCATCGCCTCCGAACGCAAGGGGGGAGTCCGCCCTGCCCGCGCGGGTCGGGAACCGCCGGCCCGTGACGGTGCTCGCAACGACCTTGATCACGAAGAGCTTGACGGTCGGGCTCCACGACGTCAGGCGCCGCACGCCGCTGTCGCGGATCTCGTCGTCGCGCGTGACGCGCTCCGCGCGGCCCCTGATGACGACGCTCCAGTAGAAGTCGTCCGTCTCGCCGTCCACTTCGAAGGCGACGAGCGGATGCTGAGCGATGTGGAGCAGCTTCGGGTCGCGGGCTGTGCGGATGAAGAGCGAGCCCTCGTGCGCGAGGTGGTTCACGGGGAAGATGTCGGGAGCGCCGTCGGCGTTGATCACGGCGAGGCGGCCGAGCTTCGCGTCCTGCACGTACTCCCAGCACGTCGAGGCGGGAAGGCGCTCCACCGTCGCCCTCCGGTCTGCCGCCCGCGAATCGTCCACCGCTTGCTCACCGTCCTCCCCTCGTTCCTACCTCACGGCGAGGTCGATGAGAAGGGCATGCCTCAGCCGCCGAGGACGACGTTGATCGGCGGCTCTCCGGCGGCGAGGCGCTCGATCTGCGTGCGGACGAGGCGGGCCACGCGCGGGCGCATCGCGCTCGAGGCGCCCCCCACGTGCGGCGAGACCAGCACCCCCGGCAGTCCCCAGAGCGCGTGACCCTCGGGCAGGGGCTCCGGGTCGGTCACGTCGAGACCTGCGCGGATCCGGCCGCGGCGTACGTGGTCGACGAGCGCCTCGGTGTCGATGAGCGAGCCCCGCCCGACGTTGACGACGAGCGCGCCGTCCGGAAGCGCAGCCAGGAACGCATCGTCCACGATGTGCCGGGTGGCGTCGCCGCCGGGCAGCGTGAGGATCACGATCTCGGCGCGGGGGAGGAGGTCGGGGAGCTCGTCCACCCCGTGCACATGGTCCACGCCGTGCGCGCCGTCCTCCTCGCGAGCCCGCGACGCGACCGCGGTGAGCTCGACCTCGAAACCGGACAGCCGTGCGGCCACGGCCTGGCCCACCCCTCCGTACCCGAGCAGCAGCACGCGCCGGTCGGCGAGGCTCTGCGCGAAGACCGGCGCCCAGCGTCCCGCTGAGGTGTCGACCGCGAACGCGTCGAGGTGCCGCTGCGCCGTGATCGCCAGACCCACGGCCAGCTCGGCGGTCGATGTCTCGTGCACCGACGCCGCGTTGGCGAACACGAGCCCCGACGGCAGGATGTCGGCGACGCCGTCGTAGCCGATCGACTGGCCCTGCACGAGCCCGACCTCGATGCCCTCGAGGCGTTCGAGAACGCGCGCCATCGACATGTAGGGCGGCACGACGATGTCGAACCGGTCGCGCGGGGCGGCGGCATCCATCGGCCACACCACCAGCTCGACCCCGTCGGGAAGCGCGCCCAGGTCTGCGGCGAGTTCTTCGGTCGGAACGCTGACGACGAGGTTTCGGTTGCGACTGCTCACCCTGTCCACGCTACCCGGCGAGGCGACGGGCCGACGTCGCCGGGCGGCGCTACGCTCTGGCCCAGCGGACACCGCGGCCCGAGCGGCGCCCCGGAACGAGGAGGCGGACGTGGTTCCCGAGATCAACTACTGGGCGGTGCTCATCGCGACGGCGTCGAGCATGGTCGTCGGCAGCATCTGGTACACCCCGAAGGTGTTTGGCACGCGCTGGGCGAAACTGGCGAAGGTTGACATGGACCGCCCGGGAGCGACCGCCGTCGTGCCGATCGCCGTGACCGTCATCGTCAGCTTCGTGACGGCGTGGGTGCTCGCCGGCGCCTCGTCGATCGCGTGGCACTTCTATGGCGGCAGTTACCTCTGGTCGGCACTGGCGACGGGCGTCATCCTGTGGGCCGGCTTCACGGCCGCGCGGTTCATCACGCACGATGCCTTCGAGGGGCGGCCGTCGTCCCTGACGGTGCTGAACATCGCGCACGAGCTCGTGACGATCGTCGTGATGGCGCTCATCATCGGCGTGTGGCCGCCGGCGGGCACCGTCTGAGAGGTTCGGTCGCTGCGCTCGTCGAAGGGCGCTTGGACGAGCCCGCCGACCCTCGACGGAGCCTGGCGACCGGGGGGCGCTTCGACGGGCCCGGCGACCGGTGGTGATGTCCGGTGCTCAGGCGGCCTGAGCGACCACGGCCGCGATGGCCGAGGTGAAGAACGACAGGCCGTCGACGCCCGACCGCATGGCGACCGCGGTGTCGGGACCGAAGCCCGCCTCGACCGCGTGCTCCGGGTGCGGCATGAGGCCGACCACGTTGCCGCGCTCGTTGGAGATGCCGGCGATGTCGCGGAGCGATCCGTTGGGGTTCACGCCGACGTACCGGAACACCACGAGACCCTCGCCCTCGAGGCGATCGAGCTCGCTCTCGGAGGCGATGTAGCCGCCGTCGGCGTTCTTCAGCGGGATCACGATCTCCTGGCCGGAGGTGAATTCATGCGTCCATGCCGTGTCGTTGTTCTCGACGCGGAGGCGCTGGTCGCGGCGGATGAACTGCTGGTGCGCGTTGCGGATCAGGCCCCCCGGGAGCAGGTGCGCCTCGACGAGCATCTGGAAGCCGTTGCAGATGCCGAGGATGGGCATGCCCTGCGCTGCGGCATCCTTCACCTCCGACATGATCGGAGCGAGCGCCGCGATCGCGCCCGCGCGCAGGTAGTCACCGTAGCTGAAGCCGCCCGGCAGCACGAGGCCATCGACGCCGTCGAGGTCGTGCGAGCCGTGCCACAGCGCAACGGGCTCGCCGCCGGCGATCTCGATCGCCCGCTGGGCGTCGCGGTCATCGAGCGAGCCGGGGAAGGTGATGACCCCGATGCGGGCGGTCATTCCACGACCTCGATGCCGACGACGTCCTCGATCACCGCGTTCGACAGGATCTCGTCGGCGATGCGCTGGGCCTCGGCGAGCACCTCTTCGGTGACCTCGCCTTCGACGGTGAGCTCGAACCGCTTGCCGATGCGCACCGCGCTGAAGTCGGAGACCCCGAGTCGGGCGAATGCGCCGGAGACGGCCTTCCCCTGCGGGTCCAGAAGCTCGGCCTTGGGCATGACGTCGACGACGATGGTGGGCATGTGACAGCTCCGGATGTCGCGGGCAGGGGTCGCCTCCAGTCTACGGGCCCCGGCATCCGTCGTATCGACCGCCCGTCGGAGGGCTCGTGACGCAACCGTGATCAAACCGTGGGAGCGCTCCCTTGACTTCGTGGGAGCGCTCCCGTAGCGTGGCGTCTCGATCGTTGGGAACGCTCCCACGACACACCAGCCGGCGAGGATCCCTCCGAGCCGATCCTGCAACACACACGACCCTGACAACACAAAGGAGTGACAGTGAACGCACGCGCCTTCCGCAGAAGCGCTGTGGCAATCGCCGCATTCTCGGCTTCCGCCATCGTCCTCGCCGGCTGCGCCAGCGGCAGCGGCAACGACGACGCCGGCAGCGAAGACGGCGAGATCACGCTGACCCTGGCGACCTTCAATGACTTCGGCTACGACGATGAACTCCTCCAGGAGTACATGGACGAGAACCCGAACGTGAAGATCGTCCACAACAAGGCGGCCATCACCGACGACGCCCGCTCGAACTTCTTCGCGAAGCTCGGCAAGGAGGGCCTCGCCGACATCGAGGCCGTCGAGGTCGACTGGTTCGCCGAGGCCATGCAGTACTCCGACCTGCTCGCCGAGGTGCCCGACAGCGCCAAGGGTCGCTGGGTCGACTGGAAGGAAGAGGCCGCGACCGACGCCGACGGGCGTCTCGTGGGCTTCGGCACCGACATCGGACCGCAGGCGGTGTGCTACCGCGCCGACCTGTTCGCGGCCGCCGGCCTGCCCTCGACGCCCGACGAGGTCGCCTCGGCGATCGACGGCGACTGGGACACCTTCTTCGACCTGGCCGACCAGTACAAGGCTGCGACCGGCAAGCCGATGCTCGACTCCGCCAACTCGGCGTTCCAGGGCATCGTCAACCAGATCGAGTTCCCGTACGACGAGCCCGACGGCACCGTGGTCGCGACCTCCAACCCGGAGCTCGAGGACGCCTACAACCTCGTCGTCGAGCGCGGCATCCCGAACTCGGCCTACTCCGGCCAGTGGTCGGACGACTGGAACGCCTCGATGGCCAACGGTGAGTTCGCCGCGATGCTGTGCCCGCCGTGGATGCTCGGCATCATCTCGGGCAACGCTCCCGAGGTCACCGGCTGGGAGATCGCGAACGCGTTCCCCAACGGCGGCGGCAACTGGGGCGGCTCGTACCTGACCGTCCCCGCGAACGGCAAGAACGTCGAGGCGGCTCTCGCCCTCGCCGACTGGCTGACCGCTCCGGAGCAGCAGGAGAAGACCTTCGTCAACGTCGGTGCGTTCCCGAGCGCGGTCGACGCGCAGGCCGCTCCGTCGATCACGGACTCGACCAACGAGTACTTCGCCGACGCCCCGACCGGCTCGATCTTCGCCGACCGCTCTGAGGCGATCACGGTCACGCCGTACAAGAGCGCGGACTACTTCAAGTACAACACCGCGCTGCAGGACGCCATCACGCGAGTCTTCGACGGTGTCGAGGACGCGCAGACCTCGTGGGACACCTACGTCGCCGAAGTCGAAGCGTTCTGATCGGTCGACACTGACGACCATGTCCGCTCGCCGGACGTGATCTGACATCACCACCGGAGTGCGTGCGGGTCCCCGCGGCCCGCACGCACTCCGCCTCCAGCGCCCACTCTCCATCCGGATCGGAGCCCCCCGGTGACCTCGACCGCAACCCGCCCCACGGCATCGGGGCCGGACGATCGGCCCAAGCCCGAACGCGCGCCGCGCGTGCTGTCCTTCTCCCATCGCATGAGCCGCTGGGACCTGAAGGTCTCGCCCTATCTCTACATCTCGCCGTTCTTCATCCTGTTCGCGATCGTGGGACTCTTCCCGATCGTCTACACGGCGGTCATCTCTTTCCAGGAGTGGGACCTCGTCCGCAACTCCGGCACGTTCGTCGGCTTCGACCAGTACATCTGGATCCTGTCGCAGGCTGACTTCTGGATCGCCCTGCGCAACACGTTCAGCATCTTCGTGCTGTCGTCGGTGCCGCAGATCGTGCTCGCGCTGTTCATCGCGGCGATGCTCGACCGCAACATCCGGGCCAAGACCTTCTGGCGGATGAGCGTCCTGCTCCCGTACGTCATGGCCCCGGTCGCCGTCGCGCTGATCTTCAGCAACATGTTCGGCGACAACCACGGTCTGGTGAACAACATCCTCACCAGCATCGGGCTGGACCCGATCGCCTGGCACAAGGACCCGTTCTGGAGCCACATCGCCATCGCGACGATGGTCAACTTCCGCTGGACGGGCTACAACGCCCTGATCCTGCTGGCCGCGATGCAGGCCGTGCCCCGTGAGTACTACGAGGCCGCCACCGTCGACGGCGCCAACGCCTTCCGCCAGTTCTTCAGCATCACTCTCCCGTCGCTGAAGCCGACGCTCATCTTCGTGATCATCACCTCGACGATCGGCGGCCTGCAGATCTTCGACGAGCCGCGCATGTTCGACACGTTCGGCCGCGGCGGCGCCGCCAACCAGTGGCTGACGATCACGTTGTACCTCTACAACATCGGCTGGGGCGAGTTCAACTTCGGCCGCGCCGCAGCCCTGGCGTGGATCCTGTTCATCATCATCCTCGCCATCGGCCTGATCAACCTCGGCATCACCCGTCGCCTCGTGCGCGACGAGGGCGGTCGCGGCGTCATCCAGCGCCGCCGTCGCCGGAAGGGAGCCCAGCAGTGAGCGCCATCAGCACCCCGCCTCTCGCCGTCGTCGAGGAGAACCTCCCGAACGCGCGCAACAGCCGGCGCACCACCAAGATCCGCGGCGTCCGCGCCGGGTTCTGGGTGTACCTCGGCCTCGGAGTCGTCATCGTCTCGGCGATCTTCCCCTACTACTGGTCGTTCCTGATCGGCTCGGGCGACGCCACCACGATCAACGACCCGAACATGTCGTGGCTGCCGGGCGGCAATTTCATCGCCAACGCGCTGTCGGTCGTCAACGACCCGGCCGTCAACTTCTGGCTGGCGCTGTGGAACTCGATCTTCAGCTCGACCGTGATCGCGGCATCCGTCGTCATCTTCTCGACGCTCGCCGGCTGGGCGTTCGCGAAGCTGCGCTTCCCGGGCGGCAAGTGGCTGCTGGCCTTCGTGGTCGCCACGATGGCCGTGCCGATGCAGCTCGGTGTGGTGCCGCTGTACCTCCTGTTCTCGGACCTCGGCTGGACCGGCCAGATCGGCGCCATCATCATCCCCGCGCTCACCAGCGCGTTCGGGGTGTTCTGGATGACGCAGTACCTGTCGCAGACGGTGCCGGACGAGCTCATCGAGGCGGCGCGTGTGGACGGGGCGTCCATGATCCGCACGTTCTGGACGGTCGGCGTCACCGCGGCCCGGCCTGCCGCCGCGATGCTGTTCCTGTTCACCTTCGTCGGCGCGTGGAACCAGTTCTTCTGGCCGTTCATCGTGCTCGATCGGCAGAGCCCCACCCTGCCGGTCGCGCTCTCGCTGCTGCAGTCCAACTACTTCGTCGACTACTCGGTCGTGCTGGCCGGCGTGCTCCTCGCCACGATCCCGCTGCTCATCCTGTTCGCCTTCGCGGGCAAGCAGCTGGTCAGTGGAATCATGGCCGGTGCCGTCAAGGGCTAGGCCTTCCGCCTCGGCCTCAGTCATCCTGATCTCAATGCATCCAGAGAGGACCTTCCCCTCATGACGACCGCGATCCCGCGCGCCTTCCCGTCGGACTTCCTGTTCGGCGCCGCGACCGCCGCCTTCCAGATCGAAGGCGCCGCCCACGAGGACGGCCGCCGCGACTCCATCTGGGACGCCTTCTGCCGGGTGCCGGGCGCAGTCATCAACGGCGACAACGGCGACGTGGCGTGCGACCACTATCACCGCTACGGCGATGACGTCGCACTCATGAAGCATCTGGGACTGCAGACGTACCGCTTCTCGACGTCGTGGTCGCGCGTGCGACCCGACGGCGGGGCGGTCAACCCGCAGGGCATCGACTTCTACAAGAGGCTGACCGACGAGCTGCTGGAAGCCGGCATCCTGCCGTGGCTGACGCTCTACCACTGGGACCTGCCGCAGGCCCTGCAGGAGAAGGGCGGCTGGGCCAACCGCGACACCGCCGACCTGTTCACCGAGTACGCGCTGACCATGCACGACGCGCTGGGCGACCGGGTGAACGTGTGGACGACGCTCAACGAGCCGTGGTGCTCGTCGTTCCTGAGCTACACCGCCGGCCTGCACGCACCGGGTCACTACAGCGTCGAGGAGGGCGTGCTCGCCGCGCACCACCTGCTGCTCGGCCACGGGCAGGCGGTGCGCGAGCTGCGGGCACGCGACGCGTCGCTCAAGCTCGGCATCACGCTCAACCTCACGGTCGCCGAGCCCGTCGACGCGGACGACCCGGCCGACGCCGACGCCGCGCGCCGCATCGACGGCCAGTTCAACCGGTGGTTCCTCGACCCCATCTTCCGCGCCGAGTACCCGGCCGACGTCGTCGAGGACATCCGGAAGGTGGATGCCGCGGCCGTCGCCGCGTGGGAGTCCGCCGTGCATCCGGGTGACCTCGAGACGATCGCGACGCCGATCGACACGCTCGGCGTGAACTACTACCACGGCGAGTACGTGGGCGGTCATGAGCCGGTGAACCCGCCGATCGGCGGCGATGCGCCGACGGACCGCCCCGGCCGCTCGCCGTACCCGTCGCACGAGGGCATCTTCTGGCACGAGCGCGGGCTTCCCCGCACCCCCATGCAGTGGGAGGTGCAGCCCGAGGGCCTCACCACGCTGCTGCACCGGGTGTGGGACGAGTACGCGCAGCCGGCCGGCACGGTCCTCTACGTCACCGAGAACGGCGCGGCGTACGACGACGAGCTCGTCGTCGAGGGCGACGAGAAGCGGGTGCACGACGCCGACCGCGTGGAGTTCCTGCGCGGCCACCTCGGTGCGATCCTCGATGCCGCGGACGCGGGCGTCGATGTGCGGGGATACTTCTATTGGTCGCTGCTCGACAACTTCGAGTGGGCGTGGGGGTACGAGAAGCGGTTCGGCATCGTGCGGGTCGACTACGAGACGCAGGAGCGCACGCCGAAGGACAGCGCTCTCGAGTACCGCCGGATCATCGGCGCTCGCGCCCTCGACCTGGAGCCCGCGCGCGCGGCGGCCGTCACGTCGTAGCGTCCCGGAAGTAGCATCCGGGAGGAGGAAGAGGATGAGCGTCGAGGCGATGCGTTCGGCAGTCACGATCGAAGAGGTCGCCGCAGCGGCGGGGGTCTCGCGGTCCACGGTGTCGCGCGTGGTGAACGGCTCGACGGCGGTGAGCCCCGAGGCTCTGCAGTCGGTGACGCGAGCGATCGCCGAGCTCAACTACGTCCCGAACCGTGCCGCGCGCTCGCTCGCGAGCCAGAAGACCCATGCGGTCGCGCTGATCGTTCCCGAGGACACCACCCGGTTCTTCGGCGACCCCTTCTTCGCGGCCATCGTCTCGGGGATCAACTCACGCCTGAGCCGCTCGGACTACGTGCTCAACCTCTTCATCGCGAGCGACGACCCGGGCGACAAGACGACGAGCTACGTGCGCAGCGGGGCGGTCGACGGCGCGATCGTCGTCTCGCACCACACCAGCGACACCTTCATCGACCGCATCGCGAGCGTCGTCCCTGTGGTCTACGGCGGCCGCCCGGTACGCGAGCGTGAGCGCGACTACTACGTCGACGTCGACAACGTGCGCGGCGCCTACGACGCCACCGTCTACCTGATCGAGAGCGGCCGCAAGCGCATCGCGACGATCACCGGTCCGCGCGACATGCCCGCCGGCGTCGACCGCCTGCAGGGCTACCGCGACGCGCTGGCCGCGTGGGACCTCGACGAGATCGCCGTCGAGGACGGCAACTTCACCGCTGACGGCGGTGCGGATGCGATGCGCCGCGTGCTCGCCACCGGCGCCAAGCCCGACGCGGTCTTCGTCGCGAGCGACCTCATGGCCCGTGGCGTGCTGACCGTGCTCGCCGCGGAAGGCCTCCGCGTCCCCGAAGACATCGCGATCATCGGCTTCGACGACTCGCCGGTGGCGACCTCCGTCATCCCGCAGCTCACGACGGTGCGCCAGCCCTCGTTCGCCCAGGGGGAGCGCATGGCGAGCGTGCTGCTCGACCTCCTCGCGGGGCGGCATCCCCGGCACGTCACGATCCTCGAGACCGAGCTCGTCGTCCGCGATTCCGTCTGACCGGCCGGGCCTGACCGCGATTCCCGAAGGCCCGTGTCAGCCGCGGCCGGGGACGGTGGCCTGCAGCAGGTTGCGCCAGGGGTCGTCGAACGACACGGTGCGGCCGTCGTCGCGCACCTCGAGGCCGTGGTGCCGCAGGCGCTCGGCGAGTGCGCCGAGGGCGTCGGCATCGGGCAGGGCGAGGTCGACGCGCCCGAGGCCGAGCGCCGGCATCCGTGGTCCGGCCCCTCGGGAGTTCCACACGTTCATCGCCATGTGGTGGTGGTATCCGCCGGCGCTCACGAACAGCGCCTGGTCGCCCATCGCGGCGGTCTGGTCGAACCCCAGCGCGTCGACGTAGAACGCCCGGGCGCTCGCGACGTCGCCCACCGAGAGGTGCACATGACCCACGGATGCCGCGTCCTGCCCGGTCGCGCCGCTCGCCGCCCGCTCGGTGAGGTGCTCGCGCAGAAAGGTGTTGGGGTCGAGGTAGAGCGTCGCCATCTCGATGCTGCCGTGGGTCCACGACCACTCGGTGCGGGCGCGGTCCCAGTAGAGCTCGATGCCGTTGCCCTCCGGGTCGGTCAGGTAGAACGCCTGGCTGACCAGGTGATCGGCAGATCCGGTGAACGTCTGTGGAGCGTGCTGCGCGACGCTGTACAGTGCGGCGGCGAGCGCCTCCTGGGTCTCGAAGAGGATCGCCGTGTGGAAGAGTCCCGCCGCACCGGGCGTCGCGTGCCGCAGCGCCGGCTCATGCCGCAGCACGACGACGGCCCGGCCGGCTCGTCCCAGTACGACCTCGTCGCCGGCAGCGGAGAGCACCTGGAGGGTGATGACGTCGCGGTAGAACGCCGTCATCCCGTCGAGGTCGCCGACGAGAAGCGTGACGGCTCCCATCGAGGTGTCGGCGGCGAGACGGTCGGGCACCGCGGCTACTTCATGCATACGAATACACAACGCCGCGGCATCCGCTTGTCTTCCCTCAGCGGGCCTCGATGTCCTGCGGATCGCCGCCGAGCTGGCCGACGGCAGGGATCGGACCGCCGTCGTCCGCGCCCGTCTTGCGCCAGCGCGCGATCGCGTTGCCGAGGTGGTAGATCAGCAGGGCGGCCGCCGCACCGATCACGATCGCGCCGAGCTGGAAGTCGCCCCACTGCACCGTGAACCCGGCGATCGCGATGACGAGCGCGACGGCGCCGGTGTACTGGTTCACCGGGCGCGAGAAGTCCACGCGGTTGTCGACCCAGATCTTGATGCCGATGATGCCGATCAGGCCGTACAGCGCGGTCGTCACGCCGCCGAGCACCCCGGCGGGGATCGAGTTGAACACCTCGCCCACCACCGGCGACAGCGACAGCAGGATGGCGAACAGGCCGGCGACCCAGTAGGCGGCGGTCGAGTAGACGCGGGTCGCGGCCATGACGCCGATGTTCTCGCCGTACGTCGTCGTGCCCGAGCCGCCGAAGGTGCCGGCCAGCACGGTGGCGGCGCCGTCGGCGATCAGCGCGCGACCGGTGTACTGGTTGACCGACGACTCGGTCATCGTCGCGACGCCGCGCACGTGGCCGACGTTCTCGGCGATGAGCACGAGCACGACCGGGAGGAACATCGCGATGACGCTCCAGGTGCCGGGGTCGCCGAACGTCGGGAACGCGAAGGTCGGCAGGCCGACCCACTGCCCGTTCGCGACGAGCTCGTCGACCGCGCTGAAATCCACTTCGCCGCGCAGCAGCGCGACGACGTAGCCGACGATCACGCCGAGGAAGATCGAGATGCGGCCGAGGAAGCCGCGGAACAGCACGCTGAACAGGATGACCGCGACGAGCGTGATGGTCGCCGTGATCGGCGCCTGCTGGAAGTTGGTCCAGGCGACCGGCGCGAGGTTGAAGCCGATGAGCGCCACGATGGCGCCCGCGACGACCGGGGGCATGAGCTTCTCGATCCAGCCGAGGCCCGCGAACTGGACGATGAAGCCCACGGCTGCCAGCAGCACGCCGACCGCGACGATCCCCGCCAGCGCCGATCCCATGCCCTGCGATGCGGTGGCGGCGGTCACCGGCGCGATGAACGCGAACGACGAGCCGAGGTAGCTGGGGAGCCGGTTCTTCGTGATGAGCAGGAACAGCAGCGTCCCGATGCCCGAGAAGAGGAGCGTCGTGGAGACGGGGAAGCCGGTGATCGCGGGCACCAGGAACGTCGCACCGAACATCGCGATGACGTGCTGAGCGCCGATCGCGACGGTGGCGGGCCAGTTCAGGCGCTCGTCGGGCTTCACCACCTTGCCCGGTTCGACGGTCCGGCCGTTGCCGTGAAGGGTCCACGTTGGCATGTGCGCTCCTTGCGCTCGGGGGATGGTGCGAGCATCACCCTAGCGGCGGCGCCACCTCGTCCTGCGCAGGGGAGCGACCGTGCACCGGACACGCCCGTCCGGCTGCGAGTTGCCCGGGGACGAGGCATCCGAGAGGCTGGAGCCTCGCCGGGTGCGTGCCCGGGCCTTCGATGCCGATGTGACGGAGAGACGTGACGGATTCGATGCTTCCCCCGACGCCCGCCGACACGCCTGCCGCCGGCCCGGCGGCAGCGCCGGGTCTCACTGCGCAGGCCGGCACCGCCGCCCTCGAGCTGCGGGGCCTGCACAAGCGGTTCGGCGACAAGCTCGCGGTCGTCGATCTCAGCCTGAGGGTGCCGACGGGCTCGTTCTACGGACTGGTCGGCCCCAACGGCGCCGGCAAGACGACCACGCTGTCGATGGCGACCGGGCTGCTCGCGCCGGACGCCGGGCAGGCGCTCGTGCACGGCGTGGACGTGTGGCGCGATCCGGTCAGGGCCAAGGGCATGCTCGGCAACCTCGCCGACGGGGTGAAGCTCTTCGACCGGCTCACCGGCGAGCAGCTCGTCACCTACAACGGCCTGCTGTTCGGCATCCCGCACGATGAGATCGCGCGGCGCACCGCCGACCTCCTCGCGCTGATGGACATGGCGGATGCCGCCGGCACGATGGTCGTCGACTACTCGGCGGGCATGACCAAGAAGATCGCGCTCGCGTGCGCGCTCGTCCACGCCCCGCGACTGCTCGTGCTCGACGAGCCGTTCGAGTCGGTCGACCCGGTGTCAGCCGCCAACATCCAGGACATCCTCACGGGTTACGTGGCGAGCGGCGGGACGGTGATCGTCTCGAGCCACTCGATGGACCTCGTGCAGCGGATGTGCGATCACGTCGCGATCGTGGTCGCCGGTCGCCTCCTCGTCGCAGGAACGGTCGACGACGTGCGAGCCGGCCAGTCGCTGCAGGATCGCTTCGTCGAGCTCGTCGGCGGTCGCCGCCACACGGAGGGGCCGGAATGGTTGCGACGCTCCTGAGGCTGCGGTTCCGCGTCCTCGGCAACCAGCTCGCGCGGAGCCCCTGGCAGCTCGTCGGCTTCATCTTCGGCGCGGCGTACGGGGCCGCCGTCCTCGCAGGGATCGTCGCGGGGCTGGTGCTGCTCGGGTTCGGCGATCTGCAGCTCGCGAGCGGCGTCATCGTCGGCGCCGGGTCGCTCGTGACGCTGGGATGGGCCCTCGTTCCGCTCATCGCCTTCGGCGTCGACACGACCCTGGATCCCGACCGCCTCGTCGTCTTCCCAATGACGCTGTCGCGCATGATGGTCGCGCTGGCCCTCGCGGGCGTGTGCGGCATCCCCGGGATCATCACGTCCGCCGCAGCGCTCGCGACCATCGCGACGTGGGCTCACTGGCCGGCCGCGATCGTGGCCTGGGCCGTCAGCATCCCGGTCGCCGTCGTGACCGCCGTCGTCGCGTCGCGCGCCGTCGCGTCCGCCGCGGCGGGACTCGGCAGCGGCCGGCGCTTCCGCGAGGCGTCGGGCACCCTCGTCTTCATCCCGCTGATCCTCGCGGGCCCGATCATCGTCGGTGTCGCGACCGGCTTCGCGGTGAACGCCGACACGATCGCCGAGGCTGTGACGGTGCTCGGCTGGACGCCGCTCGGCGCGGCGTGGGCGGTGCCGGCGGCAGCGGCGGCGGGCGACCTCGTCGGTGCCGGCGCGAAGCTGCTCATCGCACTCGCGACGCTGGCGGCGCTCTGGCTGCTGTGGCGGGCGTCGCTCGCCCGTTCGCTCGTCCGCCCGCGGCAGACATCGGCGGCCCCGGTGCCCGTGGGGTCGATCGGCTGGTTCGGCCGCGTGCCGACCGGCGCGGCCGGAGCGATCTTCGCGCGCTCCCTCACCTACTGGGTGCGCGATCCCCGGTACCTCCGCCAGCTCGTCGGCGCGCCTCTCGTCCCCGTGCTGCTGTGGTTCTACGCCCGCGACGGCGACCCGCTGGTGGCGCTGTCGTTCTCGGGACCCATCATCGCGATCGTGATCGGCATCGTGGTGTGGGCCGACATCTCGTACGACGGCACGGCGTTCGGAACCGAGTTCATCACGGGGGCGACCGGACGCGCCGACCGGCTCGGCCGCACGCTGGGCGCCGCGGCGGTCGCACTGCCCCTCGTAGTGCTCGCCGTGGTGCTGCCGATCGCCTTCTCGGGCGAATGGGAGCAGTTCCCCGGCATCCTCGGCATGTCGGTCGGCGTCCTCTTCACCTGCTACGGCGTGTGCGCGGTGACGTCGGCGCAGCTCGTCGTCCCCGTCGCGGCCGCGGGCGACAACCCCTTCAAGCGCGTGCCGGGCACCACGTTCCTGCAGGGGATGGCGTTCTTCGGCATCTGGCTGGTGGCGCTGGTGCTCTCGGCACCCGCCGTGATCGTCGGGACGATCGGCTTCTTCACCCAGAACGTGACGCTGAGCCTGATCGCGTGCGCGCTGGGGATCGTGGTCGGATCAGGCCTCCTCGTCGGTGGGATCCTCCTCGGCGGCTCCCTCCTCGACCGCACCGCGCCCGCCCTGCTCGCGCGGCTGAAGGCGATGAAAAACGCGTGACGCCGTCCGTCGGGCGACGTGACTTCGGGGCGGATGCCGCGCCGCCGGGGCGGGTCGGTGCGTGCGAGCCGGTGCCTTGCGACGGATGCCGAGCCCGCGCCGAGTCGACGCGGGCGCGCCGATGACGAGGGGACGGATGCCGCGCCGCGGCGTCAGGCGGCGGTGAGGCGCTCGAGCAGTTCGCGGTAGCGCGCGGTGGTGCGCGCGACGATGTCGGCGGGAAGCGCCGGCGGCTCGCCCTCGCGGGGCGCGGGCCAGTTCGCGGCCAGCCAATTGCGCACGATCTGCTTGTCGAAGCTCGCCATGCGCTCCTCCGGTGTGGTGCCCGACGCCCAGGCCGCGGCATCCCAGTACCGTGACGAGTCGCTGGTGAGCACCTCGTCGGCGAGGGTCATCACGCCGTTCTCGTCGAGCCCGAACTCGAACTTGGTGTCGGCGAGGATCACACCGTGCGCCTCTGCCGTCGCCGCAGCGCGGGAGTAGATCTCGAGCGACAGGTCGCGCAGCTCGGCCGCGCGCTCGGCGCCGACGAGCTCGATCGTGCGCTCGAACGAGATGTTCTCGTCGTGCTCGCCCATCGGCGCCTTGAACGCCGGGGTGTAGATGGGCGCAGGCAGGCGGTCGCCGTTCGACAGCCCGTCGGGCAGCTCGATGCCGCACACGGTGCCGCTCTCGCGATACTCCGCCCAGCCCGAGCCGGTGAGGTAGCCGCGCACGACGCACTCGATCGGCTGCATGTCGAGGCTCTTCACGACCATCGCACGCCCGGTGACGGCATCCGGGATCAGGCTCTTGAGGTCGTCGGCGGTGTTGGCCTCACCGTCGGCGCCGCGCGTGAGGGTGTGCGACGCAGCGAGGTGGTTCGGGATGCCGCGCCCGCCGTCGGCGCCGGCGAGCTGGTCGAACCACCACAGGCTGAGGGTGGTGAGCAGTTCCCCCTTGCCTGGGATGCCGGGCGACAGCACGTGGTCGAACGCGCTGACGCGGTCGCTGGCCACGACCAGCAGGCGCTCGGGCTGCGCCGCGTCCGGAGTGTCCTCCGGCATGTAGAGGTCGCGGACCTTGCCGGAGTAGGCGTGGCGCCAGCCGGGGAGCTCGGTCGTGGGAGTGGGGGAAGCCGTCACCCGTCCATTATCCCGGTCGGTCCCGCGGATCTCCGGCCGGCGTCGTGAACGCAGGCAAGAGGGTCAGCGGGTGATCGTGTCGACGTGCGCGAACGCCTCGCCGACGAGCGGAGCCCAGCGCTCCGCGGCATCCGTCCCCACCGTCGCCCACTCGCGCATGGGCCGACCACGCATGACCGCGGGCCGCGCCTCGTTCGCCTCCGCCAGCTCGCCGACCCGGCTCTCGGGCAGCTTGACCATCAGCTCGCCCGCGAACGTCACGAAGGCGAACACCTTGCCGCGGACGTTCAAGCCCTCTGAACCGAACATCGCGCCGAGCTGGACGTCGGGGCGCGCTGTCCACTCCGCCACGATCGGGTCGAAGATCGCGTAGGCCTCGGGGAACTTCTCACGTCGCGCGGCGGCCTTGTCTGCCATGCCCTCACCGTACGACCCGCCCCCGACACCGCACCAGGGAAGCGGCATCCGCGTGGTGCTCCTCTTCTCCTCACGCGGATGCGAGTGCGCTCGATGAGGCGTATAGTCCATGTGGACTAATCGACATGGAGGAATCATCGTGAC
The DNA here is from genome assembly GCF_031085295.1 of Microbacterium psychrotolerans. Taxonomy (GTDB): domain Bacteria; phylum Actinomycetota; class Actinomycetes; order Actinomycetales; family Microbacteriaceae; genus Microbacterium; species Microbacterium psychrotolerans. The sequence goes on along the minus strand of NZ_JAVFWO010000001.1, from coordinate 527,829 downwards.
GAATGCCGTCGCCCGGCTGACCCCGCTCGGAGTGGCCGTGCTGGCGCTCCTCAGCGAGGGCGACATGCACCCGTACGAGATGATCCGGCTCATGCACCTCCGCCGCGACGACCGCCTGGTCACCATCACGAACGGCACGGTCTACCACACGGTCGGCCGCCTCGAGCGGGCGGGACTGATCGCCGAGGTCGGCGTCGACCGCGACGGCAATCGTCCCGAGCGCACCACCTATACGCAGACGGATGCCGGAGCCGCCGCGGTCCTCGAATGGGTGCGGCGCGAGCTGCCACGCGTCGACCGGCCGGCCGAGTTCCGCGTGGCGCTCGCCGAGGTCCACGGCCTCGAGCGCGACGAGGCGATCACGCTGTTGGGTGATCGCCGTACGGCGCTCGCGGAGGCTCTCGAGTCCCTCACCGCCGGCCACCGGCACGCGCTCGACAAGGGCGTGCCGGAGCAGTACCTCCTCGAGATCTCGCGCGAACTGGCGCTCCTGCGGGCGGAACTCGCCTGGATGGACGAAACCATCCCGCGGATCGCGAATCCCGATTTCGCCTGGGGCCCCGACGCAACCCCGTCGGAACGCTATCTCGCCCAACGAAAGGCAGCACGCCAGTGACCACCCCGAACACCCCCGACGCCACCCGCACGACGGGTGCGGCCCCCGCACCCGGATCGGCGGCTCACCCGCCGACCGGCGCGTACGCCGCCGGACACAAGCCGCGCAGCCCGTGGCCCGCCCTCTGGGCGCTCGTCATCGGGTTCTTCATGATCCTCGTCGACACCACGATCGTGTCGGTCGCGAACCCGGCCATCAAGGCGGCGCTCGACCCCGACACCAACAACCTCGACAACGTCGTGTGGGTCACCTCCGCGTACCTGCTCGCCTACGCGGTGCCGCTGCTCATCACGGGGCGCCTCGGCGACCGGTTCGGCCCGAAGAACATCTACCTCATCGGCCTCTCGGTCTTCACGCTCGCGTCACTGTGGTGCGGGCTCTCGGGGACGCTCGAGATGCTCATCATCGCCCGCGCGGTGCAGGGGCTCGGTGCCGCGCTCATGACCCCGCAGACGATGGCCGTCATCACCCGCACCTTCCCGCCGAACCGGCGCGGCGCCGCGATGGGCCTGTGGGGTGCGACCGCGGGAGTCGCGACCCTCGTCGGGCCGCTCGCCGGCGGCCTGCTGGTCGACGGGCTCGGGTGGGAGTGGATCTTCTTCATCAACATCCCGGTCGGGATCATCGCGTTCGTGCTCGCCTGGATCCTCGTGCCCAAGCTCGAGACGCACCCGCACCGCTTCGACATCGTCGGCGTCGTGCTGAGCGCGGTGGGCCTGTTCCTCATCGTGTTCGGCCTGCAGGAGGGCGAGAAGTACGACTGGGCGCCGTGGGTGTGGGCGATGATCGCCGGCGGTGTCGCGGTCATGGCGCTCTTCATCTGGACGCAGTCACGCACGAAGAGCGAACCGCTCGTGCCGCTGCCCCTCTTCCGCGAGCGCAACTTCTCGGTCTCGAACCTCGCCATCTCGCTGGTGGGGTTCACGGTGACGAGCATGTCGCTCCCGCTGATGTTCTTCATCCAGCTCGCCCGCGGTCTCACGCCCACCGAGTCGGCCCTGCTGCTCATCCCGATGGCGGTGCTGTCGGGCGTGCTGGCGCCGTTCGCCGGTCGTCTGCTCGACCGGACCGATCCGCGATTCCTGCTGGTCCCCGGGCTGCTCCTCGTCGCCGGGTCGCTCTTCTGGTACTCGTCGCTGATGAACACCGACACCCCCATCTGGATGTTCCTGCTGCCGTCGGCGCTCATGGGCATCGGCAACGCCGGCATGTGGGGTCCGCTCGCCACGACGGCGACGCGCAACCTGCCGCCCCGACAGGCCGGAGCCGGCGCAGGCATCTACAACACGACGCGCACGGTCGGCTCGGTGATCGGCTCCGCCTCCATCGCGGCGTTCATGCAGGCTCGGCTCGAGGCGAACCTGCCGGGAGCGTCCGAGGCCACCGGCGGCTTCGGCGGAGGAACCCTGCCGCCCTTCGTCGTCGACGGCTTCTCGCAGGCGATGGCGCAGGCGATCCTGCTCCCCGCCGCGGTCATGCTGGTCGGCGTGGTGGTCGTGATGTTCCTGCGCCGCCCCCGGACCACTTCCACCGAGAACTGGCAGGCCGCGCACGCCGCAGACGCGGCCGAGTAGCAGTCGACGTCTCGCGGAGCGGCCGTGATCGCTGCTCCGTGAGACGCGGCATCCGCGCTCAGTCCGGGTCGGACGGATCGATCGGCGCGTGGTGATCGAAGCCCGATGTGCCGCGCTTCCAATAACCGCTGAGCGCAACCTGCTCGGCCGGCAGCGCGAGCGTGCGGCGCAGGTGGCGGCGGAGGGGAATGAGAGCGGATGCCTCACCCGCCGCGAACACGAAGGTCGAGGCGTCCACGCCCACCGCATCGATCGCCGCGACCAGTGCCTCGGGGTCGCCGGCGGCGAGGCGGTGCACGGTCACGTCGTCGCGCCCGGAGGTCTCGGCGATGTACGGGCCCACCCACGACCCGTCGTCCGCGGTGACGGCGACGAGATCGACGGACGTGGCGGCGGGCACCTCCGCCGCCCACCGCGTGGCCGAGGGCAGCGCCGTCTCGTCGCACACGAGCACCAGGCGCGCCGCGCCCTGCGGTGCGCCCCGCGAACCGCGCGGGCCGACGATCACGAGCTCGTCACCGGCCCCCGCCTCGCCGGCCCAGCGGGACGCGGGGCCCGGCGAGGGGTGCAGGTAGAAGTCCAGGTCCACCGTCACCTCGTCGCCCGCTGCGGTGACGCGGAGCGGAGTGAAGTCGCGCGCGTGCATGGGCGCGTCCGGCCGCACGATGCCGTCCTCGCCCGGGCCTGCGGCCGTCGGCGCGATCAGCTCGCCGGTCTCGGGATCCGGGAAGAACACCCGCACATGGTCGGCGGGTCCGCCGCTGGCGAAGTCGGCGAACTCTGGACCGGTCACGCGCACCCGCAGCAGCACCGGTGCGACCTGCTCGACCGAGACGACCCGGGCGCGGCGAGCTGTGAAGCGGTTGCGGCCGCCGGCGCGGAAGAACGGGGAGGCCGGCGCGGCGCCGGGCGCGCTCGCCGCCCCAGGCGTCGGTATCGGGGCATCCGTCATGTCTGTCTCCTCACGCTCGCGGGCGAGTTCCGCCGTCCCAGCCAACCACGTGCCGGACGCGATCGGCGCGGATCGCGACGCCGGGAGACGCGTCACGGCGCCTTTGCGCGGTTGCGCCGCCTTTGTCAACCCATTGGTGAGCGCACGGTGGTGGGCCAGGATCAGAGCATGACCGGACTCGCAGTGATCCTGCTCATCGTCGGAATCGTCCTGCTGCTGCTGGGCGTGTTCATCGAGGCGGCGAAGTTCCTGCTGTGGATCGGCCTCGTGATCATCATCATCGCGGTGATCGCCTGGCTGATGCGCTTCATCCGCCGCCAGACCTGACCCTGCCTGTGAACTCGCCCAAGTACTGCCGCAGCGCATGACATCGGCGTAGCCTGAACAAAAGGGACGTCCCGGACCCCGACATCCACGCATCGCGCACGTGCGCGAGCGAAGGAGCGGGGACGAGGAAATGACCGACCAGACCTCCGGGGGCGTTCGCGCCACCGTCGCCCGAAATCGTCCGGGCAACGACTTCACCGACCTCGCGAAGATCGTCGGCTCGAGCGGCCTCATGCGCCGCCGATACGGGTACTACTGGACCAAGCTCGTCGGAGCGGTCGTCGTGCTCGGTGCGGCCCTGGCCGCCTTCGTCATGATCGGCGACACCTGGTGGCAGCTGTTCATGGCTGCGGGGCTGGCGATCCTGTTCACGCAGATCGCCATGCTCGGGCATGATGCCGCGCATCGGCAGATCTTCGTCTCTGGCCGGTGGAACGACTGGACGTCGATGGTGCTCGGCAACCTGCTGGTCGGGATGAGCTACGGCTGGTGGCAGCACAAGCACACCCGCCACCATGCCAATCCCAACAAGATCGGCTCAGACCCCGACATCGAGCTGCCGGTCGTGTCGTTCACCCCCGATCAGGTGGAGCAGCGCGCAAAGCAGTACGGCCCCATGCTGGCGTGGGTCATGGCGCACCAGGGGATGTTCTTCTTCCCGATCCTCCTGCTGGAGGGGCTGTCGCTGCACGCGTCGAGCGTGCGCAGGGTGGTGTCCCGAGAGCCGCTGCGTCGGCGCAGCGTCGAGATCGTCTTCCTCACCGTGCGGATCGGCGGGTACCTCGCGCTGGTGTTCCTCGTGCTCTCACCGGGGATCGCGGCCGCCTTCCTCGCCGTGCAGCTCGGACTGTTCGGCGTCTACATGGGCATGTCGTTCGCCCCCAACCACAAGGGGATGCCGCTGGTCCCGGCCGAGGTGAAGGTCGACTTCCTGCGCCGGCAGGTGCTGATGAGCCGGAACGTCCGCGGGAGCAGGTTCCTCGACGTCGTGATGGGCGGGCTGAACTACCAGATCGAGCATCACCTGTTCCCGTCGATGCCGCGCCCGCACCTGAGGAAGGCGTCCCGGACGATCAGGGACTACTGCGCCGCCCACGACGTGCGTTACACCGAGACGGGCCTATGGGAGTCCTACCGGATCGTCACGCGCTACATCAATCGCGTCGGGCTCGGCGAGCGCGACCCGTTCGAATGCCCCCTGCTGCAGCAACGGCAGGCGGTCTGACCGGCCCCGGGCGGGTGAGCTCGGGCGTCAGCCGCGACCCGCTGTGGAGTCGGATCGCGGACGACGGGTCGGCTTCACGGGGCCGGGACTGCTCGCGCCTGCGGAGACGGCCGCCCTGCCGATCCGGATCGGATCGCTGACCCGGGTCCGGGGTCTCGTCTGGCGTCAGAGCCCTTCGGCGACCCGGGCTGCGATGTCGGTGCGGTGCTGGCCGCCGTCGAGCCGGATCTCGCCGAGCGCGCGGTAGACGCGCTCGCGGGCTTCAGCGAAAGTCGTTCCGACACCCACGACGTTGAGCACGCGGCCGCCGGTGGCGACGAGTCCGCCGTCGGTCTCGGCGGTGGCCGCGTGAGCGAGGTGGACTCCCGCCACCGCTTCCGCCTCACGCAGGCCCGACAAGGCCCGGCCGGTCACCGGCGCGGCGGGGTAGCCCTCACTCGCGAGCACCACGGTCACGGCGACATCGTTGGCGAACGCGGGCAGCGGAAGGTCCTCCAGATGCCCGGATGCCGCGGCCAGCAGCAGCTCCGACAGCGGGTCCACGAGCCGGGGCAGCACGACCTGCGTCTCGGGGTCGCCGAAGCGGGCGTTGAACTCGATGACCTTCACCCCGTCGTCGGTCAGGATGAGGCCGGCGTAGAGCAGGCCGATGAACGGCGTGCCCTCGGCATCCAGCTGACGGATGACGGGCTCGGCGACGTCGCGCGTGACGAGCTCGACGAACTCGCGCTCGCTGCCGAATCGGCCGTCGAGCCACGGCAGCGGCGAGTACGCGCCCATGCCCCCGGTGTTGGGGCCTTCGTCGCCGTCGAGCAGGCGCTTGTAGTCCTGGGCGGGGCTGAGCGGCAGCACGTGGTCGCCGTCGCTGAGGAAGAAGAGCGAGACCTCGGGGCCGGCCAGGAACTCCTCGATGAGGACAGGACCGGACGGCAGGTACTCGTCGGCATGCGCCAGGGCCGCTGCCCGGTCGGATGTGACGATGACGCCCTTGCCTGCGGCGAGCCCGTCGGCCTTGACGACGTGCGGGGCGCCGAGCTCGTCGAACGCCGCCTCGACCTCGGCGCGGCTCGCTGCCCGCTTCGCGCGCCCGGTCGGCACACCCGCGGCGTCCATGACGCGCTTGGCGAACGCCTTCGACCCCTCCAGCTGCGCGGCCGCCCTGCCGGGCCCGAAGACCGGGATGCCATGCTCGCGCACCGCATCGGCGACGCCCGCGACCAGCGGCGCCTCGGGGCCGATCACGACGAGGTCGATGTTGTTCTCGTTGGCGAAGACGGTGACGGCCGCGGGATCGTTCACGTCGAGGGCGACGAGCTGCGCGTCCTGCCCGATGCCGGCGTTGCCGGGAGCCGCGAAGATCTCGTGCTCGGTCTCCTCCGACCGCAGCGCCAGGATGATGGCGTGCTCCCGCGCGCCCGAGCCGAGAACCAGGATCTTCACGCGCTCCAGCCTACCGACGCGTCCCGCCGGGTTTCGGGCGCTCGGCGTACGGTGGAGGCGTGGCCCGCAAGATCTCGACCGACGAAGGCCGCGCCGCCCTGAGCGCGGTCGCGGCGGCGGACGCGGCATCCGTCCCGCCCGCCCGCACCGACAACGCGACCGCCGTGCGCTACCTGCTGCAGCTGCTCGCCGAGAAGGCGCCGGGCAACTCGGTCGAGGTGCGGGTGCCGCCGTTCGGCGCGGTCCAGGTGATCGAGGGGCCGCGCCATACGCGTGGCACACCGCCGAACGTCGTCGAGACCGACCCCGCCACCTGGATCGCCCTCGCCACGGGCGCCGAGCGGTGGACGGATGCCGCAACCGCCGGCCGCATCAGCGCCTCGGGCACGCGCGCCGACATCTCGGACCTGCTGCCCGTGCGTCCTTGAGCGAGCACGTCCCGTTCGACGAGGTCAGTCGGCACCGGTGGCGGGGAGACGGCATGCCCCGTCGTCCTCCACGAGCGCTCAGCACCCGATCGGCTGCGTGCCGGCTTTCTCGCCCCCGGCGCGAACCGGGGCGCCGAGTGGGACAATGTACGCATGCCCGAGCACAGCCAGGACCACATCGAGACCGTGCGCGTACGTCGTGCGCCGAAGATCTCGGTGTTCCTCGTCCTCGGCGCAGCGCTCGGCGTACTGGTCGCGATGATCCTCACCTTCGCCTTCAACGGCACGGCCGAGGCCAGCCCCAACACCGGCGTCGAGTACACGCAGGGTCAGGTGTTCGGGTTCCTCGTGCTGATCTGCGCTCCCATCGGACTCGCGCTGGGCGGCATCGTGGCGCTGATCTTCGACCGCCGCTCGCGCCGTCACACCCACGAGGTCGCCGTCGGCCACTCGTCGGTGCACGTCGACCCGGAGCCCGGCACCAACGGCCACGGCTCCGCGCACTGACGCCGCGCGCTACGCCAGCTCGGCGATGATCGGGTGGATGGCGGTGTCGAAGGCTGCGACATCCCCCCGCAGCCCGTCCGTGACCGCCACGGTGAGGGATCCGATCCACCACACGCCGCGCTGACTCAGCGGCAGCACCTGCACGTTCAGCTCGAACGAATGCGCACGACGCCCGACCTGCCGTTCGTGCTCGGCGATCGCGCCCGCATACGCGCGGTACGCCGTGCCCGTGCTGTGCGAAGCCTCCTTGCGGTACCGCTCGTGCGCCGCGCGTGCGAACGCCAGCGCCTCGGCGGCGTGCGGAATGAAGGCGGCGCGCAGCTCGTCGCAGCCTTCGATCGGCAGCGCGAGCACCGTGTCGAATCCGTCCACCAGGTCCAGCGGGACTGCCGACGGATGCGCCTGCGGCTCGACGGTCATCGCCCAGTACTGTCGCCACTGCCGTTCGAGCGTCGCCTGAGCCTCTTCCGACCGGTCGTTCGCCCGCGGCGGGATCCCACGCAGATGCGGCAGCTCCTCGGGAGAGCGGATGCCGAGCACCTGCCGCAGATAGAGCGCAAGAAGCACCGGCTGACCGGCGTCTTCGCGGATCAGCCACTCCGGTGCACCGGCGCCGCCCATGACGTCCATTCTAGGTCCGGGCTTCGCGCTCGGACCCGTGCGCGCCGCATCCCGATCCCCGGATTCCGGGCGTCCGTCCGCGGGTCCGCAGCATCACGACTCGCGGGGACGGCCCTGCGCCACGCTGCCTCCCCGTCGGAGCGCGCCGCAGTAGGCGGCGGCGGCTCGCGGCATCCGTTCCCCCTTCGGCCCACGGCGTTCACCCACGTGCACGTCACGAGCGGAGGAGATGTGAGGACGGAAGGACGATCTGGCCGGAATCCGTCCTCCGCTCATCCCAACTCCTCCGCCCGTGACGCGGGTGGGAGGAGAGCGGCGCGCGGGTGGATGCCGGAACCCGGTCGGCTCCTCCCCAGCCATGTGGCCCGACGACGCCTCCACAGGCAGCGTTCCCGAGGCGTCGGCGGGGACTGGCCGGCCTCACGATGAGTGGATGGTTCACGGCGGGGCAGAGGTCCGAGCACGCGCGCTTGTTGCGGCGGTGACGGATGCCGGCGGCATCGCGCGCCGTGCGACGATCGTGAAGCGTGGGCACTCGCAGCGGACGATCGATGCGGCCGTGGTCGCGGGACTGCTCCGAGTGGTCCGCCGAGTCTGGATCGCCGTGCCGACGGCCGACCCGTACCTGGTGGCGGCGGCGCGAGCCGGGGTCGTGATCTCGTGCGTGACCCGCGCACGTCGCCTCGGGCTGTGGGTCGAGGCAGACGCGGTGGCGACTCACGTCGCCGCTCACCCGCACGCGGGGCGCATCACGGTGGCGAGGGACACGCGCGTCCACCGAGCTGTGCCGCTGATGGCCCGCGACCCCGCGGCGCTCGAGGATTCGATCGAGAACGCGCTCGCGATCCTGTGCGCATGCCAGCCCTTCGAGGCGGCACTCGCAAGCGTCGAGTCGGCGCTCAACAAGTCGCTGGTGAGCAAGCCGGCACTCCTCCGTCTGCCCTTCGCACCCGCGGTGCGGCAGATCATCGAGGCGGCGAGCCCCTACTCCGACTCCGGACTCGAGACGTATGTCGTGCCGCGTCTCGCGTGGATGAAGCTGCGGATCGTGCCGCAGGCGTGGATCGCCGGGCATCGGGTCGACTTCCTGATCGGCACGCGACTCGTGCTGCAGATCGACGGTGGGCACCACGTGGGAAAGCAGCGTGCGCGTGACAACGCCCACGACGCGACGCTCCGCCACATGGGCTACCACGTGATCCGCGTCGGCTACATACAGGTCGTCGAGGACTGGCCAGGCGTGCAGGCGCTGATCATGCAGGCCGTCGCCCAGGGGCTCCACCTCACGGAGAAGCGGTCGCAGAGGGCCGGGGTGCGACGAGCGGAGGAGATGTGACGGGGGGAGGAGGAACGCGGACGGAATCCTCCTCCGGTCCTCACATCTCCTCCGTTCATCGAGGATCCCGGTGCTGGGCGGATGCCGGTGCGGCGGATGCCGGTGCGGAGGCGGTGCGGGTGCAGGGCGATGCGGATACGGACGCGGCCACGGCCACGGCCCAGGGCGCGGGGTCGTTGCCGCGGGCAGGCGGGCGATGCATGGACGGCGGACGGATGCGGCAAGGAGGCGTCGAGCGGGGTCGCGGGGGATCCCGCGGCGTCGTCACCCGGCGTCCGCTCAGCCGCGCCGCCGGTAGGCTGGTGACCGTGGCCTCATCCGAACGCGATGCCCCCTCCCGTCCCGCACAGCCCGTGAACCCGTACACGGCTGCCGGCGTCGACACGGCGGCCGGCGACCTCGCCGTCGAGCTGATGAAGTCCGCGGTGCGTCGCACCCACGGCCCCGAGGTTCTCGGGGGAGTCGGCGGGTTCGCCGGACTCTTCGATGCGACCGCCTTCAAGGCGTACGACAAGCCCCTGCTGGCCACCAGCACCGACGGCGTCGGGACGAAGGTCGCGATCGCCCAGGCCATCGACAAGCACGACACGATCGGCCAGGACCTCGTCGGCATGGTCGTCGACGACATCGTCGTGGTGGGCGCGAAGCCGCTGTTCATGACCGACTACATCGCGTGCGGCAAGGTCTTCCCGGAACGCATCGCCGACATCGTCCGCGGCATCGCCGCCGGCTGCTCGGCGACCGGCACCGCCCTCGTCGGCGGCGAGACCGCCGAGCACCCCGGCCTGCTCGGACCCGCCGACTACGACGTGGCGGGCGCCGCGACCGGCGTCGTCGAGGCCTCGCGCGTGCTGGGCGCCGAGAGGGTGCGCGAGGGCGACGTCGTGCTCGCGCTCGCGAGCTCGGGTCTGCACTCCAACGGCTACTCGCTCGTGCGGCACATCGTCGCCGGCTCCGGCATCCAGTACGGCGACAACGCCGCCGAGTTCGGCACGACGTGGGGCGAGGCACTGCTCGAACCCACACGGCTGTACACGCTGCCACTGCTGCGCCTCATCACCGAGACCGGCGACGCGGTGCACTCCCTCAGTCACGTCACCGGCGGCGGCATCGCCGCCAACCTCGCACGCGTGCTGCCGCAGGGCACCTGGGTCGAGGTCGACCGCTCGACCTGGTCCCCCTCGCCGGTGTTCCGCGTGCTCGCCGATCTCGGACGCCTCGAGCTCGAGGCCACCGAAGGCACCTGGAACCTGGGCGTCGGGTTCCTCGCGGTCGTGTCCGCCGACAAGGCGGCGGCAGCGGCATCCGCTCTCTCCGGCGAGGGCATCGCGACCTGGCAGGTGGGCGTCGTGCAGAGCGGCGTGCGCGCCGATGGCCACTGGGAGCAGGGCGCCAAGGGCGTCGACGGCGGCGCCGTGCGCCTCGTCGGCGCGTACGCAGACCACTCGGCTCACTGAGCCGGCAGAACGACACAACGGAGCAAGCGACACCCATGTGCGGAATCGTCGGAGTGGTGGGCCGTGGGTCTGCCAACCAGGAGATCTACGACGCCCTTCTGCTCCTGCAGCACCGGGGACAGGATTCCACCGGCATCGCGACCGCCGAGCGCAGCGGGGTCGTGCACCAGCACAAGACCCGCGGCCAGGTGCGCGAGTCGTTCCGCACCCGCGACATGCGGGCGCTGCTCGGCGAGATCGGCCTCGGCCACGTGCGCTACGCCACCAAGGGCACGGCGTCCAACGAGGAAGAGGCGCAGCCCTTCTACGTGAACGCGCCCTACGGCATCGTGCTCGTGCACAACGGCAACCTCACCAACACGCGTGAGCTCACCGAGGAGCTGTTCCACAAGGACCGCCGCCACCTCAACACGTCGTCCGACACCGAGCTGCTCGTCAACGTGCTGGCGAACGAGCTGCAGGCGTCGATCTCGGGCCTCGAGCTCGACCCGACGCAGGTGTTCCAGGCCGTGAGTCGCGTGCATGAGCGCGTCGAGGGCTCGTACGCGGCCATCGCCCTGATCGCGGGCTACGGCCTGCTCGCGTTCCGCGACCCGTTCGGCATCCGTCCGCTCATCCTCGGCACGCGCAAGCACGCCGACGGCCACTACGAGTGGGTCGTCACGAGCGAGTCGCTGGTGCTCGAGAACGGCGAGTTCGAGATCGTGCGCGACGTCGATCCGGGCGAAGCCGTCTTCATCGACCTCGAGGGCAACCTGCACACGCAGCAGTGCGCCGCCGACCCCCAGCTCGTGCCGTGCTCGTTCGAGTACGTGTACCTCGCGCGTCCCGACTCGGTCATGAACGGCATCTCGGTGTACGAGGCGCGCCTGCGCATGGGCGACCGGCTCGCCGACACGATCGCGAAGTACACCCCGCGCGAGGCGATCGACGTGGTCATGCCCATCCCCGACTCGTCCCGCCCCGCGGCCATGCAGGTGGCGCGCAAGCTCGGCGTCGAGTACCGCGAGGGCTTCTACAAGAACCGCTACGTCGGCCGGACCTTCATCATGCCGGGCCAGGCGGTGCGCAAGAAGAGCGTGCGTCAGAAGCTCAACGCCATGTCGAGCGAGTTCAAGGGCAAGAACGTGCTCCTCATCGACGACTCGATCGTGCGCGGAACGACGTCGAAGGAGATCATCCAGATGGCTCGGGATGCCGGGGCCAAGAGCGTCACGTTCGCCTCGGCGGCGCCGCCCGTGCGCTACCCGCACGTGTACGGCATCAACATGCCCTCGCGGCACGAGCTCGTCGCGCACGGCCGCACGATCCCGGAGATCGCCGAGGAGCTCGGCGCCGACTTCGTCGTCTACCAGGAGGTCGAGGACCTCAAGGCGGCGATCCTCGAGGGCTCGGACGTCGAGGACCTCGACATGAGCTGCTTCGACGGGCGCTACATCACCGGCACCGTCACCGACGAGTACCTCGCCTGGGTCGAGGGTTCGCAGGAGAGCTGACGCTGCACCGCGCACGCTGATCGCCGGCGTGCGTGGCGGCGTCAGCGCGCGAGGAGGGCCTGCACCTGACGGCGGATGTCGTCCACGATCTCGTCGACCGTGAGGGCGATGTTCACGGTCGCCGCCATGCTCACGAACATGACGGCGGAGATCACGTGCGCGAGCGTGGCCGCGTCTTCCGGGCCGGTGCGCTGGTCGCGCTGCAGAACGGACGCGACCGCCTCTTCGGTCTGCACCGTGAGGGCGAGGGCTTCGCGGTGGTGGGGCTCTTCGGGGTCGCCGAAGACGATCTCGCGCAGGTAGGTGCGTCCGTTGTCGATCTGCACGCGGTTGCATTTCACGACCGGCCGGATGATCGCGACCACCGCCTCGAGCGGATCCGCGACGCCCTCGGCGGCGGCTCGCCCGTCGGCCAGTGCGTCGACGTAACTGGAGTTCTGCACGAGCAGCAGCAGCTCGCCCTTGTTCTTGGCGTACAGGAACAGCGTCCCGGTGCCGATGTCGGCCTTGTCGGCGATCTGCTGGGTCGTGACGTCGTCGACGCCGTGCTCGGTGAACAGCTCGCGGGCGGCGGCGGTGATCCGCTGGAGCTTGTCCTGCTTGTTGCGCTCGCGTCGACCGACCGGCTGAGTGTCGATGGCCACGTGATCCTCCGGGAATAGATTCTGACTGACTTCAGTTCTGATTTTAGTCAGAAATGTGTGGGCTCGGATGCGCCTCGGTTCATTGTCCCACGGACGATCCGCGCCACCCCGGTGTCGATCTCGCTCGGCAGAGAAGGAATGTGAACATGCCCTCACTCAACGGAGCCGTCGTGCTCGTGACAGGCGCCAACGGCGGCCTCGGGACCCACTTCGTCCATGACGCCCTCGCTCGCGGCGCAAGCAAGGTGTACGCCACCGCCCGCAATCCGAGGTCGTGGGACGACGACCGCGTCGTGCCGCTCGCCCTCGACGTCACCGACGCGGATTCCATCCAGGCGGTCGCGCAGGCGGCCGGCGATGTCACCGTGCTGATCAACAACGCCGGCGCGCTCCCGGCGACGGCGAGCCTGCTGACCGCCACCGCCGCCGACATCCGCGCGACGATGGAGACGAACTTCTTCGGACCCGTCTTCGTCGCCCGCGCGTTCGCACCCGTCCTCGCCGCAGGACAGGGATCCGTCCTCGTTGACGTGCACTCCGTCGCCAGCTGGTACGCCATGGGCGGGGTCTACAGTGCCTCCAAGGCCGCACTCTGGTCGGCCACCAACTCGCTGCGCGTCGAGCTCGCCGCGGCGGACGTGCACGTGATCGGCGTGCACATGGGCTACGTCGACACCGGCATGGCGGCACACGTCGACGGGCCGAAGATGCTCCCGGAGGAGCTCGTCGCCCAGGTCTACGACGGTGTGGAGGCGGGAGCATACGAGATCGTCGCCGACGGTATCTCCGCGCACGCGAAGGCGGCATTGAGCGGGCCCGTCGAGGCGCTCTATCCGGAGCTGCAGGCCCCCAAGGCCGGAACCCGCTGATGACCGACATCCGGGCCTCCGCGATCGGCGGAAGCCGGATGCCGAGCTGATCGTCGTCGCATCGAGCACGCGAAATCGAGGGCCGCAGCGGGTGCTGCGGCCCTCGATCGCGTGGACGGTGTCCGAGCGCCTGGGTCGCCTATTGCCGGTAATGCGGAAGGATGACGCCGCGGCTGACGAACGTCAGCGCTGCCGACACGTCATAGGCGTGGATGGCCGAGACGTGCGGTGCGAGCGCGCTCGAGAGCCTCTCGACCTCGCGGCTCGCGAAGAACGCCGCGCGGGCCGCCAGGTCGTCGAAGCCGAGCATGACGGAAGCGTGGAAGCGCTGACCGGAGGGGTTGTCGTGCGCGACGTCCGGCGTGTCCCAGAGCTTCTCGTTCCAGGGCAGGAATGTCTGGGTCCGCAGCTCCCGGAGCACCCCGGTCCCGGCGAGCGCGGGAGCGAGTTCTCCGGTGACGAGCTTCCGGAAGGCGCGTCCGCCGACCTCGGGCCGCCTCCGCAGGTAGACGAGGGCGCGCGCTCCCGGTCTGCGGCCGGGCTCCGCCACGTCGTACCAGCGGGCGGAGTATGGCGGCCCCGCATACAGGAGGGTGCGGCGGAACACGTTGATCTCGTCCTTGAACGCCAGCCGCGTCTGCGCGCGACCGCGCAGCGGCGACAGGAGCGATCCGAACGTGACCTCGGCCACGCCGTCGATCCTCCGGTCGGCGGGGATCGCGGTCTCCAGGCCTCGGGTGTCGGGCCAGAGACCCGGATTGCGCTCGGCGAGATGGATCTGCCGGTATTCTTCGAGCCCGGGGGTCGCCGAGATGATCCCCGAGTGCGGGTCCCTCCAGTAGTCCATGCCGGTCTGGCGCGGCTGGTCAGCGCGGACCCACAGCAGGATCGATGACGCGAGGGGCTTCCTCTTGTGGGGGGCGGCGCTCATGTGCTCAGTCCTCTCGGTGACTCGGGATGCCGGTCAGCGGGCGAGGAAGCCGGCGGCGACGGGCGCGAACTGCTGGTGGAACTGGAAGATGCCGCCGTGTCCGGAGTCGCGGTAGATGACCAGCTCGGATCCCTGGATGCGGCGGTGCAGGTCTTCCGAGAGCACGGACGGCACCATGCGGTCGTTGTCGCCGTTGGCGATGAGGGTGGGCTGGGTGATCTTCGAGAGGTCGGCCGGCGCCGAGCGCCCCCACTTCTTGATCGCCTTGAGCTGCGTCCGGAACGCCTTCGCGGTGATGGGGGCGTCGCAGTCGACGGTGCGCTCCTGGAGACGCTTCACGAAGGCTCTGGCGGCGAGTTTCCCGGTGGCGTTGCGGTTGAAGAAGAGGAATTCCTTCGGGTCGGACCGCGTCAGCGTGGCGCGCAGGATGTCGTAGTACGTGGTCCCGGCCACCTTGTCGATGTCCTTGCCGCCGGCGGGGCCGGTGCCCGTGAGGACGAGCTTGCGCACGAGCTCGGGGTGTTCGACGACGAGTGCCTGCGCGATCATGCCGCCGAGCGAGAAGGCGAAGATGTCGATCGTCTCGAAACCCAGCCCGCGGATGAACGCGTAGGCGTCGTCGGCCATCGCTTCGACGCTGTCCGGCACCTCGCCGGTGGAGGCGCCGACGCCCCGGTTGTCGAACGTGATGACGTGGTGTTCTTTCGCGATGGGATCCACGATGCGCGGATCCCAGTTGTCGAGGGTCGCGGCCAAGTGGACGAAGAAGACGACCGGCACGCCGCCCTTGGGCCCCAGCTCGCGATAGGCGAACGTGACTCCTCCCGCGGAGAGGGTGCGGGTCGGGGCTTGCGCATACGACGTGATGACCGGGTCGTTGCTCGTGGTGCTCATGCTGGTTCCCTCCAGGGGCCTGCGAAGTCGGGTTGTCGGCGTCGGATCTCACATCGAGGTCACTCAAGTATGAGTGCACTCAGTAATAATGTCAATGGAGAGCCGGAACGCGCCGACGGCCAGGCTGCCGGCTGCGGGCTCACGAGCTCCCCTCTTCCCGGGCCGCCTAGGGTTGATGGGTGAGCTCTCCCTCGTCCCGACCCCTCTGGCAGGGGCGAGCGCTCGCCCTCGTGGGCATCGTGCTGTTCGCCTTCTCATTGCGCTCGGCGGTGGCGTCGCTGTCGCCCCTGTACGACCACATCGCGGTCGACTTCGACGTTCCGGCCGCGGTGATCGGCCTCATCGGCACCGCTCCGCCGGTCTGCTACGCCGTGTTCGGCCTCCTCACCCCGGCTCTGGAACGGCGGTTCGGGCTCGAACGGCTGGCGGTCGCGGCGATGGTCGTCGTGGCGATCGGACTGATCGTCCGCAGCCTCGCACCGGGCGCCGGACTGCTGCTCGCCGGCACGGCGCTGATCTTCGCCGCCGTCGGCGTGGGCAACATCCTGCTGCCGCCGCTCGTGAAGCGGTACTTCCCCGACCGCGTCGGTCTGATGACGACCGTCTTCTCGACGACGATGGCGCTCGCGACCTTCCTGCCGCCCCTCGTGGCGGTGCCGGTCGCGGATGCCGCGGACTGGCACGTCTCGCTGGGGCTCTGGGCCGTCTTCGCGCTCGTAGCCACGGTGCCCTGGATCGGCCTGGCCATACGGCACGCCGCCGCCGAGAGGACCCGTGCGGCAGCGGCCTCGGACGACGACATCGAGCAGCCGAGTCCGCGCGCCTTCGGACGCATGTGGCGGCTGCCGATCGCGTGGGCGCTGCTCGTGGGCTTCGCCGTGTCGAGCACCCTCGCCTACACGGCGTTCGCGTGGCTGCCGACCATCCTCGTCGAAATCGCGGGTGTCACACCGGCCGTGGCGGGCGTGCTGCTGGCGCTGTTCGGGTTCATGGGCCTGCCCGCGTCGCTGGCCGTGCCCCTGCTGGTGACCCGGGCCCACGCCACGCGCGTGCTGTTCGGCGTCGCCGTCGGGACGGGCCTCGCCGGCATCGCGGGCCTGCTCTTCGTCCCGACCGTCGCCCCGTGGCTGTGGGTCGCGCTCTTCGGCCTCGCGCCGCTGCTGTTCCCGATGATCCTGGTGCTCCTGGGCCTGCGCACCCGCACGCATGAGGGCGCGGTGGCGCTCAGCGGCTTCGTGCAGAGCGGCGGCTACGCGATCGCGGCGCTCTTTCCCGTCGGCATCGGGCTCCTCCACGATGCGACCGACTCGTGGACGGCGCCGCTCATCGTGCTCGCCGCCGTGGTCGCCGCAGCGATCCCCGCCGGCGTCGTCGCGGCGCAGCCGCACACCGTCGAGGATGACTGGGAGCGCCGACACGGCGCCTGGTGAGGCATCCCGTGGCGGTGCGATCGTCCTGAGCCGCACGCGCCCCGCACGGGCTCGCCGCGCGATCACGGAGAACGACGGCTCGCCGTGCGAGGTCGCGGATGGTGCAGGGCGCCGTGTGCACTGAGTGCACGGCAAGAACCGCACACGCACGAACCGCGACGGTGAGCGCGCAGCAAATACCTCGAGCGGTCAGGCCACCGGAGCGGTGACCGCCGCGCGAGCCGTTACGCCTGCGAGGACGAGACGGGCGAGGTCTCGTCCTCGTCCTCGTCGTTGTACTGGTCGGCCCACTTGTCGACGAACTCGTCCTCATGGTGGCCGAGCTCGCGCTCGAGTGCCGAGTAGTTCACGTTGTACGTGTCGTACTTCAGCTCACGGGCGATCTTGGTGTGCTTCGCCTTCTGACGGCCACGCCCCATGCGAGACCCCCTCATTTAAGGTCGCGGGCTATTCTGCGGGCTCTGGGCCGCGCAAACCCGGGCATTCACGAATCCGGCTTCGAACCGGTAAGAGTAGCATTCAGGATAACACGGAGCCCCGGTAACCCGGCGGCTGCGGCCCCACCGGCGTAGGAGGAGTGCGGACATATGACCGATGAGGCATCCGAGCCCGAAGGCGACGCGACGACTGATGAGAGCCTCCGCGGCGCTGTGATCGTCGGTGTGATCCCCGACCAATCGCCCCGCGTCCTGAAGGAGGGGGCTCGCTACGCGAAGCTGTTCCAGGCGCCGCTCGTGGTGGTCCACGTCGACGTGACGCGCTTCGTCACGTACGAAGACCCCGACGGGTACGTCCACTCCGCGCCCATCGACATCAACATCGCAGCGGGCGAGGGCGAGCTGGCGAAGGTGCAGGATGCCGCGGCATCCGTCCTCGGCGATGCCGGGCCGCAGTGGACCGTCCGCCAGCTGGTCGGCGACCCCGCGATGGCGATCAAGCACTTCGCCGACCAGATCGACGCCCGGCTGATCGTCGTCGGCACGCGCAAACGCGGGTTCGGAGAGTCGGTCCGCGAGTTCTTCACCGGCTCGGTCGGGGTGCGCCTGGCGCACCGGCAGCACCGCTCGATCCTGATCGTGCCGCTCGGGGAGCCCGTGCCCGACGACGAGGAGATCTGGCCCGCCTGAGCAGGCAGCCGGACGACGCAGAAGGGTGGTCCCGCCGACGGCGAGACCACCCTTCGTGCTTCCGAGAGGAGACTGCGGAAGCAGGGCGCCGCGGGTCAGCCCCGCAGCGTGCGCGTGATGTCGCGGGCGACGCGGTCGAGTTCGCTCGCGACCTGGTCGACGAGAGAGGCGGCGAGCTCGCCGCCCCGAGCGACGTGCACGCGGACGTCGCCGCGGACGTTCGCGCGGAACTCGTTCACCACGGCGTCGAGCCGCTGCATCTGCTCGCGGCTGCGCACGCGCGGGTCGTCCTCGCGGGACGGCTGCGGCGTCGTCTTGCGCTCCTCGCGAGAGGCCGCAGCCAGGTCGGCGCGCAGGCTCTTCATCGCCTCGCGGACGCTTCCGCGCACCTCGTCGGCGATGAGGCGCACCGAGTCGGCCAGCCCGGCCTCGATGCCCTCGAGGTCGCCCGCGCGCGACTGCACCTCGGCGTGACCCGCCTCGGTGATGGCGTACACGGTCTTGCGGCCTTCGACGGACTTGGTCACGAGCCCCTCCTCTTCGAGCTTCGCCAGACGCGGATAGATGGTGCCGGCGCTGGGGGTGTAGGTGCCCCCGGTGCGGTCCGACAGGGCCTGCATGATGTCGTAGCCGTGGCGCGGCCCTTCATCGAGCAGGTTCAGCAGGTACAGGCGCAGGTCGCCGTGCGAGAAGACCGGAGTCATCACACTTCTCCTCGGTCGAAGCCGGCCGCCGCTTCACGCGCCGTCGACTCGTCGCCGGCGGCCTCGCCGGAGGCGGCGGTCGGCGACGACGTGGTCGCCTGCTCGGGAGCTGCCGGCGCGGCATCCGGTGCGGGGGTGGCAGCGCGACGCAGCACCGTGATGTCGCCCGACACGCTGTGTGCGCGGACGTCGGCGAAGCTGCCGCTCAGCTCGCCGACCGAGCCGGCGTAGTTCGTGGTCGGGCCCGTGCCGTTGCCGCGGCGCACGACGCCGTCGACCTGGACGCGGCCGCTCACGCTGCGCATGACGTAGTTGGCCGGGTATCCCTCATCCAGCCGCACGGTCGCGCTGCCGCTCACGGTGTTGACGCCGACCGAGAGGATGTCGCCGGTCGAGTCGACCAGCACGGCGCCCGACACGGTGTCGATGGTGGCCTTGCGCAAGGTGCCCGTCGCGGCGACGTCGCCCGAGACGCTGTTGGCGTTCAGCGCGCCGACGAGCTCTCGCACCTGCACGTCGCCCGACACCGCGTTGACCGACAGGTCGCCGGTGAGGCCGTCGACGATGATGTCGCCCGAGACGGTGTTCAGTGACGCGTCGCCGCGCAGGCCCGAGACGAGCGCGCTGGCGCTGACGACTCCGAGGGTCAGAGCGACATCGCGGGGAACGGCGACGCTGATCTCTGCCTTGGGTCCGCCGGCTCCGAAGTTGCGGAACACCTCGAG
This sequence comes from Microbacterium psychrotolerans, assembly GCF_031085295.1. Taxonomy (GTDB): domain Bacteria; phylum Actinomycetota; class Actinomycetes; order Actinomycetales; family Microbacteriaceae; genus Microbacterium; species Microbacterium psychrotolerans. The sequence goes on along the minus strand of NZ_JAVFWO010000001.1, from coordinate 508,526 downwards.
GAAGTTGTCCCAGCGCAGCTGCGGGTGGTCGATCTCGACGTGATCCTCGGCGACCTCGATGCGGAGGTCCTTGACGGTGACGTCGTGCACTTCGATGCGGATGCCGGGCTCGTCGTGGGCGATCACGTCGATCTGTCCGCCGACGAGTCCGATCTTGAGCGTGCGCACGGTCAAGATGTCGATGACGCGCGTCTCGCCCGGGTGGATGATCCACTTCTCCAGGGTCATGACTGTTTCTCCTGCGTATCTCTGGGGGTGATCCATGTCGCGATATATCGCGTATCTGGAGACTAACACGATATATCGCGACTACGTCAAGCATTGAGTGAATTTTCAGGTTTGACCTTGCCGCTACGTCAACCTTTAGCGTGGTGAGCGAACCACGAGAGGAGGGTGACATGGACGAGCAGGAATGGTCGATCCAGCAGATCGCAAAGCTGGCGGGTACCACCAGCCGGACGCTCCGCCACTACGACGACATCGGGCTGCTGCCACCGTCGAGCATGGGCCACAACGGCTACCGGTATTACGACCGCACGGCGCTCGTACGGCTGCAGCGGATCCTGCTGCTGCGCGAATTGGGGCTCGGTCTGCCCCAGATCGCCGACGTGCTCGAGCGGGAAAGCGGTGAGGAGTCGGCTCTCGAGGCTCATCTGGCATGGCTCCGGCAGGAGCAGGATCGGCTGGCGCGACAGATCGCGTCGGTGCAGAACACCATCGATGCACTGAAAGGAGGTGAAGGACTGATGGCAGAGGACATGTTCGATGGCTTCGACCACACGCAGTACAAGGACGAGGTCGAGCAGCGCTGGGGAAAGAAGGCCTACGCCGACAGCGACCGCTGGTGGCGCTCGATGAGCGCCGACGAGAAGGCCGCGTGGCAGCAGCGCGCGGCCGACCTCGGCCGGGATTGGATCGCGGCCGCGGAGGCCGGGATCGCTCCCGACAGCGACGCGGCTCAGGCGCTGGCGAAGCGCCACGTCGAATGGCTGACCGGGATCCCGGGAACGCCGGCCGCTGCGGCCGGCTCCGGCGGGGGAGACGTCAAGGGGTACGTGCTCGGTCTCGGCGAGATGTACGTGGCGGACCCGCGCTTCGGCGCCAACTACGCCACGAGCGAGGGTGGCACCCGCGGCGCCGAGTTCGTCCGCGACGCGCTCCGCGTGTACGCGGAGGCTCAGCTCTAGGTCGGCGGAGGGCCCCAGAAGACAGACGGATGCCGCGGCCCACTCCGGCCGCGGCATCCGCTGTCTTCACATCTGGGGTGCAGATCAGGTGTTGCGGTTCCCGCTGATCACTCTGAACAGGAATGCGATCAGCGCGATGACTCCGACGATGATGGCCACCCACAGCAGCCAGCTCAGTGCGGAGTTGAGGCCGCCGACGATCGCAAGGATGATCGCGACGACGATGATGATGATCAGGGCGAGGTTCATGGGACGTTCTCCTTCTGCTCTGTCGATGCACGGGATGCATCGCATGCCTCGTGGGCATGAACCGACAGTGGCATCACAGCGTCGCGGCCCCCAGGGGGTTGACGGCGTTGCTTTTCCGGTGATACGTGGGGAGCCGCCACGCCGGGTAAGGCGGGGCGGCGAGGATGTCAAGCCCCGTGAGAGCATCCGCGCACGCCCGTATTTTCGCCGTTATGAGCACATCCCCGCCCACTGATCCGACGACCGCCCATCACGACGGCTCCTTTCCTCCGCAGGAGCAGGAGCAGCCCGGGCTGACGAACGAGACGAACCCCGAACCGGACCACGGCGAACGCTCGTACCGGGGCTCGCAGCGCCTCGCCGAGCGCCGGGCCCTCATCACGGGGGGCGATTCCGGGATCGGGCGGGCGGTGGCCATCGCGTTCGCGCGTGAGGGTGCCGACGTGGCGCTGACCTACCTCCCCGAGGAGCAGGAAGACGCCGACGAGACCGCCCGCTGGGTCACCGAGGCCGGTTCTCGCGCGTTGCCGATCTCGGGCGACCTGCGCGAAGAGGACTTCTGCGCCGACATCGTCGATCGTGCCGTCGGCGAGTTCGGGGGCCTCGACGTGCTCGTGCTCAACGCCGCGTACCAGAAGGACCGCGAGGGCATCGAGAAGATGGAGACCGCCGAGTGGGACCGGGTGTTCCGCACGAACCTGTATGCGCAGATGTTCACCGTGCGCGCGGCGGTGCCGCACCTCGAGCCCGGCTCGTCGATCATCGTGACGACCTCGATCCAGGCGTTCAACCCCTCGCCGGGGCTGATCGACTACGCGATGACCAAGGCCGCGCAGGTCGCCTTAATCAAGGCGCTCGCCCAGGAGCTGGGCCCGAAGGGCATCCGTGTGAACGGCGTCGCCCCGGGACCCATCTGGACACCCCTCATCCCGGCCACGGGCTGGGATGCCGAGCGCCTCGAGTCGTTCGGTCAAGACACGCCCCTGGGCAGGGCGGGACAGCCCGCCGAGCTCGCCGGTGCCTACGTGTACCTGGCGAGCGACGACGCGACGTACACGTCGGGCGCGATCCTGCCTGTCACCGGGGGCAAGGGCCTGTGACATCCGCCCACGGGGCGGTGACCGAAGGAGGAAACCATGCCAGGAGGACGCGGGTCGAATCTCAAGGACCGCGACATGTACGAGGAGCTCCGCGACCAGGGCGCCTCGAAGGAGAAGGCCGCCCGCATCTCGAACGCGGCGGCCAGCCAGGGCCGCAAGACGGTCGGTCGGCGCGGTGCGAACGCGAAGGACTACGACGAGCGCACCGTGCCCGAGCTGCGCAAGCGCGCCAAGGAGCTGGGTCTCAAGGGCTACTCGGGGAAGAAGAAGTCCGAGCTCATCTCGATGATCCGCAACCACTGACGTGGTCGCCGGTCCCGTCGCCGAGCGGGTCGGAGGACCCTCCGGCGGGACCGGCGACCCGGGTAGCGTGATCTGATGGCGAAACTCGTCCGCTCGCGGCCCTACGAGGATCCGGGCTTTCGCCGGCTGCGCGCGGGATCCGGTTTCCGCTACGTCGACGCGAAGGGCCGCGCTCCGGCACCTCGGCATCTCGCCCGCATCCAGGCCCTGGTGATTCCGCCCGCGTGGCAGGACGTCTGGATCAGCGCCCAGCCCGACGGGCACATCCAAGCGGTCGGCGTCGATGACGCCGGCCGCCGGCAGTACGTCTACCACCCGAACTGGACGGCGGGCCGCGACCGCGGCAAGTTCGCCCGGGCACTGGCCCTCGCCGAGGCGCTGCCGCGCGCGCGAGCGCGGGTCACCACCTCGCTGCGGCGCGACGCGCTCGATCGCGAGCGAGTGCTGGCGGTCGCCTTCCGGCTCCTGGACGACGCGGCACCCCGCATCGGATCCGAGCGCTACCTCGCTGCCCACGGCAGCCGCGGTCTCACGACGCTGCAGCGGCGCGACGCCTCGGTGGAGGCATCCGTCGTGTCGCTGTCGTTCCCCGGCAAGAGCGGCAAGCGGCAGCTGCTCGAGATCGACGACGCCGACCTCGCCCCCGCCATCGAGCTGCTGGCCGCGGGGCGCTCCCGCTCGCCGTTGCTCGCGTGGCAGCGCGGCGGACGCCGGGTGCCGCTCACGCCGGCCGAGGTCAACGCGTACGTGCGCTCGCTGACCGGAGGACGGTTCACGGCCAAGGACTTCCGCACCCTGCGCGGCACCATCCTCGCGGCCGACGCGCTGGCGCGCATCGGCACCGTCGACACGAAGACCGACCTCAAGCGGGCCGAGACGCTCGCTGTGCGGGCGACGGCCGAGGCGCTCGGCAACACACCGGCGGTCGCGCGGGGCTCGTACATCGACCCCCGCGTGTTCGCCCGGTATCGCGACGGGCACCTGCTCGACCTGTCGATCACCCCCGAGTCCGCCATCCGCGGCCTGCTGCGCCCCGGCCGCTGAGCCTGTCGAGGCGCCGTTCGACACGCTCAGCGACCTTGGGCGCCGGAGTAGCGTGAGGGGATGCCGCAGCCCGTCGACCCGCGCGTGCTCGGGGTCACCGTGGCCGGTGGGGTGATCGGCGTCTTCGCGCGTGCGCTCGTCGTCGCGCCCGTCGACGATCCCGCGGCGGTGCCGTGGGTGACGCTCGGCATCAACGTCGCCGGATCCCTGATCCTGGGGATCGTCGTCGGCTGGCTCGACGACCGCCGTCCCCTCACCCGCGCTTTCCTCGGCACGGGGATCATGGGCGGCTTCACGACCTACAGCGCGTTCGCGGTCGCCACGGCGCTGTGGATCACGACGCCGTTGCTCGCAGCGGGGCTGGCCGCGGCATCCGTCGTCGCAGGTGTCGGGGGAGCCCTCGCCGGACTCTTCCTCGGACGCCGGATCGCGGACCGGCCGGGCCGGATCGAGCTCCCCGAGGACGCCGAGTGAGCCCCTGGCTGCTGGTCGCCGCGCTCGCCGGCGGCGTGGGCGCCGGACTCCGCTACCTCGTCGACCGGCTGCTCACGCCGGCGGGCGGCATGCGGTTCCCGTGGGGCATCCTCGTGGTGAACGTCTCGGGGTCGTTCGCCCTCGGGGTGCTCACCGGGCTCGGCGCCGCCATCGCCCCCGAGCTTTCGCTGGTGCTCGGGCTCGGCCTGCTCGGCGGGTACACGACCTTCAGCACGGTGTCGGTCGAGACGGTGCTGCTCGCCCAGCGGAAGCGCCGACGGGATGCTGCCCTCAACCTGTTCGGCACGCTCGTGCTCGCCCTGCTCGCCGCGGGCTTCGGACTCCTGCTCGGCGGGGGCATCGCGGCGGCCTGAGCGCAGGCCGGTTCAGGAATTTCATATGAGAACCGCATGAAATACTGACAACCGATACATCTCCGTATCGTGCGGGCTCCCGCATCCCTTGCACCACCACACCAGCGAAGGCCTCCGTGTGTCGAACCTCGCCGTCCTGAGTCTCAAGAACCGCGCTCTGATCGCTCTGATCACGATCGTCGCCGCCATCTTCGGCGGACTCGCGCTCACGAACCTCAAGCAAGAGCTCATCCCCTCGATCGAGTTCCCCGCACTCGTCGTCGTCTCCACCTACCCCGGTGCGTCGCCCGAGGTCGTGAGCAACGACGTATCGGTGCCCATCGAGACCGCCATCCAGGGCGTCCCCGGGCTCGAGTCGTCGAGCGCGACGAGCACGACCAACGCCTCGATCGTGCAGGCGTCCTTCACCTACGGCACCGACCTCGCGACCGCCGAGCAGAAGATGACGCAGGCGATCAACCGCATCAAGAGCCAGCTGCCCGAAGGGGTCGATCCGAACGTCATCTCGGCGAGCATCGACGACTTCCCGGTGATCCAGCTGGCGGTGACCGGCTACGACGACGAGGCGACGGTCCAGGCCCAGCTCGAGGCATCCGTCGTGCCCGATCTGGAGGATGTGGGGGGCGTCAACGCGGCCCAGATCGTCGGCGGCGTCGGCCAGCGCGTCACGATCACGCCCGACCAGGCGGAGCTCTCCGCGTCCGGTTACACGCAGCAGGCGATCACCGATGCGCTGGAGCAGAACGGCGTGCTGTTCCCCGGCGGCGAGATCACCGAGAACGACGAGACGCTCACGGTGCAGACCGGCTCGAAGATCGCGTCGGTCGACGAGATCGCGGCGCTGCCCCTCGTGCCCTCGACGGCCGACCAGTTCCAGAGCGGCCAGAAGACCATCGCGGATGTCGCGACCGTCGTCGAGGAGGCCGACCCCGTCACCACGGTCTCGCGCGTGAACGGCGAGCCGGCCCTGACGATCGCGGTCACGAAGCTCCCCTCGGCCAACACCGTCGACGTGTCGCGCGGCGTGCTCGCGATCCTTCCCGACCTCGAGGAATCGCTCGACGGCGCCGAGTTCACGGTCGTCTTCGACCAGGCCCCCTACATCCAGGAGTCGATCGACACGCTTGCGAAAGAGGGTCTGCTCGGCCTCGTCTTCGCGGTCTTGGTGATCTTCGTCTTCCTGCTCTCGGTGCGCTCGACCCTCGTCGCCGCGATCTCGATCCCGACGAGCCTGCTCATCACCTTCATCGGCCTCCAGGCCTTCGGGTACTCGCTGAACATCCTGACGCTCGGTGCGATCACGATCGCGATCGGGCGCGTGGTCGACGACTCCATCGTCGTGATCGAGAACATCAAGAGGCACTACGTCGGCGACGCCGGCAAGACGACCGCCATCCTGCGCGGCGTGCGCGAGGTGGCCTCGGCCATCACGGCGTCGACGATCGTCACCGTCGCGGTGTTCCTGCCGATCGCGTTCGTCGGAGACGTCACGGGCGAGCTCTTCCGTCCGTTCGCGATGACGGTCACGATCGCCATGACCGCGTCGCTGTTCGTCGCACTGACGATCGTGCCGGTGCTCGCCTACTGGTTCCTGAAGCCGGGGAAGCAGATCCTGGACGCCGAGGGCGCTGCGATCGACCCCGAGGACCCGTCCGCACCTCCGAGCCGCCTGCAGAAGGCGTATCTGCCGATCCTGCGCTGGACGCTCAAGCACTCGTGGGTGACGCTCGCGCTCGCCGTGCTGGTGCTGGTCGGCACGATCGCCGCCGCTCCCTTCATGAAGACGAACTTCCTGGGCGACTCGGGTCAGAACACCTTCACCATGACGCAGGACATCGGCGCCGCGCCATCGCTCGAGGCGGAGAGCGCCGCCGCAGAGCAGGTGGAGGAGGTGCTGCTCGGCATCGACGGCATCGAGACGGTGCAGGTGTCGATCGGCTCGAGCGGCTCCGCCCTGCGCGACGCGTTCTCGGGCGGCGGCAGCGGCATCACCTACTCGATCACCACCGACCCGGATGTCGACCAGGTGGCGCTCCGCGAAGAGGTCCAGGCCGCAGTCGCCGACCTCGACGACGCCGGTGAGATCGCGGTCGCCGCCGGCGGCGGCGGCTTCGGCTCGACCGACATCGCGATCGACGTCACGGCTCCCGACTCCGACACGCTCCAGACCGCGACGGATGCCGTCATCGCGGCCGTCGACGGCCAGGAGGGCGTCGGCCAGGTCACGAGCAACCTCGCGGCGTCGCTGCCCTACATCGCCGTGACGGTCGACCGCGACAAGGCCGCCCAGCTCGGCCTTTCGGAGGTCGCGGTCGGCGCGCTGGTGTCGAACACGATGCAGCCGCAGTCGATCGGCACGGTCGAGATCGACGACACGTCGCTGACGGTCTTCCTCGCGGCATCCGAGACGCCGGCGTCACTCGACGAGCTGCGTCAGCTGCAGGTGCCGAGTGCCACCGGCCCCATCGCGCTCGAAGAGGTCGCGACGGTCGAGGACAGTGAGGGCCCGACGTCGATCACGACCGAGGCGGGCAAGCGCACGTCGACCGTCACGGTGACCCCTTCGACCGACGACCTCGCGACCGCATCCGCCTCGGTGACGACCGCTCTGGCCGACGCCGACCTGCCCGCGTCGGCCGACGCGACACTCGGCGGCGTCGTGACGCAGCAGCAGGATGCGTTCTCGCAGCTCGGCCTCGCTCTGCTCGCCGCGATCCTCATCGTGTACATCGTGATGGTCGCGACGTTCAAGTCGCTGCGGCAGCCGCTGCTGCTGCTCGTCTCGGTGCCGTTCGCGGCGACGGGTGCCATCCTGCTGCAGATCATCACGGGTGTGCCGCTCGGCGTCGCCTCGCTCATCGGCGTGCTGATGCTCATCGGCATCGTGGTGACGAACGCCATCGTGCTCGTGGACCTCGTGAACCAGTACCGCGAGAAGGGCCTCACGGCGCATGACGCGACCGTGGCCGGTGGCTCGCGACGTCTGCGCCCGATCCTCATGACGGCGCTCGCCACGATCTTCGCCCTCACGCCGATGGCACTCGGCATCACCGGACAGGGCGGCTTCATCTCGCAGCCGCTCGCGATCGTCGTGATCGGCGGCCTGGTGTCGTCGACCGTGCTGACGCTGCTCGTGCTCCCGACGCTGTACAACCTCGTCGAGGGTGCGAAGGAGCGGCGCGCAGCGCGTCGCCGCGGCACCGACGGCGACGGCGGTGGTGACGGCGGGACGGCTCCCGAGGGCGAGGGTCCGAACGGCGGGGCGGATGCCGAGGCCGAGCGCGAGCTCGTCGGCGTCGGCGCGGGTGCCGGTGCCGGACTCGGCGCGGCGGGAGCAGGCGAGGCAGGGGCCGGTGCCGCAGGTGCCGGTGCGGCTAGTGCCGGTGTCGTCGGTGCGGCGGGTGTCGCGGCCGGCGCCGCCGCCCTCGAGACCCGCCGCCAGCGTCGCCAGCGCGAGCGCGGTGCAGTGACGGAGGTCGCCGTGCCGGTGATCGAGGAGGGGCCCGACGTCGAGGTCTCGGACTCTGCGCCCGCACCCGCGGTCGTCGACGCCGTGCCCGCGGACTCCGAGGAGCACGCTCCGGCGTCCGCCGATGCCGACTCGCCGGCCGACTCGGACGTGACCGTCATCGATGCCGTGCCGACGGACCAGCCCTTCGATGACGGGGTCGTCGCCGAGGCGCACGAGGCCGCGGAAGCCGGCGGGCCGGATGCCGCCGAGGACGCACCCGTCACCGAGCCGGAGGCGCTCGCAGCAGCGTCCTCGGAGCATGCTGTCGAGCCCGACGCCGCTCAGCCGGGTGAGCCTGAGGTGCCGAGCGATGACACGACCGAGACCGACGCCGATGCGGCAGCGGCCGTCGCCGCGCCGGCTGGGCTCGCAGAGGCTGACGATGAAGGCGCGAGCCTCGGCGGCAGCGAGTTCGACACCGAGTCCGCCGAGCAGCCCGAGACCGTGACGGACGCGCCGCAGGCCGACGTCTCGACCGGTTCGGAGGTCGAGTCCGAGCCGGGGTCCCTCGACCGGGCCGAGAGCGCGGCCGACACGCACGAGCCCGAATCGGTGCCCGTCGCGGACGAGACCGGTCCGTCCGAGGAGCCGGGACCCGTGCCGGGTGACATCTCCGACGACGGCGAGGCTCGCCCCGACGCCTCGTTCGAAGCCGACGCCGACGCCGAAGCCGACGCCGACGCCGAGGCCGACGCCGACGCCGAGGTCCACCCGGGACACATCGAGGGCTCCGAGACGAACGAGGAGCCCGCTTCCGACCGCGATGGCGAGGACGGCGACCGCCGCCACGACGCCTGACGCGGGCCTCGCACGACTCTGACGAGGACGGTCCTGCGTCCCCTCCCGGCGCCGCTCAGGCGGCACCGGGAGGGTCTGGGAGCGCGGGCCGGCCGCGAGGAGCGGCATCCGGTCCCGTTCGGTCGCTGTGGTCGGGCCGCAGCCGACTCAGCGCCGCCTGACGATCGGATACCCGACGACGTCAGTCCTTCTTCAGCTCCTGGGCGAACATCACCAGGATGCCGCTCGGGCCGCGGAGATAGGTGAGCTTGTAGACGTCCTGGTAGGTGGCTACGCCGCGCAGCGGATGGCAGCCGTGTCGCGCGGCGATCGCCAGCGCCTCGTCGATGTCGTCGACGGAGAAGGCCACCCGGTGCATGCCGATCTCGTTGGGGAGCGTGGGCTCCGTCTCGATGGCATCGGGGTGGATGTACTCGAAGAGCTCGAGCTGCCCGTGGCCGTCGGGCGTCTGGAGCACCGCGATCCTGGCGTGGTTCCCGTCGAGGCCGACGGCGGTGTCGGCCCATTCGCCGCTGACCGTGTCGCGGCCGACGACCGTGAGACCGAGGTCGGTGAAGAAGGCGATGGTCGCATCGAGGTCGCGCACGGCGATGCCGACATTTTCGAGTCTGATGGCCATGCGTTGCATGCTACTCAGCACCGTGTACACCGGCCGATGGCCGCGGCACTGCGGTGAGAGCCGTACCTTTCGCGCTCGCGCCGCGTTCAGTGGTTCTGCGGCCCGCCGCAGACTAGTGCGACGGGAGAGCGGACTGCCACCGGTGCTGCTCGCGGGCGAAGAGCACGGCGAAGATGCCCCAGATGCCGAGGTCGTCGGCGAAACCCAGGGGGCCCAGCAGCAGCTCGGGGATCAGGTCGATCGGCGCGAACGTGTACACGACGGCGGCGATCGCAACGACCCATGTCGTCGGCGCGACACGGTGTTCGCGACGCTTGACCGCTCTGAGAAACCTCCACCACATGCACCTCAGTGTGCGCGCGCAGCACGTCGGACGGCCCGTCGAGACGGAATCGTGATCGTTCAGTCAGAAGATGCACAGCCCGCGGTCAGCGGATCACGGCTCGCCCTCGTCCGACTCCTCGTCGGGGATCTCGTCGCTGCGCGGCCCGACGAAGTCGCCGGTGATGGTGTGCTCGCGTTCGACATCCTTGATCACATCGGTCTTGAGATCGCTCGCGGGATTGCCGTCTTCCGGCGACAGGCGCGGAACGAAGCTGTCGGTCATCACACTCTCCTTCGCGGCTGAGCTCGTTCAGCCGTCAGCCTTCTCGTCCTCTTCGGGCTCGAACGTCGACGGCACGCCCGTGTGCCCCGCCGCGACCCCGTCGGGCGCGTCGGGGATCGTCCCGTCGCGTCCGAGGCCGCCCGGCTTGGGGGTGCCCTCGTCGTCCGTCTGCGGCTCTTCTGCGTTGCGGTTCATCGGATGCTCCCTTCCTCGTCAGGGGCAAGGTACGTCGACCCGCGGGCGCACGGATCCCGGTTGACAAACGGCGGAGCGTCGCGGCAGGGCGCCGCGCTCGCACCCGCGACCGCGTCAGGGAAGTGCGGAGGTTTGCGCGCCGCAGTTCGCGCGGTCGGTTCCCGGGGTCAGTCCCGCCGGCCGGCGACGCCGAGGAAGCGGATGAAGACCGCGATCCACCCGAAGATCAGCGCGAACACGATGATCTCGAACGCGGTGAGCGAGAAGTAGCCGACCGCGGGGATGAAGAGGATCACCGACGCCACCATGGCCGCGAGGAACGCCCACGAAGCAACGAAGTAGGTGCGCGGCATCCCGCGGAGGAAGTTCGGTCCGCCGATGAGGAGGACGAGGAACATCGCCGCCATGCCGGATGCCGAGAGGTTGTGCAGCGCGAGGTTCACGTCGACGGGGAACACGCCGACGCACGCGAGCATGATCCCCATGATGGCGAAGAGCACGGGGACGATCCGCGGTCCGCGCGGGTTCTCGAGCACGCCCGCAGCGGCGAGGGCGCGCATGTCGTTGGCGATGTAGACGGCGAAGGTCGTCACGAGCAGGCCCGCCGCGATCAGGGTGCCGTTGAACACCCAGCTCGACAGGTCGTCCTCGAAGGTTCCGAGATGGCTGAAGTGGACCGTCCACCACTTCGGGTCGGGCGTCGTGACCATGGCCGTCAGCGTGCCGATGGCGATGAACGCGAGCAGCAGCGACGACATGCGCTGCGTCGTCATCGCCGACACCGACAGGAACACGATCCACGTGGTCATGCCGAGGGTGACCGCCATCAGCACGACCGCCCAGAACGTCACGATCGGCAGGCCGATGAAGCCCATCGCTAGCACGCGGTACAGCGCGTACACCGCCACGAACGCGAGCGCCGTATGGACGATGACCACAGAGATGGTGTTGACGATGAACTTCCACGATGGGAGGGTCTGCCGCCACTCCTGTCCGGGACGGTTGCGCGCTCGCCAGTACTCGGTCGTCGATGCGGCGGCGGCGGCCACCGCGGCCCCGCACGCCGCCCACACTGCGAACGAGTCGGCTCGGCCGGCGAGCTGCAGATCCGGCGCGAACAGGCCCACGAGGAGTCCGTAGACAGCGCCGATCGCGCCCGCCGCGAGACCGGCGTAGACCGCCTGCGACTCCGCGCGCCGGCCGGGTGTCGGCGCTGCCGTGTCGGGCAGCAGCGGCGGGGTGTTCCTGGTGCTCACGAGGTCAGAGTACGACCGCGGCCGGGCATGCGGGGCGTTCGGCGCGACACGATCTGGTGACGGCCTCCACGCCCGCTCAGGCGCCGCGCTGCAGCCAGGGCCGCAGCATCCGTGTCACCCACGGCAGGACCGCGTACGTCATCACCGGGGTGAGCAACACCGTCGAGAGCAGCACGCGCGCGATCAGCGGCCACTCCGCGAATCCCGGAACGAACCCGAGGAGCCACGAGGCGAGGAGATTCGTGGGGAAGAAGCCGAGCCAGATCGTGACGGCCTGCTTCCAGCGAGGCGGGGCGGCCGGGATGGGCTGCTGGACCGGTCCGGTGGCCGGTGACGTGGCGACACCCGGATGCCGCGACTCGACGTGGGTCGCGAACGGAGCATCGAACCAGCCCTCGATGCCGGTGCGTCGCTCGACCCTGACCTCGTTCGCGAAGGCCCGGCCGGAATCGAGCCACCACGAACGCTGCGGCGAATCCTCCCAGGCTTCGAGGGTCGGGATGTCGCGGAAGCGATAGAGCATGTACCAGAGGTCGCTGCCCTCGCCGGCGCGTACCCAGCCGGAGCCGAGGAAGCCGGCGAAGCCTGCGGCGAGATCAGTGCCGGCTTGCATCCAGCTCGTGGCTTCTGCGGTGCGGGACGGGTCGATGCGTCGTTCGATCGCGACGGTGATGGGGTGGGCCACGGGTTCTGCCATGGCATCCATTCTCGGGGGGCCCGCGCGGCGGCGCGCCGGCGAGCGGCTGCGGGTGCCTGGGCCAGAGTGCGTGGGAGCGTCAGCAGCCAGGCGCCCATCGTGACGAACGCCACGAGCTCGAACAGAGCGAGCGTGATGAATCCGGCGGTCAGCACGACCATGCCGGCGGCGAGCAGCGCGACGCAGAACGCGGTGGCGCGGCGGAACCGGCGGCTGCGGCCGGGGATGGTGAGGCCGGTGGCGACGGTGGCGAGGAACGACATGCCCAGTCCCGTCGCGATGAGGTCGTGCATCACCGGGCTCACCGGGATGGGCACGAGACCGACGCCGGTGAGGTGCAGGCCGGCTGACACGATCGACCCGCGGAAGCCCCGCGCCGAGCGACGACGGATGCCGGTGGGCAGCGCGACGACGACGAACACGCCGTAGGCAGCGAGGAAGAAGCCGGAGAAGATCGCGACCGTGTTGAACGTTCGGCCGGAGAAGTCGGTGTGGGTGCCGAGCTGCGAGAAGTGGTGGTGCCACCACGTCGGATCGTGGCTGGTGAGCACCGAGAGGAGGACGCCCACCGGGAGCGAGAGCACCGCGAGTCGACCGATGCGGTGCGCGAGGAGAGTGTGATCGACGAGGGTCGCCGCGAGAGGCGGGGCGTCGGGTCCCGGCGGGTCGGCGTCATCCGTGACCACTCCGGGCGAGGGTCGCGGCGCCGTGGCTGCCGGGCGGTGGGTCACGGCGCGCGGGCGCGCCGTGGAGGCGGTGGACACCGTCGCACGCGGCGGCGCGGCTGGTCCGCTGGTCACGTCGGAAAGGGTCGCGGAAGACATTCGACTCACGATCGGTTCTGTTCGACGCGCCCCCATGCCGGACATCCCCCAATAGACCCCGACACCGAGGCCCGCCGGCTTTGACGACAAATCCCCAGTTCAGCGGCGAACCGCTGAGTCAAACAGTAGCCCGATCAGCCGAGAAAGCGCTGGCCGAGGTCTTGTTTCGACCCCGGATCGTCGGCGGGCCGCGGGTACGCTGGACACGCCGGTCCCCGCGCACCGCGCTGCAGCGGGCGGGTGGGAGCCACCGGTCCGCACCCAGGAGGAGCCGGATGCCCAAGAACAAGAAGCCCGGCGGCGGACGCGCGGCGAAGAACTACGACCCGCGCTACAACCCAAAGAATCGGGCCGCGAGCCAGGGGCGGGACGGGCAGGACGCGAAGCGCCGCCCGGGCGACTCATCGTCGGGCAAGCCCGGCAGCCGCAGTGCCGGACACCGGGGTTTCCGCGGCGAAGCGCCCTCGACCGACGCCGGCAGCGGTCGCCCCAAGGGGCGCTGGACCGCCCAGGAACGTGCGGGCCGAGACGAAGCGCGGGCCATCCGCACGCACGCACGCGACGACCGCGGCCGCCCGGCTCGATCGGATGGCGACCGCGGGCGGCCGGCGACGAGCGGGCGGTCTTCGGCACCGGGACGCGATCGCGCCGGCGACGGCCGCCGCGACTCCGGGCACGACGCGGCTTCACGCGCCGATTCCGCAGGGCGCCGGGACTCCGGCGCTCCGCGTCGTGAGGCGGGACGCGAGCCCGCCCCGCGGCGGGACTCCGCGCCGCGCCGGGATGCGGCCGCGCGTGACTCCGGTCCGCGCCGGGATCCGGCGCCGCGGCGGGACACAGTTCCCCATGGTGGCGAAGCGCCCGCGCGTCGCGACGTCGTGCACGAGAAGCTCGACGCCGATGCCATCGCGCCGACCGAGGGGGGAGGCGCCACGTTCGGCGATCTCGGGCTCGGCCAGAACATCGTCAAGGCGATCGCCGACCTCGGGGCGCAGCATCCGTTCCCCATCCAGGCCGCGACGATCCCCGCGATCCTCGACGGACGCGATGTGCTCGCGCGCGGGCGCACCGGCTCCGGCAAGACCATCGCCTTCGGCGCGCCCCTCGTGGAGAGCGTCCTGCGGTCGCAAGCAGGACAGCGGCGCGAGTTCGGCCGGCCCCCGCGCGCGCTGATCCTCGCGCCCACGCGGGAGCTCGCGCTGCAGATCGACGCGACGATCCAGCCGATCGCGCGCAGCGTCGGCCTCTTCACGACGCAGATCTACGGCGGCGTGCCCAAAGCGCGGCAGCTCGGTGCGCTCAAGAAGGGGATCGATATCGTCATCGGCACACCCGGCCGCATCGAGGACCTCGTGGAGTCGCGCGCGCTTGATCTGTCGCAGGTGCGGGTGGCGGCGCTCGACGAGGCCGACCACATGTGCGAGCTCGGGTTCCTCGAGCCGGTGCAGCGCATCATGCGCCGCACGCCCCGGGACGCCCAGCGGCTGCTCTTCTCGGCGACGCTCGACGGCGAGGTGTCGGCCCTGGTCGGCGAGTTCCTGACCGACCCTGCGGTGTACGAGGTGGCCGGTGAGACCCAGCGATCGGGCACCATCGACCACCGGGTGCTGGTGGTCGATCACCGCGACAAGCGGGAGATCCTGCGGTCCCTCGTGGACCGCGACGGCAAGACGCTCGTGTTCACACGCACGCGCGCGTTCGCCGAGATGCTCGCCGAGCAGTTCGACGAGGCCGGCATCCGGGCGCTCGCGCTGCACGGCGATCTCGACCAGGCCCGCCGCACCCGCAACCTCGAGAAGCTCACGTCGGGCCGCATCGACGTGCTCGTGGCGACGGATGTCGCTGCCCGCGGCATCCACGTCGACGACATCGATCTCGTGGTGCAGGCCGACGCGCCCGACGAGTACAAGACGTACCTGCACCGCTCGGGACGCACCGGCCGCGCCGGCCGCGCCGGCACGGTCGTCACGCTCGTGACGCGCGCCCGTCGCGACCGCCTCGCCGATCTGCTGGAGCGCGCCGACATCGAGGCGCCGTTCGACGACGTGCGCCCCGGCGACGAGCTGCTGGAGGAGCTCGCCGGTCGCTGACTCTCGTGCGCCCGGCGCTTCGTCTCGCTCGCTCGGCGGGCGCACCGCGTCATCGCGAGCACGCAGTCACCGAGAGCACACCTTGCTGCGGTTCGCATCGAGTGGCTTCGGCGAGAGCACACGCTGTCGCCGAGGACGGCGGGCTCAGGCGCCGATGGACGCGATGAGTTCGGGATCGGCGCCGAGCGAGGTGAGGCGCGCGCGCAGCGCGACCTCGGCGCGGCGGTACGGCTCGGCGCTCGCGTAGAGCAGCGAGCGGGTGTTCGCCGCCTCGAGGAACGACACCATCTCGAACGTGAGCTGCCGCGCGTCGTCGAGCAGGGGGAGCTCGCCGGCCGCCATCGCGTGCTCGATGCTCACGGTGAGGTAGTCCTCCCAGTCGCCCGACGCGGCGACGATCGCATCGCGGACGATGCCCGGTCTGGCATCGAATTCGACGGATGTCGCGGCGAAGAAGCATCCGCCGCTGAAGACGCGGTCGCGCGAGTACGCCAGCCAGTCGGAGAGCAGCGCACACACGCGCACGAGCCCGCGGGGCGTGCGAGCGCGGGCCGGGGCGACGACCCGATCGATGAACACCTCTCGCGCGGCGGCGACGACGGCGAGCTGCAGCTGCTCCTTCGAGCCGAAAAGCGTCGCGATGCCGCTCTTGCTGTGCCCGCTGGCATCAGCGAGTCGCCCGATCGTCAGGCCGTCGAGCCCGTCGACGGTAGCGGTGTCGACCGCGTGGGCGAGCACCGAGCGCCGTGATTCATCGCCCCGGAGCCGACGGCGATCAACTGGTGCTTGTGCCATGACACCAGATTACCGTACGATCGTTCGTATTCATAAGTACGATCGTTCGTATTCATCGGATCGGAGCATCATGAATCTCGCATTGTCCGCCGCAGGAGCGACCGTCCGCGGCGTCGGCGCCGTCTCGCCGCGGTGGGGAGCCGCCTTCGCGATGCCGCTGTTCGGCTCCGTGGCGAAGCCGCGGCCCGTCCGCCCAGACGACGAGGCGACGATGTGGCGCGCCCGCCACCGCACCGTGCGGATCGCCGGCGTCGATCGGCGCGGCGTCGACGTCGACGCCTACGAGTGGGGCGGCGGCGCGCGCACCGTGCTGCTGTCGCACGGCTGGAACGCCCGCGCGAGCCAGTTCGCGCCGCTCGTCCGCGAGCTCGTCGCCGAGGGCTACCGAGTGGTCGCGTTCGACGCTCCGGCCCACGGTTCGTCCGCGGGCCGCCGCACATACCTGGTCGATTGGCTCGACGTCTTCGCCGCACTGCAGCAGCGGTACGGCGCCTTCGATGCGATGGTCGGACACTCGTTCGGCGGCCTCGCGACACTCGTGGGAGTCGCCGGAGGGACGGATGCCGCACGCGTCGTCACCATCGCCGCCCCGGCCGACGCCGACCTGCTGCTGAGCCAGTTCCAGGGCATGCTCCGCTACTCGGACGCGGTTTCGGCACGCATGCGCGAACGCTTCGCGAGCCGCTACTTCCCCGGACAGCCCGATCCCTTCGCGTGGCTGTCGAGCGTTCGGCGCCCCCTCCCTGCTGAGGTGCCCCTCCTCGTCATCCACGACGAAGGCGACCGCATGGTGCCGTACGCCGAGGCCGGTCGCATCGTGGCCGCGAACCACGGCGCCCGTCTGCTCCCGACGATCGGGCTCGGACACAATCGCATCCTCGCAGCGGATGACGTTCTCGACGCCGTGCTGACGCACCTGGAAGTGCCGTCCGCCGCCCGCACGTCGTCCGCTCCCGATGGTGCCCGTAGGGCAGCGGTCATGCCGGCAGCCGCAGTCGACGAACTGATCTCGGCATCCGTCGCGGAGTAGCGCGTCGAAGCCCGGGGTGTCGGATCAGAACAGGCGAGCGGACGCCACTTCGCCCGAGGTGGCGCGGGTCGGTGCTGCGCGCAGCAAGGCGGCCGCCGCGCGTCCTCGCGACGTCGTGACGATCGGCGGGGCGCTGCGGGTGTCGGCGCGATCGGCCAGGCCGGAGACCGGTGCACCGCGCGGACTCTCGTCTTCGGCGCTCCCGTCGAGACCGTGCACACGAAGCAGTGGGCGCACGCGCTTGGCGAGCCAGGCGCGATAGGCCTTCGGCGCGGTGGTCGTCGCGCCAGGGTACAGCCCTCGGTAGGACGACATGAGTTCGGGATGCCGCTCCGCGAGCCACTGCAGGAACCATTGCTTGGCGCCCGGGCGCAGGTGCAGCGCGCCGTAGACGACACGGACGGCGCCCGCCTCCTTGATGCGGGTGAGCGCGTGGTCGATGGCGGCGATGGAATCGGTGAGGTGCGGGATGATCGGCATCAGGAAGACGGTGACGCGGAAGCCCGCCTCGGTCGCCGCCCGCACGGTCTCCAGCCGGGCGGTGGCGTTCGGTGTGCCGGGTTCGATGAGGTGCTGCAGCTCATCGTCGAACACCGCGATCGACATCGCGAGTGTGACGTGCACGTCGGCGGCGGCATCCTTCAGCATGGGCAGGTCGCGCCGCAGCAGCGTGCCCTTCGTGAGGATCGAGAACGGCGTTCCCGACTCGGTGAGGGCCGAGACGATCCCGGGCATCAGCTTGTACCGCCCCTCGGCGCGCTGGTACGGATCGGTGTTGGTGCCGAGCATCACGGGATCGTGCTGCCAGCTGCCCCGCCGCAGCTCCTTCTGCAGCACCTCCGCGACGTTCACCTTGACCACGACCTGGGTGTCGAAGTCCCGCCCGGCGTCGAGTTCGAGGAACTCGTGGGTCCCCCGGGCGAAGCAGTAGACGCAGGCATGACTGCAGCCGCGGTAGGGATTCACGGTCCAGTCGAAAGGCATGGCCGAAGCGCTCGGCACGTGATTGAGCGCCGACTTGCAGAGCACCTCGTGGAACGTGACTCCGGCGAACTCGGGAGTGGACACAGAGCGCACCAGACCGTTCAGCTGCTCGAGGCCGGGCAGGGCCGCGGCATCCGCCACACCGAGTTCCTGCCCCTGCCATCGCATGAATCCATGAGAACAAAGGTTCGAACTTAAGTCAAGGCAACGCTGGGCGCCAGTAGAACATCGAGGGCCGGGACGCCGCCTCGCTGGCCAAATCGCGCCGCCGCGACCAGAATGGCAGGCGTGACGGAGCCTGGCCGGCTCGCTACCCCCCGAGCCGCCCCCGAGACTCGTCGTGCCGCCCGAGCGATGCGCGAGGAGGTCGAACGGCGTGCCCGGGCGGCTGAAACCCCTCCGGCCGCCGACGCGTTCGTGGCCTTCGAGCTGCCCAGCGAGGAGTTCGTGCCGACGTCGGTCTCGGATGCGGTGCCGTCTGCCCTGCCGCCGGACCTGCGCCCGCCCCCAGCCGCGACCGCGGCGGCGGCGGACACGTCGCCGCGAGGCGCCTCGGCAGCGCGCGAGGTCTTGCCGCTGCCGCCGCGCTCGCGAACCCGCCTCGCCCGGCAGCGTCGTCCGGTCTCGAGCGAACGCCGGGCGGCCCGTGCCGCCGAGCTGCTCGCCGTCCATGAAGACGCACTGCCGGTGCAGCACGCCCGTCCCCGCCGCTTCACCCGGAGGCTGGTCGTCGTCGCCGGCCTCGCCACAGGCGCCGCGCTGCTGCTCGGATCGGCCGCGATGACCGCGATGATGCTGCCGTCGGTCTCTCCGAGCGGCTCCGACGCCGCCCTGTCGATGACGGTGGAGCCCCAGCACGTCGACCAGCTTCCCGTGCCGCAGGTCGAGCAGTCGCCGCCCGCCGCCGACATCTGCGCGCTGCCCGACGTGGCGGCGGCGGTGCAGGCGGGCGACGACGAGGCCGCGATCCTCGCTGCAGGCGGGGGTGAGGCCTTCCGTGCCGCGGTTGTCGAGGGCCGAGCGCCCTGCGTGAACCTGGGCGACTCGGCGCGCATCTGGACCGTGGTCGACAAGATCCGGCCCACGAGCCCGATCGACTACCGCCCGAGCGGACTGGTGCTGCCCGACGGGGTGCGCAACGTCGAGGGCGGCGCCCTGCGCTCGGACGCGGCAGCCGCACTCGCGTCACTGGTCACGGGTGCGCGCTCGGCGGGGGTCGGCGAGATCGCGCTCGAGAGCGGGTTCCGGTCGTACCAGACCCAGCAGGAGACCTACGGGCGCCACTTCGCAGAGCGAGGCGAGCGGGCCGACCAGGTGAGCGCTCGCCCCGGCTACAGCGAGCACCAGCTGGGCCTCGGCGCCGACGTCGTCGCGTGTGCCGGCGCCTGCGGCACGCTCGACGAGCTCGCGGCGACGCTCCAGGGACAGTGGATCGCCGACCACGCGTGGGAGCACGGCTGGATCGTCCGCTACGTCGAGGGCGCCACACCGGTGACCGGCTACCTCGCTGAGCCCTGGCACCTTCGCTACATCGGGCCGGAGCTCGCGAAGGCGTACCACGCCGGCGGATGGACGTCGCTGGAGGAGTTCTTCGCGCTCGACCCGGCGCCGGCGTATCTCGGCTGACCGCCACCCGCACCGCAAGCCGCAGCCGCGGCGCCGCGGACGCCCACGCCCGCCCGACGGGGTGCGGCGCGCGGCTGCGGCATCCGCTCCACTGAAACTGAGTACCATATGCGGTGAGATGCAATTCCAACCGGGGAACCATCTCCGAAGACTCGACCTCAGCGACGAGAACACAGACGAGAGGAAGGCGCACCATGGAGCGCGACATCTACGACGAGGACCACGAGGCGTTCCGCGACGTCGTCAAGGAGTTCGTCAAGCGCTACGCGTCCGAGGAGAAGCGCAAGCAGTGGGAGGCCGACGGCGAGATCGACCGCGCCACCATGCTCGCCGCCGGCGAGGCCGGCGTCATCGGACTGTCGGTGCCCGAGGAGTTCGGCGGCGCCGGCATGCTGCAGGACTACCGCTTCCGCTCGATCGTGCTCGAGGAGACCATCGGCGTCGGCCAGGGCTCGCTCGCAGGCGCCCTGGGGATCCAGGACGACCTCGCGGTGCCGTACATCGTGCACATGGGCACGCAGGAGCAGAAGGAGAAGTGGCTGCCGGGCATGGCCACCGGCGAGATCCTCGGCGCCCTCGCGATGACCGAGCCGGGTGCCGGCTCCGATCTCCGAGGCATCAAGACCACGGCCAAGAAGGTCGACGGCGGCTACATCGTCAACGGCGCCAAGACGTTCATCTCGTCGGGCAAGACGGCCGACATCGTCGTAACCTTCGTCAAGACGGGCGAGGGCAACCGCCCCGATGCATTCAGCCTGCTGATCCTCGAGGACGGCATGGAGGGCTTCGACCACGGCAAGAAGCTCGAGAAGATGGGCTTCCACGGCTGGGACACCGCCGAGCTGTCGTTCACCGACGTGTTCGTGCCCGAAGCGAACCTCATCGGCGGCAAGGAGGGCCTCGGCTTCATCCAGCTCATGATGAACCTGCCTCTCGAGCGCCTCTCGATCGGCGTCGCGGCGGCCGCCGCCGGCGAGGCCGCGTTCGTGTGGACCCGCGACTACACGCTCAGCCGCGAGGCGTTCGGCGAGCGCATCGCCGACTTCCAGAACTCCCGCTTCAAGCTCGCCGACATGGCGACCACCGTCGACGTGATGTGGGCGTACGTCGACCGCGCGATGATGCTCTACAAGGACCAGAAGCTCACCGCCGAAGAGGCCGCGAAGGTCAAGTTCTGGACCACCGACCGCGAGGCGGAGCTGCTCGACATCGGCGTGCAGCTGCACGGCGGCTACGGCTACATCACCGAGTACCCGATCGCCCGCGCCTACCTCGACGCGCGTGTGCACCGCATCTACGGTGGCACGAACGAGATCATGCGCGACATCGTGAGCCGCCAGATCGTCGGCAGGCGCTGAACCGCTCCTGAACGACGGATGCCGCGGCCCGGCCCTCTCGCGAGGGCGCGGGTCGCGGCATCCGTCGTCGCGGCGGGTTTCTCAGACGAGCGTCGGGCGGCGGCGCGCCAGCTTCGCGACGCCGGCGTTGCGCAGGCGGTCGGCGACGAGGATGCCCAGCGCGACGCCCGCCACGCAGCTGGCGATCGTGAGCGCGAAGAACGTCACCAGCGCCCACGGGTGCATGGCCGCCAGATTGAACGACGCCGCGGCGAAGATCGGATAGACCACGCCGACGAAGACGGCGCCGGCGTAGTACTGCCACGTCCGCCAGGAGCGGTAGAGGCCGACGAGGAACGCGAGCTCGGCGAAGAACGCCCACCAGACGGCCGCACCGAGGAACGGGAAGACCACGAGCCCCGAGATGACGCCGACGAGGATGCCGGCCAAAGGACGTTCGAGCAGGCGCAGTGCGACGGTCGCCGGCAGCAGCCACAGCCCCGCGATCGCGACCGAGATGAACGGGACGGTGGCGAACAGCACCGTCGAGATCCAGCCGGCGCCCCAGAGCATGACGCCGCCGGCGACGCCGATCGCCGCACAGGTCAGCAGGTAGGCGGTCGTCACGCGACCCCGATTCGACCGGGTCGGCGTAGCTGCGGGCGTCGTGCGGGCGTCGGTCGTTCCGCCCGTGCCGCTCACGAGTGGGCCTCCGCCGTGACGCGCTGAGACTTCGGAGCGGGTGATGCGACGCCGACGCGCCAGTAGCCGCAGAAGCTCACGTGATCCTTCGAGACGCCGCGCTCGCCGACGAGGTGACGGCGGCCCTCGGTCGCGAGGGCCTGCTCGCCCACGACGTACGCGTGGAAGGCGGCGTCCGGAAGGGCGGCGTCGCGGAGCACCTGCAACGCGAGCGTGCCCGGCGTGGCATCGCGATCGCGCACGATCCAGCGCACCGTGATCCCGACGGGGTGGGGAAACTCCAGCGCGTCCTCGGCCGAGGGCACCTCGACGATCGCGAGCCCCGTCGCGTGCGCGGGCAGTGAGGCGCAGATGCCGGCGACGGCGGGCAGTCCGGTCTCATCGGCGACGAGCACGACCCTGTCGGTGCCGCGATCGGGGTTGAAGGTGAGGCCCTCGTCGATGATCACGACGCTCTCGCCCGCATGGCAGGACTCCGCCCAGCGCGACGCCGGCCCGGCCGTGCCCTCGGCGGCGGAGCCGTGGAGCACGAAGTCGACATCGATCTCGGCGCCCGTGTCGGCCGTCGCGGGGCGGTATGCCCGCACCGTGTAGTTGCGCATGACCGGTCGCACGCCGTCGGGGATGCGGAGGTACTTGAGGTACCCGAACATCTTGTTCGCCTTCGCGGGGAGGCGCTCCAGCCCCTCGTCGCCGCCGAGGGGCAGGAAGAGCCGGAACCACTGGTCGTAGCCCATCGGGCGGAACCTGTCGATCTCTGCTCCGCCGAGCGTGACGCGCAGCCAGTGCGGCGCGAGGCGCTCGGTGCGCAGCACCTGCAGGTGCACGAGGCCCTGGGTGTCGGGCTTGACGAGTCGGGGGACCGGTGCCATGTCAGTGCTCCTTGGTGAGGACGGCAGGGGTGTCGAGGACGGCAGGGGTGTCGAGGACGGCAGGGGTGTCGAGGACGGCGGGCGTCACGACAGGCCCCAGGGGAAGAAGGCGACGAAGAGCATGGCCGACACCGCCCAGAAGGCGATGACGAAGACGGTGTCGCGCCCGCGCCACGGCACGATGTGTCGCTCGGTGCGGTCGGGGTGCGCGCCGAACGCGCGGGCGTCCATCGCGAGGGCGACGCGTTCGGCATGACGGATGGCGCCGGCCATGAGCGGGACGACGTACCCGAACCACCGCGCGGCAGCCGCGAAGGGGCCACGGCCGCCGTGGGCGCCGCGCACGCGGTGCGCCTGGCGGATGACGTCCAGCTCGTGGCCGAATCTGGGCACGAAGCGGAACGCAGCCAGCGCCGTGTACCCGATGCGGTAGGGAACGCGCAGCTGCTGCACCGTCGCCCGCACGAGGTCGGGACCCGTCGTCGACAGCCCGGCGATGAGGGTCAGCGCGACGATGGCAGACAGGCGCAACCCGGTGGCGGCGCCCACCGCGAACGCACCGCCGTACATCGTCCAGCCGCCGAGCTGCCAGACCACCACGGACTGGTCCACGCGCGAGGGGTCGGTCCACAGCGCGAACCCGAAGCCGATCACGAGAGCGCTGACGGGCAGCAGCACGAAGAGCACCGCGGCGAGCCGCCTCGTGAAGGCGACGCCGATCAGCAGCACCGCATACGCCAGCAGAAGGAAGGCGGCGGGGGTGGCGGCATCGCGGACGAACACCAGCAGCGCCATGGCCGGAAGCGGCGCGGCCAGCTTCGCCAGCGGGTTGAGCCCGTACAGGAAGCGGACGGCTGATGCCTGGACGCGCGGCGCGTACGCGTCCACAGAGGAGTGCGTGGCCGTCGCGGCCGTGAGCGGGCCGGTGTCGGTCATGCCGCACCTCCCGAGGCGCGCGGGGCGGTCCCGGCGGGTGCGGGCGCCGGTGGCGTCGCCGGCGCGGCGTCGAGGGGCGCGCTCGGCGCGTCGGATGCGCCGGCCGGCCAGGTCGCCGCCAGGGGTGCACCGGGGACGGCGGTGGGGGCGAGGTCCGCGCCGGGAAGGTCTGCGAGGCGGCTGAGCCGGGACAGTTCAGGATGCCGCTGCAGACCCCGCAGCGCACGGCGAAGCGGCGGCGGGCGAAGCCCCGCCCGCGCGACGAGGGCGTCGTTCGCGAAGATCTCGGCGGTCGCCCCGTGCGCCAGCACTCGGCCGTCGGCCAGCACGACGGTGCGGTCGGCGTAGTCCGTCACGAGCTGCATGTCGTGGGTCACCACGACGACCGTGGTGCCCTCGGCGTTGAGCTCCGACAGCAGCGACAGCAGCTCGTCGGCGCGGGCGCGGTCCTGGCCGAACGTCGGCTCGTCGAGCACGAGGACCGGCGCGCCCGCCACCAGCGCGGTGCCGACCGACAGTCGTCGCTTCTGCCCGCCCGACAGCAGGAACGGGTGGCTGTCGGCCTTGGCGGAGAGCCCGAACCGCTCGAGCAGCTCGAGAGTGCGCCGGCGCACCTCGTCGTCCGGAAGGTGCTGACGGCGGAGGCCATGGGCGATCTCGTCGAACACCGTGTGCGCGATGAACTGGTGCTCGGGGTTCTGGAACACGAAACCGATGCGCGTGCTCAGCGTGCGCGCGTCTGCGCGGCCGATGTCGAGTCCGTCGACGTCCACCGTGCTCTTCGGTGGGGAGATGACGCCGGCGAGTGCCTGGATGAGGCTCGTCTTGCCCGCGCCGTTGGCCCCCACCACCGCGACGAACGCGCCGCGTGGCACATCGAGGTCGATGTCGTGCAGCACCTCGCTGCGGCCGCGGCGGAGCCTGAGGCCCCGAACCGTGATGAGCGGAGCGGCCGCCGGGGCGGCATCCGCCGTCGGCACCGTTCGCGATTCCGCCGCGACACCGGGCGTGAGGGCGTGCCGGGCCGGCGCAGGGGCATTCAGCCTGGCTTGTGGACGCGTCGCGTCGCTGACCGGCGCGTCCTCGGCGTCGAGGGCCGACCGGAGCTCGTCGGGGGTCAGTGGGAGCGGGTCGAGGGCGAAGCCCGCGCGGCGCAGCCGCAGCGCGGCGAGCGTCGACACCGGCAGCCACACGCCCATGTCGTGCAGGTCCTCTGCGCGCCCCCGCAGCACCTCGTCGACCGTGCCGTCGGCGGCCAGGCGACCGTCGTGGTCGAGCACGACGACGCGATCGACGAAGCCGATCGCCGCGTCGAGGTTGTGCTCCACCAGCAGGATGGCGCGGTCGCCCGCCGAGACCAGCTCAGCCAGTGCCGCGTAGACCTCCTCGATCCCCGCCGGGTCGAGGTTCGCCGTGGGCTCGTCCAAGACGAGGAGCGGCGATCCCATCGCGAGGGCGCAGGCGATCGCGAGGCGCTGGCGCCCGCCGCCCGACAGGCGGTCGGGGTTCTCCGAACGCCGTTCCCAGAGTCCGACGCGCCGCAGCGCGTCCTCCGCGCGGGCGAGCACCTCGGCGACCGGCATCCGCAGATTCTCGGGGCCGAAGGCCACCTCGTCGAAGACGGTGCCGGTCACCAGCTGCGCGTCGGGATCCTGGAAGACCATCCCGACCCGCGTGCTGAGCTCGGCGACGGGCGTGCTCCGGGTATCGAGGCCGTCGACCTCGATCGAACCGGTGACGTCGGCGGGCACCGCCTGCGGCAGCAGGCCGTTGAGCGCGAGCGTCAGGGTCGACTTGCCGGATCCGCTCGGGCCGAGCAGCAGCACCACCTCGCCGGGGGCGATGTCGAAGGAGACGGATGACGGAGCCGGTGTGGTCTCTCCCTCATGGGTGATGCCGAGCTCGCGCACCCGCAGCAGCGGCACGGCAGAGGACACGGGCATCCGATCGTCGAGGGAAACTTAGCCTTCCCTAACTTACCCGTGCCTTACTCTTCCGCGAAACAACCGCGGGGAGCGAGACGGATGCCTCAGCCGCGGCTGCGACGGGCGACACCTGCGCGGCGGAGCGCATTGCCGATCGCGAGACCCACGGCCGTCCACGCCACCGGACCGACGATGAACAGCGCGACGTAGACGATCTGACCCCACAGCGGAAAGCGAGCCACATCGGCGGCGAACCAGATGGCCACGGCGATGACGGCGCCGACGATCACCGCCGACAGGAAGAAGCGCCAGGGTTCCCACCGCTTGTAGCGGGAGGTCGCCGCGATGATCTCCTGCAGTCCGCCGATCAGGAGGGCGGTGCCGATGTAGCGGCCGATCCACAACGGCACCACGGCGCTGGCCACGAGCGCCGCCACGAGATGCGTGATGAGAGCGACCCACGGGCGCCTCAGCAGCTCCTGCGCGACGACGCCGGGCAGGACGTGCACACCGAGCACCAGTCCGTAGAGGATCGGAGCACCCGCCGAGACGAAGCCGCTGATCGCGCCCGCACCCGCCTGCAGAACACCGGTCGCGACGCCGATGGCGGCGCAGGTGAGCAGAACGCTCGTTGAAATCCGGGTCCGGTCAGCCACCTGCCCAGGGTACTGGGACGCGGCGTCGCGTTTCTCACTGACCTCTCATTTACTGGGATTCTCCTGACAGTTACGTTGGAGATCGCTGCGCCCCGACGATGTGGCGCAGCACTCCCCACAACAAACTGGAGGCCACACATGGGTCGATCCTCCGTGAGAGCAGCCGCGGTCGTCACACTCGCCGCACTGTTCACGGGCACTGCCACAGCAAGTTTCGGCGCCGTACCCGGGGAGGTGACAGCACCCGTTCCGGTGGAAGCAGCCGGCGGCCACTACATCGTCCTCCTGAAGGATGCGCCTCTCGCCACGTACGACGGCGGTGTCAGCGGCATCGCCCCCACCAAGCCGGGCAAGGGCAACCAGCTCGACGCCAGCTCGGCGAACTCGCAGAAGTACGTCGCGCACCTCAAGAAGGAGCAGGCCGACTTCGCCGCTGAGAACGGCGTGACGCCGGCCACCACGTACCAGGTGGTGCTGAACGGCTTCAGCGCCGACCTCAGCGCCGACCAGGTCGGCAAGCTGCAGGGCGACAAGAACGTGCTCGGGGTCTTCCCCGATGAGATCTACCACCCGACCGCCGCGGTCCCCTCGACCGAGTTCCTCGGCCTGGGCTCCGTCGCCGACGGCACCGGCGGGGTCTGGGACAGCCTCGGCGGCACGGCGGGTGCCGGCAAGGGCATCGTCGTCGGCGTCGTCGACACCGGCATCTCGCCCGAGAACCCGGCCTTCGCGGGCAGCAAGCTCAGCACCAAGGCGGGCAGCGAGCCCTACCTGGTCGGCGAGAACATCGTCTACAAGAAGTCCGACGGGGGCACATTCGTCTCGCAGCGTGTGGCCGGCGAGCAGTGGAGCAAGCAGGACTACAGCACCAAGCTGATCGGCGCGCGCTACTTCAACACCGGTGCGGCCGCCGCAGGCTTCTCGTTCAAGACCGATTACGCGTCGCCGCGTGACCTCGAGGGCCACGGCTCGCACACCGCGAGCACCGCCGCCGGCAACTTCGGCGTCTCGGCCTCCGTCGAGGGCATCGACTTCGGCAAGATCTCGGGTGTCGCTCCGGCCGCCAAGGTCGCCGCGTACAAGGCCTGCTATGGCGGACCCGACCCGCTCTCGACCGACGACGACATCTGCGCCGGCAGCGACCTCCTCGCCGCGATCAACGCCGCCGTCGCCGACGGCGTCGACGTCATCAACTACTCGATCGGTGGCGGCTCCGCCACGAGCGTGCTGCAGGCCGACGACATCGCGTTCCTCAACGCCGCCGCCGCGGGCGTGTTCGTCTCGGTGAGCGCCGGAAACGACGGCCCCGACGCCGCCACGGCCGACCACGCATCGCCGTGGTACACGACGGTCGCCGCATCCACCATCCCCACCTACGAGGGAACGGTGCAGTGGAACGGCCAGCAGGCCGTCGGCGCCTCCGTCACGGTGTTCTCGCAGCCCGAGGGCAAGGTCTCGGGCAACGTCGTCTACGCGGGTGAGGCCGCGCTCGCGGGCGCGGCTCCGAACGAGGCCGCGCTCTGCTTCCTGGGCACGCTCGACCCGGCCAAGGTCGCCGGAAAGATCGTCGTCTGCGATCGCGGTACCAACGCCCGTGTCGAGAAGTCGCAGGCCGTGGGCGAGGCGGGTGGCATCGGCATGGTGCTGGTGAACGTCACGCCGGGCTCGCTCGACAACGACTTCCACTCGGTGCCCACCGTTCACATCGACGCGCAGTACCGCGACGCCCTGCTGGCGTACGTCAAGGGCAACCCGGCGGCGACCGTGACCCTCGTCGGCGACAACGTCACCGGCGTCGCGACGCCGACGCCGCAGATCGCGGGCTTCTCGAGCCGCGGACCGATGCTCGCCGACGGCAGCGACGTCATCAAGCCCGACGTCTCGGCCCCGGGTGTGGCGATCCTCGCCGCGACGAACAACGCCAAGGGCTCGGCGCCGACGTTCGGCTTCATGTCGGGCACGTCGATGTCGTCGCCCCACGTCGCCGGTCTCGGTGCGCTGTACCTCGGGAAGTACCCGAAGGCGACGCCGGCCGAGGTCAAGTCCGCGCTCATGACGACCGCGTACGACCTCGTCGACGCCGAGAACGAGCCGGTCACCGACCCGTTCGTCCAGGGCGCGGGCCACGTCGACCCGACCAAGTACTTCAACCCCGGCCTGCTGTACCTCAACGGTGCGGCGGACTGGCAGTCGTACATCGAGGGCGCCCTCGGCGCCGACTACTGGGAGGATGTCGACCCGACCGACCCGAGCGACCTCAACATCGCCTCGATCGGCGTGGGCGCGCTGGCCGGAAACCAGACGATCACCCGCACGGTGACGGCTGCCGCGGCCGGCACGTACACCGCATCGGTCGATGTGCCCGGTGTCGACGCGGTCGTCACGCCCTCCTCGTTCACGATCGAGGCGGGAAAGACGCAGACGTTCACGATCGAGTT
Organism: Microbacterium psychrotolerans; assembly: GCF_031085295.1. Taxonomy (GTDB): domain Bacteria; phylum Actinomycetota; class Actinomycetes; order Actinomycetales; family Microbacteriaceae; genus Microbacterium; species Microbacterium psychrotolerans. Next base: position 479,897 of record NZ_JAVFWO010000001.1, on the reverse strand, counting down.
CACGAACGCGACGGCCCCCGTCGAGGAGTGGGCGACCGGCTTCCTCACGTGGACCGGCGCCGACACGGAGGTGCGCTCGCCGATCGCGGTGTTCCCCGTGACGGCGGACGCGCCGACCGCGATCTCGGGTGAGGGTGCCGACGGCGACGTCGACGTCACGATCACGCCGGGCTACACCGGAGAGCTGCCGCTGAACCTGTTCGGCCTCGCGAAGGAGAACGTGCTCATCGACGGTGACGAGACCACCGGCGCTGCCACGGACGGCACGACCGAGGTGCTCGTGCAAGTGGCCGCCGGCACCGAGCTCGCGCGGTTCGAGCTCGACTCGTCGGACGACACGGGCAGCGACCTCGACCTCGCGGTCTACCGCGTGGTCAGCGAGACGGATCACCGGTACTACCAGGCGTGGCAGTCCGCGACCGGCTCGGCCGACGAGGCCGTCCAGATCGCGCAGCCGACCGCCGGCTGGTACCTGATCACTGCGGACGTGTACGCGTTCACCGCGCCGTTCACGTGGACCGCGACGAGCGCCCTCGTCGGCGCCGACGGCGTCGGGTCGTTCACTGCGGAGCCCGCGGTGATCGACGCGCAGCAGGCCACGCCCACGACGTACAACCTGTCGTGGTCGGGCCTCGAGGCGGGCAGCTACCTGGGCGTCGTGCGCTACGGCGACTCGCAGGTGCGCACCGTCGTCTCGGTCGACGTCCCGTAACCGTTCCCGCACACGAGAGGCGCCCGGGCTTCGGCCCGGGCGCCTCTTCGTATCGGTGACAGCTCCTAGAGCCGGCGGCGGCGGCGGGTGAGCCGGACGGCGGGCATCGGCGGGGCGGGGATCCGTTCATCGCCGTGGTCGATCACGTGGCCGAAGCGCTCCGTTCCCGACTCCCACGCCTCGCGCGCCTCGACGATCTCTTCGTGCGTGCGACCGACGAAGTTCCACCACATGACGACGTCGTCCTCGAACGGCTCGCCGCCGAGCAGGAACAGGATCGCTCCGGCAGGGCTCGAGATCACGACCTCGTCGCGGTGGATGCCGAGGTACAGCAGGTGGGCCGTGTCGACGGCGACCGTGTCCTCGGCGCCTTCCTCACCGGCCACCTGGGCGTCGCCGGACACGACGACGAGGGCGTGCTCCCAGTCGCGGTTCAACGGCACGCGGACCGCCGAGCCGGCGGGAATCCGCAGCTCGGCGCCGACGATCGGCGTGTAGACGGTCGCAGGGGAGGCCACACCGCCGAGTTCGCCGAGCACCACGGTCGCGGTCCCCGGCGTCCCTGCCGTGGCGGTCAGCTCCAGCTCGGGAAGCACCGCGTGCTGCTCGAAGGCGGGAGCCCCGTGCCGCCGTGCCTCGGGCAGCGCGACCCAGAGCTGCAGGGCGTCCAGTGGTGCGGCATCCGTTCCCACGGAGTACTCGGAGTGCGAGATCCCCGCGCCGCTCGTCATGAGGTTGAGCGCGCCGCGACGCACCACGACGTCGCTGCCCACGGAGTCGCGATGCCGCACCTCGCCGAGGTACGGCCAGGTCACGGTCTGCAGGCCGATGTGCGGGTGCGGTTCGACGCGCATGCGCGTCTGCTGCGGGCCGAAGCGGTCCAGGAAGCACCAGGCTCCGACGAGCGGCAGGTCGCGCTGTGGAAGGGAGCGGTGCACCGACATGGCGCGCACGCCGCCGAGGGGCACCTCGCGCGTCTCGAGCAGCAGTGTGCGCGGGCCGGCGCATTCCACCGCGGATTCGGTGGCGATGGCCGCGTCGGCGTCCAACCGGGTCACGTCGAGGCCACCGGTCACTCGGGGTGCGGCTGGTCGGGCCACTCGACGGTGAGCCCGGGCACCTCGTGCTCGCGCAGGTACTTCGCCACCACGGGGCAATGCGGCACGACGGTCTCGCCGCGGCGCGCGGCATCAGCCATCGCCTCGCGTACGACCGTCTGCGCGAGGCCGCGCCCGCGGAGGGCGGGGTCGACCTCGGTGTGCGGGAAGTGCAGGCGTCCGCGGGCGTCGGCGCGGAACACGGTGAACCCCGCGAGCACGCCGTCGACGTGCACCTCGTATCGGCGGTCTTCGTCGTTGCGGGTCACGATGGTCTGCGCATCGGTGTCGGTCACAGGAATCCTTCCGTCGTGCTTCTCAACGTACGTCTCCGCCGCGTGATTCCGCCAGCGGGGAGACGCACGCGCCCCCCTGGCGGGACGGGTGCCGCAGGTCTATGGTCGGCATCATCCGCGGTGTGCGCGGTTCGATTCGGGGGAATCGATCCTGTCAGGGATTCGAAGGGGAATCATGAAACGACGTCTACTGGCCGCGCTCGCGGCCGTCGCGCTCGGAGCCGGCATGCTCGTCGCCGGCGCGGCCGCGCCCGCCACGGCCTCACCGCTGATGGTCGCCAAGCACGTCGCTCTCGGCGACTCGATCGCCGCAGGCCAAGGGGGTGGCGCCCCGCTGGACGCCTGCGCCCGGACCGACGGTGGTTACGCGGCGCAGCTCGATGAGGAGCCGAAGTTCAACCTGCTGCGCAATGCGGCGTGCAGCGGCGCCACGATCGCGGACACCCTGTCACAGCTGTCGCAGCTGAACCGCGGGACGACCGTTGTGACGCTCACTGTCGGCGCGAACGACCTCGGTCTGGATCAGGTCTACGCGGCCTGCTCGATCGCCGCCGCCGGCGGGGACGCCGCACCCTGCCTCGCCGCGATCCAGGGCGCCGTCAGCTCGGCACCGGGGATCGTCGCTCCCCTCACGTCGCTGATCGGCGCGATCGCCGAGCGCGCGCCGGATGCGACGATCGTCGTCACCGGGTACCCGTATCTGCTCGAGTCGCCGCCGGATCTTCCGCAGTTCGCGCAGCTCGCCGCGCTCGTCGCCGCCGTGAACGGTGCGACCGACGCGCTCAACGCCGCCATCCAGGCCGCCGTCGCCACCGCTGCCGCGGGTGGTGTCGACGTCCGTTATGCGGACGTGGTCGACGCCTTCGCGGGGCACGGAGTGCAGCTCGTGCCGGGTGTGCCCAGCGATCCGTGGTTCGGAGTCGACCCGGTGGGCGATCCGGCGGGGTACCTCCACCCGACGTACGAGGGGTACGCCGCCTACACCGACGTCATCCTCGCGCAGGTGGGGCGCTGAACGACCCCCGCAGCATCCGGTTCGTCTGAGTCGTCGGGCGCCGCCACCGCTTCCTCGGTGGCGGCGTCCCCGTCTCGGCGTTGCCGAGCCGGCCTGCCATCGGCGCGCTCCGTGACACGGGCGCGGATGCTGCGACCTGGCAGACTCGGACGGTGACGCTTCTCGAGACCATCGCGACCGCAGCGGAGGCGTCCGGCGCGCGCGCAGGTGGGCCCGACGCCGACGCGCTCTACGACGCGTTCGTCGAGTGGGCGGCCGACGAGGGCTTCGCACTGTACCCGGCACAGGACGAAGCGGTCATCGAGATCGTGTCGGGCTCGCACGTGATCCTGTCGACGCCGACGGGCACGGGCAAGTCGCTGGTGGCCGTGGCGGCACACGCCGCGTGCCTGGCTCGCGGCGGCCGCACGTACTACACGGCGCCGATCAAGGCGCTCGTGAGCGAGAAGTTCTTCACGCTCGTCGACATCTTCGGCGCCGCGAATGTGGGCATGGTCACGGGGGATTCGTCGGTGAACCCCGACGCCCCGATCGTCTGCTGCACGGCCGAGATCCTCGCGAACCTCGCCCTCCGCCAGGGTGCGGATGCCGCCGTGGACCAGGTCGTGATGGACGAGTTCCACTACTACGGCGACCCCGACCGCGGCTGGGCCTGGCAGGTGCCGCTGTTACTGCTGCCGCGAGCCCAGTTCGTGCTGATGTCGGCGACCCTGGGCGACGTCGCCGCGATCGCGGAGGACCTGGAGCGCCGGACCGACCGCGTCGTCTCGCGGATCACCGGCGTCGACCGCCCCGTACCGCTTCACTTCTCCTACGCCCGCACCCCCGTGCACGAGACCGTCGAGGAGCTGCTACAGACCGGTGAGGCGCCGGTGTACATCGTGCACTTCTCGCAGGCCGCCGCGATGGAGCGGGCGCAGGCACTGTCCAGCATCCGGATCGTCTCCCGCGAGCAGCGGGACGCCATCGCCGAGGCCATCGGCGGTTTCCGTTTCACGACGGCGTTCGGCCGGATCCTATCGCGGTACGTGCGGGCCGGCATCGGGGTGCACCACGCCGGAATGCTGCCGCGGTACCGCCGGCTCGTCGAGACGCTCGCGCAGCGGGGCCTTCTGCGGGTGATCTGCGGCACCGACACGCTCGGCGTGGGCATCAACGTGCCCATCCGCACGGTGATGATCACGGCGCTGTCGAAGTACGACGGCACGAAGATGCGCCAGCTGTCGGCCCGCGAGTTCCACCAGATCTCGGGCCGCGCCGGCCGGGCCGGCTACGACACCTCGGGCACCGTCGTCGTGATGGCGCCCGAGTGGGAGATCGAGAACGAGGCCGCGCTGCGCAAGGCGGGCGACGACGCCGCGAAGCGCAAGAAGATCGTGCGCAAGAAGGCGCCGACCGGCGTCGTCAACTGGGGGCTCGGATCCTTCGAGCGCCTTGTGGAGGCCGAACCCGAGCCGCTCGTGCCGCAGCTCTCGCTGACCGCCGCGATGCTGATCAACGTCATCGCCCGCGGCGGCGACGTGTTCGAGAACGTCCGGTCGCTCGTCTTCGACAACCACGAACCGCGCGCCAGGCGCTATGAGCTCGCGCGCCGGGCGATCGCGATCTTCCGCACGCTGCTCACGGCCGGCGTGGTCGAGATCGACCGCGGCGGCGCGGATGCTGCGGGCGACGCGCCAGCGGCGTCTGGAGGGGGCGTGGGGAGCATCCGGAATCGGATCCGCCTCACCGTCGACCTGCAGCCGAACTTCGCCCTCAACCAGCCGCTGTCGCCGTTCGCGCTCGCCGCGATCGGCCTGCTGGACCCCGAGGACGCGCCGGGCGCGGCAGGGACCGGCCACTACGCGCTCGACGTGGTGAGCGTCATCGAGGCGACGCTCGACGATCCGCGTCAGATCCTCTCGCAGCAGGAGTACCGGGCGCGCGGCGAGGCCGTCGCGGCGATGAAGCAGGACGGGCTCGACTACGACGAGCGCATGGCGGCGCTCGAGGAGGTCACGTATCCGAAGCCGCTCGAGGAGCTGCTGAGCCAGGCCTTCGAGGTGTTCGCGTCGAGCCAGCCGTGGATCCGCGACTTCGAGCTGTCGCCGAAGTCGGTGGTCCGCGACATGTTCGAGCGGGCGCTGTCGTTCTCGGAGCTCATCTCGCTGTACCAGCTGTCGCGCAGCGAGGGGCTGGTGCTGCGGTACCTGTCGGACGCGTACCGCGCGATCCGGCAGACCGTGCCGACCGAGGCGCAGACAGACGAGCTCCACGACATCGTCGCCTGGTTGGGCGAGGTGGTGCGGCAGGTCGACTCGAGCCTCGTCGACGAGTGGGAGGCGCTCGTCAATCCCGTCGAAGACCCCACGGCACCGGTCGTGCCTCCGGCCCCGCCGTCGGTGCTCACCAACCGTCGTGCGTTCGGCGTGCTGGTGCGCAACGAGCTGTTCCGCCGCGTGCAGCTGGCCGCCCTGCAGCGCGACGACGAGCTCACCGAGCTCGACCCCGACGTCGACTGGCCGGCCGCGCTGGACGCGTACTTCGACGAGCACGACGAGATCCTCACCGGCGGGCCCGCACGGTCGCCGCGACTCGTGACGGTGGACGAGACGGATGCCGCGGCATCCGGTGTCTGGCGTGTCGAGCAGACGATCGACGACCCGGCCGGCGATCACGACTGGCGCATCCGCGGCGTCGTCGAGCTGGCGGCATCCGAAGAGACCGGCGCGGCCGTGGTGCGCGTGACCGAGGTCGTCCGGCTCTGAGCCGCGCGGTCGCCGGAATGGTGGGCGCGGCGGTCAGCCGAGGCCGACGCCGCCGTCGGTGGAGAGCACCTGGCCGACCACCCAGGCGCCCTCGGGTGTCGCGAGCCAGCCGATGAGCCGCGCGGGATCGGCGGGCTCGCCGTAGCGGCCGAACGGGGTCGACCGCATCCACTCTTCGATCTGCTCCAGCGGCCGGTCGGTCGTCTCGGGGTCGAGGTAGCCGGTGTTGACGGGGCCGGGGTCGATCGTGTTGAGGATGATCCCGAGATCGAGCAGCTCCGCCGCCACGGTCTTCGTGACGCCGGCGAGCGCCGCCTTGCTGGCGGCGTACGCGACCTCGCCGCGCATCGGACCGTGGATCTGCCCCGACGTCATCCAGAACACCCGCCCGACCGGCTCGGCGAAGGGGCGGCGACGTTCGACGCGCTCGCCCGGCCGTGCGGCGATGCCGTCGCCGGCGTGCAGCGCGGCGAACTCGCGGGTGAGCAGGATCGTCGAGCGGGCGTTGGTCTGCCAGAACGCGTCGAGCCGGTCGGCCGTCATGTCGAGGATCGATCCGTCGTCGCCCGACTGTGCGTGGTTGCACACCAGGATGTCGAGTCGCCCGGTGAGCGCCCGCGCCGCGTCGATGACGAGCGGGACGGATGCCGCGTCCCGCAGGTCGGCGCTCACGTCGCCGAGCTGCGCGCCTGTGGTGAGCTCGGTTCGCAGGCTGTCGCGCACGGCGTCGAGGTCGTCGCCACCCCACGGCAGGCGCGTGTCGTGCGGGCGGTAGTGGTGGAGGAAGACGTCGGCGCCGAGCCGCGCGAACTGGGTCGCGACGGCGTAGCCGATGCCGCGCCGGCGCGAGACGCCGGTGACGAGGGCGGTCTTGCCGCGCAGCGGCAGGGACGTGGAGGAGAACATGCGATGCCTTTCGAGGACGTCCGGGTCGGCGAGGTCCACCCGGTTGAGCGCCCGATGGGAGCGACGAGAGTCGCGAGACGGCCCGGAATCAGCGACGCGCGGGTCGCTGCATGCGAGTGGGTGACGGGGGCGGGGTCACAGGCATTGCATGGCCACGACGATAACGGATGCCCGTGCCGCCTGCACGCGGGCGGCGCGGGTTGAGGCAGGGGCCGGACGCGTCCGGGATGATGGCGGTATGCCGACCTACGTGGCGTTCCTTCGCGCGATCAACCTCGGAGCCAACCGGAAGTTCGCGAAGGACGACATCCGACGGGTCGTCGAGAGCATCGGATTCACCGATGTCGAGACGCACATCAACACCGGCAACGTGCGGTTCACCACTCCGATGCGCTCGAGGGCGAAGATCGAGAAGGCGCTCGAGGATGCCTTCGCCGCCGACCGCGGGTTCGACGTCCCGACGATGGTGTTCACCACGGCGGAGGTCGCCGACATCGCGGGCGAGGCGGCGGCTCTCAGTGCCGAGCGCCCCGGACTGGAGCGGCACTACGTCTATCTGCTCAAGGAGGAGCTGCCACCCGGCGTCGTGGCACGAGTGGAAGAGCTCGCAACGGATGCCGGCGGCATGGTCGTGCGAGGCCGCGTCGCGCACGCGCTGCTCGGGCCCGGATACCAGGCGGGCACGGTCGATCCGCTCGGTGCGGCGAAGCTGCTCGGCGTGGCGACCAACCGCAACGTCAACGTCATCACCGCCATCGCCGCCAAGTGGTGCTGAGCGCGAGGCGGTGCTGAGGAGCGCAGCGGTGCGCCTCTCCTCCCCAACCCGGGCCCTCCGGCGGATGCCGCCGGCGTTCTCCGCCGGCTCGCTTGCAGGGGGACCGCGTCGGATGCCGCGGCTACGCTGGGACGGGTGACCATCCCGCAGGGCGACCCGTACGCCGACCTCGCGTGGGAGCCCGACCTCCTGCCTCCCGAGTTCGGCGATGCGCCCCCGCCGGACGCCGCGTGGGCGCCCCCGGAGGACGGCTGGCAGCCGCCGCCCGACTACGCAGCCGGCGGCTCAGCCGACCTCGACCCGTTCGCCGGCGCGGGTCCGCGGCGCGACTTCACGGGGGCCGACCCGCGCACCGTGCTGCGCGAGGTCTACGGGTACGACGCGTTCCGGGGCGAGCAGGCCGCGATCGTCGACCAGGTGGTCTCGGGCGGCGACGCCGTCGTGCTCATGCCCACCGGCGGCGGTAAGAGCGTCTGCTACCAGGTGCCGGCGCTGGTGCGTCCGGGCACCGGGCTCGTGGTGAGTCCGCTCATCGCCCTCATGCACGACCAGGTCGACGCGCTCGTCGCCAACGGCGTGCGCGCGGCCTACCTCAACTCGACGCAGGCGCCGCCCGAGCGCGCCGCCGTCGAGCGCGCGTACCTGGCCGGCGAGCTCGACCTGCTGTACGTCGCTCCCGAGCGGCTCAACACCGAGACCACCCTGCGGTTCCTCGGCCGCGGAAAGCTCAGTGTCATCGCGATCGACGAGGCGCACTGCGTGTCGCAGTGGGGCCACGACTTCCGGCCGGACTACCTGGCGCTGGGGGCCCTGGCCGAGCGATTCCCCGGCGTGCCGCGCCTCGCGCTGACCGCGACGGCGACGCCTGCCACGCACCGCGAGATGACGGAGCGGCTTCAGCTGCCGCGGGCGCGGCACTTCGTGTCGAGCTTCGACCGGCCGAACATCCAGTACCGCATCGAGGCGAAGTCCGACCCACGGCGTCAGCTCGTCGCCTTCATCCGTTCCCAGGGCGGCGGATCGGCCGGCATCGTGTACGCGTTGAGCCGCAAGTCGGTCGAGCAGACCGCCGAGTTCCTGTCCGCGCAGGGCGTCGACGCGCTGCCCTATCACGCGGGGCTGCCCGCCGAGACGCGCGCCGCCAACCAGTCCCGGTTCCTTCGTGAGGACGGCGTCGTCATGGTCGCGACGATCGCCTTCGGCATGGGCATCGACAAGCCCGACGTCCGGTTCGTCGCGCACATCGACCTCCCGAAGTCCGTCGAGGGCTACTACCAGGAGACCGGCCGGGCCGGCCGCGACGGGGAGCCGTCCGTCGTGTGGATGGCCTACGGACTCGGCGACGTGGTGCAGCAGCGACGCATGATCGATCAGTCGCCCGGAGACCGCGCCTTCAAGACCCGTCTCGGGCAGCACCTCGACGCGATGCTGGCTCTCTGCGAGACGATCGGATGCCGCCGCCAGAACCTGCTCGACTACTTCGGCGAGGCCTCCGCGCCCTGCGGCAACTGCGACACCTGCCTCGAAGCGCCTGAGACGTGGGACGGGCTCGTTCCCGCTCAGAAGCTGCTGTCGACGATCGTGCGGCTGCAGCGCGAGCGCGGCCAGGCGTTCGGAGCCGGCCACCTCATCGACATCCTGCGCGGTGGATCCACCGACCGCGTCCGCCAGCAGGGTCACGACAAGCTCTCGACGTACGGCCTCGGTGCCGACCTCAGCGAGCAGGACTGGCGCAGTGTCATCCGCCAACTGCTCGCCCGCGGCATCCTGGTCGCCCGCGGCGAGTACGGCACGCTCGCCCTGGGTGAGCCGGCCGCCGGGGTGCTGCGCGGTGAGACGCCGGTGCCGCTGCGCCGCGACGTCATGGGTCGCTCCGGCGGTGTCGCCCGCGTGCGCAAGACCGCGGCGCCCGACAGCCTCGACCCGGCGAACCTCGGCGTGTTCGAGGCGCTGCGCGCCTGGCGCGCGGGTGTCGCGAAAGAGCTCGGCGTGCCCGCCTACATCGTCTTCGGCGACGCCACGCTGCGCGCGCTCGCCGAGCGCCGCCCCGGCAGCCTCGCCGACCTCGACGGCGTCTCGGGCATCGGTGCGAAGAAGCGCGAGGCCTACGGCGAGGCGGTGCTCGAGGTCATCGGCCGCGCCGCGTAGCGACGGATCGCCGGGTCGTCGCCGCCGGAGCGATTGCATTGGTCGCATCGAGTGACCAGTTGCGACCACCTCTGACAGGTGCATCGCCGACGATCCGGTCGGCCTATTCCTTCCGGGGCATGCATCTGTTCTCGATCCGTTATGCGATGGGACCGAGTCGTCTCCCGCGGTTGAGTACGTTGGCCACATGACGCACCGTCCCCTCGCCATCGCAATGATCGCGGTGTCGTTCCTCCTCGCTGGATGTGCTGCAACGCCGGCTCCTGCTGAGACGATCGCGACTCGCACACCGACCCCCACTGCAACACCCACGCTCACGCCTGAGGCGTCGCCCAAGGTGCCGTTCGGCGGTGACTGTTCGACCGTGCTTTCCGCCGATGTCGTCGCCGACATCTTCGACGGCGAGAGCCCGACGATCAGCGCGAGGAACTACCTGCGTGGCGTGATGCCCGATGTGTCGGGCTCAATCGCTCAACTCGGTGGGTTGGCCTGCAATTGGGTATCGGAGGCATCGCAGATCCGGTATCTCGGGATCGCCGTCGTACCGGTGGAAGCCGTGCCGGCCGACGTCCTTGCCGCCCGCACCTCCTTCGGCTGCTATGGCTGGAGCATCTGCGGTCGAGGTGAAGTGAGATCGGGGATGTGGGTGCTGGCAGAAACGCCGCAATTTCAGCAGACGGATGAGGCGCCATCGGAAGCAGAGATGCGCCTCCTGAAGTCCGCGGTGGATCGATCGATCAGCTCCGTCTTCGCCCAGCCTCAAGCCGACTTCGCGGGCTTCCCGACCACCCCCACCGAAGACTGGTGGAGCCTGCCGCCGTGCGAGACGCTCCAGAGTGCTGCCTCAGAAGCGGCAGGGATGACGGCTCTCGAGCCGGGCTTTCCCGGAGACAACGTCCCTGAGGGACCGACGTGGGAGGTTCTCGAGCCGTCAGGGGTCGTGCGGTGGTGCCCGTGGTACGAGAACGTGGATCGCTCCAGCCTCATCACGGTGCTCCACCTGCAGTCGGGGGTGGGCGCTCCGTCCGATGAACAGCTGAGGGTCGCGCACGCCGAGCCGACGGCCATCCCGGGCGCAGATGCGGCATACCGCTTCGTTGAGGAGTACTCGGGCGGGGGTCGAAGCGTCCAGACCCTGGCTGTCGTCGGGCCGAACCGTCTGCTCGTGAGTGGAGACCAGTCTGAAGCCGTCGCCGCCGCGGTCATCGCGGCGCTCGCGCGCTGACACGTTCCCACACGCGCTCATCGCCGAGCCGCCGGCTCGGACGGTCCCGGCCGAAGCGGTGACAACCGCGGTCATATCCGGAAAGATCGCGCTCGGACTGTCTTGCCCGGTGCGCATCGCGCCGGTGGACGAGAAGATCGTGAGCGGGACGCTCGTCCCGCAGGAAGGAACGCGATGAGCAATCTCGCAGCCGTCATGCCGGAACTGGGCCGCATCGAGATCCGCGACCTCCCCGAGCCGCAGCCCGGGCCGCGCGACGCGATCGTCGCGATCGAGGCGGTCGGAGTCTGCGGGTCCGACACCGCGTACTTCACCTACGGCCGGATCGGCGACTGGGTGGTCGATGGGCCGCTCATCCTCGGCCACGAGGTATCGGGCCGGGTGGTGGCGATCGGCGAGGGCGTGACGCAGGTCGCCGTGGGCGACCGCGTCGCCATCGAGCCGGGCACGCCGTGCCGCGACTGCGAGGACTGTCTCGCGGGGCGCTACCACCTCTGCCCGCGGCTGAAGTTCCTGGCGACACCGCCGTACGACGGCGCGCTGGTGCAGCGTGTCGCGCTCGACGAGCGCAATCTCTTCGTGGTGCCGGACGGCATGTCCTACGAAGAGGCCGCTCTCTGCGAGCCGCTCTCCGTCGGCATCTGGGCCTGTCGCCGCGCCGACCTGCGCGCCGGCGAGCGCGTGCGGGTGTCGGGAGCGGGGCCGGTCGGCATCCTCGCGGCGCAGGTCGCCCGCGCACTCGGGGCATCGTCGGTCGTGATCAGCGACGTCGCCGAGTTCCGCCTCGACAAGGCACGGGAGCTGGGCTTCGAGGTGGAGCACAGCGGAGCGATCGGCGAAGGCCCCGGGCACGAGGACGCCGACGTCCTCCTCGAGTGCTCGGGTGCGCCGGGCGTGCTGGCGCAGGGCCTGTGGCGGCTGCGCAACGGCGGACGGGCGGCGATGGTCGGGATGCCGAAGCAGGACGTGTCGCTCCCGCTGTCGCGGCTGAACGTGAAGGAGATCTCGATCGCGCTCGTCAACCGGTACGCGCACACGTGGCCGACGGCGATCTCGCTCGTCTCCTCGGGGCGCGTCGACGTGTCGGCGCTCGTGACGCACCGCTTCCCGCTCGAGCAGACCCAGGACGCCCTCACGCTCGCGTCCCGCGTGCCCGACTCGCTCAAGGCCGTCGTGTACCCGCAAGGGATTCCGTCCGAGTAGGCCCCGGCGGCGAGAAGCGGTGGGTTCTCGCCGCCGCAGCCTGCGGCGACGGACTGAGGCGTCTCAGCGGCGCGGCAGCACGTCGTCGAGGTGGGCGTCGAGGTGGGCGGCGACATCCACCGCGTCGCGGTCGTAGAGCCACTGGTACTGCAGCCCGTCCCACAGCGCGGTGAGCCAGACCGCCTCGAACTCGGGATCGCGGTGTGCGGGCAGATCGCCGTCCTCCTGAGCCGCACGGAAGAGCGCTGCGAAGTGGTCGACGACCCCGCGGAAGCGCTCCTGGAAGTACGCATGCGCCGGGTGGTCGGCGGGCACGGCCTCGCACGAGAGTACGGCGTACACCTCGATGAGCCCGGGTGCCTTCGCAGCGTTCTCGGTCGCTCCGCGAGAGAGGGCTCGCAGTTCCTCGGCCGCGCGGTCGGCGGGCGAGTACGAGTCGCGCGACTCGATAAGGCGATCGCGGTGGGTGAGCACGGCGCTGAGCAGCTCCTCCTTCGAGCCGTAATAGTGCAGCAGCGTCGACTTCGAGACGCCGACCCGCTCCGCGATGTCGCGGAGGCTGGTGTCTCCGTACCCCTCTTCGGCGAAGAGTACGGTCGCGCCGTCGAGGATGTGCGCGCGGCGCTCGCGGCCGACCCGGTAGCCCAGCGGCGATTCCGTGTCGGCCGGCATGAACGACGGCATCGACGGCACCGGCGCCGGGGTGGCGGTCGGCTCAGGTTCGTCGTGCTCGCGCCAGCCGACGGGCAGGGCCAGCGATGCCTCGTGGGTCTCCAGCGCCTCGACGATGTCGACGCGATCGGGCAGGTACTGCGCCAGCAGCTGGAGGCCGTCCCAGGCGGCCGCGACGCGCACCGCCTCGCCCGCGGGGTCGCGGTCGGCGGCGACCGTGTCCTGCGCGATGGCTTCACCGATCACGTCGGTCGACTGGTCGCGCAGGCGCGCGTAGCGGTCGCGCATGATCTGGTGCGCGGGATGGCGGGGAGTGGATCCCTCCCCTGTGAGCGCCGCGAACAGCGCGAGGTAGCCGGGCACGGTCTCGTTGCGCCGCGCGACGTCGCTGTACGCGAGGGTCCCCGGATCCTGGGCGGCCATCCGCTCGAGCAGCTCCAGCTCGGTGTCGCGCTCGAAGAGATCCACGACCGCCGCGAGCACCTCGTCCTTGGTCGCGAAATGGCGGAGGAGTCCTGGGTGGCTGATGCCGGCGGCAGCGGCCACGTCGCGGAGCGAAGTGGCGCGGTAGCCCCGCGTCACGAACGCATCGTGCGCCGCGGCGACGATGGCGGCTCGCGTCCGCTCGGTGCGCGCGGTGCGGATGGAGCCCGGCGCCGCAGTGGTCACGTCCTGGCACCCCCTTCTCCGCGGCTCCCCGCTATCGCTCCATCATATCGCCGTGGTCTTACCAATCGGTCTACTTTCAGTTACCAATCGATCGGGATTCATGTATCGTCGTGCAGTGACGCGCGTCGGAGCCGACACGCGCCGCACCCGAGGAAGGAATCCGATCGCGGCTACACCACGTATTGCCTCTTCGGCGCGCTCGTCGCCCTTGCCGGCGCCGTGCTCGTCTACCGCATCGAGGGAGTGAAGTGATGACCGACACCACGTCGACGAACAGCCCGGCGGGAGCCGCAGCCGCCGAGGAGCGTCCCTGGCTCGACGCGAGCCTGCCGGTCGCGGAGCGCGTCGAGCTGCTGCTGGCCGAGATGACGCTGGAGGAGAAGGCGGGCCTCCTCTTCCAGACCATGATCACGATGGGTGAGGACGGCGAGCTCGCCGAGGCCGACCCGGTGTTCGGGCTGCCGTCGAACCGCGAATACGTGCTCGAGAAGGGCATGACGCATTTCAACCTGCTCGGCGTCGCCCCCACCGCGGGCGCGATCGCCCGCTGGCACAACAGGCTGCAGGAGCTCGCGGCATCCACTCGACTCGGCATCCCCGTGACGATCTCGACCGATCCGCGCCACTCGTTCACCGAGAACCCCGGTACGGCGATGCTCGCGGGCCCCTTCTCGCAGTGGCCCGACGCGCTGGGCCTCGCCGCGACGCGCGACGCGGCGCTCGTCGAGCGGTTCGGTGACATCGCGCGTCAGGAGTACACGGCGGTCGGCATCCGCGTCGCACTGCACCCGCAGGTCGACCTCGCGACCGAGCCCCGCTGGGCGCGCGCGCTCCAGACCTTCGGTGAGGACGCGAAGCTCTCGGGCGAGCTGGGCGCCGCGTATATCCGCGGGTTCCAGAACGGTGAGTCGTTCGGCCCCGGCGCGGTCTCGGCGATGGTCAAGCACTTTCCCGGCGGTGGCCCGCAGAAGGACGGCGAAGACCCGCACTTCGCGTACGGGCGGGAGCAGGTGTACCCGGGCGGGCAGTTCGAGCTGCACCTGAAGCCGTTCGAGGCGGCCTTTGAAGCGGGCGTCCGCCAGGTCATGCCCTACTACGGCATGCCGGTCGGCACCGAGTACGAGGAGGTCGGCTTCGGCTTCAACAAGTCGGTGCTCACCGGCCTGCTGCGCGACCGCTACGGCTTCGACGGAATCGTGTGCACCGACTGGGGTCTCGTCAACGACGCCGCGATCTTCGGCCAGCCGTTCCCGGCTCGCGCGTGGGGCGTCGAGCACCTGACGCCGGCCGAGCGGGTGCTCAAGATCCTGGATGCCGGCGCCGACCAGTTCGGCGGCGAGGCGTGCCCCGAGCTCGTGGTCGAGCTCGTGGGCGAGGGCCGCCTCGCCGAGGACCGCCTCGACGTGTCGGCGCGCCGCCTGCTGCGCGAGAAGTTCCTCCTCGGCCTGTTCGAGAACCCGTATGTCGACGCCGAAGCCGCCGACGCGATCGTGGGCTCGGCGCCGTTCCGTGCCGAGGGCGACGCCGCGCAGCGCGCATCGATCACCGTGCTGGCCAACCGCGACGCGACGCTGCCGTTCGCACCGGGGGCGAAGCTGTACGTCGAGGGCATCGCTCCCGAGATCGCGGTGGCGTACGGCGAGGTCGTCGCGTCACCGGCGGAGGCGGACGTCGCCATCCTCCGCCTGCAGGCGCCGTTCGAGCAGCGCGAGACGATGTTCGAGAACTTCTTCCACGCCGGCTCGCTCGAGTTCCCCGCCGACGTGCTCGCGCACATCACGGAGGTCGCCGCGGCGGTGCCGACCGTGGTCGACGTGTTCCTCGATCGCCCCGCGATCCTCGGCCCCGTCGTGGAGGCCGCGCACGCGGTCGTCGGCAACTGGGGTGCCGGCGCCACGGCGCTGCTCGACGTTCTGAGCGGTGCTGCACCCGCACAGGGCAGGCTGCCGTTCGACATCCCCTCGTCGATGGCGGCGGTCGAGGCCTCGCGCCCCGACGTGCCGTTCGACACCGCCGAGCCGCTGTTCCGCTTCGGGCACGGGCTGTCGCTCTGAGCCGCCGAGACGCGCTCTGAGCCGCTGAGACGGATGCCGCGCCGCGACCCGCGGCGCGGCATCCGTCCCTCCTGCTGTGCGCTTAGGGTGCTCTCGCCGAGTCCCACGTCACGCGTGTCGACATCGTGTGCGTTCGGCGAGAGCACATTGCGTGGACGGGGTTCGCCGGGGCTCACAGCTCTTGGAAGAAGTAGTACGCCCGCTCGTCGGTCTCAGGATCGGATCCATGGAAGCCGTGGCGTTCGTAGAAGCGCTGAGCATCCACGTCACCCTCGTCGACGTTGATCTCGATGGCCGACACCCCGTCGCGGCGGCAGTCCGTGACGAGGCGCTCCACGATCGCTCCGCCGATGCCGGCTCCGCGCGCCCGCGGTGCGACGTACATCTCGTCGAGCAGAGCCACGGGGCCCGGGTACCAGATGTTGGGACGCAGCGTCACGAGCGCGATGCCGACCGCGGGCTCGCCGCCGAGCAGCGCGAACGTCTGCGTGCCGGCGAGCAGGCGGCGCAGGCGCTCGGCCAGCACGACCGGCCCCGGCGAGTCGGTGTCGAACTCCGTGTTGAAGTCATGCAGCAGCCGGGCCACGCGCTCGGCGTCGTCCACGGTTGCCCTGCGCACCTCCGCCGTCGCCATTGCTCCACGGTAGGGAGCGGCCCGCAGGCGCGCCAGCCTTCCGCCGCATGCTCACCGCCCCGCACCCGTTCAGAGCTCGTGCTCAGACCGAACGCCCACATCGATCCCCGGGACGTCAGGGGCATCCGGTGAGAACACGGGATGGTGACGGGCCCCGCGAGCGCCCGGGGATCCGGGGCGCCCGCACATAGGCTGGCGCGTGCGGGCGACGGCGCCCGCGACGGTGCCCGGTGGCGGTGCCGGGACGGTGCGTCGAGGGAGTGCCGCGTGGCCACGAGCAACATCGAGATCGCACAGCAGGCCGACCTCTGGCCGATCGGGCGGATCGCCAAGGATCTCGGCATCCCCGATGACGAGCTGGAGCCGTACGGCCGCTACAAGGCGAAGGTGTCGTTGCGGCACCTGCGGACTCTTCGCGACAGGCCGCGCGGGCGGCTCGTGCTGATGACGGCGGTCTCGCCCACGCCCGCGGGCGAGGGCAAGACCACCACGACCGTCGGGCTCGGCGACGCGCTCCGGCGCATCGGCGAACGGGCCATGATCTGCCTGCGCGAGCCCGCGCTCGGACCTGTGTTCGGCATGAAGGGCGGCGCCGCCGGCGGCGGGTACGCGCAGGTCGTGCCCATGGAAGACATCAACCTCCACTTCACCGGGGACTTCTCGGCGATCGCGATCGCCACGAATCTGCTCGCCGCGCTGATCGACAACCACGTGCATCATGGCAACGCGCTCGGCATCGATGTGCGGCGCGTGACGTGGCGGCGCGTACTCGACGTCAACGACCGCGCGCTGCGCGACACCGTCATCGGCCTCGGCGGGCCCGGAAACGGGTACCCGCGCGAGGGCGGCTTCGACATCGTCGTGGCCAGCGAGGTGATGGCCATCTTCTGCCTCGCCACCGACCTCGCCGACCTCAAAGAGCGTCTCGGCGAGATCGTCGTCGCGTACACGCGCGATCGGAGCCCGGTGCGCGCCCGCGACCTGCACGCCCACGGCGCGATGGCGGCGGTGCTGCGCGACGCGCTCGCCCCGAACCTCGTGCAGACCCTCGAGCACACGCCGGCCTTCGTGCACGGGGGTCCGTTCGCGAACATCGCACACGGCTGCAACTCGTACCTCGCGACCGACTCGGCGCTGCGCATGGCCGACTACGTCGTCACCGAGGCCGGGTTCGGCGCCGACCTCGGCGCGGAGAAGTTCGTCGACATCCTGTGCCGTACGACAGGGCTCCGGCCCGACGTGGCCGTCGTCGTCGCGACCGTGCGCGCGATGAAGTACCACGGCGGTGTGGAGGTCGCCGACCTGACGCACGAGAACGTCCCGGCGCTCGAGCACGGCACGGCCAACCTGGTGCGTCACCTGACGACGATCCGCGAGACGTGGGGGATACCGGCGGTCGTCGCGATCAACCATCGCGCAGAAGACACGGATGCCGAGATCGCGGCGCTCGTCGCCGCGTCGGAGGCGGTCGGGGTCACGGCCGTGGTCGCGAAGCACTTCGCCGAGGGCGGCGCAGGCGCGGAGAGCCTCGCGAGAGAGGTCGTGCGCCTCTGCGAGGCGCCGGTTGCGGCGCGCGGCGCGGGTGCCGCTCAGGGAACGGATGCGACTCGGGGCGCGGATGCGGCTCGGCGCGAGGATGCGGCCCACGCCCCCGATGCCGGCCAGGAGCCCGGCGGACTCCGGTTCACCTACCCCGACGACGCGACGCTGTGGCACAAGATGAGCGCGATCGCGACGCGCATCTACGGCGCCTCGGAGGTGACGGCCTCGACGGCGGTACGCGCGCAGATCAAGCGCCTGCAGGACGAGGGCTACGGCCGCTACCCGGTGTGCGTCGCGAAGACCCAGTACTCCTTCTCGACCGACCCGAAGCTGCGCGGTGCACCGACGGGGCATGCCGTCGACATCCGCGAGGTGCGCCTCGCCGCCGGCGCGCGCTTCGTGGTGATGGTCTGCGGCGACATCATGACGATGCCCGGCCTGCCCGCGGTTCCGGCCGCGAACACGATCGACGTCGACGACGACGGGCGCGTCGTCGGGCTCTTCTGACGCCGACGCCGAGCGCCCGTACGGCCCCGCGGTGGGTGTCACGCCGGCGGGAACGTCCGCACGCGGTCGACCCGCAGTACGTGGGGGAGTGCGGCGAGGTCACGCGTGCCGTCCGCGCGAGGGAACTCGTAGATGTCGAGCATGAGCTGCATCGGGTAGTCGATCGCCTGGTTCACGGTCTTCACCCACCGGTGGTCGATGAAGAAGCGCAGCCCGTCCGGCGTCCACTCCACCGCGTAGTCGTGGAAGCCGGTGAGGTCGCCGTCGACGCGGATCTTCTCGAAGTCCGTGCGCAGACGCGGGTCGTTCTGAGACTTCACGCCGACGCCGACCCAGCCACCGTCGTCATCGATCTCGGATCCGAAGATCTCGGCGATGCAGATCTCGCCGCAGTCGTCGGGCCGCTCCTCGAAGCCGATCGGCCAGAAGGCCACCATCGCGTCGGGATGACGCACGGCGGCCAGCCGCACCTCGATCACGCCGTGGCGCGGGAGATGCAGGCGGCGCTCGGGCTGCGCCTCGCGCACGACGAGTCCGTCGCGGAAGCGATGCTGCCCGATCGAACCGCCCAGCGGCCCCGAGAACTGACCGGTCTGCAGGTGCGACACGCGGTTGCCGCCGTCGAACTCCGGTGACCACGCGGGAGTGTCGGCGTCGATGCGCAGTTCGAGCCCGTCCGGAGCGACCGAGTACCTCGCCGCCGCGCGCTCGCGCGTCGACCAGTGCGCGAGGTAGTACGGCCACCACACCTTCTCATCGAGCACGCCTTCGTCGAACCGCTCGTCGAGGTCCGGTTCGCGCCTGTCGAGATCGAGCGGCGCCATGTCGAGCACCCAGGTGTTGAAGGAGAGCTCGCCGCCGCGCCACGGCATGCTCCCCGATCCGCGATGCGCGAATCCGGCGGTGCGGCACAGCGCGTTCGACGAGGGGTTGTCGACGCCCGGGTAGGCGACCAGCAGATCGCGCTCGCCCCGGGCGACGACCAGCCGGATGACGAGCCGCAGCGCCTCACGGGCGATGCCGCGCCCCTGCCACTCAGGGAAGACGTTCCATCCGGTCTCCCACGCCGGCGTGCCCTCGTGCTCGACCTGCCAGTACCCGATGCCGCCGACGGGCGTGCCGCCCACCTCGATCCGGTACATCGCGGCTTCGCCCGCGGCGCCGAGACGCAGGTAGCGCTCCTGTCGCTCGTCGAGCTGCGCAGGCGTCTCGGGGCCGCCCAGATGGGCCGTCATCTCGGGCGTGTTGGCGCGCTCCAGCAGCGGCAGGTCGGCGGGACCCCACGGTGCGAGCGTCACGGCTGCGTTCATCGCGCCCATTGTGCGCCGTCTCCCCGACACCGCACCACCCGTGCGTGTCCGCGGCACCGGTCGGCCGGCATCCTCGGCTCAGCGGTCGGTCACGAGGAGTGTGTTGCCGTCGGGATCCGTCGCGGTGAAGAACAGGCAGCGGTCGGGGTCGCCCAGCATGTCGCCGGGGTGCGCGCCGAGCCGGGCGAGCCGCTCGTGCACCGACGCGAGATCGTCGACACGGAAGTTGCACGTCGCCCAGGGCAGGCCGGGCTCGACGCGGATGCCGCTCTTCGGGCCCATCAGCGTCACCTGGCCGTGGGACCCGGCGAGCACGCTCGAGAAGTCGGTCTCCTCGGCGATGCCGAGGCCGAAAGCGTCCGCATACCAGTGCGCCCCGGCGCGCGCGTCGCGGACGGGGATGAACGCGGTCGTGATGGCAGTCGGCGGAGGCGTCATGGCGATGAGCCTACGGCGGTCCACCGACTGGCACAGCAGAGCGATCGCGCCCACCTGTGCGTCTCGCACAACGCCCGGACGACCCGTCTCGCATCCACGTTGTAGACATTCGCCAGCCGCTTTGAGCCTGCCTTGTGGGAGTCCTACCGTCGAGGTGACCTTCCTTCTGTCCATCGCACCGAGAGGTGATGCACATGGCCGACGCCGCCGTCCGCACCAAGAAGCCCGCCACCAGCAAGCGCACCCCCGCCGGTGGCGCCCCGACCGCGCCGCACACGGCGGCCGAGGCATCCGAGCCCCGCATCGATATCGCCGCGGTCACCGACCTCCTGCTCGGCACATGGAGTGACACCCGTCGCGAGGCCCGCGAGATGATCAAGGACCCCGCCTTCTGGCGCATCGACGGGCAGCCGATGCCCGAGCACCGCGAGCGCGTCCTGACGCAGCTGCACCTGCTGGTCGAGCACGGCGGGTCGCGCCGCGCCTTCCCCGAGCAGTACGGCGGCCTGAACGACAACGGCGCGAACCTCGCGGGCTTCCAGGAGCTCGTGCTCGCCGACCCCAGCCTGCAGATCAAATCGGGCGTGCAGTGGGGGCTCTTCGGATCCGCGATCTTCCAGCTCGGCACCCAGAAGCACCACGAGGCGTGGCTGCCGGGCGTCATCGACGTGAGCCTGCCGGGCGCGTTCGCGATGACCGAGACCGGGCACGGATCGGATGTCGCGGCCATCGGCACGACCGCGACCTACGACGCCGACACCGAGGAGTTCGTGATCCACACGCCGTTCCGCGGCGCCTACAAGGACTACCTCGGCAACGCCGCGCTGCACGGCAAGGCCGCGACCGTGTTCGCACAGCTCATCACCGGCGGCGTGAACTACGGCGTGCACTGCTTCTTCGTGCCGATCCGCGATGACGAGGGCGACATGCTCCCCGGCATCATCAGCGAGGACGACGGCGTCAAGGGGGGCCTCAACGGCATCGACAACGGCCGGCTCGCGTTCGATCAGGTGCGAGTGCCGCGCTTCAACCTGCTCGACCGCTACGGGCAGGTCGCCGCGGACGGCTCGTACACGTCCGACATCCCGAGCCCCGGTCGCCGCTTCTTCACGATGCTCGGTGCGCTGGTGCAGGGTCGCGTGTCGCTCGACGGCGCCGCGACCACCGGCACCGCCCTCGCCCTGCACATCGCGCTGACGTACGCGAACCAGCGCCGCCAGTTCGACTCGGGCGCCGGCACCGAAGAGGTCGTGCTGCTCGACTACGGCAAGCACCAGCGGCGCCTGCTTCCGCTCCTCGCGCAGAACTACGCGCAGTTCTTCAGCCACGACGAGCTGCTGAAGAAGTTCGACGGCGTCTTCTCGGGGCGCACCGACACCTCGGAGGAGCGCGAGGATCTCGAGACGCTCGCTGCGGCGCTGAAGCCGCTCAGCACCTGGAACGCGCTCAGCACGATCCAGGAGGCCCGCGAGGCGTGCGGCGGCTCCGGATTCCTGGCCGAGAACCGCCTGGTCGGCCTGCATCAGGACCTCGACGTCTACGTCACCTTCGAGGGTGACAACAACGTCCTGCTCCAGTTGGTCGGCAAGCGCCTCCTGTCGGACTACGCCAAGCAGTTCAAGGGGGCGGATGCCGCGAAGCTGGCCCGCTTCGCCGTCGGTCAGACCGCCGGCAAGCTGTTCCACGGCGCGGGCCTGCGCCAGCTCGGCCAGGCTGTCGCCGACTTGGGCTCCACGGCGCGTTCGGTGGAGCTGGGCCTGCGCGAGGACCAGCAGCACGAGCTGCTCGCCGGTCGCGTGCAGCGGATGGTCGCAGATGTCGCTGCGGCATTGCGCCCGGCGTCCAAGCTGTCGCCGCCAGAGGCCGCGGCGCTGTTCAACAGCCATCAGGCCGAGCTCATCGAGGCGGCTCGCGCCCACGCCGAGCTGCTGCAGTGGGAGGCGTTCACCGACGGGATCAACCGCGTCTCCGACGAAGGCACCACGCACGTGCTGACCTGGCTGCGCGATCTGTTCGGGATGCACCTGATCGAGAAGCACCTGGCGTGGTACCTCGTCAGCGGGCGGCTGTCCGCGCAGCGTGCGGCATCCGTCTCCCGGTACATCGACCGCCTCTGCGCCCGGCTCCGTCCCCACGCGCAGGATCTGGTCGACGCCTACGGCTTCGCGCCCGAGCACGTGCGGGCGCCCATCGCGTCCGGTGCCGAGCGCGAGCGTCAGGACGAGGCTCGCGAGTACTACCGCGCGCTCGCGGCGTCGGGCAACGCGCCGGTGTCGGAGAAGTCGCTCAAGAAGAAGTGACGGAAGTATCGCCGTGCCCGAAGGTCACGGAACGGTAACGATGCTCGGAAGGGTGTCCGGAATCGGGGGGCTCCGGACATATCCCTTGTGAAGGCAGCTTCCGAGTCGTCCGCGCATCGGGCTTCGCGCGCGGCGGAGGAACGTTTTCACAGGGGACCGCGAATCGGGTACGCGGTCCCCTCCTTCTTTTCGCCGAGGGGTCGCCGGCGTGAAGTCGGTGCGTCTGTGCGGGCGGTGCGGTCGCCGGGTCAGGCGGCCCAGCCGCACATGCCGCACTCGCCGGTCGCCGACACCTCGACGAAGCAGTTCGGGCACATCGCACGCACGCGGTCGGGGATCGTCGGCTTCGAGACGCGGCGCTCGGCCGCAGGGCGCGACGCGGGCCGCCCGGTGCCTCGCGCCGGGGCGACCGATGCCGCAGCTGGCGGCCGCTGGATCGCCGGGCGGTGCTCGGCGCAGTAGAACCGCACGTAGCCGTCGTGGTTCTTCGGGTGCCGGTGCTTGTATGCCCAGAGCTCGGTGCGCTCCCGCGGCTCGGAGTCCGCACCGCACGTGAAGCAGCGCGTCGGCTCACCGGGGACGATGTCGGCGACCAGCACCAGAGTGTCGAAGGGGATGGCGTCCCGCCAGTCCGACGAAGCGACGATCTTCATGGCGTTTTCCTCCCAGCGCGGGCCGCCAGAGGCCCGACATTCCACGGTAAGCGACGGGGGAGGCATCCGGCGACCGAAGGTGCGACCTCCACATGAAGGTTGAGGGATGCCGTCGCGCGCCCGCACCGCCGCCGGCCGAGCGTCGGTGCCCGCGCATAGTCTGACCGGGTGAGCATCGACGTCCGCCTCGGAGCCGACGGCCGCGCGCGCTGCGCGTGGGTCGGTGACGACCTCGAGTACGCCCGCTACCACGACGAGGAGTGGGGCGTGCCGCTGCACGGCGACCGGGCGCTGTTCGAGAAGATGAGCCTCGAGGGCTTCCAGGCCGGCCTCTCGTGGATCACGATCCTGCGCAAGCGTCCGCGGTTCCGCGAGGTGTTCGCCGGCTTCGAACCCGAGGTCGTGGCGGCGTTCGGCGACGACGACGTCGCGCGACTGATGACGGATGCCGGCATCATCCGCAATCGCGCCAAGATCGAGGCGACGATCTCCAACGCACGGCTCGTGCTCGACCTCGAACCGGGTGAGCTCGACGCGTTCATGTGGTCGTTCGCGCCGGCATCCCACCGTCGCCCGGCGACGTTCGCCGAGGTGCCCGCCACCACCCCCGCGTCGGACGCTCTGAGCAAGGCCCTGCGCAAGCGCGGATTCCGCTTCGTCGGCCCGACGACGATGTACGCGCTGATGCAGTCGGCGGGCATGGTCGACGACCACGTCCATGGCTGCTGGCGGGTGTTGACCTAGAAGCGGATACTCTATCCGTTTCGGGTGTACGCTGGAGGCATGAGCCCCCGAGCCGATGCCGTTCGCAGCCGTGAGCGCATCATCGAGGTCGCGCGCCGCCACGACGCGCGCTCCCTGCGCCTCAACGACATCGCCCGCGATGCCGGCGTCGGCATCGGCACCGTCTACCGCCACTTCCCGACAGTCCGGGCGCTGATCGAGGCCCTCAGCGTCGAAACCCTCGTGCGGCTGGGCGCCGCCGCCGACCGCGCGATCGCCGAGCCCGATGCGCACGCCGCGTTCCGGGGATTCCTCGAAGACGCGGTCGTCCTGCAACTCCAGGACGGTGGCCTCGAGACCGTGCTCACGGACCTCGCCCTCACCGATCCCGACCTGCACGACGAGTGCTCCGTCGCACGAGGAAAGGTCTTCGCCGGTTACGACGCGGTGCTCTCCCGCGCGCAGCGGGACGGTGTGGTGCGCGACGACCTCTCGGTCGCCCAGCTGCAGCGCCTGATCTGCGGGGTCGAGCACGCCGTGCGTCTGGGCGCTCCTGCCGATCGCGACCTGCTGCTCGACATCCTGGTCTCGGGTATGCGCCCGGGAACCCCCGACTCACCGGCCGCGACAACGCCCGCGCCGATGCGCCGCAGCGCGGCCATCGGCTGAAAGGACCCCATGGACTACGGACACTCGCTCGAATTCGGCGCGTTCATCACGCCCGCGGCTGCGACCCCCGAGGCTCCGGTGCTGCTGTCGCAGGTGGCCGAGGCATCCGGGCTCGACCTCGTCACCTTCCAGGATCACCCGTACCAGCCGGCGTTCCTCGACACGTGGACGCTCATGTCGTTCGTGGCGGCGCGCACCGACTCCATCCGGATCGCGCCGAACGTGCTCAACGTGCCGCTGCGCCCGCCGGCGGTCGTCGCCCGGTCGGCGGCGAGCATCGATCTCCTCTCCGGCGGGCGCTTCGACCTGGCGCTCGGTGCCGGCGGGTTCTGGGACGCCATCGAGGCCATGGGCGGCACGCGCCTCACCCCCGGCCAGGCCGTGACGGCCCTCGAAGAGGCGATCGACGTCATCCGGGCGCTCTGGCGCACCGACGAGAGAGGCGGCGTCTTCACCGACGGCCGGTACCACCGGGTGCACGGCGCGAAGCGCGGCCCGCGACCCGCGCACGACATCCCGATCCACATCGGGGCGTACAAGCCGCGCATGCTGTCGCTCACCGGCCGCAAGGGCGACGGCTGGCTGCCGTCGCTCGGCTACATGCAGCCCGGCGACCTGGCGAAGGGCAACGCTGCCATCGACGAAGCGGCGGAGTCCGTCGGCCGCGATCCGCGCGAGATCCGGCGGCTGCTGAACGTCGGCCAGCTCGCCGCCGACCCCCGGGAGTTCGCCGAGCGCCTTGCGCGCCTCGCGATCGAGGACGGCGTCGGCACCTTCATCCTCGCCGGCGACGACCCGAACCTGCTGCAGCGCTTCGGAGAGGACGTGGCCCCCGCGGTCCGCGCGCTCGTCGCGGCCGAACGCGGCACCCGCGGTGTCGCGGCGGCGCCGATGAGGTCGACGGCGGCGCTCGCCGCCCGCCGCGACGGCATCGCGTACGACGAGGTTCCGGCGGGCCTGCGAGCGATCGAGCCCGGCGACTTCGACTACGGCGACGTGCGCGCGACCTACATGCGCGGCGGCGCGCCGGGCCTCGTGCTGCAGCCGGACTCGGCGCAGCAGGTCGGGCAGGCGATCGCGTTCGCACGGCGGCATCCCGAGCTGCCACTCTCGGTGCGCAGCGGCGGCCACGGCATCAGCGGCCGCAGCACCAACGACGGCGGCATCGTCATCGACCTGCGGCGGCTCGACGAGATCGAGGTGCTCGACGCCGAGCGGCGTCTGGTGCGCATCGGACCCGGCGCGCGATGGGCGCAGGTCGCCGCCGTCCTGGGCGAGCACGGCTGGGCGCTGACCTCCGGCGACTACGGCGGCGTGGGCGTCGGCGGCCTGGCCACCGCGGGCGGCATCGGCCTGCTCGCACGCGAGCACGGTCTCACCATCGACCACCTGCGCGCAGTCGAGGTGGTGCTCGCCGACGGATCGATCGTGCGGACCGACGCCTCGACCCACCCCGACCTGTTCTGGGCAATCCGGGGCGCCGGCGCGAATGTCGGCGTCGTCACCGCCTTCGAGTTCGAGGTCGACGAGGTCGGTCAGGTCGGCTACGCGCAGCTCGCGTTCCAGGTCGACGACGTCGCGGCGTTCCTCGAGGGCTACGGCCGCATCGTGGAGTCGTCGCCGCGCGATCTCACGCTGTTCCTGCTGACCGGCGGCCCGCGCCCGGGACAGCCGCAGGTGGTGCAGCTGTACGGCGTCGTCGACTCCGACGATCCCGACACGATCATCGCCCGCCTCCAGCCGTTCGCCGAGCTCGCGCCGCTCGTGCAGCAGTCGGTGCAGCTGACGACGTACGCGCAGATCATGGCGAACGCCGACCTCGGCCCGCAGCACGGCGCCGGTGAGCCGCACTCGAGGTCGGGCCTCATCGAGCACGTCACGCCCGCCTTCGCCGCGGCGGCGGCACGGATGCTGGAATCCGGCGCCGTGCCGTTCTTCCAGCTGCGCGCGGTCGGCGGCGCCGTGGCCGACGTCGCCGAGGACGCGACCGCCTACGCGCACCGCTCGGCGAACTTCTCGGTGGCGGCGCTCGGATCGCATCCGGACCGGCTCGACGCTCAGTGGCGGACGCTCGCCGCGCACGTCGACGGCATGTACCTGAGCTTCGACTCCTCCGAGCGGCCGGAGCGGATCGCCGAGGCCTTCCCGCCCGCGACGCTGGCCCGGCTGCGGATGATCAAGGCGGAGTACGACCCGGCCTGCGTCTTCCGCGACAACTTCGCGATCGAGCCCGCCGCCGACGCCGCCTGACCCGTCGCACGCGGGCCATGCCGTCGGCCGCCTGGGCCGCGGCTTCCGTCCTCGGGTCTCCGGGTTTGGGGCGCACGCCGTGCGGTCGGGGCGCACGCCGCGCGCCCCGAACGTTCGCGGTGCGCCCCAGACCCGGGAACGGGACCGGGGCAGAACCAGGATCGAGCAGGATTCAGGAAGCGCGGTGTCCGCATCGCCGGGCAGACTGTGGGCATGGCAGAGAACCCCCCTTCGCACGTCGCCGATTCGCACGAGGTCATCCGCGTCGTGGGTGCGCGCGAGAACAACCTGAAGAACGTGTCGGTCGAGATCCCGAAGCGCCGGCTCACGGTCTTCACGGGGGTGAGCGGCTCGGGCAAGTCGTCGCTGGTGTTCGGCACCATCGCGAACGAGTCGCAGCGGCTCATCAACGAGACGTATCCGACGTTCGTGCAGCAGTTCATGGGGCAGCTCAGCCGCCCCGATGTGGACGCGCTCGAGAACGTCAGCCCCGCGATCATCGTCGATCAGGAGCGCATGGGCTCGAACGCGCGGTCGACCGTGGGCACCGCGACCGACGCGCACGCGATGCTGCGGCTGCTGTTCAGCCGCCTGGGTCAGCCGCACGTCGGCTCGCCGCAGGCGTTCTCGTTCAACATCCCCTCGGTCTCGGGCGCAGGTGCGGTGACGATGGAGAAGGGCGGCAAGAAGGTCAAGGAGCGCCGCTCGTTCGAGATCACCGGCGGCATGTGCCCGCGCTGCGAGGGCCTCGGCGAGGTGAGCGACGTCGACCTCGACGAGCTCTACGACAAGACCAAGTCGCTCGCCGAGGGTGCGATGACGGTGCCGGGCTACAACGTCGACGGCTGGATGGTGAAGGGGTTCACCGAGTCCGGCTTCGTCGACCCGAACAAGGCGATCCAGGACTACACCGAGCAGGAGCGCGAGGACTTCCTCTACAAGGAGCCGACGAAGGTCAAGATCAACGGCATCAACATGACCTACGAGGGTCTCGTGCCGAAGATCACCAAGTCGTTCCTGCAGAAGGACCGCGACTCGCTCCAGCCGCATGTCCGCGCGTTCGTCGACCGGGCGGTGAAGTTCATGCCGTGCCCGGACTGCGGCGGCTCGCGGCTCAACGAGGGGGCGCGGTCGTCCAAGATCCTGGGGCTCAGCATCGCGGATGCCGCCGCCATGCAGATCACGGATCTCGCGGCGTGGCTCGACACCGTGAACGACCCGTCCGTCGCGCCGCTCATGGCCGGTCTGCGTCAGACGATCGCGTCGTTCATCGACATCGGCCTCGGCTACCTGTCGCTCGACCGATCGTCGGGCACGCTCTCGGGCGGTGAGGCGCAGCGCACGAAGATGATCCGTCACCTCGGCTCGCCGCTGACCGACATCAGCTACGTCTTCGACGAGCCGACCGCCGGTCTGCACCCGCACGACATCGCTCGGATGAACCGGCTGCTCAAGCTACTGCGCGACAAGGGCAACACCGTGCTCGTGGTGGAGCACAAGCCGGAGGTGATCGAGATCGCCGACCACGTCGTCGACCTGGGGCCGGGAGCAGGTCGCGCGGGCGGCGAGGTGCAGTACGAGGGGGATGTCGCGGGCCTGCGCGCGTCCGGCACCATCACCGGCCGTCACCTCGACGACCGCGCGCGGCTGAAGCCGTCGACCCGGTCGGCGAAGGGCGCGCTCGAGATCCGCGGAGCGACCCAGCACAACCTCAAGAACGTCGACGTGGACGTGCCGCTCGGCATCCTCACCGTCGTGACCGGCGTCGCCGGCTCGGGCAAGTCGTCGCTGATCCACGGCAACGTGCCGGCCTTCGACGATGTCGTCGTGGTGGACCAGTCGCCGATCAAGGGAAACCGGCGCTCGAGTCCCGCCACGTACACCGGCATCCTCGACACCGTCCGCTCGGCGTTCGCCAAGGCCAACGGGGTGAAGCCGGCGCTGTTCAGCGCCAACTCGGAAGGTGCCTGCCCGGCCTGCCGCGGGCTCGGCGTGATCATCACCAACCTCGGCTTCACGCAGACCGTCGAGACGCTGTGCGAGCTGTGTGAGGGATCCGGCTTCAGCGACGAGGTGCTGGAGTACACGCTCGACGGCAAGAACATCGCCGAGGTGCTCGCGATGTCCGCCTCCGACGCGGCGGCGTTCTTCGCCAAGGGCCCCGCGCACACCACGCTCGTGCGCCTGATCGACGTGGGGCTGGGCTACCTCACGCTGGGCCAGGCGCTCAACACCCTGTCGGGCGGCGAGCGTCAGCGCCTCAAGCTCGCGATCTCGATGGCGAAGAAAGGGGCGATCTACGTACTTGACGAGCCGACGACGGGTCTGCACCTCGCCGACGTCGACAACCTGCTCGCACTCCTCGATCGCCTGGTCGAAGCCGGCAACAGCGTGATCGTGATCGAGCACCACCAGGCGGTCATGGCGCACGCCGACTGGATCATCGACATCGGTCCCGGTGCCGGTCACGACGGCGGCGCGATCGTCTTCGAGGGCACCCCGGCCGACCTCGTCGCAAGCTCCGACACGCTCACCGCGCAGCACCTGCGCGAGTATGTCGGCGCTCTGCAGGGTGTGGCGGCCTCCTGACGCGCCGAGAGAGCGGCAGCCGGAGCGGTCGATGGGTGTTTGTCCCCATCGATCGTCTCCAGCCGGGTGGATACGATTCCCGCTGTTGGCACTACCCGTCTCATCGCACGGAGGGGCCGGGTTAGGCTGAACCGATCCCCCACACGTCTTCGGTGAGGTCCGGACGCCCCACATCCGGTCTCGACGCCGCGTAGAGACACGACACCCCGCAGGAGGCCGAGGTTCGATGAGGTCTTCCGCATGGTTGCGCGCGCGTCCGCGTGCCCTCGCATCGGCGGGTGCGGTCACGGCCGCTGCCGTCACGCTCACGACGCTGGCCTTCATGTACCAGGGTGTGCCCACCACCGAGGTCGACCTCCACGACGGCGGCGTCTGGGTCACCAAGCAGTCGAGCCTCATGGTCGGTCACTTCAACCACGAGTCGCAGGTCCTCGACGGCGGTCTGCGTACGACCAGCGACGATTACGACATCCTCCAGTCGGGCGGAACCGTCCTCCTCGTCGACAACGGCGGCTCCACGGTCAGCGTGATCGACCCCGGAATGGTCGCGCTCGCCGGCGCGGCGAGCATCCCCGGCGATGCGGAAGTGGCGCTCGCTGCCTCGACCGTCGCGATCCTCGACCGCGCGTCCGGGGATCTGTGGGTGCTGCCCGCCGAGAGCGCCGGAACCTTCCAGATCGAGGGCGTCGACCCGGTCGTCAACGTCGGAAAGGGCGCGGATGTCGCGGTCGGCGTCGACGGCGTTGTCCACGCGGTCTCGTCCGACACCGCCGAGCTCGTCACCGTGCGGCTCGCGGCCGACGACACGCCTGAGGAGCCGATCCGCAGCGGGCTGCCGGGTCTCGACGACAAGGCGGAGCTGTCGGTCACCGCGGTGGGCGACAAGCCGGTCGTGCTCGACGCCGCCACCGGCACCGTCGTCGCGGACGGCCGCGCGACGGTCGTCGAGGGCGGCCGCAACGCGGTCCTGCAGCAGCCCTCCGCGGCAACGGATGCGGTGTCGCTCTCGACGGCGTCGACGTTCGTGCGCGTGCCGTTCGATGGTTCCGAGCTCACGACGGTGAAGGCCGGCGGCGAGGGGGCGCCGGCAGAGCCGGTGTGGCTCGACGGCTGCGGCTACGCGGCCTGGACCGGGTCGGGCCGCTTCGTGCGCGACTGCGCGGGCGACGGCGACGACCTTGCGGTCGAGATCGACGGCATCGAGCCGACCTCGCTCCTGAAGTTCCGCGTCAACCGCGACGTCGTGGTGCTCAACGACATCGTCGGCGGCGCCACGTGGATGGCCGTCGAAGATCTGCAGCGCGTCGACAACTGGGACGAGATCACCCCTCCTGAGGGCGAGACCGAGGACGACGAGCAGACCACCGAGGAGACGACGGAGACGGTCCTGCCGGAGCGCTCGGAGATCAACACGCCGCCCGACGCCAACGACGACGACCTCGGTGTTCGTCCGGGCCGCACCACGATCCTTCCCCTCCTGGACAACGACAGCGATCCCGACGGGGATGTGCTCACGACGCGGGTGCTCGACGGAGGCCCGTCCGTCGGGGAGGTGCAGTCGATCGACAACGGCCGTGCGCTGCAGATCGCGGTCCCCGAGGACGCCTCGGGCACGGCATCCTTCAGCTACGAGGTCTCCGACGGGCGCGGCGGCACCGACACGGCGAAGGTGTCGCTGGCCGTGCACGGCTGGGACGTCAACGCGCCGCCGACTCAGAAACGCGTGACGACCGTCGCGGTCGAGGCCGGCGGCACCATCACGTACAACGTGCTGCCCGACTGGATCGACCCCGACGGCGACGACGTGTTCCTGAGCTCGGTCGCGCCGGCGCAGGGCGACGAGGCCGACTTCACCTCGGACGGGCGCATCACCTACCGCGCGGTGGGTGGGACGCAGGGCCGCAAGGATGTCGAGATCTCGGTCTCCGACGGCTCCGATGCGACCGCAGGCACGGTTCGCTTCGACGTGCGGCCGGTCGGCTCGATCGACCCGGTCACGAACGCCGACTACGTCGCAGTGCGCGCGGGACAGACCGCCACGGTCTCGCCGCTGGCCAACGACGTCGGCGCGGGGCGCGAACCGCTGCGACTGGCGCGGGTCGACCCGGTGGCGGGGGCCGACACGGTGCCCGACTACGCGAACAAGACGTTCACCTTCCGCTCCGCGACCCCCGGCACGTACTACGTGCAGTACCTGGTCGCGGCGGGTGCCGCCGGCATCCCCGGCATCGTGCGGGTCGACGTGATCCCCGAGGGGGAGACGGACCTGCCGCCGGTGGCGGTGCGCGACGTCGCCCTCTTGCCGAGCGGTGGCGAGGTGCTGGTCAACGTGCTGACCAACGACTCGGATCCGTCCGGCGGCATCCTGGTGGTGCAGTCCGTCACGGTCGAGCCGAACTCCGGCATCGCGGTCGCGGTGCTGAACCACGAGACGCTCCGCATCAGCGACCAGGCGGCGCTGTCGGAGCAGGTGCGCGTCTCGTACCGCATCTCGAACGGCTCGCAGTCCGCCGAAGGTGACGTCATCGTCATCCCGATCCCGGCGCCCGCGCAGCTGCGGCCGCCGGTGGCGAACGACGACCAGGTCGTGGTGCGCGCCGGCGACGTCGTGACCATCCCGGTGCTGGAGAACGATTACCACCCCAACGGCGACGCCATTCATGTCGCCCCCGACCTCGTGCCCCCGCTGATCGAGCCCGAGGACGGCGAGGTCTTCGTCTCGCAGGACACTGTGCGCTTCCGGGCGTCCGAGAAGCCCGGCACCGTGTACGCGACATATGAGGTCGTCGACAGCACGGGGCAGAAGGACGCCGGCTACATCACCATCCAGGTGCTCCCCGTGAACGCGGAGACGAACGCCGCTCCCCGCCCGCGCGACCTCACCGCCCGCGTGCTCGGCGGCAGCCGTGTGCGCATCGCGGTGCCACTGGACGGCATCGACGCCGATGGCGACTCGGTCGAGCTGGTCGGCCTGGCATCCTCGCCCGGCAAGGGCCGCGTTGTGGAGACGGGCCCCGACTACCTCGTGTACGAGGCGTTCGACGACACCGCCGGCGTGGACGCCTTCACGTACCGCGTGCGCGACCGTCTGGGCGCCGAGGCCACGGCGAGCATCCGGGTCGGCGTCGCACCGGCCGAGGGTGTGAACCAGGCGCCGTATGCGGTCAAGGACTCCGTGCTGATGCGGCCCGGGCGCTCGGTCGCCGTGCCGGTGCTCGCGAACGACTCCGACCCCGACGGCGACAGGTTCGGCATCGTCGAGGACGGCATCATCCTTCCCAGCGGGACGGCGGTGAAGGCCGAGGTCGAAGGCAACCGCGTCGTCGTGACCTCTCCGTCGGAACCGATAGAGACGTCGCTGCAGTACACGATCCGTGACGCGCGCGGCGCAGAGGCGAAGGCCGTGCTGCAGATCACGGTGGCCGAGGACGTTCCGCTGCAGAAGCCCGTCGCGCGCGATGACTATGTCCGCGCCGCCGACGTCGAGGACGGGGTCGTCGATCTCGAGGTGCTCGCCAACGACGAGGATCCGGACGGCACGGTGGACGACCTGGAACTGAAGGTCGCCGATGCGGATTCGCGTGTGCTGGCCGACGGCAAGGTCCGCGTGACGCTGGGCGACGCCGACCGCCTCGCCACCTACACGATCACCGACCGCGACGGGAACGCGGCATCCGCCTTCATCCACATCCCCGCGCTCTCATCGCTGCCGCCGACGCTCGTCTCGACCGAGCCGATCGAGGTCAAGAGCGGCGAGACCATCGAGCTGCCCCTCTCCGACCATGTCCGGTCCGCTGGCGGCGGCAAGGTCATCATCACGGAGGCGGCGAAGGTCACCGCCGCGCACGCCGACGGATCGTCGCTGATCAAGGACCAGGCGACGCTCGTGTATACGTCGGCAGCCGGGTACTTCGGCCCTGACGCCATCACCTTCGAAGTCACCGACGGCACCGGCCCCGACGATCCCGAGGGCCGGAAGGCGACCCTGACACTGGCGATCACAGTGCTGCCGCCCGAGAACCAGCAGCCGACCTTCGTCAACGGGCAGATGGATGTCGCACCCGGCGAGGACGCCACGTCGCTCGACCTCGGCGGACTCACCACCGACCCCGACCCCGAGGACGCCGATCGTCTCGAGTTCGCGATCGTCGGCGGGTCGCCGGAGGGCATGACCGCGTCGATCGAGGGCGACGAGCTGCGCGTCAGCGCGGCGGCCGAGACCAAGAAGGGCACCGCGGCCACCATCCGCCTGCGCATCGACGACGGCACGACCGAACCCATCGAGGGCGTGGTCAACGTCCGCGTCATCGCCTCGACCCGCGAACTGCCGACGGCGAACGACGACATCGTCCCCGAGGCGCACCAGGGCAAGACCGTCACCGTGCCCGTGCTGAGCAACGACGTCAGCCCGTTCCCCGACAAGCCGCTGAAGGTCACGACGGCCATCCTCGAGACGGGGCAGGGCGATGTGAAGGTTTCCGGCGACGAGGTCGCGGTGACACCCGACGCGAAGTTCTTCGGCACGATGGTGGTGCGATATCGGGTGCAGGATGCCACGGGCGATCCCGATCGCGAGGTCGAGGGCCGCATCCGGCTGACGGTGCAGGGCAAACCCGATGCGCCGGGAACACCGACGGTCTCGAGCGTGCAGGACCGCACGGTCGTGCTCTCGTGGACGCCGCCGGCGAACAACGGCGCCGAGATCGAGCGCTACCTCGTCTCCTCCATCGCGGGTGACTACGAGAAGGAATGCCTCGCGACGACCTGCACGCTCGACGGGCTGACGAACAACGTGAAGTACAACTTCACCGTGGTCGCCGAGAACCGCGTCGGCCCCTCCGACCCGTCCGCGCCCTCCGAAGAGGCGCGTCCTGACGCGCGGCCCGACACTCCCGCGGCGCCGACGCTGGCGTTCGGCGACAAGAGCCTCGCGGTCACGTGGGTGACCCCGACGACGCCCGGTTCGCCGGTGCAGAAGTACACGCTCGAGATCTCGCCGGCGCCCCCGTCGGGCATCGGCCAGAAGACGGAGGTCACCGGCAACTCGCTCACGTGGGACGGCCTGCAGAACGGCGTCGCCTACCAGGTGCGCGTGCAGGCGCACAACCTCGCCCCCGAGCCGTCGAGCTGGAGCCCGTGGTCCGTGAGCGAGATCCCGGCCCGGGCGCCTGAGGCGCCCGCCGCCCCGTCGGTGAACCGCCTCGACCCGGTGGGCGACCAGGCGCAGCTCGAAGTGGTGTGGGGCGCGCCAGTCGACAACGGCGACGCTATCTCGGGATACGAACTGCAGGTGATGCAGGGCTCGTCCGTCGTGCGCACGGTCACCGGCATCCCCGGCTCGCAGCTGCGCCAGGCGCTCAACGTGACGACGTCGACGAGCGACTACGCGTTCCGGGTGCGCGCCTCGAACAAGGCGGGGTGGAGCGCTTGGGGCGCAGCGTCCGCACCGCGTCGCGCGTTCGGCGTGCCGGGGACGCCCACGGGCGTGTCGCTGTCGACGCCGAACAACAACAGCGCGGTCCTCGTCGCGTACGGCGCTGCTCCCGGCAACGGCGCGACCGCGGCCGAGGTCAAGTACGAGTACTCGCTGAACGGCGGCAACTGGGCGGCGATGCCGGCGAACAACACGATCGGCAGTCTTTCGAACGGCACGACGTACACGATCCGCGTCCGGGCGTACACCTCGATGGACGGCGTCCGCTACACCGGCGAGCCCTCCGCGCAGTCGAACGGCGCCGTTCCCTACGGGCCGGTTCGCGCCCCGAACGTTTCTGCGAGCGCGAGCGGCACGTCGATCACCTTCAACTGGTCACCGCCCGCAGCGAACGGCCGTGACATCGTGAAGATGGAGATCGCGATCGAAGGCGTCAGCGGCTGGCACCCGGTGTCGCTCAGCGGCTCGGAGACCCACGGGTTCGGCTACAGCGCGAACCGGACGATCCAGGCGAGGGTGACGGATGCCGCAGGCCAGGTCTCGTCGGTGGCATCTGCCTCCGCCACGACCGTCGCGCCGCCGCAGCCGCGCGCGTGGACGAGCCGCGGCTCCAGCGCGGCGGGCATGCCCGGCTGCGATTCGGCATCGTGCTCCTACTTCGTGTTCAACGTCGAGAACTGGGTGGCGGGCACCTACACCCTGAGCTGCAACGACGCCGAAGGCCGATGGAGCAGCAACTCGTACTACGTCGGGGCGAACGACAGCGTGCAGCTGAGTTGCTACTCGGGCTACGCCGGGGCGAAGTGGGTGAGCTACAGCGGGCCAGGTGGATCCGGCGATGCCGCGTCCACGGCCTGGTAGCGGCCGGGTGGAGCCGCGGAGGCGGTGAGAGAGCTATCCGGATCCGCACGCGGGACACCCGTGGCGCCGGCAGGTACGGTGGACGGATTCCGGAGGGCCGATCGATGGGTGTTTGTCCCCATCGATCGGCTCTGACCAGGCGGATTACCATCTTCGTAGTTGACACTTCCCGTCCAATCGCGTTCCGTGTGTCGGGTTAGGCTGGACCGGTCCCTGATGTCTTCGGTGAGCGCCGGACGCCCCACGTCCGGTCTCGGCGCCACGTAGAGACGCACGACACCCCGGAGGAGGCCGAGGTTCGATGAGGTCTTCCGCATGGCTGCGCGCTCGTCCGCGTGCGCTCGCATCCGCGGGTGCGGTCACGGCCGCTGCCGTCACGCTCACGACGCTGGCCTTCGTCTACCAGGGTGTCCCTACGACCGAGGTCGACCTCCATGACGGCGGTGTGTGGGTCACCAAGCAGTCGAGCCTCATGGTCGGCCACTTCAACCACGAGTCGCAGGTCCTCGACGGAGGTCTGCGCACCACGAGCGACGACTACGACATCCTTCAGTCGGGGGCCACGGTTCTCCTGGTGGACAACGCCGGCTCCGCCGTCAGCGTGATCGACCCGGGGATGGTCGCGCTATCGGGGGCTGCCAGCCTGCCCGGCGACGCGAAGGTCGTGCTGGGTGGCACGACCGCCGCCATCCTCGACCGCGCGTCGGGCGATCTGTGGGTGCTTCCCGCCGAGAGCATCGGGTCGTTCCAGATCGAGGGTGTCGATCCCACGACGAACCTCGGCGAGGGGGCGGATGTCGCGATCGGCGTCGACGGCATCGTCCACGGCACGTCCGTCGAGACCGCGGAACTGGTCACGATCCGGATGGGCGCCGACGACGCCCCCGAGGAGGCGGCGCGCGCCGCCCTGCCCGGCGTCGACGAGAAGTCCAAGCTGTCGATCACTTCGGTCGGCGACAAGGCCGTGGTGCTCGACACCTCCGACGGCACCGTCATCGCGGACGGTCGGGAGACCGAGATCGACGGTGGGCGCGATGCCGTGCTGCAGCAGCCCTCCGCTGCTGCCGACGCGGTCTCGGTGTCGACCGCGTCCGCCCTGGTGCGCGTGCCCTTCGATGGTTCCGAGCCCACGACGGTGAAGGCCGGCGGCGAGGGCGCGCCGGCGTATCCGGTGTGGCTGGATGGCTGTGCCTATGCCGCCTGGAGCGGCTCCGGCCGCTTCGTGCGCGACTGCGCGGGTGATGCCGGCGATCTGGATGCCGACATCGACGGCGTCGAGCCGACCTCGGTGCTGCAGTTCCGCGTCAACCGTGACGTCGTGGTGCTCAACGACATCGTGGGCGGTGCCACGTGGATGGCGGCCGAAGATCTGCAGCGCGTCGACAACTGGGACGAGCTGACCCCGCCGGAGGGCGAGACGGAAGAGGACGAGCAGACCACCGAGGAGACGACCGAGACGGTCCTGCCGGAGCGGTCCGAGATCAACACGCCGCCCGACGCCAACGACGACGACCTCGGTGTCCGTCCGGGCCGCACCACGATCCTCCCTCTGCTCGACAACGACAGCGATCCCGATGGCGACGTGCTGACCACGCGGGTGCTCGAGGGCGGCCCGTCGATCGGCGACGTCCAGTCGATCGACAACGGCCGTGCGCTGCAGATCGCGGTCCCCGAGGACGCCTCGGGCACGGCATCCTTCAGCTACGAGGTCTCCGACGGGCGCGGCGGCACCGACACGGCGAAGGTGTCGCTGGCCGTGCACGGCTGGGACGTCAACGCGCCGCCGACCCAGAAACGCGTGACGACCGTCGCCATCGAAGCCGGCGGCACCATCACGTACAACGTGCTGCCCGACTGGATCGACCCCGACGGCGACGACGTCTTCCTCGGCGCGGTGACACCTGCGGAGGGTGACGAGGCCGACTACACGTCGGACGGGCGCATCACCTACCGCGCGGTGGGCGGGACGCAGGGCCGCAAGGATGTCGAGATCTCCGTCTCCGACGGCACCGACGTCACGGTCGGCACGATCCGCTTCGACGTGCGTCCTGTAGGCTCGATCGACCCGGTGACCAACGCCGACTACATCGCGGTCCGCACCGGGCAGACGGCGACCGTGTCCCCGCTCGTCAACGATGTGGGCGCCGGTCGCGAGCCGCTGCGCCTCGCCCGCGTCGATCCCGTCTCGGGCGCCGACATCGTGCCGGACTACGCCAACAAGACGTTCACCTTCCGCTCCGCGACCCCCGGCACGTACTACGTGCAGTACATGGTGGCCGCGGGCGCCGCAGGTGTGCCGGGCATCGTGCGGGTGGACGTCATCCCCGAAGGCGAGACCGACCTGCCGCCGGTGGCGGTGCGCGACGTCGCGCTCCTCCCCAGCGGCGGCGAGGTGCTGGTCAACGTGCTGACCAACGACTCGGATCCGTCCGGCGGCATCCTGGTGGTGCAGTCCGTCACCGTGGAGCCGAACTCCGGCATCGCGGTCGCGGTGCTCAACCACGAGACGCTCCGCATCAGCGACCAGGCGGCGCTGTCGGAGCAGGTGCGCATCACGTACCGCATCTCGAACGGCTCGCAGTCGGCTGAGGGTGACGTCATCGTCATCCCGATCCCGGCGCCCGCGCAGTTGCGGCCGCCGGTGGCGAACGACGACCAGGTCGTGGTGCGGGCCGGCGACGTCGTGACAATCCCGGTGCTCGACAACGATTACCACCCCAACGGCGACGCCATTCATGTCGCCCCCGACCTCGTGCCCCCGCTGATCGAGCCCGAGGACGGCGAGGTCTTCGTCTCGCAGGACACCGTGCGCTTCCGCGCATCGGACGAGCCCGGCACCGTCTACGCGACCTACGAGGTCGTCGACAGCACCGGCCAGAAGGACGCCGGCTACATCACCATCCAGGTGCTGCCGGTCAACGAAGAGACCAATGCCGCTCCCCGCCCGCGCGACCTCACCGCCCGCGTGCTCGGCGGCACTCGCGTCCGCATCGCGGTGCCGCTGGACGGCATCGACGCCGACGGCGACTCGGTCGAGCTCGTCGGCCTGGCATCATCGCCGAGCAAGGGCCGCATCACCGAGACCGGCTCCGACTATCTCGTCTACGAGGCCTTCGACGACACCGCCGGCGTCGATACCTTCACGTACCGCGTGCGCGACCGGCTCGGTGCGGAGGCCACGGCGAGCATCCGGGTCGGGATCGCCCCGGCCGAGGGCGTGAACCAGGCGCCGTACGCGGTCAAGGACTCGGTCATCATGCGACCCGATCGCTCGGTCGCCGTGCCCGTGCTCGCCAACGACTCCGACCCCGACGGCGACGAGTACGGCATCGTCAAGAACGGGCTCATCCTGCCCGATGTCGCAGGGCTCGAAGCGAAGGTCGACGGCAACCGCGTCGTCGTGACCTCTCCGTCGGAGCCGGTCGAGACGTCGCTGCAGTACACGATCCGCGACGCGCGCGGCGCCGAGGCGAAGGCCGTGCTGCAGATCACCGTGGCCGAAGACGTTCCGCTCCAGCGCCCGATCGCGCGTGACGACTACGTGCGCGCGGCCGATGTGGAGGACGGGGTCGTCGACCTCGAGGTGCTCGCCAACGACGAGGACCCGGACGGCACCGTCGATGACCTCGAGCTGAAGGTCGCCGACCCCGACTCGCGTGTGCTCTCGGACGGCAAGGTGCGGATCACCCTCGGCGACGCCGACCGCCTCGCCACCTACACGATCACCGACCGCGACGGGAACGCGGCATCCGCCTTCATCCACATCCCCGCGCTCTCGTCGCTGCCGCCGACGCTGGTCTCCACCGAGCCGATCGAGGTCGAGAGCGGCGAGACCGTCGAGCTGCCGCTCTCCGAGCACGTGCGGTCCGCCGACGGCGGCAAGGTCGTCATCACGGAAGCAGCCAAGGTCACCGCGGCGCACAACGACGGATCGTCGCTGATCAAGGACCAGACCACGCTCGTCTACACCTCGGCCGGCGGGTACTTCGGCCCCGATGCCATCACCTTCGAGGTCACCGACGGCACCGGCCCCGACGACCCGGAGGGCCGAAAGGCCACCCTGACCCTGCCGATCACAGTGCTGCCGCCCGAGAACCAGCAGCCCGTCTTCGTCAACGGGCAGATGGATGTCGCCCCCGGCGAGGACCCGGCCACCCTCGACCTGGGCGGGCTCACCACCGACCCCGACCCCGAAGACGCGGACCGCCTCGAGTTCGAGATCGTCGGCGGATCGCCGGACGGCATGACCGCATCGATCGACGACGACGAGCTGCGCGTCAGCGCCGCGGCGGAGACGAAGAAGGGCACCGCGGAGACGCTTCGCCTGCGCATCACCGATGGGACCACCGACCCCGTCGAGGGCACGGTGACGATCCGTGTGATCGCGTCGACGCGCGAACTGCCCACGGCCAACGACGATGTGATCGACGAGGCCCACCAGGGCAAGACGATCTCCGTTCCCGTGCTGGACAACGACGTGAACCCGTTCCCCGACAAACCGCTGAAGGTGACCACCGCCGTCCTCGAGACCGGACAGGGTGACGTAGACGTGGCCGGCGACCAGGTGCAGGTCACGCCCGACGCGAAGTTCTTCGGCACGATGGTGGTGCGCTATCGCGTGCAGGATGCCACCGGCGATCCCGACCGGGAGGTCGAGGGACGCATCCGGCTGACGGTGCAGGGCAAGCCCGACGCACCCGGTACGCCGACCGTCTCGAGCGTCCAGGACCGCACGGTCGTTCTGTCGTGGACGCCGCCGGCCAACAACGGCGCCGAGATCGAGCGCTACCTCGTCTCCTCCACCGCAGGCACCTACGAGAAGGAATGCCTCGCCACCACCTGCACGCTCGACGGCCTGACGAACAACGTCGAGTACAACTTCACCGTCGTGGCCGAGAACCGCGTCGGCCCGTCCGACCCGTCGGCGCCGTCCGAGACCGCGCGTCCCGACGCGCGTCCGGACACGCCGGCCGCACCGTCGCTGGTCTTCGGCGACCGCAGCCTCTCCGTGTCGTGGGTCACCCCGACGACGCCGGGCTCCCCGGTCGAGAAGTACAACCTCGAGATCTCGCCGGCGCCGCCCTCGGGCATCAGCCAGAAGACCGATGTCACGGGCAACTCGACGGTATGGGACGGGCTGCAGAACGGCGTCGCCTACCAGGTGCGCGTGCAGGCCCTCAACCGCGCGCCCGAGCCATCCAGCTGGAGCCCGTGGTCGGTCAGCGAGATCCCGGCCCGGGCGCCCGACGCGCCGGCCGCACCGACGACGGCGCGGCTCCAGCCCGTGGGATCGCAGGCCCAGATGCAGGTGACCTGGAACGCGCCCGCCGACAACGGCGATGCGGTCTCGGGCTACCAGCTCGACGTCCTCCGCGGATCGTCGCTGGTCAACTCGATCCCCGTCGCGGCGGGGCAGACGAGCCAGGCCGTCGTCGTGGACACGTCGACCACCGACTACACGTTCCGGGTGCGCGCCCAGAACAAGGCCGGCTGGGGTCAGTTCAGCGCGACCTCTGCGCCGCAGCGCGCGTTCACGCCGCCCGGGGCTCCGACGAACGTGACCGCGCGAGAGGGAGATCGTTCGCTCACGGTGACCTTCCAGCCCGGTGCGTCCAACGGGGCGAACCCCGGTGAGCTGAGTTACCAGGCATCCGTGAACAACGGCGGCTGGCAGGCGCTGGCCGGCAACGGCGTCATCGGCGGACTGGCGAACGGGACGAGCTACACGGTGAAGGTGCGGGCCGTCGCCACCGTGAACGGCGTCAGTGAGCCCGGCGCTGAGTCCGCCCCCTCCAACGCGGTCGTGCCGTACGGGCCTGTCCGGAATCCGACGGTGAGCGCGACCGCGAGCGGAACGAGCATCACGTTCCGGTGGAGCCCGCCCACCGAGAACGGGCGTGCCATCACGGCGATGCAGATCCGCATCGACGGCGGCTCGTGGCAGGACGTGGCACTGAGCAACTCGCGCACCAACAACTACGGCTACAGCGAACGCCACACGATCGAGGCGCGCGCCCAGGATGCCGCCGGTCAGTGGAGCGGGATCGCCTCGGACGCCGCGACCACGGTGGCCGCACCTCAGCCGAAGGTGTGGGTCACGAAGGGAAGCTCCGCGCAGGGGCAGCCGGGCTGCAGCACCGCGCAGTGCGCGTACTTCCTGGTGCACACCGAGAACTTCCCCGCGGGCGACTACTCCGTCTCCTGCAACGCCACCGGCCCCTGGGGCGGCACGCCCTTCGCCGGCGGCTCGACGAGGCACCTGCCCCGCGACGGGACCGTGCAGCTGGGCTGCTACTTCGGCGACGACGGCGAGCAGGTCTGGGTCTCGATCGGCGGCTGGGGCGACAGCGAGCGGCGAACCTGGCAGTAGCGAGAGCTGCGAAGACGACTCATGAAAAGGAACGAATCACGATGACGATGACCCCCGAACAGGCGGCCTGGTTCCAGGGCACATTCGCACGACTGGTCGACAACGTCGACCAGGCGCTCATGGGCAAGCGCGAGGTCGTGGCGCTCGTGCTGTCGGCCATGCTCGCGGAAGGCCACGTGCTGCTGGAGGACGCCCCTGGCACGGGCAAGACGAGCCTGGCCAAGGCGCTCGCGGCGACGGTGCAGGGCACCAGCAGCCGCATCCAGTTCACGCCCGACCTGCTGCCGTCCGACGTGACCGGCGTGACGATCTACGACCAGGCGTCGCACCGCTTCGAGTTCCACCGTGGCCCCGTGTTCGCCTCGATCGTCCTCGCCGACGAGATCAACCGCGCCTCGCCCAAGACCCAGTCGGCGCTGCTTGAGGTCATGGAGGAGTCGCGGATCACGGTCGACGGCGTCACCCACGACGTCGGCCGTCCGTTCCTCGTCATCGCCACCCAGAACCCCATCGAGCAGGCGGGTACGTACAAGCTGCCCGAGGCTCAGCTCGACCGGTTCCTGGTCAAGACCTCGATCGGCTACCCCGACCTCGCAGTGGCCGAGCGCATCCTCGCCGGCGCCGCCGACCGCAACCCGTCGGCGCACCTTCCCGCCATCATCACGACGGGCGCCGTCGCCGACATGGCCGACCTCGCCGGCACCGTGCACGTCGACCCCGCCGTGCTGCGCTACACGGCGCAGCTCGCCGAGGCGACCCGTGACGACCAGGCCACGCGCGTCGGCGTCTCGGTGCGCGGATCGCTCGCGATGATCCGCATCGCGAAGGTGTACGCCGCCGCGCAGGGGCGCCACTTCGTGCTGCCCGACGACATCAAGGCGCTCGTCGCGCCGGTGTGGACCCACCGCATCGTGCTCGACCCCGAGGCGGAGTTCGCGGGCACGTCGGCCGAGACCGTCGTCGCGCGCGTCCTCGAGTCGATCGCCGCACCGCAGGCGAGGTCCGCGGCCTGATGACGACGGAGGCACTCGGGCAGGGGGCGGCCACGGAGGACCGTCGCGCCTGGTACGGGCAGCTGGCGCTGGACGCGCTGCGTCGCGTCGGCGGCGTGCTCGGACGCGTGTTCGCGGTCGTGCGCCCCGCCGCCTGGGTGCTTCTCGCCGGCGCCGTCGTGCTGTGGATCGCCGGGCGGTCGCTCGGCTGGTGGGAGCTGACCGTCGCGGCCGTCTCCATCGCCGTCGTGCTGCTGCTGTGCCTGCTGTTCCTCATCGGGCGCACCGCCTACGATGTCTCGCTCGACCTCAACCGCACGCGCGTCGTCGTGGGCGAGCGCGCCATCGGCGCGCTGACCCTCTCCAACACCAGCTCGCGCGCCATCCTGCCGTCCCGCGTCCTGCTGCCGGTCGGCAGCGGACGCGGCGTCTTCGACGTGCAGCGGCTGGCGGCCGGCGAATCCGCGGAGGAGCTGTTCGCCATCCCCACGTCGCGCCGCGCCGTCGTCAAGGTCGGGCCGGTCAGCGTCGTGCGCGGCGATCCGCTCGGTCTATTCGAGCGCGTACACCGTCGTGACGAGCCGGTCGACCTGTTCGTCCACCCGCGCACCGTGCTGTTCGACGGCCAGTCGCTCGGATTCCTGCGCGACCTCGAGGGCCTTCCCGCCACCGACCTCTCGCCCGACGACGTGTCGTTCCACGCCCTGCGCGAGTATCAGCCGGGCGACGACCTGCGCCACGTGCACTGGAAGTCGACCGCGCGGACCGGCCACATGATGGTGCGTCAATACGAAGAGACGCGCCGCTCGCACTTTGTCATCGGCCTCTCGACGAGCCCTGCCGATTATCGGGACGACGCGGAGTTCGAGCTCGCGATATCCGCCGCCGGCTCGCTGGGCCTGCGCGCCCTGCGCGACTCGCACCGCGTCGAGGTGCGGGTGCAGGAGCGCGCCCTCCCGTCCGGCACGGGCAAGCAGTTCCTCGACTCCCTGTCGGCGCTCGGTCAGTCCAAGCCGCGCTCGGGCACGGTCGTCGACCTCGCCGGCGTGGTCGCAGCGACCCTTCCCCTCGCGAGCGTCGTGGTGCTCGTGTGCGGCAGCAGGGTCGACGCCAACGACCTGCGCAGCGCCTGCAGCCGCCTTCCGTTCGGCGCGCGAGTCCTCGCGGTGGTCGCGTCGCCCGGCGAGGCCGCGCCGTCGCTGCGCCGCATCGGCGAGGCGGATGTCGTCACGCTCGGCGCGCTCGAGCAGCTGCCCAACGCGCTGCGGAAGGGCCTCGCATGACCGCCCCCGTCACCCCGCTGTCGCGTGCCGGGTCCGCTCCGAGGACGCGTGCCGCCGCACCGCGGGTCGCCGCGGCGCGTGCCGCGGGGGAGTCGCTCCCGCTGCGCCGGTGGATCCTCGATCTCGCCGCCGTGACGCTGCTGCTGCTCATCCCCATCGTGGGCTTCTGGCCGACCTTCGACGGCGCACGCTATCTGGTCGCGGCCCTCGGCGGGCTCGTGCTCGGCATGGCGCTCGGCGTGCTGGGCACGCTGTTCCGGTGGGGCATCCTCCTCCTGACGGGGGCCACCGTCATCGCCTACTTCCTGTTCGGCGGCGCTCTCGCGCTGCCGAACACGACGGTCGCCGGCGTGGTGCCGACGCTCGAGACGCTGCGCCTCCTCGCCCTCGGCACCTTCATGTCGTGGAAGCAGCTGCTCACCACGATCGCGCCGGTGGCGACCGACGACGGCCACCTGATCGTTCCGTTCATCCTCGCGCTGGTCGCGGCCGTGCTGACGACGTCCCTCGCGCTGCGGCTGCGAAACGCGGCGTGGTCGCTCATCCCCGCGGCCGCGTTCCTCGC
Organism: Microbacterium psychrotolerans; assembly: GCF_031085295.1. Classification (GTDB taxonomy): domain Bacteria; phylum Actinomycetota; class Actinomycetes; order Actinomycetales; family Microbacteriaceae; genus Microbacterium; species Microbacterium psychrotolerans. Next base: position 435,258 of record NZ_JAVFWO010000001.1, on the reverse strand, counting down.
GATCGAGATCGCGCTGGGCACCGCCGAGCCGTTCGTGCCGGTCGTCCAGGGCGTCGGGTTCGGGCTCGTCGCCGTGATCTGGCTGGCTCTGCGCCAGGCCTGGCAGCCGCAGGCGGCGGCGATCTCGGTCGGCGAGGGCTCGGCGAGCTCGGGCGCGGGCATCCGCCGGGTGCTGTCGGGGGCGGCGGTCGTCGCCATCGCCGCCGTCGTCGGCATCGCCACGAGCGGCTTCGCGGCACCGACGTCGCCCCGCTACGTGTTGCGCGACGTCGTCATCCCACCGTTCGACATCCGCGAGTTCGCCAGCCCGCTGCAGTCGTTCCGCGCCTACGTGCGCGACCACCCGGAGGATGCGCTCTTCACGGTCAGCGGCCTGCCCGAAGGCGCGCGCGTGCGCCTGGCCACCATGGACGCCTACAACGGAACCGTCTACAACGTCTCGGACGAGGGCAGTGGATCCTCCAGCGCGTTCTCGCCCGCCCGCACCAACATGTCCGCGGATGCCGAGGGCACCGAAGCGCAGGTGCACGTCGAGATCGGCGCCCTGGAGAGCGTGTGGATGCCGGATGCCGGCGCCGCCCGCAGCGTCACGTTCGACGGTGACCGGGCCGACGATCTGCGACGCACCGCGCACTACAACGAGGCGACGGAGACGGGCGTGGTGACGGCCGGCCTCGAGAAGGGCGACGCCTACACGATCGACGCGGTGATCCCGGACGTCCCGAGCGACGAGCAGCTCGCCGACCAGGCGTTCGCGCCGCTGAAGATGCCGAAGCAGGAGGGCGTGCCCGAGAGCCTCGCCGAGATCGCATCGAAGACCGTCGCCGAGGCGACGACCCCCGTCGAGCAGGTGCGCGCTCTGCAGCTGATGCTGTCGGAGGGCGGCTACTTCAGCCACGGCCTCGCCGGCCAGCCGCTCTCGCGCGCCGGCCACGGCGCCGAGCGGATCGCGACGCTGCTCGGCTCGCAGCAGATGGTGGGCGACGACGAGCAGTACGCCACCGCGATGGCGCTCCTCGCCGCACAGGTGGGCATCCCCGCCCGAGTGGTCATGGGCTTCTACCCCGACGAGGACGCCGCCGACGCGCCGGTCTTCACCGCGACCGGCGACAACCTGCACGCGTGGGTCGAGGTCGCCTTCGACGACGCCGGCTGGGTGCCGTTCGACCCGACGCCCCCCGACGACCAGGTCCCGAGCGATCAGACGACGAAGCCCAAGGCCGACCCCAAGCCGCAGGTGCTGCAGCCGCCGCCCCCGCCGGCCGAGCCCGTCGACCTGCCGCCGACCGTCGCGGACGACCGCGGGTCGGAGGATGAGGACGGTCTCGACCTGGGCCTGCTGTGGACCATCGTGTCGATCGGCGTCGGCGTACTGGGTCTGGTCGCGGTGCTGCTCGCGCCGTTCATCGTGATCGGGGCGCTCAAGGCCACCCGGCGGCGTCAGCGTCGCGACGCGGAGCGCGCGTCCGACCGCATCAGCGGCGGCTGGGACGAGCTCGTCGACCGCGCCACGGACTACGGTGCGCCGGTTCGTCCCGGCGCGACGCGTCAGGAGGAGGCGGGCGTGCTCACCGCGGCGCTCGCCGAGCCGCGCGTCGCGACGCTGGCGACCCGGGCCGATCTCGAGGTGTTCGGTCCGACCGAGCCGACGCCCGATGACATCGAGGCGTTCTGGACGCAGGTCGACGAGATCGTCGGCGGCATGGGCAAGGAGCGGTCGCTGTGGCAGCGGCTGCGCGCGCGGCTCAGCATCCGATCGCTCCTCGAGGGCACCCGCTTCGCTCTGCCGGCACGTCTCACGCCCCCGCCCCGTGCCGCGAAGCCTGCGACGAAGGCCACGGCGGCCGACCAGGACGCGCCCGACGCCGCGCCGTCGAAGCGCGCGCCCCGTCGCACACGCAGGAGCCGCGCCGCGGAACCCGTCGATCCCCCGCAGGAGACCGAATGACCGCCAGCCCGCACGTCGCCGCCCCCGCGGCGACCATCGGACGCCGTGTGGGGGCGTTCGCGATCGACCTCGGGGTCGCCTACGGCATCGCGGCCGTGCTGGTCGGCGTCGCCGTGCCCGTCGTCTTCGGCGTCGGCGCCACGGGGGACTCGGGGAGCCTCGCCGTCGCGGTCGTCCTCGCCTACCTCGTCGTCGGCGGCGCGCTGCTGGCCTGGTGGCTGGTGTACTCGGCCATGCAGGGCGGGCGCGGTTCGATCGGACAGCGCGCCCTGGGACTCCAGCTGCAGGACATCGACTCGCGCGATCGGATCGGATTCTGGCGCGCGGTCTGGCGCAACATCGTCTTCGGGCTCGCGGGGTCGATCGTCATCGGCTACTTCTCCCCGCTGTTCGACTCCAGCGGTCGCCGCCAGGGGTGGCACGACATGGCATCGCGATCGATGGTCCTCGACATCCGGGCCGACCAGGCGACGTCTCAGCCCGACGCGACCGGGCTCCTGGCCGAGAATCCCTACCTGGCGGCCGTGCGCCCGCATGCCCCGCAGCCGCTGTACGGGGCGCCGGTGCCCGACTTCCCGGCCGCGGCGGCACCGGCGCCGGCAGACGCGCCACCGGCACTGGCGGGTCCGGCTCCGGCCACGCGCCCCATCGCGCCCATCCGCCCGGGGGTGATCGACGGCGTGCCGTGGGTGACCGGCGACGCGCTGGTCACGCGCGCGGTGCACGCCGATGAGTTCCCGAGCATGACCATGCCGTTCCCGGCCGCGACCACCACCGAGCCTCTCGCCGCCCTGTTCGGTACGGGCACCCCCGCCGCTCCGGCTCCGGTCGCGGCACCTGCCCGGCCGTTCGCCTCCGTCGCGTCGATCGTCGCTCCTCCGGCCGCACCCGCACGTCCCCTGGCGTCGGTCGTGGCCCCGGCATCGGTGGCCTTCCCGTCGTCGACGGACGACCTCGACGAGACGCGAATGGTCGTGCCGCCGCCTGCGCAGCGCGCCGCGCTGTACGACGAGGCGCCGGTCCTCGCCGTCCTCACCTGGGACGACGGCACGCGGATGGCGGTGTACGGCCGCACGCTCTACGGGCGCAACCCGGCGAACGAGCACGGCGCCGTCTCCATCCCCGTGCGAGACGAGACGCTGTCGCTCTCGAAGACGCACTTCGAGATCGGCGGCGACTCCACCGGCGCGTGGATCGTCGACCGCCACTCGACCAACGGCACCACGCTCGTGCGCGACGGTGCGCGGATCCCGTTGATGCCCGGCGTGCGCACCAACGTGCGCGCCGGCGACACCTTCGAGTTCGGCGACCGGCGCGTCGCCGTGAGCGCCGCGTGATGACCTCTCCGACGGCGCCGATCGCGGTCGCGTGCGGAGCTGCGACCGATGCGGGGCTGCGGCGCCGCATCAACGAGGACTCCTACATCGCCGCGTCGCCGCTGTTCCTCGTGGCCGACGGCATGGGCGGTCACAATGCGGGCGAGATCGCCAGCGCGGCGGTCATCGCCGAATTCGCGACGCTCGCCGGCCGCGAGAGCCTGACCATCGACGAGGTGCAGACGGCCGTGACCGCCTCGCGCCGCCGCGTCGCGATGCTGCCGCCGGGCGCCGGTGCGGGAGCCGGCACCACCCTGGCCGGTGTCGTGATCGCCGATGTGGACGGCGAGGGCTACTGGCTGGCCATCAACCTCGGCGACTCGCGCACCTACCGCCTCAGCGAAGGGCGGTTCGAGCAGGTGAGCGTCGACCACTCGGTCGTGCAGGAGCTCGTCGACAGCGGGCAGCTCGCCGCCGATGCGGCCGAGCGGGACTCGCGCCGCAATGTCATCACGCGGGCGATCGGTGCCGGAAGCGACTCCGAACCGGACTACTGGCTGCTCCCGGCAGAGGAAGGCGACCGCATCCTCGTGTGCTCGGACGGCCTCTCCGGCGAGCTCGATCGCGACGCGCTCCACGCCATCCTGCTCACCGAGACGGATCCGCAGGCGGCGGCGACGCGGCTGGTGCACGAGGCGATGGTGCGCGGCGGCCGCGACAACATCACGGCGCTGGTCGTCGACGCGCTCTCGGTGCGCACCCGTACGAACCGGACGTGGGAACGCGATACGGTGCCGGTGAGCGCCCCCGCGGGTCCGGCCGCCGACATCGACGGCGACACGCTGCCGCGTGCGGTCGCCACTGGAGGATTCTGATGCCGACGCTGTACGCCCCGGGAACCACGCCGATCGCGGTGACGCCGCGCGGTTTCGCGGTGCTCGAACCGGGAACCTCGGCGCCGCTCCTCGGGCGCATCCGCACCCTCGTCGCCGACGGCCGCGGTCTGGGCGGCGTCATCGAGGCGCTCACGGGCGCCTACGGCGCATCGCTGACGGCGATCCCCGCCTTCGCGGTGGCGCTCCCCGAGGGTGACGGCATCCGCATCGCCGTGCGCGGCGATTTCGCCTTCGAGGTCGACGCGGCGACGCCCGAGCGCGTCACGGGCACCGGCGTCACGACGTGGACCGAGCGGGTGATCCCTGCGGTCGTGCGCGTGGCGCTGACGACGTCCGAGCCGGACGCATCGTCGCCCGCGGAGTGGGAGATCACCGACGGCGTCGTGCTGGCCGGCGGAATCGTGTGGGATGCCGCGGCCCCGCGCCCGTCGGCGGCACCCGCGCTGGCGAAGCGCCCGGAACCCGCCTCCGCCCAGGTGGCCGCCCCCGAGCCGGAGCCCGCGGCTGCGGCCGAGGATGCCGCCGAGGTCCCCTCCAAGGTCCCTGCTGAGGCCACCGGCGCCGAGGCGACCGCCGCCGCTCCCGAGATTCCGCGCGCCGCTGCGTCCCCTCCGCCGGCGATCGCCGTGCCGGCCGGCGGCCTCATCGACTCCGTGCCGTCGCTCGCCGATGCCGAGACGCTCCTGCCGTCGGACTCGGCGCTCTCCCCGGACGACGTCGCGCCGGCGCGGAGCGGGCTCGATGCCTGGCTGATGGACGAGGACGACGAGGATGCCGCCGCCGGCGCGGCCGGCTTCGACGAGCTGATCGGCGCCACAGTGATCCGCTCCGCCGACGACGCCGAACCGCAGGAGGCACCGGCACCGGCTCCGGCGCCCGGCCCGGCCGTCGCCGGCGATCACGACGGCGCGACCATCTCGCTCGTCCAGGCGCGCGCGTTGCGTGCGGCGGCGTCCGGTGCCGAAGGTGCGAACCCGGCGCCTTCCCCCGCGGAGGCTCCCCTCGACCCGCTGGCTCCACCGCGGCCGCCCGCACCCGGGCGCGTGCGGATGTCGACGGGGCAGGTGATCCCGCTCGACCGCACCGTCGTGATCGGGCGCCGCCCGCGTTCCACACGCGTGAGCGGCACCGACCTGCCGCACCTCGTCGCAGTGGACAGCCCGCAGCAGGACATCTCGCGCAGCCACGTGGAGCTGCGGGCCGAAGGCGAGAGCATCGTCGCCACGGATCTCCGCACCACCAACGGCACGACGCTGCTGCGTCCGGGCACCGACCCCGTACGGCTGCACCCCGGTGAGGGCACGGTCGTCGTCCCGGGCGATGTGCTGGATCTCGGCGACGGCATCACGGTCGCGATCGAGGGGATGTCGTGAGTCCCAAGCGCGCGCCGATGGCACCGCCCGATCTGCCGGGCTTCACCTATGTCGACCTGCTCGGGTCCGGCGGCTTCGCCGACGTGTACCTGTACGAGCAGCAGCTGCCAAAGCGGCGCGTAGCCGTCAAGGTGCTGCTCACGGAGCGCATGTCGAGCGGCTCGGTCGAGGAGTTCACCGCCGAGGCCAACGTCATGGCGATGCTGTCGACTCACCCGGCGATCGTCACGATCTACCAGGCCGGCGTCGCGCAGGACGGCCGCCCGTACCTGGTGATGGAGTACTGCCCGCGCCCGAACCTGCAGGTGCGCTATCGCCGCGAGCCCTTCTCGATCGCCGAGTCGCTCCGGGTCGGCGTGCAGGTCGCCGCCGCCGTCGAGACCGCCCACCGCGCCGGAGTGCTCCACCGCGACATCAAGCCGGCGAACATCCTCGTCACCGAGTACAACCGTCCGGCGCTCACCGACTTCGGCATCGCGTCGACGACGAATGCAGCTGCCGAGTCGGCGGGTCTGTCGATCCCCTGGTCGCCGCCGGAGTCGTTCGCCGACGTCCCCCGCAGCGACCCGCGCTCCGACGTGTGGGCGCTCGGGGCCACCGTCTACACCCTCCTCGCCGGCCGGTCGCCGTTCGAGCTGCCCGGTCAGCGCAACACGGCCGCCGAGCTCATCCACCGCATCGAGACGCTCGCACTGCCGTCTCTCGGCCGCGCCGACGTGCCGTTGTCGCTGCAGCGGGCGCTCGAGCGGGCGATGGCGAAGTCGCCCGCCGATCGCTACGAGAGCGCGCTGGCGTTCGCGCGTGCGCTGCAGACCGTGCAGATCGAGCTGTCGCACTCCGTGACGCCGATCGACATCCTCGACGATCAGCTTCCGGACGACATCGAGGAGAACGAGGACGACGGGCTCACACGCGTGCGCGGCGTCGTCAGCATCAACCCCGAGACGACTCCCGCGGCCGGAATGACGCGTCCGTCGGCGGTCACCGCGCCGGCGGCGTCGCGGTTCGAGCCGGCGCCGGTCGACGAGACGGTCGCGAGGTCGATGACTCCGCCGTCGGCGTACGAGCAGACGCAGCTCCGCAGCCCTGCGGCCCTGCCGGTGTCTCTCGACGAGACGGTGCTGCGCGCCCCGGCGACCACGGGATCCGCGACGACCGATGCCACGACCGTGTCTCGCGGCACCCTCCGCGAGCACGGGGCTGCGCCGCCCATCCCGGGGATGTTCGCCCCCGGCGGCGAAGAGGTCGCCGCATCCGACCCCGACGAGATCGCGCCGCGCCGGCGCACCGGGCTGTGGATCGGGCTCGGCGCCGGTGCCCTGGTGATCGTCGCGGTGATCATCGGAGTGTCGCTTCCCGGCCTGCTGTCGGGCACGTCTCAGGACCCGCCGACGCCCTCCGGCTCGTCGAGGCCGCAGGATCCGATCTCGATGGTCGTGCCCCCGGTGGAGGACGTGGCCGGTGCGGTCGTCGACGGGGGTGTGCGCTTCACGTGGACGAATCCCGATCCGCAGGACGGCGACAGCTACATCGTCGAACCGGTCTCGGCGAGCGACCCCACCACCGAGTCCCAGTCCGTCGACTCCGCCGAGGTCGTCGTGCCCGCCGTGACGTCGGGGCCGACGTGCATCGACGTCACCCTCGTGCGTGGAAACGGCCGAGCCCAGCAGACGCCGAGCCGGGGGTGCGCGCCGTGACCGCTGCCGTTGCCGACACGCTGAGAGTGGAGTTCGCGGGCGAGGAGTTCTCGGTCGCGCCCGACACCGTGTTCACGGTGGGCCGCGAAGGCGACCTCGCCATCGACGACAACCTGTTCCTGCATCGCAACTTCCTCACGATCCAGAACGTCGAAGGACTCTGGCTGCTGTCCAACGTGGGCTCGCGCCTGTCGGCGACCGTGACCGACACCGGTGGTCGTGTCCAGGCGTGGCTCGCCCCGGGTGCGCGCCTGCCGCTGGTGTTCGCCGCGACATCCGTGATCTTCAGCGCAGGACCGACGACCTACGAGCTCACGATCCACGCCGCTGAGCCGACGTTCCGCGACACGCAGCAGCCGCCGGACGACGACGGGCTGAGCACGATCGGCGACGTGCCGCTCACCCACAGCCAGCGCGTCATGATCCTCGCGCTCGCCGAGCCGGTGCTGCGCCGCGAGGGAACCGGCATGAGCGAGCTGCCGACCTCGGCGCAGGCCGCCGAGCGGCTGGGCTGGACGCTCACGCGATTCAACCGCAAGCTCGACAACGTGTGCGACAAGCTCGACCGCATCGGGGTCCCGGGCATGCGCGGCGGTGTCCGCTCGTATGCCACCAACCGGCGGGTGCGGCTCGTCGAGCACGCGCTCGCGGCGCGCCTGGTCACGCGCGACGATCTGCCGCTCCTCGACGAGGAGCGCGCGAACGCGCTCAGCGGCGCGCGCGACTCCCGCGGCGACGACGACGCCTGAGCGCCGGGTGAGCGCGCCGGCGCTGCCGACCGCCGACCGGCCTGATCAGCGTCCGGCGTCGTAGAGGTGGCGGCCGCCGTGGCTGACCACCTTCACGACGACGCCGCGCCGGTGCAGCTCGGCGACGGTGCGCGCCTCCTCGTCGATGTCGCGGCCGAGGGCGTGCACGTTCGCGACGACCAGCACGTCTCCGCGTCGCAGCGTGCCGAAGAGGCGCACGAGCCGCTCCTCCCACGACTCGAGTGTCTCGGGGGCCGGATGCCGGAACCCGTCGATCGACACCCCGAAGCGCGTGAGGTCATTGCGCTGCTCGACGACGGAGGGCATGTCGTCGCGCGCGATCACGAGTCCGACCAGCCGTGAGCCCGCGGGCCGGGCCTGCCACCAGTCGCGGTTCTGCTGCAGCTCGGTGAAGCACTTCGGGCAGTCCGCAGCCGGGTGCGGCAGGTGCAGCGGCGCGGTGTCGGCCGCGGTCGACCCGGTGACGGGAGCCGCGTGCGTATGCGCGGCGTCCGGCGTCTTCGTCGTCTCGCTCATGTGAGGCCCCCTCGCTCGATGCCATTGTCTCACCAGCAGAGGCTCCCGCCGCGCCAGGCCGACGATCAGCCGCTCAGTCCTCGTCGTCGAGCCGCAGCTCGAGGCTCAGCTGGTCGGCGTCGAGCTCGGCGAGCGCGTGGCGCAGCGCCGGCGTGCTGTAGCCGCCGCCGGACGAGAGCTGGTTGAGCCGCGTGCGCATCGCCTCGATCATCGCGAGTCGGAGCTCCAGCAGGTCGCGCGTCGGAAGGGTGTCGGTCTCATCGGGCGGGTCGACCATGCGGCTGCCGACGACCTCGACGAGATCGTCGGAGAACTCCGTGCCGTCGCGGCGGCGCAGGGCCGGACTCGACAGCGCGGCCACGGCCGCGTCGCGCAGCTCGTCGTCGAGGGCCGACTGCTCAGCCCTGTCGAGGCTGTCGTCGCCCGACCGCTCGAGCCGCAGCACGCTGACGAGCCACGGCAGCGTGAAGCCCTGCAGCATCAGGCTGCCGACCGCGACCGCGAAGGCGATGAAGACCAGCAGTGCGCGGTCGGAGGTGTCGTCGCGCGGCAGCGTCTGCGCAGCGGCCAGCGTCACGACACCCCGCATGCCCGCCCACACGATGATGGCGCCGTGCTTCCAGCCGAGCGGCGACGCCTGGTAGTAGTCAAGGTCGCTCATCGCGCGCGACACCCGCTCGCGCATCGACGAGAGCCGCCGCTGGGCCCGGGGGGTGTCCAGGCTCACCTCGTTGCGCCGGTTGCGACGGCGGCGACGGGATGCCGTCGGCCGGGCCGCATCGTCTCGCGAGGCGGCGGCATCCGTTCCCCGTTCCGCCGCGGCGCCGGAGCGCACCGCGCCGCCGGCGGCGATCTCGTCGATCCGGGCCGACATCGCCTCGAGCCGGCTTCGCTGGCGACCGCGGGCGCGCCGGCTCTGCAGCCAGACGAGGAGCGACACGTAGCCCGCGCGCACCGCGATGATGATCGCGAGCGCACCCGCCGCGATGCCGAGGCCGGTGCCGAGGCCGTTGTGGTCCTGCACGTTCTGCGTGACGATGTCGCTCAGCTCGAGCCCCATCACCAGGAAGACGGCGCCCTCGAGCACGAGCTCGATGGTCTGCCAGTTGTGCTCGTCCGAGCGGCGCTGCTCGGGGGTGAACCACCGCGCCGCGCCCTGCCCGGTGACGATGCCGGCGACGACGGCGGCCACGAGCCCCGACCCGCCGAGCTCCTCGGTGGGGATGTAGGCGATGAAGGGCACGACGAAGCCGACCGCGGTGTTGGCGGCGGAGTTCTTGATGAGGGCCCGCAGCCGCAGGTTGAGGAAGCCGATGATCGCGCCGACGACGACGGCGACAAGGACGCCCCACGCGAAGGCCGGCAGGAACCCCACGCCGACGGTGGTGTCGCCGGCGACCGTGGTGGCGACCGCGACCGAGGCGATCATGGTGCGCAGCAGCACGAGCGCGGTGGCGTCGTTGAGCAGGCTCTCGCCCTCGAGCATCGTCACCACGCGCCGCGAGACGCCGAGCCGCTTGACGATGGAGGTGGCCACGGCATCCGTGGGGCTCAGGATCGCGCCCAGGGCCACGGCGATGGCCGGATGGATGCCGGGGATCACGGCGATGAAGAAGACGCCCAGCACGAGGGAGCTCAGGATGACGAGGAGGAACGACAGTCCCGCGATCGGCCCGAAGTCGCGCCGGAACTCGATCGCCGGCAGGGCGACCGCGGCCGAGTAGAGCAGCGGCGGCAGCACGCCGACCAGGATCCACTCCGGATTGATCTCGGGGACCTCGACGAACGGCAGCAGGCTGACTGCGCCTCCGATGAGCAGCAGGATCAGCGGCCCCGCGATGCCGAGCTTCGGGGCGACCGCCGTCGCGAGCGCGATGACGACGATCGCGATGATGACGACGATCAGCACTTCCACGACTCAGAGCCTATTGCCGGGCTCATTTCGCAGAGGTCAGAGCACTCCGAGGTCTCGCACGGCGTCGCGCTCGGCCACCAGCTCGGCCACCGAGGCGTCGATGCGCCCGCGCGCACGATCGTCGAGGTCGAGCCCTTCGACGATGCGGTAGCCGGCGCGGTCGCCGCGCGAGGTCACGGGGAACGAGCACACGAGGCCCTCGGGCACGCCGTACTCGCCGCGAGAGAGGACGGCCGCCGACGTCAGTCCGCGCCCCGACCCCAGCTGCTCGTCGCGGACGTGGTCGATCGCCGCGTTCGCCGCCGACGCGACCGACGACGAGCCGCGCACCTCGATGATCTCGGCGCCGCGCTTCGCGACCCGGGGGATGAACACGTCGTCTAGCCACGCCGTCGCCTGCTCGCGTCCACCCAGGCGCTCGGCCAGTGCGTCGGGCACCGGCATCCCGTCTGCGAGGATCGCGTGCGAGACGTCCGGGAACTGCGTCGCGGAATGGTTGCCCCACACGACGAGGTCGGCGATCTCGTCCGCCGCGACCTGCAGCGTCTCGGCGAGCTGGCCGACGGCGCGGTTGTGGTCGAGGCGGGTGAGGGCGCTGAAGCGGTCGGCCGGCACATCGGGTGCAGCGGATGCCGCGGCGATGAGCGCGTTCGTGTTCGCGGGGTTGCCCACCACGACCACGCGCACGTCCTCGTCGGCTACGGCGCCGATCGCCTTGCCCTGCGGACCGAAGATGCCGGCGTTCGCCGCCAGGAGGTCGCCGCGCTCCATGCCGGCGGTGCGGGGGCGGGCGCCGACGAGCAGCGCGATGCGGGTGCCGTTGAAGGCCGTCAGCGGATCGTCGGTCACGTCGACGTCGACCAGCAGCGGGAACGCGCAGTCCTGCAGCTCCAGCGCCGCGCCCTCGGCGGCCCGCATGCCCTGCGGGATCTCGAGCAGCCGCAGCCGAACCGGACGATCGGCTCCGAGCATGTCGCCGGCCGCGATGCGGAACATCAGCGCGTAACCGATCTGGCCGCCGCCGCCGGTGATGGTCACGGTCGTGGGTTCGCTCGCCATGCCTCGAGCCTATGCCCGCGGCATTGTACGCAATCCGCTCGATTCTGTGGCGTTCCTGTGTGCGATCAGGCGATCGCGGTACCGTGACAGGCATGACGTTCAATGAGAACGCCAACGTCGGGGGGAACACGGCGCGGCGTCGAGGAGCGGGCGCGGCGGTGGCGGGCGGTGGCATCGCCGGCATCGGCGCGATCGCCGTACTGCTGTTCCAGCTGTTCACCGGACAGGACCTGTCGAGCATCCTTCCCGGGACACCGCAGGCCGGCGCAGGCGAGGAGTCCGAGATCCAGCAGTGCGAGACCGGCGCCGATGCGAACCGCAACGACGCGTGCCGCCTCGCCGCCGGCAGCGTGGTGCTCGACGAGTACTGGACCTCGCAGATGCAGGGGTACCGCGCTCCCCAGCTCGTGATCGTCGACGTGCAGACCCCGACCCAGTGCGGCACGGCATCCAATCAGACCGGCCCGTTCTACTGCCCGCCCGAAGAGACCGTCTACATCGACCCGACGTTCTTCGGCCTGCTGCGGCAGCAGTTCGACGCCTCCGCGGGCGAGCTGGCCCAGCTGTACGTGCTCGCGCACGAGTACGGGCACCACGTGCAGCACCTCGCCGGGATCATGGAGGAATACCCGAACAACGGCACAGGCCCCGACAGCAACGGCGTGCGCACCGAGCTGCAGGCGGACTGTTTCGCCGGCGCCTGGGTCGGCGGCATGACCGAGGAGGTCGACGACAACGGCGTGCCGTACCTGCAGGAGCCGACCCCGCAGCAGATCACCGACGCGCTCAACGCGGCCGGCACCGTCGGCGACGACCACATCCAGCAGGAATCCGGGGGCGTGGTGAACCCCGAATCCTGGACGCACGGCTCCAGCGAGCAGCGTCAGCGCTGGTTCGAGGCCGGATACCAGGGCGGCGTGTCTGCCTGCGACACCTTCAGCGTGTCGGGAAGCAGCCTGTGAACGAACACCTCGACGACATCCTCTATCCGCCTCTCGAGCCCTACGACACCGGCATGCTCATCGCCGGCGAAGGCAATCGCATCGCGTACGAACAGAGCGGCAACCCCGAGGGCAAGCCGGTGGTGTTCCTGCACGGAGGTCCGGGCGCCGGCACGTCGCCCTGGCACCGCCGGTTCTTCGACCCCGAGCGGTACCGCATCATCCTGCTGGACCAGCGCGGCTGCGGGCGCTCCACCCCGCACGCGAGCGACCCGGACGCCGACCTCCGCCACAACACCACGTGGCACCTCGTCGCCGACATCGAGCTGCTGCGGAAGAACCTCGGCATCGAGCGGTGGCAGGTGTTCGGCGGATCGTGGGGGAGCGCCCTGGCTCTCGCCTACGCCGAGGCGCACCCGCAGGCGGTGACCGAGATCGTGCTGCGCGGCGTCTTCACGCTGCGCCGCCACGAGCTGGAGTGGTTCTACGAGGGCGGTGCGGCATCCGTCGTCCCCGACCTCTGGGAGGACTTCATCGCCCCCATCCCGATCCTCGAGCGCTCGCAGCTCATGCAGGCCTACCACCGCCGCCTCACCGACCCCGACCCCGCCGTGCACGTGCCGGCGGCCGTCGCCTGGTCGCGATGGGAGGCGGCGAACCTCACCCTGCTGCCCGACCCCGAGCTGGTCGAGGCGATGTCCGAGCCCCGCGCCGCCGTGGCGTTCGCGCGCATCGAGAACCACTACTTCCTGCACGGCGGCTGGTTCGCGCCGGATCAGCTCATCAACGGGGTCGACCGCATCCGGCACATCCCCGCCGTCATCGTGCAGGGCCGCTACGACGTGTGCACGCCGGCGATGACCGCCTGGGATCTGCACCGGGCGTGGCCCGAGGCGGACTTCACGATGATCCCGGATGCCGCGCACGCGGCCTCCGAGCCGGGCATCGCCGCCGCGCTGCGCGCCGCGACCGATCGCTTCGCAGCGGCCGCCGGAGCGGAGGACGAGGTCGTTCCGTCCGATGAGGTGGAGCAGCGTGAGGACGGCGAGGATGCGAACGGCGGAGAGGCCGAGCACTCCGAGGACGCAGCCCCCGAGTCCGGGGCTGAAGACGCGGAGCCCGTGGCCGGGGACGCCGCTGTCCCCGAGTCCGGTGAGGCCGCGGAGCCCGTGGCCGGGGAGGCCGCTGCGCCCGACGCTGAGGATCCCGAGGGAGCCGAGGTCGGGGACCCCGACGAGGCCGAAGAGCCCGCTTCGCCTCACGACGCCGAGGGGGCCACCGAGCCCGGGTCCGAGCTCGAGGCCGGAGAGCATGCTCACGCGGAGGACGCTTCGTCCCGTTAGCGCGCGTTCGGCCAACGGGTCGGCGAGTGCGGCGCCGGAGAACGCCCAGGTGAGCACTGCTAGGGTGGGTAGTCTTGCAGCGCTTCTCGCGCTTCTTGCGTCGTAGAACGCTTCCCCTCCCGCCGCCGCCCGGTTCGACCGCGCGATGCCGGTGATGACTTTCGTACGGCGACCCGCGGGCGAAATACGCCCCGGCCACCGACAGGGCACTCGAATGCCCGGAGATCCTTCATGACTGAAACCACTTTCGGCGCGCTCGGCGTGCCGCAGCCGCTCGTCGACGCGCTCGCCGCGGACGGCAAGACCACCGCGTTCCCGATCCAGGTCGACACGCTCCCCGACACGCTCGCCGGCCGCGACGTGCTGGGCCGCGGCAAGACCGGCTCGGGCAAGACGCTCGCCTTCTCGATCCCGATGGCCGCACGCCTCGGCGGCAAGCTCGCCGGCGGCCCGCGTCGCAAGGGCCGCCCGCTCGGCCTCGTGCTGGCCCCGACGCGCGAGCTCGCGACGCAGATCGATGCGGTGCTCGCCCCGCTCGCCAAGGCCTACGGCCTCACCACCACCACCATCTTCGGCGGCGTGAACCAGAACCGTCAGGTGCAGGCGCTGAACGCCGGCGTCGACATCGTCGTGGCGTGCCCCGGCCGCCTCGAGGACCTCATGAAGCAGGGCTTCGTGCGCCTCGACGCGGTGGAGATCACCGTCATCGACGAGGCCGACCACATGGCCGACCTCGGCTTCCTGCCGGGTGTCACCCGCATCCTGAACGCGACCCCGGCCGGTGGCCAGCGACTGCTGTTCAGCGCGACCCTCGACAACGGGGTCGACAAGCTCGTCAACCGCTTCCTGCAGAACGAGGTGCTGCACTCCGTCGACGAGGCGCACTCGCCCGTCGCCGCGATGACGCACCACGTCTTCACGCTCGCCGACGCCGACGCCAAGAAGGACGTCGTCAAGGCTCTCGCGTCGGGCACCGGTCGCCGCATCCTGTTCATGCGCACCAAGCACCAGGCCAAGAAGCTCGCGAAGCAGCTCACCGGCCAGGGCATCCCCGCCGTCGACCTGCACGGCAACCTCTCGCAGGCGGCGCGTGACCGCAACCTGGCGGCGTTCTCGTCGGGCGGCGTCAAGGTGCTGGTGGCCACGGATGTCGCGGCGCGCGGTGTGCACGTCGATGACGTCGAGCTCGTGATCCACGTCGACCCGCCGATGGAGCACAAGGCGTACCTGCACCGCTCGGGCCGCACCGCTCGTGCCGGTGCCGAGGGTGCGGTCGTCACCCTCGTGCTGCCCGAGCAGAAGCGCGACGTCTCGCAGCTCCTGCGCAAGGCGTCGATCTCTGTCGAGCCGGTGGCCGTGACGGATGCCTCGCCCGAGGTCACCGCACTGGTCGGCCAGGTCGCCCCGTACGTCACGCCGGTTCCGGTCGCCGAGACGCCGCGCGGCACGAGCCAGGGTGCGAACGCCCAGCGCAAGCGCGCCGCGCGCGACGACCGCCAAGGTGCTGAGGCATCGGGTCGCTCCGGTTCGGGTCGATCCGGCTCGGGCGCCGGCGGCGGTCGCCGCCGTGGCTCCGGTCAGGGCGGCTCCGGCCAGGCCGCGCAGGGCGCGACGCGTCAGCAGGCCTCCGGCGGTCAGCGTCGCGACGCGGCCGGCGCGTACGACAAGGGCTCGCACCAGCGTCACGACCAGAGCGCCGGCCACACCCGGTCGGCTCAGCCGGCGGGCAACCCGCGCACGCAGGGGCGTCGCGCCTCGTCGACGGGCACCGGCAAGCTGATGGTCGGCTCGGTCGTCCGCCCGAACGGCACGAACCGCCGCAGCGGTCGCTGAGACACTCCCTCGAACCCCTTCTGCTCCCGGAGCAGGAGGGGTTCGTCGTTTCCGGTGACCGTCGCGGGCTGCGAGTCGGCGATGAGCGCCAGCGGTGAGACGAAGGGGCGGGTCAGACGCGGCGGCCGAGGATGAGGTCTGCGGCCACCTCGCCGATCACGATCGCGGGCGCGTTCGTGTGGCCGCGGATCACGGTGGGCATCACCGAGGCGTCGGCCACCCGCAGGCCCGTGACCCCGCGGACACGGAGCTCGGGGTCGACGACGGAGGCGGCATCCGTTCCCATCCGGGCCGTGCCGACGGGGTGGTAGAGCGTGTGCGAGTAGCGGCGCAGCGACACCTCGGCGCGCTCGACCGGCGTCATGCGGTCGCCGCCCTCGGGCTGCACCCACCCCATGGGCTGTCCGCTGTCACCCGTCGTGAGCGCGCGCAGCGCCTCGGTGTCGATGAGACGCTCGCACTCGGCGAGCCCGGCGAGCATCGTCGCCGTGTCGACGCCCTCGGGGTCGGAGAGGTACGAGGGGTCGATGAGCGGCGGCACGGCCGGATCGGCGGATGCGAGCCGGATCGTCCCGCGGCTGCGCGGGCGCAGCAGGATCGCGCCGACGGTGAGGCCGTGCGCGGGCGTCGGGATCAGCCCCTCGCCGACGTACGGCACCGGGGCGAAGATGATCTCGATGTCGGGGAGCCCCTCTGGCGCGCCCGCGCGGTCGGCGACCTCCGTCCGCACGAAGCCGTAGGCCTCGGCGACGTTGGAGGTCAGCATCCCCTTCCGCGTCGCCAGGTACCTCACGAGCTCGGCCGGCTTATCGGCGTCGTACAGCGTGCCGCCGCTCGGTGCGGCGGGCGCGAGCCCCGCGACGAGGTGGTCCTGCAGGTTGGCGCCCACGCCCGGGGCGTCGACGACGACGTGGATGCCGTGCTCGGCGAGGTGCTCGGCCGGGCCGACGCCGCTGAGCATGAGCAGCTGCGGCGTGTTGACGGCGCCGCCCGAGAGGACGACCTCGCGCCGCGCACGCACGTGGCGGGTGATCCCGTCGATGTCGACGTACACGCCGGTCGCACGCGGCAGGCGCGCACCGGACTCGTCACGGGCGGAGGAGATGGGACGAGCGGAGGAGGCATCCGCGGCCGCGGGTCCTCCGCTGCTCACATCCCCTCCCTCCGTCACGTCATCGCCGGCGTCGGCCTCGAAAGTCACGCGCCGGACGTGCGCGCCCGTCACGATCCGGAGGTTCGAGCGCCGCTTCGCGGGGCGCAGGTACACGTCGGCGGTCGAGGCGCGCGCACCGCGGTTCTCGCTCACCATCGTCTGCGAGAAGCCCTGGCCGGTCGGCAGGTTCGGTGCGGTGACGGGATGCCCCGCCTCCTGCGCCGCGGCCAGGAACGCCGCCGTATGCGTGCGCGGGTCGCGCTGGTGCTCGACGGGCTGGGGGCCATGGGTGCCCTGGGAGCCGTCGGCGGGGTCCGCGGTGCGCTCCACCCGCTGGAAGTAGGGGACCAGTGCGTCCCACGACCATGTCGGCCCGGCGGCATCCGCCCACTCGTCGTAGTCGGCGGCGAAGCCCCGCACCCACATCATGGCGTTGAGCGACGACGACCCGCCCAGCGTCTTGCCGCGCGGCCAGTACACCGTGCGGCCTTCGAGCTGAGGCTGGGGGACGGTGTCGTAGTTCCAGTCGTACGGGCCGCGGAAGAGCTTGGAGAACGCGGCAGGCACGTGCAGTTCGATCGCCTTGTCGGGTCCGCCGGCCTCGAGGAGAAGCACCGAGACGGCGGGGTCCTCGCTGAGCCGCGCGGCCAGGGCCGCACCCGAAGACCCCGCGCCGACGACGACGTAGTCGGCCTCCAGCCCGTCGGCGCCGAAGCCGCCGCTGCGGTCGGCGGGCCGGCCGCGCCTCACGCCTGCATCGCCTTGGTGAGCGTCTTGACCAGGCCGGGTACCTTGCCGTCGACGAGGTAGCGGGTGAGCCCGGCGCTCACCTCGGCGCCGGTGCGGGAGCTCACGAACCACGGCGGGGTGGGCAGGATGGTGGCCCTCGACAGGCCGCGGCGCCGGAGGGTGTCGGCCGCCGATCGCGGGAACGGGCGGAACGGCCCGCGCGCCACCGACCGCTCGACGCGGTCGAGCAGCAGCGCGTTGTGCACGACGCCGATGCCGCTCGACACGTCGGCGAGGGTCGCGCCGGGGAACCCCCCCCAGGTCAGGCGGGCGGTGAGGAAGTTGAAGGCGGTCCAGGTGTTGATCGCGATGTCGCCGTAGCGGAGGTCGGCGACGGCGCGCTCGAAGCCCGCGCCCAGCGCCTCCTCGGTGGCGGGGTCGATCAGGATGTTCGCGCCGAGGGTGCCGGTCAGCTTCTCGTTCGCGTGCGCCACCGCCGCGTCAAGGAACTCCTGGCCGGTGCCGCCGACCTCGACCACACCGAGGACGGGGGCGAAGTACTCCACGGTCTCGACGGGATCGCCGCCTGCGGCGCCGCGCACTTCCACGATCGCGCGGGTGCGGTCCGCGCACCAGACGGCGTCGGGATAGGCGGATGCCGCGGCCTCGAGCCGCTCGTCGCTGCGGGGGTACCAGACCGGCCGTTCGGGCGCGGCCGCGTACGCGGTATGCAGCTCGCGCAGGAACTCGGCCCGCTGCGGCCAGTCGGAGCTGACGATCACGACCTGGCCGGCGATGCAGTTGTGCCCGGCGTTCACGAGCCGCATCGTCGCGACGTGCTCGGCCTGGTACTTCAGGTCGGCGGCCGACCAGCGACCCGGCACCACGATGATCGGCGAGACGCCGCCCAGCTCGGCCGTGATCGGCACCTTGAGCTTGGGCTCCCGCTCGGTCGCCGCGCCCTCACCGCCCCCTTCGCCGGCACCGCCCGCTTCGCCGCCGCCGGTCGCTTCGCCGCCGCCGGTCGCTTCGCCGCCGCCGGTTGCTGAGCCTGTCGAAGCGCCCCACACGATGGCGTCGAACGTGGCGGCCGAGCCGGTGATGTGCACGTGCGCGATGCGCGGGTGCGACGTGAGGTACCCACCGGTCGCGGCGCCGCCGCGCACGATGCGCACGAAGCCCGGTTCGATGAGCGGCGCCAGTGCGCGCTCGAACACCGGCACCATCGCGTCCTGCGTCGGATTGACCTTGAGGAGCGTGACGCGGTTGTGCGCGAAGAGCTCGTACAGCACATCGGCGACCGGGATCGAGGTGACGTTGCCGGCGCCGAGCACGAGCCCCACGCCGCCCGACTCCGTGGGCGTCAGCTGCGCGAGCCCGGCGTCGCGACGGGCCTGGTCGGCGGTGACGCCGGGCTCGAACCAGACCTCGCCGGTGAAGCCCGAGAGCAGGAACTTCTCGGTGCCGTTCAGCGGGAACGTGTGCGCGCGCAGGCGACCGCCCGGTGCCGCGTCGATGGTGACGCCGTCGAGCGGGCTCCGGCCCTTCGCGAGGTCCTCGAGGGTCTTGCGCAGCGCGTCGAGCAGCCCGATCACGGCGTAGGGGCCGCCGAGCCATTCCTCCCCGGAGAGCGGATGCCCGGGCTCGAGGCCCTTCGACATCGTCGCGGCGTCGGCCCACTCCTGTGCGACAGCGCCCACGGCGTCGCGCACCCGGCCGAGCAGCCGCGCCCGCTGGTCGAGCGTCAGCGCGACCCACACGCGCGCGCCCTCGTCGAGCCGCGTGATCGCCTCGTCGAGCGCCGCCCGCTCGTCGTCGG
Source organism: Microbacterium psychrotolerans (assembly GCF_031085295.1). Classification (GTDB taxonomy): domain Bacteria; phylum Actinomycetota; class Actinomycetes; order Actinomycetales; family Microbacteriaceae; genus Microbacterium; species Microbacterium psychrotolerans. Next base: position 415,950 of record NZ_JAVFWO010000001.1, on the reverse strand, counting down.
GGAGTGCAGGGTCGGAGGCTCCGCCGCGGGCCGCGGGCCGCTTGGCCGCGGTCTTCTGGGGCTTCGCGGGAGTGGTCGAGGACGTGGGGGACATGGGTTCTCCTTCGAACTCGCGCCGCGGAACTCGCGCGCGGTGAGTCCGTCAGGGGGATCCTACGTCACCGCGTGAGCGCCGAGGCACGCAGTGTCACGGTGCCTGCGACGCGGTCCCGCGGTGCGCGGACGAAACCGGAGGCTCTGCGCGACCCGCCGGGCTGCGACTCCGCGGCGCGGCGTGGCGGCGAGATCATCCGACTCTGTGCCGGCCTCGCCGCGCACCTTTCCGCCGGCGGCGTCGTGCGCGTCAGCGCGACTCGATGTCGGCCCGACGAAGCGGGTACCGCGCGAGCGTGACCAGGCTCAGGCCGATGAGCACGGCGGGGGCGAGGCTGAAGCTGACGACGATGCCGGTGATGGCGGCATCCGGCTGCTCCACCACCTGACCTCCCGTCGACGAGATGTAGCCGGTCATGGCGAGGATGAGCGCCAGGGTCGTCGCGCCGAGCGCGAAGCCGACCGTCTCGCCCGCCGTCCACACGCCGCTGAACGACCCGGCTCGGCCGCCGCCGCCCACCCCGGCTGGGCCGACGCCGGAGGCTCCGACCGGCGCGCCGGCGGCGGGTGAAGGGGCCGTGGGGATCGGCACGGTGCGCGCGTCGTGCGAGATCACATCGGGCAGCATCGCCATGGGCAGCGACTGCATGCCCGCGTACGCGATGCCCGCGACGCCGACGGGCACGTAGATCCAGTCGCCGGGCGCCCACAGCATGCCGAGTATCGACAGCGCCGCGACGGCGAAAACGGTGCTCGCGATCGCGAAGGTACGCTCCTTGCCGAGCCTCCGCGCGACGACGCCCCAGGCCGGTGCGGCCAGCAGAGCCGGGGCGATGAGGGCGACGAACAGCAGCTCGACCGCCGCCTGCGAGTGCAGCACCCACATCGCGACGTACTGGGCACCGGCCAGCATGAGCCCGGTCGCGAGCGCCTGCAGCACGAACGTCGACAGCAGCAGGCGGAAGGGCCGGCTCCGGCGGAGGGCACGGATGCCGGACACGTAGTGCTCGCGGATCCCCGTCGTCTCCGCGCTCCTGCCTCCCTCTTCCGGTGAGACGTCGGATGCGGTCTCACCGGGTGCCGCGGCGGTGCGCCGTGCGACCCCGGTGGCCACCAGCATCCCGATCCCGATCACGAGGCCGCAGACGACCCCCATCACGAGGTATTGGATGAACGGGTCGTCCGAGACGCGGCGGAGCGCCGGCCCGCCGGCGCCGAACAGCAGGATCGCGAACGTCAGCACCACGACGCGCCAGGTGAGCAGGCGTGTGCGCTCGTCGTAGCTCGGCGTCAGTTCGGCGGGGAGCGCGATGTAGGGCACCTGGAACAGGCTGAACGCCGTCGCGGTGAAGGTGAACGCGAGCAGCACCCAGATGCCCGCGACCACGGGTCCGAGCGACGGCGGCACGGCGAAGGTCAGCGCGAACAGCAGCGGCAGCGCGATGGCGCCGATCAGCATCAGCCGTCGCCGGCTGCCGTGGCGCGCGAGGTCGCGGTCGGTGAGGGCGCCGATGACGGGGTCGATGACGACGTCCCAGACCTTCGCGACCGTGATGACCGCGCCGGCGGCGAGCGCCGCCACCCCGAGGGAGTCGGTCAGGTAGTACGTCAGCACCAGGCCGGGCAGCGTCGAGAAGCCGCCCGTCCCGAGCGATCCGGTCGCGTAGCGCGCGATGGTGCCGCGCGTCAGGCGCGCCGAGGAGACGGATGCCACGGCTTCGGGTGCGCGGGGAGCGTCACTGCTCATCGCGCCAGTGTAGGTGAGGGGCTCGCGCGCGGAGTCCACCCTGTGGACGACCGAGGGCCGTGCTTCCCGCACCCCGCGGCGTGATGGTCCGTGTCCCGAATCGACCCGATCGCGTCCCGAATTCGCGCGATCGCGTCCCCGCTTCGGTCGCTTGCGGCGCGTAGCGACCGATTCTGGGACACGGATGCCGTCCGGGTCGCGCCGCGCCCGGTTCGCCGCCTCAGGACTCGGCGCGGACAGCGGCCTCGACCGCCCGCAGACCGGCGAGCGTCTCGGCGAAGGACGTCGACAGGGGCGAGAGGCCGATGCGCAGGCCACCGGGGTCGCGGTAGTCGGGGATGACGTCCTGGGCCCACAGTCGCGCGGTGACCTTCCGCATCGCGGGGTGCGACAGCGTCACGTGGCCGCCCCGCGCAGCGGGGTCGCGCGGCGAGGCGATCACGACTCCGAGCGACGCGAGCAGCTCGTCGGCGACGCGCACGGCGAACTCCGTCAGGCCGATGGACTTGGTGCGGATCTCGGCGATGCCGACGTCCTCGATGAGGGCGAGGGTGTCCTGCATGGCGAGCATGCCGACGATCGGCGGCGTGCCCGACAAGAACCGGCGCATCCCCTCCGCCGGCCGGTACTCCGGGCCCATCGCGAACACGTCGGCGGTGCCCATCCAGCCCTGGATGGGCTGGGCGAGCCGGTCCTGCAGACGTGTCGCGACGTAGGCGAACGCGGGTGAGCCGGGCCCGCCGTTGAGGTACTTGTACGTACAGCCGACAGCGAGGTCGAAGTCCCACGCGTCGGCCTCGACGGGCACCGAGCCGGCGGAATGGCAGAGGTCCCACACGACGAGTGCGCCGGCGTCGTGCGCGGTCCGGGTGAGCGCTGCGGCATCCGCGAGATAGCCCGATCGGTAGGCGACGTGCGAGAGCAGCACCACCGCCGTCTCGGGCCCGACCGCCGCGCGGAGTGCCTCCTCCGAGACGCCGCCCGCCAGGTCCACGTCGATCCAGCGGACGCGCCCGCCGCGCTCCGCCGCGATGCCGTCGACGAGGTACCGGTCGGTGGGGAAGTTGTCGCGATCGACGACGATCTCGACGCGGGCCGGGTCGGCCGCGGCCGCGGCGTCGAAGGCCGCTCGCACGAGCTTGTAGAGCAGCACCGTCGTCGAGTCCCCGATCACGGTCTGGCCCGGTGCCGCGCCGATCGCGGCGCGGCCGACGGCGTCGCCGATGTCGAAGGGCAGCTGCATCCAGGACTCCTCCCAGCCGCGGATGAGGCGCCCGCCCCACTCGTCGCGCGCGAACGCCGTCAGCCGCTCGACGCTCGCCCGCAGCGGCCGGCCGAGGGAGTTGCCGTCGAAGTAGGCCAGCGACGTCTCGGCTCCGACGAACGCCTCGCGGTGCGTCCGCAGGGGATCGGCCGCGTCGAGGGCCGCGGCTTCGGCCTCGAGATCGGAGGTCGTGGTCCCGGCCGTGTCAGTGGTCGTCATGGATGAGCTCCTCGGTGGGGACGACGGTCGCGCCGCGCAGCCAGTCGGCGATCTCCTCGAGCCCTGACGGCGGGGCGCCGGGCACGAACGTGCACACGCCCGGCGGCGGATCGGTGAACGGCCACGGATCCGCCATCGCCGCGACGAGGGCCGCACCACGGATGCCGGCGCGGTCGAGCGCCGCCACCTCGTCGGGGTTCACCCCGACCCGCTGGTCGCCGTTGCCGAGGTCGGTGCCGTACAGCACGCGGCCGCCCGCGGCGGCGAACCCGGCGAGGTTCACGCGGGCGAACTCGGCCGCCCCCGGATCGTCGCCGTGGATCGAGAGCGTCGAGATCCACACCTGCCCCGCCTTCACGGCGTGGGCCGTGAACGCACGCCCGACGAACTCGGTGAACGGGGTGTGCGCGAGGACGTCGACGCCCGCGTCGAGCGCGAGCTGCGGCATCCCGTCGCCCTCCGCATGCGCGACCACCGGCAGCCGGCGCTCGCGCGCGACCTCGACGATGGCCGCCAGCGTGCCGCGGTCGAGCACGGGCCCGGCGGTGCTGTTGAGCGAGGCCTTGATGACCGATGCCCCGAACGACGCCTGCTCGTCGACCGCGGTCGCCGCGCCGTCGGGGACGCCCGGGTGGGTCGACGGGTCGGCGATCTCGCGGGCGATCTCGGGCGGCGCCCACGCACGGCCGACGGGGTAGCCGCCGACAGCGGTGAGGAAGGCGCCGGCATACGCCACGCGCGGGATGCCGTCGTCGCCGCGGCGGGCGAGCGCGACGGGGTCGCCGCCCAGGTCGACGACACCTGCGATGCCACCGGCGGCGAGCGCGCGCTCGTCGATGAGATGCAGATGCACATGGTGGTCGGTGAGGGGCGGCAGCGAGACGCCCTGCTCGCCCGTGATCGCACGGTGACAGAGCGCAGCCTCGGGGCCGAGCAGGTCCCGCAGCGCCTCCGGGTCGTGGGCCATCACAGTTCCGTCCGCACCGCGTACAGCTCGGGGAAGAACGTCAGATCGAGCGCGCGCTGCAGGAACGGCACACCGCTGGAGCCCCCCGTGCCGGTCTTGAACCCGATGATGCGCTCGACGGTCTTGAGGTGGCGGAAGCGCCAGAGCTGGAAGTTGTCCTCCAGGTCGACGAGCTCCTCGCACGTCTCGTACGCGGCCCAATGGGTCTGAGGGTCGCGGTAGATCTCGGTGAACACCGGGACCAGTTCGGGGGCGTAGGTCCAGGCCGTCGTCACGTCGCGCTCCAGCACGGCCGCGAGTATCGGATACCCCGACCGTGCGAGCAGCCCGAGGAACTCGTCGTAGAGGCTCGGCGCCTCGAGCGCCGCCTGAATCAGCGCATGCGCAGCGGGATCCGACTCGAACACCCGCAGCATCCCGGCGTTCTTGTTCCCGAGCGTGAACTCGACCGCACGGTACTGCGCCGACTGGAAGCCGCTGGCGTTGCCCAGCACGCCGCGGAACTGCCCGTACTCGGCGGGCGTCAGCGTCGCGAGCACCGACCACTGCTCGGTCAGCGTCTTCTGGATGTGCTTCACGCGGGCGATGCACTTCAGCGCCGGCGCCAGCTGGTCCTCGCGCAGCAGCCGGCAGGCGGCGCCGAGCTCGTGCAGCACGAGCTTCAGCCACAGCTCGGTGGTCTGGTGCTGCACGATGAACAGCAGCTCGTCGTGGTGCTCGGGATCGCTGAGCGGGCGCTGGGCCGACAGCAGCGTGGGCAGATCGAGGTAGCCGCCATAGCTCATGCGGTCCTGGAAATCGGTGACGACCGTTCCCTCGATCGCTCGGGTATTGCGTTCGACGCTCACGGCCTCAGCCTAATGACGACGGATGCCGCGGCGTCAGGGTCCGCATGCGCGACCGGCGTCAGATGAGGGAGAGCTCGCGCAGCTTGATCTCCACGTCGGCGTTCGACGGCTCGACGTGGTGCGAGGCGTCAGGGTAGACGACGACGGGGATGTTGGTGCGGCCCGAGATGTCGCGCGCGACGTCCGCGGCGGCGGGGTCGGCCACGAGGTCCACGTAGGTGTACGAGACGCCGAGCTCGTCGAGCTGCTTCTTGGTGCGGATGCAGTCGCGGCACCAGTCCGCGCCGAACATGGTGATGGTCGAGGGGGAGGTCATCCTTCCATTCTCACCCGGCAATCCTGGGCAGGCGCCGGACGCCGGGCGGTGCCGGCGACAGCGCGGGTGCGCCGGCACCGCGCGGTCGGCGGCATCCTTCCCCCATCCGTTTGCTCCCCGTTCAGTGCTGCATGGGAGGATATGCGGCAATGCAGCTGTCGATCATCGTCCCGACGTACAACGAGGCTCCCAACGTGGCGGAGCTCGTTCGCCGTGTCACCGCCGCGCTCGACACGGTGCCGGGCGGCATCGACGCCGAGATCCTGTTCGTGGACGACAGCACGGATGCCACCCCTGAGGTGATCCGCGCTGTGGCGGCCGACGCCCCGCTGCCGGTGCGCCTCATCCATCGCGACAAGGCGGTCGGCGGGCTCGGCGGTGCGGTGCTCGAGGGGTTCGCGGCGGCCGCGGCGGACGCCTGCCTGGTCATCGACGGCGATCTGCAGCATCCGCCGGAGAGGATCCCCGAGCTGTGGCGACGGTTCTCGCACGGCGACGTGGACGTGGTGATCGCCTCCCGCTACGCCGGCGGCGGCACCGCGCACGGCCTCGCCGATCGCACGCGCGTGATGGTGTCGAAGTCGTCCACCGCGGTGACCCGCGCGATGTTCCCGATCCGGCTGCGCGAGGTCACCGATCCGATGACCGGCTTCTTCCTCATCGACCGCCGCAGCGTCGACCAGGCGCTCCTCAGGCCGCGCGGGTTCAAGATCCTGCTCGAGATCCTCGCCCGACGGCCGATGCGCATCGCCGAGGTGCCGTTCGACTTCGCCGACCGGCACGCCGGCGACTCGAAGGCGTCGGTGCGGCAAGGGCTGCACTTCCTCACCCAGCTGACCGCCCTGCGCTTCGGCAAGATGTCGCTGTTCGCGGTGATCGGCGGCCTCGGCGCGGTCGCGAACGTCGCGATCGTGTGGGCGCTCACCCAGCTGGGCGTGGACTACATCCTCGCCGCTATCGTCGCCGCCGAGGTGACGATCGTCGGCAACTTCCTGCTGCAGGAGCGCTTCGTCTTCGACGACATGCGCGACAACGCGTCGGGCGTGTGGCTGAGGTTCGCCAAGTCCTTCACGTTCAACAACGCCGAAGCGCTCGTGCGCATCCCGATCGTGGCGGTGATGGTGTCCACCGGCCACATCTCCGCCGTCGTGGCGACGGCGATCACCCTCGTGCTGGCGTTCTTCGTGCGCTTCCTGTTCCACTCGCTGGTCGTCTACGCGCCCCGCAAGCCCGGTGTCGAGCCCTCGCGTGCGCGTCGTCTCGTCGAGGAGATCGACCAGGAGGTCATGCAGCCCGGCGAGCTGTAAGAGACCGGATGCTGCGGCTCCGCCCCTCCGGTCGTGCCCTGCTCAGCCGTGCGAGACGGCGAGCCCCCCGGGGAGCACCTCGTCGTGGGCGTGCGATGCGGCCATGATCTCGAGCGCGTGACGCAGGGCGCTGCTGGATGTGTGCACCGTGTAGGGGAAGTAGACGACCTCGACACCCACCGCAGCGAACTCCCGTTCCAGCTGGGCGCCCTTCTCGGTGCCGCGCCAGTCGTCGCCCTTGAAGAAGTGGGTGAAGTGCAGCTGGCGCCACGTCTCGAGCTTGTCGGGCACGTCCTCGATGTGGACGCTGTCGACGTACGTGATGCTCCGGACGATCTCGACCCGCTCGGCGGTCGGGATGATCGGCTCGACCTTCTTCACGAGCCGGAGCATCTCGTCGCTGACGACGCCCGCGATCAGGAAGTCGCAGTTCTCCTTGGCGTGTCGAAGGATGTTGAGGTGTCCGACGTGAAAGAGGTCGAATGCCCCAGCGGCATAGCCGATCCGTACAGCCATGATTCCCCCATGTGAATCCCGCGGCGTCCCACACGCCGGGTCTGTACGCCGAACCCTACAGCAGACCCGACCGCACCGACAGGGCCGAGCCGCTGCGATGCGCGCCGAGCGGAATCGGGCGATGGCCGCCTAGTGCGCCAGCTGAGGATCGAGAACCCCCGTGACCGCCGCCGCGAGAGCCTGATACCCGGCCGCGTTGGGATGCACCCCGTCTTCGGAGATGAGGTCCGGCCTGCCGAACAACGGCTGGCCGGAGTCGAGGTAGATGAGCTGATTCTCGAGCGCCGCCGCCTGGATCGCCTGCGTGAACTCGCCCGCGGAGGGCGGCGGCGGATCGTCGTCGAACCAGGGGGCCATCACGAAGATCATGGCGTTCGGGTAGCGCTCGCGGAGCTCGCCGAACAGCGCGTCGGCGGCCGCGGCGACGTCGGCCGTCGGGAGGCCGACGTCGTTGCGCCCTCCGGAGACGACGATGTACGTCGGCGAGCCGATGATCTCCTCGATCGTCTGGCCGTAACTCCCGCAGTACGCGCGCCCGCAGCTGTTGGCGTCAGAGGTCCTGATGTATCCGGTCCCCCCGAGCCCGAGGTTGTCGACGTCCCATCCGTGCGCTTCCCCGACCAGGGTCGGCCACCGTACCCCGCCGCCTCCCGCTCCCTGCGTGTAGGAGTCGCCGATGAAGACGGCCAGCGGCATGGGCGCGGGGATCGTCGGCACGGCGGCATCGGCGGGTGGCGTGTACTGCGGAATCCTGCCGCGTGAAGCGCCACCGCTGCTCAAGAACGCGGCGATGACGACGCCTGCGACGATCACGAGCGTGAGCGCCCACAGCGGCATACCACCGACGTCTCTACCGAGCATTCGCATGGCCGTCCCCCGCAGACAGACCCGGCCTGGTTTCGGGTACCGGCCGACGAGGAAATGCTAGCGAAAATCGGTCACGATTTGGCCGCATTTGCCGTGTCGCGGGCGCGTCGGTTTCTGAGAATCACCTAATATACGCGCTCTCGATTAGGAGCGGCACGCGCCCCGCGGCTAACGTGACGTATTCGTCTGGGGGATCGCGCCGCGATGGGGGTCGTGGCGCAGCCCGCCCCGATCAACCACGAAGGACAAGAGTCACCCGTGACATCTCCCCATGCCCCGAATCTCCGAACGTCCCCACGCCACCGCCTCAGAAACCAGCCCGCAACGGGCGAGACCCGCGGTCTCACGCGCCGTGTGAAAGCACTGGGCGGGTTCATCATCGCCGCGATGGTGGCCGGCGCCATCATCCCGCTCACCACGGGCGCGGACTCCGCCAACGCTGCGGATCAGGTCGTCCTCACCGCCAGTGACACCGCGTGGACGACGACACGTCAGCCCACGGTGCCGCAGTCCGGTCTGCTGAGCGCGACCGCGACGTCCGACCGCACGTACCTCAAGTTCGACGGCGACGCACTCGCCGGGCGCCAAGTGACGTCGGCCACGCTCGTGGTCAAGGTGAACAGCACCACCGCCACCGCTCCCGGACTCGTCGCCTACCCCACGTCCGCCTCGTGGAAGTCCACCTCGCTGACGCACGACAACCAGCCGGGCACGACCGGATCCGCGGTGTCGCAGCCCAGTGCGACCGCGGTGAAGGGGCAGACGCTCCGTATTCCGCTGGACGTCCGCTCGGTCGCCACGACCGGTGACTTCGCCCTGGCACTGAACTACAGCCAGCGATACATTCAGCTTCGGATGGAGCGCTTCAACAGCGACGTACCTCGCATCGAGGTGAGCACGGCACCGGTGTCCACGACGCCCACGCCGGCGCCCTCGCCGACGACTCCTGCCGAGACCCCCGCCGACGGCCCGCTCGTGTTCGCGCACTACTTCGTGCCGTACCCGCTGTCGATCGACAACAAGACCGAGTCGACCGACTACTACACCCGCAACTACCTCAGCCCGGATGGTGAGGGCGGCAAGTTCGCGTCCGTCGGTGGCCTCCTGCGCGACCGGCCGATCTCGCCCGGAGTGTCGACCTCGACGACCTGGCGGGTCGACAACTTCGCCACCGAGGTCCGGCAGGCCAAGTCCGCGGGGATCGACGGCTTCACCCTCAACCTGATGAGCGCGAGCGGCCAGAACTGGGATGCCTCCGTCAACCTGATGAAGGCAGCCGCGCAGGTCGGCGGGTTCGCCGTCGTGCCCATGGTCGACGGGTCGTCGAGCTTCTCGTCCAACACTCCCGAGACGGCCGCCTCGCTGCTCAGCCAGCTCTACAAGTCCGGCCCGGCCTACAAGGAGGACGGCGAATACGTGCTGTCCAGCTTCAAGGCGGAGGGCGCGTCGGTGTCGTGGTGGACCCAGGTCATCAACCTGCTGGAGACCAAGTACGGGCTCCCCATCACGTTCCAGGCCGTCTTCAACAACGCGAGCGACGCCAACTTCAAGGCCTACGCTCCGATCGCCGACGGCTTCGGCAACTGGGGCACGCGCACGGAGCGCACGACGCTGAACAGCCCCGACAACGTGGCACGTGCCCATGCCCTCGGCAAGACGTGGATGGCGCCGGTCGCGGTGCAGGACGTCCGCTTCAACTCGCAGTCGTGGGCTGAGGCGAACAACACCGCGTCCGTCCGCGCGCAGTGGAGCAGGGCGATCTCCCAGAAGGCCGACTACGTCCAGCTCGTGACCTGGAACGACTACAGCGAATCGACTCAGGTCGCCCCGTCCCAGGACCACGGCTCGGCGTTCCTGGATCTGACGCGGTACTACACGTCGTGGTTCCACACCGGCTCGCAGCCGGCGATCACGTCGGATGCCATCGTGCTCACCCACCGCACGCAGTTCGTGGATGCGAAGCCGTCGTACTCCCAGTCGCTGATGGGCGCGCCTGCGCTCGACGGCACCTCGACGCCCGCTCGCGACACGGTCGAGGCCCTGGTGTGGCTGCCTTCCGCAGCGACGGTGCAGATCACGGTCGGTGGCACGACCACCAGCTTCTCGGCGCCCGCCGGAGTATCGGCCTACACGGTGCCGCTGAAGCTGGGAACCGTGTCGGCGAAGATCGTCCGGTCGGGTGCGACGGCGGAGTCCGTCACCTCCCCGTATCAGGTCGTGGCGACGCCGTACGTGCAGGACCTGCAGTACTACGCGGTCAGCAGCTGGTAGCACCGGCGGTTCATCGCGAGACGAGGTGCTCGAGGATCTCCTCGAGCACCTCGTCCATCTTTCCCGCGCTTCTCGAATAGACCCGACGGGAATGCATCCAAGGGTCCTCGATATCGTCGTGCTCGGTCGAAGCGCCCGCCAGGCCGCGCGCCTGCTGGGCGAGGGTGACCAGGGCGGGCAGGTCTGCGGCACCGCTCGCCGATGCACGGCGGTAGCGCAGGAGACGCGCGAACTGCAGGACGGTGAACGTCCGCGTCGCCGCGGACGGCATCTGCCGGACGATGAGTGCCCGATGCTCCCGTGAAGCGGTGAGTACGACGTCGGCCCGCGCCACCATCCCCTCTGTCAGCGCCCGCGCTGTGAATTCCGAGGCGTCGATTCCCCTGGTCCGGAGGCGCTCGAGCAAGTAGCTGCTCATGGGGTGGCCCAGCAGCGGCGCGACCCCCGCCGACGTCAGCCGGATCACGGGACCACCCGCAGACTCGAGCGCGGCCCGCAGCCCCCACTCGAGGTACGGTGACCGGCACACGTTACCCGTGCAGACGAAGAGGATCGAACCCTTCCCGTCGCTCATGGCGTCACGTCTCGCGTTGCGACTCGACCGCGCTGAGCGGGGGGAAGTGCGCGGGAGACGTCGGGCGGCGCCGTCCCGCTCGCTGATCAGACCTTTCGTCCGCGGCCCAGTCGCCCTTGACCGCCGGCTCGTGCTCGCCGGCATGCGGCACGCCCGACTCCTGCGGTGGCGGTGGCGGTGTCGTCGTCGTGCCGATGGTCGGGCCGTCGTCCGCGGCGCCGACGCCCGGGCCTGCCTCCGACGGTGCGTTCGCGACGTCGTCCTCGGTCGGGCGGGTGGGGGCCTTGGCGGGGGCGTAGTCGTAGCGGGCGTCTTCTCGGGAGCGGGACATGTTGAATACGGCCCCTTCGACCGACGTCCCGAGGGAGGTCAGTCGGTCCAGTGCTCGCCGCAGTTCGCGCACGCGGAGCACGCGGGCGCCGATGACGAGGATGACGCCGCCGAGCATTCGCGCCACCACGGCGCCGTCCGGTACGGGGTTGATGGGTGGGCAGTCGATGATGGTCACGTCGAAGCGTTCGCGTATGCGTTGGAGTGCCGCGCTGGCCGCGGTCGACTCGAGCAGTTCGCTGGGGTTGGGGGGTCGGGAGCCGGCGAGGAGGACCTTGAGGTCGTCGGGGCCCCAGCTGACGATCGCGTCCTCCAGTGCGATGTCTCCGGTGAGCACGTCGGTGAACCCGGAGTACTCGGGAAGATCGAGCAGGCCGCTCAGCGTCGGTCGGCGCAGGTCGGCTTCCACGAGGCAGACCTCGAGGCCGGACGCGGCCAGCGCGGCGGCGATGTTGGCCGCTGTCGCGCTCTTGCCCTCGCCGGGGCGGGACGAGGTGATCGAGAAGACCTTGTGGACCTCGCCGGGCTGGAGGAATCGGAGGTTGGCGCGCAGCTGCCGGTATTCCTCGCCGCGCCGGGAGCCGGCCTTGAGGACGGCGATGGGGTCTCGTTGTGCGCGGCGGTCGAACGAGACGACTCCGAGCACGGGCAGCCCGGTGATCTCGGTGATCTGCTCCTTGTCGCGGACGCGGGCGTCGACGACGCCGCGGAGCACGACGAACACCGTCGCGGCGACGAGGCCGGCGAGCAGGCCGGTCAGCAGCAGCAGGGGGATGTTGGGTGAGGATGGTGCCGTCGGGGGCTTGGCGGACTCGATGACCTGCAGTCGGACGGGCGACTGGCCGTCCACGCGCGGTGTGAGCGATGGCACGACCTCGGCGAGGAACTTCGACACCGAGTTGGCGATCGCGGCCGCCCGGGCGGGGGACTCGTCGGTTGCCGAGATGGTGATGACACTCGTGTTCAACGGCACCGATGTGGTGACCTGCCGGCGCAGCTGCGAGATCGTGACGTCGAGATCGAGGGAGTCGATGACGGGGGCGAGCACCACCTCGCGGGTTGCGACCGCACTGAAGTTCCGAGCCTGCAACTGCGAGAAGTTCGACGATTGCGCCAGCTCCCCGGTGCTGGCTCCGCCCGTGACGGTGACGAACACGTCCGCGCTCGCGGTGTACTCGCGCGGAGTGGAGACGACGAGCAGCCAGCCCGCGAGCACGCCGAGCAGGATGCACGAAACGACCACCGCCCAGTGGTGGCGGATGAGCCGCAGCAGACTCCTGGTTTCCATACCCTCGTCCGATCACGCCGAGGGGCAGAACGAACCGAAATTCTCCCCAATCCCCTTATAATGCTATATCTCTCGGACTGAGCGCTCAGCTCTTCCGAAATCCTCGTGGACGGCGCCGATGACGCGAACCGATCAGCTGTCGCAATCCGGGCCGCGCCGCGAGGGATCCGGCGGCACGCGAGTCGCCTATCGCGCTCCCGATCCCGCGGGGGACGACGAGCTGCGCCGAGGGTTGCGCATCCTCCTGCTCGTCACCTCCCTGGCGGTCCTGTCGGCCGGGGTCCCGGCGTTCCTGATCGCCGACGTCGCGGATCTGCCACGCAGTGACGCCTGGACCGTCACACTCGTACTCCTGGTCTGGGCCGGCATCCGTCTCTCGCTGCTGTGGGTGCGCGGAACGCCGAGGCTGTTCGACTTCTTCTTCTGGCTGTTCGTCTACATCTTCATGGGCATGGCTCCGACCGCCCAGATCCTGTCCGGACTCACGTCGACGACGACGCCCGGGGTCGACACCGGGCTCGACATGCCGACGGCCGGGGTGGTCGTGCTCGGCGTGTTCTGCTACGAAGTGGGACGCCTGGTGTACATGCTGCGCGAGGGACGTCGACGGACGGCCGGGCGGCGAGCTGTCGTGCGTCCGGTCAGCAGCTGGCGCGCCGTCGCGCTCTTCGTCGTCTCCCTCGCCCTGAGCGGCTACGTCCTGTGGAGGCTCGGTGCGATCGCCCTGCTCGGAAGCCGGGATGCTGCGGCCGCGGCGCGTGCCGCCGCATGGCCCGACCCCGCGGTCCGAAGCATCGTCTATGCAAGCGGGATCTACCCGATGCTGGTCGCGGTCGGCGCCATGGCCCAGCTGCGTCGCACCGCGAGCAGTGCCCAGAGTCGTCGGCTGGCGCTGATGGCAGCCGTCACGGGAGCCGTGATCCTTCTCCTCATCGTCAATCCGATCACGAGCGCGAGGTATTCCTTCGGCACCGTCGTCTTCGCTCTCGCGGTCTACGCCGGCGCCGTGCGGACGCGCAGACGGGCGCGGATCACGATGCTCGCGGCGATCGCCGGATTCCTGTTCGTCTTCCCGATCGCCGACGCGTTCCGCCGCGTGGGCGCGGCGTCGGGCACCCGATCGGGGTTCTTCGACGAGTACCTGTCCAATCCGGATTACGACGCGTTCTGGCAGGTCGCCAATGCGCTGTCCTACTGGGTGGACGGTCTCGTCGCGCCGATGAGCCAGTTCGCCGGCAGCGCCCTCTTCTGGGTCCCCCGTGCCCTCTGGCCGAACAAGCCCACCGACACGGGCATCCTCCTGGCCGAGTACCGGGGATACACCTTCGACAATCTGTCGGCGCCGACATGGGCCGAGGCGCTGGTGAACGGCGGCATCGTCGCCGTCGTGATCGGCTTCCTGCTCCTCGGACTCGTGCTTCGGGCGATGGACAGCCGTATTGTCCCGGCCCTGCGCGTGGGCGGGGTCTGGGCCATTGCCGGAGCCATCCTCCCCGTCTTCATGACGATCCTCTTGCGCGGATCGCTGCTGCAGGCGACCGGGGCGCTGTTCCTCACCGTCCTCTGCATCCTGCTCGTAGTCGGTGCCCGGGAACGGGAGGGGGCAGGTCCCGACCCGGGTCCGCCGCCACAGCCCGCCCCCGATGCGGCCGCTGCCGACCCACCGCCGGCATCGATCCGGAATGCGCCGGGGCCCCCGTGAGGCCGCTGGTGTCCTACCGGTAGAACTGCTCGAGACGCTCGGCGATGACCGCCATGCTGCGCTCCGCGCGCACCGCATCCCGACCTCGCATGCCCATCGCTGCGGCGCGCTCCGGATCCGCGACCAGGGTGCGCACCGCGTCGGCGAGGCGGTCGACGGTGTGGTCCGTCACGATGCCCGCATCGTGCTCACGCACGAACGGAGCGAGTCCGCAGGTGTCGGTGACGATGACGGGCAGCCCGACCGACATCGCCTCCAGCACCGCCATCGGGTAGGGCTCGTCGACGCTCGGCAGGACGTACAGAGTGGCCTGCCGCATCCGCTCCGCCGCCCCGCTCATGCCGACAGGACCCTCCCACGCGATGCGATCGGCCGCTCCGGAGGAGGCGATCGTCCTCAACACCGACGCGCGCTCGCCTTCATCCGGTCCGACGAGCGCGAACGTTGCGTCGGGGAATTCGGACGCGACGCGCGCCGCGGCCTCGACGAACGCCACCGGGTGCTTGCGGGGCGCGAGGCGAGCAAGGTACAGCACCCGCGCCGGGCCGGCTGCCGTTGCCGCCGCTTCCGGCGGAACCCCGTTGGGCAGCTCTTCGAGTCGAGCCTCGCCGTGGGAGACGACCTCCAGCGACGCGCGCTCCCGCGCGGTCAGGTAGGCGACGATCCGCGCTCGGCGCAGCACCGGCCGGGTCAGCGCCAGGTCGAGGGGAACGGCGAGCGGATGGCTCGTCTCGTCGATCATGCCGTGCGTCTGAACGACGATCGGCACCGCCCGGCGGAGCGCGATGAGCGCGGAGGGAAGCGTCACGAGGTCGCGCGCGGCGTGCACGTGGACGACGTCGAACTCCCGGGCGTGGCGGTGGACGGCTCTCCACAGGTCGGGGGAGCCGAGCCCGGCGAACCCGGTCCGGGGTAAGAGTGTCCGCGCCGGGAAGAGTTTGGCCGGTACGCCTTCGATCTCGGTCGGGACGTTGCCCCCGAACCCGCGGTGCGTCCCGGCGAGCACCACCTGATGTCCCCTGTCCTGCAGCGCGCGGAGCTGATTGACCGCGACCCGAGTCGGTCCGCCGTACTCGCCCGATGGGCTGAGCAGCGTCACCACTCCGAGGATCTTCACGCGGCCGGCTCCGCCGGGTCGCGAACGGATGCGCGCGGGGCGAGGACGATCGACTCAGGCTCCACGTCCGATGTGACCAGCGCCGTGGCACCGACGACCGCATCACGGCCGACTTTCACGCCGCGCAGGACGGTCGCCCGCGCCGCGATCCACGCTCCGTCCTCGATCGTGATCGGCGCGTTGTCGAACTCGAACGTCGCGGAGCGTCGGTCGTGACTCCCGGTGCAGAGGAAGACGCCCTGTGAGACGCAGACGTCACTGCCGATCGTCACCGGCTCGAGGTTGAGGATCCAGACGCGCTCGCCGATCCAGGAGTCGTCGCCGATCACGAGCTTCCACGGCCAGTGGACGCGGACGCCGGAGCGGAGGTTCACGCCCTGGCCGATCGTGGCGCCGAATGCTCTCAGCACCCTGACGCGAACTTTGGGCGGCACGAACCAGGGCATCACGAGAAGGCTGGAGGCGAGCTGCCATGCCGCCTGCCAGGCGATGCCGCGCCCCTTGTCGTAGCCGGCGCCTGTGAAACCGGCAAGACTGCGTCGTCCCCCCATGGGCGACATCCTAGCCACGCGTGATTTCCGCGGGTCAGCGATATGATCACTCGCACGCACCTCGCGGACCGCTCCCTGCTGTCGCGGTCATCACACCGTCGAGGGAGGGCCGGGGTGACAGGGTCCGATCGACTGCGAGCGGTGTGGGTGAGCGGCGCCTTCGGGTTCGGCGACGATCTGGCCTACTTCCGTGAGGTGCTCGGGCAGTTCGCCCGGAGGTTCCCGGAGGCCGCCGTCCTCGTGAGAGAGGGCTATCCGCTCGAGCGGTACCCCGAGCTTCCGCTCGCTCCGGACCTGCGCTTCTGGGTGCGCCGACGCGACCGCCGGGTGGGGGAGTTCACGTATACGGGCAACCTCCGCGTGCCGACTCCCCGGGCGGTCTGGCGGATGCTGCGGCGCCCCACCGATGTCGTCATCGTCGTCGAGTTCACTCCGACGGCACTGGTCTCGGCCGCCACAGCGCACCTCCGGCGGCGCCGGGTGGTGCAGCTGATCGAGTCCGAGCCGTCGTTCCGCGGCGGCGCGGAGGGTCGACTCGCGACCACGGTGAAGCGGATCTTCGCACGTCGGTCGCACATCGTGCTGGTGAGCAACGAGCGGACCGCGCGCTACGCGCGGGAGCGTCTCGGCATCCGTGCGGAACGGCTGCGTGTGGGGCCGTACCTCACATCACAGCCGGGGGAGGACCCCCCGCCGGCCGTCGACGACGGCGACCCCGTGCGCTTCCTGTTCCTGAACAGCCTTCAGCGCAGGAAGGGGCTGCACCTCCTCCTCGCCGCGCTCGCCGTCCTCCCCGAGCACGTACGCGAGTGGACACTGGATGTCGTCGGGGACGGACCTGAGCGCCCGGCGCTCGAACGGCAGGTCGTCGAGCTGGGGCTCGTCGAGAGGGTCCGCTTCCACGGGCGTAGGCCGCACGACGAGGTGGCTGCCGATTACGCTCGCGCGCACGTCGTGATCTGTCCGACGCAGGGCGACTACCGGTCGCTCGCGGGCTTCGAGGCCGTCAACGCGCGGCGTCCCGTCGTGCTGTCGACACGAGACGGAGCGGCCGAGGAGATCATCGAGTCGGGGGCCGCCGCCGTCGCCGTCGATCCCGTCGAGCCTCGAGCGCTGGCAGGGGCCCTTGCGGCCTTCCTGCAGGACGACGCGCACCTCGCGGAGCAGCTGGAGATCGCGGCTGCGCCGCCGGGTCGCTTCAGTGTCGAGGCGGTCGGCGCCAATCTCGAAGCCGCGATCCGAGCGGCGGCAGGATGAGCCCCCGTCCGCGGCTCCCCCGTCCGCTGACGGTCGCACAGATCCTCTCGAGTGCCGCGGGGGCGCTGCCCATGCTGATCGCCGCGATCCGCATGGATCCGGCGGCGTTCACCTCGTTCGCGATCATCACGCTGGCCAGTGCGCTCGCGGTCGGGGGATCCCGAGCGGCGCTCTACCAGCCCGCGCTGATCTTCCAGCGAACCGACGCGCATTCGCTTGTGCCCGCGCGGTACATGCTCGTCGTCTCCTCGCTGTCGGCTCTCGCGGTGGGGGCGATCGCGATCAGCTCGGGCGGGGTCGCCGCCGGCGACGCTGCGATCATCGGTGTCGCCGGCGCCGTTCCGGTGTTCTACGACTGGGTCCGATATCGCGCCATCGGCTCGAGTCGCCGCTGGGCCGTCGCAGCCGGAGACGCCGTGCGCGTGACGCTCGTCTCGGCGACGGCGCTGCCGGTTCTCGCCGCCACGCCGCTGTCGTTCATGCTCGCGATCGGCTTCTCGTGCACGATCGCGGCCGCTGTGGTGCTCCCGCAGGTCCCGCTCCGCGTGGGGGTCTACCCGTACCGCCGCTACAGGTCGTCCGCCGCCTGGCAGACGCTCGACTTCGCCGTCGGGCAGTTCATCGTCTCGGTGCCCCTCTTCGTCCTCGCCGGTTCCGGTGCGAACGATCTCATCGGCGGTGTCCGGCTCGCGCAGACCCTGCTCGGACCGCTGAACCTGGCCTTCGCGGCGACGACGACGAACATCGTCGCCGACGGCGCCACGCATGTCGATTACCGGCAGGCGTCGGCGATCATCGCCCGCGGGTGGCGCGCCAGCATCCGCCTCGGGCTCCTCGCGACCGCGGGCGTCGCGTTCCTCGTGGCCCTCGTCTGGGTCAGCGGCTGGGCTCCTGCGGGTGTCGACCGCGCCGACCTCCTGCTGGGGCTGGTCCTGGTCGGCGCGTCGACGATCCTGACGGGATGGGCGGGCATCCACGGCATCGTGCTGCGCGTGCTCGATCACCAATCGGCGGTGACTCTGGTCCGCATCGGCATCGCCGTGGCCACGACAGCAGGGTTCGTCATCGGCTACGCGCTCGGAGGGGAGGAGTGGAGTCTCGTGCTCGGATTCGGCGCGAACGCGATCTCGGCCCCTCTCCTCTTCCTCCCCGTGGCGGTGTTCTACTACCGACGCGACACACGCGAGGCGCCGTAGCCGCCGTCGGTCAGCTCGTGCCCTTGAGAACCCGGAACCACTTGAGCAGCAGAGCGACCGTGATGAGAGCGGTCAAGCCCCCGAGAGCGGCATAGACGACGAAGAAGGCCTGCGACGCCCCCCACAGGAGGAAGGCGAGGGCGAGGATCCCGTAGTCGGCGGGGAGCAGGCCGACCGCGCGGACTGCCGAAGGTGACCTGGGTGGGTCGGTCCGGTGCGGCCGAGTCCGGCGGAGCAGCTCGAAGATCGTCATCCCGGAGAAGAGCACGACCGCGACGAGCATGTAGGCCAGCGGGATGAGCAGCCACGCCCCCGTCAGGAGCCCCTGTGTCGCTGCCGCGACGAGCACCGCGGCGTGGACGGCGACCATCTTGCCGGAATCGACGACATGGTCGAGCCATTCTCCTGCGAGGCTGCCGCGCCCGGTCAGTCGCGCGACCTGGCCGTCCGCGGAGTCCAGGGCGAATCCGAGCACCAGGAGGATCGCGACGGCCAGACCCGTGACCCAGCCGACGGGGCTGATCACCAGCACGACCAGACCCACCACGGTGCAGAGCGCCGAGACGGCGGTCACGCCGTTGGGGGAGACCCCGGTGGAGGCGGCTGCCGCCGCAAGGACCCGTCCTACGGGACGGTTGATGTAACGCGAATACAGCGAGACGCCCACTCGGCTCTTCTGCGAGCTCGACAAGGAATCCATGGCTTCGCGAAAGGTCAGGCCGGACATGTCCCCCACTGTCCCCGCACACTCTGGCACGAGTATCGGAATCCACCCTGCCGTCTGACGCCTGGTCGTGTAAACTCCTCGGTCAAGCGTACTGGCAAGTTGCACCCGACGATGATGCCGAAAGCGCAGCGACAGCACGTGTGCCCGCGGACGGGAGCCTGTGGGCGGACCGGTGATCCACTGGGGAGGTGCGGCACCGGTCTCGAATTCTGGGAATCGGGGTTGACGTGCGTACTCGCTTTTTCGCGAGCCTCGCCGCTGTTGCGGCGCTCGCGATCGGATTGATCGCTTTACCACCCGCAGAAGAGGCGAAAGCCCTCTCGCCTGATCTGCCTTTCAGCGCGGATGCGCTGCCGACCTGGCAGACCAACGGCGTTGTCTGGCAGGTGGCGAT
>NZ_JAVFWO010000001.1:0-396390 GCF_031085295.1 Microbacterium psychrotolerans | reverse complement strand
CCTCTCGCCTGATCTGCCTTTCAGCGCGGATGCGCTGCCGACCTGGCAGACCAACGGCGTTGTCTGGCAGGTGGCGATATCCCGCGGCAGAGCAGTCGTAGGGGGAAGCTTCAGTCAGATCAGGCCGGGCGCAGGACAGGCGGGCGCCGCGCGAAGTCTGCAGAGCCTCGCCATCCTGAACGCTGCGACCGGGGAGCCGGACGCGTGTCAGTTGCCGGTCGCCTACAGCGCCGGCGCGGCATCGGTGTACGCGGTGAAAGCGGCCCCCGACGGCAATACGGTCTTCGTAGGCGGCCAGTTCACGAGCGTCGGCGGCGTTGCGGTGAGCCGGCTCGCGGAGATCAATGTCGCGACGTGCACCGTCACGCCGTTCCGGGTGAACGGCATCTCGAACTATGTGCTCGAGATCGAGCCCTCCAACGACTTCGTCTACTTCGGAGGCGTGTTCCAGACGGTCGCCGGACAGACCAGGCGCAGCTTCGCGAAGGTCAACCGCGCAGGAACTCTGCAGACGGCTTTCGTCGCCAACGCGTCCGGCGCGACGGAGGAGCTGTACAGCACCACTGTCGTGCCCAACAAGAATGCCCGCGGCGATGCGCTCCAGCTCTCGCCGGACGGCACCCGACTTGCGATCGGTGGCGACTGGTTCGACATCAACGGATCGGCGTCCCACAGCTTCGCCGTCGTGGATGCGACGACGGGAGCGGTGTTGCGCACATGGCCGGCCAGCACGGTCGGCAACACCTCGCGGACGAAGACGATCAGCTCCGACGGCACACGGTTCTTCGTGGCCCAGGAGGGCTTCGCCGGGTTCGACGGCGCTCTCTCCTACAACTGGTCCGATTACAGCCAGGCCTGGCGCGACAACTGCGCGGGCGCGACTCAGACGATGGTGCCGTACCAAGGACTGCTGTTTCAGGCGCACCACCACCACGACTGCGGGGCCATGGGGATGTTCCCCGACGGCCGGCGCACCTTCCTCTCGGTGACCCACGCCGCCGACCCCACGCAGCTGCAGATCGGCTGGCTCCCGGAGCTGAACGACGGCACCGGTGAGGGCATCGGCCCACGCTCGATCGCGATCGGGCCCGGCACGAACGGCACGCCGTACCTGTGGGTCGGCGGTGAGTTCACCCGCGTCAACGGGGCCAGTCAGCAGGGCCTGACGCGGTTCAGCCCGACCGACACGGGCGCCCCACCGGTCCCGGCCATCGCCGCACGCGCCATCACGCCGAACGCGGTCCAGGTCAACATCCGCGGCGTCTACGATCCGGACGACTCGGACATCACGTACGCCGTCTATCGCGGCAACAACACGACGACCCCCGTCTGGACGGGCGTCGCCCAGTCGAAGCACTGGTATCGGTTCCAGGCGACCTTCGTCGATACGGATGTCGCACCGGGCACGAGCTACACGTATCGCGTGCGCGCGATCGACCGGGCGAACAACCAGAGCGCCCTGTCGGGGACGGCGACGGCGACGGCATCGGCGACAGGGTCCGTCTACGCATCGACGGTCATCGCGGATCAGCCGCGGCTGTTCTACCGCTACGACGACACGGCGAACGCGCAGTGGGTCGTGGACAGCGCCGGCCCGACGGTCGTCGGGCTCAACGGCCTCGCGCAGAACGGCGTGAACCGCACCGCCGCGGGCGCGATCCCCAACGACGCCAGCCGCAGCGCGACGTTCACCGACACGCAGGCGAACGGGTTGCCGCAGTACATCTGGAACGACGTCATCGCACCCGGACCCACCGTGTATTCGGTGGAGACGTGGTTCCGCACGACGTCGACCACAGGTGGGGCTCTTGCGAACTATGGATCGTCGACGGGGCGCCCTCGTACGGACACCGGGGTCGACCGAACCAGCGGCACTGTCGATCGCGTCGTGTACATGGAGAACGGGACCGGGTTCCTCCGGTTCGGCGTGCGCGCCGGGTTCGGCACGACGACGCTGCGGAGCCTCGCGGCGGTCAACGACGGGCAGTGGCACCACGTGGTCGGCACCCAGGGTCCGGGCGGCATGCAGCTGTACGTCGACGGTGTCCTCCAGGCGCAGAACGCCACGACGGGCAGCGGCACCTACAACGGCACATGGCATGTCGGCGGCGACAGTCTCAACGGCTACCCGAGTGCCGGCAACACCCTGGTGAACCGCTACTTCGACGGTCAGCTGGACGAGACGGCGGTGTACTACCGGGCCCTGTCGCCACAGCAGGTGCAGAACCACTTCAGCGTGGGGACGGGCTTCGTCGACACGGTGGCTCCGAGCACGCCGCTCGGGGTGGGCGCGTCCTTCGACGGGGCGAACGTCGACGTGACCTGGACCGCCTCGATCGACAACGTCGGCGTCGCGGGGTACCGGGTCTACCGCGGGACGACCGCCGGGTTCACGCCCGCGGCCGATACGCTCCGCGGGACGGTCGCCGGCACGACGTTCGAAGACGTCGCACCGCCGCCCGGCACCTTCTACTACAAGGTCGTCGCCTTCGATGGCGCCAACAACGCGAGCGCGGCCTCCGCGGCCTCCGCTCCCGTCACCGTCGTCGACGGTACGGCGCCGAGCGTCCCGACAGGGGTGAACGCGGTGGCGGCGGGCCAGGCGGCCGACATCTCGTGGACCGCCTCGACCGACAACGCCGGGGTGACGGGCTACGCGCTCTACCGTGGGTCGGATGCCGGATTCGTGCCGAGCATGGAGACGCTCATCCAGCCGAACGTCGTCGGCACCTCGTATCACGACGCGCCGCTCTCCGAGGGCACGTGGTACTACAAGGTGACCGCTCGTGACGCCGCCGGGAACGTCTCCGGCGCGTCGAGCGCGGCATCCGTCGTCATCGTGGCTCCCGACAGCACGCCGCCGAGCGTGCCCGGGGGGCTGACGGCGGCCGTCGAGGGCGCCAACAACGTCATCCTGAACTGGAGTGCCTCGACGGACAACGTCGGCGTCACCGGCTACCTCGTCTACCGAGGCACGACGGCCGGGTTCACCGCGAACGACGCTTCCCGGATCGGCGACGTGATGGAGACGACCTTCACGGACAGCGCTCGACCGCAGGGAACGTGGTTCTACAAGGTGGCCGCCAGGGATGGGTCGGCGAACGTGAGCGCGGCCTCGGCCGCCGCGAGCGCCACGGTGACCAATCCACCGGCTCCACCCACGACGCAGACGATCGTGACGACCGCCGACTCGATGGCCGCGGCCGTCAACCCGACGTTCGCCTATGGGACCACCAACCAGATATCGTCGCGCTTCAACACCACGATCGAGTCCTTCCTGCGGTTCGACCTGCCGGCCGCGCCGGCCGGGCAGGTGCTCACGTCGGCGACGATCTCGCTGCGGACGTCCAACGATTCGACTGCCGGATCGACCGACATCCACGAGTTCCGGCTCGTCAGCGGCACGTGGCAGGAGGGCACGATCACCTGGAACAACCGCCCGACGAATGTGGGCTCGGTCGTCCTGGGGCAGCTCACGGGAGCGACGGCGCTGAACAGCCCATACGCCGCGACCCTCTCCGCTGCTGATCTCGGACCGCTCGCCGGCACCTCGATCACCCTGCGTCTGTCCAGTCCGGCGGGCAGCGACAACGTCCGGCTGTGGTCCCGTGAGGCGACGTCACCGGATTACCGACCCACACTCACGCTGACGTACACGACACCCTGATCGGGGGAGAGTCCGGCGGCGGAGCGAGCCCTCCGCCGCCGGCCCGGCCGTCGCCCGCGCCCACGGGCGGCGGCCGGTGAACGGATGCCGCGCCCGGGGCCTTCGTCAGTCGACGCAGCGCACCCGTCCTCGACATGTGCCGCCCGCGCGGCGGCGAGATCAGTGGTGGAGGACGGGGCGGTGCCGACGGCTCGGCGAACCAGCGAGCGCGCCTGCCGCTGCGCGGCGACCCGACACCATCGCCGCCTGCAGGGTCGCCTCGAACGAGGCGACCGCGGCGTCGATACCGAGATGGGCATCGCGATAGCTCCGCGCGGCCTGACCGAACGCCTGCGCGCCTGCGGGGTCGGCGGCGAGACGCTCGGCGGCATCGACCAGTGCGCTCGGGTCGCCGGCCGCGACGCACGGTCCGGCTCCGGCCGCGCAGACCTCGTCGTGCGTGATGCTCGAGGGGTCGACCGCCGCGATCACGGGAAGTCCTGTGGCGAAGTACGTCGTCAGCTTGCTGGGAACGGCCATCTCGGTGAGACCCGGCCGCTCGTTGACCAGGAGGATGTCGGCCGAGGCGAGCGCGCGCTCGAAGGCGCCGTCGGGCAGCGGATCGAGGAACTGAAGTCGTGAGCAGGCCCCCATCGCCTCCAGGGCGGGGCGCTGGTTCCCGTCGCCCAGCAGGACGAACTTCACGTGCGATCCGCGGCGAGCGGCCTCGATGGAGGCATCGACGACGTTCTCGAGTCCCTGCTTCGCCCCGATGTTGCCGGCATGCAGGACGACCACGTCCTCGTCCCCCCAGCCGAGCTCTCGGCGAAGCGCGCTGTCGCGCCCGGCGCCGTCCGTCTTCACGTGCGACCAGTTCCGCACGACGTCGACGGGCGTGGCGACCGAGAGGTCCTCCTGCAGAACGCGGCGGAATCGGTCGTGGATCGCCACGACCCGGTCGGCGGAGTTCATCAGCCCGCGCTCCAGTGCGGCGATCCCCTGGGCGCCATGCGACACGGCACCTGTCTCCCGCGCGCCGAGTGTGTAGATGTCCTGTACCCACACGATCGTCGGTACGCCCGTCAGGGCGGCGCGGACGGCGGCCAGCCGGGACGAGATCATCGCGGGGCTGACGAGGACCACGGTATCCGGGCGGTGCCAGCGGGCGAGGGTGGCCCTGAGCCCGAAGGTCAGCTCCGACAGTGCGCGATCGACCATGGTGTGGCGCCGAGGCACATAGTGCCGCAGTCGTGTGACGTCGACCAGATCCCGCGTCTCGGTGCGGGTCCAGCCGCCGTAGCCGTCCTGGACCTTCCACCATGGATAGTGCGGATGCGTCGTGACGACCTGCACCCGCCATCCGCGCGCCGCGAGTGCACCGGCCATACCCCCCGTGTAGGGTGCGATGCCCGTCGGCTCGGGTGCGTAATTGATGCCGACGAAGAGCACCCGCGGCGCCGTTCGCCGTCTCGCCGCACCTCCCGACGCGCCGACGGCGGCATCCGTCGCCGAGGCCGGCTCCTCTTCCACGGTCTCCGGCGACGTCGATACGCGTGACGATCGGGCGCCGAGGCGCCATTCCCCAGTCATCTATCCTCCCCAGCGGACGCGCGACGACATCGTCACGACGCATCTCGGAGAGCGCTCCCCAGCGCGGTCCATCGGTCGTCGGTTTCGGGTTCGACGGCCGTCAGCGTCCCTCGCCTCTCGGCGCGGAACGCAGTTCATCCGGCCGTCGGTTTCGGGTTCAACGGCCGTCAGCGTCCCTCACCTGCCGGTGAGGGACGTTCTGGGGCACACCATACAACGCAACCGCGTCATGCGGAATACACCGTTCGAATGCGATGCCTCCACTCGCGGCTCGTCGGAGCCGAGGGTGTCATCACGCACCGGATCTCCCGGCCGCAGATGCCCTGGAGACAAAGCGCGAACGGAGGCGTACAGTGTCGCTTGCATCGTCCCGAATGCCGAGAGACGCGCCTGGGAAGCGTCCGAACTCGACGACTGGGAACCCGGCGGTGCTTCTGGGAGGGCCCACGGACACGTCTGTGGGCGTTGGGGGTGTGACCCGTGGTCTCACGTAACTGGATGGGTGTCGTCGTAGCATCGGCGCTCGTGGTCGGCCTCGTCGCGGTCGCGCCGCCCGAACCGGCTTCGGCTCTTTCGCCCGGCGTTCAGTTCAGCGCCGACGACCTGCCGACGTGGCAGACCGACGGAACGGTGTACGCGCTCGCGCAGTCGGCCGGAAGGGTCGTGGCGGGGGGCACGTTCAGCGAGCTGCGTCCGCCCGAAGGAGGCTCGGGTTCGCCGGTCGCTGTGAACGCCCTGGCGATCCTCGACGCCGAGACCGGGAACCCCGACGGCTGCCAGCTGAGTCTCGCGCTGGCCGGCGGAACGCCGGCGGTCTATGCGGCAACCGCGGCGCCCGACGGCAACACGGTCTACATCGGCGGCAACTTCTCGAACGTCGGCGGGGTGTCCACGGGTCGCATCGCGCAGATCGACGTCCGCACGTGCACCGTCACCGGCCTTCGCCTCCCCAGCATCTCCTCGATCGTGCACACCATCGCCGTGAAGGGGACGACGATGTACTTCGGCGGCATGTTCCTCACCGTCGGCGGTGAAGCGCGCCAGAGGTTCGCCGCCGTGGACGTCACCACCGGGGCTCTGCTTCCGTGGACGGCGAACGTCGATGACATCGGCCGAGGCATCGGCGTCTCACCCGACGGCTCCAAGGTCGCGATCGGCGGGGACTTCTTCTCCGTCAACGGCGCGTCCTCGCACTCGATCGCCATCGTCGACGCGGTCACCGGTGCGAACATCCGCACCTATCCCGCCGGGTTCATCGCGAACACCTCGGTGACCAAGCACATCTTCAGCGCGGACGACGGCAGGTTCTACATCTCGAACGAAGGCACCGGCGGTGGTGTCTTCGACGGACGCGCGGCGTTCTCGTGGGCGACGGGCGACCAGCTGTGGCGCGACACGTGCCTCGGCGCCACTCAGATGACACTGCAGTACCAGACGACCCTCTACTCCGTGAGCCACGGTCACAACTGCGATTCGGTGAATGCGCAGCAGGACGGCACACGTCACTACTTCCTCGCGCAGAGCGCGGTCGACGGGTCGCACTTCGCGTGGGATCCCAAGTCGAACGACGGCATCGGCGAGGGCATCGGCCCGCGCGCGCTCGTCGTCGCGACCGGCAGGTCGACCGGGCAGCAGTTCATGTGGAGCGGCGGCGACTTCACGACGATCAACGGTGCGCCGCAGGACCACCTGACGCGCTTCGGGACCACCGACAGCGGCAATCCGCCGGCGCCGACGGTGTCGGCGGTCGCTCAGAGCAGCGGGGCGATCGACGTCCGCATCCGCACGTCGGTCGACGATGACGACTCGACGCTGACGTATCAGGTCTTCCGGAACAACTCCTCGAGCCCGATCTGGAGCGGTGCGTCGTCCTCGGTGTGGTGGAACCGCCCCCAGGTGACGTTCGTCGACACCGATGTGGTCGCGGGGCAGACCTACACCTACCGTGTGCGAGCGACCGACGGCACGAACAGCTCGGTGCTCTCGCAGGTGGCCAGTGCCACCGCGGTCGCATCCGCGGCCGATTATGCGGCATCCGTCCGTTCCGACGCTCCCGCGATCTACTGGCAGGGGAACACGACGGGTTCGTGGCTGCAGGACGGTTCTGCCGCGACGACGAACACCAGCCGCCAAGCGGGCGTGCTCGAGAACGGCGCGGCGAACTCGGCCGACACCCCCGTCCCAGGCGACGCCAGCGGATCCCTCGTCTTCGACGGGGGCGATGACTACGTCTGGCACCAGGGCCTGGCCCCGGCGCCGACGACGTACAGCGTCGAGACGTGGATCAGGACGACGACCACTCGAGGCGGGAAGATCGTCGGATTCGGAAGCGGTCGGCCACGCACCGACAACGGCGCGACAGTGCTCAGCGGCAGCTACGACCGGCACCTCTACATGACCAATACGGGCCGGGTGGTCTTCGGCGCGTACACCGGCTCGACCGTGACCCTGACCTCGGTCGGCGCCCTGAACGACGGATCGTGGCACCACATCGTGGGCACGCAGGGCGCGGGCGGCATGGCGCTGTACGTCGACGGGGTGCGCGTGGCGCAGAACTCGAACGCGGTCGCCCAGTCGTACTCCGGGGTATGGCACGTCGGCGGAGACAACCTCTCCGGGTGGCCCAACCGGCCGACGAGCAACTTCTTCGCCGGCACGATCGACGAGACCGCGGTCTACTCGTCGGCACTCGGCGCGGGTGACGTAGCCGACCACTTCCAGGCGGCGGGCCGGGAACTCGATCTCAACCACGCGCCCGCCGACGCCTACGGCACGCGCGTCTTCGCCACGGACCCCACGCTCTACTGGCGCCTCGGCGAAGCATCCGGAACCACAGCCGCCGACGCCGCCCGCTTCAGCACCTACCCCGGGGTGTACCGGACCGGCGTCACCAAGGGTCAGCCGGGTATCATCCCCGGCAACACGGCGGTGACGACACCTGGCACACAGCAGGGCACGGTCGCCACGCAGGCCGCGCTCACGCCCTCGGCGGCCCTCACCGCCGAGATCTGGTTCAACACGACGACTGCCGGTGGCAAGCTGTTCGGATTCGAGAACGCGCAGACCGGCAACGGCACGAACTACGACAAGCATCTGTACATGACCGCAGGCGGCAATCTCGTCTTCGGCTCGTGGGTCGGCTCGGCAGCCGTCGTGACCAGCCCGCTCGGCTACGCCGACGGCAAGTGGCACAGTGCGGTGGGCGTCTTGGACTCCTCCGGTCGGAAGCTCTACGTCGATGGCGGGCTCGTCGCGCAGAGCAGCGTCACCGGCGCGGATACGACGAGCGGGTACTGGCGCATCGGCGGCGGCAACCTCGGCAGCTGGCCCGGCGCGACCTCGAACTCCTACTTCCGCGGGGCGCTGGACGAGTTCGCCGTGTACAACGGCGGCCTCGCCGCCAATGAGATCGCCCGCCACTACGCGCTCGGGGTCCAGGACGCCGCGTCCCCGACCACGCCCTCCGGGCTCTCCGCCACCCACGGCTCCGGCGGTGTGGACGTGTCGTGGACGGCATCCACCGACAACACCCGCGTGCTCGAGTACCGCGTCTACCGGAGCACCGCGGCCGACTTCGCCCCCGACGCCGACTCGTTCCTCGCGACCACGGCGACGACCTCGTACCACGAGGACGCTCCCGCCCTGGGCACCTACTACTACCGGGTGACCGCGGTCGACGGCGCCGAGAACGAGAGCCCGCCCTCAGCACCCAGGCAGCTCCTCGTCACCGATATCGACGCCCCCACGGCACCCGCCAGCCCGGCCGCGACACAGGTGGGCGCGAACGGTGCGACCGTCACGTGGGCGCCGTCCGCGGACGACGTCGATGTGATCGACTACAGGGTCTACAGGGGGGATGCCGCGGGCTTCGCGATCGCCGACGGAACGCTGGTCGGCACGGTCAGCAGCACATCGTTCAGCGAGAGCGGACTCTCGGCGGGTGCGCACTACTACCGCGTGACCGCGCGCGACGCGGCCGGCAACGTCAGTCAGCCCTCCGACACCGCGATGGTCACGATCGTCCCGCCGGATGTGACGGCCCCGAGCGCACCGGGCGGCTTCACGGCGACACTGTCCAGCGGGACCAACGTGACGCTCGCGTGGAATGCCTCGACCGATGACCGAGGTGTCAGCTCGTACGTGCTTTACCGGAGCCTCGCGGCGGACTTCACGCCGAGCGCGGGCAACCGCATCGCGGAGGTCGCGACGCCGGGTCACGTGGACACGGGACGCGCCGCCGGCACGTGGTACTACAAAGTGACCGCACAGGATGCCGCGGGCAACGTCAGCGCTCCGTCGTCCGCGTCGGTGACCATCCAGCCGCCGTCGCAGGCGGTCGAGGTGACCCTCACGCCCACCGAGGACGCCATGGTTGCCCAGGCGGCTCCGACGACCCTGTACGGCACGTCGAACCAGCTGTCGGCGCGGGGCACCAACGGAACGATCGAGTCGTTCGTCCGGCTGCAGCTGCCGGCCGCGCCGGCAGGGACGGTGCTGACAGGCGCCGTGCTGTCGGTCCGCACCTCGAACGACAGCACCGCCGCGACGACGGACTCGCCGCAGTTCCGGCTGGTGACAGGCGCCTGGACCGAGGATGCCGTCAACTGGAACAACCGCCCGACCACGACGGCGACCGGCGTGCTGGGCACCCTCACCGGTGCGACAGCGCTCAACTCCGCCTATACCGTCAACCTCGGCGCCGAGGGTCTGTCCTCCTTCCTGGGACAGACGGTGACCCTCCGCATGTCCGGCACCAACAGCGACAACGTCCGCCTGTGGTCCGCGGAGGCGTCGGCGGCCTACCGGCCGTCGCTGCGGCTGACATTCACACCCGCTTCCGGTCCCGACACGCAGGCGCCGACCGTGCCGACCGGGCTCTCGACCTCCGTCGCCGGCAACGCGAACGTGACCATCACCTGGTCGCCCTCCGCGGACAATGTCGGCGTCACCGGCTACACCGTGTATCGGGGGACCAGTGCCGGCTTCGCGGTGGACGCCTCCTCGAAGATCGCCGACGTGACGACGCCGTCGTACACGGACAACGGCCGGACAGCAGGCGTCTGGTACTACAAGGTGACGGCGCGGGACGCGGAGAACAACGTGAGCGCGGCGTCCGCGAGCGCCTACGCGACCATCCTCGCCAACGGCGGCACTCCGGTCGAGATCACGGTGCCGATCACCGACGACGCCATGGTCGCGCAGTCGTCTCCGACGACGCTCTACGGCACGTCCAATCAGCTGTCGTCGCGCGGGACCGGGGGCACCATCGAGTCGTTCCTCGCTGTCCCGCTCCCGGCCGCTCCCGCGGGCACTGCGCTCACGGGCGCCGTGCTCTCGGTGCGGACGTCGACCGACACCACGGCGGCCTCCGTCGACGCGCACGAGTTCCGCCTGATGTCCGGAGCGTGGTCCGAAGCCACGGTGAACTGGAACAACCGCCCGGTGACCGCGACGTCGGCGGTTCTGGGCAGCCTCACCGGCGCGACGGCCACGAACGCCGCTTACACCGTCGCGCTGACCACGGGTCCACTCGCATCCGCCCTCGGCCAGACCGTGACGCTCCGGATGTCGAGCGCGGGCGGCGACAACGTCCGGCTCTGGTCCGCGGAAGCGACATCGGCGACCTACCGGCCGTCGGTGAAGCTCACCTTCACGCCCGTCGCGGGCCCCGATACCGAGGCGCCTTCGGTGCCGGCGGGTCTGGTGGCGTCCGTCGTCGGCAACGCCGACGTCGGGCTGTCCTGGAGTGCGTCCACCGACAACAGCGGGGTCACCGGCTACACGGTCTACCGCGGTACCGCTGCGGACTTCGTCGCCGACGCGTCGTCCCGGCTGTCCGACGTCACCGCTTCGTCCTACACCGACAGCGGGCGCCCCACGGGCACCTGGTACTACCGGGTGACGGCACGGGATGCCGCGGGCAACATGAGTGCGGCTTCGTCCGCCGTCTCGGCGACCATCACCCCGCCGGTCGTACCGCCCGTCGTGCAGTCGGTCGTGACCACCGCCGACACGATGGTCGCCGCGAGCAACGCTGCAGGGACGTACGGCACGACCAACCAGCTGTCGTCTCGGTTCAGCACGGGGATCGAGTCGTTCATGTCGTTCGCCCTGCCTGCCGCACCGGCAGGGATGCAGCTGACGTCCGCCTCGCTGTCGGTGCGAACGTCCACGGACTCCACAGCGGCATCCGCCGACACACATGCCTTCCACCTGGTGTCGGGGCCGTGGAATGAGGCGAGCATGACGTGGAACACGCGCGTCACGCAGACCGCGTCCGGCGTGATCGGCGAGCTGGCGGGAGCCGGCGCCACCAACACCGCCTACACCGTGACCATCCAACCGACCGACCTCGCAGGGCTGGCGGGTCAGACGATCACGATGCGGATGTCGAGCACGGCGGGGACGGACAATGTGCGGATCTGGTCGCGAGAGGCCACCAGTGCGTCGTATCGCCCGACGCTGACGCTCACGTACACGGCGGTGCCTTAGCGCGCAGATCGCCGAGAGGGGCGCTCCGGCGGCCGGGGCGCCTGCGAACAACGGGAGGTGACGTGATGGCCCCGTCTCCGATATCGCGTCGCGGCTTCCTGATCGGCGGGCTGTCGACCATGGTCCTGGCGGGCTGCTCGGCTCCGCCCCGCGCGAGCAGGGACCCGTCCGCGACGATCCCCGCTGCTCCCTCCCCCTCAGGCACGCCGTCTTCCTCGCGCGCACCCATCCCGTTCGACGTCCGCGAGTTGATCAGGCGGCCCAGGTTCTACGTCGGGCATCGCGGCAGCGGAGACAACTGGCCCGAGCACACGCTCGCCGCCTATCGGAACTCGCTGCAGGCAGGCGCCGAGGCGGTCGAGATTTCGGTGTGCTCCACGTCGGACGGCGTGCTGATCTGCCACCACGATCTGTCCGCGGAGCGGGTGCTGGGCGTCGACCGGAAGATCGCCGACATGACCTGGAACGAGGTGAGCGCGCTCCGCGTGGACGCCCGGACCTGGCTGGGCGGCAAGACCCCGCTGGAGCCGATCGCGAGGCTCGAGGACGTCCTGCGGGAGCTCGGTCCGGACACGCTGGTGTTCATCGAGGACAAGCAGGGGACGAACACCGGTGTGCTCCTGGACCTCCTCGATGCTCAGGCCCGCGCGACCGAGCGCTTCGTCTGGAAGCAGTGGGCGCCGGCCTCACAGGTGCGCGCTGCGAAAGAGCGAGGCTACATCGCGTGGGGATACTTCGATGTGGAGCAGATCGATCGCCTGGACGAGTTCGCGACGACTTTCGACATCCTGGGCATGCCGGTCGCGACGCCGGACGAGGTGATCAGGCAGGTCGTGGCCACGGGCATCCCGTTGATGTGCTGGGAGGTGCGGTTCCACGACGATGTGGAACGGCTCGCGGGGCTGGGGGTCACCGGACTGATGTGCTCCAACGTGCGGTACCTCGTCGACGGCAGACCTGCCGACCGCGACTCCTTCGCCACCGGACGCCGGGCGCCGGGCGACCTTCCCACGGCGATCGACACGCTCGGCTGGTCCGCTCAACCCGCGTTCGTCCCGGAGCGGGCAGCGCTGCGCATCGAGCGGGCGGACGCGACCAGTTACCTGATGGGCTCACTCGCGGCCCCGGGTAAGGAGCTGGGCCGTCTGGACATGACGATCGTCTGGCCGGACGCCGTCCCGCCCGGCGGTGCCGCCGGCGCGGTGTTCGCGTTGACCGGCGACGCGCCGGGAGGGCTGGGTGGGCGGGGCGACGCCGACGGATACCAGTTCTCGCTACACGTCGACGGCATGATCTCCCTCGCTCGCTTCGAGCACGGCGTCACCGGCCCCGACCTGGCGACGGGCGCGGTCGAGGCGCCGACTGCCGGCGAGCCCGTGCGGATCCGGATCGACATGTCAGACGACCGGCTTCGCGCCACCGTCGACGGCGAGGAACCGATCGAGGCCAAGGTGACGATGTCGGACGGCAGAGGTCCCTGGATCCGCCTGTTCAAGGCCTACGCGTCCAACGAGGCGGTCGAGTTCTCCGAAGTGCGCGTGGTGTCGAACTGACCCGCGCCGGAATATTCCGTGACCGGAATGTACCGCTGCCCGTTGTCGCCGCCGCGGCCGGGCATCGAGCCCAAGGACCCGCGGTCACGCCCGCTTGGGGAACGGGCGTCCGCCGGCGACGCCTGCGCCAGTGCGCACTGGCGGGCAGCGGCGGGTGACGACCGCGGATCCAGCTATGGCGGCCGGCGACGCCGTTGTCGCCGGCCTGGTCCTCTGAGGGAGTATCAGTAGGCCCCCTTCGGTGCGATCATGACCTTCGCGGTACGCCACATGATCATGACGTCGGTGGCGATCGACCAGTTCTCGACGTAGCGCAGGTCCAGTCGCACGCTGTCGGCCCACGAGAGGTCGCTGCGGCCGCTGATCTGCCAGAGCCCCGTGATGCCGGGCTTGATGTAGAGCCGCCGATACACGGTGCCGTCGTACGACCTCACCTCTGTGGGAAGCGGCGGGCGCGGGCCGACAATGCTCATGTCGCCGCGCAGCACGTTGAAGAACTGCGGCAGCTCGTCGATCGAGAACCTCCGCAGGAGCGCACCCACGCGCGTCACTCGGGGATCACGCTTCACCTTGAACAGCGGGCCTGCGCCGTCGTTCCGGGCGAGCAGCTCGGCGCGCCGCTCCTCGGCGTCGACGACCATCGTGCGGAACTTGAGCATCGAGAACTGACGGCCGTCGCGCCCCACCCGCAGCTGATGGAACAGCACCGGGCCGGGGGAGTCGAGTTTGATCGCGACGGCCACGAAGGGCGCGATGAGCACGATCACGACCAGCGCGAGGAGGGACAGCACCACATCCATTCCCCGCTTGATGGCGTGTACGCCGCCTTCGAACTCGGGGATCTTGACCTGGACGAGGGGCAGCCCGTCGAGGGGCCGCAGCGACAATCGGGGTCCTGCCACGTCGGTGAGCCGGTTGCACAGCACGAGCTCGGCCGCACTGCCCTCCAGCTCCCACCCCAGCCGCCGGACGAAGTCGCGGTCGTCGTCCGGTGTGCTCGCGACGACGATCGTGTCGGCACCGACCTCCCGGCCGAACGCCGCCGTGAAACCGATGGACCCGATCACGGGGTAGAGATGATCCTCGATGTCGATGGGCTCGAACCCGCCGTCGGTCGTCGTCGCCCCGATCACCAGGTAGGCGTGATGAGGGTCGTGCACGAGCTTCTCGATGACGTACTCGACGTCGTCGCGCGTGCCCGCGACGAGGACCCGTGAGACGCACTCGCCGCGCTCGCGCTCGTGGATCAGCCATCTGCGCCAGAGCCAGCGGCCCAGCACAAGCGCGACGAGCCCGCCGGGCAGCGCGATGATGAGCTGCGCGCGCAGGCCGGGCAGCTGCGCCAGGATGAAGACGGTCGACAGGATGCCGAACGCGAAGCCCGTCGCGTGCCCGATGCGCATGTACTCGGCCGCCCCGGCCCCGAGCACCGACGGTTCCCGCGTGTGGGCGAGCGACAGGAGCATCATCCACGCGCAGACGACGAAGAGGGCGGTGCGGGCGGGCCCCGCGAGCTGTGCGAGCGGCACCCCTGCCGCGGTCTCGAAGACGATGGCCGCGGCGGCGGCCGCGGTGACGCAGAGCGCGTCGGTCGCCACCAGCCGCCGCCGGTAGCGCCGCTCCCACAGGTGGCGGCGCTCCAGCGACGGCTGCGTGCGAGGGGCGATCGCGTCGGGGAGGACATCCAGAAGCGGGCGCGTCGGAGTTGGGCGTCGGAGGAGCGTTCGGGTCACTCCTCCGGCGCCCGTCGGCGCCGCTTCGATCGCGGTCGGCTTCAGACCGCGGTCCACCGCGCGCACGATGACGCGTCCCTAGCAGACATGTACTTCCCCAGAAGCCCGCACGACGGCACGCCGAACAGGCCATACAACCCCAATGCGCAGACCCGGCCGGGTTGTCGGGTCGTTTGGGGACGCTCGATTCGGGTTCGAACCCCCCGCGCCCTGCAAATGTACTGCGACAGCCCCTCGTGCGGAAGAGTCTCGTCCCGAAAAACTTGACAAGAGTTAATTCGACCCTGTATTGCGCACCGTTGCGCGGGTCGCCTCAGCCGATCAGGTTGATCAGCGCGTCCAGTCCCATGCCGTAGTTGATGCGCACCGTCGGCAAGGCGAGCTTGTCGGTGCCGATCGTGACGTAGCCGGGCTCGATGGTGCGCGCCATCTCCCAGCCCGCCTGCCGGAGCCCTTCCTTGGCGGTGTCGCTGTAGTGGCCGAACGGGTAGGCCATGATCTCCTTGACGCCGAGCACGCCGTACGACGCCTCCATGTCGGCGACGATCTCGGGCACCGACAGGTTCACGATCAATCCGTCGCCGTTGGCACCCGCGCGATGCATGTCGTGGGTGTGCGAGCGGCGCAGCACGTACATGTTCGGCGGGGGATCCTGCCGGTACGCCGTGATCATGAACGATGTGGCGAGCACCTTGTAGGTGGAGACCACCGGGACGGCGAGGTCGAACCAGGTCTGGTCGGCGTCGTCGTCAGTGACGATCACCGAGTGGTTCGGCAGGAACAGCCGCCCATCGATGAAGGCCGACAGCTCGTCCCAGGTCGGCAGGTAGAAGCCCGTGGTCGCGATGTGGTTCATGTGCGCATCGAAGTCGCCGATGTACGCGAAGTTGCCCCGCAGCCACCCGCTCTCGCCCTCGGGCTTCGCCGTGAACTGGTGGTACATGAGGATCGGGATGCGGGCGTCCTCGGCGACGTTCTGCTCGGGGCTCACCCATGCACCGTGCAGCGTCACCCGCCGGTCGGTGCAGGCGACGGGTTCGGAGCCGTTGACGCGTCCGGGAATCGCGAGGGCCGCGGCATCCGCCGGCGTCGCGTACCAGCCGGCGAACACGAGCCCCTCGCGCGAGGGGATCGGCAGCCCGGCATAGAGCGTGCCCTGGGTCTGGAGCATCGGTGCGTCGGCGATGCCCTCGCCGGCGAAGCTCACGGCGCAGGCCGCGGGGTCGGCCGCGCTCGCCAGCAGCTGCTCCTCCGCGGTGAGCGGCGTCGGGACGGGGGTGGGGTCGGGTGTCGTCGACGCGGTGGCGCTCGGCGCGGCATCCGCCGGTCGGTCTCCGGCGGCCGCACCTGCGAACCCGATCGCCGCTACCGTGCCGCCGATCGCGGCGAGCACGACGACGGCGCCCGCGATGCCCGCGAACACGCGGCGCCGACGCCGCCGCGCGGAAGGCCGCGCGGGGTCCGTGCCGAAACTGGCCATACGACTCCCGGAGTCCGGACCGCGCATCCCCACGTGCGATCTCTGCTCGGATGCTACCCGGATGCCGCCGCTCGCTGCCCGATCTGCGCGCGGGTTGTGGATGAATCGCGTGCCGGGCCGGCGCCGCCTTCGCTACGCTCGGGTGCCATGCTGCCTGCCGACTGGATCGAGTACCGGCGCTCCGACAGCGAGATCCTGGGCTGGATGCTCGCCGACGGCGACGGCTTCCGCGTGTTCGACCTGCTCGGCCGCGAACGCACGCCCGATGGCGCTGACCCGCTCGAGTGGCTCGACGCCGAGGAGCTGCTCGACGAGCTCGGCATCGGCTATCTGGCCGACCGGTGGACGTTGCATCTTCCCGACGGCAGCGAGCGCCCCGTGCGCATCGCCGAGGCCAGTGCCCGCGGCGTCACCGTCATCGCCGACGAGTTCGGTGCGGCCTCCGCGGTCGGCGGCGACCCGGAGCGGTTCCGCCTGCCCTTCCCGGTGACCGACGAGCTCTCGCCGCGCTGACCGCATCCTGACCCGGGCCTGCCCGCGGCCTGCAGCGCGGAGGCGCTCCGCCGACGCGGGGCACGTGGGTACAGTGTCCGCATGACGACGCTCGTGCTCACCGTGGTCGGCGACGACCGATCCGGACTCGTGGCGGCGGTCGCCGACGTCGTCGGCAACCACGGCGGCAACTGGGAGAACAGCCAGCTCGCGGAACTGTCGGGCGCCTTCGCCGGAATCATCGAGGTGTCGGTGCCGGCCGAGCGGGCCGACGAGCTGCGCGCGGCGCTCACCGTGCTCGACGGCCTGCTGAAGGTCGCGGTGCACACCGGCACGGTCGAGCCGCCGCTCGGTACGGCGCGGCCGCTGACGATGCAGGTGATCGGAAACGATCGCCCGGGCATCGTCCGCGACATCTCGACGGTGCTGGGCGCCCACGGCGTGAGCATCGACAAGCTGACCACCCACATCGCGGATGCCGCCATGTACGGCGGTCGGCTCTTCGAGGCGACGGTCGTCGCCCGCGTTCCGGCATCCGTCGACCTCGACGACCTCACCAGCGAGCTCGAGCGTCTGGCGACCGAGATCCAGGTCGACGTCACCCTCGACACCTGAGCCGCCGTCGAGGCCGCTCAGCTGTCGCAAACGGTGGGTCGGCGACACGAATCGTGGCAAGTGAGCAGCTGCTGAGCCCGCGGCTCGATCGGACTGTGCGCACGGCGCGGCTCCTGGGCCGGAGGTCCGGCGCGCCGCCGGTCAGGTGAGATCGCGCAGCCGCGCTGCGAGCCCGGTGCCGTCGCCCGCCCGTCGCTCGTAGCCGACGGCGATGATGAGCAGCACCGCGCCGACCACCGACAGTGTGATCCACCACGGCATGGCGTCGATGCCGCGTCCGATCTGCACCATGAACGCGAGCACGTTCTCGATCGGGAGCACGACGATTCCGATGAGGAAAGGCGCGGCGAGGCGCTGCGTGGCGCCGACGAGGATCGCGACGAGCGCGATCGCCATGACGAGGATCGCCCGCCACGTGCGCGGGTCGGTGTACGTGGCGGCGACCGAGGCGCTCAGCATCGTGACGAGCCCGGGCGCGAGCAGCGGCCACGACCCGGTCCAGCCCGTCGGCCACGCCTCCAGGCGGGGTGCCGGCGCAGCGGCAGGCCGGCGGAGCGCCAGCGCACCGGCCGCGAGGAGGAAGAGGCCGAGGGGCAGCGAGAACCACTCGACCCGGAGGTCGCGCGGGCTCCACGCGACCACGGCCGTCACGAACGACACGGCGAAGAGGAACGGCACCGGTGGCAGCCCCGTCGGCCATCGCAGCCCGCGCGCCGCGACCAAGACCATCAGGGTGAGGAGGCCGAGCAGCACGACCCACATCGTCCAGATGACGAACCAGTCGCGCTCGATCGCCGGCCAGGTCGCGACAGCGAGGATCAGCACCGCGGGCGCCCCCAGCCATCGCGTGCGGGCGAGAGCCGTGCCCTCCGCGGCATGCCGATGGAGACCTCGTGCTGCACTCGCCGCGGCGCCCGCACCGAGCAGCCCGAACGCGAGGGCCGCGAGGATCCCGGGATCCGTCGGCGTCGGATCGAGGCCGGTGCCCCAGCGAACCCCCTGGACGGCCGCGGCCGTGGCGGCGACGACGGCGACGGCGAGCGTCGGCGCGCGGAGGACGCGCAGGCGCCGAACCCGTGGGGCGGTGGCCCGGGTGACGACGACGGATGCCGCCACCAGTGCCCACGCAGCGCCGACGAGTCCCGCGGCCCGGCCGGGAGCGACGGCGTCGGCGGCGAACGCCGGTATCGCGGCATCCGTCCCGTTGAGGGCGAGTGCGAGCACCACGGGCACCACCGCGATCGCGAGTCCGGCGGCGTACAGGCCGACCGCACGGCGACCGCGGGCGGTGAGCAGCGCGCCGACGACCGCGGCACCGAGAGCAGGAGGCAGCAGGTACGGCTCGAGACCGGTGACGCCGACGATGCCCCACGCGCTCCAGAGCGCGCCGGTGAACGCAGCGCCGGCGAGGGGCCACGCATAGCGGCGCGGTGCGGTGAGCGCAGTCACGGCGAACCCGGTGCCGAGGATCACGAGCACCAGCAGGGTGGTGGGCAGTCCCGCCGACGTGCGCACCAGCGCGAGCGCGACGGCGATGGCCGCGGTGAGGAGAGCGGATGCCTCCACCGCGAGTCCGGCGGCGTGCGCCTGCTCTGGCGGCAGCCGCCGTCTCAGCGCGGCGCCGATCAGGTCGGCCGACGCCAGCACGCCCGCCACCACTGCGGCGATCACCGGGAGCACCA
This sequence comes from Microbacterium psychrotolerans, assembly GCF_031085295.1. Lineage (GTDB taxonomy): Bacteria > Actinomycetota > Actinomycetes > Actinomycetales > Microbacteriaceae > Microbacterium > Microbacterium psychrotolerans. The sequence continues at coordinate 377,107 of NZ_JAVFWO010000001.1, read as the reverse complement.
CCGGGGACCCGCTCATGGGGAGCAGCTGCGCACCGAGGCACACCGTCACGACGGCGATGGCGGGGACGAGCGTCGCAGCCGCCAGCGTGCGCACCACGAGGCCGAGACCCGCGCGCGTGGTGGTGACAAGCGTCAGCGCGAGGCCGAAGATGACAGCGGTCGAGAGGGCCGTCCAGCCGCTGCGCTCGAACACCACCTGCAGCACGCCGATCGCGAAGGGCACGGCCGTCACCACGAGCACCGCATGCCACTCGCGCGACGGGATGCGGCGGGCGAACGTCGTCGCGATGGCGACCGCACCGGCGGCGCAGGTGGTGAGGCAAACGACGACGAGCGGATCGGCGCCACCGCGGGCGAGCGCGGTCGCGAGCACCACGAGCGCGTACCCGAAGGCGACACCGACATGCACGAAGCGGCCCGCACGCGGCACGGTCAGTGCGAGGACGCCGATCGATGCGACGACCGCCGTGCCGGCCCACACCGTGAGGTCGTCGTCGCGCCACGACAGCACCGCGGCGAACAGCACGGCCGCGTGCGCGCCCGCCACGAGGGGCATCCGGACGGCGGCCGAGGCATCGCGCAGCCCGGTGGTGACGACGGCACCTGCGACGACGGCTGCGACGAGTCCGATCGCCACCCGCGCCCACACCTCGAGGCCGGGCAGCGACAGCACCGTGAGGAAGGCGAGCACCGCGTACCAGGCGCCGAGGAATCCGAGCCATCGCGTTCCGAGCGGCTGCGGCATCGCCTCGCTGCCGGACCCGCCTGCGAGTGATGCGGAGTGTGTCGGGGTCGCGCCCGCCTCCGTTCGGGGTGCTCCGGGCACCTGGGCGTGCGCATCGCGGACCGACTGCGCACCATGCGCCCCGACCCCGTGGCGGTCGACGGATGCCGGGCCCGCCGCGGCGCCGGACGCGACGCCGCGGGGCGCGGTGATCGCGGCGAACGAGCCGAGTGACAGCGAGAGCGCGGCGATCCCGACGGTCAGGCCCGCGCCGCTGCCGGGCAGCAGGAACATGCGGTCGGCGTACGGACCGGCGAGCGCGCCCGCGACCGACAGGAACGCCGTCAGCGTCGGAATCGCGGCAATGAGGGCGACCACGCCGACCGCGCCGGTGAACAGGGCACCGCGTGCGACCACGCGGTGCAGCGGGGCGACCGCGCCGACCGAGACGAGCCCGAGGCCGGCGGCCACCGGGAACGCGGCGAACCAGGTGCCCGTGCCCAGCGCGGTCATGGCGATCGGGAGCACCGCCACGGCGCCGACCATCGCCGCGCCCGCGACGCCGCTCCACAAGCGTCCCGCCGGGTGCCGCGCAGAGGCGACCGCGATCGCCGCGATCGACACGAGCGTCGCGCTCGCGAGGTACGCGGTCGGAACGGCGGTGGCGGCATCCGTCCCCCACACCGTGGAGAGCGCGGCGACGGCGAACCCGAACTGCACCACCGTCAGCGCCGCGCGCTCCGCGGTGAGCGGGCGGCGTGCGCCCGAGCCGGTGCGCGAGGCGAGGGCGACCAGCGCGGCGGCGGCAGCGGCCGAGGCGAGGCATCCGGCCGTCGTCGCGAGCGCCGAGCCGGCGCCCAGGGCGAGCAGGAGCGGGACGAACGCCAGCGAGAGCAGACCGGTCCAGAGCCAGGCACGGATGCCGGCACGCGGGCCGAGCACCGCCAGAGCGCCGCCGGCCGCCAGCGTGGCGAGCGCGGCGAAGACCCAGCCGTTCGCATCCCGGGGGAGCAGGGGCAGCGCCGCGGTGATCGTGAGCGCCAGGAAGACGATCCCGAGGGCCCCGATCGCCTCGGCGGAGAAGCGCAGGTGCCGGCGGGCGAGGAAGGCGGATCCGCCGAGGAAGGCGGCGGCGATCGCTCCGACGATGACTGCGCGCGGCCACGGGTCGGTGAGATCGGGGTTGAAGAACGTGAACACGACCGCCGCGACGGCGACGAGCGCCGCACCGGCGACCGCGAGCACGGACTGCACCGTCGCGGAGGCCTTCGGAGCGCCGACGCCGACGCCGACGCCGCCGGTCGCGCTGACGGTCGCGCCGGCGCCGGCGCCGGCGGGGTGAACGGCCGCCGCGCCCGACGCCGCGGGGTCCGATGATGCGTCCGCACCCGCAGCGGCGGGACGGGCCGCCGGCGCCGTGACCGGTGTCAGCGGCACCTGCGCGAGCAGCGCCTGACGTGTGCGCAACGCGTCCGCGGCGTTCCGTGACGCGAGCCAGAGGTCGCGGCCGACGGCGCCGGCGAAGTCCGCACCGCACGCGGGGCACCGCTGCTCGGCGACGATCCCCGCGGCGCACACCGGGCAGCGGACGACATCGAGCAGCTCGGCGATCGCGGTGTCGCTCCAGGCGTGCGTGCGCCGTTCGCGCACGGTCGTGCCGCTCACGCGTCGTCCTCCCTCGCGGCGACGGCGGCCGGATGGTCGTCGGGGACCCACTCCAGGATGTCGCCTGGCTGGCAGTCGAGCACCCGGCAGATGGCGTCGAGCGTCGTGAAGCGCACGGCCTTCGCGCGGCCGTTCTTGAGCACCGAGACGTTCGCGGGGGTGATGTCGATCGCCGCGGCGAAGTCGGTGACCGACATCTTCTTCTTCGCCAGCTGCACGTCCAGGTTGATGATGATCGGCATCAGACCACCTCCGAGAGGTCGTGCTCGAGCTGCGACGCCTTGCGCAGCAGTCCGCGCAGCACCACCAACAGCAGCGACAGCCCGGCGCCGACCACGATGCCGAGCAGGCACAGCAGCACGATCGACGGCGAGCCTGCGGGGGCGGTGATCAGGAACGCCAGGGTCGTGACGACCAGCACCGTGGCGAAGACGACGGCGCCCAGGCTCACATCGACCCAGACGAATGCGCGCGGCGTGAAGATGCTGTCGGCGCGCACGAGGGTCAGCAGCTGCCAGACGCAGACGAGCACCACCTGGGCGCAGAGCGTGAAGATCACGCCGATGACGATTCCCGGCACCTCCAGATACGACAGGTACGGGTACATCCCGGCCAGCGAGCGCGCCATGCCGGGCAGCACCGCGACCTGGCACAGCAGCAGCAGTGCGATCAGCACCGCGATGAGTGCTTTGAGGACCACGATCGTTGTGGGGCGCATCACGAACCTATCGATAAACGGCAAGGACCTATCGAAAAACAATAGCTGCAGCATCCGTCATCTGCGCAAGGGGGGAATGCTGAAGATCGACTGGCAACGGATGCGGGGTGGCCCGCGGAAGGCGCGCCGAGTAGCGTGCGGGAGTGGGCTCCGTGACGTACTTCAACTCCGCATCGCTCGACGGCTACATCGCCGGACCCGACGGGCGCTGGGACTGGGCGACGCCCGACGCCGAGGTGCACGCGTTCGTGAACGACCTGCTCGCCGCCGCGCGCACGCACCTCTACGGACGCAAGGTCTACGACGTCATGAAGGTGTGGGACGACCTGCCCCTCGATGACCTGTCGCCCGCCGAGCGCGAGTTCGCCCTGCAGTGGCGCGACGCCGACAAGATCGTCTACTCGAAGACGCTCGCCGCGGTGACGACGCGCCGCACGGAACTGCGTGCCGACTTCGATCCCGTCGCGGTGCGGCAGATGGCGGATGCCGCCGCCGGCCCGATCGCGATCGGCGGCGGCCAGCTCGCATCCGTGGCCGCGCGCGCCGGCGTCCTCGACGAGGTGCACGTGGTGATCGCGCCCGCGCACATCGGCGGCGGAGTCCGCTTCCTCGACGCCGGGCTGCGGCTCGACCTGGAGCTCATCGGCGAGCGCCGCTTCGGGAACGGGTTCGTGTACCTCGGCTACCGCGTGCTGCGGGGAAATGGAGAAACCCCTTTCGGTTGGTCGGCGACGACGGCGCGCTCGTGAGCGGAGAAGACGGCATGCGGATTCCGACCCGTGTCACGGTCCTCGATGATCGGATGCGCGGCATCCGGACCGACGCGAACCTCGCCGTCCATTACTCGGCGGGCAGATGGCTCGAGGGGCCGTCGTACTCGGCACAGGGGCGATACCTGCTGTTCAGCGACATTCCGAATGACCTCACGCTGAGGCTCGACGAGATGAGCGGCGCCGTGGTGGTCTTCGATCACCCCTCACATTTCGCGAACGGGCGAACCCACGACCGCGTCGGAAGGGTCGTCACCTGCCTGCACGGTGAGCGCAGCGTCGTCCGGCGGGAGCACGACGGCCGCGACGTCGTGCTTGCATCCACTTACCAGGGGCGAAGGCTCAACAGTCCCAACGATGTGGTGGTGAGCGCGAGCGAAGACGTCTGGTTCACCGACCCGACCTACGGGATCGTCAGCGACTACGAGGGCCATCAGGCCGATGCCGAGCAAGAGAGTCGAGGGCTCTACAGATGGACTGAAGGTGCCACCGAACCGGTGCTCGTCTCGGGCGGATTCTCTCAACCGAACGGCCTCGCCTTCTCTCTCGACGAACGAGAGCTCTATGTCGTCGACAGCGAGCGCGACTCGATCTCAGCGCTCACCCTTGACGACGGCGGTCATCTGGTCGCCGAGCGTGTGCTGGTCGCGTCGCCGTCAGGCTTCGACGGGATCCGCATCGACGCTGCCGGACGCATCTGGGCCGCCACCCGCGAAGGCGTGAGCTGCTTCGACAGCGACGGCCACGAACTGCTGCGCATCGCCGTGCCCGAGCCGGTGTCCAACCTCGAGTTCGGCGGTCGCGCACGCAACGTCCTCTTCATGACGGCGACGTCGAGTCTGTACTCCGTCCGCACCTCGGTACGCGCCCCGGCAGCCGGCAGACCTGGGGGAGCCGGGGCCGCGCAAGCGCTGCCGGCGCCGCCTACGCCCTCTGCGTGATCGCCTGACGCGCGCGGGTAGTCCCGAGGGCGGATGCTTCGTCGAGCACCGCGACGAGGGCGTTGTACCCTACGAGCGGGAGGTCAGTGCCCACAGCGCGCCCCGCCTCGCGGGCCGCTCCCATCGCGCCGATCGAGGCGAGGGCCGGTCGCGAGGCCGTGGCACGGAAGGCGTCGGCGAATCCAAACGCCCGTTCCACACCGGCACGAGGACTCCGAGGACGGCGCTGCGACCTGTACGCAGGCTCGCCGCCACGACCCCGGCTCAGGCGTCGAATGCGCTCCTCGGGACCCGATTCCCGACCGCCCTTCAGCGCTACGACGATCGAACGGGTCGGTCTTCCGCCCGGATGAGTCCGTGCGCGGCGAGCTGCTCCCAGAGCTCGGGAGGAGGCGCAGCATGGTAGCGATCTATCGTCGACCCGACCTGGCCGGTTCCGCGCATGCCAACGACGACGGATGTCACAAGTGGGCTGCGAAGCGGGAACGCGACCGCCGCAGCAGGGAGCGTCGTCCCGTGCTCTTCGCAGAGGTCTGCCATCGCGTTCGCCCTGGCAATGAGGTCGACCGGCGCATCGTGGTAGTCGAAACGCACTCCGTCACGGGGCCGCTCCGAGCTCAACAGGCCGGAGTTGTAGATCGCCGCTGCAACCACCGCGACACCGCGCTCAGCTGCGGCCGGCAGCAGATCCGCGGCGGCGGACTGATCGAGCAGCGTGTATCGACCCGCCACCATCATGATGTCGACGTCGCAGCGGCGCACGAACTCCGCGAGCATCGCCGACTGATTCATCCCAGCGCCGATCGCAGACACGACGCCCTGATCGCGAAGTTCGATCAGGGCGTCCACCCCGGTCGTCGCTGCGGCATCCCAATGGTCGTCGGGATCATGCAGGTAGACGATGTCGAGGCGATCGGTGCGCAGGCGTCGCAGACTCGCCTCGACGGATGTGAGGATGCCGTCGCGCGAAAAGTCCCATCGACGACGCAGCGAGCTGGTCACCGCGAAGCCATCGTCGTCCGGTACCCGTCTTCCGGCGGAGTCCTCGACGAGAAGACGTCCCACCTTCGTCGACAGCACGAACTCGCTCCGCGGACGCGACGCCAGCGCCTCGCCCAGCCGGCGCTCCGACAGACCGAGCCCGTAGTGCGGGGCGGTGTCGAAGTACCGGATGCCGGCATCCCACGCCGCATCGACGGTCATCCTCGCCGTGTCGTCGTCGATCTCGCGGTAGAGGTTGCCGAGCTGCGCGGCTCCCAGGCCGATCTCGGTCAGTGCGGGCGCACGACCTCGTTGACGGTGTTCCATTCGCACTTGCTCCCTCTCGTCGTCCGCTCAGCACATCCTAGTCGGCAATGTCTAACGTGTGATGTATGCTGTTTCTTCGAGCCCCGCCGCGCGAAATCGAGGACGATATGAAGATCACCGGCTACCGATGTGTCCGCACCTTTCGTGATTGGGGACGACCGATCGGCGATGTGAACGGCTTCCTGAAGAACGGCGTCACCGATGTACCCGTGGTGATTCTCGAGACCGATGAGGGCATCGAGGGTATCGGCACGGGCACCGATCAGTACCTTGACCAGCTCTTTCCAGCTCTCGAGGGTGAAGACCCGCGCGCCGTGACGACCCTCTACGACAGAATGCTCGCGCGTGTCTTCAAGGCTGGCCATAACGGCGCGACCTTTGGCGCGATCGGCACGTTGGACATGGCACTGTGGGATCTCAAGGCCAAGATCGCCGGCGAGCCCCTCTGGCGGATGCTCGGAGCGCGCGATCGATTCATCGAGGGGTACGCGTCGGGCCTGGATATCGCCCTCGACGACGAGAAGCTCGCTGATTTCTATGCGGTCATGGCAGACCGCGGATTCACCAGCGGAAAGCTCAAGGGGGGTCTCGACATCGAGGCGGATCTGCGCCGTCTGCGCATCCTGGACGACGCCCTCAAGCGCAACACCCGCACCCCCGCGCTCATGCTCGACGCGAACGAGTCGTGGAATCTGAAGCAGGCCGTCCGCTACGTGTCGGCGATCGAAGACGAGGTCGATCTCACCTGGATTGAAGAGCCCCTCCGACGCTGGGACGCCCCCGGCCACGCACGCCTGTCGAACTCGATCAAAGCCGCCGTGGCGACTGGTGAGAACCTCTCGGGTCTCGAGCAGTTCCGCCCGCTCCTCGACGCCAACGGCGTCGACGTCGTGCAGGTCGGCTGTACCTGGGGCGTGACCCACTTCCTGCGAGTCGCGACCGTCGCGCACTCGCGCGATCTGCCGATCAGCCCCGTGGGGCTGACAACGAACCAGGCGGTCGCACACGCGGCGGCATCCGTGCCCAATCATCTCTCGACGGAGGTCCAGGACCTCGGTGCGCCGTTCGGGCTCACGATCGATCAGGAGATCGTCGATGGCGGAATCGTGCTCGGCGATACCCCCGGCCACGGTGTCGCGGTCGATGAAGCGGCCATCGAGCGCAACCAGAGATCCGCCAGCTGGCTCCTCACCGAGGGACCGCACGTGCGCCCGGCGCGCGCCGGCCTTCGCCTCGTCACCGGCGGCGGCCGTCGTGAAGGCGCGTCATGACAGCGGCCCCTCCGGCGGATCCGACGCGGCTAGGCTGACGGCATGAGTTCAGCGGTCAGCACGCCCAACGACGCGTCGGCGGTGTTCGGCGACTCGGCGCGACGCACTCCGCCTGCCCGGCTGGGGGTGGCGGTCGTGCACGATCTGGTGACGGCGATCGTCAACGGCGAGGTCGCCCCAGGCCAGACACTCCCGCCCGAAGAGAAACTCGCACAGCACTTCGGGGTGAGCCGAACGGTCGTACGCGAGTCCGTCAAGCGTGTCGAGGAGAAGGGGCTCATCACCGTCGCGCCCGGTCGTGGAACGACGGTGCAGCCGACGACCTCATGGAACATCCTCGACCCCGTCGTCCTGTCGGTCATGCTCGAGAACGACGACGCACTGGGCGTTCTCGACGACGTGGCCGTCATCCGCGGATCTCTCGAGGGCGAGATGTCGGCCGAGACGGCGCGTCGCCGATCCGAGGAGGAACTCGCGCTCGTGCAGGACGCGCTGAAGGCGATGGAAGACAGCCTCCACGACCCGGAAGGCTTTCCGCAGGCCGATGTCGACTTCCACTTCCTGGTCATGACGCTGTCCGGCAACCAGCTGGCGAGCAACATCACGAAGATCCTCTTCCAGCGTGCGCGCAGCAGCAGCAGATTCATCGGCAACCAGTCCGAGGACGCACACAAAAAGACCCTCGAGGAGCACCGTCGCGTGTACGAGGCCATCGCCGCGGGCGACCCCGCCGCTGCCCAAGCTGCAATGCGGGCGCACATCATCGATTCCTGGCAGCGCCGCCGCCTGCCGACGCAACGCAAGCCCTGACATCGAGCCTTCTACTCCTATGACGGCCGACTACGCCAGGCCGGGGCGATGGACTGATGGTCAGGGAGCGTGCAGCCGCGACGCTCCGCCCGGAAGGTAGACCGAGCGCGCCGTCGTACTGGACACCGCCGGCCAGTCGGACGCACCGACGATCCGCTCGACCCGCGCGGCCCACTCCGTAAAGGTGGTGGGCATGCCGAAATGAGAGCTGACCGGCCAATCGCTGCCGATCATCGCCCGCTGCGAGCCGAAGGCCTCGAGGCCGCGGTCGATGAAAGCGTCGACGTTGGCACCGAAGGCCGCGGCATCCGACGATTCGGGTGCGAGTCCCGACAACTTCACATATGTCCGCGGTCGCGCAGCGAGAATTCCGATCTGCTCGGACCACCGTCGTCCGGCGGGGCTGTCGATACCCTCGTCGACCGGAGGCTTGCCCAAGTGGTCGAGCACGACCGTAAGATCCGGTACTGCGTCGAGCAGGTCGATGAGCGCCGACAGCTGGGGATGACGGATGCAGGCGTCGAAGGTCCCGCCTCGGTCCGCCAGAATCCGCAGCCCCTCGCGCACGGCGGAGAACGCCGTCTCGGCCGTGTCTTGCAGCAGGTGACGCACGCCGACGACGCGAGGGATCTCGGCGAGTGCTGCGAGGTGCGCCTCGACCTCTTCCGGCTTCCGGGTGAGGTCTGCGCCCGCGACGATGGCGATCAGCTCCGGCCAGGCGAGCCGGTCGACCCATCGGGCTTCGGCGAGCGGATCGCCGTCAGATGCCTGGACGAAGATCATTTCGGTGGAGACGGTGGCGGCGCGATCGACATCGGGAGGGAGCATCGCGTGGTCGAGCCCGGTCCCGCCGAGCCAGGCGTAATCGAGCAGGTCTGGGTCCCAGATATGCACGTGGGAATCGACGAGGGTCATGTGCGACTGCGTCCTCTCTTCGGGGGTGTGCGGCAGACTCATCGCGTGACCGGTTCGGATGACTCGAGGAGTCCGAGTTCATCGCGACGGGGATATCCCTCCCAGTCCCCGGGCGCCAGACACGCGAAGGCGCCCGTGCGCACAGCGAGCTCCAGACACGCGCGCGGGTCGGCGCCGGTCATCATCTCTGTGAGGTAGCCCGCGACGAACGCATCACCGGCACCCACCGTGTCGATCACGGGCACCGCCAGGGCCGCGCGCACAGAGCACTCGCCGTCCTCGAGCGCGACAGCGCCCGCTGCTCCCCGTTTGATGATGACAGTCCGGGGACCGAGATCCGCGAGGCGCAGCGCAAGCGTTCGTGGGTCACCTGTTCCGACGATGAGGGATGCTTCATCCTCGCCCGCGAAGAGGACCGTCGCCCGTGCGGCCAATCGTCGATAGACGGAAGCGGCATCTCGGCCGCGCCAGAGCGAGTCGCGGTGATTGACGTCGAAGGACACGGCCACACCCGAGGCGTGCGCGACGTCCATCGCGGCATCGACGGCGGCGGACGCCGAGGCGGAGAGCGCCGGCGTGATGCCCGTCACATGCAGCACGGAGGCTCCGGCGATGTCCGACGGCGCGATATCGCCCGGGGAGAGCCGGCTGCCCGCGCTGTCGGCGCGCGCATAGTGCACGGCGGAGCGCCCCGGCACACGTTGCTCCTTCGTCATGAGGCCGGTGCCGACGTCAAGATCGACGATCACACGTGCTTCCACCGACTCCGCACGGAGATCGCGCAGCACCTTACGGCCCACGGCATCCCGCCCCACGCGACCGATCCAGCGAGCGGTGCCCCCGAGTCGTGCGATGCCGATCGCCACGTTGCTCTCGGCTCCGCCGGTGGTCAGGTGATAGCTGTCCACGAGTTCGCCCGGCCCGATGCCCGACGGCCTGAAGAGCCCCATCGTCTCTCCGATCGTGACGAGTCCGCCACGGCCGGTGCTCACCTTGCGTTCCCCGGTGAAGGGTGCCGGGCGGCGGTCGCAAGGCCCATCGCCTCACGGCTCAGCCTCTCGATCGCGTCGAAGTCCCGACCCACCACGAGGCTTCGTGCCACCATCCAGCTGCCGCTCACAGCGGGCACCGACGCGTGTGCGAGGTAGTCGCCGATGTTCGCCGCAGACACTCCGCCGGACGGGACGAAAGCCATGTCCGAGAAGGGCGCCGCGAGTGCCGAGATCGTCGCGAGGCCGCCGAGTCGGTCGGCGGGGAAGAACTTGACGGTGCGCACACCGAGCCGTCGTGCGTGCTGGATCTCGGTCGCGGTCGCGGCACCCGGAAGCACCTCGATGCCGCGATCGCGCGCTCTTTCGACGACGGCGGGATCGAGGCCGGGGCTCACGACGAAGGCCGCCCCGGCGGCGACGGCGGCGTCGAGTTGATCGACGTTGAGCACGGTCCCCGCCCCGACGGTGAAGACGGGATCGGTGACGGCCGCAATCGCGCGGATCGCATCGAGGGCCGCGGGAGTGCGGAGCGTGATCTCGGCGCACCGGATGCCCCCGCGCAGGAGCGCCGCGGCGAGCGTCGGCCCATCATCCGCGTCTTCGATCACGACGACAGGGATGATGGGCGACGACGCTAGCAGCCCGCGGGTCATCGGCCGAGCCACCCGCCGTCGACAGGGAGCACGATGCCGTTGACGTAGTCCGAGGCGTGGGAGGCGAGGAAAACGGTGGCGCCCGCGAGATCGTCGGCCTGCCCCCAGCGTCCGGCCGGGATCCGCTCGAGGATGCTGCGAGAGCGATCCTCATCGGCCTGCAGCGCCGCCGTGTTGTCGGTCGCAATGTATCCCGGCGCGATCGCGTTCACGTTGACGCCCCGCGCTGACCACTCGTTGGAGAGAGCTTTCGTCAGCCCTGCGATGCCCGACTTCGCCGCCGCATAACCCGGCACGTTGATCCCACCCTGGAAGCTCAGGAGCGAGGCGGTGAAGATGATCTTCCCGCGCCCTCGCTCGAGCATCGACGAGCCGACAGCTTGACTCAGCGCGAACTGGCTCGAGAGGTTGACCTGGAGAACGCGATCCCACGCGTCGCGCGGATGCGCGGCAGCGGGTGCTCGCTCGATCGTGCCGGCGTTGTTCACGAGGACGTCGGGCATACGCTGGGCGAGTCGCCGTCCGAGCTGATCGACGGCTGCGGCGTCGGCGAAGTCGCACGAGATGGCTTCGAACGTGCGCCCCTTCGCTTCGACGGATGCCTGCACGTCACTGCCCGAAGAGAGACTCGCACTCACCCCGATGATGTCCGCCCCCGCGTCGGCGAGGGCTTCGGCCATGGCGCGTCCGATTCCTCGGCGCGCGCCGGTGACGACGGCGAGAGTGCCTGTCAGGTCGAACAAGCCCGCGCTCATGCGACTTCACCCACCTTCACGAGCACCTTGAGGGCGCGCCCGCTCTCGAGATCGGTGAAGGCCGCTTGGGCTTCGTCGAGGTCGACGATGCGCGTGATGACGGTGTCGGTCGGGATGACGCCCTCGCTGAGCAGTTGGACGGCGCGCTCGAAATCCTCGCGGCGGTAGACCCGAGCGCCGAGAATACGCAGTTCACGCCAGAAGACGCGCTGCAGATCGAGTTCCCGCGGCTGGGGGTGGATGGCGACGACGACGATGGTTCCGCGGACCTTCGCGAGGCCGGTCGCTCCGGCGACGGCGGCGGCTGCTCCCGACACTTCGAAGACGACATCCGCACCCGCGCCCTCTGTCCACTCCTCGATCCATGCGGCCTGATCCGTTGTACGGGGATCCACGGTCGCGAAGCCGAGGTCGGAGATCTGCGAACGACGACGCTCGTCGACCTCGATCACGACGACCTCGGCGCCGGCGTGGCGCGCGACGGTCGCGATGAGCACGCCGATGGGGCCGCCGCCGATGACGACGACCCGGTCGCCCTCCGCGAGTTCCGAGCGGCGGACGTCGTGCACCGCGACCGCGACGGGCTCCACGAGGGCCGCGACGTCGAGGGGCATGGATGACGGCAGACGGACGAGCGTCGAAGCGGGAACGTTCCACTTCTCCTGCAGAGCGCCTGGGGAATCGATGCCGATGAAGTCGAGGTTCTGGCAGATGTGCTCGTGCCCGGCGCGGCAGGCGGGGCAGACGCCGTCCCACGAGAGGGGCATCACGGTGACGCGCTCGCCGACGCTCCACTCCTGCTCACCGGGCCCGAGGGCGGTGATGACTCCACTCATCTCGTGACCGAAGACGAGTGGCGTCGTCACGCGTGCGTCCATGTCGCCGTGAAAGATGTGAAGGTCGGTGCCGCACAGTCCCGCGAACGCGACGCCGACCTGAATGCAGCCCGCAGCGGGCGAAGTCGGTTCGGCATCCGCGACGACGAGAGTGCGCGGGGCGGTGTACTGCAATGTACGCATGAGTCTCCAATGGGTATGACGTCATATGAAAGATACACGCCTCATGCGATGAACGTCGCAGACATTGCTAATAGGTCACATGTACGATCTAATCGTCGTGGCAGTCGCCGACCGGCGACGAGTCGTCAACGATGTCGACCAGACAAGGACGCGAAATGGCTTCACAGCATCGCCGCTTCTCCCGCCTCGCTCGATCACTCACTCTCGCCACGTCGGTGGCAGCGGTGGTCGCGCTCACCGCCTGCTCGGGCCCGACCGGCGGGGGAGACGGGTCTGATCTCGGTTTCACGCCGGCCGAGCAGGATCCGGACAGTGCCATCACGGTGTGGGTGGATGCATCTCGCGAACCGGCTATGGAAGCCTTCCAGGCGACGTACCCCGACATCGAGGTCAATGTCGAGACGTACGACGGGAATGCGAGCGGCTCGGGGAGTCTGCAGACGAAGATCGCGCTGTTCGATCAGGCGGGCGAGGGGTGGCCCGACGTCGTCTTCTCCACACAGAACAACGACGCGTCGTGGGCTTCCAAGGAGACCAACGGCGTTCAGGCCTTCGCGGCCCCCGTCAACAAGGGTTGGTTCGACCAGGAGTTCCTCGACGGCTTCACCCCCGGCTCGCTCGACCCGCTGACGGTCGACGACACCATCTACGGGCTGCGCAACGACCTCGCTCAGTCGGTGTTCTGGTACGACCAGACCCTGTTCGACCAGTTCGGTTACGAGATCCCGACGACCTGGGAGGAATATGAGCAGCTGAGCGACTCGCTCGCTGCCGACCACCCTGGCTACATCCTTGGCTCCGTCGGCGACGCGTTCCTCGGCATGATGGTCTATTACTGGGGCGCTCAGGCACCTGTCTTCCAGCTCGACGGCGACACTTTCAGCAGCGACTTCTCGGCTGAGAGCTCACAGAAGATGACTGAACTGCTCGACCACATGGTTGAGAATGGCACTCTGACCAAGGACAGCGTGTTCAGCGCGGACTTCGTGCAGAAGTATCAGGGCAAGGTGCTGGGCATGCCGGGACCGGTCTGGTTCACCGGAGCCCTCTTCCAGAACCCCGACAGCCTCAACGTTCCGGCCGGCCAGCTTGGTGCGGGCACACCTCTGCACTGGGAGGGCGAGGAGATCGGCACAGGCAACGTGGGCGGCGGCACGTGGATCGCATCCAGCCACACGAAGAACCTCGAAGCGGTAAAGACCCTGATGGAGTTCGTGACGAGTTCGGACGAGTACCAGGTGGAACTGGCAGGCGGCTACCCCGCCTACGCCGACGCCGCTGAGCAGTGGATCGCGAAACAGGCCAGTGGCGGATACTTCGTCGGAGACTTCGAGCAGACGGTGGTGGATGCTGCGGGCCAGGTGTGGAGCGGCTGGGGCTACCCGAGCTTCAGCGCCGAGACCGCGTATGCGAAGGTCGTCCTGCCCGCGCTCGCTGCCGGTGACACGATCGAGTCGGTCGTGCCCGAGTGGCAGCAGGAGATGGAGAACGAGGCGCAGGTTCAGGGTTACACCGTCGCTCAGTAACGATCGCTCATCACGAAAGAAGAAGCTCATCGCAATCTCTACCGTGACGGCTCCCGTCGTCGGCCAGCTGGACGGCCGGCGGCGGGAGCCGCGCACCAGACGCAAGAACCCGAACCGCGCACAGTCGCGAATGGGTTACACCTTCAGTGCGGGATACGGCATCCTGCTGGTCCTGTTCGGCCTGGTCCCTACCCTGTACGCCATCTTCCTGGCGTTCACCGACGAAGGTGCCTTCGCCGGCCTCGACAACTTCGTGAGGGTGTTCAACGACTATCGATTCTGGCCCGCCGCGCAGCACGTCGCGGTGTACCTGGTCATCTGGTTGACCTTCCAGACGATCTTCGTCGTCCTCCTTGCCCTGATCGTTCACGCGTTCGGCGCTCGGTGGCTGTCGATGTCGACGCGGTTTGTGTACTACATCCCCGGCGCACTGGCCGGCGCGTCCAGCGTGATGCTGTGGCTGTTCCTCCTCGACCCTTCCGTCAGCCCGGTCTCCGGGATCCTGCGCGCTCTCGGCATGGACAGCTTCGTCGAGACCGTCTCGATCGAGAATCTTCCGGTCATCTTCACGATCATCGCCTTCTGGGCCGGCGCCGGTGGGTGGATCGTCATCATGTACGGAGCGCTCAACAACATCAGTCAGGAAGTGATGGAGGCGGCGCGCGTCGATGGCGCCGGTGCGATCAAGACGGCCTGGTATATCCAGCTGCCACTGCTACGCAAATGGATCTCTTACATGGGAATCATGACGCTTGCGGCGGGAACGCAGCTCTTCGTCGAGCCGCGCATTCTCTCTCAAGCCAGCAAGGGCGTCGTTCCCGCCGACTACTCGCTCAACCAGCTTGCTTACCTCTATGCGTTCCGTCAGAACGACTTCAACGGCTCCGCCGCGATCTCCCTCATCCTTCTCGTGGTCGCTCTCGGACTGGCCGCGTTCTTCGTCTTCCGTGGAGGTCTCTTTGAGCGCGACTAACGCAGTACTGACCCGCGATCACCGAACGGCGAGTACGCCACGCGGCTGGCTCGGCCGCGCTCTCGCGATTGTCGTTGCGCTGGTTTTCGTGGTGTTCTTCGTGCTGCCGTTGATCTGGCTGCTGCTGGCACCGACGAAGACACCGCTCCAGTTGCTCACCGAGAACCCGTTCATGTTCGGGGGAATCGGCACGCTCGTCGAGAACTGGCAGAGCCTGGCGGCGTTCCAGAACGGCATCATCTGGACATGGTTGGGAAACGCCGTCTTCTACACCGCAGCGGCGCTCGTCCTCACGCTCGTCGTCAGCATCCCGGCAGGCTACGCCCTAGCGCTCATCGACTTCCGCCTGCGTCGTGCGCTCCTGGTCACGACGTTGGTCGTGATGCTGATCCCCAACACCGCCCTGGTGCTACCGATCTTCCTCGAGCTGAGCGCCGTGCGGCTGATCGGCAACCCGCTGTCGGTCATCCTGCCGTTCTCGTTCTTCCCGTTCGGTGTCTACCTCACCTACATCTACTTCTCCACCAGCGTCTCCCGAGACCTTCTGGATGCCGCCCGCATCGACGGAGCCAGCGAGTTCCGGGTCTTCTGGGGAGTCGCGATGCCGCTGGCAACCCCCGTGATCGCCCTGGTCGGCTTCTTCAACTTCGTCGGCAACTGGAACAACTACTTCCTGCCCTTCGTGATGGTGCCCGGCAGGAAGGCGCCGATTCAGGTGGGACTCGCCGAGCTGCTCTCGAACGTTCCGCTGTTCAATCCCACGGCGGCCGGTACGGTGACGATCGAGTTGCCGACACTCGCGCTGGCCACGATCATCTCCGTGGCGCCGGTGTTGATCATCTTTCTGTTCTCGCAGCGATTCCTGGTATCCGGAATGACTGCCGGCGGAACGAAAGGCTGACGCGCATGCAGCGATACGCGATGGTATGCCGGATGCGACCGGACAAGCGCGAGGAGTACCTCGCCCTGCATCGCGACGTCTGGCCGGGCGTGGAGGCGACGATCACGCACTGCGGCATCCGGAACTTCTCGATCTACGTGATCGACGACGTCCTCTTCGGCTACTACGAGTACATCGGTGACGACTACGACGCCGATCAGCGACGGATGGCGGCTGACCCCGTGACCCAGGAGTGGTGGGCGCGCACCGCGCCATGCCAGATCCCGTTCACAGCGGATGCGGACGTGCCGAACTGGCAACCGCTAGCGGAAGCGTGGCACCTCGACTGATGCCGGCGACCCCCGGCGTCAGTCGAGGGCGCCGCCGCGTAACGCCGTGGAGTTCATAGACCCCGGTCGGCAATACCACCCATCACATCGCGCCTCTGGCCTCGCTCAGGGATGCGACCGCGGAGGCCAGCGCATCCCACGTGCGCCACTCTGCCGCGAGTTCTGCGATCGGCCAGTCGCTTCCCCAGACGCAAATATGGTCTTGCGCATACGTCATACGTATGATTTTCTACAACCGGGCTTAAACGCAGCCCTCCTCAAAATCACGGAAGCGAACAGCCATGACATTGACGTCACACACGCGCGAAGTCTCTGAACGACGGAAAGGCTGGTGGCGAGCGGCTGCCGGATCTGCCGGCGCGGCCGCCCTGCTCTTGAGCGGTCTGGGCATACCGGTCGCTCAGGCGGCACCACCGGAGAAGGACAGCGTCTACTACGCGGCACCCGACGGTAGGGACGAAGGGCAGTGCCAGGAACAGCACCCGTGCTCGCTCGAGCACGCACAGGCCGTCGTGCGACACACGGCAGCCAAGGGCAAGGGTGATGTCACCGTCGTACTCGCCGACGGCACCTACCGCATCGACAGCCCCCTCGAATTCCGGGCGGAGGACGGCGGTCGGGACGGGCACACCGTACGCTGGACGGCTGCTCCGGGCGCGCACCCCGAAATCTCGGGCTCGACCCAGCTCTCTAGCTGGCAGCAGTACGACGAGGCCGCGAACATCTACGTCGCGGACACGCCTGCCGGTTTCGAGACCCGGCAACTCTACGTCGACGGCGTCGCCGCGCCGCGGGCCTCGACCAGCCTGGCGCTGACCGACCTGACGCTCACCCCGACGGGGATGACGATCAACAATCCGGCGCTCGCCTACCTGGCTGACCTGCCAAACCAGGACCGGATCGAGTTCGAGTCGCTCGGCGACTTCACCGACCGCTACTCCCCGGTGCAGAGCATCGCGGGCAGCACGATCACGATGGCCCAGCCCGCGTGGGACAACAACACGTGGGGCTGGGACACGGTGCAGAACTCGCTGCTCGCCGAGTCGAAGTGGTTCCTCGCGAACTCGCTCAGCTTCCTGGACCAGGCGGGGGAGTGGTACATCGACCCCGACGCGGGAAAGCTCTACTACAAGCCCGCGGACGGCGTGAACCCGCAGGACCTCGACATCGAGCTCCCGCGGGTGGAGACCCTCATCAGCGTCGGCGGCACCTACGACGCGCCCGTTTCCCACCTGGAGTTCAGCGGTCTCACGTTCACCGGGACCTCCTGGCTCGGCCCCTCCTCGGCCGACGGGTACGTCAGCCAGCAGAACGGGGGCTACCTCAAGGGCGTGTACGATTACCGCCCCGCCGACGCCTTGACCAACTGCAGCCGTGGCTGCGAGCCGTACGAGAGGACGCGCAACACCTGGTTCCAGATACCTTCCGCCGTGCAGGTGTCCGCAGCGGACCACATCACCTTCGAGCGGAACACCTTCCGGAACCTGGGGTCCTCTGGCCTCGGCATCGGCAACGACGACAACGCGGTGCTTACTGGGGTCGGGCTCGGCGCCAGCAACATCGCCGTGACGGGCAACGTGTTCACCCAGGTGGGCGCCCACGCCCTGTTCGTGGGCGGGATTCGGGCGGACGCGCATCATCCCAGCGACCCCCGGATGACGAACCAGGACATCCTCATCGACAACAACACCATCAGCCACGTCGCCGTGGAGTACCAGGACACCTCCGGCATCCTGAGCACCTACGTGACCAGGGCGCAGATCGTCCACAACGAGGTGAGGGATCTCGCCTACGCAATCGACACCGGTTACGGCTGGGGGATCAACGACGCCGGCGGCTCCCAGGAGTACCTCAACCGCGGGTACTACAAGCACAACCCGCTCTACCAGACGCCGACGACGCTGAAGGACAACTTGATCGCGGGCAACCTCGTGCACGACATCAAGAGGGACTTCGCCGACTCCGGCAACATCTACAACCTCTCGGCGAGCCCGGGAACGGTGATCGAGAACAACTACCTGTATAAGGTCTCCGGCGTCGGCATCTATCTGGACGAGGGCAGCCGCTACATCCTCTCCCGGCACAACGTCCTGAGCGGCGCGAACCCGTGGGTGTTCACCAACGCGTACAGCGCTGGCAACGGCACGAACGACAACACGCTGCAGGAGAACTGGTACAACTCCGGCGGTGCCCAGATGCCGAACGCCGCGGCGCGCAACAACCGCCTGATCGACAACGTACGGGTCACCGGAACCAACTGGCCCAGCGCTGCGTGGGAGGTCATCTGCGCGGCGGGCGTCGCCCCCGAGTACCGCACGGAGCTCAACGCCAACCTCGGCGGTATCGACCCGCGGTGCCAGACCGTCGCGGAGGCCCCGACCCAGTAGCGCAGCTGCCGGCACTGCCGGCGAGGCGCCCCCGCGACAGCCCTGGCGCGGGGGCGCCTCGCCGCCGGCGGAGTCTTGACGACCAGGGCGCGCGCGGTATCGTGTGGCACGTTCGAACCGGATCATCGACGATGACCAGGACCGAAGAATGAGCACGATCGGCGCCGCTGTCCGCCTCACCGACCCCTCCAGATTAGGACCTCGTTGCCTTGACAGACATTGACAACCGTGTGCTCTTCGGCGCCGCGTACTACCACGAGTACCAGCCTTCCCCCCGGCTTGATGAGGACCTCGACCTCATGCAGGAGGCTGGGTTCACCGTGATCCGGGTGGGCGAGTCCACGTGGGCCACCTGGGAGCCAGAAGACGGAGTGTTCGACCTTGACTGGCTGCAGCCAGTGCTGGACGGCGCGCATTCGCGACGGATCGCCGTCGTGCTGGGTACGCCCACCTACGCCGTACCCCCGTGGTTGACGCGCAAGTATCCCGAGATCGCGGGCGAGCGACGCACTGGAGAGCGCATCGGTTGGGGGGCCCGTCAAGAAATGGACCTGACGCACGCCGCCTACCGCTTCCACGCCGAGCGCGTGATCCGTGCCGTCGTCGGGCGATACCACGACCATCCCGCAGTGGTCGGATTCCAGGTGGACAACGAACCCGGTCTCGAGTTGCTGCACAACGAGGGTGTGTTCCAGGCCTTCGTCGACGACCTGCGCCGCACCTACGGCGACGTAGAGACCCTGAACCGGGAGTGGGGACTCGTGTACTGGTCCCACCGGCTCACCACCTGGGCGGACCTCTGGCGACCGGACAACAACGCCCAGCCACAGTACGACCTCGCCTGGCGGAAGTTCCAGGCCCGGATGGTCACCGAGTTCATCGGCTGGCAGGCCGACATCGTCCGTGAGATCGCTGGCGCCGAGAAGTTCGTAACCACTTGCATCGCATACGACAGGCCAGGAGTGCAGGACCCAGAGCTCACGGCAGCGTTGGATGTGACCGCAGGGAACCCCTACTACGCGATGCAGGACGGTCTCGCCCTCCCCGCAACAGAACTTCTCACGCCGGGTTGGACTACGAGCGGGACCTGGACGATATTCCACAGCGCAGACCGGATGTACTCCTCGAAGCAGGCGCGGTTCCTCGTCACGGAGACGAATGCCGGGGCCATCGGCGGCCCGGCCATGAATGCGCCCGGGTTCGATGGACAGTGGCGACAGGCCGCCTGGGCGATGATCGCCCGGGGTGCACGAATGATCGAGTACTGGCACTGGCACACACTGCACTTCGGTACCGAGACGTACTGGATCGGAATCCTGCCGCACGACCAGCGGCCCGGGCGGGTCTATGAGCAGCTGGCCGCGCTGGGTGCAGAGATCAAGTCTGCCGAAGATCACCTGAGCGGACTCGTCCCGGACGCCACCGTGGGGCTGCTGTGGTCCAACGAGTCGATGTGGGGCCTCGAAGGTCAGCCGGCGCTCGCCCGCGCCGACGGCTCCGCCGACCCCGGAAGCTACCAGCGGATACTGCACGCCTTCTACCGGGGAGCGTTCGACGCCGGTGCGCCGGTGCGAATCGTCCACGACGTCCAGCTGGTTGAACGGGGCGACGGCAGGCGGCTCCGCGAACCGGCCGAGGTCGCCGCCGAGCTGCCCGTCCTACTGGCGCCGGCGCTCTACGTGGCCAGCGATGCGCTGCTCGACTGGTTGCGCGCCTACGCTGAAGCAGGCGGACACCTCGTGCTCGGACCGCGCACTGGATATGCGGACATGGAGGCTCGAGCGCGCGCGGAGGTCAAGCCGGCCCGGCTCGCCGCCACCGCCGGCGTCAGCTACCAGGAGTTCAGCAACCTGGCGACACCGGTGCGCGTGACGGGCTTCGACGGCGCACTGGAGCTGCCTACCGCCGCCGCGGCCACAGCATGGGTCGACTACTTGCAGGTCTCGGACAACTCGGTCCAGATCCTCGCCCGATATCAGCACCCGGCGTTCGGCCCGTACCCGGCGATCACCACCGTTGAGGCGGGTCTGGGGCGTGTCACCGTCGTCGGAACCGTACCCAACCCCGAACTGTCGGCTGCGTTGGTGTCCTGGGCGGTGCCGGCTGACAGGGACGCCTGGACCTCTCTGACGACCGGTTCGGTCACGGCGACATCAGCGACGACGGCCGCGGGTCGTCGGCTGCGAGTGCTGCACAACTGGTCGTGGGATGCCTGCTCGATACGGTTGCCGGCGGACGTCACGGACCTCCTCTCCACCGAGCCCCTGGAAGCCGATGCGCTGGTCGAGTTGGGGCCGTGGGACGTGCGCGTCCTTCTGGAGTAGAAGCGAGGGCGCAGCGCCTGCATTATGGGACGGGGTATCGCGTATCGGCGGCGTCCCGCGTGGTGCTCGTCTGTCAGTAGCGGCCGCCGCACGGTGATCACTGAGACTACGGCGCTGGTCGGAGGCGCCTGGGGAGTGTCTGAGGCCGTTGCTCGAGTCGATGCTCGACGTAGTTTCGGTCCTGGGAGCAGGCGCGACGATCGAGGGTGAGTGGCACTCGACGGACGCTGCGCGCCCTGGACCCAGTCACGCCCGCATCGGGCGCCTGATTCCCCTCAGCCCTTGACGGCCCCCGCCATGACGCCTGCCACGAGATGCCTGCCCGCGAGGACGAGGACGAGGAGCAGCGGCAGGGCGACGAGGAAGACGCCGGCCATCACGAGTCCGGTGTCCGACGTGAAAGCGCCGCGAAGCTGGGGCACGACGAGCGGCATCGTCAGCTGCGAGCGCATGACGACGGAGGGCCAGAAAAAGCTGTTCCACGAGCCGATGAAGGTGAACAGTGCGAGGGTTGCGGCCGCGGGGCGCGCGGCCGGCAGCGCGATCGACCAGAACGTGCGGAACATGGAGGCGCCGTCGACGCGTGCGGCTTCGATGAGCTCGTATGGCAGCGCTTCTTGAAGGTATTGCGTCATCCAGAACACTCCGAAAGCTCCCACGAGTCCGGGGACGATCAGTGCGAGCAGCGAATCGATCCAGCCGAAGTCGTTCATCATGATGAACAGCGGGATGGTGCCGACCTGCGCGGGGATGATCAGGGTGGCGAGCACCGCGACATACAGTGCCTGACGGCCCGGGAACCGCAGCTTCGCGAAGCTGAAGCCCGCCAGCGTGGAGAAGAAGACCACCGAGGCGCTGACGGCTGCGGCGACGAGAAGGGAGTTGCCGAAGGCCAGCCAGATGCTGAACTGCTCGGAGGCGAAGACCTGGCCGAAGTTCTGCCACAGCGTCGCCGTGGGCAGCCACCGTGGCAGCGTTCCGACAGCGCGTGAGATCTCCGTCGTGCTGGACGAGCCGTACATGGCGGCGGCGTAGAGCGGGAACACGGACAGGACGAAGACGACGGCGAGGATGCCGTAGGTGACCAGCCCGGGACGGCGGCCCGTGGAACTGTGCGTTGCGACCGGCCGGCCGCGCGCCGCGCGCTTGGCCGCATACCTCGCTGCTCCGCGGCCGGCGGTGTTCTCGATAAGTGCCGTGTTCACAGCGGGGTTCCTTCCATCGCATCGCCGGCGGTCTCGCGTGCGACCGCCGATCGGGTGTGAACGCCGTCCACGGCCGGACGAGGCCGGCGGCGACGACGACCTCGCGGCGTGGCATCCGACGAAGAGATGCGCCGGGTGAGGGCGAAGTTGAGCAGCGAGATGACCAGGATGATGAAGGCGAAGATCCACCCCACGGCCGCTGCCTGCCCGAGGCGGTCCTGCCACTGACCGAAGCCGAGGTTGAAGAGGTAAAGCATCACGGTGGTCCACTGGTTGTCAGTGCCGCCTTGACCGCCGCCCGTGCCGCCGCCGTCGAACAATCGGGCTTCGTCGAAGATCTCCAGGCCGCCGATCGTCATCGTGAGGATGACGAAGATCAGGGTGGGACGGATGCTCGGGATCGTCACCGAGAAGAACTGGCGGGCACGCCCTGCGCCGTCGACAGTGGCCGCCTCGTAGAGATCACGCGGCACCGCCTGCATCGCCGCCAGCAGGATGAGGGCGTTGTAGCCGGTCCAGCGGAACACCACCATCGAACCGATCGCGATGTGGGAGAGGAACCGGTCCTGGAAGAACGGCGAGCTGCTGTCGGTGAAGAGTCCGAGCGCGTGGAGGTTCGGGACGAGGATGCCGAACTGGCCGAACACCTGGCCGAAGATCATCGACGTCGCGACCGGCATGACGACGAAGGGGATGAGCACGCTCATCCGCCAGAACGTCCGTGCGCGCAGGTTCTGGTCGAGGATCGCCGCGATGAGCAGCGCGAGGATGAGCTGCGGGATGGCGCCGAGCAGGAAGATCGAGACGGTGTTCTCGAGCGAGCGCCAGAACAGCGGCTGCTGCAGCACCCAGGCGAAGTTGTCGAGGCCGACGAACTCGCCCATCCCGGCACGCCGGTGCCAGTCGTGGAGCGCGACGACGACGTTGAACAGCAGTGGGAACGCGCCGAACACCGCGAAGAGCAGGAAGAACGGCGAGATGTACAGATACGGCGAGAGCTTGACGTCCCAGCGGGAGAGCCGCTGCCCCCAGCCGAGGCGCCGTACGGGGCGCGGCGCCGCTGAAGTGAGAGCCATCGTCGGCTCCTTCCGTGTTGATGCCATGTCGGGCGATCGCAGCCCGGCCCGTGCGCGTGCGCTGAGCCGGGCTGCGATCGGAGATCAGTCGGCGGTGTCGAAGCCGAGTGCGTCGAACTCGCTCACGACCGAATCCCACGCCTCCTGCGCTGTCGCGCTGCCCGACTCCACGAGCCGGATGCCGTCGGTAACGAGGGTCTGGATGCCCGCGAAGTTCTCACCGCGGTAGCCGCCCGCTGCGGCATCCCCGGCGGCTGCCGCGAGGTCACCGTAGATCTGGCCCAGGCGCTGGCCACCGAAGAACTCGTTCTCGGTCTCGGCGATGTCGGGGCTGGCGATGGCCTCCAGCTGCGAGGGGAACTGGCCGGTGGTGTGGAACCACTGGACGGCCGCCTCGGGGGAGGTCAGGTAGTCGGCGAGCTTGACGGCCCACGCGGTGTTCTCGCCGGTGGCCGGCACCGAGAAGAAGGAGCCGCCCCAGTTGCCTCCCCCGTCGGGGAAGGTGCTCGACACGCGCCAGCCGGGCACGCCGGCGGCGTTCTCGGCGATGATGCCGGCCATCCAGGCGGGGGTGACCACGGTCGCCCACTGGCGGTTCTGGAAGCCCGCCCCCCAATCGGCGTGGCCGATCGGAATGCCGGCGGAGATGCCGTCCTCCGCCGCCTCGGCGAACATCATGAACAGCTCTTCGATCTGGGCGTTGTCGGCCATGTTGTACGGCTTGCCCGATTCGGGGTCCTCGAACGCGTCGGGCAGGAGGTTGACCGCCGCCTGGAACGCGCTGGAGAGGGAGTCGATGTAGTAGTTGTCGGCGGTCGCAACGTACTCGCGGCCCGCGTCGAGGAACGACTGCCACGATGCGGCGTCGCCGCCGATGAACTCACCGAACGAGTCGGCGTCGGTCGCAACGCCCGCCGCAGCCATCATCTCTTCGTTGTAGGCGACGCCCAGCGGCCCGATGTCGGTGCCGTATCCGGTGATGACGCCGTCGACGGACCCCTGCGTCACCTTCCAGTCCACCCAGCGATCGGGGATCTCGGGCAGCTCCACCCAGTCCTCGGGAACCGCCATCATCTCGGTCCACCAGTCCAGCTCGATCAGATGCACGTCCGACAGGCCGGCGCCGCCGGACGACAGCCCGTTGCGCAGCACCGTCTGCGCGGAGGCCCCGTCGGGGAACGAGTCCACGACGACCTCGATCCCGTACTCGTCCTCGAACGACGCGAGGAGCTCGGGCGGGAAGTCCATCCACGCCGCGACGGTCAGCTTGTCCGGCTTGTTCTCATCGGTCGCTTCGCCGGCGTTGCTGCCGCCCGTGCCGCCTCCGCTGCAGGAGCTGAGGGCGAGGGCGGCCAGGGCGGCCGAGGCGATGACCGCCCCGGCGCGTGTGGTGATCTTCATCATGGATCCTTTCGTGACGTCGTTGTACGCGGATGTCGCGGGTCAGGGGTTGGTTCGTGAGATCGACATGACGGCCCACGGCGCCAGGGTGATGTCGATGCCGAGCACGCCGTCGGCGCCGACGGTGAGCGAGCGGCGGTCGAGGCCGTCGGCGATCGCCGTGAGATCGGCGACCTGCTGGCGGCTGAGATTCAGGGGCTCGCCGAGCTCGTGCCACGCCTCCGCGACGTTGCCGTGCTCCTGGTCGAGAATCTCGACGGTGTAGAGGTCGCCAGGCACGAGTCCCGTGACCGAATGCGCGATACGACGCGCCGGACCTTCGCCCGCCAGCCGGTGCGTCTGCGCGTAGCGGGTGGCGCCGCCCACTGAGCGCGTGCCCATCGAATCCGGGTAGTTGAAGAACACGGCGGCGACGGCGTCCTCCGCCGTTCGGGTGATGATGCCGTGGTCGGTCTGCAGGGCGATGCGATCCCCGAGCCGGTTCAGCGCCGCCATCGCGTGGAACGTCGGCTTGTGGATGCCCTGCTCATTGACGAAGCCGAAGCCGCCGTGGAACGGGCCGATACCGCCGCCGCCCTCTTCGAAGACGTCGGTGAACGTCCAGTAGGAGATGGAGTCGGCGAGGCTGTGGCACTGCAGGAGGGCGCGCGCGATGTAGGTCGCGGCGTACACCGTGTCGTGCATGTGGTCGCGGCTGGACGGCGACGTGGACCACTCGGTGACATGGAGCTCGGCTTCGGGATAGGGGGAGTCGGCGATCACCCGGCGCATGACCTCGAGGTCGCTTCGGGTCGCGTCGCGGTCGCGGCTGATCGACTGGCCGACCCCCTGCGTGTCGAAGGCGTAGTCCGTCGGGTACAGGTGCGTGGAGAGGAAGTCCAGCGGGAGGCCGCGCTCGGCGCAGTAGGCGATGAGTTCGTGGATCCACACCGGCTTCCACGGCAGAGCGTCGGGGTCCGCCGCCTCCGCCGTCGCGGCCTCGACCGACCTGTCGTGGTATTCGCCGTCATAGCGGGAATCGGGCACGAAGACCGATGACGAAGGACCACCGACCTTCAGCTCCGGGTCGATCGCCTTGAGTGCCTTCGCGGTGGCCTCGTACAGCTGGAAGTACTCCGTGCGTGTGCCCGTCCAGAAGTGCGGGACGAGGTTCGGCTCGTTCCAGACCTCGAACGGCCAGGTGCGCACCTCGTCGATGCCGTACCGCTCGATCCAGTGCTCGACGGTCGCGGTGACGAGGTCGACCCACGCCCCCATGTCGGTGGGAGGGCTGCAATGAGCCTTCCACCAGAACAGCGTCTCGGTCTGCGTCGCGAGCTCGCGAGGCATGAAGCCGAGCTCGACGAACGGTCGGGCGCCGGCGGCCAGGATGGCGTCGAAGACCTTGTCGACGTAAGCGAAGGTGTAGACAGGCCTCTCCAGCGGCGTCGGCGGGCCGAAGCCGCCGCCATTCGACGCCCGGTACACGAACATGTCGTCGTGGAAGAGTCCGTGAAAGCGGACGTAGCGCGCGCCCAGCGTTCCCACCGCTTCGCGGAAATGGCTCTGCCAGTCCGCGCGCAGCGCCTCGTTGGCGCGACCCGCCCCGACGCACACGCTCCACACGTGATGCAACGGCGTCTCAGCGGCGGAGCGGCCGTCTACGGTGAAAGCGGGCGACGTTTCGACGGACAAGGACGACCTCCGTTGGTCATGGTGGAGTAGTTCAAAGGTTGCGAAAATGTTTCGCAACATGTTACGTTTGTCAGGCTAAACAATGACGCGTCAGCTGTCAATTCTTCTCAACACCTTGAGCACGCATGGGGGTCGCTGATGACGCACCAGATCGAAACTTGTTCGGCATTCCGGAGTCTCTCGTGAGCGGGCCCGAGCGGCATCGCGCCACTTTGGCAGACGTCGCCACGGCGGTCGGAGTCTCCCGTGCGACCGTGTCCAAGGCACTGAACGGCCGCGGGGACATCTCAGATGAGACCCGTGAGCGCGTGCTCGCCGCGGTCACTGAACTCGGCTACCGGCCGACGACGGGCCACCCCCCGGGGTCACGCCGCCGTTCGATCGCGGTCGTCTTCGACATCCCGGCGTCGCCTTACATCGTCGGTGTGCTCCAAGGCGTACTCGCGGCCACGACGGAAGCCGGTGTCGATCTGCTCACGCGCCTGGCACCTGACCGCTCCTCGCGCATGCAGCGCGCCGTCGCCCGCGAGTGGGTCGCCGAGCAACAGGCGTCGGGCGTCGTCGGCCTCATCGGGCTGACGCTCTCCCGCCCGGACGGACTGCTCGAGGCCGCAAGCAACGCGAACCTGCCGTTCGTGATGGTGGACCCGGTCGATGCGCACGATCGCCAGATGGTGAGCGTCGGGTCGAGTAACTGGGCGGGAGCGCGCACCGGCGCCGAGCACCTCCTTGCGCTTGGACACCGCCGCATTGCGTGGATCGGCGGCCCCGAGACGTCGGCTGCCGCGCGCGACCGGCTGTACGGCTACCAGGCCGCGCTGGACGCCTCAGGGGTGGAGATCGATCCCGCGCTGATCCGGTCCGGACAGTTCGCCATCGCAACGGGAGCAGAGTACGCGCGAGAGATGCTCACCTCGCCACACCCCCCGACCGCGATCATGACGGGTGATGACGAGATCGCCGTCGGCGTTCTGGCAACCGCCCACGCGCTCGGCGTCTCCGTGCCGCAGGATCTGAGCGTGATGGGCTTCGACGACACGCCGCAGGCCGCGTGGACCACGCCTCCGCTCACGACCGTGCACCAGCACCTCGAGGGCATGGGCGCCATGGCCGTGCAGACGATCTTCGTCATGGCGGAAGGGCACCCGCCCTCGTCGCGGCACGTCGAGCTTGCGACCTCCCTCATGGTCCGGGACAGCACAGCGCCGGCGCGCTGACAAGCTCGCCCTGCTGCTGATGTTGAGCTGGGCGATCGGAATCGGCGCGTACACAGTCAACAGTCAGGGCGAGGTGGCACCGCTCAGCGACACGATCGGCGCGCACCCGTCGCGCTGCTGTGCGGGTGCGCCGCCGCGTGGTGGCCGACGAGCCGCGGTTGACTCACCCGGTACCTCGGTCCACCCCGTCTACCGCACGCTCACGCCGATCACACGGCACCTGCCGGCGAATATGGCAGCTCAGTCTCGACGAAGGCCGTCGCCAGCTCAGCTGGCGCCAGGTCACCGCGGAGGGGGAGGATGCGAAACAGCTGGGTGTACGGTCCCTTGGCGGGGGTGTTGCTGTACTTGTCGGGTCGGGTGACCACGTCCCAGTTGCCGCCTTGCATCCCCTCCTGAGCGGCATCGACGCGGACGACCGTTCCCCGGGACTCGGGGACCTCGTGCCAGTGCCGTCGGTCGGCGAGCTCTGCCGGCGCGTGAGGCTGAGCGTTGAAGAACATGCTGCCGCCGGCGACGAACAGCACGCCGCTCCCGGTGTCGTCGACGAGGGCCGCCCACCGCGTGTCGGCCTTGTTCGCAGAGTCCTGCGGGCGGCTGTACCGCGTGACTTGATCGGCGACCGACCCGGAGTACTGCCCGAAGAAGGCAGAAGTGCGACGATCGGCGGTCGATTCGTGCGGCCCACGCCCGTACCACTGAATGGTGCTGAGCTCCGGGATGAGCGTCAGAGTCGTGCCGATGACCTGCGGGTTGGGCGTTCCGGCGTCGGGGGCAAAGGTCGACAGCACATCGAGTTGGCCGTTGCCGTAGACGGTGTAAGTGATCGACTGCGACGAGGTCGTGATCTGAAAGCTCGGCCGGAAAGGCACCTTTGTGGTGACGGTGCCTCGGACGACGACCCGGACCCCATCGGGGATCGGCAAGATCTCGACACCTTCAATGGCCCAGTCGTCACCGACGCCCCGCCATGGCTGCGACGGCTCGGGACGATTCACCCGGATGTCGGGGATGGCCAGTTCCGGATCGTTCGGGGTCCGCCAGTAATTCGGCGTCAGCTCGCTCACCAGCAGTTCCCGGTCATCGTAATGCAGCGACGTCAGTCGGCCGGTGATCCGGGAGATCTCAGCGGAGAATCGGTCTCCGGCCACGCGAACGGACGTCGCGCTGTCCGCAACGATCACAGGTGGCAGGTCTGCCGTCTCCAACGGCAGCCGGTCGAGAGGGTCCGCCACCGGGACATCGAATTGCGCGCGCGCGACGACGTGTCCCCGCTCGGCCCATGTGGTCGCGTCCGAGAGTACGAAGACCACGTCGAGCCGGTATTCGACGCCCGGTCGAGGATCGTCGGGAAGCGTGACCGGGACCTGGATCTGAGCGTCCTCTTGCGGTCCGATGTTCAGGTCGGCGCCCGGTATCTCGCCCCCCTGAAGGGGAGCGCCGTTCTCGGAAAGGACCCACTCCAGGGTGTACCCGTCCAGGCTGGTGAACAGGTGCTCGTTGGAGACGCTCAGCGTCAGAGCGGAGACGTCCGCCATGGTGACGGTGATGGGTTGATACGCGATTTTCGCTTCGGCGAGCTTGGCGGTGTGTGTGCGATCCGAGAGCACCAAGCCACTCATGTGGGCGCTTTCCTCGTTGGGATCGTCACCCCAGTCACCGCCATACGAGAAGAATTCCTCCCCCGGGCGTCCAGGGACGGGCCAGGAGAGTCCCTTGTCCGCCCAGTCCCACAGGAATCCGCCCTGCAGCAGTTCGGGATTCGCTCGGATGGTTGCCCAGTACTCGTCGAGGTAGCCGGATGAGTTGCCTTGTCCGAAGGCATACTCGATGAGCAGATACGGCCGCGGGTCCCGCTGGGCTCGGGCGAGCAGTTGCTCGACGGGAGGGTAGAAGTCCCCGTCGAAGTCGGACAACTCCGTCGGCACAACGGCCGAGCCAGAGCCGTTCGGGTCCTGGTAGCTGACGGGTCGGCTCGGATCGTGCCGTTTCGCCCACTCGTACATGGCCTGCAGGTTGGAACCGACTCCCGACTCGTTGCCCGTGGACCACGCGATCACACTGGGATGGTTCTTGTCGCGGTCGACCACATTGCGCATGCGCCACAACAGCGGCTGCCGCAACTCCGGACGGTCGCCTGGGATGTTGGGGTTTCCGGCGGCGTCGACACGGTTGATGTGCGTCTCGTTGTTCGCCTCGTCGAACACGTAGAGGCCATACGAATCGGCGAGGTCGTACCAGCGCGGGTCGTTCGGGTAGTGCGACGTGCGCACGGCGTTGATGTTGTTCTGCTTCATGAGCCGGATGTCAGCGATCATGTCCGCCGTGGTCAGGGTGCGACCGGTCCGTGGACTCCACTCGTGCCGGTTCACCCCGCGGATCGAGATCACCTGTCCGTTGAGGCGCAGAACTCCGTCGATGACCTCGACTCGCCGGAATCCGACCCGCGTCGAGACGCGTTCACGGACTGATCCGTCGCGGTCGAGGAGCTCCAGCACCAGTGTGTAGAGCTCGGGGTCCTCCGCCGACCACAACCGCGGTTGCGGCACCGATCCCGAGAGACTGGCCGACGCGTCACCGCCGGCGGCGGCAGCCACCGCGGCGGCATCCGCCCACAGTTCGCGAGCACTGGAGGTGACGCCGTCGAAGAGCCGCGCCCGCACGCTGTGATCGCGGGCGCCGCTCTCGGCGCCGTAGCCACGGACATCGGCCGCGACTTCGAGCCGCGCGTTCTCGAGGGAATCGTCCAGGTCGGTGCGGACGGTGAAGTCCCGGATCAGAACCTGCGCCCTCGAGATAAGGCAGACGCTGCGGAAGATGCCCGAGAGCCGCACATTGTCCTGGTTCTCCAGGTACGAGCCCGTGCACCATCGGTACACCTCCACCGCAACGAGATTGCGGCCCGGGCGCAGGTGAGCCGTGACATCGAACTCGCCGGATGTATAGCTGTCCTCGCGGTATCCGACCCGCTGTCCGTTCACCCACACGAAATAAGCCGATTCGACGCCGTCGAACTGGAGAAAGGAACGGCGATTCTCCCAGCCGTCGGGCAGGTCGAACACAGTGCGGTACTGACCGACCGGGTTGTAGAGCGTGGGCGCGTGCGGGTAGTCGCCAGTGGGATCGGGCTGCTCATGATTCCCGTTCGCGCCGGTCCACGGCAGGATGAGGTTCACGCCGATGGGGAAGTCGTAGCCGTGCAGCTGCCAGCTCGAGGGAACCGGGATGGTCGCCCATCCCGTGTCGTCGACGTCTTCGCCGGCGAAATCGATCAGACGCGACGCGGGATTCGAGGACCAGTGGAACTTCCAATCCCCATCGAGGCTGAGACGGTAGGGCGAATCGCGGCGGTCCGCGCGCAGCGCCTCGTCCAGCGTCTCGTAGGGCATGAGAGAGGCGTGCGTGGGCTCGGTGCCCCACTCGTAGACTGCAGGGTCGTTCCACTCCGGCGTGGTCATCATCTATCCTCAACTATCCTCGAGATCGTCGAACGCCTGGCGCGTCTGCGAGAGCGGCACGATCTTGCTGATCAGCAGATCGATCACGACGGCCTTGTCTCCCGGGCGGAGCTCGGACCGGCGGACATCGTGCACGGCGACGGCGGTCGGCTCGGCCAAGGCAGCGACATCCAGCGGCAAGTCATCGGGAAGCCGGATGAGCCAGTCGGCACGCACGTTCCAGCGCTCCTGGAGGGAGCCCGGAGAGTCGATCCCCACGAAGTTCAGGTTCTGGACGCGACCTGCTCCGACGTAAGACGCGCTCCGCATGGATCCTCCGAAGAGTCATAAAGGTAAGATGAATAGACCCTACCGCGAACGGGACGTGTGGACGAAGCATCCGCTCGATTCAGGTTGAGTCGGTCATTCAGATCAGCTTGAACGGGTCAAGTGTTCGGATCGTTCGTGAGAGTGCGAACATTCATTGGATGATTCGACGCTACGATGGCGGATGCAAGGCAAATGCCCCGATGGCGGGGGCGAACGATCAGGAAGCGGAGTCAGCGTGACCATCCGAACGGGCTTCTGGAGTTCGTCTGCCGGCATCGACTGGGAGCACGGACTCATCGCGGGCACGGGCTCTCTCGGAGCGGTGCTGTCCGGCACACCGACGCGCCACTCGATCCACGTGTGCCACGAGGAGTTCTTCCTGCCGGTGAACTCCGCGAAAGCGGCACCGCGCATCGAACCGGCGATCGCCGAGGTGCGGGCGGCCGCTCTCGCCGGCGATGGCGAGACTGTGACCTCGATCACGCAGCGTCTCGCGCGCGACGACGGCTACGACGGCTCCATGATCTGGA
Source organism: Microbacterium psychrotolerans (assembly GCF_031085295.1). Taxonomy (GTDB): domain Bacteria; phylum Actinomycetota; class Actinomycetes; order Actinomycetales; family Microbacteriaceae; genus Microbacterium; species Microbacterium psychrotolerans. Next base: position 345,256 of record NZ_JAVFWO010000001.1, on the reverse strand, counting down.
CGGATCCGTTCGTGCCGATCGCCGAACTCACGTGGAGTCCCGACACTCCCGTCGAGGGCGGGCAGTACCGGAGGGTCGGGGACTTCACCACCGGCAGGGTGGAAGTCGAGTGGACCGATGGCGCAGGTGTCGGCAGCGGCATCGCACTGATCCCGGACCGGGCAACGGGCGGGATGTCGGTCGAGCTCTGGTCCGATCACGACCACAGCGGCGTGCTGGCACTGGACTTCGGTGAGGCGCCTCGCGACCCCGGTGAATATCCGTCGACGGACTACGGCGTCTTCCTCGAACCGGCCGTCCCGACCATCGACGGCTCTCGCATGACCCTCGACGTCAAGGTCGCCGAAGGCAATCTGTCACCGTTCGTGCGCGAGAACCCGCCGAGCCCATGGCCGCCGAGGCACGCGAGGCTGATTGTCGACCTCCCGGCCGGCACAGACGCCGAGCCGGAATCGGGCGGCGTGCGCCTGCGTCTGACCGCCGGGCGGACCGTCCGACTCCCCATCCGAGTCGAATTGTTCGGCGGCATCGCCGAGGTCGAGGTCGCCGCGGCCGAAACGCACGCGTCCCTGTTCGAGGCGTGCTCGCTCGACTTGAACAGCGGCGTCGACGACGCCGTGTCCTACGACGACGTGCTGCAGCGGGCGAGGGCCGGTGACCCGCAGGGGTTGCTTGCAGCCGTCGAACTCGCGTTCGCATCCGGGCGCCACACGATCATCTCGTCGACCGGAGTCCTTCCTCCCACGCTCGTCGGCATCTGGCAGGGAACTCGCCGGCCGGCGTGGTCGGGCGACTGGACGCAGAACGGCAATGTGCAGCACGGCGGTGTTGCATCTCTCATCGCGTCGGGCACCCCTGAGCTGCTCACGTCGTACCTGCGGGCGATCTTCCGGCACGTGGACGACTACGCTGCGAACGCGCAGCGGATCTTCGGCGCCCCTGGCTGGCTGCTCCCTGCGCGTTTCGACTCGCACGGCAACAGCAACCACTTCGCCCCCGCCTTTCCCCACTTGTACTGGATGGCAGGCGGTGCCTGGGTGTTGCGCTTGGCATGGGATCAGTTCACCGCGACCGGTGACGTGGACATTCTGCGCGAATACGCCTGGCCGCTCGCGAGCAACGTCATGGCCTTCGCGCTCGCGGTCGCCCTGCCAGGCGACGACGGCCTACTCCATCTCGCTCCGTCGTATTCCCCCGAGAACACCCCTGGCAACCGCGCCAATCCCATTGGAGTCGACGCCACGATGGACGTCGCGGCGTTCCGAGATGCCGCGCGTCTCGCGATCAGGATCGCCGACATCCTGGGTGAGGAAGCCGACCGCGACGCGTGGCGTTCATTCGCCGATCGGCTGCCGCCCTACCGGGTGACCGACGAAGGGACCTTCGCTGAGTGGCTCGATCCCACGATCGCCGAGGAGATCGGGCACCGGCACGTCTCGCAGCTCTACCCGTTCTGGTACGAGGACGACGAGGCAGCCAGCGCACCCGAGCTCCGCGCGGCTGCGCTCGAGACGATCAGGCGCAAGCTCGCCTGGCGCAACGAGAAGCCGTGGGCAGCCGGCGACGGTCGCATGGAGATGGCATTCGGCCTCGTTGGCCTCGGCCTCGCGGCAGCTCGGCTCGGGGATGCCGAAGCCGCGCGACAGTGCGTCGAATCGCTCGCGCGCGATTTCTGGCGCTCGAACGCCGTGTCGACGCACGACGGCGACGCGATCTTCAACGTCGACGCGAGCGGTGGGCTGCCGGCCGTCGTCATCGAGATGCTCGTGCAGTCGCAGCCCAATCGGATCTCGTTGCTGCCCGCACTGCCGAATTCGTGGAGCCGGGGGTCGATTGGCGGCGTCCGCGCCAGAGGTGGCATTGTCGTCGAGAGCCTCCGCTGGGACGAGAACGTCCTCGTGTCCACGCTGCGTGCCGCCGGGGGCTCTGCGGCTGCCCGGGACGGGGACGTCGTCGACGTTCGCGGCCCGGATGGCGAACACGAATCGGTCGATCTCTCCACCGGGCCGGTCACCGTCCAGTTCCCGCGATCCAATGCGGCCCGACCGGATTCTGGAGTCCAGCACGACGAATGACGCCCAGCAAGCGTCCCTGCTGGCTCCACCGGCACTGTTGCGGTCAGCGTGCCTCGAGGTCGACCGAGACCGACACGTACCCGGAAGCCGACGCCGTCACGGTGATTCGTCCGGCTGAGGTCGGACGGATCACGGCCAGCGCGCGGCCGTCGTGGAGTCGATGCTGCGCATCGACGAAGGATTCCTCGGTGACCATCGCCGCGCTCCCGAATCCCTGGAGTGATCCAGGTCCGTCGATCCGAAGTTCGACTTCGACGTCTGCATTGGTGGCCCTGACACCGTCGGCATCCCCGATCTCGATCACGACGTAGCCCAGATCTCGACCATCGACGGCGAGCGCCTCGCGTTCGGGTGTCAGCCTCAGACGCCGATCGACCCCCGCCGTCTGCAGCACTACAGACTCGGCACCCAGTCCCTCTCGGATGGCGTGTGCCTCGATGCGGCCGGGGACGTACTCGACCTCGAACAGCGCGCGATACCGATGGTCGGGCCCCGTCGGCCGACGTCCCATGGAGCGGCCATTGACGAGCAGTTCTACTTCGGGTGCGTCGCTGTACACCTCGACTTCGAGCGGTTCGGTGCCGACACCTCCCCATGTCCACGACGGGATGCAGTCGGTCCACGACCAGGGAGCCGATCTCGTCGTCCTACCCCTCGTCTGCGGACGCCTGACCGCGATGTACGGCTCCGACCGAAGGCCGTACACGATCTCTCGGTAGTACGAGGCAGGGCGTCGCTCGCCGGTGATGTCGATGTCGCCGGAACCCGCGAGCATGAAGGGGTAGGGGCCGAGTGCGCCGTTGCCCGGTGGGTCGTCCGCGTAGTGCATGCGCCCGAGGCCTGGTTCACCCAGATAGTCCCAACCTGTCCAGGTGAAGTCGCCGATCACATGAGGGTTGGCGCGTACGAGTGCCCACAGTCGGTCTATGTGCGTGGGGAAGGTCTCAGACCCGACGATCACGCGATTCGGGAAAAGCTCGCGGTCCAGTTCGTACCGGCAGTCAAGATAGTTCATTCCCGCGATATCGGGGGCACCGTAGGCCTCCTCGGTAAGCGCGGTCACCGCGCCGGTGACGCCGAGCGCACTCATCCGATCCTCGAGGCTCGACGCGCGGCCGTTGATCTCGTCGACCGGGTGCAGCGGCGCCCCGTCCAGCAATTCCGGATCGACCTCCACGGCCGCATCCATCACGAACAGCGCGCCATTGACGGCGGCCGTGACATACCGGGTCGGATCCAACCGGCGGACCTCGGCAGACATGCTCCTCGACAGCTGGGATCCTGATCGGGTTGCCGCCTCCGGGATCTCGTTGCCGATGGAGTAGATGATGACACTCGGATGGTTGCGGTCCTTGGTCACCATCGCCTCGAGATCGCGCTGCCACCAGTCCGTGAACTGATCCGCGCCGTCGTCGGGCGACTTCGATCTGGTCCAGACGTCGGTGAGCTCATCCATGACGAGCACTCCCAGACGATCACAAGCATCGAGCATCGCGCGACTCATCGGTTGATGGGCGCTGCGGATCGCATTGAAACCTGCGGACTTGAGCACGGCGACCCGGCGCGCCTCCGCGCGATCGAAGGTCGCGGCGCCGATCACTCCGTTGTCGGCGTGCACGCAAGCGCCACGCAACTCGACCGGGTCGCCGTTGATGCGCAGGCCGCGGTCCGCATCGAGGTGAAGTGTCCGGATGCCGAACTGCACCTCGCTCCGGTCGAGGTCGATGTCACCGGTACCCGAGCTGAGGCGTGAGTCGACGCGGTAGAGGTCGGGCGTTTCGACGGACCACCGCCGTGGTGCCATCACGAGGATGCGCTGGCTGACTTGGGTGCTGCCGCCGGGCGGGACGCTCACCCTCGTGCGATCGACGCCGGCGACCTCGCCTGAGGGATCGACGATGCTCGTCTCGAGCCGCCGCACGGCTGGGATCGCCTCGAGGTTTCGCACCGTGGTCACGACCTGTACGACCGAAGCCTCGGCGTCATGCTCGGGGGTCGTCACGACGATGCCATCGAGCGGGACATGGACGCGGGGCGCGATTGCCAGGTGGACCGGCCGGACGATGCCGCCCCCGGTGTACCACCTCGCATCCCGGTGGGCACGTGCCTCGACGATGATCTCGTTCTCGCCGCCGTAACGCAGGTACCGGTCGAGTTCGACGGAGATGGTGGAGGTTCCCGACGGTCGCCGAATCGCGAGGTCGCCGTTCACGAAGACGGCGGCCGACCGGTAGACGGATTCGAATTCGAGCACGACGTGACGGTCTCGCCAGTGCGCTGGTGCCGGGAGCCTCGCGCGGTACTCCCATTCGCCGCCCGGGAAGTACCCGGTGGCCTGGAGGGCCGGATCATCGAGTCGACTCGAAGCCAGCACCGGATCATGCGGGAGCACGACCGACTCGAACTCGGTCTGACCGGCGGAGTACCGCTCTCGGAACTCCCACGAGTGGGGGAAGAGCACTCGCTGCATCTGGAACTGCTGCCTCTCGGTTCGACGTCACGCTATCATCGCGGCTAGCATGTGTAAAGATCAGATCTTTGGGGCTGGCCGTTGAAGTCACATTCTTCGAGGGATGGATCCGCGTCTCGACGAGGACTCGGCGCAGCGTATGGCCTGTCGAGGCTTACTCGGCGCGATGCGGTGCACTGAGGGCCGCCTCGCGGCGACCTCTGCGACCAACTCGGCTTCTCACTTCTGGTCGATAGATCAAATGACCTGGAGTTACCAACACCGCACGAAGGGATGATTGATGCCGATCATCACCAATGTCCGCGTCCACGATGTGCGCTTTCCCACCTCGCTCGACGCTGACGGTTCCGACGCCATGAACAAGGACGGCGACTACTCGGCGGCCTATGTGGTGTTGGAGACCGACTCCGAGCTGTCCGGGTACGGGTTCACATTCACGATCGGTCGCGGCAACGATCTCTGTGCCGAGGCAGCACGGCAGCGAGCGCTGCCGCTGGTCGGGCAGGATGTCGACACGCTGCTCGACGACCTGGGTGCAACCTACCGAGAGCTGGCTTCTGATACTCAGCTGCGGTGGCTCGGTCCGGAGAAGGGCGTGGTCCACCTCGCGATGGCTGCGGTCATGAACGCGCTCTGGGACATGGCAGCGCGACGAGCGGGCGTTCCGCTCTGGCGTCTCCTGGTCGAGATGAGCCCCGAGCAGTTGGTCGATGCCGCCGATCTCCGATACCTATCCGACGCGCTGACTCGCGACGAAGCCATCGCGATGCTGCGTTCGGCGGCCCCGGGCCGGCGCCAGCGCCTGGAGGAGTTGAAGGCGCGCGGCGGATATCCCTGCTACACCACCAGTGCGGGCTGGCTCGGCTACTCAGATGACAAGCTTCGAACACTGCTGCGCGAGGCGGTGACCGACGGGTACCGTCACTTCAAGCTCAAGGTCGGCGCAGACCTGGACGACGACCGCCGACGGCTTCGCATTGCCCGCGAAGAGATCGGCTGGGATGCCGAGCTCATGGTCGACGCCAACCAGGTGTGGGATGTGCCGCAGGCGATCGAATGGATCAACGCACTCGCCGAGTTCCGGCCGCTGTGGATCGAGGAGCCCACGAGTCCCGACGACGTGCTGGGGCACGCGGCGATACGCAGAGCTGTCGCGCCCATCGGCGTCGCCACAGGCGAGCACGGCATGAACCGCGTGCTCTTCAAGCAGATGTTCCAGGCAGAGGCTCTCGACTTCTGCCAGCTCGACTCCGCTCGGCTCGCCAGTGTCAACGAGATCCTGTCGGTGTACCTCATGGCACACAAGTTCGGCGTGCCGGTCTGCCCGCACGCCGGCGGAGTCGGGCTGTGTGAGCTCGTCCAGCACCTTTCGATCTTCGACTACGTCGCCGTGTCGGGATCGCTCGACAAGCGCCTGACCGAGTACGTCGATCACCTCCACGAACACTTCGTCGACCCGGTGATCGTCTCCAACGGCCACTACGCACTGCCCTCGCGACCGGGATACAGCGCCGAGCTGCGCGACGAGACTGTGCAACGCTACCGATTCCCAGATGGCCAGTACTGGCTCGAGCGAAAGGCGCAGGACCTGCTGGTGACTACTCGCTGAGCGGCTCGACCCGCGAGTCGCCAGCGACGGGATGCTCGGCCGCGAAGACCTCGACGCCGAGCAGATGCGCCGCCATCCGGATGCGAGCCCGCTCGGCGTCGCGCGTGCGAAGCGCCGCGAGGATCGCCCGGTGCTCCGCGTGTGCCGCACCGAGCGAGTCGCGTTCGGTGATCGCTCGCCACAAGCGGCCGCGGAGCGTCCTGGTCATGAGGCTGTCGATCAGAGCGGCGAGGGCGGCATTGCCGCTGGCGGCAGCGATCCGCTGATGAAATGCCGCATCCGCATCGATGAATGACTCGGGGCCGAGTTCGCCGGAGGCCAACCCCACATCGATGTCCGAGAGGATCAGCTCGAGCTCGTCGAGATCGTCGTCGGTGAGCCGTACGGCGGCGAGTCCGGCGGACTCGGTCTCGAGCACCCTGCGCACGCCCAGCAGGTCGACAGACTGCGTCGCCTCCTGCAGTCCCGCCCAGAACTCCAGCGGGCGCAGCAGCGAACCTGGGTCGAGCTGAGTGACGTAGGTGCCGTCGCCCTGCTTCGTCTCGAGCACACCGAGCGCCGCGAGCGAACGGACGGCTTCCCGCAGAGATCCTCTCGAGACTCCCCACCGTGCGGCGAGCTCTTTCTCGATCGGGAGTCGGTCGCCCGCCTGCAGTTCACCGGACGCGATCATCTCCTTGACGATCGCGATCACGCGGTCGGAACGGGAGCCCGAGCCCGTTGCGGTGTCGTCGGCGCCGGTTGCCACGCACGCAGTCTATCGATGCGGGGACCCGACCGACGCCTCGCACGCGGTGGGCGCGCCCAAACGCGCCGACGGTAAAGGTTCAATCAATTCCCTAAGACGCTCCCGTGTTGCTGGGGGCGAGGGTGCAGATTGACACTCAATGATCAGACGTTTATCGTGAGAGTCCGGTGACTGCAACGTTGCAGAAAGGAACGCCCTGATGATGTCCCCCAGACCACTGCGCTGCACGTTCCATCGCGAGGTGCCGCGTGACGCAGGCCCGGTGGAGCACGCATGGTGACCCCGGTCGGCGGCATCGGCCTCGATGTCGGCGATGTGACCCGTGACCTCCGCGACCGAGGGAGCGGACGCGGTGTCCGCGGGCTGAGGCGCAGTCTCCGGCGTCACTGGCAGCTGTACCTGCTCATCCTGATCCCGATCGCGTACTTCGTCGTCTTCAAGTACATCCCGATGGCGAACACGATCATCGCGTTCAAGGATTACAACGTCGTGGACGGCGTTTGGGGCAGCGACTGGGCTGGGGTGAAGCACTTCGAGCGCTTCTTCTCGAACCCGATCTTCTGGCCTGTGCTGCGCAACACTTTCGTGCTCTCGGCGTACGTCGTGCTCGCAAGCTTCCCGATCCCGATCGTCCTGGCACTGGCGCTGAATGAAGTGCGGCTGAGGTTCTTCAAGAACACCGTTCAGATGGTGACCTACGCGCCGTACTTCATCTCGACGGTCGTGGTGGTGTCGATGACGATCCTGTTCCTGTCACCCCGCGTCGGCCTCGCGGCCCACGTCACGCAGTTCTTCGGCCTCGGCACCATCGACTTCCTGAGCGACCCCGACTACTTCCGTCACATCTACGTGCTCAGCGACATCTGGCAGACCATGGGCTATTCCGCCGTGATCTACCTCGCCGCGCTCGCCGGGATCGACCCGACCCTGTACGAGGCGGCAAGGGTGGACGGGGCCAGCCGCTGGCAGAAGATCCGCCACGTGGACATCCCAGGTCTCATGCCCACGGCGATGATCGTCCTCGTGCTCGGTGTCGGCAACGTCATGGCGATCGGATTCGAGAAGGCGTTCCTCTTCCAGAACAGCCTGAACATCTCTCAGTCCGAAATCATCCCGACTTACACGTACAAGGTCGGCTTGCTGAGCGCCGACTTCAGCCAGGCAGCAGCGATCGGCCTGTTCAACGGGGCCATCAACCTCGTGCTGCTCCTCGCCGTGAACGCCCTCGTCAAACGACTGACAGGAAACGGACTGTGGTGACCACGACTCTGGACGAACGCCAAAGCAGCGACGCCGAGCCGCCGGTGCGCAAGCCGAGAGCGGTCAAGGCTCCGAAGCGGATCAAAGAGTCGCCGACCGACCGTATCTTCATGGTCGCCGTCTACATTCTGCTGACGACGTTCCTGCTGTGCGTGCTCCTGCCGCTCCTCTACATCGTCGCCAGCTCGTTCAGCGATCCGCTCGCCGTCTCGTCGGGGAGGGTCACGTTCTGGCCGATCGACTTCACGCTCGAGGGGTATGAGCGAGCGCTGAGTGACAGTTCGATCCTGACCGGGTTCGCCAATTCGCTGATCTACACGCTGGCCGGGACGGCGATCAGCCTTGTCCTGACGGTCGCCATCGCGTATCCGCTCTCCCGCAGCGACCTGTGGGGTCGCCGCGGCATAACGCTGTTCGTAGTCTTCACGATGCTCTTCGCCGGCGGCATCATCCCGACCTACCTGGTCGTCCAGAACCTCGGGTTGCTCGACACGCGATGGGCGCTCATCCTGCCCCAGGCCATCGGCGTCTGGCAGGTCATCATCGCTGTCGCGTTCTTCCGTTCCTCGATCCCAGAGGAGCTCTACGAAGCCGCGCAGCTGGACGGCGCCAGCGATCTTCGGTTCCTCTGGACAGTGGTCTTGCCGCTTTCCAAGCCGCTGCTCGCCGTGATCGCGCTCATGTACGCGATCTTCCAATGGAATTCCTACTTCGATGCCCTGCTGTACCTTCGCGACCCGAGTCTGTACCCGCTCCAGCTTGTGCTCCGCAACGTACTGATCCTCAATCAGGCCGCTCCCGGTCTTGACGCCGCCGCTGCGCTAGAACGCCAGCAGCTCGCCGACCTGCTCAAGTACTCGCTCATCGTCATCTCCACGGTGCCGGTGATGCTCGTGTACCCCTTCGTCGCCCGATTCTTCAACAAAGGGATCCTCGTAGGCGCCGTCAAGGGATGACGCGGCGCACGTCGCACCGCGTCATGTATCCAGCACCACACTCGTCCTAATCACAGAGAGGCAAGACCTTGTTGAGCCAACATATGTCGGACAAGATGCGACGCGGCCGTCGCACACTCGCGGCCATCGCGGGAGCGGCGGCTTTGACCGCCGTAGTCGTCGGGTGCACCCCCAGCGAGGGAGACGATCAGAAGGTCATCACCATCTTCGGCGAGCAGGGCGGCCAGATCGATCTCAACACCAACTCGTTCACCCTGCTGCTGGAGGACAAGTTCGACGTCGACATCGACTTCCAGACCACGGGATACGACTCGGGGGCAGCGACCGAGGCCAGGCAGATCTCCCTCGCTGGCGGCGAACTGCCCGAGGCGTACATGCTCGTGCCCTGGGCATCGCAGTTCACGCAGGCCGAGCTGCAGCGCTACGGAGACCAAGGGGTCATCCTGCCCCTGAACGAGCTCATCGAGGAGCACGCGCCTAACATCCAGGACGCTCTTGCCGCTGAACAGGGCTTCGAGACCCTTGCGACCGCGCCCGACGGGACGATCTGGGGACTTCCGCAATGGAACGACTGCTACCACTGCTCCTACCCGTACAAGTTCTGGATCAACACCGTATGGCTCGAGAACCTCGGACTCGAGATGCCTACGACACCCGACGAATTCTTCGACGTCATGACAGCTTTCAAGACGGAGGACCCGAACGGGAACGGCGTCGCGGACGAGATCCCCATCACGGGAAGCGCGCAGTGGTCGATCGTGCCGTACATCATGAACGCGTTCATCGCGAACTCCTTCAACACCGGCGCCGGCGCGGCCAGTCAGCCCATCTCGCTGGGGCTCGAGGGTGACAGCGTGCAGATGCAGACTATGCAGGACGGTTGGCGAGAAGGCCTGAAGTTCCTGAACAGGCTGTGGGCGGCAGGACTGATCGACCCCGCGGCGTTCTCTCAGGGCGGCGACACCATGCAGGCCACCGGCAACTCGGCCGAGGGCGTCATCGTCGGCGGCTTCACCGCCATTCACCCCTGGATCGGCGTGAGCATCGGTCAGGAGGATGCGCGGGACACCCAATACGACCCGCTCCCGCCACTCGAGGGTGCAGAGGGGCCGATCACCACCTATCAGCTGCCCAGCGTGCCCGGTGCGACCTTCGTCATCACGAAGGCTGCCGACGAGGTGGAACAGCAGGTGATCATGGAGATGATGGACTACATCTTCACCCCTGAGGGTCACCTTCTCGGCGAGATGGGCGAAGAGAACATCGGCTGGCGGGCTCCTGAGGAAGGCGAGATCGCCCTCGATCCCGAGCTCGAGCCTTGCTTCGTCGACCTGCCGCTGGACGAGGAGAACGAGGCGGACTACAACGGCAACTGGGGCCCGATGGCGCAGGTGTTCGACACCGTCGAGTGGCGCAACTGCCAGGTGCAGCCGCTGGACATCTACACGGAGGAAGGTGCCGAGCGCCGGCTCTTCCAAGCGACCGAGCTCTATGAGGGCAAAGAGTCGGACGCCAATTTCCCGTACTGGAACCTGTGGGTGCCGGCGGAAGAGGCGAGCGAACTCGCCACGCTCACGACCAACATCGAGAGCAACGTGGCCACCGCGACGGCGGAGTTCGTCACCGGGGTGCGTGACCCGAACAACGACGGTGATTGGAATGGCTACCTGGAAGGCCTCCAGGGCCTGGGCGTCGACCGCTACCTCGAAATATGGCAGGCGGCGTACGACGCCAGCTGACCGACGACATCGACCCGGGGGCGGATGCCTCGCCCCCGGGTCTCGACGCCGCACAGGTCATCGGAGGAGCACCGCCATGGACACGCAGACGATCAGATGGCGCCCGGGCGCGGTGGAGCTGGACCTCGACCTCGGCGTCGACGGCCCCCCGAAAGTGCAGCGGCTCGCCGCGGTCGGCGGCGGCCGCAGCGCCGCGCCCTCAGCGGCGATTCCCATCGCGGAGGTTCACCTCGGCGGCGAGGGCTCGGGCACGTCGTCCTCCGAGCGGCTGATGGGGAGCGCAGTCGGGCTCCGTCTCCGCACGGTTGATCACCGCACCTGGACCGACGGTGACATGGCACACCTCGAGGTGACGGCGCGGGACGCGATGTCCGGCATCCTGGTGATCGCACGATGGTCGAGCTGGCGCGACCTTCCGGTCGTGCGCTGCGCGACCGAAGTCGTCGCGGGCGACGAGCCCGTCCACCTGCGCGCGGTCTCGTCCGTCGCCCTCGGCGGCATCTCAGCGGACGGCTCGCACTGGTGGCACGATCACGAAGTCGGCTTTGCGCACAACACATGGTTCCGCGAGCTGATGTGGCAGCGGCGTACGCCCGCCGAGCTGGGGCTCGACGACACCGGGCTGCGCACATGGGGCATCCCCAGCTCGCGGGCGTCATTCGCCTTGGGGCAGCGGGGCAGCTGGTCGACCGGCGGACATCTGCCGATGGGCATCCTGCGATCCCGCGTCGAACGGCGGTCGCTGCTGTGGCAGATCGAGCACAACGGTGCATGGCGGTGGGAGCTCGGCGATCAGGACGACGCGCTCTATGTGGTGGCGAGCGGGCCGACGGACCAGAACGCGGCTTGGTCGCGTCGGCTCGGTCCGGGCGAGCGATTCAGCTCCGTTCCCGCGACGCTTGTACTGGGCGGTGACGACGACGAGATATTCGGTGCCCTGACCGACGCTCGGCGGCGGGTGCGGCGCCCGCATGTGGACCACGAGAACCTGCCGGTGATCGTCAACGACTTCATGAACGCGCTCATGGGCGACCCGAATGCTGAGAACCTGCCGCCCTACATCGACGCAGCGGCCCGCGCGGGAGCCGAGGTCTACTGCATCGACTCCGGCTGGTACACCGACGGCGCGGCGTGGTGGAACGACCTCGGCTCGTGGCAGCCATCCTCCCGACGATTTCCCCGCGGCCTCGATCAGATGACGCGCCGGATCCGCGACGCGGGCATGGTAGCCGGCCTCTGGCTCGAGCCGGAAGCCGTGTCGGTGGCGAGCCCGATCGCCGAGCTGCTGCCGGCCGAGGCGTTCTTCCAACGCGATGGGCAGCGTGTCGTGGAATCGGGGCGACTGCAGTTGGACTTCCGCCATCCGGCCGCACTCGCACACATCGACGCGGCGGTCGAGCGACTGATCATCGAACTCGGGCTGGGGTATCTGAAGTTCGACTACAACATGGACGTCACGCAGGGCACTGACCTCGACGCCGACAGCCCCGGTGACGGAGCATTCGGTCACCAGCGCGCCCTGCTCGAGTGGGTGCACTCGCTCATGGACCGGCATCCCGGCCTCGTGATCGAAAGCTGCGCGAGCGGTGGACAGCGGATGGACGGCGCGACGCTGCGCGTGCACCCCGTGCAGTCCACGAGCGACAATCAGGACCCGCTGCTCACGGCCGCGATCGCCGCGGCCGCGCCGACCGCCGTCACACCTGAGCAGGGTGCGGTATGGGCGTATCCCGAGCCCTCCTGGTCCGACGAGCGGATCGTCTTCTCGCTCGCGAGCGCGCTGCTCGGCCGGGTGCATCTCGCAGGCCGGATAGACCGGCTGTCTGGGGCGCAGATGCGGCTCGTGCAGGAGGCGATCGACGCCTACCGCACCACGCGAACCCGTATCCGCACCGCGCTGCCCTTCTGGCCTCTGGGATTGCCCGGGTGGCATGACCCCGTCGTGGCACTGGGCATGCGCGACGACGACGGCGAACTGATCACGGTCTGGCGCCGGGCTGGCTCCACCACCGTGCGTGTGCCTCTCGCCCGGCACTCCGGGCGCCCGCTCGTTGTCGAGGCGGTCTTCCCGACCAGCCTCCCGACGAGCGTGCGATGGGATGCGGATGCCGGCGAGATCGTGCTCGAGCTGCCCGAGGAGCCAGCGGCGCGCACGCTGCGGCTGCGAGGAAAAAGCTGACGTCAGTGATTCCGTGCGGTCGTCGTGTGCAGGTGGACCGCACGATCGATCTCGCGCTCACGATGGGCGGCTCGACCATGGCGACGCCGTCCCTCGGACCCGGACTGCCTGATTACAGGCGGTCACGAGAATCAACAGGCTCGGCATGATGACCGATCTCGTGGCCGCCACTCCGGGACGGCGGGCGAGCGCGGAGGCCCTCCTAGCGCGGCTCGAGGAGACCGAGGAATTCGGTGGTGAGGTGAGACGCCCTCTCGGAGTGGGCGTAGGCGGCGCTCACCGTCCAGACGGGGTCACGCTGCTCAAGACTCAGGGTCTGGAGGTCCGCCGCGATTGTCTTCCGTGACACCGACTGCGGAACGATCGCAACGCCGAGGCCTCGGTTGATCATGTCGACCAGAGCGTGGATGTCGCCTACCGTGAAGGCCACTCGCCTCGGGATTCTTCGTTTGGCGAAGATCTCGTCGGTGACGACCCTGATGGCCCAGGTGCTGTCGAGGTCGATGAAGGTGCGGTCCTGGAGGTCGTTCCACGCGACAGACTTCTGTGACGCGAGCGGATCCTCCGGTGGTGTGAGCAGTACGAGTGGCTCCGTTGCGAGGGTCACATGGTCCAGCCCCGTGAGCCGAAGTTGCGGGTCGGTCGTCTCGGAGGTGCCCGCGACGAAGGCGAGATCGATGTCTCCGCCTCGCATCCGCTTGAGAAGATCGCCGCTGCCCGCCTGAGTGAAGGTGATCTCCACCTCACGGTGCCTGCGGTGGAATCGCTCGACGATCTCAGGAACATTGACCGACCCGAGGCACTGCTCGGCGCCGACGCGCAATGCGCCGGCGAATTCCGCCGTCGTCGCGGCGACGGCGTCCCGGCCGGCGTTGGCCTCCGCGAGGAGATTGCGGGCATGAGGGAACAGCGCATGGCCCGCCGCTGTCAGCTCTACCCGCCGCGTCGTGCGGATGAACAGCTTCGCCTTGAGGTCGTCTTCCAGGCTCTTGATGGCTGCCGACAGCCCGGATTGCGACACCCGGGTGATCTCCGCTGCTCGCGTGAACTGATTCTCTTCCGCCAGCGCAACGAAGTACTCCATCTGCCTGAGATCCATGTGTCGGCCATCCATTCATGATTGGCAGTTGTGAAATCAACAATATTCTTCTGTTGGACAGATGGCAATGCCGTACCTAACTTGGAAGCAGACCCACTGAATAGCCCGCTATCAAGGAGACATGTAGATGAATCATCGCTTCATCGGGGACGTGGCGGTCGGCGAGATCGGTCTCGGTGGCATGCCGATGTCGATCGAGGGCCGGCCGGATGAAGCTCGCTCGATCGCGACGATTCACGCCGCACTCGAGGTCGGCGTGACACTCATCGACACTGCGGACGCGTACCACCGCGACGCCGACGAAGTCGGCCACAACGAGGTCCTCATCGCGAAGGCGCTCGCGACCTACGGGGGCGACACCGGCGAGGTGCTGGTGGCGACGAAGGGCGGACACCTGCGCCCCGGAGACGGCAGCTGGACGTTGGACGGTCGACCCGAATACATCAAGGGTGCGGCGAAAGCCTCCGCGACGCGGCTCGGCGTCGAAGCGATCGGCCTCTACCAGTTCCACCGACCCGACCCCCACGTCGACTACGCCGACTCGGTCGGTGCGCTGCGCGACCTGCTCGACGAAGGCGTCATCCGGATGGCCGGCATCTCCAACGCGAACGCTGACCAGATCCGGCTCGCGCAGCAGATCCTCGGCGGGCGCCTCGCCTCGGTTCAGAACCAGTTCTCACCGGCGTTCAGATCCAGCCAGGCAGAACTCGAGCTCTGCGCGGAGCTGGGCATCGCGTTCCTGCCATGGAGTCCACTGGGAGGAATAGCCCGCGCCAGCACCCTGGGTGGGAAGGGCGCCGCGTTCGAACGGATCGGCGCGGAGCTCGGAGTCAGCGGGCAGCAGGTCTGCCTCGCCTGGGAGCTCTCGCTCGCGCCGGTCGTCATCCCGATCCCCGGCGCCTCGCGGCCCGCGAGCATCCAGGACTCCGCACGGGCCGTCGACATCACCCTCACCGACGATCAGATCAGGGAACTCAACGCATGAGCGCACCACAGCAGTCAGCCGGCTATCGCACACTCGGCCGCAGCGGAACCGTCGTCTTCGAGCAGGCCCTCGGGACGATGACCTTCGGCGCCGAGGCGGACGAGACGACGTCTCACGCCATCATCGACGCCTACGTGGACGGCGGCGGCAACTTCATCGACACCGCCGACGTCTACAGTGCCGGGCGCAGCGAGGAGATCATCGGCCGATGGCTCGCCGCGCACCCCGCCGAGGCAGCCCAGCTTGTCATCGCCACCAAGGGCCGGTTCCCGATGGGTGCCGGACCGAACGATCACGGGACCTCCCGACGGCACCTACGGACTGCGCTCGAAGCTTCGCTGCGTCGCCTGGGCGTCGAGCACATCGACCTCTACCAACTGCACGCCTGGGATGCGATCACTCCCCTCGACGAGACGCTGCGTTTCCTCGACGATGCGATCACGCAAGGGAAGATCGGGTACTACGGCTTCTCGAACTTCACGGGCTGGCAGCTCACCAAAGCGTCCCTGCTCGCGGAGCGGCACGGCTGGAACCTGCCGGTGACACTGCAGCCCCAGTACAGCCTTCTCGTGCGAGGCATCGAGCACGAGATCGTCCCCGCGGCGCTCGATGCCGGCATCGGCCTGCTGCCGTGGTCGCCGCTGGGCGGCGGCTGGCTCAGCGGCAAGTATCGACGTGACGTGTCCCCGACCGGCACGACGCGGCTCGGCGAGAACCCGGAGCGTGGCATGGAGGCGTGGCAGCAGCGCAACGCCGATCCCCGCACCTGGCAGATCATCGACACCCTCACCGGCATCGCGGAGGAGCACGCCGCGTCGCCGTCGCAGGTCGCGCTGGCCTGGCTCGCTGCGCAGCCCGCGGTGACATCCGTGATCCTCGGCGCGCGGTCGGTCGAGCAGCTTCGCGACAACATGGGTGCGGTCACGCTCGAACTGGATGCCGCGGAGCTCGAGAGCCTGACCGCGGCCAGTGCGCCGCGCGCCGACGATTACCCGTACGGTGCGCCGGGCATCGCCCAGCGGCACCGCAACATCGGGGGTGGCCGATGAGCGGGATGACCATCGCCGTCACCGGCGGGTCGGGCAAGCTCGGCCGGACCGTCGTCCGGGTGCTGCGCGGGGCGGGCAACGAGGTCGTCAACCTCGACTGGACGGGTGAGCGTGCAGCCGGGTTCGTGCAGACTGACCTGACGGACTACGGCCAGACGATCGACGCGCTCATGGGAGTGGACGAGCATCCGCGGCGGTTCGACGCGGTGGTGCACCTCGCGGCGATTCCGGCCCCTGGGCTGCGCCCAGACGCCGACACGTTCCACAACAACATCACGGTGACCTACAACGTCCTTCGGGCGGCGATCCGAGCAGGGGTCCGCACTATCGTGACGGCGTCGAGCGAGACCGTGCTCGGACTCCCGTTCGACGTGCCCCCGCCGTACATCCCGGTCGACGAGGAGTGCACGCGCCCGGAATCCAACTACTCACTGGCGAAGCACCTCGAGGAGCAGCTTGCAGTGGAGCTGGTGCGCTGGCATCCGGACGTCTCCATCCAGGCGCTGCGGTTCTCCAACGTGATGGACCCGTCCGACTATGCCGAGTTCCCGACATACGACTCCGATCCTCTGCGGCGGAAGTGGAACCTGTGGGGCTATATCGACGCCCGCGACGGAGCCCAGGCCGTCCTCAGGGCGATCGAGCGCGGCCGGCGGGAGCCCGGCTTCGAGCGATACATCATCGCCGCTGCCGACACCGTGATGTCTCGGCCGAACGCGGAACTGGTCGGCGAGGTCTTTCCCGGCGTCGAGATCCGCGGCGACCTCGGCGTCAACGACACGCTGCTCTCCATCGACAAGGCACGTTCGATGCTGGGCTTTGAACCGGAATACTCCTGGCGCCGCGAGACCGCGTTCCCGGCGTAGACGGTGCGCGGGTCGGGCGGGATGCGGGTGTGGCCCTCACCCGACCGAGCATCAGAGCTCACCGCTGCTGCAGCTTGCACGGTGAGGTCCGTGACAACTGCGCGGTTGCGATACGTAGATCGCGGGGCTTGCGGGCCTCTCGGCGACCGGGGCGCCGGCGGGATCATGCGGTCGTCGGCCGCGTGACCTGAAGATCCTGCACCGAATGCTCGGCCGCACTTCGGCCGCAACAACGCTCGACGTGTATGCCGACCTCTTCCCCGAGGTTCTGACGTCCGTCTCGATCGCACTGGATCGGGCTGCGCGGGACTCATTCGTGGGCAGAATCGGGCGGCGACAGCCTTGAACATGGCGGTTCAGGACCGCCGCGCTCCGCGGCGAGGGAGTATCCGGGACTCTGACTACCCCATGATCCCAGTGGTTCCAAGGGAAGAAGAAACCCCCTCCATGTAGAAGCTAGGAGAGGGTTTCAGTGGCTCCGACCGGCATCGATCCGGTGACCTTTCGATTTTCAGTCGAACGCTCTACCAACTGAGCTACAGAGCCGCGCGGCATCTCTCATACAAGACCTGCCGCGTCCTAGACGAAAGGCCCTCTTCGAAAAAAGGGCCCGTCGCTCGGAGCGACCCTGACGGGACTTGAACCCGCGACCTCCGCCGTGACAGGGCGGCACGCTAACCAACTGCGCTACAGGGCCATGCTTTTGAATTATGGGAGTGACCCCAACGGGATTCGAACCCGTGCTACCGCCGTGAAAGGGCGGCGTCCTAGGCCGCTAAACGATGGGGCCGGGTGAACCCTGGGGCTCACTGCCGAGGACCAAGCATACGTAATCACTGGGCAAAACGCGAATCGAGCGCGTGGCGCCCTTGTGGATCGCATCGCCCAGGCGCAGACTGACCGAGTGGCCGTTGCCTGGGGCGGCGGCCGACATGCGCCGCTGGGGGTTGCGCATGTTACTGATGTTGCTAGTGTGAAACGAGTTACGCCGCGAAGGGGAGGACCCGGTGCAGCCCGAAAACACCACCGTGAAGACCCTGGCCGACGACGCCGCGGAGTGCGGGTGCGCCCCGTCCCCGAGGGAGCAGCGGCGGCTCTGGCCCGCGATGAACCGGCGCACAGCGCTGGGGTTGGGCATTCTGGGCGTCGCCGCGCTGAGCGCGACCGCCGGCACGATCGGCCCGCTCGTCAGCCCCGCCTACGCTGCGGACTACCCGTCGTGGGACGACGTCGTCGCCGCGAAGAACAACGAGGCGGCCAAAGCCGCCGAGATCACCAAGATCCAGCAGCTGATCGCCGGCCTCGAGTCCGATGTCGCGGCCAAGAAGCAGATCGCCCAGCAGCTGGCCGACGAGTTCTACGTCGCGCAGCAGGCGTACTTCGACGCGGCGCTTCGTGCCGACCAGCTGCAGCAGCAGGCCGACACGCAAGGCGCCGCCGCGGTGGACGCCGCGAACAAGGCCGGGCGCGTCGCCGCACAGCTGTATCGCAACGGCGGCGACGACACATCGCTGGAGCTCTTCTTCGCGGGGTCGGCCACGTCGGCCGACGACCTGCTCGCCCGCCTGGGCACGATGGACAAGCTCGTGCAGCGCAACCAGGACGTCTACGCGCAGGCGGTCACGGCCCGCGACTCGGCGCAGAGCCTGAGCGACCAGGCCGCGGTGCAGCGCGCCGAGCGCGACCGGCTCCAGAAGGTCGCCGAAGAGAAGATGGTCGCCGCGCAGAAGGCCGCCGACGAGGCGCAGGCCGCTCTCGACGCGCAGAACGCCAAGCGCGGCGAGCTCGAGGCGCAGCTCGCCGCCCTGCAGGACACGGTCGCCAAGACCGTCGCCGACTACCAAGAGGGCGAGCGCATCCGCAAGGAGGCCGAAGCCGCTGCTGCGGCCGCGGCTGCCGCAGCAGCCAAGGCAGAAGCGGACCGCATCGCCCGGGAGAACGCTGCTGCCGGCGGTGGCGGAGGCGGCGGCGGCGGTGGCGGCGGTGGAGCCGTCGTCGGGTCGGGCTGGGCGCGTCCGTCGTCGGGCTGGCGCAGCTCGGGGTACGGCCCCCGCACCGTTCAGTGTGGCAACAGCTACTGCTCCAGCGGCTTCCACTACGGCGTCGACCTCGCCGCCGGCTGCGGAGCGGGCATCTACGCCGCCTCCGCCGGCCGCGTGGTGTACGCCGGCTGGAACGGCGGCTACGGCAATTACATCAAGATCGATCACGGCGGCGGCATCGGCAGCGGCTACGGCCACATCCGCAGCGGCGGCATCTTCGTCGGCGTGGGGCAGTGGGTCAACGCGGGCCAGCTCATCGCGAGCGAGGGCAACACGGGCAACTCGTTCGGCTGCCACGTCCACTTCGAGACGTACGTCAACAACTCGCCGGTCAACCCGATCTACTTCATGGCCGACCGCGGAGTCTCGGTCTGAGCCGACACGCACTCAGAGAAATCAGAAGAGCGGATGCCGACGGCATCCGCTCTTCTGGTGTCAGCAGCGATCAGAGGGTGTTCGGCGCGACGCCCTCACCCTGGGTCGCGGTCTGGCCCTCGTGCTCCTTGAAGCGGTCGAACGCCTCGCCGACGAGACGCTCGGCCTCGGCCGCGCTCGCCCACTCGTCGACCTTGACCCACTTGTTGGGCTCGAGGTCCTTGTAGTGCTCGAAGAAGTGCTCGATCTCCTTGCGGGTGAACTCCGGGATGTCGTTCACGTCCTGGATGTGCGCCCAGCGCGGGTCCTTGCCGAGCACGGCCACGACCTTGTCGTCACCGCCGGCCTCGTCGCTCATCTTCAGCACGCCGACGGGCCGGACGCTCGCGAGCACGCCGGGGGCGAGGTCGAAATCGAGCAGCACGAGCACGTCGAGCGGGTCGCCGTCCTCGCCGAGGGTGTTCTCGAAGAACCCGTAGTTGGTCGGGTAGCCGAACGCGGTGTAGAGGATGCGGTCGAGGAAGACGCGGCCGGTGCCGTGGTCGACCTCGTACTTCACGCGGCTGCCGCGCGGGATCTCGATGACGGCGTCGTACGCGCCCATAGTGGTACTCCTTCGGAAAGACGTGGGATGCCGCGACAAGCCTAGTCGCGGGTCCCGCGTGCAGTAACTCAGTCAGAATCGGCCCGGACCGGCCGGATCCGGCCGCGCGGGGGCGTCCTGGCTGAGTTGTGACCGGCGACCCCCGGGTACGGTGGGTGGGTGGAGGAGCGCAGACCCGGACTCGACCCCGCTGTCGCCGAGGTGCGCCTCGCGGTGCGCCGGGCACTGACGGGCCTCGAGCCGGGTGCCACCGTGCTCGTGGCGCTGTCGGGCGGGGCCGATTCGCTCTCGCTCGCGGCGGCGACCGCCTTCGAGGCGCCGAAGCTCGGCCTGCGTGCGGCAGCGGCAACGGTGGACCACGGCCTGCAGGACGGCTCGACGGATGCCGCGGCCGCCG
Source organism: Microbacterium psychrotolerans (assembly GCF_031085295.1). Classification (GTDB taxonomy): domain Bacteria; phylum Actinomycetota; class Actinomycetes; order Actinomycetales; family Microbacteriaceae; genus Microbacterium; species Microbacterium psychrotolerans. The sequence goes on along the minus strand of NZ_JAVFWO010000001.1, from coordinate 324,803 downwards.
CAGCGGCGAGAGCGCAGGCGCTCGGACTCGACGCCCGCGTCGTCCGCGTCGAGGTCGCCGGAGCCGGCGGGCCGGAGGCGGCCGCCCGCGAGGCGCGCTACGCCGCACTGCTCGACGCGGCCCGTGTCGCCGGCGCGGCGGCGATCCTGCTCGGCCACACGCTCGACGACCAGGCCGAGACGGTGCTGCTGGGACTCGCCCGCGGCGCCGGCGCCACCAGCCTGCAGGGGATGGCCGCGGCATCCGATCTGGACGGCGTCCGCCTCCTGCGGCCGCTCCTCGACGTGCGGCGGACGACGACGCGCGCGGCGTGCGCTGCCGAGGGGCTCGATCCGTGGGACGACCCGCAGAACGCCGATCCCCGCTTCGCGCGAGTGCGCGTGCGCGAGACGGTACTGCCCGTACTCGAGGCCGAGCTCGGGCCGGGCATCGCCGAGGCGCTCGCCCGCACGGCGGCACAGCTGCGCGAGGATGCTGAAGCATTCGACGAGATGATCGACGAGACGATCGAAGACATCGTCGAGCACGCCGAAGCCGGCATCTCGGTGTCGGTCGCGGCGCTCGCGGCCAACCCGGCCGCACTGCGCAACCGCATCATCCGGCATGTGGTGGCGAGCGAGTTCCACCAGAGCCTGACCCGGACGCAGACGATCGAGGTGGCGCGCCTCGTCACGGACTGGTCGGGCCAGGGGCCTATCGATCTTCCCGGATGCCGCGCTCGCCGCGTCGGCGGACGCATCGAGTTCACCGCGCGCTGACCTGCAGGCGGCGCCTACGCAGACGCAGGCGCACGTAACCCCGGGTGAGCATGGGGAATTGTCCCCTCCGGGCCCCGGCCCGCACACGGATATGGTGGGGCGATCATGGCAGACGTCGAGTTCGCAGACTCAGATTTCGCCGAGGCTGTCCTGAACCTGCAGAAGGCGGGCGACGCCCCGGCCGACGGGTTCTGCCCGGCCTTCGGGGTCCTAGGGTCGCCGGTCGTGGAAACGGCCCTCGGCGATGCCGACGCCGTCATCCGTCACGCGATGAGCGCGCTCGCCGGTGTCGGTCACGACCTCTCGGTGGACGTCGACACCGTTCACACCGAGCTCCGCGCCCTCGATGCCCAGCTGGCCGGGGGCTCCGGATGACGCTGCCGGGCCTGGCGGCCGACCCCGGCGAGGGCAGCGTGGACGGCATCCGCGATCTCGCCGCCTTCTTCCGCGAGCGCGGAAGTGCCGAGCGCGATCGCAGCACCCACGCGCACAGCGCGCTGCGCGCGCTCACCGCCGTCACGGCCGTCAGCGTGCACGCGCTGCGGCCGCGCATCACCGTGGTCGCCGGCCGCTTCACCGACGTCGCGGATGCCGCCGACGAGGCGGCGGGGGTACTGGACGAGTACGCGGACGCGCTGGCCGACCTGCAGCGCCGCGCCGCGTCGGCGCGGGAACAGGCGGAGTCCGACTACGCGTCGATCCAGACGCGGCGTTCCATCGCACTCAACGCCGCGTCGGAGTTCGTCGTGGGCTGGTCGCTGGAGTGGGACGACGTGCTCCCGTCGTGGCTGTACCTCGATGACCCGTCGCTCCTCGACCGCTGGCAGGGGGCGATCGACGACTATCGGGCGTCGCGCGACGCGTTCAACGCGCTGCGCGACGAACGCGACCAGCTCGACCACGACACGGCCGCCCGGCTGACCGGCATCCCCCTCATCGCCGAGATCACCCACGATGGTGTCGTGGGTGCGGGCGGCTTCGTCGCCGCGACGGCGCTGTGGGCAGGCGACACCGACGCCGTGACGCCCGAGCAGATCGCCGCACTCGGCGACCCCGAGCTCATCAGGCAGGTCTGGGACAGCCTGGACCGCGCGGAGAAGGACGCGCTGATCGCCGCGTCTCCTGACGTCATCGGCAATCTCGACGGCATCCCCATCGGCGACCGCGTCGCCGCCAACCGCCTCAACATCGAGGACGAGATCGCGGCCCGTGAGGCGGAGATCGAACGGCTGGAACGGCTGCGTGACGCCGCGGTGGACCGCTCCTACTACGGCCAGGGCTCCGTCGAGCAGGAGTACGACGACCTCATCGCCGAGCAGCAGCGCCTGATCGACTACTACCAGGGTCTGCTGACGCAGGAGATCCAGGTCGTCGACGAGACCGGGGCGGTGCGCACCGAGACCGGCGCCCGGGTGGTGGTCTTCGACCCGTCGCATGAGGCCATCGCGACGTATCACGGCCCGCTCGACCCAGTGACCGGCGACATCCCGTCGTGGGTGCGCTCGGTGGCGATCTCGGTCCCCGGCACCGGATCGAACATGACTGACTTCGGCGACGAGCGCGCCGCCGACCTGCAGGCGGCCGCCGGCCCCAGCACGGCGGTCTTCCAATGGGCCGGCGGGGCGTTCCCGCAGTCCATCCCCGACGCGATGAGCACCTCGTACTCGCACGACCTCGCGCCGCGGCTGCGAGACTTCGCCGCCGGCATCGCCGTCCCTGGCAGCGCGACGCTCACCGTGCTCGGCCACAGCTACGGCGGGGCGGCCGTCGGGCTCGCCGAAGCGGCGGGGCTGCGGGCCGACCGGGTGCTCTACGTCGCCGCGGCGGGCATGGGCGACGGCGTCTCGGGAGTGGACGACTTCCCGCATACTTCAGACGTGCCCCACTACGCGATGATGAGCCGCAACGACATGGTCGTCGGGCTCATCCAGGGCCGCGAGGGCGACCTGCACGCCCTCCACGGGCAGTCGACGCTCACCGCCGACGGGGTCACACGCCTCGAGACCGGCGTGATCGACGCGTCCCGCCCCGACAGCGACGACATCGAGGACTACAACGTCCCCGGCAACGGCATGCCGTCGGCGATCGACAGCCACAGCTCGCTGTACACGCCGGGCTCGACCGCCTTCGAGAACATGGTCGCGGTGATCACGGGCGGGCAGGCAGAGGTGTACGCCCAGAACGAGATCATCGTCGCGGGCGGGCAGCCGATCACGATCGACGGCATCGACCGTGACGACTACGAACCCGTCTACACGGAGGTCGACTGAGCCGTGCGCCGAATCCTTGCCGCCGCCGCCGTCGCCCTCTTCGCGCTCGCCCTGGGAGGATGCAGCATGACGCCCGAAAGCCGGCTCGACGAGTATCAGACCGAGGCGGACCGCCTCCTCAGCGAGACCGTCGCTCTCATACCGGCCGACCTCGATCCCGAGTCCGGCTTCTCCGAGTCCGAGCCGAGATACGCTCCGACCGAAGGAGCGGCGTCGGCGTCCGACCCCGCCTGGTGGCAGGCCCGAGAGAACCTCAACCTCGCGGCGGACCCGGATACCTCGGCCGACGCCGCCGCCGCGATCGCCGACGGGCTCACCGCCGACGGCTGGCGCGAGTCGAAGGTGCGCGAGACCGAGGGCGGCGCCCGCATCACCGACGGGTTCCGCAAGGATCTCGACGGCGGCGAGTGGTACGTCGAGGTGACGTGGGTGCAGACGCGGCCGGGGATGGCCGAAGTCGTCGAGGTGCTCGTGGTCAGCCCGCAGACCGTCCGCGGCGCCGACGCCTCCGGCACGTAGACTCGTCCCATGCGCGCGGCCGACGTCTCCAGCGACCTCACGGAAGTCCTCGTCACAGAGGAGGAGATCCGGGCAAAGCTCGACGAGATCGCGGCGCAGGTCGACGCGGACTACGCGGACGAGGATCTGCTGCTGGTCGGCGTCCTCAAGGGCGCGGTCATGGTGATGGCCGACTTCTCCCGTGCGCTCACGAAGCACATCACGATGGACTGGATGGCGGTCTCGTCGTACGGTGCGGGCACCAAGTCCAGCGGTGTCGTGCAGATCCGCAAGGACCTCGACACCGACATCCTCGGCAAGCACGTGCTGATCGTCGAGGACATCATCGATTCCGGCCTCACGCTCAGCTGGCTGCTGGAGAACTTCGCGGCCCGCGGCGCGGCATCCGTCGAGGTGTTCGCACTGCTGCGCAAGCCCGAGGCCGCCAAGGTCGAGGTGCACTGCAAGTACGTCGGCTTCGACATCCCGACGGAGTTCGTCGTCGGCTACGGCCTCGACTACGCCGAGAAGTACCGCAACCTCCGCGACGTCGCGGTCCTCGCGCCTCACGTCTACTCGTGACCTTCCGGCGCTCGACCTGGGATTACGCCCGGGGCGAATGCACAGTCGACGCCTAGGAAGCGCGCGATACCCTGATTCAACCGTCGACGGGCGCTCTCCTGTCCGCGATGGCACGTCGACGAAAGGGGTCGGGCTCTCGCCCGCGCCATGGACTTCAAGAAGATCACCCGCAACCCGCTCTTCTACGTCCTGCTGATCGGGGTCTTCCTCATCGTGGGGTTCTCGCTCATCTCGAGCCTGAACGGTGCGAAGCAGATCTCCACGCAGGAGGGTCTCGAGCTGCTCTCCGGTGAGACCGTCACCGAGGTCGTCAACACCGACGGCGATCAGCGTGTCGACATGAAGCTCTCGAAGGAGTACGAGGGCGCGACCGACGTGCAGTTCTACTACGTCACCGCACGTGCCGCCGAGGTCGTCGACGCGGTCAACGCGGCCGACCCGAAGGACGGCTTCAACGACGCGGTGCCTCGGGCGACCTGGTTCGACGGCTTCCTCTCGCTCCTTCTTCCGATCCTGCTCCTGGGCCTGCTGTTCTGGTTCCTCATGTCGAGCGCTCAGGGCGGCGGCAGCAAGGTCATGCAGTTCGGCAAGTCGCGGGCGAAGCTCGTGACGAAGGAGATGCCGCAGGTCACCTTCCAGGATGTCGCGGGCTCCGACGAGGCGATCGAGGAGCTCGAAGAGATCAAGGACTTCCTCAAGGACCCGTCCAAGTTCCAGGCGGTCGGCGCGCGCATCCCGAAGGGCGTGCTGCTGTACGGCCCTCCCGGAACGGGCAAGACGCTCCTGGCCCGCGCCGTCGCAGGCGAGGCGGGTGTGCCGTTCTACTCGATCTCGGGCTCGGACTTCGTCGAGATGTTCGTCGGCGTCGGCGCCAGCCGCGTGCGCGACCTGTTCAACAACGCCAAGGACAACTCGCCGGCGATCATCTTCATCGACGAGATCGACGCGGTCGGCCGCCACCGCGGCGCCGGCATGGGCGGCGGCCACGACGAGCGCGAGCAGACGCTCAACCAGATGCTGGTCGAGATGGATGGATTCGACCCGAAGGTCAACGTCATCGTGATCGCGGCGACCAACCGCCCCGACATCCTCGACCCGGCCCTGCTGCGTCCCGGCCGCTTCGACCGTCAGATCGGCGTCGACGCTCCCGACTTCAAGGGCCGCACCAAGATCCTCGAGGTGCACGGCCGCGGCAAGCCGCTGGCCGACGGCGTGGACCTGGAGGTCGTCGCCCGCAAGACCCCCGGTTTCACCGGAGCCGACCTCGCCAACGTGCTGAACGAGGCCGCCCTGCTCACCGCGCGCTCGAACGCGCAGCTGATCGACAACCGCGCGCTCGATGAGGCCATCGACCGCGTGATCGCCGGCCCGCAGCGCCGCACCCGCGTGATGAAGGACAAGGAGAAGCTCATCACGGCCTACCACGAGGGCGGTCACGCGCTCGCGGCGGCGGCGATGAACCACACCGACCCGGTCACGAAGGTCACGATCCTCCCGCGCGGCAAGGCACTCGGGTACACCATGGTGCTGCCGCTCGACGACAAGTACTCGGTCACCCGCAACGAGCTGCAGGACCAGCTCACCTACGCGATGGGCGGCCGCGTCGCGGAGGAGATCGTGTTCCACGATCCGACCACGGGTGCGTCGAACGACATCGAGAAGGCGACCAGCATCGCCCGCAAGATGGTGACCGAGTACGGCATGACCGGCGACATCGGTCCTGTCAAGCTCGGCCAGTCGTCCGGCGAGGTGTTCATGGGCCGCGACATGGGTCACGGCCGCGACTTCTCGGAGCGGATCGCCGAGCGCGTCGACACGCAGGTGCGCGACCTCATCGAGCAGGCCCACAACGAGGCCTACGAGGTGATCAACGCGAACCGCGACGTGCTCGACAAGCTCGCCCTGGAGCTCCTCGAGAAGGAGACGCTCGACCACCTGGAGCTCGCCGAGATCTTCAAGGACGTCAAGCGCCTCCCGCCTCGCCCGCAGTGGCTGTCGAGCGAGCAGCGTCCGCCGTCGACCCTGCCCCCGATCGACGTGCCGCAGCGCCGGGACGACGCCGGCCTGGCCGCCAGCGTCGAGGCCGAGCAGCCGGTCGCCGAGAAGGCGCCCAAGCGTCGTCCGTCCGGACAGGCGCGCCCCGCGACCGCGTAGGCTCGGCCTGTGGCCGTCGACCGTGAGCGCATCGCCGCGCTCGTGCGCGAGCTGCTGGAGGCGATCGGCGAAGACCCCGAACGCCCCGGCTTGAGGCAGACGCCCGAGCGCGTGGCAGACGCGTACACCGAGTTCTTCGCGGGAGTCGGGGAGGATGCCGCAGCCCCGCTGGCGCGCACCATCTCGGTGTCGCGCGGGCCGGCACCCGACACGCTGCCCTCCGGTGCCGTCATGCTGCGCGACATCCTGTTCCGCTCGGTGTGCGAGCACCACCTGCTGCCGTTCCGCGGTCACGCGCATCTCGCGTACCTGCCCGGCGAGCAGGTCGTCGGTCTCGGAGCGCTGCCCAAGGTCGTCGAGATCCTGTCGGCGAGGCCCCAGGTGCAGGAGCGTCTCGGCGAGCAGATCGCCGACGTGATCGCGGCATCCCTGGATGCGCGCGGCGTGCTGGTCGTTCTCGAGGCGACGCACGAGTGCGTGACGATGCGCGGAGGGCGCCAGCCGGACGCCTCGACCGTCACCATCGCCGCGCGCGGCGAGCTGGCAGAGCCCGCGGCGCGTGCCGAGCTGGTCGCGCTGATCGGCGCCTCGCGGGCCTCGGGGATCCGCGGATGACGCTCATCATGGGCATCGTCAACGTGACGCCCGACTCGTTCAGCGACGGCGGACGCTACCTGGATGCCGCCGCCGCGGTCGCCCACGGGCTGCGGCTTCGCGCCGACGGTGCAGACCTGCTCGATGTCGGCGGCGAATCGACCCGCCCCGGTGCCGAGCGCGTCGACCCGCGTGTCGAACGGGAGCGCGTGCTCCCCGTCGTGCGGGCGCTGGTCGACGCGGGGGTCGCTGTCAGCATCGACACCATGAACGCCTCCACCGCCGTCGCCGCCGTCGAGGCGGGGGCGCGCATCGTGAACGACGTATCGGGCGGCCTGGCCGATCCGGAGATGCTCGCGGCGGTCGCGGCCACGGACGCCGACATCGCGCTCAGCCACTGGCGCGGACACTCGACCGACATGTACGCGCGTGCCCAGTACGGCGACGTCGTCGACGAGGTCGTCACCGAGCTCCGTACACGCGTCGAGGCGGCGGCGGCCGCCGGTATCGCTCCGTCGCGCGTGATCCTGGACCCGGGCATCGGCTTCGGCAAGAAGGGCGCCCAGAACTGGGCGATGCTGCGCGGGCTCGACCGGCTCATCGGCGTCGGACCCCGCGTGCTGCTCGGCACGAGCCGAAAGAAGTTCCTCGCGGAGGCGCTTGCGGACGACCCCGCCGATGCCGTCGAGGCCCGCCGGGATCTCGCGACGGCGGTGACGAGTGCGCTCGCCGCCCAGGCAGGAGCGTGGGCGGTGCGCGTGCACGATGTCGCCGGCACGCGCGATGCTCTCACCGTGGCACGGGCCTGGGAGGAAGGAAGCCGATGGACTTCATCGACGAGATCACGCTGACCGGTGTCCGCGCATTCGGGTACCACGGCGTGTTCGCCGAGGAGCGTCGCGAGGGCCAGGAGTTCGTGATCGACGTGACCCTGTACGTCAGCACGGCCGAGGCGGCGGAGTCCGACGACGTCGCCGACACGGTCCACTACGGCGAGGTCGCCGAGCGCATCGTCGAGCTGGTCGGCGGCGAGCCGCTGAACCTCATCGAGGGCGTCGCGGCGCGCATCGCCGACGACCTGCTGGCACGCGACGGCGTGAGGATGGTCGCGGTCACGGTCCACAAGCCGCAGGCGCCGATCACGGTGCCGTTCTCCGACGTGTCCGTCACGATCCGCCGTGCCCGGCGCGAAGAGGTCGTCGGGACGGAGATCGCGTGAACCGCCGCCTGGCTCAGGGCTTCGACGGCGACGTCGAGCGCCATCCGCGCGGACCCGTCGAGGCCGTCGTCGCCCTGGGGGCGAATCTGGGCGAGCGTGCCGAGACGATGACGGCCGCGATCAAGGACCTCGCCCGCGTGCCGCTCGTCGACGCCGTGCGCGTGTCGGAGCCGATCGAGTCGGTCGCGATGAAGCCGGACGGGCCGGATGCCGCCGCGCCGGCGTATCTGAACGCGGTGGCGATCCTCACCACGCGCCTGGCCCCATCGGTGCTGCTGGGCTACCTCCACGCGATCGAGCAGCGGCACGGTCGCGTGCGCTCTGCGGCGCGCACGGCGAGCGAGCCCGGCTGGGAGGATCGCACGCTCGACCTCGATCTCATCGCGTACGGCGACGTCGTCAGCGACGATCCGCGACTGCTGCTGCCGCACCCGCGAGCCGCCGAGCGCGACTTCGTGCTCGGGCCGTGGCTCGCGGTCGATCCCGATGCCGTGCTTCCCGGCACGGGTCGTGTCGACGAGGCCCTCCGACGGCTGCGTGAGGCGGGAGGACGATGAAGCGCACCGGTGCCGGCGTGCTGGCCATCTCCGCCATCCTCGGCGTCGCGGCCGGCTTCCTCGTCGACCAGCTCCTGACGTCGGCGGGACGCCCCACGTTCACCCCGGCCGTCACGCTGCCGATCCTCCTCGTGCTGCTCGGAGCTTTCGTCATCGCGCTCGCGATCCCGATCCGCCGCGCCACGCGCGGCACCTCGACGGCGAAGGTCGACCCCTTCCGGGCCGTTCGCGTCGCGATGCTGGCCAAGGCCTCGAGCATCGTGGGCGCCGCCGTCGGCGGAGTGGGCGCGGGACTGTGGGTCTTCCTGGCGACCCGGCCCGTCACGCCCTCGCTAGGCTCGTTGGGAGCGGTCATCGCGACGACCGTGAGCGGCGCCCTGCTGGTCGCCGCGGGTCTTGTCGCGGAGCACCTCTGCACCATCCGGAAGGACGACGATGACGAACAGCCCGGAGGCGACGACCCCGGACTCGAGCCCCGCCTCCACGACCACTGAGACGGGGAGGACGTTCGAGCGGATCGCCGAGCCGCGCTCCGAGAACCGGCTCGTGCTCGAAAGCGGTGTCTGGCACCAGATCTCGCCGAAGTACGTGACGGTGCAGCTGATCTCGACCGGCTCGTTCCTGCTGCTCGTCATCGCGGCCACCCTGGTACTCACGCTGCTCATGCATCAGCTCTGGGCGTGGATCCCCGGCGGCATCCTCACCGTGATCCTCGCGTGGACCCTCGTGATCCTGCCGCGCCAGGCCCGCGCGATCGGCTACCAGCTCCGTGACGACGACCTCGTCTTCCGCCGCGGCATCCTGTGGCAGCGCTTCGTGGCCGTGCCCTACGGCCGCATGCAGCTCATCGACATCACCCACGGTCCGCTGGACCGGGGCTTCGGCATCGCCCAGCTGAAGTTCGTCACCGCGGCCGCGGCGACCGGCGTCGTCATCCCCGGGCTCGAGCAGTCCACCGCCGAGACGCTCCGCGACCACCTCGTCGAGGTCGCCGAGAGTCGGCGCACGGGTCTATGACCTCGATCCCCGACCCCGTCGAAGGCCCCGGCGCTTCGCCCGCCGTCCCGGGGGCGCCGCCGCCACAGCTGGTGCGCTCTCCGCTCAGCGACGGCGAGTGGCATCGCCTCCACCCGCTCACGCCGCTGCTGCGCGGCGGGCTGTTCCTGATCGTCGTCATCGGCATCGTGTTCGCAAACCTGCGCGATCGTCTCGTGTTCATCTTCCTGCCGTGGCTCGCCCCCGACATCGAGGACGAGGTCGGCGAGTGGGAGGGCGCGGGCGGCGACCCGATCGACTTCATCATCGCGAACAACCTCTACGTGCTGGCCGGACTCGCGGTGCTCGCGGCCCTCATCGTGCTCGTGGCCGTGTTCTACACGTCGTGGCGCTTCCACACGTTCCGGATCACCGACGACGACGTCGAGGTGCGCAGCGGCATCCTGTTCCGCACGCAGCGCCGCGCCCCGCTCGACCGCGTGCAGGGCGTCAACCTCACGCGTCCGATGATCGCGCGGCTGCTCGGGATGGCGAAGCTCGAGGTCGTCGGCGCGGGAGCCGACGCCAACGTCAAGCTCGAGTACCTGTCCACAGCCAACGCGGAAGCCGTCCGCGCCGATATCCTGCGCCTCGCGTCCGGGCGTCGTCTCTCGGCGGCCGGGCCCGCGGGCGCCCTCGCACCGCCGCGCGCGGGGAGGGTCGCGACGCTGAGCCAGACTGTCGGGCGCGAGATCACCGGTCTGATCGAAGGCCCGGAAGCGCCGGTGACCGAGCTCGAGTCCGTCGTGCACATCCCGGTCGGCCGGCTGGTGGCCTCCCACATCCTCAGCATGTCGACGCTCGGGCTCCTGTTCGCGATCGTCGCGATCGTGATCGGGGTCAGCCAGGGCGTCACGTGGCTGCTGTTCGGCTTCGTCCCCGCGATCATCGGCTTCGGCGCCTACTGGGTGCGCTCGATCGTCCGCTCGCTGCGGTACGCGATCGCGCCGACCCCCGACGGCGTGCGGATCACGTTCGGCCTCTTCACGACCATCACCGAGATCGTGCCGCCGGGCCGCGTGCACGCGGTCGAGGTGACGCAGCCGATCATGTGGCGCCCCGCGGGCTGGTGGACAGTCCGCATCAACCGCCTCACCGGTCGCAGCGCCGCCGACGGCAGCACCGACCAGTTCACGACGGCGCTGCCGGTCGGCACGGCCGCCGACGTCGAACGCGTGCTGCGGCTGCTGCAGCCGGGCCTGCCCGACGACGAGCGGGCGCTCGTCGTTCAGGAGGGCATGTTCGGACCCGGCGAGACCGACACCTTCACGAACACCCCGAGGCGCGCGTGGTGGATCCGCCCGCTGTCGTACCGGCGGAACGGCTTCCGTCTCACGCCGGACGCGCTGCTGATGCGCCGCGGGATCGTGTGGCGCAAGCTCGTCATCCTGCCGCTCGCCCGTTTGCAGAGCATCGGTCTGTACCAGGGACCGCTCGACCGCGCATCGCGCGTGACGAACGTGCGTGCGCACGTCGTCGCCGGTCCGGTGTCGCCGTTCCTGGCGGCGGTCGACCGCGACAGTGCACTGGCGCTGTTCGACGGTGTCGCGCGCGGGTCGGTCCGCGCCGCGTTCACCGACCGCACCCATCGCTGGGCGCAGGAGGAGACGAGCGCGCCGGAGCCGGCGGACCTCGTGCGCGGCGCAGAGTCCGCGCCCGCAGGTGCGAGCGAGTCCGCTGCCTCGGGGACAGGGGAGGACCGCACATGACCCGCGACGGACGCCTCGGAGTCGGCATCATCGGCGCCGGTCGCGTCGGACCGGTGCTCGGTGCCGCTCTCGGCGGCGCGGGACACGCGCTCGTCGGGATCACGCAGGGCTCCGACCAAGAGCGGGTCGAGGCGATCCTGCCGGGCGTCCCGGTCCTGGACGCGACGGAGGTCGCCCGGCGCAGCGAGCTCGTGATCATCGCCGTGCCGCACGACCAGCTCGAGGGGCTCGTCGCGGGTCTCGCCGAGGTCGGCGCGTGGCAGCCGGGACAGCTCGTGCTGCACACGGATCCGGCCTGGGGCGCCGGCATCCTGGCCCCTGCGGTCGCCAAGGGCGCGATTCCGCTCGCGGTCCATCCGGCGATCGAGTTCAGCGGCACCTCGATGGATCTGCGTGCCCTCGCCAGCGCCTACGCGGCCGTCACCGCCCCGGGACCCGTTCTTCCGATCGCGCAGGCTCTCGCCGTGGAACTCGGCTGCGAGCCCGTGGTGGTGGACGAGTCGGCGCGGGCGGCGTACGGCGAGGCGATCGCGACGGCGCGGGTCTTCTCGCGGTCGATCGTGCACCAGGCGGCGGCTCTGCTGGCGGAGGCGGGCATCCCGTATCCGGGCTCTTTCCTGTCGGCTCTCGCGCACACCACGCTCGACCACGCGCTCGCCGAGGCCGGCTCTGGTCCGGTGACCGGCGAACCCCCCGCTACGATCCAAGGATGATCAGCACCATCGACGGGCTGCGTGCTCGGCTCGCCGAGGTCCGCGCTGCTGCACCCGACGCCCGCGTCGCCCTCATCTCGACCATCGGGGCGCTCCATGACGGCCACATCGACCTCGTGCACCGAGCGCGTGAGGTCGCCGACATCGTCGTCGTGTCGGTGTTCGTCAATCCGCTGCGCTTCGCCTCACCGGCGGAGTTCGCCGCGTATCCGCGCACCCCCGACGACGACGCCCGACTGCTGGAATCGCTCGGGGTCGACGTCGTCTTCGCGCCCGACGCCAAGGAACTGCTCCCGGACGGCTCCGCGACGACGAAGGTCAGCGCCGGCGACCTCGGCCTGCGGTACGAGGGGCGGTCGCGCCCGTTCTACTTCGACGGCCTCCTGACCGTCGAGGCGAAGCTGTTCCACCTCGTGCGGCCCGACGTCGCCGTGTACGGCGAGCGGGATCGGCAGCGCGTGTTCCTCGTGCGCCGCATGATCCGCGACCTGTTCTTCGACGTCGAGGTCGCAACAGTCGAGACCGTACGCGGCGACGACGGCCTTCCGGTGTCGACGCGTGTGGGGATGCTCGACGACCGTGACCTCGCGGCCGCGGCACTCCTTCCGGCCGCTCTCGACGCCGCCGCGGCGAACGCCGACCGCGGCATCGACGCGTGCATCGCCGCCGCCCAGTCGGCGCTGATGGGTGAGCCGCGCATCCGCCTCGAGTACTTGAGCGTCGTCGATCCGGCGACGTTCCTCCCGGTCGACGAGGGCACCAGCGGACCCGCGCTCGCGCTCATCGCCGCGACCGTGGCGGGCCACCGCCTGATCGACAACGCCGAGATCTACCTCGGCTGAGCGCGGACAGCGGACCGAGGAGCGACATGCGCATCACACGGATCGGCGGTCCGACGGCTCTCATCGAGTGGGAGGGGTGGCGGATCCTCACCGATCCCACCTTCGACCCGCCGGGGCGCACCTACGCTTTCGCGCTCGGGACGACGTCTCGCAAGATCACGGGCCCCGCGATCGCCCTCGCAGACATCGGCGACGTCGACCTCGTGCTGCTGAGCCACCATCATCACGCCGACAACCTCGACGATGCAGGGCGTGCGGGCCTGGGCGTCGCGCGCACGGTGCTGACGACGGTCGCCGGTGCCAAGCGGCTGTCGGCCACGGGTGCCCACGGCGACGCACGAGGTCTGCGGGCGGGTGACACGGTCACCCTCACGGCCGAGGGCAAGCCCGACCTCGTCGTCACCGCGACCCCGTGCCGGCACGGCGCCCCGCTGACGCGTCCGATCGTCGGCCCGGTCATCGGCTTCTCGCTGGCGGGCGTGGGCGCCGCGCATCCCGCGCTCTGGATGACGGGCGACACCGTGATGTACCGCGCGCTGCGCCGCGTCGCGACCGGCATGCACCCCGATGTCGCCCTCGTGCACATCGGTGCGGTGAAGTTCCCGCTCACCGGACCGCTCGCCTACACGATGGACGCCGACGACGCGATCGAGCTCATCGAACTCTCCGAACCGGGTGCGGCGGTGCCGGTCCACGTCGAGGGCTGGAGCCACTTCTCGCAGCAGGAGGAGGAGGCGAGCCGGGTGCTGGCCGCTGCGCCCGGCGCGGTGGGCGAGCGCGTCCGGTGGGCGCCGCTCGGCGAGCCGATCGACCTCCCCTGACTCAGCGCGTGCTGTCCCTCGACTGCGGACGCGCCGCGGGCAGCTGACGACGCATGGCGACGCCCGCGCCGAGCGTCGCGACGAGGACCACCGCGGCGAAGACGAGCAGCACCGTCGTCTCGTCCGCGAACGTCAGACTCCACCCGACGAGCAGCACGGGTACGACGAGCCCTCCGTAGGCGATGAGGAACAGGAGCGCGAGCGTCTCACCCCGCTGGCCGTGGGCCGCCAGCTCTCCTGCGCCGGCGATGGCCGAGCGGAACATGATCCCGGCGCCGGCGCCGGCGACGATGCCGCCGATGATGAAGACGGCAAGGGCGGGAGCGACCGCGCCTGCGGAGATCAAGGCGAGTCCGGCGATGAAGCACGCGATCGCGATGGCGAGCTGCGTCCGTTGCGCCACGCGGACGAACACCAGCTGGGCGGTCGCCGCAGCCCCGAAGATCGCGAAGACCGTCGCACCGTCGACGAGGTGGTCGGATACGTGGAAGGTCTCGTGCAGGAAGGTCGGCGTGAGCGATGTGAAGAGCGCGAAGAGGGCGAATGATGCGGCCGCGCCGACACCGGCCGCGGCGAATGCCGTGCGGGATCCGGGCGGGAAAGCGAGCCGCTGGGGGCGGTATGCCGGGTGAGTCGCGGAGAGGTCGACCGTCTCGGGCACGGCGCGGAGCACCGCCGCCGCGACGAGGAAGAGCACGAGGAACACGATGTGCGGAAGCTCGAGGGGATCCGGGAGGAATTCGGCGAAGAGCCCCCCGATGAGCGGACCGAGGGCGAGTCCGCCGAGATTGGCCGCTCCCGCCACAGAAGCTGCGATGATCGCCGTCTCTCCGGGCCGTGCGCGCGCTCGCAGTTCGGCGAGGTGGGCTGTTGCCGCGGCAGTCAGCGTTCCGACGCTCACACCGTCGATGAAGCGGGCGGTGATGAGACCGGGCACGGAGCTCCACAGGATGAAGACGACGGCCGCCGCAGCCGATGCGAGGACGGCGACGATGGCCATCCGCCGCCTTCCGGCCCAGTCGCTGATGTGGCCGATCAAGAAGAGGCTGAACACGACGCCGACCGCGAACGCCGAGAAGATGAGCGTCACCACCGGGACGGGGAAGTCGTCCGCCGCCTGGTAGAGCGGGTACAGCGGAGTCGGAACCGTCGCGTACGCCGTCACCGCCGTGAAGACCGCCGCCACGGCCCAGAACCCGCTGCGATCCGACATCGTGGAGTGAGCTCGCGACATAGTCACGATCCGTTCGGTCGAGGGAGCGCCCCGAGAAGCGTCTCCGACCCTACTCGTCGGCTGAAAGCTCGCCAAGGGTCGTCGTGGCGATCCCGGCCGGAGGAGCGTCATGCGGCGCGCGATCGTCTGGCGCCGGCCACGGCATCCGCTGTTCAGAAAGGCCGGAGGCGCCCGCCGATAGACTTGGGGGTCCGCGTTCCGCGGCGAACACCCCATTGAGGAGCCCATCCCGTGACCGACACGACCTCGCCTGCCGAGACCGCCGAGCCGACCGAAGAAGAAGTCTTCGAGCAGAAGGCCGTGCGGCTGGCCAAGCGCGAGCGTCTGATCGCCGAGCGGACGGATGCGGCCGGCGGGGCGTACCCGGTCAGCGTGCCGATCACCGACACGATCCCCGCGCTGCGTGAGCGTTACGGCGACCTCGAGGCCGGTGCCGAGACCGGCGTGACCGCGTCCGTCGCGGGGCGCGTCGTCTTCAGCCGCAACACCGGCAAGCTCTGCTTCGCGAGCCTGCAGGCCGGCGACGGAAGCCGCATCCAGGCGATGGTGTCGCTCGCGGCCGTCGGCGAGGAGTCGCTGCAGGCCTGGAAGGAGCTCGTCGACCTCGGAGACCACGTCTTCGTGTCGGGCGAGGTCATCTCGAGCCGTCGCGGCGAGCTGTCGATCATGGTGTCGGACTGGCGCATCGCATCGAAGGCGGTGCTCCCGCTCCCCAACGTCTACGGCGAGCTCAGCGAGGAGAGCCGCGTCCGCAGCCGCTTCCTCGACCTCATCGTGCGCGACCGGGCGCGTGAGACGGTCGTCGCTCGCGCGAAGGTCAACGCGAGCCTGCGGGCGACCTTCGCGGGGCACGACTTCATCGAGGTCGAGACGCCCATGCTGCAGGTGCAGCACGGCGGTGCGTCGGCCCGCCCGTTCATCACCCACGCGAACGCCTTCGACGCCGACCTCTACCTGCGCATCGCTCCCGAGCTGTTCCTCAAGCGCGCGGTGGTCGGCGGCATCGACCGTGTGTTCGAGATCAACCGCAACTTCCGCAACGAGGGCGCCGACTCCACGCACAGCCCCGAGTTCGCCATGCTCGAGGCCTACCAGGCGTACAGCGACTACAACGGCATCGCCGACCTCACGCAGGAGCTCATCCAGAACGCCGCGATCGCGGTCGCCGGCTCGACCACGGTCACCTGGGCGGACGGCACCGAGTACGAGCTCGGCGGACAGTGGGATCGCCTCTCGATGTACGAATCCCTTTCCGAGGCGGCCGGCCGCATCATCACGCCCGAGACGCCGTTCCACGAGCTCGTGGCGCTCGCCGAGGCGGAGGGCGTCGACCTGCCGCCGCACGCCATCCACGGCAAGCTCGTCGAGGAGCTGTGGGAGCACTTCGTCAAGCCCGGGCTGACCCGCCCCACCTTCGTGATGGACTTCCCGCTCGACACCAGCCCGCTCGTGCGCGAGCACCGCTCGATCGCGGGCGTCGTCGAGAAGTGGGACCTCTACGTGCGCGGCTTCGAGCTCGCGACGGGCTACTCCGAGCTCGTCGACCCGGTGATCCAGCGCGAGCGTTTCGTCGAGCAGGCCAAGCTCGCGGCGCGCGGCGACCTGGAGGCCATGCGCATCGACGACGAGTTCCTGCGGGCGCTCGAGCACGGTATGCCGCCGACCGGCGGCATGGGGATGGGCATCGACCGTCTGCTGATGGCGATCACCGGTCTCGGCATCCGCGAGACGATCCTCTTCCCGCTCGTCAAGTAGCGCGCCACCCCGGCATCTCGCTCGCTCGTCAAGTAGCGCACCCCCGCGCATCGCGCTTGACGTCATCGCGCGCTCGCGCGCCGGAACGCCCAGTCGGGCAGATGCCCGGCGTGCACGAACGACAGCACGATCTGGGACAGTCCGTGCTCGGGCTCGATCTCGCAGGCCCGCTCCGCGTACGCGGCGGCGTGCGTCGAGCGTCCGAGCGCCCACGACAGCCATGCGCACATGGCGAGCGCGCCCGGCTGCGCCTCACGCGGTGCGAGCGCGGCGGTCCGGCGCGACAGCGCGAGCGCCGTCTCGAGCCGTGACACCTGCGGCGGGTCGCCTTCGCCCCACATGCGCATCGCGAGATGCGCCGGGTATTCCTCGCCGGACTCCCAGCGCAGCTGCGCGTCGAACGCCTCATCGCCCTGCGCGAGGTTGCCGCTCCACTGCACCAGCGCGACGTCCCGCAGCGACGGCCGCGCGAGGCACCACACGAGCGCGGCGGCGTCGTATACGTCCGCGCCGTCGAGCGGACGCGCAAGCGCGTCCTCGAAGAACCCCGGCAGGTCGTCGAGCCGGCAGACGGCCGCGAGTGCCTGCGGGTCGATCCTCGAGTCGGGGCTCTCGGATGCCGCCCCCTCGGCGACGCCCGACACCGGAGCGGGGACGGGTCCGAGGTCGCCGGCGACGAGGGCGGACCCCATCGGGGAAGGAGCGGGTGCGCGCTCCGGGACGTCGGGGCGCTCCGGCATCTCGCCGCCCCGCGCCGCACGCCGGGCAGCGCGCTCGGGCGGCTCCCCGTCTCCGGCCGGGCCCCCGCCCGCATCGGGACCGCAGAGCACCGCCACGGCGTCACCGAACGCGATCATGGCCTTCTCCACGCTCGCGCGTTCCTCGTCCGTGGGCTCGGGCAGCTCGGTCCCGGTGCCCTGATCGCCGGCGGGTGCGGGCACGCCTTGCGGTCCGTTCCAGGCCAGCTCGTCGAGGGGCCTTCCCTCGGCCGGGCAGTCGTCGTCGAGATAGGAGCCCCACGCGTCGGCGGCGACGCAGAGCAGGTCGGTGACGTGCAGACCGCACGCGTCGGCTCGGCGCTGGAGCGCGGCGAAGAGCTGGTCGTGCGGCATCCGTCCGCTGTCGTGGAACCGTGCGTCGGTGTACCCGATCGCGGCGACGGCATCGGCTTCGGGCAGCCGGCAGGCCATGCCGGTCACGGTCGCGGCCACGCGGTCGACGGACTCGGCGTCGCCGTCTGGCAGGTCGAAGCGCATGGCGCCGAGGCTCCGCGCGCCGTGGAACGGGATGACCACGAGGCTGCGAGTCGGGTGGTAGCCCAGCATGCGCGGGACGAAGGACAGGAACTGCGCGGCATCCGCGGCTTTCACGACGGTGGGGGTCATGAGCGACGAGCCTCGCGCCGGGTGCCGCGCTGGCGAAAGACCTGTGGATGGATCCGGTGCGTCCGGACGGCGAAGCTGCACCTGGGGAGGAAGGGATACCCGCACCGCGTATCCTGGAGGCATGGATTACTGGGTCGCGGCGCTCTGGACGCTCTTGCCGACCGTCCTCGTGTCGCTGATCTTCTTCTTCGTGCTCCGCAGCATCATCCGCGCCGACCGCACCGAACGACGCGTCTACGCGAAGGTCGAGGCCGAGGAGCGCGCCAAGCGCGGACTCCCGCCGGTCGCGTCCAGCTCCACCTCCGCAGACAGCTGACCCGCACCTCGCCCGACGCAGAGGCGCTCGACGCCGCGCGCTGCCGGCGACCCGCGACGCCGACCCTCCCGCGTGCGAGGTCGCGTCCGTCACCCCCGATAGTGTGAGCACACTGTCCGATCCGCCGGTCCGTCTGATCAATCAGGTCCGGCCGACCCTCGCCGAGAGGCCCCGCTCGATGCTCACCATCACGTTCGATGCGACGTGGTGGGTGGTGCTCGTCTTCATCGTCGACACAGTGATCCGTGTCACGGCGATCATCATCGTCCCGCGCAACCGGCGCCCGACCGCCGCGATGGCGTGGCTGCTCGCGATCTACTTCATCCCGATCGTCGGGGTGTTCCTGTTCCTGCTGATCGGCAACCCGCGCCTGCCGCGCAAGCGGCGGCGCAAGCAGGAGCGCATCAACGACTACATCCACGACACCAGTGCGTCACTCGACTTCGGCACGCTGCGCCCGCACGCCCCGTCCTGGTTCACGTCGCTGGTCACGCTGAACCGCAACCTGGGCGCCATGCCTCTCGCCGGCGACAACGCGGCGCACCTGATCCCCGACTACCAGGAGAGCCTGGACGCGATGGCCGACGCGATCCGTCAGGCGGAGCGCTTCGTTCACGTCGAGTTCTACATCCTCCAGGCGGACGCCGCCACCGACAACTTCTTCCGGGCGCTCGAAGAGGTGGCCCAGCGCGGTGTGACGGTGCGCGTCCTCCTCGACCACTGGGCGAACCGCGGCAAGCCGTTCTACAAGCGCACTCTCAAGCGGCTCAGCGCGATGGGCGCGCAGTGGCACCTGATGCTGCCGGTGCAGCCGCTGCGTGGCAAATACCAGCGTCCTGATCTGCGCAACCACCGCAAGCTGCTCGTTGTCGACGGCCGCGTCGCGTTCACGGGGTCGCAGAACGTCACGGATTCGACGTACAACCTCCGCAAGAACATCCGCCGTGGCCTGCACTGGGTCGACCTGATGGCGCGCATCGAAGGCCCGGTGGTGGCATCCGTCAACGCCGTGTTCTTGAGTGACTGGTACAGCGAGACCGACGAGGTCCTCACCGAGGAGATCGACCTCTTCGACGTGACGAGCGGGCCCGGCGACCTCGACTGCCAGATCGTGCCGTCCGGTCCGGGGTTCGAGTTCCAGAACAACCTCAAGCTCTTCGCCGGCCTGCTCTACGCCGCGCAGCGGCAGATCATCGTGGTCAGCCCGTATTTCGTGCCCGACGAGGCGATGCTGCTCGCGATCACGACGGCGTGCCAGCGCGGCATCCATGTCGAGCTCTTCGTCTCGGAGGAGGGCGACCAGGCGATCGTCTACCACGCGCAGCGCAGCTACTACGAGGCGCTGCTGCGGGCGGGCGTCAAGATCTGGATGTACAAGAGGCCGTTCATCCTGCACACGAAGAGCCTCACCATCGACGACGAGGTGGGCATCATCGGCTCCAGCAACATGGACATGCGTTCCTTCGGTCTCAACATGGAGATCTCGCTGTTCGTGCGCGGCGAGGAGTTCGTGCGCGAGATGCGATCCGTGGAGGACATGTATCGCTCGCTGAGCCGCGAGCTCACCCTCGAGGAGTGGGAGAAGCAGCCGCTCCGCTCGACCGTGCTCGACAACCTGGCACGCCTCACGTCCGCGCTGCAATGAGGCGTTCCCCGGCGGATCGTGACCGGCGCGTGACCGTCGGTACTGAGATTTCCGCCCTGACTACGACACCATAGGGGTGACGGATGCCGCGGGTGCTGGCATCCGCGAATCTCGAGGAGGCTCTCGCATGGCCATTCGCTCCCGTTCACTCGTCGCCGGAATCGGCCTCGCGCTGCTCGCCGCCGGCCTTCTGACCGCCTGTGCCACACCCACCGGCTCCGGCGGGACGCCTTCATCGTCCGCGACCTCGAAGGGCGACGACGGCAGCGAACAGGAGGTCGGCGCGGCCTGGCTCGACGGCGGCCGCATGGTCGGCATCGTCACCCAGGGGAGCTCCACGTGCGTGCCCGTCGCCGAGGAGGCGACCTACGCGAACGGCGTGATGACGGTCACGCTCGTCGACGCCGAGGGCGACACCGCCTGCACGAGCGACCTCGTCCCGCGGGTCTCGCTCGTCGGAACACCCGAGGGCGTCGACCCGGCCGACGGTGTCGAGATCGAGGTGACCGGTGACGGCTGGCACGGCGACACCGACCTCGAAGGCGTCCCCGGTCTCGCGGTCGGCGGTGAGACCGACTACCTCCCGAGCGCCGGCTGGACCGACGTCGACGGCCAGTTCGTCATCCTGTCGTGGGGCTCGTCCTCCTGCGCTCCCGCGATCGAGAACACCGAGGCGACCAGCGCCAGCGAGGTCACGGTGACCTTCGTGACCCCGCCCG
Source organism: Microbacterium psychrotolerans (assembly GCF_031085295.1). GTDB lineage: Bacteria > Actinomycetota > Actinomycetes > Actinomycetales > Microbacteriaceae > Microbacterium > Microbacterium psychrotolerans. The sequence goes on along the minus strand of NZ_JAVFWO010000001.1, from coordinate 303,997 downwards.
CCGACCAGGTCTGCACCATGGACATGGCGCCGCGCGGCGTCGTCACAGCGGTGAACGGCCTCGAGGACGAGGACGCCGAGATCTTCGCGATCCTCACCGGCGCCGAGTTCGACAACGTCCGCATTCCCATCTACCCCAACTGACGCGTGAGATTCCGGATGCTGCGGCCCTCGGCATCCGGAATCAGTCAGTCCGCGCGCACGAGCAGGTCGCCGATCTCGCAGTCGAGGGCCCGGCAGATCGCCGACAGCGTCGAATAGCGGATCGCGCGGGCCCGGTCGTTCTTGAGGATCGACAGGTTCACCACCGATACGCCGACCAGCTCCGACAGGCGCGTGAGCGTCATGCCCCGCTCGAGCAGGAGCTCGTCGAGCCGGCAATGGACCCCCGAGGGCCCCTCGTCCTCGGCGGGGGTCACACCAGGCCTTCCGTGTCGCGCTGAAGCCGCGCGCCGATCGCGAACGAGCCGGCGACGAGCGCCAGGGCGAAGCCCCAGCCGACGGGTGCGAGGTTCAGCTCCAGGATGAATGTGCCGAAGACGTCGGTCACCTCCGGCGAGGTCGCGGCGAGATCCTCCACCAGCAGCGCGCGGCCGAAGGCGCCGAGCACCTGACCGAGCACTCCGCCGACCACGACGAGGACGGCGACCACGCCGATCGCGGTCGACATCGCGCGGCGGAACGGGTGCGCCCGCATGAGCGAGACACCCAGCCACCAGGCGACGACGCAGACGCCGATCGTGGCGAGCGCGGGGAGGGCGAGCTCCATCCACAGCATCCAGCTCACCGCCCCCGGCAGCCCGGTGAAGGTCACGTCGGCTGACGCGTACGCCGCCGCCGAGATCTCCGGCACACCGGCGAGGTCGGGCACGTCTCCGCCGGTCACCGGCATCCGGACTGTCGGTGCACTCCCGAAGATCGCGTAGGCGCCGCGGACGATGGCCACCAGGGCCGCCACCGCGACGCTGATCGCTCCGGTCGCGATGAGGCCGAGGCTGAAGCCTTCGCCGAGCGAGACATGAGGGCGTGCTGTCGAGGACATCGGAATCACCCACTCCATATCGATAAACGTTGTTATCGAGAAACGATATGCCACACGGATGCCTCAACGCAAGTCATCCCGGTATCCCGTATGTGGGGAGGGGCGCGCTATGCCCACGGCGAACACGGCCATGCACTCTCGGCCGCGTCGTTACCCTCGATGTATGGCGAAGCGGGCTCAGCAGACCCGTATCGCCCTGGAGGAGTGAATGATGTTCGAGAGATTCACGGACCGTGCCCGTCGTGTCGTCGTCCTCGCCCAAGAAGAGGCGAAGATGCTGAACCACAACTACATCGGCACCGAGCACATCCTGCTCGGTCTCATCCACGAGGGTGAGGGCGTCGCCGCCAAGGCCCTCGAGAGCCTCGGCATCTCGCTCGACGCCGTGCGCGAGCAGGTGCAGGACATCATCGGCCAGGGCCAGCAGCAGCCGACGGGGCATATCCCGTTCACGCCGCGCGCCAAGAAGGTGCTCGAGCTGTCGCTGCGCGAAGCGCTGCAGCTCGGCCACAACTACATCGGCACCGAGCACATCCTCCTCGGCCTCATCCGCGAGGGCGAGGGCGTCGCCGCACAGGTGCTGGTCAAGCTCGGCGCCGACCTGAACAAGGTCCGCCAGCAGGTCATCCAGCTGCTCTCGGGCTACCAGGGTAAGGAGCCCGCCGGCGTCGCCAGCGGCGCGGGCGAGCAGACCCAGGGCACCACTCAGGGAGGCTCGCAGGTGCTCGACCAGTTCGGCCGCAACCTGACGCAGGCCGCGCGCGACAACAAGCTCGACCCGGTCATCGGGCGCGAGAAGGAGATCGAGCGGGTCATGCAGATCCTCTCGCGCCGCTCCAAGAACAACCCCGTCCTCATCGGCGAGCCCGGTGTCGGAAAGACGGCGGTCGTCGAGGGTCTCGCGCAGGCGATCGTCAAGGGCGACGTGCCCGAGACGCTCAAGGACAAGCAGCTCTACTCGCTCGACCTCGGCTCGCTCATCGCCGGCTCCCGCTACCGCGGTGACTTCGAGGAGCGCCTGAAGAAGGTCACCAAGGAGATCCGCACGCGCGGCGACATCATCGTCTTCATCGACGAGATCCACACCCTCGTGGGTGCGGGCGCCGCCGAGGGGGCGATCGACGCGGCGTCGATCCTGAAGCCGCTCCTCGCCCGTGGCGAGCTCCAGACCATCGGTGCCACCACGCTCGATGAGTACCGCAAGCACTTCGAGAAGGATGCCGCGCTCGAGCGCCGCTTCCAGCCGATCCAGGTCGCCGAGCCGAGCCTGCCCCACGCGATCAACATCCTGAAGGGGCTGCGCGACCGCTACGAGGCGCACCACAAGGTGCAGATCACGGACGGCGCGATCGTCGCGGCGGCGAACCTCGCCGACCGCTACATCTCGGACCGCTTCCTTCCCGACAAGGCCATCGACCTGATCGACGAGGCCGGCGCCCGCCTGCGCCTGTCGATCCTGTCCAGCCCGCCCGAGCTGCGCGAGTTCGACGAGAAGATCGCCAAGGTGCGCGAGGACAAGGAGCTCGCCTCCGAGGAGCAGGACTTCGAGAAGGCCGCTTCGCTGCGCGACGAGGAGAAGTCCCTCCTCGCCGAGCGCCTGCGCCTCGAGAAGCAGTGGCGTTCGGGCGACGTCGCGACCCACGCGGTCGTCGACGAAGGTCTGATCGCCGAGGTGCTCGCCCAGGCCACCGGCATCCCGGTCTTCAAGCTGACCGAGGAGGAGTCGAGCCGTCTCGTCTTCATGGAGAAGGCGCTGCACCAGCGCGTCATCGGCCAGGAAGAGGCGATCGCCGCGCTGTCGAAGACGATCCGCCGTCAGCGCGCCGGCCTCAAGGACCCGAAGCGTCCGTCGGGCTCGTTCATCTTCGCCGGCCCCACGGGTGTCGGAAAGACCGAGCTCGCCAAGGCGCTCGCCGAGTTCCTCTTCGACGACGAGCACGCGCTGATCGCCCTCGACATGTCGGAGTTCGGTGAGAAGCACACCGTCTCGCGCCTGTTCGGCGCCCCTCCCGGATTCGTCGGGTTCGAAGAGGGCGGCCAGCTCACCGAGAAGGTGCGGCGCAAGCCGTTCTCGGTCGTGCTCTTCGACGAGATCGAGAAGGCCCACCCCGACATCTTCAACTCGCTCCTGCAGATCCTCGAAGAGGGTCGCCTGACCGACGGCCAGGGTCGCGTGATCGACTTCAAGAACACGGTGATCATCATGACGACGAACCTCGGTTCGTCGGCGATCGCCGGCGGGCCGGTCGGCTTCCAGGTCGAGGGCAACAGCGGCACGACGTATGAGCGGATGAAGGGCAAGGTGAACGAGGAGCTCAAGCGCAACTTCAAACCCGAGTTCCTGAACCGCGTCGACGACATCATCGTCTTCCCGCAGCTCGACAAGGATGAGCTGCGCCAGATCGTGGGCCTGTTCACCAAGCGCCTCGGCGAGCGTCTGCTCGACCGCGACATGACGATCGAGCTGTCGGATGCCGCGAAGGACAAGCTGATCGAGATCGGGTTCGACCCCGCACTCGGCGCCCGTCCGCTGCGTCGCGCCATGCAGCGCGAGGTGGAGGACCGCCTGTCCGAGAAGATCCTGCACGGCGAGCTCGACGCGGGTGACCACGTGAAGGTCGACGCGCAGAACGGCGAGTTCGTGTTCGAGCACGGCCCGCGCGGCGACAAGGTCGCGGTGGGCGTCGTCCACAACGGCGAGATCACCGCCACGCCCGACCTCGCGGCGAACGCGTAAGACAGATCACGAGAGCGGATGCCGTGGCCCCGTGCCACGGCATCCGCTCTTCGTCGTTCGGGGGTGCCGTCGGCGCGCCCGGCGGCTCGGCGGCCGGAGCAGGCATCTACGCTGGACGGGTGGCAGAGTTCACGGTCAGGCCCGCGCGCACGCGCGACGTCCGCCGCATCCAGGCGCTCCTCGAGCCGTTCGTGCAGCGGCGCATCCTGCTCGGCAAGGATCTCGTCGTCCTCTACGAGGCGACGCAGCAGTTCCTCGTCGCCGAGGATTCGGACGGCGAGCTCATCGGCTGCGGTGCGCTGCACGTCATGTGGGAGGACCTCGGCGAGGTCCGCACGCTGATCGTCGCGGACGGCTGGCTGCACCACGGTGTGGGCCGGGCCATCGTCGAGGCGCTCGAGGAGAACGCCCGCGCCCTCGGCCTGTCGCGGCTGTTCTGCCTGACGTTCGAGGTCGACTTCTTCACGCGGCGCGGCTTCGAGCCGATCGGCGAGCAGGTCGTCGACCCCGACGTGTACTCCCAGCTCATCCGCTCGCCCGACGAGGGTGTCGCGGAGTTCCTCGACCTGGCGCACGTGAAGCCGAACACCCTCGGCAACACGCGCATGATGAAGCGCCTCTGACCCTGCTCGTGACGCCGACGCGGTACCGGCTCGCCGGATGCGGGGCGCGCCGACCGGAGAACACAGGCACCGCGGTTAACCTGTGAGCATGACCGGCACCACTCCGCGACGTCGCCCCTCTCCGGCGGTGTACCGTCGTCGGCGTCTCGTGCTGCTGATCGGCCTGCTCGTGATCGCGGGGATCGTGTGGCTGCTCATCGCCCAGCCCTGGGCGGTCGCCGCGACGGACTCGTCGGACAAGCCCGACCCCGGGCAGCAGCAGAACACGGCCGAGTCCCTGCCGGTGCCTTCGGGGCAGGCGACCACCGGTGGCACCGAGACCGGGGCTGTCGAGGGTGCGGTGGTCGAGGGCGCGACGCCGACTCCCGGTGCGACCCCGAGTGCGCTGCCCTGCGTCGCGAGCGAGATCACCGTCGAGGCCGTGACGAGCGCCGACACCTACGCCGGCGACCAGAACCCTCAGTTCTCGATCTCCCTGACCAACAACGGCGCCGACTGCACGCTCAACGTGGGCACCACCGCCCAGTCCTTCACGGTCACGAGCGGCGACGACGTCTGGTGGCGCTCCACGGACTGCCAGAGCGAGCCGAGCGACATGGTGGTGCTGATCGCCGCCGGCCAGACCGTGTCGAGCGCGGCTCCTCTCACATGGGACCGGACGCGCTCGGCCGTGGGCACCTGCGCCGACGGCAACCGCCCGCTCGCACCCGGCGGCGGCGCGTCGTACCACCTCTCGGTAGAGATCGGCGGCATCGCGTCGACCGAGCCCAAGCAGTTCCTCCTGTACTGAGAACCAGCTGCCGCCTCTGAGGGCATAGGCCGGCGGACACCCTCTTCCGTGCACCGCGGGCCGCGGCATCCGTTCTCCGTCGCGCAGCGCGCGAGCGATGGAGCGGGGCGGCCCCCAGACCGCCCCGCTCCTGTTTCCCCGCTGTGAGGTTCTGGCCGAACTCTCTAGGGCTTGTCGCCGAACACCTCGGTCTCCATCGCGTCGTACCCCTCCGCCTGAGGGTCGCCGTGCGTGCCTCCCGACAGGGCGTACTCCTCTTCAGGAGAGAGCACGAGGCGGTGCCGGAAGTACACCGCGAATCCAACGAGGATCACGACGTAGACGATGGCGATCGCGACGATCGCCGGCTGGAAGGCCGCGTTGAGCAGGAATCCGAGGAAGATGAGCGCTGCGATCACGGCTGCGATGACCGCCCCCGTGATTCCCCACGGGCTGCGGTACGGGCGGCTGGCGTTCGGGTACTTCCGGCGGAGGATGATGAACGCGACCATCTGCATGAGGTAGGCGAGCACGGCCCCCCACACGGCGATGTTCAGCACGATCGCACCGGCCACCGCGCCCGCGTTGTCGGGGTCGACCTTCGCGAGCACGTCGAGGACGACCAGCGCGACGAAGCCGATGAGAGCGCCCACCAGGAGTGCGACCCAGGGCGTCTGCTGCTTGCCCGTGAGCGACAGGAACTTCGGGTAGTAGCCGGCCCGCGAGAGCGAGTACATGTTGCGGCCGTACGCGAACATGATGCCCTGCAGCGATGCGAGGAGGCCGATCAGGGCGAACAGCGCCAGCACGGCGGCGAGCTGGTCGCCGACGATCGCGCGGAATCCGTCGAGCAGGGGCTCGGCGGCGACGCCGGTCGCCTCTGCGCCGATGACGGCGGTGTTGAGGAAGAGGACCAGCAGACCCGTGACGATGAGGGTCCCGCGCGCCCAGAAGCCCGCGCGTGGGATGTCTCGCACGGGGTCGTGCGACTCCTCCGCCGCCAGGGGCAGCTCCTCGATGCCGAGGAAGAACCACATGGCGAACGGCAGGGCGAACAGGATCGGCAGCACGCCGTGTGGGAGGAAGCTGTTCCAGCCCGGGTCGGGCTCGATGTTCCACAGCGAGTTCCAGTCGAGCGCGGAGGAGAACAGCGCCATGACCGAGAAGACGAGCAGGATGCCGATGGAGATGATCGACACCACGATCGCGAACTTGAACGAGATGTTCGCGCCCGCGGCGTTGAGCGCGATGAACACCGCGTAGAGGATGACCCACCACACCCACGCGTCCAGCGAGATCCCCAGCAGCTCGGCCGTGATGGCGTTCGCGTACGACGCCGAGAAGAAGACGATCACCGCCGTCGTCGCCACGTACTCGATGGTCTCGGCGGCTCCGGTGACGAGGCCGCCCCAGGGTCCCATCGCGGATCGCGCGAACGAGTACGCGCCGCCGGTGTGCGGCATCGCGGCGGCCATCTCCCCGATCGAGAAGATCATGCCGTAGTACATCGCCACCAGGATGACGAAGGCGATGATCATGCCGCCGAAGCCCGCAGCGTCGATGCCGAAGTTCCATCCCGAGAAGTCGCCGGAGATGACGGCGGCGACGGCCAGGCCCCAGAGGCCCCACACGCCGGCCGAGCGCTTCAGGGTGCGCTTCTGGAAGTAGTCCTGACCGGCTCGCCTATAGGTCGCTCCTGCGACCTTCGAGGAACTGTCAGGGGTGGATGCCGGTGACGCCGGCCGTGGTGCACTGCTCGCTTGGGACATCGGTCCTCCAAGGATTAGCGAAGGGAGGTGCGCTCGGGTGCGCGGACGCGCTTTTCGCCGATTGTGGTGCCTATTGGTGGGCTGTGTCTACCTTTGAAGCGGATTTTGGTTAGAGTGTGCGGGTGAGCGCGGTTCGGGGGGACCGCGCTCACGAGTCTCGTCGTACGTCGACACAGGAGGAGGAACGGATGCCGGGCAACCTCACGGTCGAGCAGCTGAACGCCGGAATCGCCGCGGGCGACATCGACACCGTCGTCGTCGCCTTCGCCGACGCGCAGGGGCGTCTGGTCGGCAAACGCGTCTCGGCGCGGCTCTTCCAGGAGGAGGTGCTGCCGCACGGCGCGGAGGCATGCAACTACCTGCTATCGGTCGACGTCGACATGAACACCGTCGACGGCTACGCGATGTCGAGCTGGGAGACCGGGTACGGCGACATGATGCTGCGACCCGATGTCGCGACGCTCCGCCGCATCCCGTGGCTCCCGGGGTCGGCGCTGGTCATCGCCGACCTCACGTGGGAGAGCGGCGAGCCCGTCGTGCAGTCGCCCCGCGACATCCTGAACCGCCAGCGCACCCGGCTCACCGACCGCGGTCTGGTCGCCTTCTCGGGCACCGAGCTGGAGTTCATCGTCTTCGACGACACATACCGGGATGCCTGGGCCAAGGGCTATCGCGAGCTCACCCCCTCGACCGACTACAACGTCGACTACGACCTGCTCGCGTCGGGCCGCCTCGAGCCGCTGCTGCGCGACATCCGCCTGTCGATGGACGGGGCGGGCCTGTACACAGAGGGCGTGAAGGGCGAGTGCAACCTCGGCCAGCAGGAGATCGCGTTCCGCTACGCCGAAGTGCAGGAGACCGCCGACCAGCACGCCATCTACAAGAACGGCGCGAAGGCCATCGCCGAGCAGCACGGCAAGGCCCTGACGTTCATGGCGAAGTTCAACGAGCGCGAGGGCAACAGCTGCCACATCCACCTGTCGGTGCGGTCGACCGCAGGCGATCCCGTGATGGCGGGTGACGGCGAGCACGGCTTCAGCCCGCTCATGGAGCACTGGATCGCCGGCATCCTCGCCACGCTCCGCGAGTTCACGCTGCTGTTCGCGCCGAACATCAACTCGTACAAGCGGTTCGCGAAGGGTTCCTTCGCCCCCACCGGCATCGCGTGGGGGATCGACAACCGCACGTGCGCACTCAGGGTTATCGGCCGCGGTCAGTCGCTCCGCGTCGAGAACCGGGTGCCCGGCGGCGACGTCAACCCGTATCTCGGCATCGCGGCGATCATCGCGGGCGGCCTGCACGGCATCGAGCATGAGCTTCCGCTGCCCGACCGGCTCGAGGGCAACGCGTACACGTCGGGCGTCGATCACCTGCCGACGACGCTCCGCGAGGCCGCGCAGCTATTCGACGAGTCGGCCATCGCCCGCGCCGCCTTCGGCGACGACATGGTCGATCACTACCTGAACCAGGCGCGCATCGAGATCGAGGCCTACGACGCGGCCGTGACCGATTGGGAGAGGGTCCGTGGTTTCGAACGGCTCTAACGGCGAAGGGCGCCGGCCGGTCATCGGCCTGACGACCTACCTCGAGCAGGCGAAGCAGGGGGTGTGGGACGTCCGCGCCGCCTTCCTGCCGCAGCAGTACTTCGACTCGGTGACGGCCTCCGGCGGCATCGCGGTGCTGCTGCCGCCGCAGCCCGAGCCGGATGCCGCCGCCGCCGCGGTGCTCGAGGGCCTCGACGGTCTGATCCTCACCGGGGGACTGGACGTCGACCCGTCGCTGTACGGCGCGGAGCGGCATCCGCTCACCGATCCGGCGCGTCCGGACCGCGACGCGTGGGAGCTGGCGCTGTTCCGGGGGGCGGAGGAGCGACGGATGCCGGTGCTCGCGATCTGCCGCGGGCTGCAGCTCGTCAACGTCGCGCGGGGCGGCACGCTGCACCAGCACCTCCCCGAGGCGCTCGGCACTGAGCGGTTCCGCATCGGCGGCGGCGTGTTCGCGACAAACGAGGTCGTCGTCGATGAGGGGTCGCGTCTCGCGGAGCTCGTCGGCCCCGGAGGACTCGACGTGCACAGCTACCACCACCAGGGCATCGACCGGCTGGGCGCGGGACTCGTCGCCACCGCGCGCACCGACGACGGCCTCGTGCAGGCGTTCGAGTCCGACGGCGAGGGGTACGTCCTCGGCGTGCAGTGGCATCCCGAGGAGAACCGCGAGGACCGCCGCCTGTTCGCCGGCCTCGTCTCCCAGGCGTCGGTCTATGCGGGGCTGGGTACCCGCCGGCGGGGGGAGCGAGGCACGAGCGAGACGACGCGTCCCGAGGCGGCGAACGGGGTCTTGGCATGACATCGACGTTCACCGTGATCAACCCCGCGACCGCGCAGCCGATCCGGGAGATCGCCCGCGCCGACGAGGCGCAGACGGATGCCGCGATCGCCCGTGCCGTCAGCGCCCAGCGTTCGTGGGCGTCGCAGCCGCCGGTGGCCCGGGCCGACGCGCTGCGTGCCTTCGCCCGTGTCGTCGAGGCACATGTCGAGGAGCTCGCTCGGCTCGAGGTGCTGAACTCCGGGCACCCGATCGGCTCGGCGCGGTGGGAGGCGTCGCACGTCGCCCAGGTGCTGAACTTCTACGCCGGCGCCCCCGAGCGCCTGAGCGGACAGCAGATCCCGGTCGCCGGTGGGCTGGACGTGACGTTCCATGAGCCCTACGGCGTGGTCGGCATCATCGTGCCCTGGAACTTCCCGATGACGATCGCGTCGTGGGGATTCGCGCCGGCGCTCGCCGCCGGCAACGCCGTCGTGCTCAAGCCGGCCGAGCTCACGCCGCTCACCGCGATCCGCCTGGGTGAGCTCGCGCTCGAGGCGGGGCTTCCCGACGGGCTGTTCACGGTGATCACCGGATCCGGCTCGGTCGTCGGGCAGCGGTTCGTGTCGCACCCCGACGTCCGCAAGGTCGTCTTCACCGGCTCCACCTCGGTCGGGACGGATGTCGCGGCCGGCTGCGCCCGCGAGCTCAAGCCCGTGACGCTCGAGCTCGGCGGCAAGAGCGCCAACATCGTGTTCGCCGACGCCGACCTCGAGAAGGCGGCGGCCGCCGCGCCTGGCGCGGTGTTCGACAACGCCGGGCAGGACTGCTGCGCCCGCAGCAGGATCCTGGTCGAGCGGAGGGTGTACGACCGGTTCCTCGAACTGCTCGAGCCGGCGGTGCGGGCGTGGCGGGTCGGCGATCCGGCAGACGAGGGCACTGAGATGGGACCGCTGATCTCGGCATCCCATCGCTCCACCGTCGCGGGATTCCTCGACGGGGCGAACGTCGCCTTCCGCGGCTCCGCCCCCGACGGTGACGGCTTCTGGTTCGCGCCGACCGTCGTGCTCGCCGAGCCGGACGACCGGATCGCGCGCGAAGAGGTGTTCGGGCCGGTCGTCGCGGTGCTCCCGTTCGACGACGAGGCCGACGCCATCCGAATCGCGAACGACACCGTCTATGGTCTCGCCGGCTCCATCTGGACCGAGAACCTCGGCCGCGCGGTGCGGGTCTCGCGGGGCGTCAAGAGCGGAGTGCTGTCGGTGAACTCGCACTCGTCGGTGCGGTACTGGACGCCGTTCGGCGGCATGAAGGCGTCAGGGCTCGGCCGCGAGCTCGGCCCCGATGCCGCCGAGCACTTCACCGAGACCAAGAACGTCTTCTTCGCGACAGACGCCTAGCCCCATGTCATCCGTCACCCCGCGCGTGTCCCGATCTCACGCCTTCATGTCCCGGAATCCATCGCTGGAGTGCCCCTCGGGCGACGGAGATCGGGACATGCTCCAGAAAGGAAGCCCACTCCCATGGATCTGACCCAGCGACTGAAGGACCGGGTCGCGATCATCACCGGCGGCGCCTCCGGGATCGGCCTCGCGACCGCGCGGCGCTTCGCCGCGGAGGGTGCACGCGTCGTGATCGCCGACCTCGATCCGGCCACCGGCGAGGTCGCGGCGGACGAGGTCGACGGCGTCTTCCGAGCCGTCGATGTCGCCGACGAGACCCAGGTCAACGCAGTGTTCGACGGCGTCGCCGCGGAGTTCGGGCGCATCGACATCGCGTTCAACAATGCGGGCATCTCGCCCGCCGACGACGACTCGATCGAGACCACCGAGCTGCCCGCGTGGGACCGCGTGCAGGACGTCAATCTCAAGAGCGTCTATCTGTGTTCGCGCGCGGCGCTGCGCCACATGGTGCCGGCCGGCGCCGGCTCGATCATCAACACCGCGTCGTTCGTGGCACTGCTCGGCTCGGCCACCTCGCAGATCTCGTACACGGCGTCGAAGGGCGGCGTGCTCGCCATGACCCGCGAGCTCGGCGTGCAGTTCGCGCGGCAGGGAATCCGCGTCAACGCGCTGTGCCCGGGGCCGGTGAACACCCCGCTGTTGCAGGAGCTCTTCGCCAAGGACCCCGAGCGCGCGCAGCGCCGGCTCGTGCACGTGCCCATGGGGCGCTTCGCCGAACCCGAGGAGCTCGCCGCCGCCGTCGCGTTCCTCGCCTCGGACGACGCGTCCTTCATCACGGCCACCGCGTTCGTGGTCGACGGCGGCATCACCAACGCCTACGTCACACCCCTGTGAGCCCGATCGTGTCGAACGCGCGTGCCGTGACTCCGCCTCGAGGGGAGCTGTTGCCGATCGCGGCCGCGCAACTCCGCGGCCGCGAGCGGCCTGACGCGCGATTCAGGCGGAGTCACGGCACGGACGCTGGGGCCAGGTCATGACCGACGCCCCCCTCCACGAGGTGCGCAGGGCCGTCTATCGCCCGGTGCGCGAGGGCAACGCGCTCGAAGACACCGTCGCCCGCCTGGTGCAGACCATCCGGCTGGGCGTCGTCGCGCCGGGGGAGTCGCTGCCGTCGGAGCGGGAGCTCGCCGTGCTGTACGCCGTGAGCCGCGACACCGTGCGCGAGGCGATCCGCGAGCTCGCCGACACCGGCTACCTCGTGCGCCGGCGCGGCCGGTACGGCGGCACGTTCGTCGCCGACCCGCTCCCGCAGCCCCCGCATCCTCGGGATGTCACGGCTGCCGAGCTCGAAGACGTCCTGGGCCTGCGCCGCGTGCTCGAGGCGGGGGCCGCCCGCGCTGCCGCCGCCCGGAGTCTCGACGCCGCCGCGCGTGACGAGCTGTGGGCGCGGTACGAGGTCGTCGCCGAGGCCTCGGCATCCGACTACCGCCGCCTCGACACGCTGCTGCATCTCTCGATCGCCGAGCTCGCCGGCATCCCGTCCCTCGTGGCACTCGCCGCCGAGAACCGGGCCCGTGTCAACGAGTGGCTCGACACGTTCCCGCTGCTGCCGCGCAACATCGAGCACTCCAACGCCCAGCACGAGCACATCGTGACCGCGATCCTCGCCGGGAGACCGGATGCCGCGGAAGCGGCGATCCTCGAGCACCTGGCCGGCTCGGAAGCGCTGCTGCGCGGCTTCCTCGCCTGATCGGCCACCCCGCCGCCGGTCTCGAGGCGATTACGCTGGACGGGTGGCAGGCAAGAAGCGCGCGAACAAGCAGAAGGAACCGCTCGAGTTCCGCAACACGCAACTCGCGGACGCGCTGCAGACCCAGGACATGGCAGCCGTCGCCTTCGCGCTGCGGCACGGTCCCACGGTCGCGCCCTTGATGCGCCCGGGCGATCGCGACAACCCGCTCGATGTCGGCGAGGTGTGGACGTACCGCGACCCGAAGACGGGCGACGTCGCTCTGCTGCTGTTCAGCGACGCCGCGCACAAGCCCGCCTCACTTCCGCCGGGCGTCGCGCTGCAGTCGCCGGCGTGGCTGCGGGCCTTCCTCGCCACATACGAGGACGAGATCACCACCGTCTTCTTCGACATCGCCGGGCCGCACCCGATGCAGGCCTCGCCCACCGACCTCATCGCCGCGCTGGACGCCTGACCGCGTCACGCGGGATCGGATGCCGCAGCCGCGGTCTCCGCTGCAGCCGGCTCATTCGCGACACTCCGTCGCAGCTCGTCCCATTCGCCCGCGGGTTTGGCACGCTCGCGGGGTGGACTACCTGCTCGTGGGCATCGTCTGCGCCGCGGGGCTCGTGATCCCGGTGGTGCTCGGGTTCGTCGATCCGGCCCGTCGCCGGCGGCCTCGCGGCCGCTGACCGCTGAGGCGCGGCGCTGCGCGGGCGGCGATGGACGCCCCGGCGGGCTCGCGTCCGCTGAGGCGCGGCGGCTGAAGCGCGGCGGCTGAAGCGCGGCGGGCGCTCGGGCGCGGCTCTCCGCGGCGACCCTGAGGTGCCGACGCTGCCGCGGCGACTGGAGCCTCGGGTCGGCTCAGAACTCAGGGACGTCTTCGCCGGGTCGCCCCTTCGCGCGGGTGCGCACGTCGTCGAGGGCGCCGCGCAGCCGGCCTGAGCGGTCGTCGATGAGGTCGCGGTAGCCGAGCCGCGCGGCCTCGGTGCGGCGCTGTGCGGCCTGCGTGACAGGCCGGATCTCGCCTGCGAGACTCAGCTCGCCGACGGCGGCGATGTGCCGCGGGATGTTCCAGCCCTTGACCGCTCCGGCGACCGCGAGCGCGATGGCGAGGTCGGCCGCCGGCTCGACGAACCGCACGCCGCCGACGGTGGAGACATAGACGTCCTTGTCGGAGGTCTTGATGTCGACGCGCTTCTCGAGCACGGCGAGCACCGTGGCGACACGCGCCGCGTCGACGCCGTTGACGATACGGCGGGGGTTGGGCGACTTGCTGTCGATCGTCAGCGCCTGCACCTCGACCGGCAGGGCTCGACGTCCCTCGAGCGCGATGGATACGCACGTGCCCGGCTCGGTGCTGCCGTGCCCCAGGAACAGGGCGCTCGGATCGGGCACCTCGGCGATGCCGGCGCCCGTCATGTCGAAGCAGCCGACCTCGTCGGTCGGACCGAAGCGATTCTTGAGCGCACGGACGAAGCGCAGCGACGTCTGCCGATCCCCCTCGAACTGGCACACCACGTCGACCAGGTGCTCGAGGATACGGGGCCCCGCGATCGAGCCGTCCTTCGTGACGTGACCGACGATGATCGTCGGCAGCCCGCGCTCCTTCGCGACGCGGATGAGCGTCGCGGCGACCTCGCGCACCTGCGACGGGTGGCCCGCCATACCCTCCGACAGTGCCGACGACACGGTCTGCACCGAGTCGACGATCAGCAGGTCCGGTGCCACCTCGTCGACGTGCCCCAGGATCGTCGCGAGATCGGTCTCGCTCGCGAGGTACAGCTCGTCGTGCAGCGCGCCGGTGCGCTCGGCGCGCAGGCGCACCTGGGCCGTCGACTCCTCAGCGCTCGCGTACAGCACACGACGCCCGGCGTTCGCCGACCGGGCTGCGACCTCGAGCAGCAGCGTGGACTTGCCGACCCCGGGCTCGCCCGACAGCAGGATCGCGGCACCCGGCACGAGTCCGCCACCGAGCACGCGGTCGAACTCGCCGACCCCGCTCGTGCGCCGGGGAGCATCGGACGTGTCGATGCGGGTGATCGGCTGCGCCGCCCGCGCCGCGCCCGGCGAGACCGGGGTGATCGAGCGCAGGATCCCGGTCTGCTCAGCGGCCTCGACCACCGTGCCCCACTGCTGGCACTCGCCGCAGCGCCCGACCCACTTGAGGGTGGTCCAGCCGCACTCGGTGCAACGGTAGGGCGCGGTCTGCGTCGGGCGTCTGGCAGCGGGCATGTGGCCAGCGTACGGCGAGGGCACGACATGACCCGGGCGGCGGGCCGGGCGCGGGCGGCGCCGGTCGGCTGCTCCGATGCGTCGACGGATGTCGCGAGTCGCGGCTGGTCCGCACACGCCGGCGGCGCCGGTCAGCGCAGCGAGTCGGCGACCTGCTTCAGCGCATCGGCGGAGGCATGGAACAGCTCGAGCTCGTGCGGGTCGAACTGCGTCTCGCGGACCGGCACCGCGCCGGCCGCGCTCACGATCGACGGCACCGAGAGCGCCACTCCGTCGACGCCGTGGAAGTCGCGCAGCACCGGTGAGACGGGCATGACCGCGCGCTCGTCGTTGAGGATCGCCTCGATGATGCGAGCGCTGGACAGGCCGATCGCGTAGTTCGTCGCTCCCTTGCCCTGGATGACCTTGTAGGCCGCGTCGCGCACGTCGATGGCGATCTGGTCGAGCTCGTCGACGGTCAGCCGGTCGCCGCGGGGCGTCACCCATTCCAGGATCGGGACGGTGCCGATCGTCGCCTTCGACCACAGCGGGAACTCGGTGTCGCCGTGCTCGCCGACGATGTAGGCGTGCACGCTCGACGTCGAGACGCCCGCGCGCTCGGCGAGCTTCCACCGCAGACGGGAGGTGTCGAGCACGGTTCCGGACGCGAAGATGCGCTCGGACGGCAGCCCCGTGTCTTCCTGCGCCAGCACGGTGAGCACGTCGCACGGGTTGGTCACGATGACGTAGATCGCGTCCGGCGCGACGCTGAGCAGCTGGGGCATCATCGTCTTCATGATGCGGGCGTTGACGCCAGCGAGCTCGATGCGCGTCTGACCGGGGTCCTGCTTGGCGCCGGCCGTGATGACCACCACATGCGAACCCTCGACGACCGAGAGGTCGCTGCCGCCGATGATGTCGCTCGAACCGGTGAACTGCGTGCCGTGCGCGAGGTCGAGGACCTCGGCCTCCACCTTCTGCGTGGCGATGTCATAGAGGGCGACATGGCGGGCGGAGCCGCGGATCAGCGCCGCGTACGCGGCGCTCGAACCGACGCTGCCGGCTCCGACGATGGTGACTTTCGAGTTCTCGATGACGGCCATGGGGCCAGTCTTGCAGGGGGGCGATGCCTACGCCCACTCCCACCGCCGGGTGGCGGCATCCGTCGTCCTCACGGTGAGCGTCAGGCGGCGGTCGTGCGCTCCGGATTGCGGATGCCGAGGAACGACGTGACGCCGCCCGCGATCATGAGCGCCGCGGTGACGATCGCCGCGCGGTGGAAGCCGTCGATGTCGAGGCTGCCGCCCACGATGGTGGCGAGCAGGGCGACGGCGATGAGTCCGGCGACGCGCGCGACGGCGTTGTTGACGGCGGACGCGATGCCGGACCGCTCGGGCTCGATCGCGCCGAGGATCGCCGAAGTCAGCGGCGCGACGGTGAGGGCGAGGCCGGCGCCCATCACGATCATGCTCGGCAGGATCTGCCACCAGTACGAGAACTCGGTGGTCGTCGTGAGGAGCAGCAGGGCGCCGACGCCCATTGTGATCGGGCCGACGGTCATGAAGAACCGCGGACCCCACCTGCCGCTGAGCGCACCGACACGGGAGCTGAACAGGATCATGAGGATGGTCATCGGCAGGCTCGCGAGCCCGGCGAGAGTAGCCGGCAGCCCGGCGCCCTCCTGGAGGTAGACGACCACGACGAGGCCGTTGAGGGCGAGCGCCCCGTAGATGAACGCGGTCGCCACATTGCCTGTCCAGAAATTGCGCACCCGGAAGAGGTCCAGCGGCAGGATCGGGTGGCGCGTGGTGCGCTGACGGAGGATGAACGCCGCGAACATGCCGGCGCCGAGCACGAGCGTCAGCCAGATGACGGGGGAGCCCCAGCCGAGGTTGGGCTGCTCGATGAGGGCATAGACCATCCCGCCGAGGCCGAGTGTGCACAGCGCTGCGCCGATCCAGTCGATCGATGCTCCCGGATGCCGGGTGTCGCGGAAGCCGCCGCGGGCCAGGAGCACGAGGGTCACGGCGATCGGCACCACGTTGATGAGGAACGCGAGCCGCCACGACACGAGGTCGACGAGCACGCCGCCGATGAGCGGGCCGACGATCATCGCGGATGTCGTCATCGCGGTCCAGATGCCGATGGCGCGGCTCTGCGCGGCACCGGTGAAGTTCGACGTGATGAGTGCGAGCGAGCTGGGGACGAGGAACGCGCCCGCCGCGCCCTGGACCGCCCGGGCGACGATGAGGAACTCGGCCGTCGGTGCCGCCGCGATCGCGACCGAGGCGATGCCGAAGCCGATGAGCCCGATGCGCAGGACGAGCACGCGCCCGTACGCGTCGCTGACCGAGCCTGCAACGAGGATGAGGGCGCCGAGCGTGATGAGGTAGGCGTCGACGACCCACTGCTGCGTCGTGATGCCGCCGCCCAGCTCCTCGCTGATCGAGGGGAGGGCGACGTTCACGATCGTGCCGTCGAGGAAGGCGACGAACGACCCGAGCACGGCGATCCACAGCACCGAGCGCTGGATGGTGGTCATGCGGCCGACCGGCGCCGACGTGCCGGAGGCGGGCTGATGATCGGTCACCAGCCCACGCTAGACCCGGCCGACGACACCGAGGGCCGCTTCGGCGGATGCGGGTATCGGCCGGGACCGCACCGCCCTACTATGGCGGCAGCGCCGCGCCGCGGTGTCGACGGACGACCTCGGGAGCTGCGATGTGCCGCTGGCTGGCCTACACGGGGGAGCCGCTCCAGCCGGCCGCCCTCATCCTCGACGCGCAGCACTCGGTCGTCGCGATGGCGCAGAACTCGCCGCTCGGTGCCGAGACGGTGAACGGCGACGGCTTCGGGTTCGGCTGGTATCCCGTCGCGGATGCGGATGCCGTCGTGCCGCGGCATCCGTCCGTCTTCCGCAGCATCGAGCCGGCGTGGAACGACCAGAACCTGCGCGAGATCAGCCGGGCCGTCGTGAGCCCGTTGTTCTTCGCGCACGTGCGTGCGGCCGCGGGCCCGCCGATCCAGCAGACGAACTGCCACCCGTTCCGCCACGACAACTGGCTGTTCATGCATAACGGCGCGATCTCGCATTTCGGCCTGATCAAGCGGGAGCTCGCGCTCGCCGTGGACCCGTCGCTGTACCCGCTCATGCAGGGCACGACAGACACCGAGGTGCTCTTCCACCTCGCGCTGACCCTCGGTCTCGCCGATGACCCGATCGGCGCGGTCGGAGCCGCCATCCGCCGCGTGGAGGGGGCAGGCCACGCCGCCGGCGTGCAGTTCCCCATGCAGGGCACGCTCGCCGTGTCGGACGGCGAGACGCTGTGGGCGTTCCGCTACTCGTCGCAGGGGCGGTCCCGTTCGCTGTTCCACTCGGCTGACGTCCCCACCATCCGGACCATGTACCCGGATGCCGACCGTCTCTCGCTCTTCGGCGATCACGCGCAGGTCGTCGTGTCGGAGCCGCTCAATGACCTTCCCGGCGTCTTCCTCGAGGTTCCCGAGTCGACGGTCGCGGTGCTCGACCCCGAGGGGTATCACCACGAGGCCTTCCTCGACGCGTAGGCCGGTTTCGACGCGGCCCTAGCCGAGCTTCGGCGCCGATTCGCGGCATCCGCCCGCGTGTCGTAAGCTTGTCGGCGGTGACGTGTCCGAGCGGCCGAAGGTGCAACTCTCGAAAAGTTGTGTAGGGTAACCCCCTACCGTGGGTTCAAATCCCACCGTCACCGCCATCGTCGAAGCCCCGCGAACCCATGGAAACATTGGGATCGCGGGGCTTTCGTCATATCGCGCCCGAGCGCCGTGCCCACAGTTTGCCCACACTTGAATGGGAACGCGGCAGTCCGGGCCGGCTTCAGAGTGACCCGAACAGCCGTCGATGAGAAGCCGATCAGCAGGCCTACGCGTCTTCCGACGTGTCTTCGATCAGGCTGAGAGTGCGGGCGCGATCAAGAGCGTCGGATACGTCGTCCAGGTCGTCGTCGAACAGATCGCTGTAGATGTCGAGAGTGACCGCGGCGCTCGCGTGCCCGAGCATGCGTTGCACTGCTTTGACATTCGCACCCGCGCTGATGGCGAGGGAGGCCGCGGTGTGGCGCAGATCATGCGGTGTCACTCGCGGAAGCTCGGGGTCCATCCCCTGAGCGCGTCGAACGGCCGAGGCGAACCATCCATCTTTTGAGTTCGGGAGGCGCAGCGGATGTGCCCCGTCGCCGAAGGCAAAGTCGTCCCTGCCGCGCGTTCGCGCGCGCAGCATCAGCGTCTCGAGGAGAAACGGCGGGATAGGTACGGATCGGTGCTTGTGGGACTTCGGAGTGCCGATGATGACGTTGGTGCCCACCATGACGGCGTTTTCTTCGACGCGTGCGCGCCGTCGTGGGAGGTCTAAATGGCGCACACGGAGTCCTGTTGCTTCGCCCCATCTCACTCCCGTGTACGCAAGGAAGCGGACCAGGTCGGGTTCCCTGGCCGTGGACGCGAGGAGCTCGACCTGCCGGTGGGTGAGATACGCCTTCCGCTTCGTGCCCTTTCGCGGCAGGGCGACATCGCGGGCGGCGTTGCTCGGGAGGGTTCGGTCTTTGACCGCGGCATCGAGAATCCCCGACAGTATGCCGTGAGCTCGCAGCACGTTGGTCGCGCTTTGCGTTCGCGCCATCTCGGAGACCCAGTCCTGAACCTCGGAGTGGCGAATCTTCGACAGGCTGCGGTTGCCCCACTTGGGTTCGACGTGGATGCGCCATGACGACTCGAGGGAATGGAATGTCGATGGCTTGAGGAGTTGCTCGCGTGCGTGAACCCATCTGGCGCCCGCTGTACCGAGTGGCACGTCTGCGGCGCTGAGGTCGACATACTCTCCCTTGGCCTTGGACAGTTCGACGGTGGAGAGAAACAGCTCCGCGTCGCGCTTGGTCTTGAAGCCCCGCTTGTCCGTCTGGGTGCCGTTCGGTCGGCGATAGCGGACTCGGTATCGCTTGCCCTGGCTGGTGGCGTAGGGGCTGACGCTACCCATTGGCCGGACGGCCGACGTTCGAGGAGAGCCCGGCGAGCCATCCCGCCGCTCGAGCCTTCTGGATCCAGTCGGAGGCGGTGCGCTCAGGAACATCGAGCTCGGCCGCGATCAGCTTGACCGGTGGCAGGTCGGCGAGGGCAGCGGTGCCATAGAGGATCTCAATGACCTCCCACCGCTCGTCCTTGACGCCTCGCTTGACCACAGCTTGTGCCATCCAAGGGGGGATGATCCGGCCGTCGAGGCTGGTGAGGTCTGCGACGGTCGTCCAGCCCGCGTCTGGGCTGTCGTCGAGCTGGAGCGCAATGCAGCGAGGGATGGCGGTCTGCACGATCGCCTGAGGTGCCGTGTGCTTGAGGCGGTCTTCGTTGAAGTCGTCGGCGATCGCACGGTTGATGATTCTGGTGATCACGTATCGCCCTCGATGCAGCTTGTAGTGCGCCTCGATAGTCGTTTCGACACCGCTGGATTCGTCCACCGCAGTGGCGACGAATGCGGGAGCGATATGCAGCGCGGAGCCGACCGGATGGGTAGCCCACTCTGCCGACATCGTCGCGCCGTCGAGAGTCTTCACGTCGACCTTCACTCCCTCAGTTTGCCTTACTGCTCCTGCATTCCGCAGATACCCCTTGCGAAGTATACGGTTTAGGAGTGTACTACTGCTGAACAGGCTGATAGTTCCGCAGAAGGAGTGAGAGATGGCGACAACGGCGAACCCGGCAGAGCCGGTGCTCAACAAGCGGCTTCTGACCCCGAATGACGTGATCGCGTTGATTCCGGGCTTGAAGCTGAAGCTGCTGGCGGAATGGCGGTACAAGAAGACTGGGCCGCCCTACTACAAGGTCGGGCGGATCATCCTGTACCCGTTCGACGACCTCGAGGCGTGGTTCGAAGGCCTCGAGCGAGGCGGCGATCCCAATGACTGAGCTCGACACTCACCGGGCTAACAACGGCTCAATCGCGATGGCGATTGTCGCCGTTGCCAACCAGAAAGGCGGTGTCGGCAAGACGACCGTCACCATGCAGGTGGCCGCGGAGTTGTCGCGCCGGCATCGAGTGCTGGTGGTCGATGTGGACCGGCAGCAGTCGACGGTGTGGTGGGCAGAGAACGCCAGCGACCGCATGCCGTTCGACTTCGCCGGCAGCCAACACCCCAACATGCTGAGCCGCCTGAGAGAACTACGTGCCGACTACGAGTTGGTACTGGTGGACACGCCCGGCAGTCTCGAGGACACCGCTGTACTGGAGACGGTGCTGGATGCCGCCGACTACGCGCTCGTGCCAGTCACGCCCGAACCGCTCGCCGTGGAACCCACGCTACGCACGCTGAGCCGGTTGATCGAACCGCGCCAGCTGCGCCACGGGGTGGTGCTGAACCGGATCGACCCGCGCGTGCCGAACCAACTGGAGACCTGGCAGCGGCTGCTGGACTCCGATCTCGGGGTGCCGCGGCTGGAATCGTATCTACGGCAGTACAAGGTACAGGCGGACGCCCCCGTGCTGGGTCAGCTGGTGACGACTCTGCGGCGCAACCGGCGCACCGAAGGACCCATCGCGGACATCGCCGCCATCGGACGCGAGCTCGAGCAGCTGCTCTCGCCAGAGCTCGCGGGAACGTGGTGACGATGGCCAAGATCGATCTCGCCGGCAGGCTCAGCGACGTACGAGCGCGTGTGGCGGCGGAGGTGGCGCCAGCCGAGGCGCCGGTGCCGATGTTCGCCCGGTTGTCGCGGAAGGATGCGCGGGTCCGCGGCGATCAGCTCACCGCACTCGCCGCGCTGGCCGACGCGGTGATGAGGCGCCGTCGATTCAAGGCGGAGCGCATCACGGAGAACACCCTCATCCGGGTGGCGATCGATCTGCTCCTCGCTCACGCCGAGAAGCTGCGCGGCTCGACGGAGGACGAACTCCGGAACTCCGTGACTTCCGCACTCACAGATCTCGGAGATCCGGCGACCTCGACCGCGACCTGCGACAGCACGTGCGGTGACAACCTGACCCCGCGGGCTAATCCGACTCCCGGACTTCCACAGCGTGAAACTCCGGGAGTTCCGGATTCCGAACCTCCCGGCGTCGTCCTCGCTCCACGAGGGGCGCTGCGATGAGCCTGCGGCGGGAGGGGGATCCGGGGGAGGAGCGCGCCATCGGAGGTGAACGGGATCGGGAGCGGCGCCGCGCCTATCGCGAGCGCAACGCCGAGCGCATCCGGGAGCGTCAGCGGGCGTGGCGGCAGCGCAATCAGGAACACATCCGCGCGTACCGCGCCGCTTACAACGCAGAGCACAGTGAGGAAGTGGCCGCGCAGAAGCGTGCCTACATGAAGGGATACACCGCGCGGAGGGCGGCCGAACAGCGACGCCGACAGGCGAAGCGGACGAGCTCGAAGAAGTACTACGAGGCACACAAGGCCGAGCACCACGAGTACACAAGGCAGTGGCAGGCCCGCAAACGCGCGGAGGACCCGGACGAGTACCGGGCGATGCGCGCCAAGGCGCAGCGACGCTGGTGGGAGACCCACAAGGACGAGTACAACGCAAAGCTCCGTGCCCAGCATCGCGAGAACCCGGGACCGAAACGCGCCGCCGCACGCGCGTACTACGCCGCACATGCCGACGAGCTGAAGGCGAAGAAGCGGGCCTACTACGCCGAGAACCGCGAGAAGGTGCTCGCGGGCAACCGGGCATGGAAGGAACGCGAGAAGCGTCGCCGGGATGCAGGGCTCCCGCCGCGCCGGATCCGTTCGACCAGCGCCGTGGAGCGTCGTGCCAACACCGCGGCTGCCGACGCGTTCTTCGCCCGGGCCCGGACAGCTGAGGAGATCGCCGCGATACGGGAGATCCCGGCGTCTCCTGTGGAGTTGCTGCAGCCGACACCACCGGAGCTGGTCGCGGCGTTCGAACGCGACAGCCAGCGTGCCCGGATCGAACACACCCTCGCCACCGACGGGAGCTACGCCAGCCGCAGCCAGATCGCCGTGGCGCGGCGGTGGCTCGCCGCCCAGCGGCCGACGCGCCGAGAACAACGGCAGGCGATCGAAGACGCCCGCATGGACGCGATCGGCAAACAGGTCAACGACCGACTCCGCCACCGCGACCCCCCACGGCACCGACACCACCTCGACCCCGACGCCGCCGCGCCACACCCGATGCTGAACCCGAACACCACGATGGGAATGAACCGATGACCACCACCCCGACCGGAGAGACCATCATGCTCGACCCCGCCGAAGCAGAGGCCACCCTGTACCGGGTCGCGATCTGCGCCTTCATGTGGCACCCCCACAAGGACGTCGACGAACCCGGCTGGACCATCACCGAAGACCTCGACTGGTGCCTCGCCCCACTCGCCGGACTCCCCACCGACGAGCTCGCCGATCTCCGCACCACAGTCCAGACGCTGATCACTACGCCGACCGCGGACCGGCAAGCCTTCATCCGCCACCTCGCCGCGCTGAGCGGCGACACCAGCTTCGACAACCTCTAGGCCCACCACCGTGAGCCAGAACGGAACCACCATGAACATCCCCACCCAGCTGCTGCCCGCGCTCGCGGCCACTGTGATCGCCTCCACCCTCGCGGTGCTGCTGCTCCCCGTCGCGGCCGGCCAACTGATCCGCGGGCACCCGATCCAGGCGGCCCGCACCGCCACCGCCGCCGTCGTCTGCATCGCGGTCGTGGCGGTGCTCGCCGCCGGCCTCGCGACCTCAATGCCGCCAGCAGGCTGATCAGCCGAGTCGGGAGTCTCTGATGGGCGAGCGGCCGGATCGCGGGCGGTGGGGGTCTTTCCTGGCCGCTCATCGTAGCTCCCTCCAGGCGTTCCGTTCCGGGCTTTCGCGGCATAGCCTCACCCCTCCGCCAGGGCTCCGGGGCTCCGGTATTCCACGGTCCCGGCACTGCACGCCCTCCGGTCGCACACGACGCCACTGCCAAGAAAGGCACCACAGAAGTCACGAAACGAGGAACCATCATGAACACGACTACGACGTCCCCCATCCACCAGGCGGCTGGAGCGCACCCGGACAGCATCGTCGCGTGGGACCGGCTCGAGGAGACCATCGACCGGCTCGCCGACATCATCGATCAGCGACTCGCCGGCCACGATGACCAGCTGGTGTGCAGCCTGCAGTTCCCCGAAGCGGAAGCGCTCGCGGAGGTGCTCGACGCCGGCAGGCACACCCACACCGCGGCGAGGCTGATGCACCGGTGGGCGCTCACCGAACCCGACTGGGAAGACGACCGCGGCCACGAAGAGATCGTCCGTGGCTGGCTCGACCTCGACAGCCACCCGCAGCTGTCGGGCGTGGACCGCTAACTTGCCGGATCGGGGTGTCGGGGGAGCGGGGCGAGTGCGCGCTGCACCGAGTTGGCGCTCACCCCGAGCACCCGCGCGATGTGAGTGATCGGCCGATCCAGGTTACGCAGCTCCAACGCCATCGCCACCTTCTCCGGCGTCATCACCGTCGGCCGCCCCGGGCGCTTCCCGGCGGCCGACGCCGACGCCATCCCCGCCCGGGTCCGCAGGCTGACCAGCCGGCGCCGCAACCCCTCCACCGCCGCCAGCACCCGAGCCGGGTCAACAGCCTGGTCCGCGCCGGTACACAGCGCCGGCTCGGTGAGCGAACGGAACCCCACACCCTGCGTGTCCAGTGCGGTGATCGTGGTGACGAAATGGGTGACGGCGTGCGATAGGTGCGCGGCGCTCGGCACCACCAATACATCGCCCGCCTGGAGGAACGCCAGGCACTCGGTCAAGCCCGGGCGTTCGCGAGGATCCGCGAGGCCGTCGTCCACGAACACCCGCACCACCCCCGCTGTCGTCAACGCCGCCACGCCGGCGGCCGGGTCGAGCTCGACGGCGAGCTGGCGGGTGTAGCCGACGAGGCGGGTCACCGCGACACGCCCCCACGCTCCGGACCACCCGGCACGATCACCGGCGCGGCGATATCGATCGGCCCCATCGCCGGGGTCACGGTTTGCCGGAGGCTGACAAGGGCGGCGACCGTCTTCTGCTCGATCGCGGTCGCGAACTTCCCGCCGACCGGGATGTGCAGCTGTGGGATCACCTCCCGCAGCGCCGTCTCGTGCAAGTCCACCAGCAGCTCACCGATCCCGTCCGGCATCGACCGCAGGCTGCCAGCGTAATCGGTGACGTGGTGCAGCTCGCTCAGCCACTGGGTCGCATCGAACCGACCCATCTGCGTCGACTGCGCCGCCACCAACGCCGCCCTCGCGCCGGCGAACCCTGGCTCTGTGCGGGTCGCGTCGAACATGTTCCGCCCATCGCGGGCGACCACCGTTGCCCGGTCCACCCATCCTGACTGCTCCACCGACTCCACCAGCCGGCGCGCGGCGTGGAACGCATCGTCGTGGTCAACGCTGCGGACTAGCGTCGACCTGCGTCGCGCCTGCACATCCCGGAGATAGCCAGAGGTCACCGACAGCAGACTCTCCGCCCGCGTCGACCCCACCACCACCAGTTGGGTCGTGAACCCCTCCGCCGCGAACCGTTCCGCGGTGCCGACCGCCGCCGGCACGTTGCCGAACGACCCCTCCAACACGATCGAGCGGTGGTGTTCACGGGCATACCGGATGCACCCTCTCAGCCACCCGGCAACTGCCTGCGCGACCTCCGTCGCCCCCACGTCCGGTCCGAGGAAGGCGGGATGGAACGCCCGAAGCTCGGCACCGTTCAGCACCACCACCTCGGCGTCCGATTCGCCGCCCGCGGGCAAGGTCACGCGACTACGCCCGGCGCCGGGTTGCCCGGCGAGCAGGGTGAACGTCGGCGCCGGGCTTCCGCCCTGGCCGGGGAAGTACAGCGGCAGGATGTCGCGACGCAGGATCTCGTCGCGTACATCGTCGTCCAGGACGGTCGTGCTCACGCTGACCCCTCGAGCTCACGGATGCGCCGGTCGATCCGCTCGGCGAGATCGGTCACCGCCGCCCGGTCATACCCGTCAACCGCCGCCACCTCGCGACGCCAGTCCGCCAGCTCGACCCGCGCCGGCTCCACCACGGCACCGCCATCGTTTGCGATGGTGAGCAGCAGCGCGGACAGCGTCGTGGCGGCGTCGCGCACCCGGTCGTAGGTGACCACATCGTTGACTCGCCATGGCGAGGTCGCTCCGGGCATCGACCCTCCTCGACGCCCATCGTACCGAGTGCTCCAAAAAGGGTGTGCCACATCTTTTGGTGCTGATCGCCGTGTGCCGATCGGTCAGCCGCGGGCGGCTGGCTGTGCTGCCCGCCCGCGTCCGCGGGCGTTGTTCGCCGTGAAGCCTGCGGCAGTCTACGGTCGGTGCCGCTGCGCGCAAGCAGCTGACGCTGCCGGCTCCTCCAAGACTTTCGGCACGCGGTCGCAAGCTCCCTTACTTCGCGCCGAAACTCTCTCCCTCTCCGCCCTCCGGGTTGCACTCCGCGGCGCGCTCCCTGACAGGCACTCCGTGCCTTCACGGCAAACAACGACAGGGAGAAGGACATGACCATCAACACCACCCCCACCGGGACCGTCGAGCACATCGACCCCCGCACGCTCATCGTCGAGACCAACGTGCGCACCACCGCACCACTCGATCCCGGGTTCGTGGACAGCATCCGACAGGTCGGGGTCCTCACCCCGCTGCTGGCCTGGCGAGACCAGGACGGGGGAGTGCACGTTCGCGCTGGACAACGCCGGACCCTCGCCGCAGTGGAGGCCGGCATCGCCACGATCCCCGTCTACGTCGTCGACGCAGGGGGTGACGACACAGCGCGGCGGATCGTGGAGCAGTTGGTCGAGAACGACCAGCGCGAAGCACTCACCGACGCCGACCGCATCCAAGCCTGGCGCGCCCTCGAACTCGAAGGGCTCTCCGCGACGGCGATCGCCAAGCGCACCGGCACTAAGCGCGACCGGGTAAAGACCGGCCTGGCCGTCGCCCAGAGCACCACGGCGACGGGTGCGGTCAGTGAGGGCGGGTTGACGTTGGATCAGGCGGCGATCCTGCTGGAGTTCGACGACGACGACGACACCGACACCGTCGCAGAACTGACCGAGGTCGCGGCCGCGGATCCCGGGTACTTCCCGGTCGCGGTCGAGCGGGCACGGCAGGACCGCGTCGCACGGGAGGCGAAGGACAAGGTCAAGCAGGAGGAAGCCGCCAAGGGGCACCGGATCCTCGACGAACGGCCCAGCGACTACAGCACCGCCCCGTACCGGGTGCGGATGCTTCGCACTGCCGACGACGAACCCGTCGACGCCGACACCATCCAAGGCAAGCCCGGCGTTGCCGTGTACGTCGCGACGTACTACGGGGGAGAGGCGCGAGCCGAGTACTTCGTCGACGACCCCGCAGCCCTCGGGTACACCGTCCACCAAGAGTCGGGCTACGGAAATGGTGGTGCGCAGTCGGGGCCGATGACGGACGAGCAGAAGGCGGAGCGGAAGGAACTGATCGCCCACAACAAGGAATGGGATGCCGCCGAGACGGTGCGCCGCGAGTGGCTCACTCAGTTCCTCGCCCGCAAGACCGCACCGAAGGATGCGCAGATTGTGATCGCTGAAGCCCTCACCGGTGCGCGGTGGAAGATCGCCGACGGCCTCACCCGAGGCTCCACTACGGCGAAGGTCCTCCTCGGGGTGGACGGCACGGACTACGGCGACCAGATCGCCGAGTACCTGACGGCGCACCCGAACCGGGCCGTGCACGTGAGCCTCGCGGTCGTGATGGGCGGCATCGAGCAGAACACCAGCCGCAACACGTGGCGGTCACCCGGCCCGGACACCTCCTGGTACCTGCGCACTCTCGCCGTCTGGGGCTACACGCTGTGTCCCGTCGAACGCATCGCCGCGATGCTCACCGACGAGAACCTCGCCGAGTAGCCCGACCTGGGGTGGGCGTCCGGGGACGGATGCCCACCCCAGGTCCAAACCCCGCAGCATCCACGGAAAGGAATCGCCATGAACGCGGTCACCGTTTACACGACCGGGCCCAGCTGCCAACGTTGCAAGCTCACCAAGGACGTCCTGACCCGCAAGGGCGTGCCCTTCACCGAGGTCGACATCCGGGAGCAGCCTGCCGCGCGCGAGTATGTCGTCGCCGAGCTCGGTTACACCGAAGCCCCCGTGGTTGTCGTCGACGAGCACGACCACTGGAGCGGGTTTCGCCCCGACCAGATCGATCGAATCGCCCGAACATGATAACGCTCATCGACCTCTGGCTCGAGGCCGCACACGAAGCCCACGCGCTGCGAGCCCAGGTGGCTCACCTCGAGGAAGCGGCGTTGATTAGCGCTTGCCCTTGTCGTAGCACTCGGGGCAGACCGTGGTCGACCTCAACCCTCCGTGCCATCCTCCGCAGTGCTTGCACTGGAACATTGCTTTCGGGTCGCTCTGTGGCTGCGGCATGTTCGTCCTCTCGAATGAGCTGATTGGAATACTGCCGCACTGCGGGAGCGACGCGCCAGTCGTATTCGTGCACAACTCTGCGTTGGCCAATGCATTCCCACAACCGCCGAATGCGCGCCGCCAAAGCTACGTGGCTGGTAACAACTGCTTCAGCATCCGCCCTGTCGATAGCCCTCAAACTGGCCTCGATCTGTGCTTCGTCGATTCGCTTGTGTGTTGTCGATCTGCTGCGCCAGAATCGGCCTGTAGCGGACTGAAGCGAGAACGAGAGAACCCAGCGATCCCCAAGCGGGCGCAGATCGAAAGCGGGGCCGCCGGCGCGCGTTCAGCCAAATCCTGACCTCGGTTAAGCAGCCGTCGTTGCGAGAATCCAACGTTCGACGACGTGATCGGTGAATCAACGATGCGCGAGCGGGACCCCTTCACGCGCCACAAGACCGCCTTCTAAGCGCCGACCACGGAGTACAAGGAAACTTGTGCTTGGTGCGAGCGCAGTGCCCCAAGGGTCTTGACGTGCTCGTCTGTTAGATAGCGAAAGCTCTGTGGCGGCTCGATGCCCAGGCGTGCGCGCACGTCGCGTAGAGGCACCGGATGCCTCCACCGACGGGAATCGTTGACGCGCAGGATCGCAGCCGAATCGAGGTCTGAGAGGTAGTCATCCAGTGCGGCTTCCTCGATCTCGATCTGATCTCTGTACAGATGCCAGACCCGGTCTGCGCTGGGGCGGTCGATCGCATGGAGCCGGACGGTGCCCAGGATCGCTCTCTCGGGCGAACTGGAATAGAGATAGAGAATCGTCCCGCGCGGCTGGTGTGGGAACCGTCGCCGGACCTCGGCAGTCTTGGTGCCAGCCAAGAGTGCGTGCGCATACCGGGGACGTACCGACAGTAGAACGGCGGTCATGGGGCTCCAAAGTTCTGTCGTCGGAGAACGCTGTCGAAGAACTGCGGGTCCACCCGGCGTATAGACATGAGGGGATGCTTCACGTCGTGCCTCATCATCAGTTCTTCCAACTCTCTACCGCCCACGGGGTGTTCCAAGAGTTCAGTGTCCTCGAACCGTACGACAGTCACCATCCCGGTTCGGTCAGCCGCGCCCTCGATGTGCCGAAGCGTAAAGACTCCGACGTGGGCGTTCGCGCGGTGCGCCGCCTCGGCAGGCAGTCGGGCTACGCCAAGCGTTCGCGAGTGGGCCATCACCTTCCGGATGGTTCCGCTGCGGTCGCTGGTCACGTACCAAAGTATGCGGGAACCCTCTTCAGGAAGTGGTCGGCTGGATCCGCTGTAGTACACATGCTCCCGCGACAGGCCCAATCCCCGTTTTCGGTCGCTCCATAGTGCGCCACGATCGATGCCGAAGAGAAGTTCGGCAAACCCCGGTTGCACCGGGATCACATAGGTGGGCACGGCGAGGTCGATGATCACCATGGGCCAGAATCTGCGTTCAAGCTCGCGCACCGCGCGCAGGTCGGGTTGACCGTACACTTCGGGCAACTCGTAGCTCTCCGCGCCAGCGAGATCGTTGATCAAGGTCGCCCGCGGTAGGTCACTCCCCACGTAGCCGTCCTGCGCAAGCGCCGCCTGAATCACCGGACCTCGCTGGGCGTCGGTGACCTCCACGGTGGTGAGGTTGTTCTGTCGTGCAACGGTCCGCAGGTGCCGGGCTAGCTGTAGCGCGATTGTCGTCGAGGACTCGCCACGACTGACCCGAAGGAGGGAGACCTGCAGAGCTGGATCACTGCGCACCTCCGCGACGAGTGCTAGGGGGCGGCTCGACGGGTCGGACAGGACTCGCGTTGTCGTCGGGTGTTGGGCGATCGCCGCCCGCAGCCGCCGAGCGAGCGCTGTTGTCCGCTCATGGGTCTCGTGCGTCGCAAATTTGGCGGCCAGCTCCGTCACGGGCCATGCGGACGCGGGACGCCATTCCAGATCGAGCGATTCGATGAGGCGGGACCGGAATGTGGGGAGCTCCAGCCGTTCGAGCATGGTGGCCACGAGTTCATGTGGGCGGACGACGCGCGCGCCGGTATCTTCCGGCAGCGCACTGTTCGCGGCGTCAATGAAGTTCTCATCGTTAGTCACGACGAATGATGCTCCGGCAGTTATCGCATCGACGAGATGGCAGAAGTCGTTGCGCAGCGACTCGTCGTTGGCGAGGGCAGAGTCGCCCACCTTTTCGAGCAACTGTTCCAGCAGAGTGTTATCGTCAGCTCGGGTCGAGCGAATCCGCATCAGTTCTTGTGACCGCTCCCGCTGAAGCTCGCGTTCGCTGCGATCCGAGATCGCGTTCAGTTCCACATCCACACGCGGTGAGACGACCGGAACGATCGCGGCTTGAAGCCAGCCGGCAAGCAGGCCGAGCGAAGACTCTCGGTCAGGGCGGATCACGCTCGGGGAAGCGTAGAGATCCGACACCACGTTGGTGTCGTATGCGACGAGCGGCAGCCCAGCACCCATGGCGGCTTCTTCGAGAAGGTCAGGAGCGCCAAGCGGTCTCCACCAAGCGCACAAGATCGAGCCTGCGACCGCGCGCCCCGCCTTCTCACCGCGTGGGGCTAGGCCAGCGGATTCCCAGAAGCGGTCTAGGCCCTGGTAGTCACGTCGGCAATATGCGAGGACGCCAATCGCAGTCGGGTTTTGGGCGATAGCGGCGTCGATCATCGCCTTTCCGGCTCCGAATCCTCGCGCATCGTCGGCGACGCAGACGTGGACGAGCTTGATGTGACCCGCCCGCGGTAAGTCGTACAGGCAGTATCCGATAACTTGGCCGTCCGCCTTGGCAGCGATTAGCGTGCGCTTGCGGAGCCGATCCGCGAATGCGGAATCAGGAAGGAACCCCAAGGTGGCGCTGTGCGTCTTCGCAAGTCGAAGGACTTGGCGCCAATCTTCCAGTTGCACCCCGGTGGCCTCGAGGTGCTCCACCGCCAGTTCAGCACTGCCCATATCCAACATCTAGCGGACACGGGGAATGTCTTGTCCCAGCGGCGCGCCCTAATGGGCGGCAAGTGCGAATGCTAAGAGACCTTTGGTCGTAGTCGGCATTCCAGCCACCGGTGATCACGAGCGTGGGCACCCCCGCGATCATGTCGGGATGCCGTAACCCCAAAGGCAGTTAAATCGACGCGAACCGGGCGTCTAGACCCGGTTCCGTTTCTTCCGTGGCTCCTGGGAGTCCCCTCCTTCGCTAGTCTCTCCCTGACCCACCACACAAGTTGTAGGAGCCCGATGGCCAGCATCCTCTCCTGGAGCGTCGCCGACTTCAAGTCGCTCGGACAGGCAGATCTTGCACTACCCCACCTGACCGTGCTCGCGGGCGCCAACAGCTCGGGCAAGTCTTCCGTCTTGCAGTCGATCCTGATGGTGGCGCAGTCGGTCACTCGCGGCGGGGCGATCATCATGAATGGTCCGCTCGTCAGACTGGGGGAGCCGCGCGATATCGTGCGGGAGGGTCAATCTGCCGTGGAGCTTCGTTTCTTGGTGCAGATAGATGCGGGCTCGCCAAGCGAGGGACCGCGTCCCAAACAGATCGAGGTATCGCTGTCGCTAGCGCCATCACTCGATGGAGTCTCACTCCGGCCGTCGGCGATTGAGATCTGCGATTCGAACGGCAGTTTGTCGTTTGCAGCGACGTCAGAGCGCACGAGATCCGCAGACGTTGAAAGCCTGTCAAAGGGAGCAGCACACTCGGGCGCCACCTTTCTTCGCGTAACGACGGTGAGTGGTCGCCGAGCGCCCAACCGGATGTATGTCGGCTTTGTGGGGATGACTCCAACTTCGCTCGCACTCCACTTCGATCCACGTGTCATCGAGAGAGTCGTCGCGGCAGCTCTTTCTGACTTTGTTGGGAGCGAGCGACTGACTTACGAAGTCGCGCAGGAACTGTCGTCGCTCGTTCCGCGCCGCCCCTATCTCCGGGAGATTGGCAAGGCTGAGCTCGAGGAGAAGAGGTCGGCGCAGGGAGTGAGCGCCTGGTGGACCCCGAAGGATTTGACTTCGCTGAGCGAAGACGAACGAGACGCGCTTATCGCCCGTGCTGCAAGTCGGCGTGCAGCCAACGAGTGGGCGGTGGTGGGCGTTCGCGGGTCCTTCTTCGGCCTCTCGCGAAGTGTGGGACACCGCTATCGCGCGGAGGGCTTCATTGAGGAACTGCTCGCCGGCGAATACGCGCTAAGTATGTTGATGCTCGGGTCGTTCGCCGAAGCGATCGAGGAGTTCGGCGGGCACGTAAAGTATCTCGGTCCGCTTCGCGAAGAGCCGCGCGTGGTCCAGGGGGCGTGGGACGAGCGTGTCGACGCCCTTCCCGTCGGTATCCGAGGCGAACTCACCGCGGAAGTCCTGACACGCGAGAAGGATCGCGTTACCGCATTTCATGACTGGAACGATCACCCGCATAGGGCGACGCTTCCGGAAGCGGCATCCATGTGGTGCGACTATCTCGGCATCGGTGACCATATACGAGTGCTCGATCTTGGCAAGCTCGGACGCGGAGTCAACCTTCGGGTGGACGGGACAGAGCGTGATCTAACCATGATCGGCGTCGGCGCAAGTCAACTGCTGCCGATCTTGGTCGCCTGTCTCTCTGTTGAGCGCAACTCCGTCGTGTTGGTGGAACAGCCAGAACTTCACCTTCATCCGAGCGTGCAATCGAAACTCGCGGACTTCTTCCTCTTCGCGCGGCGCGATGTCCAATTCGTGGTCGAGACTCACAGTGAATACCTCATCACTCGCTTGCGGCGACGGATCGCCGAGGAGCGGACTGAGCCGCACCGCGTTCAAGTTCTCTATGCGGAGCGAAGAGGGGCAGCGACGCAGGTTCGTCCCCTGGCGCTGACTGCCGGCGGAGACTTCGACGAATGGCCGGACGGCTTCTTCGACGCGCAGGAGGCCGACGTCCGGCATATCGTTCGCGCGGTCGCCGCCCGCATGGCCAAGGAGCGTGCGTGACAGTAGTGGTCGTCCTGGATCCGTCGATAGCACTGGGAGTTGCGGATGAGAATGGTCTCGAACTGCTCCAGGATTGGGTTACCGATCATCGGGTGCGCCTCGGTCATCAGGCGTGGACTAGGTTGGCGAACGGCTATGGAGAGCAATCCCTGGGGACGCCAAAAGCCCTCGCGCAGATTGCGCACAGGGTGATCGGTGATCTGCTCACCCGTGAACCGTTGCTCCACGACGTCGCTCTTTCGACTGCCACGCTCCATCCGGAGTACCTTGGGTCCGCCGATCATCGGCAAATCTTGGTGGACGACCTATCGGGGATGAGCACCGACGCGGCTAGCGTCCTTGGCACCGATGCCGCGTTGTGGGAGGGCGACGCTTCCGTCGTTCGTTGCGATCCTCCCCCTCCGGCCCGCCTTTCGAGCCACCTTGGGCCAAACCTCCCGACCCCTGAAGACCTCCGCGCAGAGGCGGCCGCGTGGTTTCTGGAGCGACGAATTTTGATTGTCGGCGGCCAAGTCGACCCAGCTGTCGTAGCGAGCCTCGACGCGATGCTTGGGATCGACGAGGCTCGCGTTCAGTGGATCCCGAGCGAGAAGAACAAGCGAGCCAGGAATCTCAAGAAGGTGATCGGCGGTCTTCCCGCTACCGCCATTGTGGTGTGCATCGTTGGCAAGGTTGGACATGACGTGAGCGGTGAGGTCAAAGACAATTGCAGTCGCCGCGGTCTAGTCCTAGTCGATTCGCGTTTCGCATCCCAGATTGCTGACGATCTCAGAGCGTTGGTGGACTAGCTCCGGCCCGGCCGATCTCGAATCGCTGCTCGCGCTGATTCGCGACTGACCGGTGGGCACTCGGCGTTCGACGGAGTCGAACGGAAACGGGTCCGCCAACGAGATGGGCGCGCTGCGACCATCCATCCCTAGTTGTATCCGGGTCACCTGTTATGGTGTCGGCATCCGCTCGTCCTGGTCTGGGTCGGGGTGCTGGTTCGAACCCAGCGACGGGACGCCTGTGACAATTCTCCTTTGCATGATCGCTCTGCTCTTCACCAACCTGCGCGCCGTCAGTAAGCGTCTGAAGAAGAAGCCATCGATCAAATGGAAGGGGCGGCCTATGAATCTGAGCTCTTCGATTCTCGCGGTGGCGTCTCTTAGGGAAGTGGTCCCGCCCCAGACCAGGACGAGCGGCGTGGCTCATCTCGCAGCTGCCGGCTTCATTCGCTAGCCACTTCCGCGGTTGCTCCATCGCGCGATTGCCGGTGGTCGCGCGCGCCCAGGTAGCGCGAGCAACAAGTCTGGGCCCGCGATCCGATCGATCGGAAACGGGTCGCTCATCGCACATCGATGGTCTGCTACGCGCGCCGGCGAGCGCATGGGAATAGAAATTCGCACCGCGCCGATAGGCTCACCGCATGACCGATGACCTTGGCCAACCGCCCGAGCCCGAGGTGACCGCAAAGCAGCGGCCCCTTGACGACGACCCCGATGGGTACACCGACGACGACCTGTCATCAAAGGATGGCTACCTCGACCTGCTGCTGAGCATGTACGTCGGTTTCGCCGACGAGGGCAGCGGCGCGATCGGCATGACTCTGCAATCGAATGGTGCTGTCATCAGTGGCATCGTCATCAGCCGTGCCGAGTGGATCGAACGCGTCGTTGATAGCCTCACGGCCAGCGGCGGCGGGCAGACCGCCGAGAACCTTGGCGAGTGGTACGGCAAGATGCAGGATAACTTTCTCGAGGAATGGAATCGTCGCGACGCGGCTGACCTGCTCGGCCGTGCTCGGCGATTCATCCACATGCGCGACGTGCGCGTGCTGAATGGCGCCGATGTCAACCTCCCGACATGGCGCGGGTCTCTCGCTGATGTGACCGGATGGTCGCTCGGTTCATGGAACCCGCCAATGTCAGCGCTGCCCGGTGACGGGCCCGAGTAACAACTCGGGCAGTCGAGGGCCCGCCCATCGCTTCACGCGGCGGGCGAGCTCTCGATGCTTCCCGGGCTTCGAACACCCAACTGAGGACAGCCGTCAGTGACCTTGAGGGAGCGGAGGACACAACGGATTCGGCGGCGCCCGAAGCCGGTGCGATACCGTGCGATGCGTGAGAGTGAGTCTCTGGAATGACTGGTGGCCGACGGCGGGCGAGTGGTCCGCTTTTTGGGCATTCACGACCTTCGCCGTCGC
Source organism: Microbacterium psychrotolerans (assembly GCF_031085295.1). Classification (GTDB taxonomy): domain Bacteria; phylum Actinomycetota; class Actinomycetes; order Actinomycetales; family Microbacteriaceae; genus Microbacterium; species Microbacterium psychrotolerans. The sequence continues at coordinate 268,887 of NZ_JAVFWO010000001.1, read as the reverse complement.
GCTGGTCGCGGCCATCCTGGCGTTCAGCCAGTTGCGAATCATCTTGCTCGAGCGTGAGGAGCGTGAGCGGCCGTACCTTGCGGTCGACTTCGAATTCAGGTCGCTACTCGTTCTCATCGCAGTCGAGAACATCTCGACGAAGCTCGCGACGAATGTCACATTGAAGTCGATCCCTCTGCCTGAGTCGACCCGAGAGGATCGCCTCGGCAGGCTTGAGCGGATCTTCGACGGGAGCTTCGTCATACCGCAAGTGGCACCGGGACGCCGCATGAGCTGGCACGTGGACATCGCGTCGACCCTCCTCGAGTCAGACAGCCTCCCCCGACGGTTCGAAGTGACGGCACGCTACTGCGACCCGCTCGCCAGATCTGTCGGGTGGTTCGGGTTGAGGTCGGCACGCCCAGAGCCCCGTTGGTACGAGGACACCTTCATCCTCGACCTCGACCAGTACGGTTATGCGGCGACGGAGCAGGACTACGAGAACAAGAACTGGAACATTGCCCAGAGGAACGAGCGCCGACTCGAACGCATCGCGGCAGCGAGCGAGCGGATCGTCGCTGAGCTGCAAACCCGCAACGCGAGTGACTAAGGTCACGAGCGCCGCGGACGATGCGATAGCGGCTGCGCTCGACGCGCGAGACGCGTCCGTGGCAGGCAGCTTCCACCACTGTCGGCCGTCTCGTTGGGCGCGGCTCTCGACGCAGCTGGGTGGTCCGCAAGCCGGTCGCTGATCGAGGCGCCAAAGGTTGGTGGCAGCGCGAGCGGAGCTCTGGCAACTGCGGTTGCGGATAGCCGGGTCGATGAGGTGCGCGATGAGGGTTTCGTTTGCGAACGCCAGCTCCAAACCCATGGACGCTGTACTCCCGGACGAAGCCCGCGCTGACGAAGATCGCGATGAGCGACGAGCAGCGAGCGACGAGCGACAAGCGACGAGCGACCAAGGACGAGCAAGCGCGCGACCAAGAAATCGGAATGCACGCAGGCACTTTCTGTGTAAGTCATTTCCAGTTAAGCAGTTTGGGTCTACTCTGGTGGAATGCGGGGTGGCCTCGAGCGGTGGAAGCGGGGTGTCGAATCGCAGGGGGTTCGGCAGGCGATCTCGTACGCGCTGAAGGGGTCGTGCGACTCGCACCTGCGATCGGCCGGGGTGGACGCGCTCGCCGACTACGGTCGCGATGACTCGGCGGGTGTGACACGGTTCACGGTCGAGGCCGGCCTGATCCGCACGGACCTGCTGGACGAGACGGCTTTGCGGCGGTGGGTGGATGGCTGTGACCCGGTGACGGGGGAGCGACGGGGCCGGGATCTGCGTTCCGCGGACGCGGATCTGATTCTGGATGGCACGATCAATGCGCCGAAGTCGTACAGCGTCGCCGCGCTCATCCACCCGGAGCTGGCGGCGGCGTTCGAGGCGCTGCAGGACCGGCTCCGGGATCGGATCATCACCACCTGGCAGGCGGAGCTCAACGCCCGCCGCGGCGCGGGCGGCCGCATCCGCGAAGCCCTGCACCGGATCGAGGTCGTGGAGTTGCAGCACCGCCGTTCCCGTGCGCTGGACCCCCACGTCCATCGGCACCTGTGGCTGAGCGTGAAGGTGCTGGGGCAGGACGGGCAGTGGTCCAACGTGGACTCCCGGGTGGCGATGAAGCTGCACACCGTTATCAACGCGGAGGGGGAGCTCGCAGCCCGCACCGACCTGGACTGGTTGCACGCGCTCGCCCGCCACGGCTACACCCTGGACGCCGACGGCGAGATCGCCGAGCTGGCGCATGTGGTGCGGCCACTCTCGCGGCGGTCGACGCAGATCGAGGCGAACCGGGCGATGCTGCTCGCCGCGTGGCGGGCCGAGCATCCCGGTCAGGATCCGAGCCCGGATCAGCTGCATCAGATCGACCGGCTGGCGTGGGCGAAGGCCCGCCCGAACAAGCCCGACACCATCGACGAGACGGCCTGGGAACACCTCATCACCGACGAACTCGCCACCCTCGACCCCACTCTCCTTGAGTCTCGAGTCGCCGTGTCGGTGCGTGCGGGCGCGTTGGACGAACTCGACCTCGCCCTGCTCGCGGCACGCGCCGCGGTGGACGCGGATGCCCGCTCCACCGCGTGCGGGGGGCGATTCAGCCTGTTTGATCTGCGTGCCGGCGCGACCCGCGCGCTTGCCTCGTCGGGCGTCGTCGGCGCGCGTGACGACCTGCAACCGGTGCTCGATGAGGTGCTGCGCCGCGCTGCGGAGCTCACTGTGGATCTTCTGGCGGGGGAGGGCGCCCGGCCCGCCCATGTGAAGGGGTACATGGCGAGCGCCACCGCGGCACTAAAGGCCGAACTCGCCGCACGACTGGACGCCCTCACCCACGCCGGAACCCCGGCACCCGAGGCGGAGGTGGTCGCCCCCGCCGGCGAGGTGCTGCGGGAGGGGGTGGCGCTGGACCGTCAGCAAGTGGTGGCGGCGGCGGCGATCGTGGGTACCGATCGGCTGGTGTCGGTCACCGGTCCGGCGGGTGCAGGGAAGACCACCATGCTGCGTGTAGCGAAGGCCGCGTTGGCCCGTCGCCGACGGGCGATGGTGGTGGTGGCGCCGACCAAGAAGGCCGCCTCAGTCGCCGGCCGCGAGCTCGGCACCACCGCATCAAGCCTGCACGCCCTCCTCGCCGATCACGGGTACCGGTGGAGGCGCGACGACGCCGGCGCAGAGGTGTGGACCCAGCTCGCTCCAGGCGACCTCGACCCCGCCACCGGCTACGTGTACGAGGGACCGCGACGATTCCCGCTCACCGCGGGCGATCGGATCGTGGTCGACGAGGCGGGCATGATCGACCTGCACACCGCGAACGCGCTCGCCGCCGTCGCGGCCGGCACCGGCGCCGGGATCGCGATGGTCGGCGATCACCTGCAGGCCCGCCCCGTCGGCCATTCCGGCGCGATGGCCGCCCTCACCCGGCGCGCCACCGCCGCCGTCGAACTCACCGCCGTGCACCGATTCCGCGACCCCGTCTACGCCGCGCTCACGCTCCGGATGCGGGAACCCGCGTCAAAAGAGGCCGCCCTCGCGGTCGCCGCCGAGCTGGACTCCCGGGGGCTGATCCATCGCGTGTCCGACCAGGTTCAGGCGCGCGACGTGATGGTCGAGGCGTACTTCCGGTGGACCCGCGACCACCACCGCGTCGCCCTGGTCACCGGCACCAACGACGAAGCCGACACGATCAACGAAGCCATCCAGCAACGCCGGGTCGAAGCCGGCGAACTCACCCTGCAGCGGATCGCCGTCGGGCAGAGCGAGCAGCGACTGCTCGAAGGCGACATGGTGCAGACCCGCCGCAACGACCGCGACACTGGCGTCGAGAACCGGGCGGTCTGGACCATCCGCCACGTCACCTCCACCGGGCTAGAGCTGGTCAGCGTTTCCGACAGCGGCGACGCCCGCACAGTCACCCTCGACTATGCGGCCCGACACGTTCACCTCGCCTACGCATCGACGGTGCACGGCATCCAGGGGGAGACCACAGACGCCGCCGTCGTCGGACCCGGCGTGGACGCGTCCGGGCTCTACGTCGGGATGACCCGCGGCCGCACACACAACGAGGCGATCGCGATCGCCGGGACCGACGCGGCGGCGCGAGACCGGATCGCCGACAGCATGCTCCGCGGCATCCCCGAAGTGAGCATCGACGACTCGCTCCGCGCCGCCCGCACCGACCTGAGCCGCGCCGCTCGCCCACCGGCGCCCGTCCCATGGACCGACCGCGCCCAACGGCCATTCGGCCACGTTCTCGACATCGAGCGGGTGCACGCCCAGTACCAGCGGCGAGAGGCCACTGCCCGCAGCGAGGTCGACGATGCCACGCAATGGCTCCACAACACGTGGCGCACGCTCCTCGACATCGACGCTCGGATCGCTGGCGATACAGCGATCGGACACGGCCGCACCAGTGGTCTGGACGGGGAGCTTCACGCCGCTCGAGAACGGCTTGCCGACGAGTACCGGTCCCGCACTCGCGACCACGCGGACCTCGTCCGCACACAGCGCGAGCAGGCGCACCAGCTCGACGTCGCGGAGACCGAACGCCGCATCAGGGCCGGGCTGGACCCCGCGCAGCACCGCGCTGAGGACGTCGCGCGCCATGCACAAGCAGCATCGCCCACTGCGGCATCCGCGCCAACGACGGCGTCTCTGCGCCGCTGAACGCGGGCGGGGCCCGATCGCGCGGTCCTCACGCGACGGCGCGGACCGCGTTGGCCCACACCCAGCAGCGCAGCTCCTTGTCGCCGACGGTGAACTGGATGCCGCAGGCAAGGTCGTTCCAAACTACGACGACCGCATCGACGAGCAGCGCATGCGGGCCGAACCGCACCCACGCCTTACAGAGCTTGGGCTTCGGGTCCCGCGTGACCGGAAGGCTATCTTCCTGACGTTCTTGCGGGGTTAGGGATTGCAACGGGTTCTCCTCGGCGATGCGCTGCAGGATGCGGTTGTCCATCTGCCGGTCGAAGTAGGCGGCGTACCTGCGATTGCTGCCCATGGCGCCCGGATCCCCTCCTCCGGCCGATCACCACGACCTTACCAAGTGTCGAACATGTGTTCTATTCTCGTATGTCATGACGGAGACGCGGGTCGAACACGAGGCAACCATATGGATGGTCGACGACATCCCGGTGCGGATGTTCTACGCCGGTCACCGGTGGCGCATCACGGACACCCCGACCCGGCTGCGCGAATCGATCTGGACCAGCCCCGGTGAACCATCGCGAGGTCTCTATGGGTGGCGGTTCCAGGCCGTCAACGACACCGGCGACGTGCTGATGTTCGACGTCTACCGCGGCGCCGACGACTGGCACGTCCACCATACCTACACGTGACCGACCCGTTGCGCTGGATCAGGCGGAGGGGATGTTGCCGATCACGACGATGCGACACGGCAGGCAGACGAAGCCGCGACCGGAGTCGCGCAGCACGGTGGAGCACTCGGGACAGCGCGGCGTCTGCGCATCGTCGAGGGGATCGCTCACGCCCGCGACAGTACGCCCGCGACATCGGCACTGTCCGGATGTCGCCGTAATGTGTCGCGCACCGCGAGGGGACCGCGGTCCGGGTGCGTGCTGCGCAGAGCGGCGGGGCGAGAGTACAGTGACTCTCGCCCCGCTTGTCTGTTGGTTCAGTCAGCGTGACAGGTCGGCGCCGGCGTACGAGGCCGGTGTCGCTACCGGCCCCGAAGCGTCTGCTGCGGGGCCGTTAGCTTTTGGGGACCGGTCGACGTTGACGTCGGCGAACTTCAGCGACGCGCCCACGTTGTCCGCGACGATGTCGCGGGTCTCCCGGGACTGTCCGGTCTCCTTGTCGACATAGGTGCCGAACCGGAGGTCACCGGCGACGATCACCGAGTCGCCCTTGCGGAGCGAGTCGGCGACGTGCCGGGACTGCTGGTTGAACACGACGACCCGGTGGAACACGGTGCCCACGTCCTCCCACCGGTTGGTGGTCTCGTTCAGGCGCCGGTCGTTGACGGCGACGGTGAACCGGGCGTACTCGTTGCCCGATTCGGCGCTGCCGTGTTCCGGGTCACTGGTGAGGTTGCCCTCGATGGTGACGGGGATCCTGGTGGTCATCCTTCTTCCTTCCTGTCAGGAGGCCCCGCAATAGGGGCCTCGACGGCGTGGGCCTGGGTGGTCCACGCGTCCCATTCCTGCTCATCGGTGATCCCGTCCCATGAGCGGGGCTTGAGGGGGTCGTGTCCGCGGGCGCAACCGCCGGAGTACGCCTTCGCCATCCGGGGCAGGGCGAGGCTGAGCCGTTCGTGCCAGCCGATCGGCCCGAAACCGGCGTCGGTGGAATCGAACGCGACAGTGTGCGCGGTGTGCAGCGCGGACAGTTCTTCGACGAGCTGCCCGTGCTTGTACCAGCAGGCCGGCACGACGGATTCGGAGATCCGGTAGCGGACGGTGAACCACTCCACCCACTCCCGCAGCGCCACCCAAGCGGCGGCGGCCCTATGGTCGGGGAGGGTGCGCCAGTTGACGATGTGCGCACCGAGCGGTTCCGACGACCCATACCGATTGTTCGGGTCATACCCGGAGACGTCGTTGGCGATGTCGTCGTCGTAGTCCGGCGGCGGGGGCAGGTCGCTCATCCGGCACTCCCGTGGTCGGGCTGCAACTTCTGCCGGAGCCGGGCGAGGGCGAGGTGGGAGGCGGCGCGGCGGGTGCGGTTGCGGGAGAGGACGGCGTCACGGTCGATGAGCCTGTGTAGCAGGTCGTGGCAGTACGGGTGCATCGCCACCAGGTCCTCATCGGGCTCGAGCGCCCGGAACTGCCCGTTGTTCATCTTCACGCCCCGGTAGTCGAGGTGGTGCAGCTCCAACTGGGACCTGGTGGCGGCCCTGCCGCAGCCGGCACAGGTGAGCGGCTGCCCGGTGGTGGCGTGGTGGGCGAACCAGCGGTCACGACGGGCGAACCACGCCTTCGAGCGGAGGAACTCGTTCCGATACAGGTTGAACAGGGCCGGGCGGCGACGGTTGCTCATTCCTCCCTCACCTCCTCCACCGGTTCGGAACTTCCGGACTCCGGACCTTCGGACGTCTGGGAGTTCGGGACACGGGAGTGCGTGTCGAACACCGTGCGCTGCTCCTGTTCGGTCGCCCGCTTGCCGGACTGGATGATGTCGGCGTCGCGGCGTTCGTCCCACCCGGCCAGGTCGAGCAGCACGCTGCGCCGGTTGCGGTAGGCGAGCAGCCCGACGCTGGGTGGCAGACGGCGGATCTCGTCGACCGACATCAACGGCCGGCGTTCATGATGCTCGCTGGTGGAGTGCCCGACCTCGCGGGTGGACCAGGAGCGCTGCTCACGGCGCGTGTCGCGGGTGCCGAGCAGCGATTCGATGTCGCGGAGGTGGTCGACGTGGCTGGCTCCGCCCAGGAGGACTTTTGCGGTGGCGGCGGCCCAGATGGTGTCAGCTTCGGCGCGGGACCAGGACGTCTCGGCCTGCGAGAGGGCTTGCAGCACGATGAAGGTGCAGATCCCGCGGCCGCCACCGTCGGCCATGATCCGCGGCAGGTTGCCCCACCGGAACATGTTCGCGATCTCGTCCAGGATCAGCCCGAGCGGGTGAGGAAGCCGTGAACCAGGGGAGGCAAGCGCGGTGGTACGCGCGACCTCGACAATGTCATCGAGCACCGCACTGAGCCATCCGCCCATCGCCGACGCCCCCGACGACGATCCGATCAAGTAGAGAGTGTTCGCCGCGTCCAGAAACTCCCGCGGGTCGAACACTTCGTCGCCGGGGCGGGGGAGGAGGGCCTCGCGGATCTGCGGGACGGCGAGCGGGGCGACGGCGCCTTGCACGCCGAACCAGATGGAGGAGACCAGCTTCTCGTCGGCGGAGATGGTGGCGTCGAGGCTGTCTCCCCAGCCGGGGGTGCCATCCGTCTTGAGGATGTCCACGGCCGCGCGGGTCTGCGCGGGGCTGGTTCCCCAGTCGTACAGCTCGGAGATCGTCTTGCCGCCGACAGCGGCGGCGTGCAGCAGCCGGCCGAGGACCACGCCGGATGCCTGTGCCCATTCCTCGTTGGTCCGGGAAGCGCCCAGCGCCGTACCGGTGATGATCGCGGCGCCGCGTTGCATCGCAACCAGCGGGTCCTCGCACCCGGCGATCGGGGAGATGCGGAGGGGGTGGCGGATGCCGGAAAGGCCTTGCGGGTCGAACACATGCACCTGGCCGCGGGTCTGCCGCATCCGCATCGTCGCGGTGAGGTTGTCGTTCGTGGTCGACGTGGTGATCAGCGGCCCGGACCAGTCCAGGATCGCCGAGATCAGCACCCGGTACCCCTTACCGGACCGGGGAGGGCCTTCGAGGGCAACGGAATCCTCGATCGACACGTACACGTCCTGCCAGCGGGACCGCCCCACCCGCCAACCCACATCGGTCGCGGTGGGTTTGGAGATGTCGGGGCGGAGTTGCGTGGCGCGGCGGAGCACGGCCTTGGCGGAGAGGTGGTCGCGGATCTCGGAAGCGGTGGCGAAGCCGGGTCGGGTGCGTAGGTCGGTGATGAATGCCCGGTCCGACTCCCGATACCGCCGCACCGCCACCCACACCCACCACGCCAACGCCGCCACCAGCAGCACCGCGACCACGTCAGCGACTCGGATGAGCGTGACGGGCAGATCGCATCTGGACGGCGCGGTGTAGGCGGTCGTGTCGCCGGTGACCGCGAGCACGAGTCCGGCGAACAGATGCGCGGGGGTGGGACGGCTGCCGCAGGCGAGGGCGGTGAGCGCTTCGGTGAGAAACCCGAAGGCCAGGGCGAGCAGCACCCCGGCGGCGATGATCACCGCGACTGCTTTCCCGAGGATGCCCTGGTTCATGGGTCTGCCCGATTCAGAGGGCCTCGGCGGCGGAGGCGGCGACGGCCAACCATGCGTCTCGGGTACGGGGCCGCAGATTGTCGAACCGCAGCGGCCCGGCCTTGAGTGCGGGGTCGAACGGGACGGTGTGGACGGCGCGGACGTGCCCGGTGAACCCGTCCGCGATCCGGCGGGCCTCGGCGGTGCCGGTGGGTTCGGCCTGGGTGACAATGACCACGGCATGGGCGGCGAGGGCCGCAGAACGTTCGTCCCGGCCGCGAAGCGCGTCGAGCAGGAGCGCAGCGGACTCGGCGGACTCGGGATTGGCGAGGGTAGGCAGGACGAGCTGGTAGGAGGAGTCGATCATCCGCAGCCAGCGTTCGGCGGATTCGTCGTTGCCGGAATCGAAGATCACCAGCCGGTAGAACCTGGCCGCGACCTGCATCAACAGATCGAAATCTGCCGTCCCGATGCGCTGGTCGGTGGCGAGCAGTTCCGGGTTGGAACGGAGCACGTCGTAACGGTCGGCGGGCTGGTGGTGCACGAACCGGGCAATCTCCGACACCCCCGCCTCCGGAGCCAGCAGGTACTGCGCCACCGGCAGCAGGTCGCGGAGGGTGGTGTCGTACTGGCCTTGTTCGGTGCGCCAGCCGAGGGTCCCGCGGGTGTCGTTGTTGTCCCACGCCAACACGTTCCCGCCACCCTCCCGCGCGTACACGGCAGCGAGCATCGCGGTGGTCATCGTCTTGCCGACACCGCCCTTGCCGTTCACGACGGCCAGGGTGCGGCATCCCGCCCACTGCCTCGACACCACCGCCTTCTCAGCCGCCCGCCGCTGCTCCGTCGCGGACGGCTTCACCGTGAACCCGAGGCCTTTGAGGAACCCGCGCCATCCGGCGAGGTGGGTGGTGGCATCGGGTGTGGGGGTGAGGAAGGTGGGGCGGGTAGGGGACTCCGCAGCCGGGCTGGTGCTTGCGCGGCGGTCGCCCGGCTGAGGAGTCGGTACCGTCACCTCCTCTCCACGCATTGAAGATGCGACGACGTCGACGAGGCCAAGCTCCGGATCATCCACCCCGTCCTCACCCAACTCCGGCTCGTCTACGTCGTCGGTGTCGTCGTTGTCAGGCGGCCGGGTGAGCGGGGTGGTGGCGCCGGCGGGGTCGATGAGGAGGTGGTGTTCGCCACGGTCGCCGGATGTGACCAACTCGATGGAGGTGCCGGTGCGGCGTGCCTCATCGGTGGCGCGGCGGACGACGGCGTGGCGGATGTCCTCGTCGCCGGTGGGGGTGACGGATTCGGCGTGTCCGTCGAGGGTGACGAAGGTGGCGTGCGGACCGGTGACGGTCGCGTAGGTGCGCGGGTGTAAGGCGATGTTCATATTCACAGCTCCTCGGTCAGGTCGCGGGCGCCCGGTTGAAGCCAGCCGTCGACGCTCTCCTCGGTACGCTCGGTGGCGGGTTGGGGCCATAGGGCGTCAAGTTCGTCGGGGGCGAGGACGCGGAGAGTGGCGTCGTCGAGGTCGGCCGGGTTCACGGCGTCGTCGGTGGCGAACAGCTCGTACTCCCACGGCGTTGAGGTGGCGAAGCAGTCCACCAGGTAGGAGTACTGCCCCACGTAGGCGAGGAACTCCCCCTTGCGGAGCTGCCTGGCCATTTCGACGTGCGGGGCGGGGAGGTTGAGCCGGGTGCGTAGCGCGGCTTGTTCTTGGTGGTTGACGCGGAAGATGAACTTGTTCTCGATGTCTCCGACGATCGAGTACGCGAGCGATCGTTCCAGGGATCCGTCGTCGCCGACGGCGTCGAGGTCGCCCATCTTGTGCAGGATGACGATGTTGCTGATCCCGTAGTGCCTGGACAGTTTCAGCCACTGCTGGAACATCTGCAGCGACGACAAACTTGTCATGTCCCGCCACCCCTCTTCCCGCACCACGTATCGCGTCCGTCGTGCCGCCCGATCACTGATTACCGCCTGGATCCACGCGGTGGAACACACCTGGGTCAGCTGTGCGGCGAGGTCGCCGCGGGCGAACAGCTCGGACGTGTCGGTGACGACGATCGGGGCGTCCTGGTCGAACTCCACCGTGGACTCGTCCTCGAACAACCCGGACAGGTCGCCCTCCACGAACCGGCGCAGCACGAACCGCGGCTGGATCGCCCCCTCCGCGGCCCGGAACGCGGCATCTGTCTCCCCCGCCAACCGGCCGAGCTCCCCGTACACGCCGCGGAGCGTGGGCCGGTCGCCTGTGCGGGTGATGCAGGACTCGAGGGCGTCGAGGATGGCGGCGTGTTCGACGGCGGTGAGCCGGTTGCCGAGGGTCATCTCGATGAGGGCTATGAGGGTGCCGATGCGGCGCTGCTTCACCATCTGCTCGTGCTGCTCATCCGACGTTCCGGTGCGACGCGGGCCACGGTCCAGCGGGTTGAGGCGGGTGCCGGTGCCGCCGCCGAGCCGGATCACTCTGCCGCCGGGGATCGCCTCCGCGACGGTGACCCATTCGCCCTTCGGGTCGGACGGCACCACGACCTGGTGCCCGAACGCGACCGACCGGGTGACGAGGGTCTTCACGGTGGCGGACTTCCCGCCCCGGTACGCGCCGAGCACCAGGATGTTCGTGGAGAAGGTGCCGCGTTCGGTGGAGTCGACGTAGGCCTCCCAGGGGGAGAAGTGCCAGAGTGCGTCGGCGTTGAGGTCGACGCCGAGGATGGGGCCGCGGTGGCCGAGGCCGGAGTCGGCGACGAACGGGTAGATCCCGGCGATGTGCTGCGAGGTTGCCTGATGCGCAGGGATCCACGCCTTTGCGAGATTCCAGTAGCCGCGCTGCGTGATCCCCGGCCCGAACGGCCCCGGCACCGCCGGCTCCGGCAGTGACCGGTCCCGTCGCGACGACCCGGCTGGCCGCGATTCGGTGCGGGCTTGGGTGATCTGCTTCTGCAGGTCGTGCTTCTCGCGGCGGGTGAGGCCGGTGGGGGTGAAGGTGGCGGCGTGGCGGGTCATTACTTCATCCCTAACCCGACCGGGATCGCGTTCACCATAAACGCCTCCGCCTGCTGGCAGTAAAGGATCTGCGCCTCCATGCCCGCCCGCGAGAGCGCGTTGCGCATTCCGGCGATGGCTTGGTCGAGGCGTTCCTCGTCGTGGGCGGTGACGGTGAGGTAGGCGCCGTACTGGAACTCGCCGTGCCCGTTGGCGATCTCCTGCTCCTGCTGCTCCAGCGCCCGCCAGTCCGCCGCATCCGCTGCCGACCCGTCCGCACCGCGCTTCGCGCGCAACTTCTCGTTGCCGCGCCACACCTTCTTCTCATCCCTGATCCGCTTCAACGCCTTCGACACCGGCACCGGGGTGAGCACGATGGAGAAGATGTGGGTGATGGCTTCCCCGGTGTTGGGATGGCGGGCGAACACGACAGGGGCCAGGAACCCTACGGGAGAGTCGGAGCGGGGCCATTCGTGCACCCACATCGTGGTGTGCACCCCGGAGTCGGTGACCACGATCCCGTTGCGGCCCTTCGGTTCCTCCAGGAACATCGGTCCGATCGCCACTGGATCCACCCCCGCTACGACGTCGGGCCGGTTCTGCACGATCGGGGCGAACTCTGGATCGAACGCCAACCGCCCCAACGCGGCGACATCGCGTGGCGAGAGCCAGTGGCGCACTTTGATCTGGGCGGCGGTGAGTGCGTCGGCGAGGTTGCCGGCCTCGATCTGTGCCAACGAGACGATCGCGTCCTTGCCGCCGCCGAGGGCCTTCAGCTGGGAGCCGAGGGTGACCAGGTCGAGGGTGAGGATGAGGTAGTTGCGGTGGGCGACTTCGAACCGTTCGGACCGGTCCATCACGTCCTGATAGTTGTGGGCAACGGGGGAGTCGGGGTCGAGGTCGCGGAGACGGCGGACGGTGTCGTAATGGTCGCGGGCGGCGCGGATCGTGGTCGGCAGGGTGCGTTCCTGCAGCGTCACCCGCTTCACTCCTGGCCGTTGCGTGAACGGCCCCAGCACCCGGTCGAACTGCTCCGCCAGGTCATACCGCTCCGGCAGGTCGTGCATCAGGAACCCCTGCACCTCGAGCTCCGCAACCACCGACACGGACCTGTCCTGCGGGTTGTAGACGGCGGCGGTCCCGTCGGCATCCCAGAGCTGGAGGGACGCGCGAGTGCCGGGCAGGTTCAGGGTGCCAACCAAGTGCGGACGTTCCGGCCGGTAGGTGTGGGTGGTCGCCCCGGCCAAGTGCCGGACCTGCTTCATCAGCCACAGTCCCGCCATCCGCGGCGTCGACACCCCGTGGAGGCTGGTGAGCGCGGTCACCCCGAACCCGAGGTAAACCGGGGCACCGTAGAGCAGGCCGAGCGGACCAAACCGGTTCACGAAGATCAGCAAGGTGAGAGCAGCGGCGGTGAGGAAGGCGAGCTGCCACGGGTCCAGGCCCATGACGACGCCCTGCCGGGATCGGCGCGGCAACCGCACCGGACGCACATACTCGGGCGTCGAAGTCATGACGAACTCTCCTCAGGTCGAGGCTGCTGCGGTGCCGGTGTCGCCGACGGACGTGATGAAGACGATCCACCGGTCGGCGGGGCCGTCGTCGGGGCGCCGCTGTACGTCGACGTGCTCCGGCCCTGCGCAGGAGATGCGGCACCGCGCGGTGCAGTCGACTGCCCTGATCGTCCCGTCGCGGGACTCGACGACGGGCCCGTCGACGCGGCGCCGGAGCCGGACGGTCGGATGCCGGAGGGCAGGCCGCCGAGGCGGGTGGGGATGGCGGCGACCCCGCGGGCCCCGTTCGCGGCCATCCGGCCGCCGTGGGAGCCGAGCCGGGAACCGATCGCGTCGGCGGCGACCGCCCCGGTGAAGCTGAACAGCCCGAAAATGGCGAACGGTGCGAACGCGACCAACACGAGCCCGATCAGCAGCGGCCACGACTGCGGGTTCCAGATCGTCTTCACAGAGGCGAGCCCGTTGACAATGAGCGTGACGAACCCGATCGTAAGAGGCGCAGTCAGCAGCAACACCATCACGGCAGACACGTACCCGACCACCCACTGCGGGCCGATGCGCTTCACCGGGAACAGCATCCACGCCACCGGGCCGACCATGATCAGCGCGGCCAGCGCGATGTTGCGGAACGCGAACACCAGCATCAGCAGGAACATCCCCAGCATCAGCAGCCCGTGGATCAGGAACGCGAAAAAGTAATTCGCCTGCCCGCCCGCCCACATCACCGACTGCAACGTCGAATACAACGAGGCGGCCCCGTCCCCATTGAGGATGTACCAGGTCATATCGTCGACCGCGTTCAGCAGGTGCCCGGTCAGCCACAGCGTGAGCGGCACGGCGAGGATCGCAATGAACGAGCGCACCAGCGCCCCGACGAGTTCGTCCCGGTCTCCGGAGATGACGGCGGCGGCGATGGCCCACACCATCGCCCCGAAGGTGATGATCAGGATCGCCCACTGCCAGAACGACCACTGTTCCACCGCCGCCGTCCACAGCAACGTCGACGTGTCGAACCGCATATTGTCCGCCACAAGGAACATCACCCCCGTCGCCGCCAACGCCATTCCTCGCCCCGCGTTCTCGAACGTGAGGCACACCGCATCCCCGAGACTGCATCCGTATTTGACCGTGAGTGCTCGGCCTCCATCGGTCTGGATCGCGTGTACGTGACCTTCGTAGGTCGTGCACACGGTCGCGCTGGTTCCACCTAGCGAGACACCCATGAAGCATTGCTGGGCCGTGACCTTGTTGGGATCGGTCGGCGTGCAGCTCACCTGCCCCATCGCGTTCTGGCACTCCACGGCGAAGGCGGGTGGCGACCAGGGTTCCCCAGTCACCACGTCCGTCGCTACCGGTACCACGGCATCGACCGAGGCGGCCCGCGCAGCGCCGCCGGTCCCAAGAGCGAGGGCGATGCCGACGGCGAGGCCGAGGCGGACTGCCCGCTGGAGGTTCATCAGAATCCGAAGTCGAAGTTCACGAACCAGGCGAACAGGCCGGATGCGGCGCCGAGCACGGCGGCGGCGATGAAGATCCACAGAATGTTCTCGCCCGCCCAGGTCCGCACCCGATCAGACGCCAGGCCGCGAAACGCGAGGGCGGCGCCGGCGATGATCAGCATGGCCAACACCACCAGCATCGCGCCGGCCAGCAGGTAGGACACGATCACCTGGAAGCCCTGGAAGAACGGGGCAGAGAAGTCCGGTTGGATGTCGGGAACGTCGACATCACCCGGGACGATGAGTGTTCGCATGGGCTGCTCCTTGCTGGTTGCTACTTCAGTTGCAGGCCTTGGCTGGCCATGAACGGCTCCGGATCAACCGGAGTTCCGGACTTCTGCACTTCGAAATGCAGATGGCATCCGAACGACTTCCCGGTGTTGCCCTCCGCCCCCAGCGGCGCACCCGCGGCGACCTCCTCGCCGACCGACACGCGCAGTGATCCCCATTGCATGTGCCCGTAGAGCGTTACGAGCCCATCCCCGTGATCTATACGTACCGCGTTCCCATATCCCTGCCACGACCCCGCCGTGATCACACGGCCCGGACCAGCGGCGTAGATGGTGGAGCCGCACCCTTGGGCCATGTCGTAACCCTGATGATTTGTGGAGCAGTAACCGCACCCCTGCACCGGGTTGTAGCCGAACCCGCGCCCCTTCGAGTAGCCGCCAGCCAAGGGGAGGCCCCACTCCCCGCTCGCCACCGGCGCGGCGTCGACCTTCGTGGGAACGGTGGCGGCGACACTGCCGGCGAGGGCGAAGGGGATCGCAATCAGTGGGGTCAGCAGCAGCGCGACCACGAGGGCGACTATGAGCAGTGCCCCTGCCAGGACCTTCCGGCCGGTCCTCGAGTTGAGGGCTGCGGCGGTGATCACCGGGGCTCCCATGTCAGGGCTCCAACGGCTCCGTGAAGTAGCGGACTACCTTGCAATCGCCCGCCTGCTGCGCGGAATCCGGTGTCGGCACCGACTCCAGACCGCACAGTACCTGCACGCTCACCCGCACCTGCTCCTCATACGATGTCTCCGCGCCGCTGCCATCGGACCGGGTGAACGTCAACGTCACATCCGACGTGCCGATCGACATGTCACCCGACGCGTCATCCGTCACGGGCACGTAGACCACATCTCCGCTCGCGGTTGCGACCACGCGGCCCTCCTCACGCGCGAGCGAGTCCCACTCCTCCTGCGGCAACACGACCCCTGTTCGGAGTTCGACCTGTGATGCCTCCACAGCGGACTGTTGGTCGGCTTCGGCGGTGTAGCGCGTATCCGGGGTGAACCAGGTATCGAGGTAGTCGAGCCAGTCCTCGCGCGTGCTCTTCTGCGTGTCGAAGGTTGCGGCTGCTTCGAGTGCGGAGCGGATGTACACCTCGCGGTCGGCTGTGATCGGCTCGGGAAGCCAACCCTGCTCAGCGACCGACGCATCCACGACCTCACCCGTCGACGCCCCCGCGGTCGGCATGGGCATGGCTGGCGGGGGCGTGGCGTCTCCAGTCGGGGACGGTGCGGGCTGAACTAGCAGGGAACTGACGATGATCGCGACGATCCCGGCGATGAGGACGAGGCCGCCGACGATCGCCCACACGAATCCGCGCCGCCCCGAAGCCTGATTCGTCGACACCAGTCAGCCCTCCTGCTCATCCAGGACGGCGACCGCACACGGGCCAGAAACGGTGGGGGACGGTCGCCGTGACGGCAGTCTACGCACCAGCGCAATACCCGAAATGGGGAATTTCGCCCAACTGAGGATAACTTCGTCAAGAACGTCGGCTGGGGAGGAGGGGGCACATAGGTTCTGCGGCGCGGGTGATTTTAGCCCTTCGATCAGGGATACGTCTGTAGGTACTTCGGGGGACATGGCGAGCCGAGCCGGGCTATCCGGCAGCTTGTGGTTCAGCTCGGGGTTCATCACGGAAGACACTGTATAGCAGTATTCTCCGTTTGAATACGGCTAAATAGTGCAATCGCCGTGACTCGCTGCAGCGTGTGCGCCACAATGAAGCCATGCCACGCCTAGCGCAGCCAGCCGGCTCCGAGGACGCCCAGGACCCTGTCGCGCTCCTCGGCAATCTCGTCAAAGCCTCGATCCTGCGCTACGTCCGTTCCCACCCGGGCTCAACCATCCGCCCGATCTGCGACGCGCTGGCACTCGTGAGCACCACCGTCCAACCCCGGCTCAACGAACTCGAGGCAGCCGGACTGGTGACCTCCGACCCGCCGTGGGCTGAAGGGACTGACCGGAGGGGCATCGTCGTGCGCTACAGCGTGAACGACGAAGCTGTGACCGACCTCTACCTTCGACTGGGTATGGCTTTGGGTGAGTTCTGATCCGGAGTCGTGAGGTCCCGCGCTCAAGCCTCGCTCCCGTTACGGAAACACCGGGGTCCTGCTGACGCTGACTGACCTCGGAACGTTCACGTTCGCACGCTCGTGGCTGCGGGCGCGGGTTCGGACCGGTGGATTGCGGTAATGCTCAGGACGCCAGCGAAGTAGTCGGTCGGGCCTGCTCGATCGTCCAGCGGCAGAACGTGCGGGACGTGCTGGTCGGGGCGCACGATGATAGCCGCACCCCGGAGGCGGTCCACGTGCCTCGCGGCGTAGATGTCCCCCTCGCGTGTGACGCTGCTGAATACCTTCTCAGTGTCGACCAGCCCCAAGCGTCCCTTGCGGGGTCGAAGCAGCGCGGGGAGATCGTCCAACTGCACGTCGCGGTGTGGGTGCTGGACGATCCCTCGCACGTCGATGACGGCGTCCGCGTCCTCCGTGGCGGGCGTATGGCGGCGAATGGGCGACGTGGGATCGGCGGCGAGCCATGCGCACGTCTCGTCGAAGATCGACCGCCCGACGTCGGCGAACAGATGACGCGGTGGTGCCGGCATGGCGACGTTTCTCGCCCGCGAATCGTTGGGGCCAGTCCGAGCGTCTGCCACTGCCGCACCGCGAGGCCGTCGGTGTTCCGGCCGATACCCGAACCGCACGCTCGGGGTGTTGTCGTTTGGATGAATGGATTTATACAGCATTCACCGGCGGTGATGGTGGCCGTTTCGCCGCGATCTGCCTCGCGATGTGCGGATTTTGGACGGTTGCAGGTGGCGACGTGTCGGGAAGTCCGCTCTTGACAGGTGGGTCCGCTTGCCAATATCAATGAATCGTTTTACCGGCTGTGCTCGCTTTGACAGCACGCCATCGTCCCTACTCGTCTGCTCCAGTGAGGTAGCAATTCGAATGCGCTCGTCACCCAGATCCCTTCTCACCATTGCGCTCGCCGGTGCTCTTGTAACCGGCGTCCTCGGCGCTGCGCCGTCCGTCGCGGCCGAGACCAGACCTACCGCACCGCCTTCGTCCACCGCCGCCCCTTCCGTGGTCGGAACTACCTACTACGTGGACAACAGGAGTGGATCGAATTGCTCCGACGAGGGCTCGGGAACCGATCCGGCTTCCCCGTGGTGCAGCTTCACGCCGGCCGGCCCGCTCACGCTCGGTGCGGGCGACCGTCTGCTGCTCGCGAAGGGCGCCGCGTGGTCGCAGCAGCTCGTCGTGGGGTTGCAGGGCAGCGCCGAGCACCCGGCGACCGTCGGCACGTATGGTTCGGGTGCGGCGCCGCGCATTCTGGGCAACGCCACCGGCCGGGGTGTCTGGCTGACCAACCCCGATCACGCGGTGGTCACGGGCCTCGACATCGGGGAGAAGAACGACGCCGGCACCGGCGTACTGGACTACGGCATGCTCGTGGAGTACTCCTCGCTCGGCCATGAAGACTTCACACTCGACGACCTGTCGGTGCACGACAACCGCGTATCGGGCATCCACGTGCATTCGATCCTTGCGGTGACGGTCGATCAGACGGTGCTCGACGGACTGACGTTCTCAGGGATCCACACCACCCACAACGCGCACGGCATCACGGTCGTGCAGGACGCCGACGTCATCGGCATCACCGCGACGCCAGGCCAGGCCGGCGAGAAGGTGTTCCGCAACGTGCTGGTCGACGGCATCCATCAGGTCGACGACGACGGCAACCAGCCGGATCCCGCCGAGGTGCCGGTGCAGATCGGCGTGGGCTGCCCCGACAGCCTCGCCCTGATCAACTCGACCAACGTCGTGGTGCGCGACTCGATCCTCGATGGATCGGCAGGATGCCGCACGACATACGGCACCGCGGCGATCTTCCTGGGGCGTCTGCAGAACGTGCTCATCGCGAACAACATGATCGTCAACACCCCCAACACCCAGAATGCCGACATGGTCGCGATCGACCACGAGGCCTTCACGAGCGACGTCACCATCGCCGGGAACTACTTCGGCGACAACTACGGCGGGGCGGTCGAGTACCTCGCGATCCACGGCGCCGAGGACTTCTCGGTAGATAACCTGCTCACCTCGAACGTCTTCGTGCGCAACGGCATGTCCAACAACATCCCGTACCCCGGTGACGGTGCGATCGCCCAGATCGGCGGCGGGCACATCGTGCAGGGTGCCGTGAACGACAACCTCGCGTACGAGCCGAACGGACTCCTCAACGCCCACCTGGGCGGGAGCACCGCGGGCTTCACGACCTCCAACAACGTGCTGACATCGGCCGCCGACGACATCTTCCAGTCCGCGGCGCAGTATGAGGACGACGACTCCCGGTGGGGCTACCAGCGTGCTGCCGGGACCCTCTGGTCGGCGCTGCCGTACGACTCGTCCACCTCGTCGTACGGCGCGGTCGGGGTGTCGATCGATCGATTCACCGTGACGCCGTCGGCGACCAGCGCCGCGGGCATCGCGTGGACCGCGCCGAGCTCGGGCGTGATCAGCCTGCGCGCGTTCCCCGTCGCCCACGCCATGGACGCGACCGTCACGGTCACGGTGAACGGCAGGATCGTCGCCGAAGGGCAGGCCGGCACATCCGGCCTCAACCTGAACGCCGACGACGTCAGCGTACGCGACGGCGACGTGGTGCGGTTCGCCGTCGCTGCCGGCGGCGGAACGGTGAGCCTCGCGCCCGCCATCGCGTACACGTCGCAGTCGGCGTCCACCGACGTGGTCGGGCAGTGGACGTTCTCGGTCGCGGGTGACACCGGCGGCTGGAAGAGCAACGTGCCCGCCGGCGCACGGCGCGGGGTTCTCGCGCTGACCGCGACCGGGGGAACGACCACGATCGAGTCGGCATCCAAGCTCAGCTTGTCTGCGGCGGCAAGCACCAGCCTGCGCCTGACGTACCAGAACGGCACGAGTGCCACCGAGGGACGCGTCTACTTCGCCACGAACAACGGCGGCGCCTTCAGCGAGAAGGACTCCGTGGCCTTCTCGATCAACCCGAGGAGCGACACCGGCAAGGCCGAGGGCTACCAGAGCGTCATCATCCCGCTGTCGGGCAACAAGGGCTGGAAGAACAAGATCCAGCAGTTGCGCATCGTCTTCACCGACGCGACCGGGCCGATCCTGATCGACAGCATCGAGCTCGCGAAGCCGGTCCATCAGGGGTGGGAGTTCGATTCAGCCGCCGGCTGGACCGAGAACCCCAACGCGGCGTGCGCCTCGGCCGGTACGCCCTCCGCCAAGCCCGTCGTCGACCTCGACAACACCGCCGGAACGTTCAACCAATACGCCGATATCAACTGGCTGAACACCCGTCTGCAGACGTTCAAGGTGCGCTCGTCGAAGCTGGCGCAGATCGACGTCTGGGCGTTCAAAGAAGGCGACCCGCAGGGATGCCTCTATGTCAGAGTCGTCAAGATCACCGATGGGGCGACCCACAAGGGCACGACCCTCTTCACCGGATCGGTCTCGCCGGCGCAGGTCAGCACCGCGGGCGGCTTCGTCAGCATCTACCCGGGGCTGAGGGGTCTGGACACCTCGGCGACGTACGCGCTGCAGATCCTCAACCCGTACGTCATCCCTGGCGGCGGCACCTACGGCGTCGGCTACAGCGACGACCCGGCGAAGCCGGCAGCCGGATTCGGCGAGTACTACTCCGTCGACAACGGCGGGGTCTGGCACGGGCCCGAGGCGTCGCGCAGCCTGAAGTTCAAGACGTACAGCGCTCGGGTCATCGCGGCGCAGGACACGGCAGCGGGCTTCACCCCGGTCGCCGTGGCGGACGGAGTCGCGGGGAGCGTCGGCGGATGGGAGCCCGCGCTGCGCTCGCCGAAGAAGCTGAAGATCCCTGCGGAGTCGACGCGGTACATCCACATCCGGATGAACAACCCCGACAACCGCCAGGTCGCATACCTGCTGTTCACGACCGCGGCGGACCCGGAGTACGACCGTCCCGGCGACGGGTGGCCGGTGCCGGAGGAGACGGGCGGCAAGGGAGTCGTGTTCGCCCTCGAGCCCGGCGCCGAGTACCACGACTACACCCTCGACATGTCGAAGGTGGCCGGATGGAAGGGCACGATCACGCAACTGATGATCGAGCCCGGGTTCCGGTGGAGCTACCGCACCAACGGCGATCTCAGCGCGACCTGGAACGGGAAGATCGACTACGTCCGCCTCGACAGCGGCACCGTCGACGCTTCCCGGCGCTAACCCGCTCGCACCGATCACCCCGGGTGCCCACGCAGAGCGACGCCTCTGCGCGGGCACCCCGGGGGTCCCGCACCAGCCCTACGCACAGCATCCATGAAGTCCGTTCCAATGAGGGAGCACGATATGAAACTGTCCCGTCCGACCGTTCGCACGCTGGCGTTGGCCGCGGCTGCGAGCATCATCGCGCTGGGAATGGCGGGTGCCCCGGCGCCCGCATTCGCAGCCGGCACGACCTACTACGTCAACAACTCGACCGGTTCGAACTGCTCGGACTCCGGGTCGGGCACCAGCACCACGACGCCGTGGTGCACGTTCACCCCCGCGAACGCGCTCACTCTCGGTGCCGGCGACAGCCTGCTGCTCGCCCGAGGGGCGTCCTGGTCGCAGCAGCTGAATCCCACGCTCGCCGGCACCGCGAGCGGCGTCGCGACCATCGGCGCTTACGGCACCGGAGCACTGCCCCGAATACTGGCCACCTCGACCGGCACCGGGCTGGCGCTCACCAACCCCGACTACGCCGTGATCTCGAACCTCGACATCGGCGCGAAGACGTCGGCGGGGCTCGGTGCCCTCTCGTACGGCATCATGGCGACCTACACGTCGCTCAACCACCACTCGCTGACGTTCTCCGACCTGTCGGTGCACGACAGCGTGCAGATCGGCATCCTCGTGCGCTCGACGGCGACCCAATCCGTCACCCAGACCGCGCTGGACGGACTCACCTTCGCCCGGGTCACCACGACGCACAATGCGCAGGGCATCGCCACCGTCGGCCAGGGCGCCTTCACCGATATGCCCGCGACGCCGACGCCCGGCTCAGAAGGGTCCAAGACATTCACGAACGTGTTGGTGGATGCTGTGGCCGAGACGCACGACGATGCGAACGTGCCCGTCGGCAACCCCGGCAACGGCGTGCCGTGCGCCGGGCTCACGCTGCAGTATGCGAGCAGCGTCGTGGTGCGCGACTCGGTCTTCGACACCGAGGGCTCCTGCTACACGGCGGTGGGCACGACGGCGGTGTTCCTCGGTCGTGTGAACCATGTGCGTTTCGTCAACAGCATGGTGGTGAACACGCCGAACACGGGAAGCCCTGACATGTGCGGCATCGACCTCGAGTCAATGACCAATGACGTCACGATCGCGGGTAACTACTTCGGTGACAACTACGGGGCCGCCATCGAGTTTCTCGCCATCCACGGCAGCGCCGACTTCTCGACGAACCACGTGGTGTCCTCGAATGCGTTCTACGGCAACGGCGCGAACGGCCACGGCGCGATCGCACAGCTGGGCGGCGACAGCCCCGTACAGGTGAGCGTGACCAAGAACGTGGCGTACCAGCCGTCTGGAACCGTCACGGCCGACGCCGGGGGCACGACCGCCGGCTTCACCGTGGCCGCAGACAACGTCGTCGTGACGACGAGCTCGAAGGCCTCGCAGTCCGCAGCGCAGTTTGGAGCGTCGCCCTGGGGCTACCAGCGCGCATCCGGATCGACATGGACCGCGCTCACGTACGCCTCGTCGACCGCCACGTACACGGGGGCGGGCGTGGCGATCGGTCGCTTCACGCTGACGCCGTCGTCGACGAGTGCGGCGGCGCTGACGTGGACCGCCCCCACAGCGGGGACGGTGAGCGTCCGCGGGTACGCGGTCGCGAACTCCGGTACGCCGACGGTGACGGTCACGCGCAACGGCGTCGCGGTCACCTCCGTCGCGGCGAACACCACCGGGGTCGCCACGGCGGCCGACGGGATCACCGTCGCAGCGGGTGATGTGCTTCGGTTCGTGGTGCCCGCCAATGGCGGCACGGTGAGCTGGGCTCCCTCAGTGGCCTACACCTCGTAGCGGTCACCCCCCCCGGCCGTGGTCTGGCATCCTGCCAGACCACGGCCTTTCTCTGTGCCCCCAACACGGGACCCGAGCCACCCGCTCGACGCCGTTCGGACCAGTTCGCCCTGTTCAGGGGGAGCCGTATGCGACGGTTCCGTGGCTCGCGGAGTGACCTCCGAGGGCTGGGGGCGGGATGTCGCACCCCCAGCAGCGCGCAATATCCAGGCCTGTCAGCGAGCCGCATGTCGCCACGACGGCGTCGAGAGGGATCACACCAGAGGCTGACTTCGCGACGGGCGCCTGGGAACCTCCGCAATATTGCGGCCGCTGGAGGGTTCGCACCTGATGGAACTGCGGATAGTTGACGACAAAGCGACGGCAACGGCGCGATCCCTTCGATCGGGATCGCGCCGCGCCGCCGCTGGGTCAGGCGTCAGTCGTGCGTAGGCTCCGTGCTCTCCCGCGTGCCCTGCCGGCGGGAACGAAGGATCACGCCGGTCGCCACGGCGAGGACCGCGGCGAGGGCGAGGCCGCCGAACCCGAAGGCCAGGCCTGTCGAGGCGAGAGTGCCGCCGTCGGACGATCCGGCCGCCGGCGTTCCTGGCGGTGAGTCACCGCCCCCACCGGCAGCCGGCGTGGTCGGCTGAGGCGTGGAGCCGTCGGTGGGCTGCGGCGTCGGCTCGCCCGGCTCGCCCGGTTCGCCCGGTTCGCCCGGCTCGCTGGGTGAACCCAGCCCATCGGCCGAGAACCGGATGTAGTCGATCTTGCCCGACCAGGTCTGATTGAGGTCGGAGATGCGGTAGCTCCATCGTGTCGCGGGCTGGAGGAGGATCTGCGTGATCGTGCCGGTCCATCCGGAGATGCTCGACATGTCGAGGGTGTACTCGTGCAGTTCCGCACCCGGCTCGAGCGAGAACGCGATGCCCTTGTGGCCCACCTCGTTGGGCACCGGCCACCCGTTGCCGGGCTGGTCGAACTCGGGCTCGTCCGTCGTCGTGAACAACAGATAGCCGGTGGACCGGTTGTCGGGATTGCTCATTCGCACATGGATGTACCGGGTCTCGGACGCGTCCAGATCGAGCCCGGCCGGCGACAGCAGCGCCGGCTCGTAGCCGCCGCTGCCCTGCACGAGGCCATCCGACACGGTCACGGGCGCAAAGCCTTCGCCGGTGTCCCGGGGAGTGATCGTCGCAGCCGTGTACGTGCGGAACTTCAGGCTGCGGTTGGTCTCCGGCCCGTACCACGTGCCCCGGCCGTCGGGGGAGTAGAGCGCACCGAAGGAGGCGGCAGGCTTGGCCGGGTCATCGCTGAACGCGACGCCGTAGGTGCCCGTGCCCGGGATCGCGTAGGGGCTGAATATCTGCAGCGCGTACGTCGCATCCGTGTCGAGATCCGAGAGCCCCGGATAGATGCTGACGAAGTCGCCCGATTCGGTCACCGCCGAGGCGGGTACCGCACCCGTGAACAGCAGGGTGCCGGTGTGCGTCGCGGAATCGGTGATCTGGATGACACGGAAGAACAGACATCCTTGCGGATTGCCGGTCTTGTACGCCCAGAAATCGATCTGCGCGAGCCGCGGAGTGCTCACTGCGAACTGCTGCATGCGGCCGAAGTTCCAGTTGAGGTCGGCGTACGTGGCGAAGCCGCCGGCCGTGTTGTCGACATCGACCGTGGGCGCGGCGGACGGGGTGCCTGCCGTGGAGCAGCGCACGTCGGGGCTCGCGGTCCAGCCTTCTGCGGTGTCGAACTCCCAGCCGTCGGCAGGCGGCGTGACGAGCGCGACGCTGTCGATCAGGAACGTGCCCGGCTGGCCGTCGAGCACGATCCGGATCCGCTCGACCGTGCCGTTCCACTCGGTGTTCTCCGACATCGGCACGACGACCGTCTGGAATCCCTCGAGGATGCCGGTCACGGTGCGCGGGTTGAGCTCGAACGCGACCGACCGCTCCTCCGTGAACGACTCGGATGCGCTCGTGGTGAAGTAGACCCGACCCGAAGTGGCGGCCGTGTCGTTGTTATAGCGCAGACGCAACGCCGTTCCTGCGGGCGACAACCCGAGGGCTCCGGGGGAGTCGAGTGTCGCAGCGCCGGCGGACGTGGTGAGCGCGACGTAACCGCGTGCGATCGTCGCCGGAGCATCGGACGACCATCCCTGCGGGTCGTTGGCGACCGAGAAGGTCCACTCGCCGGCGGCGTCCGTCGTCGTTGCTCGGGACGAGTACGCGACCGACGGCGCCCAGCTGACGGTGCTCGATCCTTCCGCGACCGAGAAACGGAGGACGTCGCCCTTGGAGACTGTCACATCGTCGGCGTGCACGGAGACTCCTGCGGTCCCGACGCTCGCGGTCGTGATCGTCGTCGCGTTGCGGGCGACGGTGACCGCGGCGGTCCCCTCGTACGAGAGGGGGAAGCCACGCAGGCTCACGACACCGTCCGAGGGGGCGGTCCAGGTCAGCGCGGCGCCGGAGCTCGCCGAGGGCGTCAGCGTGAACCGGTCGATCGTCGTGCCGTTGCCGGTGTACGACGCGGTGTCCTCATCGAACGACAGATCGCTCCACGTCGTACCGCCGCCCGACTGATAGCCCCACGCGTCGCCACCGAACTGCGCCAGGGCGGGGAAGAGGTCCTCTCGCGTGTCGACGGGGATGTTGTTGCGGGAGGTGAAGCCCGACAGGCTCCCGCCCGCGTGCGCGCTGAGGAAGCTGAACGGTTCGAACGACAGGTTGTCGGTGATCGTCGCCTCAACTGTGGGTCCATTGCCGAGCTGGCTGATCGCGCCACCGCCCGGGTTCGGGATGAGGTGGGTCCGCCCGTTGTTCGCGAACACATTGCCGGTGGTCACGTGGTTCAACGAATAGTCGCCGGCGCCGTGGATCGCAAGGTACTCGACGGCGCCGCCGTAGTTGTCGGCGAAGTAGTTGCCGGCGAGGGTCACATCGTTGGTGCGTGACTCGAAGTCGATCCCCACCATGTCGGGGTTCATGGTGTTGGGGGTGTTCACGATGACGTTGTTGGCGAGCAGCACGTGGTTCACGACGCCGAGGAACAGCGCTGTGGTGCCGACCGCGGTGCGGCATGCGCCGGCGCCGTCGAGCACCGAGTTGCGGACGACGACATCGGTGGCCACCTGCAGGGTGAGCGCGACGCACGACACTCCGAACTCGGAGACGCGGTCGAGTTCCTGGTTCGCGTCGTCGTTGATCGAGTGGTAACGGTCGACGAGCACCTCGCGGAACACCTTCGAGCTGTCGTTGCCGGGCGTGGGCGTTCCGGCAGCGTCGGTGATCGTGCCCTGTCCGGTGATTGCGATCCCCTGGGCGTTGCCCGTCGTGGTGATGTCGGAGAACGTGAGACCCGTAAGGCCGGTCTGGTCGGCGGTCTGCGCCGACGTCGATCGCACGAGCAGCGCGATCTGCCACGTGTCATGAAGGTTCAGATTCGAGAACGTGAGATCTTCGTTGCCCAGGGTCGTATAGGTCGCCATGATCCCGTAGGCGAGCGTCCGCTCACCCGGCGCCGGCTCTTCGCCGATGTCCAGGCCCTCGATCACGGCGTGGTTCGGGTCCGTGAGGTCAAGGCCGATGCCGATGCTGTTGTTCAGGATGCGGGGGGCCGGGCCCGTGCCGTATGCCCCGATCGTCGCGGGCTGCGTGGCACTGCCGTGCAGCCCGATCTTCAGTTGCTGCGACCACGAGGCGCCGCGGGCCAGCAGGAGGCTCTCGCCGGGTCCGAGAGTGCGTGCGGCAGCCGGAGCGAACGTGCACCACGGCGCCTCAGGGCTGGTGCCCGGACCGTTGTCGGAGCAACCCGATCCCTCGAGGTTGTTGACGTAGTACGCGGTGTCGGCCGCCTGGGCCGACAGGGGGGCGACCGCGAGAACCGCGGCAACCGTGACGGTCGCCGCAGCGGCGGCGATAGCGGTCGTGAGAAGTCGTCTCACAGGTGATGGCATCGATGCTTCCTCTTCGTAGCTGGCCGATTCGAACCGGAGCGCAACCGCCCGGCTCGTGTTTCAGTGCCCCCGGCGCGCAAGAGAAAGCGCGTCGAAGTGAAACGTTATACTCTTCGTAGCGCTAGTAATTATGCGGTGTCAAGCCTCAATTGTGTTGCGAAATGACGCGAGGAGGGACTTTGGAAGCTAACGTTTCACTTCGCTTTGTTCAGAAGTGCAAAGTCACTTCCGCGGTCGCGTCGCGTCGCAGCGTGACGGTGACCACCTCGGTAGAGGGGTCATAGGAGCCGCCCGAGACGAACTGTGCGCGACGCCCGGTCGGGTGCGGCAATCGCAGCGTCACCGTGTGGGGAGCGCGGTCACGGTCGCAGTGCAATCGCGCCCGCATGCGTTCGCCGTCCGCATCGACCTCTACGCGCAGATCGAAGGCGCCGAAGTAGCTGCGAGCGCCCTCGATCGAGATCGTCTCCCCCGCGCCGAGCCAGGTCCGAGGGACGGCAGGCAGAAGTCGGAGGGTGTCGCCCGCTTCGAGGTAGAGCATCCATCGCGTCTGCATGAGGAACCACGCCTCTTCGTGAGTCTTGTGAGGACTCGCGTGGAAGTAGTGTTCCCAGAAGGAGTAGGTCTCGGGGTCGGCGAGTGACGCGGCCGCTGCGTAGTACGCCTTCAGAAAGCGATGAGGCTCATTTCGTCGCACATGCAGCAGCGGGTGCGGGCTGTAGTACGGCTGGCTGAATGCGACGTTGTCGTGGAAGAGGATCTCGGCCTGATAGTCGAGGATGTCGGAGACGGCGGGGTCGTCGGCATCCAGGACTTCTTGCGCGGCCAGCCACAATGGTCCGAGAAGGGTGTCGCGCACCGATCCGGACCCGTGGGTGAACCACCGGCTATTGCTGCGATCGAGCGTCAGCGGTCCGGGGGAACCCGGCCAGGGTGGGGCCGTGCGCACCCAGCGTCCATCGCTCAGAGGCACGACGGGGGAAGCCTCGACGCCGGCGAAGAACGACTCCCGCAGATTGCGCCGCAGGTCGTCGGCCTTGGCATGCCAGACCGCGGCGCGATGGTCGTCCAGTGCCGTCGCCATCTCCGCTGCGCGCGACAAACCTAGGTATGCGTATCCGTTCAGCATGAACGACGCGTAGACGTCATCAGGGTCGGCCGTCTTTCCGACGATCAGTCCCCGCGCATCCCCCGCTTCCCGCCGCGCCGAACGATTGCGGGCAATGTAGTCCACGGCGCGCGCGACTGCCTCGAACACCCTCGAGAGCCATGCGCGGTCGAGGGTGTAGCGGAAGTGCTCACCGAGCGCCCAGAGCGTCGCCTCGGTCTCGAGCATGTAGCCGCCGAAGTTCTGCATGAAGCCGTCGGGATGCTGCTTGGCCAGGAAGTAGTCCAGCGAGCGCGCCGCGAGATCCGGCCTGCCGATGGAGTCGTAGAACTGGATGATGGGGGCGCTCTCGGAGCCGATCGGCGCGTAGATGCCGATCGTCGGGGCGAGCGGGCCATCCGGCTCCGATCCGAAGGTGATGAGGTCGAGGTGGAGGAGCCCGGCCCGCACCATCTCGTCGATCCGCTTCTCCGGAACGCTGATCTGCGCAGCCGCGCC
The DNA here is from genome assembly GCF_031085295.1 of Microbacterium psychrotolerans. Lineage (GTDB taxonomy): Bacteria > Actinomycetota > Actinomycetes > Actinomycetales > Microbacteriaceae > Microbacterium > Microbacterium psychrotolerans. The sequence goes on along the minus strand of NZ_JAVFWO010000001.1, from coordinate 240,668 downwards.
GAGCCGACGCCGCCAGAACTGCTCGACGCCATCCCGCGCCGTGTCATGGGAGCGATCGCGCAGCGATTCGGCTCGCGCGCCGCTGATCGGCTGATGCGGGATGCGGAACTCGAAGGTCGTCGAGCGGTGGGGAAGCAACAGCTGGGATACCTCCTCGCCTCGCAACGGTCCGCCGTCCTGGGTGGCGGTCACGCACACCCGGTCGACGCCGAGTGCGTAGTGGCCGGACTGCGGCTCGAAGGTGCTCGGCAGCGGATGGTGCTGGTCCTCGCCGTACGGCGCCGGCGTGGTGAGGAAGGCGAAACGCGGCGCTTCCTCAGTGTTGGTGGCTCTCACCCGGAGGAAGAGCGCCGTCTCCTCGTCGGGTTCCCATTGCGACCACTGGTCGTCGTGCGCGACTTGCTGCTCGGTCGTGAACATGTGACCGTCGGTCCGGCCGTCGGCCATCAGATACGGCGTCCCTTCGACCGAATCCTGTGTCAGCTCGCGCCGCTCCCACGTGACGAACGCCTCGACCTCGTACAGCACTCCGCCGTCGCGGAGCTCGGCGGTCAGGATGGGCAGCACGCCGTCGAGCAGGCGGCGGGTGATGTCGACGTGCGGGCCGATGCCGCGGCCCAGCATGAACTGGTAGCGGACGCCGACTCCCGGCGCCTCCGCGAGCTTCACCGGCTGTCCGTTCCACTGCGGCGCGATCCAGTCCCACATCCGCTCCGGTGTCCCGCTCGCGCCGATGTCGCGGAAGCTCATGCCGAAGGTGCGGATGTCGCGGCTGAGACCCAGCCAGGTCGGGCTGAAGAGCCTCCGGTTGCGCGCCAGCGCGGCCTCGAAGGAGTCCTCCGGATCCGCGTCGACCTGCGCGAGGACGCCGTGGCCGAGGTGCGCGGCGGCGGCCAGGATGGACTCGGCGTCCCGTGTATCCGTCGCTGTGGTGACGATGCATCCCCCGCCGCCGGGGCGGCGGACCACCAGCGGCCAGTCGGAGGTGACGTCGTCCGCCCAGAAGGAGAACGACCACCCGTCCAGGTAGATCCGCACCGGCGCGACCGGACGTCGCTCCCAGGTGGGGGACGCCTTGCCACCCGTCGCGCAGGAGAACGCGCCATCCGTGGAGATTCCCCCGCCGGCCGGCGCCAGCGGCTCATCGGAGGTGACGGTCCCCGCGGCGACGGGGCCCAGCGGGAGGATGTTGAGCGAGTACATGTGTTCCTCGGGTCGGGCGTGGGGAGAGTCGGGGTTCAGAACACGCCGAGCGGCGGGAGGTCGGGCCGTGCGGGGGGATAGGTCTCGAGCTCGGTGAAGCCTTCGGCGTAGGCGGAGCCGCACCCCGCGGCGCGGACCGCGCCCTGCTGTCGCATGAACGCGACGTACTCCATGCCGTAGATGTGGGAGAGCCAGGTCTCCTGGCTGACGTGGGCACGCAGCATCCGCTCCTTCACGTCGATCGTGGAGGTGATGTCGACGAAGAGCTGGGGCGGCGGGCCGGTGTGCCCGATGGTGTCCATGGTGTACACCCGCGGGATGGCATCGAGTGCCGGCTCCGCCGTCTCGACCAGGCGGACGGCGGACGGGATCTGAGCGTCGATGACGAGCTGCCCGGCGATCCGGTGGTCGGGGTGGTAGTCGTGCGGACTGTGCGCGAGGACGATGTCGGGGCGGGTACGGCGGAGCATGTCGATGAACGTCGTGCGGGTCGGGCGGTCGTTGAACAGCCACTCGTCCTCGAAGCCCATCCACACGAGATCGGCCCCGATCACGGCCGCTGACGCCCGGGCCTCCTGGTGCCGGATCTTCGCGATCTGATCCCGCCGCAGGGTGGGCGAGCCGACGTCGCCATTCGTCGCGATCGCGATCATGACGTCATGCCCGGCTGCGGCGTAGCGGGCGAGCGTGCCCGCGCACAGGAGGTCGACGTCGTCGGGATGCGCACCGACCGCCAGCACTCTCATCGTCGGCACCCGTACGTCGCGAGCGCGATGCGCTCGAGCTCCCGGGAGATGGCGGAGTCGGCGCCGCCGATGTCGCTGCGATTGATCATGAGCGTGAGCGTCGTCTGGTTGCGGGGATCCACGACGAGGTGGGATCCCCATGCGCCGCTCCAACCCCAGGCGCCGGGTGCCCGGTAGTCCAGGTCGTCCACGGCGACAACGACACCGAGCCCCCACTCGAGGCCGGGAGCGAGGGTTCGCGCGCCTGTCGAGCGGCTCTGGCTGAGTGCGGCGACGGACGCCGGGTTCAGGATGCGGAAGCCGTCCAGCGTTCCTCCCGCGGCGAGCGCCTGCGCGAACCTGTCGTAGTCGGCGACCGTGGAGAAGAGCCCGGCTGCCCCCGAGTGCGGGCCCGCGGGGGTGGACTGCATTGCCCGTGCGCCCTCCGACGCGTTGTCGTCCTGCAGTGCGCCGTGCTCGTGCCGGTAGAGGGTGACCAGCCGATCACGCTGGTCAGCTGTGAGGACGAACGTGGTGTCGACCATTCCCAGCGGGTCGAGCACACGGTCACGGAGCGCAGTCTGCAAGTCGGCGTCGGCGAGGATCTCGACGATGCGGCCGAGGACGTCGAAGCCGACCTGGGGGCTGTACCCGGCGCTCGCCCCCGGATGGTCGTCGCCGGGAACGCCCGCGTACATATCGACACGTGCCGCGAGCGACTGGTCGGGTCGCGATGCCGCGTTGATCAGCGGGTGGCTGAAGGGGCCCTGGCCGAGCCCGCTCGAGTGGGTCAGCAGGTCGCGGATCGTCACGCCGCGCGCTGCGGCGACGATGTCGACGCTGTCAGGCAGACGAGCCGCCCAATCCCAGCCCACCGAAGCGCCGTGCGCCACCGACGTCGAACCATATGCGGGGATGAGGTGGCCGACCGGGTCGTCGAGTCGCAATCGCCCCTGTTCGACGAACTGCATGATGGCGACGGCGATCACGGGCTTGGTCAGTGAGGCGAGCCGGAACACCGAGCGCGGGCTGACGGGTTGCGCTCCTGCGATGTCCGCCCATCCGACTGCGGCGTCCTCGGCCAGTTCGCCCTGGCGTCGAAATCGCAGGGCTGCGCCGGAGATATCGCCGCGGGCGACGTGGGCCTGGAGGGCGGCGGTGAGCGGGCCGACGGTCATCGAACTCCTTCGGTGAGGATCAGTCGAACGGTGGCTTCAGTCAGAGCGGCGATGGTGCGACTCCTTCCTGGGCGCGGCGGAACTCGCACGGACGACGAGCTGCGGCGGAAGCGAGATCAACTGCCCCTGGCGGGACTGGCCGCTGAGCTCCTCGAGGAGCAGTCCGAAGGCCGAGGCGCCCATCTCGGAACTCGCCTGAGCCACGGTGCTCACCGAGATCGTCGCGTCGCGCGCCGCGGCGTTGTTGTCGTAGCCGATCACGGCGAGCTCCTCCGGCACCTTGAGAATGCCTTGCACGGCGTGGATGATCGCGAGCGCCAGGATGTCGGAGGTGGACAGGATGGCGTCAGGCCTCTGCTCGCGAGGCTGCGCGAGGATGCCGGCGGCCACCGCCTCGCCCTCGATGAGGTGATCCGTGAAAGCGACGTGCTCCACCGACAGGCGAACGCCCGACGCCTCGGCAACGGCTCGTCGCGCCCCGTGGAGCCGTTGCGCGATCGGAGCCAGCCGCAGCGGACCCGCGACGAAATGCAACCGAACCCGACCCCGGTCGATCATGTGCCGCGCGGCGATGTATCCCCCCAGCTCGTCATCACTCACCACGCAGGAGCCGTAGTGACCGGGCCGCGATGCGTTGAGCACCACGCACGGCGCACGAAGGCCGGCCGGCTCGCGATAGTCGGCGGTCGCTTCGAACGGCGCGAGCAGCACACCGGCGAACCGCGCCTCGTCGAACACCTGGAGCAGCTGCCGTTGCTTCTCCTCGGAACCCACGCTGCTGGCCACCAGCAGTGCGTAGCCTGCCGCGCTGGCGGCCTCCTCCGCGCCCCGGGTCATCTCGACGAAGAAGGAGTTGCCGAGGTCGCTGACGATCATCCCGATCGTGCGGGACTGACCGCGCAGCGCACGTGCCTGACCGTTGGGCACGAAGTCCAGGAGACGCACGGCCTCCGCAACGCTGGCCCTGGTCGATGCGGCGACCCTCTCAGGATGGTTGAGATAGTTGGATGCAGTGCCGACCGAGACGCCGGCGAGCCGGGCGACGTCGACCAGCGTCGAGCGCCGGTCCGACTGGTTGCCGCCCGTCATCCCCGTCATCGCACTCACCCAGCCGGGTAGGCGAATCGGTGGCTGCCCGAACCGATGCGGACCTCGCCGTCGGGAAGGACGACGGTCGCAGTCACAGAGAACGGCACCTCGACATCGAGCGTCACCACGTCATCGGTGAGTGACCACGCGCTCGCCGCAGTGCCGTGCGGGGTGCAGACGCGGGCGGATGCCCAGGTCAGGCCGCCACCGATCTGCGGATCGATGCGGATCTCCGCCCAGCCCGGGGCGGACGGCGAGAGGCCCGCGATGCCGTGATAGAACCAGCTGGCGACCGCTCCGAATGCGTAGTGGTTGTGCGATGCGGTGGGTCTGCCGGCCGCGTCGTAGCCGTCCCATCGCTCCCAGATCGTGGTTGCTCCCTGAGCGGTCGGGGCCAGCCACGAGGGTGAGGTGTGCTGCAGGAGCAACGCGTACGCCAGCTCCGTGCGCCGGTGGGCGGTCAGGGTCGGCAGCAGCAGCTTCGTGGAGAGGAATCCCGTGCCCAGATGCATGTCGGCCTCCTCGATCATCGCGACGAGCCGGGCCAGCGCGGCCGGTTCATCGGCCCGTTCGAGCAGGCCGAAGGCGAGCGCGCGGACGTAGTCGTCCTGCTTGTCCTCGCCGATCCGACCGTCGTCCCCGACGAATGCGGCGCGCCATGCGCGTCTGATGAACGCGGCCTGGTCCTCGTAGCGCTTGCGCTCCTCGTCGCGGCCGAGCTCGCCGGCGACCTTCGCGAGGACCGCGGACGAGTGGGCGAAGTACGCCGTCGCGACGACCGGGCGACCGTATGTCCAGTTGTGCTCCATCGCCTCGTCGCCCTCGCCGGGTCGCAGCCATTCGCCCCAGTGGAATCCCCGGTCGACGATCCACCGCTCGAGCTCTTCCACTCCGGTGCTCGGTCTGTCGCTCGCATCGCGATCGCCGTGAGCGAGTGCCTCGAGGCTGGCCACCCAGCGCTGCGCGGTCTCATACTGCGCCTCGAGGACCCGTCGGTCGCCGTAGGCGAGGTACAGGTCCCACGGGGTGAGAACGGCGACGTCGCCCCATCCGACCGAGCTCGAAACCGCGTCGAGCGTCTCCAGCAGCGGGCCGCTGAACGCCGAGGTCTCGCTCGGGATGTACGGCGGGATGCGTCCGTCCGGCAGCTGCTCGGCGGAGACGTTCCGCAGGTAGCGGCGCAGGTAGGACTGCACGTCCGCGAGGAGCGTGGCGGTCTCGGCGAACACCTGGATGTCGCCCGTCCAGCCGGCGCGCTCCCGGGTGGGGCAGTCCGTCGCTGTGTCGGTGAAGTTGGATCGCAGGCTCCAGCGCACGTTGGACTCGAGCTGCTCCAGCCGTGGGTCGGAGCAGTGGAATTCACCGGTGTACTCCAGCGCCGTCGAGAGGACGACGGCCTCCACGTCTTCGGGCGACAGGGGCTGTGCGCCCACGATCTCGACATAGCGGAATCCCTGGATGCTGAACCACGGCTGGAAGACGTGCTCGCCGCCTGCGAGCACGACGTCGTCCCGGAAGTACCTGGGATGTGCCGGGTCCATGAACATGTACTCGGTCTCGATCTCACCGGTGGGGTCGACGAGCTCGCTGTAGGTGATCCGCACCTCCGACCCGGGTTCGCCGCACAGGCGGACGCGAGCGACGCCTGCGAGATTCTGGCCGAAATCCACCACCTGCGCACCGCTGGGGGCGATGTGGATCGCTGCCGGCCGGCGGCGGTCGACTTCCGTGACGCGGGCGACCGACTCGGCAGTGAGCTCGCCGTTCGGCGGGGGAAGGATCGCGGCAGGGGCGAACCGTTCGGGCATCGGGCCGGAGAGCCAGTCGTCGAACGGGAGGCGAAGATCGCGAAGCTCGCCGCGCATCGGATCGCTGCGCAGGATCGCGCCGCGGCCGGCGCGCCATTGGCCATCGGTGACCATGCTGAGCGTCGTGCCGTCGGCGAGATCCAGTTCCAGCTGGACGAATGCCCCGAGGCGATCTCCGTAGGTGCGGCGCCGGTCGAACGCGCTGAGCCCGCCACGGTAACGACCGTCACCCACCGCCATCCCGACGACGTTGGAGCCCTCCCGGATACTGTCGGTGATGTCGAACACCTGGTACTCGACGAGGTGATCCATCGGAGTCCAGCGCGGCACCAGCGATGCGCCGGTGACGTCGTGGCCGTTGACGAAGAGCTTGTACCAGCCGAGCGCCGACGCGTACGCGCGTCCGCGCACGACCGGAGCGGCGATCACGAGGTCGCGGCGGAACAGTGCTGCGCCGGCATCGTCGGGGTCGGGTGTCTCGTCCAGGCCGATCCACGATGCCGTGAAGCCCCCGCCGCCGAACTTCGCGGTCTCGAAGCGCGTCCACGCGCTCCATCCGCTGGTTCGTCCCGCGTCGTCGAGAACCCGGACCCGCCAACGATATGCGCGCGATGGAGCAAGCGGTGCCCCGGCATACACGGCGCCGTACGGTCGGGCATCCGCCACGTCGCCGCTGTCCCAGACCGTGTGCCCGGCTTCGGCGTCCTCGACCACGATCCGGTACGCGGCTTGTCGTGCGTCCGTGGCGCCGTCCTCGACACGCCAGTCGAACTCGGGGTGCGGGGTTCCCACCCCGAGGGGGTCGGTGCGCAGATCGCTGCGCAGATGCGTGACGCGCATGCGTTCGCTCCTTCGTGTCACCAGCTGCTGGGTGTCGTGCTCGAGCGCCCGCCGACGCCGAGCGCCACGGCGAGTGCATCGACGGCGGTCGTGACGAACGACTTCGAGACCTGCGCGTCGGGAAAGATCGACTCGAACCCGTGGAACGCGCCGGGCACGATGTGGGTCTCGCACGGAACGCCTGCGAGCTCCAGGCGGCGGGCGTACTCGAGGTCCTCGTCGAAGAACAGGTCGAGAGTCCCGACCCCCATCCAGGCGGGCGGAAGGCCGGAGAGGTCCTTCCGGCGTGCGGGAACGACGTACTCGGGGGCGTGCTCCATCCCGGGCGGCTGCCCGAGATAGGCCTCCCACGCGAGCCGGTTGCTCTCCGCCTCCCAGCCGCGCACGAAGGTGAGATCGATATCGGTGCGGACCGCGGTGCGATCGTCGAGCATGGGCTCCACGAGCAATTGGAAGACGGGGCGATACTCCGCCCGATCGTGGGTCAGCTGTGCGAGCGCAGCCGCGAGACCCGCGCCGGCGCTGCCGCCGCCGATGGCGATTCGGTCCGGGTCGACGCCCAGGTCGGAGGCGTTGCGGAAGACCCAGGCGAGGCCGGAGTACGCGTCGTCGAGTGCGGCGGGAGCAGGATGCGCCGGTGCGAGCCGGTAGCGCACCGAGACGACGACGATGCCGAGCCGGCGGACGATGTCGATCGCGATCGGGTCGTCGCTCTCGAGTGAGCCCGCGAGATATCCGCCGCCGTGCATCCAGTAGAGGGCGGGGGTGTCCTGCGCGCGAGCAGCGGGTCGGTACACGCGGAGCCGAACGGGGGGCGCGCCGGCTGCGCCGGTCGCGTCGACATCGACGATCTCGACGTCTGCGGGGGCGTGCAGCGCGATCGGTTCGATCGCCTGGATCGTCGGGAGATCCTCGACGCGGACCGGAACGCGGGGGAGGTCGGCCGCCGCGGCGAGGTCGGGATGGAACCTGGACGTCATGAACGGGCTCCCGTCGCGGGGAACGTGCGCTCGTGAGCGGTGTCGGCGGCGTGGAACGGCGTCGGCAGTACCTCGCCCCGCGAGAAGGCGTCGGCCCGGCGTGGGAGCAGGAGGCTCCACGACGTCATTCCCGTGGAGTCGAACATGACGATGCGCAGCGCGGGGCCGCCGGCGAAGGCCACGCCGTCCTTGAAGTACGTGGCACGCAGCGGCACCTGCATCGAGGGCTGCACGTCGCCTTCGGCCGACGGCCGCACCGTGAACGCGCCGCCCCTGCCGGGTTCGCCGGATGCCATGCGGTGCACGGCCCCGTAGGGACGCCGGTCGATGACGGCTCGCTCGACGGCGCCGAGCAGGAGGTCGGGATCGAGCGCATCCACGAGCGTGCGGAGCCGGACCGGGTCCTCGGGCGTCTGCGCTACCGCCGTCCGCCAGGCCAGCCACGCCGTGGCGTGTGTGGATTCTGGCGACGCACTGCCGTCGAAGGAGAGGAGGTCGTCGGCGAACGCGGCGCGCTCCTCGCTCCAGCCTGCGACGCGCGCAGGGTCGGACGAGATCGCGGCGGCTAGTGCCTCGCGCCAGCGCGGGGTGTCGGGCCAGCGGTCCTCGACCGCCCAGGCCGTCATGCGCTCGGTGTCGACGCCGACGGCGTCGGCCAGCAGTTCGACGCTCCGCTCGCTGCGGGAGGTCTGCCTGCCGGGCACGTCATGGAACGCGTCGGGGTGCCAGTCCTCGCTCCGGATCTCCGGGGCGACCGTGTCGGGCGCCGAGTTGCAGTTCTGGAGGTAGCCCGTCGGAGCGCCATCGAGGTGCACGAGCTCTTCTGGCTCCAGGTAGCCGTTCCACGTCTGCGAGAGGTCGAGGATGCCGGTCGCAGTCGCGGGCCGCCGGGGAACCCGCCCGGTTCGCACGTAGAGGCTCGCGCCATCGCGGTCGGCCGCGAGGATGTTCTGCGGAGGGAAGGCTCGGCGGGCCAGCACGGTGCGCAGCTCCCCCACGGACCGGCTGCGGAGCATGGCGAGCAGCTGCGTCTCGGTCTCGCCGATCGCGTCGGTGTACGGGCTGCATATGGCGTAAGCCCAGCCGTCCTGTCTCGCGACCACGGGCGAGCGCAGGCCGTTGATGGTCAGCGCCTCTTGACCGACGTCAGGCACCCGGTAGGCGTCCGACACGCGTGGGCCACCCGTGGTGCATCCCCACGCGACCGCGTCGTTGTGCGCGAGCGCGGGCAGCATCGCCCCGAGGAACGTGAACCCCGTGTAGTGCAATGACTCCGTGACGATGGTCGCCTCGTGCATCGCGTAGACGTCGCCGAAGGGCAGGTGGGGGTCGCTGACGAGGATCGTCGCGCCGTGGGCGGTGCGAAGTGGGGTGAGCACCCACGCGTTCGACCCCGGTGTCATCGGTGTGCGATCCAGCTCGGAGACGACCGGCGGCAGGTCGACGCCTGCAGCTCGCAGTGCCGCGACCGCATCGGCGATCACCCAGAACAGCATGACCGTGCGATTGACCCCGATCGGCAGCCACGGGTCGAGCGGCGGCGCCCAGGCCGGTACAAGCTCCGGAACCTCCGCCACGCGCTCGGCGATGCCCGCCGTGAACGCGCGGTAGCACTCCTGCATCCCGGCGGGAAGCGACTCGTAGGCGGTTCGAGCCTCGTCATGGACGCGCCAGCGCCGCTGGTTGTCGTCCCGCGCGCCGGCGTCGGGGTCTGCGAGCGCCAGTTCCGCGCGGACGAGCAGGAACTGGCGCAGCAGTCCTTCGAGGTCGTCGCACGCCTGCGCGTAGCCGAGTCCGAAGAAGGCCGCGGCTTCGTCGGCAGCCTCGATGAGAGGCATCCCCGACGACGCTCTGCGCACCGTGACCTCGCCCCACGTGCCCGCCATCAGCGCTCCGGGAACAGGTCGCCGATCGGGACCGCGCGTGAGACCCGCTGCAGGAAGGCGAGGTCGTCGATGCGGGCGTCGCCGACGGGCCGCTCGGCGTGGTCCAGCAGGATCCCTTCGTCGTTGGGCACCTCGACGCGCGTCGATATGGGCTCGACGCGCAGTTGCAGTCCGGCACCGCGCAGCTGGTCGGTGAAGCGTCCGAGCTTCACGCGCCACGGGATGCCGCGCGAGAAGTCGTCGCCGACCAGCAGCCCGGTCGCGGCGTCGAAGAGCCGTACGATGTCGCCCGAGTACGCGACATCCAGCCAAAGCTCCTCGAGGTCGGCGGCGGGGTCTGAGGCGGTGAGGAGCGCGCGTCCCTCGGAAAGTGAAGTGACGGTGATCGGCGGCTCGGCGACCGTGGCGGGGAGTGTGGCGGAGAGATCGTCGCCCACCCCGGGGCGACGGATCAGGGCGGCCGACGGCGCTGTGCCGATGGGGAGGATGCGGGAGAGCACGACGGTGTCGTCGACCCGGCCGACCTCGGCGTCCGTCGTGAGAAGGCGCGTGCCGGACGCGGTGGGCACGAGCGCGCTGGACTCGGCATGGGTGGTCGGGATCACGACGATGGTCGCGGTGCCCGCCGGCCCGCGAACCTGGAACTCCGCACCATCGGCCACGGCGACGACGACGGTCACGCCGTCCGATTCCGCGAACACGCGCTCGGCGCCCGTGACCTCGTCCGTCGTGACGCCGGCGATCGTGAACTCGACGTCGCCCTGGTCGTCGGCGTGAAACACCACGACCGGCGCGCCGTCGCCGCCGAGCCGCGCCAGCGGCTGGGCGGTCGCCGAGACCAGCGTCAGCCCCGCCCCGAGCGACAGCCCGATCGGCAGAATGCCGACCGCGCCGCTGGCGATGCTCAGCGCGGAGCGCCGCGGGAAGGCCACCGTGCCGTCCGCGAGCGCGACCTCGAATCCGGCATCCTCCCGGTCCGGCAGCGGGACGTTATTGCCGTAGTTCGCATAGAAGAGGAATCCGGTGCCGTGGTCGGCGCGAAGGATCGTGCGAAGGCGATCATCCTCCGGATCTATCACTGGATGCTGCGGCTCGACGACCTGCGTCGGCGCCAGATCCGCGCCGAACTCGCGGACGAACAGGTTGAGAGGCAGAAGCCGGTGGAAGGATTCGCGACGCTCGCCGAACTCGCTGACGGGCGCCCAGAAGTCGTAGGAGCGCAGCGGGAAGTCCGGGCCCTTCGTCGTCCACCCAAAACCGTCGCCCCGCACCGGATTCGTGCCCCCGTGGTACAGGTAGTAGCCCAGGAAGAGCGACTCGACGGACGCGAACCGCGTGATCGCCGTCGTCACCACGGATCCCGCCGCGGTCATCGACCGGTAGTCCGCGCGCGCGGGGGAACCCGTGCCGAGCTCGCAGAACGCCGTCGGCCGCTGGCCGCGGTAGGGATACTCGCCGGCCTGGAACGTCGTGAGCACATGGTTGCCGCCCGGCTGCGGATGAAGGTCCATGTATGCCCCGTACGTCGGCAGGAAGTCCTCCGACCGAACGTCGTCCGGCAGACCCCACGCGGTCATCGCGAAGAAGGGCGGCGTGATCCCGGCCTCGATCGCGGTCTCGCGCAGTGCCGACATGTGCGCGCCGAACGCGGCCCCGTCCTCCGGGCCCCGGTGGTCGGTGGCGGTGTAGCCGAAGAGCGTGCGCCAATCGTTGGGCGCGTGCGAGAGCTCGTTCTCGAGCTGCACGATCACGATCGGCCCACCGTCCGACCAGTAGAGTCCGCGGAGCTGCTCCGCCACCTTCTCGAAGTACAGGCGCACGCGCTCGAGGTAGAGCGGATCGTTCGAGCGCTCGACAAGAGGCATGCCGTACAGCCAGGGCGGGAGGCCGCCGAGCAGGTACTCGGAGTTGTCGAAGGGGCCGATGCGCGGCGCGAACAGCAGCCCCAGCTCGGCGCACAGCTCGGCGAAGCGACGGATGTCGTTCGACCCGGTGAAGTCGAACTCGCCGGCCCGAGGCTCGACGAGCCCCCAGAAGAGGTAGGACGAGACGACGGTGCAACCGGCATCCCGCATCGTGAGCAGAGCATCGCGCCACTCGTCCGCCGGGTAGCGCTGCAGGATGAGCTCGCCGGAGACCGCCGGGAACGGCTTGTCGTCGAGCGTGAGGTGATACGTGTTTGCGCTCAGGCGTCTGCCCGTGGGATCTGTCGCGCCCCACTGCTCGAGGGCGGTCGGCGTGATCCCTGCCGCTTCGGCGCGGAACTGGATCAGGGTGTCAGGCATGGGTGCCTCTCTCTGGGTGTGAAGGGGTTCGTGCGGTCGGAATCACCAGGTGCGGCGGGCTGTGCTGATGCCGACCTCGCCGAGGTGGAACCCGCCCGTGAGCTCGTCGGCGCCCCGCGGCATTACGGCGTCGCCGGAGGCGTCGGCAGGCATCTCGGTCGAGATCTCGATCGCCGCGATCGACGCCCGGCCCTTCCACCCCTCGACGTCGGTCGCCACCCGCAGCCAGCCGGCCGGCCAGTTGACCGCACTCGCTCGGCGGTCCGACCCATCCGTCGAAATGATCCGCAGTGTCGGCTGCGAGCCGCGCTGCCAACGCTCGTCGCACACGTCGACGAGCGCGTAGACGAAGGTCGCGTCGCTGCCATCGAGTGGGGCCGGGAAGTCGATGCGCACGGTGGGGCGCTGCTCGGGACTCGTCGGCGACACCTCGACGACCGCCGCCGCCGGCTGGGCGTGGGGGATCGGCATGCAGTTCAGGCCGGGCAGGACCGCGACGCTGGCGCCGTGGTGCGGCTGCAGCGTCTTCTCCGCGAGGCTGGCGGCGAGGAGTCCACGGGACCCGACCACGTCGCCCGCACCTGGTGCGATCGACGGTGCGGTCCATGACGAGTCCTCCACCGGAGGGACGACGCGCGCGCGACGCGGCGCCGGAATCGTGAAGTCATGGATGCCGCCGGGCAGTTGCCGCGATTCGTCACCGGTGCTCACCGCGGCCACTGCTCCGTCCGGCACCTCGAGGTGGATCGCCGCGACCGCGTCGTCGACGCGATATCCCATCACGATGTCGCCGACGGGGGTCTCGGTGCGCAGGTCGAGCTGATCGACTCCCGCGACGAAGCGGGGTTCCACCGCGAAGGTGCGATAGCCGCCGGACGTGGGCGTCAGCCCCGCGAGGCCCTCCCAGACCCATCCCGCGAAGACACCGCCAAGGCCCACGTGGTCGAGGGAGCCCGTTCCCGTGTTGGTCGGGTCGATCCACCAGCACTCCCAGAACGTCCCCGGCCCGGATGTCAGCATCGCGCCGACGCCCGGTTCCGCGGGCTGCTCGAGGACATCCGCGATCACCTGGGAACGTCCCGTGGCGGTGAGCGCCCGCACGATCGTCCGGGTGGTCGCGAATCCACCCGACACGCGGTTACCCCGCGCCCGGATGTCGTCCTCGATCCGCTGCGCGGCGCGCTCCGCCTCGGAGCCCGTGAGGATGCCGGCATCGATCGCGCAGGCGAGCGCACCCTGCGAGCCGTTGGCGAAGACGCCTCGCTCAGGGTCGAAGAACTTCGCCCGAGCGGCGGCCCGCAGACGGTTGACGTGATACATCCACTGAGCCGCGGCATCCGCGTCCGAGAACTCGAGCTCGAACCGGCTCACGGCGACAAGGCAGTCGATGGTCGCTGCGGTGTGGTGGACCTCGGGCGGGGTCTGCTCGAGCGCGAGCCAGTCATGCCCGTAGCTGATCGGGGACTTCGACACCACGCCGTCCTCTCCGATGCACGCGAGGAGGAACAGTGCCCACCTGCGCAGTGCGGGAAGCGTCTCGCGCACGAGGGCATCGTCGCCGTAGTGCAGCCAGTGACCGAGCAGCAGGCGGTGCAGGGCCGACCCCCACACCGGGTCGGCAGGCAGCCGCGGCGATCGCACGTCGGGCGCGACCGCCGGGAGGCCGCCGTCCGCCGCCTGACTAGTGACGAGGTCGCGGATCCACTTCGCGAGGAAGTTCTCGGAGTCGAATGCCGCAAGCTCGTACTCGGCAACCGACGCGGTGTCGCCGGTCCAAGCCGCTTGCTCTCGGGTGGGGCAGTCCTCGGGGACTCCGTGCAGGGTGTTGAACAGGGTCCGTTCCGCTCGCGACAGGAGGAGGCTGATGGTCTCGTTGTCGGTACGGATGCTGCCGCTCGGGGCCAGATCCGTGTGCAACGCCCCCGCGCTGACGTCGATCTCGGCATCGTCGGGGAGTCCGTGGATCTCGATGTAGCGGAAGCCGTAATACGCGAACAGCGCCTCGACGACATCGCCGGGTTCGCCGGTCGCCACCCACTCGAGGACCTGTCGCGGACGTCCGTTGTCGAACGGCATCGTGAGGTTCGTGGTGTCGATTCGGCCGTCCGGCCCGATGTGCTCGCCGTGCACGACGCGGATGACGCTGCCCGCGCCCACGCCGGTGCGCATCGTGAGCCGGCTGCGGCCGGCGATGTTGGTCCCGACGTCGAACAGGCGCACGCCGGGCGAGCGGCCGATCTGCGTCACGGTGAACCGGGACACGACGCGCACAGGGGGAGTGGGGTCGGTCTCGATGATGGCAGGCGGGTGGGTCGGGTCGTGGACGTCCCCGCTCGGCTGGACGATCGCGGCATCGCCGAGGGGGCGCCAGACGTCGTCGCCCTCGACTCCGACATCGTGGCGCTCCAGATAGAAGGGTTCGTCGACGACCAGACAGCTGGGAGAGGAGAGTGAGTGAGCATCCGGCGCGACGACACTGCGGGTGCCGTCGGCGTGCCAGAGCACCAGCTCGCTCCGCAGCCGGGGGTCGAGCCCTGTGCGTCCCCACTCGCCGAGGGCGAGCACGAACTCAAGCCGGTTGCTTCCAGGCGCGATCAGGTCAGTGACGTCGTAGCCGCGGTAGAGCGCCCGATCCAGATCCGTGCGGGTGGGGTCGAGGCGTCCGGCGTTCACCGCAACGCCGTTCACGACTGCGTGGACGAGGCCCTGCCCCGTCAGATACAGCCTCGCGCGTTCGACGATGCTCGGGTGGTCGAAGTCGTGACGGATGCGGCTGCCCGACGGCGCGGTGATCCACGGCGCGGTCCAGTCCGCGGCGGTGAGCGGACCGGTCTCGAACTGCGACTCGGCCCACGGCCCCCACTTCCCGTCGTCGCCGCGTAGACGGACCGCCCACGCGTAGACCTCGCGCGGAGCCATCTCGAATCCGGTGGTCGCCGAGCACGAGGATGACTCCACTGTGCCGGAGGCCCACACGACGCCGCCGTCCTCACGGGCGACCTCGACCTCGTATGCGCTGTGCGACGCCAGCCTGGAGTTCCATGACAGACGTGGCCGTGCGCGGAAGGCCAGCTCGATGCCGCGCTCGCCGGGTGCGGCGCCGCTCCCGCGACCGTCGACCGTGAGGTCGGTGGCCACCGGCAGGGTGGGCGCCGTGGTCGGCGTGCTCGTGCTTCGAGTCTGTTCGAGTGTCATGCGTCATTGCCTTCAGCGCCGGGGGAAACGGTGCTGTGAATGCTTTCACTTCCAGAACCATTCTGCAAATGAGGGATTTCAGCTTGACATTGATCCACCTGACCGTTTAGGAATGAATCGATTTACTCCGATCGTTCGAACCGGAGTCGATGGGCTCAAGGACGAGAGGGCGAAGTGACAGATGTGATCGAACAGCGTGTGAGTGAGACGCTGGACACAGAGAGCGGCCACGAGGTCGCGCAGGTCGATCGGTGGCGTCGCCGCATCCACCCGGGCGTGTACCTCGCGCTCTTGCCGGTGTTCGTGGTTCTGGGAATCTTCCAGTTCTACCCGGCAGCGAGCGGCATCTTCTTCTCCTTCTGGGAGTGGAAGCCGGCGGGCGGCTCGACGTTCACTGGACTCGACAACTACGTCCGGATGATGGGCGACGCCGTCTGGTGGTCGTCGTTCAAGAACCTGGCGATCATCTTCGTGTTCGGCGTGGTGATGTGGATCTTCCCGCTCCTCGCCGCCGAGCTGCTGATCACCCTGAAGCACGAGCGGTCGGCGTTCGTGTATCGCACACTACTCATCGTGCCGATGGCCTTCCCCGGGGTGGTGACGGCGCTCGTCTGGCAGTTCTTCTACGACCCCAACAACGGCGTCTTCAACGCGGTCCTGGAAGCGGTCGGGCTCGGTGCCCTGCAGCAGAACTGGACGGGCGACCCCGACACCGCCCTGCTCTCGCTCCTGTTCGTCGGGTTCCCGTTCATCGCAGGGCTGCCGTTCCTGATCATCTACTCGAGCCTGCAGAACATCCCGAAGGAGATCTTCGAGGCCGCCGCGCTCGACGGAGTCGGCCGGTTCCGCAGGATCTGGATGTTCGATCTCCCGCTCATGGCGAGCCAGGTGCGCGTCCTGCTGTTCCTCGCCGTCGTCGGCACGCTCCAGTACGGCTTCACGGCGTACGTGCTCACCGGCGGCGGCCCCGACAACGCGACGGTCGTCCCGATCCTCCGCATCCTGAACATGGCGTTCCAGGGCGGCCAATGGGGATACGCCGCGGCCCTGTCCACGACCCTGTTCGCGATCACTCTGGTACTCAGCTGCGTCGTCATGTTCTGGCGACGCCGGGAGCCGGCCGATCGCGACCTCAATACCACCGTCGAAACCGCAGCCGTCGAGTTCCGGAGCGCCCAATGACCGCCTACACGCCTTCCGTCGTCGCCACCGCCCGACGCAGCCGCGGACGCCGGCAGTGGGGTGTCCACACCGGACTCCTCGTCCTGGTCGCCCTGAGTCTCGCGCCGTACGTCTTCATGCTCACCACGTCGGTGAAGACGAACCAGCAGTACAACGAGAGCTTCTGGGCCATCGCCTTCCCGTTCCATTGGGAGAACTTCGCCACCGCGTGGGTGCAGATCCAGCCGTACCTGATCGCATCGATCGCGGTCGCCGTGGCCTCCGTGCTCGGGATCATCGCGGTCTCGCTGCTGGCGGGGTTCGTCTTCGCCCGGTTCACCTTCCGCGGCCGAGGGCTGCTATACACGCTCATCGCCGCGCTCCTCATGGTGCCGAGCATCGCGAGTCTGATCCCGCTGTTCCTGATGATGCGGGACTTCGGGCTGCTCAACACGATGGCGGTGCTGATCATCCCGCAGATCGCGGCCGGCGCCGTCCTCGGGACGATCCTCATGCGCACCTATATCGAGGGCATCCCGCAGACGATCTTCGAGGCGGCTCAGATCGACGGAGCCGGGCCGATCCGCGTGTTCCGCTCGATCATGCTGCCCCTGTCGCTCCCGGTGATCGGCACTGTGAGCCTCATCACGATCCAAGCCGTGTGGAACGACTTCTTCTGGCCGCTGCTCACCGTCACCGACAACAGCCTGCGAACCGTCTCGGTCGGCCTGCTGTTCTTCCAGGGCCAGTCCGCCACCGCCTTCGGCCCCATGTTCGCCGGCTACCTGCTCGCGAGCGTCCCGCTCTTGATCCTGTTCGTCTTCTTCTCCAAGTACTTCCTCGCCGGAGTGCAGGGGGGAATTCCCGGATCCCACTGACCTCGGCTCGCCTCGCAGCCGTGGAACCCGAACCAGCACCAACACAGCACCATCAAGGGAGAGAAATGCTCACACGACACCGGCCCGCACTGCGGCGGGCCACGGGAGTCATCGCGGCCGCTGCGATCACCGGCCTCGTTCTGGCCGGCTGCTCCGCCGGTGGGGAGTCCGCCGACAAGGTCACCATCACCATCGCGGGCCCGAACCAGTGGAACTCGCAGGCCGACTCGTTCGGTCAGGAGTGGGAGGACCTCGTCGCGGCGTTCGAGAAGGCCGAGCCCGGCATCGAGGTCAAGACGACGGTGCTGCCGCTGGCCAGCTTCGCCGACACGCTCACGACGCAGCTCACGGCCGGCACGGCGCCGGAGCTCGTGTTCAACCAGCCCGAGCCCGCCCCCGACCAGGTGCTCGGACTCGACGACTACCTCGCCGAGGCGAACCCCTACGATACCGACGCCGCGACGTGGCAGGAGGGCTTCAACGCAGATGCATACGGCGACGCCCAGCGCGACGCGCAGGGGCGCCTCTACTGGGTGCCCTTCAACCTCGTGATCGCGGGCCTCTTCTACAACCAGGAGGCGCTCGACGAGGCCGGTGTGACGACGCCGATCGCGAGCATCGGGGACCTCATCGATGCCTGCGGCGCGCTGAAGGATGCCGGATACACGCCTCTCGCAATGGACAACGGCACGCTCGGCACCGGCTGGACCTCGGAGGCGCTGCTGTCGAACCTTCTCAACAAGTACGGCGACGAGTGGAACGTGTTCGACGCGGCCGGCGACCCGGGCACGGCGACGACGGTGACCAACAAGAGCCTCGTGAAGGCGATCCTCACTGGTGAGCTCGACGCGACGACGACGCCCGAGGTCCGGGAAGCGGTCACCCTCCTCAAGGACGTCTTCGACAACTGCGCCACCGAGAACTGGTCGGGCGTCGCCTCCTCCGGGCAGTTCGTGGGCGGCCAGGAGTTCCTCGCCGGCAAGGCCGCCATGGCCTGGGGCACGAACTTCGCCATCAGCAACCTCGCCGACGTCGACTGGGAGTGGTCGAGCATGCCGTTCCCGAGCGTCACCAAGGACGACACCTCGCTCTCGGACGGCAGCGCAGCGCGATTCGGCGCCGTCGCCGGTGGCACGAGCTACATGATCCCCGCGACCACCAAGGGTGAGAAGCTCGACGCCGCCATCAAGTTCCTGCAGTTCGCCTCGAGCCCCCAGACGGGCGGCGACTGGGTGGCGGCGACCGGGGCGATCCCGGCGACGACCGACACGTCGACCGTGTCGGAAGGCGTGGGCGAGCTGGCCTCGGGCGAGTGGGCGAAGCCGCGGCTGGTGAACATCGGGTCGAACGCTCCGAAGGCGGACTCGGGCACCAACATGTGGGAGGGCTACCTCCTGGGCACCAGGACCGTCGACGAGCAACTGGAGTACATCCAGAACGGCTGGGTCGGCTGGGCCAAGGAGGCCGCCACGGAAGCGAGCCTCACCGAGGACTGGGCCACCCAGTAACGGATGACGGGTGCCCCGGCGGTCCATCGGATCGCCGGGGCGCTCGCGTCCTCGCTCCGCACAGGAGCACATCGGGCCGAGAGCCCATCTGGAATGATCTACTAGCACCAACAGAAGGAGCGCAATGGCCGCCGGGATACGCGATGTCGCAGAACTGGCGAAGGTCTCGGCGGGAACCGTCTCGAAGTACCTGAACACGCCTCACCGCGTCGCGCCGGCGACCTCGCGGCGCATCGCCGACGCGATCGACGCGCTGGGCTACGTGCGCAACGACGCCGCGCGTCAGCTGCGAGCAGGCCGGAGCCGCACGATCGGGCTCCTGGCATTCGACATCGCCAACCCGTTCTTCATCGATCTGGCCCACGGTGTGGAGCAGCGTGCGATCGTGCACGGGCTCTCCGTGCTGCTGGGCAACAGCGACGAGAACATCGACCGCGAGTCCCGCTATCTGGACTTGTTCGAAGAGCAGCGCGTCCACGGTGTGCTCGTCTCGCCGATCGGGTCGATCGATCGCCGGATCGAGCGATTCCACCGCCAGGGCATTCCGGTCGTGCTCCTCGACAAGATGGGCGACCCCACGTTGAGTCCCTCCGTCTCCATCGACGATCAGTCCGGCGGTCACATGGCGGTCGCCCACCTGATCTCACGCGGACGCACGCGGATCGCCTTCGTCGGCGGCCCCGAGGGGATCCGTCAGGTCGATGACCGCTTGGCCGGTGCCTTGCTGGCCGTCGCCGAGAATCCGGGGGTGACGCTCGAGGTGATCCCCGTCGAGACGCGCGGCGTCGAGGACGGCGCACGCGTGGGCGAGTCCCTCCTCCTGCGACCGCCGGCCCAGCGGCCGGACGGCATCTTCGCGGTCAACGACCGGCTCGCGTTCGGACTGCTGCAGACCATCGTCACCGAGGGGAACGTGCGGGTGCCCCACGACATCGCCGTGATCGGGTACGACGACATCGAGTTCGCGGCGGCCGCCGTCGTTCCGCTCAGCTCCATCCGTCAGCCGCGTGAGGAGTTCGCCGCGGCGGCGGTGGACCTCCTCGTGGGGGAGGACATGTCCCTCGACGAGACGCAGCACCCGCAGATCGTGCTCAAGCCCGAGCTCGTCGTGCGCGCAAGCACCAGTCACGCCCGCTGACACCGGTCACATGCACATTCGAGCCGCCGCTCCGTTGCGGTCGCTGTTGACGGCACTGCGGCCCTACCCCGGTCGCGTCACCGCAGCGGCGTTGTTCCACGTCTTGAAAGACAGTCCGCTGTGGATCATTCCGGTGTTCACCGCGATGATCATCGACACCGTGGTCGCCGGCGTCGACGAGCAGAAGTTGATGCTGCTCGTTGGCGCGTCGGTTCTGGTCCTCCTTCAGAACTACCCGAACCACCTGCTGTACGTGCGGTTGTACAGCGGCGTCTATCGCTCCGTGGGAGCCGACATCCGCAATGCCCTGACGGAGCGACTCCAAGGTCTGTCCATCGGCTACCACTCCCGGCGCAGCGCATCGATCATCCAGACCAAGCTCGTGCGAGACGTCGAGAACGTCGAATTGCTGATGCAGCAGGTGTTCCCCGTCCTCGCGGTGGCGAGCAGTATCCTCGTCGGCTCAGTCGTCGTCACTGCGATCCAGGCGCCCGCGTTCCTCCTGGTCTACGCTCTCACGGTGCCGGTCGCCGCCGGCCTGGTCGCGGGAATGCGCACGCGAGCGGCACGACGGAACGAACGCTTTCGCACAGAGGTGGAGCAATTGTCGAGCACCGTCGGAGAGATGGCGAGCCTCATTCCCATCACGAGGGCGCACGGGCTCGAGCAGACGGCATCCGCCAGGGTCACCGCCACCGCGGAACAGGTGAAGACCGCCGGGATCGCCCTCGACAGGCTGAACGGACGGTTCGAGACGACCTCCTGGGTGGCGTTCAACACGCTCTCCATGCTGTGCCTCGGTTTCGCCGGCTACGCCGCGATGTCGGGGTTGCTTCCCATCAGTCCCGGGCAGGTGGTGCTTCTCAGCACGTACTTCGCCACGCTGACGACCGCGGTTTCCCAACTCGTGGGCCTCACGCCCGTCCTCAGCAAGGGCATCGAGTCGATGAAATCGATCGCCGAGGTCGTCGAGGATCCCGACATCGAACTCAACGAGGGCAAGCGGCAGGTCGGTGTTCTTGAAGGCTCGATCCGGTTCGAGCGCGTGCATTACGCGTTCCCCGATGAGGACCGCCTTGCGCTGAATGGCCTCGACCTCACCATCGAACCGGGGGAGACTGTCGCGTTCGTCGGCCCATCCGGATCCGGCAAGTCGACAACTCTCAACCTGGTCCTCGGGTTCATCCGCCCGACGTCGGGCAGGTTGCTCATCGACGGGCAGGACGCCGAGACGCTCGACATGCGGACCGCCCGACAGTTCATGTCGGTCGTGCCGCAGGAATCTGTGCTCTTCCAAGGGAGCATCCGCGACAACGTCACGTTCGGACTGGTCGATGTTTCCGACGCACGCGTGGAAGCCGCGCTACGGGACGCCCAGGCGATGGATATCGTCGACAACCTGCCCGAGGGCTGGCACACGCGAGTCGGCCCGCGCGGAGCACGCCTGTCCGGTGGTCAGCGTCAGCGACTGGCGATCGCGCGCGCACTCATCAGGGATCCGCGCGTTCTCCTTCTGGACGAGGCCACGAGCGCCTTGGACAGTACGTCCGAGGCTCAGATCCAGAAGGCTCTCGCAACTCTGCAACGAGGCCGGACGTCCCTCGTCGTCGCACATCGGTTGTCGACGGTCAGGGACGCCGACCGGATCGTCGTGATGGAGCGCGGCAGTATCGCCGAGGTCGGCACGCATGCTGAGCTGTTGGCCGAGTCCGGCATCTATGCGCGTCTCCACGCCGCACAGATCCGCTAGCCGAGAGGCGACAGAAGAGTCGCGCGGGTCCGGTTCGATATCACCGCCCGAAGCTGGCGCCGACCCCGCTCATCACATACCGCGAGGCGAGGCCCAGCAGAATGAGCGGAGGGATCGCGGTGATGAGAAGTCCGGCGGACACCAGTGGCTGGTCGCTGACGAAGCGACTGCCGATCGACGCGAGCGTAGGCGTGATGAGCCGCAGTTGATCGTCGGGCAGCAGGATGTACGCGTACAGCAGCTCGTTCCACATCGCGAGGAACTGCAGCACGGCGATCGTGGCGATCGCCGAGATGCCCATCGGTGCCGCGACGCCGGCGAGGGTGCGTACGAATCCCGCACCATCGATCCTCGCCGCCTCCAGCACGCTCTCATCGATCGAGCGGAACGAGACGGTGAGGAAGAACGTCGTGAAGGGCAGCCCTGTGCCGACGTACACGATGATGAGCCCTGCGAGATTGCTCACGAGTCCCAGCTGCGCGAGCAGCAGGTAGATGGGGATGATGAGGACGGTGCTCGGCACGAGCATGATCGACACGAATGTCGCGCTGATCAGGCGCCCACCGGGAACCGGATACTTGGCCAGCGCGAAGCCGGCGAGCACGCCGACCACGACCTGGATGAACAGGCCGACGATCACGACGACGAAGCTGTTCGTCAGCGCCTGGCCGACGTTGTAGTTGTTCCACAGCGTGACGAAGTTCTGGAGCGTCCACTCCTGGGGGATGCCGAACGGATCCGCCAGATAGTCGGACTTGGTCCGGAATGCGGAGATGCCCAGATAGAGCAACGGGTACACGATCGTCGCGCTGACGAGCAGCATCACGAGTGTGATGGGCATGCGGGCCCGGCGTGGCAGGGTGGCGCTGGTCATGGAACTCATATCAGTCCTCCGCGCTTCCGACCCGGAAGAACCGGAGCTGGATGATGGTCAGGATGCCGATGAAAAGGAAGGTGAGGATGGCGAGTGCCGAGCCGGGGCCGATGTTGCCGTCCGAGGGAAAGGCCTCGAGATAAATGAGGTAGTCGAGGGTGGTGGTGTCGTACCCGGGTCCGCCGGCAGTCATCACGAAGATGAATCCGAACAGCGACGTGAATGTGAAGAGCACGTTGAGGATGCACACCAGCGCCACCGAGCGACGGATGTTCGGCAAGGTGATGTGCCACAGCCGCCGCCACCACCCTGCGCCGTCGACGGTCGCCGCCTCGAAGATCTCCGGGTTGATCGCGCCGAGCCCACTGAGCAGGATCAGGGTCTGGTAGCCGAACCCCGACCACACCAGCGCCAGGATGATCACGGACATCGCCGATCCCGCCCCGGCGAAGAAGTCGGTGCGCGGCATGCCGATCGCGGTGAGGCCCGCGTTGACCGGTCCGTCGTACGCGAACATCGTCTTGAACATGAGCCCCACCACCGCGGTGGACAGGACGTTCGGCACGAAGAACAGGATTCGGTAGGCGCGCCAGCCGCGGATCCGCTCGTACAGGAGCACCGAGCACACGACTGACGCGAGGATCACGAGCGGTACCGAGATCAGGAAGACCAGGTTGTTGAAGAACACCTGGTGCAGGAGCGGGCTGAAGACCTGCGTGATGTAGTTGTCCAGTCCGACGAAGTCGAAGCTGATGCCGTTCGTGTCGAAGACGGACACGAACAGTGCGTAGCCGATCGGGTACAGCATGAGCCCGAGGACGAGGATGAGGGCTGGCACCACCGCGGCCAAGCCGACGACGCGCTCACGTCGTCGCCAGGACGGAGGCGTGCGCACACCTCCCTTCCGAGGGTTCCCCCCGGCCTCGGGGACCGCGACGACCGCGGCCCCCGAGGCCGGGACGACCGTCGCCGTCATTCGGTCGCGTCCGCGACTGCGGCAGCGAGCTGCTCGACGGCGTCCTTCGGCGAGGTCCTGCCGGTGAACACGGTGGCATTGATCTTGTAGTAGAGATCATTCACCGACTGCGGCATGACGTTGTCGATCGGATACACGTGGCTCTGCGACGTGGTGAGCCCGGCGGCCTCCTGCTGGAGCAGCGGATTCGTGATCACCGCGGTCGACGCCGATGCGCTGTTCGGCGCTTCGGACTGGTAGAGCTTCGTGTACTCCTCGATGGAGGAGGGCTGGGCGAGGAAACGAAGGAAGTCCTTGGCGGCCTCCTGGTGCTTCGAGTAGCTCGTGATCGACAGATCGACGTTCGGGCCGCCGGCCACCGTGTCGGGGTAGGCGGCGCCCTCGAGCATGGGAATGGCGAAGACGCCGACGCCATCGCCGAACGCATCCGTCAGATACGTGTTGTCCCAGGATCCGCTGATGTAGAACGCGCCTTTGCCCTGGATGAACCCCGACAGCGCGTCGGCGTTCGAGACGCTGGCGGCATCCGGGTTGGTGAGGCCGTCCTCGAAGAGTCTCGCGTACGCGGTGTAGGCGTCGATCAAGCCGTCACTGTCGGTGCTGGTCTCACCCGTGTACATGTCGATGAACGCGTCCGGACCCAGCTCTCCGCCGGCTAGGGCTGCGACCACCCAGGCGCCGACGTATCCCTCCTGGTTCGCGACCCAGAATGCCGTGTTCGACGTGTTCTCCTGGACTTGCTCGCCCGCCGCGAGGAGGTCCTCCCACGTAGCGGGAGGCGTCGTGAGATCGAGGCCGGCCGCATCCGTCATCTGCCTGTTGTAGAAGACGTAGAAGTACGAGCCGGCGCCATAGGGCAGGCCCAGCAGTGCGCCGTCGGGCGAGTAGCCCTTGCGTGTGAGGTTCCAGCCGGAGATGTCGGCCACCGTCTCATCGGAGAACGTACCGTCGAGGTCGAGCAGGAAGTCGGAGTAGTCCTCCGTGTTGCCCCCGATGTAGCCGACACGGATGTCGGGGCCGTTCTTGGCGATGGAGGCCGCCTGGAATTGGGCCGAGTTCTTGGTGATGTCGGCGGACTGTCGGACGATCTTGATCTTCACGTCGGGATGCTCCTGCTCGTACTGTGCGGCCAGGAGGGTGAGGAACGAGTTGGAGTCATTCATCGTGCCGTCGTCGTTGGTGCGCGTCAGCAGGCCGTTGTCCCAGACGGTGACGGTCTCGACCCCGTCTTCGGAGCTGCTGGAGCACGCGGTGAGCGTGGTCGCGGCCAGCGCCGTAGTGAGCAGGGCGGCGGTGATGCTTCGGGTCTTCATCGCGGTGTCCTTTCGGAAAGTGCTTAGATCATACCTAACGAAGTTCTTTCATCATACCTTTAGGAGAAGCCTCATGATCGTGGATCTCATCGGCGATGACCTGCTCGACTACCGCAGCCCGCAGGTGGACCCACCGGGGTTCGACGAATTCTGGCGGTCGACCATCGACGCGGCGCGGGAATTCGATACCGATCTCGTCCTCGTCCGCGCGGACTCGCCCGTGACCAGCGTCGATATCTTCGACCTGTCGTTCCACGGTTTCGGGGGCGAGCGCATCAGCGGATGGCTGCGGGCGCCACGTAACGCCCACGGGCCGCTGCCGGTGATCGTGGAGTTCATCGGCTACGGCGGCGGCCGGGGGCTCGCGGAGGACGCGTTGTTCTGGGCGTCGTGCGGCTATCTGCACGTCACGATGGACACCCGCGGGCAGGGGGCGGTGTGGGCGCGCGGCGTGACTGCGGACCGCTCGGTCAACGGTCCGACGGTGCCCGGGCTGATGACGGCCGGAGTGCAGGACCCGCACGAGTACTACTACCGGCGGCTGATCACCGATGCCGTGCGCGCCGTGGACGCGGCGGTGACGCTCCCGCAGGCCGACCGGAGCCGCGTCATAGCGCTCGGCATGAGCCAAGGCGGTGGAGTGGCGCTGGCGACCGCCGCGCTCTCGCCGCACGTCACGGCGCTCGTCTCGTTCCAGCCGTTCCTGTGCGACTTCCCCCGCGCAATCATGATCACCGGCGCGGGACCCTACGGCGAGATCGACCGGTACCTCCGCACGTGGCGTGGTCAGGACGACGCCGTGCTCGAGACACTGCGCTACTTCGACGGCGTCAACTTCGCGCGGAGGGCGACCGTTCCGGCGTGGTTCACCACATCGCTCATGGACGACGTGTGCCCGCCCTCGACCGTCGTCGCCGCATTCAACGCCTACGCCGGCGCGACGAAGGACCTGCGCGTGGAACGGCATCGCCGGCACGAGCACGGGACCGACGACAATGTCATCGTGGCTGAGGCGCTGGCCAACCTGCCGTGAGCGGCGCCCGGTTCATCGGAAGCGCAGGACCACCGCGGACGGTGCGGGGAGAGAGATCTCGAGGGTGTCGCCCACGATCTCCCACCCGCCGTCCGCATCTCGCGGGAAGACGCGCTCGACGCGGCGGCCGCCGGGGGGAAGGAGCCTACCCACCGGGATCGAGACGCGCTCCGGCGAATCCGCGTCCCTGCGCCACACGGTGAGATAGCCGCCACGAATGCCGACGAGCCCCGCGGCGATCCAGGAGTCCTCCCAGCCCGGCAGGCCGAGCGGCCAGGTCGACTGCAGGACGGGCAGTTCGTCGCGGACGCTCTTGTGCGCCGCGACGAACTCGCGGACCCGATCGAGCTCGGCCTCGGTCATGTGATCGAGGTGTCCCGAGAGGATCGGGCGCCGCAGCACGCTGTTGGCAAGTGTGACGGTGGTGACGGCATCCGCCATCCCATGCTGCGGGTACGACCAGACGCCGGCCTGCTCGGGGGGGACCATCGTGGTCGCGGCAGCCGCGATCGGCGCGCACCGCAGGGCGTCCTGCTGATCGCTCGTCGACAGCAGCGCGAACCGCGACACCGTCAGCCAGTCCGACCGCATTCCGCCCGACGCGCAGTTCTCGACGATGAGCTGCGGATGCCGCTCGTGCAGCGCATCGATCCAGTCGAGGTACGCGCGCGATGCGGCGAGCAGCCCCTCACCCGGACTGACGGCGTGGTGGTCGGTCCCCGATGCCGGATTGATGTTGTAGTCGAACTTCAGGTAGCCGAGGCCGTAGGCGGCGACCAGACGGTCGATCACGGCATTCATCCGGGAGACGACGGCAGGGTGACGGAAGTCCTGCTGATAGCGGCCGCTGGACGCGAGTCTGCTGCCGTGACGGCCGAAGAACGCGTCGTCGGGCAGCGTCGAGGCGACGGGACTGTGGATGCCGACGACCTCCGGTTCGAGCCACAGTCCCGGTGTCATGCCCTGGGCGCGGATGGCGTGGAAGATCTCGTCGAATCCGCCCGGGAACCTGGTGGTGGAAGCTTCCCATGCGCCGACGGAGTCCCACCAGCCGGGCTCGTCGGAGTACCACCCCGCATCGACGACGAAGATCTCCGCGCCGACCGATCCCGCGGCCGCGATCAGCGGGAGGAGCTTCTCGGTGGTCGGGTCCGCGTTGAGGGTGTTCATGTAGTCGTTGTAGATGAGCGGCAGCCCGGCGTCGCCGGCGTACCTGCGGCGATCCGCGCGGCGGTGCTCCGTGAGGCGCGCGAGCGCCCCCTCGAATCCGTCGGTCGACCACGCGAACGTGGTCACAGGAGTGACGAACTCATCGCCGTCGTCGAGGACGATCGACCACTGGTGCTCGACATCGCTCGGGCCCGACGTGACGAGCCGCAATGAGCCCGCAGGCCGGGAGGCCGGCCCCTGCGAGAGCTCCCAACGCCATCCGCCGTTGGACTCGACCTGCCAGAGCAGGGTGTCGCCGCCGGGGAACTCCATCGCCCCCATCGGCAGGTGCTCTCCGGTCGACCAGGTTCCCCGGCCGATGCGCGCCAGGCTGCCTCGCGGCGATGCGCCGAAGTGGGCGGCCATGTCGACCTCCGGCTCACCGAACTCTGCGAAGGAGCCGGACCGCCACCGTGCTTCGGCGAGCCAGTCGTTGTCGGCCAGGTGGATGGTCGTGCTGTCGCAGTCCCACGCGTCGTCGCCGAGGACCAGGCTGCTGACGAAGAGCACGGGGATCGCGGGCGCCGATCCCGCGTGGGCGAGCGTCACGGAGGAGCTCAGCACCCCCGATCCCGCCCGCAGCGAGTACCGGACGGTCGCCCGCAGAGCCGAAACCTGATCGCGCAAGTCGACCTCGAGCACCTCGCCCCGGTCGTCCGATGCCGTGCGATGCGCGACATAGCGCAGATCGAGGCCGAGCTCGGTGGCGTCGTACCGGGATCCGGCGTTCTTGCTGCGATCCGCGGTGATGATCTCGACCAAGGGCAGGCTGCGATCGAACGCGCCCAGGGGCCGGCCGGCCAGGAACCCGGTCAGCCGGATCCGGTCCTCGGCATCCATCGAGAAAGTGAGTCGTACCTCGCCGTCGCCCCATGTCAGATCGCGGACCGTCATGCGCGCGGGTCCGCGTCGGACATCGCAGCGGCGAGTGCGTTCTTGCCGTCGAGCACGACCTCCAGCATCGCGGCGGCGGCCGCGTCTGCATCACCCCGCGCGATCGCATCGGAGACGGCGAGATGACGGGCGGCATCATCGGCGAGGTCGACCTCGTGCTGGTCGCCGTGCTGCTGGATCTCGAACGCGATCTTCATGAAGTCGGCGACCAGCAGTCCGAACCGCGCCAGCAGCGGGTTGTGGCTCGCGTCGTACACGGCCAAGTGGAATGCGACATCCCACTCGGGGTAGGCGACCGGGTCGCCGATGCTGACGGCCAGCGCGGACGCGGCCCGAGAGAGCGGGCCCAGCTCCCGGATGGTCGCGCGCGTCGCCGCCAAGCGGGCCGCGGCCGGCTCCATGATCTGCCGCAGCTCGATGAGCGCGTCCATCATTCCGCCGGCCTCCCCTTCGAGGTGGGCCCAGCCGAGGAGGTCGGAGTCGAAGACGTTCCAGAGCGCGCGCGGGCGCACCTTGGTCCCGGTCTTGGGGCGGATCTCGATAAGTCCCTTGGCGGCCAGCACGGTCATCGCACCGCGCACAGTGGTGCGGCTCATCCCGAACTCTGCGCACAGGTCGTCTTCTCGGGGCAGCACATCGCCTTCCGCGTAGCGGCCGGCGACGATGGCACGCCCCAGCGCTTCGATGATCACGCCCTGCCGGCCACGGAGGGCGTAGCCGGGATGCTCGGCCGCCGGACGAGGTCGATTGCTCATGATGCGATCCTCCGTTCCGCCGAAGCGATGGCGCCGATCCGCGGGCTGTCGAAGACGCTGCGTCCGTCCACCACGATGTCGATCACACGTTCATACTGCATGAGCGCGTCGGCGTCGACGTCGACGCCGAGCCCCGGACGCTCCGGCGCGGTCACGGTGCCGCTCTCGTCGAGAGCAAGGTGGTGCGTCGTGATGTCGAGGGCGAGCTGCTTGGGCTCCGCCGGATACTCGCAGATCGCGTGGTGCTCCAACCCGGCGTAAGGCTGCAGCGACGCGGACAGGGCCAGATGAGACGTGAAGGTGTGGTTCACGAAGGTGACCTCGCGTGCGTCCGCATAGCGCGCGGCGCGGTGGGCCGGGCCGATGCCGCCGATGCGTCCGGTGTCGATCTGGAGAAAGCCGACCTTGCCGTAGTCGACGAGGTTGCGCGCCATCGCCTCATTGTGGGACGCCTCGCCCCCCGCGACGCGAACGGTCCGGGCACTCGCCGCGAGTCGGGCGTGCGCGTCGTACTCGGAAGCCTCGAACGGCTCCTCGATCCAGGTGGCACGCACCGCCTCGAGGGATGCCAGCCGCGCAAGCGCGGCATCCGTGTCGGATCCCCACACCTGCCCGGCGTCGACGAAGAGCAGACCGTCCTCGCCGACCGCCTCGCGCGCGGCGTGCAGCTGGTCCGCGTCGTCGGCGGGCGAGCCTGCGCCGAACGCGCCCCAGCCGAACTTCACGCCGCGGAAGCCACGGCGCACCTGCTCGCGCCCCTTGTCGAGGGTCTCCTGCGGGGTGTCGCCGAAGAGCACGGATGCGTACGGCGTCTTGGCGTGTGCGCGGTCATAGCCGAGCAGGCGCCATACCGGCTCTTCCCGGACGCGACCGAGCAGATCCCACAGCGCGATCTCGATGCCTGAGAATGTGTGGGCCGCCTGCAGAAGGTCCATGCTGTTGTGCTGCACCAGCGCCGCGATTCGCAAGATGTCGTCGGGGGAGTCGAGGCGCTCCCCGATGACGGATGCCGAGACGGGCTGGCACGCGCCGTGCGATCGCGGCGCGACGAACGCCGCGATCGACGCGAGCGGGGACGCCTCGCACTCGCCCCAGCCGACATGGCCGTCGGCGGTGACACGGACGAGGAGCGCGTCCTGGCTGCCGTCGGCCTCGAGTGTCACCGTCGGCATGCTCAGGTAGAAGAAGTCGACGCTGTCGATCCGCATCGTCATGGCACCTTTCGAAGTGGGAGACAGGCGGGAGAATCAATTCATAATACCAAAAGCCGTGATGCGGTACTCGATCGCGAATGGGACCCGAGGATCCAGGGCGAGCGATGTCGCGTGCCCTGCCTGCGCTAGCGGATTCCCCGCGACCGACACGGTGGGTGGCAGATCGAATGCGCTCGCGATCGGCTCGACGCCGAGGCCGCGATATCGGCCGTTCCACGGCGCGCCCGTCAGTCGTCGGTCGGAACACCACAGCAGGACGGACGGGAGGTGCTCGCGCGGCCAGTCGAGTGCCACTTCGTCGCCGTTCGACCAGCGCAGCCGGACGGGTGGCTCGACGTCGAGCAGCTGCAGCACCTCTTCGGCCTCCTCGGCGAACGGCAGGGTGGAGACATCGATGCCGCCGACGTCCGTCAGGCTCGAGAATGCGGTGTCGGGCGGGATCAGCCCGCTGCCGCCCTCGACGAGTGCAGGGTGGGTGCGGCCCCGGGCGAAGTCCGCGTCGATCGTGAGCGTCTCGCCCGACCGCGGCATCCGGAAGATCGGGTGCAGCCCGAGCGACGTCCGGTGAGCGCGGCGTGCATGGATCCGCAGGCCGAAACGGATGGCGGCCTCGCCGTCGATGCCGGAGATGCTGCGCTCGATGCGGCACACGGGATCCGGTTCGGGGAGGTCGAGCGCGAGCACCACTCGTGACGGAACCCGCCCGACGACCTGCCAGTCGCGATCCGCCGACGCGCCGTGCGGAGGCGAAGGTGCGTCGATCGCGTCACCACCCGCGGCCTCGAGCCAGCCGGGGGCGGCGTCGGCGGGAAGGGGCGCCGAGCCGAACGGGAGGCAGACGAACTCGCCGCCGAGCATCCTGATGTGGCCCGCAAGCCCCGCGACATCGGGATCGTCGCGGTCCCAGTGCGGTGCGGCGAACGGCGACATCCAGCCCGTCGGTGTCCGCAGGCGGGCGTCGAGCAGCATGGCGGCGGTCGGGCTGATCCGCAGTTCCCCGTGAGACCAGCGGAGGGTGATGTCGTCTGCGGAGACTTGAGGATGAAGCACTTCTCTCCCTTCGAAACGGTTTAGGTATTATCTAAGCCACACATGAGGCGATCGGAGCCGCGATGACATTCCAGCGAGTCGCACTGGTCACGGGTGGTGCGAATGGCATCGGCGCGGCGATCGGTGCTCACCTTGCACGTCATGGTCTGCGCGTGGTGCTCGCCGACCGCGACGAGCGCGTGCGTGCGACGGCGGCGCGCATCGGGGCCGAGGCGCTGCTGATGGATGTCGCGGACCCGGCGTCGATCGCCAGGGGCGGCATCGCCGAGCTCGACGTCCTCGTCAACTGCGCCGCCATCGCCCCGGCGGCCGGGCTCGGCGACGACGGTCTGCTCGATGAGTTCTCGCGCACGCTCGACGTCAACGTCCGGGGAATCCTGGCGGTCGTCACCGCCTTCCTGCCGCAGCTTCGCCGCTCCTCGTCGGCGCGCATCCTGAACATCGGCTCGGTGCAGGGCTTCGCGGCCGCCGCCGGCAGCATCGCCTACGCGACGAGCAAGGGGGCCGTCAACAGCCTCACGAAGGCTCTGGCCGTCGATCTCGCTGATGCCGGAATCCTGGTCAACGCGCTCGCCCCCGGCTTCACGGACACCGCGATGGCGCTGCTGTCGGATGGCACGAGCGAGTACGACACCGAATGGTTCCGCGATGTGTACGTGCGGCATGGCCGGGTGCCGCTGCGGCGACCGGCCTCACCGGACGAGATCGCGGAGGCGGCGGGGTTCCTCGTTTCGGAGAAGAACACGTACGTCACCGGCGCGATCCTGCCGGTCGACGGCGGGCTGCTCGCCACCTTCTGACTTGCTTCGAGTCCGACTCCGACCACAGGAGACAATGTCCATGCACAGCTCGACCATCGTTCGGCAACTTCGTGTCGAGTCCGCGCCGCACGCTCATCCCGATGCCATCGTTCGAGGCGACCGCTGGCGCCTGACAGTTCTCGCCGACGGCCTGATCCGCGCGGAGTGGTCTGAAGAGGGTCGGTTCGAGGACCGCGCGACCACATTTGCGATTCGCCGTGAAATGGCGGTGCCGGAGTTCCGCGTCATCGACGGTGGCGACGAAGTGGAGATCGTCACGAGCCGGTTCCACCTGCGCTACGACCGCGGGCCGTTCACCCCGCACGGCCTCAGCGTGCGCCCCCTCGGGGTCGGGCGCGGCCTGGCGGAGTGGCGCTTCGGCGACGGCGGAGATCTGGGCGGCACCGCCCGCACGCTGGATACGGCCGATGGGCGCATTCCCGTACAGGGCGGTGTCGTGTCCCGCGCGGGCGTGGCCGCGATCGACGATTCGACGTCCTTCGTCTTCACCGATGAAGGTTGGGTGGCGCCGCGGCCTCGAGGCGGGAGGGACCTCTACATCTTCGCCTACGGCCACGATTATCCGGCTGCGCTTCGTGCGTTGTACTCAGTATCAGGCTCGCAGCCGGTGGTGCCGCGTTGGGCGCTTGGCAACTGGTGGAGCCGTTACCACCGCTACACCTCCGGCACGTATCTCGAACTGCTCGATCGTTTCGAGGCAGAAGGAGTGCGCTTCTCGGTCGCCGTGCTCGACATGGACTGGCATCGCGTGGACAGCGTGCCTCCCGAGCATGGCAGCGGCTGGACCGGCTATAGCTGGGAGCGCGAGCTCTTCCCTGATCCCGAGGCCTTCCTCGCCGAACTCCATCGACGGGCCCTCCGGGTCACGCTCAACCTGCATCCCGCCGACGGCGTGCGATCGTTCGAAGACGGATATGCCGCGATGTTCGAGGCGCTCGCGAGCGATCGGCTGTTGGGCGACCCGATCCCTTTTCAGATCACCGACCCCGCGTTCCTCGACGCTTACCTCCGGGTGCTGCACCATCCGCTGGAGGCGCAGGGTGTCGACTTCTGGTGGATGGACTGGCAGCAAGGCGAGAATTCCCACCTCGCCGGAATCGACCCGCTGTGGCTGCTCAACCACTTCCACTACCTCGACTCCGGACGCGACGGGCGCCGCCCGCTGCTTCTATCGCGCTATGCGGGACCGGGAAGCCATCGCTACCCGGTGGGATTCTCCGGTGACACGATCATCAGTTGGGAATCACTCGCTTTCCAGCCGGAGTTCACCGCGACCGCCGCCAACATCGGCTACGGATGGTGGAGCCACGACATCGGCGGGCACCTGCTCGGCGCGCGTGACGACGAGCTGATGGTGCGATGGGTGCAGTTGGGCGTCTATTCGCCGATTCTGCGGCTGCATTCGTCCGACAATCCCTTTCTGGCGAAGGAGCCGTGGGCCTACCCTGCCGAATCTCGTTCGGCGATCGTCGATGCGCTGCGCGAGCGCGTTCGACTGGTGCCCTACCTGCACACGATGAACCATCGCGCGAATGCGGAAGGCGTGCCGCTCATTGTGCCGCTCTATCACGCGTGGCCCGAGTGCGCGGAGTCCTACGAGGTGCCGACCCAGTTCCTCTTCGGCTCCGAGCTGCTCGTGGCGCCGATCACTTCGCCGCGCGACCCGGTGACTCTCATGGGATCGGTCACGGCGTGGCTTCCCCCGGGGACGTGGACGGACATCCACACCGGGGTCGTGATGCAGGGCGATCGGAGCAGCGAGCTTCACCGGCGCGGGGACTCGATTCCCGTGCTCTTGAGGGCAGGAGGGATCGTGCCGCTCGCGGGTCGGGAAGAGACGGACGCCGCCAGCAACCCCCATCGCCTCGACGTGCTGATCGCGGTCGGTGCGGACGGAGAATTCACGCTCCTCGAGGACGATGGCGGCGTCGACAGTGCCACCGCCCGCACGCCGATCCGATGGAGCCAGGAGAACGGGAAGCTCACGATCGGTCCAACCCAGGGGGACACGAGCGCCGTGCCGAGAGTGCGCACCTGGACGGTCACCTTCCTCGGACTCGGGCCGGACGACGTTCCCGGTGCGGAGAACACATCGCGCGGTGCGACGGTGGCGGTGGTGGGGGAGTCGGGGTCGCCGCTGACAGTGACGACGACTCCCGATCCACGCTCGTGCACGCGTGCACGCGTGCGCGCGACGCCCGCTTGTTCGACCTCCTCGATGCCGCGCAACACAGCCACGCGGACAAGGAACGGGCCTGGCGGATCGCAGTGTCGGGGCGTCCCGCCGCGGAGGTCATCGCCGAACTGCACGCGCTGCGGTTGCCGGCGTCGCTCCTCAGCGCCCTCGCTGAACAGTTGTCGGCCCGTTGACGGGGCCCGGGCGCCGCGACCGAGTCGGTCAGGCGCCCGCGCCGAGGGTGGATTCCCGTACGACCACCCGCGGCGGGCGCCGCTCGACGGGAACCGTCGTGCCGGCGGGCTCCACCACCGCGAGGATGCGCGCCGCTACGTCGGCGGCGGCTGCCCGAAGATCCAGAGCCACGGTCGACAGCGTCGGGAAGACCAGTTGTCCGAGCGGCAGGTCGTCGACACCGATGATCGCGAGGTCCTCCGGCACGCGCACGCCCAGGCGGCGGCTCGCTTCGAGGATGGTGACCGCCTGGAGGTCTCCGTACGCCGCCACCGCCGTGACGCTCGGCGTGGCCCGCGTCCAGGCCTCGACCGCGCGCTGCCCGTCAACCGCGTCGAGATCGACTGTTGAGACGGTCAGGTCGGCCAGGCCCGACTCTCGCGCGGCCGCCGTCGCGCCCGCCAGGCGCGCCCGCGCCGTGCTCTCGTCCTCGCGCGTCATCACCGGCATGGCGTACGCGATGTGCCGGTGACCGAGGTCGGCGAGGTGTTCGACCTGCGCCCGCCCGACTCCTTGCTGGTCGACGGCGCGATCCTCATCGGTTCCGCCCATGACCAGGCCCGTAACCGTCGCGACCCCTGCGCGCTCCAACGGAAGCAGCTCGGCGGCGGTCAAAGCGTCCCAGCTCACGACGCACGCCGGGTCGATATGGCGCCACAGCTGCACGAACTGATCGCCGTCGCTCGGGCGCTCGAGGAAGACGCAGGTGAATCCGGCGGCCATG
The DNA here is from genome assembly GCF_031085295.1 of Microbacterium psychrotolerans. GTDB lineage: Bacteria > Actinomycetota > Actinomycetes > Actinomycetales > Microbacteriaceae > Microbacterium > Microbacterium psychrotolerans. The sequence continues at coordinate 205,771 of NZ_JAVFWO010000001.1, read as the reverse complement.
AGGCTGTCGCTGAGTTCGCGCTTGAATTCCTCGACCACGGCCGCTGCGGGGCCGGATGGAGACACGCAGACGACCACCCGGCTGCGGCCGGAGGCGAGCGCTCGCCCGCGTGCCGAGGGGACGTAGCCGAGATCCGCGACCGCCTGCTCGACGCGCCGTCGGGTGCTCTCCGGGATGTGATCGGCGCGGCGGTTCACCACGAAGCTCACCGTCGTCGGCGAGACGCCCGCGGCCTGCGCGACGTCTTTCAAGGTGGTGCGACTCATGTGGTACATCCTGGTGGGTTCCTCGCGGGCGACGCGCTCGATCCATTTGACACGGACGCGACGCCTGCCTAATCTGCATCTAGTAAAGCGCATTACTAAATGCCGAACGCACACTCGTTAGGACCGAAGATGCACGCCACTCCTCGCGCAGCCGACTCTCCCGCGACCATCCCCACGGGATACGTCGCGCCCGGGTTCGAAGAGGTGCGCGACGCGTTCGCGCTCGCGGCGAGTGTCGACGACCTCGGCGGATCGGCGCTCAGCATCGTGCGCGGAGACACGACGCTCGTCGATCTCGTGGCCGGAAGCGCCGACCCGCGAAGCGGACGGGCGTGGGAGCCCGACACGCCGAGTGTTGTCTTCTCGGTCAGCAAGGCCGTCCTCGCGATTCTCGCGCTCAAGCTGATCGAGGCGGGGGAGCTCGGTCTCGACTCCGCGGTGGCGCGGTACTGGCCCGAGTTCGCTCAGGCCGACAAAGCAGAGATTACGGTGAGAGACGTTCTGGCGCATCGGGCCGGTCTGATGGCGCTGGACGCTGACCTCACGGCAGAAGACATCCTTGCGGTCTCACCGGTGCTGCGCGCGATCGAGGTGCAGACGCCGCTGTGGACGCCAGGAACCGCGTTCGGCTATCACGCTCTCACCTACGGGTGGATCGTCGGCGAGATCCTGCGCCGGGTCAGCGGCGCGAACGCCGGCGACCTGGTGCGCGAGCTCATCGCCGAGGCGCTCGGCGGTGCAGACATCACCCTCGGTGCGAGCGACGACGTGCTCGCACGGCGGGCGCTGCTGCTGCCTCCCCTGCTCGAGTCGCCGCTGCCGATCGACGTGACACCGAGTCTGCAGGAGGCACTCCAGGCCGCCACGGCGCCGGAGGCCATGCGGTCGCTGTCGATGGGGAGCGCCATCCCCGACATCGCCGACCCGGCGGCCTTGGTGACCGCACTGAACGAGCCCGAGTTCCTCCGCGCCGGCGTGCCGGCGGCGGGTGTGATGGCCTCGGCGCGCGCCCTTGCGCGGATGTTCGCCGCCACGGTGCGCGAGGGCGACGCATTGCTGTGTCCACGGTCGCGCCAGACCGCCCTGCGCTCGCTGCCGGATGTTCCCTGGTGGGGTGGTCTCGCGCCTCGCACAGCACGGTTCACCACGGGATTTCTGCTCAACAATGAAGCCGACAGAAGGATGCTGTCGCCGACGTCCTTCGGCCACGACGGCGCGATCGGGCAGTTGGCGTTCGCCGACGTCGAGAGCGGGATCGGGTTCGCGTGGGCGACGAACCGTCAGGTCGGTCTCGTCGCGGCGACGCGAAGCACGCTGATCGTCGACGCGCTCCGCGCGTGCGTCCGCCGCGACTGACCCGTTCCCACCTCACCCGCCACCGCGAACCGAACCTGAGGACGTCGACGATGAAGCGCGCCCCCCTCCCGCAGACCGAACGCGCCACGACCGAACCCGGGGTTGCATCCGTCTCGGGTCCTGCACCGCAGTTCGCGCGCGTGCGCTGGACGTTCCTCATGATCTACGCGCTCGCGTACGTGGGGTTCTGGATCGCCAACCAGGCGCCGCTGGTGATCACCCTCGCCGTGCGAGTCGACGCGCTCGTGCCGGAAGCAGAACGCGCTGCGACGCTCGGGCTGATCCTGGGGGTCGGGGCGTTCGTGGGCCTGATCACCAATCCGGTCGTCGGTCGCCTCAGCGATCGCACCACCGCAAAGTGGGGGAAGCGCCGCCCGTGGATCCTCGTTGGCGCCGCCGGCACGCTCGCGTCGGCGGCTGTGATGGCGTTCGCCGGCGACATCCCGATGCTGCTAGGCGGATACTTCCTCACCAGCGTGTTCGTCAACATCCTCGGCGCGATGCTCATCGCGATGATCGCCGACCAGATTCCGCAGGCCCAGCGCGGAGTCGCCTCGGGGGTGGCGGGCATCACTCTGCCGATCGGGCTCGTGGGCGGGTCGTTCCTCGTGCAGGCGCTCGCACCGAACATCGTGCTGATGCTTCTTATCCCCGGGTCGCTGGCGTTCTTCCTCGTCCTGCCCTTTCTCTTCACCCTGCGCGACAAGCGACTCGACAAGGCCGATCGTCCTCACTTCGGAGCGCGGGATCTGGTGCGGACGTTCTACGTGAACCCTCGTGAGAACAGGGACTTCTCGTGGGCGTTCGCGAGCCGCTTCATGGTGCAGCTCGCGGCGGCCTTCGTCACCACCTATCTGGCGTACTACCTCATCGACCATCTGGGGGCGACCGCCGGCTCGGCGCCGAACCTCGTGTTCCTCGGGCTGCTGGCTCTGTCGATCGCGACCATGGTCGCCGCACCGTTGGGCGGCAAGCTCTCGGACCTCCTGCGCCGCCGCAAGATCTTCGTGCTGCTCGCGGCTGTGATCTTCGGCATCGCGTTCTTCATGCTCTCGGCAGCATCGACCGTGCCGGCCTTCCTCGCGGCTATGGCGGTCGCCGGTATCGGCTATGGCGCGTACAACGCCGTCGACCTCGCGCTGGTCGCCGATGTGCTGCCAGACCCGGAGGACACCGCGAAGGACCTCGGCGTGTTCAACATGGCTGCCACCCTCCCGCAGACGCTCGCGCCCGTGATCGCGCCGATCATCCTGGCGTTCGGCGACGGCTCCTACGGTGTCCTGTACTCCGTCGGCGGCGCCTTGGGACTCGTCGGGGCCGTCGCGATATTGCCGGTCCGCAAGGCCCGGTAGCGCCTCACCCGGTGCAGGCGATCGGCCGGACCGTCGATGCGGCCGATCGGAGAGCCGGGGTCAGGTAGCCGAGACGATGCTCAGGATCTCGGGAACGGACCGCACCAGCACGTCCAGCGGAAGGCGGAAGGCGAGAGCGCTGACGCTGATCGCGCCTGTGACAGGAAGCTGCGGATCGATCCGCACCGGGACCGCCACGCAGTTGATGCCTAGTTCGTTCTCCTGATCGTCCACGGCGTAGCCCTGGGTTCGGATCGCCTGACATTCCTCCCAGATCGCCTGAGGATCGCTGAGGGTGTTCGGCGTCTTGCGTTCCAGTGGGCCAGGGCCCAGCAGTGCGATGAGTTCGTCGAGGCTTGTCACCGACCAGCTGAGGAGAAGCTTGCCGACCGCCGTGCGATAGGCCGGATTGCGGCCGCCGACGACTGAGGTGAGCCGGACAGCCCCCGCGGGGGGATCCGTCTTGGCGCGATAGACCACGTCTGCACCATCGAGGACCGCGTAATGAGCGGTCTCTCCGAATCGGGCGGACAGCCGCTCGAGCGCGGGAGTCACGAGGGCAGCTTCCGGACGATCGGCGACGTTGCGCAACGCGAGTCTTATGAACTCGTCGCCGAGGATGTACACGCCGCGAGCGAGCTGCGCGGCGAGTCCGACCTTGCGAAGCGAAGTCAGCGCCCGGTGCACCGTCGGTTTGGGGCTGGCGACCGCCGCCGCGAGCTGGTCCAGCGTGGCGCCCTCCGGGTGCTCCGCGAGCTGGATGAGCACTGCGAGAACCCGATCGCTGCCGACTACCCGAGCGCCACCGTCGGGGGCCGGTGGCGTCATGTGGTGGCCAGCGCAGTGATCGACATCATGATGCGACTATAGTTGCCTCGATACTTCCAACTAATAGACTGTTGTTCCGAAAGATGGAAATACAGATGCCTCTTCCCATCCTCGATCGCGAGCTCGTCTCCGCTCTGGAAGGTGCATGCTCACGCGTCCGCACGAGGGCGACCGATCGGCTCGCGAGCGCGCACGATGCCTCGCACTACCTCCTGGTCCCTCTCGCGGTCACGGACGTGGAGGACGCCGAGGAGGTTGCTGCGGTCGTGGCCGCCGCCCGCGCCCGCGGCGTCTGCGTCGCATTCCGCTCCGGAGGCACGAGCCTCTCGGGTCAGGCCGGCACCGGCGGTGTTCTCGTCGACACCCGGAGGAACTTCCGTCGCATCGACGTGCTCGACAAGGGACGCCGGGTTCGTGCCCAGCCGGGTGCCACTGTTCGCGCCGTGAACGCTCGACTCTCGCGGCATGGGCGCAAGCTCGGCCCCGACCCGGCCAGCGAGATCGCCTGCACGATCGGTGGCGTAGTGGCGAACAACTCTTCCGGCATGTCGTGCGGCACCCACGCAAACGCCTACGCGACGCTCGAATCCGCGATTCTGGTGCTGCCCTCGGGGACGGTCATCGACACCGGCGCGCCGGATGCCGCCGAGTTGCTCGAAACACGCGAACCCGCGATCCACGCCGGCCTCGAGCGTCTGCGCGATCGTGTGCGCCGCGACCCGGATTCCGTTGCGAAGCTGCGGCGGCTGCATGCGATCAAGAACACCATGGGGTACGGCCTGAACTCGTTCCTCGACTTCACACGCCCGATCGACATTCTCGAGCACCTTGTCGTGGGGTCGGAAGGCACACTCGCGTTCGTCGCGGAGGTGACGTTCCGGACGGTGCCGGTCAAGGCGCACCTGGCGACGGTGCTCCTCACCTTCACCAGTCTCGCGGACGCCACTGCCGCCCTTCCGTCCCTGGTGGCGGCGGGGTTCGCGACCATCGAACTGATGGATGCGGCGTCCCTGCTGGTCGCGCAACAGGATCCTGAAGCCACCGCCGAGCTGACGACACTCGCCGTGGACGGTCACGCCGCCCTGCTTGTGGAACTGCAGGAGGATTCCGCTGAAGCCCTGGAAGACGCGGCGGAAAGGGCAGCCATGGTCTTCGCCCGCCTTCCGCTCGTCGCTCCAGCAGCACTCACCCGTGATCCCGCCACTCGGGACCGGCTATGGCACATTCGCAAGGGCCTGTTCACCGCCGTCGCAGGCGCCCGGCCGCCGGGAACGACCGCGCTGTTGGAAGACATCGCAGTACCGGTGCAGCGGCTCAACGAGACCTGCACACGGCTCATCGCACTGTTCGACAGATACGGGTACGAGGGGAGCGTGATTTTCGGTCACGCAAAGGACGGCAACATCCACTTCCTCATCAATGAGCGATTCGATGATCCGGAGAAGCTCACCCGCTACGAGTCATTCACGGAGGACATGGTCGACCTGGTGATCACGCAGGGTGGAACGTTGAAGGCCGAGCACGGCACCGGACGCATCATGGCCCCCTATGTGGCGCGCCAGTACGGAGCCGAACTGCATGAGGTGATGTGGGAGATCAAGCGGCTGCTCGATCCCGGCATGGTCCTCAACCCTGGCGTCCTGCTCACCGATGATCCGCATTCGCATACGAAGAATCTGAAGACGGCACCCGCCGTCGAATCCGAGGTCGACCGCTGCGTCGAGTGTGGATATTGCGAGCCCGTGTGTCCGTCGCGGGATCTCACCCTCACTCCGCGTGAGCGGATCGTGCTTCGCCGCGAGCTGCAGCGCGCCCGCGATCGCGGCGATGACGAGCTGGCCCGCGCTCTCGAGAAGGAGTACGGGTACGACGCGATTGAGACCTGCGCTGTCGACGGCATGTGTCAGAGCGCGTGTCCAGTGCTGATCAACACCGGTGACCTCGTTCGGCGCCTACGCGCCGAGAACCAGAACACGGTGACACGAGCCGGGTGGAAGGCGGCAGCCCACCGGTGGGACCTCGTGAGCACTGTCGGCGGCAAGGCGCTGTCGGTCGCCGACGCCGTGCCGACGGTCGTTGCCCACGTGGCCAGCAAGGTGGCGCGCAGCGTCCTCGGCGCCGATGCCGTCCCGCTCTACACAGCCGATCTTCCGCCCGGGGGAAGCAGGCGCAAGGTGTTCGCCGAAGCGGACGCGGTCGCCGTGTACTTCTCCTCGTGCACCACCACCATGTTCGGTCCGGTGGGGAAGGACGGTGTCGCCGAATCGTTCCTGCGGTTGTGCGAGCGCGCGCGGATTGCTCTGCGCACCCCCGACGATCTTCCGTCCCTCTGCTGCGGAACCCCCTGGAAGTCGAAAGGCCTCACCCAGGGGTACGCGGTCATGAAGGACCGAGTCGTGAATTCGCTGCTGCTCGCGACTGCCGGGGGGCGCCTGCCCGTGGTCTGTGACGCGTCTTCGTGTACCGAAGGACTCCACGTGCTCCTGGATGCCGCTGGACAGCTCGGCATCCGCGTCATCGACGCCGTCGCGTTCGTGGACGAGTTCGTGCTCCCGCGCCTTCCGGCCGGAGACCGTATCGCATCGGTGACGCTTCATCCCACCTGCTCGTCGACCCACCTCGGTGTAAATCCCTCCCTCAGCCGTGTTGCAGCGGCGGCGGCGGAGAGCGTCGTCGTTCCCGAGGATTGGGGATGCTGCGCCTTTGCCGGAGACCGAGGGATGCTGCACCCGGAGCTCACGGCTACGGCCACGGCGCGTGAAGCCGCTCAGGTGGTGGCCGCGGGATCGGTGGCGCACGCTTCCCTCAACCGCACCTGCGAACTCGGCATGACGCGGGCCACTGGCCATGACTACCGACACATCCTCCAGGTCCTCGACGACACTCTGAGGACGACATGACGCGGCACGAACTCACCGACGATCGCGTCGAAGATCCCGCCGATGTGGCGGCCGCGCTGGGTGTGTCAGCCGTGCGCATCGACATCCTCCGCGCGCTCCGTGAGGGTCCGGCGACCATCTCCGGTGTTGCTGCCGCCGTCGGGTACACCCGCTTCGGCGTGCGCGAGCATCTGAACATGCTGGAACGGATCGGGGCGGTCGGCTACGAGATCCAACGAGTTCCCGGGAGCTTTCGTCCGGCGCGTCTGTATCGGATCGACGCCGATCGGGTGGAGGCGATCGCTTGGTCCCTTTTCGACGCGATCACAGAGCACACATGGGAATAGGCGCATGAACCACTACTCATCCACGCCCTCGCTCGGTACAGCCCGGGTCGCGACGGGCATATCGCATCTCCTGGCAGAGGGACCGTTGTGGGACCCGATCCGCGGCAAGATCTTGTGGGTTGACGTCATGGAAGGTGCCGTGCACTCCGGACGCTTCGCCTACGGGGGCGCCGTCGAGGTCGAGGAGCGCTTCGTCTTCCCCGACACAGCTGGAGCAGTCGCCGTCTCCATGAAGGGCGAGCTCGTCGTCGCCGGCATGCATCGGCTGCACTACCGCGATCTCGACGGAGGAATCACGTCCAGCGCGGAAATCATCACGGGCCAGGGTCGCCGGTTCAACGACGGCAAGCCCGATCCTCGAGGTCGGTTGGTTGTGGGCACGACGGGCCCCGGCGGTGAGCTGCTCGTGCGTGTCGAGCCCGGCGGCGCACTGGTCACACTCGACGACGACCTCACCCTCTCCAACGGTCTGGGCTGGACCTCGGACGGGCGACGACTGTTCAGCATCGACACTCTCAGCAAGCGGATCTACGTCCGCGACTACGACCCCGCGACAGGTGCCGTCGGAGAGCGCTCGCTTCTCACCGAGTTCGAACACGGATATCCCGACGGGATGGCGGTCGACGTTGACGACCACTTGTGGGTCGCGGTGTGGGGCGAGGGTTGCGTGGTGCGCATCGATCCGACCGGGCAGATCGTCGCCCGTGTGGACGTACCAGCGCCGCACACCTCCTGCCCCGCGTTTGCCGGCCCGGAGCTCGACACGCTCGTCATCACCACCGCGACCGAGGATCTCACTCCGGAGCAGTTGCAGGACTACCCGCTCAGCGGCCGGCTCTTCACCATCAAGCCGGGCGTCACAGGCGTTGCAACGCATCTGTGGTCCGGCATCCGTTGACCCACCCCCAACCCCTGGAAGGAACACAACATGAAGCTTCTGCGAATCGGTCCGGTCGGGGCCGAGCGGCCGGCCGCGCTGGTCGACGACGACCATTACGTCGACCTCTCCGACATCGTCACGGACTTCGACGAGGAGTTCTTCGGATCGGGCGGGCTGGAGCGTATCGCGCCGATCGTCGCTGAACGCACGGCTCTCGGTGGTGCGCCACTGGGCCACCTCCGCATCGGACCGCCAATCGCCCGCCCACACCAGATCATCTGCGTCGGCCTCAACTACGCGGACCACGCCGCCGAGTCCGGCCAGCCGGTGCCGGACGAACCCATCCTCTTCACCAAGTCGCCCAACACCCTCGTCGGCCCCGACGACGATGTGCGAATCCCACGCGGATCGACCAAACCTGACTGGGAGGTAGAGCTCGGCATCGTCATCAGCACGCGCGCAAGCTACCTCGATTCGCCCGAACAGGCCCGCGACCACATCGCGGGCTGGGTCGTCGTCAACGACGTGAGCGAACGCGCCTTCCAGATGGAGCGCGGTGGACAGTGGCTCAAGGGCAAGTCCGCCGAGACGTTCAACCCGGCGGGGCCATGGCTCGTCACGCAGGACGAAGTGTCCAACGTGCTGGATCTGAAAATGTGGCTCGACGTCAACGGCGTGCGACGGCAGACCGGCTCGACGACGACGATGATCTTCGACCCGTACGTCATCGTCCACTACATCAGCCAGTTCATGGTTCTTGAGCCCGGTGACCTCATCAACACCGGTACACCGCCCGGCGTCGGTCTCGGCTTCGACCCTCAGATATGGCTCCAGGCCGGCGACATCATGACCCTCGGCATCGACGGTCTCGGCGAGCAACGGCAGACCGTCGTCGGTCCACGGTAGCGGCACTCGGTCGACGTTCTCACGCTCAATCCGCACTCAACGAGGAGAAATCATGACCCGTGCCCTCATCACCGGTGGGGCCAGCGGCCTCGGCGCCGCCACGGCCGCTCGCCTTCGCCAGGACGGCGTCGAGGCGATAACCGTCGACCTCGCCGGTGGGTGTGACATCGTCCTTGACATCACCGACGACGAAGCCGTCGCCGCCGCGGCCGGCCGGCTCGGTCCCATCGACATCCTGGTCAACTCCGCCGGCATCGTCGGACCCAATGCGCCGCTCGTCAAAACCACGACGGCGCAATGGAAAAGCGTCCTCGATGTCAACGTCGTCGGCACGGTCACGATGATGCGCGCCTTCGTGCCAGGGATGGTGGAAAGAGGCTGGGGCCGTGTCGTCAACATCGCCAGCATGGCGGGCAAGGACGGCAACCCGAATCTGTCGATCTACTCCGCATCGAAGGCAGCGGTGATCGGACTCACGAAGTCGGCCGGCAAGGAGCTCGCAACCACCGGTGTACTCGTCAACGCCATCGCGCCCGCCGTCATCGCCACGCCGATGAATGAGGACACATCTCCCGGCGTTCTGGCGCACATCACGAGCCTCATTCCGATGAAGCGAGTCGGTCGCGCCGAAGAAGTAGCGGAGCTCATCGCATGGCTGACATCCGACAAGGTAACGTTCTCGACCGGCGCGGTATACGACATCAGTGGCGGACGAGCCACGTACTAACCCGCCCTTGTCGCTCCCCATCGGTGTGACGAGGGCCTCGGATCAGAAGGTTGGGGGTTCGTGTCTCTTCGGGCGCACACTGTGCCGAGGCAGTAATCCGGGAGAAGGCTCTCTGAGGGGCCTTTCTGTATCAAGTGCTCTCTCGTGTTCGGCGGAGTGCTGTCTGATTGGGCTCGCTTGCGGGCTCGGGCGTGTCCGATTGGCGGCCGGTGTTCTCATCCCACGTTCTAGGTGGTCTCAAGAATCGCCCAAGAAGACTGCTCTTGGATTTCGCACCGGCGAAGCTCGCCGGAAGTGAGTTCAACTTCCAGCGAGCCACCGACTGCATCGCGTACTCGAGCGTATGCGACGTCTACGTCCTCGCAGGCGAGCTCGTAGGTCAACCCATCGACGAGCAGCAGGATCTTTCCCATTTCTCCAGGTTATGGCCAGCGGTTCTGGCAGCACAGCTCTAGTCCGCCCGAGATGGCGGACGACGTGACCGGGATGCTTGCGTTGTGGTTGCGCTGATGCAGCCCGTTGTCGCCGACCTGCCTGCTTGGCCGATGATGCTCAACCCGATCCGCGGTCGTCAAAGTAGCTGCGACGGCGGCAATCGCATGCGGTTGGAACTAGCGGGTCTACAGAATCTCCCGCTGCCATTCGCGGATTTGATGGCAAGAACAGCCGTCGTCGGCTGCGTCAGGCCATGCCGAGCGAATCTGCCGTCGCCGAGTGCATGAGTCTTCCGTCTTCTACCGCGAGCCCTTCCCGAAGTCCTGTATTCGACTCCAACGCTCGCTCCACGCCGCTGGCCAGCGCGAGGACGTACGGCGTGGTGGCGTTCGTCAGTGCAGTTGTGGAGCTCACCGGGACAGCGCCGGGCATGTTGGCAACGCAGTAGAACGTGCTCCCGTGCACGCGGAAGGTCGGATTGCTGTGCGTCGTGACTCGCGAGTCCTCGAAGCACCCACCTTGATCGATCGCGATGTCGACGAGCACGGATCCTTCGCGCATCCCCCGGACCATCTCGTTGGTGACGAGCTTTGGTGCTCCCGCGCCAGGGACGAGGGCCGAACCGATGACGAGGTCAGCGTCCTCGAGAAGTCGCTCGATCTCATAGGGCGAGGAGACGGCCGTCGAGATGCGACCGGCGAATTGCCTTTCCATCTCGCGAAGTCGTGGGAGGGAGACATCGATCATGGTGACCGCGGACCCCAGTCCGATCGCATTCGCGGCAGCATGCTCGCCCGCGACGCCGGCGCCGATCACGACGGTTCTCGCCGGCGAGGTCCCCGCCACGCCGCCTGGCTGGATTCCGCGGCCCCCAAAGGGACGCAGGAGGTTGTATGTGCCGACGATCACGGAGAGGCGCCCGGCGATCTCGCTCATCGGAGCAAGCAGAGGGAGTCGTCCATCTCGATCGCGAACACCCTCGTACGCGATGGCTCGCGTGCCGCTGGACAGGAGCGCGTCCGCACAGGCCCGGGACGCCGCGAGATGGAGGTAGGTGAAGAGGGTCAGGCCGGAACGAAGGCGTCCGAACTCTTCGGCGATCGGTTCCTTGACTTTGACCACGAGTTCGCCCTCGGCCCAGAGCTGATCGGGGTCGCTGATAATGGACGCTCCGGCGAGAACGTAGTCCTCGTCCGTGATACCGGAGCCGACGCCCGCTGACGCCTGGACGAGCACGTCATGTCCACGCCGGGTCAGTTGAAGGACGCCCGCCGGGGTGAGGCCAACACGGTTCTCGTTGTCTTTGACTTCGGTAGGCACAGCAATGCGCACGGAGATGCTCCTTCGATCTGAGGCCGGGCGCAGAACGCCCGCGCGGGTTGGGATAGTCGGCCGCGCTACGGCGTCGTCTGGTCGAACGCTTCTTTGAGAAGCGCGAGGGCGGTCGAGCACTCGTCTCGAGTGACCGACATGGGCGGGGTGATCCGCAGCACATTACCCAGCAAGCCTCCCCGTCCGATCAGCAGACCCAGCTCGCGTGCCTTCTCGAGGATCCGCAGCGTGTACGCGACGTTTGGCGTCTTCTCCCCGGGCACGACCAGTTCGACGCCGATCATGAGCCCCTCGCCCCGCACATCGCCGATGGCGGGATACGCCTCCGACAGCGACCGGAGCCCTTGCAGCAGCTCGGTTCCCCGCGCATCCGCGTTTGATTGGAGGTCGTTGCTCAGGATGTAGTCCAAGGTGGCGTTCGCTGCGGCCATTGCAAGCGGGTTGCCGCCGGCCGTGGAGATGGAGTTCGCCTCGACGGTGTTCATGAGTTCAGCGCTCGCGACGACACCGCCGATCGCCATTCCGTTCGCGAGCCCCTTCGCGAACGTGAGGACCTCCGGGACGACACCGTGTGCATGCATGCTGAAGAACTCGCGGCCGGTCCGGCCCCATCCGGATTGGACCTCGTCGGAGACGAGGGGTATGCCGTACTCGTCGAGGACGCTCTTGGTGCGCCGGAAGAACCCGTCCGGCGGCGAGGCGAATCCTCCGGCGCCCTGGATCGGTTCCGCGATCATGCACGCCACGCGACCACTGGTAGTTGTCTCGATGATCGTGCGCAGCTCGTCGACGCAAGCATCGACGAACTGCTCATCCGGGAGGCTTCCGAACGGGCTGCGGTAGCGATAGCCGCTGTGGACATAACTCACCTGCAGCGGGCTGAGGCTCGTCGCCGACCACGCGCGGATCCCGGTGGTGGCCACGGTGCCGAATGTGCGCCCGTGGTAGCTGCCGCGTAAGGCCAACACCTGATTGCTCTTCGCCGCAGTAGTCGTGAGGAGGAATGCCGTCTCGACGGCCTCGCTGCCGGAGTTCACAAAAAACACCCTGGCATCAGGAATTCGTGACCGGCTGGCGATCTTCTCGGCGAGCTCAACTTGCTGACTGATCAGATACAGCGTGGACGAGTGCAGGAGCTTCCCCGCCTGAGAGCGGATGGCCTCGACGATCTCTTCCACGCCGTGGCCGACCATCGTCGCGAGCAGCCCGCCGAAGAAGTCGAGGTAGGTCCTGCCGTCGCTTCCGAGGACATGGCGTCCGTTGCCGGACACGAGCTCAAGAGGTTCGTCGTAGTAGAGGACCATCCAATCGGGCATCACGCCCCGGTGACGGGAGAGTAGATCTGCTGCACCCGACGTCGAACTCTGATCCTTCATGCGGACAACATAACCGCGACTCTCGTCGCTGATGCGCCCCGATCCGCCGCTATTTCAAATAATCGAACTATTGGTTCACATTTACAAACTCGAAACATGCCGCGTCGCATGATCAACCAATGACGCGACCGGCACAGCGAAAGGGGTGGTCGTGAAGGAAACCGTCGATCAGGTGACAGCTGCCGTTGATGCGCTGGCGCCAGAGCTTCTTGACCTGCTCGCCGAGAGCGTTCAGGCACAGAGCGTCACCGGCTACGAAGAGCCGGCGATCGAGCTCTACCGGGATGCGCTCACGCGCTTTGGATGGCCGGTGGAGGTGCAGCTTCTTGCCGACTCGCCCCTGAGCAGGGACGAGAAGCGCGTCGGTCGACGCGCCAACCTAGTGGTGCGATTTCCCGGCCGCGATAGAGGTCCGATCGTGCTCAACGGCCACATCGACGTGGTCCCGCCCGGTGACCCGGCCGATTGGATGCTCTCCCCGTTCTCGGGCCGCGTCATCGACGGATGCCTTTACGGCAGAGGCGCCGTCGACATGAAGGGCGGCATTGCATCTGCGCTGCTCGCCCTGAGGGCCCTGGACGTGTGCGGCATCCGACCTGCCCGCGACCTCCGGCTGGAGTTGGTGATCGGCGAGGAGACGACCGGTGTCGGGACGAGGCTGGCGATCTCGCACGAGCCGGGGCAGGCGGCGGCCGCAGTCGTCCTTGAGCCCTCGGGCTGCAGGATCGTCCCCATCAGCACAGGGCTGCAGTTCTTTACTGTCACGGTCGTCGGCCGGTCGGCCCACACCTCTGCGCCATGGCGGGGCGTCGATGCATTCGAAAAGCTGCTCACCGTACGTGCACGCCTGATCGAAGTCGCGTGTGAGCGCTCAGCCCAGTATGGCCATGGACTGTTCGCGGACGTACCGACCGGCATCCCCTTTGCGATCGGGCAGGTATCGGCGGGGGAGTACCCAGCGTCCATACCGGCGGTGGCGACCATGTCGGGGCGCATCGGCCTAATGCCGGGCGAGGATCCGCAAGTCGCGCGGACCCTGCTCGTCGAAGCGCTGGAGTCCCTCGGAGACGAGGATCCGTGGTTCGTCGACTATCCGCCCTCGATCACGTGGGGAAACGACGGGCTCATGGGGTGGGAGACGCCGCAGGACAGCGAGATCGTGCAAGTTCTCGTGCGAGCGCACGAGAAACTCGGCCTCGCCCCCGAGTTCGCGGGTTTCACCGCGGGTTCGGACGCGGCGTTCTACGGCGGACAGGGAGTGCCCACAGTGATCTTCGGGCCGGGCGACGTGACGCTCGCTCATTCTCCGAACGAGCACGTCCTGCTCTCCGAGGTGGTCGACGCGGCGAAGGCGCTCGCGATCGCATTGGCAGGTGCAGCATGACCCCCGAGTCGGAACAGACGACGCTGTCCACGCTGGAGCGAGGGCTCGTGGTTCTGGACTTCATCGTGGAGAACGGTCCCGTCAACGCGAAGCGGATCGCCAAGGAAGTCGGGATCCGGCAGGCCACCTGTTACCACATCCTGCGGACCCTTGTGCTGACGGGTCACGTTACGCGCCTGGACGATGGCGAGTATGAGCCCGGCCCGCGCGCGTTCGCCACTGCCAGACAGGTCCAGTTGCGCGTTTCGGTGGCCCCTGAACTCAACGTGATCCTCACGCGGCTACACAACGTGACCCACGGGGAGACCACCTACATCTCTCGGTGGCACGATGCCGCGGTCATTCTCCAGAACTATCTAGCGGGGACGCAGGCCACCAACGTCACGAGGCTCGAAGTCGGTTTCGGGGGTGACCTGCATGCTCGAGCCTCCAGCAAGGCGATCATCTCGCGGCTTCCCGGCGGTCAGATCGAATCCTTGTTCAAAGGGGTGCCCCTCGCGCAGCTGACGGCCGCGACGATCACAGATTATGAGGAACTCCGGGTGGAGCTCGCGCAGGTGAAGCGCCAAGGGTATGCGATCGACCGCGGAGAGTTCGCGAGCGGCGTCCACTGTGTGGCCGCGTCGTTCGTCGATGCACAAGGGCTGCCAGTCGGCGCCTACACAGTTTCGGTCCCCTCGGAACGATTCGAGCCGACCAAGTCCCACCTCATCTCCGCCGTACTCGAAGCATCCGGCATGGCGACACGATTCCTCTCGAAGCGGTCGACCGTGGCAGCGGCGACCGTACACACGGGAGCGTGACTCCGATGATGCCCGCACAGATGCGAGCCGTCGTCCACATGGGCCGATCCGGGCCGGCCGGCCTCGTCTCGCGGCTCGTTCCCACTCCCGCCGCACAACGCGGAGAGGTTGTCATTGCGCTCGCCTACGCGGGTCTGAACCGGCACGACGTTTTTGTCATGGACGCGAGGGGGAAGCAGGATCCGCCGCTAGTCCTCGGTTCCGACGGCGCCGGCGTGATCGTCGACGTCGGAGCCGGGGTCAGTCGCTCGGAGATCGGTCGCAGAGTGATGATCAATCCCTGCATCGGCTGGGACGACGCCCGGGACGTCCCGACGGTTCCCGAGATCCTCGGCGACCCGCGCTGGGGAACACTCGCGGAGTTCGTTGCCATCCCCGCCTGCAACGTCGCCACGCCGCCACCGCACCTAAGCGACCGAGAGGCGGCGGCTCTCGGGCTCGCGGGCATGACCGCCTACCGAGCGCTCTTCACGATCGCCGCCCTGCGCCCCACGGACCATCTGCTCATCCCCGCCATCGCCGGTGGCGTAGCCCTGCTCGCACTCTCGTTCGCTCGAGCCGTCGGCGCACGGGTAACCGTCACCTCCCGCCGCCCCGCGATGCTCGAGCGAGCAATCGAGCTCGGCGCCACGGATGCGATCCTCACCGACAGCGAATGGTCCGAAGCGATGTCGGCGCCGGTTGACTGCGTTCTGGACACGATTGGCGCACCGTCCTTCGAGCGCGCGGTTCGGGCCCTCCGACCTGGGGGGAGGTTGGTGAGCGTGGGCGCCACCGCAGGCGCGGATGCGGCGCTCGATCTCCGAGATCTCTTCTTTCGGCAGATCTCGATCTCCGGCACTTCGATGGCCAGCGCGCCCGAGTTCGACGAGATGGTCCGATTCGTCGCGCAGCACGAGATCCGTCCCGTCATCGGAGCGACGTACGACCTCGCACGTGCCGATCGTGCCCTCGGCGCCCTCGCTTCACACAGCCATTTCGGAAAGATCGTCGTCTCCATCGTCGGGGACGACGGAAAGGACACGAGCGCATGAGCGACGAAGAGCAAATCTGGGGACATCTCGAGCGGATGCGACGGATCCGCTCGCTCGAGGAGAAGATCACCGAGCTGCGGGCGACCAACCAGATCGTCGGTTCCGTGCACCTGTGCAACGGACAGGAGGCGATCTACGTCGGTGCCTGCGCGGCGTTGGATCTGACCCGGGATGCCGTGTTCCCCACCTATCGCGGTCACGGCTGGGCCGTTGCATGCGGAGTCCCTCCTCACGCGATCCTCGCCGAGTTGTTGGGACGCTCCACCGGGATCAGTGGCGGTCGAGGGGGATCGGCGTACTTCACGGCACCCGACTACGGCTTCTACGGCGAGAACTCGATCGTCGGCGCGGGGGCTCCCATCGCCACCGGCGCAGCGCTGGCCGCGACGTTCGACGGCTCGGGGCGAGTGGCAGTTGCATCGTTCGGAGACGGCGCGTTGAACCAGGGCGCCGTGCACGAGGCAATGAACTTCGCCGCGGTGCGCTCGCTGCCTGTCATTTTCATCGTGGAGAACAACGGCTACTCCGAGCTGACGCCGATCTCGGCGATGGTCAAGGTCGATCAGCTCTTCCGCCGTGCGAACGCCTACGGCATGCCCGGCGCACGTGTCGACGGTAACGACCCGGTTGCAGTCTCAGCGGCCGTCGCGCAGGCCGTAGAGCGGGCTAGGCGGGGCAAGGGGCCGGTACTGCTGGAGATGATCACCCAGCGTCTCGTCGGCCACTACATCGGCGATGTCCAGCACTACCGCCCCGAGGGAGAGTTGGCGGCGATCGCGAAGGTAGAGCCCATCGTTCGCCTCGAACAGCGGCTGATCGGCCTAGGCCGTACGCGCCCCGAACTCGACGACCTGCACACCGCGGTGCGAAATGAGATCGACGACGCGGCCGCCGCGGCACTCGGAGACCAACTGGCTCCGACTAACACAGTTCTGGAGCACCTCTATGCCTGACACGGTCATCAAACGGGCCTCCTATGCAGAGGCCATCAACGCGGCACTCGGCAGGGCATTGCGGGAGCGCTCCGAGGTGCTGGTCTTTGGCGAGGACGTGGCCTTGCCTGGCGGCGTATTCGGCGTCACTAAGGGACTGCAGCGACAATTCGGCGACAGGGTGTTCGACATGCCGATCTCCGAGTCTGCGATCCTCGGCGGCGCGGTCGGCGCCGGACTGTTCGGTGCGAGATCCGTCGTGGAGATCATGTGGGCGGACTTCTCTCTTGTGGCACTCGACCAGCTGGTGAATCAGGCCGCGAATGTGCGATACATCTCTCGGGGGATGCTCGCCTCGCCGATCACCGTACGCACGCAGCAGGGCAATGCGCCCGGCGCTTGCGCCCAACATTCTCAGTCGCTCGAGGCGCTCTTCGCGCACATTCCCGGGTTGCAGGTCTGCATGCCGACCACGCCGCAGGATGCCTACGACCTGCTGCTCACCAGCATCTGGAGCGATGACCCGACGATCGTGATCGAGAATCGCACGCTCTACCACGGCGACAAGGTCGACATCACGACTGGCGGACCCGTCCAGCCGATCGACGGCGCCCAGGTGCGGCGCCAAGGATCGGACATCACGCTTGTCACGTGGGGATCGACGCAGTTCGCCGCGCTGGACGCCGCCTCCGTCGTGGCTCGAGAGGGCATCGATGTCGAGGTGATCGACATGCGCTGGATCCGCCCCTTGGATCACGAGACTGTGTTGGCAAGCGTCGAGCGCACCGGGCGTCTCGCGATCGCGCACGAAGCCCACACCACGGGGGGCGTCGGCGCTGAGATCGCGGCGCGCGTCGCCGAACACGGACTTCGCCTGACCTCGCCGATCGTCCGCATCGGGACACCGGATGTTCGCATCCCCGCGGCACCGCATCTCGCTCAGGCGGTCATCCCCTCCGCGGCGCGCATCGCTGACGCGATCCGCCGAGCATGCGTCCTCAACGCGAGCTTCGCCGGCGGGACGGTGGCATCCCATGGATGACCAGCGACTCCTCTTCGAATTGCGCGCCGAACGGGACATTGCACGGCTTCAAGCGAGATACTCCGCGCTTTGCGACGACGGGTTCCCCCCTGCCGCGATCGGCGAGCTGTTCGTCGAGGACGCAGTGTGGGAGAGCTCTCCCCACGGCGTCAGATGCGAGGGGCGCGCTCAGATCGCGGCCCACTTCGAGTCGGCAGGGCCGATGTATCCATGGTCGATGCACATCAACGTGCCGCTGGGAGTCGACGTGGCCGGTGACGGCGACACCGCCGATGGCGCCTGGCACCTGCTGATGCCGTGCATCGACCGGAGCACCGGCGCGGTGACAGCCGGCTGGCTGGCAGGCAAATACCTCAACACGTTCGTACGCGTCGACGGCGAGTGGCGGTTCCAGCACCTTCGTATCGCCTTCGAGCTCATGACTCCTCACCTAACTGACTGGGCTGTGGATCGCTTTCAGCACGGCGCAAGGCCATAACCGCAACACCTCACACACGCAAAGGACGATCATGTTCAGTCGGACGAACACAGGCAAGACGGCGATCGCAGCGGCGACCGCACTCACCGTGCTGCTGTTGGCCGGTTGCCAGAGCGGCGACACAGCCACCACCACGACCTCCTCAGGGTCCTCGGAGCTCGTCGAGGACGCCAAGGCGCGGGTCGCCGCTGCTCAAG
The DNA here is from genome assembly GCF_031085295.1 of Microbacterium psychrotolerans. Lineage (GTDB taxonomy): Bacteria > Actinomycetota > Actinomycetes > Actinomycetales > Microbacteriaceae > Microbacterium > Microbacterium psychrotolerans. The sequence goes on along the minus strand of NZ_JAVFWO010000001.1, from coordinate 187,217 downwards.
CGCCCGTCGAGGTCGGAGCACCCGAGGAGAGCCCGCCGGTGCAGGAGGGCAAGTTCGTCGTACTCGTAACGTGCTCGCTGGCATCGGAAGGCTGCGCGCAGCCCGCCAAGGCGGCCGAGGAAGCAGCCGAGGCTATCGGCTGGAAAGTGCAGATCATCGACGGCAAGGACACCGCCGACTCCCAGAACGCCGCCGTTCAGCAGGCGCTCGCACTGGGACCGGACGGGATCATCACCTTCGCAATCAACCCTGCTTCCATCCAGGGCTCCCTCGAGCTCGCCCGGAGTCAAGGCGTCAAGGTGATCGCCTCCTCGGCGGCCGATAGCGACCTGGTGGACTTCTCCGACATCCCTTCGGCCCAGACCTGGGTGGACAGCGGCGCGCTCCTCGCCGACTACGCCATCGCAGAGACCGACGGCAAGGTCAAAGCGCTCGTCCTGCACGACACCGGCTTCGACGTCCTCGAACCGCAGCACCAGGCGTTCGTCGACCGCCTCGATGAGTGCGGAACCTGTGAGGTCCTCGAGGACCAGAACTTCACGTTCGCGGATCTCGCCACCTCCGTCCCTCGGCTCGTGCAGCAGATGGCGCAGCGCCATCCGGACTTCAACACCTTCTACATCGACTACGACTATGCAGTCCCCTCCGTCCTCCAGGGGCTGCGAGCCATCGGAGCGGATGGAAAAGTTGTCCTGGGATCGGACGGAACATCGGCTGCCATTCAGCTCATCCGCGACGGAGGTGGACAGAGCGCAACCACCGCCTACGCACTGGCGTGGATCGGATGGGCCGACATCGACGCGATGAACCGCATCTTCGCCGGGGAATCCCCCGACCCCGCCTCTGCGGTACTCACGCGCAAGCTCATAGACCAGCAGGTCGCACTCGACCAAGACATTGACGGACTTTGGGACGGGGACGTCGACTTCAAGTCCGAGTACCTCGATATGTGGGGAATCGACCAGTGAGCAACATCGACCGCACCGGCAATTCCCTTTCGCGCCAACTGCGTGCTGCTCTCTTCTGCGTCGCGGCCACCTCCCTCGCCCTGGTCGGGTGCGCAGCGAGTCCGGCGACCGAGCCGCAAGAGGAGTCGACCACGTCCGACGCAGTCGTGGAACAGGCGCGCGAACGCGTAGACGCGGCCCGAGCCGAGGTCACGCGCGGCGCGCCAGAGACTGGCCCCGAGGCTCAACCCGACAAGTTCATCGTCATCGTACCGTGCGCACTCGCGTCCGAGGGCTGCGCGCAGCCGGCGTACGCTGCCAAAGAGGCCGCCGAGACGCTGGGCTGGCGTGCCCAGATCATCGACGGTAAGGAGACGGCCGACTCCCAGAATGCCGCGGTCCGCCAAGCTCTGACCTTGAACCCCGACGGCATCCTCACCGTGTCGATCAACCCCTCGACGATCCAATCCTCTCTCGCGCAGGCACGAGAGGAAGGTGTCGTGACAGTCGCTTCCCAGGCCCTCGAAACGGACCTCGTCGACTTCGCGGGCACACCTTCGGATCGCGTCTGGCGAGAGAGTGGTTCACTACTGGCCGACTTCGCCATCGCCGAAACTGACGGGAACGTGAAAGCACTGGTGCTCCACGACACGGGCTTCGAGGTCCTCACCGCCCGATACGAGGCCTTCATCGCGCGGCTCGCGGAGTGCGCGAGCTGCGAGATCCTCGAGGAGCAGACGTTCACCTTCGCCGACCTCGCGACAGCCGTCCCCCGGGCTGTGCAGCAGATGGCCCAGAGGAACGCTGACTTCAACACGATCTACATCGACTACGACTACGCCGTGGCTGCGGTTGCCCAAGGCCTGAGCGCGGTCGACGCCGAGGAGAAGATCGTACTCGGGTCCCAGGGGATCCCCGCTGCGCTGGAGAGGATTCGCACTGGCGAGCAAAGTGCGTCGACGGCTTTCCCCAACGAATGGATGGGGTGGACCGACGTCGACGCGATGAACCGGATCTTCTCAGGCGAGGACCCCGCGGTCGCGGCTGATGTGCTGAGTCTGAAACTGGTGGATTCGACGAACATCGATGAGATCGATGCGACCGGCTGGGACGGCGATGTCGACTTTAAGAGCCAGTACCAGATGCTCTGGGGGGTGGAGTGAACGTGCACGCGTCCTCGATCGACGTTCGATCCGTCACGAAGATCTTCGGGTCGCAGCGCGCGCTCTCCGATGTGAGCGTCACCTTCCATGGCGGCGAGGTGCACGCCCTCGCGGGCCTGAACGGGTCCGGGAAATCCACACTGGTGAAACTGCTTGCGGGGGTGTATTCGCTGGATGCCGGGGAGATCGCGATCGACGGCGAGACCGTGCCCGATCTGAACCCGGTCAGTGCAGGGGAATTCGGCCTGCAGTTCCTCCACCAGGACCCCGTCGTCTTCTCCAACCTGACGGTGGCTGACAACGTGTCGATCGGATCCCGCTATCGATCGAGTTCACCCGCGCGCGTCCATCGGCGACAGGAGCAGGACGTCGCGCGCGACGTGTTCGAGCGTCTCGGGGTTGCCCATCTGGACCCGGTCACGCCCATGGCGGATCTGTCGCCCGCGGAACGAACGATGGTGGCCATCGCTCGCGCCGTCCAGGACCTGTGGAACGATCGCGGGGTGCGCCTGCTCGTGCTCGATGAGCCGACAGCGTCCCTCCCCGAGCACGAAGTGACGCTGGTGACCGACATGGTTCGCAGAGTCGCGGCTGAGGGCGTTGCAGTGCTGTTCATCACCCACGACCTCGATATGGTCTTGGAACTGGCGGACAGGGTGACCGTGCTGCGGGACGGGGAACTCGTACAAACTTCGCCCACCAGCGACATGACCAAGGAGTCGCTCGCATCCTCGATGGTCGGCGGCGCCGAGACGTCAGTCGTCCGTGACGTCACGCGCATTCCACGGGCGGAGCAGCCCGTCTCGTTCACCGCGGACGCGATCAGCGGCGGTAGCGTGGCGGGGGTGTCGCTCGCCGTGCGCCGGGGTGAGATCGTCGGCATCGCGGGCCTTCTCGGCTCTGGCCGGAGCACGCTCCTGCGCCTTTTGTACGGGGCGCAGTCGCGGCGCTCTGGTGTCGTCGAACTCGACGGAGGCGTGCTCAAGCAGGCCAGCCCGCGGCACGCGCGAAAGGCTGGTATCGGCTTCGTGCCGGAGGATCGGCGTCGCCACGGTGCGCTGCCGGCGATGACGATGGCTGACAACGTCACGATCGCCTCGATGGGCGGCTTCGCGAGCCCACTGTGGATCCGTCGCAGCCGCGAACGACAATCCGCTGCCGACACGATGGAGCAGTTCGATGTCCGCCCACGGGACCCGGACAAGTCCTTTCGCCTCTTCAGCGGAGGAAACCAGCAGAAGGCGATCATCGGCCGGTGGGCGCGGATCTCACCCAAGGTGCTCTTGCTCGATGAGCCAACGCAAGGCGTCGACGTGCATGCCCGGGTGCAGATCCATGATGCCATCAGACGGCTCGCCGGCGGAGGCATGAGCGTCCTCGTCGTCTCATCCGACTTCGGCGAGCTACTCGGGCTCTGCGACCGGGTGCTCGTTATGCGCCGTGGGCGCATCCGAGGACAGGTCGATCCGTCGGTCACACCAGAAGAGCAGCTGTTGCACATGGCTGCCAGCGATGACGCATAGAACCCATCAGTCAGGAAAGATCATGACAACCACTGCAACCAAGACGGCCCCCACGAGCACCCCAGCGGTCGGCGCGGCGCCGAACGGCCCTCCATCCCTCCTCAAACGGCTCGGCGAACCCCGCTGGTACGGCTTCTATGCCTTGGTCGCGATCGTCGTGCTGTTCAGCGTGTTGTTGCCCAGCACCTATCCCACGGTCAGCAACGTGACTGCGATCTTCAGCAATGAGGCTGTCGGCTTGATACTCGCGGTCGGCATGCTCATCCCGATCGTCGCGGGATACTTCGATCTCTCGCTGGCGAGCGTCTTGACGCTGTCGATGATCGTGTCGATCGGCATGTTTCAGTTCTTCGAGGCCCCGACGTGGGTCGCTTGCGTCGCTGGCGTGCTCACGGGGTCATTCGTCGGCCTCCTCAACGGCTTCTCCGTGGCTTGGCTGAAGATCAACTCGATGGTCGCCACCCTCGCAACGGGCAGCATCGCCCTCGGCATCGCCCTGTGGTGGACCAACGGCTCGATCTTCGCCTTGAACGTGCCCGAGGGCTTCCGGGCACTCGGAGGTCGAGTCGGCGGAGTTCCGCTGCCGGTCATCTACGCGGTCGTCATCTGCGTGGTGGTCTGGTGGCTTCTCGAGAAGACGCCGACGGGGCGTTACCTTTACGCGATGGGTGACAGCAACGACGCGGCCCGACTCGCAGGACTCCCGACTCAGGGGCTCACGGTCGCATCCTTCGTCGCGTCGGGCACGGTCGCAGGGATCGCGGGCGTGGCCGAGGCGGCGATTCTGGGGTCCGGGAATCCTCAGGTCGGCGCGGGTTTCCTGCTCCCCGCCTTCGCCGCAGTGTTCCTCGGCGCGGCGATCTACACGATCGGCCGCTACAACGTCGTCGGGACCATCGTGGCGGTGCTCGTCCTCGCGGCGCTGGTAGCGGGACTTCAGCAGTTCGGCCTCCCGTTCTACATCGAGTCGCTGCTCAAGGGTCTCGTGCTCCTTGCCGCGGTGGCGTTCACCTCGGGCCGTTTCAGCGCCCTCTCGAAGCCTCGGAAGTGAGTCGCGGATGTCGCTCGAAAGCAGGATCGCGGCCCTTGAGGCCAAGTCGGACATCTGTGACTTGAAGGCACGGTACGCCCGCATCTGCGATGACGGATATGACGGCGACGCGATCGCCGAGCTATTCATCGAAGGCGGGAGCTGGGCGAGCAACACCTACCCGGAGGTGAGCGGCAGGCTTGCCATCGCCCGCTTCATGCGCGAGATCGGGCGCGACGTCTTCCCGTGGGCCGTTCACCTTCTCTCGAATCCCCGGGTCGATGTCGCCCTCGAGGATGGCACGGCCGTCGGTCGCTGGGACCTGCTCCAGATCGCGACCCAGGACCAGGACTCGGTCCTGGCCCTGGGTAGATACGAGGATCGCCTCGAACTCGTCGACGGCGATTGGCGTTTCACAGCCGTGCGGGTCGACTTCTCGTATGTCGGCACCCTGGCCGAGGGCTGGGGCCGTGGCAGCAGCGGATTCCTGGGGAGTGTCTGACGTGCGACCTCGCCTGGCCCCGCCGGGAAGGCCCGTGCCCGCGTCCAGCCCCGTACGTGCGTATGTGGATGCGCTCGCGGCCGCCGCAGACGCGCTGCCGTCTCCGGCGGGTCTGCCGCTGGCGAAGACCCGTGTGCGTCGCGAGGTCGAGGGGCCGCGCGATCCCTTCAACGCCGTCGTCCGGTGGGTCGAGGTGGCATCGGGTACCGAGGGGCCACTCGCCGGCATCCGAGTCTCCGTCAAGGACTCCATCGCTATCGGAGGGATCGCGCTGACGGCGGGATCGGCGTGCTTGCAGGAGTTCGTGCCGAGCGGCGACGCTACCGTGACCCGCAGGCTCCTCGATGCCGGGGCGACGATCTCGGCGGTTACGAACATGGACGACCTCGCCTTCTCGGGCGCGGGGGACACGAGCTTCTACGGTGCTGTCCTGAATCCCCACGATCGATCTCGATTGGCAGGTGGCTCGTCGGGAGGCGCCGCAGCATCCCTCTTCCTGGACGGCGTCGACCTCGCCATCGGTACCGATCAAGGCGGTTCCGTGCGCGTGCCAGCCGCGTGGACGGGGTCGTACGGACTGAAGCCCACATTCGGGCGGATCCCCTATACCGGCGTCATCGGGATGGAAGCCCGACTCGATCACATCGGCATTCTCGCCCGAACGCCTGGACTGATCGGACGCGCGCTCTCGGTGCTCTCTGGGCCTGATGGAATGGACGGACGCCAAGAGACCTCGCCTCATCCCAGCGTAGGCTCACGCTTCGGGGGCCGGCCAGAACGCGGCGCCGTCACCGTGGGCGTCATCATGCCCGCCACGCGCGGTGCGGATCCGCGTGTGCGCCGCGCGCTTGAGGAACGGCTGGAGGAATGGTCGCGGCGAGGAGTGGCGGTCAAACGCACGGAGTTGGACCTCGCAGCGTACGGTCCGGTGTCCACGGCACTGTTCATCGAGGGCGCGCTCGCCACTCTGCTCGGCGTGTCCGCCCCGTGGCACGGGCCGCATCTCGCCTGGGAGGAACTCCAGCAGAAGCTCGTAGTCGGAGTTCGTACGCGCTTCACGGAACTGTCCGCACCGGTGCGTCTGAGCATGCTCGCCGCCTCTCGCCTGCAGGAGTCTGCTCCCGGACGCGCATACGGCCGCGGCCTGGCCGCACGGACTGCACTCGCTCACGCCATCGACGCCGCGCTCAGCGAAGCCGACGCTCTCGTCCTTCCGACGTCACCGGGGGATCCGCTCCCGGTCGCTGCAGACCTCGGCGACGTTGAGCGGACAGCTAGGGGGTGGGGGTGCTCGCCAACACGGGCCCCTTCAACGTCACCGGCCACCCCGCGCTCACTATCCCTGTTCACTCCCCCGGGATGCTTCCGATCGGCGCGATGCTGGTTGGTCGCCATCACGCCGACGAGGATCTCCTGGCCTTCGCCGAATGGGACGAAGCCCACCGCGAACCATATCCGCCCTCGCCGTCGACGGGAGACGTATGAATCACACCGAACCTGCCCGCACAACGCCGGCCACATCGATGCCCGTCTTCGCACCGCTCTTCTCAGTCGGAACCGAACGAGTGTCCGTTCGCTGGCTGACGCTCACCTACCCCACGAGTGTTGAGGTTCTGCGAGCGCTGCTCCCTGCGCCGGTAGCTCCCGGCGTCCAGCCCGATGTGGGTGTCTGGGTCGCCGAGTTCATCGGCGCCGAGTTCATCGGGAACGACGGTACCGTCGAGCGCAGGCCGGCCTACATGCAGGGTGGGGTGTCCGTGCGATGCGACTATCACGGCAGGGACGCGGCCTACGCGGTCGCAACCTTCGTCGAGGGCCTCAACCACGGCATTCTCGGGCGGGAGCTGTTCGGGCTTCCCAAGAAGCAGGCCCAGGAGGTGAAACTGCACGAACACGGGTCGTCGCTCGACGTCTCGTGGGTCGCTGCCCAGGGTAAGAAGCTCTTCACCGCTTCCGCGCACTTGAGTAGCGCTCGGACGGAGCGTCGCCCCGCACCCAGGTGGTTCGACAGTCACTTGACTCACAAGCTGATTCCGAGCGCAGAGGGCCACGGGTATGACATCAGCCGCCTCGTGGAGATCCCCTGGAGCTTCACGGAGGCGGACGACATGAGGAGTGGAACCGCCAGCGTTGCGTGGGAGCGGGACGCGACCGATCCGCTCCATATCCTCTCGCCCGCCGGACCCGTCATTGCCGACTACGGAAACAGTGTGCTTCAGATCGACTACGGCCAGTATCGAGAACACGTCGCCGATTTCCCAACCTTCGGCACCCCGTCCTGGTGACGATGGCTGACCGAGCGGCGGGCGAGTCTTGGTCGAGATGTCCAACCCAGAGAGGCCAGGATGCTGCCCGCCTTGCGGCCGTCCTCCGAGATGTCGGGTTCAAGCGCCGAGTCGTGTAGCCTCGCGCGAGCGCCTCCCGGATCAGCTCGAGCTGCTCCCATGAGGCGGATGGGCATGTGTGCACGCATGTGTGAACTTGGCCGCGCTCAGCGTATTCCCCTTGAGGCTGTCACGTCGCTGCCCACCAACCACCCCCAAATTGGCGGCAGCGGCGGCATGCCGCTGCTGTAGTCCTCGGGGACTCTGCGCGATTAGGCATTCCGTGCTGAGGGCGGGTCCGTAGGCGCCGGTGTTGGCCTCGGGCTGCGTCGGGCCTGAAACGATGAGCCGAACGCCGCCACCGCAACCTGACGGCGGATCCGCGATCGACTGAGATGCGCCGCGCTCGCGTGACTTCCGATCTTGCCCGCAAACCAATCAAAGCCCCAGAACGGATAGGGCCAGGTGTGAACAGAGGCGTGAACATATGAGGAGATCGAGTGCAGGCGAGTGCACGCGAGTGCAGTCCTCGAGAACTCGACGCCTGTGTGATTGCAGGCGAGTGCAAGATTTGAGATCGAGTGTAGCCGTGGCGAAGTCCCTACATTAGGGTTCAATCCCACCGTAGGGCGGCTGCGTGCGATCTCCTCCTCAACGACGAGTTCTGCATCTGGCCGACGCCAGATGAAGCCCACTTGGCCGAGTCGGAGTGCAACGAGCCAGGTGTCCCCCAGGTGTCCCCGAGCATTCCGAGGATCCCGATTCTTTGTGAGAATGAAGTGTGTCGAGTGCCTGGAGACGGTGCGCGGATCGGCGAGGAATCGGCTGGTGAAGCCTGATTTCCGCATGATTCCGCGGGAGGACACCCTAGGTCGGAACAGCCTGGCAAACGAGCGATTTCACCCTGCTAAGGTGGGGCTCTCGCGCGGGGTATTCACGAGCGGTGAAGTCGGGTTTCTTGCTCGTCCGACTGCGACGGCCCCTGACCACCTGGTGCCCACGGCCGGTACAGATTGCTGCCGATCGAGAGTGATTCAGACGGAAGCCAGCGCCGCCGGAAACCGCGGAATTCCGCGGTTGACGATCGGCAAGGAACCAGAAGGATGTCGCTCGACGAGTTTCATAACCCTCCGTCTCCGCCCGCCATCGTTCGCGCGAGCAGTGGACACCGAGTGCCATCAGGGCGCGTTGGGTAACGTCGTTCTCATGCGGGCCAGCTTGCTCCATGCATCCGGCGGTTGACGCGCGAGCACCAAGCTTGATGTACGACGAGTCGAAGACACCGCATGTGTGCACTTAGGGCGTTGATCCCAGTGTCCGCAAGAGCTCGATGGCACTTCCCGCTTGACTTCGGATCAGAGGGTCTCTTCCACCCGGGGGACTCGTGACTTCTGCGGGGCGGTTGCGCGAGACCTCCAAGCAACAACGCGACGAAGCTTGCGAGTTGTGGTCCGTGCCCACGCCGTGCCCACATCCGTCACGGATTGAGAGCGAACGACGAGCATTCACGGCACAGTGCAGTAGGCGCGCAGCCGCAGAATTCCGCGGATTTCAGTCCGAACCGGATCGAGAGAGGTCGTACCCTTCTGGGTTCAAATCCCACCGTCACCGCCAGAAAGCCCAGGTCAAGACCACTTGTCAGTTAGTGGAACATACTTGGCCGGCTTTGGGAGCAGCCGTCGTGAGATGATCACGACGGCTTTTCTCGTCTTGATCTGTGGTTTCTTGTGCATCGCACCTCGGCTGTACGTTCCCTGTCGAAAATTCCACGGTGAGTCAAATTCACGCGCGGCCCTTGGGGTACTCAAGGACTGCATCGAGGCAGCCGCCGGCGGTCCTGCGCCGCCCCGTGGCAAACCCTTGGGTCTATTTGAAGACGAGTGCAGATACTCAGCAGGCCACGCGGATTCCCTACAAGGACGGGCTCGCGACGGACGTGTCAAGGCGGGTTAGCGTGTCAGCATGCCGATGAACGTCGTCTCGCTTCGCCGCTACCCAGTCAAGTCGATGGGCGGCGAGGCGCTTGACTCCGTCCCGCTCGACGAGCGTGGCATCGCCGGCGACCGCTGGTTCGCCGTCGAAGACGCGGATGGCCACTTTGCGTCTGGAAAGCGCACTCGACGCTTTCGGCGCCGCGACGCGGTGTTCGGGTACTCAGCAGCCACAAACCGGACCGGCGAGGTCACTGTGAAAGGTTCATCCGGGGTTTGGAAGATCGGTGACCCTGCACTCGACGACGAACTCAGCCAGGCGATGGGAGCCGCCGTGCGGGTCACACCCGAGGCCGACGTCCCGCATCATGACATGGGTGCCGTCTCCATGATCGGTACTGCGACGCTCGACTGGTGCGCCGACCGCTGGGGTATCAACCCAGATCCCCGCCGACTGCGGGTCAACGTCGTGTTTTCGTCGACACGTCCATTCATCGAGGAGGAGTGGGTCGGTCAGACGATCTCCGTCGGGGGCGCGGCTCTGCATGTCATCGGGCCGTCTCCGCGTTGCCGAATGATTGACATTGCCCAGGACGGAGCGCTCGCTGAAGGCCGATGGCTCAAACTGTTGGCTGCCGAGCGTGACATGTTCCTGGCTATGTATGCGGATGTCGCGTCGGCTGGCGTCCTGGCCGTGGGTGACGAGCTATTCGTCACATGACGCTCATGGCTCAACCCGGCGGGCGCGCGGAAGTTGGTTGCATCATCAGCCGCGACGTAGACCCATGCGGTTTCGCCGCTGTCGAGGGTGACATCGGCGGCCGACACCGCGGTCCGGACGCCCTCTGTGGAGAACAAGGATGCCTTTAGGCCTGGCCTTCAGCCGTTCACCGGACCGGTGGAGTCTCGAATGACCAGTTCGGGTGACTCCACGACGTGGGGATGCTGCTCACCTGTGCGTATCGCATGTTGCAGAACCTCGAAGGCGCGGCGCCCCAGTGACACGAAATCCAGGCGGGCGGTGGTCAGCGGAGGCGCGAAATAGCGCGCTTCGGGCATGTCGTCGATGCCGGCCAGCGAGTAGTCGTGGGGCGCGGTGAAGCCGCGCTCGCGAGCAGCCGCAGCGAATCCCAGCGCGAGTTCGTCGTCTGCGGCGAAGACCGCACTGAATGTGCTGAAGTCCACGCGCCGTCCAGCCTCGAAGCCTGCGGCGCCGGTCCAATCGCCGCCGGTCATCACCGGCAGGAGGTTCACTCCCGCTGCGGCGACCATGTCGTAGTACGCGCGTTCCCGCTCCTGTGATTCGACACTGTCCCGGGGACCCGAGAGGAACGCGATGTTGCGGTGGCCGAGTTGGAGCAGGTGGCCCATCACCGCGCGGCCGGCTGCGTAGGAGTCGGCTCCGACCGTGCCCGTGCTCGGCAGCGGTCTGCCGGTGATCGCGACGACGGGTACCTCATTGCGGACACTCCGCTCGAGCACACGTTCCAGCCCTTCCACCCTTGCCGACACCACGATGCCGTCGACACGCATCGACAGGAACCGCTCCAGCGCCCGTGCCGCTTCTGGCGGCTGGGGATTGGTGGCAGTCAGGTGTGCGGTGATGAGTGTGATGTCGGCATCGTGCGCGGCGAAGCTGAGTCCCGACAGCGTCTGAGCTGCGCCGTAGTTCAGTGGAGACGAGGTGAGGACTCCGACAGTGTCAGCGCGACCGATCTGCAAGCTCCGTGCGAGGCGGTTCGGCCGGTAGCCGAGGGCATCGATCGCTTTCTGGATCCGTGCGCCCGTCTCCTTGCCGACGTAGGAAGCGCCGGTGAGATAGCGCGACACGGTTTGTGCTGATACGCCAGCAAGGTGGCCGACGTCGGTGAGGGTCGGACGACTCGCGGGTCCAGTCCCGTTCGCTCCCGCAATTGGCATGTCATCTTCCATCGGCATCGAGTGTCTCGATCATAGCTGCTGCCGACAAGTTAGCGATTCCAGAAATGCGTGCGATTGCCGACGATTAGTGACTCTCGCGGTTTTCCAAGGCTATGCGGCTCAGCTCACGACTCGACAGTGCCGCTTGACACAAAGTATGCAAACGCTAACATAGCCATGATCCAGCGCCCCGTTCAGCGTGACGAAGGCTCGACCGGGCGCTCACAACGACAGCAAAGGAAGCGCAATGATGCGAATGACACGGATGCTGGCCCTCGCGGGTGTTGCGGTGGTCTCTCTGGGCCTCGCCGCCTGTTCGGCTGGGAGTCAGAGCGAGGACGGTCGGGTCACCCTCACCTATTGGAAGCTCGCGGACACGAACGATGCGTCGAAGCAGGCATCGCAGGAGATCATCGACGGCTTCGAGAAGGAACATCCCGAGATCAAGATCGACGTTCAGGAGCGCGCCACGGATGCGCACAAGGAGGCGCTTCGGACATCGCTGGGCACCTCCGCTGCACCTGATGTGTACTGGTCTTGGGCGGGGCCGGGTATCGGGGGCGAGTACGTCCAAGGCGGTGCAAGCCTCGATCTCAAGGAGTACTACGACGAGTACGACTGGTCAGAGCGATTCAGTGACGTAGGAATGGCGAGTGTCAGGCAGTACGGGGGATACGACGGCGTACCGAACGGTCAGGCCGGTGCCGCTGTCTTCTACAACAAGGACCTCTTCGCCCAGGCCGGCATCTCCGAGCCCCCGACGACGTACGACGAACTGGTCCAGGATGCTGAGAAGCTCGTGGCTGCGGGGATCACCCCGATCGAGTTCGGCGGCACGGTGAACTGGCACCTGATGCGCTTGCTCGACAACATTCTGATGACCCAGTGCGGTCCAGAAACCTTCCGCGCGCTCATCACAGCCGAAGCAGACTGGGCCGAGGAATCCTGCGTGGACGACACCTTCGAGGAATTCCACACCTGGACGCAGGACTATCTCACACCTGGGTGGGCGAGCCTCAGCGACTCCGAGGCCAACGCGTTGTTTTTCCAGGGTGAAGCGGCGATGGTGATCGAGGGCAACTGGTTCGACAACGTGCTGCGCTCGAACGAGGTCGATACCAGCAATATCGGTGTCTTCCTCTTCCCCACTGGCACGGGGGAGCTGTACGGCGACACCTCGAACGTCTACATCTCGGCGACCAGCGAGCACCCCGACGAGGCGGCGCTGTTCCTCGACTACCTCACGAGCGAGGAGCCGCAGCAGATCAGCCAGCGCCTGGTCGGAGCCCGGCCCATCAACGTCAATGTCGCTGTCGACGAGTCGACGCAGGACAGCCTCGACAAGCAGTGGAACCCGCTGTTCGACGAGGCGACCGGGCTCTACTACTTCAACGATCAGGGAATGACCCTGGCGATGACCACCGAGTACTGGCGAATCCAGAACCTCGTCGCCACGGACGAGCTGGACCCATCGAAGGCGGGCGCCGAACTGCAGAAGTTCATCGACAACCAGTGATACCACCGCCGGCGGGAGGCGAGCCTCCCGTCGGCGCGGCTTCGTCTCGCGAGGGATCTCATGTCCGCATCATCATCTTCGACTCGCGTGACTCGCTCACGGCGTCGTTCCAACTTCTTGACCGCGCTGCCGTTTCTGGCGCCGGCGCTGATCGCCTATGTCGTCTTCGTCATCGCACCGATGGTCGAGTCCGTCCGGCTGTCCTTTTTCGACTGGACCGGTTTCGTCGGCGCTCCTCAGGAGTTCGTCGGCCTGCGCAACTACGTCCGGATCTTCACGCAGGACCCGGTGTTCTGGACGGCCTTCCGAAACACCGTCATCTGGATCGTGCTGTCGCTGATCGTCCCGATCACGATCAGTCTGCTGCTGGCACTCGCATTGAACCGGCCGCTCTTCGGACGGAATGTGTTCCGATCCGTCTTCTACATCCCTGGCGTCCTGGCGTCCATCGCCGTGGCAAACATGTGGCGCTGGATCTACAACCCGAACTACGGCATCGGCGCCAGCATCGGCAACGCCCTCGGGTTGCCCTGGCTGGCCGACATCCAGTGGCTGGGCGATCAGAACCTTGCGCTATATTCGGTGTTCCTCGCCTCCGTCTGGCAGGGGGTCGGCACGAACATGGTTCTGTTCCTCGCAGGACTCCAGTCCGTGCAGAAGGAGCAGATCGAAGCCGCACGCATCGATGGCGCCAACAGCTGGCAAGTGTTCCGCAGCGTCACGCTGCCGGCGCTGCGCCCGACGATCGTGATCGTGTATGTACTCACCTTCATCGGTGCGGTCAAGGTGTTCGACCTGATCGTCGGAATGACTGGCGGTGGCCCGGCGCAGAAGACTCAGGTGCTCGCGCTCTGGTCGTATCAGCAATCGCTCACCAACCATGAATACGGCCCCGGAAGCGCGGTAGCGACCGTCCTGCTCATCGTCACCTTGGCGGTGGTGCTTCCCTACTTGGCATGGACCGGCCGCCAGGAGGAGAAATGAACGCCGTCCTGACAGCGGCCCGACAGCGGGCGTCGCTTCGTGAACTCGAACCGCGCCGCAGACGACAGCCGAACTACATCCGCATTGGGCTGTGGATCGCTCTGTTGATCTCCTTGCTCATCTGGATGCTGCCGCTCGTCTTCATCCTGTTCACGTCGCTGAAGACCGAAGCCGACGCGATCGGCACATCCGTGTTCTCATGGCCGGCCAATCCGGACTTCGCAAACTACGCCGAGGCCTACACCGCAGGCAACCTGCTGAACGCGGGGACGAACAGTCTCATCATCGCCCTGGTCAAGGTGCCGCTCGGGCTGCTGATCGCTGCTGCCGCGGCCTTCGCGATCGCGCGGATCCGCTTCAAGAGGCGTCGGATACTACTGGCGGCCATGGCCATGGGTGCGATGGTGCCGATTCAGGTGGCCATCGCCCCCTTGTTCCAGATCATCAACTCGATGGGGCTGCTCAACACCCACATCGGTGTCATCCTGCCCTACATCGGGTTCGGCATCCCCTACGAGATATTCATCCTGTACGGGTTCTTCCGTCAGATTCCCGAAGAGTTGGACGAGAGCGCCCGGATGGACGGCGCGTCCTACTTCCGACTGTTCTGGCAGATCATCCTGCCGCTATCGGGTCCGGCACTGGCCGCGCTGTTCATCCTCGACTTCGTGGCGACGTGGAACGAGTACGGGATGGCGCTGGTGCTCCTTCAGAGCTCGGAATCCTGGACCGTGCCGCTGGCCATTCAGGGGTTCCAATCGCAATACACCAGCTCCTACGGGCCGATCAACGCCTTCACGATCATGTCGGTCATACCCGTCGTGATCGTCTACCTGCTGTTCCAGCGCTACTTCGTGTCCGGCGCCTTCGCCGGATCCGTGAAGGGATGACCTCAATGAACACCGCTGCCACGGACTCCGGCTATTCGGGGGAGGAGAAGCTCGGAACCGTCCTTCGAGACAAGCGTGCGCGCGCCGTTCTCGAGCGACACATGCCGGAGTTGAAGAGACTCTCAGAGGCACTCGTCCTCGGCGGGCATCCCCTCGGCCTCGTCGCACGAACATCCCCGGCCCTGGGTAGTCCCCAGGCCGTCGAGGCGCTGTTCGAGGATTTGTCCGCGCTCGGGGAGCCGACCGCGGATAGTGCCGTGGATCGCAAGGCGCCCGCGCCCGTATCGAGGACGTACCGGACAGAGGGGAAGCCCGCTGCCGCTCGCGTCCGGTATCCGCAGTCAGTGCCTCGATTCGGATTGTTCGAGCTCCTGTTCGACGGACCACGGCACGGAAATCCCTTCGTCGACGTACAGCTCGCGCTTCGGCTGGAACGCCCCGAAGGACCCGTCGAGGTGCCGGGCTTCTACGACGGTGACGGAACCTATCGAGTGCGCTACCTGGTCGAGTCGGAGGGTACCCATCGATTCGCGAGCGTCAGTAATGCGCCGACGATGCACGGAATCCAGGGTGAGTTCGAAGCTCTCGCCGATTCGGATGCTCGCGGCCCGGTGCGTATCCAGGACCGCTTCCACTTCGCGTACTCGAATGGGGAGCGGTTCGTTCCGGTGGGCACGACCGCCTACGCGTGGACCCACCAAGAGGTAGGACTCGAGGAGCAGACCCTCCGAACGCTCGCCGAGTCGCCGTTCAACAAGATCCGCATGTGCATCTTTCCGAAGTCCTATATCTTCAACGAGAACGAACCGTCGTTCTATCCATTCGCCGGCAATCCCGACGACGGGTTCGACCTCGAACGGTTCGACGTGCGCTACTGGCAGCATCTCGAGCAGCGCCTACGCGATCTGGACGAGCGGGGCATCCAGGCCGACCTGATCCTCTTCCACCCCTACGACCGGTGGGGCTTTGCGGACATGGGCGCGCTCGCCGACGATCGCTATCTGCGATACGCCGTGGCCCGTCTCGCCGGCTTCGAGAACGTCTGGTGGTCGTTGGCTAACGAATACGACCTGATGCCATCCAAGAGCGAGAGCGACTGGGAAAGATTCGCCTCGATCGTCCGTCAGAACGATCCCAGCAGGCACCTGCTCTCCATCCACAACTGCTTCGAGTTCTACGACTATGCACGGGAGTGGGTGACGCACGCCAGCATCCAACGGCAGGACATGTACAAGACGGCGGAGATGACCGACGAATGGCGCACACGGTGGGGAAAACCCGTCGTCGTCGACGAGTGCGCGTACGAGGGTGACATCGACCAGGGCTGGGGCAACATCACCGGCCAAGAGATGGTGCGCCGATTCTGGGAAGGTTCGGTCCGTGGCGGTTACGTCGGCCACGGCGAGACGTACCTCAAGGAGAATGACGAACTGTGGTGGTCCAAAGGCGGCGAGCTCATCGGATCCAGCCCAGCGCGAATCGCCCTGCTGCGTGAGGTCATCGAGAGCGCGCCGACCGCCTTGGAGCCGATCGAACTCGATTGGGACTTTCCCAGCGCTGGGGCTCCCGGTCAGTACGTCCTCACCTACTTCGGGTCTCATCAACCCAGATTCCGCCGCTTCCTGTGGGATCCAGCTGTCGCCTACACGGTGGACATCATCGATACCTGGAACATGACCGTCGAACGTCTGCCAGAGACCGTCAGCGGACGCTTCACCATCGAGCTGCCGGGACGACCGTTCATCGCACTGCGGTTCCAAGCGGCGCCGTCGGTCCGGGCAGGCGAATCGTCCTGAACTCGCGATCAGGCGTCCCGAACGAAGCGCCATCGATCACGCTGACGTGGTTCGACCGACCAGGCGAGCGGCTGTTCAGGTTCGGTTCCGCTGTCTACGCCCGCGCGATGCCGGCGATGTGGGTGTTGAACGGCAGGAACGGGGTATGCACCCGGTAGCGCTCTACGGTGAGCGTCGCGAAGCCCGCGGCGCGCACGGATTGCTCCAGGTCCCGTTCGCAGGAGCAGCCCTCGAACGTCCACGCCCACGGACGGCGAAGCATCCGCTGGGCGAGGCGGGTCGGCGTACCCGGCGCCGCCACGACGTGCTCCAGAAACCGGAAGGTGCCGCCAGGGCGCAGGATGCGCCGTACCTCGGCGAGCACGGCCACTGGATCGTGCACCGAGCAGAGCACCAGCGAAGAGATCACGCTGTCCACACTGCTGTCGGCAATGTCTGTCTGCTCGGCCATGCGTTCGCGCAGATCCAGCCGCACGCCGCGTCGCTGCGCAGCTTCGATCAGCCGGCCGTGCATGTACCGGTTCGGTTCGATGGCAACGAGCGTGCTGCCGGAGGGCAGGTAGCGGAGGTTGGCGCCGACGCCCGGTCCGATCTCGACGACCTCACGAGGCAGCCCGGCGAACAGCTGCTGCTTGCGGCTGCGCAGGTTCCGCTCCCTATCGCCCCGCAGCCGGCTGTGCCGATCGCCGCGTAGCAACCCGCCTCTTCGGGTGTGCGGTTCGCCGGCCGCGGTGTCGAGGGCCGGGGTGGGCGGGCGCTGCGTCGGCCGGCTCGAGGAGCCGTTCGCTCACGCGCGAGCCTCGGACAGAGCGACCTTCGGCTTGGCCCAAGAGCGGCCATGGGTGTCTTTGAGGATGTCGTACTCGACATCGACGAGGGGCTCGATCGCGCTGTACTTGTCGTTCGGAGCGCCGATGACGAGCTGGAACCCGAGACCGCGCCATGCACCGATCGCACGCTTGGTGAAGTGCGCGTCCGCCTTGATGAGGGCTTCGTCGAGGAACACGGGGGCGTACCGTGGCCGCTCGGCGCCCGCGTCACCCAGCTGGTACCGCAGCGCCGCTCCGACGATGAACGCGATCAGCTCCTGGGACTCGCCGCCGGACTTCTCGCCGATGTGATCGTAGAGCGCGACATGCTGTGCGGTGGTCGCGTGGATGCGCTCCGCGCTCACTCGCACGTGATTGCGCACGTCGACGAGTTCGGTGAAGTCCGGAGCATCGCGGCGCAGGCGGTTGATCAACCGTGACATCCGGTGGTACGCGCGTTCGCGCTCCTCGTCGGTGGCGACGGATTCGATCAGCGTGCGCACCTCGCGGAGTTCTTTGCGGAAGCGCCGGCGCACCTCGGACTGGTTCTCGCGCGGTGTGATCTGCAGCCGGTGGTCATCGTCGTAGAAGGGGAGATCCTGCATGATCACGTTGATGGGCTCGATGCGGTCGCGGATCTCCCGCAGCGAACGGCTGAGCGTCGAATCGAGGTTGGTGAGGTCGTTCCCCGAGAGCTTGAGCAGGCTGTCGCGCCACTCCGTCTCCAGTTCGTGCAGGCCGCTGGTCTCGAGATCGGCGAGGATGCGCTCGAAGTCGCCGAGCGAATGGTCGGGGTCGGCGAGGAGGTTCGGGTTGGGCCAGCGATCGAGGAAGCCGCTCAGGGTCCGCCGCAGGCTCTCCCGCTGTTCCGCCACGGCGTCCTGTGCGGCGCGCTGATCGTCGGCGAACCGGCGCGCTGCGGAGTCGAGCGCCGCATCGAAGCGCGCCAGATCCTGCGTGCGCGGCGAGGATCCGGTCTGGTCGGGAACAAGGAACTGCGTGTCGAGGTAGGACGCCTGGTCGTCGGTCAGCGCACGCCCCCCAGCCTCTGCCGCGTCGACCACGGCCTGCGCGGCGTCGACCTCGTCGGTCGTGGCCGCCCACGCGTCGGCGAGGCGTTTCCGCTCCGCCTTGGCGCCGCCGATGTCCTCGCGCAGTTCGGCGGCCTCCCTCCTCTTCTGTTCGATCTGGGACTGGATGCCGGCGATGGCGGGGTTCGCGGCGGCGACGTCGGTAATGATCGCCTGCCAGCGTTCGCGTTCCCGTTCGAGGGAGGCGATGTCGACCTCTTCCCACGTCAGGTCCTGGATCTTCGCGTACGCGGCGAGCCGCGCGTCGAAGGCGTCGAGCGCGACGCCGGCCTCGGCGGCCGCCGTCCGGGCGGCTGCCAGCTCGGCGCGCACGGCCCCCAGCTGCGCATCGAGTTCACCGAGGCGGCGGTGGGTGGAGAAGCCGAGGACGTTGCCGCGACCGTGCCCGCCGTGGGCCCCACGCGAACCGTGCGAGGTCTGCCCGGTGATCGTGAGCGTCATCCGGTGGTCTGCCAGCCGGGTTGCCGCGTCGACGCACACATAGCCGAACCGTCGGTCGAGCTCCTCCTGCAGCCAACCTGTGAAGGGCGTGCTCTTGTAGTCGAGCCGCCCGGGAAGGGTGTGCGGGTCCCGGGCGCGGGCCTCGGGGAGGCCGGTGTGCACACCCTCGTAGCGGAGGCGGTCGGCGGTGCGGACGGAATCGATGGCGGCGCGGAACGCGGGCAGCAGCGCGACGTCGATGAGCAGCGTCGTGGCGAAGCCGCCGAGTGCGAAGTTGAAGGCTTCCCGCCAGGGTTCGAACTCCGTGCGGACCTCGATGAGCTCGCCGACGAAGGGCAGGTCGCCGGTGGCCAGGCCGGCGGCGCGTGCCAGCAGCTCGCGGGATCGGCGGAGCCGTTCGGGGATGTTGTCGTCGCGGCCTTCGGCCTCGCGCCGCTCGGCCTCGAGGTCGGTCATGCGGGCCCCGAGCGCGTTCCTGGCGCCCACCGCCGCCGCGTACGCCTCGCGGAGCGACTCCTTCGCATGGGGGTCGTCGGCCGCCTCACGGGCGCGACGCGACAACGCCTCGAACTCCCGCGCGGAGCCGACCTCGGTCTGCAGCACCTCGAGCGCGACGTCGAGCTTCTCGCGTTCCCGTCCCACGATCGTGAGCCGGTTCTCGAGTCCGCGGAGCTCCCGGTGGGCGGTCTCGAGCCGGTCGCCGCCCGCTGCGCGCAGGACCTCTCCGAGCCCTTCCCGCGCTATGTCCGCCGCCTCGGCCAGCGCCTGCTTCTCTCGCACCGTGGCATCCGCGGTGCGGGTCGCGGACTGCAATTCGGCTTCGACATCGCGCAGCAGGTCGAGGCGGCGGGATGCGCGCCACAGCGTCGCCAGCGAATCCGGCTCGGTGAAGCGGCCGATCACGTCGAGCAGGCGCAGCCGCTCGGCCGCCTCTTCGATCCGCGCCCGCGCCGACCTGATCGGCTCCAGCGCGCGAACCTGCTGCTGCGCGGTGAGCATGCGGCTGCGGGTGCCCTCGAGACCGTCGAAATGCGCGACGACCGCGTCGGCGGTGGCCAGCGTCTCGGGCTCCTCGAGCACCATCCGCTTGTAAAGGTCGTCGACCGTGGTGATCTGCTGCCCGGCCTGGATGCGGGCGAGCAGGCTCATCGCCTTGCCACCCGCCCCGGCCGCACCGATGCCGAGCACGGTATGAAGACGAGCCGAGAACTCGCGGTCGGTCGCGACGGTGTCTAGTCCGACACTCTTCACCGCGGCATCCGACAACCGCAGAGATGCCGCAGCTTCGAGCGAGCTCAGATCGAACGGACCACCGACCGTCGCACGCACGCGCACCGTGTCCTCGAGAACGCGCGCGGCCGCCGGGATGTACCAGGCGCGCACCGCGGTGAAACGAGAGCCGTCGTGATCGAGCCAGGTCATCGAGATCGCCGACCAGGTGTCGGTGCCGTCGCCGCGGAGCACCGTCAGCTTCGTGCCGTCCTCGGTGCGCGTCTCGTCGGTCTTGCCCCGCCCGTACGAGAGGATGTTGCGCTGTTCCTGACCCCGCGGCCGCCCGACGACGGCCCCGTTGGAGGCGCCGTTGAACGGCGTCGTGTGCGGCATCATCAGGGCGACGTAGGCGTCCATCAACGTCGACTTGCCGGAGCCCGAGCCGCCGCACAGCAGCGTGGCGGCCGGCGAGAAGCGCACCCGGTGCGCCCCGTCGTAACCGCCCCAGTTGACGAGCTGGAGCTCATCGGCCACCCACTGCTGCCCGCGGGAAGCCGCGGGGATGAGGCCGAAGAGCGTGTCGAGCATGGTCACAGTGCGGCCTCCGTGTCGTCGAGGTCGTCGTCGAGGTCGGCCTCATCGACGTCGTCAGCGGCGTCGGCCTCGTCGTCCGCCTCATCGAGGTCGATCGGTCCAGGCCCCGCCGACTGCGTCTCGAGCCAATCCCGCAGCGCCCGCAGGCGGTCGGAGCTCAGCAGGATCTCGACAAGCGCGTTGATCCGGTACCGGCCCTCCGACTCCTCCTCGATGACGCCGTCCTGGCGCAGCCGGGCGACCGCGCCGCGGATCGCCTTCTGCCGACGCGCGGTGCTGCCATCCGCCTCGGCGAAGTAGGTCAGGACCGTCTGCTCGATCTCCTCGATATCGACCCGCGCCGATGACTCGCCGGCGGTGGTCTCGCGCTGGTAGACCGTGCGCAGGTGCACCAGCACGAGAGTCTCAGCGCGCGAGTAGGCCTCATCGCGCAGCAGGATCGGGATCTCGAGCTCGTCCGACCGGATCTGCTCCTTGTACGCGACGCCGCGATCGTGGTCGACCACGAGCCGGACGAAGAGATCGTTCAGGCGCGACTCGATGGTGTGCTGGTGATCCATCAGCACGGACCACTCGCCGCGGTTGCGGTCGGCGAGCAGAAAGCGGCGCTGCAGCAGGCGCACGAGCACGCGCCGCACCTCGGGGTCGAGGACGCCCCGATCGCCGGGAAAGAGCTCCTCGGGATCATGCTCCATCGCGACCGGATCGATGAACGGGTCGTCCGTCGCGGTGTCGGGCGCGGTCGCGAGGTCAGTCATTCTCAGGCTCTTTCACAGTGCGGGCGGTCACGGCGCCGAAAGCGAAGCGGCGACTCGATCCATCGGGCCGTCGCGCTTCGGCGACGGAGACCTCGTCGTTCTCGGTCATGCCGTTTCGGTGGGCGATCTCCAGCAGTCCGAGGAGGTCGACGGGGCGGCGCGTGTCGTCCGCGGCGCCTTCGAAGGCGGTCGCGAGGTCGAAGCGATCGCCGAGCGTTGCGACGTACTCCTCGAGCTCCGCGTACCGTGGTCCGCCCCACGCGCGGGTGTCGGCATCCACGAACTCGATGTCGTCCGGCGCGGCCAGCGGCTCCGGCGCCGCCTGCGGACGGAGGTCGCTGAGAGACTGCCGGAGGTGCCCGATGTCGGACACGGGCAAAGTGTGCAGCGGCTCGACGCGGTCTCCGGGCTTCGAGCTCTGCATCCACACGTGGAGTCCCGACATCACGCTTCGCAGAAGCTCGTCGACCTGACGGTCGCGGATGGGGTCATGGGTGCGCACCTGCGCCGTGATGACCTGCGACGCCCGGCGCTGCGCGGTGAGAACGTCCTGCACGCCCTTTTCGACCTGGCGTCCGATCGAGTCGAGATCGCTGCGTTGCGCGGTGCCCATCAACCGCGAGAAGGGCTGAGCGAGCAGCGTGCGCAACTGCGTGGTCAGGCGGTCGATGTGCTCGGGGTCGCCGATGAGGCGCAGTGCGCCTTCGAACGCTCGCCCCTCCGGCGTCGACTGCATCACGTGCTGACCGCGCTGCAGGTACTCGCGGAGGATCTCGCCGGTGGGACGGATGTCGCGGCGCAGGTCCGCGACGACATCCCGCTGCATCGCCTTGATCGATTCGGCCACGCGGGAGAAGTCCGCGGGCAGCTCCCGAGCGAGGTGGAGGACGTTCTCCGCCTCCTCCAGCAGCTGCTCATCGTCGACCGGCTCGGCTTCGTCGCTGCGCAGCCGGGCGATCTCCGCATCGAGCGCGTCACGCTCTTCCAGCAGCAGCGCGATGCGCTGCTCGGGGTCGGATTCCGCGTCACGCGCCAGGCGCTCGACGGCTTCCAGCAGCGTCCGCACCCGCGACCGCGACACGCGCGCGCGTCCGCCGCCGGTCCGGCCCGCGATCTCGAGCGCCCCGACGGCGTGCGCGGTCAGCCGGTACACCTCGACATCATCCTCGAGCTGCGGCGCCAGCCAGCCGACGCGCACCCAGTTGCGACAGATCTCGCGGGCGGTCCCGACAGGGAGCCGGCGCTCGTCTTCGTCGTATCCCGCCGCGCGCAGCTCTTCGAGAGCCTCGCCGATCTCGGCATGGGCGTCGGCGACAGCGACGGAGCGGCGCTCGGATGTGAACACGATCGACAGCATGGCCACGACGAAGGGCGCATAGCGGCCGTGGAGAAGGTCGAGAGTCGGATCCTTGAATGCGAGTACCGAACGCTGGTAGGCAGCCTCGGCGCGCGTATTCGACATCCTTGCAAGATTAGTCGGGTGGGCGGCAGGCCCGAGGCGGAGGCCTCGGTCCGACCTGCACCCGTGGCCGAACCGGCTGGGTCAGCCGCCCGGTCCGACCGGATCGATCGGTGCTCCGTCGCCGTTCTCGGGCAAGTCGCCGCGCTCGACCGGCTCGCCGGGAGCCTCCGGGAGGTCGGAGAAGAGCAGTTCGAGTTCAGCGTCCGACGGCACATGCACGGCCTTCGCGGCTGCCAGAAGTTCTTCGGGCGGGGCGTCGTTCATCCCCGTGACCCGGATCAACGCACCGTCCCGGACCGCGACGTACTCGTGGGAGCTGCCGCCCGACCGATGCCAGACGCCTTCTTCATCAGTGCATGTCACCGGTTCGTCGGGCGCATCCCACAGCGGTGTCTCGACGCAGGAGGCCGCCGTCAGGTCACCTCGGTCCGTACGGATGGTGAGCATGGCCCCGTTGGTCGCATTGGTCCAGGTGGCCGACATCCCGTCACCGGCACCCGTCCCGACCGACTGCGGCGCCAGCTCGTAGCCGTCCACCTGGGTGGTGAACACGAGTTCAGGTGCGATGCCGACGGCGCTCGCGCGCTCGGCGATCAGGCTGGGATCAGCGGCATCCGTTCCTGGCGTCTGCGACGCGCATCCACTGATCGACACAGCGACGAGGGCGACGACGACACTCACGGCCGCCGATGCCACTGCGCGGAGTGGGCGAGTTCGAGGCATGAGAGCATCCTGCCGCACGCTCGGGGCTGCCACACCGCGACATGACCTTGCGGCGCTCGACAGCGCCCGTCGACGAGGGGTGGGCGCCGCCGAGCGCCCTTCGGCGAGTCGCCCCCGAGTGCGGGATCGTCACATTCGCGGGCCTCACCTGGTCTTGTCTTGCAGGAGCTGCCGACCGGTGACGGCCGGGGCCTGCGCTCGCACCTCACGACCGAAAGGATCTGTCATGACTCAGCATGTTCTGGAGCCGGAAGCCCAAGCGTTCGCCGACGCCACCTCCAAGCCCCCCTTCCTCGCCGACCTCGGTGTCGACGGTGCCCGGAAGCTGCTGGACGACGTCCAGGCGGCACCGATCGCCAAGCCGGACGTCACTGAGGAGTGGATCACGGTCCCGGCCGAGGTCGGCGATGTGCGGGTGCGCATCGTGAAGCCGGTGGGCGCCACCACAGACCTGCCGGTGGTCCTCTTCGTGCACGGTGGTGGCTGGGTGCTGGGTAATGCCGGCACCCACGACCGCCTCGTGCGCGATCTTGCGACGGGCGCCGACGCGGCGATCGTGTTCGTAGAGTACGACCGGTCACCCGAAGCACATCACCCGGTCGCCGTCGAACAGGCTTACGCGACCGCACGCTGGATCACGAACGAGGGCGCAGCCAAGGGTCTCGACGCGTCGCGTCTCGCCATCGCCGGCGATTCCGTCGGTGGGAACATGGCTGCGGTCGTCGCGATCCTCGCAAAGAAGCGCGGCGATGTCGCCTTCATCCACCAGTCGCTGTACTACCCGGTCACCGACGCCGGCCAGAACACCGAGAGCTACCGCGAGTTCGCCGAAGGCTTCCACCTTCGCGCCGATGCGATGGCCTGGTTCTGGGACAGCTACCTCCCCGACCACGACGCCCGCAAGGATGTCACCGCGTCCCCGCTGCAGGCGCCGGTCGACGAGCTGAAGGGTCTCCCCGAGACCTTCCTCATCGTCGACGAGAACGATGTCCTCCGCGACGAGGGGGAAGCGTACGGGCGAAAGCTCATCGAGGCCGGCGTGCGCACCACGCTCGTCCGCTACGACGGGACGATCCACGACTTCATGATGCTCAACCCGCTTCGCAGCTCCGCTGCCAGCACCGCCGCGATCGAACAGGCGATCCATGTCCTCCGCAAAGCCTTCGCCGCGGCATGATCCACCCGCACCCGAACAGCCGCGAGCGTGAGGAGCGCCCGATGGCGGATGCCGA
The DNA here is from genome assembly GCF_031085295.1 of Microbacterium psychrotolerans. GTDB lineage: Bacteria > Actinomycetota > Actinomycetes > Actinomycetales > Microbacteriaceae > Microbacterium > Microbacterium psychrotolerans. The sequence goes on along the minus strand of NZ_JAVFWO010000001.1, from coordinate 162,369 downwards.
CGCGAACGCCGCGGCATTGAACAGCGCCGCAGGCACAGAGCTGTTCGTGCTGCAATCGGTCGCGAGCTCGACGATCAGCGAAGCGGGGACGCGCAGCACGATCTACCTGGCCGCACTGTCCAGTGGGCTCGTGGCGATCGGGTTCGCCGGACGATCACCGGCATTGCTGGCCGCTCTCGCCTTCACCGTCTTGCCGACGATCTTCATGCTCGGGTGGTTCACCGTGGTGCGGCTGGTCGACACGAGCGTCGAGAACATCACTGTGCGTCAGCGGATGGAGCGGATCCGCGAGTACTTCGTCAGTCTGCACCCTTCGGGGCCGGATCTGATCTCGCTCGACAGCCCGCGCACCGGCGAGCTGGGTGTGCGCTACTCACGTTCCTCGTTCCTCTTCACGATGGCGAGCATGATCGGCGCCGTGAACTGTGTCCTCGGCGGGGCGCTCGTCTCCCTCCTTCTGATCTTCGGAGCGCACCTGGCCCCGGATCTCGCGCAGATCGCAGGGGTGACGGTCGGTTTGCTGCTCCTCACCGCGACGCTCGCGTACGAACGTCGCCGCATCCGCGGCGCATACCCCGGCTGAGGCAGGCGCGAGAAGCGTCACAAAGACAGTCGGCCGCCGGTCAAGTTCTTAGGGCACCACACCGGTGCTGGAAACGGAAGGTATCCGAAATGGCAAGGATCGTAGTTATCGGTGGCACCGGGCACGTGGGCTCACGCGTGGTGGCGAAGCTCATCGAGCACGGCCACGATGCTGTTGCAGCATCCCGCAAGACTGGTGTCGACACGACGACGGGGGAGGGACTGGCCCAGGCGCTCGAAGGAGCCGATGTGGTCGTCGACACCACGCAGGCACCCTCTTATGCTCCGGACGTCGTGATGGATTTCTTCACCACATCCACGAGCAACCAGCTCGCGGCGGAGAAGAAAGCCGGCGTGAAGCACCACGTCGCTTTGACCGTGGTCGGAACCAACCGTCCTCAGAACATCAGCTACTTCCACGGTAAAGCGGCGCAGGAGAAGCTGATCGCGGAGTCCGGTGTGCCCTACACCTTGGTGCACGCCACCCAGTTCTTCGAGTTCGCTCCCGCGATCGTCTTCACCTCCACACAAGGAGACAGCATCAGCGTCGCGGACGCCCTGATCCAGCCGGTCGCCGCTGAGGATGTCGCCACCGCCCTGGGACGCATCGCAGCCGCCGAGCCTGTCAACGGCTCCATCGAAGTCGCGGGACCGGAATCCTTCCCGATCGAGGACTTCATCCGTCGAACGTTCGTCGCCACCGGCGATCAGCGACCTGTCAGCACGAGCGCCGACGCCCAGTACTTCGGAGCGAACATCGAAGAGTCGACCCTTCTCCCGCTCGAAGGCGCCCAGCTCTCGTCGACGACGCTCGACGAATGGCTCGCAGCTCGGGACCAGCGCTGAGATAGAGGGGTGTGCGGAGCGGCGATCGCCGTCCTCACGCCCCTCCGTCAGACCTCGAGAGGAAGGCAATCCGATGGAAGATCCCCGCGCTCACATTCCCGACGATCTCACGGGGAGCGTCGACGATCGACAGCGGCAGCTCGAACTCCACGCGGCTGAATCGCTGTCTGCGGAGTGGCTTCGGCGACAGCTCGACAACGCGCTCATCGCGTGGTCCGCAGCAGCAACCGAAGTCGACATCTCGAGGGAAGCGCACACCGACTACTGACAGAGACCGGTCCTTCGCACGGCGTCAGCCGAGTTCGTCTGCGAGCAGGGAGCGGTAGATCTGCTGCGCCTCGGCGTGCACCTCGGAACCCCGGTCGGTGATCTCGACGACCATCGAGCGACGGTCGAACCCGCACTCCGTCCTCTGGACGAGGCCGGCCTTCTGGAGTCGGTCCACGATGCGCGACAACGCGCTCTGCGTCATCGGCGTGCGCTGGACCAGGTCACGCATCAGGCACTGCTCCTGACGCACTTCGGCGACCAGGTCGAGGATCTCGAACTCGCTGAGCCCGAGATCGCACCGCTCGTCGAGCGCGCGTTCCAGGGCGGATGCCGTCGAGAGGTACGTCGACTGCAGGGTGCGCCATCGCTCCACCACGTCGTTCTCGGCCATGGTCACATCGTACCCGGAAATATATGCCGCAGTATTGCATGCGCTCGAATCCAATGTTGACGCAACCTATGACGCGGCATGTATCTTGTCCACGTGACTTCGACAACCATCCGGGTCGTTCCCGGCTCCGACTCCCCGACCCAGCGCTGGACGACGCGCACGTGGATGCTGCTCCTCGTGGTGTGCATCGTTATCGCGCTCGACGGACTGGACGTCTCAATGGTCGGCGTAGCGCTGCCGGCCATCGGCACCGAGCTGTCGCTCGAGACCGGCACCCTGCAGTGGATCGTCTCGGCGTACGTGCTCGGCTACGGCAGTCTGCTGCTGCTCGGCGGACGCCTCGCCGACCTTCTGGGCCGCCGCCGAATCCTGCTCATCGCCCTGACCGTCTTCGCCCTGGCGTCGCTCGCCGGCGGGCTCGTGAGCGACCCGGCGATCGTGATCGCCTCGCGTTTCATCAAGGGCATCGCGGCTGCATTCACGGCACCGGCCGCCTTCTCGCTCATCACGACGAACTTCGCCGAAGGCCCCTCGCGCAACCGCGCGATCTCCATCTTCACCACGTTCGCGGCCAGCGGGTTCTCACTCGGTCTCATCGTCGGCGGGCTCATGACATCGCTCAGCTGGCGCTGGACCTTCCTGTTCTCGGTCCCGTTCGCGGTGGCAGCGGTGGTGCTGGGCCTGTTCTTCATCCCGCGCGACCATGTCGCGAAGACCGGTGGTCACGACATCTGGGGTGCACTCACCCTCGCCGTGGGCATGCTCACGCTCGTGTACACGATCGTCTCGGCGCCGGAGGCCGGCTGGGGTTCCGTTCAGACGATCCTCGGCCTGGCCGTTGCGGCTGCCGTGCTGGCCGCGTTCGCGATGATCGAGCTGCGGGCGCGGCATCCGCTCATCCGCTTCGGCATCCTGCGCGAGGGATTCGTCGCGAGGGCCAACATCAGCGCGATCGCGCTGTTCGGGTCGTATGTGAGCTTCCAGTTCATCCTCACGATCTACCTGCAGTCCGTGCTCGGCTGGCCGCCGCTCAGCATGGCGCTCGCGCTGCTGCCGGCGGGCCTCGTGGTCGTGGCGACGGCCCCGTTCGCCGATCGGCTGATCGACCGGTTCGGATCGCGACTGCTCATCACGGTCGCGCTGGGTGCACTCTCGCTGGGCTACCTCCTGTTCCTGCGCGTCGGCACCACGCCGGTGTACACGGTCGACATCCTGCCGTCGGTGCTGCTTCTCGGCGCCGGTTTCGCTCTGGGCTTCCCGGCTATCCAGGAACGCGCGACCGCCGGCATCTCGAACGACGAGCAGGGGCTGGCCGCCGGGCTCGTGCAGAGCAGCTCACAGGTGGGCGCGGCGCTCGTGCTCGCGGTGACCTCCGCCCTCATCGCAGGGGGCGACCTGGCCGCCGACGCGAGCGCGGCCCAGATGCTGGACGGCTTCCGCCCGGGCCTCATCCTGTCGACCCTCGTCGCACTCGCCGGGTTCGCCGTCGCGCTCGCACCGCGGCGGCGGGCACGGGAGGTCGAGGCGCGGTTCGAGTAACCAGACCGTACGATCTCGCAGATCACTTGACACCCCCGAACCGGCGGAGACTTCGGCCGGTTCGGGGCCAAGTGCTATCGCATCGCAAGGTCAACGAGGTCGGGTCGTGGCCGGCGTTCTGCAATCGGACGAGCCGACCGGTCAGACGCGCTCCCTTGCCTGCAGCGGCAGCTCCAGGATGGCGAGGTCGAGCCACTCGCCGAACTTCGTCCCGACCTGTCGAACCGTTCCGACGTGTTCGAACCCGAATCGTTCGTGAAGCTTGATGGATGCAGAGTTGCGGGACTCGATGTCGGCGACCATCACCTGCATCCCTGCTTCCTGGGCGAGTCGGATGATCTCCGCGAGAAGCATCGCGCCGATGCCGCGGCCCCGGTGACCGGCGGCCAGATATACGGAGTTCTCCACCGTGAAGCGGTAGCCCGACTTCGCTCGCCACGCTCCATAGCTGGCGTACCCGACGACGGCCTCATCGACGACCGCGACGACCACCGGATATCCCGCCGCTTCGCGTTGCGCGAGCCACAGCTCGCGCTCCCGTCGATCCACCGGCTCGTCCGTCCAGATCGCGCTCGAATTGAGAATCGCGTCGTTGTGGATGTCGAGAATCGCGTCGAGGTCGGCGTCCTCGGCACGCCGCAATCGCACAGTCATGTGCATATATTAGACACGTGTCGCAGATACTAGACAATGAGTCGGCCGCACTGGACGTCGCAGCGTGTGTGAAAGCCGCCAGAGAGCAGCGAGGGTGGTCCGGGGCGGAGCTGGCTGCGGCTTCGGGTGTCTCCCGGGCGATGATCGATCGCATCGAGCGAGGCAGCAGCAGTCCCACGGCGCTCGTTCTCGGCAAGCTCTCGGCTGCCTTGGGGCTTACGATCTCGTCGCTGCTCTCGCGACGGACCGAGGCACCGGCCCGGCTGCTCCGCGAGGACGAGCGTGCGGTGTGGACCGACCCCTCGACGGGGTATCGACGACGTCAGGTGGTGGCAGCGCCCGCGTACCCCGTCGACGTGACGGAGGTCGTTCTCCCGCCCGGCGCTTCCGTGGCGTACCCGGCTGGGTCGTACTCCTTCACACGCCACTTGATCTGGGTGCTCGACGGTGCCCTGACCTTCCGTGAGGGCGACGCCGTGCACCAGCTCTCGGCAGGCGACCGGCTCATCCTGCGCGGGGCCGCGGACTGCGCGTACCGCAACGAGTCCGACCGCGACTGCCGCTACTGCGTCGTCGCTGCTCCGACTTGACGGCATCCCGTGTACTGACTGCCTTCGACGCGATGGGTACTCTGATTCGCTTGTAGGTGGCCTGCCTGCGTTGAGCATCGCTCCACGGGTCTTGTCGCGCTCAGCGCGATCCCATCTCCTTCGATCCCCGCTTCGCCGTGAACGGCCGTCGCCGCGTCCGCCACCGACTCTTCGGGCAGGCCGTTGACCGCGATGTCGCGGATCGGATTGAAGACGACGTGGTTGATGCATGGCTGATGACGTCGCCGACCAGGGGCGCCGGTCGCCGATTCCTTTTGGAAACTTCTGACGCACTGTCGAATCCAATCGGTGCCGTTCGTAGAGGTGGTGAGGCGAAGCTCGCGATGATCGCGATCCCGCCGCACGCACCGCTACGCGAACCGAAAGGGATACGACCATGAGCACCACGTTCACCGTCGACTTCTTCTGCAGTCTGGATGGCTACGGCATGGCCGAGGGCTGGCCCGGCTACTGGGGCAAAGAGGGGCCCGAACTGATCGAGGATCGGATCCGCACCTTCTCGCAGGACCAGGTGCTCGTCTTCGGCGCCACGACGTTCCGGCAGTTCCGGAAGTTCGTGACGATGTTCGACGAGCCGTACTACGAGAGCCTGAACGAGCTGCCGAAGATCGTGTTCTCCCACACGCTGGAAGAGCCGCTCGGATGGCAGAACTCGATGGTCCTCGCTGAGGACGCGGTGACGGCGATCGAGCGCCTGAAGCGCACGACCGACGTGCCGATGCGCTCCCACGGCAGCATCGCGCTGAACCGTGCGCTGCTCGCGGCCGGCCTCGTCGACCGGCTCGAGATCATCATGTTCCCTGCCGTATCCGGGCGCGCGGGCGGCGCCGCGCTGCTGCACGGCGGGGCCGAGCTCGACCTGGAGCTCATCGAGTCGACGGTGCTCGACGGGCGTACCCAGAAGCTCGTGTACGCGCCGCGGCTGCACGGCGAGGTTCCGGCGGGAGCCGGCCCGCAGCTCCGGAAGGCCGGCTGAGGGCACCTCACGCCAGGCCGGCCTGGTCTGGCCCGTCGCACGAGAGAGAGGATATGAGCATGCAGTACCTGGTCAACGTCATCGACAGCCGCAGCAATTCGGGGACCGCCGAGGAGGGCGTCGCGATCGATGCGTTCAACGACAAGCTCCGCGAAGGCGGCCACTGGGTCTTCGCCGCCGGTCTGGCAGACCCCACCGTCTCCACCGTCATCGACGGCCGTGGCGATGAGCCGGTGTTCACCGACGGCCCGTTCGTCGAGGCGAAGGAGTGGGCCGCCGGCTTCTGGATCATCGAAGCCGCCGATCTGGACGTCGCGCTGAAGCTGATGGCCGAGGGCTCGAAGGCCTGCAACCGTCGGCTCGAGGTGCGGCCCCTTCTCGCCGGGTGACCGACGCGCAGGATGCCCTGACCCGCGCCCACCGCGAGGAGTGGGCGCGGGTGGTCGCGACCCTGGCCAAGCGGTTCGGCAATCTCGACATCTCCGAGGAGGCCGCGGCGGAGGCGTTCGCCACCGCTGCCGAGCGCTGGCCGGCGGAGGGCGTCCCGCCCAACCCCGGCGCGTGGCTCACCACCACCGCCACCCGCAAGGCGATCGACCGCATCCGGCGCGAGAGCAGCCGCGACGCGAGGCACAGGGAGGCGCAGCTCGTGTACGACGCAGAGCCCGAGCCGCTCGGGGCGATCGACGATGACCGGCTGCGGCTGATCTTCATCTGCTGTCATCCGGCGCTCGCGATGGAGGCCCGCGTCGCGCTGACGCTCCGCATGGTCGGGGGGTTGAGCGTGCCCGAGATCGCCCGTGCGTTCCTGGTGCAGGACACCACGATGGGCGCGCGCATCACCCGCGCGAAGGCGAAGATCGCCGCCGCCGGCATCCCGTACCGAGTGCCGGCGGCCGAGGACCTGCCGAGCCGGGTGGCGGGTGTGCTGACCGTGCTGTTCCTGATCTTCAACGAGGGATATCTCGCCACCGGCCCCGGCAGCGCACCGGTCCGTGAGGAGCTGACCGGCGAGGCGATCCGGCTCGCACGGCTCTTGCACCAGCTGCTGCCCGACGACGGAGAGGCGACCGGGATGCTGGCACTGATGCTTCTCACCGACGCGCGCCGAACGGCGCGCGTGTCGTCGGCGGGTGAGCTGGTCCCCCTGGGCGAGCAGGACCGCGGCCAGTGGGATGCCGAGCTGATCGCGGAGGGGCACGCACTGGTTCGCGGGCGACTGGCGTCCGGCATGCCGCCGGGCCGCTACCAGCTGCTCGCCGCGATCAACGCAGTCCACACCGACGGCGACGCGACCGATTGGACGCAGGTGGTCGCTCTCTACGATCACCTCGTGCGGCTCGACGGCTCGCCGATCGTGCGACTGAATCGCGCGATCGCGGTGAGCGAGCGCGACGGACCGGCGGCGGGGCTCGCCCTCGTCGACGACCTTCGGCCGGAACTTGACGCGTATCACCCGTATCACGCGGCACGCGCGGAGCTGCTGCGGCGACTGGGGCGGCCCGCCGAAGCGGGCGAGGCGTACGACGCCGCGATCGCGCTGGCGGGCAACACGGCGGAGATCGCATACCTCACGCGTCAGCGAGACTCGACGCGACCGGGATGACCGGGCCGCGCGTCGGCCGACGGCGGCTCTCTCGCGTGCCGTGCTCGCCGCCGCGTCACTCCGGGATCGAGTGAAGAGCCGCCCGCACCTCGTCCAGCCAGTCGTCGGCGCGTGCTCCCGCCCCCAGCCGGAGCGCGGCCGTCAGGTCGGAGCGTGCGGCGTCGGCGCGGCCGAGGGCCAGTTCGGCCATGCCCCGGTGCCGGTGCGCCGCGGCCTGCCCGCTCGGGAACTCGCCGGGGGCGCCGACCTGGAGGGCATCGGATGCCGCGGCGACGGCATCCTCGAATCGGCGAAGCGCCAGTAGGGCCGAGGCGATGACGGTATGGGCGTTCGTCTCGGTGACGCCGCGGATGTTGTGCGGAAGGTCGTCGCCGGCCCGCGCAAGGAAGGCGACCAGGTCTCGATGTTCGCCGATGGACGCCTCGGGATCGCTGCGGCTGCGGATGCCGGCCCGGATGGAGCGCGCCTGCAACTCGCCCTGGGCGTCGCCGGCCCGGGCGAAGTCGGCGACGGAAGCATCCGCGTACGTCTGGGCTGCGGCGGCGTCGCCGAGGTGCAGCAGGCTCCACGCGAGGTAGAAGTTCGCCCATCCGCTCTCGACGCCGTCATCGGCGCGCCGCGCGGCGTCCAGCGCCGCATCGGCGGTGGCCCGCGCCGCCGCGGGGTCGAACTTCTCGGCGAGCTGAGCCCATGCCAGATACCCGAGATGGCGCGCCTGCTGCGACGGATCGTCCAGCGCACGGGCCGACGCCGCCGAGGTCGTGAACAGCTCGTGCCAGCGGCCCCACCCGAGCCACAGGTCGGAGAACCAGTGCAGGGAGTCGGCGACCAGCAGCACCGTGGCGTGGTCCCCCCGAGCCGCGGCCGCCTGGTACGCCGAGAACCAGTGCTCCGCTTCGGTCATGAGCCAGCCGCGTGCTTCTTCGTTCGAGGGGAACGTGAGGATGCCGTCGGCCGGGGCTGCGTGCGGCGGTCGCGGTTCGAACCGGGCGCCCGCCGCGATCGTGGTCGCGAGCAGCCAGTCGCGGACCCGCCGGCGCTGCGCGGAGATCATCTCGGCGGCTTCTTCTTCGCGCAGTCGCGACGCGGCGTACAGCCGCAGCAGGTCGTGCAGGCGGTAGCGGTCGCCCCGCATGGCCTCGACGAGTCCGAGCTCGGCGAGCCCGTCGAGCAGATCCTGGGCCCCGTCCGCGTCGAGGTCGTCGACGGCGCTCGCGAGGCGCGGGTCGAACGATCCCCCGTCGAGCAGGGAGAGGCGGCGGAACAGCCGGCGCGAGGGCTCGGCGAGGTGGTCGTACGACAGGGTGAACGTCGATGCGAGGCCGAGATCGCCGGCCACGAGCGCGCTGAGGCGACGCTCCTCGCTGCGCAGCCGTCGGACGAAGTCCTCGACCGTCCACGTCGGCTGGCTCGCCAGACGGTTGCCGGCGATGCGAAGGGCGAGCGGGAGGTCGTCGCAGAATCCGGCCAGCTCGTCGAGGTCCCCGTTTTCGGCCTGCGCCGGGAGGATGATCCGCCGCAGGAACTCCACGCTCTCGCCGCGCGGGAGCGGGCCGACTGTCAGCCGCCGTGCCCCCTCGAGCCCCGCGAGCGTGCGGCGGGAGGTGATCACGACGGCGCTGCGCCCGTCGGACGTCAGCACGGGGCGGATCTGCGCCTCATTCGCCGCATCGTCGAGGAGGACCGCGACCGGGGTCGCCGCGACCGCTGCGCGCCATGCCGCCGTCGCCTCACCCAGCGACTTCGCCGCATCCGGCTCGCTCCCGAGCTGTCGCAGCAGCGAATGCAGAACCTGCAAGGGCGTCAGGGGGACGGGATCGAGGCCGCCGAGGTCGACGAAGAGGCGAGTGGGGTGCCCTGCTGAGCACCGATGGAGCGCCTCGATGGCGATCGACGTCTTGCCGACACCGGGAGCGCCGCACAGCACCACGGGGGCTGCGGGCTCGTCGTCGCCACCCGACGGTGCGAGGTGGGCCACGACGCCGAGGATCTCGGATTCGCGTCCCGTGAAGTCGGTCAATCGGTGCGGCTCGATGTCGACCGCTCGAGCGGCGGGGACGGCGTTCTTCCTGCCCGAACGAGCGGACGCGAGGAAGTCGTCTCGTTCGCTGCCCTCGAGCGCCAGCGCATCGGCGAGAGCGAGCATCGTGCGGCGCTGCGGGCCGAGGCTGATGCCGCGCTCGATGTCACTGATGGTGCGATCACTGACACCGGACCGCTCGGCGAGGCCTTCGAGCGTGAGGTCGGCGTTCCGGCGGTGCTCGCGGAGCAGTTCGCGGAGGGGTCGCGCAGCGTTCGTCGAGGCAGAAACGAGCGAATTCACTTCTGCGTGGAAACTTCGTGGTGCCTGCGGCGACGATCGGATCCAATGGACGTACTGACCACAGTCCGAGGGTCTCAGCGTTGCGCCACTCTGGCAAATCGCACGTTGAGGACCGCCATGACTCCATCCGCCGAAGCCCGGCGCCCCGGCATCCGATCGGGCGTGCGGCTGCGGATGTCGAGCAGCGCACCGGCAGCACGTGCAGGGCATCGATCCACGTGTCGCGCCGGCCGCCGACCACCACGCAGCCCGCGTCGTCGATGACCCGGCGGGCGATGCGCCCGCCGTCCCCGCCGGATGATCCACAAGCCACGTCCGGCACCACAGAAAGAGAGAAACCCATGTCGCAATCACCGACCATCGTGCTCGTTCACGGCGCCTTCGCCGACGCGGCGAGCTGGGCACCCGTCACCGCGCGGCTGCTCAGCGAGGGCTACACCGTGCTGGTGCCGCCGGTGTTCAACCGGAGCCTCTCGGGCGACTCGGCTTACATCAAGTCGTTCGTCGAGCAGATCGACGGTCCGGTCCTGCTGGCCGGCCACTCCTACGGCGGGGCAGTGATCACCGTTGCCGGCGTCGCCGAGAACGTCGTCGGCCTCGTATACGTGGCGGGCTACGCACTCGACGAGGGCGAGAGCCTCGGGCAGCTGCAGGGTGGCTTCCCCGACTCCGAGCTCGCTGCGAACCTCGTCTACGCGCCGTATCCGGTCGAGGGCGGCGAGCCGGGCACCGACGTGTCGGTCAAGATCGATGCGTTCCCGCAGGTGTTCGCCGCCGGCGTGGACCCTGAGGCAGCCCGGGTGCTCGCCGTCTCGCAGCGGCCTCTCTCGGCGGTCGCCTTCGGCGAGCCGGCCTCGGTGGCCGCGTGGAAGACCAAGCCGTCCTGGGGCATCGTCTCGAGCGCCGACCACACCATCAACCCCGACGTCGAACGGTTCGGCTACCAGCGCGCAGGCGTGCGCAAGGTCATCGAGATCGACGCGCCCCACCTCGTGATGCAGACGCACCCCGCCGAGGTCGCCGACGTCATCACCGCCGCGATCGCCGAACTCGGCTGATCCGGCGTCCCCCACCCCTCACCACCCACGACCACCCAGAAGGAGCGCGCAGCAATGCCGTACATCACCACTTCCGACGGAACCCAGATCTACTACACCGATCAGGGCTCGGGTCAGCCTGTGATCCTGAGCCACGGCTGGCCGCTCAGCTCGGATGCCTGGCAGGTCGAGCTGAAGCTGCTCGCCGACCACGGCTACCGCGCCATCGCGCACGACCGCCGTGGTCACGGCCGGTCGTCGCAGCCGTGGCAGGGCAACGACATGGACACGTACGCACGTGATCTCGCCGAGCTCGTCGAGCAGCTCGACCTGCACGACATCGTTCTGATCGGCCACTCCACGGGTGGCGGCGAAGTGGTGCGGTACGCCGCCCAGCACGGCAAGGGCCGGGTCGCGAAGATCATCACGGCGGGCGCCGTTCCGCCGGTCATGGTGAAGTCGGAGGCGAACCCCGAGGGCACGCCGATCGAGGCGTTCGACGGCATCCGCGCGGGTGTGCTGAAGGACCGGTCGCAGTTCTACCAGGACCTCTCGGCGCCGTTCTTCGGGGCGAATCGCGAGGGGGCGGAAGTGTCGCAGGGCGCCCGCGACGACTTCTGGCGTCAGGGCATGCTCGTCGGGCTCAAGGCCGCCTACGACTGCGTCGCCGCCTTCTCGGAGACTGACTTCACCGAGGATCTGAAGGCGCTCGACGTGCCGATCCTCCTCGCGCACGGTGACGACGACCAGATTGTGCCGATCGCGGATGCCGCGATCAAGAGCGCGGATCTGGTCAAGCACGGCGTGCTGAAGGTCTATCCGGGTGCACCGCACGGCATCTACGGCGACTACCAGGAGCAGCTCGACGCGGACATCCTCGCGTTCATCGCCGAGTAGCTCGTATCACCGGGCCCCGGCCGCGCCCGCAGACGCGGGTGCGGCCGGGGTCGCCGCGGCGTAGTCGTCGATCGACAGTTCCGGCCTGATGGGGGGAGCCCGCACACCCCTCACCGGGGGAGCGTTCCCGGTCTCTACGAGGAGACGTCGACGGGGTGGTCGGCGCTCCACGCGGCGAGCAGCCGCAGCCGCTCGGCCGACGGCGACCCTGGTTCGGCGGTGTAGATCAGCAGCACCTGGCCCGGCTCGGCGGTGATCGCGAGTTCTTCGAAGGCGAGGGTGACGTCGCCCACGACGGGATGGCGGAAGTGCTTCGTGCCCGCCCCGTGCGTGCGTACGTCGTGCGCGCCCCACAGTCGTCGGAACGTGTCGCTGCGGGTCGACAGCTCGCCGACCAGGTCCTGAAGTCCCTTGTCGTGCGGATCGCGGCCGGCCTCGCTGCGCATGATCGCCACGCACATCTCCGCCATGCGATCCCAGTCCGGGTAGAACTCCCGCGATGCCGGGTCGAGGAATTGGAATCGCGCCAGATTCGGGGTCCGTCCGCCGTCCCCGATGAGCGGGGAGTAGAACGCGCGACCGAGGGCATTCGTCGCGAGCACGTCCTGGTGCTGATCGCGAACGAAGGCCACCGCGTCGGTGATCGCCGACATCGCCCAGAGCAGGCTCGGCCGCGGCGTCGCCGCCTTCACCGCGCGGCGGCGAGGACGCCCGGACGAAGGGATGCCGTCCGCCGCGCGCGCGAGGTCGAGCAGGTGCGCGCGCTCGGTGTCGTCCAGCTGCAGTGCGCGCGAGACGGCCTCGAGCACGGACGCGGAGGCGCCGGCGATCGCCCCCCGTTCGAGCTTGGCGTAGTACTCCACGCTGACGCCCGCCAGCATCGCCACCTCGGTGCGTCGGAGGCCCGCCACACGCCGGCCCGAGCCGGCCGTGAGGCCCGCCGCGTCCGGCGTCACCTTCGCCCGTCGCGATATGAGGAACTCACGCACCTCGGCTCGGTTGTCCATGTCGACATCGTAGGTCGGGCGCCGCTGACGGAGGATGCCCTGGCGGTACACCCTCCGTCAGGGACTCCTCCCGCCGGCGCGCGGCCGGAAGGCTGGAAGCATGCTCGATCAGACCGCTCCGCCTTCGACCCCGTTCCGTCGGCTCCTGCCGACGCTCCTGCTTCTGCTGACCGTGTTCGGGCCGATCTCGATGGACCTGTATCTGCCCGCGCTCCCGGCGCTGACTGCGGAGTTGGATGCCGCGACCTCGGTCGCGCAGCTGACCGTCACCGCGTGCCTGATCGGGCTCGCCGCGGGGCAGCTGATCGCCGGCCCGCTGTCGGACCGCTTCGGGCGACGCGGCATCCTGCTCATCGGCATCGTCGCATACATCGTGACCTCGCTGCTCTGCGCGATCAGCCCTACCGTCGAGCTGCTCATCGTCGCCCGCTTCGTCCAGGGCCTCGCAGGTGGCGTCGGCATCGTCATCGCCCAGGCGGCCGGCCGTGACATCTACGCGGGCGGCGCGCTGATCCGCTTCTACGGCCGGCTCACCGTCATCGGCGGTCTCGCCGCCATCGTCGGGCCGCTGCTGGGAGGACTGCTCAACGCCGTGACCGACTGGCGCGGACTGTTCGTCTTCCTCGCCGCCATCGGCGCGCTCATCCTGATGGTCACGCTGCTGGTGTTCCGCGAGACGCTCCCGGTCGCAGGGCGCTCGCGTGGCGGATTCGTGCAGACCCTGCAGGACTTCCGGACGCTCCTGTCGGACCGCGTCTTCCTCGGCGCGGTCCTGAATCAGGGGTTCCTGTACGCGGCTCTGTTCGCCTACCTGTGGGGAGCGACCTTCGTCCTGCAGGACATCTACGGACTGTCCCCGATGGGGTATGCCCTGGCCTTCGGCCTCAACTCTGCCGGCTTCATGACCTTCGGCTACCTCGCCGGGCGCGCGGCCGAGCAATGGAGCATCGCGGGAACGCTCGCCACCGGCATCCTGGTCGCCGGAATCGGTGCGGCCGGACTGCTCGTGGCCGGCCTCACGGCGGTGCCGCTGTGGGTGGTCATCGTGTCGCTCTTCCTGCTGGCCGGCGGCGTCGCGATCTCGTCTCCGCCGGCGACCACGCTCGCCCTCGTCGAGTACCCGCAGATCGCGGGGACCGCGTCGTCGCTCTTGGGGATGGTCCGGTTCGGATTCGGCGGCATCGCGGCCCCGCTCGTCGGCGTCGCCGGTGCCCTCAGCATCCTTCCGCTGGGCGTGGTGACGATCGTCTCCGTGCTGCTGGCGGCCGCGGCGGCTCTGCTCATCCTCCGCCGGGACCGCGGCGCCTCACCCGACGCGGCCGTCAGGATCGCGGAGATATCCGCACGCTGAGCCCGCGACACCCATCAGGCAGAGGCGTCCGTGCGGAGCCCCACAGCGTCGTGCGCCCAGAAGGGCCACGCGTAGACCAGGGTACCCGTCATCCAGGGCTCGTACGCGGGGAGGAGCACCACTTGGAACGCGGCATCCGGGATCCGCAGCGATGGCCTGCGGAACCCGAGCCCACCCGCCGGGCGGAAGCCGAGACGGGCGTAGTAACCGGGATCGCCCTCGAGGATCACGAAGGGCCAGTCCGCCTCCGATGCCGAGCGAAGAGCGTGCTGCACGAGGGACGCACCGAGGCCGGCTCCCTGATGCTCGGGCGCCACGGCGAGCGGACTCAGCACGGGGGCCGGAAGCAAGCGGCGAGCGGTGTCGAGCAGGCTCATCGTGACCATCACGTGGCCCTGGATCTCGCCGGCGGCCGCCGCGACGAATGAAGATCCGCCGAGCTCGGCGATCGTGGGGCGCAGGTCGCCGACGAGGGCGTTGACGACGCGACCGTGGTCACGGAACGCCGACAGGTGAAGCCGACGGATCGCCTCGAGATCGCCGGGGTGCTCGGGGCGGATGAGGGACGCGTCAGCGTGCATCGAACCAGTATCACCGGACGCCGCGTCGGTGTCCTTCGTCGCTCGCCCGGCAGCCGTCGATGTTGCCCGCATTGATCGCGCGCGGGAGCGCACGCCTGTCACGACCTGGGCACGTCGACGTCCTCCTGCGCGGGCCGGCGTCGATAGCGGAGGGTGAGGATCTCGAACGGGCGAAGCTCGAGCATCGCGGCCGATGCGTCCTCTGCATCGCCGGTCGCGCGCTCGAGCAGGTCCGTGCGCTCGCAGCCCTCGGCGTCGAACAGGGGCGTCACCGAGACCGATCCGCGACCGCCGGCCGACTCGTAGAGCCGGAGGATGACGTCGCCGGACTCGTCGTCGGCCAGCTTGACCGTCTCGGCCACGACGGTCTCGCTGCGAACGGCGAAGAGGGGTGCGGCGGCATGGTCGCCGACCACGCGCCGCACGGGCCGGTTCAGCCGGTACCCCTCGGCGACGGCATCCCGGATGCCGGCATTCGGCCGCAACGCGACTCGCAGGGTGTGCGTGCCCTGGTCGGCCACCGGGTCGGGGAAGCGGGGCGCGCGGATGAGCGACATGCCCAGCGTGGTGGAGCGCCCGCCTCCGGTACGCGGCGTCCGACGGGCGTCGTGCCCGTAGGTGGAGTCGTTGGCGACCGCCACGCCGTAGCCGGGCTCACCGACATGCACCCAGCGGTGCGCGCAGAACTCGAAGCGCGCGGCCTCCCACGACGTGTTTTCGTGCGTGACCCGGTGGACGTGGCCGAACTGGGTCTCCGCGGCGGTGACGTCGGCGTGCACGTCGAGATCGACGTACAGCTTCAGCAGCTTCTGGCTCTCGCGCCAGTCGATGGTCAGCTCGAGGTCCAACGCGGGCGCAGCGGGCGCGAGGGTGAGCCGCTGTGCGACGCGCGATGCGCCGAAGGAGCGGGCCACGACGACCGTCACCGACCCGTCGTCGCCGGTGACCGCATCCAGCGACTCGGGCGCGCCGGAGTCGAGCGGAGTGGCGTTGCGGCGGTAGTGGTCGTCGATGTCCCAGGCGTCCCACTCGTTCGGGGTGTCGCGGTGCAGTACGAGCCGGTTCGCGGCGCCGCCCGGGGCCACCGCCTCCCGGCCGGAGACCGCGTCGACGAGTGAGACGACGAGACCACGCGCGTCGATGACGGCTCGGAGCATGCCGTTGTCGATCACCAGGCCGCCGTCGGGTCGGCGCTCCCAGGTCGCCGGTGCCGCCGTCTCGGCCGGGGTGCCGATCGCGAACGCATCGACTCCCGGACCGGGCAGCGGCATCGGATTGGCGACGAGCTCCGCGGACCCGGTGCCCACGAGCGCCGCCACACCGCGATCGATGATCGCCGTCAGCTCGTCGCGGATCCGTGCGTGATCGCGCTCGGCCTCGCGGTGGACCCAGGCGATCGAGCTGCCGGGGAGGATGTCGTGGAACTGCAGCAGCAGCACGGTCTCCCACGCCCGTCGCAGCTCGTCGTAGGGGTACGGCTCGCCGGTGCGGATCGCGGCCGTCGCCGACCAGAGCTCCGCCTCGTGCAGCAGCTGCTCGCTGCGCCGGTTGCCCTGCTTGGTGCGCAGCTGCGAGGTGTAGGTGCCCCGGTGCAGCTCGAGATACATCTCGCCCGCCCACACCGGCGCATCCGGATACTCGGCCTCGGCATCCGTGAAGAAGCGGCTCGGCGCGGCGATCTCGACGCGGGGAAGACCCTCCAGGTCGCGCGACCGCTCGGCCGCGGCCAGCATCTCGCGGGTCGGCCCGCCGCCCCCGTCACCGTATCCGAACGGCACCAGCGAGGTCGTGGCGGCGCCGGCGTCCTTGAAGTTGCGTTCGGTGTGCAGCAGCTCGGCGGGCGTCAGCTCGGAGTTGTACGTGTCGGCCGGCGGCAGATGGGTGAACACGCGCGTGCCGTCGATCCCCTCCCACCAGAAGGTGTGATGCGGGAGCTGGTTCACCTGACTCCACGACAGCTTCTGCGTCAGGAACCACCGGTTGCCCGTGCCGCGGACGATCTGCGGCAGCGCCGCGGAGTAGCCGAACGAGTCCGGAAGCCAGACCTCCTCGGTCTCGAGGCCCAGCCGCTCGCGGAAGAACCGCTTGCCGTGGAGGAACTGCCGGATCATGGACTCGCCCGCCGGCATGTTGGTGTCGGACTCGACCCACATGCCCCCGACCGGCACGAACCTGCCGGCCTTCACCTGCTCGCGCACCCGCGCGAACAGGGCGGGGTGGTGCTCTTCGAGCCACGCGTACTGCTGCGCCGACGAGGCTGCGAACACGAACTCCGGATGCCGCTGCATGAGCTCCAGCGCGTTCGCGAACGTCCGCGCGACCTTGCGGATGGTCTCACGGGTGGGCCACAGCCACGCGGAGTCGATGTGCGCGTGGCCGACGGCGACGATGCGGTGGCTGGACGCGTGCGCGGGTGAGGCGAGGAGGGGCGCGATGGTCTCGCGGGCGAGCGCGGCGGTGCCGGCGACGTCGTCGGGATCGATGATGTCGAGCATCCGCTCGAGTCCTCGCACGATGGTGTGATGCCGGGGGGAGTCCTGCGGAAGCTCGCGCAGCAGGCCGCTGAGCACCTGGATGTCCTGCAGCAGCTCCCACGCCGCCTCGTTCCGCCGGACGAAGCCGATGGCTCCGAGCCGGTACAGCGGGCCGTCACCCGAGGTCAGCTTGTCGCCCAGCGGCGTCGACGCGAAGGTCCACTCGCTCGCGACGTCGGGGTTGGCGGCGGCCTCGATGTAGAGCGTGAGATCGTCGTCGTCGTCGTCGGTCGCGTCGAGCGGCAGGTGCTGGCTGCGGGGCGACACGGCTTTGAGGACGCTGCCGTCCGGGCGGTACGCCAGCCCCTCGACCTGGAAGCCCGGGCGGTCAGCTGTGAAGCCGAGGTCGCAGATGATCTCGGTGTGCGGCGGGCGCCAGCCCTCCGGCAGGCGACCCGAGAGCCGGAACCATGTGGAGCTCCACGCCCGGCCCCACGTCCATCCGGGCGGCGTCGGCTCGTACTCGCGATCGACCGCGTCCGCGAACGGCACCGGCTCGTCGGGGACGGACCAGTGCTCGACGCGCAGCGGCTCGAACTCCGGGTACACGGCCGGCTCGAGCCGCTCCCTGGTGAACCTCCGCAGGCGTGCCTGCACATGCGACCGGTCGTCGTGCACCTTTGCTCCTCACTGCCGGGGCCGTCCGCGTCTTCGCATCCGGGGAGCCCGCCGATGAGCGTACAGCCACGGCTCCAGAGAGACCTGCGGCCCGGCGGCCTGGGGTGAGGACGGGGCGGGTTCACTCTCGGAGGGCACTCACTCAGACCGCGCACGGTGAGATCATCGGAGAATGCTCCCCGACGGACGGATGTCGCTGACCCGGCCCTCGGATCCGCAGTGGCGCGAGACGGATGCCGGATTCCGTCGCTGGGAGAAGTCGGCCGAGCTGGGGCGAGGAGAAGATGTCTGGCGCTGGGCGAGCCGCGAGGTGCTGCGGTGGGGGATCAAGACCCGGAGCGGATTCACGGTCACGCCGGGCGACGGCGTGACCGCTGGGGACGGCGTGACCGCTGGGGACGGCGTGACCGCGGGGGACGGCGTGACCGCGGGGGATCGGCCCGTCATCATGGCGCACCCCTTCGGCCTCGCGGTGCGTGAGCCCGTCGAGGTCGTGGAGGTGGTGGAGACCAGCGACCGCGTCGGATTCGCCTACCGGACGCTGCCCGGCCACCCCGTGAGCGGCGAGGAGGCGTTCATCGTCCACCGTCAGGAAGACGCGGTGATCCTGACGGTCCGCTCCCTCACGCGCCCCAGTCCGCGCGGCGCCTGGCGGGCCGCCTACCCTGCGCTGCTGGTGGCGCAGCGCGTGGCGCGCCGGCGCTACTTCCGCGCGTTGCGCGTGCGGGCTCCGCGCTGATCGATCCGGCCGGGCGCGGGTGCAGCGCCCGGTCTCGCGATCACTGTCCCGCGGAGGACTGACCGCCGGTGAGTCGGCGGAGCAGCGTGACGAGCTGTGACAGATCGTCCGTCGTCCAGTCCTGCGTGCGCTCGTGGAGCTCGACGCCTCTATCGGCTAGCGCGGCCGCCACGCGCACCGCTCCGGCGTCGGTGAGGCCGACGATCACGCCGCGCCTGTCATCCGGGTCGGGGGATCCGTCGACGAGTCCCAGGCCGCGCATCCTGCCGATCAGTGTGCTGGTCGAACTGCGGTCCATGCCGACCGCATCCGCGATCACGCTCGGCTTGGCAGGACCGAACGCATAGAGCCATCTGGCGATGTGGAAGGCGGCCGGCTGAAGCCCCTCGTGGAACTGAGCGGCGCTGCGTTCGGTGAGGGCTCGTGTCGCACTGAGCAGGGCGTTCACCTGCTCTCCGAGGGCGACTTCCAGGCGCTCGCGACCGCTCCACGACACCCGAGAAGTCGTTTGCATATCCAAACTATACCTCCTACAGTGATGGAGATCTACAAACTACATTGTCACCGTCGTGCCGGCGGCGGCTCGAAAGAGAGACTCGCTATGTCTGATCCGCGGACCATCGTCCTCACCGGCGCCACGAGCGGCCTGGGCCGCCTCGCCGCCATCTCACTCGCCCAACGAGGGTTCCGGCTCGTCCTCACCGCGCGGGACGAGCAGAAGGCGGCCGAGACGCGAAGCAAGATAGAAGCCGCTGCGCCTGGCGCTCAGGTCGGCATCCACCTCGGAGATCTGTCGCGCATGGGCGACGTGAGGCGCGTGGGCGCCGAGATCGTCGAGCGGTACGAGCGCGTCGACGTGCTCATCAACAACGCCGGGCTGCATGCGTTCGAGCAGCGGGTCACCGTGGACGGCTATCCGCAGATGGTGGCCGTGAACCACCTCGCACCGTTCCTGCTGACGGAGTCGCTGTTGCCCGTGCTCCGCCGCGGGCCCGCCGCGCGGATCGTCAACGTCGCGTCCGAGGCGTCCCGTCGCCACGGCACGCTCACCCTCCCCGCCGACCTCACCGACACCACGCCGTTCACCGCGCGGGGATCGTCGGCCGTCTACGGCAAGACGAAGCTGATGAACATCATGTTCACCATGGAGCTCGCCCGGCGGCTCGCGGGCACGGGCATCACCGTCAACGCCCTCGACCCCGGCTTCAACGTGACCGGCCTCGGGCGCGAGTTGAGCTTCGCGCAGCCGTTGGAGCGTGTTCTGCGCACGCTTCGCATCGGCGATCCGCGGCGCGGCGCGGGCCTCATCGTGGATCTCGCGACCGACCCCGCATTCGGCCGCGAGACCGGGGTGTATGTCACGGCGCGAGGCCGCAGGCGGATCACGCCCAGCGCGCCCGGCGACGACCCGGCCGTGCAGCGCGAACTGTGGGACGCGAGCGTGGCGCTCCTCGGGCGCCGGACAGCTGACACGCCCCGTGCGCGGCGGTCGTCAGGCACCGGATGACCGGGCCGATCACGCCCCTAGGACGTCCTTCACCGTCGGCGTGAGCTCTGCCGCGAGGTCTCGCGCCAGGAAGCCGAGGCCGATGCGCTCGGTGAGCCGCGTCCCGGCGCGGGCGTGGGTCCACGCGCCCCAGACCGCAGCCCTTTCGGGCTCCAGGCCGCGAGCGGCGAAGCCCGCGATCGCGCCGGCGCGCACATCCCCGCTGCCGGAGGTTCCGAGTCCTGGTCCTCCATCATCTATCCGCCAGGAACGGCCGTCCGGGCGCGCGGTGAGCCCGTAGCAGCTGACGACGGCGTCGAATCTCCGCGCGATCTCGAGGAGGTCCGCGGGGTCGTCGCCGTCGGCGAGGGGGCGGCCGAGCAGGATGGCCGCCTCCTCCTTGTTGGCGGTGAGGATCAACATGTCGGGCAGCGCGCTCCGGTCGAGGTCAGGCAGCACTCCCACCGCGAAAGCGTCCAGCACGAGGCAGGCGGGTCCCGTGTGGGCGACGGCCAGCACCGTGGCACGCGTCTCGTCGGGATCGTCGAAGCCGGGACCGATCAGCACCGCGTCCGCCGAGCCGAGGTGCTCTCCCAGCCGTCCCTCCAGCGGAGCGTCGGCGTCGTCGGGGAGCGCGTAGATGCCGGCTTCGGGCAGCGCGATGCCCACGTGGGCGTCGATCGATCCCGGCACCGCCAGGGCGACGCGGCCGGCGCCGACGCGGAGCGCGGCCTCGCCGGCCAGGATGACGGCGCCGGGGGAGCTGCGAGCCCCACCGACGATCACGATCTCGCCGCGGCTCTTCTTCGAGTCGCCGGGCGCCGGCAGGCCCCACTCGCGCAGCACGGCCCCGGTGACGGGCTCACTCGGGTTCGACATCGGGGTTCCCGGGATGGACGGTGACCTCCGCGCCCTCGCGCTGCAGGTGGGTGACGTCGGCGAAGGTGTCCAGGCGCCATCCGTCCGCGGTCCGCACGAGGTGCGTGACCGACGCGTTGAGCACGGTGTGCCCGGCCGCGAAGTCGAGCAGATCCTCCTCGCGCATCGGCAGCAGGATGTAGAGCAGCAGCATCACGACCGCGTCGTGAGCGACGAGCAGCGCGCGCCGGCCAGGCTGCGCGAGCCCGTCGCGCAGGAACGACCGCAGGCGCAGCGCCACGTCGGCCCATGACTCCCCGCCCGGCGGGCGGTGGTAGAACTTGCCGAGGTGGAGTCTGCGCTCCGTCTCCTCAGGATGGAAGCGGGCGACGCCGCTGCGCGTCAGCAGGTCGAGAACGCCGAGCTCGCGGTCGCGAAGGCGTTCGTCGGCCGTCACGGGAACGGCGGGCTCCGCATCCCCGAGTGCGATCGCGAGGGTCTGCCGCGCTCGCGCATACGGCGAGACCCAGAAGAGGTCGACGTCGTCGCGATGCTCTTCGAGCCATCGGCCGAGTGCCTGCGCCTGTTCCTCACCCGTGGGGGAGAGCGGCACGTCGGCGTCGCGGATGTCGAGCGGGATCCGTTCCGCGCCGTCGATCTCGGCCTGTGTGGCGGCGACATTGCCGACGCTCTCGCCGTGCCGCACGAGCCACAGTTCGTCCACCGCCATGCGGCAAGGCTACGGACCCGGGGATGCGCCCGACGAGGGGCTTGCGTTCGGATGCGATCCTGTGTGAACCGGCGAGAGCCGGCCCGTCTGCGACGCGGTCAGCCGCCGGAGGTCAGCGCGCTCACGACGCCGGTCACGACCATATACACGCCGATCGCCGAGACGACGACCCAGATGCCGACTCGTGTGGCGCTGACGCGAGGGCGACCCTCTTCCGGTTCCGGCATCCCGTCAGCCTAAGTCACGCGGGTCGTCGGCAGGACGCGGGGTCGCATCCGACGGCTCGTCACGGCCGGGCGCACGCGGCGGGATGTCGCTGAGGCCGAGGAGGAAGCGCACGATGCCCTCGGCGCTGCCGCGCAGTTCGGGGCCCCTTCCGATGCTCCAGTCCGCATCGACGGCGACGACGGTGTGGCCCGAGATCGCGGCACGGCGGTCGAAGGGCGCCGTGATGGATGCCTGGAGCGCTACGGCGCCGAGCGTGAGCGGGGCGACGCGAGCATCGCCGCCCACCGCATCGGCGAGCTGCAGGAGGGCGCGCACGGTGCGCTGGAGGTCGGGGATCTTCCGCCGCGGGCCGGCTTCGATCTGCGCGGCCAGGCCGTCGAGATCTGACGCCGAGAAGTCCGGCCGGCTGGCGAGAGCCAGGAGTCCGGCGTCCCCTGCGAATGCCCGGGCGAGATCGTCGCGTTGTGATGCGTCGGCGATCGTCGCGAGCCGCTGAGCACCGCGGACGAGGGCGGCGAGCTCGACGCGCCGGTCACCGGTCACGCCCGACTCGTCGTCACGGCCGCGCTGGCTGAGCGGAAGATACCGCGCAAGGTCCATCGATGCCCTCCTCGGAATGTGACGATGTGACAGTCCGCGCGCGGGACGCCGACGGAATGTGACTGTCACATGGTCATTGTGGCTCTCTCACCGGCTTTTGTGCCAGTCTGGATGTGACCGTACACATTCTCCGACGGAATCTCTATGAGCGACGAAGCCAGTGCCCGCAGGCCGAGCATCCGCGATGTCGCGCGTCTGGCCAACGTCTCGTATCAGACGGTGTCCCGCGTCCTGAACGATCACCCGAGCGTCCGCCCTGAGACGCGCGAACGCGTCAACCAGGTGATGGCGGACCTGAAGTACCGACCGAACCAGGCTGCGCGAGCGCTGGTGACGAGCAGGTCGCAGACCATCGGGATCCTCGCGGCCTCGAGCTCGATGTACGGTCCCGCGTCGAGTATCGCCGCCATCGAGGCGGCCGCCCGGCTTCGCGGCTACTGGGTGAGCACCGCGAACATCGACGTGTCGGATCCCCGCTCGATCCCCGCGGGGCTGGCGCACCTCCTGGCGCAGTCCATCGAGGGGCTGGTCGTGATCGCGCCGCAGGTGCGGGTGTTCAGGGCGCTCGCCGCGCAGGCGCTCGACATCCCGTACGTCACCCTGCAGTCGACCGATCTGGACGTCGATCACATGCTCTCCGTCGACCAGGTGGCCGGAGCACGCCTGGCCACCCGGCACCTGATCAGCCTGGGCCACCGCGGCATCTACCACCTCGCCGGACCGCAGGACTGGATCGAAGCGGAGGCCCGCATGCACGGCTTCCTGGCCGAACTCAGCGCGAGCGACGTGCCGACCACGGCCCCCATCCTCGGCGACTGGACCGCGGAGTTCGGCTACTACGCCGGGCGCGAGCTGCTGCGGATCCGCGATTTCACGGCGGTCTTCTCGTCCAACGACCAGATGGCGCTCGGCCTGATCCATGCCGCTCGCGACGAGGGTCTCGATGTCCCCCGGGATCTCAGCATCGTCGGGTTCGACGACGTCCCGGAGGCCGCGCACTTCTGGCCTCCGCTGACGACCGTGCGCCAGGATTTCGCCGAGCTGGGCCGGCGCTGCGTGGAACTTCTCCTCGGGCCCGTGGACGGCGCGCAGAGCCTGGGCCCGTCGACGATCGCGCCGGAGCTGATCGTGCGCGGCTCGACCGCGCCGCCGGTGTGACGCACCGCCCGTTACGAACTCGAGACCATCCCGGGTTGACATCTTCGTCGCGCCGATGGCTATAGTTTTCCGATGTGAACGGTCACACGGCCGTCACATCGGTTCCAGCCATCCGACGAGGGAGACGCAGTTGACGCACGGCAGAGACGCCGAGCTCCGCGAACGCTACGTGAGCGGAGTGCGGACGGAGGTGGCGATCGCACGCACCCGAGCGGATGTCGCCGCCGCCCATGCCGAACTCGCACAGGCCGGCGCCATGCACGCGGCAGGCGGTGCCGCCTCGGGCCGCATCCCAGGTGTCGACCTGTTCGTGATCTCGCCCGCCGGCATCCGCGTACAGGACGTCGCGCCGGAGAACCTCGTCCTCTGCGACTTCGACGGGGCCATCGTCGAGGGCACTCCGGGGAGCGAGGGCCGCCCGAGCGGCGAGCACGCGCTCCACGCCCGCGTCTACGCCGCGCAGCCGGATGTCGCCGGAATCGTGTCGAGCGCCTCGCCCTTCGCGTCCGCATGGGCGGTCCGCGCCGAGGAGATCCCCTGCGTGCTGTCGTCCATCGCCGAGCAGTTCGGCGGCGCCGTGCCGCTCGCGCCCGGCGAGGACGATGACGACGCCGGGCGGGCCGTCGCGAAGCTGCTGGCTGAGACCCATGCCCGGGCCGTCCTCCTGCGCCGTCGAGGCGTGCTCGCGGTCGGAGCAGGCGTGGAGGAGGCCGTGACGCTCGCCGCCTTCACCGAGGAGATCGCCCGGATCGTGCATCTCGCACGTGAGCAGGGCCCCGTCGAGCCGTTGGCATCCGACGTGATCGACCGCCTCTACCAGACCCGTCAGGCGGACGCCGCCGGGGCGGCTGGCCCCCGCGCCGCGGCATCCTCGCCCAGAACTTCGAAGTCGACAACTGAATATCGCTCCAAGACGAAGACGTCACGATGAAAGGAATCACAGTGAAAGCGAAGAAGTTGGTGTTCGCCGCGGTTGCGGCGGGAGCCCTGCTGCTGTCCGGCTGCGCGGGCGGGGCCGGAGCGACAGGCGACGGCAGCGGCAGCGGCGACGGCGGGCTGATCGGCGTCGCGATGCCGACCAAGAGCTCGGAGCGCTGGATCCAGGACGGCGACGCCGTCAAGGCCGCGCTCGAGGAAGAGGGCTACTCGGTCGACCTGCAGTACGCGGAGGACGACATCCCCACGCAGGTCTCGCAGATCGAGAACATGATCACGAAGGGCGCCGAGGCGCTGATCGTGGCATCCATCGACGGCACGACGCTGTCGGAGGTGCTGCAGACGGCCGCCGACGCCGACATCCCGGTCATCGCGTACGACCGCCTCATCAAGGGCACCGAGAACGTCGACTACTACGCGACGTTCGACAACTTCCTGGTCGGCCAGCAGCAGGCGTGGACGCTGCTGAACGGCCTGGGCCTCACGGAGCTCGACGGCACGCCGATCGAGGGCGCACCCGCCGGCCCGTTCAACATCGAGCTCTTCGCCGGCTCGCTGGACGACAACAACGCGTTCTTCTTCTTCGACGGCGCGATGGACGTGCTGCAGCCGCTGATCGACGACGGCACGCTCGTCGTGAAGTCGGACCAGACCGACATCGAGCAGGCGGCGACGCTGCGCTGGGACGGCGAGACCGCCCAGAGCCGCATGGAGGACATCCTCACGGCCAACTACTCGGACGGCACGCAGGTCGACGCGGTGCTCTCGCCCTACGACGGCATCTCGCGCGGCATCATCTCGGCGCTCACCGACGCCGGCTACACGGTCGGCGAGGACTGGCCGATCATCTCCGGCCAGGACGCCGAGGTCGACTCTGTCAAGGCCATCCTGTCGGGGGAGCAGTACGCGACCATCTTCAAGGACACCCGTGAGCTGGCGAAGGTCGCGGCCGGAATGGCGGTCGCGCTGCTGAACGGCGACGAGCCGGAGGTCAACGACACCGACACGTACGACAACGACGTGAAGGTCGTGCCGTCGTACCTGCTGGCGCCGGTCCCGGTCGTCAAGGACAACGTCGAGTCGACCCTGGTCGACTCGGGCTACTGGACCAAGGAGGACCTCGGCCTCTGAGCCGAGCACTCCGGTCCGGAGCGATTCTCGGCGGCGGCGGGACACGAGCCCGCCGCCGCCGACACCACCACGATCCCCCTGTCAGCCCCACGAGGAAGTCGGCGAAACGTGACCAACACGATTCTCGAGATGCGCGGCATCACCAAGACCTTTCCCGGCGTCAAGGCTCTCTCGAACGTCAACTTCGAGGTGCAGCGCGGCGAGATCCATGCGATCTGCGGCGAGAACGGCGCAGGCAAGTCCACACTCATGAAAGTCCTGTCGGGCGTCTACCCGCACGGCACCTACGACGGTCAGATCGTCTACGCGGGCGATGAGGTCGAGTTCAAGAACCTCAATGACAGCGAGGCGAAGGGCATCGTCATCATCCACCAGGAGCTCGCGCTGAGCCCCTACCTCTCGATCGCCGAGAACATCTTCCTCAACAACGAGCGCAAGACCGGCGGCCTGATCGACTGGAACAAGACGAACTTCGAGGCAGGCGAGCTGCTCAAGCGCGTCGGACTCCGCGACAACCCGACGACGAAGATCAATCAGATCGGCGTCGGCAAGCAGCAGCTGGTCGAGATCGCGAAGGCGCTGTCGAAAGAGGTCAAGCTCCTCATCCTCGACGAGCCGACCGCGGCGCTCAACGACGAGGACTCCGACCACCTGCTCAACCTCATCCTGAGCCTCCGGGAGCAGGGCATCACGTCGATCATCATCAGCCACAAGCTGAACGAGATCAAGAAGGTCGCCGACACGGTCACCGTCATCCGCGACGGCAAGACGATCGAGACGATCGCGAAGCTCGACGTGACGGAAGACCGCATCATCAAGGACATGGTGGGTCGCGATCTCGAGCACCGCTATCCCGACCACGAGCCGCAGATCGGCGAGGAGCTGCTGCGCGTCGAGGAGTGGACGGCCCACCACCCCCAGGACCCCTCGCGCGTCGTCGTCGACAACGTCTCGCTCACGGTGCGTGCCGGCGAGATCGTGGGCATCGCCGGTCTCATGGGCGCCGGCCGCACCGAGTTCGCGATGAGCCTGTTCGGCCACTCGTACGGCAGCCGCATCTCGGGCAGGGTCTTCATGCGCGGCAAGGAGATCAAGACGCGCACGGTCGCCGAGGCCATCCAGAACGGCCTTGCCTATGCGACCGAGGACCGCAAGACGTACGGCCTGAACCTCATCGAGGACATCAAGCGGAACATCTCGATGGCGTCACTCGGCAGGCTCACCAAGGGCGGCCTCGTCGACGACAACGAGGAGTACAAGGTCGCCAACGAGTTCCGCAAGAGCATGAACATCAAGGCGCCGAACGTGCTCGTCAAGACGGGCAAGCTGTCCGGCGGCAACCAGCAGAAGGTCGTGCTGTCGAAGTGGATCTACTCGGATCCCGACGTCCTGATCCTGGATGAGCCGACGCGAGGAATCGACGTCGGCGCCAAGTACGAGATCTACACGATCATCAACAAGCTCGCGGCATCCGGCAAGGGGATCATCGTGATCTCCTCCGAGCTGCCCGAGCTGCTCGGCATCTCCGACCGCGTTTACGCGCTGTCGGAGGGCCGGATCACCGGCGAGCTGCCGGTGGAAGACGCCACCCCCGAATCCGTCCTCAAGCTGATGACCATGGAGAAGCCGCGCTGACCCGCGCGCAGGAGACACCGCACATGTCAGACAACAACCCCTCGACGAGCAGCACCGCTGTCGGTGCCGGCATCAACCCCACTGAGAACAAGTTCACGAACTGGCTCAGTCACGTCCTCTCCGATCTCGGCAAGAACGGCATCTTCATCGCGCTGATCGCCGTCGTCGCGCTGTTCGCAATCCTGACGAACGGCATCATCCTCCGGCCGCAGAACATCTCGAACCTGGTGGTGCAGAACGGGTACATCCTGGTTCTCGCCATCGGCATGGTCATGGTCATCATCGCGGGCCACATCGACCTGTCGGTGGGCTCCGTCGCCGCGTTCGTCGGCGCTTGCTCTGGCGTCTTCGCGGTCCAGTGGGGACTGCCGTGGTGGCTGTCGGTGATCCTCTCGCTCGTGATCGGTGCGCTGGTGGGCGCGTGGCAGGGCTTCTGGGTCGCCTTCGCCGGCATCCCCGCCTTCATCGTCACGCTCGCGGGCATGCTCATCTTCCGCGGGCTCGCGCTGGTCGTGCTGCAGAACCAGAACATCGGCTCGTTCCCCGGCGAGTACCGCGCGCTCGGCAACGGCTTCCTCTCGGGGATCTTCGGCGAGACCGATCCGGACGTGTTCACCCTGCTCATCGGCGCCGTCGGAATCGTCGCCCTCGCGGTGCAGCAGGTCCGCACCCGTGCGGGTCGTCGCAAGTACGGGCAGGAGGTCGAGCCCTTCACGTGGTTCATCATCAAGCTGGTGCTGGTCGCCGCCGTCATCGGCTGGTTCACGTGGGCGCTGGCCTCCTACAAGGGCATCCCCGTCACGCTCATCATCCTGGCGATCCTGATCCTGGTGTACGGCGTGGTCATGAACCGCACGGTGTTCGGACGCCACATCTATGCCATCGGCGGCAACCGCCACGCCGCAGAGCTCTCCGGCATCAAGACGCGCCGGGTGGACTTCTGGCTCTTTGTGAACATGGGCTTCCTCGCCGCTCTCGCCGGCCTCATCTTCACGGCGCGACTCAACCTCGCCGGCCCCAAGGCGGGTGACGGATTCGAGCTCGAGGCGATCTCGGCGGCGTTCATCGGCGGCGCGGCCGTGCAGGGCGGCGTGGGCACGATCGGCGGTGCGATCATCGGTGGTCTCATCATCGGCGTGCTCAACAACGGCATGTCGATCATGGGCATCGGCATCGAATGGCAGCAGGCCGTGAAGGGCCTCGTGCTCCTCCTCGCCGTCGCCTTCGACGTGTACAACAAGCGGCGCACCGGGGTCTAGTCAGACGCGGCGGAACGGGGTCGACGGCGCGAGGGCTGTCGACCCCGTTCGGCTGTGCGGGCGCCCGCCTACTCGCTCTCCGTCGCCGAGACGTGGTGAGGAAGCCCGACCGGCTTGGACTCGCTCGAGCCGCGCTGACGCAGGAAGATCGACAGTGCGATCATGGCGCCGACGGCCAGGAACTCCGATTGCCAGTTCTGCAGCGTCCGGTTCCAGAAATCGGGCGAACCCAGGTACTCCACCCACGGTATGGGCGGCTGTCCGTGCTCGGCGTTCTCCGAGTTCATCACCACGTTGCCTGCCAGCGACTGGGCCAGCCACGACAGTACGAAGACCGTTCCCATCACGAGCAGCAGCGAGTTGGAGAAGATCGTCTGACGGATGCCGCGGGCCCGCGCCCACGACGGGGAGTCGGGTTGCGCGTGCTCACCGACCATCTGGTCCTCATCGGTGCCGGGGCCCTCGTCACCGGGCTTCTTCGACTCGGGCGAGCCGCGCTGCACGAACCAGATCGTCGCCGCGATGAAGAGGAAGAACTGCAGGAACTCCGACTGCCAGTTCTCGGCGACATCGACGACGAACTCCGACGACGTCACGAAGGCCCCGAACGCCTCGGCCGGCATCCCGTGCTGCGCCAGCCGTTCGTTGTTCTCGAACCAGCCGGCCACGGACTGCCCCACGAGCGCGACCACGAACAGGGCGCCGAAGACGAGGCTGAGGGCGTTGTCGCGAACCTGTCGCATGGCTCACCGTCCGACCAGGGGAATCGTGAACATGTAAGCGAGGCCGACGGCGAGGACCGTGATCCACGACCAGAACACCACGGCTTCGCCGCGGCGAGGGCCGGCCTCCTCCGGGGTGAATTCATCCATCACGCACTCCTTCCTGAATTCCGATGCTCCCGCTCGAGCCGGAGCTCAAGGGAGGGGATTGACACCGGTGTCATTCGCTACCCGGGGAACGCGAGAACGCAGGGGAGAACAGTCGCTGATCACAACCTCGCCGGGCTGCTCCCGTCGCGGGCGGTTCGACTGCGCGTCCGCATGTTGCAGGACTTACGCACGCTCCCGGATCGCGTCCAGCAGCCCGTCTCGCGCACGCCCCAAGAAGGAACTCTGGTCCTTCGCGACGGGGTGGAGGAAGAGTTCGTCGGCGCCCGCGTCGACCAGCGCGCCGAGGCGTTCGGCGACATCCCGCTCGTCGGCGGAGATGAGGATGCCGCGTTCCAGCGCTTCCGTGTCGCCAGGGTCCGCGAGCCGGTCGAAGTCCTCCGGCTGCATGAGCTCCCACATCAGGGCGGGGTCGACGGTCGCCTGACGCCATTGGTCGCCCGCTGTCCGCAGCGCTTCGGCATGGGAGTCGGCGAGGCTCACGTGAACCTGCACGGCGCACGGACCCGTGCCGCCGGCATCCCGGTATGCCGACAGGATCTTCCCCACCGTCTCGACGTCATGACCTACCGTGACTACGCCGTCGGCCCAGGAGGCGGCCCACGCCGCCGTCTCCGCCGAGGCGGCGGCGGCGCGGAGAGGCGCCGGGCTCAGCGGCCGCGACCACACGCGCGCCTCGTGAACCTGGAACGCGCCGTCGTGCGTCACCCTCTCGCCGGCGATGAGCCGGCGCATGACGTCGGCGGCCTGCACCAGGCGGTCCTGCCGCTCGGGCTTGGCGGGCCAGGCATCGCCCGTGACGTGCTCGTTGAGAGCCTCGCCCGAGCCGAGCGCGCACCAGAAGCGACCCTCGAACATCTCCGCGAGCGTCGCGAGCGCCTGGGCTGCGATGACCGGGTGGTACCGCTGTCCGGGCGCGGACACCATGCCCATCGGGAACGACGTCGTGGCGAGGGCCGCGCCGAGCCAGCTCCAGGCGAAGCCGGACTCTCCCTGCGCGAGTCCCCAGGGTGCGAGGTGGTCCGAGCACATCGCACCGTCGAATCCGGCCCGCTCGGCCTCTTGGACAGCGGCGAGCAGGGTCGATGGGGGCAGTTGCTCGTGGGATGCGTGATATCCGAGGAACACCATGTCCTCCAGCGTGCCGGGGGAATGCGGTCCTGCCCACGCCGTTGCACCGCGTGGGGGCGCGTGATATCTACGGCGCCGTTCTTCGCAGCCTCCCGCGTCCCTCAGTCCTCCGGTCCCTTGACCGGCATCGAACCGGGTCTCGTAGCGGTGCGCCGCCTCCGCAAGCAGGCGATCGTCGAGCCGCGCGAGGGGGATGACGCCGCGCAGCAGCGGCTCGCAATCCGGTCTGCGCGCGACGAGGTCGGTCACACGCGGGGGTACGACGACATCCTGTGACGCCGCCGGCGTCACTCCGAGATCTCGGCGACCGTCTCGCCGGTCTCGGCGGGCGCCAGCGCGAGAGCGATGTCGGCCTGGCTGATGATGCCGACCAGATCGTGTCCGTCGATCACCGGCAGCCTGCGCACCTGGTGGCGCTTCATCGTCTCCAGCGCCTCCCGGATGTCGTCGTCGGCGCCGATCGTGACGGGCTTGCCCTGGGCGAGGGAGCCGGCCGTCGTGCTCGCGGGATCGCCGCCCTCGGCGATGCACTTCACCACGATGTCGCGATCCGTGAGCATGCCCTTCAGCCGCTCGTCCTCACCGCAGATCGGCAGCGCACCCACGTCCAGCGATGCCATCAGGCGGGCAGCATCGACCAGTGTCTCGTTTTCTCCCACACAGCGCGCGCCGGCGGTCATGATGTCCCTGGCAACGGTCATGTCCTTCTCCTTCCACTGATCCCGCGACAGTAGGCAGGAGCCGGATCGACGACGGAGGGGCTTGACAGGCGACGGGCCGTCGATCTCGGCGGACCTGTCCACGTCGGCCGCGCAGGACTGTCGCGGTCAGCGGGTGGTGGTCGGTCGACGCGGGGACCGTTCGTGCCTCAGAGCCCGTGGCGATCTCGGGCGCCGCCCGGCGCCGACCGCTCGCGACGGTAGGCCGTCGGGCTCAGGCCGTGGAGCCCCGAGAAGCGCCGCGAGAAGTACAGCGGGTCGTCCCAGCCGACGTCCCGCGCGATCTCGCCGACCGCACGATCGGTCGATGCCAGCAGGTGCGCGGCGCGGGTCAGCCTCTCGCGCTCCACGTACTGCTGGGGCGGCATGCCGAGCGTCGCAGTGAACAGGTGCGTGAGCCGCGACGGCGAAAGCGTCGCGACCCGGGCGAGCATCGCCACCCCGAGATCGCCCGCGAGGTCGGCGCCGATGTGCTCCACCACGCGCATGAGCCGTTCGTCCATGCGGCCGCGCAGCGGGTTCTGCGTGTCGAGCCACAACAGCGCCGTCTCGAGGGCGTTCATCGCGAACAGCTCCGACTGGGGGAGCGACCCCGCCGACGACCGTGCGCATGTACGGAGGGACGCCACGATCCGCTGTCGCACCTCGCCCTGGGCACGCACCACGCCGACGCCTCCCGCCTGTGCCGGCCATTCGAGAAGCGGTGACCACTCGGCGCGCGGATGGAAATGCGCGTACGCGAGCGACCACGACGTCGCGCCGGTGCCGTAGTCGTGCCGCTGGTGCGGTCGCAGCAGCACCGTGTCACCCGCGCCGGTGACGACCGTTCCGGAGGATCCGGCCACGCGGCCGGACCCGGCGATGGTGTGGATGAGGAGCCAGTCGGACGTGCCGCGCTCGCGCCACGTCGCGTACTCGGTCCCCTCGGAGAAGACACCCGCCACCACACGCACGACGTGCGGGTGCGGCGTCTCGCGACGAGGAGAGGCAGTCGCAGTCATAGCAGGATCCTCCATGTCATCGCCTGATCATCCCATGGCGCCGGCGGTGGCTGCAGAGAAGAGTTGCAGCCATGTCCCTCACGAGCACCCCGGCCACCGATCTCACCGTCGACTACGCGGAGCACGGTGTCGTGCACGTCCGCGGGCTCCTCGGCCCGGCGGAGGTCGCCGAGATCCGCGACGTCTTCATGGAGCAGGTCCAGCGCGATCGAACGATCGGGCACGACGACAACATCTCCGCCGACGACGTCCTCGCGCGGTATCCCCGCTTCATCCACCCGCACCGTCGCACGGACCTTGAGATCGGTCGCCTGGCACGGCGGTGGATGCTGGATCCGCGCATCGTCGGACCCGTGACCGACATGGTGGGGCAGGTGCACGCGGCGCAGTCCATGTTCTACTTCAAGCCGCCGACCGCGCGCGGGCAGGCGCTGCACCAGGACAACATCTTCCTGCAGGCGCACCCGGAGACCTGCATCGCCGCGTGGGTCGCGATCGACGACTGCGACGGCGAGAACGGCGGGCTGAAGATGGTGCCAGGCTCGCATCGGTACGAGATCGTGTGCCCCGACGAGGCAGACCCGGAGGAGTCGTTCACGAGCACGGAGATCAGGCTGCCCGAGGGGTTCGAAGCGGTGCAGACGGAGCTCGCGGCCGGCGACGTGCTCTTCTTCCACGGCAGCATGGTCCATGGCTCAGGACCGAACCGGTCGGCCGACCGCTTCCGCCGTTCGCTCATCTTCCACTACGTGCCCGTCGAGAGCGTGGAGATCTCCCGGTTCTACAACCCCCTGCTCCGTCTCGACGGCAGCGAGGTCGTGATCGCAGAGGTGACCGACGGCGGCGCATGCGGCGAAGGCTGGGCGCCGATCGCACCGCACTGACCGCAGCCCCGCGCACGGCGACTAGCGTGGGAGCGTGCGGGAACTGTCGGAGGCGGGCGAGGCGTTCGTCCGCGAACGGCACATCGCCACGCTCTCCACGATCGCGCCATGGGGCGGCATCCACGCGGTGCCAGTGGGCTTCACCCTGCACGACGGTGTGCTGCGCATCATCACGTCGCGCGATTCCCAGAAGGTGCGCAACGTCCTGCGGGACCCGACCGCCACGGTCAGCCAGGTCGACGGCGCGCGCTGGCTCGCGTTCCCTGCGACCGCGACCGTGCATGACGACCCGGACGAGGTCGCCCTCGCCGTCGAGCTCTATGCACAGCGCTACCGACAGCCGCGCGTCAATCCTTCCCGCGTCGCGATCACTCTCGTGCCCCTGAGGCTGATGGGCAGCAGCGGGCTCCTGCGCGCCGTCTGACGCCGCCGCGCACCCCCTCCGCGGCCTCCCCGGCGCACCGACGAAGCGGCCGCACGCCCGCGCGCACGCGTGCGCCGAGGGGTTTTCCACAGCCGCGAACTCATGCTTGCGTCGGCCTGACCCGGCCTGTACCGTGAGGCGCGCCGAGTTATATCGATGGTTAGGTTAACTGGCAGACCAGTCGCGACGAGGCGACTTCACGAACGCGAAGAGGCGGACGGATGTCTGTGAAAGTCGTGCCCCAGCGACAGCGGTCGCGGTGGCGGAAGCTCACCGGGAGCAGGATGCTCCTGCTGATGTGCGTGCCTGCCATCGCGTTCTTCCTGGTCTTCAACTACGCGCCGCTGCCCGGCATCTGGATCGCCTTCACGAACTTCAACTACCGCGACGGCATCTTCGGCAGTCCCTTCGTCGGCTTCAAGAACTTCGAGTTCCTGATCAAGTCCGGCCAGCTGTGGCTGCTCACGCGGAACACGATCCTCTACAACCTCGCCTTCATCGTTCTGGGCAACATCCTGGCGATCGCATTCGCGGTGATGCTCAACGAGGTGCGCCTGAAGTACTTCAAGAAGATCAGCCAGAGCGTCATGTTCCTGCCCTACTTCATCTCAGTCGTGCTCGTCGGCGTCATCGCGTTCAACCTGCTGAACTACGACAACGGCGCGCTCAACGGATTCCTCGAGCAGACCGGAGGCGATCCGGTCAAGGTCTACAGCAGCCCCGGCGCATGGCCGTTCATCATCACGCTGGTCCATCTCTGGCAGAGCACCGGATACGGCACCATCGTCTACTTCGCGGCGATCATGGGCATCGACAGGGTGCTGTTCGAGGCGGCTGCGATCGACGGCGCATCGGCATGGCAGCGCATCCGCTACGTCATCCTGCCGAGCCTCAAGCCGATCTTCGTGATCCTGCTGCTGTTCGCGCTGGGCGGCATCATGCACGGCAACTTCGGGCTCTTCTGGAACCTGGTCGGCAACAACGCCGCGCTCTTCCCGACCACGGACATCATCGAGACCTCGGTGTACCGCATGGTGATGGCGCAGAACAACTTCACGACGTCCACCGCGGTGGGCCTGTACCAATCGCTGTTCGGCTTCGCGATCGTGATGACGGCGAACTGGATCGTCCGGAGGATGAACCCCGATTATGCTCTCTTCTGACATCGGCGCGGTGGCCGTGACCGAGACACTCGGCAAGGCCGCACGCAAGCGCAAGGCCGTCGCCGCGGAGCGCACGCGTCGCATCAGACTCGACCGCAGCGACTACATCATCCGGGGCGTCTCTTACTTCTCGATCTCGGTGTTCGTGCTCTTCTGTCTGCTGCCCTTCGTCATGATCGTCTCGGCCTCGTTCTCGAGCGAGTCGGAGATCATGAAGAGCGGGTTCGGCCTGCTGCCGAAGGGATTCTCGTTCACCGCCTACGAGTACATCTTCCGGGCGCCCCGGCAGATCATCGGCTCCTACGTCGTCACCATCGTGATGACCGTCGCCGGCACCGCGATCGGCCTGTTCATCATCGCGATGACCGGGTTCGCCCTGTACCGGCAGGACTTCCGGCTGCGCAACTACATCGCGTTCTTCATCTACTTCACGACGCTCTTCTCGGCCGGTCTCGCCCCGACGTTCCTGTGGATCGGCCGCGACCTGGGGCTGCGGGGCAACTACCTGGCGGTGTTCCTGCCCCTGCTCATGACGCCGTGGCTCATCATCCTGATGAAGAACTTCATGCGCACCATCCCCTACGAGATCATCGAGTCCGGAAAGATCGACGGCGCAGGCGACTTCCGGATCTTCGTCCAGCTCGCGCTGCCGATGATGAAGCCGGCCCTCGCGACGGTCGGCCTCTTCCTCGCCCTCGGCTACTGGAACGAGTGGTACCTGTCGTCGCTCTACCTGGGCAGCACTGTCGAGTTCAAGCCGCTCCAGTACTACCTCTACAACGTGATCAACACGGCCAACGCTCTTCGCAACTCGGTCGCCGGCTCGAACGTCAGCATCACCGACCTGCCGAGCAACACGCTGAAGATGGCGAGCGCCGTGGTGGCGACGGTCCCGATCCTCTTCGCCTACCCGTTCGTCCAGAAATACTTCGTCAGCGGCATCACGGTCGGTGCCGTCAAGGGCTGACACGCGCTGCTGACGTCGTGCGGCCGGTCATCGAAGCCCGGCCGTTCCCCCCAGAACGCCTCCCCGAGGCGCGCACACCACTGCAATCACCGAGTAATGAGAGCCGAAGGAGCCTCACATGGCAAGGAAACTCTTCAAGGCAGGAGCGGCGCTGGTCGTTCTCGGCCTGGGCGCGACCGCCCTCGCCGGCTGCACCGGGCCGGCTGACGACGACGGCAAGCCCACCGAGATCACGATGCTCGTGCTCGGCGACAAGCCCACGAACGGGCGTCTCGAGGCGATGCTCGAGAAGCTCAACGAGCGCCTCACCGAGGAGGCGAACGCGACCCTCGATCTCTTCTACGTCGAGTGGGCCGACTGGCAGACGCAGTACAACCTCCAGCTGCTGTCGGGAGACTCCAATGTCGACCTGATCACGACCGCGACCGACTGGCTCTTCGCGTGGGAGAACGCGGAGAAGGGCGCGTTCCTGCCCCTCACGGAGGAGATGCTCCAGGAGCACGCTCCGAAGACGTGGGAGCAGGTCGACGCCGACGGCCACTGGGACCTCGCGAAGCTGGACGACGGACAGATCTACTTCATCCCGGAGGACAACTTCACCCAGTACACGAACCACGGCTTCTTCTACCGTGGCGACTGGGCCACGCAGGCCGGGTTCGCGAACGGCGACATCACGAAGTTCGAGGACTTCACGACGTACTTCCAGTGGGTCAAGGACAACGTGCCGGAGGCCTATCCGTGGGATGTCGCGGGCGACAACCAGGCCGCTCTGCAGGGCTACATGCAGGGCCACACCGATCTGCAGAACCTCCAGCAGGTCAGCTCGGGCAACTACTACCCGTTCCAGATGAGCGCGTCCGACCCCGAGACCGTCACCTCGTGGTTCATGGAGGGCGACGAGCTGCTCGAAGCCGCCGAGCTCGCCAAGGAATGGAACGACATCGGCGTCTGGCGTGAGGACGCGCTGAACTACGACGGCGACACGCGCGAGGAGTTCTACGCCGGTCTGTCGGGTGCCGACCAGCACCACACGCAGACGTTCATCGGCCAGATCTACGACAACATGTCGAAGAAGCAGGAGGGCTCAGACCCGAAGTTCTTCTACTGGGGCCAGGAGAACGGGAACGTCTTCAAAGACATCCTCACCCACGGCGCGATGTCCGTGAGCGCGAACTCGCAGAACCCTGAGAAGGCGCTCGAGGTGTACGACCTCCTCCGCAACGACGAGGAGTCGTACCGCCTCATCAACTACGGCATCGAGGGCACCGACTACGTCATCACCGACGACGGCAAGCTCGGCTACCCCGACGGTTACGACTCGTCGACCGACGCGCTGGGCTCGAACTTCTGGGCAGGACGCATGGACGAGCTCGAGCTGACGAAGGTCACCGACGCGCCCACGACGAAGGAGATCTACGCCGGACTGGATGCCGTGGCCGAGGACTACCCGTACTCGACGCTGCTGCTGAACAAGGACGCCATCGACCCGACGCTGGCGGCGATGGGCGGCGTGCTCTCGCAGTACCTCCCGCAGCTGGAGTACGGCAAGTTCGACGACCCGGCTGCGGCGATCGCCGAGATGCGGCAGGCGCTGATGGATGCCGGCTACGAGGACGCCCGTGCCTCGATCCAGGCCGACATCGACGCCTGGGCCGAGTAGCCCGGGCGATCGGATCGACACGGTCGGGCGGGTCCGCACTGCGTGGGCCCGCCCGACCGATCTGAAGAGGAAGTACGAATGAGCAGCATCTTCGCCCCGGACTCCGCCGCGATGCGGTTCCTGACCCGCATCGCGGACCTGATGATCCTGAACCTCGTGTTCATCGCCACGGCGATCCCGATCGTCACGCTCGGCGCCGCCCTGACGGCGCTGAACTTCACCGCGATGCGGATCGTGCGGGGCCGGTGCGATGCGGTCACACGCGACTACTTCCGTTCCTTCCGGCAGAACTTCCGCCAGGCGACGCTGCTCGGGCTCCTCGTCCTCCTGGTGGCGGTCGCGCTCGGCGCCTGGTACGTCGTCCTCACGAGCGGCTCCCTGGATGCGGGGGCGCAGCTCATCCTGCTGGTGGTCTGGTACCTCGTGGCGTTCGCGTTCGCGGTGAACCTCCTGTTCGTCTTCCCCTACCTCGCCAACTTCGAGGGCAGCATCCGGGAGGTGCTGCGCAACGCGCGGCTGCTGTCGTGGCGGCATCCGCTCGTGGCCATCATGAGTCTGGCGATCATCGGGCTCGCCATCGTCGTCACGGTCTTCTACCCGGCCGTGACGGCGTACGGGCTGCTGTGGCTCGCGATCGGCTTCGCCGCGATCGCCTTCCTGACCGGCGTCCTGTTCACCCGGGTGTTCGACGCATACGCACCTCAGCCGGTAGCGGTCGAGGAATCAGACGAGGAATAGGTTCACATGCAGACAGTTCGGATCAGCCGGTGGCTCTTCGCGCTCGCCGACGACCCGGGAGCCGCGGCGAAGGGCTACGACGACGCGTCGTGGCGCGGCGTCGCCGTTCCGCACGACTGGAGCGTCGAGCAGGAGTTCTCGCCCGCCCACTCCAGCGGCACGGGATATCTGGCCGGCGGCGTGGGATGGTACCGCGCGCACGTGCGGATCTCCGAGCTCGGCCGGCGCGATGACCAGCACGTGCGGCTGGTGTTCCACGGGGTCTACAAGAACGCCGACGTCTGGGTCAACGGCTATCACCTCGGCGGGCGTCCGTCGGGCTACGCGGAGTTCTCCTTCGACCTGACCGAGATCCTGTCGTACGCGCCGGACGACGATCTGGTCATCAGCGTGCGCGTCGACCACAGGGACATCTCGGACTCCCGCTGGTACAACGGGTCGGGAATCACGCGGCGCGTGGAGATCGAGGTCCATGAGCAGGTGCGGGTCGGCGAGCACGGCACCGTGTTCACGACGCTGTCGACCGGTGCCGACGAGGCCGCCGTCCGCGTCGTCCAGACGCTCGTCAATGACACGGCGTCGCCCGCGGCGGTGCGGGTGCGCCACGAGCTGCGGTCGCTGACGACGGGGAGGGTGCACTCCTTCGGCACCGAGGTCGTCGTGCCCGCCGGCGGCGCGGCTGACGCCGCGGCGACGACGGCGCTCACCGATCCCGAGCTGTGGTCCGACACCGACCCCCTGCTGCACCGCCTCACCACGACGCTCGAGTGGCCGGGCGCCGGAACATCGCGGCGCGCCGTCTCCGTCGAGACCGTCGGGATCCGCACCTTCCGGTTCGACCCCGACACCGGCTTCTCGATCAACGGCGAACCCCGTGTGCTCAAGGGGGTGTGCCTGCACGAGGATGCCGGATGCTTCGGCACCGCGGTGCCGGCGAGCGTCTGGCTGCGGCGTCTGCTCGCCCTCCGGCAGATGGGATGCAATGCGGTGCGGATGGCGCACAACCCCCACAGCCCCGAGCTGTACGCGCTCTGCGACGTCCTGGGCCTCTATGTCATCGACGAGGCGTTCGACGAGTGGGAGAACCCGAAGAACAAGTGGTGGCAGGGGCACAACGTCTACCCGCCCCGGCACGAGGGCTACGCCCACGTCTTTCCCGCCTGGCACGAGGCCGACCTGTCGGCGATGATCCAGGCGCACCGCAACCATCCGTCGATCGTCGCGTGGAGCATCGGCAACGAGATCGACTATCCGAACGACCCGTACGCGCACCCGCTCTTCCAGGAGGCCGTCGGCAACAACGACGCGGGCAAGCCGCGGGCCGAGCGTCTCTACGACCCCGACCGTCCCGACATCCGCCGTCTGACGACCATCGCGAAGCGGCTGGCCGCCATCGTGCGGGAGAACGACCCCACGCGTCCGGTGACGCTGGCCGCCGCCCTGCCCGAGCTGTCGAGCCGGACGGGCTTCCTCGACGACCTCGACCTCGTCGGCTACAACTACAAGGAGCACCTCTACGAGGAGGATCACCGGCGCTTCCCCGACAAGCCGTTCGTCGGCAGCGAGAACTCGCACCGCTACGCCGACTGGCTGCAAGTCGAGCGCAACGACTACGTGGCCGGCCAGTTCCTCTGGACGGGCATCGACTACCTGGGCGAGACCCGCGGCTGGCCGTCGCACGGCTCGCCGGCCGGGCTGCTGACGCTCGCGGGCTTCGAGAAGGAAACCTGGCATCTGCGGCGCAGCTGGTGGTCCGAGCAGCCTATGGCGCACCTCGCCGTCCGGCCCTGGACCGACGACGAGGACAAGAGCTTCTGGTCGCACCCGATCTCGCGGGGACGGGATGCCGTGCCAGGCGCGGCGGTCGAAGTGCTGGCCTTCGCCAACGGCGACGAGCTGACGCTCACCTGCGACGGGCGCGGCATCCCGCTCGTCCGCGACGCGGAGAACGGCTACTGGACGGCTGCAACGGGTGTCCCGTTCGGCACGCTCGTGCTGGAGTCGCGTCGCGGCGGCGACGTCGTCGCCCGCGACATCCTCCGGCCCGCCGGCGAGGCCGTCCGGATCGACGCCGCCCTCTGGCGGGCGCCCGAGGGCCTCCCCGGCCGCTGCGCCGACGCCGGCATCCCTGCGGACGAGGTGTTCCAGATCGAATGCGTGCTGCGCGACGAGCACGGCGATGTCGCGCGCGGCGACGCGGTCGTGACGGCCGAGGTGCGCGACGGGGAGCTGCTCGGGCTGGAGAATGGTGATCTGAGTGACCACACCGCTTACACCGCCCCTCGGCGTCGCACGCTCGACGGCCGACTGATCCTGTTCGTCCGGTCCAATGGGGCCGCGACCGTCCTGCTGAGCTCACCGGGCCTGCCCGACGTGCGAATGGAGTGCTCCACATGACACGGTCGACGAGTCCGGTCCAGGGTCGTCCCGACCCGGCGGCGCGCACGGTGACGTCCGCGTCGAGCACGGTCGTGGCGCGTCGCACCTCGCGCGACATCCGCAGCGATTCCCGCCTCGACGTGCTGCACGCCGTGCTGTCGGCCGGTGAGACGACGCGCAACGCCCTCGCCCAGTCCACCGGGCTGAGCCTGGCGACCGTCGTCACCGTCGTGAACGAGCTGCTGGCCGAGGGGATCATCGAGGAGAAGAAAGAGATGGCGGCCGGGCGGATCGGACGGCCGACCGCTCTCATCGGCATGAACACGGACCGCGGCTTCGTCGTGGGCATCGACGTCGCCGAGACGTACGTGCGCGCGGTGATGTTCGACACGGCGCTCAACGAGGTGCTTTCCGTCGAGAGCGCGCGCGACGAGCATCTGCTCGACCCTGACTCGGTGGTGGAGGGCATCGGTCGCACGCTGGATCACCTGCTCGACGCAGCAGGCGTCTCGCGCAGCGAGGTGCTCGGCGTCGGGATCGCGCTGCCCGGACTGATCCAGGGTCCGGAGGGCGTTTCCGTCGTCGTGCCGAATTGGACGTGGCAGAAGGTGGAGCTCGAACGCCTGCGGGAGCGCGTCGGCCTGCCGCTCGTGATCGAGAACCCGCTCAAGTCGATCGCGATCGCCGAGCTGTGGCTCGGCGGCGGCCGGAGATTCTCGAGTCTCGCGACGGTCAACCTGGGCACCGGCGTCGGCGCCGGGATCGTGCTGGAGGGGCGCATCCTGCGGGGCGCCACGAACACCGCCGGCGAATGGGGGCACACGCTGCTCGTCCTCGACGGACGGCGCTGTCGTTGCGGCCGGCGCGGCTGCGTCGAGTCCTACATCGGCGCTCCCGGCATCCAGGAGACGCTGCGCGAGATCGACCCCGCGCATCCGCTCGTCGACCTCGACATGCAGAACGACTTCATCCTCGCCTTGGCGGCGGTCGCCGACGGCCCTGAGCCCGACCCGGCCGTGACCGAGACGATCGGCCGGACCGCCTACTACCTGGGCTCCGCGCTCGCCGACCTGGTGGCCGTGATCAACCCCGAGGGCGTCACGCTCACGGGGTGGACGACATGGGCGCTGGGGGAGCACCTGATGCCGGCGACGCGCCGTCACCTGCTCGAGCAGTCGCCCGGAGCCTCGGCACGCGACGTCGAGCTGGAGATCTCGACGGTGCGAGGCAACTCGGTGGCCACGGGGGTCGCTACAGTCGTGCTCGAGCGGTTCCTGGTGGATGCCGGGCTCCTGACGTCGAACATCCCGGTGGCCCTGTGACGGCGCCGGCACGACGGCGCCGGCATGCACCGACCGGTCAGAGCCACCGGCGGCGCTTGAAGAGCCCGTAGATCACGAGATCGAGGACGACGATGGTCAGTCCGATCACGATCCACCCGTACTGCCACTGCACGAGCGGGATGTTCTTGAAGTTCATGCCGTAGAGGCCGGCGATGAGGGTCGGCACCGCGAGGAGGGCGGCGAATGCCGAGATGGTGCGCATGTCCTGGTTCTGCCGTGCCGCGACGTTGTTCTCGTAGCTGGACAGGATCGCGTCCAGGCCCTTGCTCTGGTTGTTGATGAGGGCGGCGGTTCCGGCCGCGTCGTCGAGCAGGTCGTGCAGGTACGGCAGGATGGGCTCGCTGCCGACGGTGAGCGTCTCGAGGTGCCGGGTGCTCTCGTGCAGTGCGGCGGCGATGCTCGACACCGCCCGGTCCACGCGCCCGATGTCCTTGCGGATGCGGTAGATGCGGTGGTGATCCTCGCGCTCGCTCTCGCTGAAGACCTGCTCCTCGAGCTCTTCGAGGGCGGACTCGACGGCCGCCGCAGAGCTGGCATAGCCGTCGACGATCTCAGCCATGATCGAGTACGCCGCAGGCATCGTGTCGGTGCGTGCCTGGTCGGGCGCCTCTTCGAGCAGCTCCGGCAGATCGGGGGGCTCGCCGCCGTTGCCGCGCTGCACGGTCAGCAGCCAGCCTTCGCCGATGTAGAGGAACGTCTCCCCCAGCACGAGCGCCTCGTCGGGAGTGTGGAGCACGTTCCAGAGCATGACGAAGAGGTGCTCGTCGAACTTCTGCACCTTGGGCTGCTGCCGGCGTGAGACGACGTCGGCGACGGCGGTGGGATGGATGCCGAGCACGTCGCGGGCGCGTCGCA
This sequence comes from Microbacterium psychrotolerans, assembly GCF_031085295.1. Classification (GTDB taxonomy): domain Bacteria; phylum Actinomycetota; class Actinomycetes; order Actinomycetales; family Microbacteriaceae; genus Microbacterium; species Microbacterium psychrotolerans. The sequence goes on along the minus strand of NZ_JAVFWO010000001.1, from coordinate 119,632 downwards.
CCGTGTCTTCGTCCGGATCGAGCAGGTGCAGCCAGATGAACTCGTCCTTGCGCCGCATGCGGCGGACGATGGGTGGCACGTCCTCCAGCGCGGCATCCGTCAGCGGCTCGATCTCGCTGCCGACGATGAAGATGCGGAGCGACTCCTCGTCGGTGTCCTCCGGCGCGGGGTCGTTCGTGGCGGACTCGTTCTGCTCCTGTGACGGTTGCGGCATCAGCGGCACCTCCCACGGCATGTCGTCGGGTCGCTCCGCGTGGAAGGCGTCCGTACGATCGTGAACGCCGCGGGCACGGGTCGGCCCGGCGCTCAGCCGTCAGCCTGAATCTAGCCCGGCCGACGCGGTTGACCCGAGGGGTTGCGGGGATGGTCTGCCTGTGCAACCGCCGCCCGCCGACGCGCCGCAGCGGCGGCTGGCTTACTGGGTGGAACGCGCGTTGCCGACGCCGTGGCGGCCCGCCTACATTCGCAGCAACCCGAGGGTCGATCCGGGTTCCCGCTCCCAGGCGGGATCGGAGGCCGTCATCGGCCGAGTGCGGCGATCGCGCTTCGACTCCCCGAGGACCACCTCGACTGATCGAAGGAGATCACATGAGATCGCTACTACGCTCCGGCGTCGCGCTCGTCGCCGCGGCGGCGCTCGGCGCCGGCATCGTCCTCGCCGGAACCGCGACGGGGGCCGACAAGGGCAACGGCAACGGCCTCGGCGGCCAGCCGGCCACCGCCAGTCAGATCTACCTCGACGAGATCAAGGACTACGGCGTGTGCCGCGGGGCGGACCCGTCCTGCTACCACGAGTGGGGCAACGGCTGGACGGACGGTGAGCCCAAGCGCATCCTCATCTGGAGCCGCACGGCCGGACCCCGTCACGCCCACCTCGGCAGCCCGCTCGCGCCCGGACTGAACCCACCGCTCAACGCGAACAACGTCGCGCAGTCCGCCCTGATCGCCTGGGCGGCCGAGCGGGGGATCGCTGCGGACTACACCGAGGACCTGTCCCAGTTCCGACTGAACAACTACCAGGCGGTCGTGTTCCTGAGCTCCAACCGCGACACCCTCGACGACACGGCCCAGACGGCGCTCATGCAGTACATGCGCGGCGGCGGCGGCTTCGTCGGCATCCACAACGCGTTCGGTGCGGAGTACTCGTGGCAGTACTACGAGGGCCTGCTGGGCGGGGCGAACTTCTACAACCACGGCCCCAACCGCGACGGCACGGTCGAGACGATCAACAACCGTGACGTGTCGACGTCGTTCATGCCCGAGACCTGGGCGTTCAAGGACGAGTGGTACAACCTCACGCCCTACCCGAGCTTCGTCAACGTCCTCCTCGAGGTCGACAAGGCGACGAGCGAGGCCACACCGGCCGGCCACGGCGAGTCCCACCCGGTGAGCTGGTGCCAGTACTACGACGGCGGCCGGTCCTGGCTGACGACCCTCGGTCACGACGCCGCGGCCTGGACCGACGCACCCCTCCCCGGCGACGAGTTCTTCAAGCAGCACGTCATGGAGGGCCTGGAGAGCGCCATGGGCATCAAGCCCTTCTGCACCGTCTGACCGAGGCGGAAGAGAGCCTCCACGGTGGGAGAGGCGGGGGCCCGGGCGCGTCGTTCCGACGGGTCCGGGCCCCCGTTTCGTCGCGCCGGCCATCCGTCCGATTCCTTGTGTCCCACTGGGTGGAACCATCGGCGCTGTCCCGCCGCGCACGCTTGCCGCGCCCCCCGCGCCGACGGATACTGCACACATGCGATCCGCCCTCAGCGACGAGCCCGTGTCTGTGCTCGACCGGATCCTCGCCATCCTCGACACCGCCCGCGAGTCGCACGGGTCGACGACGATCACCCAGCTCGCGCTGGCCACCGGCATCCCCAAGTCGACCGTCTCGCGACTCGTCGGCGACCTCGTGCGCCAGCGCTACCTCGTGCGCACCGAGGAAGGAGTCGCCATCGGCCTGCGGCTGTTCGAGCTCGGCGCACGCGCCAGCACGCCCCGCCGGCTCAGTGCCGCCGCTCTCCCCGTGCTGGCCGAGCTCTTCAACGCGACGGGCGAGCACCTCAACGTCGCGGTCCAGGAGGGACGCGACATGCTGTCGGTGATCTCGGTCCGCGGGCGGCTGCGTCCGGTCCCCTCTCGCGCCGGGGTCCGTGTGCCGTCCGCGACGACCGCCCTCGGCAAGGCCGTGCTGGCTTTCACCGTCGACGAGGGGGTTCTCGGCAGTGTCATCACCGGTCTCGATGCCGAACGGCGGCACACTCTCGAGAAGGAGTTCGCGTCGGTGCGGGCGGAGTCGGTGGCCATCGACCGCTGCGAGACCTTTCCCGGGGTCGTCGGGGTCGCCAGCCCCGTGCTCTCGCCGGAGCGACTGCCTCTGGCCGCGATCTCGGTCGCGGGCCCCGTGGCGGACATGGATCCGAAGCGGATGGCGCCCCTCGTGCGTCATGCGGCTCTCGCTCTCACCCATCGGCTGGCACTGCAGGTGGCCTGAAGCATGCCCGACGTCGCCGGCGACGCGGTCGGCGTCCTCGACCGGATGACCTGCATCCTCGAGGCGTTCGACGGCGACGACAGGGGGATGGGGATCTCCGAGCTCGCCCATCGCGCCGGTCTGCCGAAATCGACGGTCTCGAGGCTGGTCGCGACCCTGATCCGCCAGCGCTACCTCGAACGGGACGGCAAGCTGATCCATCTGGGCCTCCGGCTGTTCGAACTGGGCCAGCTCGCGGAGCAGCCGCGAGAGCTCAGGATCGCCGCGCTCCCCGTCATGGCAGACCTCCGCAACCAGACCGGGGGGAACGTCCACCTGGGCATCCGCGACGGCGACGAGGTCGTGTGCATCGCCGTGATGCGCGGCCGAGCCCCCGAGCCGTCGACCGTCCAGACGGGAGCACGGCTTCCCCTGCACGCGACAGCGCTCGGCAAGGCGGTGCTCGCGTACGCCCCGCCGTCGGACATCGACGACGTCCTCGCCGCGGGACTGACGTCGTGGACCGCAGACACCATCACCGATGCGAAGGTGCTGCGGCATCAGCTCACGGCGATCACGCGAGACGGACTGGCCGCGGAGGCGGGGGAGTTCGCGGCCGGCCTGTGCTGCACCGCGGTCGCGGTTCTGGCACCGGGGGGCGCGCTCGCGGGGGCGGTGTCGGTCTCGGGCCAAGCCGACGACCTGAAAGCGGAACGCGTCGCTCAGGCGCTCCGCACGGCTGCCCTGACCCTGACCCGGCGGCTCGCGTCACTCAGGCCCGGCTCGGGCTGACGCCAGCTGTCGCGGCGCTCAGCTGCCCCGGCGGGCCGTCATCGTCGCGACGACCATGTCGCCGATCAGGCGCCGGTGGGAGTCCTGAAGATCCGGGTCCAGCATGTCCCGCTCGAAGATGGCGGCGAAGGTGTGGCGATTGGCGACGTGGAAGCAGGCATAGGCGCTGATCATCATGTGGACGTCCACGGCATCGACGTCGTCGCGGAAGATGCCCGCGCGCACGCCCCTCTCGATGACCTGCTCGAGGAGCGTGATGGCGGTGGCGTTCTCGCGCAGGATCGTCTCGGACTGGCGCAGATGCTCGGCGCGGTGGATGTTCTCGATGCTGACCAGCTGGATGAACGCCTCGTGCGTCGTGTGGTGATCGTAGGTGGCCTCGGCGATCGTCCGCAGGGCGGCATCCGGCGACAGCTCCTCGACGTGGATGCCGCGCTCGACCTGGCGGATCTGCGCGTACACCCGCTCCAGCACGGCGAGGTAGAGCCCTTCCTTCGAGCCGAAGTAGTAGTAGATCATCCGCTTGGTGGTGCGCGTGCGCGCGGCGATCTCGTCGACGCGCGCCCCGGCGTACCCGTTGGCGGCGAACTCGGCGGTGGCCACCCGGAGGATGTCGTCCTGCGTGCGGACCGCACGCTCCGTGGTCGCCGTCTCGCGCACATCGCTCAGCTGATCGCTCATCGACCGCCCTTCCCCGTCTCCGACCGCTCCTCGGCGCTGATGAGCCCACGGAAGTGCCGCTGCATTCTGTCGCGATCAGGCTGGATGCCCGTGATGATCTGGAGACTAGCGCATGCCTGTCCGACGGCCATCCTCCCGCCGTCGAGCACCGGGTGTCCTCGCCGTGCGGCCTCCCGGATGAGCTCGGTCTCGAGAGGCCGGTAGACGACGTCCGACACCCACGCCTCCTGCCGGAGCAGGTCGAGGTCGAACGCGACCCCGGGATGGTGGAGCATCCCCATCGGCGTCGCATGGACGATCCCGCTGGCGGCCGCGATGGCGGGCGCCAGCTGGTCGGGCGCGAGCGTCGTGATGACCTGCGTCGGGAACCGGCTCCGCATGCGGGCGGCGAGCTCGTCCGCACGGCGCGGATCGGCGTCGAACAGGTCGAGCCGCTCCGCGCGCTCCGACAGCAGCGCGTAGGCGGTGGCAGCGCCTGCGCCGCCGCAGCCGATCTGCACCACCCGCTGGAACGACGCGTCGGGCAGGCCCGCGATGAGGCCGTCGCGGTAGCCGAGCCAGTCGGTGTTGTAGCCGCGCAGGCGGCCGGCGTCGAACACCACGAGGTTCACGGCGCGCAGGTGCGCGGCATCCGTGTCGAGCTCGTCCACCAGGTCGAGGACGAGCTGCTTGCACGGGTGCGTGATGTTCATCGCCGCGAAGCCGGCGGACTGCGCGTCGGAGAGGAGGGCGCCGACGTCCTCTGCCGGACGGCCCAGCTCCAGGAGATCGAAGATGCGGTACTCGTAGCCGAGGCCGAGCGCGCGCGCCTCCGTCTCGTGCATGGCGGGCGTCAGCGACGCGGTGATGCCTTCGCCGATCAGCCCGACGACATAGCGGTCGCGGGGTGCGTGGGGAGTCGATCCGTCGGCGTCGCGCCCCGTCACGTGAGAACTCCCTCGCCGGCGCGACGGTGCTGGTACTGCGCCGCCAGGCGGACCGGTGCGTTGAGCGCCCCGTAGCCCGCGTACGCGCCCCGTCGCTCGACGACCTCGAGGAACACCGTCCCGATCGGATGCGTGTAGAAGTGAAGGAACTCTCCGGCATCGTCACGGTCGTACATGACGTTCAGCTCCCTGAGGTCATGCAGGAGCGCGGGGTCGATCTGATAGCGCGCCTCGATGTCGTCGTAGTAGTTCGACGGGATGTCGAGGGGCCGGAAGCCGCGCGCGCGGGCGGCGCGTGCGAGCTCGAGGACGTCGGCCGTCGCGAACGCGATGTGCTGCGGCAGGATCGCGTCTTCGCCGGCTCCGGAGGGCACGAGGTTCAGTGCGATCCGCAGCACGTCGTTCCGGCTGCGGAGCACCTGGCTCCGCACCAGGCCGACGGGGGCGGCCACTTCGACCGAAGCCTCCGTGCGCAGGTCGAGGACGGAGTGGAAGAAGAGCACCGCGGCGTCGAAGTGCTGCCAGGGCTGAGCGAGGTTGAGGTGGTCGACGCGCTCGATCATGCCCGCGTCGTCGCCGTCGGGCGTGCCGAACTCGCTCACCCACATGGGCTGCGCTCCTCGTCCGGCGCCGAAGAAGACCTCGGAGCCGTCGGGAGCGCTCACCCCGACCAGCGGCTCGTCGCCCTCACCTTCGGCGCGCGGCACCTCGGGGGCGAACAGCTCCCTCGCTCTGCGCAGCGCGCGCGACGGATCGCCGACCGAGAGGCCGATGCCCGCGACGGTCGGCTGCGGACGGCCGGAGTCCGGAGCGCCCAGAACGACCCGAGCGGCACCGTGGGTCCAGAGCTCCACGGGCTTGGTGCGGTGCTCGCCGTGGGGTCGGAAGCCGAGCTGCGTCAGAAGCCGCCGGAGCTCCGGCACCTCGTCGGTGCGCAGCTCCACGTAGTTGACGTCGGCGGGAGGATCGACCTCCGGCAGGCCCGCCGTCGACATGCGCGCGGCGCGACCGCCGGCAGGAGCGCCCAGCGCGGCGGCCGTCTCGTGTTCCAGCCAGCGCAGCGACCGCCGCGCATCGATGGCCGTCGCCAGCGGGTCGGCCTGGCGGAAGGTGTCGTTGAAGATCTCCAGCGACACGGGGCCGTCGTAGCCGGTGCGCACGAGGTGCGCCATGAACGTCCCCAGGTCGAACCCGCCCTCACCGGGGAACAAGCGATGGTGGCGGCTCCACGACAGCACGTCGAGGGAGAGCAGCGGGGCATCCGCCATCTGGACGAAGAAGATCTTCTCGGCCGGGATGGTCTCGATCGCCTCGGGATTGTGGCCACGGGACAGGATGTGGAAGCTGTCCAGGCAGAGGCCGAGGCGGGGATGATCGGCGAGCCGCACGATACGCGCGGCAGCTTCATAGCTGTCCACGAACCGCCCCCAGGCGAGCGCCTCGTACGCGACGCGAACCCCGAACCGATCCGCGACATCGCCCAGCTGGCGCAGCTGAGCGGCGGAGAGCTGCTCGTCGCCGCTGCGCGCCGTCGCGACGTTGCTGCACAGCAGCATCGTCCCGATGCCCAGGCGGTTCATGAGGGCGAACTTCGCCGCCGCGCGCCGCAGGTTCTGTTCGAGGAGTTCGGGCCCCACACCCTCGAAGTCGCGGAAGGGCTGGTAGAGGTCGAGGGTGAGTCCGAGCTCGCCCGCGCGGTCGCGGATCTCCTCCGGCGAGCGGGGCGAAGCGATGAGATCGGGCTCGAAGATCTCGACTCCGTCGAATCCCGCGGTGCTCGCCGCGATGAGCTTCTCGTCGAGCGTTCCGCTCAAGCAGACCGTCGCGATCGACGTGCGCATGGCACCTCCCTGCGGACACCGGCGCTGGTGCCCGCGTGATTCTTGTCTTTAGCGTTGCATGGATGTGTACTAACTAGTACGTTCGACAACCGAAGGGCGATCGACGACGATTCAACCTGCTGGGAGAGGACACTCGATGATGAGTCTCGCCGAATGGAACACGACTCCCCCCGACACGCGCGCACCGGTCTCGGTGCTCGATCGGATCTTCGCGATCCTGGATGCCGTCAAGGAGTCGGACGGCTCGATCACGATCACCGACATCGCCGGCCGGACAGGGCTGCCCAAGTCGACGGTCTCGCGTCTCGTCACCGAGCTGACGGGTCAGCGCTACCTCGAGCGCACCGAGGAGGGCGTCGCCCTCGGGCTGCGCCTGTTCGAGCTCGGCGCGCGGGCGAGCCTGCCGCGCAGACTGGTCGCGGCCGCCGCCCCTGTCCTGCGCAATCTGCGCGACGTCACCGGTGAGCGCGTGGGGCTGTGGGTGCAGCAGGGCACCGACATGGTGTCGATCGCCGCCGTGGCCGGCCGCCTGCCGATGCTCCCGACCCGCGCAGGGATGCGGTCCCCGGCTCTGACGACTGCGAGCGGCAAGGCCTACCTCGCATTCTGCGCCGACCGGGCCGTCGTGGACCGGATCAGCGCGCCACTCGTCGACGACGACGCCGACCACTTCCGCGAGGAACTCGCCCACGTCCGCGACGCGGTGGTGGCCATGGACGTCGAGGCGTCGTACCCCGGCATCCTCGCGGTCGCGAGCCCCGTGCTCTCCAGCGCCCGCGTGGTGCTCGGCGCCATCTCGATCGCGGGTCCCAGCGGAGCCATGGACCCCGAGCGGGCGGCACCGCTGGTACGCGCGGCGGGGAGCACCGTGAGCCGGCGCCTGGCCGCTGCGGCGTAGGGACCCGATGCGCACCGCGAGCTGGACCGATTCGGTCAGCGTCCTCGACCGCGTGACCGCCGTCTTCGACGCCTTCGGCGAAGATGACGAGGGCCTGGGCGTCTCGGAGCTGGCGCGACGGGCAAACCTCCCCAAGTCCACGGTGTCGCGGATCGCCGCCGACCTCGTCGCCCAGCGATTCCTCGACCGTGACGGGGAGCTGCTGTATCTCGGCGTCCGGCTCTTCGAGCTGGGGCAGACTGTGCCGGAGCCGCGGAGGCTGCGCAGGCTCGCACTTCCCGTGATGCGGGAGCTGCGAGACGTCACCGCGCAGACCGTCCAGCTGGCGGTGCTCGACGGCGCCCACCTCGTCGTCGTCGCGGTCCTGCGCGTCCCGTCGGCCGTCGAGACGTCGACGCGGGTCGGCGGCCGGGATCCCGCCCACGCGACCGCACTCGGCAAATCCATCCTGGCGTTCTCGCCGCCCGAGACGGTGACGCGCTTCGCGTCCGGCGGGCTGACGAGGCAGACCCCGCACACCATCGGCGAACCGGCGGCGCTGCTGCGGGAACTCGCCGACGTCCGCCGGCGCGGGGTGGCCACCGAGCACGAGGAGTGCACGGTGGGCGTGGCGGCCGCCGCCGGCGCCCTCCTGGTCGCCGGCGAGGCGCCGAGCGCGGCGATCGGTGTCACCGGTCCCGTCGACGTGCTCTTCCCCGACCGTGTCGCCCCGGCGGTGCGGGCGGCTGCGGTGACCCTCAGCCGCCTCCTGGCCGCGGATCGCGCTCGCTGAGCTCTCGCGGTCACCGCACGAGAAGACGGGGTGGGTGCGCATGCGCACCCACCCCGTCCGTTGCGGCAACGGTCAGCCGGCCATCTCGCGGATGGCCTCGTAGGCCTCCAGGCTCTCGCCCGTGAAGTACCCCTTGAAGAAGTCCTCCGACTTGCTGATGAAGGCATCCATGTCGATGTCCTCCGTCTCGATCACCGTCATCGCGTCGTTCGCACGGTACTCGTCGAGGATCTCCTCGGTCGCCTCGTCGACGCAATCACGGTTCTCGGGGCGGATCTCGTGGATCGTCTCCTCGAGCAGGGCGGCCTGCTCGTCGCTCATCTTCTCGTACGTCTTGTCGCTGACGAGGATCCAGTGGATGCCGACGTTGTGGTTGTTCAGCACCGCGACGTTGAGGATCTCGTCGTAGCTGGAGGAGTGCGTCGCCACGATCGGATTCTCCTGACCGACCGCGATCCCCTGCTGGAGTGCGGAGTAGACCTCCTCCACCGCGACGGAGACCGGGCTCGTCACGCCGAGCGCCTCGGCGTTCGCCAGGAACTGCGGCGAGTTCGGGAACCGGATCGGCACTCCCTCGAGGTCGTCGGGGCTGGTCACCTCGACGTCCTTCGTGGTGAAGGTGCGGGAGCCGAAGAACCAGCCGTCGACGATGTTGACCCCGGTCGCCTCATGGAACTGCGTGAACAGGTCTTCCGAGCCTTCGTCGATCCACTGGAAAGCATGCTCGACGTCGTCGAAGGCGTAGGTCGCGTCGACGACGCCGATCGGCTCGAACGTCGAGCTCAGCGCCGAGGCGCCCTGCAGATCGATGTCGATGTCGCCGGCCTGCACGAGCGGGAACCGGTCGGCGTCGGGGCCGAGCTGGCTCGCCGGGTAGAGCTCCACGGTGAAGCCGATGTCGGCCTCCTCGAGCCGCTCCTTGAGCAGCTCGACGCCGCAGTAATAGTTGGGCGTCTCCTCGTTCTGGCTGGTCGCGACGGTGAGTGTGACGGGTTCGTTCGCCGCCGCGGATTCGGTGTTCGTGCCCTCGGGGGTGCCTCCGCCGGCGCAGCCGGCGGCGACGAGAGCGGTTGCTGCGAGCGCCGACGCGGCGAAAATGCCGCGGCGCTTCGAGCGGGCTGTGCTCATGGGACTCTCCTCTGATGTGCGCACGTCGTCGTGCGGGTTCTGACGTGTCATTCGGTAGCCGGAGCGTGACGTGCCGTCGACCGTCCTCGCGGTGCGAGTTCCCCGTCGACCACGCTGTCACGTGCGGCCCGGTGGCAGTGCTGACTCTTACGGACTTCGATCGGCCGGCAAAGCGATGTCCCGTCGAGTGGAACATGCGGTCGGGGGCGCTCGGCGGGATGCCTCACCGCTGAATGGAACGATCCGCGCACGTCGGCCCATCGTGTCATACGCTCGGGACCGGCTCTCACCGCGACCACGATGCAGGGAGGCTCCGTGACCGCATCCGCACCCCCGCCGGTTCGCATCGGGGTGGTCGGCGCCGGGTTCATGGGGCGCCAGCACATCGACTTCGTCCGCGCGTCCGCGGGAGCTGCGCTGGCGGCGATCGCCGATCCCGCCGTGACCCTCGCGGATGCCGAGTGCCCGACGTACCCGTCGACCGCCCGGATGCTGGATGCCGAGCAGCTCGATGCGGTGATCATCGCCAACCCCAACGCCCTGCATGTGGAGACCGCCGTCGAATGTCTCGAGGCCGGGCTGGCGGTGCTTCTGGAGAAGCCCGTCGCCGTCTCGTACGCGCAGTCCCGCCGGCTCGTCGATGCCGTCGAACGGCTGAACGGGCGGTTGCTCGTGGGGCACCACCGGCGCCATCATCCGGCGGTCGCACGGGCGCGCGCCGCGATCGGCGGCGGCGAACTCGGGCAGATCGTCGCCGTCAGCGCCCTCTGGTCGGCCCGTAAGGAGCCCGAGTACTTCACCGACACGCCCTGGCACAGCGAGCCCGGAGCGGGCGTCACCCTGATCAACGCGGTGCACGACCTGGACCTTCTCCGGCACCTGTGCGGGGAGGTCGCCGAGGTCCAGGCGATGCAGAGCTCGCACGCCCGCGGGCTCGAGGTCGAGGACACGATCTCGCTGAGCCTCAGATTCGAGAGCGGCGTCCTCGGGAGTCTGCTCGCCTCCGACGCGGGGGTCTCGCCCTGGGGCTGGGATCAGGCGACGGAGGAGACGCCCGCGTTCCCGTTCCTCCCCGACGAGGTCGCCTACCGTGTCGTGGGCACACGTGCTGCCCTGTCGATTCCGAACCTCGCCAGATACGGGTACGACCCGTCGGTGCCGGCGGACTGGCATTCGCCGCTCTCGCGCACGTACCTGCCGGTCGCGCCGCGCGGCTCCTTCCCCGCCCAGCTCGATCATTTCCTCGACGTCGCGCGGGGGACGACGGCGCCCCTCGTCTCGGCGGACGACGCGTCACGTACGCTCGCACTCGTCGAGGCGGCGGCGCTCGCCGCTCGCACCGGCCGGACTGTGGATGTCCGGCGCTTCCGGACCGGGGCGCGGGCCGATGACGACGAATCGCCGGACCATCCCGCCGCGGCAGGGCCCGATGACGGCGCCTGACGCCCGGAGCTTCGACGCGATCGTCGTCGGAGGAGGACTCGCGGGGCTCGCGGCCACGCAGCGGATGGCCGCGAGCGGGCTGAGCGTCGCCCTCGTCGAGAAGCGCGGCCGGCTCGGCGGGAGCTCGGCGATGAGCGGCGGATGGTTCGCGCTGTCGGGCACCGCCGTCCAGCGCCGGGCGGGCGTCGAGGACGCCGATGACGTCTTCCTCTCGGACATGGTCGCGACCGGCGGCGGTTTCGCCGACCCGTCGCTGCTGGACGCGCTGGTCGCCCGTCAGGCGCAGGCGGTCGCGGCGATCGACCGCGCGGACGCCTGGACGGATGAGCTCAAGGTCAGCGCCGGCATGACGATCGCGCGGGCCCACCTGATCCGGATCGGGCGTCTGCTCGCGTACCTCGAGCGCGAGGCGCTCGCCGCAGGGGCCGTCATCCTCGTGGATCACCCCGCCGAGGAACTGGTCATGGACGGGCGACGGGTGGCCGGCATCCGCTCGGGACGTGCCGTGTTCGCCGCCGACGCGGGTGTGGTGCTCACGACCGGCGGCTTCTCGCGCTCTCGCGAGCTCCTGGACCTGTTCGTGCCGGACCAAGCCGGCGCGATGCCGTACGGCGGCGTCGGCAACACCGGCGACGGCATCCGCCTGGCATGGATGCTCGGCGCGGGCCTTGCCGACATCGGCCACGTGGCGGGGACCTACGGCCAGCACCCTGACGCGTCGGACGACGAGCACGAGCTGCTGACCGCCAATTACCTCGGCGCGATCCTCGTAAACGCCCACGGCGAGCGGTTCACAGACGAGTCGGAGTCGTACAAGGTGCTCGGCACGGCGGTGCTGACCCAGCCGAGCCGCATGGCCTTCCAGATCTTCGACGCCGGCGTGCGAGCGCGCTCGAAGCCCGGTGTGCCGCTGTCCGACATGGAGCGCATCGAGGAGCTCGGTCATCTGGTGAGCGCGCCGACCCTGTCCGAGCTCGGTCACCGGCTCGGCATGCCTCCCGGCGCGCTGGAACGCACGGTGGAGCGCTACAACGACGGCGTCGCCGGCCGTGCGGCCGACCCCTTCGGCCGGACCGGCCTCGTGACCGGCGTCGGCGCCCTCGCACCCGTCGACAGCGGGCCGTTCTACGCCTATCCCGCGGTGACCGCCATGACCTCGACCTACGGAGGCCTGAGCGTCGCGCCCGACACGTCGGTGACACGGATCGACGGCACCCGGATCGAGGGCCTCTCCGCGGCCGGCGAGGTCGTGGGTGGATTCCACGGTGCGTCGTACATGACGGGGACGGCGCTCACCAAGGCGCTGGTGTTCGGCATCGAGGCCGCCGACCGCACCGCCGCCGCCTGACACGGCCGCGGCCGGCGGAGCAGGCCCCGCGGGAGCGGGCTCGGCGCGGGCGACGGCCTCGAAAGTCGAGCTGTCAGGCTGTCTGGCGGTCAGCGGCCCGGATCGCCAGCTCGTAGCCGTAGACGCCAGCGCCCGCGATGACGGTGCGCGCGACCTTCGAGATGATCGAGTCCCGATGCAGGGCGTCACGGGCATGGATGTTCGTGATGTGCACCTCGACCACCGGCGTGGACAGCATGTGCAGTGCGTCCAGCAGCGGCACCGAGCCGAAGCTGAACCCCGCGGGGTTGATCACGACCGTCGCCTGCTGGCGGAAGGCGTCGTGCACCCATTCGACGAGCTCATGCTCGGCGTTGGACTGCGCGAAGAAGAGCTCGAATCCGAGTTCGCCCGCGACCCGCTCGCAGTCGGCGCGCACGTCGTCGAGGGTCGCGGTTCCGTAGAGTTCGGGCTCGCGCACGCCGAGCATGTTCAGGTTCGGGCCGTTGAGCACGAAGAGCTTTCTCGTCATGGGTGACTCCTTTCAGACCCGTGCCGTTCCCCCGATGTCCCCGCGCCGCCGGCGCGGGGACATCGGAGCCGGGGCTTCTACAGACCGATCAGCGTCGGCAGGAACGTGACGATGACGGGGAACAACGTCAGAAGCAGCAGGACCGTTCCGAGGGGGATCAGGAACGGCAGGATGCCGCGGAACAGCTCGCCCATGGGCCTGCGGGTGATCGACCCGACGACGAACAGCACCGCGCCGACGGGTGGAGTCAGCGACCCGATCATCAGGTTCAGGATCATCAGGACGCCCAGCTGCACCGGATCGATCCCGAACTGCGCGACGATCGGCATCAGGATCGGCACCAGCACCAGAATGACCGGCGGCGCCTCGAGCGGGATGCCGAGCAGGATCAGCAGCACGTTCAGCATCAGCAGGAAGACGATCGGGTTGTCGGTGAAGCCGGTGAGCCACTCGCCCAGTGCGCGCGACACCTGCTCGCGGGCGAGCACCTGGCCCATGAGGTTGGACGCTCCCAGGATGAGGAGGATGCCGCCGGAGATGACGACCGTCTCCTTCGCGGACTTCCAGAACACCCGCCAGGTCAGCGTGCGGTAGATGACGCCGAGCAGCAGCATGTACACCGCGGCGATTCCGGCGCTCTCCGTGGCCGTGAAGAGACCACTGAAGATGCCGCCCAGGATGATCACCGGCAGCAGCGCGGGGCCGATGACACGCACGGCCGCCTTGCCGAGCATCCCGCCGTTGAACGGCCGGGTGACCGCGACGTCGGGGTGGCGGCGCACCCAGAAGAAGATGTAGGCGGCCAGGCCTACCGCCATGAGCATCGCCGGGATGATCGAGCCCGCGAACAGCGCACCCGTCGAGATCGAGGCCGTCGCGGCGAAGAGCACGGCAGGGATGCTCGGCGGCATGACCGTGCTCATCAGCGAACCGGATGCCGTCAGGCCGGCGGAGAACCCGTAGGGGTAGCCGGCCTTGAGCATCTGGGGGATCTGCACCTTGCTCGTCGAGGCGGCGTCGGCCAGAGCCGAGCCGCTGATCCACGAGAAGCCGATGGCGGTGCCGAGGTTGACGTAGGCGAGGTTGCCGGGGAGCCGCGGCAGGAGCGCCCGCGCCAGGTCGTAGAGGCGCGTGGCGATGCCGAGGTTGTTGGCGATGGTGCCGACGAAGATGAACAGCGGCACGGCGAGCAGCGGGAAGCTGTTGATGCCGTTGACGATCGACGAGATCGCGTACCCCGCCGACAGGCCGTGGCTGTAGAAGTAGAGCATGCTCGAGGCGATCATCGCGAAGGCGACCGGCACCCGCAGCAGCAGGAAGACGACGAACAGCAGGATGTAGAGCCAGAGGTCCACGCTCAGCCCTCCATCTCGCCGATGTCGAGCTTGCGCTCGGGGCGGTTGGCGTAGGGGATCTTGAACGACGAGTGGATCGCGGCGGAGACGAAGCCGACGAGAGCGAAGATGTACAGGACGCCGACCGGCACGTGCATCGCGGCGCTGAGCCGGCCCCATTCGGTCTCGATCTTCACCCAAGCCTCGTAGGCGAGGACGAGGCTCGTGGCGACCATGATGATCGCGGAGATGACGCGCAGCGCGACGAAGAGCCGGGTCCCGGCGAGCATCTCGTCGAACATCTCGAGCACGATGTGGCCGTTGCGTCCGACGAGGTAGCCGGTCGTGATGAACGTCAGCGCGATCATCGACAGCAGGGCCAGCTCTCCGGCGCCCACCCAGCTGATGGCGGGGAAGTACCGGCCGAGCACCTGGTACATGACGCCGAAGATGATGCAGGCGAACAGCGCGACGCCGATCGTGATCTCGATGCCGGAGAGGATCCGGATGAACACCGGGTCGGGCGGGACGCCCTGATTGAGCTTCGGCGTCGTGTAGTAGGTGTTGGTGTGCGGGTAGATCGAGTCGCCCACCCCCGGCTCGCGGGCGGCCTCCGCCGCCGCCTCGGGCTCGGTGCCGCGACCCTCCTCCGGTTCCGCTCCGGGATCCTTGTCGGTCATGGCGCCACCGCCATGGTGTCAGGGTGCATTGCCAACCTCTCTGTTGATGCCGGGCCGCGTGCGCACGCGCATCGCCGCCTCTGCGACTCTGGTCTGCGAGCCGGTGCGTGCAAAGTCGAGTTTCGCCGAATGGGACACCGTCCGCACACGCCGATCCGCCCCCGTCGCAGGCGACGGAGGCGGATCGGCGTTGCGGCCCGAACGGCTACTTGACGACGGTCACCGTCGCGGTGGAGGAGAGCTGCTCCTGGACCCCGGCGGCGTTGAGGACGTTGACCCTCACCGTCAGCGTCACCTCCCCGGTCGGCACGTTGTTGTCGACCTCGGCGGCGTCGAACTGGACGATGATCCGGTTCTTGTTCGCCGTGACCTTCGACCCGTCGATGAGCGTCTTCGTGAGAGGTGTCACCAAGACCGCGTCGCTGTCGTAGGTGTACCCGGCCGGCAGTTCGAAGTGCGCGGAGACGTTGCCGTTCACGCCGGTGAACAGTCCCGTTCCCGAACCGAGGTGCAGCTGCCCCGGGGTGAAGCGCAGGGCACCGGGCTGGTCCTGCGGAGCCAGGTAGACCTCGATCTTTCCGGTGGGCCGCGGGTCGGTGCAGTCGTTGAAGAAGTACTCGCCGGCACGCGTGAACGTGTGCTGGTACGTCTCTCCGGGCTGCAGCTTGACGTTGAACTCACCCTCGAAGAACTGCGTCGCGCAGTGGGGCTTCAGGTTGGGGAAGTTGGGGAACGTCTCGGCGCCGGGGTTGCGGAACGTCACCGTCGTGCCTACGGGAACCCGCAGGTGCGTGGGCTGCATGCCGTTCTGCGACACGCTGTCGCGGGAGGCGGCGTCGTCGGCCGTGCGGCTCGATCGTGCGAGGAGAACGGTGTTGCCCACGGTGGAGCCTTCGACCGCGGTGCCCCCCACCGGGCGACGGATCGTCAGGGGCGCCGTGTCCGGCCCCTCCTGGCTGCCCGACTCGGTCTTGTAGTCGCCGCCGAGCTTGAACGACCACAACGAGTCGCCCTGGGTCACGGATGCGCCGTACGGGTTCGTCGAGCCCGCCGCGATCACCGCGACGTACTGCTCGCCGTCGACCTCGTAGGTGACCGGAGCTCCCGAGATGCCGGAGCCCGTCTGGAACTCCCACAGCACGTCACCCGTGGCCGCGTCCATCGCGAGCACCCGGCCGTCGATCTGACCGACGAAGAGGAGGTCGGATGCCGTGGTCAGGGGTCCCTGACCGTGCGACATGTCGGTGCCCAGGTGGTTGCGCCACGCGACCTCGCCCGTCGACGCGTCGTAGGCCAGGATGCCGCCCGTCTGGTACTGACCGATCGCACGCAGGCCGTTCGCGGCTGCGCCGTCGTAGTGCGCGACCGGGTTCGTGCCGTACGGGAAGTAGACCAGGTTCGTGCTCTGGCTGTACGAGTTGTTCGACCAGTCGCCGCCACCGTTCTGGCTCGTCGTCGACAGGATCGGTGCCTGGAACTGCGGGTCGTACAGGCAGCCCTCGCGGTGGCCCGACGAGCCCGCCGGGTAGGTGAGGAAGGGTTCGTCGACCGCGACGTAGCTGTCGGGGTTGAACACGAGGTTGCCCTCGGCATCCGCCTGGTACCCGTTGTAGTTCGGCACGCCGCGCCATGGGTTCCCGGGGATGTTGTCGCCGCCCAGCTTCTCCCACACGACGCAGCCCGGCAGGAGCCGCGTCTCGGGCATCGGCTGGGTCGCCGTGTTGTGCTGGCGGGAGTCTGTGATCACGGGCTGCTCGGTCACGGGGAGCACGGGCTTGCCGTTGGTGCGGTCGATCACGAACTGGTGGCCCGACTTGCTGCCGTAGAAGGCGACCTTGCGCTCCTCACCGTCGACCGTGATGTCGGCCAGTGTCGGCGGGTGCACGTTGTCCATGTCCCACACGTCGTGGTGGATGGACTGGTAGTGCCACTTGAACGCGCCGGTCCTGGCGTCGACGGCGACCATCGTGTCGGAGAACAGGTTGTCGCCGGGACGCCCCGAGGCGTTCTGTGACGACGTGCAGCTGCGCGCGTTGCCGAAGGTCATGATGTAGAAGCCGAGTTCGGTATCGACGGCGCCGTGCATCCACGAGGTCGCGCCGCCCTCCTCCGCGCAGTCGGTGCCGTCGGGCTGCACGGGGCCCCACGTCGCCGACGCGTCGAACGTCACGCCGTCCAGGCCGGTGAACAGCTCTCCGCGCTTCGGCCCGCCGAAGAAGTGCCAGAGGTAGTGGCCGTCGCGCGCGTCCAGCGCGACGACGGCACCACGGTCGCCGTCCGCAGCGTGGGCGTACACGACTCCGTCGTAGTACACGGTCGCCACTTTGCCGACGCGGCCGAGGTCTTCGCCATTCGCCCCGGTCGGCTGCACCGCCCAGACCTCGGCGCCCGTCGCCTGGTCGAGGGCGACCACGCGGTTGCCGCCGGCCAGGGTGAAGATCTTCCCGTCACCCGCCGAGACGCCCCGGCGCGTGCTCGACGTTCCGTAGGCGGGCTTGTCCCACTTCCAGATCGCGTCTCCCGTCACGCCGTCGACGGCGATGACGCCACCGCTCGGCGTGTCGACGTAGATGACGCCGTCGACGACGATCGGCGTGGTCTGCTGCCCGACGTTGGTCGACGCGGGCGCGACGGCTGAGAGGTGCGTCCGCCATTCCGGTGCGAGTTCCTTCAGGTTCTGCTTGGTGATCTCCGTCAGACCCGAATAGTGCTGGTTGCCGAGATTGCCCCCGACCGTCGGCATGTCAGCGCCGGTCGGTTCGAGGCCCGTCAGTCCTGCGGGCGGGACCGGCTCAGCCGGTGTCGTCAGGCCGTACGCGGGTGAGGCTGCGATGGCGAGCACCGCCACCAGCGCCCCGATTCCCGCAGTTCCCAACCTCGTGGTCAGTCTTTTGCGCATCCCTTGCTCCTTGATCGTCTTCGATCGGGCGACGGATGGGCTCGCGCCTCCCCGACGCCGCTGTGGGGAATGCCGTCCGGCTCCGACCTGGGGATCGGCCATACCGGCCGGCGCTCGGACGCTAACCCCGGCCCGCGGAGGCGGCAACCTCGCGGCCCATCGAGTGGTACAGCGCGTGCTGCTCCGGCACGACCGAGCAGCGTGGATCCGGCCCCTTTCTGCCCAGTGGGACACGCTTTGTCACCGGCGGCGACGTCTGCATAGCATGCGGCGATCGGCACCCACGCCCATGGACGGAGTTGTCATGGCTGCTTCAGCATCAAAATCCCTGTCGCCCGAGCAGCAGCAGGAGCTCGATGAGGTCTTCGCCCGGGCACAGGCGGCCCTCGCCGTCATCGAGACCTACGACCAGGCGCGTGTCGACAGGCTGATCCGCGCCGTCGCGTGGGCAGTGGCCAATCGCTCGTCGTTCCATCGCCTGGTGGAGATGGGCATCGAGGAGTCCGGCCTCGGCGACTTCGACAGCCGCATGAACAAGCGGATGAAGATCCGCGGCGTCCTCCGCGACGCGCTGCGCAGCCCCTCGGTCGGGATCATCGAAGAGGATGCCGAGAAGGGCCTCGTCAAGTACGGCAAGCCCGTCGGCGTGATCGGCTGCGTCGTGCCGACGACGAACCCCGACCTCACTCCCGCCGGCAACGCCATCTATGCGATCAAGGCACGCGATGTCGTGGTGTTCTCGCCGCACCCGCGTTCGAAGCACACGACCTTCGAGACCGTCCGGCTGATGCGCGAGGCGCTCGAGGCGGAGGGCGCTCCCGCCGACATCCTGCAGTGCATCACCCTCCCGAGCCTCGCCGCGTCGCAGGAGATCATGCGGCGCGCCGACCTGGTCATCGCCACGGGCGGCCAGGGACTGGTGCGCGCGGCGTACAGCTCGGGGACACCGGCCTACGGCGTCGGCGCCGGCAACGCGACGGAGTTCGTCGACGAGACCGCGGACCTGCGCGAGACCGCGCGCAACTGCATGCTGTCGAAGACCTCGGACTTCGGCTCGGGCTGCTCGGCCGACGGCAACGTGCTCGTGCCGGCCTCCAGATATCGCGAGATGCTCGAGGCGCTCCAGGCCGAAGGGGGGCATCTCGCAAGCCCCGAGCAGCGCGCCGCGCTGCAGGCGGTGATGTGGGACGACGAGGGGCACCGGCTGCCCGACACCGTCGCCATCTCGCCGCAGAAGCTCGCCCGAGCCGCGGGCTTCGACATCCCCTCGGACAGCCGGTTCATCGTGGTCGAGGGCGACGGCATCGCCGAGGACCGGCAGTTCTGCAAAGAGAAGCTCACCACCCTGATGGCGGTCCACGCCTACGAGGGCAGCTTCGAAGACGGTGTCGAGCTCGCCAAGCGCCTCTACGACATCGGCGGCAAGGGCCACTCGTGCGGCATCGCGTCGACCGACGACGCTCACATCGACTACTTCGCGCGGCACATGCCGGTGTCGCGGATCATGGTGCGCCAGCCGAACTCGAAGGCGAACGCCGGATCGTTCACCAACGGGATGCCGATGACCTCGTCGATGGGATGCGGCACGTGGGGCGGCAACATCACGTCCGAGAACGTCTCGCTGCGCCACTACCTGAACACGACATGGGTCTCGCGCACGATCGCGGAGGACCGGCCCTCCGACGAGGAGCTGTTCGGCGACTTCTACGACGCCGCACGGGAATCAGCCGACGCGACCGCGGCCGCTCGATGACGAGGACGGCCATGACAGAGAGCAGGAGACGATGAGCGAGGAGTCTGCAGAGGACATCGTCGACGAGGCGCGGCAGTGGTGGCGGACGGACATCATCGACGTCCATCCCGGCGAGATCGCGCTGCGCGGCTATCCGATCCAGGAACTTCTCGGCCGGGTCGGCTTCGTCGACACCATCTGGCTCATGCTGCGCGGAGAGCTTCCCTCGTCCGAGGAGGCGGCTCTGTTCGAGGCGGCGCTCGTCGCCTCCGTCGATCACGGTCCCCAGGCGCCGTCGATCGCGATCGCCCGCATGGCGACGACCTGCGGCGTGCCCATCAACGGGGCGATGGCCTCTGCGATCAACGTGCTGGGCGACGTGCACGGCGGTCCTGGCCAGCAGTGCATGGAGATCTACCTCGAGATCGACGCCGAGCACGAGAAGCGGGGCGACCTCGGCGAAGCGGTACGCGTCGTGCTGCAGCGTCAGCGCGACGCCGGGGTCGCCTACGTCCCAGGCTTCGGTCATCGGTTCCACCCGCTCGACCCCCGGACGCCGCGTCTGCTGTCGCTGGTCGACGCCGCGGCCGCCGGGGGCACGGTCGACGGTCGCTTCGCGGCGATCGGCCGTGCCGTCGAGGACGCCATCAGCGCCGGGCGGCCGCAGCGGATCCCGATGAACGTCGACGGCGTGACAGCCGTCATCTACTGCGAACTGGGGTTCACCCCGGAGCTCGGCCGCGGGGTGTTCATCCTCGCGCGCTCTGTGGGGATACTCGCGCACGCCGCCGAGCAGATGACGCAGGGCGGCCGGATCAAGGGACCGATGCCGAAATCCATCGGATACACCTACACGGGGCCGGCACGCCGATCAGTCCCGGTCGACGACGATGAAAGAAGGAGCACCTCATGAGGGACCTGGTCTCGAACCAGATCGTTCGCTATCTGGAAGCACGTGAGGTCGAGCACGTCTTCGGCCTGTGCGGCCACACGAATATCGCGCTGCTCGCGGCGCTCGAGAAGAGCGAACGGATCTCCTTCGTGAACGTGCGCCACGAGCAGATCGCCGCGCACGCGGCGGACGGCTATGCGCGGGCGGCCCGGCGGACCGGGGTGGTCCTCACGCATCTGGGTCCCGGTCTGACCAACGCCACGACCGGTGTCGCGAATGCGGCGCTGGACTCGATCCCGATGGTCGTCATCGCCGGCGACATCCCCACCCACTACTTCGGCAAGCACCCGCACCAGGAGATCAACCTCCACGCCGATGCCGCCCAGTACGAGATCTACCGGCCCTTCGTCAAGCGCGCGTGGCGCGTCGATCAGCCCCACCTGATCGCCGAGGTGCTCGACAAGGCGTTCACCCTCGCCGAGAGCGGGCGTCCCGGCCCCGTCCTCGTCGACGTGCCGATGGACGTCTTCTCCGCCGAGATCGACGTCGTCCTGTTCGACAGGGTGATCGGCAACACCCGCGCCCTCGTGAAGCCCGGGCTCGACGAGGCCGTCGCCGAACGCATCGTGCAGAACCTGCTGGATGCCGAGCGGCCGGTGCTGTACGTCGGCGGCGGCATCGTCGCCGCCGGCGCGGCACCCGAGCTCGCCGAGTTCGCCGAGCTGCTCTCGCTCCCCGTCGCCCACAGCCTGATGGGCAAGGGCGCGGTGCCGGACGACAGTCCGCTCGTCCTCGGGATGACGGGCTTCTGGGGAACCGCGTTCACGAATGAGACCACGAGGACGGCGGACTGGATCCTCGCGCTCGGAACGCGGTTCGCGGAAGCGGACTCGAGTTCCTGGTACGCCGAGTACACCTTCGACATCCCGGGTACGAAGCTCATGCAGATCGACGTCGACCCTGCCGAGCTCGGCCGCAACTACCCGCTCGAGATCGGCGCGCTGGCCGACCTCAAGTCGGCGCTGGCCGTGCTGCTGCGCGTGGCCCGCAGACTGGCACCCGACGGCGTGGGGCGCACCGAGCTGCTCTCGCAGATCGCGGCGAACCGCGCGACGCTGAAGCTCCAGAACGCGCCGGCGCAGGCAGCCGATGCGTGGCCGATGCGGCCCGAGCGGATCCTGTCGGAGACGAGGGAGGTGCTGCCGGCGGACGCGATCATCACCACCGATGTCGGCTGGAACAAGAACGGCGTGGGGCAGCAGTTCGACATCCTCACGCCCGGCAGCTTCCTCACGCCCGGCGGCTTCGCGACCATGGGCTTCGGCGGCCCGGCCGCGGTCGGCGCCAAGATCGCCTGCCCCGACCGCGTGGTCGTCTCGCTGGTCGGCGACGGAGGCTTCGGCCAGAATCCGGCGGTGCTCGCGACGGCCCGCGAGCAGGGCGTTCCCGTGGTCTGGGTCGTGATGAACAACAACGCCTTCGGCACGATCGCGGGCCTCGAGAAGGCCGCCTTCGACACGACCTACGGCACCGTGTTCGGCAGCGCCGACGACCCCATGTACACCGACTTCGCGGCGATCGCCGAGGCGTACGGGGTCACCGGCATCAAGGTCGAGTCGGCGGCGGAGTTCAAGCCCGCCCTCGAGCGGGCGATCGCGCTCGGCCGCCCGGTGGTGATCGACGTGTCGATGGTCAACGTGCCGACCCCCACGACGGGCCACTGGAACATCCTCGATATCTACTCGCCCGGTGAGACCGTGGAGCACGTGGCGACGCACTGAGCCGGGACGGCCCCCTCCGCGGCCGCAACCTCCCGCTGATACGGTGCGTAGACGCGGATGGGCAGCCGCCGTCGGAGGCGCAGACCCGAGGACAGGAGATGCCATGGCCGACGACCTCAGGTTCACCAGCCGGGCCAGGGCGCTGCTCGTCCTGCACGCCGGGCCGGGATTCATCATCCCCAACGCGTGGGACGCCGGGTCCGCCCGCATCCTCGAGCAGGTGGGATTCCCCGCCATCGCGACCACGAGTGCGGGGATCGCGTGGGCGTCCGGCGTCCCCGACGGGAACGCGCTCAATCCTGACACCATGTTCGAGCGTGTGGCCGAGATCGTGGCAGCGGTGGGAGTGCCCGTCAGCGCCGATCTCGAAGCGGGCTACGGCGACTCGCCGGCCGAGGTCGGCCGCACCGTGGCGCGGGCCGCGGCGATGGGCATCGCAGGGGCGAACATCGAGGACGCCCAGGACTGCCGGCTCTTCGGCATCGAGGAGGCGGTGCAACGGCTGGTCGCGGCGCGGGCCGCCGCGCCGTCCGGCACCTTCGTGCTGAACGCCCGCACCGACACCTATTTCGGCGGTGTCGACGGCGACCCCTTCGACCAGACCGTCGAGCGCGCCCGGCGCTACGTGAGTGCCGGCGCCGACTGCATCTTCGTGCCGGGGGTGAACGACGAGGAGACGATCCGGCGCCTCGCGGACGCCATCCCCGCACCCCTCAACATCGTCGCCGGGCTCGCCGCGAACATCATCCCGGCGCACACCCTGTTCGGGCTTGGCGTGTCACGAGTGAGTGTGGGCGGCGGCATCGCGCGCGCTGCCCTCAGTCTCGTGGAGCGCGCCGGGCGCGAACTGAAGGAGTCCGGCACGCTCGGCTTCCTCGACGGCGCCCTCGGCTATGCCGAGGTGCAGCGCCGCTTCGGGGCCTGAGCCGCTGCGGACCCGGAGGTACCGGCTCCAGCCCGGAGGCACGCGCTCGGGGGGCGCCACGCGGTCGGCCCTCGACTGAGGACGGCCGCAGGACGCCTCGTCACTACTGTCCGGCGCGATCCCGCTGAGGGGACCGGCGAGCGCCCCGGGTCCGCGCCGCGGCGCCGTCCGCGTCCGCCGTCCGGTGCTGCTCCGCCTCGATGCGCTCGGCTTCCAGGCGCTCGGCCTCCTCACCGCCGATGGCCTCGCCGCGGGCGACCAGCCCGGCGACATCCGACAGCGGGATCTCCTTGAGGAACAGCGCGAGGATCAGCGCGACGGCGATGAACGGCACGAGGTACCAGAACACCGGCGCCAGGGCGTCGGCGTAGGCGTCGACGACTCCGGTCCGGACGCTGTCGGGCAGCGTGCTCAGCACCGACGGATCGATGGTGGAGGTCGCCTCGCCGGCCTGCTCGGGGCTGGCTCCGGCATCCGTGAACACCTTCGTGAGGTTCTCGGTGAGGCGCGTGGTGAACAGCGTGCCGAAGACGGCGATCCCGAGCGCGGCGCCCACCTCGCGGAAGTAGTTGTTCGTCGAGGTGGCGGTGCCCAGGTCCGATGCCGGCACGGCGTTCTGCACGACGAGCACCACGACCTGCATGATGCAGCCGAGACCGACGCCGAACAGGAACAGGTAGGTGCAGATCAGCCAGATCGGTGTCGCGGCGGTGAGCGTCGTCATCATGACCATGGCGGCACCGACGATGATCGTGCCCAGGATGGGGAAGAGCTTGTACTTGCCCGTCTTCGTGATCAGCAGACCCGAGGCGATCGAGGTGCCCATGACGCCGACCATCATCGGCAGCATGAGGAGACCGGATGCCGCAGCCGACGTGCCCGACGACATCTGGAGGAACGTCGGCACGAAGCCGAGCGCGGCGAACATCCCGATGCCGATCGCCATGCCGATGGCGGTGGCGTTGACGAAGATCGGGTTGCGGAACATCGACAGTGGCATGATGGGGTCGGCCGCGCGCGACTCCGTGAAGATGAACAGTCCCGCGGAGGCGATGAGACCGGCGCCCCACGCCCACGTCGCCGTCGAGTCCCAGCCGAAGTCGGCGGAGCCGCCGAAGTCGGTGAAGAAGATGAGACAGGTCGTCGCCGCCGACAGGAAAAGCACGCCGAGCCAGTCGATGGGCTTCTCGGCCTTCTTGTTGGGCAGCTTCAGTGCGAACACCGCCACGAGGAACGCGGCGATCCCGATCGGGATGTTGATGTAGAACGCCCACTGCCACGTGAGGTGGTCGACGAAGAAGCCGCCGAGAAGAGGGCCGGCCACGGCGGCGAGGCCGAAGATGCCGCCGATGGGGCCGAGGTACTTGCCGCGCTGGTCGGCCGGCACGATGTCCGCGATGATCGCCTGGGAGAGGATCATGAGCCCGCCGCCGCCCACGCCCTGGATGGCCCGGAAGATCACGAACATCCAGAAGTCGGTTGCGAAGGCGCAGCCCACCGAGGCGAGCGTGAAGATCGCGATGGCCACCATGAACAGCCGGCGTCGACCGAGCACGTCGCCGAACTTGCCGTAGATCGGCATGACGATGGTGGTGGCGAGGATGTACGCGGTCGTGATCCACACCTGGTGCGAGACTCCGCCCAGCTCGCCCACGATCGTCGGCATCGCGGTGGAGACGATCGTCTGGTCGAGGCTCGACAGCAGCATGCCCGCGATCAGGGCGGAGAAGATGATCCAGATGCGCCGCTGGGTGAGCAGGAAGGGCGCGTCGCCGTCGGGTCTGACGGTCGGGACGGTGGCGGTGGTCATTCGGAGGTTCCGATCAATGCGTTCTGACTGGCGAAGAGGTCGCGCGCCGCGCCGATGCGTCGCTCGAAGATCTCGATGAAGGTGTCGTCGTTGCCGGGCTTGAGGAACTCTCCGGCGGCCGATCGCACGAGCGCGCCGACGACCTGAGAGGCGACCTGCGCCCGCAGATCGCCGGAGGGCAGTCGCTCGCGCTGCTCGATCAGCCGCGCGTCGAACTGCTCGCCCTCGGCACCGAGCTCGAGCATGCGCGCGAGCAGGCGGGGCTCCTTCTCCACGGCGCGGAAGAGGTCCTGCACCGTGTCGGGGGCGATGTCGAGGGCGCGCCAGCGTTCCTCGGCGAGCCGCGCGAGTTCGGTCAGCAGGTCGGGGGAGAGCCCCGCGCCGTCGGAGCCGCCGGTGACGAAGCGGGCGATGGCCGCGGCATCCGATCGCTCGAGGGGGACTCCGAGCACTGCGTCGTCCTTCGACGCGAAGTAGTTGAAGAACGTGCGGCGCGACACGTCCGCCTCGGCGCACAGGTCCTCGACGGTGAAGCCGGCGAGGCCGTGCTCCGCCGTGGAACGCCGGGCTGCACGGATGAGCGCGCGCGTGGTCTCGGCGCGACGGCGCTCGCGAAGCCCATCTGCACTATCTGTCACATCATGCATTTTTGCACTGCAGTGGAGAACGTGCAAATTGCACTCGAAGCGGGGCAATCGCAAGCAGGCACGTCTCCGTGCGGCTGCCGCCGCGTCGGCGGGCTTCGGGGCTCTTGCTCAGGCGCCCGCGGCGGGCTGCGGCGGGAGGATGAGGGAGAAGCGCGTCGTGGGAGACGAGTCGAGCAGCAGATGCCCGCCGAGCGCCTCGGCGAGCTCCGCGCACAGGGCGAGACCGATCCCCTCACCGCCGCCGGTGCTCTTGCCCGGGGCGCGCTGGAAGATCGCGTTGCCGCTGGGCCGTGGACCCTGGTCGGCAACGCTCACGGTGACATAGCCGTTCGCCCGGGCGGCGGTGACCGTGACGTCGCCCCGGCCGTGCTGCAGCGCGTTGTGCACGAGCACGTCCAGGATCTGGGACGTGGGCGCCGGTGCGTTCACCGACCCGACCTGCGACGTGTCCACCCGGATGGCGCGTCTACGGGTGACGGAGTCGGGGCGCCAGCGGTCTCCGGCCTGGTCGAGCATCGGAGCGAGCGGCAGCCACGCGTCCGACCCCGGCGTGCCGCCCCGGGCGAGCTGCAGGAGTTCGGAGATCGCATCCGACAGCCGGTCGATCTCGCGAAGCGCGTGGTCGAGCTGTTCGCGGACCGACGGTGGCGTCTCGGGCCACAGCGAGAGGTCCTCGAGTTCGAGGCGCAGTGCCGTGATGGGGGTGCGCAGCTGATGCGAGGCGTTCGCCGCGAACTCGTGCTCGCGGCGGATGCGCTGCTCCAGGGTCGTCGCGCTGCTGCGCAGTGCCTGATCGATCGCACGTGCTTCGGGGATGCGCAGGTCTACGGGCTCGAGCTCCAGCGAGCCGTCGCCGAGATCCGCCGCTCTTGTCGCCAGCTGTGTGAACGGCTTCGACAGCCGGCGCGCGAGCAGCACCCCGGCGACCGCCGACACGATCATCAGGCCGACCCCGAGGACCACGACGGGCATCACGGCTTCCTGCACGCGGGCGGAGATCACGTCGTTCGACCGGCCGAACTCCACCGTCCCGCCGCCTTCGACCTCGGCGGTGGCGGTGATGTCGTCGGCCTGGGCCTCGGCTCCTGCCTGCACCTGCTCGCCGTCCGCGCCGATGTAGGCGATGCGCTCGCCTGTGGTGAGGAGCGGTTCGAGGAACTCCTCGGTCACCGCGCCCTCGGCCTCGCGCTCCGCCATGAGCACGGCGAGGAAGTCCGCGAGGCGCACGACCCGGCGCTCCTCGCTCGTCTGGATCAGATCGGCGACGATGTACGCCCGGGGAATCCCGTACAGGGCGATGATGCCGACGGCGAGGGCGACGAACGCCAGCACGAGGCGTTCACGCATCCGCCGCCCCGTCGTCCAGCCGGAACCCGACGCCGCGGATGGTCGTGATGCGCGCCTCGGCGCCCGCGTCCTCCAGCTTCTGGCGCAGCCGGGCGATCGTCACGTCGAGGGTCTTGGTCGAGCCGAACCAGTTCTCGTCCCACACCTCGTCCATGAGCCGCTCGCGGGTCACGACGGCACCGCGGTTGCGGTCGAGCAGCTCGAGCAGATCGAACTCCTTGGTGCTCAGGGCCACCTCGCGGTCGCCGGAGAACACCCGGCGTGCGTCGGCGTCGACCGCGAGCGTGCCGGCGGATGCCGCACCCTCGGGTGTCGCGGGCGTCGCGACCGTGAGCGCCGCGGCGCTGCGGCGCAGCAGGGCGCGCAGGCGAGCGAGCAGCTCGGCCAGCGCGAACGGCTTGGCGATGTAGTCGTCGGCCCCGACGTCCAAGCCGACCACGCGGTCGAGCTCGCCGTCGCGCGCGGTGAGGATGATGATGCCGCCCGCGAAGCCCTCGTCGCGGAGCTGCCGGCACACGTCCAGCCCGTCGATGTCGGGAAGGCCGAGATCGAGCACCACCAGCGAGAAGCCGTCGCCCAGCGCGCGGGAGACGGCGGTCGCCCCCTCCGCAACGCGCTCGACCTCGTACCCCTCGCGGCTGAGGGTGCGCACGAGCGGGACCGCGATGCCGTCGTCGTCTTCCACGACCAGAATGCGCTGTCCCACGACGTCGATGCTATCGACGCTCTCGTCGTCGGCCGGGTCAGGCCGCGCGGGGGTGTCGTCGTGATTCGGGTTCACTCAGTACTCCCTGTCCAGGGCCGCCGTCTCGGTGACGGGGGCGTTCGAAGAGGCGGCGCCACCGAGGTCGGTGGCCGCACTCGAGGGCGTCCAGACCATCGCGGCCGCCGAGGCGGTGGCCACCGTGCGCAGCGCACCGCCCGAGATCAGCGTGCCGACGGTGATCTGCACCACGGTGACGGGGAGGCCGCCGGCCGTGGCGGTGGTGGCGGTCATCGTCGCGGTGAAGCTCGAGGTCTTGTTGTTCTTGACGTAGTCGCCCTTGAGGTTGACCGAGCCCAGATTCACCGGCGTGGTGGTGCCCGGGAGGAGGACGTCGACGGTGTCGCCGGCGTTGCCGAGACCGAGACCCGCGGTGTTGCCGTCGCGCAGGCGCAGCGTGACCGGCATGCTCGAGCCGTTCCAGCCGGCGCTGAGCGCCGCGGTGCTCATCCGGGTGCTGTACGTGAAGGTCATCGTGTCGCCGGCGTCCAGGCGGCCGGCGATCGCGCCGCCGTTCGCGGTCTGCACATCGACTCCGCGCACGGCGCGGTTGTCGACGCGCCGAGCCGTCACGGTCGCCGAGGTCGTCTGCTTGCCGGTCGAGTCGGTGAGCACGGCGCGGAAGTCGTACAGCCCGTCCGCGACCGACTTGGTGTTCCACGCGCAGCTGAAGGGCGAGGCCGCCGGCGCGCAGACGGTGGTCCAGGTGTTCGTGCCGTTCGGCGCGACCTGGAGGGTCACGCCCGCGACGCCCGCTGTGGAGTTGGCCGTCGCGGTGAGCGTCGCCGTGCCGACGAGGAACGCGCCCGGGTCTTCCATCGCCACCGACGCGACGGTGTTGTCGATGGTGCGCGGGCCGACGCTGCCGGAGGTCCCGCTGTTGCCTGCGGCATCCGTCGCGACCGCCCGGAAGTGGTAGCTGCCGCCCGCGAGTGCCACCGTCGAGAAGCGGCACGAGTACGGGGGAGCGGTGACGGTGCACGCCTCCTGCCAGGTCGAGCCGCCGTTCGCCGAGAACTGGATGGCCACGCGGGCGATTCCGGAGGCGGCGTCGGCTGCCGTCGCCGCGAGGGTCACGGTTCCGCGCAGCGGCGAGCCCGGGTCGGTCATGGTCGCGGTCGGCGCGCCGTTGTCGACGAGGACGTCCGTGATGAGGGCGGAGGCTGTCGTGACGCCGTTCGCGGTCGCGGTCGCGCGCAGGTCGTAGAAGTCGTCCTTCACGGTGCCGGTGCCCCAGGAGCAGGTGTAGGAGGCGGTCGACGTCGAGCACGCGGTCTTCCAGACCCCGGAACCGGCCGCCGCGTACTCGACGACGACGGCAGGGGTCGCCGTCCCCGCGTTCTGCAGGCTCGTCGTGAGCGAGACGCTGCCGCGGACCGTGTCGCCCGGGTCGGAGAGTTCGACGCCGATGGTGTTGGCCACCGTCACGCGCACGGCCGCCGACGTGGCGGGGTAGCCCGCGTTGTCGGTCGCGACGGCGCGGACGTCGTAGCTGCCGTCGCTGACGGCGCGAGTGTTCCACGTGCAGCTGTACGGGCTCGCGGTCGCCGTGCACAGGGTGGTCCAGGTGGTGGCGCCGACCGCCTGCACCGAGATGACGACGTTCCGGATGCCCGACACCGCGTCCGAGGCGATGGCTGTGATCGTCGCCGTGTCGCGCAGAGCGCCGGCGGACGGCTGGACGGCCACGGTCGGCGGGGTCCAGTCGGCGGCCGCTCCCACGGTGCTGGCGCTGTTCGTGGTCTTGGCCGTGAACGCGGCGGAGGACAGCGCCGGCCCGAGCGGGGTGCCGGCGATGAGGACGACCGCGGCGAGCACCACGAGAACCGTGGTGCGCAGCGCAGCGGCGTTCATCGGGTTCTCCTTCGGGTGGTGCGTTCTCGACGCTACGCGCGGGCGGGTTACAGCCATGCCACGGCAAGGCCTCACCGCATCCACAATCAGGGCCGGCGGACGCCGCAGGTGCGAGCCGCCGCCGTGGCCGGCCACGACGCGGAGAGGCCGACGGCCAGCACCGTGAGGAGCGCATCGCGCCCGCTCCACGAGACGGGCGCCGCCCCCGGGGCGCCGATGGTGTGGGTGAGCCACACGCCGAGGAGCGTTGCGCCGCCGATCAGCACGATCGCGAGCCGCGATTCGAAGCAGCGGACGATGGTCGCGCGGCCGGCGGTGAGCAGTCCGGCGACGCCGAGGGCGACGGAGACCACCGTCGCGGGATTGCGACCCGGGTCGTCGGCGGCTGCCGCAGCCAGATGGAGGACGGAGACGGCGAAGAGAGCGCCGATCGTGCCGCCTGCGAGCAGGCGGCGTGCGGGAACGCGGGTGCGGATCATGGAGACTCCGGGGACGATGACCGTCGGGCCGGTCGGTGCGGGAAGGGCGTGGCGGACTGCGCGGCGGAGCGCCGTCCGCGACATCAGTGGGCGGCGGCGGGCGCCGGAGCGGACTCGTCGCGGCGTCGTGAGGCGCCGCGCACGAGGTCGCGGAGGAACAGCAGGGCGATGATGACGGCGGGCACGCCGATGGCGAGCCTCCGGATGCGGGTGTCCGACAATGCGATGAAGACCCATCCGACGGCGGGCACCCACCCCACGACGCGGGGCTGCACCGTGTCGGCGAGGGTGAAGGTCCACGGGTCGATGTCGGCGTTCGCGTCGCCCTGAGTGCGCAGCATCGGAGCGGCTCCGCCGACGGGGCTCGGCTCGATGGCGACGATCCGGTGGGTGACCAGCTCGGTGATGCCCGAGTCGGCCGGGGGGAGGTAGGTGATCACGTCGCCGATCCGGAGATCGGCGACAGGGACCTGGCGTTCGAACACGAGCGCGCCACGCTCGAAGGTGCCCGACATGGACCCGCCCGTGATGACGTAGCGGTCCAGGCCCATGAGACCCGGCACGAACATGAGCGCCGCGACGATGGTGGCGATGATCGCGGCGACGGTGATCGCGGCGTTGCCGACTCGCTGGAACGTTCTCGCGGCGCTCATGTCGTGCCCCCCTCCCCCGGTTCGGGTCACTGCTCGGTCGTCGTGGCGGCCGTCTGCGTGGAGTTCCACGTGTAGGTCGCGGTGGCGGTCTTGCCCTGCTCCTCGTTGCCGGCCGACTGCGCCAACGTGACGCTGAAGGTGTACTCCCGAGCCTCGCCGGCGGCGAAGGTGCCGAGCGTGACGGGGGCGCCGGTGGTCAGCGCGCCGAACGTGCCGGTCCAGACGGTGGCTCCGCCGGTGCTGATCGTGAGCGTCAGGTTGTCCTTGCTGGCGAAGCCGTTCACGGCGCTCTCGCTGAGGGTGAAGCCGGCGGGCAGGGATCCGGAGTTCGTGATGGTGACCTTGCCGTTAAGCGTGTCGCCCGGCTTGAGGTTGGTCAGGTTGAAGATCGCGGTGTTGGCCTTGGAGTTCGTCTGGGCCAGCGTGCCGGTGCTGTACGCGTTGTTCGTGTTGACCGAGTTCGCGACGAAGTCGGCACCCGAGCCTACGGCGATGGCGCCGGCGACGAGAAGACCTGCGAGCGGGATGAGGATGCGCTTGCGCGAACGAGCGGGCGCGGCGGCCGGTACCGGGAGAGCGGTGGTGTTCATCGTGCGGGTTCCTGTTCTGACGAGGTGTTTTCCGTTGTTGAAGACGCTACGGAGGCCTCGGTAACAGGAATTCCACAGTGGCGCCACGCTCGAACCAGGGCTCGGACACAGGCGCAGGGGAAGTGCAACGGGCGGGTGACGGATGCCGCAGCCGCGGCATCCGTCAGGGTGCGGCCCCGCCCCGCCGTCAGAGCGCGGCACGCACCGTCGAGTCGCGCGGCAGCAGCTCGGGGAGGAGGTGCACCCGCTGCACCGGGCGCCGTGCGCCCTCGCTCAGGCGTGCCACCATCGTTTCGACGGCGAGGCGCCCCACCTGCTGTTTGGGCGGACGGAGCGCCGTGATGGCGGGTTCGGCGCTCTGTGCGACCTCGTCGTCGTAGGCGACGATCGCCAGGTCGTCGGGGATCGACCAGCCGTGGTCGCGTGCGTACTGCTCCAGCAGCACCGCCTGCGGGTCGTTGTGGATCAGCAGGGCGGTGGTGGAGGTCTCGCGGCAGCGTCCGAGCAGGTCGGCGATGAGGGCTTCGCGGGCCACGCCGTCCAGCGCGTCGAGAGTGGCGTCGACGTCGACGAGGCACTCGAGGCCCAGCTCCGCCACGGCCCGGTCCCAGCCGCGGCGCAGCTGCCACGAGGTGGGGGAGCCGGCGGAGGTGAGGATGCCGACGCGGCGGTGGTCGAGCGCGGCCAGGTGATCGGCGGCCAGGGAGCCGCCGAAGACGTGGTCGGTCGTGACCCACTCGAGGCTAGTGAGCGCGAGCGTCGACGGCACGCGGCGCTCCGCGAGCACGACCGGGATCGGCAGCGCCTCGAGCCAGTGCAGCAGCGCTCGCCCGTCGGCTCCGAGCGTCTCGGGCGCCACGATCAGGCCGTGGAGGGTGCCCGATTCGACGAGCGAGGAGATCTGGCGGCGCTGGTCGTCGACCGAGTAGCTCGCCCCGCGCAGGATGAGCTGGACCCCGAGGTCGGTCGCTGCCGCACGGGCGCCGATGATGACGTGCGGCCAGTAGTAGCTGAGCGACGGCACCACCATGCCGACGCGGAATCGGATGGGCGCGCCCGCCGACGACGCGGGCACGCTCGTGTCGAGCCGGCTGCGCAGGGTCGCGCCGCCGTGGACCCGGGTGACGAGGCCCCGGTCGGCCAGGTGCCCGATGTCGCGGCGGATGGTGAGCTCCGACACGCGCAGCTCGCGGGCGAGCTCCGCGACGCGGACCGACCCGGTGCGCCGCAACTCATCGAGGATGTGCTCGCGGCGCGAGAGGCCGAAGGCAGGCGGATCGACGGGCGGCTCCATGATCGCCTCAGCGTACAAGTGTGTTCGAATCAGTTCAAGAGTGATCAAGTGTGTTCGGTTCGGTTCCGGCATCCTTCCTTCTCGTTGCAGGATTTCGCTGCGGGCACGCGGACGTGCCCTTTCGTGCGTCGAAGCCGGCCCGGGTTCGCGAGCGCACGTGGGAAGCCCAGGGAACGGAGACTGCGATGTCGCAGGCAGGGACACCTCGTCCGAAGGTCGCTCAGAAGCCACCGCGGAGAATGAGGATCGCACTGGCGGCGGCGGTGACCGCCGCGGTGATCGCAGCGCCGCTCGCGGTGCCGACCATGGCGCAGGCGGCGGTGACCGACCCGGTCGTGGTGAACGTCACCGGTGCCGACGTCGCGGCGGCCGCGCTGAACAAGAACGGTCTCACGTTCAAGGGCTTCGGGGTGCTGTCGGCCAACTCGACCAGCGCGCTCCTCCTCGACTACAAGTCGCAGCATCCCGACAAGTACTGGGAGCTGATCGAGACGCTCTTCGGCGGCGACCACCCGATCATGACCACCGTCAAGATCGAGATGGGCAATGACCGCAACACCTCGACCGGCCCCAACGCGTCGACGATGCGCAGCCGCGACGAGTACCCGAACGTGCAGCGCGAGCCGGGCTTCCAGCTCGCGGCCGACGCGCAGCTCGTCGCCCACGGCGACGTGCACCTCAGCCTCCTGCGCTGGAACCGCCCGGCATGGGTGGCCAACGATGCCGACCAGTACATCTGGTTCAAGAACACCGTGCTGGCCGCATACCGCGAGTACGGGGTGATGGTCGACTCGATCAACCCCGACACGAACGAGACCAGCACCCCGAACATCCAGCTGTACAAGAACTTCTCGGCCTGGGTCGCGGCCGACACCGCGGGGTACGAGGGTGCCGGCGCGTCGGACCCCAACAACGGCTTCGCTTCGGACGAGGAGAAGAACCTCTTCCACGCCATCCAGACCGTCGCCGCCGACACGGTCGGCACGCCGCCGGTGTCGTTCGGCAACGCGATGACCTCGGCCACCGACTCGTCGCTGCGCGACGCCGTCGACGTCGTCGGATTCCACTACTCCAGTGCCGATGACAGCGCCGGCAACATGAAGAAGATCGCGGAGCAGCTCGACAAGGAGGTCTGGAACTCGGAGGGCCAGTCGACATTCTCGAGTTCCGCGGATCGTCCCAACAACAACGCCGGCGACGAGCAGGGGGGCTTCGGCACCCAGTTCGGCGGGACCAACAGCGCGCTCGAGATGGGCAACTGGGTCACCACGGGCTTCTCCGCCTCGCGCCGGACGCTGAACATCTTCCAGCCCGCCATCGGCTCGTTCTACGACGGGTTCCAGTACTCGTCGAAGGAACTCGTCAACGCCCGCGACCCGTGGTCGGGCTGGATGTACTACGACGGCGGCCTCGCGGTGATCGAGCAGTTCACCCAGTTCGCGAAGCTCGGGTGGGAGAACGCCGACAACACCGCCGGCATCTGGCGGGCGATCCCGCAGGCGTCGAAGAGCGAGCTCGGCACCGGCAATCCGCCGAGCGGAGCGCGTGCCGGCGGAGCCTCCTACACGACGCTCGCCGCCCCCGACGCCTCGGATTTCTCGACCGTCATCATCAACGACAGCAAATTCACGAAGACCTATCGCGTCGTGGCGAGCGATCTCGACCTCGGCTCCGATCAGACGGCCGAGCTCTGGGAGACCCGCGCCGCCGACGCCGGGCAGGCCTATGACGCGAACTACCTGAAGCCGGTCGGCGAGCTCACGCCCGCCGCTGACGGCGCCTACACCGTCACGGTCAAGCCGTGGTCGGCGCTCACCCTCACGACCCTCGACCACGCGACCGCAGGAGCGGGCGGCGCTCTCACCGCCAAGGACGGCTACGGCAGCTCGCTTCCCACGTCGGACGAGTACACCGACGCCGACGGCGGACGCGATGTGCTCGACACCGACGCGAGCGGAAATGTCAACGGCGTGACCGACGACGCGTTCATCTACGCCGACGACTTCGACTACAGCGAGGAAGGCACGATCAAGGGCTACGACCCGGCGACCGGCCGGCTGGTCGATTCGGGCCAGTCGTACCTCGACAGCCGCGGCGCCGAGGCCAAGCCCGCGGGAACGCCCGCAGTGCAGAGCGAGGACTACGGCGCGACGCCCCGCTACACGAACGACACGAACGGCGCGTTCGAGTCTGTCGCTACCGCGGATGCCTCACACGGCCGCGTGCTCCGCCAGCAGGTGGGTCCGGGAATGGCGGGAGGAGCGTGGAACGCCGGTGACCCCAAGACCACGATCGGCGACGCCCGCTGGACGAACTACACGGTCTCGTCGGACGTGCTGTTCGAGGCGGCCGGAGCGCAGTACGCGACGATCGGCGCGCGCGAGCAGGGCGGCACGGCCAACGGCCAGAGCGTCTCGGCTGCGGAGCTGAAGATCGATCCGACCGGCGCCTGGACCTTCATGCGCTTCGGCGCCACCCTGTCGACCGGCTCGGTCGCGAGCACACCGGCCGCCGGCTTCAAGACCGGCGCGGGAGTGTGGAACAACATCGCGGTCAAGGTCGCCGGTGCTGTCTACACGGCGTATGTCAACGGGGTGCAGGTGGCGACCTACACGGATGCCGCACCGCAGGCCGCCGGCCGGATCCAGCTGGGCTCGAGCTTCACCTTCGTGCAGTTCGACAACCTGAAGATCGAGACCGTGCCGGGCTTCACGCCCTACTACGCGACGATCATCGACGGCATGCACCAGACCAGCTGGGAGGATCGCTCCGTCCCGGTGCTGAAGTTCGATGCGAGCTGGAGCCACGTGAACGGCCAGGGCATGTTCGAGTGGCAGCGCACCGCTTCCAAGAGCACGGCCAAGGGCGCCGCGATGACGTACTCGTTCACCGGCACCGGCCTCGACATCATCGGCACCAACGGCGGTGCGACGACGCTCGATGTGAGCGTGGACGGCGTCCCGATCGCGGCGGCGGCGCCGACCTTCGCCGCAGGCAGCGAGCGGACGACGTTCATCCTCCGCGGGCTTAAGGACGCTGCGCACACGGTCGTCATCAAGACCGCGAACGACGCGTCCATCAACGTCGACGCGGTGGGCGTGATCACGGCGACCGCCGACTCCGCAGCCGTGGACACCACGGCGCTCGCCGCCGCGATCGACACCGTGAAGGGCCTCGACGAGAGCGAGTACAGCGCCGAGACGTGGGCGGTGTTCGCGGCGGTGCTCGGCGACGCGACCTCCGCCGTCGCCGACGCGGGGGCGTACGGCCTCGACGCCGAGGGCGCGGCGTCGCTCGCCGCGCGGCTCACCGTGGCGGCCGACGGGCTGACACCCAAGGACGTCAGTGCCGATGTGATCAGCCTCGGCGTGGTGTCGATCAAGTCGACCGATCGCACGCTGCCGGCCGAGCTCACCCTCGCGGGTTCCGAGTCGAAGGTGACCTGGAGCCTCGGCTCCGTCGCTTCCGCGAAGACCACGCCCGAGCTCGGCACGTTCGCCGCGACCGGCCGTTCGACCGAGAAGCTGTCGTCGGGCGTGTACCAGCGCTTCAGCGCCACGGTCCTCGTCGTGCCGGCAGACCTCGAGTACTTCATCGACTCGGGCTCGTCGGGGGCGCCGGACGGATCGGTGTACGCCGCCGCTCTGGCATCCTTCCCCGATCTGCGCAATGACACGAGCGACCAGAAGTGGGACGGCACGACGGCCGGCGAGACGTGGGGATACTCCACGACCGCGACGACTCTGGCGGCCGGCACGCCGCAGGACTGGGGCTCGTCCTACGTCGGCGCCGACTACAACAAGCCGGTCACCTATCACCTGGCGCTGCCGGCGGGTTCGTACAACATCGTCGCGGTCCAGGCGCCGCGGGCAGGCCTCACGACCAACGTCTACTCGAAGGTCAAGGTCTCGGGCGCCGAGACGACCAAGACGGCGGTCTCGACGGGTGCGGTCACCGCGGTCGCGCAGACGCTGACGATCGACGCGGACGCCGTGGTGGACGTGGAGTTCGGCACCAACGGCACGAGCGGCTACAACGCCCGCCTCGCGCTGGTCTACGTGCAGAGCCTTCCGCGCGATCTCGGTGTGCAGGGCGCCCTGGGCGTCGAGGATGATCTGCCCGAGACGGTCGACGTCGCCGGCACGGAGCGGGCCGTGGAGTGGGATGCCGAGTCCGCCGCGCAGCCTCGCACCGAGTACGCCAAGCTCACCGTGACCGGTCGACTGACCGATACCGATCAGGCGGTGATCGCGGGCTTCGAGATCGTTCCTCCGGCGCTGGTGTACTACATCGACGCGGGTACGAGTGGTGCGGCGTCGCCGCAGTACGCGGCGGTCGCCGACGCGGTGGCACTGCGCAACGACAAGGTCGACCAGGTCTCGACGGCCGCCGACCAGTGGGGCTACGTCGCCGACGGCATGAAGACGAAGGGCACCACCGACACCAACGACAAGTACTCGACGGGTCTCTACCAGGACACGACGAAACTCGTCTACCGGCTGCCGCTCGACGCGGGCACGTACACCCTCACCGGCGGGTTCACCGAGTGGTGGGGCGTGAACCGATCGATGTACCAGACGGTGTCCGTCGGTGGCACGGAGCTCGCCAAGGGCAGCGTCCCGCTGTCGGGCTCGAACACGCCGATCGCGGCTCCGCTCACGTTCACACTGGCCGCGCCTGCCACGGTCGACTACCTCGTGACGAACGAGGGCGCCGGCAGTGAGAAGCCGGTCATCTCGTGGCTGGCCGTCGCCGACCAGACACTCCCGGGGGCGCCGCAGAACGCGACGGCCGCTCTCGCGGGCGACACCTCGATCACCGTCTCGTGGGATGCCGCTGCCCTCACCGGACCGGGATTCACCGGGTACCGGGTCTATGAGGCCGGTGGGACCGACGCCGTGTGCGAGACGAGCGGGACGACCTGCACCGTGAAGGCGCTCGAGCTCGGCACCACGCACGCGTACGAGGTGGCGGGGGTCAACGTCCTCGGTGAGGGCGCGCGGTCGGCGGCCACGGCATCCGTCACCCTTCCCGAGGTCGCATCCGACGACGGCGCGAAGACCGCCCCGGCCAAGGGCGTGCTCTCGTCGAACGACGGCTGGGACACCGGTCTCAAGGACGGCGCGTTCCAGATCACGATGAACCTGTGGTGGGGCGAGAACGGCTCGCTGTTCAAGCTCTACCGCGACGGTGAGCTCGTCGCCAAGGTGCCGCTCACGATGATGACGCCGGGCGCACAGCGCGCCGTCGTCGACATCGACGGCCTGCCGAACGGCACCTACGTCTTCACCGGAGAGCTGCTGAACTCGAAGGGCACGACCGCGACCCAGCCGCTCACCGTGAAGGTCACCGACGCGGCACCGGGCAAGCCGGTCCTGTCTGCCGACAACAAGGACGGCGACGGCAAGTACGTCGTCACGGCGGACCTGTGGTGGGGCACGAACGCCACCTCGTACCGGTTCCTCGAGAACGGCGCCGAAGTCGCCTCGGGCCCGCTGACCGCGGCCTCGCCGGGGGCTCAGCGAGCGACGCTCCCCATCGCGGGCAAGGCGAAGGGCACGTACACCTACACCGTCGAGTTCATCAACGCGGCCGGGACGACGGTGAGCGCACCGCTCAAGGTGACCGTGTCGAAGTAGCGGATGGCGGACGGCGGGCGGGGACACTCTGCGAGTGGCCCCGCCCGCTTTCGCGTGGGCGTGTCGGAGACGCGACCTCAGTCGGCTGCCTCCGCGAGCACCTCGCCGAGGATGCGTGCGGCCTCCGGGAAGCGGGCCGGGGCTTCGCTCGAGTAGTTGAGGCGCACGTAGGGTCCTGACGGCTCCGCGGGGAACCACTCGTCGCCGGCCGCGATGGTGAGTCCTCGGGCCTCGGACTGCCTGACCACCTCCGCGGCGTCCACGCCGTCGGGCAGGCGCGCCCACAGGTTGAGGCCGCCGGCGGGGACGGTGTCGACGTGGGCCGTCGGGGCGTGCTCGCGGAGGCCGTCGAGCAGGAGGTCGCGGCGGCTGCGCAGCTGCGGGCGCAGGGCACGCAGGTGACTGCGCCACGCAGGCTGGGTCACCACGTCGAGCGCCGCCGACTGCAGCAGCCCGCTGACGTACATGGACTCGGCGGCGCGGTCGGTGAGGATGCGCTCGCGCGCCGGCCCGCGCGCGATGACCGCTGCCACCCGCAGTGCGGGCGAGACGCTCTTGGTGAGGGAGCGCACGTAGATCACGTGCCCGTCGTCGTCGTGCGCCGCGATCGGACGCGGGTCGGCGTCGATCGCGAGATCGTGCGCCCAGTCGTCCTCGATGAGGAACGCCCCGCGCCGGCGGCAGATCTCGAGCACGGCGTCCGAGGTCGAGCTCGGCCACCGCCCGCCCGTCGGGTTGGCGAACGTGGGCTGGGCGTAGAACGCACGCGCCCCGCTGCGCTCCAGCGCGCGATCGACCTCGTCGGGATCGGGGCCGAACGCGCCGGAGGGGACGGGCACCAGGGTGACGCCGGCCTGCTCGGCGGCCAGCATCGCGCCCCAGTAGGTGGGCGACTCGATCAGGAGCGGCTGCCCTGGACCCACCACGGCGCGGAAGATCGACGACAGCCCGCTCTGACTGCCCGAGATGATGAGGACGTCCCGGGCAGTGGGCGGCGTGACGCCCGCCGGGGCGACCATGGCGAGCTCGTGGGCGAACCACTCCTGAAGCTCGGGCATCCCGGCGACCGGCGAGCGGACGACGGCGGCGTTGGTGCGAGCCACGCGGGCGATCGCAGCCCGTACCGCGCGCTCCGGAAGCAGATCGGATGCCGGATACCCGGAGTGCAGCCCGATGGCGTCGGGCGCCACCGATCGCTGCGTCGACGACAGCATCGACACGCGCGCCGGGGGAGCCCCGAGGGCTGCCGTCTGCCAGCCGTACTCCGCCGGACGCGCGGTCCGCACCGCTCGAACGAACGTGCCGACCCCGGGGCGGCTCTCGACGAGTCCGGCGCCGATGAGGTGACGCATGGCCTTCTGCACGGTGACCGGACTCGCGCCGTAGCGGGCGACCAGCGCGCGGTTCGAGGGCAGCTGAGCCCCCGGCGGCGCCGCGGCGATCCAAGCTCGCAGTTCCGCGGTCATCCGTGCGGTGCTATCCTGGCCCATGACAGAACAGAGTAGCGCTACTCTCGATCCACCGACAGTGCTACCCCGCCTCGCCGGCCTGGGGTGGGGACTGCTCGGCATCGTCGCCTTCTCGTTCACCCTCCCCTTCACGCGCGTGGCGGTCGGCGGTCTGTCGCCGCTGTTCATCGGATCGGGTCGCGCCGTGGTCGCCGCCGCGCTCGCCGTCCTCGCGCTCTCGATCGCCCGCCGACGGCGGCCGGGCACCGCTCCGGTGCCGACGCCGAGGCAGTGGGCGCGGCTGGCGATCGTCGCCGCCGGGGTCGTCGTGGGGTTCCCGCTGCTGACGTCGTTCGCGCTCACGTCGGTGCCGGCCAGCCACGCCGTCGTCGTGATCGGGCTCCTTCCCGCGGCGACGGCCGTGGTGGCGGTGCTGCGCGGCAAGGAGCGACCGGCCACCTCGTTCTGGGTGTTCGCGAGCCTCGGTGCGGTGGCGGCCATGACCTTCGCATCGCTGCAGAACGGCGGTCTCCCACAACTGCATGAGGCCGACCTGCTGCTGTTCCTCGCGGTGCTGCTGTGCGCCATGGGCTACGCGGAGGGCGGTCTGCTCGCACGCGAACTCGGCTCCTGGCAGACCGTGTCGTGGGCACTCGTGCTGGCCGCGCCGCTGATGATCATCGCGACGGTCGTGCCGGTCGTGCAGCAGCCGCCCACGGCGACACCGGTCGAGTGGGCGGCTTTCGCTTATCTCGCAGTCGTCAGCATGTTCCTGGGATTCTTCGCCTGGTACCGCGGTCTCGCGATCGGCCCGATCGCGCAGGTCAGCCAGGTGCAGCTCGTCCAGCCCGTGCTCGGCATCCTGTGGTCAGCCCTTCTCCTGCACGAGCGCATCGGTGTGCCGACCCTGCTCGGAGGACTCGGCGTCATCGCCTGCGCGGGCCTCGCCGTCCGCACCCGACTCACCCGAAAGGACACGTGATGCGTCACACGCCGCGCTACCTCATGACCGACCCCGAGCAGGTGAAGGCGCTCATCCGCCACCATCCCTGGGCCACGTTCGTCTCGCACACCCCCGACGGGCTGGTGGCCTCGCACTATCCCGTGCTCCTCGACGAGCAGACGGACGACATCGTCGTCCTCAGCCACTTCGGGCGTCCCGACGACGAACTCCATGGGCTCGGGCAGCACGAGATGCTCGTCATCATCCAGGGGCCGCACGATTACGTGTCGTCGAGCTGGTACGCGCCGGGAGACCTCGTCCCGACATGGAATCACGTGACCGCCCACCTCTACGGCACGCCGGAGATCCTGTCCGACGAGGCGAACTACGCGATGCTCGCGCAGCTGACCGACCACTTCGAACAGGGGCACCCGCACGGGCGCAGTCTCGCCGAGGACGAGGCGGGCACCCGCCGCATCGCGAAGGGCACCGTCGGGCTGCGTCTGCACGTGACGCGGTTCGATGCCCGCGCCAAGCTGAGCCAGAACAAGCCCGCCGAGGTGCGCGACGGCATCGCCGCCCACCTCGACGCGCACAACGCCCCGCTCGCGGAGGCGATGCGGGCCGTCGACGTCAGCGGCTGACACCGACCGCCGCCTCGCGGTCGCGTCATGCAGCAGCGCGAAGGGGGTTCTCCCGGTACCGGTCAGAGCCGCACCTGGCTGAGGTGGTGCCGCCGGAGTTCACTGGGTGCGACCCACACGAAGGAGAACCACATGCGCGCCGTCGTCATGTTCGCCCCCGGTGACATCCGCGTCGAGGAGCGGGAGGACCCGGCCGTCGTCGAGCCCACCGACGCGATCATCCGCCTCGCCGCCACCTGCATCTGCGGGTCGGACCTGTGGCCGTACCGGGGAGACGACGACGTCGATCACACCCCGATGGGGCACGAGTACGTCGGCGTCGTCACCGAGATCGGCCACGACGTGAAGACCCTTCAGGTCGGCGACTTCGTCGTCGGATCGTTCTTCGCCTCCGACAACACCTGCGAGATCTGCCAGGCGGGATACCAGTCGCGCTGCATCCACGCCTACCCGATGGGCGCCCTCGGCACGCAGGCCGAGTACGCGCGCGTGCCGTTCGCCGACGGCACGCTCGTCGCCACGCCCGGCATGCCCGACGCCGACCTCGTCCCGTCGCTGCTCGCGGCATCCGACGTGCTCGGCACCGGGTGGTTCGCCGCCGTCGCCGCAGAGGCCGGCCCCGGAAAGACCGTCGCCGTCGTGGGCGACGGCGCCGTCGGGCTGCTCGGCGTCCTCGCCGCCCGGCAGCTCGGAGCCGAGCGCATCATCGCG
Organism: Microbacterium psychrotolerans; assembly: GCF_031085295.1. Taxonomy (GTDB): domain Bacteria; phylum Actinomycetota; class Actinomycetes; order Actinomycetales; family Microbacteriaceae; genus Microbacterium; species Microbacterium psychrotolerans. The sequence continues at coordinate 77,766 of NZ_JAVFWO010000001.1, read as the reverse complement.
ATGAGCCGTCACGTGGACCGCCAGGCGCTGGCCCGCGAGTTCGGCGCCACCGACATCGTCGAGGAGCGCGGCGACGCCGGGGTCGCGAGGATCAAGGAGCTCACCGGCGGCTACGGCGCCCACAGCGTCATCGAGGCCGTCGGCACGCAGGAGTCGATGATGCAGGCGATCCGCGCGACACGGGCCGGCGGTCACATCGGCTACGTCGGCGTCTCGCACGACGTGTCGCTCGACGGCCTCGAGCTGTTCTTCTCGGGCGTGCACCTGCACGGCGGGCCGGCGCCGGTGCGCCGCTTCCTGCCCGAGCTCATCCAGCTGATCTGGGACCGCCGGATCGACCCGGGCAAGGTCTTCGACCTGACCCTGCCGATCGAGGACGCGGCCGAAGGCTATCGAGCGATGAACGAGCGCCGCGCGACGAAGGTGCTCCTGACGGTGTGAGCCGCACCGCCGGCCGTCGCGCACGGCCGGCAGCCGCTTCCCTGCGAGTCGCGGGGCCGGCCCCGCGTCTCGCGGGCGGCACGGAGCGCGTTGCTCCCGCGTGTCGCGCACAACGCTTGTGGTAACGTTGCCACACGCCGACCGGTACAACCGGCAGCCGAGCGACACAGAGGAGTGCACAGCGTGACTGACGAGGTCATCGGCGTGGGGATCGCGGGGTTCTGGCACGTCCACGCGGGCGATTACGCGCGAGACGCGACGGAGCATCCCGGCACACGGGTCGTCGCCGGATGGGATCCGGATCCGGCCCTCGCGGCCGAGGGCGCGAGTCATCTGGGCGTCGAGGTCGTCGACTCGCTCGATGCGCTGCTCGCGCATCCCGACGTCGCGGCCATCACGGTCACCACAGCGACCGCCGACCACACCGCTGTCATCTCGCGGGCGATCGCGGCGGGCAAGCACGTGTTCACGGAGAAGCTCCTGGCTCCCACGGTCGACGAGTGCGAGGCCCTGGTCGCGCAGGCGCGTGACACCGGCGTGGCGCTCGTCGTGTCCTTGCCGCGGCTGGCCGATCCCGAGGTGATGGCGGCATCCGCTCTCATCGACGCGGGCAGCCTGGGCGACGTGACGTACGCGCGCGTGCGGATGGCGCACGACGGGTGGCTCGGGGGCTGGCTGCCCGAACGGTTCGCCGACCCGGTGGCGGCGATCGGGGGAGCCTTCGCCGACCTCGGATGCCACCCGGCCTACCTCGTCCAGCGCTTCCTGGGTGCACGCCCCGCCCACGTGACCGCGTCGTATGGCCGCGTCACCGCTCGGGAGGTGGAGGACAACGCCGTGGTCGTCGCGGAGTACCCGAACGGGGCGCTCGGAGTCGCCGAGGCGAGCTTCGTGACGACGCCGGGCGCGTTCGCCTTCGAGGTGCGCGGCACTGCGGCGTCGCTGCTGTTCGGATTCGGCCGCGAGGAGCTCATCGCCAAGGGCGGCCGCTTCGGCGACCAGTGGATGCCGGTGGCCGAGGCGGAGCGGGCCCGGCGGCCCTTCGAACTGTGGGTGGACGCGATGCGCGGCGCCGCCGACCCGTCGGACAACCAGCGCACGGCGATCGAGCTCACGCGGTTCGTCGTCGCAGCCAACGCCGCGGCCTCGACCGGCGCCGCGGTCGGACTCGCAACGGAAGGACGGTCATGACCACGGGCACGAAGAGGGTGCGCATCGGACTCATCGGCGCAGGCGGCATCGCCGGGGCGCATGTGGCGGGCTACCGCCGCAACGCCGACCTCGTCGAGTTCGCGGCGATCGCCGACCCGGTCCGCGAGAGCGCCGAGAAGCGGCGTGGCGACGATCAGGACGTGCGGCTCTACGCCGACTACCGCGAGATGATCGCGGAGGGCGGCCTGGACGCGGTGGACATCTGCCTGCCGCACCACCTCCACGCCGAAGCGATCATCGCGGCCGCCCACGCCGGACTCCACGTGCTCTGCGAGAAGCCCCTCTGCCTCACCCTCGAGGAGGCGGATGCCATCGGGGCCGCGGCGGCGCGCACCGGCGTCACGATCATGTGCGCCCACAACCAGCTGTTCCAGCCGGCGGTGGCCGCGGCGAAGGCCGTCGTCGACAGCGGCGCCCTCGGGCGCGTGTACGAGGTGCGCACGACAGACAGCTTCTTCAACGACTTCACCCTGGAGAGCATGGGGTGGCGGGCGCGCGCGGCGACCTCCGGCGGCGGCGAGCTGATCGACACCGGCTACCACCCGCTGTACCTGCTGCAGCACCTCGCCGGCGGCACCCCCACCGAGGTCGCGGCCATGCTCTCGCGCCATCGCCTCGACTTCATGGAGGGCGAGGACTCGGCGCAGGTGCTGATCCGCTACGACAACGGCGTGGTCGGGCACGTGACCACGAGCTGGGCGTACGAGCCGGCGGTCGGCACCGAGAAGTTCTCCCTGGTGGCCGAGAAGGGCTCGCTGAGCTCCGACGGCATCACACTGCAGACGCGCCTGCGCGGCGAGGACCCGCAGACGGTGACTTTCGAACCGGTGCACGAGTTCGCGGCAGAGGTGGCGCACTTCGCGGAGTGCCTCCTCGAGGGACGGCGACCGATCCAGACCCACACGGAGGGCATCGACGTGCTCGGTGTGATCCTCGCGGCCTACGAATCGGCGACCTCGGGCTCGATCGCGGCGGTGCGCACCTCGGCGGTCGAACCCGTCGCGGTGTGACCGCGGAGGTCACATCGGGGCGGGCTCCGCGGTGACGACGGGACCGTCGCCGACGGGGATCGCCGCCAGCAGGATGCGCGAGAGGTCCGCCGGCCGTTCGATCTGCGGCCAGCGCCCCGACGGCAGGTCCACCACCGTCACGTGGCGCAGATGCGGCAGCTCACGAGCGGGGTCGATGCCGGCCGACGACCAGCGGCGCACGTCGTCGGCGGTGAACTCGGTCGCGACGACGGTGACCGGCACGTCGAAGCGTCGCGGGTCGCGCAGCCGCTGCACCTGGTCCAGCACGTGCGAGGAGTTCTCGGTCATACGCCGATGCAGCGTGGCCAGCGTCGGGTCCACGGCGCGATAGCCCGCGGTGTGGGTCGTGGTTCCCCGCGCGTCCACCGCGAACCCGCTCAGCACATGCGTGCCGTCGGCGCTCGGCAGCCCTCCCACGTGGACAGCGTGCGCGACGCGGTCGGGGCGCTTGTTGACGGCGGCGTGCACCAGCCCGCACGACTCGGCGTGGCCCACGAGCACGGCGGGGCCGCCGCACCGGTCGATGGCCGAAACGATCTCGGCGACGTGGTCGGCCATCATGCTGCCCCGGCGGTCCGCCGAGCGCGTGTCGAGTCCGCGGAGTGTCAGCGCGTGGGGTGCGTGTCCCGCCGCCGAGAGCCTGTCGGCCACGTCCTGCCACGAGGACGCGTCCAGCCACAGCCCGGGGACCAGGATGACGTCCACTCGCACCTCCACGCAGATTCCGACACGCCATCGTGCGTCCGCCGCGCGCCAGGGCCGAGGGGCTTGATTCCCCGACGCTCCTGTGCAAGCCGTCGCGGGCTTCCGCCGGGCCGCTCGGTGTGGCCGTCAGCCCGCGTCGACCGCCAGCGCGTCCTCGCAGCCGAGCAGCAGCACGCCGGCGCTCCACGCGTGCGACAGGGTGAGCAGCATCCCCTTCGGCTGGAAGCACTCGGTCTGGTAGTACCGTTCTGTGACCATGCCGCGATAGGCGTTGAAGTCGCCGTCGAAACGGGCGACGAACTGGCGGAAGCACGCGAGGGTCTCGAGCGCCCGCTCCCGGTAGTGGTCGTCGCCGGTGGCGTCCGCCAGTTCGAGCAGCTCGCGCGTGCAGATCAGGCCGTAGGCGTGCAGGTGCTGGTTGGATGCCGAGGCCTGGTCGGCGCCGCGGGTGCCGAAGTCGAAGATGCCGAGGAGCGTGCCCCGGGCGAAGTCGACGTCGTACGTGTAGCGGAAGGTCAGGGCGAAATCGGCAGCCCGCCGGGCGAGTTCCAGCCATTCGGGGTCGCCCGTCGCCCGGTGCAGCGCCATGTAGGCCATCACCGCGACGTAGCCGTCCTCGCTGGTGACGGCCAGGTCGACGTCCTCCGGCGCCCCGTGCAGGTACTCGTCGTGCACGAACCGCGCGTAGTAGCGTCCGGCCCGCTCCGCGGCATCCAGGTAGCGATCGTCGTCATCCGCCGCCTCGACGAGCGCGCCCACCCAGGCGAGCCCCGCCGAGCCGTCCCACGAGAGCACCTCGCCGGTCTCGGCGTGGTGGATGCTGCCGAGGTTGCCGTCGGCGCGCTGGCGCGCGACGACGACGTCCAGGTTCGACCGCACCGCGTGTCGCCACTGCTCCCGCTCGGTCAGCTTCAGCGCACGCACGAGGAAGTGGGTCGCCTCGCCCAGGGTGCGGCTGTGCAGACCGCGTTCGCGCGTCGTCCAGCTCTGCGTCCAGCCGCGCCCGCGGTACCAGACGCCCCACAGGGTGCCGCTGGGTGCGAGCTCGGCCGTGCAGAAGTCGATCACCGACAGCGCCGCGTCGCGCAGTGCCGAGGCGGCTGGTTCGAGAGCGCGCTCTGCGCGCGCATCGAGATCAGCCGTCCGCTCGGCGTGGCGCAGCATCGCGTACGCCCAGGGGATGCCCGAGACCCAGCCCACATGCATCGCCTGCCGATCGACGGACTCGCCGTCGCGGCCGGAGACCTCCCTGTCGAATCCCACGGTCTCCAGCAGCACGCCCGGCTCGGGGTCGTAGTGCCACCGCAGCAGGCCCTCGGCGCTGAGCCCGGCCGCGGCCGCCACGCCCATCCACGGGCGCAGGGGAGCCCGGGGGGCGGATGCCGCATGCAGGTCTCGCAGCACGCGGGCGTAGTCGTGCCGGTCGGCCGCGAGCTCGTGCACGCGCACGACGACCTCGACCTCGTCGCCGGGTTCGAAGCGGTGCCGCTGCACCTCGGCCGGACGAGGTGTGCCGTCGCCGTAGTACGTCACGGGGAACTCGCGCGCGGGGAAGGTGGCGCTCAGCTCGGCGATGCTGCCGCGGAGCGCGAAGCCCAGACCGGTGAGCCCGAGCTCCGTGACCGGATCGGCCGAGAGCCCGCGGCCCGGCATGCCCGGTGCCGGCCATGCCAACACCACGGGGGTGGCGGCACGGTCGGAGCGGAAGTGCCACTCGTCGCTCACGAATGCGGCGTGCTGTGCGGACGTGCGCGCGCCGGCCTCGAAGCGGGGATAGAGCCGGTCGTTCGCCGCGGGCCGGTTCTCGCCGTAGAAGAGCCCCGGGATGAGCCACCACGGGTCGTCGGCGCGGGCGAGCTCCACCGTCACGCGGACGGCGGCGTCGACGGGGTGCGCGCCGTCGAGGCGCAGCGTGACGCGGTGCGCGTCGCCGTCGCGGCGGACCTCGATCGCGAAGTCACGCGGATCCGCGTCGAGGATCGTCACCGCCGGCGACGGCGATGCGCTCACGTCGGCTGCTCGCCGAGCGGCCACTCCAGGAGATCGACCTCGACGATCTCGCCGGACGGATCCAGCGGCACCCGGAACGTGCGCACCTCGTGCGGCCGGAACTCGCCCTCGATCGTGCGGCCGACCAACGGGAGCTCGATGCGGGCGCGCGCCGGCTCGCCGCGCGTCTCCACAGCGCGCACGATGAGATCCGCGGCCGCGATGTCGGGGGTGTCCTCGCTGCCCTTGACCGCCGTCACCATCACGGCACCGCCGCCGTCGTCTGCGAAGCCGTCGCGAGGTGGCAGGTCGCCGTCGTGGAACGACTCGAGCTGCGCGCGCACCGGCGCACCGAGCACGGCGGCTCGACGGGTCGGCTGTGCCTCGCGCCAGTCGCCGGCATGCGGGATCAGCTCCAGCCCGAAGCGCTGCACACCCTGGTCCTGGAACGCGTAGACGCCCTCGGGGTCGAGCAGACGCGGGTCGTGCCACGAGTACACGGGGCTGCGCACGGCGGTGATGCCGATGCTCGCCGTCTCGAGGCCGGCGGACCCGGCGGGGGAGACGTCCCAGCCGTGCTTCGCGGTGCAGACGACCGTGAGACCGGCGGGGGCGCCGCCCACCGTGCCCGTGAGGTCGACCCACGACTGGGCGGGCTCCTCGGCGCCGTCGACCGGCCGCTCGATCGTGCCGTAGGGGATCTCGTAGGTCGCGGACGGATCGTCGAGTCCCACCGGGAAGCGGAGCTTCAGCAGGTGTGCCTTCTCGCGCCAATCGATCGTGACGTCCACGCGCACCGCGCGGGCATCGTGCGACAGCAGGTACTCCTCGACCAGGGTGCTGGCGCCCCACGACCGCTCGACGCGCACGCGCGAGCGCAGCGGGCCGGTCTCGCGCACGACGATGCGGTCGAGGGTCATCGCGGCGCCCGGCCAGGCGTACGAGATGACGCGGTGACCCCAGGTGTCGGTCGGGTCGTCGCACACCGCGGTGCGCGGCTGCCCGCGTGTGCCGGCGAGCGGGTCTGCTCCGCTCGCCTTGTCGAGAAGAGAGACGACGTCACCGGTGCGCGGATCGAGCTCGAGGCGCAGGTGCGCGTTCTCGATGACCGTGCCGTCATCCGACACCTCGAGCCCGGTCTCCACGGGCAGCGCCGGCCCCGGAAGCATGCGGTACAGCGCGTAGCCGAGCGCCGGCACGTCGGCGCGGAAGGTCACCGCGCCGCGGCTCATGTCGCCGGTGGTGGCCGTCGACTGCGTCGCCTGCGAGACCACCGGATCGCCCTCGTGGTCGACGATGCGTACTCCCCGCGGCTGCGCGCCGTACTGCATGTCGACCTCGACCGACACCGGCCACGGGTGCGGGTTGAACACGACGACCGGCTGGGTCGCGGTGTCCATCGGGATGTCGATGCGACGCGCGATGCGGTTGTGGGCGCGCGTGATGATTCGCTTGGAGATCGCGACCGCCTCGCCGAGCTGGTCGCGCGCGTCGTCGTACGACGGCTCGATCGCCGATCCCGGCAGGATGTCGTGGAACTGGTTGAAGAGGATCTGCTTCCACGCTCGCTCGAGGTCCTCGCGGGGGTACTCCGCCGCGGTGAGGGCCGTGTCGATCGCCGCCCAGCGCTCCGCCGACAGCACCGCCCACTGCGCGCGTCGCTGCCATGCCTTGATTCCCGAGTGCGACGAGTAGCAGCCGGGTGCGTGGTGCTGCAGGTCGTCGCGGCGGACGGACAGCGCCTCGAGGAAGCCCTCGCCGCGGGCGAGCATCTCGTCGAAGTACGCGCGCGGTGACGACATCGTCATCCTCCCGAAGCTGCCCATGCGGTCGTAGCGGTGGATCGACTCGATGTTGGCCTTGGTAGGGCCGCCGCCGTGGTTGCCGACCCCGTAGAACACCATCATCTCGCCGAATGAGCGATCCAGCTGTGCGAGGGATTTCTCGGTCTGGCCCGACACGTCGCCGGGCGGGCTGCAGTACTCGAACGGGATGCGGTAGGCGAGGACGCGCGACCCGTCGGCGGACTCCCAGTGGAAGAGCGTCTCATCGAGGTCGCCCTCGTGGGGGCCCGGGCGCAGGAAGCAGTACGAGTCCATCCGGTGCCCGCGGAGGATCTGGGGGAGGCTCGCGCTGTGCCCGAACGGGTCGACGTTCATGCCGACGGTCGAGATGCGACCGAAGCGCGACTGCAGGTAGCGCTGGCCGTACAGGCCCTGGCGGGCGAACGACTCGCCCATCGGCATGTTGCAGTCGGGTTCGACCCACCAGCCGCCGACGTTGACCCAGCGGCCCTCGGCGACGCGCTCCTGGATGCGCGCGAACAGGTCGGGATCCTGCTCCTCGACCCACGACAGCAGCACGATCTGGTCGCACGTGAAGATGAAGTCCGGGTACTCGTCCATGCGGTCCAGCGCGCTCGCGAACGTCGCGCGGGCCTCCTGGTACCCCTCCTGCCACGGCCATAGCCACACCGGATCGAGATGCGCGTTGCCGATCATGTGAAGCGTGCGGTCGGGCGTCGCCGCCGGGCGCTGCGCGGGCGCCATGCCGCGCGGCTGCTCTCCCGAAGGTGCGTTCGCGATCGGCGCGCGGCGGTCGTCGCCCGTGACGGCGGGGTCGTCGGGCGCGACGCCGCGCGGCTCCTCGACGAGGTCGGCGACGTCGGCGTCGACGTGCTCGGCGATGCCGGCGCGCTCGGCGGGATCGCTCATGCCGGCTCCTCCCCCGCGGCCCATGCGTCCAGGATCTCGGACAGCGCGTGCAACAGGAAGGTCTGGAGCTCCTGGATGCGCGGCGTCTCGCGCGACGGCACGAGGAACGCGTGGTCGGCCAGCGCCAGCGATGGCCCGCCGTCGCCGCCGGCGAACAGCAGGGTCGTCGCGCCGTTCGCCCGGGCTGCGGTGAGACCGTTCACCACGTTCGCCGAGCGCCCGCTCGTCGTGAACGCGACGATCACGTCGCCCGGCCTCGCGAGCGCCTCGACCTGGCGTGAGAAGACGTCCTCGAAGGCGTAGTCGTTCGCGATGCAGGTCGATACTGTCGCGTCCGTCGTGAGCGTGACGGCGGGAAGCGGCCGGCGGTCGCGCTTGTAGTGGCCGATCAGCTCCCCGGTGAAGTGCTGCGCATCGGCCGCGCTGCCGCCGTTGCCGAACGTGTAGAGCGTGCCGCCCCGCGCAAAGGCGTCGATGAGCACGCCGCCGACGGCGCGCACCTGCTCGAGGAGCGGCTCCGCGTCGCGCGCGGTGCGGATGTGGGCGTCGAGCTGTGCGTCGAGCCAGTCAGACACGGGCGGACCCCTTCAGGTCGAGGGCGAGGTCGAGGGCGAGGGCGCCCGCGCCGACGACGCACACTTCGTCACCCAGACCGGCCAGGGTGACGACGGCACGCGCGGCGGCGGGCGGCATGGCGGTGCGCTGCACGATGTCGCGCACGGGATCGAGCAGGAGTGCTCCGGAGCGGGTCACGCCGCCGCCGAGCACCACGACGTTCGGCTCGAAGACGTTCACGAGATCGGTGACCGCCTGGCCGAGCAGCGCCGTCGTGTCGTCCCACAGCTCGCGGGCGAGCGGGTCGCCCGCCGCGGCCGCCGCCGAGACGTGCTCGGCGCGCACGAGCGGCAGGCTCCGCAACGACGACTCCCGGCCGCCGTCGGCGAGCAGCTCGTTCGCGCGGACCGCGATGTTGGTTCCCGAGGCGTAGGCCTCGAGGCATCCGTGACGCCCGCATTCGCAGGTACGGCCGCCGGGGCGCACCATCAGGTGCCCGAACTCGCCGCCGTTGCCGGCGGCGCCGCGGTGCAGCCGGCCGTCGATGATCGAGCCGCCGCCGACGCCGGTCGACAGCGTCAGGTACAGCGCGATGTCGGCGCCGCGCGCCGCACCGAAGCGGTGCTCGCCGAGCACGGCGGCCGTGGCGTCGTTCTCGAGAACCGCCGGAACGCCGAAGGCCGCCGACGACATCGCCACGATCGGCACGTCGATCCAGCCGGGCAGGTGGAGCGGACCGGTCAGCACTCCGGCGCGCGCGTCGAGGGGGCCGCCGCAGCTGATCCCGACCGCGGCGGGCGCGCCGAGGTTCGCCGCGGCGATGCTGCGATGCCCGAGGTCGAAGAGATGGGCGATGACGGCATCCGGGCCGCGGTGCTTCTCGGTCGGCTCGACCAGGAAGCCGTGCGTCCGGCCGTCGGGCGTCACCATCGCCACGGCGAGCTTGGTGCCGCCGATGTCTAGCGCCAGCACGGGATGCTGCGTTGCCATTCGTTCCTCCGAGCTGCGGGGCCGCGCTGTCGCTCCACTGCGACCGCCGCCCCGATGTGACATCGTTCCCACATTGTAGCAAAGTCATCGTTCGTGACAAACGGCGGCGCGGATTCAGGCCTCGTCGAAGAGCTGGTCGAGCACGTGGCGGGCGAACTCCGCCTGGCCGGGAGGCTTGTTGGTGATCATGATGAGCGCTTTCCACAGCGCCCATCCGCGACCGCGCGCCCACGTGGCCTCGTCGACGGCGTAGTCCTTGCGGAACTGCTGCCGCGCAGCCGCGTGGAGCGACGTCCAGCGGAAGACGGTGTCGCATGCGGGGTCGCCCGCTCCGGAGCAGCCGAAGTCGATGACGGCGGCCAGGCCGCCGTCCCGCACGAGCAGGTTGTTGAGGGACACGTCGCCGTGGAACCACTGCGGAGGCCGCGAGAAGGGCGCGGCGAGCGCATCCCGCCAGATCCCTGCCGCGAGGTCGCGCTCGCGACCGTGCACGCGGAGCAGGATGTCGCCCATCTCGTCGTCCCAGTGCTCCAGCGGTCCGCCGCGGAACGCGCTGTGCAGGCCGGGGGTGGGCGCGCCCGCGGCATCCACCTCGCCGAGCCGCATCAGGAATCCCGCGAGGTCGGCTGCGAAGCGGCCCCAGTCCTCGACGGGCGTGACGGATGCCGGCTCCCCGGCCATCCAGCCGTACACCGACCACGGCGCGGGAAACAGGTCGCTCGGCTCGCCGATGCCCTGCACCACAGGGATCGGCAACGGGAGCGCCGGCGCCAGGCGCGCCAGCCACATCTGCTCCTTGCGCACCTGGGGCACGTAGCCGGGCGCGCTCGGCAGCCGGACGCTCAGGTTGCCGCCGAGGCGGAAGATGCGGTGGTCGTTGCCGCCGTTGCGCACCTGCCGCACGGGGCGGTTCCGCCACTGCGGGAATTGCTCGGCGATCAGGGCACGAGCGAGATTCTCGTCGATGCGCGCGGCGCCGATCGCGTCCGTCATCGCAGGCGCGTCACTTCCGGGGCGGGGCGATCGATCCACGGTCGACGAAGCGCGTCGGCATCACGATGGTCCGCACCGGCGCATCCGGCGACTCGAGACGCTCGAGCAATGCGCGAAGTGCCGTCGCGCCGAGGGCTCCGGCATCCTGGAATCTGGTCGAGACGCCCGGCTCGACCATGCTCATCCAGGGCGCGTCGTCGAAGCCGGCCAGGCTCACATCCGACGGGATGCCGAGCCCCAGCGCCGCCGCAGCGCGCCAGGTGCCCTCGGTGAGCACGTTGTTGGCCGCGAACACGGCGGTCGGGCGATCGGGACGCGAGAGGATGCGTTCGGCGGCGGCGCGGGCCTCGTCGGCATCCCATCCGGCCTGCACGATCAGCGACTCGTCCACCCGCACCTTGCGCGCGGCGAGCGCGTCGAGGTACCCGCGCTGGCGCTCCTCGCCGGTGGTCCACTCGGTCTCGTCGATCAGCAGCGCGATCCGCTCGTGACCGGCGGCGAGCAGCCGCGTGGTCGTGTCGCGCGCGGCGGCGCGGTTGTCGACGACGACCGCGTCGGTCTCTTCGGCGTCGAAGCGGCGGTCGACCTCGATCAGCGGCACGCCGATGCGGCTGAGGAAGCCGCTCAGCTCGCGCGAGACCGGCGTTGCGATGACGCCCGACACGCGGGACGCCACGAGAGCTTCGGCCGCCTGGAGTTCGTCCGCACTGTCGCCTCGGAGGTCGACCATCACGAGCGTGCGGCCGTGAGCGCGGGCTTCCTCGCCGATGCCCGAGGCCAGTTCGGCGTAGAAGACGTTGCGCAGGTCCGACACGAGGACGCCGACCGACCTGCTGGTGCGCTGCTTGAGGTCTCGCGCCGTGACGTCGACGACGTAGCCGAGCTCTTTCGCGACAGCGCGCACGCGCTCACGGACCTCGGGTGCGGCGTAGCCGTTCCCCGACAGCGCTCGCGAGGCCGTCGATCGTGAGACGCCGGCGGCGTCGGCGACCTCCCGGATGGTCGGGCGCGCGAACGGGGGGCGGCGCTCGGTCACTCGTCGCTCTTCATGGTCACCACGGGGCCTTCACGGTCGTCACGGGGCCTTCGCTACGTCGAGGAGCGCTTCGGCGTGCTGCCCGAGCAGCAGGTCGCCGATCGCGACGTCGATCGCGATCCGCTGCCGGCGCCCGGGGGACGCGGGGGTCACGGTCAGCTGCACAGAGGACTCCTCGCCGGGTTCGAGGTCGATCTCGAACTCTTCTCCGGACGAGCGCCAGCCTAGCGGGAGGACGGGGGTGATCCTGGCGCGCGCGGCCTGCGGCAGCGGATTGCGCACGCGCACGGAGTACGCGGCCGACTGGCCGGCGACGGCGTTCCGACGGTACGGGAGAATGCGGGCCGTCTGTCCCGAGGGGCCGATCGCCAGCGCGTCCTCGGGAAGGAGCCGCTCATGGAGGTCGTCGACGAAGCGCCCCGATTCGGAGAGGTAGGTCAGGTACTCCTCGTCGACCCACCGCGGATCCCAGTGACCGCTCGCCATGAGCCCCGGTCCGATCCGGCGGTACAGCTCGGCGCTGCGCACATAGTCGCCGAGGCGGAACAGGTTCCGGTACTGGTAGTTCATGATGTCGCGCCGGCCGTCGCGGCCGCCGAGACCCTCCTGCTGGTCACCGGTGAAGGCCACCCTCACGCCGTCGATCTGCATCTCGTACGCGACGGCGTAGAGGGTGTGCCCCGGCTGGTCGTGGGCCGTGATCGTGTACTCGTTCCACGTGAACGCCTCGCCGAGCGGCAGCACGCGGTCGGCGACGATGGGGTCGTACCACTGGCAGGGGAGGTCTTCGAGCCAGGGATCGGCCATCGTGGGCGCCACGTTCTCGGGGATCCAGAGCTCGGTCCCCTCGACGTCGCGCAGCAGGGGCATGCCGGCGATGTGGTCGTCGTGGTAGTGCGTCGGAAGCGCGACGCTGATGCGTGTCACGGCGTACAGCTCGCGCAGCGCGGGCAGCGAGGCGAGCCAGGGCCGCCGGGCGGCACGCTCCTGGCCGAGGACCAGGCCGGTCGTCATGTCGTAGCCGTAGTCGATGATGAGCGCCTCGCCCGTCTCCGACAGCACCACGTACGAGCACGACATCGCAGTGCGGTTCAGCAGCAGGTGCGGGGTGAGCGCGATGAACGGGTCCTCGAGGCGGGCGCGCAGATCCCACGGATACGAGCGCCGCGAGTCGACGTACTCCTGCATCGTCTGCGCGAGCAGCTCGAGCGCGTGGTCGGGGTCGCGCATGACGTCGCCGTGCGAGGGGGCTATCGCCGACAGGTGGTAGCGGTGCAGCAGCAGAGCGCTCAGCACGGTCATCGCCGGACCCTCGGTCTGCGTGTACGACCACTGCGTCGCCGCGAGCGACCACACCTTGCCCGGCGCGTAGACGAGGTCGCCCGTGAAGGCCAGGCGCTCCCCGTCCCGGTCGAGCAGGTAGCTCACCGAGCCGATGGTGTGGCCGGGCGTCGGCAGCACGAACAGTGCGACGCCGGCAGCCACGACCGTGCGGTACTCCGGCACGCTCGCGTGCACGGGCACCGACTCGAGGAGCGAGAACCGGTCCTGCCGCAGGTTGTAGTCGTTGTCGAGCTGGCGCCCCTCCCACATCTCCTCGACGCGGTCGAACAGCTCGCGCTCGACCGGCGGCACGTGGATGCGCGCACCGTGCGCGACCGCGAGAGGGAGCCCCTGCCCCTGGTCGCGATGGTGGTGCGTCATGAAGATGTCGGTGATGCGACGGATGCCGAGCTCGGCGAGGTGCGAGAGCGCCAGGCCCGATCCGAAGTCGATGGCGACGGCGTCGCGCTCGCCGGGCGGCGAGTCGGGGTCGACGACCAGGTAAACGTGGCACGTGTCGGCGATGCGCCAGACGCCGCGCGCGACCGCCGTCACGCTCATTCCAGTCTCTTCCGGTACTCGTCCCACGTGCGACCGATGAGCGAGAGGTGCTCGAGGTCGATCGGCTCATCCTCCCGCACCTGCTCGAGGTAGTACAGCGCGGGCACGCCCAGCCCCGCCTGCGCCTGGGCGTAGTCGAGCCATTCGGCGCGGTTGGGCATGGGCCACTGGTCGGTGTCTACCGGGTACCCCGGAAGCACGCCCGAGACGATCTCGAACCGGGCACGCAGCTGGGCCGCCACCGACACCGGGCGCCCGCTGACATCGTGCTCGAGCACATCGTTGGTGCGCACCATGTCGGTCACGTCGCCGAACGACGGGTGCACCGTGTGCGTGATGATCAGCGCATCGTGCTTGATGGCCTTGGCCGTGGCGCGGATGCGGGCGACGAGGCGGTGCAGCGCCGCCACTCCCCACACCCCGTCGCTGTCGGGCGCCGAGCGCAGCATCGTGCCGCTGGGCGCCCGCTGGGTGAAGTCCACCTTGAACCCGTCGGCGTTCAGGCCCTCGGGCGACAGGAGTCGCTCGATGATCGCGTCGAGGTGCGCGAGGTAGGCGGGGCTGCCCGGGTCGACGGCGATCGGCCGGCCCGCGGCATCCGTCACGCATTCCTCGGCCGGCAGCCCGGCAGGGTCCCACGCCTTCCACCACAGCAGCACGCGGCGTCCCTGGGCGTGCTGGCGGGCGATCCAGCCGCGAAGATCCGGCCACGCGTCGGCGTCGGGCTCGGCCGTGCCGTACTGCGCCTGCCAACGGTCGTCGATGACGACCGTGCCGGGGTCGAGGGATGCCGCGGCGAGCGTGGCGAGGAACTCGTCGTAGGTCTCCTGTCGGCAGAGATCCGGGGCCCAGCCGTCCTTGCCTGCGCGGGCGACCTGGGCGCCCCAACCGCAGAAGATCGGCTCGAGCCACCAGGGCTGGATCGACGGCGCGACCGCGGGTGCGCAGCCGGTGCGGACGAGGTCGTCGCGGTACAGCTCGAGCGCGTGCGCCGGCGAGTCGGCGGACCGCACGACCACCGTGGGCGATCGCCAGACGCCGGCGACCGGCGTGTGACCCTCGTGGACGAGACGCAGCAGTCCGCCGCCGTCGACGGGGTCGAAGCGCATCGTGGTGAAGCGGAGCATGTCGACCGGTGCACGCAGCCAGGTCGCCAGCCACGGGCCGGGGCCGGGGGTGAACGCGTCGGTGGCGGGGTCCCGGCCGAAGGCGAGGGCCAGCGGCGGCGGTGAGAAGACGCCGTTGAGACGCCCGGGGTCGGCGTCGCCGACCACGCCGAGCGAGGCGGCCGACCATACCGGGCGCACGAACGCGATGGGCTCGGTGGGGCTCGGCACGTAGAGCGACTGGGCATCGAAGCCCGAGCGGAAGGTGCCGCTGGCGCCGGTGGGCAGGATGCCGTCGCCCCCGAGGATCGTGACGTCGGTCAGCTCGCCGGTGCCGCGCGCCTCGAGCGTGATCTCGAGGGCGTCGGCCGTGCAGCGCAGCTCGAGCAGGCGCTCGTCCCACGCGCTGGACTCCGTGCGGATGATCACGACGAGGGCATCGGCCTCGGTGCGGACCTCGGGCTCGCCGATGCTCATGCTCTCGTCGCGGGCGGCGCGTGTGTGCGCGCTCGACAGGGCGCAGATGCGCATCCAGCGGGCGCCGTCGGCGTCGCTCAGTTCGAGGTAGGGCGACTTCACGAGACCGCCCGGGCCGGTTCGCCACGACAGCGAATAGCCGGCTCCGTGGATCGTCCGTCGACCGGAGTCACTCGTCAGCGAGGGAGTGGAGCTCATGCCTGACAGTCTATGTGATAACGTTCCCAGGTGCTCGACGCCGACACGATCTCCGGTTCCGTGCCCGTCATTCCGTTGCCCCGCAGCGTGGTCTCCGTCCCTGCCGACCCGCCGTCGCCTGCGCCGTTGGCGGTCGAGGAACGAGCGGCGCCCGAGCTGCCGCCCGAGGCCTACCGGCTCGACGTCGTCGACGGCCGCGCCGTGATCGAGGCATCCGATCGCCGAGGCTTCCGTCATGGGCGCACGACACTCGATGAACTCGCCGCCGCCTGCGACGGCAAGGTGCCGGCGCTGCGCATCGACGACGGCCCGGTGCTGCGCCACCGCGGGATCATCGAGGGCTTCTACGGCGAGCCGTGGTCGCACGAGGAGCGGCTGGCGGCGCTGGCGCTCGCCGGACGTCTGAAGCTCAACTCGTACGTCTATGCGCCGAAGGACGACCCGTGGCACCGCGAGCGCTGGCGCGAGCCGTACCCGGCGCCCGACCTCGAGCGTCTCGCGGAGCTCGCTCGCGTGGGTGCCGAGCGCGGTGTCGAGGTCGTGGTCGCGCTGCATCCGGCGGGTTCCATGGTCTTCTCCGACGACGCCGAGCATGCGCTGCTCGCCGCCAAGGCGGAACAGCTGCTGGATGCAGGCATCCCGGGCATCGCGCTGCTGTTCGACGACGTCCCCCAGGAGCCGAACCACGAGGCCGACCGCGAGCGCTTCGGCGCCGGCGCCGCAGCCCTCGGCACCGCGCACGCCGAGGCCGTGCGCCGGTTCGCGGATCGCGTGCTGCGCGCCCGGCGGCCGGGGACCGACCTGCTCGTCGTCCCGACCGACTATGCGGGCACCGCGTCGTCCGCCTACCGCACGGCCTTCGCCGCCGGACTCCCCGACGAGGCTCTGGTCTGGTGGACCGGCCGCGACATCGTCGTGGGCGAGATCACCCGCGACGACATCGACGCCGCTGCCGCCGTGTTCGGCGATCGCCTGCTGCTGTGGGACAACTTCCCCGTCAACGACTTCGACCGGGGCAGGGCGTTCCTCGGCCCGCTCGTGGGACGCACCCCCGACGTCGAGGGTTCCGCGCTCCACGGGGCGTGGTCGAACCCGATGGTGGAGTTCTGGCCCGGCTGCTTCGGCATCGCCGCCTTCGCCGACTGGGCGTGGAACCCGCGCGACTATGATCCCGACCGCGCCGCCGCGATCGCGCTGCGGTTGGTGGCGGGAACGGATGCCGCGGCCCTGGCGCCGCTCGTGCGCACGCTCTCGTCGTGGCCGCCGTCGGCGTCGATGGATCGGGACCTCGCCGCCGCGGTGCGGGCGGCTTCGAACGGCGGCGGGCCCGAGGCGCTGCGGGCACGGCTCGAAGAGCTGGCCGCGCTCGCCGACGTCGAGACCGAGCGGGAGCCGGCCCGGTCGCTGCAGCCGTGGCTCGCGGCGGCGGGCGACATGGGCGCGGCGGGGCTGGCCGCGCTCGATCACCTCGCCGGCGTCGTGCCGCGGAATGAGGCGGAGCGGGCTTTCGCGAAGGCCGAAGCCCACGAGGCGAAGGTCGCGACCGACGTCGTTCCCGAGTTCGTGCGCGGCGCGGTCGGTCGCTGACGGCCGGCCGGTGGTTGCCGGCCGCCGACCGCCGACCGCCGACCGCCGCCTCGCCATTGGCGCTGGCCGCCGGCCGCCGGCCGTCTGCCGTCGTGCGAGGGCCCTTTCGTCGCTGCGCGGCGGCGGCTTCACTGAGGGCATGACGAAGCGGGCCCCGGCGCCGTCGGGGACGCCAGTACGGGGGAGGCGAGGGGAGCGGCCATGGCGTTGACCGCCGGGACCGCGCGTGTGCCGATCACGCCGCCGATCGGCATCCCGCTCTCCGGCTTCGTGGGGCGCGGCGCGGCGACCGGAGTGCATGACGACCTCTGGGCCACCGCGCTCGTGCTCGCCGACGACCGTTCACCGGGCGACACCCGGCACGCCGTCGTGACCCTCGACCTCATAGGGCTCTACAGCGATGAGCTCGTGGCGGCGCTCAAGGAGTCGATTCGTACCGCCACCGGCATCTCGCCCGATCGTGTGTTCCTGTCGTGCAGCCACACGCACTACGGTCCGGTGGTCGGCGAGACGGGCGACATGCCCGGTGGGCAGGATCCGCTCGCGGCGACGTATCGAGGCCGGCTGAGCGACGCCGCCGCGCGCTGCGTGCGCGATGCCGACGCGGCCCGCGTCGCCGTCGGCGTGCGCGCCGGCCGGGGCGAAGTGCGGCTCGGCGTCAATCGCCGCAGGCCGGGGCCGAACGGTTCCATCGAGCTCGCCCCGAACCCCGGCGGTCACGTGGATCCCGAGCTCGCCGTGGTCTGCTTCGAGGCCGCCGACGGCCCAGCGCCCGCAGAGCGCGTCGCGACCCTGATCTCGTACGCGTGTCATCCGTCGTCGCTCGAGAGCTCCGTGCGCAGCATCAGCGCCGACTTCCCGGGCGTTCTTCGCGCCGACGTCGAGCGTGCGGTCGGGGGGCGGGCACTGTTCCTCCAGGGGGCGGCCGGCGACATCGATCCGCCCGACAAGAGGCCCGACTGGTCGTGGCCGCGACAGCTCGGCACGACGCTGGGCGTGGCGGCGGTCCAGATCGCAGGCGCTGCCCACGCGACCCCGTCCACGCCTCTGGCGTCGCGACGGAAGCGGGTCGCGCTCCCGCGCCGGGGCGCGGCATCCGTCAGCGAAGCCGAGACGGCCCTCGCCGACGTGCGGGCTGTCGTCGCCACGTCGGCGGTGGGAGACCCGGCGCAATGGTGGCACGAGCTGCGGATGTCGGAGGCCGCGGCAGTGCTGGCGGCGCTGCGCGACGGTCGCTCGCCGACGATCGACGCCGACATCTCCGTGCTGCGGATCGGCGATCTCGCCCTGGCGTTCGTGCCGGCGGAGCTGTTCAGCGAGCTGGGCGTCGCGATCAAGCAGCGGTCGCCCGCACCGATGACGCTCGTCGTCGGGTATACCGACGGTGCGCTCTGGTACGTGCCGACGCGGCGCGCGCACGAGGAGGGCGGCTACGAGGTCGTCGACGCCTGCCGCGTCGCGCCCGGCGCGGGCGAGGAGCTCGTCCACCGCGTCCTCGGATTGCTGCACGAGCTGTTCTGAGGCGGATGGTTCGGCACCGTGGGCGAGGCGGCGGCGCGCACGGCGTCGCGCGCGGGGCACAATCCGGGGGTCTCGCCGGCAGCGCCCCCCGGACTGTCGTCTATCAGCTCCCGGTATGCGACGCGGCGATGTCGAGGACCCACGTGACGCCGAACCGGTCGGTGAGCTGGCCGTACAGCGGCGCCCAGTCGGAGGGTGCGAGCGGCTGGAGGATGGTGGCGCCGTCGCTCAGCCTCTCCCACGAGGCCCCCAGTTCCTCGGGGTCGGTGCCGCGCACCGAGACGAAGAAGGCATTCTGTCCCTGATCCCACGGCAGGTGCGGGTAGACGTCGAACGCCATGATCCGGAAGCCGTTCGGTCCGGAGACCTGTCCCCAGACGACGTGGTCGGCGGTCTCGGGCGATGCCGCGCCCATGTCGGCGTACGTGATGACGACGAGCTCGCCGCCGAAGGCGGCACGGTAGAACTCCAGCGCCTCCCGCGCCGAGCCGCGGAAGTTGAGGTGAGGGGTGACGGCGATGGTCATGACGTTCCTTCGTTTCGATGTAATGGCGCCGCTGCGGCGCACGATCGATGGTTCCCTCCATAGAGGCCAGGTAGTGTCCGCTACTTGCGGGATGATCGTCGGATGCCGAAGACCTCGTCTCGCGTGCTCACCCTGCTGTCGCTGCTGCAGACGCGACGCGACTGGCCGGGACGTGCGCTGGCGGAGCGGCTGGACGTGAGTGCGCGCACGGTGCGGCGTGACGTCGACCGGCTGCGTGAGCTGGGCTACCGGATCCGTGCCTCGAAGGGTCCCGACGGCGGATACCGGCTCGAGGCCGGCGACGAGCTGCCTCCGTTGCTGTTCGACGACGAGCAGGCGGTGGCGCTGTCGGTCGCCCTGCAGGCGGCGGCGCTGTCCGCCGCCGGTATCGAGGAGGCCGCGCTGCGAGCGCTCACGTCGGTGCGTCAGGTGATGCCGGTGCGGCTGCGGCATCGTCTGGAGGCGCTGCGATTCACGACGGTGGTCGACGCCGCCGTGCCGGTGGCCCAGGACACGCTCGTCGAGGTGTCGGCGGCGATCCGGGCCTGCGAAGAGCTGCGATTCGATTACGCACGGGTCGGCGACCGGCCGGGCGCTGATCTCTCGCCCGTCCCGCGACGCGTTCAGCCGCACCACCTCATCGCCGCCCAGGGGCGTTGGTATCTCATCGGATGGGATGCCGGGCGCGAGGACTGGCGCGTCCACCGCGTCGACCGGATGACGTTGCGATCGCACCGC
Source organism: Microbacterium psychrotolerans (assembly GCF_031085295.1). Lineage (GTDB taxonomy): Bacteria > Actinomycetota > Actinomycetes > Actinomycetales > Microbacteriaceae > Microbacterium > Microbacterium psychrotolerans. The sequence goes on along the minus strand of NZ_JAVFWO010000001.1, from coordinate 58,063 downwards.
GGGGCGCGCTTCACTCCGCGCGTCGTGCCCGGCGGCGATTCCCACGCGTTCCTGCGCGGCCGCTTCCGCGGCGCGACGGACGGTGAGAAGTGGCCCTGCCGAGGCAAGGTGGTGCTGCGGGCGCCCGCGTCGCGGGTCATCCCGTTCGTTTCCGACGGCGTCGTCGAGCCCGTCGGCGCCGACTCCTGCCTCGTCGAGCTGGGCGCGTGGTCGTGGGGTGCGCTGGCGGCGCTGCTGCTGCGCTTCGAGGTGGACGTCGAGGTGGTCGAGCCGCCCGAGCTGACGGCCGCCTTCGCCGAGATCGGACAGCGCGTGTCGATCGCCGCGGGTGGAGAGCGACGGGGCGAGAGAAGTCCGCAGGGCTCGGCATCCGCTGTCTGACATCGCTTCCGCCATCCAGGTCTTCCCCCTCAACCCCCTCACCGACTCATCCGCTCCCGTGTGCGGCGAGCCGGTCCGCTCTTCGCGTCGGGGACTTCGTCGCCGGCCGCCATCGCCTGGCCGCATCCCGCTAACTGACCTGGTCAGCATCCTCTTGCGGCTGTGGATATCCGTCCCGAAACGGCGATCTCGCCTGACCTGTGGCGGAGGTCCCGTGCCGGGCGCCGGCATCCGTCCGCCGGCACCCCCCTGTCAAAGCCGGGCCGCGAGCACGACGCCCTGCGGGTGCTTCTCGAAGGCGCCGCGGGCGTCGCGATCGAGCACCGCGGTGACGCGGAAGCCGGCGGTGCCCAGGGCATTCCGCACGTACGGCGTGTGGTGGAGGTAGGCGACGAGGTCGACGTCGTGTCCATAGGGCTTGTCGAGGCGCCGCTGTCCGGTGCCCGCCTGGTAGCCGAGCAGCAGAGTTCCACCGGGGCGGAGCACCCGGTGGAACTCGTCGAAGACGGTCGCGAGCCGGTGCGGCGGCGTGTGGATGGTCGAGTACCAGGCGAGGACCCCGTCGAAGCGCTCGTCCGCGAAGGGAAGCACGGCGTTGTCGGCGGCGACGAGCTCGAGAGCCGGGTGCCGCGACCGGGCCTCGGCGAGCATCGCGGGGGACAGATCACTGCCGGCGATCACCAGCTCGGGGTCGAGAGCACTCAGGTGGCTGATCATGCGGCCGGTGCCGCAGCCGGCGTCGAGCACCGCGGCCGGTCGCTGCGGGATCGACTCGACGAAGTGCTGCACCATCGCGAGCTCGGGAGCCGCTTCGTACCGCGTATCGGGCAGCATCTCGGCGTAGCTGACCGCCACTTCGTCGTAGGCGGCCCGGGTGTGCTGCACAGTCTGTTCGGTCACCTCGGAATGGTAGTGCGCTCCGGCTCACGGATGCCGGGCGCACCGCCGTCGCCCTCGACCTCGGCTGTCACCCGGTCAACGAGACCGCCGCGCCGTCGAGAGTGATCTCGAAGTCGGGGTCGTCGAACCGCACGCGCAGCACGGCCTCGTGCCCGCTCCCGCGCCAGCGCAACAGCAGGGATGCGTCGTCCGGCGCCTCCCACGAGAACTCCCCATCGAACACCGGATGCCGCCGCAGCGCAGCGAGCGCGAGCTGGCCGCGCGTGACGTCAGTGGCGAGCGCACGGCGGATCTCATCGGGCGTGTAGACGTGCCGGTTGACGTCGCGGCCCTGACCTGTCCGCGCGAACAGCGCGGTGTCGTCCTCGCCGCCCAGCACGCCGACGTAGTAGAACTGCGGCTCGCCGGGCAGGAAGATCTGCACGGCGCGGGCCAGCAGCATCCGTCTCGTGTCGCGCCCGAGCACGCTGAAGAACGTCGCGTTGATCTGGTGGGGGAGGGTCAACCACGCGGGGATGACGGATGCCGCCGACGAATGTCCGCCCGTCGCGTCGTGGGCGTGACGGAAGACTTCGGCCATCTCAGCGTGCGACAGCAGCCCGGGGCGGTCGCCCGACGGGCCCGCGTCGATGACGCCGATGCCGTCGTGCGTGTCGAGTACGGTGACCGCATTGGCCGGACGGATGCCGAGCCACGACGCCAGCCGATCACTCCGGCCGGTTCCCAGCGCGTGCAGGAGCAGTGGCGGAAGGGCGAAGTCGTAGACGAGGTCCACGAGCGGAGCGATCGCCTGTTGCTGCGAGTAGTGGGCGTGGACCTCCACGAGCACGCGCATGCCGCGCTCGCGGATGAGCGCGGCCGCTTGGGCCACGAAGTCGAGCGTCTCGGGCGTCATGAACGAGTCGGTTCCCGGCGTCTTCACCGCGTAGCCCACGGCATCCAGTCGCACCGTGCCGACCCCGCCTGCCGCGAGGGTGTCGGCCAGCCGCTCGAGGTAGGCAAGGCCCGCGGGATGCGTGACGTCGATGTCGATCTGCGACGGCATGAAGGTGGTCCACACCAGCCGCCGCGTGCCGTCGGCGCCGCGATAGGGCGTGAAGGGCAGCCCAGGACGCGGCCGGTAGAAGGCGGTGATGTCGGCCTCGCTCGCGCGGTCCGGGAACACCCGGTCGAAGGTGAGGAACATCCCGTCGTGCGGTGAGGCCGTTCCGCGTGCGAGCCAGTCCTCGAACTCGGCCGAGCGGTTCGAGACGTGGTTGACGATGAGATCGGCCGTCACCTCGCGGGCGGCGGCGATGCCGCGGATGTCGTCCCACGAGCCGAGCCGAGGGTCCACCGCGGTGTGATCGATCGGGTCGAAGCCGGTGTCGTCGCCGTCGAACGGCGTGAAGAAGGGCAGCACGTGCGCCCCGGTGAACACCGAGAGCTCGTTCGACAGCAGGCGGTCGAGTCCCGGCAGATCACCCGCCAGGCGATCCGCGTACGTGAGAAGTGAGACGCCGCTCATTGCGGCAGGCTCTCGACGAACCGCGTGGCGCCCGACTCGGGAGAGGTGAGCACGCGGGCGTCGTCGCCGGCTCCGCTCGCCATCGACGCCTGCGCCAGCACGATGACGTCGACGTCGCCGGCATCGGCGATCGCCTCCGCGATGAGCCGGTCGTGCCGGGCAAGGTCCCCTGCGGCTCGCGCATCGGCTGCATCGGTCACGACCTGCGCCGTCACCTCGACCACCGACCCGCCGACCGCCGAGCCCACATCCGGTGACCCCGCGGCCGCCGAGCCCACATCCGCCGCCCCGGCGGCCGTCGTCAACCCCTCGCCCGCCGCGCCCGCGGCCGTCTGCACCAGCCGGCTCGTGGGTCCGAGCGTCGCCGCCAGCGTCGCTAGCACGAGGATGCGTCCCCGCCCCGCGCGCGCCCGGCGCACGGCCTCGGCCGCCATCGCCGCGTCGACGCGTACCAGTGGCACGCCCACGGCGGCCGCGGCATCCGTCGCCGCTTCGCCGATCGACGAGCAGGTGACGAGCACGGCGGTCGCCCCCGCCTCGCGGAGTGCGCCGAGGTGGGTGCGCAGGTCGGCGGAGACGTCATCGGTGATGCCGTTCGCGACGGCTCGCGACAGCAGCGACGGATCGGCGGTGTGCACGATGTCGAGGTCGTCGCGTCGCCGGGTGAGCAGCCCGTGGAACACCGGCACGAGCGCGGGAACCGTGTGCAGCACGCCGACGCGCACGATCACGCCTCCTGCCAGGGCCGTGCCGTCTCGTCGACGATGTCGCCGAGCACCTTCAGGCGGTCCACCGAACGCGCCCGGAGGTCGCTCCGCACGTCGGAACTGCCGACGACATCGCTCCACAGCGCGCGGCCGGCGAGGAAGCCGCTGGCGCCCTCGAGGCAGGCCGCCCGCACCGCGTCGGCGAAGCGGTCCCGCTCGACGCCCTGCGACAGCACGACCCATGGGCCCGACATGCAGGCGTTGAGCTCCGCGCTCGCCGCCCGCTGCTGCGCCTCGTCGCCGGTGCCCGCCAGCGGGACCTGCGCCTTGTAGAGGTCGGGGTGAAGGTCGGCCAGCTCGCGGGCGGCCTCACGGATGGCGGCATCCGTGTCGAAGTCGGTCTCGCCCGGCGCAGCGCGCACGACCGGCTCGAGCACCGAGAGCACCCCGTGCTCGCGCGCGACGTCGATGAAGCGCGAGGCGAGGGCGACGCGGGCTTCGCGGCGCTCGTCGCGGCGCCAGATGAGCAGCAGCTTGAGCGCGTCGACGCCCTCGGGGAGGGCGGCGATCGCCTCCTCGTCGAGTGCGGTGTCTTCGACGGGACCGCCGTCGGCCTGGTCGAGCGCATCGACCGCGAGGATCAGCCCCGTCGACGCCGGGACAGCCGCGCTGACACGATCGAAGCCGAACTGCCGGTCGGCGAGGAAGCCCGAGGCGTGCGGGCCGAGCTCCTCGGCGACGGCGACCTTGAAGTCGATCAGCACGTCGTCGGCGGGCCGGCCGTGGCCGGCGAGGTCGAACATGTGGCGCAGGCTCTCGCGCTGGTCCATCGCGACCATGGCGAATGCGCCCGTCGGACGGGCGATGGCGTCGAGGGTGGTCATGAGTCTCCTTCGGTGGCGGCGTGGAGGAACCGCCGGTAGGCGTGGTCGAGGTGCGGTGCCTGCGCCGGCGCGACGGCTTCGCGCGCGAGCGACACCGTGTCGGATGCCGCGCCGGCGCGGACGGCGGCGAGCAGAGCGGCGCCGGCGGCGACCGGTTCGGTCGTGGCAGCTCGGAAGGCGGGGGTGCCGGCAGCGGCGGTGAGCGGCGCCCACGCGGGGATCCGGTCGGCGAGCGAGCCGAGCACCGTGACGTCGCGGGCGGGGGAGCCGGCGAGGGCGTCGATCGTCTCGCGCATCCAGCGGGCCTGGAAGACGAGCCCCTCGAGCACGGCGCGCGCGCGAGTCGTCGGGTCAGCGGCGGCGCCGCGCACGGCGACGCGGGCGCCCGGGTGGGGGACGGGGCACTGCCGGCCGGACGGGTACGGCAGCACGGTCATCGACGTCGCGGGCCACGGGTCGGCGGGAAGCGAGGCGAGCCGGGCGCGCACGCCGTCGCCGTCGTGCGCGCCATCCCACCACTCGAGCATCGCGCCGCAGGCGCGGCTGCCGCCGAGGATGGTGAGCGCGGAGCCGTCGACGGTGCGCCCGATGGCGAACCCGTCTGCCACGGCTCTCGCGGTGATGCCCGATGTCTCGCGGCGGCGGGACGCGCTCGCATCGCGCCCGGCGCCTGCAGTCGCGTTGAGGTCGTCGGTCACCCGTACGACCGCTTCTGCGGTGCCGAGGGAGTCCGCCACGGCGCCGGGCGTGCGGACGCCTGCGGCCCACGCCCCGACGGCATGATCGTGTCCCGCGATGTACACCGGGATGCCGCGCCCCAGCCCGAACGCCTCGGCGGCGTCGGAGGTGACGGCGACCGGCTCGCCCGGCGCGCGAAGCTCCGGCAGGATGCGGACGTCGATGCCGACGGTGTCGAGCACCGCGGCATCCCATGCGTCGCCGCGCCCGCCCGCCAGCATCGTGCGGGCGGCGAGGGTGTGGTCGGTCGCGCGCACGTCGGTGAGTGCGTGGGCGACGAGGTCGGCGACGCCGGCCCAGTGCCGCACGGCAGTGAAGACCTCGGTGTTCTCGCGGCGCAGCGCCGCGAGCGCGACCGCCGCCGGCTTGGTCGTCGCGGGAAGCCCGGTGCGGGAGGGCAGATCCGGATGCCGCGCGAGCAGGTCGTCGAGATGGCGCGGGTCGACCGGCCGATCCCAGCGCAGCAGCGGCGTCAGGGGAGTGCCGTCCGCGCCCAGAGCCGCGCCGCTCTCGGCCATGGAGGCGATGCCGAGGGCCGCGATCGGCCGGTTCGCCGCCGAGACGCAGGCGCGGAGGAGCGCTGCCGTGGTCGCGACCAGTTCGACCGCATCGGTGGGCGTGGACGCCCGGGCGACATGCAGGACGATGACGTCGTCGGCCACGTCGACGAGGACGGCCTTCGTCGACGTGCTCCCGATGTCCAATCCCAGGACGAGTGTCACGGACCTAGTTTGTGACATTTTGAACAGATTTGCCAAATGTGTTCGATAATCATCAGGATCGAGAGCACGCGGAAGGAGCGACCATGCGGTACGCGGGAGCGCCGGAACGGCGCGCAGAACTCGAACGCCTCGTCGCCGACGGCGGCTACATCTCGTCGGCCGACGTCGCCCAGCGCCTCGGCGTCTCGGAGATGACGGTGCGGCGCGACCTGCGCCTCCTGGAGGAGGAAGGGGTCCTGCGCCGCGTGGCGGGAGGGGCCACGATCGCGTCGGCCGGAGTGCCGTTCGAGCGCCGCGACGCGGTCGGGGCTGCCGAGAAGCGCGCCATCGCCCGGCTCGCCGCGGTGGAGGCGCAGGGTGCCGAGGTGGTCGCTCTCGATGCGGGGACCACTGTCGCCGCCGTCGCACCGCTGCTGCAGGGCTGCACGATCGTCACCCACTCCCTCCCGGTGATCGAGACCCTCGCGCGCGAGCCCGAGCCTCGACTCATCGCCGCGGGCGGCCACTATCAGCCCGACACCCGGTGCTTCGCCGGACCCATCGCCGAAGAGGCGCTTCAGGGGGTGAGGTGCGACGTCGCGCTGCTGTCGGCGACGGCGGTCGGGCTCGGCGGTCTCTGGGGCACGAATGTGCTGGATGCGGCGATCAAGCGGCTGCTCGCCCGCCAGTCGGCACGCGTCGTGCTGCTTGCCGACGCCGGCAAGCTCGGCAAGACGTCCGTCGTGCGCATCGCCGCCCTCGACGCCGTGGACCTCCTCATCACCGACGCCCGCGCCGATCGCGACGTCCTGGCAGGGCTCGAGGCGGCGGGTATCGCCGTGAGGATCGCCGAATGACCGTCGAGCTCGGCGTCATCGCCGACGACATCACCGGTGCGTGCGACGTCGCCGCCGGCGTGACCGCCGTCGGCCTCGGGACCGAGGTGCGGCTGGGGGTTCCCGATCCTGATGTTCCCGCCTCGGAGGAATGCGTGATCGTGGCGCTGAAGTCGCGCACCGCTCCGCCCGCGCAGGCGGTCGGCGAGAGCGCGGCGGCCGCGCGGCTCCTCCGCTCGTGGGGCGCACGGCGGCTGTACCAGAAGTACTGCTCGACGTTCGACTCCACCGAGCGTGGCAACATCGGCCCCGTCGCCGATGCGCTCCTGGAGGAGACGGGTGCCGGTGCCTCCGTCGGCACGCCGGTGACTCCCGCCGTGGGGCGCACCATGCATCGGGGTCATCTGTTCGTCGGGGACCGGCTGCTGTCGGAGTCCTCGCTCGCCCAGCATCCCCTCACCCCCATGCGCGATCCCGACCTGGTGCGCGTGCTCGGCCGGCAGACGCCGCATCGGGTCGGCCTCGTGTCGATAGAAGAGGTGCGCTCCGGTCCGGACGCGGTCGCCGACGCCCTCCGCATGCTCCGTGCCGACGGGGTGCGTCACGTCCTCCTCGACGCAGTGACCGATGAGGACCTGGATGCCGCAGCCGCCGCCGTGGCGGCATCCGACGATCTGGTGCTGGGAGGGGCGGCGGGACTCGCCGTCGCCCTCGCCCGGCGGCTCGCCTCGGGGCCGGCACCCGCCGTGGCGCCTCCGCCGCCCGGCCGGGCGCTGATCCTCTCGGGAAGCGGGTCCGAGCGCACGCGCGCACAGGTCGCCGCGCACACCGGACCGCGCTGGGATCTGGATGTCGACGCCCTTGCCGTCGACCCGGACGCGGCCGTCGCGGACGCGCTCGCCTTCATCGACGCCACCTTCGCCGACGCCAGGCACGTCGGCAGCACGCCGCTGGCTTCCCGTGCCGTCCCCCTCGTCTCGGCGACCGCCGAGCCCGCTGCCGTAGCCCACGTGCAGGAGCGCTGGGGGCGTGAGCGCGCCGCAGGCCTTGTCGAGGACGCCTTGTCACGCATCGCCGTTGCGGCGATCGCCGATTGCGATGTGCGGCGGATCCTGGTCGCCGGAGGCGAGACCTCAGGAGCCGTCGCCGCCGCGCTCGGGGTGTCGACCCTTCGCGTGCGCCGGGTCGCTGCGCCGGGGGTGCCGTGGACGACGGCCGCGGACGCTCGGGGCCGCGTGCTCGACCTCTGTTTCAAATCCGGCAACTTCGGCGGAACCGACTTCTTCGCCGCAGCCTTCGAGGAGGACCGATGAACGCCCAGGACCTTGTCGACGCCTGCCGTGCTGTGGCGGCGGCGGGGCTGTCGCCCGGCAGCTCGGGGAATGCCAGTGTGCGGGTCGGCGACCGCATCCTCATCACCCCCACGGGCTCGTCGCTACGTCGGCTGACGACCGACGACATCGCCGAGCTGCGTCTCGACGGCACCCCGGTGGCGGGTCCCGCGCCGACGAAGGAGTGGGGCCTCCACGTGGCGGCGTACCAGGTGCGCCCGGACGCCCAGGCCGTGATCCATCTGCACTCACGGGCGGCGACCGCCGTGTCGTGCCTGGTCTGTGCGCCCGGCGCCGATCCGCTGCCCGCGTACACGCCTTACCGGCTGCGCACATTGGGCCGCGTGCGACTCGTGGACTACGCGCCACCCGGTTCGGCAGCGCTCGCAGACGGCGTCGCGCGCGCGGCCACGGATGCACACGTCATGCTGCTCGCCAACCACGGAAGCGTGGTCTGCGCCGCCGATCTGCTCCGCGCGGTCGACCTGTGCGAGGAGCTCGAGGCGGCCGCCGAACTCGCCCTCGCCCTCGACCGCCGGGAGGCGCGGCAGCTTGATCCCGCGACGGCCTGGGGCTGATCGACCGACGGTGCGCCTGCACGCTCAGCGAGAACACGCGGTCGCGCGTCGCGACGCCGATGCGGCTGCCGACGCGGGAAAGCCCGCGTCCCTCGGAAGGTGACGCGGGCTTTCCCGGTGGGTCGGATGCCGACGAACCCCACGGTCCAGAATCCGGAGCGGACGACGGGGAGGATCAGCCCTGCGGGATAGGTCGTGAAGGCCGCAGCCGCGCCCGCCACGTCTGCACGCGACCCCGCCAGGCCCGGAGGCGAGGTCGCCGTGCGTCGCCCCGCTCCTCGCGGCGAGCGAGGATCATGTGGCGGCGCGCGGCGTCGCGACTGACCTGACGGCTGTCGGGCAGAAGCCCCTCGTACATCAGCGGATGCAGCATGGTCTGCCCCTAACGACGGGTCGCGGTGACGATGAGGTACTCCCACGACATGACGCCGTCGTGGAAGAACCGGTCCGCGAGCGCAGCCATCTCCGCGTCGAGGGCGGAGACCTTCTCGGGATCGTCGGCGATGAACCGGTAGACCGCGATCGTCGGGCCGTAGTTCGCCTTGAAGAAGTCGCGCAGCTGCGCCCCGTCGACGAACCGGTCGACCCGCAGGTTCTGCTGGTGCGCGACGAGGTCGTCGACGCGGTCGCCGAAGAGTTTCCGGACGTGCTCGACGCTGCCCCACAGCGGCGCAGGTGAGGCACCGGCCGGCGGCGGCGGCGCGTACGGCTTCATGGTGGCGAAGAGCTGTCCGATGAAGCCGTTCGGCGTCCAGCTGAGCACCCCGATCGTTCCGCCGGGACGGCAGACGCGGACGAGCTCATCGGCCGCCAGCTCATGATGTGGTGCGAACATCACGCCGATGCTCGACATGACGACGTCGAAGTCGCTGTCCGCGAACGGCAGCGCCTCGGCATCGGCGGTCTGCCACGTCAGGTCGACTCCCTGCTCCTCTGCCGCGGCCCGGCCGACGGCGAGGAGCTCCGGCGTGAGATCGGTGGCGACGACCTGGGCACCGCGCAGCGCGGAGGGGATCGCCGATGTGCCAGTGCCGGCGGCCACGTCGAGAACGCGCTGCCCCGGGCGGACATCGATCGCCTCGACGAGGATGCCGCCGAGTGCGTGCACGACTTCCTCGACGACGGTGGGATAGCTTCCGCTTGCCCACATCGCAGCGTGCTTCGCCTTGAGTGCGCGGTCCTCATCAGTCGCCGTCAACGTGTTGGTGCGGGAAAAGGATGACATCTGGTTCCTCCTATGGGTGGTTGATGTCACAACGGTAGGAACGGCCTACCTCTCATCACATCGGCGCCGGCGCGCAAGAAGTCCCCGCCACCGGAGTGTCGCTGGCGGCTGACGCGTACGCGCTACGCGCCGGAGAGGAGCCGGGCGACGGCCGCAGTGCGCGCAGTACGCCCGCTCAACCCGAGCTTCGCGTAGGCGTTCTGCAGGTGTCGTTCGACTGTGCGCACCGACAGGAACAGCTCTGCTGCGATGGCGTCGTTGTCGTAACCGGCAGCCGCCAGCCGGAGGATGTCGAGTTCCCGCCGCGTGACCAGGGCCGCGACGTCGTCAGCGATGGCCTCTGGCCTGCCCTGCTGGTCCGGCTCGATGAAGGCTGCGATCTCGCGCAGGAACGCCGGCCATGCCGGTTCGTCAGCCAGAACGATGTGGTTGTTGCTGTCCAGCCCCACGAGCCGCGCGCCCTTGATCCCTGCCGCGAGGTCTCGTGCGTGGTGGAAATCGTTCATCTGATCTCCGCGACTGTGGATGACGAGCGTCGGAAGGTCGAGCTCGGGCAGGCGCCACGTCGAATCCGTGACCTGGCGCTGTGAGCGTGAGATGACCGCCGTCTCCGTGTCGCAGGCGCGCGCTTGCAGGTCGTCGAGCCACCGCATCTGCTCTTCGGTGCCGCCCGGGATCATCATGCTGCTGAAGACGCGGCGGAACTCGGATGTCGGACGGGCCCATCCGACCTTGATCAGCGCCTCGAACGCCGCAAGGAGCTCGAGTTCCTCGGGACTCGCCGCCGCCTGAGCGCCCGAGTAGCTCCCATAGAACACCAGGCGCGTGAGCCGCTCAGGGTGCAGCGCGGCATACTCGATGGCCACGGGACCGCCTTGCGCCATCGCCATGAGTGCGAACCGGTCGAGCCCCGCATCTTCGACGACCGCCTCCAGGTCGCCGACGCGCGCTTCCAGACTGTGGTCGGTGACACCGCGGTCCGACAGCCCATGACCGCGCTCGTCGTAGCGGATGACAGTAGCGATCTTCCCCAATTCGACGAGGTAGTGGCGCCAGACCGGGCTCTCCCAGTCGAATTGAAGGTGGCTCAGCCAGCACGCGTCGATGAGCAGCGGCGGCCCGGACCCGTGCACGGCATACGCGATCCCGACCCCGTCCCGAGAGCGCGCGAACCGGATGTCCTGCACGACATCCGCCTTCAGCGTCTCCACGGCGACATCATAGGAGCGGGACGGCATCAGCACACCGGGGTCGGTGCAGGATCACTCCTCGCCGAGTTCCGCGGGGTGGGTCAGGCGCCACCAGTCGGTGGGCGGCACGATGCTTCCGTCGACCTTGAGCGGCACGCTCACCGTGTTCGGGCCCGCCGTCCACGTCAGGCTCCCGACCACTTCGCCGTCCCGGTAGGTCTTCGGCATCGTCGTGTCCATCGTGATGGTGATCGGGGTGTCGGACCACGTGAAGATCGACGCGTCGTCGGCGACGATCAGGCGGGCCGTGGACCCCCAGGGAGTCGAATACGAGCCGACCTCGAGTCCGCTCGCCACCACGGGTACCTGATGGAAGCCGGCCCGGATGCTGTTCAGCGTGCGGACGACGTCGAGGTTGACCGACTCGCGGGTGGCGCCGCCCAGCACGACGCCGATGACGGTGAGCGGTTCGGCCGCGCCGACGTCGAGCGTGGCGGAGTACAGCAGGTTGTAGCTGTTCTCGCCCAGGTTGCCCGTCTTCAGCCCCGTGATCCCGTTGGTGCCGAGGAGGCCGTTGGTGCTGGACATGCCCCCGGGCCCCGGCAGCGACAGCGACGGGGTCGCGACGATCTGCGCGATCGTCGGGTTGGCGGCCGCGAGCTTGCCGAGGGTGATGAGGTCGCTCGGTGTGCTGGTGTTCGAAGCGCTGATGCCCGTCGGTTCGACGATCGTGGTGCCGGCGAGGCCGTTCGCGGCGAGCCATCTCCGGGTCGCTGACAGGAAGGCTCCCTGCGAGCCGAACGCCCAGGTCGACACGGCTTCCGCGTAGTTGCTGGCCGAGGGGATGAGCATCGTCGCCAGAGCGTCGCGGAGTGACATCGTGCTGCCCGTGGGCATGGCCGCGATCGTGGCGCCCATCACGTAGTACTTGTCGTAGAGGTCGTGATCGGCCTTGTCGAAGGTGATCGTGGGGCCGGGGTCGCCGGCATCGGCGAGCGGTCGGGCGTCGAGGATGACGAGCGCGGTGATCAGCTTGGTGATGCTCGCGATCGAGCGGGGTTCGTCGGTTCCGCTCGTCGCCCAGATGCCGCTCGCGCCCGGGCCGAGGTAAACCTCGCCGCCAGCCACGCTGATCGCCGAAGCGCCCGTCGTCGGAAGGGTGAGGGTCGCAGCCGCGGACGGGGGGACCGCCGGCGTCCGGGAGACCGCGGCCGGCGCGGCGACCGGGGCGGTGAGCGCCCAGCCGACATACCCGCCCGCGGTGCCGAACAGCAGCGCGAAGACGACGGCGGTGATGATCCACCCTCGGCGGCGGCGGGCGCGCCGCACGCGAGGGTCGATGGCGCTGCGGCGATCGGCGTACTCCTGCTCGTCGCGTATGAGGTCGGCGAAGTCCGACAGCTCGTCTGGCGGATGCTGGCCCGTCGTCATCGCGGGATCACCGTGGTGAAGCGCGGCAGCACGCCCGGCACGATCGTCGAGCGGGAGCCGGCGAGACCAACCATGCAGCAACACTCTCACGCGCAGATGTGCTGATGCGGCGGCGAATCCGAGGCTGTGGACAACGCGGACACCGCGGGCCGGCGCTCCTCGCGGGTACGCCGTAGTGCTCGGCGACCGGGCGCGGAACTCGGCCGCCATGCCGCCGAGCGCGCGGATGTCGCCGACATCGGTGTAGCCGAGCCCGCCGCGCATACCGCGACATCCGCCGATATCACCATGACACCCCTTGGAGAAGCACACGACACCGCACTCGCGCAAGCCCCGTGATCGCGCGGTGCAGCGTGCCTACCATCGCGGCATGACCGCCCCCGACACTGGGCGTCGTGCCCGTCGGACACCCGCCGCACAGAGTCCGCAGCAGTCGCTCCCCGACCCCGTGCGGTTGCGGGAAGAGGACGCGGAGACGTATAGTCACTGGCATGTGGTAACGATGCCACATCTCGACGTGGAGAATGAGATGACGAACAGGATTCCTCCGGCCGACGCATCGAGCGGGGGCTCGCGATGAGCATCACGACCCCGCAGAACGATGCCGTCGTCGAGGCGCTGAAGGAGGCGTCCGACGAGCGGGACGGCCGCGGTCGCGCCGGCCGTGCCCGCCGCAGGGAGCGCGCCCGCAAGGTCAAGACGCACTACAACAAGCGCGAGGCCCTGGCCGGCTACCTGTTCATCTCGCCCTGGATCATCGGCTTCCTCGTGTTCACCGCGGGAGCGATGGTCTACAGCCTGTACATCTCGTTCAGCAACTACAACCTCGCCACCAACACGGCGAAGCCGGTCGGCTTCCAGAACTACGCGAACCTCTTCGAGGATCCCCGCGTCGGCGTCGCCCTCGCGAACACGCTCTTCTACGTCGTGATGGCGGTGCCGCTGGAGATCATCTTCGCCCTCGCCCTCGCCATGCTGCTCAACCGAGCCGCACGCGCGGCCGGCTTCTGGCGCACGCTCTACTACCTTCCGAAGATGACGCCCGCCGTCGCCACGGCCGCCGTCTTCTTCCTGATGCTCAACGGCAACTCCGGCGCGATCAACCAGTTCCTGCGGATCTTCGGCATCGAGGGTCCTCAGTGGCTGGTCGACCCCGCGTGGGTGAAGCCGAGCATCGTGATCATGACGCTGTGGACGGTCGCCGGCACGATGGTGATCTTCCTCGCCGCCCTCAAGAACGTGCCCGTCGAGCTGTACGAGGTCGCCTCACTCGACGGTGCGGGAGCGGTCCGGAAGTTCTTCGCGATCACGCTGCCGATGATCTCCGGCGCGATGTTCTTCAACGTCATCGTGCTCTCGATCGCTGCGTTCCAGGTGTTCGACCAGGCCTTCCTGCTGTTCTGGCGAGATCAGAGCAACGCGTCGCCCGAGGCATCCCTCTTCTATGCGATCTATCTGTTCCAGCAGGCGTTCCGCCAGTTCAACTTCGGCTTCGCCGCCGCGATGGCCTGGCTGCTGTTCGTGATCATCATGATCATCACCGTCATCCAGGTTAAGTTCGGAAACCGTTTCGTCTACTACGAGGGAGACCGCTGATGTCGGCGTCGCTGCAGACTCCGGGCGTCGCCCGGCCCGTGCCCGAGGCGGCGACCGTCGCGGTCACCGTGCCGAAGCGCTCGCGCTGGCGCCGGCATTTCGCACGGCCCAAGACCCTCGTCGGCCGCATCGTCCTGACGGCCGTCCTCATCGGCTTCGGCCTGCTGTTCCTCTACCCGTTCGTGTGGCTGATCTCGGCGAGCCTGAAGCCGCGCGGCGAGGTGTTCGACAACGCGCTCATCCCCAAGACGTGGATGCCCGAGAACTACGTCGAGGTGTGGAACCAGCTGCCCCTCCTGAGCTGGATGTGGAACAGCGTCGCCATCGCGGTGCTGGCTGCCGGAACCGTGGCGATCTCGAGCTCGATCGTCGCGTTCGGGTTCGCGTACTTCAAGTTCCCGGGTCGCGGGCTTCTCTTCGGCCTGGTGCTCGCGACGATGATGCTCCCGGGCGCGGTGACCATGATCCCGATCTACCTGATCTGGAAGGAGACGGGCTTCCTCGGCACGTGGGTGCCGCTGTGGGGCATGAACCTGTTCGGCTCGGCCTTCTACATCTTCCTCCAGCGGCAGTTCTACCTGGGGCTTCCCAAGGAGCTGTTCGAGGCGGCACGCCTGGACGGCGCCAGCTACTGGGGGCTGTTCTGGCGCATCGCGATGCCGCTGTCGATCCCGTCGTTCATCATCGTGTTCCTCTTCGAGTTCCAGGCCAGCTGGAACAACCTGCAGGCCGCCCTGATCTACCTCAACGCCGGCACGGTCGACGAGTTCACGGCACCGTTGGGCATCGCCTACGCCATGACCAAGTACAGCCCCACCGCCGGCGGCCAGGGCGACTACCAGTACGTCATGGTGGCGTCCTTCCTCGTCACCGTGCCGATGCTGATCATCTTCGCCTTCGGACAGCGCTACTTCATCGAGGGCGTCGCGACGCAGGGTCGGAAGGGATGAGACGGATGCCGCACCGCGGCTGACATCGATTCCACAACGTACACATCACAAACCAATAAATACGCGGGCAGCATCATTGCCTCGCCGCGCGGAGCATGACTACGGTGTGTGGGAAGGTTCCCACACGGAGCCTGCTCACGCGGTGGTGGCGACGAGGCTGCCCCGATCGAAAGGGAAACAGATGCGCAAGCGCATGATCGGAATGGCCGCACTCGCGGCATCCGCTGTCCTCCTCGCCGGCTGCGGAGGCGGCGGCAACGGCGGCGGCGGTACGGGCGGTGACGTCGACTTCGATGCCGAACCGACCGGGTCGCTCACGGCATGGGGCTTCGAGAACGCCGACGACGTCGGCCAGTCGCGCGTGGACTACGCGAACGAGCAGCTGAGCGACGTGGACGTCGAGCTCGATGCGACGGCCTTCGACGCCCAGAAGTTCACCACTCGCATCGCGAGCGGCGACGTGCCCGACGTCGTGCAGATGGACCGGCGCTATGTGACGCAGTACGCGGCACAGGACCTGATCATCCCGCTGGACGCCTGCTTCGAAGCGCACGACGTCACGCCCGACGACTACTGGTACCCGTTCGTCGTGGACGACATCCGCTATGACGACGAGGTCTGGGCGGTGCCGCAGTTCTACCAGCCCCCGGCGATCATCCTCAACAAGCGGGTGATGGACGAGGCGGGCGTCACCACCGAAGAGATCGACACCTCCAACCCGGAGGCGCTCCTGGGCGCGATCGGCAAGATGTACCAGGAGTCGGGCGGCGTTCCGAGCCGCCTCGGCTTCGACCCGGTCTCGACCGGTCAGGGTGCGCTGTGGATCCTCGGCATGGGCGGCCAGCTCATCGACGACAAGGGCGCGCCCACGCTCGACGACCCGAGCAACATCGCCGGCATCGACCTGCTCAAGCAGATCAACGACGCGCAGGGCGGCTACGCCTCGGTGAAGAGCTTCACCGACTCGTTCGACACGTTCGGCGAGAACAACCAGTTCGTCGCCGACCAGGTGGGCGCGCAGGTCAACGCCCAGTGGTACCCGAACGTGCTGTCGCCGTACGTCGACCAGATCCAGATCGAGGCGGTGCCGTTCAAGGACAGCGAGGGCAACCCCTTCTCCGTCGCAGGTGGAACGGCATTCGTGATCCCGGTCGGTGCCGAGAACCCCACCGCAGCCTGCGCGTGGATGATCAACCTGACCGGCGAGGACGCGTGGAACGCCGCCGGTGAGGCCCGCGCGGCGACGCGCGAGGAGGACGGCGGCATCAACACCGGCCTGTTCACCGGTTCGCCGGGTCCGGACCAGTCGATCCGCGAGCAGTACGTCGTCGAGAGCGGCAACGCCGGGTTCGACCAGACCATAGCGACGTACTACGACGTGCTGGACTACGGTCAGTCGTTCGGCTCCTCGCCCGCAGGCCAGGACATCCAGAACGAGCTGAACAACGCCATCACCGCGGCCATGCTCGGCGACAAGACGCCGGAAGAGGCGCTCGCCGACGCGCAGGCGGCGGCCATGCGGGCGTACGAGAACGCGACCGCCGGCTGACCTGCGGAGCTCGCCTTCCTGGGGGGAAACGGGGGCGGGTCGACTTCGGTCGGCCCGCCCCCATCCCTTGCCCCTCCGCAGCGCCGGACGGCTGACGGCGCTCTCCCCTCTCTCGCTTCAGACGACGACTTCACCAGACCACGACCCGGAACGGACTTTCCGCACCATGGCGATCCGAGAGATCCTCCTCCTCGGCCACACCCACCACGACGTCGGCTACACCAACAGCCCTCGCCTGATCGACCGGATGCACGGACGCATCGTCGACCGGGTGCTGGAGCTCGCCGACGAGCACCCCGGCGACGGGCCCGACGCCTTCCGCTGGACGTTCGAGGTCGCCCGCCCGGTGCTGACGTTCCTGCGCCGCGCCGCCCCTGAACAGGTCCGCCGGCTCGCCGACCTGTCCGCGTCGGGCACGATCTCGGTCACCGGCGGGTACCTCAACATGACGCAGCTGCCGAGCACCTTCGAGTTCGACGCGGGTTACGAGCAGTTGGAGCGCATCCGGGCCGCCGGGGTCGGCATCCGCACCGAGCAGCACGGCGACGTCAACGGCCTGGCGTGGGGCCTGGTGGATCAGATGACGGATGCCGGGATCACCCGGCTGGTCATGGCGCTGAACCCCGATCACGGCCGGCCGCCGTTCGTCCAGCCCAGCGGATTCTGGTGGGAGGGACCCTCCGGCCGCCGCGTCTTCGTGTGGCTGTCGACGCACTACGGGTTCGGCGAGGAGTGGGGGATCGTCGACGGCGATGTCGACCTGGCCGAGCAGTGCATCGCCGCCTTCGTCGACGAGCTCGAGCGCCGGGACGACTACCCGTGGCGTACCGCGGTCGTCCATGCGGGCAACGACAACCGCTGGCCGACCGCGCTGTTCCTGCAGGTCGTGCGCCACTGGAACGCCCGGCATCCCGAGCGGCCCATGCGGACAGCGACGATCGACGAGGCCATGGACGCCCTCGAGGCTGAGGCAGCCGGGTTCGAGATCCCCACGGTGCGGGGCGAGTGGGCGGACTGGTGGTCGCACGGGCACGGCTCGACCGCGCGCGAGGTCGCCGTCTACCGCGAGGCCCGCACGTTCGCGCGCGCCGCGCAGAGCACGCTCTCGCTCGCCCGGCTCGCCGGCGACGGCACCGTGCCGCACTTCGACGTGCTCGGCTACCGCCGCGGACCGGTGCGGCTGCGCTCCGACGCAGAGATCGCCGAGACCCTTGACCACATCGACGAGCAGCTGCTGCTGTACGGCGAGCACACCTGGGGCAGCTGGGAGACGTACTCCAAGCCGCACTCGACCTTCAGCCACTCGCACCACAACGCGAAGTCTGCGTTCGCCTACGACGCGTTCGACCACGCCCGCGACCTCGCGATCGAGGGCTGGTTCCGCTACGCCTACGCGGACGGGCGGCCCGATCTGTCGCCGACCGTGTCGGGACGGACGGATGCCGCGGCACCGGCCTCGTCCCCGGGCACCGGTGTGCCGCCCGCCGACGCCGTCGTCGTAGTCAACCCGACCGAGGCCCGCCGCCGTGAGCTGGTCGATGTCGAGATCGGCGGGCAGCGCCGCGCCCGACTCCTCGCCGACGTCGGCCCGTTCGGCGTCGCCGTGCTCCCGGTGCCCGAACCGGTCGAGGAGGAGATCCCGGTGGGGCCCGTCGCCGCCGGCCGGTATCGGGTCACCGTCGACCCCTCGCGCGGCGGAGTCGTGTCGCTCGTCGACACGACCGACGGACGCGAGCTCGTCGACCCGTCGGCGCCGGCGGCGCTCGGCGCGGTCGTGGACGAGGTCGTGGAGGCCGGGTCGCGGCATCCGATGATCACGACCTCGCCCAAGCTCTTCCACCCCGACCATCCCGGTCCCGGGTTCGATCGGCTCGTCGCGACCGGCGACGCACCGGTGCGCGTGCGTCGAGCCGCGGGGGTCACCGAGATCCGGTGGGAGACGTCGGCGCCCGGCATCCCGAGCGTCGTGACCACCCTCGTGATCGCCGACGGCTCGGCAGACATCGACCTGGAGGTGCTGCTCAGCAAGCCCGAGCGGTTCGAGCCCGAGAGCGTGTTCGTCACCTTCCCCTTCGCGGTGGAGGAGCCGGAGTTCCTGCTCGAGACGGCCGGGGCGGTATTCGCTGCCGACCGTGAGCAGCTTCCTGACACGAGCAAGGACTGGTACTCGATCCAGCATGCGGTCGGGGTGCGCGGCCCGGCCGGCGGCGGCATCCTGTGGGGCTCGACCGACGCCCCGCTGGTGCAGGTGGGCGGCCCCCATACCGGCGCCTGGGCGCGCGAGCTCGACGCCGAGGCAGGACACGTCCACAGCTGGCTCATGAACAACCTGCACTTCACGAACTTCCAGGCGCGGCAGGAGATCACGCACCGGTTCCGGTACCGCTTCCGCCCGGCGGTGTCGCCGACCGCGGCGGGCGTGCGCCGCTACGGCCGCGACCTGCTCGAGCCGCTGCACGCCCGGCACACGACCGCGCCGCCGGCTTCCACGTTCCGACCGCCGCTCGACATCACTCCTGCCGACGCCCTGCTCGTCGAGCTGCGCCCGACGCCCGACGGCGAGGTGCGGGCGCGGCTGCGCAACATCTCGGACCAGGACGTCGCTGCGGTCGTCACGCGCGCCGACGACGAGCCGACGCAGGTCGAGGTGCCCGCCGCGGGAACGACCGACGTCGTGCTGGCCGGGCGATGACGGGGCGGTGCCGACCATGACCGGAGCGTTCGCCGAGAAGGGAAGGAGCCTCCGCCCGTGAGCTCCCTTCAGGCGCCCACCGGGTCGCCGCTGCGGCTGCTGCTGTGGCAGGCGGCGCGTCAGCCCGCCACGCTCGTCGGCGGTGTCGTCTTCGGCGTGCTGTGGATGCTGTGCCAGGTGATCTGGCCGTTCCTGCTCGGCCGTGCCATCGACGGCGGCCTCGCCGCCGGGCTGCAGGGGGTGCTGCCCTGGTGCGCGGCTCTCGCCGTCGTCGCCGTCGCTCAGGCCCTGTTCGCCGTGCTGCGCCACAGGATGGCGGTGCTGAACTGGCTGCGGTCGTCGCTGGGCGTCTCGCGCATCATCGGCTATCACAGCGCCGAGACGGGTGCCGCCATCGCCGCCGACAGCTCGGCGGGGGAGGTCGCCTCGACCGTCGCGAACGACGCGCTGCGCGTCGGCGAGATGTTCGACGTGACGGCACGGTTCTCGGGCGGCGTGGTCGCCTACGTCGCGGTCGGACTCATCTCGATGCTCACGTCGCCCGCGCTGGGCCTTTTCGTGCTGCTCGGGATGCCGGTGCTCGTGGCCGTGCTGTCGCTCTTCGTGCGTCCGCTCGCGAGGCGGCAGGCGGCGTGGCGCCGCGAGCAGGGCGCGCTCACCGATCTGGCCGCCGACACCGTGGTCGGTCTCCGCGTGCTGCGCGGCATCGGCGGCGAGGACCAGTTCGTCGAGCGGTACGCCCGGCGCTCCGGCGACCTGCGCCGTCGAGCGGTGGACGTGGCCCGGCTGGGCTCGTGGCTCGACGGGCTGCAGATCCTGCTGCCCGGGCTCTTCGTCGCGGCGGTGGTGTGGTTCGGGGCGCGGCTCGTGCTCGCCGGTGAGATCAGCCCCGGCGAGCTCGTCACCTTCTACGGCTACTCGGTCTTCCTCATCGTGCCGCTGCGCACGACCGTCGAGGCGAGCCAGGCGTTCGCGCGCGGGTTCGTCGCGACCGGGCGCGTGCTCGACGTGCTGCGCGTCCAGCGCGCGGTGCAGGACCCCGAGGATCCGCAGTCGGCGCCGCCCGGCAGCGCCGAGATCGTCGACGTCGCCTCGGGTGCCGTCATCGCGCCGGGGCTGTTCACGGCACTCGTCGATGAGGATCCGGATGCCGCGGCCGAAGTCGCCACCCGGCTCGGGCGCTTCGACGACCGCCAGCACACCATCGCGCCCGTGCTCTGGGGCGGCGTGGATCACACCCGGGTGCCGGTGCAGGACGTACGGCGGCGCATCGTGGTGAGCGACGCCACACCTCACCTGTTCACCGGACGCCTGCGTGACGGCCTCGACACCCAGAGCATCCGCGCGCCCGAGCGCGCACCGTCGCCGACGGCACGGCGCGCCCGGATCGACCAGGCACTCGGCGTCGCGGCGGCGGACGACGCCGTGCAGGCACTGCCCGGCGGCCTCGAGGAGCACGTCCCCGAGCGCGCGAGCGTGCTGTCGGGCGGCCAGCGCCAGCGGCTCAGTCTGGCGCGTGCACTGCTGACGGACGCCGAGGTTCTGGTGCTGATCGAGCCGACGAGTGCGCTCGACGCCAATACCGAGGCGACGATCGCCTCGCGCCTGCACCGCGCGCGGCGAGGGCGCACGACGGTACTGGTCACGGCGAGCCCGTTGATGCTGGATCGCGTCGACGTCATCCACGTCCTGCGCGGCGGCCGCGTCGTCGGCTCGGGCACCCACGCCGAGCTGCTGCGGCGCGACGACGCCGTCGGTGCCCGCTACCGCCGCATCGTGGCACGCACGACCAGCGACGCCGAGCCGACCGCTGGCGAGGAGCTCGACGCCCCCTGGACCGGGTCGATCGACACGCTGTGGGCGCGTGCCACCGAGACCGGCGCCATCCGCACCGCGCGAGAGGAGCCCGGCGATGAGTGACGGCACGCTCCCGGTCGCCGGCGGCGAGAAGATCCGCGAGGTCGCGCGCACCCTCGTGCGCCGTCATCGCGGCGAGCTCCTGCTCGTGATCGCGCTGCACGCTGCTGCCGCGCTCGCCGGACTCGTCGGCCCCTGGCTGATCGGTCGCATGATCGACGCGCTCACCTCGGGCACCGCCGACATGGCCACCATCGACGTCATGTTCGCCGCTCTCGCCGGCGCGGTGATCGTACAGGCCTTCGTGACCCGCTTCGCCCAGCTCTGGTCGCTGCGGCTGGGGGAGGGCGTCTTCGCCCAGCTGCGAGAGGACTTCCTGGCCACCGTCACATCGCTTCCGCTCGCTGTCGTGGAGCGCGCCGGCACCGGCGACCTCCTCTCCCGTACGACGAGCGACGTCGACGCGGTGGCGCAGACCGTGCGCTTCGGTGTGCCGAGGATCCTCGTCACGACGATGACCGTGATCCTGACACTGGGTGCGGCCTTCATCATCAGCCCACTCGTCGCGCCCGCACTCCTCGTGGGCGTGCCCCTGATCGCGCTGAGCACCCGCTGGTACATGAAGCGCTCGGGACCTGGATACCGCCGCCAGCTCGCGTCGTACGGACGGCTCGTCGGCGTCATCAACGAGACCGTCGAGGGTGCGCGCACCATCGATGCACTCGACCTCGCGCCCGCGCAGCGCCTCAAGATCGACCGCGCGCTCGCCGGCCGCGCGCAGGCCGAGCGCTACACGCTGGGACTCCGGAGCATCTGGTATCCGCTCACCACCCTCGGCTTCCTGTTCCCGGTGATCGCGGTGCTGCTGTGGGGCGCCTTCCTCATGGGACAGGGCGTCGCGAGCGTCGGCGACGTCACCTCCATCGCCCTCTACGCCATGCAGCTCACCGGGCCGGTCGAGGAACTCGTGAACTGGATGGACCGGCTGCAGGTCGGCACCACCGCGCTCGCGCGCATCGTCGGGGTCGCCGAGGTGCCGACCGACCGGCCCGGTGCCGACGAGACCCCCGAAGGCGAGCAGCTCGCGGCGCGCGGCATCCGCTTCTCGTACCGGCCCGGAGTCGACGTGCTGCAGGGTGTGGAGCTCGAGCCGCGGATCGGCGAACGCGTCGCGATCGTCGGGCCGTCGGGGTCGGGCAAGTCCACGCTCGCCCGCCTGCTCACGGGCATCACGGCGCCGTCCGCCGGCGCCGTGACGGTCGGCGGCGCCGACGTCATGCGCATGCCGCTCGACGTGCTGCGCGAGCATGTGGCCCTCGTGACCCAGGAGCAGCACGTGTTCGTCGGCACGCTGGCCGACAACCTGCGACTGGCGGCTCCCTCCGCGCGCGACAGCGAGCTCGAAGAGGCGCTGCAGGTCGTCGGGGCGCTGCGATGGGTGCGCGCGATGCCGCACGGGATCGACACCGAGGTGGGCTCGGGCGGGGTCGTGCTGACGCCCGCCCAGGCACAGCAGGTCGCTCTCGCGCGGCTGGTGCTCCTCGATCCGCACACGCTGGTGCTCGACGAGGCGACCTCGCTCCTCGACCCGCGTGCGGCGCGCGGCCTCGAGCAGTCGCTCGACCGCGTCCTCGAGGGCCGGACGGTGATCGCCATCGCCCACCGCCTCCACACCGCCCGCGACGCCGACCGCATCATCGTCATGCGCGACGGGCGGATCGTGGAGTCCGGAGCGCACGACGAGCTCGTCGCTATGGACGGCGAATACGCGGCCCTGTGGCGGTCGTGGCAGGCCGAGTCCGCCGACGGCGCGCCCGGCGAGGGCGACTCATAGCGAAAGCGCGCGGCCGGCCGCAACCCCCGTGCCCCCGGCGGTGCCGGTTGCATAGAGTCTCGGCATCCGGAAAAGGAGATGCCATGTCGCAGACCACACTCGAATCGCCCGCCGACCTGCTGCGCTTCCAGTTGCGCACCGCCATGACGATGGAGGAGGACTCCCTCGCCGCACTGGGCGAACTCGAGCAGGCCGCCCGTTCGCAGGACGTGAAGAAGACGTTCCATCACCACGCCGACGAGACGCGCGAGCAGATCGAGAACCTCCGCAAAGTGTTCCGGGTGCTCGAACTGCCGGAGTCCACGGCCGCATCGCCCAGCACGAAGGGCATCGCCAAGCAGGCCGAGTCGCTCATCGCGCGCTCCGCGCCGGCGCTGCGCGACCAGGTGACGCTGTCGGCGGCGCTCGGCAACGAGCACTACGAGATCTCGGCGTACCGGTCGCTGATCCTCGCCACCCGCGCCCAGGGTGCGGCCGACGCCGTCACGCTGCTGACCGACAACCTCCAGCAGGAGACGCACACCAGCGAAGAGCTCGCAAAGAAGCTCGAAGAGCTCGTCGGCTGACGGACGCGCGCGGCCGTCGTTCGACGGCCGCGCGCGGTCGTCAGAGCCAGTGCCGTCTGCGGAAGACCCAGTACAGCGTCACGCTCGTCGCCGCCATGAGGGCGAGCGCCATCGGGTAGCCCAGCGGCCATTCCAGCTCGGGCATGTACACGAAGTTCATGCCGTAGATCGTGCCGACGAGCGTGGGACCGAACAGGATCGCCGCCCAGCCCGAGATCTTCTTCACCTGCTCGTTCTGCAGCAGCGCGGTGTCGGTCTGGCGCTGCGTGACGATCGTGGCGTTGACGGTGAGCGCGTTGTCGAGGATCGAGCGGAACGCCGCGGCCTTGTCGATGATCCGCAGCGCGTGGTCGTGCACGTCGCGCAGCGACCGCTGCAGCTCGAGGTCGACCTCGTACTTCGGTGCCCCGCGCTGAAGGGCCTCGAGCATGTCGGCGAGCGGCGCGACCGCGCGCTGCAGCGTGATCACCTCGCGCGACAGGTCGTAGATGCGCTTGGAGAGCGTGACCCCGCCGTTCTCGAACAGGGCGTCCTCGATCTCGTCGATGTCGTTCTCGACGCCCTCGATCACCGGCGTGTACTCGTCGACCACCTCGTCGAGGATCGCGTAGAGCACGGCCTCGGGCCCCAGGGCGAGCAGCTGGGGATCGCGCTCCATGCGCTGGCGCACCCGGCTCAGGTCGGGCGACTCGGCGTGGCGGATCGTCACGATGAAGTCCGGGCCGACGAACACGTGCAGCTCGCCGAACTCGACCGTCTCGGTCTCGTCGATGTACCGCGCGGGGCGCAGCACGATGAAGAGGATGTCGCCGTACCGCTCGAGCTTCGACCGCTGGTGGCCCGTCAGTGCATCCTCGACGGCGAGCGAGTGCAGCGAGAACTCGTCGGCGACCTGCGTGATCTCCTCGGGCGTGGGGCGGAACAGCCCGATCCAGGCCATTCCATGCTGAGCGCGCGTGTACTCGAACGTCTCGGCCAGGCTCGTCGGATTCTTGATCCGCTGTCCGGCGACGTACACGCCGTTGTCGACGATGGGCAT
Organism: Microbacterium psychrotolerans; assembly: GCF_031085295.1. GTDB lineage: Bacteria > Actinomycetota > Actinomycetes > Actinomycetales > Microbacteriaceae > Microbacterium > Microbacterium psychrotolerans. Next base: position 33,571 of record NZ_JAVFWO010000001.1, on the reverse strand, counting down.
CGGGCAATCCTCCCTCGCCGGTGCGCCGCCGGCAACGATCCTCACAGTATCCAGACGGGCGGACGCCGTGGCCTGTGCCACGTCGGCGGCCCTCGGTACTCTGCCCTCATGTCCACGCCGCGACCCGTGCTCGACTGGCTGCTCGATTCCGACCCGGCGCTGCGCTGGCAGGTGGAGAGAGACCTCGCTGACGCTCCGCCCGGTGTCTGGGAGGCCACACGCGCGCGCGTCGCGACGGAGGGTTTCGGCGCCCGGCTCCTGGCGGAGCAGGATGCCGACGGCCAATGGGCCGGGGGCGCCTTCTTCCCGTCGGGCTTCTTCGGCAGCGCCGAGGCGGAGGCGCCGGGTCAGCCCTGGGTCGCGACGACGTGGGTGCTCAAAGACCTGCGGGAGTGGGGCGTGGACGCCGAAGTGCTCGACGGGACCGCGGAGAAGCTCGCAGCCAACAGCCGGTGGGAGTACGAGGACCTGCCGTACTGGGGCGGCGAGGTCGACGTCTGCATCAACTCCTACACGCTCGCCTCCGGCGCGTGGCTCGGCGCCGACGTGTCGAGGCTCGTCGCATGGTTCCCCGAGCATCGCCTGGCCGACGGCGGCTGGAACTGCGAGGCCGAGGAGGGCGACTCCGTCCGCTCGTCGTTCCACTCGACGCTGAACGCCGCGCGCGGCATGCTCGCGTACGAGCGGATCACCGGCGATACGAGCATGCGCGAGGCGCGCCACGGCGGCGAGGAGTACCTGCTGTCGCGGCGCCTCATGTTCCGCGCGAGCACGGGCGAGGTCGTCGGCGAATTCGTGACCCGCTTCGTCTACCCGAACCGGCACCGGTACAGCGCGCTCGCCGCCCTCGACCACTTCCGCGACGTCGCGCTGTTCGAAGGCACGGCGCCCGATCCGCGGCTCGCCGAGGCGGTCGAGGTGGTGCGGGCGGCCCGGCAGCCCGACGGCACATGGCTGCAGACGACGCCGCTCCCAGGGCGGACCTGGTTCGGTGTCGACGCCGGCGACGGGGAGCCGTCGCGCTGGCTCACCTTGATGGGCACGCGCGTGCTCGACTGGTGGGACGCGTCGGCCGGCTCGTCGCAGGCGGCAGGTCCCGAGGACTGACGCTCGGCGGTCTCACGGGCTGCGTCGGCTCGCGCTTCCGCCGTGCGCGAACTCGCGCCGTGCGGCCCCCGAGAGGTCGACACTGGTCGCATGGACGACAGTGAGGCGCTCGACGCGTACTCATCGACGGTGATGCGCGTCGCGCAGACCGTGCTGCCTTCGGTGGCTGCGGTCAGTGTGCGGACTCGTCAGGGGATGGGCGCGGGCAGCGCCTCGGTCATCACCGATGGAGGACACCTCCTCACGAGCGCCCACGTGGTCGAGGCAGCGGTCGGGGTCGAGCTGGCCTTCCCCGACGGCAGCGTGGCGGCGGCGTCCGTCATCGGTGCCGACCCGCTCTCGGACCTCGCCGTCCTGCACGCCGACGGACCGACACCGCCGCCGGTCCGTATGGGGGATGCCGCGGCCCTCGGAGTCGGGCAGCTGGTGGTCGCGCTGGGCAACCCGCGCGGCTTCTCAGGGAGCGTGACGGCCGGCATCGTGTCAGCGCTCGGACGATCGCTTCCGACACGTTCGGGGCGCGTGATCGACGAGGTCATCCAGACCGACGCCGCACTCAATCCCGGCAACAGCGGCGGCGTGCTGGCCGACAGTGCCGGCCGGATGGTCGGCGTGAACACCGCCGTGGCCGGCATCGGGCTCGGGCTCGCCGTGCCCATCAACGCCACGACGCGTGAGATCATCGATGCCCTGCGCACCACCGGCCGCGTGCGGCGAGCCTGGCTGGGCATCGCCGGCGCGACGGTCCCGCTCGGACCCGACGTGGCGGCGAAGGCCGGGGCGCGGGTCGGGATGCAGGTGGTCTCGGTCGTCGCGAAGAGCCCCGCCGCCGCCGCTGGCGCCCGCGCGGGCGACATCGTGCTGTCACTGGACGGCGTGGCGATCGCCGACCCCACCGCGCTGCAGCGCCGCATGGTCGCGGGAGCCATCGGGCGGCGGATGGAGATGACCGTCTGGCGCAACGGCGCCCTGGTCGACGTGGTGGTCGAGCCCGAGGAGCTCCGCGTCGCCTGAGCCGCGGCGACGGCGCGCGCCGCTTCGAGGGCCGAAACGCGAGCGGCGACCGACCGGGGTTGCAGCGGATTCCCTAGACCGGCTTGAGGTCGGTTGTGTCGCACCTCGATCGAATGAATGATGAGTCGATGGAGCATCGCGGGCGCACTTCGCCCAGCAGCCGTCGCGGGGAATTGCTCGCGGCGGCTCGATCTGAAGCGGGCAAGCGGCGTCCGTCGGATCTGCTTGCGCAGTGGGCGGTGGATCCGACAGTGCGTCCCAGTCCCGTGGACCTTCGCACGAGCGTTGCGTACGACTCGCTGGCACTCGAGGCTGCGACGGAATACGAAGCGCTGCTGCTGTCGCCGGTGGCCCCGCTCGGTGCGGTGTCGGTGCTTGCAACGGGCTCCCAGGACCGCATCCTTTCGACGATTCGTGGAACCGAGGTCGTGTCGGACGCGACGAACGTGTTGGCGCTCGAGTGCGCCGCGCGCCTCCGCCGCGACGCCGCTGAGCATGTCCGTCTGTGCACGGTGCATCAACTGCTCAGGATGCAGCCGATGGGGCAGGACAACGGGCGCACCAAGCACTTTCGACTGCTGATGCTCGCCGACGCCGGTGTCGGCCTGCCGGAGGATGGATTCGAAGTGGCGGCGGTGGTCGCGCACCTTCGCGTGTACCGGCGGCTGCTCGAATCCGCGGCGGAGACTCACGGCCTGGCGTGGCAGCGACCTGTCGTCGTCGTTCGATCGAACGATGTCCTGCCTGCGATCGGCCCACGCGTTCGCACCGCGCTCGAAGGGACGTTACCCGACGTAGCGATTCGCGAGGAGTCCCTCGAGTCGCGCTATTACCACGGGCTCCGCGTCGGGTACGGGGTGCATGACCGAGTGGGCAGCTTCCAAGAGATCGTCGACATCGGTGTCTTCGATTGGGCCGCTCAGCTGACGAGCAACCGGCGCCATCGATACGTTGCGAGCGCCATCGGTCTACAGCTCCTGCCGATGCTTCTCACGTAGCAGCGCCACCTCGGTATCCCTCGGCCGGCGGCTCAAGGCCGGGTCATGCTCGCCATCGAGTGAGCCGCGGCCACCACCCCGGTACGTTGCGCCGATACTCGAGATACTGCTCGCCGTAGGTGCTCGTGAGGGTCGGCTCCTCGTAGCCCTTCACGAACGCGACGACCGCGGTGAGGGCGATGCCTGCATACAGGACGAGCCACCAGCTGCCGAACAGCAGCGCCTGCCCCAGGATGATCGCGAGCACCGCGAGGTACATCGGATTGCGCACGAAGCGATACACACCGGTGACGACGAGCGTCTGGGTGGGAGCGACGGGTGCAGGCGTTCCCCGATGCACGGCGAACAAGGCGAAGGCATACAGGAGGAATGCCACACCGAGGGCGATGAAGATCCACCCGACGGGCAAGAAGATCCACGCCGCGTCGCCCCAGTCGTGCCATTGCCAGCCCGTGATGAGCCAGGGGACGAGCCCCGCGACGATGCCCGGCGCGAGGAAGAGGAACACGATCGTTCCGATCCATGCGCGGGCGAGCGACGGCGAGTGAGCCACGCGCGACAGCGTACGGGATGCACTGCCTGTTCACCCGCCCGCGCCGGCGGAGAGGCGGGTTCAGTCGTCACCGTGAAGCGGGCAGGCCAGGACGAGTGGACGGCTCGGACGCGATGCGTCCGAGCCGTCCACAGCGCTGCGGGAGAGCTACGGCCTTCAGCCGCCGCAGAGCCCCCGCGCGATGTCGTTCTTGACCTGTCCGCCGACCGCCTGTACGACGTCTCCGACGTTGGTGAACCCGAGGGCCCCCTCGGTGTTGATCGTCTTGTGCACCTGGCCGAAGCAGGCAGCGTCTGCGGGCGCGGCGTTGGCGGTACCGGCGACGCCGAAGACGGCGAGAACGACGATGGCTCCGGTAGCGAGAATGCGCTTCATTGGACTGTCCCCTCCTGTGTGGCGGGTAGGTGTTCACCCGCTATGAGGTTGTTCTCTCGCTCGCGTCGATTCGGATGCACCTCGGCGCCGCAGAATGCGCCGGCCGGGCGCCTGCGGTCGCGGACGGCGGCTGTCGCGGTGACGCCTAGGCGGGGGCGTCGTCGAGGAATCCGACGACCACGTCGCGGACCAGGTCGGTTCGCGCCAGCCCGAAGAAGTGGGTCGTGCCCGGAAACACTGCGAGCTGGGATGCCGGAACGCCGACGAAGTCGCCATTCACGTCACCGCCGCGGAGGCGCAGAAACTCAACGGCATGCTCGAGAGAGACCATGTCGGCGTCGCCTACGGTGATGAGCGTCGGTGCCGCGATCGCGCGAATCTCCGCTTCGGTGCGATCAGGGAACCCGCGCTCGTACGTCGCGCCGAGCTTGTCGAGAAGCACCTGGAGATGTTGCAGGTCGGGATGGGGCGACTTCGCGAGATAAGCGGCTTCCATCGGCGTGCCGGCGATCATGTCGACGGTCATCGCGCCGACCGCCTCCGCGTTCTCAGAACCGCGCATGCCCGACGCGGCGAACGACGTGGATGAGACGATGAGCCGCCTGACCCGTTCCGGGTGGTCGATCGCGAGGTCGAGCGCGACAGCCCCGCCGACGCTGAAGCCGAAGATGTCGGCGCGTCCGATGCCGAGGTGGTCGAGCACGCCCAGCACGTCGTCGGCGAACGCCGCCGCAGAGAACGGCCGGTCGATGTCGTTCGTGCGGCCGTGCCCCTGGAAGTCCACCGCGACGACTCTCCGCCCCACCGCGAGGTGGGGGATGAGCGCACCGAACTGCTGCTCGATGTCGAAGAGACCGCCGTGCAGCAGCACCAGCGGTGTGCCGTCGGTGACATCGCCATGGACTTCGTAGTACATGCGCAGTTGACCGAGTTCGACATAGCCGGTCTCGGCTGCGGGAAGCGAGGATGGGAGATCCTTCATGCAAGTACGGTCCCAGAGACCCGCCGGCACATCAACCGTCCCTCGTCCCTCGCCCCCGCCAAGGACCGAAGGCGGCCGTCTAGGGGGTATCCATGGGGTGGTCGGCTCTGCTCGGCGGTCGTCAATGCAGGGTGTCGCCTCGTTTGAGCATCTCGACGTACTCGGCGACGCGTGCGGCTCGCGAAGCCGGCCGTTTGAGGTTGCCCACGCGGAAGGCCATCGCGAATCGGTTCTGCGCCGACTGGCTCGCGAAGGCCTTGGCGACCTCCGGGTCTGCGTTCAGGGCTTCCTGCAGCTCCACGGGGAGGTCGCCGTCGCGTTGCCGATACGCGTTGTCCCACCGTCCGTCCGCCTTGGCGCGGTCGATCTCGAGCTGGCCTTGGGGCCGCATCCGGCCTTCCTCGATCAGCCGGGTCACGTGACCGATGTTGACCTTCGACCAGATGCTTCGCTGCCGTCGTGGCGTGAAGGTCTGCAGGTAGAAGTCGGCGTCGAGGGACTGCGACTGCCCATCGATCCACCCGAAGCACAGCGCGACATCGAGCGCCTCGGCGTACGTGATCCCAGGTCGGGTCGACGCCTTCTTCCGCAGTCGTAGCCGGACCCCGCTCGGGTCGGGGTCCGAGTTCAACCAGGCTTCCCAGTCCGCGACCGTGTCCACGTGCAGCTCCGGCTTGTTCACACGGCTGGCCATGACGGGAGGATAGCTCCTGCCTCGGACGCACCCCCTTGCGAGTTGCGCCGGAGAAGATCATGCGGCGCGGCCGCCCTGCTCCGGGGCTGTGGGAACGAGCACGAGATAATGGACGCATGTCTTCCTCCGTCGAACGCCGCTCCAACCCCACGGCCTGGGCCGCGTTCTGGTTCGCGCTGGCCGGCCTCGTGCTCATGCCCATCCCCCTGTTCATCGGATTGATTCTGGGCGGCGGCCTTTCCATCGTCGCGGCAGTCCTCGCCGTGATCGCCCTCCTCAAGGGACTCGCGCGCAACGGCAAGGGCATCGCTCCCGTCGTGTTCGCCGCGATCTTCATTGCGCTCACGTGGGGCGGCATTTCGCTCGGCGGCGGCACCATCTGGTAGGTCGGCCGAACGGTCGGTAGAGCCGTGGAGGGCAGCCAGGTTGTCGATCTGTTTCGGGCCTTCGCGGCCGCGGGACTGAGAGTATGGCTGGCCGGCGGCTGGGCCGTCGACGCCATCGTGGGACGTCAGACGCGAGCACACGACGACATGGACGTGGCCGTCGACATCCGCGATCTCCCCTCTTTCCTCGAACTGCTCGGCGAGCGGGGTTTCGTGATCACAACCGACTGGGCGCCTTCTCGGCTCGAACTGACCGCTCCGGACGGGCGAGTCGTCGACGTCCACCCGGTGGCGTTCGCCGAAGACGGCAGCGGGCAGCAGGCCGGCCTGGGTGGGGACACCTTCGTCTATGCGTCGGACGGATTCGCCGTGGGGACGATCGACGGCTCGGTGATCCCTTGCCTTTCAGTCTCCCAACAACTGCGCTTCCGCAACGGGTACGAGCTTCGTGCTGCGGACATCCACGACCTCGAGCTGCTGGAGAAGTACCGCTAGCGGGTTCGCGTCGTGCAAAGAGCCGAGAGGATTCTGCCCGCCGTCAGCCGGTGGGCGATCCGCGTCACTTCAACGTGTGATGTCGTGTCGCGAGCGTGTGAAAGAGTCGTGCCATGTTGCAGGACGATGATCGCGATCTGATGCGCGCAGTATCCAGCTACCTCCATCGAGTGAACCAATTGGCTGCGAGCGAATTGTCACCTTCCCGCACGCCCTTGGGCGATGTGATCAGCGACCATCTGGGGACCGACGCGTCGCAAGTTTCGGTGGTTGTGGAGCACATCGCCGACCACCGGCTGGTCGATGCGGATGTCGCGTTGAACGCGTTGGGAGAGCAGGGCGAGGGGCGCCTCATCGGCGTCACCGGCGGAGATCAGAGGCATCACCAAGCGCTGGCAGAGTGGATCACCAACGCTCACGCACGTTATGCACCGGGCCCGGTGGACTACACGGAGCGGGCGACAGGCCCGAGTGCGAGCACGAGAGTGGTGTCGCTCGGCGTGCGGCTGCTGCACTTCGAGGGCGCGCCCATCGTGCTCGCGCAGCGGGCTGCCGCTCCCCAGTTCGGCAGGCCGGCCGCGGTTGTGGAGGTGATGGGTGCCGACGATGAGGTTGTCACCGGCTTCCTCGAGACACTCCGGCGAACGATGATCGAGCGCAGCGTTCTCCGCGGCCAGGTGCTGTCATTTCAAGCCACGGAGTACGGCCGCGACGCCGGCGCCACCTTCGTGCAGCGACCGTCAGTCGCCGCCGACGACATCGTGCTCGGGGAGGGCGTGCTCGAAGAGATCGTCCAGCACGTGATCACGATCGGTGAACGGAGTGACGCCCTGAAGCGAGCGGGTCAGCACCTGAAGCGCGGCGTGCTGCTGTACGGCCCACCCGGGACGGGCAAGACCCTCACCGTCCGTCACCTCCTCACCGAGACACCCGACATCACCGCCGTGGTCCTCACCGGGTCGAGCATCCGCTTCATCAGCGCGGCCGCCGAGATCGCGCGCACGTTTCAGCCCGCTCTCGTCGTGCTCGAAGACATCGACCTCGTCGCCATGGAGCGTCACGGTTCTCCTCAACCGTTGCTGTTCGAAGTGCTCGACGCCCTCGACGGCCTGGATGGCGACGCCGACGTGGCCTTCATCATGACGACCAACAGAGTCGAAGTGCTCGAGCGTGCCCTCGCGGAGCGACCGGGCAGGGTCGATCTCGCCGTCGAGGTTCCCCTTCCCGCACCGGCGGAACGGCGTCGTTTGTTCCGTCGCTATGCGCACGGCCTCCCGTACTCGGATGCGGCACTCGAGGCCGCTGCGGAACGAGCCGAAGGGACGACAGGCTCTTTCGCGAAGGAGTTGATGCGGCGAAGTGTGCTCCGCGCGCTACAAGACGAGCGCGACCCCCGCGACGAGGACCTCGTCGGCGAACTGAACCGCCTGATGGATTCACGCCAGCAACTCACGCGGTCCATGCTCGGATCCGGCGGTGAGAGTGAGTCCCCGCATCCGCCCAACGGGCTCCATTCAGCCAACATCGGGTGGATCGGCGGCTGACGCATCCCGCCCGGAGCGATCCGCTGAGGACACCTGCGCTCGAGCGGGCCGCCGGGCCCACGCCGACCATGTGAAGGAGTTCGAGGGGAACAATGGGCTAGCTGCCGAGGCGAGTCCACGCCGGGCATCGACGGCGGATGACGCCTCCCTCGGTCCTGAACCGCTGGCCAGTCTCAGGCTCGGCGAGGCGGTTCGGGTATCAGGGCTGTGGCGAATGTCACGGTACGGTGTTCTGGACCTGTGGCGGACAGGTAGGGCGCGAGCAGCTCGCTCAGGCGGGCCTGGATTTCGCTGAGGTCGGCGGTGGTGACGTGCAACTGCACTTCGCCGAAGCCGAGGAAGTCGCGGTAATCGCCATCGGCATCCGAAGTGCTCGCGCGATCGAACGTCTCCCCGAGGTGGGCGATGAACGTCAGGAACGACTGGCGCAACTCCTGTTCGCTCATCTCCCGGAGCTCTGCTTGGTCGACGTGCGCCATCCTTCCACCCAGGGTGAACGTTCGCTCGATCGCGCCGCGCACCCGCCGCTCCTCCACGACCGCGAGGATGTCGGCTTCGACGAGCGCGGCGACATGACGGTAGAGCGTCGCTTGCGGGACATCCGGCATGGCGGCGCGAAGATCCGCGGTCGTGACCTGGCGGGTGCCGAGTTGCTGGATGATCCGGAGCCGCACGGGATGCATGACGACATCGGCGATGGGCGAGTTCTTCGACACGGCACGCCAACCATTCTCACGGTGATAACATTCTCACTGACTGACCCAGCGTACGTCAGTGAGAGGAACACCCTGATGACTGCCATTCGACTCGACACCTCGACCTTCATGTCGACTTCCCGGGCTGGGAGGCCTTTGACCGGACGCCGCGGCTACTCGGTAGAGCTCCTCGTGAGCGACCGGCACGCTGGTGCCGTCTTCGGCGAGCTCGCGAAGCGGGTTCGGCGATGAGCGGCACAGGCATCCAGGTCTCCGGACTCGCCAAGCGCTTCGCGGGCGTGGACGCCGTGAGCGACGTGACCTTCGGCGCGCGTCCCGGGCGGGTCACAGGGTTCCTCGGTCCCAACGGGGCGGGCAAGTCCACGACCCTCCGGATGCTGCTGGGCCTCACCCTCCCCGATGCGGGAACGGCCCTCATCGGCGGCGCCTGGTACCGCGAACTCGATGACCCCTCCGGCACAGTGGGGGCCGTGCTAGACATCGCCGCCGCCCATCCCGGGATGACGGCGCGCGGACACCTCCGCACGTACGCCGCGCTCGGCGGGCATGAGACGTCGAATGCGGAGCGAGTGGCTGAGCTCACCGGCATCTCCGCATATCTCGACCGTCGTGTGGGCTCTTTCTCGACCGGCATGCGGCAGCGGCTGTCCCTCGCCACGGCACTCCTCGGAGATCCGGACGTACTGGTACTCGACGAGCCGTCGAACGGGCTCGACCCGGCGGGAATCGTCTGGCTGCGCACCTTCCTGCGCGAGTTCGCCGCCGACGGTCGCACGGTCCTGCTCTCGAGCCACGTCCTCACGGAACTCCAGCACGCCGTCGACGACCTCGTGCTGATCGATCGGGGACACGTGGCGTGGGAAGGTCCGCTCGCGGAGTTCACCGCGCACGGCACCAGCCTCGAGGAGGCATTTCTGCGGCTCACATCCGGGGCCGCTTCCCCCACCGCACCCGCAGCATCCGGAGCAACACGCACCGAAGGAGTCCACGCATGAATCGGCTGATCCGAGGCGAGTTCACGAAACTCTTCGCGACCCGGCTCCCGATGTGGTCGCTCATCATCGCCGCGGGCAGCGGCGGCGCTCTGACCGGCCTGCTGGCCCTCGTCGGCCCCGAGAACGCCACGCCGCCGTTGCCCGGACTCGACACCGTCGAAGGCGTCGGCATCGTCGTGGGTATGAGCGGCCTGCTGCTCTTCGTGCCGGCGCTCATCGGCACGATCGCCGTCACGAGCGAGTACCGGCACCACACCATCGGCACGACCTTCCTCGCCGCTCCTCGCCGCGGGCGAGTGCTCGCCGCGAAGCTCGTCGTCTTCGGCGCGCTCGGCATCGCCTACGGGCTCGTCGCCTCGCTCTTCGCGGGTGCAGCCGTGGTGGGCGGCGCGGCACTACAGGGCATCGAGCTCGGGGTCCCCATGGTCGGACTCGTCACGCTGCTCGGACGTCTCTCGCTGGCGGCCGTCGTCTACATGATCCTCGGCGTCGCCATCGGCGCACTCGCACGCCATCAGCTGCTCGCCGTCGGCGTCGTGCTCGGGTACTTCTACTTCCTCGAGCACGTGCTCATGATCATCCCCGGCGTGAACGCGATCCATCCCTACCTCCCAGGAGGTGCGACGGCTGCCCTCACCGACTTCACCTTCCTGAGTGATGCCATCGCCGCGCAGCTCCCGACGACGTCGACCCTGCCGACGTCGCCGACGATCGGTGCGCTCGTTCTGCTCGCCTATGCCGCGGCGGCGGCATGCGTCGCGGTCGCCGTTCCGCTGCGGCGCGACTTGCGCTGACGGGAAGCCGCGGACCCGCTAATTTGGGGCACCAAGCAGAGGAGTTGGGTGCGCCATGGGCAAAGTCGTCATGTACAGCTCGGTGTCGGTGGACGGCTTCATTGCAGACGAGAATGATGAGCCCGGACCACTGTTCGACTGGTTGCTCAGCGGGGACGTGGCGTTGGACGACAGCGGTGTATTGAAGGTGTCGCAGGCGTCCTACGACTATGTCCGGCCCTACTGGGACCAGATCGGGGTGACGGTCGTCGGCCGCCACGTGTTCGACTTGACGGATGGCTGGGACGGGACGCCGCCCAGCGGGGTCGAGCATGTGGTCGTGGTGACACACCGGCCGCCGCCCGAGGGCTGGAACCCGGAGGCGCCGTTTCACTTCGTCGACGGCGTCGAGGCCGCCATGGCCAAGGCGCAGGAGCTTGCGGGCGGCCGCATCATCGAGGTCGCTGCCGGCGACGTCGGTGGTCAAGTGCTCGCCGCGGGTCTGGTCGACGAGGTGCGCATGGATGTCGCACCCGTGGTGCTCGGATCCGGCAAGCGCTACTTCGGGCCGGTTGACGCGCAGCAGCTGTTGGAGGATCCCGAGGTGGTGATTCAGGGCGACCGGGTACTTCATCTGCGGTACCGGGTGCGCCGTTCGCCGAGCTGAGCGGGGCGCGAAGAAACCTCAACCCTGCGTGCCGCTCACGTTGGCGGCCCTGTCGTAGACGTACACGCTGACGTGGTCTTCCCTCGACACGAATCGCATGAAGCTCGCGGTTCCCTGCTGCGGCAGTTCCGTGGTGGTGTCGAAGCCCTCGGGGGCGCACCCTTCGGCGCTGTCCCCTTCGCGGATTCCCTGAACGGAGACGGCCACGAACAGGCGAACGAGCGTGACTTCCCGGTATTCAACGTCGCCGCCAAGTGACAGCGGTCGCGGAGCGCCACTGTCGGCGAGCCCGATCGACCGCTCGTCCCCAGATCTGGTAGGGCGCTTCCGAGGCGGCCGACTTTCCGCCACGATGGTCGAGTCTTCGAGCGGAGGAACATGCGATCCACCAACCCGATCCCCGCAAACCCGTGGCCGCACGACATGGTGATCTCGGTCGAGGACAGGGCCGCCCCGTTGCTCGAGCTGCTGTGGATCAGAGAGGCCTACGCACTCCGCCCGCACGGTGACGACCTGCCTCCACTGCTCAGTGACACGCCTCGTGTCGATCCGGTCGACCAGCCGCCGGCGCCCACGTTGCAGGAGTGGGAGAACGCCTGGCCACTGCTGTGGGTCGCGGCCGCGCGGCACGCGGGGAGAGAATCCGATCCGGCGCTGCACGAGCGCCTCAGGCAGACGGTGAATGGCTCGCGCGAACGCCTCGACGCGCTTCAGGAAATCGTCGGCCCTACGTGGCGGGATCAGTTCGGACCCGACGCGCTCGACCGCCCATCGCATCGCGACTGGGACCAAGTAGACTTCGAGGCGAAGATCGCAGCCCGCCGCATTTCGTTCGAAGACAGCCCGTTGCGACGTGACGTCGACGCCGTCGTGCGAGCCTGGCGAGCAGGGATGACCAAGATCGTCACGATCCCCTGCCGCGGCGAGCACACGAGGCGAGTCGGCGACAATGCGCTGATGATCACCGAGAACACGATGGCCTCGAGAGAGGCGTTTCGTCACGCTCTCGAGACGTTCGGATAGCCCCGTCCAGCCACACCGTCGGCAAGATCAGGAGGTGGCGGGCTCCGGGTCGACGGCCGTGGTGGTCACTTGGGTTCCCTCTGCGATGCCGGTGCCCTCTGCGACGCCGCGGCCGAAGGAACGGCCCTGCACGACCGCCCCGAGGTCCAATCCGGTGGCCGCCTTGACGCTCTCGAACGTCGCCGTGAGGCTCGTCGACTGCTCGCGCGCCATGTGTGTCGCCGCGCTGTCGCCGCCGATCAGGGTGATGGTGCCGATCTTCTCGTAGCCCTTGGCGAACTCCGCCATGAGCTGCGGCAGCTGACCGATGATCTCCTTCGCGAGGATCGCGTCCTGGTTCTCGCGCAGCGCAGCCGCCTCGGCGGCGACGGCCTCCGCAACCGCGTTACCGCGAAGGCGGATCGCCTCTGCTTCGGCTTCCGCCTGCACGCGAACTGCGGCGGCTTCGGCCTCGGCCTTCATCCGGACGGCCGCTGCCTCGGCGGAGGCGGACGCCTCACGCGCCTCGGCCTGCGCCTTCACCGCATACGCCTCGGCATCCGAGCGCTCCTGGGCGACGCGGCGGTCCGCTTCGGCGTTCTTCTCGCGCTTGTACGCCTCTGCGTCGGCGGCGATCTGCTGCTGGTAGGCCTCGGCGTCGGCCAGCGTCTGCTGCCTGTACTTGTCGGCGTCGGCGACCTTCTTGACCTCGGCATCCAGTCGTGCCTGGGTGTTGTTGGCCTCCTGCAGCAGCACACCCTGCTCGGCCTCGGCGCGGGCGAGGTTCTCGGCCTGCTCGGCCTGGGCGTTCGCCCGGCCGACCTCCGACTTCGCGGCGGCGGTGTTCTTGTCAAGCGCGGTCTGCTCGATCAGGTTCGCCTCATCGGCGGCGAGCTGGCGCTTCTTCACCTCGCGTGTGGCGTCGATCTCTGCGACGTCCGCTTCCCGCTTGACGCGCTGCACCTCCTTGGCGCCGAGCGCGGAGATGTAGTTGTTCTTGTCGGTGATCCCCTGGATCGCGAACGAGTCGAGCACCAGACCCTGTGCGAGCAGGTCGCCGGAGATGCCCTGGGCGATCTCGTCGCTGAGCTTCTGCCGGTCCTGCATGACCTGCTCGACGGTGAGCTTCGCCACGACGCCGCGCAGCGCGCCTTCGAGCTGCTCGGTCGTGAAGACGACGATCGCATCGTCCTGCGACGCGAAGCGCTCGGCCGCGCGTCGGACCTGGTCGGGCGTGGAGCCGATCTTCACGAGGGCGACGCCGGTCAGGTCGATCGTGACGCCGTTGATGGTCTGGGCGGTCGGCTCGAACTTGATCTGCCGCGAACGCAGCGAGACCTTGTCGGAGCGCTGCGTCAGCTTGTTGACGAACGCGCCCCGACCGCTGATGACGGTCATCTTGTTCGCTTCGCCCTCGGTGCTGTCGCGGGCCTTCTTGCCGACGATGACGATGGCCTCGTCGGCCTTGGGCACCTGGTACCAGGCGCGGAAGAGGATGAAGCCGATGAGGACGACGACGAGGACGACTCCGGCAGCCACTGCGATGCCGATGAGGCCGAACAGATCCATGTGGGATTCTCCAGGTTGAGCCCGCCGATTGCGGGCCATGCACCGAATCTATGCGCATGGCGGCATGTCACTCGACCGCGCCGGTCGGCCGCACGGTCGCGGAGCGCGCCGTTTTCAGCGTGGGCGATGCCCCGTACCGCTACGCATCCGCCTGGGCGGTGACCTCGCGAGCCGTGTCGGCCGGCGGGCGCTGCGCCCTGCTCAGCAGTACGAACGGCACCGCGACCGCCGAGATCACCCCGCTCCACAGCATCGACGCGCCGTAGCCCCCGACATCCGCCGCTCGACCCAGCACCGGCTGGAACACGACCCCGCCCGCCGAACCCATCAGCGAGTCGAACGAGAGCACCGTGGCGCGCTGCTTGGACGGGATCATGTCGTTGAGGTAGGCGCGGTGCACGGGGTCGTCGATCGCCGACGCGATGCCCCAGAGCGCCACCAGCACGAGTGCGACCCAGAAGTTGCGGATCAGTCCGAGGCCGATCAGCACCACGGCGCTCGAGATCGTGGCGAGCAGGATCGCCGAGGTGCGGCGGCGGAACAGCCGGCGGGCCCACGGCGCCAGCGCGCCGCCGACGATCGAGGCTCCCGACAGCAGTGCCGCCGCGAGTCCGGCGATCGAGTACGCCTCTTCGTCGCCCCACAGCTCCAGCAGATACGGCTGGAGCGCATAGAAGACGTAGATGCCCACGCCCGCGGTGAAGGGGCTCGCGAGCATGAGCCAGCGGACCGGCGGATCGCCGAGGCCGTAACGGACGGATGCCCGCAGCACGGTGCGCGTCGCGCGCAGCGGGTTCTCGCTGCGATCCGGTGTGAAGCCGAGGTCGCGCATCAGCAGTGCGGCGACGACGAACATCACCAGCAGGATCGCGCCCCTCACCAGGAAGGGCACGCCGAGGTTGGTCGCCTGTGCGAGGACGCCGCCGAGCACCGAGCCCGAGAGCATCGCGATGCCACCGACGATCTGCGCCCGACCGAAGACCGTCTCGAGGCTGCCCGGATAGCCGGTGGCCTTCAAGGCGTCCACGAGCCAGGCATCCACGGCCCCCGAGAAGAACGTGAAGCCCAGCCCGAGCAGCACCGACACGATCGCCCAGGCCCAGAACGGCGAGTGCCAGACCCAGAGCAGCCAGTACATGACGGTCGTCACCGCTAGCGTGATGGTGCCGAGCAGATACGACGCTCGGCGCCCGACGGTGTCTGCCACGACGCCGGTCGGAATCTCGAAGATCAGCATCCCGGCGGTGAAGAAGGCGTTCGCCGAGAAGGCCTCGAGATTCGTGAGCCCGGCGTCGAGCAGGAAGAGGGTGTTGATGCCCCAGATGAACGACGCGGCAAGCGTGTTGCCGAGCATCAGCGTGTAGTACGTGCCCTGCACTCGGCGGGGAGTGGGCAGCGTTGGCGTGGAACTGGTCTTGGAGATGGCGGCACCGCCTCTTTTCCACGGGGTCTTCGGCCGACACCGCGACAGTATCCCTCCTGGCGTGAGCCGTCCACGGGGGTCGCGGTGGCGGGCGGTCGCTAGGCGGTGGCGGGGCCGGCGAACCCCGTCGCGCGTGTATCGGCGCCGACTGTCTGGTTCATGTGCTTCGCGATCCGCAGCACGACGGCGCGATCGCCGATGCGGGCGCCGTGCAACGCGTTCTCGAGGGCGAGCTCGAACCGATTGACGTCGGCCAGCCGCCGCAGCCACACCGCCAGGATGAGGTTGTAGCGGCTGGCGGCGGTGATGGCGAGCCGCACCTCGGGCACGGACGTGATGGCGGTTCGGGCGACCTCGAGCACCTCTGCCGGCGCTTCGACGAAATACCAGGCATAAATGGGCCAGCCGGATGCCGCGCGCGCCATGTCGGTGCGGAACCGCAGGCTCCCCCTCGCACGAAGCGTTGCGAGCGCATCGGCCACTCGCTGCGGCGCGAACCCGCTGCGCTCGGCGATCGTCGCGATCGGGACGCGGCCGTCCGCCCACACCTCGCGCTCGATCGCCTCCCGCAGGTCGTCCGGCACGCGGTGGGCCGCACGGGGTCGCGGCGGCCTCGGAGGGCGCACGCCCTGGGCCTCGGCCGGTTCCAGCGCGCGGAGTCGCCAGCTCGCGCCGTCGATGAGCGTCTCGTTCACGAGGTGTGTGCGCACCGATCGGACGCCCTCGAGCCTGCCCAGGCGGTGCAGCGAATAGTCCGACAGTCCCGCGATGTCAGGAGCGAAGACGATCGCCATGAGATCGCGTGACCCGGAGGTGACGTCGAGGACGTAGACCGCGGGGTCCCGCTGCAGCTCCTGGATGACGGCATCCATCTTCGCCCGCTCGCAGTCGATCTCCATGATCGACACCTGCCCGAGGGTGGGATGCCCCGTCACCCACGCGATGCCCTCCTCGCGCAGCCGGGCCCACCGGCGCGCGAGCGTGCTGGCGTCGACGCCGATGACGGGGGACAGCTCGTTCCAGCTCGCGCGCGGCTCGATCTGCAGCGCGTGGACGAGCCGTCGATCGGTCTGATCGAGGGTGATCTCTTGCACGGGCGGCCTCCCCAGATGGCATCAGTGACGCAATTTTCACGCATACAGAGCGGATATCGCGCAGTTAACCCGCGAATTCATGTGTTCGAAACATCCTCCGGCGCACCATTGCCCCATCGATCGCACCGACGAAAGGACCATCGTGAGCCTCATCACGACCGACGCCGTCACCCTCACCGAGTTGAAGCGCCACGCCGCCGACGACGTCGAATCACGCCGTGACGAGCTCCTCGGCCTCAGCCACGCGATCCACGAGAACCCCGAGCTGTCGTGGCAGGAGCACGAGGCCGCAGCCCTGGTCGCCCGCACTCTCGAGGATGCCGGCTTCGACGTCGAGGTCGGGGCGTACGGCGTCGCCACCGCCGTCGAAGGGGTGTACGGCACCGGCGACCTCACTGTAGCGATCTGCGCCGAGTACGACGCCCTTCCCGGCATCGGCCACGGCTGCGGGCACAACGTCATCGCCGCCTCGGGAGTGGGCGCCGCCCTCGCGCTGGCGCCGCTGGCCGAGGCGGCCGGCCTGCGGATCAAGCTGCTCGGCACGCCTGCCGAAGAGCACGGCGGCGGCAAAGTGGCGATGCTTCTCGCCGGTGCATGGGAAGACGTCGACTTCTCGCTCATGGTGCACGGCATGACCGGCGAGGACATCTCGGCGACAGCCTTCAGTGCGACCGCCGTCGACCGGTTCGAGGTCGTCTACCACGGCAGGACCGCGCACGCCGCGGGCATGCCGGAACAGGGTCTCAACGCGGCGTCCGCGGCCGCGATCGCCCAGACCGCCATCGCCTTCCTCCGCCAGCAGCTGCCCAAGGACACGAATCTCAACGCGTACGTCTCGCACGGCGGCGAGGCGACGAACATCATCCCCGACCGTGCCGTCGTGCAGGTCGAACTGCGCGCCTACGACATCGATGTGTGGCGCGACATGAAGAAGCGGGTGCTCTCCTGCTTCGAGGGTGCCGCCATCGCGACGGGATGCGGCTGGGAGTGGTCTCCGACCGAGCACCCGTACGCGCCGGTCAAGCACGAGGCATCGCTCGGCGCCCTCTGGGACCGCAACCTCGTGGCGCGCGGCCGCACGATCGGCGCGGCGAAGATGGGCGGCGGCTCCACCGACATGGGGAACGTGTCGCAGGTCGTGCCCTCGATCCACCCCACCATCGCCTTCCTCGGACAGACGGGTCCCGCCCACAACCCCGAGTTCACCGCTGCTGCGGCCACCCCCGCAGCCGACCAGGCCGTCATCGACGCCGCCACGATCCTCGCGTGGACGGTGCTCGACGTCGCCCTGGACGACGCCCTGCGCGCCGACCTGCTCCACCGCACCGCCGAGCGCCCCGTCGGGGCGACCCGGATCACGCTCGAGGCATGACCGACCCCGCTTGCGCGGACGGCGCCGCCTCCCCACCTGGAGAACCCGACATGACCGCTCCCACCCATGAAGGCAACGTCGCCTCGACAGGACCGCAGTCTCCCAGCCCTCTTCAGAAGACGGCATCCGTCATCGCCCTCGGATTCCGCAGCCCAGGGCTGTGGATCCTCATCGCACTGGTCGTGGCCATCTCGGCCGGTGCGCAGGCGATCGGGCCCATCGTGATCCCCCTCGGCATCGCGTCGGTGACGCTGCTGCCCATGATCTGGGGCATCACCGCGGGGGCCGTCATATCGGGACAGCGTCTCAAGCCACTGCCGATCGATCTGCAGCAGGCGGCCACCGTGATCATGGGCGTCGCCGTGCTCTTCCTCTGCGCGCGGCTGTCGTTCACGATCGGCCCCAACATCCCGCTGCTTCTGCAGGCAGGCCCCGCACTGCTGCTGCAGGAGGTCGGCCACCTGTTCGGCACCATCGCACTGGCACTCCCGCTCGCCGTGCTGCTGCGCATGGGGCCGGCGACGGTCGGCGCCACCTTCTCCATCGACCGCGAGGGCTCGTTCGCGATGGTCAGCGAGCGCTACGGCTCCGACTCGCCGCAGTACCGCGGAGTGCTCTCGATGTACGTGTTCGGCACCATCTTCGGCGCCATCATCGTGAGTCTCATCGCCTCGCTCGCCGCTTCGCTCGGCGTCTTCGACCCTCTCGCACTCGCGATGGGAGCGGGTGTCGGCTCGGGGTCGATGATGGCGGCTGCGGCATCCGTCATCGTGTCGGCCCACCCCGACATGCAGGATCAGGTGCTGGCGCTAGCCGCCACCTCGAACCTCATCACGGGTGTGCTCGGGGTGTACATCGGGGTGTGGGTGTCGCTGCCCCTCGCGGACCGCTTCTACAAGCTCCTCACCCGCAACAAGGATGCGGCGCTGCCGGGTCGCCGGGCGAAGGCCCAGGGCGCCATGCCGACCTCGGCGGTCAAGACCGTGGCCGAGACGGTGCTCGAGAAGCCGAACGTGCGGGTGCCGCTGTGGGTGTCGCTGCTCATCATCGGGTTCGCCGGCATCGTGGTCGCCACGATCGCGGCGAAGGGATTCTCGTGGGACATGGTGATCGCCTACCTCGTGATGGGGGCACTGGTCGCCGGGGGAATCGCCCTCGCCAGGGTGACTCGCGGCAAGGTTCCGGCGATCATCGTGGTGATGACGGTGGGCGCGTTGCTCACGTCGCCGGTCTCGCCGGTCGCCGGATGGTTCACGACGGTGTCGGACACCATCGACTTCCTCTCGCTCATCACCGTCATGCTCACGATCGCCGGGTTGAGCCTCGGCAAGGACCTTCCGATGCTCAAGAGCATCGGCTGGAAGATCATCCCCGTCGGGACGGTCGCCATCGCGGCGTCGTTCATCCTCTCGGCCGTGGTCGCCGAGTTCGCGCTGGGACTGTGGGGCTGATGACGGGCACCGCCGTCGAGGTCGAGCGCGGGGTGTACACCTCCGCGCTCGACCTCTTCTCGATCGGCATCGGCCCCTCGAGCTCGCACACCGTCGGCCCGATGCGCGCGGCCGCCGACTTCCGCGATCGTCTCGCCGACGGCGGACTGCTGGCGGCGGTGGTCCGGTTCGGCTGCCGCCTCGACGGCTCGCTCGCCGCGACGGGAGTCGGGCACGGAACCCCGGATGCCGTCATCGCCGGCCTGCGCGGACACCGTCCCGAGACCGTCGACCCGGCGGTCGTCCACGGCGCGTGGGCGGTGCTTGAGGCCGGTCGTGTGCTCGACATCGGGGACGTGCGGTTCACACGCGACGACCTGACGTTCGCGCCGCGCGAGCGTCCCCACGGGCACCCGAACTCCTTGACGCTGCGCGCCGAGCTCGCCTCGGGTGACGTCGTCGAGGAGACGTATCTGTC
Organism: Microbacterium psychrotolerans; assembly: GCF_031085295.1. Classification (GTDB taxonomy): domain Bacteria; phylum Actinomycetota; class Actinomycetes; order Actinomycetales; family Microbacteriaceae; genus Microbacterium; species Microbacterium psychrotolerans. The sequence goes on along the minus strand of NZ_JAVFWO010000001.1, from coordinate 13,904 downwards.
GGTCGGCGGCGGCTTCATCCGGCGTCTCGGGGAGCCGGCGGTGGCCGATGCGGCGGACCCGCACCCTCAGGAGCCGGGCCCCGTGACGCCGAGCGCTCCCGCCTTCCGCAGCATGCGGGAGCTGCTCGACCTCTCGCGCGGACGCAGCATCGCCGACGTCGCCTGGGAGGCCGAGGTCGCTGCCCACGGAGACGTCGCTGCCCATCGCGGGCTCGACGCGATCTGGACGGCGATGCGGGCGTGCATCGAGCGCGGTCTCCACTCCGACGGCGTGCTGCCGGGTGGCCTGCGCGTGCCGCGCCGGGCGGCTGCGGCATGGCGCCGGCTCGCCGAACGCGGGGAGTCGACGGATGCCGCGGAGGCGGTCTCGATCTACGCGCTCGCGGTCAACGAGGAGAACGCGGCGGGCGGACGGGTGGTGACCGCGCCGACGAACGGCGCCGCCGGCGTCCTCCCCGCGGTGCTGTACCAATCGGTCGCGACGGCCGGGTTCGACCCGCAGCTCATCCGCCAGTTCCTGCTGACGGCGACCGCGATCGGGTCGATCATCAAGGCCAACGCCTCGATCTCTGGCGCCGAGGCCGGCTGCCAGGCGGAGGTCGGCAGCGCCTGCGCGATGGCGGCCGCCGGGCTCACGGCGGTGCGCGGCGGCACGCCCGCACAGATCGAGAACGCGGCGGAGATCGCGATCGAGCACCATCTCGGCCTCACCTGCGACCCGGTGTCGGGGCTCGTGCAGATCCCGTGCATCGAACGCAACGCGGTCGCGGCCTCGACGGCGATGACGGCGAGCCGCCTCGCGCTGCTCGGCGACGGCAGCCACATCGTGGACCTCGACACCGCGATCGAGACGATGCGCCAGACCGGCGCCGACATGTCCTCCCGCTACAAGGAGACGAGCGCGGCAGGGCTCGCCGTCAACGTCGTCGAGTGCTGATCGACGACGAGCCCCGCTCCCGCTACGCCTCGAGCACCGCCAGCTGCTGGGTCGCGCGCGTCATCGCGACGTAGCGGTCCACCGCGCCCTCGATCCCCTCGCCGAACCTCGACGGCTCGACCAGCACGACGAAGTCGAACTCCAGACCTTTCGCGAGCTCCGGCGTCAGCGAGCGCACGCGCTCCTGCGCGGCGAACGACGGGTCGCCGATGACGCAGGCGGTGCCTTCGGGGTGTGCCGCGAGCCAGTCGCCCAGGACGCCGTCGCGTTCGGTCACCGCGGCACGGAGCACGGGGACTCCGCTGGAACGGATCGACGTGGGCACGTTCGCGTCGGGGATCGCCGCCCGGATCACCGGCTCCGCCTCGGCCATGACCTCGCTCGGCGTGCGGTAGTTGATGGTGAGCGAGGCGATGCTCACGTCGGTGAGTCCTGCGTGGTCGAGTCGCTCCTGCCATGACTCCCGGAATCCATGCCGCGCCTGGGCCCGATCTCCGACCACCGTGAAGCTGCGAGACGGGCAGCGCGCCAGCAGCATCCTCCACTGGGCGTCGGTGAGCTCCTGAGCCTCGTCGACGATGATGTGCGCGAACGGCCCGGCCAGCAGGTCGGGGTCGGACGCCTCCAGCACCGAGTCGTCGACGAGGCTGTTGCGCAGATCGTCGCCGTCGAGCCACTGCATCATCTCGTCGCCGGCCTCCTTGAGGCGGTCGACCACCTGCGCCATGTACTCGCGCTCCTGCGCGAGCTTGGCCTCCCGCTCCCGGCGACGGCGCGAGGCACCGGGGTCGCCGAGCCGGCGCCGTGCCGCGTCGAGCAGCGGCAGATCCGCCGTCGTCCACCCGGTGGCGTCGGGCCGCTGCAGCGCCGCCACCTCGTCGGGAGTGAGCCACGGCGCGCAGCGGCGCAGGTAGGCGGGCACCGACCAGAGATCCGACAGGAGGACGGATGCCTCCACCAGTGGCCACGCGCGCGCGAAGGCGTGCGTCAGCTCCTCGTGACGCGCGAGCGCCCGCCGCAGCTGGTGCGGCGGCACCTCCTCGCCGTCCACCTGGTCGGTGAGGATGTCGAGGACCGTCTCCCAGACCTGGTCGCGCGCCTCGTTGTGCGGCGTGCCGGGCTCGGCCGACGCGAACGCCTCGGCCCAGTCCTGCGGGCTGAGCCACAGTTCGGCCCAGGGCGTCTCGACCACGAGTCCCTCGGCAGGCGGCTCCTCGTACAGCCGCACCGCCGGTTCGATCGCGTCGACCATGCGCGCGTCGGCCTTGAGCCGCTCGACGCGCGGGTCGCGCTCGACGTCGGCGGTCATGCCCTCGGCGACGAGCTCGCGCAGCGTGCAGGTCTGCACGCTCTCTTCGCCGAGGCTCGGCAGCACGTCCTCGACGTACGACAGGTAGGCGGGGCTCGGGCCGACGAACAGCACGCCGCCGCGTCCCTCGCCCAGGTGCGGGTCGGAGTAGACGAGATACGCGGCGCGGTGGAGCGCGACCACCGTCTTGCCGGTGCCCGGGCCGCCGTCGACCACCAGGGAGCCGCGTGAGCCGGCGCGGATGATCGCGTCCTGATCGGCCTGGATCGTGCCCAGCACGTCGCGCATGCGCGGCGACCGGCTTGCGCCCAGGCTCGCGATGAACGCGGACTGGTCGTCGAGAGCGGCGTTGTGCTCGAGCCCGTCGGCCGTGAACACCTCGTCCCAGTAGTCCGTCACGCGGCCACCGGTCCACCGGTAGCGGCGACGACTCGCGAGGCCCGAGGGGTTCGCGTGGGTCGCCGCGAAGAACGGCTCGGCGGCCGGCGTGCGCCAGTCGACGAGGAGGCGCCGCCCCGCGGCATCCGTCAGTCCGAAGCGGCCGATGTACACGGGCTCTGAGCCGTCGGCGGGCACCATGCGCCCGAGGCACGCGTCCATCGTGAAGCGTCGCAGCACGCGGAGGCGTCCGGAGAGGCGATGGATCTCGAGGTCGCGCTCGAGGCCAGCCTGCCCGTGCCCGCCGGGGCGTCGGCGCAGCTCGGACAGGCGCCCCTCGAGGCCGTCGATGGACCGGGCCAGGCTGTCGGCGATCGCGGCGAACTGCTGTTCGTCGGCGCTGATCAGTGCGGGGTCGGACTTGGCGGCGAGGCGTTCGGGCAGCTCGAAAGGGCTGGTCTGAATGGGATTCACGGCATCTGCTCCTGGCGGACATCACGACGCAGCGTTTGGTGGAGGAAGGGCGGGGAGGCGTCGCGACCGACAAGTATGCGCCTCCAGGGGGCCCTTGCCGCAAGGCCCCCTCCGCCCGGTATCCTGGAAGTGCCGGCGGGGAGGAACTCAGTTCGAACGGGCGCTCGCCCGCAGTGTTCCCGGCTTCAGACCCAGTGTCCACTCGGCGACGTCCGACACGAACTGCTCGTGCTCGTCGCCACCGATGTCGCGGGCGTTGTTCACCGAGGCGCTCTGCCCGTCCACCGCCATCAGGATGCGGACGCCCGCCGCGTGAGCATCCACGGAAGCGAATTCGCCGGCGCTGATGCCGTGCTGGATGATGTCGACGATGCCGGCCCGATTGAGCGTCTCCTGTTCGACCAACGCCTCGTTCAGCGGCCGGCTGAAACGCGAGAGGTGGCGGGCGTTCAGCCACAGTCGCGCGAGGTCCCACGAGTCACGGCTCTCGAACCCTGTGACCAGGCGGGCCAGCCGCTGCGTGGCGGTGCCCTCCGGGGGGAACAGCTCGGCGCGCTCGGCCGCGGCGGCGCGTGCGAACGCGGCGACGACGAGGTCCTCGGCCGCGGGGAAGTAGTGCGTGATCAGCCCCGGGCGCACACCGAGCCGGTCGGCGACCGCACGCAGGGTGATGCGCTCGAGGCCCTCGGTCAGCGCGATATCGGCGGCGGCCGCCAGGATCTCTTCGCGGCGCTCTTCCGGCCGCTTGCGGACACGTCGCGCATCGCCGCTTGACACCATGCCGCCCATGCTACTGGATGTGTGACCAATAGCCTATTGTCCGCACGGCCAATAGCCGCCGTGTCCCGAGAGCAATGAAGCCGCGGCCCGACGACGTCGTCCGGTCCGCCCCGAGAGGATCACCGTGTCGCAGCACCCGCAGACCGCGCAGGCGTCCCCGCAGCCGACCGAGTTCGTCGATGCCCCGAACCAGCCCGAGACGCGCGGCATCGAGCTGATCGGAGCCGGCGAGCGTCACGGCCGGGCTCGCGACCTCTTCTTCGTCTGGGCCGCGCCGAGCGTCAGCATCCTGAACTTCACCGTCGGGGCCACTCTCGTGCTGCTGGGGCTGGAGCTGTGGCAGGCGGTGCTCGTCGTGATCGCCGGATCGCTGCTGTGGGTCTTCCCCGGCCTCATCGCGATCAGCGGCCCCGCGGCCGGCACCTCCGGCTCGGTCATCACGCGCGCCATCTACGGCATCATCGGCAACAAGCCGGTCGTGGCTTTCACCGGCTGGCTGATCGGAGCGGTGTTCCTGTCGCTCAACTGGCTCGCGTCGTCGTTCCTGGGCGCGGGCCTGCTCGCGGGAATGGGGCTGACCGACCCCGTCATCGTGCCCATCGCCGTGACGCTCGTGATCTCCGCACTCACCGTGCTCGTGGCCGTCTACGGCCACGCACTGATCCTGCGGGTGTACTCGTGGCTGGCGATCGTGCTGGCCGTCATCTTCGTGACCGTCGCGGCGTTCATCCTGCCGCAGGTCGACTGGGGATTCCAGCAGCCCGAGCCGCTGTCGGGCGTGGCGCTGTGGTCGGCGATCACGATCGGCTTCACGATCATCGCCTCGTCGCCGATCTCGTTCATCAACAGTCCCGACATCGCGCGATATCTGCCGCGATCGACGAAGCCCTCGCACATCATCGCCGCCACCGCCCTCGGCGGCGCGCTGCCCGGCATGGTGTTCACGATCGTCGGGGCGCTGCTGGCGACCGTCGCCGCCGGCGCGGTGATGGATGCGGGCATCGAATCCGCCCTCCTCGGCATGCTTCCCGCGTGGCTCGGGCCGGTCCTGGTCATCGGCGTGATCACGAACACCATCGCTCTCAACGGCATGACCACGTACACCTCGAGCATGGCGCTGCAGGCCATCGGCATCCCCATCCGCCGCATCCCTGCCGCGGTGGTCGTGGGCATCATCGGCACGGCGCTCACGATCTACCTCGTGCTGTCGACGAACCTTCTGGATGCCGTCAACCTGATGCTGCAGTTCCTCGTCATCGTCTCGGCGCCCACGATGGCCGTGTTCGTCGCCGACGTCGCGATGCGACGCAACCGCTACGACGGCGTCGAGCTCTTCGACGAGGAGCGAGGCGGCCGCTTCTGGTACAGCGGGGGATGGAGCGTTCCCGGCATGGTGGCCGTGCTGATCGGCGGCACGGCGACCGCCCTGTGCCTGTCGACCGAGGTCTGGACCGGGCCCATCGCAGAGAGCCTCGGCTACGTCGATCTCTCGGTGCCGGTCGGGATGCTGGTGTCGGTTCTGGTCTACACCGTGCTGCTGCGCACGCCGCTCGGAAAGGCGGGACGGCCCACCGGCGTCTGACGTCCTCCGCGCGACGGGGTATTTTGAACGAGGTTCATTCACACCGCGCGCGACGGGAGACGACGACGATGCCGGACCTCGACCCCGATCACGCGCGCGCCGGAGGCGCCTTGGGCGTGATCGCGATCGTCGGCGACGGGCGTGTCGGCCGGTCGATGGCTGCCGCGCTGCGGGCCGCGGGTGCTGACGTGCGCGGACCGCTCGGCCGCGGCGACACCGCAGCGGATGCCGACCTCGTGCTGCTGGCCGTTCCGGATGCCGAGATCGCGGCCGCCGCAGTCCTCATCGCACGCGGACCCCTCGTGGGGCACTTCTCGGGCGCATCGACGCTCGGGCCTCTGGCGCCGCACGAGGCATTCAGCATTCATCCCCTCACGACGGTGGCCGGTGGGGACGCGTCGTTCGACGGGGTTCCTGCCGCGGTCGCCGGGTCGACCCCTCGTGCCCTCACGGCCGCCCGCGCCCTCGCGGACGCCCTGGGGATGGCGCCGTTCGAAGTCGCCGACGCCGATCGCGCCGCGTACCACGCGGCGGCATCGATCGCCTCGAACTTCCTGGTGACGCTCGAATGGTTCGCCGAGGACCTCGCCGCCACGGCCGGGGTCCCACGGGAGGCGTTCGCGCCCCTCGTACGCGCGACGGTCGAGAACTGGCAGTCCGACGGCGCCGCTGCCCTCACCGGTCCCATCTCGCGCGGCGACGACGAGACGGTGGCACGCCAGCGCGTGGCCGTGCAGGAGCGTCTGCCCCAGCGCGCCGAGCTCTTCGACGCCCTCGTCGCGGCGACGCGGGAACTGGCGGCCGCTCGTACCTCGACGGCCGCTCGTGCCACGGGTCCCCGAGCGGGGGAGACGTCATGGTGATCGTCGTCCGCACGGTCGCGGACCTGCGATCCGCGCTGCGCGATCGACGCGGCGGCCGCATCGGTCTCGTGCCGACGATGGGGGCCCTGCACGAGGGGCATCTTTCGCTGGTGCGCGCCGCCCGCGCCCGCAACGACAGTGTCGTGATGTCGATCTTCGTGAACCCGACGCAGTTCAACGAGCAGGCCGACCTCGCCGCCTATCCGCGCACCGAGGAGAGCGACGTCGCGCTCGCGGCGGAAGCCGGCGTCGATGTGGTGTTCGCCCCGGACGCCGCCGAGATGTATCCCGACGGCTTCGCCACGACGGTGAGCGTGACCGGACCTGTCGCCGAGACCCTCGAGGGCGCCCAGCGCGGCCGCGCGCACTTCGACGGCGTCGCGACCGTCGTGACGAAGCTGCTGCTCGCGGCGCTCCCCGACGCCGCCTACTTCGGGGCGAAGGACGCGCAGCAGGTCGCCGTGCTGCGCCGCCTCACGGCCGACCTCAACGTTCCCGTCGAGCTGGTCGTGTGCCCGACCTCCCGCGACGACGACGGCCTCGCCCGCTCGAGCCGCAACGCGCGACTGTCGCCCGACGAGCGTGCGCGTGCGCTGGCCATTCCCCGCGCGCTGCAGGCGGTGACGGATGCCGCCGCCTCCGGCATCCGTGATTCCCGGGCGCTCCGCGACCGCGCGCTGGACGTGCTGGCGGAGGGCATGATCGCGCTCGAGTACGTCGCGTTCGTCGACCCCGAGACGTTCGAGCCGGCCGCGCAGGTGGATCGGCCGACGTTGGTCGCCATCGCCGCACGGGTGGGAGCGACGCGGCTCATCGACAACACCGTGATCGACGCAGGAGGTGCGTGATGCGCCCGCAGGTGACGCTTCGGCGGCTGGAAGAGATGAAGGCCGGCCACGAGCCCATCGTCATGGTGACGGCCTACGACTACCCGACGGCGCGCGTCGCCGAGCGGGCCGAGGTCGACATGGTGCTCGTCGGCGACTCGGGTGCGCAGGTGGTGCTGGGCTACGACTCGACGGTGGCGGTCTCGATCGACGAGATGCTCGTGCTCGCCCGTGCGGTCCGCCGCGGGGTGCGGTCGGCGTTCGTCGTCTGCGACCTGCCGTTCGGCTCGACCGAGGTGTCGGACGAGCAGGCGGTCGCGACCGCTGTGCGATTCGTCCGCGAGGCGGGGGCCGACGCCGTGAAACTCGAAGGCGGCGGCGAGGCGCGGCTGAGCCGCATCCGCGCGATCGCTGCGGCCGGCATCGCCGTCGTCGCGCACGTCGGGCTGACGCCGCAGACCGCGGTGGCCCTCGGCGGCATGCGCGCGCAGGGCCGCACCGCCGATTCCGCGGCGCGGTTCGCACGCGAGGCGGTCGCGGTGCAGGAGGCCGGCGCCAGCGTGCTCGTCATCGAGGCGGTGCCGGCCGAGGTCGTCGACGTCGTGCTCCCGGCCCTCGACATCCCCGTGATCGGGATCGGCGCCGGTCGCGCCGACGGTCAGGTGCTCGTGATGCACGACCTCCTCGGCATCACCGAGGGCAAGACGGCGGCCTTCGTCAAGCGCTTCGCGGCCGTCGGTGACGAGATGGCCGGCGGCGTCGCGGCGTACGCGGCCGAAGTGCGCAGCGGCGTGTTCCCGGGCGCCGAGCACGGCTACACCGCGAACGAGGCTGCCGTGGCCGCGGCCCGCGACGCCCTCGCCACCCCCGCCACCGACTGAACGGATGCCGCGTACCGTGGCCCGCGCAGCGGTGCCAGCTGGCGGCGCTGCCGTCAGCGCGGTGCGACGCCCGTCGACTCGCGCCAGATGACGCGGTGGATCGGGCGGACCTCGGACGGGAGCGGCTCGTCGCGCAGGGCTGTGATGAGCCGTGCCATCGCGCGTGAGCCCAGGCCTTCGAGGTCGACCTCCACGGTGGTCAGCGCCGGGCGCAGCAGGCGCCCGAGCGGCTGGTCGTCCCACCCGGTGACGCTGACGTCTTCGGGCACGGCCCAGCCGCGGTCGATCGCGCCGCGGATCGCGCCGGCAGCGACGAGATCGTTCGGCGCCACCACTGCGGTGGGGCGATCCTGGTCGGGAAGGCCCCGGATCGCGGCCATTCCCGACTCCGAAGACCAATCGCCTTCCACGACGCCGAAGGACTCCAGGCCGAGCGCGTCGATCGCCTCCAGGTAGGTGTCGCGTCGTGCGCGCGCCGAGGCGAACTGCAGGTCGCCGGTGATGTGGAGGAAGCGGCGGTGCCCGAGGTCCGCGAGCCCGCGGACCAGCTCGCCGACCGCTGAGGCATCCGCCAGCTCGCCGATGCCGCGCATCTCGTCGTCGAAGTCGGCCGAGGCGACGATCGGCGTGCCACTAGACGCTTCCAGCTCCGCAGCGGCATTGACCGGAGCGAAGGCGACGATGCCGTCGACCTGGCCGGAGTCCGCCAGCTCCGCCACGCGCTGGGTGCGCTCGTCGGCACCGCCTTCCAGGCTCAGCACCTCCACCGCGTAGCCGGCTTCGTGCGCGGCGGCACTGGCGCCGGAGAGCATCCGGGCGGGGCTGTACGCGAGGGTCGGAACCACCACCGCGAGCCTGCCGGTCCGGCGCGTCCGCATAGACCGGGCGACGAGGTTCGGGCGGTAGTTCAACTGCTCCACCGCGGCCTGCACGCGCGCCTTGGTGGCGGGCTTCAGTCCGTCGGGGGCGCGGAAGTAACGCGACACCGTCTGATGCGAGACGTCGGCGAGACGGGCGACCTCCATGATCGTCGGCCGGCGATGCGCGGCGGTGTCTGTCATGGGCGCCTCCCTCGACATCCATGTTGACACAGATTGTGAACCTTCACTATTCTCGCTTCTCGAACTTAGTGATCGATCACTAAGTGAAGGTTCACCCGCGTGTTCCCCCACACGACCAGCGTTCCGAAAGGACAAAGATGTTCACACGCAGAAAGACGGGCGCCGTCGGCGCCGTGGCGATCGTCGCCTTCACCGCAGCACTCGCCGGCTGTGCCGGCTCCACCCCCGCCGGCGACGCGGCGCCCACCTACGATCCGGATGCGGACGTGACCCTGGACTTCGCGTTCTGGGGGAACGACGTGCGCGCCGAGATGTACAACGAGGCGATCGCCGTGTTCAACGAGGAGTACCCGAACATCACGGTGAACCCCACGTTCCTCGCCTGGGACGAGTACTGGGAGAAGCGCCAGACCGAGGCCGCGGGCAAGAACCTCCCGGACGTGTTCCAGATGGACATGACCTACGTCCGCCAGTACTCGGGGAACGGGCTGCTCCTGGACCTCACGCCCTACGTCGGCGACATCATCGCCACCGATGGCTACGACGAGAGCGTGCTCGAGATCGCCTCGATCGACGACACGATCGCCGGCATGCCCGTCTCGACGAACGCGATCGGGATGTTCGAGAACGTGGTCCTCACCGACCAGGTCGGCGTCGAGCCCTTCGCCGGTGGCGACTGGGAGGAGTATGACGAGTGGCTGCACGAGGCCCGCGAGGCCGCCGAGGCCGCCGGACTCGAGGTGTGGGGCGGTGCGGACCCCACGAGCTTCATCCAGCCGTTCGAGCTCGTGCTCCGCTCCGAGGGCAAGTCGGTCTTCACCGAGGAGGGCGAACTCGGCTTCACCAAGGAGGACCTCGCCGACTTCTGGAATCGTGGCGCAGAGCTCCGCGACGATGGCGTCGTCACCCCGCAGCAGCGCATCCTGGAGGTCGCTCCCAAGGGCGCCTTCGACTCCGCCCAGGCGCTCACCGAGATCGTGTGGGACAACTTCGGCGCTCCCTACAAGGCGAACCTCGGCGAGGCGTATCCCGACCTGAACCTCGTCGCGCCTCCGGTCACGCAAGAGGGAGCAAAGGACCTGTACAAGAAGGCCGGCATGCTGATCTCCGCCGCGGCGAGCACGGAGCACCCCGAGGCCGCCGCCCTGTTCACCGACTTCCTGGTCAACAGCCCCGAGGTCGGCGCCATCTTCGGAACGAACCGAGGGATGCCGGCATCCCAGACCCAGCTCGACGGCGTGGAGCTCGACGAGACCGCCCAGCAGATCATCGACTACGAGGAGTCGATCGCCGACCGCATCGGCGACGCCCCGCCGGTGCCGATCGTCGGCTACGGCTCGGTCGAGGCCAAGTTCAAGGCGCTCGGCCAGGAGCTCGGATTCGGCACGATCACGGTGGACGAGGCGGTCGACCAGCTCTTCGCCGAGATCGACGTCATCGTCAATCAGTAGCCCGGTGGTCGACGGGCGCGGCCGGGGAGTACCCCGCCCCGCGCCCGCCGACACGCTGCACCCCCCCCACCACCGAGAAGGAATCACAGGTCATGTCCACACCCCGCCCGCCCTTCCGCGTCGGCATCATCGGCACGGGCGGCATCGCGCACGCCCACGCCGAGGCCCTCCAGAGCCTGGCCCCTCGCGTCGAGATCGCCGGTGTGGTCGATCTCGACCGCGCGCGCGCCGACGCGTTCGCCGACCGCTTCGACGTCGACCGGGTCTACCTGGACGCCGCCGAGCTCTTCGCGAACGAACGGCTCGACCTCGTGCACATCTGCACCCCGCCGCAGACGCACACGCCCCTCGCGATCCAGGCGATGCGCGCCGGTGTCCCCTCGCTCGTCGAGAAGCCCACGGCGCTCAGTCTCGGCGAGATGGACGAGCTCGCCGCCGTCCAGGAGCAGACCGGCGTGCCGGTCCTCACGGTCTTCCAGCACCGCTTCGGCGCGGCCGCCCGACACCTGGCGGCGCTCGCCGGCGCAGGGGAGCTCGGCCGCCCGCTCGTCGCCACCTGCGAGACGCTGTGGCACCGCCCCGACGAGTACTTCGACGTGCCCTGGCGCGGGCGGTGGGATGTCGAGGGCGGCGGCCCGACCATGGGCCACGGCATCCATCAATTCGATCTGCTGTTCTCGATCTTCGGCCGATGGTCCGAGGTGAGCGCGTTCGCGGCGCGGCAGCTGCGGCCCACCGACACCGAGGACGTCTCGATGGCGCTGGTGCGGTTCGAGAACGACGCCCTCGCGACCGTGGCGAACTCGCTCGTCTCGCCGCACGAGACGTCGCGGCTGCGCTTCGACTTCGCACACGCGTCGGTCGAGGTGCGGCACCTGTACGGCTACACGAGCGAGGACTGGACGTTCACACCGGCCCCGGGCCTCGAGCACCTGGCGGCGCGCTGGGCGGAGGGCCTCGACTCGGGGGTCGTGAGCGGCCACCGTGATCAGCTGCGCGCGATCTTCGACGCGCTCGGGGCGGGCGAGTCTCCCGGTGTCGGCCTCGCCGACGCACGCCACACCCTCGAGTTCGCTGCGGCCACGTACGCGTCTGCGTTCCGCGGCGCGACGATCCACGCCGGCGAACTCGCCGGGGACGACCCGTTCGTCCGGTCCATGAGCGGCGGGATCGTCCCGTGGGCACCCGTCAAGCAGGTCCTCGCATGAGCGCGCTGCGCATCACCCACGAATCAGGCTCCGCGGTCACCGTGTGCGACGGCGAGACCGAGCTCTTCACCTACGTGTATGCGCCCACGACAGCGGCGGTCGAGTCGCCGAAGCCGTACCTTCACCCCATCCGCACGCGGGCGGGCCACGTCGTGAGCCTGTTCCGTCCCCACGACCACGTGTGGCACAAGGGGATCGCCTGGGCGCTTCCGGTAGTGGACGACGAGAATTTCTGGGGCGGACCGACCTATGTGCACGGCCAGTTCTATGTGCAGCTGCCGAACAACGGCGTGCAGCAGCACGAGGGCGAGATCGAGCTAGAGTCCGGCGACCGCGCCGCGGTCGGCCACGCGCTGCGCTGGCTCACCGAGTCGGGCGACGACATCTTCGCCGAGCAGCGGGAGCTGAGCGTCGAGATCGTGTCGGAAGACGCGTGGGCGCTCACCTTCGACACCCGCCTGACGAACGTGACCGCTGCGCCGATCGCGATCGGCTCACCGACCACGCGCGGCCGCGAGGACGCCGGCTACGGCGGTCTGTTCTGGCGCGGCCCACGCTCGTTCACCGACGGCACCTTGGTCGCGCCCGGCGCCTCGGGTGCCGGGGACGACGTCCGCGGGTCGCGCTTCGAGTGGATGGGTTTCGTCGGACGCCACGACGACATCGACGCCACATCCCTCGTGCTCATGCTCGACGCCGCCGCGAACCCGCACCACCCGCCGCAGTGGTTCGCGCGGTCCGAGGAGTTCGCCGCGCTCAACCCCGCGCCCTTCTTCAGCGAGGAGGTCGTCGTCGCACCGGGCGAGACCGTGCGCTTCCGGTACGCGGTGGGCATCGCCGACGGGGGAGCGGATGCCGCGGAGCCGCTCGCCGACGCACTGCGCGGCATCCTTCAGCCGGTCGTAGTCTGAGGCGTGAGGAGAGGAGCGAACGTGGTCGACACCGCCCCGAGCTTTCCCGGAGCGACCTCCGTCACCCTGCTCGACGTCTACGAGGACGCCGGTCCTGACGGTCTCCGCGGCGGCAGCCCGCACATGCACCTGGCCTCGACCGAGTGCTACGTCGTGATCGGCGGACGCGGGGCGCTGCACACGGTCGAACCGACCGGCGTCCGCGAGACCGAGCTGCGCGAAGGCTCTGTCGTCTGGTTCACCCCCGGCACGATCCACCGCGCCGTCAACCACGGCGAGCTGAAGGTGCTCGTCATCATGGGCAACGCCGGGCTCCCCGAAGCAGGCGACGCCGTCATGACGTTCCCGGCCGACATCGTCGCAGACCCCGAGCGGTACGCCGCAGCCGCGACGCTGCCGCAGGAGTCGGTGGCGGTGAGAGCGGCCGCTGCTTCGCTCCGCCGGGACCTCGCAGTCGAGGGGTTCCTCGTGATCCGGGACGCCGCGGCGGCCGGGGACTTCGGTCCGCTGCGGGCGTTCCACGTCGCCGCAGCCGCACTGGTCCGGGAGCGCGCGGGGTCGTGGTCCGACATCGTGGAGCGCGGCCCGGTCGCGCAGGCGGCGCAGAGCCTCGACGTCACGCGCGCGATCGCCGGTGGCGAGGCGACGCATCTCGCCGGTGCGACCGTCTTGCGCGCTGCCGAGCCGCCGGCCGAGCGCGGCTTCGGCATGTGCGGGCGACTGCGGGCCTACGCCGTGAGCGAGGCGCTCGTCTCGCCTTGACACGGTGGAACGGATGCTGTGGCCCGCGGCCGCGCATCCGGAACCGATCAATTCGCTGAGAGAGCCCGATGAGCTCGCCGAAGCGGCCGGTGCGACGCGTCGCCGATCGTAGGCTGGAGGGCACAAGGGGAGTACTCCCGCCTGCGGCACGCTCGTCACTACGGATCCAGCGCCGGATCCCGGGTTGCCGGCCCTTCGGGGCGGAGGAGACCTTGGCGGTCTTTCACACGCCATGTCTCCGATAGGGAAGGAACCTCCATGGGCTCTCTCAACCGCCTCTTCGACATCGCCGCCAAGGCGCTCGACTCCTCAGGCTCGCAGGCCGCCTCCGGCTCGCAGACGTCCGGCAACGGACGGGACTGGCGCGCGATGGTGCGTGACGTGGCCGGGGCCGTCACCGGCGAGCCGCGGTCGGCGACCCCGCCCACCGCGCCGGGCCGCTGGACCGCGCCCGTCCCGCCGACGCCCGCGCCGGGCGTC
>NZ_JAVFWO010000015.1 GCF_031085295.1 Microbacterium psychrotolerans | reverse complement strand
ATTGTCGCCGACCGAGCTGGAAGATGGGGCGGTGCTGGCGAGCATCGCGGCGCGACACGTGCTGCGACGTGCGTTGGATGACCTGGACAGCCTGCAAGAAGGTATGGCCGGTGGCCCGTTCTCGCGGCGCGAGCAGCACCAGGCGTCGGGGATGGTCGCCGCCCAGCTGCAGATCAGCGTCGATGACGCGCTCGTGGTGCTGAGGGGACATGCATTCGCGACCGGACGAAGCGTCCGCGAGGTCGCAGCCGACGTGGTGGCCCGTCGGATGAATTTCCAGCCGTGAGCGCTGCGAAGATCTAGACTCCCAGCATGAAGACCCGGGAGGATCGTCTGCTGCACACCGTCGCGGCGCTGGCGGATTCCCTCGTCGCGGACTTCGACGTCGTCGATCTGCTGCAGCTGCTCGTCGACGAGTGCACAGCACTCTTCGACGCCGCGGCCGCCGGCATCCTCCTGCTGAGCCCGACCGGTGAGCTGGAGGTGATCGTCTCCACGAGCGAGCGCAGCGAGTTCGTTGAACTGATGCAGTTGCGCGTCGGTGAGGGACCGTGCGTCGAGGCCGTCGCGACAGGACGGGTGGTGTCCGTGGCGGACCTGGATCATGTCTCTGATCGATGGCCGGCGTTCGCGGGGGACGCGCGCAGATCCGGTTTTGCTTCGCTGCACGCGATACCGATGCGGCTCCGGGCGTCGACGATCGGCTCGTTGAACCTGTTCCGCGACCGTACGGGCGAACTGAATCATGCGGATGCCGTGGCCGCCCGGACCTTCGCGGACATCGCGACGATCAGCATCCTGCAGCAGCGCCTGGTCGAGGAATCCACCATCGCGCAGGAACAGCTGCAGCGGGCCTTGAACAGTCGGGTCATCATCGAGCAGGCGAAGGGTTACCTGGCGCAAAGCCGCGGGCTGGACATGGACACCGCGTTCCAGCAGATCCGTTCACACGCCCGTTCCACGCAGACCCGACTCGCCGAGGTCGCGGCCGAGATCGTCGCTGGCCGACTCGTGTTGTAGCGCGCCCCGACTCCGCCCGCGCATCGCTGCAGAAGCTTGTGCTCTTGCGGTGCTCGGACCCGCGACATAGCCTGAACTCAGGTTGCCCCAGACCTCGGTCAGCTCCACTGTCACTACGGCGTGCGAACGCGGACCGGAGTACGAAGATGGGCACTTTCTGGTACGGCTCAGTCGGGCAACCCACCATGATCGACGACCGCACGTTGCTGCACCTGCAGGTCATCATCGTCACCAAGCTTC
>NZ_JAVFWO010000014.1 GCF_031085295.1 Microbacterium psychrotolerans | reverse complement strand
CCTCTCGCCTGATCTGCCTTTCAGCGCGGATGCGCTGCCGACCTGGCAGACCAACGGCGTTGTCTGGCAGGTGGCGAGGATCCAGCCGTCCATCCCGCTTCGCTTCATATTCGACTCCCCCACACCAGAGAGGCTCGATCCAGCCAGGCTCCAGCGAATGGCGCGCAATGCGAGTGCGACCGGGGGTCTCCATCTCACTGTCCACGACCAGACAGATCCGAACGATCTGCCGCGCGGATAGCCAGGTCGGGGTGGCCAGGAGACCGCCTAGGAACCTCTCGCGCCGCCGCGAGCCTCCCAGCCGGCACACCTCGATGGCTTGGGAGGATCCGAAGTGAGGATGCGGGTTTGCTTCTGGTCTCTGGACCGCGGCATGTTGCTCCGCGTCGAGGTTCATTCCGTGCCCGCACGCGGCGAGCTGGTGAAACTACGGGACCTCGGCCTGGCTGGACGGGTGATCGGGCGTGACTTCGCAACTGCCGACGACGGCACGGAGGAATTGCTGATCCAGCTGCAGCTGGAGCCCGATCGTGCCGAGATGCCCTGATACAGAACTGTCAGGCGAGTCCTTCGCCCTGGCGCCGACTGCGCGTTGATTTCCGACCTGATGCGGCCGCGGAAAACAAGGGGGGCGCGGATATCGGATCGGTCTGGTTGTCTCGAGCCCGGGTGCGCAAACGCACCTTGATCGCTGCGAAGACCGCGCTGAGGATTTCGCGAGTGGACATGGAAACACACCATCCGATGGACGAAAGGTCCTGATGACCGACCCAACCGACACCGACCGCCCCGACCCGGATGCCGCGGCCGAGTCGCTGCGCGTCGCTGCGGTCGTCTACAACCCGATCAAGGTGGACCTGCCGGCCCTCAGAGCGGTGGTCGCCGCCGAGCAGGCTGCCGCGGGTTGGGGCGAGACGATCTGGTTCGAGACCACCGCCGACGACCCGGGTCAGGGAATGACGTCGGAGGCGCTGGCCCGAGGCGCGGCGATGATCATCGTCGCCGGTGGGGACGGCACGGTGCGGGCCGTGGCCGAAGCCGTGGCGGCGAACCCTGTCTCGCTTGCGCTGCTCCCCTCTGGCACCGGCAACCTCCTCGCCCGCAACCTGAAGCTCACCTTGGATGATCTGGAGCATTCCATCCACTCCGCGTTCACCGGCGAGGACCGGCGGATCGATCTCGGGATGATCGAGATCCGCCGCGAAGACGACCGCATCGATCGTCATGCGTACGTGGTCATGGCGGGGCTCGGACTCGACGCGAAAATGCTCGCCCATACTGATGACGAACTGAAGGCGAAGGTCGGCTGGCTGGCGTACGTGAAGGCCATCGCGACCGCACTGCGCGACAAGAATCAGCTCAGGGTGCGCTACAAGCTGGATGCGCACCGCGTACGGTCCCTGCGTGCTCACACCGTCATCATCGGCAACTGCGGGTCGCTGCAGGCGAACGTCCTCCTGCTGCCGGACGCTGCCGTCGATGACGGTCTGCTGGACATCGTGCTGCTCCGCCCCGAGGGATTCATCAGCTGGGCTCAGATCGTGACCAAGATCGTCTGGGAGAACGGCGTACTCAGCCGTACTCGCTTCGGCCGCAAGTTCCGCACCAAGGAGGTCGACGCGCTCAACTACATCAAGGGAGAACGATTCACCCTCACCGTGAGCCGACCTGAGCTGATCGAGCTCGACGGCGACGAGTTCGGGAGCGCGGTGGGAATCCGCACGTGGGTGGAGCCGCGGAAACTCATCGTGCGCGTACCCACCGATTCCAGCAACTGAAGCTACGAGCTCCGAACCAGCCACGCCATTCGACCCCGGAAGCCCCAGCGCCGGGCGGCCGGCTGGGGTGTCACCGCTGGAGTCGGTGCTGCGTGAACCTCGCTGCTCGACTCCACAACGTCAGGACAGGGGCGCACGCAGTTCTGTCACGAGCGGCCACCGACCAGTTCAGGCTCGCGGTCGTGATGCAGCGGCAGCGTCACGACCGGTTCGGGGACCAGCCACAGCCCGGCGGAGGTGGTGGCGACGTGAGCAAGGATCGCCAGCCACGCCGCGTTCAGCGTCGCGGGGGTGGGCCGGTCGAACGCGAATCTGACGGGGACGTCGGGTGACATCCAGAAGCTGTCTCCGCAACGAGTGTGCGCTTCGGTGTCGCACCGGAACAGGAATCGTTCGCC
>NZ_JAVFWO010000013.1 GCF_031085295.1 Microbacterium psychrotolerans | reverse complement strand
GTTAACGCGCAATGGCCACCCCGGTGTGGGGTGGCCATTGCGTGAATGGGTGTCCGGCGGTGTCCTACTCTCCCACAGGGTCCCCCCTGCAGTACCATCGGCGCTGAGAGGCTTAGCTTCCGGGTTCGGAATGTGACCGGGCGTTTCCCTCTCGCTATGGCCGCCGAAACTCTCTTGATGTTTCAGTCTTCACAACGTGAAAAGCATTGTTTTGTTGTGTTCCCGACCGTACATCGGGAACCACTCAGTGGACGCAAGCACCATGAACGGTGTGTTATCAAGTCATCGGCTTATTAGTACCAGTCAGCTGCACGCATTGCTGCGCTTCCACATCTGGCCTATCAACCCAGTAGTCTGGCTGGGAGCCTCTCACCCGAAGGTATGGAAGTCTCATCTTGAGGCCGGCGTCCCGCTTAGATGCTTTCAGCGGTTATCCATCCCGAACGTAGCTAACCAGCGGTGCACTTGGCAGTACAACTGGCACACCAGAGGTTCGTCCAACCCGGTCCTCTCGTACTAGGGTCAGATCCTCTCAAACTTCCTACGCGCGCAGCGGATAGGGACCGAACTGTCTCACGACGTTCTAAACCCAGCTCGCGTACCGCTTTAATGGGCGAACAGCCCAACCCTTGGGACCTACTCCAGCCCCAGGATGCGACGAGCCGACATCGAGGTGCCAAACCATGCCGTCGATATGGACTCTTGGGCAAGATCAGCCTGTTATCCCCGAGGTACCTTTTATCCGTTGAGCGACAGCGCTTCCACAAGCCACTGCCGGATCACTAGTCCCGACTTTCGTCCCTGCTCGACCTGTCAGTCTCACAGTCAAGCTCCCTTGTGCACTTACACTCGCCACCTGATTGCCAACCAGGTTGAGGGAACCTTTGGGCGCCTCCGTTACTTTTTGGGAGGCAACCGCCCCAGTTAAACTACCCACCAGGCACTGTCCCTGAACCGGATTACGGTTCGAAGTTAGATATCCAGAGTGACCAGAGTGGTATTTCAACAATGACTCCACGAATACTGGCGTATCCGCTTCACAGTCTCCCACCTATCCTACACAAGCCACACCGAACACCAATACCAAGCTGTAGTAAAGGTCACGGGGTCTTTCCGTCCTGCTGCGCGTAACGAGCATCTTTACTCGTAATGCAATTTCGCCGAGTTCGCGGTTGAGACAGTTGGGAAGTCGTTACGCCATTCGTGCAGGTCGGAACTTACCCGACAAGGAATTTCGCTACCTTAGGATGGTTATAGTTACCACCGCCGTTTACTGGGGCTTAAATTCTCAGCTTCGCCTTGCGGCTAACCGGTCCTCTTAACCTTCCAGCACCGGGCAGGCGTCAGTCCGTATACATCGTCTTGCGACTTGGCACGGACCTGTGTTTTTAGTAAACAGTCGCTACCCACTAGTCTCTGCGGCCACCACACCCTTTTTGAGGCAAGCTCATATAAGTGGATGGCCCCCCTTCTCCCGAAGTTACGGGGGCATTTTGCCGAGTTCCTTAACCACGATTCTCTCGATCTCCTTGGTATTCTCTACCTGACCACCTGAGTCGGTTTGGGGTACGGGCGGCTAGAACCTCGCGTCGATGCTTTTCTTGGCAGCATAGGATCACCCACTTTTCATCCGCATCGTGTCTCAGCCATCATGAGTGGCGGATTTGCCTACCACTCGGCCTACGCACTTGCCCCGGGACAACCATCGCCCGGGTTGGGCTACCTTCCTGCGTCACACCTGTTAATACGCTAACCGCACCAGCATGGGGTCGTGCGCTAGGCCCACAGCATCACCCCGAAGGGATCCGTCAGTGGGATTCAGACACTTAGCACTACTGGGTTAGTTTGGGCGGTTCTTCGCCGGTACGGGAATATCAACCCGTTGTCCATCGACTACGCCTGTCGGCCTCGCCTTAGGTCCCGACTTACCCAGGGAAGATTAGCTTGACCCTGGAACCCTTGGTCTTTCGGAGGACGTGTTTCTCACACGTCTTTCGCTACTCATGCCTGCATTCTCACTCGTGTGGCGTCCACGGCTGGGTCACCCCGCCGCTTCACTCGCCACACGACGCTCTCCTACCCATCAACACGGCTGGACCACGAAGGCCTACCAATAATGTCAATGCCACAACTTCGGTGGCGTGCTTGAGCCCCGTTACATTGTCGGCGCGGAATCACTTGACCAGTGAGCTATTACGCACTCTTTCAAGGGTGGCTGCTTCTAAGCCAACCTCCTGGTTGTCTAAGCAACTCCACATCCTTTCCCACTTAGCACGCGCTTAGGGACCTTAGATGGTGGTCTGGGTTGTTTCCCTCTCGACTATGAAGCTTATCCCCCACAGTCTCACTGCTGCGCTCTCACTTACCGGCATTCGGAGTTTGGCTGACGTCAGTAACCTTGTAGGGCCCATCGGCCATCCAGTAGCTCTACCTCCGGCAAGAAACACGCAACGCTGCACCTAAATGCATTTCGGAGAGAACCAGCTATCACGAAGTTTGATTGGCCTTTCACCCCTATCCACAGCTCATCCCCTCAGTTTTCAACCTAAGTGGGTTCGGCCCTCCACGACGTCTTACCGTCGCTTCAGCCTGGCCATGGATAGATCACTTCGCTTCGGGTCTAGGACATGCGACTGAATCGCCCTATTCAGACTCGCTTTCGCTACGGCTACCCCACCCGGGTTAACCTCGCCACATATCGCTAACTCGCAGGCTCATTCTTCAAAAGGCACGCTGTCACCCCTACTAAGGAGGCTCCAACGGTTTGTAAGCAAACGGTTTCAGGTACTATTTCACTCCCCTCCCGGGGTACTTTTCACCTTTCCCTCACGGTACTTGTCCGCTATCGGTCATCTGGGAGTATTTAGGCTTATCAGGTGGTCCTGACAGATTCACACGGGATTTCTCGGGCCCCGTGATACTTGGGATACTCTCCACGTCAGAACACGCATTTCGACTACGGGGCTGGCACCCACTCTGGCCCGCCTTTCAAGACGGTTCGTCTATACGCTTCTGTCACGTCGACCACTCGGCAGAATGGTCCGGAAAGTCCCGCAACCCCCCACATGCAACGCCTGCCGGCTCTCACACACATGAGGTTTAGCCTGATCCGATTTCGCTCGCCACTACTCACGGAATCACTGTTGTTTTCTCTTCCTGTGGGTACTGAGATGTTTCACTTCCCCACGTTCCCTCTACCCGCCCTATATATTCAGGCGGGAGTCACCAGGTACGCACGCGCCCTGGCGGGGTTTCCCCATTCGGACACCCTCGGATCAAAACTTGCTTATCAGTTCCCCGAGGCTTATCGCAGATTGCTACGTCCTTCTTCGGCTCCAGATGCCAAGGCATCCACCGTTTGCTCTTAAAGACTTGAAATCACATGAGTTTCATCAAGAATCGAACCCAGACAAAAAGTCCAGGCTGAATGGTCACGGCGGCGACACTCGTCGCGATGGCGCGCCAGCGACCCGACGCCGAGACCTTGTCGATCCTCGTGCCGATC
>NZ_JAVFWO010000012.1 GCF_031085295.1 Microbacterium psychrotolerans | reverse complement strand
ATGCGGTGGCGGCGCGAGCTGCGGCGCGCGAAGCGGCCGCGCTCACCGGCCGCCCGCTGCCGGAGTGAGCGGCGGGCGGCATCCGATCCGCGTGGCTGGGGCGGCCGACCGCGTCGCTGCCGGTCGGCGACACCCGGCGCGGCATCCGTCCCCTCAATAGACTCGACGTCATGACCGTCGCCTCCACGCCCGCGCTCGAAGCCGATCGCCAGTACCTGATCGCCCTCATCCAGGACGAGGCGGTGTTCCACGGCGACTTCACGCTCTCGAGCGGCAAGAAGGCGACGTACTACGTCGACATGCGCAAGCTCACCCTCGACCACCGCGCGGCGCCGTCCATCGGACGCATCATGCTCGACCTCATCCGCGACGTCGACGGCATCGTCGCGGTCGGCGGGCTCACGCTCGGCGCCGACCCCATCGCGAACGCCGTGATGCACGAGTCGGCGCGCACGCACATGCCGCTGGACGCGTTCGTGGTGCGCAAGGAGCCCAAGGACCACGGTCGCGGGCGCCAGGTGGAGGGGGCGGATGTCGCGGGCAAGCGCGTCGTCGTGCTGGAAGACACCTCGACCACGGGTCAGTCCGCACTCAAGGCCGTCGAGGCGCTGCGCCGCGAGGGTGCGGAGCCCGTCGCCGTCGCCGTCATCGTCGACCGCAAGACCGGCGCCCAGGCCGCCGTCGAGGCCGAGGGCCTGCAGTGGCTGGCGGCGATCGACCTCGACGACCTCGGGCTCGAACCGCAGTAGCGCCGGGCGGAACCCCGAGCGACGGAGCGCGGCTGTGTCCGGCGCGCGGCGCGCGTCGCGCGACGCAGCGCTCGCCGCAACTCGCCGCGCCCGCTCGTCATTTCCGCCGGGATGTCACAGGGCGGCTCCGGGCGGTGTCTCCATGTCGAAGGACTCGTTCCCACGACACGGAGGAAGACATGACTGAGACGACCCGCATCCCCGCGACCGAGGTCACCGGCGTCTACGGCGCCCTGGTCAAGGCGGCGGCCCGGAAGATGATCGGCCGTGTGCCGGACTCGGTCGGCGTGCTGTGGCATCACAAGGCCGTCATGAAGGACGCGATGGGCATCGGGCAGAAGGTCGAGCACTGGCACGAGCTCGACCCGGACCTCGCGACGTACGCCGCGATGGCGGCGGCAGCGACCATCGGCTGCAGCTTCTGCCTCGACTTCAACTACTTCGCGTCGCACAACCGCGGGATCGACGCGGCCAAGGTGCGCGAGGTCCCGCGCTGGCGCGACTCGGCGGTCTTCACGCCGCTCGAGCGCCAGGTGATGGAGTACGCCGAGGCGGCGAGCCAGACGCCGCCGGCGGTGACCGATGAGCTTTCGGCCGCACTGCTCGAGCAGCTCGGCGAAGCAGGGCTCATCGAGCTCGCCGCGCGGGTCGCGTTCATGAACATGTCGGCCCGCATGAACGTGGCGCTCGGCATCCGCTCCGAGCAGTTCGCTGATTCCTGCGGCCTGCCGCCGCTGGCCCAGCGACCGGCCGTCGCGGCCCGCGCGTAGGCTCGCCGTCATGAGCACCGCTCACATCGACGATCCGTTCCTGGAGCACCGCAACCTGCTGTTCACGGTCGCGTACGAGATGCTCGGCTCGGCGGCCGACGCCGAGGACGTGCTGCAGGAGTCGTGGCTGCGCTGGGCCGCGGTGGACCACGACACGGTGCAGGAGCCGCGCGCCTACCTGGTGCGCATCGTGACGCGCCAGGCGCTCAACCACCTGCGCGCGGTGTCGCGGCGCCGAGAGGACTACGTCGGCGAGTGGCTCCCCGAGCCGCTGCTCACCAGTCCTGACGTCGCGGAAGACGTGGAGCTCGCCGAGAACCTCTCGATCGCGATGCTCACCGTGCTCGAGACGCTCGGTCCCGCCGAGCGGGCGGTGTTCGTCCTGCGCGAGGTGTTCGACGTGCCGTACGACGAGATCGCGGATGCCGTCGGCAAGACGCCCGCGGCCGTGCGGCAGATCGCGCACCGGGCGAAGGACCATGTCGCGGCCCGGCGCCCGCGTGTGCGCGTGGTGCCCGCGGAACATGAGGAGGCGGTCGAACGGCTCGTCGCCGCTCTCAACACGGGCGATCTGCAGGGGCTGATGGACGTGCTCGCGCCAGAGGTGGTGTCGGTCGCCGACGGCGGCGGCAAGGTGCGGGGTGCGGCGCGGCGCCCGGTGGTCGGCGCCGAGCGTCTCGCCCGGTACCTCATCGGCGGGATCTCGAAGCTCGAGGGCACGATCGTGGCGTCGGCGGCCTGGGTCAACGGTCAGCCCGGGATCCGGGTGGAGCTCGACGGTCAGCTCGCCGGTGTCATCAGCCTGACCGTCGAGGACGGCCGCATCACGCGGATCTACTCGATCGCCAACCCCGACAAGCTGGGCTGGCTCGATGCCGAGGCGGAGGTCGCGCGCTGATCGCCTGATCAGTCGCCGCGGCCTCGCCCGCGCCACAGCTGCCAGACCACGATCACCAGCGCGGTCAGTGCGATGAGCGCGGAGATCGAGAGCAGCAGTGTCTGCTCGGTCGACGAGATCACGGGCGCCTCCCCTCGGCGGCATCGGCGACGACCTTCGCGATGCGCGCGGCGCGCGTGTCGGGCCGGCGGGCCGAGTCGACGCTTGCGATGCCGATCTTGCGGGTCGATGGCGGAAAGGCGTCCCACGCGCTGCGCGCGGCCGGGGACGCGTCGAGGGCTGAGGCGAGGTCGTCGGGCTCGCGCAGCGCCTCGGCGTTGTCGAGCACCGTCCATGAGCCGTTCTGCTTGGCCAGTTCGATGGCGCGGAGTCCGGCTTCCGTCAGCAGGCCGTCGGCCTCGAGCTGCGCGACCCGCGCCTTGTTAGTCGCCGCCCAGCCGCTCGAAGAGCGTCGCGGCGCGAACCAGAGCCCGCCGCGCTGCTCGTCGAACGAGCGCACGGGGCCGTCGATCCAGCCGAAGCACAGCGCCTGCCGGATCGCGTCCTCATAGGCGACGAACTCGAGCCCCGAGCCGGGCCGCGCCCGCACCAGCCACGCTCCCTTGGAGGTGCGGTGGTTCGCGTCGAGCCACGCACGCCACGCCGCGGCATCCGCTGCTTCCACCATCTCGCCGTCGTCGAGCGCACCCATGCGGCGACCCTATCGGGCGGCGCCGACCCCACGCGCGGCGACCTCGCGCGCGGCGACCTCGCGCACCGCGTCGGTGAGCAGCCCCACGGCCTCGTCGACGAGTGGGTCGGCAAGATCGCCGTAGCCGAGCACGAGCCGCTCCGGTGCGGGCTCGTCGGGCGAGACGCGGTAGCGGCGTATGTCGGTGAGTGCCACGTCGCGGGCGGCGCCGGCGCGTACGACCTCGGCCGCGCGCACGCCGCGGGGCAGATCGAGCACGAGGTGCAGCCCTGCCGCGATGCCCGACACCCGGCAGTCGGGGAGGCTCTGCGCGAGCGCCGCGAGCAGCGCCTCGCGCCGGCGCCGGTAGCGCGCGCGGGCGCCGCGCAGGTGGCGATCGAGGCCGCCCGCTGTGAGGAAGCGGGTGAGCGCCAGCTGGTCGATCGTCGAAGGTGCCGCCGCTCCCATGCCGCGCACGTCGGCGCGGAGCCACGACGGCAGCACCAGCCATCCGATGCCGAGTGCCGGGGTCGCCGTCTTGCTGAGGCTGCCCGCGAGCACCACCCGGTCGGGAGCCATGGCCTGCAGCGCGCCGATCGGCCGGCGGTCGTAGCGGAACTCCGCGTCGTAGTCGTCTTCGATGACCACCCCGTCGCATGCTCGCGCCCATGCGATCAGGCCCTCGCGCCGCTCGGCCGACAGCGGTACGCCGACGGGGAACTGATGCGCCGGCGTCACGAGCGCGGCGCGTGCGCCGGTGCGGACGGATGCCGCCACGAGCGCGTCGACGTCGACGCCGTGCTCGTCGACGCGGACGGGCACGCAGGCGAGGCTCTCGGCCGCGGCCACCTGCCGCATGCGATGCCACGACGGATCCTCGACGAGGAGCGCGCGGTGTCCCAGGCCCCGGAGCGCGCGGGCCACGCGCCGCATGCCGTCGGCGGCGCCGTGCGTGACGACGACGGCGTCGGCATCGGCCCGCGCGAAGCGCGCGCGTGACAGGTACGCGGCGAGGGCATCGCGGGCGGGCGCGACATCGCCGTCGAGTCGGAACAGCTCGGCGTCGGGGGTGCCGGCCAGCGCCTCGCCCATGGCACGGAGCCACAGGGCCCGCGGGGCGTGCCGCAGGTCGGGAACGCCCGGAGCGAGGTCGAAGCGCGGGCGCCGCTCCGGCTCGACGGGCTGCGGCTCCGGACGCGCCGCGGCGACGCCGACGCGGGCCGCGACCCTGGTGCCCGAACCGGTGCGGGCATCGAGGATCCCCTCGGCGGCGAGACGCCCGTACACCTCGGTGACAACCCACCGCGAGACGCCGAGCGATGCGGCGAGGAGCCGGCTCGGGGGAAGTGCCGCACCGGCGGGCAGCCGGCCGGTGGCGATGGCATCCCGCACCGCCAGTTCGAGGCGCACGTGGCGCGGACCGTCGAAGGCTGACAGGTCGAGGAGCGTCTCCCACGCGACCGAATTGGTCTGGACTTCTGTCATGGAATCGGATCGTACTCCCAGACCGCTCGGGTTCCACGATGGAAGCACGCCACCACATCCCAGGAAAGGGAACGCCATGCAGTACCGCACCATCTCCAACGGGTCGACCTCGTTCGAGGTCTCGACCCTGTGCCTCGGCACGATGTTCTTCGGCACGCGCACCGACACCGCGACATCCCTCGCGATCCTCGACCGGTTCGCCGACGCGGGCGGCACGTTCGTCGACACCGCGAACAACTACAACGCGTGGGTGGGCGGCCACGGCCGCGACAGCGAGGACGTGCTCGGGGAGTGGATCCGCCGCCGCGGCGGCCTCGGCGACGTGCGCCTGGCCACCAAGCTCGGAGCCGCCAAGAAGGACCCCGCGCTGCCGCTGCAGAACGTCGAGCCGACGAACTTCCAGGGGCTCTCGGCCGCAGTGGTCGCCCGCGAGGCGCGCCTCAGCCTGCAGCACCTCGGCATCGACCGCCTCGACGTGCTGTACGGGCACGTGGACGACCGCGAGACCCCGATCGCCGAGACCGTCGCCGCTTTCGGGCAGCTGCAGCGCGAGGGACTCGTCGGCATCGCGGGCATCTCGAACATCGCGCTCTGGCGTCTCGTCGAAGCGCGTGAGGAGGCGGTGCGCCAGGGCGTCGACCCGTACGGCGTCGTGCAGCAGGGGTACAGCTACCTGTACCCGAGCCCGGGAGCCGGGCGCACGAACGACGTCTCGGTCGAGCTGCTCGACTACGTGGACTCCCTGGCCGCAGGCGCCGCTGCCGCCGCGGGCATCGACGGTCGCCCGCCGCTGACCGTCACGGCGTACTCACCGCTGCACCAGGGGGCGTTCACGCGGGACGACAAGCCGATGTGGGCGCCCATGCGCCACGCCTCGAACCGCGACCGCGTGCGCGTGCTGCACGACGTCGCGGCCGAGATCGGAGCCACCCCGAACCAGGTCGCGCTCGCGTGGCTGCTCGGCGGGGCGGTGCCGGTGATCCCGGTGGTCGGCATCTCGAGCGTCGCCCAGCTCGAAGAGGCGCTCGGCGCCGCGGACCTCGTCCTCGACCCAGAGGTGCGCACGCGCCTCGACGGGGCGGACCTCGGCGCCACGCTGGCCGCGGTGTGAGGGGACGGGGTGCGGCGGGCGCTGCGGAAGCCCCCGCACCCACCTCACCCCGCACCTTCGGGCGCGCCGCGTCTGGGCCGAGCGGATGCGTCGGGTGCGGCATCCGTTCCTCAACTGAGGACGTGCGTCGAGCACGTCAGCCGCGGACGCGCGGATGCCGCGGCCGACGCGTCAGAGCAGCTCGGGGTCCTCGGACTCGACGGGCTCCCCGTCGAGGAGGTCGGCGACCGAGTCGAGCACCTCGTCGGGCCGGAACGGGTAGCGCGCGATCTCTGCCGTGTCGCTGATGCCGGTCAATACGAGCACCGTGTGCAGGCCCGCCTCGATGCCGGCGACGACGTCGGTGTCCATGCGGTCGCCGATCATGCCGGTGTTCTCGGAGTGCGCGCCGATGCGGTTCAGTGCGGAGCGGAACATCATGGGGTTCGGCTTGCCGACGACGTACGGCTCCATGCCGGTCGCCTTCGTGATGAGCGCCGAGATCGCGCCGGTGGCCGGCAGCACGCCGTCGGTCGACGGCCCGGTCGCATCCGGGTTGGTCGCGATGAAGCGGGCGCCGGCGACGAGGAAGCGGATCGCCTTGGTGATCGCCTCGAAGGAGTAGTTGCGGGTCTCGCCGACGACGACGTAGTCGGGGTCGGTCTCGGTCATGATGAAGCCGGCCTCGTGGAGGGCCGTGGTCAGGCCTGCCTCGCCGATGACGAACGCGGTGCCGCCGGGCTTCTGCGACCGCAGGAAGTCGGCGGTCGCGAGCGCCGAGGTCCAGATCGACTCCTCCGGAACGATGAGCCCCGAGGCGCGCAGGCGGGCCGACAGATCGCGCGGCGTGAAGATGGAGTTGTTGGTCAGCACGAGGAAGGGCACGCCCTGGTCGCGCCACTGCTGCAGCAGCTGCGATGCCCCGGGAACGGGGGTGTTCTCGTGCACCAGCACGCCGTCCATGTCGGTGAGCCAGCATTCGATGTCGGACCGCGTGCGCATGCGTCCAGACTAGGTGTCGCGCGGGCGTAGGGTCGAAGCCGTGACGTGGGACCCCCGGAGCCTTCCCGACCTCTCCGGACGCGTGTACCTCGTGACCGGATCCAACGCCGGCCTCGGCTACTTCGCGTCCGAGCAGCTGGTGCGCGCGGGCGCACGTGTGCTCATGTCCGCGCGCCACCCGAACCGGCTGTCGGCCGCGCGGGCCGCGATCCGCCGACGGGTTCCGGACGCCGCGACCGACGCGACCGAGCCGCTCATCCTCGACACCAGCAACCTCGCATCGGTGCGCTCGGCGGCAGCGAGCGTGCGCGGCAAAGGCGGTCTCGACGGCGTCCTGCTGAACGCCGGCATCGTCCACCCGCCGAAGATCCGCGAGACCACGATCGACGGGAACGAGGTGGTATTGGCGACGAACGCCCTCGGTCACTATGCGCTCGCCGGTGAGCTGCTCACCGCGCTGGCGGATGCCTCGGGCCGGATGGTGTGGCTCGGCAGCATGTCGACGTCGCTCACGCCGTACGACCCCGTCGACCCGCAGCTGGCCGACGGCTACACCGCGTGGCGCGCCTACGTCCAGTCGAAGGTCGCGACGGCCGCGCTCGGCTTCGAGGCAGACCGGCGCCTGCGCGCAGCAGGCGTTCCCGTCACGAGCGTCGTCGCCCACCCGGGCTACTCGACCGGAGGCCGCACCCCGGGCATCGTCGGGGTCAACGAGCCCTCGCGCGCCAAGCGGTTCCGCGACAACCTGCAGGCGGCCATCGCGCAGTCCAAGGAGCGCGGCGCCTGGTCGCTCGTACGCGCGCTCACCGACCCCGGGATCGAGGGCGGAGAGTTCTGGGGACCGCGCACCGGCTCGCGCGGCGAGCCGCGCCGGCAGACGGCCGCCAAGATCACGCGCGACCCCGAGGTGGGCGCACGCCTCTGGGACGTGGCCGAGACGGCCACCGGCGTGCACTGGCCCTTCGAGGTCGCGGCGCGCTGACGGTCGCTGCGAGCATCCGCCCGCCGGAAGCCGGGACATCAGCGACCGGGATTCGGGACACGAGCAACCCAGGTCTCGGACGTCGCGGAAACCGGGGCTGAGGCCCGGGGCTGAGAGCGCTGCGGCTTCAGGAGCGTCAGGCGCTGAGCTACACCGCGTCGCTCAGGCGCTGAGCCACACCGCGTCGGCGGCGGCGCGAGGGAGCGTGACTTCGGCCTCGCCGATCCGCAGGGCGGCCGCGGACATGACGGTCACCGTCGCGCCGACGGCGACGCCGGCCGATTCCACGGCCCGCAGCAGCTCCGGGTCGCGGTCGCTGACGCGGAGCACACGACCGGTGTGACCTGCCGACGCCCGGCCGAGGACGACGAAAGGCTCGCGGTGCACGTGGCCCGCGGCATCCGGGATCGCATCGCCGTGGGGATCGAAGCGCGGGCGCCCCAGGCGCTCGTCGATGCCCTCGAGCAGCCGGTCGCTGATGGCGTGTTCGAGCACCTCGGCCTCGTCGTGCACCTCGTCCCAGGCGTAGCCGAACTCCCGCACGAGCCACGTCTCGATGAGCCGGTGCCGGCGGATGATCGCGGCCGCGCGGCGCTCGCCGTCGTCCGACAGGGCGATGGGGCCGTACGGGCGGTGGGTGACGAGCCCCTGCGCGGCGAGCTTCTGCACCATCTCGGTGACGCTCGACGGCGCGAGTCCCAGTTCGGCGGCCAGCTGCGACGGCGTGATGCGGTCGTCCTGCCACTCGGTGTGGTGGTAGATCGTCTTGAGGTAGTCGTCGACGGCAGGAGAGGCCACGGCTTCAGGGTACCGGGCGCCCTCGTGCTGGCCCGAGGCGCGAGGCTCACACCCCCGACAAGACGAGGAAGAGCAGCACGCCGTTGAGCGCGATGAGGAAGACGGATGCCGCGATGCCGGCGATCGTCGTCCACACACGGTTGCGGAACCCGCCGAGGATCTCGCGGTTCGCGGTCAGCCCGACCAGCGGCACCAGCGCGAAGGGGATGCCGAAGGACAGGACCACCTGGCTGAGCACCAGTGCCACCGTCGGGTCGAAGCCGATCGCGAGGATGACGAGCGCCGGGATGAGCGTCACGAGCCGGCGGGCCAGGAGCGGCACGCGGATGTGCAGCAGGCCGTGCATGATCTCGGCGCCGGCGTAGGCGCCGACCGACGTGCTCGCGAGGCCGCTCGCCAGCAGGCCGACGGCGAAGAGCGTGGCCACCAGCGGGCCGAGGCCCGCGTAGAGCGCGGCGTAGGCGCCCTCGAGCGAGTCGGTACCCGGCACGCCGGCCAGGTTCGCCGCGGCGAGCAGCAGGATGCAGAGGTTCACAGTGCCGGCGATGAGCATCGCGATGGAGACGTCCCACTTCGTCGCGCGCAACAGGCGCCGGGTCGGGATGCCGCGCAGCTCGGCCAGCGTCGCGTCCGGTGCCGACCGGTCGCTGAGCGCGGCCCCGTAGCCGAGCGGAGCCGCAGCGCCGATGTCCGTGTCGGTGCCGGGTTCGGGGCGCGTGCCGTCCGTGTGGGGCGTACGCCGTGCGCCCCACAAAGACGCCGCGCGCCCCGAACCCGGGAGGCCGCCGGGCGTGGCTGGAACTCCGGCGGCGCGGGGGGCGAAGCGGTCGCGTGCCAGCGCGCTGTGCGCATAGATGGCGTGCGGCATGATCGTCGCCCCGAGAATCGAGGCGGCCAGCAGCACGGAGTCGGTGCCCTCGAACCGCGGCACGAGGCCGGCCACGACGCTCGCGCCGTCGGGTGGCGCGACGAAGACGCCGAACGAGAAGCCGATCGCGATGATGGCGAGCAGCCCGATGATCACGAACTCGAACGGCCGGGGGCCGCGGCGCGACTGGATCAGCAGCAGCGCGATCGACACGGTGCCGGTGATCACACCGCCCCACAGGAGCGGGATGCCGAACAGCAGGTTCAGGGCGACCGCGCCGCCGATCACCTCGGCGATGTCGGTCGCCATGGCGACGAGCTCGGCCTGCAGCCAGTAGGCGCGCCGACCCCACTTCGAGCGGATGCGGTCACCGAGCGTCTCGGGCAGGCTCTTGCCCGTGACGATGCCGAGCTTGGCGGAGAGGTACTGGATGAGCCAGGCCATGACGTTGCCCAGCACGACGACCCAGACCAGCAGATAGCCGTAGCGGGCGCCCGCCGTCATGTTGCTCGCCACGTTGCCGGGGTCGAGATACGCGACGCCTGCCACCAGCGCGGGACCGATCAGCCACGCCAGGCGCGGCAGTGACCGGCGGGTGGTGGTGGCGGGTGGCACCCTGACGTCCTCGGCAGTTTTCGGCACACCGAAACCATAGTCGTTTTTCGGTGTGCCGAAAAGCGACTTCGCGGACAGATCCGGCAGGAAATCCTCGGGATCCCGTCCCCGCCTGCGGCCAAGCCGGGCCAGCACGAAGTCCTCGGAACTACGCGCCGTCGCGGCTCGGCGTTCATGCGGGCGGTCGGGGAGGAGCTGAGGCACGGCGGATAGCCTGGGCCCGTGACCCCGCCCGACGCGACCGAGCCCGACGCGACCGAGCCCGACTCCGCGCACGAATCCGCGCACGAGTCCGGGCGGGGCGCCGCGCCCGACTCCGGCCAGCAATCCGGCGCGGAGACCGTCGAGCCGACGCTTCCGGTGGGTGTCGGACCTTGGCCGGGTGGACCCGACGCGTGGCCCGACGACCCGCGGTACGACCCGGAGCTGCTGGCGCACGGCGACGCGCGCAACGTCGTCGACGCTTACCGCTACTGGACGATGGACGCCATCGTCGCCGACCTCGACACCCGCCGCCACGCGTTCCACGTCGCGATCGAGAACTGGCAGCACGACATGAACATCGGCTCGATCGTGCGCAGCGCCAATGCGTTCCTGGCCGCCGAGGTGCACATCATCGGCAAGCGCCGATGGAACCGCCGGGGCGCGATGGTGACCGACCGCTACCAGCACGTGCGCCACCACGAGACGGTCGAGGCGTTCGTTCAGTGGGCGGATGCCGCATCCTTGCCGGTGATCGCGATCGACAACGTCGAGGGGTCGAAGCGCCTCCCGGCGGCCGACCTGCCGGAGGCGTGCGTGCTGCTGTTCGGTCAGGAGGGCCCGGGGCTCTCGCCCGAGGCGCTGGCCGCGGCATCCGACACCGTCCAGATCGAGCAGTACGGCTCGACCCGCTCGATGAACGCGAGCGCGGCCGCCGCCGTCGTCATGTACGAGTGGTGCCGTCGCTGGGCGTGACCCGCGGCATTCTCACGCCGCTTCCGCGCTCACGGCCGGATGCACGGTCGACGGTCTCCCTACCTGAAGAGCGGCCACCCGTCGCCGCGGACGCGGGGTGACCGCGAAGCGCACGAGGTCGCCCACGACCCCGGCCGCGCGAGCCCGCGACGGCATGAAGCGCAGGAAGAACACCAGCCGCAGCAGCCACGCCAGCGCGCCGGTGAACGGCACGCCGTAAAGCTCCGAGATTCCGCGGCCATAGCCGAACGAGGCCGCTCGGCCCAGCCCTCCGTACGTGAAGGCCCGGGGCGCCTTTCCGTCCAGTCGCCGTGCGATCGCGCGGCCGATGTGGTCACCGCCCTTGATGGCCCACAGCGCGTTGGCCGGCACCGGTTCTCCGTTCCTCGGGTGCTCGACCCGTGCACCATCGCCGGCGGCCCACACGCCGTACCTGACGGCGAGTGTTCGCTGGGTGCGCAGGCGTCCCCGCTCGTCCCGCCACGGATCGAGCCCCGGGAGGTACACGGGACGCTGCCCGGTCGCCGCGACGACGGTCGCAGCGGCGAGCGTCGTGCCGTCGGACAGCACGGCCGTCGTCGGTGTCACCTCTGCGAGACGCACACCCGGCATCACGCGCACCCCCAAACGGTCGAGCTCCTTCTCGGCACGCGCCACCAGCCCCGGCTGATCGGACCACTCGCCCAGGATCCGGCTCCTCGAGTGCACGAGGGTGACCGGATGCCCGCGGTCGGCGATGGCAGCAGCGAGCTCGGCGCCCGCGATCCCGCCCCCGGCCACGACGACGGGCGCTCCCGGAACCGTCCCGAGGTGCTCGGCGAGCGCGGCGATCTCGTCCGGACCTCGCAGTGTGCGGCCGTACTGCTCGAGTCCGGCGACCTCCGACGCCGGTTCCTTGGCTCCCGTGCCCACCACGAGGTGGTCGTAGGTCAGCACCCCGATCTCGTTCTCGCCGCGCCGGTACGACACCGACTGGTGGACGGTATCGATGCTCAGCGCACGGCCGTCGATGATGCGGGCGAGCGGCATCGCCTCCGCGAGGGGCGTGGCGGCGCGGTCGGGCTGGATCATTCCGGCGACGAGCTCACCCGTGAAGCCGTGGAACCGGTGCGCGTGATCGGCCGAGATCACGACGATCTCGAGCGCACCGCTCGAGATGTCGCGCCCGCGCCGGCGGGCCAGCGTCGCATACGCGTGCAGCGTCACGTAGCCGCCGCCGAGCAGCACCACGCGGGTCATGCGATCACCGCCGAGTGCGCTTCGAGTGCGACGGGTCTGCCGAAGCTCGTCGGCTCCGCGGCGTGGAACCCGAGGCGAGCGAGCCCGCGTGCCCGCTCGCGGATGACGTCGACCTGCTCGAGCGTGGGATTGCCCAGCGAGAAATGACCGGAGTGGCCGGAGAGCGCGAGGATCGCCGTCTCGGCGAAGCAGGCGTACGAGCGGCCGTCCGGCAGGCCGATCTCGCCGCCGGTGAGGCGGAGGCTCGGGATCGAGACGATGCCGCCGTCGACGACCAGCACGTCGGGCCGGGCCGACGCGAGAGTGGGCGACGTGTTGCGAGGCTGCGTGGCGTCGAGCACCACCGCACCCGTCGCCAGGTGCTCCGGACCCAGAAGCGTGTCGGCGGACGCGGTGAGCAGCACGACGAGGTCGGCATCGCGGACCGCGTCGATGGTCTGGGCGACATCGACGTCCACGTCGTCGGCGATCGCCGCCGCAAGCGCCTTCAGCCGCCCCTCCGTGCGTGCGATGAGCGTCACCCGCGCGCCGGCGCTGTCGCGGGCGAGGAGCTTCGTGACCGCCGTGCCGACGCTGCCGGTCGCGCCGACGATGGCCACGTGCGGCCGTCCCGTCCGCGAGGAGACGTGAGGCAGCAGCATCCGGATCTGATCCTCCACGATCGCCGCCGTGAAGGCGTTCCCGTTCGTCACGGCGATGTCGGTGCGCTCGCGCAGCGTGAGGCCGCCGGCGGTGACGGTCGCGGTCAGCGCTCCGAGGCCGACGACGTCGGCGCCGAGAGCGGCGGCGCGGTCCACCGCACGACTCACGCGGCGTCGCCCCTCCTCGATGTCCGACAGCAGGTGCCGGGCGCCGAACGGGACCAGCACGACGTGGCCGACGCGCTCGCCGCCGATCTGCACGCCCGC
This sequence comes from Microbacterium psychrotolerans, assembly GCF_031085295.1. GTDB lineage: Bacteria > Actinomycetota > Actinomycetes > Actinomycetales > Microbacteriaceae > Microbacterium > Microbacterium psychrotolerans. The sequence continues at coordinate 5,926 of NZ_JAVFWO010000012.1, read as the reverse complement.
CATCGTGACTGGTGGCAGCGGCAGACGGCGCAGGGCCGTGTCGTAGACGCGCTCGGGCACGAGGCCCAGCGGCCGCCAGGCGCGCGCGAGATCCTCGCGCAGACGTGCGCGGGGGTGGACGGTGAACGCGAATGCTCCGGTCTCGGACATGTCTGCTCCTCCTGGCGTCGCCGAGTGCGCGCCATGCGAGCAAGGAGTCGTCAAGGGCGGCGCTGATACCGTCCGTCCGAACTAGCGGGCTTCGGTGTCAGGCGCCCGCGGTCAGCCAGGCCGATCCGCGCACTCGCCAGCCGAGGGTGATCAGGCGCGCGAGCATGTAGACGCCGAAGAACGACAGGGCGAGCCAGGCGAGCCCCGCCGCGCCGACCGGATGCAGCACCGCGACGAGCACGAGTGCGGGGACGAACGGCACCAGGTTGAGCACGCCGACGATGGCGAGGTACTTCGCGTCGCCGGCGCCGATGAGCACGCCGTCCAGCACGAACACCACGCCGCAGACCGGCTGCGCGATGGCGAGCACGATGAGCGCCGGCTGGACCAGCGCGGCGATGCCGGGGTCGCCGGTGAACAGCAGCCCGATCACACCTGACAGCGCGCCGATCAGCGCTCCGGTGATCACGCCGAACCAGGCGCCCCACGCCACCGTGCGGCCGAGCACGCGGCGGACGAGTCCGGTCTCTTCGGCGCCGAGGCCCTTGCCGATGAGCGCCTGGGCCGCGATCGCCAGCGCATCGAGCGCGAACGCCGCGGTGGAGAAGATGGTGAACGCGACCTGCCACCCCGCGAGCTCGACGGTGCCGAGGCCGGTCGCCACCGCCACCGTCGCGAGGAGCGCGACCCGCAGCGACACCGTGCGCAGGAACAGCCACCCGCCCGACCGCGCGGAGCCGCGCACCCCCTCGCGCTGCGGGCGGATGGATGCCTCGTGCCGGCGTGCGAGCCGCCCCACGACGACCGCGTACGCGGCGACCATGCCCCACTGTGCGACGACGGTGCCGACGGCGGAGCCCGCGATGCCCCACCCGAAGCCGTAGATGAACGCCCAGTTGAGGAGGGCGTTGGCGCCGAATCCGAGGCCCGCGATCCAGAGCGGTGTCACCGTGTCCTGCATGCCGCGGAGGAGTCCGGTCGCGGCGAAGACGACCAGCATGGCCGGCAGCCCCCACATCGAGATGCCCAGGTAGATCTCGGCCTGCTGGGCGACCTCGGGCGTCGCACCGAAGAGCCCGACGAGCGCAGGCGTGGCCGCATAGCCGACGAGCGCCAGCACGGCGCCGATGCCGAGGGCGAGCCACATGCCGTCGATGCCGACCGACACGGCGCGGGACGGGTCGCCCGCGCCGAACCGGCGGGCGACGGCCGGGGTCGTCGAGTAGGCGAGGAAGACCATCAGCCCGACGATGGTCTGCAGCACCGCGGACGCGATGCCGAGTCCGGCGAGCGGCTCGACACCGAGGTGCCCGACGAGCGCGGAGTCGACGATGAGGAACAGCGGCTCGGCGATCAGGGCGCCGAGCGCCGGCACCGCGAGCCGCAGGATGTCGCGATTCAGGGTGTCGGTCGTCACCCTCCGAGCCTAGGAGGCGCCGCCGACGCCGGCCGCGCGCTCCGACGCCGCCTTCGGCATCCGTCATCATCACGATGCGGTCACAGCGTCGGATCGGCACCCCGCCGAGGATTCGCACACCTGGGGACGGCTACCCTGGAACGCATGACCGACGCCCCCCGCTCCGGTCTCGCGCTCGAGGAACTCAGCGCCGAGATCCGCCCTCAGGACGACCTGTTCCGCCACGTCAACGGCTCGTGGCTCGATCGGACCGAGATCCCCGAGGACAAGGCGAGGTGGGGTTCGTTCCACCTGATCGCGGAGCAGGCCGAGAAGGACGTGCACGCGATCGTCGAGGAGTCGCAGCAGGCCGAGCCCGGCACCGAGGCCCGCAAGATCGGCGACCTCTACACGAGCTTCATGGACACCGAGCGCATCGAGGCGCAGGGTGCGGCACCCCTCGCCGACGTGCTGGCGCGTGTCGACGCGGTCGCCGACATCCCCGGCTTCCTCCGCACGATCGGCGAGTTCGAGCGCGAGGGCATCGCGGCGCTCATCCACCTCTACATCGAGCCCGACCCGGGCAATCCGCAGCGGTACGTGCCCTTCTTCATCCAGGGCGGCCTTTCGCTGCCGGACGAGAGCTACTACCGCCTCGACAACTTCCAGGAGACGCGCATCGCCTTCCGCGCGCACGTGCAGCGGATCCTGGAGCTCGCCGGCGTGGCCGAGGCCGAGGCATCCGCCGATCGCATCGTCGCGATCGAGACCGAGATCGCCACGCACCACTGGGACAACGTCGCGAGCCGCGACGCGGTCAAGACCTACAACCTCAAGACGTGGGACGAGGTGCAGGCGCTCGTCGGCGTCGACCTGACGCCGTGGCGCGAGGGCGCGGCCGCCGACCACGCCGACGCGTTCGCCGAGATCAACGTCTACCAGCCCAGCTTCTTCGAGGGGCTCGGCGCCCTGCTCGTCGAGGACCGCCTCGACGACTGGAAGGCATGGCTGCGGTTCACCGTCGTGCACTCGGCGGCGCCGTTCCTGTCGGACGAGTTCGTCGCCGAGAACTTCGGCTTCTACGGCACGCAGCTCACCGGCGTGCCGGTCAACCGCGAGCGGTGGAAGCGCGGCGTCAGCCTCGCCGAGGCCGCGATGGGCGAGGCGATCGGCCGCGTCTATGTCGAGCGCCACTTCCCGCCGGCGTCGAAGGTCGCGATGGACGAGCTGGTCGCCAACCTCATCGAGGCCTACCGCCAGTCGATCTCCGAGCTGGAGTGGATGACGCCCGAGACCCGCGAGCGCGCGCTCGCGAAGCTCGACGCCTTCACTCCGAAGATCGGGTACCCGGTGAAGTGGAAGGACTACTCGGCGCTCGAGATCGACGCCGAGGACCTCGTCGGCAACGTCCGCCGCGCCCACGTGTGGGAGCACGACCGGCAGCTCGCCAAGGTCGGCCAGCCCATCGACCGCGACGAGTGGTTCATGACGCCGCAGACGGTCAACGCGTACTACAACCCGCTGATGAACGAGATCGTGTTCCCGGCGGCGATCCTCCAGTACCCCTTCTTCGACGCCGAACGCGACGCCGCGGCCAACTACGGCGGCATCGGCGCGGTCATCGGCCACGAGATCGGCCATGGCTTCGACGACCAGGGCAGCCGCTTCGACGGCGACGGGTCGCTGCGCGACTGGTGGACCGATGACGACCGTGCGGCTTTCGAGGAGCGCACCAAGAACCTGATCGCCCAGTTCGACGCCCTCGTGCCGCAGGGCCTCGCGCCCGAGAACACCGTCAACGGCGCGCTCACGATCGGCGAGAACATCGGAGACCTCGGCGGTCTCGGCATCGCGATCAGGGCGTACGCCCTGTCGCTGGGCGATGCCGAGGCGCCGGAGCTGGACGGTTTCACCGGCATCCAGCGCCTGCTGCTCAGCTGGGGACAGATCTGGCAGCAGAAGGGGCGGGATGCCGAGACCATCCGTCTGCTGACGATCGACCCGCACTCGCCCAACGAGTTCCGGTGCAACCAGATCGTGCGCAACGTCGACGCGTTCTACGATGCATTCGGAGTGACGCCGTCGGATGCTCTCTGGCTCGACGAGGATCAGCGCGTCACCATCTGGTGATGGCCGGGCCGCGTGCGGCCCGTTCGCCCCGCAACAACATCAACGGGAGGGAAACTCCGTGGGCATCGAGCCCAGAAGGGACGCCGAGTCGCTGCGGGGGGCGCGACGGAGCACCGGCCGGCGGCTGCCGAAGAGGGCGGCTGCCGGACGTCGTTCGTTCACGTCGACGCTGAAGGCGCTCGACGATCTCGCCGCATCGGGCGCCAAGATCTCGGTGCGGATCACCGATCTCGACCGCGGCACATCCGTGCTCTCGGGCGACGACTTCGTCACCCTGCCGGTGGCAGGGCTCGGCGTGGTGCCGCTGCTCATCGAGGTGGCCGCGGCGTTCGAGTCCGGGCGGCTCGAGCCGCTCGAGATCATCGACCGCGCGCAGCTCGAGCCGGTCGGCGTCGGGGGAGTGTGGCAGCACCTGAAGGCGCCCGCTCTGCCGCTGTCGGACCTCGCGGTGCTCACCGCGTCGACCGGCGACGCCATGGCCGCCAACGCGCTGCTGCGGCGGGTCGGCCTGCCGGCGGTGCGCGCCCGCATCGAGGACCTGGGTCTGTCGCGCTCCGCGCTGCTCGACCGCTTCCGCGACGAGCGCGGCCCCGACGACGCCCCGCACTTCGCGTTGGGCTCGGCCCGCGAGCTCGCCGAGGTGTTCGCGGCCCTCGTCAACTCTCAGGTCGTCTCGCCGGGCGTGAGCGCGCAGGTGGCCGAGTGGCTGAGCCTCAACCACGACCTCTCCCTCGTGGCCTCGGCGACCGGCCTCGACCCGTTCTCGCACGAGAACGACGAGCACGGACTGCTCTTCATCAACAAGACCGGCCGGGATGCCGGCGTCCGAGTAGAGGCGGGAGTGCTGGCCGGCCCCCGCGCCGGTGTGTCGTACGCACTCATCGTGTGCTTCGACGACCTGTCGATCTCGCACCGCCTGCGGGCGCACGAGGCGTTCCGCGTGCTCGGCACGGACCTCATGGAGTACGTGTTCTGAGCGGTTCTGTGACGCGGGGGTTTCCCTACGCCGGAAGGCATCCCGTACCATCGCAAGGGTGTCAACACCGCCGTTCCGCGCCGACATCGTCGGCAGCTTCCTCCGTCCCGCCGAACTCGCGGAGGCTCGCCGCCGCTTCGCCTCCGGTCAGATCGATGCCGACGCGCTGCGCATCGCGGAGGAGACCGCGATCGCCGAGCTCGTCGTGCGCGAGGCCGACGCCGGCCTGAAGCTCGCGACCGACGGCGAGTTCCGTCGCTCCTGGTGGCACTTCGACTTCTTCGGCCTGCTCGACGGCGTCGAGATCGTCGAGCTCGATCACGGCATCCAGTTCCAGGGCGTGCAGACCAAGCCGCGAGGCATCGAGGTCACCGGCAAGATCGGGTTCAGCGACACCCACCCGTTCCTCGACCACTTCCGCTCGCTCAAGAGCCTCCTCGAGCGCACGACCGGCGCGGTGCCGAAGTTCAGCATCCCGGCGCCGACCGTGCTCGACTTCCGCCTCGAGCCGGGACACATCGCCCCCTCGGCGTACGACGGTCGCGACGCCATCGTCGACGACCTCGTCCAGGCCTACCGCGACGCCGTCGCCGCGTTCTACGACGCGGGCGCGCGCTATCTCCAGTTCGACGACACCGCCTGGGCGTACCTCTGCTCCGACGTCGAGCTCGAGAAGGCCCGCGAGCGCGGCATCCACACCGACGGCATCGCCGAGCGGTACGCCGGCATCCTCAACCGCATCCTCGACGGCAAGCCCGACGACCTCGTCGTCACGACGCACGTCTGCCGCGGAAACTTCCGCTCCACCTGGATCTCGTCGGGCGGCTACGAGCCGGTTGCCGAGCAGTTGCTGGGCAACACCGCCTATGACGGCTACTTCCTCGAGTACGACAGCGAGCGCGCCGGGGGCTTCGAGCCTCTGCGGTTCCTGCCGGAGGGCGACAAGACGGTCGTGCTGGGACTGATCACGTCCAAGAGCGGCGAGCTGGAGGACGTGGATGCCGTCAAGAAGCGCATCGACGAGGCATCCGCGTTCGCGCCGCTCGAGCAGCTGGCGCTGAGCCCGCAGTGCGGCTTCGCCTCGACCGAGGAGGGCAACGTCCTCACCGAGGACGAGCAGTGGGCCAAGGTGCGCGAGGTCGTCGACATCGCCGCCGACGTCTGGCGCTGACCGCCGTCCGGCCCGCCTCTCGCCCGGCCCGCCTCGCCTCGCCGGTGGTCCCGCACCGGCCCGGCCAGACCCGGCGCGCGCGCTGACGTACTCGAGGACGTAG
>NZ_JAVFWO010000011.1 GCF_031085295.1 Microbacterium psychrotolerans | reverse complement strand
GTTTCGCGGTGCTCGAACCGGGAACCTCGGCGCGGGGCCGCGGGGGGCGGGGCCCCCGGGTGCGCGCCCCCCCCCCCGGCGGGGCGCGGCTGCCGCGGGCGCGGAAGCCCCCCCGCCCCCCCGGCGGCGCGGGGGCGCCGGGGGAGGGGTTACGCCAACGGATGAGTGGCCCGCGGAGCGAGCAGGACCTTCAGCCGGTGCAGCTTGACGGACTGCTCCGGGGCGATCGGCTGCAGCCCGGCGCCCGCGAGAATGCCGCGCAGCGGTGCGAACGTTGTCACATCCCTCCATCCCCAGCGCGCCACATCCCGAACGCGCATGCGCAGCCGCGTGTCGCGCAAGCTCTGCCGACGGAGCACCGTCCGGGCGTCACCGTAGCGCCCGTCGTACTTGAGGTCCCCATCCGCCTCGCCGACGAGGTCCGCTGCGCGCCAGACGAAATCTGCGCGGTCCTCTTCGCCGGACGAGGCCCGGAACGCGACCTGCAGCTCGGGCGCGGGAAATCCGAGCCACTCGATCACGGCGCGGCTGACGGACTCGATCGCCGTCTCGGCCTGCGAAGTCGAACGGGCAAGCGACCACCGGGCGACGTTCCGGCCACGGCTGCTGATCCGGGTCTCGTTCATGCCGAGGAGCAGATCCCGGGTGCCCTGCGGGTCGAGCCGTAGCGCCGCATCCGACATCGCCATGCCGATCGCCTCGTGTCGCAGTCGAGCGAGATCGACCGCGGTGTCGTGCAGTGACGTCATCGCCAGACCACCGACCTCGATGATGGTCCGGTCCTCGCTCGAGCGATGCGTGCGGATGCCGGCAGAGAAGCGAGACGCTTCGTTGCCGGTCACCAGCGCGTGGACGACGACAGGATCCCCGAAGATCGGCATGCCGAGCAGCGCAGCGGCGGACTCCATACAGAACACGGCATCAGGGTGCGACAGCGCGACGGCATGCACGCGTGCCAAGTACCGGTCCCAGGGGGCCGCCTCCCGCCACAACACGGTCGATGCATAGACTCCGTGCCGCACGCGGATGAGCTCGCCACGAGCGACTCCTCGCTCCGGGTGCGGAGCATCTGCGTGACGCAGCAGCGGCACGGGCGCGGGATGAACGGGCAGCGCGACGGAGAGCAGCGGCATCCGTTCACGCTCCTCCTGCCGTCGCTGACAGACGCCGGTTCCCGCTCGTTCTGTGGATAGCCGCCTCTTCCCCGTGCGGTGTGCAGGAGGCGTCGCGGGGCCTCGCCCGCCGGCGTCGTCGCCCCTCACCAGTCCGGCGAGAGTACATCTCGTCGACGAGGAGTAGGCAGGCAACCTAACTCTCGGCCATCAGATGTACTTTCGCCGACGGGATGAACGAGCGAGAACGCCGCGCGCCGGGCGCGGGATGGCTCGGTCGGCGGCGGGCGTGCTACGCCGCGGCACCGGGCGTCCCACGCTGCGCACCGGGCGCGGATGGCTCGGTCCGCGGCGGGCGTGCTACGCCGCGGCACGGGGCGTCCCACCCCGCGGCACCGGGCGTCCCACGCCGCGGCACCGGGCGTGCTACGCCGCGGCACCGGGCGTGCTACGCCGCGGCACCGGGCGTGCTACGCCGCGGCGGACGGGGTCGGGGTCGGCGTCGGCGACGGGGTGGGGATCGGGGCGAAGACGCCGGGCCACAGCGCCGCGGCGAGGGGGTAGCCCACGAAGGCGACGATGTCGAGCAGCGTGTGCGCGATGACGAGGGGCATGACGCGTCCCCATCGGCGATAGCACCAGCCGAAGACGAGGCCCATCACGAAGTTGCCGACGATCGCTCCGATGCCCTGGTATGCGTGGTACGCCCCGCGGAGGGCGGCGGTCGTCAGGATGATGGACCAGTCGTTCCAGCCGAGCCGGCGCAGCCGGTCGAACAGGTAGCCGATGAAGATGACCTCCTCGGTCAGCCCGGCCCGCAGTGCCGACAGCACGAGGAGGGGCACCGTCCACCACGCCGCGTCGAGGGGAGAAGCGACGACCGCGACCGTGATCCCGAGAGCTCGTCCGGCCGCGTACAGTGCCAGCCCCGGCAGCCCGATGAGGGCGGCGAGCAGGATGCCGCGACCGAGGTCGCCGCCGAACCGGGTGAAGTCGAGGCCGATGCGCCGCAGCGCGTTGCTCCCGGGCTCCCACAGCAGGTACACGACCAGTGCGACGAGGGCGAGGCCGAAGAACACGGAGAGCAGCTGGTAGGTGACATCCCAGAACGCCTGCACGTCGCGCGACGGATTCACCTGGGTCTGCTGCTGGCCCAGAGGCACCGGCGCGAGGAGCTTGCGGACGAGCGAGAGGACCGAGTAAAGCGCGGACTGTCCGACCGAGATGGCCAGGACGATCCAGACCTCCCAGGTCAGGCGGCGGCGCTCGAACGCATCAGGGGAAGCAAGCGTAGTGGAATCCCTCCGGCCCGTGGGCCGGTTTCGCGGCGTCATCTTGTCAGATTGTCACACTCCGCGTCGATTGAGTTAAGGCTCTGTAACGTTTTCCCCGATCGTTTTGACCATCTCACCACCGGTGCTTATCGTTTTCCCATCCGCGCGCCCGTCCGGTTCATGCCGTACTCGCGCGCATTACCCTGCACAGGAGGAGACACAGTGTCTGACAAGACGACGTGGCGCATGCGCGCACTCGGAGTCGCGGCGGGCGTCGGCGTGACCGCATTGGTCCTCGCCGGCTGCTCGACGACCCCGCCGGAGTCGGAGGAGCCCACGGCTACCGACACCGCGGTGACCGTTGCCGAGGTGAACGAGTTCACCGGTACGAACTCGAACAGCGACAACGGCAACCTCGACATCAACGGCAAGGTCAACTATCTGACGCGCGCCGGCTTCTACACCGTCAGCGACACCTACGAGGTCGTTCCCGACGAGTCGTTCGGCACGATGGAGGTCGTCAGCGAAGACCCCCTCCAGGTGAAGTACACGCTGAACGACGGCCTCGAGTGGTCCGACGGCGAGCCCATCACCACCGATGACCTCATCTTCGGCTGGGCCGCGACGTCGGGCGTCTTCGACGACGCGACGCTCGACCCCGAGTCCGGCGAGGCCGTCAGCGGCACGAAGTACTTCGCGTACGCCGGCAGCACCGAGGGCGTCAAGACCTCGACCATCAGCGACGTGGCCGACGACAAGCTGTCGCTCACGCTCGAGTACGACGAGCCCTTCGTCGACTGGAACATCATCGGTCTCATCGACCAGCCGGTGCACGTGGTCGCCGAGAAGGCGGGCGTCGACCAGGCCGAGCTCATCGACACCATCCTGACCAGCCCGCGCGGTGACGTCGCCAACCCGGCTCCGGTCAACGAGACCCTCAAGGCCGCGGCCGACTTCTGGAACTCGGGCTTCGACATGACGTCGCTGCCGGACGACCCGTCGCTGTACCTGTCGAGCGGTCCGTGGATCATCGACTCGTGGGAGCCCACGCAGTCCATGACGCTGAAGATCAACGACAAGTACACCGGTGACCTCAAGCCGCAGTTCTCCGAGCTCGTCATCCGCTTCATCGGCGACTCGCAGGCACAGGTGACCGCCCTCCAGAACGGCGAGGTCGACATCATCGCCCCGCAGGCGAGCGGTGACACCCTCACGGCGCTGCAGGCGATCGACGGCGTCGAGGTCCTCCAGGGCGACGCGCTGAACTACGACCACCTCGACCTGACGTTCGCCGGCGTGTTCGCCGAGCAGAACGTCCGCGAGGCGTTCCTGAAGACGATCCCGCGCCAGCAGCTCGTCGACACGCTCATCAAGCCGGTCAACCCGGAGGCGGAGGTTCTGAACTCGAACCTCTTCATCCCGGCCCAGGCCGCCTATGAGGACGCTGTCGCCGCGAACGGCTCGGACGAGTACGCCGACGTCGACATCGAGGGCGCCAAGGAGCTCCTCGCCGGTGCGACGCCGACCGTCCGCCTCATGTACAACATCAACAACCCGAACCGCGTCGCGGCGTTCGAGGCCATCCAGGCCTCGGCTTCGCAGGCCGGCTTCGTGATCGAGGATGTGGGCCGTGAGGACTGGAGCGCGCAGCTCGGTTCGGACATCTACGACGCCGTCATCTTCGGCTGGATCTCGCCCGGTGTCGGCAACGGCACCGTCCCGCAGATCTTCGCGAGCTTCGGTGGCTCGAACTTCAACCAGTACAAGAACGCCACCGTCGACGAAATCGCTCAGGAGATCCCCGTCACGCTCGACACCGACAAGATCGATGAGCTGACCATCCAGGCCGACACGGAGCTGTTCAAGGACGCTTACGGTCTGCCGCTCTTCCAGGGCCCCGGCCTCGAGGCGCACAACGACCGCGTCGCCGGCATCACCTTCATGGGAAACCAGACCGGTGTGTTCTGGAACTTCTGGGACTGGACGGTCTCCGAGTAACTCGGTGACCAGCTGAAACACCACGCCATGGGGCGTCGGGTTCTTGCAGCCCGGCGCCCCGTGCGTGTGTCTTCCCGTCCACTGCGGGTGGCCGCGACGCCAGCCCTCTGCTGCCGCCGTCGCCCGCCTGCTACCTTTTCTGCATGAAGGGCCAGCCCAGTGCTTAGCTTCGTCCTGCGGCGCATCGGGGTCTCGATCCTGATCCTCATCGCCGCATCCTTCCTGATGTACACCCTCGTGGCTCTTGCCAAAGATCCGCTCGAGGACCTGTACGCCTCCAACAGCCCGAACCGCGACGCGCTCATCGCGCAGCGCATCGACTGGCTGAACCTCGACCAGCCCATTCCCGTCCGCTGGTTCAACTGGCTCCTCGGTGCCGCGCGCTGCGTCATCCCCTTCGGCGGATGCGACCTCGGCGTGACGATCCAGAACCAGCCGGTCAACATCCTTCTCGCTCGCGCCATGGGTGCGACGCTCCAGCTCGTGACGGCTTCGACGGTCCTGGCGATCGTCCTCGGCATCCTCGTCGGCATCGTCTCGGCGCTGCGTCAGTACAGCGCGATCGACTACTCGTTCACGTTCGCAAGCTTCCTCTTCTATTCGCTGCCCTCGTTCGTGATGGGTGTTCTCCTCAAGGTCTTCCTGGCCCTCGGCTTCAACAACTGGCTGGACAGCCCGGTGTTCACATGGCCGTGGATCATCGTGTTGAGCCTCATATCGGGCGTCTTCTGGCAAGCGATCATCGGCGGGAACAGGCAGCGTCGCCTGGTCGTCTTCGCCGCGTCGGTCGTGACCACGGGCGCCATGCTCTACGGCATGAGCGTCACGGCGTGGTTCCTCTACCCCTCGCTGGGCCCGGTCCTCACGCCGCTGCTGATCGCCGCGTTCGGCGCCGCCATGGTGCTGATCATCGCCGGCCCCCGTGCTCGCTACGCCTGGCGCACCGCCGGTGCGACCGTCATCGTGCTCGTGGCCGCGTTCTTCGTGCTGCAGCCCTTCCTCGACTCGTTCAACGGCTGGGGCGTGTTCGCGCTGTTCGTCGCCTCGGCGCTGGTCGGGGTGGCGGCGGGGTGGTTCCTCGGTGAGTACGACAAGGGTCAGGCGATGCGCATCGGCGCCCTCACCGGCATCCTGGGGATGGGCGTCATCGTCCTCAACCAGTTCATGGGGCGCTGGAACGACTACGTCAACAACCCGAAGGTGAACGGTCGCCCGATCGCGACGATCGGCTCGTCGACCCCGAACCTGCAGGGCGACTGGTGGATCCAGAGCATCGACACCTTCACCCACCTGCTGCTGCCGACGATCAGCCTCATGCTCATCTCGTTCGCGGCATACACCCGCTACGCGCGCGGCGGGATGCTCGAGACGCTGAACCAGGACTACATCCGCACGGCGCGCGCAAAGGGCCTGCCCGAGCGCACAGTCGTCGTCCGCCACGCGTTCCGCAACTCGCTGATCCCGATCACCACGATCGTCGCAGCCGACGTCGGCGCGCTCATCGGTGGTGCGATCATCACCGAGCGGATCTTCGCCTTCAGCGGCATGGGTGCCCTCTTCAACCAGGGACTGTCGCATGCCGACCCGAACCCGGTCATGGCGTACTTCGTCGTCATCGCGGTGTTCGCCATCACGTTCAACTTCCTCGCCGACCTCGCATACTCGGCAATCGACCCGAGAGTGAGGGTCAAGTAATGTCCATCCCGATCGATCCTTCCCTCGAACCGCCCACCCAGGTCGCCGAAGGCGGCGTGCACGTCCAGACCGCGGATGAGCGCGGTGTCAGCCAGGGGCGGCTCACGCTGCGCCGCTTCCTCGCACACAAGCCTGCGGTGATCAGTGCGATCCTCTTCATCCTGATCGTCGGCTTCGCGGTCACCGCGACCGGCATCGGCCCGATCCCGGGCTGGTGGAAGTGGAACTACGAAGACCTGATCCCGATCAGCGACGGTGGCAAGCCGACGCTGACGCTGTTCCCGTTCTCGCTGGGCGAGCACCCGTTCGGTCAGAACACGGTCGGCAAGGACTACTTCGCGATGGTCATGCGCGGCCTCGTGAACTCGTCCTACATCATGTTCATCATCGGCCTCATCGGCGCCTTCATCGGCGTCGTGGTCGGCGCGCTCGCGGGGTACTACCGCGGGTGGGTGGATGCCGTGCTCATGCGCCTGACCGACATCGTCATCGTGATCCCGGTGATCGTCATCGGCGCTGTGGTCGGTTCGGCTGTCGGAAACCAGGGGCCGCTGTTCCTGGCCCTGTTCCTCGGCTTCTTCGTCTGGACGGGCATCGCACGACTGGTGCGCGCCGAGTTCCTGACCCTGCGTGAGCGCGAGTTCGTCGAGGCGGCGCGGGTGGCCGGGGCTTCCGACGCCCGCATCATCTTCAAGCACATCCTGCCCAACGCGATCGGCGTCGTGATCGTCGCGACGACCCTGCTGATCGCGGCCTCGATCATCCTCGAGACGTCGCTGTCGTTCCTCGGCTACGGCGTTCGCGCTCCCGATGTGTCGCTCGGTCTGCTGATCTCGTCGAACGAGTCGGCGTTCCAGACCCGTCCGTGGCTGTTCTGGTGGCCCGCGGCGTTCATCGTGATCCTGTCGCTCCTCGTGAACTTCGTCGGCGACGGCCTGCGCGACGCGTTCGACCCGCGCCAGAAGCGCGTGGTCTTCCGCAAGGTCAAGGACCTTCCGGACGATGCCGTCATCGTGAGCGGAACGACCGCCGATGTGCCCGAGGGCGCTCTGGTCACCGCCGGAGGCGGGACGACGGTGTCGGGCGTCACGAGCGATCGTGGCGACGACGTCCTCGACGAGGAGATCTCGCCCGAACCGGATCGCCGCGCATGATGCGCGGGATTCGGTCAGCCCGTGGCGATGATGAGCGCGACGGACGCCACCGCGAGCACGGCCGACGCCACCAGGTACGGCAGGTGCCAGTGGCGCTTGACCGGCGTCTCGTCGGCGACGCCCAGCTCCACTTGACCGGCGTCCAGCCGGCGGCGCCACGTCTCGCGCACCACGAGGGCGGCATTGCCCGAGTCGGTGCCGAGGCGGTCGCTGGGACGCGCGTCGCCGCCGGCGGCGCTCGCCTCGCGGCGCGCCTTGGCGTTGCCCATCATCGTGGTGAAGAAGCCGGGCGCCGGCGCGGACCAGGCGGTGAAGCTGCCGGACGGCGTGTGCAGCGTCAGAGCACGGGCCGTGTCGACGTGCACGAGCGCCTCCCACGGCACATCGACGTCGTGGCTGACGTTCTCGATGCGCACGCCGTGATCCGACACGACGACGGAGGGGCGCCACAGGGCGGCCCAGCCGAGAAGCGCGGCCAGCGGAGCGCCGGCGTAGACCCACGTCAGCCGCGCGTCCGAGCTCCATACGGCGGTGATCACTGCGAGCGCCGCAAGACTCCAGACGATGACGGCAGCAATGCGGTTGAAACGGGAGTCGATGCGGATCGCATGGTCGGTCACCTCCCCATTCTCTCTCTCGACCCCGCAAGGACCATCCAATGAACGCGTCCCCCCACACCGAATCCACCGGCGGCCCGCTGCTGGAAGTGAGCGGCCTGTCCGTGGACTTCGCCGTCGACAACTACTGGGTTCCCGCGGCGAAGAAGCTCGACTACTTCGTGGAGTCGGGCAAGGCCCTCGCGATCGTCGGCGAGTCCGGCTCGGGCAAGAGCGCGAGCTCCATGGCGATGCTCGGACTGCTCCCCTCGAACGCCCGCGTCACCGGCAGTGTCAAGCTCGGCGGCCGCGAGATCCTGGGCCTGCGCAAGGACGAGCTGCGCCGCGTGCGCGGCCGTGAGATCGCGGTGATCTTCCAGGAGCCGATGACCGCGCTGAACCCCGTGTTCACCGTCGGCTTCCAGATCATCGAGACGCTCCGCATCCACCAGGGCATGACGCCGAGCGCCGCGCGCACCCGCGCGCTCGAGCTCCTCGAGATGGTGGAGCTTCCCGACCCGCTGAAGGCGTTCAACTCCTACCCGCACCAGCTCTCGGGCGGCCAGCGGCAGCGCGCCATGATCGCGCAGTCGATCTCGTGCGATCCGCAGCTGCTCATCGCCGACGAGCCGACCACGGCGCTCGACGTGACGGTGCAGGCCGAGATCCTCGACCTGATGCGCGATCTGCGTCACCGGCTCGACTCGGCGATCCTCATCATCACGCACGACATGGGTGTGGTGGCCGACATCGCCGACCACATCGTGGTGATGCGCAAGGGCGAGATCGTCGAGCGCGGGACCGTCGACGGCGTGTTCAACCGTCCGCAGCATCCCTACACGCAGCAGCTGCTGGCGGCGGTGCCGCGCATCGGCGATGCGGCGGGGCAGTCGATCGACACGACGGCGGCGCTGGCCGGCGACACGTCGGTGATCCGCCTGGCGGACGTAGCCGCGCGCGAGGACGAAGAGCGACGCAAGGGCCTCGGCGCTCCGGTGCTCGACTTCCAGGACGTCGCCATCGAATACCCGAAGCGCGGGCGCGTCCCGGCGTTCCGCGCCGTCGAGCACGCGACGTTCTCGATCTTCCCTGGTGAGGTCACCGGCCTCGTCGGCGAGTCGGGCTCGGGCAAGACGACCGTCGGTCGCGCAGCCATCGGCCTGCTGCCGATCGCGGACGGCCGCGCCGAGGTCGTCGGGCACGACATCTCGAAGGCGGATCGCCGTCTGCTGCACACCGTGCACAAGGACGTCGGCATCGTGTTCCAGGACCCCTCGTCGTCACTGAACCCGCGCCTTCCGATCGGCCAGTCGATCGGCGAGCCGATGCTGCTGGCGAACGTCGCGAAGGGCCGCCAGCTCGACGTGCGCATCCAGGAGCTGCTCGACGCGGTCGAGCTTCCCCGCTCGTACCGCAACCGGTACCCGCACGAACTGTCGGGTGGCCAGAAGCAGCGCGTCGGCATCGCGCGTGCCCTCGCACTGCAGCCGAAGCTGCTCATCGCCGACGAGCCCACGTCGGCGCTGGACGTATCGGTGCAGGCCACCGTGCTGCAGCTGCTGCGTCAGCTGCAGCAGGACCTCGGCTTCGCGTGCCTGTTCATCAGCCACGACCTCGCGGTCGTCGACTCGCTCGCCGACCGCATCATTGTGATGCACCACGGACACATCGTGGAGCAGGGTGCGACCGGCCAGATCCTGCGGGCACCGCAGGAGGACTACACGCGACGGCTCATCGCGGCCATTCCGGTGCCCGACCCCGACGAGCAGCGCGTGCGCCGCGAAGCGCGTGCGGCCCTGCTCGCCGCGGGCCTGGAGGGCTGACCAGAGCGCCGAAAGGCGACACACAGGAGCGCCCAATAGAATGGGGATGCCGGCACTCCGGCATCCCCATTCTCTTTCAAGGATTCCCTCATGGCGCGCGCCCTCCGTCCGGACCTCCGCAACGTGGCTATCGTCGCTCACGTCGACCACGGCAAGACCACCCTCGTCGACGCGATGCTCCGTCAGACCGGCTCGTTCGGCTCGCACGAGCACATGGAAGAGCGCGCGATGGACTCGAACGACCTCGAGCGCGAAAAGGGCATCACGATCCTCGCGAAGAACACCGCGATCACCTACAAGGGCGTCCACACCGACGTTCCTGTGACGATCAACGTGATCGACACTCCGGGCCACGCCGACTTCGGCGGCGAGGTCGAGCGCGGCCTGTCGATGGTCGACGGCGTCGTGCTGCTGGTCGACGCGAGCGAGGGCCCGCTGCCGCAGACCCGCTTCGTGCTGCGCAAGGCGCTCGAGGCGAAGCTGCCCGTCATCCTCCTGGTGAACAAGACCGACCGCCCCGACGCCCGCATCGCCGAGGTCGAGGAGGAGGCGCACGACCTGCTGCTCGGCCTCGCGTCGGACCTCCACGACGATGTGCCCGACCTCGACGTCGACGCGCTCCTCGACGTGCCGGTGGTCTATGCGTCGGGTCGTGCCGGCGCGGCGTCGCGCAACCGTCCCGCGAACGGCGAGCTGCCCGACAACGCCGACCTCGAGCCGCTCTTCGGCGCGATCCTCGAGCACGTGCCGGCGCCGTCGTACGACGACGAGGCGCCGCTGCAGGCGTGGGTGACGAACTTGGATTCCAGCCCGTTCCTCGGGCGTCTCGCGCTCCTGCGCGTCTTCAACGGCACGCTCAAGAAGGGCCAGACGGTCGCCTGGGTGCGCCACGACGGCACGCACTCCAACGCGCGCATCACCGAACTGCTGAAGACGCGCGCGCTCGAGCGCTACCCGGCCGAAGAGGCCGGTCCCGGCGACATCGTCGCCATCGCCGGCATCGAGGAGATCACGATCGGCGAGACGATCGCCGACCCCGAGGACGTCCGGCCGCTGCCCGCGATCCACGTCGACGACCCCGCGATCTCGATGACGATCGGCACCAACACCTCGCCGCTGGTCGGCAAGGTGAAGGGCCACAAGCTCACCGCCCGCATGGTGAAGGACCGCCTCGACCGCGAGCTCATCGGCAACGTGTCGCTGAAGGTGCTCGACATCGGCCGTCCCGATGCGTGGGAGGTGCAGGGCCGCGGTGAGCTGGCCCTCGCCATCCTCGTCGAGAACATGCGCCGCGAGGGCTTCGAGCTCACGGTCGGCAAGCCCCAGGTGGTCACGAAGAAGATCGACGGCAAGACGTACGAGCCGTTCGAGCACCTCACGATCGACTCGCCGGAGGAGTACCTCGGCGCGATCACGCAGCTTCTCGCGTCACGCAAGGGCCGCATGGAGACGATGACCAACCACGGCACCGGCTGGGTGCGCATGGAGTTCATCGTGCCCTCACGCGGCCTCATCGGCTTCCGCACCGAGTTCCTGACCACGACGCGCGGCACCGGCATCGCCAACGCGATCTCGCACGGCTACGAGCCGTGGGCCGGTCACATCGTCACGCGCCAGAACGGCTCGATCGTGGCCGACCGCTCCGGAGTGGTCACACCGTTCGCGATCATCGCCCTGCAGGAGCGCATGTCGTTCTTCGTGCAGCCGACCGAAGAGGTCTACGAGGGCATGGTCATCGGCGAGAACTCGCGCAACGACGACATGGACGTGAACATCACCAAGGAGAAGAAGCTCACCAACATGCGCTCCTCCACGGCCGACACGTTCGAGTCGATGACCCCGCCGCGCCAGCTCTCGCTCGAGGAGAGCCTTGAGTTCGCACGCGACGACGAATGCGTCGAGGTCACCCCCGAGAAGGTGCGCATCCGCAAGGTCGTCCTGGACGCGACCGAGCGAGGCCGCGCCACGGCACGCCTGAAGCGCCAGGACGCCAACGCCTGACGCTCGCCCGCGTCCGTCCCGGAACGCCGAAAGGGTACATCTCGTCACGATGCGTGGCGGAGATGTACCCTTTCGCGATTCTCAGCGTGCGCGAACGGTCACGGTCACCGGCCTCGCGGGCGTCGAGCCCGCGGCGTTGGACAGCACCGCAGTGAACTCGTAGGTGCCCGGCGGGAGGGCGCCGACCACGGTGACCGCATGCTGCGGGCCCGGCGTCGCAGCCACGAGCGATCGGCGGTCGACCTCGACGCCGTCCTGGTACAGCACGTACTCGGTCGCGTTGGTGCCCCACCAGAGGTCGGCGGCGATGGTCATGCTCCCGGTCCGCGCCCCTGAGGCCGACAGCACAACCCGGGCTGATGCGGCATCCGTCACCGTCACCGTGTGGGTCAGCGACGTGGTCTCGCCGTAACCCGAGCAGCGGATGCCGAAGGGCTAGGTGGACCAGTCGTCCCGAGGCGGACCGGCGTGACGCCGCGCGGCCGTCGGTAGCATGACGACGTGACCATCGACCCCCACTTCGACGATGCGCACAGCGCCGGAGAGGCGAAACGGGCCGTTCGTGAAGGGATGGGTGTGGCCCTCGCGACGAGCGCTTACGGCATCTCGTTCGGCGCTCTGGCGGTCGCCGCGGGGCTCGACGTGTGGCAGACCTGCGTGCTGAGCCTCGTGATGTTCACGGGTGGATCGCAGTTCGCGTTCGTCGGGATCGTCGGTGCCGGCGGGTTGGCGGCCGCGCCGACCGCGATCGCCTCCGCGGCCCTTCTCGGGGTGCGCAACGTCGCGTACGGCATCCGCATGTCCCCGGTGATCGGGCCGGGCTTCTGGCGTCGCGCCGCCGCCGCGCAGTTCACGATCGACGAGTCCACCGCCGTCTCGCTCGCGCAGCGCACGCCGCGCGCCCGCACTCTCGGCTTCTGGGTCACGGGCATCGGCATCTACGTCGGCTGGAACCTGTCGACGCTTGCCGGTGCACTGCTCGGCGACGTGCTCGGCGACCCGCGGGCGTACGGGCTGGATGCCGCTGCGGCTGCCGCCTTCCTCGCCCTGCTGTGGCCGCGGCTCCGAGCCCGGCAGCCGATAGTCGTCGGCGTCGCCGCCGCCGTCGTCGCGACGGTCCTGACGCCGGTGCTCATGCCCGGGCTGCCCGTGATCGTCGCGGCCGCCGTCGCGATCCTCGTCGGCTGGACCAACTGGCTCGGCCGGGACGACACGACGGATGCCGCCGAGCCGGATGACGTGGCGGAGCGGGAGGGACTGCCGTGACGATGTGGACCGCAGTGCTCCTCGCCGCGATCGTGTGCGTCGCCCTCAAGACCGTCGGCTACCTCATCCCTCCCCGGTGGGTGGAGGCACCCACTCCGCTGCGGATCGCCGATCTGCTGACGGTGGCGCTGCTGGCCGCCCTCGTCGCCGTGCAGACGCTCGGCGCGGGCCAGGCCGTCGTGATCGACGCCCGTGTGCCGGCCGTCCTCGTCGCCGCGGGACTGCTCCTCCTGCGGGCGCCGTTCCTCGTGGTGGTCGTCGCCGCGGCACTCGTGGCGGCGCTGCTGCGGCTGTGGGGCTGGGCGGCCTAGCCCGCCGCCGGTCGCAGATCGCATGACCCGGCGCCTCGCCCTCAGCGCCGGGTCGGTACGATCGAGGCATGCGTCCCTCCGTCCCCGCCCGCGTCGGCAGCTGGATCGTCGCACTGCTCGTCGGGTTGGTGTACGGGGTCGCCGGGACCGTCGCCCACGCCTATGCGATCGGCTGGTTCCCGCTCGGGCTCATCCTGGCGGTGATCGGATCCGCCGCGCTGCTGCTGGCGGTGCGCCTCCTCACCTCCGACAGGTGGGCGACGCTCGCGACCGGTAGCGGCATGATGATCTCGACGCTCGTGTTCTCGGGGAGCGGACCGGGAGGGTCGGTGGTGGTGCCCCAGACCGGCCTCGCCGTGGTGTGGACGTTCGCGGTGCCGATTCTGGTGGCCCTCGCCGTCGCCTGGCCCGATCGCGTCCGCGCCGCGGCCTGAGCGGACGACGTCGGGCGATCGTTCCGGCGCGGCTTCGAAGTGCAGCGGGGCGCGGGCCCGGCCACGCTCGGATGCGGTGGGGGCGTGGGCCCGGCCTCGCTCGGACGTAGACTGTGCGGGTGACGTACGTGATCGCCCTTCCCTGCGTGGACGTCAAGGACCGCGCCTGCATCGACGAGTGTCCCGTGGACTGCATCTACGAGGGCGACCGGTCGCTGTACATCCACCCCGACGAGTGCGTCGACTGCGGCGCCTGCGAGCCGGTGTGCCCCGTCGAGGCGATCTACTACGAGGACGATCTCCCGGACGAGTGGCAGGACTACTACAAGGCCAACGTCGAGTTCTTCGACGACATCGGCTCCCCGGGCGGTGCGGCCAAGGTGGGTGTGATCCACAAGGACCACCCGATCATCGAGGCGCTCCCGCCGCAGGAACACTGACGTGGCGGTAGCCGACCTCGCGGACTACCCCTGGGACGCCGTCGCTCCGTACGCGCAGAAGGCACGCTCGCACCCCGACGGCATCGTCGACCTCTCGATCGGGTCGCCCGTCGATCCGACGCCCGCGGTCGTCGCCGACGCGCTGCGCGCGGCGACCGACGCGCATGCGTACCCGCAGACCGTCGGCACGGCGTCGCTGCGCGCGGCGATCGCCGAGTGGTATCACCGCCGTCGCGGCGTTGCCGGCCTCTCGCCCGACAGCATCCTTCCCACGGTCGGCTCGAAGGAGCTCGTCGCGCTGCTCCCGCTGCTGCTCGGCCTCGGCCCGGGCGACATCGTGGTCCATCCGCGCGCCGCCTACCCCACGTACGAGGTGGGCGCGCGTCTGGTCGGCGCCACACCGGTCGCCTCCGACGACCCGGCCGAGTGGCCGGAAGGCACTCGGCTCGTGTGGGTGAACTCACCCGGGAATCCCGACGGACGCGTGCTGGACGTCGACGCCCTGCGTGCTGCCGTCACGCGTGCGCGGGAGCTGGGTGCGGTGCTGGCGTCCGACGAATGCTATGCCGAGCTCGGCTGGGACGCCCCGTGGGATCGCGAGCCCGTGCCGTCCGTGCTCGATCCGCGGGTCACGGCCGGCGACCTCCACGGCATCCTGTCGGTGTATTCGCTCAGCAAGCAGTCGAACCTGGCCGGCTACCGGGCCGCCTTCCTCGCCGGAGATCCTGCCGTCGTGGCGCGCCTGCTCACGGCGCGCAAGCACCTCGGCCTCATGCTGCCGCTGCCGGTGCAGGCCGCGATGGTCGCCGCCCTGACGGATGACGCCCACGTCGCCTCTCAGAAGGAGCTCTACCGCCGTCGGCGCGAGATCCTGCGACCCGCTGTCGAGGCGGCCGGCTTCCGCATCGACGCGAGCGAGGCGGGCCTGTACCTCTGGGCCACCGAGGGCCGCGACGCGTGGGAGAGCATCGACCGCCTCGCCGGTCTCGGCATCCTCGCGGGTCCCGGCCACTTCTACGGCGTCCACTTCCCGCAGCACATCCGGCTGTCGCTCACCGCGACCGACGACCGCATCACCGCGGCCGCCGAGCGCCTGCGCGAGGCCGGGGCCGCACGCCACGGCGAAGACGCGGGGACCGTCGCTCCCCGCTGAGGATTCCTCCATCGGATGCCGCGCCCCTTTGGCCGTGTCAGCAGTAGGCGCAGCGGCGCACTAGGCTGTAAGAACGCGGCGACGCGGCATCCCCCGTCCCGCCCCTCCGTTCTGACGCAGACCGCCCCACGGTGTCGCTCAGGACCGGACGACACCCCCGGTACGACCAGAAATCGCGAGGAGGCGCCGTGAGCGACGCGGGCACCCAGCAGGAGAAGGCCACCCTCACGATCGGTGATACGTCCGCCGAGTTCCCGCTGCTGCGGGGTACCGACGGCTCGCCGAGCGTGGACCTCTCCACCCTCACCCGCCAGACCGGCTACACGGCTCTCGACTACGGCTTCGTGAACACCGCGGCGACCAAGTCCGCGATCACCTACATCGACGGCGACCAGGGCGTGCTGCGCTATCGCGGCTACCCGATCGAGCAGCTGGCGAAGAACAGCACGTACCTCGAGGTGGCGTGGCTGCTCATCTACGGCGAGCTCCCCACCGCCGACCAGCTGGGCGAGTTCGACGAGAAGATCCGTCGGCACACGCTGCTGCACGAAGACCTGAAGCGGTTCTTCTCCGCGCTCCCGCACACCGCGCACCCGATGTCGGTGCTCTCCTCGGCGGTGTCTGCGCTCTCGACCTATTACGAGCACCAGTCCGACCCCAACAACCCCGAGCACGTCGAGCTCAACACCATCCGCATGCTGGCGAAGCTGCCCGTCATCGCGGCGTACGCGCACAAGAAGAGCATCGGCCAGGCGTTCCTGTACCCCGACAACTCGCTCGGCTTCGTCGACAACTTCCTCAAGCTGAACTTCGGTGTGCTGTCCGAGGTCTACCAGGTCGATCCGGTGATGTCCCGTGCGCTCGAGCGCCTGCTGATCCTGCACGAGGACCACGAGCAGAACGCCTCGACGTCGACGGTGCGCCTGGTCGGATCGACCGGCGCGAACCAGTTCTCGTCGATCTCGGCCGGCATCAACGCGCTCTACGGGCCGTTGCACGGCGGTGCGAACGAAGCCGTGCTCGACATGCTGGGGCGCATCCGCGACTCCGGTGAGAGCGTGCAGCGCTTCGTCGAGCGGGTGAAGAACAAGGAAGACGGCGTGAAGCTCATGGGCTTCGGGCACCGCGTGTACAAGAACTACGACCCGCGTGCCAAGCTCGTGAAGGAGTCGGCCGACGAGGTGCTGAACGCGCTCGGCGTCAGTGACCCGCTGCTCGATCTCGCCAAGGAGCTAGAAGAGATCGCGCTCAACGACGCGTATTTCCAGGAGCGCCGGCTGTACCCGAACGTCGACTTCTACACCGGCGTGATCTACAAGGCGATGGGCTTCCCGACGCGCATGTTCACTGTGCTGTTCGCCATCGGGCGCCTGCCCGGCTGGCTCGCGCAGTGGCGCGAGGCCGCAGGCGACCCGCAGACCAAGATCGGCCGCCCGCAGCAGCTGTACGTCGGCGCCGAGGAGCGGAACTACCCGGGTCTGTCCTGACCCCGTCTGCGTCGATGAGCGCGTCGCGCGCGTGATCGACGACAGAGATGACGGATGCCGCGCCCCTCGGGGCGCGGCATCCGTCGTTCGGGTCACACGGCGATCAGGCGACCTCGGCAAGTGTCGCGGGCTCGTCCGCACGCTCCTCGTCGGAGGGTGTGGTCGCGGCATCCGACGATCGACGCGGCCGGACGACCAGCACGATGACTGCCGCGACCACGGCGCCGGCGGCGAGCGTCAGCCACGCGACGGCGTACCCGTCGACGGCGGGGGAGCTTCCCGGGGCGACCGAGCCGAACACGATCGCGGTCGTGAAGGCCGAGCCGATCGCCGATCCGATCGTGCGCAGGTTGGCGTTGACGCCGGTCGCGATGCCGGTGCGGTCCGCCGGGACGCTCTCGACGATGATGCTCGCGGTGGAGGCGTACGCGAGCCCGATGCCGAGTCCGAAGACGCCGCCCGCGATGGCGAGGGTCAGGACCGTCTCGTGGTCGAAGACGGCGAACACCACGCCGCCCGCCATGAGCAGCGCGCCGAGCGCCATCATGAGCCGGAGTGGGATGACGCGTGCGATCGCACCCGTGGCGAAGCCGACGCTCGACATGCCGATGAGGAGCGGGAGCAGTGCGAGTCCCGCGGCCTGCACGCCGAGCCCGAGACCCCATCCCGAGTCGATGGGCGTCTCGAGGAACTGGGGAAGGTAGCCCCAGAACCCGAAGGCGGCGGCGCCGATGAGGAGTGCGGCCGCGTTGACCGGCCAGATGGCGCGCGTGGCCATCAGGCGCAGGTCCACGAGGGGGTTGTCGGAGCGCAGCTCCGCGACGACCCAGGCGATGACGAGGGCCGCTGCCGCCGCGAACATGCCCAGCGTGAGTGGTGAGGCCCAGCCCCAGCGGGCACCCGAGCTGAGCGGGACCAGCAGGGCGATGAGCCATCCCGAGAGCAGGACTGCCGAGACGACGTTGACGCTTCCGGTGGCGCGCAGCCCTGCCGGCGGAACGAGCATCGCGGTCAGTGCGATGCCGGCCACGGCGGCGACGAACGGCACGGCGAAGATGCCCTGCCAGCCCAGCAGCTCGGCGAGGGGCCCGGCGAGCACGCTGCCCGCCGCACCGCCGATGCCGATGATCGCGCTCGTGGCGCCGATGGCGCCGGTGAGCTGGTGGCGGGGCATCACGTCCCGCAGCAGGCCGAAGGCGAGCGGGAACAGCGCACCGCCGATCCCCTGCAGCACGCGGGCGAGGATCAGGATCTGCAGGTTCGGCGCGAACGATGCCACGATGTCGCCGATCGCGACCACGCCGAGGACGGCGAGGAAGGTGTTGCGGCGGCCGCGCAGGTCGCCGATCCGGCCGAGCAGGGGAGTGGCCACCGCCGCGGCGATGAGCCACGACGTGTTGGTCCAGGATGCCGCATCCGCCGTCACCCCGAAGTCGGCGGCGATCAAGGGGATGACGGGGATGACGAGGTTCTGCAGCAGCGCGAGCGAGGCGACGCTGAGGGCGATCGCCGCGAACGCTGCGCGAGGGGTGAAGGGGATGGTGGGCATCGACGGGCCTTCCGATGGGTGCGGATCCGATGAATGCGGAGTAAAGTGGAGGTAGGTCTCCGAACGGAGGAAGCCTCCGCTTTGAGATTAGCGGAGGACGCCTCCGTTTCGCAACCACAACTTCGCATTCAGTGCACCCGTCTCGGCGGGCGCAGTCACCAGCACAACGGGAGGTCGTCGGAATGTCGGTCGTCGAGCGGGTATCCGCGTTGGATGCGCGCCGTCCCCAGCGCGCCGACGCCGCGCGCAACTTCGACGCTCTGGTCGCCGCCGGGCGCGAGGCGTTCGCCGAGGAGGGCTCGGGCGCTTCCCTCGAAGACATCGCTCGCCGCGCCGGTGTCGGCATCGGCACGCTCTACCGGAACTTTCCGACCCGCGACGATCTGATCGAGACGCTCTACCTCGGCGAAGTCGATGCCCTCGCGCGCGCCGCCGATGAGGTCGCCGATCTCGAGCCCTGGGACGCGCTGCGCGCCTGGCTCGATCGGTTCGTGACATACGTCGGCACGAAGCACGCGCTGCTGGACGGGCTGAACCGCCGGTCGCCGGTGCTCGCCGAGTGCCGGACGATCATGCTGTCGGCCGGTGAGCCGCTGCTTGAGCGCGCGCAGGCTGCCGGCGATGTGGATCCCGACATCTCCATCGGCGACGTGGTGAAGCTCGTCTCAGGAGTCGCTGCCGTCGCATCGTTCGACGACGAGGCTCAGCGCCAGCGGGTGCTCAACCTGGCGATCAACGCGATCCGCCGCTGATCCGTACGGCCGGCCGCATGCCCGATGTCGGCGATGCGGCCCGCCGCCCGAGGTCAGGCGTGCAGCGCCTCGTTGAGGGTGACCCCGACGCCCGCACGGCGGACCGCCTCGACGGCACCCGTCAGCGAGTTGCGCCGGAACAGCAGGCCGTCCCGGCCCGACAGCTCGGCACCCTTGACCGTCGTGGGCGAGCCGTCCGCGCGACGCGGCTCGTCCGGGAGCACCACCTTGGTGCCGGCCGTGACGTAGAGGCCTGCCTCGACCACGCAGTCGTCGCCCAGTGAGATCCCGATGCCGGCGTTCGCGCCGAGCAGCGTGCGCGCGCCGACCGACACCTTGTGCGATCCTCCGCCGGACAGGGTGCCCATGATCGACGCGCCGCCGCCGATGTCGCTGCCGTCGCCGACGACGACGCCCTGCGAGATGCGGCCTTCGACCATGCTCTGGCCGAGCGTGCCGGCGTTGAAGTTCACGAACCCTTCGTGCATGACCGTCGTCCCCGGAGAGAGGTACGCGCCCAGGCGCACGCGCGAGGCGTCGGCGATCCGCACGCCCGGGGGCGTGACGTAGTCGAGCAGGCGCGGGAACTTGTCGAGGCCCTGCACCTGGATCCCGTCGCGCGCCAGATACGGCCGGAGCCGGGTCAGCGTGTCGGGATGAATCGGACCGGCGGTGGTCCACGCGACGTTCGGCAGGTGCGCGAAGACGCCATCCAGGTTCACGTCATTGGGACGCACCAGCAGGTGCGAGAGCGCGTGAAGCCGCAGATACGCATCCGGCGTGGACGAGGGCGGGGCGTCGAGGTCGGCCTCTACCGCCACGACGTCCACGGTGACGGCGCGACGGGGGTCGGCCACCGCGAGGTGGTCGAGCTGATCGGGGGCCAGCTGCGGGTCGAACCCGAGCGGGATCCGTCCCGCGGCGGGGGAGGGGAACCACGTGTCGAGCACGGTTCCGTCGTCGGCGGTCGTCGCGAGGCCCACGCCCCACACCCATCGTTCTTCGCTCATGCTTCCACGCTAGCGCGGTCGGCCTGGGCCGGATCCCGCATGTTTCCGCGGGTGTGGGGGTGCGACACGCCCGGGGTGCGGGCTGGATTCGACGGGTGGGCGGGTCGCACGTAAAGTATTACTTGTTCGCCC
>NZ_JAVFWO010000010.1 GCF_031085295.1 Microbacterium psychrotolerans | reverse complement strand
GGGGCGGCGGGAGCCGCCGGTGCCGCAGCGGGACGCGCCGGACCAGGCTTCACGGCCGGACCGGGCTTGACCGCGGACGCGCCGGGCTTCGCCGCTGCGGGGGCGGGCGACGCGGCAGCGGGCTTTGCCGCGGGCGCGCCGTCAGTCGACTTGCCGACGCCGTCGGCCTCGAGCGCAGCGCGCAGCTTGCGCGCCACGGGGGGTTCGATGGTGGACGAGGGGCTCTTGACGTATTCGCCGAGCGCCTTCAGCTTCTCGAGCGCGACCTTGCTGTCGACGCCGAGCTCGGAAGCGATCTCGTGCACGCGTGGTTTGGCAGCCACAAATTCTCCTGTCTGGGTCCACCCAGGCAGGGCAGACCGTTAATCGCGGACGGGTCTCATTTCGAGCCGTTCACTTTGTTTCCATAGCCGTTCAGCCTTTTGTTCGCTGTAGGTACTGGTCGATGGTCTGCGTGTCAAGCGGGCCTGACACACGCAATGCGCGTACGAAGGCACGGCGCCGCAGGGCGGCATCCATGCACTCAGGTGTCTTGTGCACCCACGCGCCCCGTCCGGGCATCGATGCGCGCTCGTCGGGGACGAGGACGGAATCGATGGAGACCACCCTGAGGAGAGTGGACCGGGGAGCACGCGTGCGGCATCCGACACACGTTCGTACAGGTTCCATTCTACACCCCGGGGCGATATGCCCCGGACCCTTCCTCGCTCTGCGCGGCGCGGCGGAGCCGCCGGAGCGGCTCAGCCCTCCTCGAGAATGCTGTCGGGCTGGATGTCGATCTTGGCTCCGGTGAGCTTGGCGGCAAGGCGGGCGTTCTGCCCCTCCTTGCCGATGGCGAGCGACAGCTGATAGTCGGGCACGAGGGCCCGGACGGCCTTGTTCGAGGCATCCAGGACGAAGCTCGAGGTCACCTTCGCGGGCGAGAGCGCGTTGGCGACGAACTTCGCCAGCTCCGGGTCGTAGTCGACGATGTCGATCTTCTCGCCGCCGAGCTCCTCGGTCACCGCGCGCACGCGGCGGCCGAGCTCGCCGATGCAGGCACCCTTGGCGTTGATGGACGGGTCGTTCGCCTTGACGGCGATCTTGGTGCGGTGGCCGGCCTCGCGAGCGAGCGAGACGATCTCGACGAGTCCGGCGGGGATCTCGGGAACCTCGAGCGCGAACAGCTTGCGCACGAGACCCGGGTGGGTGCGCGAGACGGTGATCTGCGGCCCCTTGGTGCCCTTGGCCACCGACGTCACGTAGACGCGCAGGCGGGCGCCGTGCGCGTAGTCCTCGGTGGGCACCTGCTCCTCGGGCGGCAGGATGGCCTCGACCGAGCCCAGATCCACGTGCACCATGCGCGGGTTGGGGCCCTGCTGCACGATGCCGGCAACGATGTCGCCCTCCTTGCCGCGGAACTCGCCGAGCACGGCGTCGTCGGCGATGTCGCGCAGACGCTGGCTGATGACCTGCTTCGCAGCGAATGCGGCGATGCGTCCGAAGTCCTCGGGAGTCGACTCCTCCTCGCCGATGACGGCGCCTTCGTCGTCGAGGACGGGGATGAACACGGCTACGTGACCGGTCTTGCGGTCCAGTTCCGAGCGTGCGCCCTCGGGCAGTTCGCCGGTGGGCGACGTGTGCTTGGCGTAGGCGGTCAGGATCGCCTGTTCGATGATGCGCACGAGCTCGTCGAAGGGGATCTCCTTCTCGCGCTCGACAGTCCGCAGCAGTCCGAGATCGATGTCCACAGTGGCCTCCGTATTCAGCTCTCACCGGCGCGTCGACGCGCGCCGGAACCCTACAACGTTACCCGATGCCGCGGCGCGTGGATCTGGGAGTCCGATACACGGCTGCGCGGGGCCGTGGAGTCTCGAAGGAAGGCGCAACGAGCCGGCCCCGGGGCCAGGTTCTGAGGCGCCTACTCGGTGGGACAGTCGTCGACGTGCGTGTCGGCGTGACGGAACCGGGCGTCGGTCCACGCGATGAGAACGGGTACGAAATGCGAGCCCGGGAGCAGGGTGCGCAGGTGGTCGTAGCCGCGGTACTCGAGGCTGCGGACCTGGTCGCCCTGCGCGCACAGGCGCCCGACGAACTCGCGCTGCAGGTGGGGTGGGATGACCTCGTCCTCGTCGCCCCAGGCGATGAGGATCGGCTGCTCCCACGGCCCGGTGGGCGTGTTGTCCGCGAGGCGACGGCCGAGGGCACCGGTGGTGAGGTCGCCCACGAACAACGGGCGGTCCTCGGAGACGCCGAGCGCGGTCGCGACCGACACGATGACGCCGGGCTCGGAGGGACACCGCTGCGTCATCTCGCGGACGATGGCCTCCGAGCCCGGGGCGATGTAGTCGGTGAGGTCCACGTCGTCGTAGGTGTCGGCGTACGGCACGAGCACCCACGAGATGAGGATGGACAGCAGCGCGTTGGCGTCGCCGCTGGTCAGCTCCTCGGCCAGCTCGACGGGCTCGGCGGCCGGTGCGAGGAGCGCCGTGCCCCGGATGTCGAGGTCGGGGGCGTAGTCGCCGGCGATCTGCGACGTCCACAGCGCCGCGTGCCCGCCCTGCGAGTGTCCCCAGACGGCGGTGCGGCTCGACAGCGTGACACCGTCCAGCTCGCCTGCGGCGACCACCGCGTCGAGTGAGGATCGCGCCTCGCCGCGGCCGATGAGATAGGGGAAGACGCCGGGAGCGCCCTGCCCGGCGTAGTCGGACGCCACGACGACCCATCCGCGTGCAAGCGCCTCGTCGAGGCCGGGTATCGCCCACTTCGTGGCGGACGCGTCGCGCAGACTCGGCGCGCAGCCACGGGCGACGCCGGTCGTCCCGTGGTTCCAGACGACGACCGGTCGCGGACCCGGTGGCGCCTGCTGGGGCACGATCACGAGCGCGCTCGCCACCGCGGGCTGTCCGTTCGCGTCGCGGGTCGTGTAGAGGATGCGCCGGACGTCGGCGCCGGAGGGCTTCTGCCCCGAGAAGTCGTCCGTGCGGATCAGCCGCCCGTGCTCGTAGGGCACGACGGTCGGCGGGTCGTAGAAGGCGTCCACAACCTGCGCGCCGTCCTCGAACCACGCGTTCGCCCACCAGCCGCCGGCGGCGAGCGCCACCAGCAGTGCGGAGAGGGCGTACCGGCCGGCGGCCAGCCAGGCGGCGCGTGCACGAGCAGGTCTCGGCGGACCCGCAGATGCGGCGGAGTCGGATGCCGAGGCCTGAGGCGCCGCCTCCGCCGAAGCGGCGGCCGCATCCACGGCGTCGGGCACGTCTCGCGCAGACGTTCGCGTCTTCTCCGGGACCGGCCCGGCGGGCTCGCCGGTGGCGGGCACCGAGCGTCTGCCCTCGACGAACGCGCGCACGGCGCGGACCAGCATCGACGCGCCGAAGATCACCGTCCGCACCCCGAAGATCAGCGCGACGACGAGCACCGTCACGTCGGGCCAGGCATACGACAGGATGCCGAACGCGATCTGTGCCCCGCCCCAGACGCCGGCGAGCACGCGCTGGCTGACACTCCCCCGCCGCACCGCGTCGTAGATCGACGCCAGACCGCCGAGCACCAGGAGCACCGCGATGATCTCCGGGAGAAGCTCCAGAGTGCGGCCGAGGCCGAGGAGGATCGCCAGTCCCAGCGCGATCCACACGACGCCGAAGCCGACGCGGGACCACAGCGCTGTCTCGGGCGCCGCGACCAGCCGTGCCACCCCGGAGAAGATGGCACTCAATCCCACGTAGACGGTCAGGAGGACGAGAGAGGTGAGGGGCCGGGTCACGATGAGAAGTCCGACCAGCAGCGAGAGCGCGCCCACCACGACCAGCACCGCCGGAGGAGCTCCGCGCACAAGTCGCGGCACGACGCTCCATCCGGACGGGAGCGGTCGACGGTCCTCGCGGATCATCCGCCCCATGATAGGTCCGCCCGCCGATGGACCACTGAGGCCGCACCGCGGACGGCGAACCATCGCCGTTCCCCGGACATCCCGCATGATCCGCGTCAAGCCCCTCGTCCGGCGGAATCCCGGGTCTAGCGTGAGCACGTGAAAGCGAACGCGAAGCAGCTGGCCCGCGAAGCGGAGTCCAGCACCGCCTTCGAGGCCATGGCGCGGGCCGGATACGTCGCCAACGGCGTGATCCACGTCCTGATCGGCGTCATCGTGATCGTGCTCGCCGCGGGCGGGCGCGGCGAGGGCGATCAGGCCGGTGCGATGAAAGCGGTGGCGGGCGCTCCCGCCGGCTTCGTCATCCTGTGGCTCATCGCCCTCGGACTGTGGGCGCTGGGCGTGTGGCACGCGGCCGAAGGGCTCCTCGCGCGCGATCCGTCGGGCGACGCGAAGGGCGCCGCGCGCAAGTGGGGCCGACGGCTGGCCGAATGGGGGCAGGCCGCGGTCTTCATCGCGCTGGGCATCATCTCGGCGGCGGTGGCCATCGGTGCGCGACCCGACGGCGAGGAGGCCGCCGAGGACGCGAGCCGGGGACTGCTGGAGGTGCCCGGCGGAGCGATCCTGCTCGGGCTCATCGGGCTCGGGATAGGGATCGGCGGCATCGCGTTCATCGTGATGGGGGTCATGCGGAGCTTCCGCACACGCATGCGGATCCCGGACGGCAAGCGGGGGCGCACGCTCACGACGCTCGGAGTCGTCGGCTTCGTCGCGAAGGGCGTGGCCCTGACGATCGTCGGGGTTCTGCTCCTCATCGCCGCGGTGGCGACGGACGCCGAGACCGCCGGCGGGCTGGACGGTGCGGTCGACGCGCTCCTCGCCCTGCCGTTGGGTCCGGCTCTCGCCTGGACGGTCGGCGTGGGCTTCATCGCCTACGGGATCTTCACGGTGGTCCGCGCCCGCGTCGCGCGGATGTGAGTGCGGGCACAGGGGCCCTCGACCGCGGAGAGATGCGGGTGCCGCGGCCGACGTCGAGGCGCGGCATCCGTGCTGTCAATGCCCTGGAGGAGATCCGCGGCATCGCCGATCCTGAGGGCATGACACACACAGAGGAAGATCTCGTCACCGGCCCGGAGGCGATCGCCCGGGTCAAGGAGCTGGTCGAGGACATCGACTTCACGATGCTCACCACGCGGGATGCCGCGGGCAATCTCGTGAGCCGTCCGATGAGCACGCGGCAGATGGACGACGCGGGCGACATCTGGTTCTTCACCCTCGCGGGGACCGGCAAAGTGGCCGAGGCGCAGGCCGACCCGCAGCACGACGTCGGGCTGTCGTACCTCGACCCGAAGGGGCATCGCTACGTCTCGGTCGCCGGGCGCGCCGAGGTGGTGCGCGACGACGCGAAGATGAAGGAGCTCTACTCCCCCGACCTCGACATCTGGTTCGAGGACGGACTCGACACCCCCGGCCTGGTGCTGTTGCGCGTGACGCCCGTGGAGTGCGAGTTCTGGGAGCCACGGCACGGCAAGCTCGTCACGGCTGCGGGCATGCTCAAGTCGCTGGTCACGAAGGACACGCCCGACGACACGATGTCGCACGGCAAGGTCAGCTGCTGACCGGAGCCCGATGCCGCGCCGCCTGAGTCCAGGCGGCGCGGCATCTCTCGTCGGTGTCGCTCAGGCGCGGTAGACCTGTACAACCGACGGGCGCGGCGCGGTCGGCACGGCGCCTTGCAGGGTCGACCCGTAGTCGGGGAACAGTGACGTCGGCGCCGCGAACGTGCCGCCCTCACCGGGATGCTGCACCGCGACGAAGACGAGCCCCTCCTTGTCGTGGATCACCGGGCCGCAGGTCTCCGCCTCGCGCGGTACGGACAAGAACTGCTGCACGTGGCCGCGCTCGGCGCCCTCGAGCGGCACGAGGAAGAGGCCGTCGTTGTAGCCGATCGTGCTGGGCGCGCCGTCCGTGGAGATCCAGAGATTGCCCGCCGAGTCGAATGCGACGTTGTCGGGGCAGGAGATCGGTGACACGAGCTCCCTGGGGAAGCCGGCGAAATACGAGTTGGCGAAGGTGGCGGGGTCGCCGCAGAGCAGCAGGATGCTCCAGCCGAACGTGGTGCCGGACTGCCCCGCGGTCTCGGTGAGCTCCACCACATGCCCGTAGCGGTTGCCGGTGACCGGGTTGGTCTCGTCGATCGTCGCGGCGGAGCGGGCGGAGTTGTTGGTGAGCGCCAGGTACACCTTGCCCGTCTTCGGGCTGGGCTCGACGTCCTCAGGGCGGTCCATCTTCGTCGCGCCGACAGCGTCCGCGGCGAGACGCGTGTAGACGAGGACCTGCTCGGTGGTGAAGCCGGGCACGACGCTCTGACCGTTCTGCGTGAGCGCGATCCAGCTGCCGGAGCCGTCGAACAGCCCATCGCTCGGAAGCGCTCCGGTGCCGACGATCTCGCCTGCCGGGGAGTTGCCCCGGAACTGGGCGACATACAGGTCGCCCTCGCTCAGCAGCTGCATGTTCTTCTTGCGCGAGCCTGAGATCTTGTTCTTCGACACGAACTTGTACAGGTAGTCGTTGCGCTCGTCGTCGCCCATGTACGCGACCACGTGGCCGTCTTCGGCGACGATGACGTTGGCGCCCTCGTGCTTGAAGCGGCCCATCGCGGTGTGCTTGCGGGGCGTCGACGTCGGGTCCTGAGGGTCGATCTCGACGATGTAGCCGAACCGGTTGGGCTCGTTGACGTACTCGGCGTTGTGCGCGTCGAAGCGGCGGTCGTACTTCTCCCACCCGGTGGAGGTGGAAGTCGACGGCGTGGCCTGATAGCGCTTCTGGGCCGGGGTGTCGGCCGCCCACGCGAAGTAGCCGTTGAAGTTCTCCTCGCCCGACAGGATCGTGCCCCACGGGGTCGTGCCTCCTGCGCAGTTGCCCAGCGTGCCGTGCACCCACCGACCCTCGGGGTCGGCGGCGGTCTTCACCAGGTCGCTGCCGGCCGCGGGGCCGGTCAGCTCGAAGACGGTCTCGACCGTGATCCGGCGGTTGCGGGCACCGTCGACGACGTACGACCAGGGCTCACCCGTGCGCTTGCGGCGGATCTCGACGACCGACATGCCCTGCGCCGCCTTGAACACGTCGCCGCGGCGCTGCAGCTCTGCCGGGTCGGTCGACGGCGGGAACATGATCTCGGGGTTGACGTACTCGTGGTTGTTCACCAGGACGCCCGTCTTACCGCTGGGGTCGGCGACGATGTCGAGGTAGTCGCAGTTGTAGCCGAACTGCAGGGCCTGAGCCGCGGGCGACTGGCCGTTGATGTCGAAGGCGGGAGCGTTCGAGAACAGGGGGTCGCCCCACCGGATGATGGGCCGCCAGGTGTAGCCCGACGGAACCGTGAACTCGTCGACGAGCCGGTTCACCGGGGCGATCGGATCGAACGGCAGACTCCCACCCGCGGGACGCGCGAACGCCGCACCCGCGCCTCCGGCGCCCGCGGAACCGGGCGCCGACAGCGGCGTCTGGGACCGAAGACCCCCGACGGCGATCGCAAGGGCCCCTGCGGCGCCGAGACCGAGGAGCGCACGGCGCGACAGTGCAGCCGAGGCCACCTCCTGGAAGGTCTCGTTGTGCGAGGAATTGCACTCCGGCCCGAGGCACGCGTTCGCGCACTTGTACTGGCACGTCGCCGCGAGGCGCTTGCCGCGCGCGTGGTCGGCGAGGGGAAGGGAACGGCGGAATCCTTCGATGATGCTCACGAGGGCCCTCTCTGCAGGCATGGCGGCGTCGGCCGGGAATGCCGTCAGCCTCGTCCCGTGCGGCGACGCTCACCGGAACCGCAGGTGAACGGCGAACGACGGAAGCATGAGAACGGCCTCATCCAGACGACCCGTGCGGCGACCTCATACAGGAGACGGATGCCGCGGCTCGCGCGCCGGCTCAGACCCTGTCATTCGCGCTCGCCGCGTCCGCCCGCGTCGCATCAGGCCGGCGGCGCGGAGTCCAGCGCGTTGACCGCAGCGATCAGGCGGTACAGCTCGCCCACCCGGAACTGGTTGAGCCGCAGCACCAGGCGCGGCAGCTCCACGCGGTCGTCGTCCTCACGCTCGATCGGGAGCGGCCCGCGGCGCTCGATGCGCCCCTCGGTGAGCAGGGCGCCGAACTCGGCGTTCAACGCCGAGACCTCGGCATCCGTCGGCTCGCTCTTCAGACGCAGCACGAGGCGCTTGCCGACCCACCTCAGCGAGTCGTAGTTGCGATAGAAGCCGGTCAGCGCGGCCACCGCGGACTCGACCGAGTCCGTCACCACGACGCGATCGAAATCGCCCTCGGAGATGACTCCCGACGGCAGCAGGTGGTCGTCGACGAAGCGCCGGAGTCCCGACCAGAACGTTCCGCCCGGGGCGTCCAGGAGCACGATCGGCGTCGGGTCGGCCTTTCCGGTCTGCTGCAGCGTGAGCAGTTCGAACATCTCATCAAGCGTGCCGAACCCGCCGGGCACGCACACGAAGCCCTTCGACTCCTTCACGAGCATCAGCTTGCGCGTGAAGAAGTACTTCATGGTGACGTTCCGCGCGTTCTCGCCGACGATCGCGTTCGGCTTCTCCTCGAAGGGAAGCCGGATCGAGACGCCGAGGGAGTTGTGGGCACCGGCTCCCTCCGCCGCCGCCTGCATGATCCCGGGACCCGCGCCTGTCACGACCAGCCATCCGCTCTCGGCCAGTGCCGCGGCGACCTCCGAGGCCTGCCGGTACAGCGCGTCGTCGGGGAGGGTGCGAGCCGAGCCGAAGATCGTGGCCTTGGGCAGGTCCTCATACGGCGCGAACAGCTGGAACGCGGCGCGCATCTCGGTGAGGGCCGCGCTCGCGATCTTCAGGTCGAGCCGGTCTGCTCGGTCCATGCCCAGGCCGATCCCGGTCGCGACGATGCGGGCGACGAGATCGGCGTTGTCGGTGATCCCGGCATCCGCGAGCATCCCGCGCAGGTCCTCGGTCACCTCAGGGGGCACCGCAGCGCTGTGGTTCATGCCTCCACGTTGCCACGTCCCGCGCGTGCGCGGGCCGACGCGGGCGGAGCGTCCGGAGGACCAGCTCCGACCCCAGGGGTCAGACGAGGCTCAGCGTGCCGTGAGGCGCGCCACCGCGTCCGCGATGGACACGACCTCTCGTTCGCCGGTGCGGCGGTCCCAGAGCTCGACCTGCCCCTCGGCGGCGCCACGGCCGACGATGACGATCTTGGGGACGCCGACGAGCTCGGCGTCGCCGAACTTCACGCCCGGAGAGACCTTGGGACGGTCGTCGTAGAGCACGTCGAGGCCGGATGCCTCCAGATCGGCCGACAGCTTCTCGGCCACGTCGAACATGCCGGCCTCACGCCCCGCCGCGACGACGTGGACGTCGAACGGCGCCACCGAGGGCGGCCAGATCAGGCCCTTGTCGTCGTTGTTGAGCTCGGCGATGATCGCCAGGATGCGGGTGACGCCGATGCCGTACGAGCCCATCGTGACGGTGACGAGCTTGCCGTTCTCGTCGAGCACCTTGAGGCCCAGCGTCTCGGCGAAGAAGCGCCCGAGCTGGAAGACGTGTCCGATCTCCATACCGCGAGCGAGCTCGACCGGCCCGGAGCCGTCGGGCGCCGGGTCTCCGGCGCGCACGTTCGCGACCTCGACGAAACCGTCACCGGCGAAGTCGCGACCGGCGACGAGGGTGTGGACGTGCTTCTGGTCGATGTTGGCGCCGGTGATCCACGCCGTGCCGTCGGCGATACGCGGGTCGAGGAGGTAGCGGATGCCCGTCGCCGACTCCTCGCCGAGCACGGCCCCGGTCTCGGACCACGGACCGATGTACCCCTTCACGAGCAGCGGATGCTTCTCGAAGTCCTGCTCGGTCGCGGGCTCGACGGCCGCGGGCGCGAAGGCCACCTCGACGCGCTTGTCGTCGATGTCGCGGTCGCCGGGGACGCCGACGACGACCAGCTCGCGGGTGCCGTCGAGATGGGTGAGCGCGAGCACGACGTTCTTGAGCGTGTGCGCCGCCGTCCACTCCGCGGCACCGTCGGTCGCGGGGCCGGCGATCCCCGACGCGGGAGCGTCGAGGTGCGCGTTCGCGTGGTCGACCAGCGTCTGGATCGTCGGAGTGTTCGGAGAGTCGAAGATGACCGGCGCGCCGGTGCCGTCGAAGGGGATCGGCGCCGGTGCGGTGGTCGTGTACGCCTCGACGTTCGCGGCGTAGCCGCCCGCAGACCGGACGAACGTGTCCTCGCCGACGGGCGTCGGGTGCAGGAACTCCTCCGAGCGGGCGCCGCCCATCAGCCCGTTGTCGGCGGCGACGATGACGTATTCGAGTCCGAGCGCCTGGAAGATCCGCTCGTACGCGTCGCGCTGCGACTGGTACGACGTGTCCTGCCCCTCGTCGGTGTAGTCGAACGAGTACGCGTCCTTCATCGTGAACTCGCGCCCGCGCAGGAGGCCGGCACGCGGCCGGGCCTCGTCGCGGTACTTGTCCTGGATCTGATAAATCGTCAGCGGCAGGTCCTTGTACGACGAATACAGGTCCTTGACGAGCAGCGTGAACATCTCCTCGTGCGTCGGCGCGAGCAGATAGTCGGCGCCCTTGCGGTCCTGCAGGCGGAAGATGCCGTCGCCGTACGAGGTCCAGCGGCCGGACGCCTCATACGGGTCGCGCGGCAGCAGGGCGGGGAAGTGCACCTCGTACGCGCCCGCCCTGGTCATCTCGTCGCGGATGACCTTCTCGATCTTCGCCTTGACCTTGAGCCCGAGCGGCAGCCAGGTGAACACACCCGGCGCGGCACGCCGGATGTAACCGGCGCGCACGAGCAGCCGGTGGCTCGTCACCTCCGCGTCGGCGGGGTCTTCACGAAGCGTGCGGAGGAAGAAGTGCGACAGACGGGTGACCACGAGGGTCAAGTCTAGGACGCACGGATGCCGCGCTCTCTCCCGGCATCTTCCCAACCTCCCCCGCTCGGCGCCGGCGCGTCGGGCCGAGCGTCCATGCGCGTGGGCGCAGCCGCGCCGCCGGGTGGGTGAACCTGGCCGGGTGGCGGAGTCAGGGGTGCATGAGCGCGAGCACAGCCGCGGTGAGCGGAAGCGCGTCCGTCGTGCTGCGGATGAAGTCGGGCGTCACCATGAGGACGTTGACGCCATCGGTCGCGACGACCACGGAGCCGGATCCCTCGTAACGGTCGAGTCCGGGTGCGATCACTGCGGCCTCTGCCCCGTCGACCGTCACCGGCTGCGCGTCCGTCGCGTCGAGCGCCGTCTGGAACGCGATGGCGCCGCCAGGGACGACGTCGATGCGGACCACCTCGCCCGAGGTCGTATCTCCACTTCCCGATGTGAAATGCAGTTCGCACCAACTCGCGGCGCGCGCGTACAGCGCGACGCCCTCCAGCCGCTCGGTCGGCTCGCCGCGGCTGCTCTGGGCAAGCAGTGCCACGCGCTCGAAGCCGTACACGGCGGGGTCGATGGATGCGGCGATCGCAGCGCAGTCGGGCAGCGCCCACCACTCGGCCGTACGTGCCGCAGGGCTGGGAGCGGGGTGATCGGTCAGGCCGCGAGACGCCTCCGCGAAGAGGCCGGCGACACCGACCGCCGTCACGGAGTCCGTTTGGCCTGTGGCCCGGACCACCATCCATGTGCCGCTGACCACGCCCGCCTCCGTGCATTCGACCTGGGTCCCGTCCTCGGTGACGGGCGCGCACCCGGTCGCGGTGCCGGCCTGAAGAGCGTCGTCGACCACGGCCTCGGGATAGGCCATCAGATGTGCGGTGGCCGCGAGGTAGACGCCGTCCGACACCCAGACGCAGTCGATTCCCCCGAGCACCTCATTCGCGCCCGTCTTCCAGCGGTAGTCGGACAGCATCATGTCGATCTTCGCGACCGCCTCTACGCTCGCCTCGTCGAGCGCGTTCGCGCATTCGCCGCCGAAGGGTGTGACGCCCCCCGCTGATACGGCCGGAGTGGTAGGTGTCGGGGTCGGAGTCGGGGTCGTCTCGCGGGTCGGCGACGGAGACGGCGTGGGCAGGGTCTCGCTCGTCGTCGGCGCCGGCGCCGGCCGGGCGTCGGACCCGAGCAGCGCGGCGGTCGTGATCGCGCCGCCGCTCACCACGCCGATGAGCACGAGCGCGATCGCGCCGGCGGCGATGCGCACCTGGCGCTTGCCCGCGGGGCGGATGCGCTGCGCGCCGGCGAGGACGAGATCCCGCATCTCTGCCTGCTCGTGCGGGGTGAGGTCGTCGTTCATGCCCATGCTCCCTCGATCGAAGCCATCTCTTCGCGCAGCCTGGCCTTGGCGCGGGCGAGCCGCGACTTCACCGTGCCGACAGGGATACCGAGCGTCTCGGCCGCCGCCCGGTCGGGATAACCCTCCAGGACCGTCAGCACCACGACGCTCTGCTCGCGAGCAGGCAGCCTCTTGAGAGCGGCGAGCACACCGGTCTCGTCCGGGCCTTCTGGTGCTCCCGGGTTCGCGGCGGCCGGCGTTCGTGCGAGGAGCGTCCGGTAGCGGCGGCCGGAGCGCTCGAGATTGCGGGCGCAGTTCGAGACGGTGTTGAGCAGCCACGGGAGTGGCGAGCCGTCCACGAGGCGCACCGACTCCCGCTTGCGCCAGAGCTCGAAGAATCCGATCGTCACCGCATCCTTCGCATCCTCTCGCGCGGTCAGCAGACGGCGTGCGTGCCGGAAGAGACGAGCCTCGTGACGGTCGAACAGCAATGCCAGCGCGGCCTCGTCGCCGGCCAGGACCCGCTCCCAGAGGGAGGCGTCATCATCTTCCATACCCTGTAGTGTCCGGGTTCGCGCGGATGGTTCATATCCCACTGGGCGGCGGCCGGGAGCGGCGCGACGTCATTCCGCGCTCCGCGCGCTCGGCGGGCCGTCTGCCTACACTGAGCGGGTGCCCGCACGTCGCCCCCGAGTGGTCCCCGCGCGGGCCCACGACGACCTGATCGAGTCGCTTGCGCAGCTGCGGACGGACCTCGACCTTCCGGACGGCTTCCCGGCAGCGGTGGACGCCGAAGCACGGCAGGCGGCGCGCGACGTCCCGGCCGATCCGGCGGCGGCGCAGCTCGACGACCTGCGGGACATCGAGTTCCTCACGATCGACCCCGCAGGTTCGACGGATCTCGACCAGGCGCTGCACCTCGAGCGGATGCCGACGGGGGCGGTGCTCCACTACGCGATCGCCGATCTGCCGGCCTTCGTGATGCGGGGCGGCGCCATCGACGGCGAGGCGCGCGTGCGCGGGCAGACGCTGTACGCGGCCGACGGCCGGATCCCGCTGCATCCGCCCGCCCTCAGCGAGGACGCCGCCTCGCTCCTGCCCGGGGGCGAGCGGCGCGCCTTCGTGTGGCGATTCGTCCTCGACGACGGCGCACGGCCGCTCGAGACCTCCCTGCGCCGCGCGGTGATCCGCTCGCGCGCCCAGTGGACGTACGTGGATGCCCAGGCTGCGATCGACGCGGGCACCGCGCCGGATGCCCTGCAGGCGCTCGCCTGGTTCGGGAAACTGCGGCTGGAACGCGAGGCAGAGCGCGGCGGCGTGAGCCTCAACGTGCCAGAGACCCGCATGGTCCCCGACGATTCGGGGTACCGGCTGGAACGGGACGCGCCGCTCGCCGTCGAGGACTGGAACGCACAGGTGTCCCTGCTGACGGGCATGGCAGCGGCCGACCTCATGCTGCGCGGAGGGGTCGGCATCCTCCGCACCATGCCGGCCGCCGACATCGATGACGTCGCGGCGTTCCGGGCACAGACGGAGGCACTCGGGATCCCGTGGACGCCAGGCGTCTCCTACGGCGACTATCTGCGCACGCTCGATCGCGATCAGCCGGCGGCGCTGGCGATCCTGGATGCCGCCGCGGGCCTGTTCCGCGGCGCCGGCTACGCGGCCTTCGACGGCAGCGCGCCCGCCGATCCGCTGCAGGCGGCGATCGGCGCGCCGTACGCCCACGCCACCGCTCCCCTGCGCCGGCTGGTCGATCGGTGGTCGCTCGTCACCTGTGAAGCGCTGGCGAATCGGCGCGAGGTGCCGGCATGGGTGCGGGAGAGCCTGCCGACGCTGCCCAAGATCATGGCGCGCAGCGACGGCGTGGCGAACCGGCTGGATGCCGCCACCCTCGACCGGGTCGAGGCGGCGCTGCTCTCGCGGCATGAAGGGCAGGTCTTCGAGGCCGTGGTGCTCGGCCGGCGCAACGACGGATCACGGGTGCAGCTGACGGATCCACCGGTGACCGCCAAGGTGGCCGGGCTCGACGCCGTCCCTGGATCGACGGTGCGGCTGCGTCTGAGGAGCGCCTCCATCGCGACGGGATCCATCGTGCTCGAGCCGACCGCCTAGCCTGGTGTCGTGACGACGACCGTGCTGCTGACCGGGTTCGAGCCGTTCGGCGGCGACGCCGCCAACCCGTCGGGC
The DNA here is from genome assembly GCF_031085295.1 of Microbacterium psychrotolerans. GTDB lineage: Bacteria > Actinomycetota > Actinomycetes > Actinomycetales > Microbacteriaceae > Microbacterium > Microbacterium psychrotolerans. The sequence continues at coordinate 31,989 of NZ_JAVFWO010000010.1, read as the reverse complement.
GAGGCGGTCCACCGCGTCGCCGCCCACTGGGAGGGGCCCGAGGTGCTCGTCACGGCCGTGCTGCCGGTCACGTTCACCGGGGCGGCCGGGAGCCTGCGGAAGCTGCTCGCCGAGCACCGGCCGGACATCGTCATCGCCGCCGGGCTGGCGGGCGGCCGCGCCGCGATCGGGGTCGAGCGCGTCGCCGTGAACCTGGTGGACGCCCGCATCCCCGACAACGTCGGCGAGCAGCCGATCGACGTGCCGAGCGTGCCGGGTGCAGCGGCGGCGCACTTCGCCACACTGCCGGTGAAGGAGATCGCACGGCGGATCGCCGCGGCCGGCATCCCCGCGGAGGTGTCGCACTCGGCAGGCACGTTCGTCTGCAACCACGTCTTCTTCACGGCGCTCGAGTCGGCGGAATCGGCAACCCGCGCCGGATTCATCCACGTTCCCTGGTCGGCTGAACACGCGCCGTCGTCCGATTCCGCAGCTCTGCCCCTCGCCGACATCGCGCAGGCGCTCGAGATCGCCGTGCGCACCAGCCTCGAGATCACCGCCGACGTTTCCGCCCCCGGCGGCACCCTGCACTGACATCCCAGCCGTCGCGTCATACGCCCGCGGAATACTCGCCGGTGCCGTGGGCTTGAAAGACTCCACTGCCCCACCCACCGATCCGGATGCCGCACCCGAGGAGTCCCATGAGCGACACTGCCACCGACATCGCCGCCGCCGAAGGAGACCGGGAGAACGTCGTCGCACCGGTCGCACCGGTTGCGCCCCCTTCGGTCCACGTGCGCGCGGTCGTGACGTGGCTGGCGATCTTCCCGCTCGTGTCCATCGGCATGCTGCTGCTCGGTCCGGTGTCGGAGTCGTGGCACCCGGTCCTGCGCGCGCTCGTGCTGACGGCGGTCGTCGTGCCGCTCGCGGTCTACATCGTCGTGCCGCGCCTCCTCGGCGCCTACACGGCCTTCAGTCGCCGGCGAGCCTCCGGGCGCCGCTGACGCCCTGATCCTCAGCGTGAGCGGCGTCCCGCGTGGAGCACCTCGCGAACCACGAGTCCCGCGACCAGCGCCCAGAAAGCCGCGCTCACGCCGGCGATCGCCACACCCGACGCCGCGACCAGGAACGTCACCACGGCAGGCAGCCGCTCCCCCGGGTCGTCGATCGCCTGCTGTACAGCCGAACCGAAGGCGCCGAACAGCGCGATGCCGGCGACCGCCGGGATGACGGCATCCGGAGACACCACCACGAGGGCGACGAGCGCCGCCGACAGACCGCCGAGCACGATGCCTCCGGCCCCCGTGGACACCCCGGCGACCCAGCGGCGCTTCGCGTCGGGGTCGGCGTCGGGCCCCGCGGCGAGCGCCGCGCTGATCGCGGCCAGATTGATCGCGTGCCCGCCCGCGGTCGCTCCGAGGGCGGTGCCCAGGCCGGTCACGAGCATCGCCGGGCGCCAGGGCACCTCGTAGCCGAAGCTGCGCATGATGGCGACGCCCGGGACGTTCTGCGAGGCCATCGTCACGAGGAAGAGCGGCAGCGCCAGACCGACGATGGCTCCGACGGTGAAGACGGGCGCCGTGAACTCGAGCCGCGGCACCAGCAGGGCCGGGTCGATCGTCGCGCCGGTGACCGCGACATGCACGCCGATGACGACGGATGCCGCGACGAACGCCAGCGGTACGGCCCAGCGCGGTGCCGCACGCACGAACACCAGCCAGGTGAGCAGGACGGGGACGACGCCCCACGGGTTCGCCACGACTCCGGTGACGGGCGCGAGACAGAGCGGCAGCAGCACACCCGCGAGCATCGCCTGGGCGATCGACGGGGGAATCCGGGCGATCAGGCGGCCGAGCTGCGGCCAGAGGGCCGTCAGCAGGATCAGGGCGGCCGTGACGAGGAACGCTCCGACGGCCGCGGACCAGCCGCCCTCGACGGAGCCCGTGGCGGCGAGGACCGCGGCGCCGGGCGTCGACCACGCCACCGTGATCGGCATCCGATACCGCCAGGCGAGGAGGATCGCCGAAGCGCCCATCGTCAGGCACAGCACCAGCAGCCCGCTCGCCGCCTGCGCGCGCGTGGCGCCGACGGCGTCGAGGCCTGTCAGCACGACGGCGAAGGAGCTCGTGACCCCGACCAGCGCGGTCACGATCCCGGCGACGATCGGCCGCGACAGCGGCGCGGCGGCCCCCGTCGGCGCCGAGCCGGCGGCGGCGCTCATGCGCCCTGCCGTCCGCGGTACACGGCGGTGCGGAGCTCGACCTCCCAGACATCGCGCTGGGGCATGCCGACGGCCTGCGCCGCCGCGACCTCGGCGTCGATGTCGTACGGCACGCGCAGGAAACGCACCTCGAACGGCGCGCGCTCCGCGGCGTCGAGCACGCCCTCGAGGATCACGTAGCTCGGCGTCGGCTCGTCGAGCGGATTGCCGACGCTGCCGGCATTGAAGAGGGTGCGGCCGTCGCGGGACTCGAGATACGTGTCGTGGATGTCGCCGTACCCGACGACGGTCGGCTCGGGGCCGTCGCCGGTCATCGCCGTGGCGCGGAACATGCCGTCGAACTCCTCGTCGGTGTGGCGGAGCCGCACCCGCACGTGCGGGCTCTCGGCCGAGGCATGGAACAGCCGGATCTGCCGGCCGCTCATCACGAGGTCGTGGCTGAGCGCGAGGCCGCCGAGCCAGCGCCGCTGTTCCGACGAGAGCTCGTCCCGCCACCACCGCATCTCCTCCGGCTGGTCGTCGCCGACGCTGCCGATGAAATCGTCCCAGTTGCCTCGGATGTTCACCTCGCATACGTCGCGCACGCGCTCGGTGGCGGCGCCACCGCGCGGGCCCTTGCCGATGTTGTCGCCCAGGTTGATGATCCGGCCGATGCCGCGGCCGGCGATGTCGTCGAGCACCGCTTCGAGAGCAGTCAGATTCCCGTGGACGTCGGAGATGAGGGCGATCCGGTCGAGAGGCATCCTCGGATCATGCCACGCCTCTCGGCGGGACCGCGGGCGTCAGCCCTCGAACTCGGCGAGCGCGTCGGCGATCATGCGGTGGCCCTGCGCCTCGAACGCCTCGTCCCCCACCTGATGCGCCCAGCAGGCGGTTCCGATGGCTTCACGCAGCCTCAGCAGCAGCCACTGAGACGAACCGACCCCTCGGCCGGACGCGCGGGATCCGCGCCGGGGATCGCGGCCGTATCCCTCGAAGAACGCAGCCTCGCACGCCGGATTCTCACGCCACTCCTGCGCCGCGAGCCGCACGAAGTCGGTCGCGGCCGGCCGTAATGCGAATCTGCCGAAGTCGATCACGCGGACCACGCCGGCGTCCACCAGCCAGTTCCGCGGCTGCCAGTCGCCGTGCGTGGGAACGAGGTCCGCGTCGATGGGAGGCAGCGCGGCGAGTGCGTGTCGCAACCGCGCCTGCACGTCCGGCGCGATGGCGTCGGACGTGTCGAGCCAGAGCAGGGCGCGACGCGTGGCGGCGGCATCCGCGCCATCGGACGGGCGGGAAGACTGGTCGTGGAACCGCCGCAGCAGCTCTCCCGCGCGGCGGTGGACCTCAGGGTCCACACCCGCGGGCGTCCGGTACGCCAGCTCACCCGGCAGCCACTCGAGCGCCAGCACCCGCGCCGCGCGGTCGGAGTGCAGCAGGCGCGCCGCATGGCCGCCCTGCTGCCACACCGAGACGAAGCCGCCTTCGTGCGCGTCGAGCTCTCGACCGAGATGGTGGTCGCCGTCGCCGGAGGCCTTGACGATCAGCTCGCGGCCGGCCTGACGCACCCGGAGCACGACCGTCTCCACCTGGTTCCAGCTGAGGTCGGCGACGACCTCGGCCCCCGGCAGCCACGCATCGACGCGTGCGCGCTGCAGGGCCGACAGGCGGCCCAGACCCATCAGGACGTGACGACCTGCGCGGTGCCGACGGGCGCGCCCGGGCCCATCTCGTCGGCGATGCGGTTGGCCTCTTCGATGAGCGTGGCGACGATGTCGGCCTCGGGGACGGTCTTGATGACCTGGCCCTTCACGAAGATCTGCCCCTTGCCGTTTCCCGAAGCGACGCCGAGGTCGGCCTCACGGGCCTCACCCGGGCCGTTGACGACGCAGCCCATGACCGCGACGCGCAACGGCACGGTCATATCCTTCAGACCCTCGGTGACGTTGTCGGCGAGCGTGTAGACGTCGACCTGGGCACGGCCGCAGGACGGGCACGACACGATCTCGAGCTTGCGCTCGCGCAGATTCAGCGACTGCAGGATCTGGTGGCCGACCTTGACCTCTTCAGCGGGCGGCGCGGACAGCGACACGCGGATCGTGTCGCCGATGCCCTCGGCGAGCAGGATGCCGAAGGCGGTCGCGGACTTGATCGTGCCCTGGAACGCGGGGCCCGCCTCGGTCACGCCGAGGTGCAGGGGCCAGTCGCCGCGCTCGGCGAGCAGCCGGTAGGCCTTGACCATCACGATCGGGTCGTTGTGCTTGACCGAGATCTTGAAGTCGTGGAAATCGTGCTCCTCGAAGAGCGATGCCTCCCAGACGGCACTCTCGACGAGGGCCTCGGGAGTCGCCTTGCCGTACTTCTCGAGTAGACGCCGGTCGAGCGAGCCGGCGTTGACGCCGATGCGCAGCGACACTCCCGCCGCCTTCGCGGCGGCGGCGATGGCGCCGACCTGGTCGTCGAACTTGCGGATGTTGCCCGGGTTCACGCGCACCGCGCCGCAGCCGGCATCGATCGCCTGGAACACGTACTTGGGCTGGAAGTGGATGTCGGCGATCACCGGGATCTGGCTCTTCTTCGCGATGATGTGCAGCACGTCGGCGTCGTCCTGCGACGGCACGGCGACGCGCACGATCTCGCAGCCCGACGCGGTCAGCTCGGCGATCTGCTGGAGCGTGGCGTTGATGTTGGTCGTCGGCGTGGTCGTCATCGACTGCACGCTCACCGGCGCATCGCCGCCGACCAGCACCTTGCCCACCTTGATCTGGCGGGTCTTGCGACGGGGGGCGAGCGTTTCGGGGACCTTGGGCATCCCGAGATTGACGGCTGGCACGTGACCAGCCTACGCGGCGGGGCGCCCGCCGGCCTCGGCGTCGCCGGGAGAGCCCTGCCGAAGTGCTGAGCGGATGCCGGAACCCCGCGAGCAGCCGCTCGCTTTCGGCAGCGTCTCGCTGACGGTGTATCTTCCCGCCATGAGCCTGAGCCACCACCTCGGACGCATGACCGGCAGGGACCCGAACGAGGCGCACCGGACAGCGACACCCCTGGAGCTGCTGTTCGACCTGACGTTCGTCGTCGCGTTCAGCCAGATCTCGTCCCAGATGGCGCATCTCCTCGAGCTCGGGCACGTCAGCTCGGCCATCATCGGGTTCGCGTTCTCGACCTTCGCAGTCACCTGGGCGTGGATCAACTACAGCTGGCTCGCGTCGGCGTACGACACCGACGACATCTACTTCCGCGTCTCGACGCTGGTCGTGATGGTGGGCGTGCTCATCGTCGCCCTCGGCGTGCCGGACGTGTTCCACTCCATCGACGACGGCGACTATCTGGACAACACCGTCATGGTCCTCGGGTACGTCGTCATGCGCGTCGCGACGATCGCGCTCTGGATCCGCGCCGCCGTGCAGGACGAGGCGCGCCGCAGGACCTGCGTCGCCTACATCGTCAACGTCTCGATCGCGCAGCTCGGATGGATCGCGCTGATCTTCCTCAACCTGCCCGTCGGCACCACCCTGGTGTTCACGACGCTGCTGATGCTGTTCGAGCTGGCGGGACCGCTGTTCGCCGAGAAGCGCTTCGGACCCACACCGTGGCATCCGCACCACATCGCCGAGCGCTACGGCCTCCTCGTCATCATCACGCTGGGCGAGGTCATCCTCGGCACGATCCTGGCGATCTCAGCGGTCATCCAGGGCGACGTGTGGTCCCTGGAGGCAGCTCTCATCGCTTTCGGCGGCACGGCCCTGGCGTTCGGCATGTGGTGGAACTACTTCGCCATCCCGTTCGGCCAGGTGCTCGAGCGGCATCGCTGGCGCGGGTTCCCTTGGGGTTACCTGCACCTCTTCGTCTTCGGCTCGCTGATCGCGGTCGGCGCGGGACTCCACGTCGCCGCCAACGTCATCTCGCATCACGCGCACGTCGACGAGACCTTCGCGGTGCTCAGCATCGCGATTCCGGTACTCGTCTACGAGACGTTCCTGTTCGGCATCTACGCGCTCACCGTGATGCAGTTCGATCCGTTCCACGTCTGGCTCTACCTGGGCTCGGTCGCCGCACTCGCCGCGAGCGTCATCGCCGTCACGCTCGGTGCGTCGCTCGGGGTGGCGCTGCTGTTCATCGCGTGCGCGCCCGCCGTGGTGGTGGTCGGCTACGAGACCGTCGGCTGGCGCCACGGAGCCGAGATGCTGGAGCACGCGCGGCAGACGTAACGACGGCATCGAGGGTCGACGGAGGCCACGAGCGGTGTGGTAGGTTCGGCGCATGTCCGCACGCCTCACCTGGTGGCTCACCGCATAGGCGGTGGGTTTCGCGCGACCCAGACCGCCCTCGGGGCGGTCTTCTTTTTCGTAAGGGATGCCTCCCCACGACGAAAGAACCACAGCCATGACCGGGCCCGCCCACCCCTCGCTCCGCGAGATCGCCGACCGCGGCATCGCCTTCGCCCTCATCGCCCGCGACGACACGACGGTCGAGCTGCTGACCGGCGACGTGGTCGATGTCGACCTGCTCGCCGACATCCCGCTGACCGACGCCTCGGGAACACCGCGCGAGGTGCTCGCGCTGGTGCCGTTCCGACAGGTGCGCGAGCGCGGCTTCGAGTGCCACGACGACGGCGCGCCACTGCGCTGCCTCATCGTCCGCGAGCGGACGGCGCTCCCCCGGGACGAGGCCCTGGCCCAGCTGCCGACCGAGCCTGTCGCCCTGCAGGATGCTGGCTTCGACATCGCCGACGAGGAGTACGCCGGCATCGTGCGGCGGGTGATCGCCGACGAGATCGGGCGCGGCGAAGGCGCCAACTTCGTCATCCGCCGCGACTTCACCGCGGGTGTGTCGACGGATGCCGCCACCGCCGCCCTCACCTGGTTCCGGGCTCTCCTCGAGCATGAGCGCGGCGCCTACTGGACGTTCGCGGTGGTCACACCGGGCCACGTCGCCGTCGGCGCGAGCCCGGAGGCGCATGTGAGCGCCCGCGACGGCGTCGTGACGATGAACCCGATCTCTGGCACGTTCCGTCACCCCGCCGGCGGGGCGACCGCCGAGACGCTCACCGAGTTCCTCCGCTCGACGAAGGAGACCGAGGAGCTGTTCATGGTCGTCGACGAGGAGCTCAAGATGATGAGCGCCGTCTGCTCCGACGGCGGCCGCATCACAGGTCCGCACCTCAAGGAGATGTCGCGACTCACCCACACCGAATACGTGCTGCGCGGGCGCAGCCGGCTGGATCCGCGTGACATCCTCCGCGAGACGATGTTCGCGCCGACCGTCACCGGCTCGCCGATGCAGAACGCCTGCACCGTCATCACCCGGCACGAGACCACCCCGCGGGGCTACTACTCGGGCGTGGCCGCGCTGTTCACCCCGCGTCTGACGCTCGCGGCCGGCGAGGCGACCCACGACCTGGACGCGCCGATCCTCATCCGAACCGCGTACCTGCAGGACGGCCGGCTGCGTGTCCCCGTCGGGGCCACGCTCGTGCGCCACTCGGACCCGTACGGCGAGGTGGGCGAGACCCACGGAAAGGCCGCGGGCGTGCTCGGCGCCATCGGCGCGGTGCCCCGTGACGCCGCCGCCGAGGCCGCCGCCGTCGCCGCGCCCGACGCGGACGTCATCGACGAGGACGCTCCCGCTCCCGCGCCCCGCCGCCTCGCGGACGATCCGTCGATCGCCGAGCTGCTGGCCTCCCGCAACGGACGCCTGGCGGAGTTCTGGCTCAACCCTCAGGGGTCGGACGGGCCTGCGCCGTTCGCCGGCCGGTCGGCGCTCGTCGTCGACGCCGAGGATCGCTTCACCACGATGCTCGCCCATCAGCTGCGCCATCTCGGGCTCGACGTGCGGATCGCGCCGTGGGACGAGGTGACCGACGCGCAGATCGATGACGCCGAACTCCTGGTATCCGGACCCGGGCCCGGCGACCCGCGCGACGAGTCGAGCCCCCGCATCCGCCGCATGCGCGAAGTGGTCGCGCGACGGCGTGAGAGCGGGCGGCCGATCCTCGCGGTCTGCCTGAGCCACCAGATCCTCGCCGACACCTTCGGCATCGACCTCGCGCCGCTGGATGCGCCGCACCAGGGACTGCAGAAGTCGGTCGACGTGTTCGGGATGCCGGCATCCATCGGCTTCTACAACACCTTCACGGCCCGCGTCCCGGCCGGCACCACGAGCGCCGGCGCAGCGGAGATCGCGGCGGACGCCGCGGGCGACGTCTACGCGCTGCGCGGGCCCGGCTTCGCGTCGGTGCAGGGGCACCTGGAGTCGATCCTGTCGCGGGACGGCATGACCACGCTGCAGCGCCTGGTCGAGCAGGCTCTGACGCCGATCGAGGGCTGAGCGCGGCGTTTCTTCCCCTCTTCCCGGGTTCGCGGCGTGTCGCGACCTCTTTCGGGTTCGGGGCGCGTCGCGAGCGTTCGGGGCGCGCGGCGCCCGCCCCGAGTGCACGGCGCACGCCCCAAACCCGAGAACGAGAACGGATGCCGCCCTCAGCGCCCCGCGCGGGCGGCCAGAAGACGTCGCTCGGCCTCGTTCGCCGTGAGCTCGAGCGCGCGGAGGTCGGCGGCGAGCGCCTCGTCGTCGCGACCGAGGTCCCGCAGCAGTGACGCCCGGACGGCGTGCCAGAGGTGCGAACGTGCCAGGGGCTCCGCGAGCGCGTCGACCTCGGCGAGCGCGACCGCGGCGCCCTCCACACGCGCCAGTGCGACGGCGCGGTTGAGCCGCACCACCGGCGACCGGTCGTACGCGAGCAGCATGTCGTAGAGCGTCAGCACCTGCAGCCAGTCGGTCGACGCCGCGTCCGCGGCATCCGCGTGGCAGGCCGCGATCGCCGCGTGCAGCTGCCAGCGTCCCGGACGGCGCAGTCGGGCAGCGCGCTCCAGCGACGTCCGAGCCTCGCCGAGAAGCTCGGCGTCCCACCGGGACCTGTCCTGGTCGGCGAGCAGCACCAGCTCGCCGTCCACCGACCGCGCGGATTCTCGTGCCCGATGGAACCGCAGGAGGGCGAGGAGCCCGTGCGCCTCCGCGGCACGCGGCAGCGCCTCGGCGACCACCCGGGCCAGCCAGAGCGCGTCATCGGCGAGGTCGCGGTCGGCCGCGGCATCCGCCCCCGCCGCGAAGTGGGCCTCGCTGTACATCACCGAGACGACCGTCAGCACGAGGTCGAGCCGGGCCGCGGCATCGGCCCCCTGCGGAACCCTCAGCGGGATGCCGCTCTCGGCGATCTTGCGCTTGGCGCGCGAGATGCGCTGCCCGGTGGTGGGTTCGGCCGAGAACGTGGCGCGGGCGATCTGCGCCGTCGTCAGTCCGCACACCGCACGGAGCGTGAGCGCGAGCTGCGCGTCGGGCGCGAGCGCCGGGTGGCAGCAGCCGAACAGCAGCGGCAGCCGCTCGTCGGCCGGCGTGCTTCCGGCCGTCGGAACCGGGGCGAGCAGCGCGACCTTGTCGCGCAGCACGCGCTCCCGGCGCACGCGGTCGAGCGCGTTGTGTCGCGCCGCCTGCATCAGCCACGCGCCGGGCTTCGGCGGGATCCCGCGCGCCCGCCAATCACGCAGCGCCTCCTCGACCGCCTCCGCGACGGCCTCTTCGGCGACGTCGAAGCTGGCGAACGCCACAGTGAGCGCCGCCGTGATGCGCGCGGATTCCTCGCGCACCACGGCGGCGAGAAGTCGATCGGATGCCGCGGCGCGGGCTTCCGACGGGTGCGCGGCGTCTGCACCCGACCCGGCCGCCGCTGGGTCCACACGGCCAGAAACCGGGAGCGACGCGCCGACGTCGCCGGGAGGAGGCGCGGGGACCGGCTCGGGCATCACTCGAACTGGCTGTAGTCGACCACCATCGGCCGGATCTCCACGGCGACTCCGGGAAGTTCGAGCGAGGGCCAGGTCTTCACGAGCGCGATCGCCGCATCGAGGTCGGCGACGTCGATGACGCTGAATCCCCCGACGACCTCCTTCGCCTCCGAGAAGGGGCCGTCGACGACGACGGGCCCGTCGTCGCCCGCCCGCACCGTCGTCGCAGTGCTGACCGGGTGCAGCTCCGCCCCCGAGTCGTCGATCTTGTCGGCGTTCGTGCCGAACCACTCGTAGATCCGCCCGTAGACCTCCTGGCGGCGCTCCTCGGGCACCGCAGCGTCGAGCTCGGGGGTCGAGGTGAACATGATGACGTACTTCACGGTCGTCGTCCTTTCGTCAGTGGAACCGTTGCATCCCTACAGCGAACGGACAAGGCCGTTTTCGACACGACCGACGAAGAAACCTGACGCAGTGCGCAGAGCCGCCCGGGGGTCAGAACAGCGTGACCGGGTTGAAGATGTCGGCAAGGATCAGCACGGCCCCCATCGCGATCAGCGCGATCACGACGACGAAGGTGATCGGCACGAGCTTGGTCGCATCCACGGGCTTCGGCGGTGGGCGGCGGAACAGCTTCGCCCATGCGCGCTTGAGCCCGTCCCACAGGGCGACCGCGACGTGTCCGCCGTCCAACGGCAGCAGTGGGATCAAGTTGAAGACGAACAGCGCGATGTTGAGCGACGCGAGCAGTGAGAGGTAGCCGGCGACACGGTTCAGGACCGGCGAGTCCGCGGCCGCCACCTCGCCCGACAGGCGCCCTGCTCCGACGATGCTGAGCGGACCGTTGGGATCGCGCTCGGCGCCGGTGACGAGGTCGACACCCGTCTGCCAGACCTTCGCCGGCAGCTGCCAGATGATGCCGGCGACGGCGCCGACGTTCTGCACGGCCATCTGGGGTCCCGCCCAGATCGGCTGCGTGACGTACTCGACCGACGGGCCGATGCCGACGAAGCCGACCTCCTCGGTCGTCGTCGTGCCGTCGGCGGCGGTCACCTCGCCCTCGATCGTCGCAGGCGTGACCTCGATGCTCTGCTCGGTTCCGTCGCGCTCGACCACGAACGTCAGCTGCTCGCCGGGCGAGGAGCGGATGATGGCGGACGCCTCGTCGAAGTCGGCGACCGGCTGCCCGTCGATCGAGACGATCGTGTCGCCGGGCTGGATGCCCGCCGCTTCGGCGGGGGCCGCCGGCGCGGACTCCGCGCATTCGGTCGAGCTCGTCGTCGGCACGCACTCCGACAGTCGGGCGACCGTCGTGGTCGCGGTCTGCAGGCCGATGCCGCTGAGGAGGATCGCGAACAGCACCATCGCGAACAGGAGGTTCATGACCGGGCCGCCCAGCATCACGACGATGCGCTTCCAGACCGGCAGCCGGTAGAAGACGTGGGCGTCGTCGTCGCCCTGCAGCGTCTCGTCATTGGCGTCGCGCGCGTCCTGCACCATCGTGGCGAAGAAGCCGCCTCCGGCACGCCCGGTTCGTGATGCGGAACCCGCAGTCTGGGCGGATGCGGATGCCTCCGCAGCGCGCGCCCGCTCGCGGGGTGACGGCGGATACATGCCGGCCATCGAGATGTAGCCGCCGATGGGGAAGGCCTTGACGCCGTACTCGGTCCCGCGCATGCGCCGCGACCAGAGCGTCGGCCCGAATCCGATCATGTACTGGCCGACGCGCACGCCGAATCTCTTCGCAGGCCACAGGTGGCCGAGCTCGTGCAGCGCGATCGAGACGGCGAGGCCCACGACCATGAGCACGACACCGATGACGAACGCGAGGATCTCCACACGCTCACGGTACCCGCGTGATGCTTTGAGTTGGGTGTGACGGTGCGTCCGGACGACGCTTACCCCTCCCTTAGGCTCGACACGAGGAGGAGCCGTGACCCCACGCCACACGCGCGCGCTGCGCGGCACCGCCGCAGCATGGGTCGCGACCGTCGTCGCAGCCACGGCTCACACGCTCGCGGGCGGCGGGGCTCCGTCCCCCGCACTGGTGATCGCCGTCGGCATCCTCGCGGCGCCCTTCGCGGTGGGCCTCATCGGGCGCCGCCTCTCCGCATGGCGGATGGGCGCCGCCGTCCTTGCGAGTCAGGCCCTGTTCCACGTGGCATTCGCTCTGACCGCCGGCGCCGACCCTGCGGCGTTGCACGGGCACCACGTCACGCACCTGGGCGGCCATCTCAGCGCCGTCGTGCTCCCCGACGCCCCCATGCTCGCCGCCCACGTGCTCGCCGCGTTCGCCACGGTGGTCGCGCTGCACAGCGGAGAACGGATGCTGCGAGCCCTGGGCCGCGGCATCCGTTCGATGTTCACGCGCGTCCGCGGCATCGCCCCGCGGGCGCCGATGCCGCGGCTCGTCACGCTGCAGACTCGTCCGTCCGGCGGCGCGCCGCGCGTCGTCCTCTCCGACGCCTCCCGGCGGGGACCGCCCGCCTTCGTCTGAGCGGCGCTCGAGCGCCGCGCCCGTCACCGGCCACCCGAGGGGTGCGCCGGATCCTCTCGCGTACGCGCACCCGCCGCGTACCGCCGGTCGGCCGTTCGCGCCGATCACCCCGACGACAGACGAAAGCACACACCCATGAACACGTTCACCCACCTGTCCCCCACCCGCCGCCTCGCGATCGGCGCGGGCGTCGGTCTCGCCCTCGCCCTCGCCGCGCCGCTCGCCGCGTCCGCCCACGTGCACGTGACGCCCGAGACCGCCTCAGCCGGCGGGACGGAGACCCTCACCTTCTCGTTCTCGCACGGCTGCGACGGCTCGCCCACGACCGCGCTCGCCGTCGACATCCCCGAGGGCGTCGGCAATGCGACACCCGTGGTGCAGGGCGGCTGGAGCATCACGCGCGAGCTCGGCGCCGACGGCGTGCCGACGCGCGTCGTCTACACACCCGACACCGCCGTCGAGGACGGGCTCAAAGCGACCGTCTCGATGGATGTGCTCTTCACCGAGGCCGCCGCGGACACCACGCTCGCGTTCCCCGTCACCCAGACGTGCGCCGAGGGCGAGACGGGGTGGACGCAGATCGCCGAGGACGGCCAGGATCCCCATGACCTCGACGCGCCGGCGCCGCTCGTCGAGGTGGGCGCCGCTGCAGACGACGCCGATGCCGGGCATGCAACGGGTGCCGAGGGTGCGGACCACACCGCCCACGAGAGCGCCGACGCCGACGCCGCGGAGGCCGCATCCGGCACGTCCGCCGACCCGGTCGCACGCTGGCTTGCCGCGGGCGGACTCGTCGCGGGAATCGCCGCACTCGCGGTCGTGCTCGTGCGCGGACGCCGCAAGGCCTGAGCCGCTCCCCCTGCACCGGTCGCTGAGCGAGGAGACCCGGCTCGGCGACCGGCGCGCCGGGCATGTCCGACGGCGGCGGCGAGCCCGCTGCAGGACCCGCGGGCGGCTGTGCCCAGCCTCGCGGGCGGGGGCCCGGGCGCCGTGCGAAGATGGATGCGCCATGCCGACCGACGCGCCTTCGAACCTGCCCCCGGTACTCCGCCCCGACGCGCCGCCGACCCACTCCCTCGCGGACCTCGCGGCGCGCTTCGCCGTCGACGTCCGCGGTGACGTCGCCGGTGCCACGCTCACCGGGATCACCCTCGCGACCGCCGATCTTCGGCCCGGCGACGTTTTCGTCGCCGTGCAGGGCGTCAACCGCCACGGCGCCGAGTTCGCCGCGACGGCGGCCGAGAAGGGCGCCGTCGCCGTGGTGACGGATGCCGCCGGAGCCGACGTCGCCGCCGCGAGCGGGCTGCCCGTCGTGCTGGTCGACAACCCGCGCGCGGTCCTCGGCGAGCTGTCGGCGTGGGTCTACAGCACCGGTCGCGACGACGATCTGCCGACGCTCTTCGGGACGACGGGCACCAACGGCAAGACCAGCGTGTCGCACCTGCTCGAGGGGATCCTCGGCCAGCTCGGGGTGACGACCGGGCTGTCGTCCACCGCCGAGCGGCACATCGCCGGACAGGTCGTCGTCTCGCGGCTGACGACGCCCGAGGCGTACGAGATGCACGCGCTCCTCGCCCTGATGCGCGAACGGGGCGTCGAAGCCGTCGCCGTCGAGGTCAGCGCGCAGGCGCTCAGCCGCCGCCGCGTCGACGGCATCGTGTTCGACGTCGCCGGCTTCACCAACCTCACCCACGACCACCTCGACGACTACGCCGACATGCGGGAGTACTTCGAGGCGAAGCTGCCGCTGTTCCGTCCCGACCGCGCGCGCCGAGCCGTCGTCTGCCTCGACTCCGAGCCCGGCGCCGAGGTCGTGGCCCGCAGCGAGGTGCCGACCGTCACGGTGGGCACACCGGCGCTCGCCTCGGATCCGGATGCCGCAGCCGCCGCCGACTGGGTCGTCGACATCCTCGACGAGCGCCAGGTCGGCACCGAGTTCCGTCTCACCGCCCGGGACGGGCGCACGCTGACGACCCTCGTCCCCGTGATCGGGCGGCACATGGCCGCCAACGCCGGCCTCGCGATCGTCATGATCCTCGAGGGCGGCTACACATGGGAGCGCCTGGTCGACGCGCTCGACGGCAGCCGCATCGACGCGTACCTGCCCGGGCGCACCGAACTCGTCTCGGGCGAGACGGGCCCCGCGGTCTACGTGGACTTCGGTCACTCGCCCGACGCGTTCGAGAAGACGCTGGCCGCGGTCCGCCGGGTGACGCCGGGCAAGGTCGTCATGCTGTTCGGTGCCGACGGCGACCGCGACGCCACCAAGCGGCACGACATGGGCCGCACCGGCGTCGAGGGCAGCGACATCCTCGTCATCACTGACCACCACCCGCGCCACGAAGACCCCGACTCCATCCGGGCGACCCTCGTCGAGGGCGCGCGCCGGGCGCAGCCTGATGCCGAGATCCATGAGTTCTCCCCGCCCGAGCGCGCGATCATCGAGGCGGTCGCGCTCGTCGGCGACGGCGACGCGATCCTCTGGGCCGGCCCCGGGCACCAGGACTACCGCGACATCCGGGGCGTCCGCACGCCCTACTCGGCGCGCGAGCTCGCCCGTCGCGCCCTGCGCGAGGCCGGCTGGCCCGTGCCCGAGCCGCACTGGCCCGTGCCGTACCCGGCGCACGAGACTCCGGCATCCGACCCGCTGCGGCCGGTGTATCCCGAGGCCTGAGAGCCCCGGCGCGCGCGCCGTCGGGTCAGGATGCGGAGGCTGCGGCGATCGCCTTGTCGGCGGCGCGGCGCGCCCACTGCTCGGCGTCGGCCAGCGCCGCGCGCGTCAGCGCGTCGGGCGCGTCGTGCGCATCGACCACGCGGTCGATGACGTCGATGATGCCGAGGAAGCTCAGGCGACCCTCGTGGAAGGCGTCCACGGCCTGCTCGTTGGCGGCGTTGAACACCGCCGGGTACGTGCCACCGGCGCGGCCGACCTGCTTGGCGAGCCGCACCGCGGGGAAGGCGGCATCGTCGAGCGGCTCGAAGCTCCACGACGTCGCCGCCGTCCAGTCCAATGGGCGGCCGACGCCGGCGATGCGGTTCGGCCAGTCGAGCCCGAGCGAGATCGGCAGGCGCATGTCGGGCGGCGATGCCTGCGCGATGGTGGACCCGTCGACGAACTCGACCATCGAGTGGACGATCGACTGGGGATGCACGACGACGTCGATCTCGGCGTAGGGCACGCCGAAGAGCAGGTGCGCCTCGATCACCTCGAGGCCCTTGTTGACGAGCGTCGCCGAGTTCGTGGTGACCACTCGCCCCATGTCCCACGTGGGATGCGCGAGCGCCTCGGCCGGTGTGACGCTTTCGAGGGAATCCCTGCTGCGCCCGCGGAACGGACCGCCGGATGCCGTCAGCACGAGCCGGCGTACTTCTCCGCGCTCTCCCGAGCGGAGCGCCTGCGCGATCGCCGAATGCTCCGAATCCACCGGTACGATCTGTCCGGGACGCGCGATCGCGGTGACCAGATCGCCGCCGACGATGAGGGATTCCTTGTTCGCGAGCGCCAGTGTGCGGCCGGTCTCGAGGGCCGCGAGCGTGGGGCCGAGCCCGACGGAGCCGGTGATGCCGTTGAGCACGACGTCTGCCTCGACGTCGCGGACGAGCTGCTCGGCCTCGACGGCGCCGAGCGCGGTGCTGTCGACGCCGAACTCGGCCGCCTGCGCGTCGAGGGCGGCGCGATCCGAGCCCGCTGCGAGCCCGACCACCTCGAACCGCCGCGGGTTGGCCCGCACGACGTCGAGCGCCTGCGTGCCGATGGAGCCGGTCGAGCCGAGGATCAGGACGCGCCGCATCCGGCCAGCCTAGCGGCGGGCCGGATGCGACCGCGTGCTACTCGGCGGCAGCGGCGCGCTGCACACCGAGGATGTCGACGACGAAGACGAGGGTCTCGCCCTTGAGGTCCTGGTCGTTGATCTCACCCTCGCCGTAGCCGAACGCGGGCGGGATCACGACGAGCACCTGCGAGCCCACCGTCTGGCCCTCCAGCGCCTGCTGGAAGCCCTGGACGACGCCGGTCGTCTCGAACTGGGAGGGGGCCCCGCGGCTCCAGCTGGAGTCGAATTCCGAGCCGTCCGACCACTTGACTCCGCTGTACTGCACGAACACGGTGTCGCCCGACTCGACGGTGGCTCCGTCACCGAGCTTGAGATCCGCGATCTGCACCTCGGTGGGCGGGTCCTGGTCCGGGATGGTGATGGCGGGCGTCCCGTCGTCATCGAGCTCGACCTCGGGCATGCCTGCCACCGGTTCCTGGTCGGCGCCGGTCGCGACCGTCGGAAGCTCACCGACCGACTGTGCGACGACGACGGCGTTTGCGGCGCCCTCGCCCAGCATCGAGCCCGGGATGGTGAAGGCCGTGGCCGAGCCGAGCGGCGTGCAGAGCACGCTGCTGCCGAAGATGCTGTTGCCGTCGACGATGATCGGGATGAGGCCCGAGTCGTCCGGCGTGGTCGTCGCCGAATCGAGCAGCACCTCGCCCGTGCTGGGGTCGATGACCAGGTACTGCCCCGAGACCAGCTGTCCGATCGCCAGGTCGTCACCGTCGCCGTCCACGGCGACCGTGCGCTGCAGATCGGCGAACTCGAGATCGGCGGGCACCTGCGCGGTGAGCTCGGGAGCAGCCCCCGAAATAGTGATCGCGTCGGAATCGGCACCCGGCTGGGGATCGAGACCGCAATCCGACGCAGAGCTGGAGGACGGCGTGGGGCTGGCGTCGGGCTCGGCCGAGCCGGAGCAGCCGGCCAGCAGGAGTGCCGACATCGCGGCGACGGACAGGGCAGCGAGCGGGCGAATGCGCACGGAACAACCTCGAGACATGGGAAGGGGAGCCTCCATCTTTTCGCATCTTTGCTCTGTCCGCGCTGGGAAAGGGCTATGCCGATACCGGAATGCAATCGGGAGTACCCTCGACGGGTGACTTCCGACCTCGTGCCCGGCGCCGACGACACCGCCGACGAGACGGCGGAAACGCCCGAGGCTCCTGCCGCGCCGGCTCGGCGCATGGGCTTCACCTACGCCATCGGACGCCAGATCATCCGGCCCCTCGCGCGCGTGATCTACCGCCCGCACGTGGAGGGCAAGGCGAACGTCCCGAAGTCCGGACCGGTGATCTTCGCGAGCAACCATCTGTCGTTCATCGACTCGATCGCGATCCCCGTGGCCGCTCCCCGGCCCGTCCACTTCCTGGCGAAGGCCAGCTACTTCGACAGCCCCGCGTCCCGCTGGTTCTTCACCGCGATCGGCGCCATCCCCGTCCAGCGCGGCGCCGGCCAGGCAGCGCTCGACGCCCTCGACCAGCAGCGCACTCTGCTCGAGGAGGGAAGCGCCGTCGCGCTGTACCCCGAAGGCACCCGCTCGCTCGACGGCCGCCTGTACAAGGGCCGCACGGGCGTCGCATTCCTCGCGCTGCAGACCGGTGCGCCCGTCGTCCCGGTGGGTCTCATCGGCACCGACGACGTGATGCCCGTCGGTGCCAAGATGCCCTCGCTGACGCACCGGGTCACCGTCAAGTTCGGCGAGCCCCTGGATCTCGCGCACCACGGCCCGGCGTCATCGGGCAAGGCGCGCCGGCTCGCGACCGACGAGATCATGGCGGCGATCCACGCTCTGTCGGGTCAGGAGCTCGCGAACGCCTACAACGAGGTGCCCGCGCAGAACCCGATCGAGCGCATCAAGCAGGTCCTCCCCCACGAGCGCCGCTGACGCCGCAGCAAGTCCTCCCCCGCGAGCGCCGCTGACGCCGCCACGCTCCACGTCCTCCTCCATCGTCATGAGGTGGGCGTCCCGGGGCGGAGTCAGGAAGCGGCGACGACGACCGTCGGCTCGTGGCGCACCGGGAAGTTGACCGAGTTCGCGATGAAGCACCACTCCCGCGCCTGTGCGTGCGCGGCGGTCGCGGCATCCGTCATCGAGGCGTCCGCGACGGTCACGCGCGGACGTAGCACGACCTCGCGGAAGGCACCGCCGCCGCGCCCGTCCTCGACCATCAGTCCAGATGCGTCGTCCTCATAGCCGACGACCACGACGCCCGCCTGCACGCAGGCGTGGAGGTACGACAGCAGGTGGCACTCGCTGAGGGCCGAGAGCAGCATGTCCTCGGGATTCCACCGCGACGGATCCCCGCGGAACGGCTTGTCGGACGACGCCAGCAGCGCGGGCTTGCCGTCGATCTCGAGCGTCACGGAGCGGTCGTAGTCCCGGTAGCCGGAGGTCCCGGTGCCGCGGTCACCCGTCCAGGTCGTCCGGACGGAGTATCGATGCTCGCCCCACATGAGCACAGTCTGTCATGCGAGGCGACGGCCGCCGCGGCGGTAGGCTGTCGGGGTGCCGCAGACCTTCGCCGCAGCCGACGCCGTCGAACTCGCCGTTGTCGAACGCAGCGGATTCGTCGAGTCGCGGCACGCCGGCATCGCCCTCGTGCTCGCCGCTGACGGCACGATCGCCGAGAAGCTCGGCGATCCGTCATCGCTGATCCTCCCCCGTTCCAGTCTCAAGCCCCTGCAGGCGCTCGCCTGCCTCTCCGCGGGTGCGCCCCTCGAGGGCGAGCGGCTCGGGCTGGCGACCGCGAGCCATGCCGGCACCGACCGCCACGTCGCCGTCGTCCGCGACATCCTCTCGCTCGCGCAGCTCGGCGAGGAGGACCTCGGGTGTCCGGCCGCGTGGCCGAGCGACACCGCGACCCGCGACGAGATGGTGCGCGAACTCGGCCGGCCCGCGCGCATCCGCATGAACTGCTCGGGCAAGCACGCGGCGATGCTGCTGACCAGCGTCGTCAACGGGTGGGACACGGAGAGCTACCTCGCGCCCGAGCATCCGGTGCAGATCCTCATCCGCGAGACGGTCGAGCGGCTGATCGGCGAGAAGATCGCCGCGACCGCCGTCGACGGGTGCGGCGCTCCTGTGTACGCGATGACGCTCTTCGGGCTGGCCCGCGCGATCCATCGCATCGGCAACTCGTCGACGACGTCGCCGTTCGCGCTGCACCGCAGCGCCGGCGCACTGGTCGGCGCAGTCCGGGCGGACCCGTGGACCATCGACGGTCCCGGCCGGGCCGACACGATCGTCATCGAACGGCTCGGCGTGTTCGCCAAGGGCGGCGCCGAGGGAGTCATGGTGATGGTCGCCCGCGACGGCACCACGGTGGCGCTCAAGATGCTCGACGGCAGCGGCCGTGCCGCCACCGCAGTGGCACTCCGGCTGCTGGAGCGCCACGGTGCGCTCGCGTCGGCCGACGTCGCCGACACGTTGTCGAAGCTTCCGCTCGCCGTCACCGGCGGCGGGCAGGATGTCGGGGCCATCCGCCCCGCCTTCTAGAGGCGCTCCCACGAGGAGCCCGAGCGCTCCAACGGCGGAGCGGAAAGGATCACACGATGCGGATCAGCGTCCCCACCGAGGTGAAGAACAACGAGTACCGGGTCGCCCTCACTCCTGCGGGCGTGCACGATCTCGTGGCGTCGGGCCATGAGGTCTTCGTGCAGCGCGGCGCGGGCGAGGGTTCATCGATGCCGGATGCCGAATACGAGGCCGCCGGGGCGGTGCTGCTCGACGACGCCGCGGAGGTGTGGGCACGGGCCGAGCTGCTCCTGAAGGTCAAGGAGCCGATCGCCGGCGAGTACGACTACTTCCGCGACGACCTCGTGCTCTTCACGTACCTGCATCTCGCCGCCGACCGCCCCCTGACGGAGCGTCTGGTGGCGGACGGCGTGACGGCGATCGCCTACGAGACCGTGCAGCTCCCGGGCGGTGGCCTTCCGCTCCTTGCGCCCATGAGCGAGGTCGCCGGCCGGCTCGCGCCGACCGTCGGCGCCGCCACCCTCATGCGGTCCGCGGGCGGATTGGGCCTGCTGATGTCGGGCGTGCCCGGCACGCGGCCGGCGACGGTGACCGTGATCGGCGGCGGTGTCGCCGGCGCGAACGCCGCGGTGATCGCCGTCGGCATGGGTGCCGACGTCACCGTCTTCGACACCAACGTGCAGCGGCTCCGCTACCTCGACGACCACTTCCAGGGACGCGTGAAGACGGCGGCCTCCAACCCGCTCGATCTCGACCGCGCGGTCGTCTCGTCGGACCTCGTCATCGGATCGGTGCTGATTCCGGGGGCGAAGGCCCCGAAGCTCGTCACCAACGACATGGTGGCGCGCATGCGTCCGGGCTCGGTGCTCGTCGACATCGCGGTCGACCAGGGCGGGTGCTTCGAGGACACGCATCCGACGACGCACGCCGACCCGACGTTCCCGGTGCACGGGAGCATCTTCTACTGCGTCGCCAACATGCCCGGCGCCGTGCCGAACACGTCGACTTCGGCGCTCACGAACGCCACGCTCCCCTACATCCGCCAGATCGTCCGGCACGGCTGGCGGGAGGCGCTCCGATCGGATCCCGCCCTCGCGGCCGGACTCAACACGGTCGGCGGGAGCGTCGTGAACGCGGGCGTCGCGACCGCACACGATCTGGAGCTCGCACCGCTGGACGCGGCGCTGGTCTGAGACGCTTCACCGAAGCCCCGGGTGCCCCGCACCCGGGGCTTCCGCCGTGCGCGCGAGGGCGGATGTCGGCGCGGTGCGCGACACTGGTGCCGTGACGGACGACCGCGAGTGGACGGTGGCGGACCACCTTCGGGACGCCGATCCCGACGCCGTGGCGCTGTGGCACCGCATCGACGAGCTCATCAGGTCGTTCGGCCCCGTGACGCACTCCGTGGCGAAGACGACGATCACCTTCCGCGGACCGCGGCGAGGCTTCGCCGGCGCCCGGCCGGTCCGCACAGGCGTGCGCGGCTACTTCGACCTCATGCGCGAGCTGCCGTCGGACCCGCGCATCCTCAGCGTCTCGCCGTACGGCCGCCGTCTTTTCGTGCACCAGTTCCGCCTGGCCGACGAGAGCGAGTTCGACGAGACCGTCGCGTCATGGTTGCGGGAGGCGTACGAGGTGGGCTGCGGAGCGCACCTCGGGCGGTGACGACGGCGCGACCGTGTGGACGGTCAGCGGCGTGGGCCTGCCGTGCCGCAGCTCAGGCGAGCCCGCCGTCGATCGATCGCGAGAAGTCGGCGGGGTCCTCGGGCACGAGCACCTCGGTTTCGCGGTTGAGGCTCTCGCCGCGGAAGAACGCCTTCGAGCGCGGGAACGCGAACCACAGGAACATGAGCAGCACACCGAACGCGAGCGCGCCGATGCCCAGGACGAACGTGCCGCCGATGCCCAGCAGGACGGTGTAGCCGTAGTCGACGTCGTACATGTCGATCGCCGACTGCACGAACGCGTAGGTCAGCATGAGCGCGCCGAGCAGCGGGAACAGGAACCGGTAGAAGAAGTTCCTGGCCGACGTGAACAGCTCGCGGCGGAAGTACCAGACGCAGGCGTAGCCGGTGATCGCGTAGTAGAACGCGATGGCGAGCCCGAGCGAGAGGATCGAGTCCTGCAGGATGTTGTCGCTGATCAGCGTCATCCCGACGTAGTAGACGGACGCGACGATGCCCATGACAAGCGTCGAGAACGACGGCGTCTTGTAGCGCGGGTGCACCGAGGCGAACCGCCGGGGCAGCGCCTTGTACGCCGCCATCGCCAGCGTGCCCCGCGCGGTCGGCAGGATCGTGGTCTGCGTCGACGAGATCGCCGAGATCATCACCGCGACCACCAGCACCCAGCCGAGGGGGCCGAGCAGCCCGTCCTTGATCGCGAGGAAGAAGTCGTCGGCGTTGGCTTCGTTGCCCAGGCCCGTGCCTTCGCTGCCGAGGCCCGCGTACATCATCGCCGCGACGGTGACTCCGACGTAGGTGATCAGCAGGATGACGGTGGTCAGCAGCGCCGCCCGGCCGGGGATGCGCTTGGGGTCCTTGGTCTCCTCGTTCAGCGCGAGGCACGTGTCCCAGCCCCAGTAGATGAACAGGGCGAGCAGGATCGACTCGACGAATCCGCCCCACTCGGTGAACGCGAACGGGTTGAACCACGACCAGTCGAACGGCGTCGGGTCGGGCGCGGTGCCGGCGAAGAAGTGCCATAGCGCGGCGACGACGAAGATCGCCAGGGCGAGGTACTGGATGCCGAGCAGGATGTTCTGGATCCGCTCGCCGATCTCGACCCCGCGCCAGCTCACCCAGGTCATGGCCGCGATGAAGACGACGCCGGTCGCCGTGACGAGCGGAACGTTGTCGGAGAGCAGCGCGTCCTCAGGACTGCGTACGATCCCATCGATCAGCGCCCAGAAGTAGATGCCGGCGATCTGCGCGAGGTTCGCGAGCACGACCATGCCGGCGACGGCGACGCCCCACCCGCCCATCCAGCCCACCCACGGGCCGAAGGCCTTGGTGCCCCAGGTGAACGTCGTGCCGCAGTCGGGCACGTCGTTGTTGAGCTCGCGGTACGCGAAGGCGATGAACAGCATCGGGATGAACGCGATGACGAACGCGATGGGCGCCTGCGCCCCGACCGCGAGGACGACGAACCCGAGGGTCGCCACCAGTGAATAGACCGGCGCGGTGGACGCGAGGCCGATGACGGTGGAGCCCCACAGCCCCAGCGTGCCGGCGGCGAGCCCTTTGCCCTCGGGCCGTTGCAGATCGATCGGGGTTGTAGCCACAGAGCGACGCTATGGCGTGCGGGAAGGGTCGGTCAACACACCACTCCGACGGTTCGGCCGGACATCGCCGACGGGAAGGACAATGCGGACGGGGTCGGCTCCGGAAGAGATCAGCCACGCACGTCCGGCTCCCGGCTCGCAGTACGGGGGCATGCCGCGGAACCCGGCCATCACGCGCAGCTCGGCTGCGCACGACGTGTCGACGACCAGGTCGTGGTCGCCGCGGACATCCGCCAGCAGACGCCAGTGCCGCTGCCAGTCGTCAGGCTCCCCCACGAGCACCACGGGCCCGTCCGCCGTGGCCGCGGGGTCGTCCACGTAGTCGTCGACCTCGCGCACCCGCACACCGTGGTCCTCCCACACGGCGAAGGCCCGCCGACCAGCCGGCGACCTGCGGGCGACGACGCCGGTGAGCCGGGCCGTGGGCATCCAGCATGCATCCGCCGGAGCGGGCTCCGCAGGCGTGGCGGGCGCCAGCGCGACCTGTACGGCGCGCCCGTCGAGACGCCCCCGACCGGCAGGCGCCGTGGGGTCGAACGCCGACGGATCGCCGCCGGCGGCAGCGTGGTCGACGCGGGTGGAGTAGGGCAGCACGAGTCGACGTGCGAAGAGCTCGGCGAGCCTCGACACCGGACCGGTCACGCGGTGGGCGCCCGCCACGACGAGCACTCCGGCGCCCGCGGCACGGCGGGCGAGGCTCTCGACGCGCTCGAGGACGGCGTGCGCGTATTCCGGCGGCAGGCGCAGCGCCACCGCGTCGAGGTCGTCGATGAGGACGGCCGCGCCCGCGGGCGGCAGTGCGTCGTGGAGGGCGGCGATGGCGTCCCACATGAGCTCCGGGTGCGCCGGCACGCGCACGGTCGACCTGCTCGCCTGCGCGGCGATGACCTCGAGCACGTTCGAGACGCCGCTTCCCGGTCCGCCGAGCACGAGGATCCCCCGATCGGAGGGGCCGACGCAGACCACCGGCTGCCGCTGACGCTCCGGCTCATCAGCCAGCCCGAGGATCGCGACTCCCCCGGCCGGGGCACTGTGCTCGGCGGTCGCCCGGGCGGCGAGCTCCTCGATCGACAGGCGCCCGGGCAGTTCGGGCAGCCAGGGGCGGCTGGGCGGACGGTGCCCGGTCCGCAGCGCGGCGGTCGCGACGTCGTCGGCGTCCGAGAGCGCGATCCGCACCTGCTGGGGCGCCATGTCCCCCGCGCGACGGAGGAACGCGACTCCCCGGCCCGCCCCATCGCCGGGCAGCCGAGCGGCGTCGTCAGTGCCGAGCAGGGTCCGGCTATCGGCCGGATCGGTCACACGCAAGCTCACCCGCAGCGGGCAGTTCGCGAGCAGGTTGTCGCGGATCACGCCCGCTGCGCGCTGCGTGCCGAGGATGAGGTGGATGCCGAGGGCGCGGCCACGGGCCGCGATGTCCGCGAAGAGGCCGTGCAGTTCGGGATGATCCGCGAGCAGTGCGGCGAACTCGTCGACGACCACGACGAGACGCGGGAGTCGCACGCGCGGATCCCCGATGTCGCGGGCCCCGGCCGCGGCGATGGCGGCCTCACGGCGGCGGAGCTCCGCCCGCAGGCTTTCGATGGCGCGTCGCGCACCCGAGCCGTCGAGATCGGTGATCACGCCGGTGACGTGAGGCACGCCGGCGAGGCCTTCGAAGGCGGTACCGCCCTTGAAGTCGGCGAGCAGGAACGTCACCTCGTCGGTGCTCCGCGTCGCGCACAGGGCGAGGATCCACGTGATGAGCAGCTCGCTCTTGCCCGCCCCTGTCACACCCGCCACCACCGCGTGGGGTCCGTCGGCGACGAGGTCGACGACGGCGGTCTGACCGCCGGACACGCCGATCGCCGCCGGCAGCCCTCGCGTCGTCGCCGGCACCGCGGCCAGGAGCGGTGCCAGCGCGAGCGGCTCGCCGCCGTCCCGCAGCAGGCCGAGGCTGCGCTCAGCGCGGGCGTCGAGGTCGCGGGCGATCTCCTCCGCCTGGGCAAGCGCGACCGCCTCCACCCCGACCAGCACCGCCTCGCCGGCGTACTCGAGGCGAGCGACGCCGGGCGACGCGACGGTCAGCACCGCCTGGCACCGCGGCGGCAGCGGCTCACCGGGCCGGCATCTGGCGATCACCACGTCCGCATCCGCCGGCACGAGCTCGCCTGGACAGATCGCAGCGAGCGCCCGTCCGCTCCGCGCGCCGCGGTGCGGCAGCGCCTCGATCCAGTCGAGACCCTCGCCGAGCGCGCCCACGATGCGCAGATCGCCGGGTGCCAGTATCAGGCACAGCTGCAGCACCAGCGCCCGTTGAACTGCGGCGGCGAGCGTGTCGCCTCCGACGACCGCGATCCCGGCCTCGAGCGGAAGGGTGACGGGTGCCCCGGTGAGCCGAGCGGCTCGGCGACGCAGCTCGGCGGCATCCGGGTCCCCGTCGCCTCCGGTCACGCGCGCGACGCTTGCGCGCTCCCCGGCGCCGACCACGATCGACTCGGCACCAGCACTGCGCCAGATGTCGTCGCGCGCGGCGAGGCGGGCGACGTCGGGATGCCGACCCCACAGCTGCCCGCGCTCCTGCGTGTGGCGTGCGGCGACCGCCGATGTGGCGTGATCACGGGCGCGGGCGGCGTCGGCGGCTGCACGCCGGCCGTCCTTCCGCGTCGCCCGGCGCGCATCGAGCACGGTCGCAGCCGCTATGACCGGCCCGAGCAGCGCGAACCAGAGCGTGAACACCGAGCCGGTGACCAGCCAGAGCGCCACCGCGCCGACGACCGGCACCACCGCCGCCACGAGGGGCAGCGGCGCACGCGCCGGTGGGCGCCAGGCGGCGGGCAGCGTCAGCGGCTCGTCCTGGAGGATGCCCGCATCGAGCGGCGAGGAAGCGGTCGAGCGCATGGACTCAGTCCATCGCGCACCCGGCTGCCGTGGACGGCGACGACGAGGATCTGTGGATCCCCTTGCTCACTCCCCCGCTGGGGAGGAGTCGTCCGCCGGCGATTCCTCGTCCGAAGATGCCTCCGCAGGATGACCCACGTCGAGCACGATGACCGTGATGTTGTCGCGCCCGCCGTTCTCGAGTGCGGCCTCGAGCATCGCGGATGCCGCGTCGGCAGGGTCGGCGTTCTCGTCCAGGAAGTGACGGATGCCGTAGTCGGTCAGCTCTTTGGTCAACCCATCCGAGCAGATGACGAAGCGATCGCCCTCCGCCACGTCCAGCCGGACGTAGTCGGGCGTGACACCCTCGCTCGGGCCGACGGCGCGCGTGATGACGTTGCCGTAGGGGTGGTTCTCGGCCTCTTCGGGGCTGAGGCGGCCGGCGGCGACCAACTCCTGCACCACGGAGTGGTCGGTCGTGATCTGCACGATCGCGCCGTCGCGCAGCAGGTACACCCGCGAATCACCGATGTTGAGCGTCACCCAGTGCGCCGCGTCGCCCGTCGTGTCGAGGAACACGCCGGTCACCGTGGTGCCGGTGCCGTCGTCGGTGGCCTCCGGGTGCGACGCGATGTCCTTGACCGCGCGGGCCAGAGCCTTCTCGATCGTCTTCGTCGACACATGGCCGCTGTCGGCGACCGCGCGGAGGCGTTCGATGGTGCTCGCACTCGCGATCTCACCGCCGACATGTCCGCCCATGCCGTCCGCGACGACGAAGAGCGGATACGAGGCGAACATGGCGTCCTGGTTCACCTCGCGTCGGCGACCGGTGTCGGTCACCGCCGCCCACGAGAGCTCCAGCACGCCGCCGGGCACGGGGACGGCGAGAGACTCGGTGGAAACCTCCGGCACGCCGTGTCCTCCCCGTCCGATGCACGGAGACCCTTCGCCCCGCGTCCTCACATACTAGTGGGTTACTCCACGGCGTCCTCGGACTCGGCGAGCGCCTCCACCACGATCTGCGCCGTGGTCGGCGGGGCTGCCAGCGGCACGGTCGGCACCGACACCAGATCCTCGTCCTCGGCCGCGCCCTCGAACTGGGCGTTGTACAGCCGCCAGTAGGCCCCCTTCGCCGCCAGCAGCTCATTGTGCGAGCCCTGCTCGACGATCGCGCCGTTCTCCATCACGAGGATGAGGTCGGCATCCCGAATCGTCGAAAGCCGGTGGGCTATGACGAAAGCCGTGCGGTCCTCGCGGAGTCGTGACATCGCCCGCTGGATGAGCAGCTCGGTGCGAGTGTCGACGGACGAGGTCGCCTCATCGAGGATGAGGATGCGCGGATCGGCCAGGAACGCCCGCGCGATGGTGATGAGCTGCCGCTCCCCCACGCTCAGGCTCGTCGCCTCGTCGTCGAGCAGCGTGTCGTAGCCGTCCGGCAGCGCATGCACGAAGCGGTCGACGTAGGCGGCCGTCGCCGCAGCGACGATCTCCTCCTCCGAGGCCTCGGGGCGTCCGTAGGCGATGTTCTCGCGAATGGTCCCCGAGAAGAGCCACGTGTCCTGCAGCACCATGCCCGTGCGCGCACGCAGGTCCTCGCGCGTCATGTGCCGGGTGTCGACGCCGTCGAGCGTGATGGAGCCCGAATCGACGTCGTAGAAGCGCATGATGAGGTTCACGAGGGTCGTCTTGCCGGCGCCGGTCGGGCCGACGATCGCGACGGTGCTTCCCGGCCGCGCGGCGAGGGTCAGTCCGTCGATGAGCGGCTTGTCGGCGACGTAGCGGAACGAGACGTCCTCGAACTCGAGGCGACTCGCCTCGTCGGGAGCCGTCTCGGCGGGGTCGTCATCGCGCGTCTGCTCTTCCTCGTCGAGCAGTTCGAACACACGCTCGGCGCTCGCGACGCCGGACTGCAGCAGGTTCGCCATGGAACCGAGCTGGCTGAGCGGCTGCGTGAACTGGCGCGAGTACTGGATGAACGCCTGGACGTCGCCGATGGACAGGAGGCCTGCGGCCACCTGCAGGCCGCCGACCACGGCGATCGCCACGTACACGAGGTTGCCGATGAACATCATGGCGGGCATGATCACGCCCGACAGGAACTGCGCGCCGAAGCTGTTGCGGTACAGCTCCTCGTTCTCGGTCCGGAAGTCGGACTCGACCTCCTTCTGGTGGCCGAACACCTTCACGATCGAGTGGCCCGAGAACGTCTCCTCCACGCGGGCGTTGAGCACGCCGGTCGTCTTCCACTGCTGCACGAAGAGCTTCTGGGAGCGTCGGGCGACGAGGACCGTGATGAGGATCGTCAGCGGGATCGTGACCAGGGCGATGACGGCCAGCAGCGGCGAGATGATGAACATCATCGTCAGCACGCCGATCACGGTCAGCAGCGAGATGACGACCTGCGACAGCGTCTGCTGCATGGTCTGCCCGATGTTGTCGACGTCGTTCGTCACCCGGCTGAGCAGCTCCCCGCGCTGCACGCGGTCGAAGTACGACAGCGGCAGCCGGTGCACCTTGTCTTCGACCTGCAGGCGCAGGCGATGCATCGAGCGCTGCACCACCCCATTGAGGATGCGCGCCTGGAGCCATCCGAAGATGCTCGAGAAGACGTAGACGGCGAGCACGAGCGCGAGGATGCGCGCCAGTTGGTCGAAGTCGACGCCCGCCCCTGGGACGAAGTCCATCGCGGCGACCATGTTCGCCTGGTCCTGGTTGCCCGACGCGGCGAGCTGATCGACCACCTGCTGCTTGGTCGCGCCCTCCGGCATCTGCAGGGAGAGGAAGCCGGCGAAGACGACGTTCGTGCCCTCGCCGAGTAGCTTGGGGCCGATCACCGACAGGGTGACCGACAGGATGCTGAACACGAGCACGACGATGAGCCGCGGCGTCTCCGAGCGGAGGGTGCCGAGGAGCCGCTTGGCGCTCGGGCCGAAGTTGTTCGCCTTCGTTGCGGGGGCTCCGGCGCCGCCGAAGGGACCGCCGCGCGGGCCGACGGGAGCCGGCCGGGAGCTCTGCGTGCCGCTCATGCTGCCGCCTCCGCCGCGAGCTGGGATTCCACGATCTCGCGGTACGTCTCGCAGGTCTCGACGAGATCGTCGTGCACGCCGATGCCGACGATGCGCCCGTGGTCGAGCACGATGATCTGGTCGGCGTGCTGGATCGTCGACACGCGCTGCGCGACGACGAGCCTGGTCGCGTCGGGCAGGTGCGTATCGAGCGCGCGCCGGAGCTCGGCATCCGTCCGCAGATCCAGCGCCGAGAACGAGTCGTCGAAGATGTACGCCTCCGGTCGTTTCACAAGGGCCCGCGCGATCGCGAGCCGCTGTCGCTGTCCCCCCGAGACGTTCGTGCCGCCCTGCGCGATCTGCGCCTCGAGGCCGTCGGGCATCGCCCGCACGAAATCGGCCGCCTGGGCGAGCTCGAGCGCGTTCCACAGCTGCGCGTCGGTCGCGTCATGGTCGCCGTAGCGCAGGTTCGACGCGATGGTGCCGGAGAACAGGAAGGCGCGCTGCGGCACGAGTCCGACGCGCGTCCACAGCTCGTCGGGGTCGTAGTCGCGCACGTCGACGCCGTCGATGCGGACGCTGCCCGCTGTGACGTCGAACAGGCGCGGCACGAGGCTGATCAGGGTCGTCTTGCCCGAGCCGGTCGAGCCGATGACCGCCGTCGTCGTTCCCGGCTCGATCGTGAACGTCAGATCGTGCAGCACCGCCTCTTCGGCGCCTGGGTAGGCGAAGTCGACGTGGTCGAACTCGATCCGTCCTTCAGGGGCGGGAGCGGATGCCGCCGCCGCCGGCGCCGACACCGAGGGCTCCGTCTCGAGCACCTCGCCGATGCGGTTCGCGCAGACGGCGGCGCGCGGGATCATGACGAACATGAAGGTCGCCATCATGACGCCCATGAGGATCTGCATCAGATAGGTGAGGAAGGCGAACAGCGTGCCGATCTGCACGCCGTTGTTCTGCACCTGGAAGGCGCCGAACCAGATCACCGCGACGCTCGAGACATTCATCACCAGCATGACCGCGGGGAACATCAGGGCCATCAGGTTGCCGGCGCGAAGCGCCGTGTCCTTGACGTCGTCGCTGGCGCGCTCGAAGCGCTCGCGCTCCTGACGCTCGCGCACGAACGCGCGCACCACGCGGATGCCGCTCAGCTGCTCGCGCATGATCTGGTTCACGCGGTCGATCCGCTTCTGCATCTGGGTGAACGCGGGCACCATGCGCCACACGATCAGGCCGACGATGATGAGCAGCACGGGAATGGCGACGGCCATGAGCCAGGACAGCCCGGCATCCTGCTGCACCGCGAAGATGACGCCGCCGATGGCGAGGATCGGCGCCGACACCATGAGTGTCGCCGACACCTGCACCAGCATCTGCACCTGCTGCACGTCATTGGTGTTGCGGGTGATGAGCGACGGCGCGCCGAACTGCCCCACCTCGCGCTGCGAGAACGCGACGACGCGATGGAAGAGGTCGCCGCGCAGGTCGCGGCCCATGCCCATCGCCAGCCGCGAGCCGAAGTACACCGCGATGATCGCGCATACGACCTGCACCAGGCTGACGATCAGCATGAAGCCGCCGGTCGACCAGATGTAGGGGATGTCGCCTGTCACGACGCCGTTGTCGATGATGTCGGCGTTGAGCGTCGGCAGCCACAGGGATGCGATCGACTGCGCCAGCTGGAACACGACGACGGCCACGATGAGCGGCCATGCCGGGCTGAGATACCGAACCAGGAGCTTCCCGAGCACGACGGTCCTTTCGGCGCGCGGGACCCGTCCGCTCCCGCGGACCGCGCACGAGAAGTGACGCTACGCCTGGGCCCGCTGCGGCGACAAGCCGCGACGTACGCCGTGGGCGAACTCGCTCTCAGGCGTGTGCGACAGCCGTCAGGCCCCGGTTTCCGGCGGCGGGAACAGACCGTCGATCGTCGCGAGATCGGCGTCCGACGGCGTCCACGCCGACGCCGCTGCCGCGTTGGCCCGGACCTGCTCGGGCGTCGTCGCACCCGCGATGACGCTCGAGAGCGCAGGATGCGACAGCAGCCATCCGAAGGTGGCCTCGAGCATGGTGATGCCGCGCTCGTCGCAGAAGGCCTGGAACGCCTCGAGGGCGTCCCACGGCGCGTCGTCGTAGATGTGCCGACGCTGCCGGATGATGCGCGTGTCGGCGGGTGCGGCATCCCGGGTGAACTTGCCGGTGAGCAGTCCGTTGTGCAGCGGGAAGTACGGGAAGAAGCCGAGGCGGTAGCGCTCGACGGCCCGCAGCAGGTTCCGCTCGGCATCACGCGAGAGCAGGCTGTACTGGTTCTGCGACGAGACGAACGGCACGCCGTGGCGCATGAGAGCGGTGAAGTGCGCCTCGGCGATCTGCCAGCCCGAGAAGTTCGAGTGCCCGATGTAGCGCACCTTCCCCTCGCGCACGAGGTCCGCGAGCGCGTCGAGCGTCTCTTCGACGGGTGTGTCGTCGTCGGGCACGTGCAGCTGGTACAGGTCGATCCAGTCCGTCTGCAGGCGGGTGAGGGATGCCTCGACCGCGCGTCGCACGTACGACCGCGAGCCCTTGGCACCCAACGGCGGGTACCCCATGTCGCGGCCGGGGTGACCGAACTTGGTGGCCAGCGTCACGTGATCCCGACGGCCGCGGAGGGCCTCGCCCATGAGCGCCTCGGACTGACCCGGCTGGCCCCCGTACATGTCGGCCGTGTCGAGGAACGTCACGCCCGCGTCGATCGCGGCATCCAGCACCGCGCGCGTGCCCTCGAGTGACTCGGTGCGCGTGCCTTCGCGGCCGAAGTTGTTGCAGCCGAGTCCGACCGCGGAGACGAGGAGGCCGGACGCGCCGACGCGCCGGAGGGGAACAGTGGAGGTCATGCGTCCACGTTATCCCCGCACGCGGATGCTGCTCCGACGCTGGGGTAGGTCGCGAGTGCCGGAGGTCGGTGCGGCCGACGCGTGCGCGGCAGCGCCCCACGCGCACGACAGCCCCTCGCCGTGCGGCGAGGGGCTGTCGTGGATGCTTACTGCTTCGGAGCCTCCGGGGCAGGCGGCTCGGGCGCCGGCGACGGCGTCACCGGCGGCTCGGCTGCGGTCGGCGGC